>CAXXVF010000001.1:0-598268 GCA_963663605.2 uncultured Sporobacter sp.
CAGATAAAAAATATGGACGAAATATGTCGGCGAAAAATGCTGTGCGCAGGCATCGGCACGGCCTGCCGCAATCAGCATATAATGTTATGCGAGACGTAAGTGCAAAACGTCTCATGTTAAAAAGACATAAACGTCGAGCATACTGCCTTAACGACAATATTATTCCCATCGATATGATTACCCTCCTCAATAAGTTTTGACCTCCCGAAATGGCTTGCCAGAGCGGGAGGTTTTTTATGGGTGGTTTTTATAAGTTTACCTGAAAAATTAAAATATTTATAATATCTCATGAATATACATAATGCGTACTGGACAAACAGGCCTTGATGTCCATAGCCGTATAAAACGGCAATGCCGCGTAGGGCTAAAGTATTCGATCAAAACGCGTTCCGATCAGTCTTTTATCAATGCCGTATTCGGCATGTTTTGATCTGTGATCCGGAGGAGGACAATTTCGTGTACATTATAATAATTCCGGCAGCGGCTGTAGTTTGTGCTTTTATTATTGCCGGTTTCAGAATCACACGGCCAATACACATGGGCGTCATCGAAACATTCGGTATTTACACCCGGTTTATCAAACCGGGACTGCACTGGATCGTGCCGGGTATCCAGAAGCTTCATACCGTCCGGGTTACCGAACAGACGCTGAATCTGGACCCGCAGGTAATCACAACAAACGACAACATGAAAGTGATTGCCGATGCGCATATTTACATAAGAGTCAGGCCGGATGAAATGAGCGTTAAAGCGTCGCTGTATAACGCGTACAACTGTATCGACCAAACGGTCGATATTGCGCGGACGACACTTCGCAATATCATCGCGACGATGCCGCTCCGGCGCGTTTGCGGCGAACGGGAGCAAATCGGCGACCAGATGTGCCGGGTACTGAAGCCGGTTACGGAGTATTGGGGTGTTGAGATTGTCCGATGCCAAATGAAGGAGATCGAAATCCCGAAAGACGTCCAGGAAATAATGCAAAAAATCGTCAGGGCTGAAAATGAAAAAGTAGCCGCTTCCGATTTTGCTGCTGCGGCTGAAATAAACGCGGACGGCATAAAGCGCGCTGAAATCAAAAAAGCCGAAGGTGCAAAACAGGCCAGGATTTTGCAGGCGGAAGCTGAGGCAAAGGCCATCCGGCTCATTTGCGAAGCTGCTCAGCAGTATTTTGTTGGGAACGCGCAGGCTTACAGGGTTGTCGAAGCAGCAGAAAGGGCTTTGAAAGACAACGCAAAGGTTGTATTCCAGGATGCCGGTCTGTTCGATATGCTCAGGCAAAGCGACGCTTCCGGCATAATAGAAAAAATCGCCGGAAACGACGGTGAAAAAACGGAACAGACCGAGTAAAGGGATTATTGATTTGAACAGGATATTATGCAAAACGAAAACCGCCCGAAAGGGCGGTTTTTTCGTTGAAGTATGAACAGTGTGCTACTGGGCAGAATGCTTTTTATAACGGTTTAATAATTCGTTTTTTTTATTCTTAAGTTGTTTTTGAAAGATGTACCACAAAACAATAAGCACCTGCAAGACGGCGCCGACGGCGAAAACCAGCTGGACGTTGTAAAACGGCAGGAAGACATAAACGCAAACGATAAGCGACCACATCAATCCGCTGACAGAAAAAAAGCGGGGAATGAGACTCCACCAAAGCCTGGTCAATACAACGGTGATAATAAAACTGACGGGAATCGCGCCTATAAAGAAATACCAGGCCCAGTCCAGCGCCGGGGCAAAAACACGAATAGCCGTGTATGCAACCGTAGCGATGAGCCATGCAAGACCGACGGAAAGCAGCAGTATAACCACCCGGTCTTTATTCGTGTTTACGGAAGGTAAAGGCAGCGGCGCGTTTTCGCTGATGAGGTCATTGACTGTTACATTGAACAATTCGGCAAGAAGCGTCAGGACATAGATATCCGGTACGCCCTCCGCGCGCTCCCACTTTGAAATAGACTTATCGGAATATGAAATACACCCGGCAAGTTCCGATTGTGTCATATTATGAAGCTTTCGGTAGTGCGCCATATTTGCGGCGATCCTTTGCCGTAAGAGTATCTCCTTGCTGCCTTTGCTCATGCGTCACCTCGTATACTCCACCGGGAGTAGAATGGCGCCGGCCAACTCTACTGGCGAACGTATATACAATAGAATGAAAAAAATGAAAAGTAGGTTGGAACCGGCGGACTTTTTGGGTATAATATACACAGCATATGCTGATGCATCACGTACACTGCGGCTGAAGGTTCCTATACATACCTTTCTTCAGCCGGGAAAAGCGTCATATGACACTATTTTTATTTAGCTGGAGGACTGAAATTGGGAGATTATAAATTAACGTGCAGCTCAACGGCAGACATGCCGGCATCATACCTTGCGGAAAAGGACATCCCGTTTATCTGCTACCATTTTGAGATGGACGGCAGGGAATATCCGGATGACCTTGGCAAATCGATCTCTTTCGATGAGTTTTATAATAGAATCGATGCCGGATCGATGCCGGTCACATCCCAAATAAATGTTGAAGAGTTTATCCGGTTCTTTGAGCCGCTTTTATCGGCGGGGAACGATATCGTGCACGTTGAAATGTCTTCCGGTATTTCGGGTACATTCAACTCGGCTCGGATTGCCAGGGAAGAACTGAAGGAAAAATACCCGGAGCGCACGATTTACCTTGTCGATTCGCTGGGAGCATCCTCCGGTTTCGGTTTACTCGTTGACACGGCGTATGAAAAGAAAAACGCCGGCGCGTCAGCGGAAGAGCTTTATACCTGGCTTGAAGAGAACAAGCTGAATCTGCATCACTGGTTTTTCTCATCAGACTTGAAGCATTACAAACGAGGCGGCAGGATTTCCTCAACGTCGGCCGCACTTGGGACACTCCTTAATATCTGTCCCCTCATGAACATGAACAGCAAAGGGGAATTGATACCGCGGGAGAAGATAAGAGGCAAAAAGCATGTCATTCAGGAGACCGTCGGCAAGATGCGCCAGTTCGCGCAAAATGGGGCAAACTATTCCGGTAAGTGCTTTATTTCTCATTCGGCCCGTCCGGATGATGCCCAAACAGTTGCGCAGCTGATTGAAGCCGAATTCAAGGATATAAACGGTAAAATACAAATTAGCAGTATCGGCACTGTTGTCGGCTCGCATACGGGTCCGGGTACGGTCGCGCTGTTCTTCTGGGGTGACAAGCGAACGGATTAGTCACATTTACGGAGGTTTAAATTGTTAAAGCAGCATATAGCAAAGATCATCAGAGTTGTCACGGTACCGCCCGTTATGGCACTGCTGCTACTCATAACATTATTTTTTACCAAGGAGGGCTTCTTCGGCAATACACTCAATCTTACACTGGCGATTATTTTTCTCGTGGTTCTGCCGATTCTGGCTTATCCGCTGCAGCCGTTTGTCCCCTTTTACAAGGACAAGGGACGGGACGGACAGCGCAGCCTGGCAATGTGGATGGCAAGCGCCGGATATATCCTTGGCATCATAACGGCGATTTTTCTGCCCGTTTCGGATTATCTGCTCATCATCTATCTGACCTATTTGTTGTCGGGCATTTCACTTGTATTGCTCAACAAGGTTTTTAAGATCAAGGCCAGCGGGCATGCCTGCGGCGTTGCCGGACCAATATTTTCGCTGATTTACTTCATCGGCCCATGGCTGTTGTTCGGTATTCTTATTCTGGCCGCCGTATTCTGGGCCAGCCTGAGCATGAAAAGACATGATAAAGTGGAACTTCTGATCGGAACGACGGTGCCGACCTATGCGCTATTGCTGGCTTTTCTGATAGTGATCGGGTTTAATCACTGACGGCCGAACGGCTCTTATTATGCATATAAAACATATTATCACTTTTTTGACTGCATTGTCGAGCATTTCGGCGCTTCAAATATGAATAAAAAATGAATTTTGACGGCATAATGACTTCCGTTGCAAAACGAGGAATCATTAAGCCGTCATATATTTCCGCAAAAAACACTGGTTTGCAGCACATTTTACAATTATTTAACAACATTTCGGTTGATTTCGACAATGTGTTCGTGTATACTTAAAACAAATAAAAAGGAAAGGAGCGATTAAATGAATATAAACAGAATCGAAGATATCGACGATTTGATCTTCCGGGACGAAGAGTATTCGGTAAGCGAGAAGTAAAAAACCGACGAAGCCAGGGTGAAAATCCCTGGGATTTTTTTGCCCTTTTATGCCTGCTTATACAAACGGGCGGCAAATAATGTGTTTTTAATAGCATCGGATCAGCGTTCAGACTGCGATCCGTTTTTTTAATATTCTTTTAACTCCCCGGCGCCCTCAACTGCACCCAACGAAGGACATCGCTGTAAACCTCCTGACGGTTCGTCTCATTGAGCACCTCATGGCGCGCGCCATCATACAGTTTGAATGTCACGTCATGAAGGCCTGCTTTGGTAAAGAGGTCACGGACTTTCCCCGCGCCTTTACCATAATTGCCGACGGGGTCTTCCGAGCCGGAAATAAAAAGAACCGGCAGGGTCTTACGTATCCCGGCGATGTTTTTCTCCTTTTCAATGAATTTGATGCCGCTGAGCATATCATGGAACATACCGGCGCTCGGTACGAAACCGCAGGCGTCGTCCGATAAGTACCGGTCAACGAGTTCACTGTCGCGTGAAAGCCAGTCGCGCGGTGTGCGGCGCTGGGGTATGCGCCTGTTATATGAGCCGAACGACAGGCGGTCGAGCCGGACGCTCTGTCTGTCGGCGCCAAAGAGTTTTTTTTCGGCCGCAGCGATGATGAGGCCGGTATTTACGAGGAGCATTGGGTTGTATCCGGTCCCGCTTAGGATACAGCCTGCGAGCAGATCGGGGTGCCTGATGATGAAGGTTTGGGCTAAGAAGCTGCCCATGGAATGCCCCAGCAAGAAGTGCGGGGACGTCGGATATCGCGCATGCGATTCTTCATGCAGCCGGAGCATATCGCTGACGGCTGTATCCCAGCCGTTCTTATCTGAAAAAATGCCCCTTTGCGTTTCGCCGGACGTTTGGCCATGCCCCAGATGATCGTTGCCAATGACGATAAAACCGTTTTCGGCCATAAAACGGGCGAAGGCGTCATACCGTGCGATATGTTCGGAAATGCCATGAGCGATCTGTAAAACGGCCGTGACCTTTTCGTCGTCCGGGAGCCACTGCATGACATGCAGTCTGCTTTTGGCGTCTGTTGAATCCATATAGAAAGCATTGAGGCGGGACATGGAAAATCAGCTCCTTGTATGTTATAATGTTTTGGCGTATTTTGTGTTATTCCGGATTTTAAAAGGAGGGGCGGTTATGAACGTGAATTACCAGCGCGTGCTTGATAAAACGCTTGAAGATCTGACACGCCGTGGTGAAGCGCCGCGCCTTTTACTTCACAGCTGCTGCGCGCCCTGCAGCGCGTATGTGCTTGAGTATCTTTCGGAATACTTTGAGATCACAATATTGTTTTTTAACCCGAATATTTACCCGGAAAGCGAGTTTACAAAGCGCGTAACCGAGCAGCGGGCGTTTATCAGCGCCATGAAGACAAAACATCCCGTCCAAATAATTGTCGAGGATTACAGGCCGTCGGAATTCTACGATATCGCTTCCGGACTGGAAGACGTGCCGGAGGGCGGCGCGCGCTGCCTGAAATGCTACAGGCTCCGCCTGGAGGAGACGGCAAAGCGCGCGCGTGAACTCGGGTTTGACTACTTCACCACAACGCTGTCCGTCAGTCCGCATAAGAATGCCGGGGCATTAAACCGTATCGGCGACGAGCTGGCCAGCGCGTACGGCGTTCGTCATCTCAATGCCGATTTCAAAAAGAAAAACGGGTATAAACGCTCGGTTGAGCTCTCGCATCAATACGGTCTGTACCGTCAGGACTATTGCGGGTGCGTCTATTCGCTCAATGCGCGGCGGGAACAAATGGAATAACGTACCTTTATACGCAATCGACAGTTCTCTTGTTGTATTTTAATACAAGCTGCTATAATATGTAAATGATTTTATTTGCCGAGGTAAGAAATGATATCCAACAGTATTACTTTGAGAAAAATCGCTTTCGCCGCCGTCGTTGCAGGCGTATACGCGACGCTTACGATGGCGCTTGCGCCGATCAGCTACGGACCCGTTCAGTTCCGGATATCCGAGGTGCTTTGTATCCTGCCGTTTTTTTTCCCGTTTTCCGTATGGGGATTATTCGTCGGCTGTGTTATTGCAAACCTTTTAAGCGCCTATGGACTGCTGGATATTGTATTCGGGTCTTTTGCGACATTATTGGCCGCGCTGTGCATGATGGCGTTCGGTCTCCGGGGAAAGGGGAGTGCGTTCAGGAAGGCGCTGGCCTGCCTGCCGCCCGTCGTCATAAACGGCGTCGTTGTCGGCGCGCTGATCGCCTACGCTACAACGCAGACTATGGAAGTGTTCTGGCCGGCGTTTTTATCGAACAGCCTCTGGGTAGGGTTCGGGGAACTCGTCGTTCTCTTTGCGCTCGGGCTGCCGGCGATGATCTTTCTGCCCCGGACCGGATTTTTCAAAAGCCTGAAACGCATATATTCACAATAAGACAAAATCAGTCAGGAGGACGATTCATGAAAGTCACGAAAGCCGTCATTCCGGCGGCCGGGCTCGGTACGCGTATGCTTCCCGCGACAAAAACGATACCAAAGGAAATGCTTCCGCTGGTGGACAAGCCCGTCATCCAATACATCATTGAGGAGGCGGTCGAGGCCGGTATAGAAGACATCCTCGTCGTCACCAACCGGGCTAAATCCGCCATGGACGACTATTTCGATTATCATCCCGAGCTCGAGCAACGGCTCATGCAAAACAATAAACTAAAAGAGGTCGATGTTGTGCGCTGTACGGCCGACCTTGCCAATATCTTTTATGTCCGCCAGAAAGAAACGAAGGGGCTCGGGCACGCCATTTGGCGCGCGAAGCGCTTTGTCGGCAGTGAACCGTTCGCCGTGCTTTTAGGCGACGATATCATGATGGCGAAAACGCCCGTCACAAAACAGCTGGTCGACGCGGCCGAAAAATACGGCGCGAGCGCCGTCGGCACGCAGGCGGTTTCCGATGAAGCAATCTCAAAATATTCGTCCCTTAAAGTGTCGCCGCTGGAAGAACGTATTTTCAGTGTCAGCGATATGAATGAAAAGCCGACGCTCTCAGAAAAGTTCTCCAATTATGCGATTTTGGGTCGCTACGTCCTGACAAGCGATATTTTTGATATTTTAGAGAACACGCCGCCCGGCTACGGCGGTGAGATCCAGCTCACCGACGGGCTGAAAACGCTGTGCAAACGCGCCCCGATGGTTGCCGTCGATTTTGAAGGCCGCCGGTACGATACGGGCAACCTGCAGGGATTTCTGGAAGCGACGATCGATTTTGCCCTGGCCAGCGGGGAGATAGGTCCGTGGCTCAAAGAGTTTATCAAAAACAAAGCAAAAAACTTTAATACATAATATCAAGACCGCCTCAAAGATGAATTGAGGCGGTTTTTTCAGGAAATTGTAATACTTAGTGTGTTGTTGTGCATATTGGCAAAATTCAAGACGGCGTCTTTTGCGGATACGTCAATGCCGTAATCGCTAAATTTGTTGATTTGACGGTGATTATAGAATATAATTAGCAATATTATGTAAATGCTCAAATCATGTGGAGGTAGGACTCGTGGAAAATATGTTAAAAGCCGATATCGTTGTCATCGGATCCGGCAACTGCGGTTTGGCGGCGGCTATCACAGCGGCCGAGGCCGGAGCTAAAGTCATCCTGTTTGAAAAACAGAAATCTTTGGGAGGCTCGTCGAATTTTTTCAACGGCACGTTTGCCGTCGAGAGCAGGATGCAGCGTGAGAAGTTTATCATGTATACAAAAGACGAAGCGTTCCAGGCGATCATGGAGTATACGCACTGGAAAGCCAACGGCCGCCTTGTCCGGGCGATCGTGGATGAATCCGCCGGCACTATCGAGTGGCTTGCCGAGCGGGGCGTTGAATTTACCGACGTTATCACCAATATGCCGTACACCCAGCCGACATATCATCTCGTTAAAGGACGCGGCGCGGCGGCCGTAAAAGTACTTGCCGATAAAGCCAAGGAAAAGGGCGTGGAAATACATCTGGGCGCGCCGGTTGTTGAGCTTCTAAAAGACGGGGATCATATTTGCGGCGTTGTTGCCGAAGAAGACGGCGAAGAGATCGAGGTCGAGGCCAAAGCCGTTATTGTCGGCAGCGGCGGTTACGCCAACAATAAAGAATGGATGAAGAAGTATCACGGGTTTGAGCTGGGCGTCAATCTCGTGCCGATGGGCAATGTAGATAAAATGGGCGACGGTATTCGCATGGCCTGGGAAGCCGGCGCGGCGGCCGAGGGGATGAACGCGGTCGAGATCATATCAATCGGACCTATCGGGCCGGAATTTGACCAGATGAACGATCTGGAAGTCGCCGTATCGCAGCCGGACCTCTGGGTCGATCCCAAGGGAAGACGCTATACGGACGAGGGAATCTGCTTTTACGATACGAGCGGCGGCAACGTGAACGCGCGTTTTCCGGAAGGGCATACGTTCCGCATCCTTGATGATTCCATCATACGCAGGCTGGAGACGCACGGCATCGAAAAAGAGGGTTCAATGGACCGGAAACCGGGCGCCCGAATATTCGATATCCGAAAGATACTCGACGCGGCCCTCGAGCGAGGCAGTACAGAAGTTTTCATGGGCAATACCGTCGAGGAGCTCGCGGAGAATATGGGCGTGGACCCCGCCGTCCTGAAAGCGACCGTTGACGAATATAACGGCTTCTGTGAAAAAGGGCACGATGAAATGTTTGCCAAGAAACGTATATACCTTCGTCCGCTTACGGGGCCGAAGTTCTACGCCGTCAAGGCCCGGACGGTCATTCTGGGCACCAAGGGCGGCATTCGGGTTAATGAAAAGCTGGAAGCGGTGAACAAGAAGGACGATCCGATCAAGGGCCTTTATGCCGGCGGCTTTGACGCGGGCGGGATTCACTCGGACAGCTATCCCATCAATATCGCCACAGGGATGTCGTCGAGCTTCGCGTTCAACTCCGGGCGTATAGCCGGCCGGAACGCGGTGGAATATATCAAAGGCTAAGGCAGGCAAATACATATAAAAACAACCATACGGCAAGTGCGTGACAAGCGTACTTGCCGTACTGTCACCGGACGGAGGGAAAATGGAGCTTAGAAAAATTCGTGACTGCGCCGAAAAGGCCTGCGCGCCGCTTCTTAATGACCGGAGTATCCGAATACGGGTTTCAGCACAAAGCGGAAACGATAAAGCGGGCGATTGTTATGAAGCGTTCAGGGAATGGGCGGATAAAAACCAGCCGGCCGCGGCAATTCGGACAGGCGGTATGGGTTATGAAGATCTGGAACCTGTCGTAATCATAGACAAACCCGGCGCCCAGACGGCCTACTATACAAACGTTACGGGAGAGACGGCGGGGCGCGTTATCGAATCATGCTTAAAGGGGAGCGGCCCGCTTCCCGATGAGGTGGCTATAGGCTTGACCGCCGGGGAGCGTATGGAAATCCCGTCCTTGCATAAGCTGCAAAAACGCTTGGCGATGTGCGGCTGTGGGTTCGTTGACCCGGAGAGCATTGATCAAGCCGTGGTATTGTTCGGCGGTTATGCCGGATTGGATAAAGCGCTCCGGATGACGCGCCCGGAAGCTGCGGACAGCGTCGGACAGTCAGGCCTGCGGGAGCGCGACGGCGAAGGACGGCCGGTCCGGACGTTGTGGGAAGCTGTTCGTGAGACAAAAAGCCGGGACAAAATCGTTGTCTGTAATGCCTTGACCTGCGTCCCGCAGCTGCGCGCGTCACGGCTGCTTTTGGAAGGCGACCCGCACGCCGTGCTGGAAGGCCTTTTAATTTCGGCCTACGCGGCCGGCGCATCCAAAGCCATCATTGCCGTTCCGGCAGGGAGCGCTTATCTGTGTCGTATCCTTGAGGGTGCGTTCAGTCAGATGAAAGCATACGGACTGCTCGGAGAGAATATCCTTGAATCCGGCTTCAGCTGCGATGCCGAAGTCAGGGAAGTCCCGGCGGCCCCGGCATCATGGGAGCACACTGCGCTTCTCAGCTTTTTGGAGGGGCGGCAGGCGATCCCGTATCTGCGGGAAAAGGACGCTGTCCTGATGTCGGACGGCCGTCCGGCAATTATAAGCAATGCGGAGACGCTTTCCAATGTTTCAGCCGTCTTCCGGGAAGGCCCGGACGTATTCAAGGGCATCGGCACCGAAAAAAGCGCGGGAACAAAGATCATTACCCTCAATGGAGACGCCGGGCATTCCTATACCGTGGAGGTTGCGTTCGGCACGCCGATCGGCACGGTCGTCCGTGATATCGGCGGTTCCCGCTCGGTCAAGGCCGTACAGTTCGGAGGGCCGACGGGCGGCTTGTTGGAAGCCGGCGTGCTGGAGAAAACGATAAGTTATGAAACGGCCTGTGAAGGCGGGGAAGCTTTCTGTTTTGAACTTCTTACGGTGATTGCCGACGGCGCGTGCGCCGTTGCGACAGCAGGAGAGCTGATGCAGCGCCTTCATGGCATGTCCTGCGGGAAGTGCGTTTTCTGCCGGGAAGGCACCCTGCATTTGTCGAAGCTGCTTGACGACCTTATTAAAGGCGAAGGCAGACCGGGCGACCTGGAACTCATCGAGGAGCTCGGCCGGAACATGAAAAACGGCTGTATCTGCCGTTTCGGACGTACGGCCGCCGATCCGGTCCTGAGCAGTCTGGAGCTGTTCAGGCCGGAATACGAATACCATCTCAAGCATAAAACATGTCCGGCCGGACAGAAAGGAGGCGCAGGTAATGGCAACCGTTAAGATCATCGTTGACGGCAGAGAGATCGAGGCCGAAAAAGGCAGGAGTGTTTTGGAGATCTGCCTTGACAGCGGCATTTACATCCCGCACCTGTGCCACCACAACGAGCTGGAACCGATCGGGGCCTGCCGCCTGTGCATCGTGGAAATTGAAGGTATAAAGGGGCTTCAAACATCCTGTACGACGGCGGCGGAAGACGGCATGGTCATCCGGACGAAGGGCGGGGAAATCGACGCGTCGCGCCGCCTGGCGATGGAGCTCATGCTTTCCGGACATCAGGCGGACTGTGGGACATGCATCAAATATCTAAACTGTGAGCTGCAGTCTTTAAAGCAGTATCTCATGGAAGACGAGCTGCGCGTCCGGCGCCGGTCGCGGCTGTTCGGGTATACGGATTCCAACCCGCTTTTTTCCCACGAACCCAACAAGTGCGTCCTCTGCGGGCGCTGCGTGCGGGCGTGTCACGAGCTGCGCGGCGTCGGCGTGTTGTTTTATAAATACGCGCACGGGGAGACATACATAGGCGTAGGGCCGGACCCCGAAAAGGACGTATCGCTCGCCGAGGCCGGCTGCCGGTTCTGCGGCGCGTGCGCCGAGGTTTGCCCGACGGGAGCGGTCCTGGACCGGGAGGAATTCGGCAAGGGCAAAAACCGCAAGGCGGCGCTCGTCCCATGTGCCAATACCTGCCCCGCCGAAATCGACGTGCCGCGGTATCTCCGGTTCATTCGTGAAAAAAACTATACAGCCGCGACGGCGGTAGTTCGTGAAAAAGCGCCGTTTCCGCTTGTGCTTGGATATGTTTGCAGTCATCCCTGTGAGAGCGAATGCAGGCGGGGGCAGGTGAATGAGCCGGTTTCAATCTGCCGTCTGAAACGTTTTGCCGCCGAAAACGATACGGAAAAGCTGTGGAAACAAAACATTCAGAAAAAAGCGGCGACAGGCAGGAAAGCCGCCGTCATCGGCGCCGGGCCGGGCGGGCTGACGGCCGCCTGGTATTTGACGCTTTTCGGCCACAGCGTCACCGTCTTTGAGGCGATGCCGGAAGCCGGCGGTATGCTCCGTTACGGCATTCCAGAATATCGGCTGCCGCGCGATGTTCTGGCGGCGGAAATCGCCGATATCGCGGATATGGGCGTCGAAATAAGAACGGATATGAAGATCGAGTCCATCGACACGCTGTTTGACGAAGGGTATGACGCGGTGCTCGTCGCCGTCGGCGCACACAGCGGCGTTAAGCTCAGGATACCGGGGGCCAGAGGAGACGGCGTATTTGTCAATACAGCGTTTCTTCGGGCCGTCAATACCGGCGAGGAAGTTACACTGGGCAGCAGGGTCTTAGTGCTGGGCGGCGGAAACGTCGCCGTAGACTGCGCGCGCGTCGCGCGGCGGCTGGGGGCCGAAGATGTCTTGATGGCATGCCTGGAATCCCGCGAGACGATGCCGGCTTCACCGGAAGAGCTTCTGGAAAGCGAAGAGGAGGGCGTCAAAATCTATCCGTCCAGGACGTTTAAAAAAATCGTACGGGAAGATGGGAAAATCAGAGGCGTTGAATGCCTTGAGGTTGCGTCTTTTTCCTTTGATGAGGACAAGAACCTGCAGCTGCAGACAGCGGAAGGGTCGGAACACATCATCGAAGCGGACACCGTAATATTTGCCGTCGGGCAAAAGCCGGTAATACCGGAGGATTTCGGTGTTGATAAGACGGACAGGGGCCTTGTGGACATGGACTCTTACACCATGAAAACAAGCCGGGAGGGCGTTTTTGCGGCCGCAGACGCTGTGACGGGGACCGACAAGGTGGTCGCGGCTGTCGCCTCCGGCAGAAAAGCAGCGTCCGCGATCGATAAATATTTGGGCGGCCGCGGGAAATTGAACCTGAAGCTTGCCCCCGATTCCGAACCGGAAAAACGGCTCGGCAGGGCCGAAGGGTTTGCCGAACTGAAAAGAGCTGCGGATAAGCGTTTGTCATCCGACGAGCGGAGCGGTGATTTCCGTCCGGTGGCGCTGAGCTTCAGCGCCGACGAGGCGGAAGACGAAGCCGGCCGCTGCCTGCAGTGTGATCTGCGGCTCAAAATGAAGCCTGAAAAATTCTGGGGAAGTTACTAAAATATCGAAGAAGCTGCTTTCAGCAGTTTTTTCGATAAAGAAGGCTCTCGGCCTGTGGGCTTCGTAAAGTAATGCTTTTGGAAATTAATCTCTCAAAGCATTGAAATTAAATCGCAATGCGATTGGACGTTAATAAAGGCGCAGATGCCTTTGTATACAGTCTAAAAGGCAGACCGAAATGGTCTGCCTTTTGCTTTTGTTTTCAGCGGTTATCTTATCTGCTCTGCTTTGTGATGCATCCTGAAATCTGACGATATCGCGCGTTATATTATATGCCGGTTTCGTGTTTGACGTGAGCCTATACCGGTGTATAAGCAGCCCGCAGAAAAGTGCGGGAAAGTACCGACTGCCGGCCGATAACGTTAAAGCCGGATGCTTAATCATCTTGAATGCACCATATTAAAATGCTATAATAAATCCAAACGCTGGAAAGACAATGGGCTGGCATTATTTACGCCTGAAGGCAAATACAGGGATACCGGACGAAAAAATAGACGATAACGATGATGCGGCAATTAATGCGGCCCTGATCTTTTAAGATTGGGGCTTGTTGGTAATATAACCGGCATGGGTTCGGCACCCGTAACCGTAACACTGTAATAAATTAATTTGGAGCTAGATAATGAATCAAACCTCAACACAAGCCGGCGCGGGAAACGAATCCCAGCCTGTTTCCGTACAAAAATTTCTCCGAGGCAAGAGTCTCATCGCGTTTCTTGTCCTGCTTACAGCGTTCGTATCCATGTCGACAGACCTGTACCTTCCGGCGCTGCCGTCCATGACAAAATACTTCGGCGTAACAGAAATGATGACGAATCTGACGATCATTATGTTTTTTATCTTTTACAGTGTAGCGGCGCTTATCTGGGGGCCGCTGTCCGACAAGCACGGTCGGCGGCCGATCCTGCTTGTGGGGCTTATCACTTATACGGCCGCGAGTTTTCTGTGCGCTGTGTCACAGAGCATATACATGCTCATCGGCAGCCGTATACTGCAGGCTGTCGGAGCGGGGGTCGGCGCGCCGATGGCTATGGCGATTATAAAAGATGTCTACGCCGGAAAAACGCTGGAGAAATCGATCGCGACGATACAAGCGATCGCGGTCATAAGTCCGGTCGCGGCACCGATGCTGGGCGCTCTTATTTTAAAGTTCACTGACTGGCGCGGCTCCTTCTACGCGCAGACGGTGTTGGGTGCAATCGTCGTAATTATGGCGATTCTCTTTTCGGAAACGCTTCGTGAAAAGGCCAGTCTCGGCGTTTTCAGAACACTCGGGCGGCTGTTTGTCGTTTTGCGGAATCTGCGCTTCACCGTGCTTCTCCTCATTTTTTCAACGGCGAGCATCTGCTTTTTAGCGTTTGTTTCGGCGTCTTCGTATATCTATGTAAATTACTTCGGCCTATCCGAGCAGGCGTACAGTTACTTCTTCGCTTTTAATGCGGCTGTGATTGTTGTCGGTCCGATTCTGTACATCAGACTTTCTTCCAAGTTTTCAAGGTTTTCACTTATTACTTTTAATTTCGCCGTTATGTTCATTGCCGGCGTTCTCATCTGTACGGTCGGGCGGTCAACACCCTGGGCCTTTGCGTTGTCGCTTCTGCCGTCTACACTGATGGGAAGCTTTGTAATGCCGCCGAGCAGATTTCTGATGCTTTCCCAACAGACAAGAGATACCGGCTCGGCTTCCGCGCTTATAAACGCCGCCTCGAGCATTATGGGCAGCGTCGGCATGACCGTCACCTCTTTGAATTTCGGAAACCTTATTATCGTTGTCGGCGCGATCAATATTCTCCTGGGGTTTATCTGCGGCTGCGCGTGGCTGTTCTTCACCGGCAGGCCGTTTTTACGGGACTTAAGGCAGTAGCTGTCAAGCGCTGTAAGAGATATATGGTATATTATAAAATCGATCCAACAAGAGAACCGGCTGACTTTTGTCAGCCGGTCTTTTTCATCGCCCAATCCGTCATCGGTGGAAATACCACGGAATAATCAGTCGTCCTGATTTTCCTCGTCGTCCAGCTTCGATCCGCAATAAAAACAGACGTTGCTGTCGGCAAGATTGACTGCCAGGCATTTTTTACAGGGTTTACTCATGATGATATCCGGTGCTTCCGCGT
Organism: uncultured Sporobacter sp.; assembly: GCA_963663605.2. GTDB lineage: Bacteria > Bacillota > Clostridia > Oscillospirales > Oscillospiraceae > Sporobacter. The sequence goes on from CAXXVF010000001.1 coordinate 15,094, forward strand.
TTTCTTCTTTAACGCGCCGCACCGATTTATTTGCCCTTTCCGGCGCCGGCGGGGTAACGGGTTTGTTCCTGCCGCACGACAGGATGAAGTAATCGGCAAAATTCCATAAAATGACGCCGCCGATAAGATAGTAATGCTGTTTGGCGAAATAGATAAATATGATAACAGCGATACAAACGGCCACACCGTAAATCAGTGCAATCAGCACGGCGCTTTTTCCGGAAACCGGACGCTTTCGGATAATATATCTGTAAACAGCGACCGGCAGTATGACTATAACCAGTGTGACGCCGAGATATATGAGAAACAAAAACGATACCGTTTGCTGGTTCTTATCGGAAGACTGACCGGCGGCGTCCGTCTGATCCGGCTCAGCCGGTTCACCCGGATTTGAAGACGGAGAAACGGCGGGCGACGGCTCATACGCGGACGGTTCCGGCGAGGGTTCGTTTGAGACGGGGGTTACAGGCAGCGAAGCGCTGTCGACGACGCCCGTCAGGATGGCATCCCTTTCGGGTGTTACGGGTTTATCATATGAGAGCAGGTAAATATCAATTGCCATGCCGTCTGTTATAGTGAAGCAGCTGGCGCAGTATACCAGGTCATCGTCTTTATCTATAAATTCCGAATAGCTTCTTATGTAAGACGCCTGGGCGGTTTTATATATCTCCGTTTTGCTGTATGTTTTGGAGCTGTCTTTATACAGCGAGCTTGAATTATCAATCAAGGACTGCAGATATGCATCATCGCACGCGCCGAAATCTTCAACATCCCAAATTTCAGGGCCGGTGGTCATTGACACATAGATCTCATACAAGACATGTTCGGAAATAGCGTTTAGATATATGTTTTTTTCCTCAAACAAACCGTCAACCCACTCTTTTTTCAGTCCGAAATAAGCCAGGTTCGGATCGCTGGAATCGAGTGCCCGCGTGAATACGAATAAGTCGGACGGGATATCCAATGTCATGTCGAGTTCGTCAATCGTGTATTTTATTGTATCCGCCGTGGTCTCGGCGATCTCTACAGTGTCAGCAGCATCTGAATCCGTTCCGGCAGCGGCGTCTGCCACGGGCACGATCGCCAGAGCGGAAAAAAAACACAGTATGGCCAACAGTGATGCTGTCAGCAATGCTCTGATGACTGATTTCATAAAGGCACCTCATAGATTGCAAAACCGTAATACTAAATCAAACCGTAATGTGTGATCGAAAACAGCATGTACGCCTTATTACGAAGACTGCTGAATCGCTCTGAATCCTTATTATATAACAAAAAAATCAATACTTCAATACAATGTCAGACAAAAACACCAAATAATTTACAAATATCTCTATATTAGATGCGAAAAGTAAGCTTTACAGCCTGCGATGGCTGTGGTAATGTATGGTAGTAAAATTATAGTGATAAAAGAGGCAAGCTCAATGGCAAAGGACGCGATGCCTAAAAGGATCAGGCTTATTTTCTTTTCAGGAACCGGCGGAACGGAAATGGCTGCCGCGCGGCTGTCCGACGCGCTGAAAAAGCGCGGTGTCATGGTTTTGGTCAATGAGCTGGATGTGCATAAGCCCTTTAACGAAAACGAGCAAGCCGACATGCTTGTCGTACTGTTCCCGGTTTATGCCTGCAACGCGCCCGCGCCAGTCTATACATATATTAAAAACCACGCGCCCCTGAAGAGGCTGCCTGCTGCCGTTATCTCTGTTTCGGGCGGCGGAGAGGCGCTTATAAACAAAGCCAGCCGCCTGCATACCATCAGGCTTTTAGAGAAAAAGGCTGCCGGGTCGTCTATGAAAAAATGCTCATAATGCCGGCTAACGCAATTGAAGCGACTCCATATGACACGGCGCTCAGATTATTGAAGGTGCTGCCGGAGAAGACTGATCGAATCGCCGAAGCATTAGCGGGCGGCGTAATACGGCGGATAAAGCCCGGCTTGATTCCCAGAGTTTTGGCCCGATTGTTTGAAATCGAAAAAAAGGGCGCCGGACTTTTCGGGAAATCCATCCGCGCCGACGAACGCTGTACCGCCTGTGGATTATGTGCGGACAGGTGCCCGACAGGCAACATAGTGATGGAAAACAACAGGCCGGTTTTTGGGAAGAAATGCGCAACATGCCTGCGGTGTATTTACGGCTGTCCCCAAAAGGCCTTGTCTCCCCGCATGTTGAAGTCGCTCGTATTAAAAGAAGGTTTCGATTTGCAGATGCTTGAATCCGGTTTGAATAACTATAAACAGACCGGATACGCCGCACTCAAGGGAATATGGAAAGCGCTTCAGACGTACTTTGACAACGATGATTGATGCACAAAAAGCAACACATTGAAATTGACAAAACGTCCGATTCCATGATATATTTTTATGAATAAAACAACTGAGGGGTATGTTATGGAACAGGGCAAGAAAATACCTGATATCGTTATTAAGCGGCTTCCGGTATACTATCGATTTTTAACAAATTTGAATCAAATGGGCATCAGCCGCGTCTCCTCAACAGATCTTGGGAAGAAGATAGGTATAACATCCTCTCAGGTTAGGCAGGATTTCTTTAATTTTGGCAGTTTTGGGCTGCAGGGCTACGGCTATGATGTGGATCAGCTGAGGCAGGAAATCGGCAACATCCTGGGACTCAGCACCCGGCATGCCATGATCATCATCGGCGCGGGGCATCTTGGCCAGGCGCTCGCCAGACATTCGGCGTTTGAGAAGGATGGGTACAGCGTAGTCGGAATGTTCGATGTCAATCCGCAATTAATCGGCCAGGAAATAAGAGATATTGAAGTCATGCACGTCAATAAGATTGCTGATTTTTTACGCAGCAATCCAATTGATATAGCCGTCATAACCGTACCGCGCACCTATGCCAAGGAGGTTGCGGACCTCGTCATTGAGCTTGGAATTAAGGGCATATGGAATTTTACATCCGTCAAGCTGACGGCGCCGGACGACGTCGCTGTTGAAAACATCCATTTGAGCGACAGTTTGATGGCGCTTGGATATTACATGAAGGCCATGAAAGATAAATAGAAGAATACATAGAAAGTGCCCGGCGCTTAAAGCGCCGGGCATTATGCTGTTTTGAGATGGTTGTCATTTAATATAGAAACCGGCGAGCTGCATGTCGGCCGTCATTGAAATCGTATAGATATGCGTGCTGTTTTCGTATTCGCACACCGCAGCGACGGTGATATAGTCCACGCCATCTTCGATCGTACCTGTCGACTTTATGTTTTTATAGGACTTAAAACTGCCGGCGGCTGCCAGAACAGGGTCCAGTGCCGATTTAAGCGTTTCAACCGGCAGAGCCGCTTTGAGCGTATCGCCGAACATGCTGACCATAGCCTCGTAATCACCGGTATTTGCCAGCTCAATTGCGTGTTTTGCCCGGTCGGCTGCCGCGTCCTCGTCGTACTCAAACGCCGGGCCGCAGGCAGAAACCGTAAGTATCAAAACGGCCGTTAAAGCCAGCAGGATTAATCTTGATAGTTTTTTCATTGAATATCAGCTCCTTTTGTTTTTTTGTATTGAAAGATGAGAAAACCGAGCATGATGAGTGCAAATACGCATACATAAATCTCAATGAGCAATATAGAGGCACCGTATTCGGATATGACAAGCCCGGCGTCCAATACCGCATGCAATACAAACGCCAGTAATAACCATAACGGTTTTTTGAGCTTTACGGCCTTGAATACCATAACCGAAAATGCAATCTGGACGACCATTGCGAAGATCCGCTCAACGCCGGCGGCAAACATGTTTCCCACCGGTACGGACGTGTTGTTTGTGACGAGAAATATTAAAGAATTTATGCCGACAAGCAAAACAGCCTCAATGCCGCCGTGGCCGATGCCGAACGCAATCCCGTCGCTAAAGCGATGCCTGTTTTTCATGAAAAGGCTCATAACGATCCAGCGCCCGCCCTCTTCAAATAAGGCGGCCGTCGCGCCGAAAATCAGATAATAAGCAACAGGCTGCGTCACGCTCATCAGCGTCATCGAAGGCATTGGCGACAGTACCAGCTGGTTGAGCGTCAGACGTATGCCCTGAAAAAAAGAAAACGTCAAAACGCCCAGAAGGATCGGCTTGAGATACCCTTTTTTCTTAACGGAAAGCCAGATTGCGGCGCCGACAGGCAAAATAAACGATGCGATAAATGTAAATAGGCTACTTAAAGCGTGCATATGACATCCCCCTTTTACCCAAATATTCTTATTATGGCGCGTCCGTCGTTACGCTGCGCTCCGACAACATGTCGAAAACAGCAAGCGTCTGCGCGTTGTCCGACGAACCCAGAATATATGTATCGTCGTTGGTCGTTATGACGATAAACGGCGGTATCTGCGGGTCGAGGCTAACGCTGCACGCTCCGATACCGTCATACTTGAAACGCCCTTTTAGTACGGTGTCCAGTCCGGTTCCCATTGTACGAATGCCGTTGGGCAGCGCTTGGAGAAGATACGCCGACTCGATATCCTCCACAGGGATTTCATAAACGGTTTTTGTATGACCTGCGATGATCTGTGTGCCGGCGGCCTCAAGCGTAACGGGCGTAAACTCCATTTTGGTTATCTGCAGGCCCAATAAAGGCAAAGCCAGAATAATGAGCAGGCAAAAAACGATCAAAACCTTCCCGGCCGGTACGGCAAGGTTCACGGTCGTTCCGATCCCGGTGCGTTTATTAACGATAAAATGATGATTGTTGGGATTGTTGTAAAACATACCGAATATCCACTTTTCGTCATCGTCGGTATATACGGTGCGGTCGCTTTCTTCCGTCAGTTTCTGCTGTATTTTCCGAGTCTTGAATTCAATAAACGACGGTCATGACGGCAAACGAACCATAGACGACCAGCATCGGCCAGAATTCGTCGCGGCCCTGAAGCGTCAAAACGGCGTGGACAAGCGGCATCAGACTGATCAGGACCGGCGGTACAAACCACCAGAAGCTAAGCGTCTTTTTCGGCGTAAGCGCCAGTTTGATATCCACAAGTTCAACACCGGTCGATTCACCGAACCAGCCGTTTTGCTGTTTGAGCGCCCTGAGCTTTTTATTGCTGCGCATAAACAAAACGGTTGGCAGAACCAGGGCGAGGATCAGCCATATGAAGTACCACGTCAAAACAATGGACTGGTACCGGATAAAAAGCAATGGCGATGCAAGCAGGACGATTACCGCTAAGGCGGCGGTCTGAAGCGTTATATACACCTTGACGACAGCCGCTACAGCTGCGTCCTGACGCGCCTCCAATGGGAGCGTTACGCCTAAAATGATGTTTTTTTTCGGTTTTGCCTCATTGCGCAGCACAAAATAAATAATAAACGGTATCGGGATAAAACAGACAAATAAAATGATCTTAAAAAGCATGAAGCTTAAACCTCCCGTTCTTCATACAGCTTGTCGACGAGCTGTAGTAACGTCTGCTTGGCAATGCCGCTCAGTTTAGCTTCGGAAACGATCAGCTTCAGCGCCGATCTCGTTTTATCCGAAACCGCGTTGTTGCCGCCGGGCTGCTTGAGCACGACGGCGCCCTGACGCCGGTCGGCCGCAATATATCCTTCCTGTTTCAGCAGCTGATACGCTTTGCTCACCGTCATCATATTGACGCCGGCCTCATCCGCCAGCGCCCGGACCGTCGGCAGCTTTTCGCCTGGCGGCAGCCGTCCGTCCGCGATGCCCATCAGTATCTGGTTGCGTATTTGCATATATATCGGCGTGTCGCTTGAAAAATCAAGTTGGAGCAGCATGATGCGCGGCCTCCCTTTTGCATTACTTATAATAATACAAACAATGCAAAAAAGCAAGAGAAATGTTATTTACTCCGCGGAATATTTTATAATCAGCTTTAAAAGTAGCTGTTTTGTCCGGTGTTTTTGGCCGATTAGCGGAGAGGCTGCGGCGTGCCGGTCAAGCGCCGTAAAAAAGCGCCATGGCAAAGCCATGGCGCTTAGGTTTTTATTATATTAGAAGTATTTTTTAATGCCTTCTGTTGCTACAGACGCATCGGCACTGATTGTTATGGTGAATTTTATGTTGTTGCGTTCGGAAAAAGACTCGCACCAATCGATGAAATCCTCCGTTTTACCGTCAACGGGCTGGTTGATTATTTTTGTGAGGCTGTCTATGAACACATGGGTGATATCGTAATTTCCCGCATGCAGGCCGCTTAAAAAGCCTTTTAGAAAATCGTAACTTGTAAAGCCGTATTCCGAGGCGGATATCAGCCGTGCCGCGTGGGGAATATCGTATATGAGTTTCTGTCCTTTTTCAATGCATACAATGCCGCCGTGCTCTTCCTTAACGGCCGTATGGACGAGGTCGATCAGCTGTTTTGTTTTGCCGGAGCCCTTTAAGCCCATGATGATTTTAACCATAAAACACCTCTTTCGCTTTTCTTTATTCTATCAGTTTTATAGCCATGTAGCAACAGGAATTTAGGCATAAATTTATTTGATCGGCTGCCTGTTGCTGCCGCTTTTCAAACCCAATATATCAAACAGGTTTTTCTTATAGGCCTCTACGCCGGGCTGGTCAAACGGATTGACCTTTGAAAGAAGCGCCGACACGGCGCATGCGATCTCGAAAAACTGTACGAGCGCGCCGAAACTATAGGGTGAAAAATCAGGTACGGACAGTTCGATCACCGGTACGCCGCCGTCGATATGCGCTTTTTTTACGGCGGTGAGCGCTGCGTCATTGAGCGGTTTGATGTCGCTTCCGGCCAGCACGTCAAGCCCGTCGTCCAGGGAGCGGTCTTCGGGTATCCGTATGGCCGCGCGTGTTTTTTCAAACGAAACAAATGTCTCCAGCAGCGTCCGCTCACCGCTTTGAATATACTGGCCGAGCGAATGCAGGTCCGTTGTGAACTGCGCGTACGCGGGGAAAATGCCGGAGCCGTCTTTTCCCTCGCTTTCGCCGAACAGCTGTTTCCACCACTCGCCCATAAAGCGGAAAGACGGTTCGAAACAGGAGAGGATCTCGATATGTTTCCCTTTCCGGTAAAGGGCCTGCCGGGCGCAGGCGTACAGGAGCGCGTCCTTCCTGTTTTTTTCCATCATGTCCCGGGCGCCCGACAGGATCTCATCGGTATCGATCCCGGCGCACAAAGCCGGAAGGAGGCCGACGGCTGTCAAAACGCTGTAACGGCCACCGACATTTTCGGGAATGCAAAACGACGTGTAGCCTTCGCGGTCGGCAAGCTCTCTGAGTTTTCCTTTAGACGCGTCCGTGGTGATATAGATTCGCTTGGCGGCGTCCGTTACGCCGTATTTGGCTGTCAGCAGTTCCTTGAACACCCGGAAAGCTACCGACGGCTCAAGCGTCGAACCGGATTTTGAAATATAATTAAGCGAAAAATCCCGGTTTTCGACAAAAGCAATAACCTGTGCCAGATGTTCTCCGGACAGGTTATTGCCGACAAAATAGATGTCGGGGGTGTTTTTATCCAGCAGATTATAGTTCGGCGTCTTCAAAAAATCCAACACGGCGCGCGCGCCGAGATATGATCCGCCGATACCGACCACGACGAGCGCTTCGGAATCCGAAGCGATTTTTTTTGCCGCGGCTTTAACGGCGGCCGACGTCTCGGCATCATATTCGATTGGCAAACGCAGCCAGCCCGTTCCGGCGTGCCGGATATGGCCTGTGAACAAATCGTTCAGTATCTTCTTGCCGTCTTCCAGCGGCAGCTCACGATCGTCTATAAAACGCTTAATACCCGTGAGGTCGGCTTTTATCATCGGTGTTTCCTCCGGTGCGTATATCGTATCATTACGCTTTTTGTCCATATGCGTTATTTTATCCCAATTTGGCCTTATTTACAACCCTGCCAGAAACATCAGCTTCAAAAATCCGACGAATATATCGCCCCAGTTCATACGGCCGACGCTGTCGCCGGCGACGATGGGATATTCGCCCAAAACATCGTCGCCGCTTTTAACGACGAGCGCGCCGAGCTGATCGCCGGCGTTTACCGGCGCGGGTACTGTTTCTGCGACCTGGACTTCTTTCGTCACCGTCGGAGCAATATCCTTTTCAACAAGCGTTTTGTCGCTGCCTTCAATGACAGGCTGGACGTAAGGCGTCTTGCCCAGTTCGACACGCACCGGCAGCAGCGCGTTGTCGGGATACACGGAAAGCAGCTGGTAATTGGCAAATGCGTAGCTGAGAAGCGTTTTCGCGCTTTCAAACCGGCCGGCGGACGTATCCGCATGCATAACAACGGCGATGTATTCTACGCCGTCCCGCTCGGCGGTTGCGGCCAGACAGTACATCGACCGGCTCGTGAAACCGGTTTTTAGGCCGGTCGCGCCCGTGTAATAGTAGATGAGCTTATTGGTGTTGCTCAGCCCGAATTCGCCGTTTCGAACGGTATCCATCCAGATGGTCGTGAACTCTTTGACCATGTCGTGGCGGATGAGCGCCTGAGACATCTTTGCGATGTCGCGCGCCGTCGTGACGTGTGTGCGGTCGTCGAGCAGGCCCGTTGAGTTCGTAAATAAGGTGTCCGTCATCCCGAGCTCGGCGGCACGTCCGTTCATTTTCGATACGAATACCGATTCCGAACCCGAAATGTATTCCGCCAGAGCCACGGCGCAGTCGTTGGCGGATGAGACGACGACGCATTTGAGCATATCCCGCACGCTCATCTGCTCGCCTTCCTCCAGCCAGATCTGCGACCCGCCCATTGAAGCGGCATACGCGCTGGTCGTAACGGTGTCGTCAAGGGCGATCTTTCCGGATTCGAGCGCCTCTACGATGAGCAGGATGGTCATGACTTTGGTGACGCTTGCCGGTTCGAGCTGCTCGTCGGCATTTTTTTCATAGATGACCTGTCCGGTCTCCTTTTCAATAAGGATCGCCGAAGGTGCGGAAATGTTGAGGTCCGATAACACGGCGGCAGGCGTTTCCTCCAGGAATACGGACGCGTCGACGGTCTCTGTGTCGTCCTCTTCCAGATAAGCCGGCAATTCATCCTCCGCCAAAGCCGGAACGGAAAAAACGGCAAGCAGCAAGGCGGCCAGCAGTATGATCGATATCAGCTTCTTCATGGGCATATCCCTCCTTGGTATAAAGGGATATGTTTTGTCCCGCCCGAATATAACCGTATCAAAGGCTGCTTTTGTACTTGCAATTATAAAAAGATGTGTTAAAATATTGCTTACCGCGCAGGATTAGTTCAATGGTAGAATGTCAGCTTCCCAAGCTGAACACGCGGGTTCGATTCCCGTATCCTGCTCCACATAAAAAGAACAGGCCGAGGCCTGTTCTTTTATTATCATTTATCCGTAACGTTTTCTTCGGGCGGCGTAATAGTTGAAAACTGTTATGGGTTCTGGTAGAGTTAAGTGTCTAAAATTGAAAATGGAGAAGTGACCTGACATGATCGATGTCGCACAAATTTGTGAGATTATTATGCTATGCATTTTTGGGGCCTCCTGGCCCTTCAATATAGCAAAATCCATCCGCTCCGGCACGGCAAAAGGCAAAAGCGTTATTTTTGAAATTCTGGTGGTTATCGGCTATTGCTTCGGCCTTTTCAGCAAGATATGGATTTATATCCAAACCGGGATACTGGCCTATTCAACATGGTTCTATGTCGCCGACATTATAATGGTCTGCATCGACATCGCGCTGTATATACGGAATGTAAAACTGGACCGTATACGTGACGCTGCGGACGGGTTTCGCTCCGTCGATATGGATGACTTTGCGTAGCGTTCTTTTCTGCGCGGCCCGCGCGCCGCGCGGTCACCCGTATCCTGCACTATAAAAAAACAGCCCTGAAAACACTATGATTAAGTGTTTTTGGGGCTTGTTATGTTTTGCGAACAGGTCGGGATGGTGCTTTTATGAAACGTACAGGTCAAAATACAGGTCAAGATAACAATGAGATAATATAGAATTCTTATTATTTCTACTAAGTTGAAGATAATATTGATTCTTTGCCACAATTTGATATAATTGTGAAAAAGAACAAAAATGTTGCGGGTCGTGAGGATATGGATATTCTTTATAAACCAAGATTGAGCATTACTGAACAGATTCATCACATGAAAAGCAAAAATATAAAATTCACTATTATAACTGAAGACGAGGCCGCTTCGTATTTAGAGAATAGTACGTACTATTTTAAGATTAAGGCATATGCTAAGCTATATGATAAGTACGAAAGTACAGAAAAGAGAGGTCAATATGTTGACCTAGAATTTGCATACTTATACGACCTTTCGAATATTGATGCTCATTTTAGAAAATCAATCCTTATGATCGCTCTCGACATTGAGCACTATTTAAAGGCTACTTTATTACGCGAATTTAATAAAACAGGAGACGATGGATACAGTATTGTAAAGGAGTTTTTAAGCTTAAATCCAGATCATTTTGAGAAGGAATTCACTTCAAACAAATCCGGTAAAGCATGCAGTAATTTGATTAACAAATATGAGAATAGATTTGCGATGTGGAACATTGTCGAAGTATTAAGTTTTAACGATTTTCATGAACTATACCGACAGTTTTATATAAAACATGGGAAGCAGCTTTGTGGAAAACCTACTGGGCCATATACATTTCTCATTAATCCGGTCAGAATGTTACGAAACGCGGCAGCTCATAATAATTGCCTTATAAACAGCCTGAAATTACCGTATGTATCGGAAGACAAGTTTAATAATAATCCCGAAGTATCGTCTTTCTTTGGACAGCATGGGATTAAAAATCGTTCTTTAAATACAAATATGAGTAAGCCATTGGTGCATGATTTTTGCGTTATGCTACATCTTTATTATCAGATTGCACCTAAAAATGCAAAAGCACATACTTTTTATGATTTACGGGAGCTGTTTGAAAATCGTTTTAAACGCAATAAAGAATATTACCAGAATAAGAACACAACACTATTATCGGCATATGATTTCACGAAAAAGGTAATTAATATGTATTGTTCATTGTTGAACATCTAAAATCCTATAAATATTTCCACTTATGTGAAATATTTTACGTCAAAAATGTTGACATTTATTACTTAAATGCGTATACTAACGGTGTAGCATAAAAACGTGAAAACGTTTTTAGTGGATCGGTGCCTGCACTGGTCCTATTTTTTCGATAATTTAGCACCCTCGCCCGGCTTGAAGCCGGTGCGAGGGTGCTTTTTTGTTGAATATTTCATATTTGCATATCAATGGCGTTTCAATAGGAGTTTTAACTTGCCCGTTGCGCATGCATACCGCCTGCGCTAAAGGTTTTGCCGGAGTATCGATTTTACCAGCTGCCACCGCCGCCACCGCCGCCGCCGCCGCCGGAAAACCCGCCGCCGGAGAACCCGCTGCCGCCTCCGCCGGAGGAAGACGGGCGTGAGGCCATCGTTGACTGCACTGCGTTCATCGAGTGATTGAGGTCGTTCATGAACACAACCGGGTAGAACATGCCGGTATGGCCGAAGTACCAATCCGGAGGCTGTATGGCGATCGTTTCGAACTTCTTTGCCCATTTGTCCGATACGTTCAGTACCCAGGCGTAGGGCAGGATATTGTAGAAATAAGCGGGATCCTGTTCGACCAGGGCGACCAGTTTGTCGCGCTCGGCAAGCACCAGGAAATCACGGAAACCGTCGATTTTCCCCATCCATTCCATGCCCTTGGGCGTACGCTTGTCGATGAACGCCGCGATGAGGCCCAGCAGCACCGTTGCGAGTACCGTAAACCACGGCAGCCCCGGCACATACACCATGTCAACAGTGAACAAAAGAAAAAACATCATGGCCAGCATGCTAAGAAGCAGTCCCGCAATAAGCTTGACGACGCGGCTGACGCGTCCCTTGCCACGCCATCCGCGAAGCGTACGGACGATCATATAAACAGGCCACATAATTAATATGCCTAACCCCACCGCCACGAGCAGCGACGTCAGGAGACCCGCACCATCGCGGTAATTGGTCAGTATCAGCGTGACCATGACCGGCAGCGCCGCCACAATACTCATGACTGGACGCAGCTTTTTGGAGGCCTTTGTGAACACGCGGCGCTTGTTGCTGTCAAAAGATTTGAGAATCTTCTTTTTAGTGCTGTCAACCGTCGTATAAAACGCGTTTTTCAGGCTGGAAGACGTAACGGTTGATCCGGCGTTAAAGAGTTTAGTGAACATATGCTTTTCAAAGCTCTTGACGCCGGCGTCCATATCGCGGAGCTTGTGCAGATTGAAGGTCGAACGGCCGGTGTCTTCGATCGACAGGTATCCATGGTGCGCCCAGTAAATAATGAGCGATACGACATCGCGGTTGTCCACCACGCCGTCTATTATGTATCCCACCTCGGAGGGGGTCAGGCCGTCGGGCGCGTAAAATTCAACGGTCTTGATGATTTTTTTATCCCGGCCAAACAGGAGAAACACCACGAAGGCCAGCAATACAAGCACGGCGATGCCGATAAGCAGCGCTATATCCACAGTGCCCTGAAAGGGGATGTCAAAATAGCCCTGCGGCAGCTGCATGCGCATCGTCAGGCTTTCATAGTTGTAAAGCTCCTGATTGAGCTCGCCGGTGATCGTTTTGCCGTTCACGCGGAAGGTCAGAGATAACGGATCATAACCGGAACTGCCGTAGGAGCCGACCGAGAAGCCCAGCGTATCGGGATCGAAGCTTTTCGGCAGCGTTACAGAGAATGAGACATGGTCGATCGTCGTGTCCCAATCGTTGCCAATGAGATTATAATAGACCTCGTCGGCCTCCGGCAGGCCGTCGTCGTAGAACTGGATGCTGTAGGAAATGCGATAGATTTGCGTACCGTCCACGAACTGATTGGCGTCTCCGATCTGGATAACGACGTAGCCGCCGCTCTTGCTGACGGAATAGTTATTGCCGTCAACGGCGATATTGGTGATTTTGGCGCGCCAGTTCGTATTGCCGTCCTCCTCCGCGTCGCGCAGCCATTTGCCCGTATAGGGGATGCTGCGGTAGATGCCGTGCCGGGGTTCGGTGAAACTGACCTTGATGACCTCGGTTACGTTATAGACGTTGCCCTCGGTGATATTGACGTCAATATTGTAATCGGAGATCGTGAAATACTCCATAGCCGTGGCTGAACCGGCGGTCAGCGCCGCAATGAGCACGACAAAGATGAGAATTCCAAGAAGTTTCTTCATATATATTCATGCCTCCTGTCAACCGTCTGCCGTCTAAAATAAAAAGGATAGCACCGGCAGAAATAATATCTTGACTCCATGCTATCCTTCGGTATTATTTGCGCCGGTCTTAAAACTGAACCTTGACGTTCTGCCGCTCGGCGTCTTCGATCTCGAACATCTGTTTCTTTTCCAAATGCATCATGTTTGCCACGATAACGCTGGGGAAACGCTCGCGGGCGATATTGAACTCGCGGATGACGGCGTTGTAGTATTTCCTGGCATTCGTAATATCGTTTTCGATTCCGGAGAGCTGGCCCTGCAGGTCCAGAAAATTCTGATTGGCCTTTAGGTCGGGATAATTTTCCGCCAGCGCAAACAGCGACTTCAGCGTGCCGGTCAGCATGTTTTCGCCCTGCGCCCGTTCCTCAAGCGACTGGGCGCCCATGGCCTTATTGCGGGCGTTGACGATATTTTCGAAGGTCGAACTTTCGTGACTGGCATAGCCTTTCACGGTCTCCACGAGATTGGGCACGAGATCATAGCGTTTTTTAAGGTAGACATCCATCGTTGAGAAAGCTTCCTCGATGCGGTTGCGCAGCGATACAAAGCGGTTATATGAGCCGATGAACCAGATCACGATGATCAATACGACGACTCCGGCGATGATCCAAGCCATGCAGTTACACGCCCTTCCCAATAATTATGTAATTAATATTATCAACAGTTGCTGTTTGTGTCAACATTTGCCGGGCTGTAAGCAGCTAAACATTTTGATGCGGCTGGAGCGGGCGTTCCGTCTCTAACGGAATGCCGTTGATTTCGGCGTCGTCGCCCAGCTCAATCTCCAGGCATTTTCTGCCCCGTGCGTTAATGATCTGCCGGACGGTGCTTAAATCCTCCAAATTGACATTGATATCGGCTACACTGCTGTTTATCCGCATGGAACATGTATTGCCGCCGGTGAGATTTGCGGCTTTAAATTCAAAACCCTTTTCAGCGGCCTGATGAAACGCGTCGTCGAAGCCGTTCAGGTCACGGATGCCGCTCTCCTCAAATATGTTCCTGACTTCAACGGCGCCCAGAGCGACCGGTTCGTCATCCTCCGCATATGTTTCGAGCTTCTCATTGACCGCGTCGTAGATGTTTTTCAAAATCTCCGGCTTGATCTTATCCCCGCACACGCGACGCAGTATCTCCTCAAAACGCTCCTTCTCTTCCTTGGCAGTCAGTTCGTAGCGGCAGTTGAGGACGTTCTCCAGGAAGCTTTCGTTACGTATGTTTGCTTTTGCCGTATAATACAGCAGCTTGTTTACATCCGAACCGAAATCACCGATGGCCGGATACACGAAGCCCTCAAGCGGCGCGGAAAAACTGATTTCCTTGTCGAGCGAAGAGCTCAGCTCAAACCGTTCCGAAGCCGCGCTGTAATACACGCCGCGTTTCATGTCGTCCGCTTTACTGATGGTACAGAGAACGAACTTGAAGCCAAAGGAGGTGTCATCAAAACCGTCGAGGGAATCCTCTATGCCTCCTCGGCCCTTCCTGCCTGCCGGTTTATTATACTTGCCTTTTGCAAAGGAAACGACGATATCATTATCATAGCTGTAATGGTCGGCAAGCTTTTTTAGGAGGGCGTTGCAGCTGTCGACAAAATGGGTTTGCTCCGTGTTCAGGAGCTGTAGGCATATTGCCTGTCCCGCGTTTTCCTGGATGCTCCCGTCAAAGTCCAGCTCGAAAAGTTTGGAATCGAGTCCGCCGGTTAATATTTTTCTGAAGTTTCCGAGATGGATTTCCTGTTCGGCCTCACTCTTCATCTCAAATGAGGCGTGCTCAGCATGCAGGATGTTCTGGTTGTCCTTTTTCATGTAAACTATGTACAGTTCACTGATTTTCAGGCAATAGCTGTCGGTTTTGAATTGCCTCCGAAACGCTGATAAATCTTTTTTATTCATGAATGATGTATCTCCTAACTGCATTTAGTGTCAGATGATTATATTACTATTTTTTGCTGTCAGTATCAAGAATCACCATCGATTTAAACAAGATATTTTGTGTTTTTTTCACGAATTCACTCTGGATTCATCTATATTTAGATTAATGGGTGTGGTATAATCACAGTATAAATCGCTCAGGCAAAGGAGACGGAAAACAGATGAAGGTACTCATCGTCGGATGCGGGGCCGTGGGGCTGTCGCTGGCGTCCGCGCTTTATACAGCCAACGCCGACGTGGACATAGTGGCCAGAGGCAAAACAGCACAGGCCGTCCGGGAAAACGGCATTGAGCGGCTGGGGATATTGGGACAGGCGGTTGTGCGGCCGGATAGAATCCGCATTTTCGATACAATCGAGAACGCCCAAGGCGGCTATGACTTCGTTATTGTCAGCACGAAAACAACGGCTAACGCCGACATAGCAGAGCGCCTTTCAAACAGGGGAAACGACATTCTGAGCACCGGCGGACGTATCGTACTATATCAAAACGGTTACGGAAATGAGCAGGCCTATACGAAAGCTTTTGACACAAGCCGGATCTATCATGCCAGTTTTGCCATAGGCTTTAAACGCCCGAAGCCCTATATCAGCGAAGTGACGGTCATGACGGCGCCGATATCGATCGGGAGTATTTTCGGCTGCCCGGCCAATGCGTGTAAAGAGCTTTCCGAAGCGATCGATCAGGGCGGTATACCCTGCGGATTGACGAACGAAATAGATAAAACACTTTGGGCAAAACTGCTGTATAACTGTACGCTCAACCCGCTCAGCGCGATACTGGGGACCAATTACGGCGGGCTTATCCGAAGCGAAAGCTCCATTTCTCTTATGGAGGGCATAATTGCCGAGGTTTTTACGGTCATGCACGCAGCCGGACATGAAACCTTCTGGCAGGATGCCGGGGCGTACAGGAAGGATTTCTTTGAAAAAATACTGCCGCCCACCTATGGGCACCGCTCCTCAACCTTACAGGATATCGAGCGCAAAGTCCCGACCGAAATAGACAGTCTGAACGGCGTGATCGTAAAAATGGGAGAACGGCTGGATATAAAGACGCCGCGGAACAAAGTGATTACGCAGATTACTAAAACGATGGAAGACCTTTATGATATACAGTAATCTGCTGCTGTCAGCCCGGAGCAGGAAAACGGAAGGCGTTTGAAAAATCAGCCCACGCACTCCTCCGGTTTTTTATCTGACCGAATACCTTTGAAGACAGGCTGGCGCATATAGCCTGTCTTTGTCTTGTTCATATATTGAACCGTGCACACAAGCGCCGGCTTGAGCCAGACCGCATTTTCAATACCTGACGGCGTGATTTCAACCGGCGGCAGATCCTGGCGCTGCGCTAAACGCATCAGCTTGAAGTCTTTGGTTGAAACGCCCAGCGTCACACGGCCCTTATAAAAAAGCGCCCGCCCTTTGTATTGGCCGAGTACGACGCTGACGACGTTCTTTTCCTTTTCGATATATCCGCAGACGACGAAATCCTCGTCAAGGAGATTTTTGATCTTGATCCAGTCCCTTGTCCGTTTATCGAAGACATATATGCTGTCTTTCCGCTTGGCAACGACACCTTCCAGCCCCTGTTTTTCGGCGATATGGTAAAAGTCGACGCCGCGCCGTTCGATATAGCGGGATATAGCCAGCCGCGCGTTTTCCCTCACGACGCTTTTAAGCAGTCTTTTCCGGTTCATCAGGGGCAGCTCCGTCAGGGTTTTTCCGTCTTGATAAAGGATATCGAACGCGACAAAGGACGCGGGGTGCCGCGCGCTTTGCAAGTTGAGTTTAAAGTCGTTCGTTGTTAATGAGCGCCTTTGCATCTCCCTGAAATCCGGCTTGCCGTCAACGAGCACGACGAGTTCGCCGTCCAAAATACACCGCGCGTTTACCTGCAGGTGGATATCGGACAGCTCCGGTACTTTGGGAAGCATTTTCATGTTGCGCTTGTTGCGAAGATCGCTTCCGTCCGCCGGGTCCAGATAAGCGATGCAGCGCTCGCCGTCCAGTTTCAGTTCGAAAATATAGTCCGGGCTGTCAAACGCCGTGCCCGATTCGCCGATCAGCATTGGTTTTATGTTTTTGCGTTCATAGAGGTTTGTCATGCCATAACCTTGTCCTTTTCAGGCGAGTTGTCCGGCTTGGATGATTGCACTTGTTCGACGCTGGCTTTCAGCGCGTCCATCAGATTGATGACGTTGCCGTCGCCTTCCGCTTTCGGCGCGACGACTTCCCGGCCGGCGATCTTCGTTTCAATGAGCTCGCGCAGTTTCTCCTGATATTCATCCTTGTACCGTGCTGCGTCGAACATCGTATCCATTGAGTTTATAAGCGTTTTTGCCATGTCGAGCTCCTGCTTATTCACATCGGGTTTGTTGTAGGATTTGGGGAGTTTTTTGATATCATCCTGATAATGCATCGTACAGATGAGCAGGCCGTCCTTACGCGGCAGGACCGCCATGAGCGTATCCTTCGCGCCCAGAACCGTTTTGCCGACGGCTATTTTCTTTTCAGACATCAGGGCTTTGCGCAGCAGTTCAAACGCTTTTTCGCCGCCCGGCTCCGGGATTGCCTGATACGTTTTCTCGTAATAGACCGGCGAAATTTGATTGAGATTGGCAAAATGCAGGATCTGAATGGATTTTTCCTTCTCCGTCTTTATTTTTTCCAGTTCCTCTTCTGTTACGACAACATACCGGTCCTTGTCGTATTCATATCCTTTGACGATATCGGACGATGTGATCTCCCTGCCGCAATGCGCGCAGGTTTTCTTGTACCGGATACGGCTTTGATCCTCCTTATGCAGCTGATTGAAATGGATGTCGTTGTCCTGTGTGGCCGTATACATCGCAATCGGGATCGCCACGAGCCCGAACGATATGACCGATTTATGGGCGACAGCCATAAAAGCACCTCCCGTCATGCGTAGTATTTGCAGATAAAGCAAAAAAAGCCGCCGAATCAGCATTTTGCTCAAACGACGGCTTCAGCAAAAAAACACGGTCTTTTGCAGCCGGTTTTCTAGGCTGCATTATCCGCTTGATTGCGGGTTGTTTTTTATCCTTTAGCGCCTACGGCCGGGGAGAGGCCTTCGGCAGCAAGTTTGCTGTCGAAGCCGCCGCCCCTGTATAAGAAAATGAGTGTCCGGACCTGATCGTGAGACAGATCGATCACATCATTGTTGCCGACTGGGTCGGAACCGTCACCCTGAATGATCTTCGCGTTCATAAGCGTTTCAACGACGTCCCTGAATCCGTATGTGTTCGGGATGTCTGAAAGCCTTTTATATCGAACCATATCGTTATCCTCCATATCTGATGCGGTATAAAGCCGCGCTTTGAAGTCCGCCCATGCGTTCGCGTCATGCACCCACATGGCCGGGCAGATCTTGTGCGTTACATCGTAGTGCCTGATGACGTGATCTGTATCGATGCCGTATTCCGCCATCAGCGCCCGGACGAGCTCGGCAAGGGCGTCGACCGTCTGCGAATCAAAGTACCAATCCGGTGAATTTGCGGATTGATCCTCCGTATCGTTGTGACAGCAGGTTTCGATGCCGATACTCGTTGCGTTGCGGCATTCGCTGTAGTATACGTCCGAACCGCAGTGCCAGGCAGTATCCGAAGGGGCGACGCTCTGGTAGATCTGTGCGTTCTCGCTGGCGTGCCCTACAAAAAAATGCGCCGACGCCTTGTCGCCGGCCGGCAGGGGTGTTGCAAAGTATTTGACATTTGCCAGGGCGCTGCCGTTTCCGCCCGTATAGTGAACGACAATCCATTGGACGCTGCGTCCGGACGCCGTGGCATAATTGCTGAAATGGCAGGGGTAATAGGTGTTGATGTTCAAATCTTGAAGACTCATCGCCTTACGCTCCCGAGAAATGGTTTGGCGGAATGTTCCATGAGCAGCGGCAGACGAAGGCCAAGCCAAGTTTGTCGTTTGGCATATGCCGGAGCAAACTGTGCCGCTGGAAGTCTTTCGGAGAACATAAACCGCTCAGACTATATTATGCAGCGGACGGCCTAAATGGTCAGCCGGTATTCGTTCGGTTTTAAGCCGATTGAGTACCGGCAAACATTGTTGATGCACTTGTATCGGTTAAAAGTTCGTGCTATTATTATTTATATAAACATAATTTGACATTGGAGCGGATTCATGGATAAGCAATTAAAGGTCTGTTTGCTGAGCGATGCTTTCCCGCCGAACGTTGACGGGGTGGCAAACAGTGTTCTCAATTATGCTGACGTTATCCAAAGGAAACATGGCAGTGCGGTCGTCGCCGTTCCGAACTATCCGAATGTGATAGATGATTACCCGTATACCGTTGTCCGCTATCCGAGCATCAATACGACAAAATCTGTCGGGTACAGAACAGGAATCCCGTATTGGCCAAGCTCTATCCGGGAACTAATCAAAAGCGATTTTGATATCATACATACGCACTGTCCGTTTATATCGACGCTGATTGCCCGGACGCTCCGCTCGTCCGTCAACGCGCCCATTGTCCTGACCTACCATACGAAATATGATATCGACATCAAGAACGCCGTCGAACTCGGGTTGCTTCAGACGGCCGCTATCCGGTTCATCGTCAGCAATATCGAAGCGTGCGACGAGGTCTGGGTCGTCAGCGAGGGTGCGGGCGAAAATCTCAGGAGCCTTGGATATAAGGGCGACTACAGGGTTATGGAAAACGGCACCGACTTCCCAAAAGGCCGCGCGCCGGCAGCGGAGATTGAAAAACTGAGCGCCGAGTACGGGCTTGCGCCCGATGTTCCTGTTTTTCTTTTTGTAGGCCGCATGATGTGGTACAAGGGGATCCGGATCATACTCGACGGGCTTTTCCGTGCAAAGGCAAGGGGCGCACGTTTTAAGATGATATTTGTCGGTACCGGCGGCGATTCAGAAGAAATAAAGCAGCTGGCCGATATGCTCAAGCTTTCGGAGGACTGTATTTTTACGGGTGTCGTTAAGGACAGGCAGAAGCTGCGGGCTTTTTTTTCAAGAGCCGACATGTTTTTGTTCCCGTCCACCTTTGATACCAACGGCATCGTTGTCCGCGAGGCCGCCGCCTGCGGCCTGGCGAGCCTTTTAGTCCGCGGCAGCTGCGCGGCCGAAGGGGTGACCGACGGCAAAAACGGCGTGCTGATCGATGAAGACGCCGAATCCTTGGCCGAGGCTGTCCTGAATCTTATAAAAGCTCCCGAAAAAGCCGGCATAATGGGACAAAATGCTATGGACGAACTGTACGTTTCCTGGGAGAACGCAGTCGGAGATGCCAGTCGGCGATACCATGAAGTTATTGACGTATACAGGCAATCAAACGGCGAAAGAGTCGATATACAGGATATGAAGCTTTTAAAGCTGGCCGATGATGTCGACAGGGCTTTCGAGAAGCTGAGAACCCACAGGGAACGGCAAAAAACGTTCAGCAAACGAAGTTGAGTATAAGCGCTCCGATACATGTCGGGGCGCTTTTTGACGTCTTATTAAGGCGTTCTACCGGGGGTGGAATCGCCCGCTCCACTCTATTATGGTCCGGTGAGACTCTATTGAGCTTTATATGCGCCTCTATTGATTGTGTTTTCAACTGTAGAATCCGTTTTGTAAGAAGTAGGGTGCGTTTTGAGATAAAAATGGGTAGAATAAAAGCAGTTGAGACGGACGCTGTCGGCCGGCCTGAATTAGCATCCGTCCCAAAAAAACACCACGAAACGGAGAAACCATGAAGATACTGCTTGTCTATCCAAAAATACCCGTTACTTATTGGGGATTTCAGCATGCGCTCAAATTCGTTTCCAAGAAAGCCGCGTTTCCGCCTTTGGGGCTTTTAACGATCGCTTCAATGATACCCGAACGGCATGAAAAGAAACTGGTCGACCTGAATGTTGAGAAGCTGACCGACAAAGATATCAAATGGGCCGACTATGTCTTTATCAGCGCGATGCTGATCCAGAAAGCATCTGTCCGGGAGATCATAGACCGCTGTAAAAGACTGGGCGTTAAGACCGTGGCCGGCGGGCCGCTGTTTACGTCGGAGAGCGACGCCTACGACGATGTGGACCATCTGGTTTTAAACGAGGGCGAGATCACGATGCCGGAATTTCTGTCCGATCTGGAAAACGGAAAAGCCCGCCATACCTATACGACGGATCAATGGGCGGATATCACCAGGACGCCGGCGCCCGATTGGTCGCTTCTCAAGATAAAAAAATACAGCTCGTTCAATATTCAGTATTCACGCGGCTGCCCGTTCAGCTGCGAATTCTGTGACATAACAACGCTGTTCGGGCGCGTTCCGAGGACGAAGGATGCCGCGCAGATCGTCCGGGAACTCGACGCTATCTACGATACGGGCTGGCGGGGAGAGCTGTTTTTCGTGGATGATAATTTCATCAGCAACAGGAAGAAGCTCGTGGAGAGCGTCCTTCCCGCGATCATCGACTGGATGGAGCGGCGGGAACAACCCTTCTGCTTTTTAACGGAGGTGTCGATCAATATTGCCGACGACGATGAGCTGATGGAAATGATGGTCAAAGCCGGGTTCAACGGTGCGTTCGTCGGTATTGAGACGCCGGACGAAACCTGCCTGAGCGAATGCCATAAGACGCAAAACCGCAACCGCGACCTGATTTCCTGCGTTGAAAAAATACAGGAAGCCGGCATGGAGGTCCTCGGAGGCTTCATCGTGGGCTTTGACAATGATAACGAGACGATCTTCAGCCGGATGATCAAGTTCATACAGGAAAGCGGTATCGTCACGGCGATGGTAGGCCTGCTGAACGCCCCGATCGGGTCCAAGCTATACGAAAGGCTTTCAAAAGAAGGACGCATCGAGACGCGCTTTACCGGCGACAATACGGATTATACGATGAACTTTGTCCCTAAAATGGACCGGGATGTGCTTGAAAAGGGTTATCAGGACATCGTGCAGACCATCTATTCGCCGAAGTACTTCTACGAGCGCGTCATCAAATTCCTGGCCCGCTATAAGCCTAAAAGTATATCGGAAGGGCATTCACTGTCGGATATCAGGGCTTTTTTACGGACGATATTTAAAATCGGGATATTCGGAAAAGAGCGAAAGCACTACTGGAAGCTTCTTGGATGGTCGCTTCGCAACAGGCCCGACATGTTTCCGCTCGCCATCCGGTTTTCGATCTACGGGTATCATTTCAGAAAGCTCTATCAGACTTGATATAAAGGCCGAGAACCTTAACTTATAAAAAAAGCCGCTGAAAGCGGCTTTTTTTATAGTCTATAAGAGGCAGACTTTGTGCTTGCCCCTGTTTGTTTATCCCGTGAACCCTCCGTCAACGCCGATGACCTGACCCGTTATGAACCGCGCTGCGTCGGAGGCGAGAAAACGAACAAGAGCGGCGACGTCCTCGGGCGCGCCGATTCGGCCGAGCGGCGTGCTTTGAATCAGCTGCTTTTTAACTTCCGCCGTCAGGCCCGCGTTCATGTCCGTATCGATGACGCCCGGAGCCACGCAGTTGACCGTGATGCCGGACGGGCCGAGCTCCTTGGCCAGCGATTTCGTGAGTCCCCCAAGCGCGGATTTCGAAGCGGCGTAAACCGCTTCGCAGGATGCGCCGGTATCGCCCCAGACGGAGGAGATTATAATGATCCGGCCGCTTTTATTCCGAACCATATAAGGGATGGCTGCCTGACAGCAGTTGATGACGCCGCCGAGATTGATGTCTATCAGCCTGCGCCATTCCGATTCGGCCGTATCTGTGAACAATTTGATGAGCGAAACGCCTGCGCTGCATACCAGGGTGTCGACCGCATCGTGCGTATGAAACATCCGGGTTACCTGTTCCCGGTCCGATACGTCCGCTTTATAAGCCGTACCGTCGAGTTTTTCGGCCAGGTATCGCGCGCTTTTCTCTGAATTGAGATAATTCACTACAACGTTATGTCCGCCGGCGGCAAGCGCATGCGCGCAGGCCGCTCCGATCCCGCGGGAGCCGCCTGTTATCAGCGCCGTTTTTTCCATGATATGCGTCCTCATTGCACGATACGGAGCGGCTCGACGCCGAGACACCGGCCTGTATCGGGGTCGACCTCGAAAACGGCGCCCTCGATCTTTGAGCCGCCGGGCGCCGATTCGTAGCGCTGAGGCGGATTGCCTAAAAACCGGGAGACCGATTGTTCGGGCTTGATGCCGATGACGGAAAGAGCGGGTCCCGTCATCCCAAGATCCGTTATATAACCCGTGCCCTTCGGGAAAACGCCGGCGTCGGACGTCTGTACATGCGTATGCGTGCCCCACACGGCCGATACCCGGCCGTCCAAATGAAACGCCATCGCCAGTTTTTCGCTGGTGGCCTCCGCGTGGAAATCGATGAGCGTTACCTTTGTGTCAATCTTGCGCAGGATCTTATCGGCTTCCATAAACGGGTTTTCGTTGCCGAAATCCATATGGCAGCGGCCGATCAGGTTCATCACGCAGACCTCGCCGAACGGCGCGTGAAAGATGCCCCAGCCGCGTCCGGGATTCTGCGGCGCGTAATTGGCCGGACGCAGGATATATGGGCTGTCGTCAAGAAATTCTACAATGTCCCGCCGGCCCCACGTGTGATTACCCAAGGTGACGACATCCGCTCCGCCTTCAATGAGGCCCCGCGCCTGACTTCGGCTGATGCCGAAGACGGCGGCGTTTTCCCCATTTACAACGGTGAACGCGATATTCTTCTGCTTTTTAAGAGAATGAAGTTCCCTCAGTAAAAACTCAAGTCCCGCGCTGCCTGCCACGTCACCGATGGCCAGTATATTTACAGACATAAGTCCCACCGCCTTAAAAAGCGGTTTGAGGCGTATAAACGCCGCAAACCGCCGTTTGATTATATGATGATTTCCAGCGCGTGCCGCCGGTTGGTGATTACAAGATCCCTGTATGTCCCGCCGTTTTCTCCGTCTTTCGTCCAGCAGACGTCCTCGTCGAAATGGAAAGTGACGCTTTTCGTATGCAGGAGCAGTACGTTTTCACTGTGGTACGTATGATTGAGGATGCTGCCGATGATATCGCCGAGTTCGCCGGCGTTGACAGGTTTTTTGACCAGAATCACTTCAAAAAGTCCGTCGCCCAGATCGACATCTTTACTGTCGAGCTTAACAATCCCGGCAAACGTTGTGGAATTTGTTACGCCTCCGAAAATGAAGTTGCCCTCGATCACGCCGTCGTCATATTCAACGACGGTGTGCTGGGGCTTGATCGCCGATACGCTGGCGAGCCCGCCAAGCACATATGCCAAATGGCCGAGCGCCCGTTTTGCGCTTTGCGTCGTCGTATAGGAAATGCCGGTGAAAGCGCCAAAAGCGGCGATATAGATAAAAAATTTATCGTCGTAACACCCGATATCCAGCGGAACGGGATGGCCTTTTATGACGGATTTCACCGCCATTTTCAGATCTTTTGGTAAAGCCAGCGTTGCGGCCATATCATTGGTCGTCCCGGACGGGATGCACCCGAACGGCGGCGGAGCTGTCGTTCGCATAAGCCCCGACGCGACGCCGCTTAGCGTCCCGTCGCCGCCGACGCAGACAACCAGATCGTAATTGCTGCCGTACGTGCCGGCGATTTCTTCCGGGGTGTCGGAGCGCGTGGTATATACGGTGACCGCGTAACCTTCGCCGCAAAACGAAGATACGATCGCGCCCAGAGCATTGGTTGAAAGCCCTTTGCCGGAATATGGATTGACAATCAGCATCAGAGATTTTGGCACGGCATACTCAGCTCCCCTCGTTAATGAGGCTATAACAACGCAATGTACACGAATACAGACTAACTAAGAGCGTTTGATGCCCGTACGGGAAATTCAGCAGATCGTCCGTACTCTTATTACGCCGTCAATCGCACTGATCTTATCTTCCAGTCCAAACGGAAGAGCAGGGACGTCTATGATTGTATAAGCCTGCATACGTCCCCTGGTACTGGCATTGACCATGTTTTCTATGTTGATATCCAGAGCGGACACGGCGCCCGAAATTTTTGCGATCATGTCCGGTATGTTTTTGTGGATGACACAGATGCGGGCGTCGTCCGAGCGGGGCATAAAGGCTGCCGGCATATTGACGGAATTAATAATGTTCCCGTTTTCAAGATACTCCATGACCTCACGCGCCGCCATAACGGCACAGTTGTCCTCGCTTTCCGGGGTTGACGCGCCCAGATGCGGAATGGCTATTATTTTAGGGACATCAGCGGTTTTGGCGTTCGGGAAATCGGTAACGTAGCAGGCGACTTTGCCGGTATCGATCGCTTCAATGATATCTTCGTCGCACACGAGTTCCGCTCTGGCGAGATTGATGATACGCACGCCGTTTTTCATCTGCGCAAGCGTACAGCTGTTGATCAGATGGTGCGTGGATTCCAGATACGGCACATGGATCGTTATATAATCACAGTTTTTATAGATGGTCTCGGTGTCTTTGGCATTAATGACCTTTGAGGACAGCTGCCAGGCTGCTTCGACCGATAAGTAGGGGTCATAGCCATAGACCGTCATGCCGAGCTGTATTGCGTCGTGTGCGATCCTGGCACCGACGGCGCCCAGTCCGATAACACCCAGTGTTTTTCCGTATATCTCCGGACCGACATAGGCAGACTTGCCTTTTTCCACAAGCGCTGCGACTTCGCTGCCCTTGGAAGCGATGCTTTTTACCCAGTCGATGCCGCCGATGATATCCCTGGAGGACAGGAGAAGTGCGCAGAGTACCAGCTCCTTGACCGATTCGGCGTTGGCGCCCGGCGTGTTGAAAACGACGATGCCGTTTTCGCCGCATTTCTCGACGGGTATATTATTTGTTCCCGCGCCGGCGCGTGCGATGCACAAAAGCTCGGGATTGAATTCATAATTATGCATCTTGGCCGAACGGACCAAAACGGCGTCGGGATTTTCCACATCGTCGGAAACGATGTATTTTGTGTTATTGAGCGTTTCAAGCCCTACGTTAGATATGGTGTTAAGCGTCCTGACTTTATACATTTAAACGTCTCTTTTCTTATTTATTCTTTGTTTCAAAATCTTTCATGAACTGGACAAGCGCCCGGACGCCGTCGACCGGCATCGCGTTATAAATGGATGCGCGCATGCCGCCTACGTTGCGGTGACCCTTTAAGTTGGCGAATCCGGCGGCGGTCGTCTCCTTGACAAACAGCGCGTCCAGTTCGTCGTTTCCCGTCCTGAACGTGACGTTCATATCCGAGCGCGCGTCCTTCTCGGCGCAGCCCCGGAACATTGCGCTCTCATCCAAAAAATCGTAAAGGAGCTTTGCTTTATCGGCTTTTATTTTTTCCATGCCTTTGACGCCGCCCATCGTATCCAGCCATTTGAGGACAAGGCCGAGCATATAAATCGTGTAGCACGGCGGCGTGTTGAGCATCGAATCCTTTTCGATCATCGTTTTATAGCTCATGAGCTTCGGCGTATAGGCCAGCTCATTGCCGGCGAGTTTTTTATCCACGATGACGACGGCCATGCCGGCCGGCGCCATGTTTTTCTGTACACCGGCGAAAACAAGTCCGAATTTTGAAATATCAACGGGTTTTGACATGATGTTCGACGACATGTCCGCCACGAGCGTTACGCCGTTTGTTTGGGGCACATACTTCCACTCCGTGCCGTAGATCGTATTGTTGGCGCAGTAATATAGATATGAAGCGCCGGGAGAAACCTTCAAATCTGACTGCGCCGGTATATACGTGTGATTTTTATCTTCGGAGCTCGCCGCGACTGCGATGTCCCCGTATTTATTCGCTTCCGTCATCGCCAGTGTCGAAAAATTGCCGGTGAGGACGTAATCGGCCTTGCCCGTCGTTCCGATGAGGTTCATCGCAACTGCTGCAAACTGAAGCCAAGCGCCGCCCTGCATGAAGAGCACCTCATGCGTGGCCGGTACGTCCAGCAGCCGGATCAGATCGGCTTTCGTCTCTTCAAAAATCGACAGGTACGCTTTACTTCGATGGCTCATCTCCGTTACCGACATACCGCTGTCCCGGTAGTTTTGCATCTCGGCTGCGGCCTGCTCTAAAACAGGAAGCGGCAGCATGGACGGGCCTGCTGAAAAATTATAGATTCTCTCTTTGAACATTGATTGCACCAGCCTTATTTATTGAAGATTGAGAAGATTGAAATATTATAATATAGCCGTTTATTTATGTCAAATCATGGTCATATGATTTCACCTGTAAGCAAACGGCCGTTTACGCCGTTTATTAAAACGCGCCGGATCGTGCCGCCCAGTCCCGTCCGGGAGACGGATACCTGCATGTAGTTGCCCGCGTGCCCGACAGAGCCGTCCTTTGTTTCGCGCTCAAACAAAACCTCGAGCGTTTTACCCACGCAGCTTTGAGCATAGGAGAGCGCCATTTTTTCGGCGATATCGGAGGCCTGCCGCGCCCGGTTCTGTTTGACGGCTTTTTCGACCTGGTTGGGCATATCGGAAGCCGGCGTCCCCGGGCGGCGCGAAAACGGAAATACGTGCATCGACGAAAAAGCGCATTTTTGGATGAAAGACAGCGTTTCCTCAAACGCTTCGTCCGTTTCGCCGGGAAAGCCTGCGATCAGGTCCGCCGTGACGGCGCAGCCGGGAAAGCTGCTTTTAAGCAGAGTCAAGGCGTCAAAGAACATTTCCGTCGTGTACCGCCGCTTCATCCGGCGGAGCGTTTCATCACATCCGCTCTGCAGCGAAAGATGAAAATGATCGCATATGTTCGGCAGTTTCCGCAGCTCGGCGCAAAAATCCGCCGTGACGGCCGTCGGCTTCAGCGAGCCGAGCCGGAGACGCGCACCGGGAGATGCCCGGCTGACGGCGGTTATGACATCTGAGAGCGCGGGAATTCCAGGCAGATCCGTTCCGTAAGAAGAAATCTCTATACCCGTCAAAACAATTTCCTTATATCCCTGCGCGTTAAGGCGCTCCGCCTCTGCCGCCGCCCTGTCGGGCGGAAGGGAGCGGACAGGTCCGCGCGCGTACGGAATTATACAATAGGAGCAAAAATTCTGACACCCGTCCTGTATTTTCAGCATCGCCCGCGTGCGCCCCAAGGCGCTGCCCGCAGGAAGCTCCTCGAACCCGCTTCGTTTTCCGGGGTCGTCCAGCATCCGGCGCGGCGTTTTGTCGGATACGACGCGTTCAAGCGCCTGGGCAAAATGCTGCCGGTTTCCGCTGCCGGCGATGAGGTCTACGCCGAGCGGTTCGACCTCTTCAGGACTGACCTGGGAGAAACAGCCGCAGACAGCCACGACCGCGTCCGGCTCGAGCTTTTTGAGCCGGCGGACGGCCTGACGGGATTTACGGGAGCTTTCCGCCGTGACGGCGCAGGTGTTGACGATAACGGCGTCACAGCCGCTTCCCGGCGCGGCGGCCGTATGCCCGCGGGAAACAAGTATCGTCTCAAGCGCCTGCGTTTCAAACTGATTGACCTTGCAGCCGAGCGTTTCAAAACAAAAGCGCATCGCCGTCGCCCCCTTGCCATGCTTTTTTTTGGAGTATATAATGAAGCCTGCCGGACGGTTCGGGTGTTTGCCCGGTATCCGGACTGCGGCGGCGTTTCTCGCCGGACAATATAATATCATATATTATCGGAATTTTTCCCGCAAGTGACAACTTTACTCAAATTAAGGGAGACTGATCGCCATTACAGTATATTTCGACAACGCGGCGACGACGCGTGTGCACGACGAAGTCAAGGATATAATGGTTAAAACGATGTGTGAAGATTACGGCAATCCGTCGTCCACGCATTTAATGGGCCGGCGTGCGAAAGCGGCTGTTGAATCCGCGCG
The DNA here is from genome assembly GCA_963663605.2 of uncultured Sporobacter sp. Taxonomy (GTDB): domain Bacteria; phylum Bacillota; class Clostridia; order Oscillospirales; family Oscillospiraceae; genus Sporobacter. The sequence goes on from CAXXVF010000001.1 coordinate 44,010, forward strand.
AAAGACCATAGCCGGCGCGCTCGGCGCTAAACCGGACGAGGTTTTTTTCACCTCCGGCGGAACGGAGGCAGACAACTGGGCCGTGCTCGGTGCCGCGTCCGCTCTGCCGCGAGGCGGCCATCACATGATCATGGCCGCCTCGGAGCACGAGGCTGTGCGTAAACCGGCCGCGCGCCTCCAGCAGCAGGGCTGGGACGTCACGTACCTGCGGCCCGGCAAAGACGGCCGGATCACGGCCGAAGCGTTTGCCGATGCCCTCCGGGAGGACACGGCGCTGGCGTCCGTTATGCTTGTAAACAACGAGACAGGGGCCGTGAATCCTGTTGCGGACATGACGCGGGAGATACGGCGGCGCGGCCTCAAGACACTTTTCCATACCGATGCCGTTCAGGGTTTTATGAAGATACCGTTTACGGCTAAAGCCCTCGGCGCCGACCTCGTGAGCGTAAGCGCCCATAAGATCCATGGGCCTAAGGGCGTCGGCGCGCTATATGTGAGGAAAGGGGTCCGGCTCCAGCCGTTCGTGCTGGGCGGGCCTCAGGAAAATAACAAGCGTGCGGGAACGGAATCTGTGCCCGCCGCCGCCGGATTCGGAGAAGCCGTCCGCCTTGCCGCGTCGGAAAGGGAGGCGGCCGATAATGCCGTGCGCGCAGTCTACGATTTTACGGCCGCCCGCCTGTTGGAAAAACTGCCGGAGGCTTTGATCGTTTCTCCGGGCGATTCCCCTTATATACTGAGCATTTCTCTGCCGCCCTTAAAAAGCGAGGTTATGATGAACTGCCTTGAGGCCGACGGCATATATGTCTCGAAAGGTTCAGCGTGCAAAAAAGGCGCGCGCAGCTATGTGCTCGAAGCGATGGGCCTGCCGAACGCGGTCATTGACGGTACGCTGCGCGTCAGTTTTTCCCGTTTTTCCAAGACGGAAGAATCGGCTTATTTCATTGATCGGCTGACCGCTGCGGCAGAAAGGCTCGGCAGGGTAATGCGCTGAGCAGGCCGCGATTGCCCCTAGCTGTCCAAGCAGGCAAAAGTTAACATATTAGTCTTGTTTTAGCGGCGGATAAGCCGTATAATTATTGTATGACAAAAGCAGTAACAATCTAAAACGGCTGGAAACAGCCAATGGTCATCAGCAGCGGGAGGTTTCATGAAAAAGCGTTTAATATCTTTATTTACAGTCTTGATAATGACGGCCGCAGTCATCATTCCGGCTCAGGCCGCCGGAGGTATGGATAACTTCGAAGTGACCAATACATATACCTGCGGCCAGTTCAAAGACGTCGAAATCTCCGATTGGTTTTCCATGTATGTGCAGGCCGGTTACGAATTCGGGCTTATCGAGGGCAAAGCCTTCGATTTGTTCGTGCCCGATGACAACCTGACGGTGGCGGAGGCGGTCAAATTAGCCGCTTGTCTCAGAAGTACTTACTATACGGGAAAAGCCGACTTCGGTACGGGATACCCCTGGTATCAGACTTATGTGGATTATGCGCTGCGGTATGGCATTCTGTCCGCGCCGTACGAGAACTACGGCGCTTACATAACAAGAGCGCAATATGCCGAACTGATCGCGAACACACTGCCGGCTGAGGCGTTTAGTGCAAAGAACGATGTGCCGGACGGCGCCGTGCCGGATGTTTTGCGCTCGGACAGTTTTGGACAAGCCGTCTATACGCTGTATGAGGCCGGAGTCCTGACCGGAAACGACAGCTTCGGTTCGTTTTGCCCGTTCAGCCTTTTAAGCCGCGCGGAGGCAGCGGCGATCGTGGCCAGGGCAGCCGACGCCGGCTTCAGAAAGAACGTCTGTCTGGTCCCTGATTTAAGCGGCGCGGAGATCTATAAAAAATGCGCCGACGCGGTCTTTTATCTTGAGAGATTCGACTCGGACGGCGCGCTTCTCGGCATCGGGAGCGGGTTTTTCATCACGCGCGACGGGCTTGCCGTGACGAACTATCATGTCATAGACGGCGCGTCCTCGGCGAAGATACTGACGGCCGACGGAAAAATTTACGATGTCAAAGGCATATGCGGTTACAATACCGAGACCGATCTTGCTATCCTTCAGATCGACGGCAGCGGTTTTGACTACCTGATGATGGGCGATTCTGACGAACTTTTCGTCGGCGATCAGGTCTATGCCATAGGTAGTCCGTACGGAATGGTCAATTCACTGTCGGACGGCGTTGTTTCCAATACCAATCAAGACATCAACGACATGGAGTATATTCAGTTTTCGGCCCCCATATCGCTGGGAAGCGGCGGCGGCCCTGTTTTCAATACATCCGGGCAGGTCATAGGCGTGACATGCCTGACGGCCACGCAGGGGCAGACGATCAATTTTGCCGTGCCGATAAATTACGCCAAAGCCCTCGAAAGGACGGACAGTGTTTCACTGATATCGATCATATCAGAAAACTCCGATTCGACGATCTATTACAACGGATATTATCCGGTGCCGGATTACGGCATCTATGCCGGCACACTACCGTGTGAATCCCAGCTGGATATGGCGACCGGTGTCAAGACCTATTTCTACAAGACGAGCGACATCACCGTTCCCGATGAAATCGCCGTAGACGGATATGTCGGCCTGCTTGCGCAAAACGGTTTTGTATGGCAGAGCGCCTATACGAGCGACACAGGTCATACTGCGGATGTCTATTACAACGCGGATTATAGTATTTCCGTCCATTTCGGGCTGGACAGTATTGACGGCGCTGAATGCCGGTTTATAGCGATCCATTGAGTGATTGCGACCTATAACAGATTATAAAAAGAAGGGATATGCCATCGGCATATCCCCGTCTTACAACTGTAGAAAAAGCTGCTTAAAGCAGCTGTATTTTCCTTAAACGCAAGCTTAAAATCTTTTAAGCTTGCGAAAAAAAGACCGCGACGGGAGCGTTTAAGAACCCGTCGCGGTGAAATATTATGGTTAACTTTATAAGGTTTCGGCCTAGGGCTTTATAGCAGAGCATGCCATGCGCTGTTTTTTTATGTAGCTGTTGATGATGATCATCATGATAATCGGTATGACTGCTGAGGCCGCCGCCATCATATACGTTTTGGTAACGTCGCCCTGCAGGACGTGGGCGGAGATCGTGTTGAACAGGACGGAGGAGAACCCAAGGGCCAGCATAATGACGCCGTAATTGGTGCCGGAGTTCTTTGCACCGAAGAAGTCCGTCGTGAACGCCGCGTTCGTGGAAGCCGGTCCGCCGTAGCCGAACGCGATGACGCAGATGGCAATGATGAAGCCGGCGCCCTGTACGCCCAGCATGATTAAAGCAGCGCCGATAAACGTCAGGACCGATAAGACTATGATCGTAGTCGTGCGGCCGATCTTATCGGAAATGGTCGCCATGATAAGACGCCCGCCGGCGTTGAAGATGCCGGTGATCGACAATGTCGCAATGGCGGCCGTCTCCGTCAGCCCGCGATCGATGCCGAGATTTTTGATGAGAGGGATCGACAGCGTCCAGGTGCCGTTTATAAAGAGAAGCTCCAGGAATATGCACCAGAACGGCAGTGTTTTTATGGCCTGTCCAAGCGTGCAATCCTTGCCGGTATGTACCTTTGCGGAAACCGGGGCGTCCGGCAGTGTTTTTTTATACGCTTCGTCCGGAAGCTTCACCAGAATACAACCGACAATGCCCGCTACCAGGAATACGCCGGCCAGCGTCAGGAAGACTGGCTTGAAGTCCACAATGCCGTTAACCGTGTGCATGTTCATGAGCCAGTTGGAAACCGGCGCGAAAACGACGGTCGAGAAAGCAAATGCCGAAACGGTAAGACCGGAAGCCAGACCCCTGCGGTGCGGCAGCCATTTTTGCACGCAGCTGATACAGGCGCCGTAAGCAAAGCCCGAACCAAGACCGCCAAGTACGCAATACGTAAGGTTCATCCAGCTGATGGTCTGCTCGGTCAAAAAGCCCGTGAGACCAACGCCAAAGGCGAACAGGACAACGCCGATCGCCGCCGTCAGCCGGGGACCTTTTTTATCGTTGAGAAAACCGCCAATCAGGTTGCCCGTTACAAAAGCAAACAGCATATATGAAGAAACCATTGTGGCCGCTTCAATAGACCAATTGAAGGAATTAACAATCGGCATTTTAAAAACGCTCCACAGGTATAAAATGCCGACACAGATTTGAATTATAAGACATCCGATGACAGGGCCGAGTGCAGGAGACTTGGTTTTCATAAATCGATGCTTCTTTCCTTATAATTAATTGCTTATAAATTCATATCATGCTGATGATAATAATGTCAAATATGTTATGTATAGTACTTACAGATTCGTAATAATTAACATAATCCGTGTAAAATAGTGCACATTACTGTGTAATATGCACTAAGTAATTTAGCAAATTATGTAAACATTTCCGCCCCGATAGGGGCGGAAATTATATGTTATGCGCGCGCCGTTTCAGGCGGCTTCATTCGGCTCAAAAACGGGCTTGTTGTTTTCGCGGCCAATGAAGTTTTGAAGCTTGTTTTTAAACAGCGAGGAAAAGAGACCGAGCATCCTTCCGACACCAAGTGATGCGATCACGGTGCCGATACCGATGCCGTCAAGGACGCCAAGGAAAGCCAGCGACAGAATGATCGCAATAGCTGTCGATGCGCAGTCATAAAAGATTTTGACGTGATGCAGTTTCAGTCGGCTTTTAAATGTAACGGCCTGAACTGTGCCGTCCGTCGGCAGCGAAATGAGTGCGGTCGTCAGATAAAACAGGATGCCGAGCGCAATACAGGAAATACCGACTATGAGATATAAAAACCGGAATACATAGTTATCAGTTGCAGGCAAAAATGAAATCAAATTTATCGTCAGATCTGTGAAGAAACCAAATGCAAAGGACGCCGCGATCTGAAACAGGTTTATGATCCGATAGTCCCGCTTAAGGATCAATGCCTGTAACAGCATGCAGAACAGGTAGAATATGACCGTCCAAAAACCCAATGACAACGGGAAGATTCGGCTGAGCACATAGGGTACGGAGGATACGGGCGATACGCCGAGATTGGATTTGACCGAAAAAGCGACACCCAAAGCCAGGATAAAAAGTCCCAGGATATACAGCATAATTTTTTTGATCCATATGAGCGGTAGTTTGCGCATAGCCGTTCATCTCCTTTCCTTGAACTCTGAATTAATGATAGCATAACTGCATCACGATGTCAACATATATGCATCAATTAACGAAAATTCTTGACGGTTCTTAAAACCAAGTGGATAATGGTAGAAAGACAGAGACGGGCGGACAGAATGTTTGCCGCTTTTAGGGAGGAATCGATATGGACCTAACGCAAATCAGATATTTTGTAACGGTTGCGGAAACGCTGAATTTCAGGGAAGCGGCGCGGCGCCATTCGGTATCGCAGTCTTCGGTTTCCAGACAGATCAGCGATCTTGAGGAGCAGCTTGGCGTCACGCTTTTTTCCAGGACGAACCGCAGCGTTTCGCTGACCGATGAGGGAACTTCATTTATGCCCTACGCCATGGACATGCTCCGGACGGCCGACAGCGCGGTGTTTTTGATGCATCAGATGGGGAAGAGGAAGGGCCATCTCTCCATAGCTACGGTTGCGACGTCGGCGCCGGTGCTCATTAAATGTCTGGATGTTTTTTTCAGGCAGCATCCGGATGTTGCTGTTGACGTCACGCTGAACAACGGGCGCGAACAGGTGATGGCGATGCGGGAGGAAAAACATGATTTTCATTTTGCCTACTCGGCCATGCTGCCGGACAACGGGCGGCTGGATTATCTCGTGACCCATACCGATAAGCTTGTCCTTGTTGTGCCCAAGGAGCATCGGCTGACAAAAAAACCGCTCGATTTTGCCGATCTTGCCGATGAACGGTTTTTAATTTCCTATGAACCTGGGTACCCGCTTTTATACAACCACATCCTGGATGTCTGCCGTTCACACGATTTTGTGCCGAAGAACATGAAACGGTTCGATAAAGCAGAGTCGGTGCTCCTGGCGATTAGCGCGGGCCTGGGGGTGTCGATCATGCCGTCGGCGCTTCCGGCTCAGTACTTTACGAATTCCGTCGATATTGTCCCGATAGACGATTTGGAATCCAAGCGCACGTACATCGCGGCTTGGCCGCATAAAGCGACAAACCCGTCATCCGACCTATTTTTAAATGTTGTCCGGAAAGTGACAGGCAACGTCTGACCGCCTAGACAGCCGCTTTTACACCAATACAGAAAAAGATTCTTCTGCCCCCTGAAATGACAGGCAAGCGTCATTCCGGGATAAGCCGAAGAATCTTTATTTCTTATATATACGGGTTCTGGGAGATTACAGTTGATTATACATTAAGATCAGTTTCTCAAACTGCTCAGCGGCGCGGGTATCCGTCCGCCGCGGCGGATAAAATCACGGCTTGAACAGGGATTTACGGGCATGACCGGAGCGGAGCCCAAAAGCCCGCCGAAATCGACCTGGTCGCCGACCGTTTTTCCGGGGGCCGGTATGATCCGCACGGCCGTTGTCTTGTTGTTGATGACACCGATGGCCGCCTCATCGGCGATGATGGCGGAGAGGGTCTCGCTCGGTGTGTCGCCGGGGACGGCGATCATATCGAGCCCGACCGAACATACGCATGTCATTGCCTCCAGCTTCTCAAGCGTCAGAGCGCCGCTTTGGGCGGCCCTTATCATGCCCGCATCCTCCGAGACGGGGATAAACGCGCCGGACAGTCCGCCGACATGGGAAGAAGCCATGACACCGCCTTTTTTGACCGCGTCGTTTAAAAGCGCCAAAGCAGCCGTTGTGCCGTGCGTCCCGACGCTCTCAAGCCCCATCTCCTCGAGGATGTCGGCGACGCTGTCGCCGATGGCCGGCGTCGGCGCGAGCGACAGGTCGACAATCCCGAACGGAACGTTTAAACGGCGCGAGGCTTCCTGTGCCACGATCTGCCCCATACGCGTGATACGAAAAGCCGTTTTTTTGATGGTTTCAGCCACGACGTCAAACGGCTGACCCTTAACGGCTTTGAGTGTGTGATGGACGACGCCCGGACCGGAAACGCCGACATTAATAACGCATTCAGGCTCCCCGACGCCGTGAAAAGCGCCCGCCATGAACGGGTTGTCCTCAACGGCGTTTGCGAAAACGACAAGCTTGGCGCAAGCCATGCCGCCGTCTTCGGCCGTCAGCTCAGCGCAGTCTTTGATGATACGGCCCATGCGCGCCACGGCGTCCATGTTGATACCGGATTTTGTCGTGGCGATATTGACGCTGGAGCATACGCGCTGTGTTTGAGACAGGGCCTGGGGGATCGAATCGATCAGCCTGCGGTCACCGTCTGTAAAGCCCTTGTGCACCAGTGCCGAAAATCCGCCGATGAAGTTGACGCCGACTTCTTTGGCAGCGTCGTCCATGGCCTTTGCAATAGGCGCGTAGTCAGACGCTGCGCAGCTTTCGGCGATGAGGGCCACCGGCGTCACTGAGATACGCTTGTTGACGATCGGTATGCCGAATTCGCTTTCGATCTCAGTGCCCGTTTTAACAAGGTTCTCGGCTAAACGCGTAATCTTATCATATATTTTCCGGCAGCAGACGGAGATGTCGGTATCTGCGCAGTCGCGCAGGGATATCCCCATGGTGATCGTACGGATATCCAGATGCTGCTGATCGATCATCTCGATGGTTTCGAGGATTTCATTGGCATAAATCATAACGGGCTCTCTCCAGTTTATTACAAATTTCAAGCAGGGCGGCACAGGTCGCGCGCCCTTTATCCGGGACAGAAGGGGCCATTGCCCCCAAGTTCAATAAATTCGGACGGAAAGGACTAAATCCTGTGCATGGATTCAAAAATATCCTCCCGCTGGATGCGGATGGACAGGCCGCGGGCCTTGCCGCTTTGTTCCAGCTTCCCGGACAGCTCGTCAAACGTAACGCTGCACCCGGTAAGGTCGACCAGCATAATCATCGTAAAATACTCCTGAAGGATCGTCTGGCTGATGTCGAGTATATTGACGCCTTTTTCAGCAAGCAGCGAGCAGACGTCGGCGATGATGCCGACCTGATCTTTTCCGATGACAGTGACGATAGCGCGCATAGTGATTCCTCCGTTTTCAATGTTGTTCGGGGCCGGACGGCAGTTCCAGTTCGTCCAGTGTCAGCCTGAAAGCTTCAATGAAATTCTCCATGAAGTACGCGACCTCCGGCATGTTCAGCCTGTCCAGCTTATTGCGGGTCTGAACGGCCGCAGACCTGAATTCATTATTGCCTGTTTTAAGCTCTTCCAGGCATTTGATATATGCGGCCAGCTTATCGGCCGCTTTGATGAGCGAAGCGATGTAGCCCGTTCCCGGATTCAGCAGCGGTGTGTATGCGCGTTTAAGCGCGTCCGGGAGGGTGGCCAGCAGCTTATCCGATGCGAGTGCCTCCACTTTTTTATAAGCGGAGATGATTTCCGGGTTGTGATACTTGACGGGCGTCGGCATATCTCCGGTAAATATTTCCGAGGCATCATGGAACAGCGAAACGGCCGCAGCATGACCGGGGTCGACGTCTTTTTCGAAGATGTCCCGGCCGATGACGGCGAGCGCGTGTGCAATGACCGCGACCATGTGCGAATGCTCCTGCACATTTTCGCGGTTTGAGTTCCTCATGAGGGACCAGCGTCCGATATTTTTCATGCGGGAAATGAGTGCGTAAAAGCTGTATGCCATAAAAGCCTCCGTCATGGTACCAGCCGGGATCTGCCTCGGCAGCCTTATGATTGCGTTATGCAGTCACTATTTTTCAATCATAACATGCTGTTTTGCCGATGTAAATAAAACAGGAAATAAAAAAGCGGGTGAAAACTATCGGCGAGGGTATGGTTCGACATTGATTATGCAACCGGCCTTTGATACAATAAACAAAATAGACTGCGGCGGCAATCCGGAGGCCGGGAAGCATCGGGCAAACCGGACGGAGAGAACGCCGATAAGCGGCGTCGTCATTCTGGGAGGTTTACATGTACACGAAAAAAGAAGTACTTCGTATACTTGCCGTTTTTTTAAGCATGGTAATAATCATTGCCACGCTGACGTCCTGCTTCAGAGAAACGATCTCATACGAAGCATCAGAATCAGACGCCTCGATGCCATACGAAGCAGAAGCCGCCGTCGGTACGGCCCAAAGCGACGACGCGCCGTCCCCTTCTCCCGCAGGCGAGATTTTTGCGGAAGGCGTCGGGCAGGTCCTGATGAATACCGCCGGCCGAGCCGATCTGATCGCGTCATCGCCGTTTGATATCCTGCTGAACCCGGGAATGCAAAGCGGCGACGGCTCGGACTATACCAATACAACACTGCGCATGACGCAAATTGGTGAAGAAGAAACGGAAACGACCTACGCCATAGAGAAGATCAATAACGTAGAAAACGGCGATGCGTCCATGGTTATCGATATGCTCACCGGCGACGGAGAATCCAGCCGATGCGGCCTGTATTTTTATGAAAACATGATGCTTGTAAGGAAAGCGAACGCCGAAAACCCGATGGTACTGCATGCGCTGAATCCGCAGGTTTCCGACTCGTATTTCGGGCTGACGGCGTTTAAACGTTATATCCGCGTCATGAACGATACGAACGCGCCGCGCCTGTCGGACGACGACTGGCGCTCAGATATAGACGCATACCTGGCGCTTGTTGCGGATATCGCCAAACAGCCGGATTTCAGCGCCGGGGAAGAAACCGCAACGTATGCCGGCATGCAGGTTTCCTGCACGGCAAGCACACTCAAGCTGATGGGAGAAAGAGCCCTCGCGGTGACCCGCGGACTTATAGACCTTATCGCGCAGGATACGGCGCTTCAGTCATTATTCAGCGCGCCGTATAACAGCGACGGAGAGGCGCGCGGCGTGACAGGGCTCGACGGTATGCTCCGGGACATCGACGCGCTGGATGACGATGAGCGGAAGGCGGCCATTATGACGTTTAAGCTTGTCGAGGTGGAAGCGCCCGTCGGCATCTATTTGACGCTGACGGCCGGGGACGAGACGTTCCGGCTGAGTCTGGTCTTTTTTGAAGACGGTTATATCCGTCATAATGAAATAACATTTGAGGGCTTTGACGGCAGTTCGGCCGTTCTGCAGGACGTTAACGTTTCAGGCGGCGCGGATGCATATGCGGAGAATTTCATATATGATATCAAGGGCCCGGACGGCACGACACAGGAAAACATGACGGCCGCCGTTTCAAGCACCGTCACGGATTTGAGTTATAATGCCGGGATGCAGGTTTCGTATATGCACGCGGCATCGGAGGATATGGATGCGTTCGGTTTTAGCGGCGACCTGTCCGTTTCGCAGGTGATAGACGACGGCGGCAGTACAGACAGTACGGTTTACGGCACGCTTGAGATCGTTGAGGCGGATGAGGCAGGGACTTATGACGTTGATATGACATCCGTCCAGTCGTGCAGTACGGTCGGCGTGACGCCGCCTGAATTCCTGCAGGAATCCGGGATCAGTACGGCGGATCAGTACAGCCTGTATGACGCGCTCGGCGATTTTGACGGCGCGGCCTTTGTTATGGCCCCCGCAACAACGCAGATGCTTTCCGGCCTGTTGCTTTTGCTCAACTAGATTGAGAGGAGAATAAAAAAACACACCGGCGGGCCGTCCGGTGTGTTTTAGCCTAAACAGTTATTCTATATCGATAACGACGGAATTGTCCGGCTTTGTTTTCTTCGGTACGGTGACGGATAAAACACCGTTGTCCAGTTTGGCCTTGATGCCTTCGGTATCGGCGTCGGCAAGTATGACGCTGCGGCTCATAGAGGTCGTGCGGCGCTCCCGGTGGATATAATTCTTGTCCGTCTCTTCGATGTTTTCGGTTTTGTTGAATGCGATGTTTAGTCTGCCCTCGTTGAGAGATATGCTGATGTCGTCTCTTACGGCGCCTGGCAGCTCGGCCTCGACGATGTATTCGGTTTTATTTTCCTGAACATCTATCTTGAAGGTGTCTGCCACAAGGCTTCGCCTGAAAGGCCAGCCGTCCGCAAAAAAGTCATCAAGCATGTTGTCAAAATTAAAACCTGTGTTCAGTAAATCCGAATTTCTTCTGTTAAATGGAACAAGTCCCGCCATGATTAACAACTCCTTTACTAAAATCAATGTTATCGTGTAAGTTTTCACTTTTTAGCACTCTCGGCCCTGGAGTGCTAACAGTTACTTATTTTATACCACAACGGCGTGTTGTAGTCAATATATCGCATGGGTTAATTTGTAAATAATTTTTTAATAATTGTTGAACCTTATTTATAAAACGGCGCAGCCGTTTTATGACAGGATAAAAGTTGTGGGATATAAGGCGGCGTGTGCTTAACGGAAAACGATGCTGGCGGTGTGATGAGGGGAGAACGATCATGCGGCTTTTTTTCGCGGTTAATTTTAATAAAGAGGTCAAAGACAGATTTGCAGCTGTCCAAAACGACCTCAAAAAGCGCGCGCTCAAAGGGAATTTCACGTTATATGAAAACCTGCACCTGACGCTTGCTTTTGTCGGCGAGGTTTCCGAAAATCGTGCCGGACAGCTGCGTTTAATCGCTGAGCGTCTGCGATTTGAGCCGTTTGACCTGCGTTTTGACCATATCGGGCGTTTTAAACGCGGCAACGGAGACCTCATATGGTCCGGCGCGAAAAAAGGTGCGCCGCTATCGTCGCTGTACGATAAGCTCTCGTCGCAGATCCGGTCCGCGGGTTTTCCTGTGGATTCGCGTCCGTATACGCCGCACCTTACACTGGCGCGCGGCGTCAAATTCCGTGAAGGATTTTCGCTGACCGATTATTCAAAAGCGTTTGATCCCGTTTGCGCGCATATAACAAGCGCCAGCCTCATGAAATCCGAGCGTATAAACGGACGGCTTACGTATACGGAGCTGTCCGGAGGCGCAGGATAAGCCGGAAGTCCGGCAAACGACTTGTGCATAACGCTTCTTTATTCAGGAATAATAATCCTGAGAAAGGGGTGCAGACAATGGCGGACAACAGACAGCCGAAAAGAAAAGGTCCGGTCGCCAGCTTTTTTACAAACAACAATAACAACGGGATTCCCAGCATGAACGCGCAAAATCTCTATAATCCGGAAATCCGCGATTGGGAACATCGTAAGGAGAGATTCAAGGGGAATACGTAGTAATACTAAACACAAAAAATAACTTCGTCAGCTTTCAACGTTTTCCGTTTATGTTTAGTATAACTCAAAAAAAGCGCCGCCCGGCTTGAAAAACCCGGCGGCGCTTTTAATTTTATTCGTCGTCCGGCTTGCGCCGTTCTCCAAAGGAACAGTAATCATCGAAGCCGAACAAGCGGTACCGCCTGAAAAACTCGTTCTGACACAGCACGAGTCCGCATTGAAACGCGTTTTGAACGCCGTATTTACACTCGCGGCAGTAGACGATATCCGGAGCGCGCTTGTTCCAGGCGTCGATCGCTTCCTGCTGCGTCTTATACCATCGTTCTGAAAACGAAACGGCACATTTGTAATTGGTGTCCACGACGCGGAACGCGCCCGAATAATTAAGAATTTTGGCCTCGGCACCGCAAAACGGGCAAGGCAGCAATTTACCGGACATTATGTACTCCTTTCGCAAAACGTACGCTTAAAAAACGACTTTTTTATGCATGGCGTTTCATCCTATCTGTTACCGTATATGCGCGCGCGGAATAAATTGCCACAGCAACAAATGAAAACGGCCGCGCTTTTCGTGCGCGGCCGTCTCGGATTTCAGGATGATCCGATTTGTTGAAGCTGGATGGTTCAGTCTGTGCAGCAGGTGCATGTGTCTGTGCGGTTAGCATCGCTTCCGCCGCTTTTGTAACCGCTGCCTGTTTCGTCGCAGTTACCGGTTTTGTTCCCGTAACCGCTGCCGGTTTCGTCGCAGTCGCCGGTTTTGTTCCCGTAACCGCTGCCGGTTTCGTTGCGGTCACCGGCTTTGTTCCCGTATCCGTCGCCGGTTCCGTTGCGGTCACCTGTTCCAGTCCCGTTTCCGGAGCCGCCGTTAGATGCGCTGCCGTTTTGCCCATTTGTACCATAGCCGTTGCCTTCACCGTCGGCTGTTCCGTTTCCGGACGGCCGGTCAAGGCCTTTTTCAAAGGCAGCCAGATGGCTTTCGGACGCTGCACGCAGGGATTTGAAAACCGCCTGCACGTCGTCGGGAAGATCCTGGGACAAGAACACGTCGTACATCGCGATGTTGTTAATCTCAGCCTGTACGCCCGCGCCGAGGGCATCTTCTATGCTGGCGGGGATTATAACGTGCGCGGCCGCCGTGTCCGCAGGTACGTCAAAATCGTATTCTTCGAAGAGTGTTTTCAGTTCGGCGATATGCGTTTCTTCTGCTTTAATGATGTTTGTAAACGGCCGCTGTGCGCCGTACGTCTCAATGATCTGCGCATACTCGGCGTAGGCCAGGTATTCGTCTTCAATAGCATAGGTCAGCATCTGCTTGAGGGTGTATGAACCGCTTTCCGATACGTCTGAAGAGCCATAGGAATCGGCGGCGAGCGCCGGCACTGTCACAGCGCTTATCAGGATGACGGCCAGACCGACAGCGGCGAGTAATTTCATTTTTTTCATATCTAAGAACTCCTTAATAGATAATAGTCCGTTGGACTTTACATTTATATCTTCTCAGAATAATGTGTCAAAACCATGTTTTTTATTTTCAGTTTTTATGTTTTTAATGTGAAAAAAATGCTTTACAGCGTCACGCATGATATAATCTCAGCGTAAAGGGGTGAGCGTATGACGCATGTTTTAATCGCCGACGACAACAGGCAGATCACTTCTATATTGGAGGAGTATGCCCGCAAAGAAGGGTATACGCCGCTTGTGGCCTTTGACGGGCAGGAGGCGCTGACGCTTTTTTATGAAAAAAAACCGGACATCGTCCTGCTGGATGTCATGATGCCGAAAACAGACGGGTTTGAAGTTTGCCGCGAGATCCGCAGGACCTCAAACGTGCCGGTGATCATGATAACGGCCCGCGGAGAGGATTTTGAAAGGATCATGGGGCTTGACATCGGGGCGGACGATTATATCGTCAAGCCGTTTTCGCCGGGCGAGGTCATGGCGCGCATCCGCGCCGTTCTCAGACGCCTCGGTCGGGAAGAGCAAGGGAAAAATCAAGCGCTCCGATATAAAAACCTTACGGTCGATCTCGACACGTACGGTACGTCTGTAGACGGGCAGGACATACGTCTGACGAAAAAAGAAGTCGAGATACTTTGGACGCTCGTCCACAATAAAAACAAGGTCTTTTCGAGGGAAAACCTGCTGGGAAGCCTGTGGGGATACGATTATTATGGCGATACGCGCACCGTGGATTCTCACATAAAACGCCTGCGCGCTAAACTGGACGAATTTAAGCATCCGGATTGGGATATCAAAACGATCTGGGGCGTCGGATATAAGTTTGAGGGTGCAGACGATGAATAGCAGGATTGCCCGGAGACTGACAGCGTACTTTTCGGCGGCGCTTGTGTTGTTTGCCGTTATAGTCGGCGCGCTGTTTATCACATTGTTCAAAAACAACGTTTTGAATACGCAAAAGGACGACATGCTGGAACGGGCGGAGCTGATCGCCGGGACGGTGTCCGAATATATGCGTACGGATGACTCCGGAGTGAGTGACGGGAAAAGCGCCGGTTACGGGAATGGCGGCGCAAGCGGCGGTGCCGGCAGCGGCGTAAGCAGTATTGGAGGAATGGGGATATATCTGAAATTTATCGACGATATCGCGGACGCGTCCGTATGGCTGGTCGATAAAGACCTCAATCTGATAACAGGGAACGTTTCCCACGCTTCTTACAGCTATGAAGATCTGCCGGAAGATGCCGAACGGGTCGTATCAGAAGTATTCACAGGCGGCACGACATTCAGCGAGGGTTTTTCAAGCCTGCTCGATATGCCGACGCTCACGGTGGCTATGCCTATCACGGTCGACGGGGAGATCGTCGGGGCGGTGCTGCTCCACGCCTCCGTCGACGGTTTGACGGGTGCGACGTATCAGGGGATCATGATTTTACTGTATAGCACCGTTGCCGCGCTCGTCCTCTCGGTTTTGCTGTCGGTTTTCCTGGCAATGAAATTTACACGGCCGCTAAAGCGTATGAAGCAGTCGACGGCGCTGCTGGCGTCGGGGGATTACACGGCAAAGACGCACATAACGCGAAACGACGAGATTGGAGACCTCGCGCGGTCGATCGACGCGCTGAGTGAAAAGCTCGACGAGGCCCGTATAAAAACGCAGAAGCTTGACAAGCTGCGCCGCGATTTTACGGCGAATATCTCGCATGAGCTGCGCACGCCGGTGACCGTGCTGCGCGGTTCCCTGGAGGCGCTGAGCGATGGTGTTGTCACAGAACCCGGACAGGTGAAAGACTATCTTCATCAGATGCTCAGCGAGATTTTGTCTCTTCAGCGCCTCGTAAACGACCTGTTGGAGCTGTCCAGGCTGCAAAATCCGGATTTCCGCTTCGATATGCAGGACGTTAACATTTATGACGTCCTTTCCGATGCTGTCCGAAGCGCCGGCCTTCTGTATAAAGAAAAAGAGGTCGATGTAGATTTTTCCGCAGATACAAAACTTTTCGCGTATAACGGCGATTACGGCCGACTCAAGCAAATGTTCCTTGTTGTCCTCGATAATGCGCTCAAGTTTTCACCCGACGGCGGTCACGTCGGCGTGACGCTTGACGGTAATGCCGTGACAATCCGGGACGGCGGGCCCGGCATACCGCCGGAAGATTTGCCGTATGTCTTCGACCGCTTTTATAAGGTGAAATCCGAAGGAAATATAAGCGGCTCCGGCCTTGGCCTTGCCATTACCAAACAGATTGCCGACCGGCACGGCATCGCGGTAACGGTGACGAGCGGGGCGGACGGCACGGCGTTTACGTTTGAACTGTAAAATAAAAAGGCGCGTATACCGGATGGCATACGCGCTTTTTTATAATGTTAGCATGTTTATATCGCTTCTGCATATTGACTGAGTTATTATTGACAGCAAAATTCTGCGCATCACAAACATTGATCTGACTTAAAGATTTTGTTTTTTCAGAATTTATGTTAATATATAAAATATTTGTTCTATAAATCGAGATTCAACAGGTGAAACAGTGAATAGCGTCGCAAAAAAATTCATTATTGGTTTTGGACTATATTTAGGCTGGCTGCTCAGTTTTACATATGAGGGGCCTCTCTTTAATGTTCTTATCAATTCGGATCGTTATAATGTCAATATCATTTTATTGACGATGCACTTAGCCCCGATTATTCTGATTTTTCTGCTGCTGTACCGGCGTGTAAACAGAAAGACAGACGCTGCAGTGTTATATATAGTGATATCGGCAAGTTTTATTTTCAGCATCATATTAATGTTATTCGGCAGGCATATTGACAGTCCGGTTCACTTCGGGCTGTTGATTTTTCTGGCTGTTTTAACGGGTATTGCCGAACTGCTTTATATTATGTGTGTTACCGGCTGGTTTATCAGATACGTACCGGTGAAGCATATGTTTGTCTCAATGGCCTTAATAATTTTATTGGCTAACGTCATTGTGATGATATGCAATTTTTTAATTTTGGTCAGTATGGAAACACTGTCCGCAGCCGTCTCTTTGGCTGCCGGCCTTGGTTCTTTGGTTATGGCGGTAACAGTCGGTAAAAAGACCGTGCCTGTAAGAAGTCGTCAATCTATTGAAATGCCCCGGTATACGCTGCTGCTTCTATGCGCGGCCTTTTATCTTTTTAATATAGGCGGGGGCGTTGTTTTTGAAGTGATAGATCCGCTCATTTCACACTCGTTCGGCTTTATCGAAGTGTTCAGCATATTGCCGTATATCATCTCATGTATTTTGATTATTCTGCTGGTTAAAGACCGGAAACCGAAGATTGAATATTTCCTGATTACAGCAACCGGGATCATTATCATAGGACTTATATTGTTTCAGTTTATCACGCATAAAAGCATGCTGCTTGTGACGAATACACTGATTAAATCCGGCTATGCCGTCATGGACATTTTTATGTGGGGCCTGATCGGGCTTCTTTCATACATATACAATAAGCCATATAAAATCGTTTTGTTTACGATGTCGTCCAATATTCTTGGCGTTATAACCGGCGGGGTCTTATCACGGGCGCTCACGCAGATAAAGACGCCGGATGAAACTGCTCCGGCTTTGATATCGTTGATATGCGCGCTGATCGGAATGTTGATTATCCCGGTGATCTATAGAAATTCAGCGATAAGACTAGACGCAGACCTGGATTATCTCGATAAAGAAAAAGAAAAGCAGGAGAATCTTTATAAGCTTAAACAGTTTAAAGAGTTAACGCCCAGAGAGAAAGAAATTGTGAAGTTTCTTATTCTCGATAAAACAAATCATAAAATCGCGTCAGAGATATTTATCAGTGAAAATACGCTTAAAAAGCATGCCAGGAATATATATGCCAAACTGAACGTAAAGAATAAGCGGGAACTCAGGGTATTATTTAACGACATTGACAGCGCGTCTGAAGACGTTTGATTATTCCGAACCTAATTCATCACAAGAGTACCCTAATTTCTTTTCAAAGGTAATATGAATTGCCCGGTATTTCAGTAGAATATAAGATGTAGGATGAAATTTGGGCTGTCATGCACGGGAAAGAGGGAACATAGCAATACATGAGCAGAAAAGTTATACTGATGTATGGATTATTTCTTGGATGGGGTGAAATCCTTATCGACCGGATATTTGCCGAGCAGTATCTGGATATAAAAAAAGTCCTGCTGATATTCACACCGCTTATCATAATAGCTTTTCTTGTGATCAAATGGAAAAAGATCAAGATTGACCGGTTGTATATTCTTGAAAATACAGCCGTGTGCATTGCGCTGATGTTGATTTATTCATTCCTGTATAAAATACTGCCCGATTCTGTAAAATACTTCGTCGTTATAATTTTACTGGCCAGTATCGGCTTTATGACGTTAACCATGTTTGCAAGTTTCAGGCATTTCAGTCCCGGAATACTCACTGCGGCTGAAGGCATTCGGTATGCCGCCGTCATTTTGTTTGTCAATACGGCGGTTACGATGCTGTATAAGATCATTGCCCAATATAATATCAGTCTGCTTGAAGGAATTATCCTGTTTTTTATTCTGTGCCTTTATTATCTTTATTTTTTTAACACGAAAGACAGAAAACCTGCGCTTGTCAGCAGGATTAATATACCAACTCCCAGAAAAACGCTGCTTTTTGTTGTAGCTTTCATGTTTTTGCTGTCAATCGGATATGGGCCTTTTTTGAACAGCTTAAGAAGGGAATTCATAAATACTTATACGTATGCGTTTGTGTATGTAAGGCTCGTCTATCTTTTGTCATTGACCATTACATATGTCTGTATAGAGAAATTCAAGGATTATCTCGACATTATCATGATGTTTTTTCTTGCTTTGATTGTCATTGCGCATTTACTGGCAAGCTTTATAAAAAGTCAGACGGCAGTGTTCGTCCTGACGATCATTATTCAATACGCATACCCTGTTCTGCATACCTTTCTGGGCGGTCTTTTGATCATGCTGGGCTACATGTTCTATGATACGTATCATAATATGTTTATCCTGACTATGACTGCATTCGTATCCATGATAGCGGGGATAATGCTTCCCGCTCTTATTGTCGGTCAAACGCTTCTGAATATACTTTTTACGTTAATATTATCTGTTGTGGCCATGGTTTTAGTTATGTTTATGCGGCAGCATGTTTTTAAGGAATTCAACGGGGCGGCAGCCATTCTTGAAAATGAAAAAAACAAATTGGAACAGCTTGAAAAACTCGGAAATTATAGTGCGTTGACGCCGAGAGAAAAAGAAGTGCTCGAGTATCTTATTTCTGATTATACAAACAGATACATAGCCGAGAAGCTGAAGATCAGCGAGAACACCTTGAAAAAGCACGCCAAAAGCATTTATGAAAAATTAAAGATCAGCAGTAAAAAGGAGCTGAAGAAGCTTGTTGGTGAACACGACGGTACGTTCACGGACATGGCTTCGACAGTCTGGAAGGAAGGCTAAAGCCTTCCTTTAAATTTGACTTCTTAAGGCCTGTGTAAGGAGGGCGGCGCTTCGGTTTGGCGCCGCCCTCCTTACAAGTCCCTCTCTTTTTAACATATCAAACGGTTTGCCGATTTCTCATTCTGTTACGGAACAAGCATTCCGATATCATGCAATTCAGGCCTCCTGCAGGTAATGGCCGAGAATTGTGCCGTCAACGGCGGAGATTATTATTTTTTCCTGTATAACAGCTTCGTCATATTCAGACTGTGAATAAATGATAAAACAATTTGTCTGTGTTCCCACAACGTCTACTGTATCCCAATCCCATTCAACTACTTCATATTCCTGAGAAGCGCCGTAATCGTTCAGAAGCGGCTCATAAATCGACTGCCACCAGCTGTCTTGCGTTTGGTCGCTCAGAACGCCGAAAAAGTTTTCGTTGTAAAGGTTCATCAGCGCTTCACGATCCGCCGCGTTTAACGCATCGACATAGTCGGCGCGGAACACTTCAATCGTCTCCGGAAGCATATCCTCGTAATTGATGCCGAGGACGCCGTCTTCCGTTGAAAACTGGATATCGGATATAAACGTCATGGCATCATAATTAAGCCGCAGCTTCAGGATCTTATGGCAGACCGCATTGCTGTCTCCAACATCCATGACCGCATACTCCGTGGACAAAATTTCGAAATCAACAAACGCACCGGCAAGCATTTCAATCTTTTTTGATGCCAGGTCAAAAGTCTCGGTATCAATAAGGGCCTGCGCGTAAGGTATATAAAGCGCGCGTCTTGCATCCGGGTCGGCGTAACCAGTATAATAATCAGTTATGATTTTATCTATATTCGCTTCCTTTTTAAGATTGAAACCCGTGATATAAAGTCCGTCGTCAATCGTCAAAAAGGTGTATGTATCCTCCGCATCCGGAGAATTCTCATAATCCATCGATACCGTCAGGACAACCTCAGTCATCTTGTCGGCCGTCTCAAATGAGGTGTTTGTAACCTCGTAGCCCGTAATCTTACCGAGAATAGCCCGGCGTGCGGTTAAAATTATTTCCGTATTTTCCGCTCCGCCCAGCTCCTGCGTCAACGAGCTGTGTATAAAGCTCATTTCAGCCGTCGGGTCTTCGTCGTTATAAGCCGTTATGAATTCCGCCAGCAACGCCTTGGATTCGCCGATGGCATCAAAAGACGAACAGGATGCAAGGGAAAGACAAAACAGCATTACCATTATTAACAGCAGCAGTGTACGTTTCATTACCTGAAAACAACTCCTCAATTACAAATTCCAAACAAATTACATTTTCACACGGTTTGCTGCCGGATGCGTCCGGCGCTTTTTATTAAGCGAATATAAAACCATCAAAAAGCTTTATATGCAGCTACCGTATTGCTGATAATTCTATTAGATAATATGATCCAATACCATTACCCCAAACGTTTATTAGGGGTTATTTTTGTGTGCAAAAAAAATGATGTGAACACACTCGGAGAGGGAAATCCTTTCAGAAAAAGCCGAGTTTTTATAACGAATATAGTCCCTTCGATAACGATAAAAATAACCCCTATTCTGAGAAAGGGGTAATAGTAATACGCCGGATCGAAACTTATAATTTGTTGACGTCGGGAATATTTTTTCCGGCTGCAGGCGTTATGCAGGTAACTGTGCGTCATCATATGCTGATTTTGTACAGTTCAAATAAAAAAACAAAAAAATAACTAGAGGTGTAATTATGAGAAGATGTGTAAGTATTTTGCTGGTATGCATACTGTCGATGACAGCCTTGTTTGCGGGCTGTGCATCAAAAGATACGGATAATGGTAAGGCCGACGATACGCAAACGTCAGCGGCTGTTTCGGCCTCGTCCGAGCCTACAGGAGCATCGCAGGAGACCGCGGCGGATTCCGAGCCTGCCGAAGCATCACCGGCAACCGAGCCTGCCGAAGCTTCCGCTGAAACGCAGCCGGAAGCGCCGGACAGCGTCATTGGCCAGACGTTTGAGTTAAAACAGCTCTTTCTTACGGTTGACGGGATTGAGGTCATCGAGGGCGCCAACTCATACGTGGCAGTAGAGGTCACATTGGAGAACAAAAATACATCCGGCGACTTTAAAATCGGTAACAGTGGTTGCGCTATCACAGATAAAGACGGTCAGACCATTGACAACTGGTCGTTTGATGTTGGAGACTATACAAACATTCTCAATACCACTGTAGTGCACGGTGAAAAAGCATCGGGTTACTTATTGATTGCCGATGTTGAAAACGGACCGTTTACCCTTACGTTCCCCGGCAAAGACGCGCCGGTTAACATTGTTATCCCCTACGGCGAAGACGGCGACACAGCCGGCGCGGCGATACCTGAAAGCGCATCCGCTTCCGACAGCGTCATCGGACAGACCGTCACCTTCCGCAGTCTGGACATCACCTTCAACAGCGCGGAAGTCGTAAAAGCCAAAGGCAATGTCCTCGCGATTAATGTGACCATCGTCAATAACGGCGACGCGGCCGCCTGCATCGGCGCCGGCCGCACGAAGCTGGTTGACAGCACCGGCGAGCAGAAATCCCAGTATGGATTTGATGTCGACGATATGATTTATATTCTGGACACGGAAGTCGCTCCCGGTGAAACGCTTACCGGTTATCTGATTTATTATGCGCCGGACAGTAGCCCGGCGACCCTTACGCTTGATAACTCCTATGAGAATGAAGACGAAATACTCGATCTGATCATTGCGTTTTAACCGAAGCTGGTTTTAAAGCGCGCTGTAAAGGATGTGCCATATCAAATTATCTTGCTGAAAAACAGTGTTTGCTTTATGTATTCAGAGTAAAATAAAACCCCGTAACCGCAAGGTTACGGGGTTTTTGAGTGGAGACTGCTGGACTTGAACCAGTGACCTCCTGCGTGTGAAGCAGGCGCTCTAACCAGCTGAGCTAAGCCTCCGTGCAGTCGACCGCTGCTGGACGTAATAGGTCATGCCGGAAGTTGCTTGCAAATAGCAATTAGTTATTAGCGGAAGTAAAAACTGACGACTAATAACTAACGGCTAATGTTTTATGGTGACCCGTACGAGAGTCGAACTCGTGTTACCGCCGTGAAAGGGCGGTGTCTTAACCACTTGACCAACGGGCCGAGTTTTCGCGGGGACGTCTTTGCGTCCCCGCTTCTGGTAGCGGCAACTGGATTTGAACCAGTGACACCACGGGTATGAACCGAGTGCTCTAGCCAACTGAGCTATGCCGCCGCATCCGTGAACAGGCAACGGTTATTATACTTGATGATTTATACGTTGTCAACCGTGTTTTTAATTGTATAAAACGAAATCTTGATGTATAGTATGTAGATGTATTCAGAGTATTTGAAGTTGACCACCTGGAGGCAAAAATGAACATTGTCGTTTTATACGGCGGACTGTCCGCCGAACGCGACGTTTCGATCACGAGCGGTACGATGGTGGCGTCGGCACTGCGCCGGTGCGGTCACAGAGCGGTTTTGGTTGATTTATTTTTCGGCTATCCGAGGCATTATGATCAACCGACCGATATATTTGACGTTGAATACGATGAAGCTGCCGCAGCCGTTGCGGAAACGGCGCCCGATATCGAGGCGGTCAAGGCCAGCCGGAAGCAGGCGGACGACAGCAGAATGGGCGACAACATTTTGCAGGTATGTAAAGCTGCCGATATCGTTTTCATGGCGCTTCACGGCGAGGACGGCGAGGACGGGAAAGTTCAGGCCGCCTTTGACCTTGCCGGTATAAAGTATACGGGCAGCGGCCATCTCGGCAGCGCCGTTGCGATGAATAAAGCGGTGTCAAAGCAGTTGTTTAACCAAAACGGCATCCGGACGCCGAAGGGCGTCAATCTGTCGATAACCGATGACCGGCACATAAACCCCGGATTTCCTTGCGTCGTCAAGCCGCGTTCCCGCGGCAGTTCCGTGGGGGTCTCGGTTGTCCATGCGCCCGAAGAATATCCCGACGCCCTTCTAAAGGCGTTTAGCTTCGATGATGCCGTCATTGCCGAGCAGTACATCAAGGGGCGCGAATGTGATGTCGGCGTTTTGGCAGGCCGGGCGCTGCCGGTCATCGAGATCTGCCCGAAAATCGGGTTTTACGACTATAAAAACAAATATCAGGCCGGCCTGACTGACGAGTACTGCCCGGCCGACCTGCCGGCGGAGATCACCGAGAAGCTGCGGCGGACCGCCGAACACGTCTATGAGGTTTTGATGTTCGATGTCTATGGGCGTATGGATTTCATCGTCGACGAGCGGGGCGATGCGTGGTGCCTTGAGGGGAATACGCTGCCGGGACTCACCGCAACGAGTCTGCTGCCTCAGGAGGCCGCCGCCGCCGGGCTGTCCTATGAAAACCTGTGCGAGAAGATCATTGAGGAATCTCTGAAAAAATACTTAAAGTGAGCGTGCTGCCGATGGCTATGAAACCTCTATCACTTGAAACGATCGCGCGCGTTACCGGCGGACAATATGTCGGTGATAACGGGCGCCGGGATACGATAATTACGGGCGTCGTGCGGGACAACAGGGAAGCGTACGCGGACTGCCTTTTCTTATGCATCAAGGGGGCCCGTGCCGACGGGCACGATTTTGCGAATAAGGCGTATGAAGCGGGTGCGGCCTGCTGCCTTGCCGAACGGCCGCTTGACGCCCCGAAGGGGCCTTACGTACTGGTCGGGTCAACGCTTGATGCCGTGAAAGAACTGGGCGCGTATTACAGGAGCCTGTTTGACATCCCTATTGTCGGCGTCACCGGCAGCGTCGGAAAGACGACGGCCAAGGAGATGACGGCGTCTGTCCTGTCGCGGAAGTATAACGTCCTTAAAACGACGGCCAATCTCAACAATGAACTCGGCGTGCCGCTGATGCTCCTGTCGATGCGGGAAGAGCACGAGGCGGCCGTCATTGAGATGGGCATCAGCGATTTTGGCGAGATGTCGCGCCTGGCCCGGATGGTACGGCCCGATATCTGCATTATGACAGTGATCGGTTATTCCCATTTGGACAGCCTTGGGGATTTGAGCGGCGTCCTGCGGGCAAAGAGCGAAGTCTTCGACTATATGAGCCGGGACGCGCTCGCAATTTTAAACGGCGACGATAAGCTGCTTTCGGCATTTGATCCCGGAATCAAAAAAATCGCGTTTGGGCTTGAAGCGCACAACGATTATCGGGCGATAAACATAAACACGCAGGGGACGCGCGGCGTTACCTGTGATATTGTGAGCAAAAACGGCAGCTTTGACGTTTTTATTCCGGCGTTCGGAAGCCATATGGTATATGGCGCGCTGCCGGCCGCGGCCGTCGGGCATGCGCTGGGGCTCACGGACGCGCAGATCCGGCAGGGGCTGGGCTGGTATGAACCGGTTGGCGGGCGGGCCAATGTGTTCGATACGGGATATATAACGGTTATAGACGACTGCTACAACGCAAACCCCCATTCCATGTCGGCTGCCGTTAAATCGCTCGTAACACTGGAAGGACGCAAGACAGCCATACTCGGCGATATGTTCGAGCTTGGGACCGACACCAAAAAGCTGCACTATGAAGTCGGTGAACTGGCCGGCAGGAGCGGTGTGGACTGCCTGATCTGCTGCGGCACACTGGCCGAAAACATCCGCGACGGGTTTGTTTCGTCCGGCGGAAGAAAGGCGCATTATTTCCTGTCAAAAGACCTGCTCTTTGCCGAGCTGCCGAAACTTATTAAAAAGGGTGACAGCGTACTGGTGAAAGCGTCGCACGGAATGCACTTTGAGCAGATCACGGCCGAGCTGAAGAAGCTGAAATAGCCGGAGTAAGCGGAGCACATCATGATTTTGACATATACGGCAGCGCAGTCAGACAGCGGACGAAAAGTCT
This sequence comes from uncultured Sporobacter sp., assembly GCA_963663605.2. GTDB lineage: Bacteria > Bacillota > Clostridia > Oscillospirales > Oscillospiraceae > Sporobacter. Next base: position 68,958 of record CAXXVF010000001.1, read on the forward strand.
ATTCGATCATGCGGCGGGAGCTTATGATCTCCCAGACGCTTACGCGGCGGCTCAAGCAGGCGCAGGGCATCCGTGTTGATGGGCAGCCGGTTTATACCGATTATGCGGTCAGGCCGGGAGAGACGGTCGAAATCGATATCATCGCCGCCGAACCGCCCTGCGATATCATACCGGAAAAAGGGGTGCTCCATGTCCTCTATGAGGGCGCGGGGCTTATCGCTGTGAACAAGCCAGCGGGCCTGATCACGCACCCGTCACGGGCGCGCTATACAGGCACGCTGGCCAATTATGTTTCAGGGTATTTGGAAAGCCTGTCGGGCGACGCGCGCTGCCACGCCGTCAACCGGCTCGACCGCGACACCTCCGGCGTTGTGCTGTTTGCAAAGAACAGCCATATGAAGGCGCGCGCATCCTCAGCGCTCCGTGCGCCGGCCGCCGAAAAAACGTATATTGCGCTTGTTTACGGGGAGATGGCGCAATCAAGCGGCGTCATCCGCTTGCCAATCAAACGGCTTCGTGAACGGGAAATGCTGCGCGTTCCCGCGCCGGACGGGCAGCCGGCCGTTACACGTTATGAAACGCTTGGGGTATATACGGCAGAGGGGTGCGCCGTTTCGCTTCTCCGGCTGATTCTGGAGACGGGGCGCACGCATCAGATACGCGTCCACTGCCTGTCGGCCGGGCATCCCGTTCTGGGTGACGGCCTTTATTTTACAGAAGCATCAAAGCAAGCGTCGGAAAAGCTGAATATAGCAACTCAGGCGCTGCATGCGCATCGCCTTGAGTTTACCGAACCGGTTTCGGGGGAGAACTTGACGCTGATGGCAGCGCCGCCCGAGGTTTTCAGCCGGTTTGCCGAAATTAGATAGAAGATACGCCGTGTGACAGCCTTTCCCGGTTTATGAAAAAAGCACACAGAAATGTCCCGGTGGGCAGCGCTTCATTTGGTATTGACAGAATTCGCGCGCAAATGTATAATGCATAGGCACTGTTTTTTATGGCCCAGTAGTTCAGTTGGTTAGAACGCCAGCCTGTCACGCTGGAGGTCGACGGTTCGAGCCCGTTCTGGGTCGCCATAACCCCTTCGGCAGATTTCTGCCGGACGGGGCGTTTATAATGTGTGCTGCTATAGCTCAGGCGGCAGAGCGCATCCTTGGTAAGGATGAGGTCGGCAGTTCGAGCCTGCCTAGCAGCTCCAGAAAAAACCCTGTAGTTTCAACGACTACAGGGTTTAGTATTTTAGTAGTATGTATAATAAAATGGCAAAAAATAAAAATTCGGACACTATTTGGACACCGAACCGGTTGCTAAGATAGGACAAATAAATGTGTTTTTAGGTTAATCAAGCACGCTATTAAGTGCGGCGTGCATCCACCAAATATCAGCAATGTCTGGTATATTCTCAAAATAGAATGTTTCCCAGTTTATCTTGCTTCTGGTGTCCTGATTGTATGTTGCTTTTATTACGGTTTCGGCCGTTGAATTACCGTAGTTATCAGTCAAGGGGTAAATGATATTGAAGGCGATATCCACATTAACTAAATCTCGCAGGTTTTCTAAAGTCTCTGCTATATCTAGAAACATACCATTAACAGTCATTTTTGCCGTTAGGTTATCGCTTCCTATGGCCTTTATACAAGCATAATGCGATGCTTCTGTATATTCAACGGATATAACATTATCTGTGCCAAACACGTCATTAGCGGTGGCGATTATTTTCTCGCTATCTGATACTGGTGACGGTGATGGTGATAAAGCGGGCGAGGGAGTTTGGATATCGGCTACTGCCGGTGATGTTTCGTGTGTTGTAAATGGTGTCTCGGCTGTTTGCGGAGATGTACTTTCGGATAAATATGACGAAGGCGGCTCAGTTGAAATTATTGCATCACTGGCGAGAACTCCAATAAAGAAAAATAAGGCGATGATGGAGACAATTGTCTTTGCTTGCCTATTCCATGATGTGTACACAAGCATGAGGAAGATACCTACTGGAGCAACAAGAAGCAGCATTAACACGATGAACCAAGTTTTTTGATAGAGTTTTTTCTTTGGCATGAATAGTCCTCCTAAAATATGTGATAATACTATCTTAGCACAAAACACAGAAATGTAACACTAAAATTTCTATCATAATAAGTGGTCTTGGAACGGGCGTGTTTTAAGAATACACTATATGATAGGAGGGCATTTATATGAGTGAATCCAATAAGTTTGTCGTGAAGCATAAAGATTTAGAGCCCAAAGAAGAAAAGACTGTTACGATGACGTTGAGAATAAGTAAAGATCTCTTGTGGGACTATGATGAACTGGCTGATAAAAGCGGGCGTTCTCGTAACGAAGTAATGAATATGGCGCTTAAATATGCAATTGATCATTTAAAGCTACTGGATAAAGAATAAGGTGCTTCATGCGGCCTCGGTCAGCTTTTGTTTTATTACATGGTTTGGGCTATTACTTTTTAAAAAAGGTGATTTGCGACGTTCTGGTGCGCTAAAACACGAACCTCAAATACACACGAAAAGATGTTTTTAAAAAATTTAGAAAAAACTATTTACAAACACATGTATTTGATGTATACTAATAGGTAGTAGAGCAATAAGCTCGCGGGTAATATGATTTAAGTAAGCATTGTACGCACAGGTTTCGACTTGTGGCAGGAGCGGTTGGAGCCCCCCTGTAAAAGCCTAATAAAGGATAGAGGTCCTTGTTAATATCTGCAGATGCAGGTTATTACGCAAGGGCTTTTTTGCGTCTACTAATAAAAATGTGGAGGTAAAAAATGGGGAAATCAAAAGCGGGTGTAGATGAAATAATATTTGAGTTGGAGCTAAAAGAAAAGGCCATAGACGGCAGATGTTTTGTTAAGCCAATTAAAAGCTCCGTTGGTAGAGAATGCGGTAAGATAGACGTCAAAGAGGGGAAAGCGTATGTTTCTTTTTGTTTGCCCAAATTCATACGGTCGGATAATGTGAAGCCCTTCTCTATGGAAGATAAACAATATTTGAAATCTATTAAAAAAACATTAACGTACGAGTTACAAGAGTTTTCAGACAATATAAATGGACGTAGGTTAAAATCCATTGAGGTGAATTTGACACAAAAAGTAGCCGGAGTAAGTACACCTGATCAGATTCTTAACATGATCCACCGTAGCTATACGGATAGGACAAACACTGTGTACGAGGGGCCTTCAAGGCGCTGTAAATATCACAAGGAAAAGGAAACGGTCATTGTGCGTGTTAAAAACTACTATATAATAAAATGCTACAACAAGACATTGGAGCAGCACAATGCTGGAAATAAAGATGTTGAATCAGGCCTTCTTCGCATTGAAGTAATTATGCAGGATCGACTAATTAGGCGGTTATTCGGTCAGAGTTATACATTATTTGATGTTTTGCAGGAGTGTAGCTTGAAGAAAGTAATTAAAGAATACAGCCGAATACTTACTAATGATTTAATGAAAAAGCATATAATCCCATGCCGTGACGGTATAGTAAATGTGTTAGTTGAATCGCTGATGGATACAAATTCTCCGAGTAGAACCATATACCTACATAAAGAGATAATCGTTGATTTGGAGATTATGAGAACAGCACTGAAAAAGTGGTATGACTTGTGGGATAAACCAGATCGTTCGCGACAAGAATTATATCAACTCAAAGCATATTTCTTGCCAAAAGATGTTTTGAAAACACTTTATGAGTTTGTAGATTCGTGTTGTAAGGCGTAATAAAAAACATTACGTTTATGCTGATTTTAAAATGTTAGTCATGAGAACTTTTTAGCATTAAAACACGCTGAGTAGTACGCCAACGGTTTTGTGTGAATGTACAGCAAGAATTTTGTTTTCTGGTGCTGTGCCGTGGTGAGCATAAAGAGAACAGAAGATGGCTTGGATAACAATAACAAAACAATAACAATAAAAAGGTTGTTGATAATTGATTCAGTACCATAGCGGGAGGTAATCTTAATGCCTTTTTCAAAAGGACAGTCCGGTAATATTAAAGGCCGTCCGAGACAGACAGCAGAGCAGAAGGAGCAGAAGGTTTGGTTTAAAGCCCTCTTGAAGGAGGCAACAGTTCCAGCACTTGAAAGCATCATCGCTATCGCAAGTGACGAGCATAATAAAGATTGCTTGAATGCTTGCAAATATATAATTGACAAAGCGTACGGCGCTGGAGCCGTTCTGCTTACAGAAGATAACGTAGAGCCGTTCACCATTCATATTGTTAGACATAGCGCGATTGAAAAATCTGCTTGGGAAGACGAATGGGAAGACGAATAAAAAGTATTTAGGTTTAAAAAATATGCTGAGGTCAGCAAAGCCCCAGGAGGAGGCGTAAATATCTTATTCATGGAGGTTTTGCAAATGGCAACGACCATACCGCGTATGCGGACAATTAAAGAGACATCAAGTGAAACAGGTATCCCTTATCATACAATTCGTCAGTGGTGCCTTGCAGGGGAAATTATGTATATTAAAGCTGGCACTAAATACTTAATCAATTTAGATAAATTCATTGAGTTTCTGAATACAGGATTGAGTGCTGAATAGCTAGGGCGCAAAATGTATAGATTCTGATACCTTGTGAAAAGGGCACTGAAATAGGCTCAAAATGTACTGGAAGTCGGTTTGGAATATGCTTAGTTCGAGTGTGGTCTTTTTGAGCCTGTCTTGCTAAGATTGGATTATTCAGTAAATGGAAATTGAAAGGGGTAATCCTATGAAGTATGTGGCGTATCACCGAACGAGTACGAAAGACCAGCATCTTGATCGTGGCATTGCCGAAATTAAGAAATACTGCGCTGATATCCATATCAGCCTGTACAAAGGTAAGGTTTACACCGACCAGCAGACGGGAAAAGACTTTAACCGTCCGCGCTACATGATGCTGAAAGATGAGATTTTAGAGAGCGGCGATGTTCTTATTGTAAGCGAGCTTGACCGTCTTGGACGTAACAAGGAAGCTACGTTGAACGAACTTAGGTTTTTTAAGGACCATAACGTTCGCGTGATGATTCTTGAAATACCCACTACTCTCCAAGATCTGTCCAAGATGGACAACGATATGGCGTCGATGATTATGGAGACAATTAACAATATGCTTATTGAGCTTTATGCAACGATGGCGCATGCGGAAATGGAAAAGCGCGAAAAGCGCCAGCGTGAGGGCATGGCGGCAATGAAAGCGCGGGGCGAATGGGAGCGGTATGGCAGGCCTAGAGAGCTGTCAGCTGTTTCCTTCGCGGAACAGTACATAGCGGTGGAACGGGGCGAAATTCGTCCGTTTGAGTTGATGCGTCGGATGGGACTGACAAAGCCCACGTTTTATCGCTACAAGAAAGAATATGTGGAGGCTAAAAATAAGGAGCATAATGAGTTATGCCAAATATAAAGAGAATTGAGAACAAAAAAGGTGCAGCATACAAGATTCGTGTTTGTCGTGGGTACGATGCACAAAACAAGAAAATCGTTGATACATTTACATATCATCCCGACCCGACTATTAGTATACGTCAGCAAGAAAAAGACGCGATGAAATATGCGCTTGAATTGGAGGGAAAAATCAAGTTTGGTATAAGCTTTAACGGCAAAAAGACGACGTTTGATGATTTCGCTACCGATTGGCTGGAGCGCCGCAAAAACGACGTGTCCTACAACACGTATCAAAGTAATGAAATGATGCTAAGGACGAAGATCATACCTTACTTTAAAGCTTATAAGCTGACGAAGATAAACCTGCCGATGGTCGAAGCGTTTTACCTGACGCTGGTAGACAACGCATCACAGTCCTCCATCCAGAAGTACGATATATTGCTGAATATTATGTTTAAAACAGCTGTGCGCTGGGGCATGATCGAGAAAAATCCTTGCGAGAACGCTAAACTGCCGAGGTCAAAGAGAAGAGCAAATGGTATTAAGTTTTTTACTCCTGAGCAGGCGCGGACGTTTCTTGCGTCGTTAGATATGGAGTTTGAGTTAACATACACAGGACACCGCAGGGTAGACGATACTGGAAAGCCGTATTACGTAGCTGAATATAAAGAAAAGCGCTGTATGCCGACACAACTCAAAGTGTTTTTCTACATTGCAATGACATGTGGTATGCGTAGGGGCGAGATACTTGCTCTTTACTGGGATGACATAGATTTTGAAAAGAAGACTATTCGGATTTCAAAAGCAGTTACGAAGTCCGACGACGGTGTAATCTGTAAGGAGCCTAAGACTGCCACATCCGTCCGGACGATACCCCTGCCAGATAGTATTGTCCCACTCCTTAAGCAATACAGTATCGAGTATGACGCGCGGAGAGCCGGGCTGGGTGATAAGTGGCAGGGGGACGGTAATATGTTTACACAGGCAGATGGTAAGCTTATGGGCATGCATACGCCATATCAGCGCTTTGTCAGCCATATAGAGCGATATAACGAATGGGTTAAGAAAGAGCTGCCCGAGGGTGGAAAGAAGCTCCAGACACTACCGAAGATACCATTCCATGGCCTACGGCACACATGTGCAACTCTGTTAAATGATATGGGTACAAATATTTCAATTATATCAAAAATCCTAGGTCACGCGCAGACAAGCACAACGATGAATATATATGCTCACAGCTTTGAATCGCAGCTTCGGGAAGCCAGTGCCAATATGGATGGTTTTTTAACAAGGTGTACTGATAGCGAGCAACAGGCCGCAGGATAAGCCGTTTGAAATTAACGGTGCCTGCGAGGTTCGACAAAATAAACTATTTGAAAAGGGGTAATTACATATGGAAAATACTAAACATGAAATATTCGAGGAAAGAGATGACGGATTTGAAAAATCAAATGGCTGGTACAAAGATACCATTATCAGCTGGGATAGTTATGATAAACGTGGGTTCTGGCATTGTACATATAAAGAAGTGTACAGGCCGTGTGATAACGATTGTAGAGGTGTGCAGAACTCTTCGATTTGTCCACACACAGAAAAGCCTTGCGAACGTCTTTGGATAATTCCTGAAGACTAGACTTTAACTTCCAGGTCATGCACAGTTGTGTTGCACTGTTAGATTATTAAAAAACCTATTCTATCAAAATGCAAGCGGAGGGCTGCCCGAATGGCAGCCTTCCTCCTATTTTAGTTGAATAATGTAAATGTAGTTGCTATAATTTGGTTAAGGTCTTTAGTATGGAAATAATTAAGTACAAGGGGCATTTATAGATGGATAATAAAAACAAAGCAATAACCATGTTTAAATATATTAAAGAGCTGAGTTCTTTTAGGATCAAAACAGTTAAAGACGTAAAAAACCAATTTTGGTATTGCTTTTTTAAAGATATCCCGGATGATATCAGGAACATCACACTCCATTACAGAGACAGAGTTGAAGAGGAACCAGTTACTGATGATGTCATCCTAAAGGTTAAAAAACCAGAATTTCAATCTTGCCCAGAACCAGAGCGGGTATTTTTCTTTTGGCTGAATCCTGAGTGGGAAAAATATACGAGTACTGTCAGTGTAAAAGACGTTCTTGATCCTGATGTTGATCTTGAAACAGCGGAACATTTTGTAGATAATGAGGAGAGGGTACAGGCTTATGAAAAGTGGCTTATGAAACGCGACGCATGGACCGAAAAGCAGAAACTAATTTATAGTGTTCGCCAGTTCTTTGTTAGGCTTTATCAGTTGCATGTTACTTTAGAGCGTGATTCTGAAATACTTGAACTGATGGTCGGCGATGGAATTCTTACTGACCGAAAGCATCTGGGCATTTCTCATCCTATTCTCCTAAAAAGAATTAAAACAAGCTTTGATCCTATTACTAATGTAATATGCTTTCACGATACCGACACTGAGGCAGTGCTTTACACAACGCTCATAAATGGAATAGAAGAACTCAACTATAGCGCAGTCAAAACACTTTCAGATAAACTCTATGCAAATGATTACCATCCGCTTGACAGGAATGATGCGCGAGACTTCTTGAAAGAAACAGTTCATTCCCTTTGCCCGGAAAGCAAGTTCATTGAGTCTGAGGATGTTGAATCAGCTAGATCATCAGATAGACTCATCCTCAATATTAATCCTGTTTTCTTTGCTCGTCGGCGTATAGATGGTTCACTGAAAGCCATTGATGCAATTATTAATAACATTCAAATAACGGATTACATACCACCTCATCTTTTAGATATTGTAGGTGGAGGGAAAATTGAAATCCCTACGGATGTGGAAGAACCGACGTTGCCACAGCAGCTTGCAGCTGTTGGGGGTGAAGACGTTGATATTCTACTCTCAAAAGAGGCTAACAAGGAGCAATTACAAATTGCTCAAAGGATTTCTCGGTTTAATGCCGTCTTGGTACAAGGGCCTCCGGGAACCGGTAAGACACACACTATTGCCAACTTGTTGGGCCATTTTCTTGCGAATGGGAATACGGTGCTCGTGACCAGCCATACAAAAAAAGCACTTTCAGTCCTGAAGGAGAAAGTACCGTCGGGCCTGCAGGATTTATGCGTTTCAGTACTAGACGATTCAAATACCGATATGGAACGTTCAGTTGATGGGATTTCTGAATTTTTGTCGAAATACAACGCGCATGATCTCAAACTTAAAATGGATGCGGCCAAACGATCCAGAGCAGAGATTGTTGCAAAGCTCGCCGATGTAAGGCAAAAAATATATGATATCAAATTTAGCGAATTCAAAAGTATCACATTCAATGGTGAAAGCATCTCTCCCTCGGAGGCAGCGCGCTTTGTTTACGAACACAGTGAAGACCTTTCTTATATCCCGGGAAAGGTTGTACTCTATCGTCCAATGCCGCTATCTTTCGAGGAGATTTCAGCCTTATATCGAAGCAATAAAAGTTTAACGACTGAAGAGGAAGTCGAGCTGGAGTGTGATCTTCCGAATACGACACAATACCCCTCTCCTGCTGAGTTTCGAGAGCTTGTTGACAGAATTCAGCAAAATCGGATCGCAATTGAAAAAAATGCAGATGAACTTGGATATACTGTTGCCTATGATAATAATAACCGGCTCATCACTCTCGAATCAATTGAAAATGCGATACATATAGCCGATACAACTCGAGAATCATTGAATGACTTAGACGATTATCTTGAAACGTTTCCTGAGTTCAACAAGTGGATGATTTATGCCGCTGTTGACGGGCGGAAGGGGGGAGGTTACGCGTCTAGGTGGAGCACTTTGATTAAAAAAATTACTGATACAGTCACATTTGCAGATGCCTTGGTCGAAGAAGGCTTTGGTAAAACACTTAATATTTCTGATGATGCTGATACCGCACAACTTAAAGAGGTCCTGCCTAAGATACTTGATCTTTATACAAATAAAGCAAAAATAACTAAATTGAATCGTATGATTGATAAGCGAATTGAGGCTGCTGAACGGAGTGTTAAAATTAACAATTGCAGAATAGCTTCTGTCGAGGACTGTGCATTTGTTATACATCAGCTTGATCTAAAAACCATGAGGGAAGAATGTGGTAAGTATTGGAATGAATTATTAGCGGTACACGACGTACCCGAATTTATGTCTCTTCACCCCCAGGAGCCGGAGCAAATAGCTAAGAATTTGTTTGATGACATACGTCGTTACCTAGAGTGGTATGCCAATGAATATGATCAACTAGAAAACTATATATTTGCTGCCGGTATGGATTCGTCAGAGATTTTCGTCAAAGATCAGCTTGACTCTGAGCTATTGGAAACTGAGAAGAAGCTAATGGCCATTAATGATGTCTTGCCGAAAATGGTAAAGATAAGCCTTGCTTATACCGATATGCTGGAGACACAAGATCATATGGCTAAGCAATTCTGCGATATTCTCAGGGGTGAACGTAGGAATTCTAAAGCTTGTAGCAAGATAAGATCAGCGTATGAAAATAGCGATAGTGAATTATACGATATCGCGTATGCTGAGCTTTATCGACTTTATGAAAAATATGAACTGCGAGCTAATCGAAGGGAAATGCTAACAAAACTCTTCGATGTCGCTCCTGAATGGGCAAATGCTATACGAGAGCGTATTGGTATTCATGGTGAGAGTAGTGCTCCTGCCAATGTTGATGACGCTTGGCGTTGGAAGCAGTATTCTGGAATAATTGGTGATTTAACTTCGGAGCCGTTTGAAGAACTACAACGGATGAGCATTAATTTAAGTAAAGGCTATCGGGAACAGACCGCAAATCTGGCTGAATGGAGTGCTTGGTACCATCTGGTTAGGAAAACAGAAAGTGACCTTACCATGAAGCAAGCCCTTATAGGATGGAAGCTTACTGCTAAGAAAATTGGACGCGGGACAGGGAAAAATGCGCCTATGCTCAAGGCGGAGGCACGAAAACTTATGCCAAAATGTCAGGAAGCTGTACCGGCTTGGATTATGCCGATGAGCCGGGCGCTAGAAAGCTTTGTGCCCGGGAGAAATGAATTCGATATTGTCATTGTTGATGAGGCCAGCCAATCTGACATATCCGCACTTGCAATAACATACATGGCAAAAAAAGTAATCATCGTCGGAGATGATAAGCAGGTCAGCCCAATGGCTATTGGTATACAAATCGATAAAATGAATGCGTTGTCTGAAGGGACAATCAAAGATGTGCTACCAAATTGGCAGTTGTATACCGGGAACTCCTCGTTATATGATATTTCAAGTACGGTTTTTCAACCCTTGATGTTACGTGAACACTTCCGGTGCGTTCCGGAAATCATCGGCTTCAGCAACAAGCTTTCATATGAATATAAAATCAAACCGCTTAGAGATACGAGCGAATGTGAACTACTGCCGGCTATTGTGAACTATAGTACAAATGGGAAACGTATAGACGGGAGAAAGGTCAACGAGATTGAAGCAAAAACAATTGTAGCTATAATGATGGCTTGCATTGACACAGATGAATATAAGGGCAAAACATTCGGTGTCATATCATTACTTGGAGATGAGCAGGCAAAGTTAATTTCGAAACTGATATACGAGAAGATTGATACGGCTGTGGCTGAGACCAGAAGAATTCTCTGTGGTAATCCAGCTCATTTCCAAGGTGATGAGCGAGATGTGATTTTCCTCTCACTTGTAGATAGTAATGATACCGATGGACCCCTAAGCTTGATGTCAGATGGCGTTGAGCAAGCGACAAAGAAACGTTATAATGTCGCTGTTAGCCGAGCAAAAGATCAGTTGTGGGTAGTCCATTCTCTAGACACCTCTAAGGATTTAAAAGAAGGTGACATGAGGAAGATACTGCTAGACTATTCTGCTGACCCGGCGGCGTTTATGGAACTGGCCAACAAGGTTGAAGCGCATGCGGAGTCACCTTTCGAAGAAGCCGTTGGAAAATCATTAATAGCTAGAGGGTATCAGGTTATTCAGCAATGGAAGGTAGGTGCCTATCGTATTGATATGGTTGTTGTAGACGGCCTTAAAAAAGTTGCATTAGAGTGCGACGGAGAGGAATACCATAGCGGAGAAGAAAAAATCCGTGAAGATATGGAGCGTCAAACGATATTAGAGCGCCTCGGATGGCGGTTTATTCGAATTAGAGGTAGCGAATATTATCGTAACCCCCAAAAGACGATGGAAAGGGTGACCTCAGATATCGAGGCTATGGATATTTATCCTCAGCAACCGGATGTGGCTACCGTTGAAAGAAATTCTGATCTTTTAGAGCGGATTAAAGCCCGAGCAGCTGAAATACTTTCTTCGTGGAGCGATGAAGACATTGTTACCGGTGCTCAGAGTACAATCTCCTATGCCTTACTTGCTGATAAATTCAAGAAGGCTGAGCAAGCACCGCTAAAAAAAGCTCATGAAAATAAAAAAATAAAAACGCAGGTTGAGATTTTAAGACCCACAATGCCGAAAAAGCCTGTCCATCAAGTGCTAGATATACAGCCCGAACAGACTTCGTTATTTAGCAGTGATCATAAAGACCCGGTCGTACATAAGCCTAGAAATGAGAATATTCACAAGAATGAGATTTCTGAACAAAGCACAGAGAACTCAGCGCAACGAGAAGTTGACAACAATGGAGTTCAGAACATCATTGAGTGTTTACAAAAGGCTGGATTTGAAGTTGTTAATAATTATGACAGGTCATCTATCATTTGGGTTATTGACAAGCCGGGGGCAAGGGAGCTTGTCGAGAGAGTATCCGAACAATGCAATGTGACTTGTGGACTTGAACGCCGCGGAGCAATAGTAACTAACAACCGTTCTGCATGGCGTATCACATTGAAGTGAAGGACAGTATCAGAATGAAAAAACAAAATGCATTGAAATTCGAAATTATCAATCATATAGGGGTTATATCGGAAGGCTCAAAAGGCTGGAAACGTGAACTTAACCGTGTCAGCTGGAACGGCGGCGAACCCAAGTATGACCTGCGTGATTGGGATGCAAACCATGAAAACATGGGAAAAGGCATTACACTGACAGAAAATGATCTGCGTAAATTAAACGAAGTGATTGATGCGGAGCTTGCTTTCTTGGATGGGGGTAGTGAATAAGGCTGGAATTAGGAGGTATAACCTAATGAGTTTTTATACGAAATTGCTAGCTTTAAAGGCCGACAATAGTTTTATTTTACTTTATGGATTTAGCGGACAAACAGAACAACCATGCTACCCCTGGATTACCAAAAAACTAGACAAAAAAATTCCGCTTTATTGTTTTCATACAATTTGGGAAGAAAATCGAGAAGAAGAGTTTAAAGAAAGGATACAGGACAATTCACCATACGTGTTAAAAAAGAAAATTATATTTAAATTTGGACTATTACGTCGCCCCGCAAATGTTATTTCCAATAACATACGAAACGGTAATAATATTGCTAGACCAATTTCGGAGCTTCAAATAGTATCAGAGTATTGGAATATAAACAAAGGCGAGTTGTTCCGTATTGTTGGGCAAATACTTGGTGGTGATGGAAAAGAGCTTTTCCTAAAAACTTGCAGCCTACTATCTTTACTACAAAAAGAATGTGGCATTGATTTCTCAAAACATGGATGGCGTTTTGGGAATATTGAAGTATATCGTCGTCCCAGATATTATGAATTTTTTAGCGTTACAACTTTAAAAAGTAACGATTTAAAGATAACTTCAATAAGGAAACGTTTCCCCATAGAAGAACAACTTGTTGTTCGGTGTGCATCAGAACACCGCGGACGATGGCATGAGGACGTTGTGAAGCGATGGGAAGAGTCTGAAGAAATAATAACATTTAATGCCAAAGAGCCGATGTCTCGCGTTCAAGTGCAAATTTGGAGTGCTAATACTGGCGAATTGATTTTTTCTTTGGATAGAACCTTGTGTATGCAAATTCATATTGCTATGGGTATATCCGGGCAAACGTTTATCTTAACTGATTCGTGGACAAAAAAGCTATATCAGTCTGCACCAGGACAAAAGTCCGAAATTAAGCAGATAGAGACTGTTGATCATACTTCAAATGAGCGATCAACTATTATAAAAAGCGAAACATACTCAGAAATTGACAACGCATTTGCAGAAGGGAATAAATTCTTTGGTCAATATCGAAGAGAGAAACTAAAGGGGATGTTTATTCCGAAAAATGGGAAAACCGGGGAAATGAACAGCTTCTTGAAAATTAAGGAGTACATTTCCGACACAAGAGTGAGCAAGGTGATTATAGCTGACCCGTTTTTCTCCGTAAGAGCTGCTGAAAAATTTCTTAGCAGAATTTCAAATCGCCAATTAGAGTTAGAAATAATAACTAGTTTAACGAATAGAAATCCAGATACAAATCAAGATGAAGATGCAGCCAAAAGTTGCAAAGAATTCATTCATAAATACAGTACACTACTTCATCATAATATGGTTCTGAAAAATCTACACCGCGGAAATGAGCAGGTATTTCATGACAGGTACCTTATCCGATATTTACAAGATGGGATAATTGACGGTTTTCTTTTAAGCAACTCATTAAATTCGGCAGGACAGTTCTTTCCACTTGTAATTGCACCCTTAGAAAGAGAAATATGTCTTGAAATATGTGAGTATCTAGACGAATTGACAAATACAGACAAGCAAGCTGCGCTACCAATAACTGACAGAATAACGTGTGACGTACTTTATGATGGGCATGAGCAAAATACAAAAAAAGGGACCTTCCCTATTAATAGCACGGTTAAATATGTATTAGGTGACCTTCTCAAAGAATCTTCTTTATCTGGATATTCGTTTTCGGACGAGCTTCAGAGTGCTTTGCATACGCAAAAAGATACCTCTGTAATTAGGTTTAATAATACCGATTTGCCTCAAGTTACTACAGCTATTAAAAGCCACTGGCCTAGTGAACCCATGAGGGTCATTGAAGCGATTGGAGAAGCTATAGGTCATATGTATTGTTGGACTCCCACTGAATTTTGCCGCGAATTTAAAGAAATGGAAAGCCAACTAATTGAGCAAATCGACACATTCGCACGTTCTACAGAAGTAAAGCAAAATCATGCACTTAGAGGGGTGGATTCACCCGAATATAAGTATTGGGCTTTCCTAAAGGGGACAGCAAAGGTTAATAAACAAGGATTACATTTACTAATTGATGATTTAGACACTGTTTTATATACTGGAGTAAATCATCTATCTGGTTGTTACATTTTCATGCTTTATTTATCTCCTGAAAGATTCCGTTTGCTAATGGAAGAAACATCATCTCCCATGATGTTGCATGTTTTAACAGAATGTATGGCATTTGGGGAATGGGTTCCTGAAGTATATTCATCTTTACAAAGAAGCAATAAAACATGGCTTAGAGCATTAGCTGGAGACTGGTTATTTAACAGCTTTGAACGAGGGCAGTTAAATGACGAGCAAGTTCTTTCCACTATATCTGACGTGTCAAACGATAAACGTTTGGTACAGTATTTATATATACTATCTCAAGTTACCTTTAATCTTAGGGCTACTAAACTAGATAATATGCGTGCGAATGTTTATATGAAATTATATGACCGTATACTTAAAAGGGTGGCCGAGACTCTTAATAGTTATGATAGTGCCGACTTAGACCTGCATGATAATTTTAGATGGCTTCTTGATTGTGAATCAGCCTCACGTTGTAAGTTGTATATGGAGCTGGCTCAATGTGTAAATAGTAAATTACATAAAAATTGGGTTTTAGATCAAATCGTACAAGCAGCGCACAGTGATTTAAAAAATAGGGTTGTTAAAGCAGGTGATGGGGAGCTAATTTCATACTTTGCTCAAGCCATATTTTTACGGTATGGTGATGCGGGTGAAAAGTATATAACAGAACATGTGTTTCAAAAATCGATTATTAGCATAGCGATTGAACCGTATAGAGACAACTATGATTATCACAATTGGTCAAACGCATGCAACCAAGCGGCTTGGCAGATGAAGCTACTAGAAGAATATCTGGTTGTTTCTCCGACGGCGTCTAGCATTAGGAAGATAGTTGAAGCTTGGGGGTCTCGTTTGATTGCTGCTTGTTCAGATGGAGAAAAAGAATGAGTTTGATATATGCAACAAAAATCGAAGGGAAAGTCACAGTTTTTGCAGATACAAAGATATCATTTTCTCCAATGGGAACTAAGCCATTATGGAGCGATGAGACACAGAATCTTGTGAGGCAATTCGGTATTATTAAGAATATAATAATCGGCGAACATCTATGTGTCTCTTTTGCAGGTAACAATCTCGTGCTTGTCAATGAGTTGTTATGCAAAATTAAACATATAACAGTTGAAGAACTATTAAGAATAGCCTTTGAGATTCATAACAGAAATGTATATGATGGGATTGACTTTATCATTTGTTTTTCTGACGAAGATAAACAAGCTATATATGAAATTAAGGGAGGGAAATGCAGTAGCGTTGAAACAACTTGGATTGGTTCATATGACGCCTTTAAGTATTTGCAAGGTGTGCGAACTGGGGAAATTGGGAATCGGATTATAATTAACAATCCAATGGCAACTGAATTCACTGCGGGCACTGGTAGTTCACCATTCGATATTCAATATCAAAAGTTGTTTGATGCCTTTTTCAAAACTGTATATGATTGCGGTGATAGTACAGTAGGAGGATTTGTTGTTCCTGTTATATATGATGCTAAAGCTAATACTTTTATATATAAGGGGTACTTAAAGAGTTTTGGTATTAAAGAAATGAAAAAGGGTATATTTAGGTACCCATTATATCAGCGCGCGGATAAAGGAGCATATTCAATCTTGTTTTACCATTCAAGATCTTGTGTTGGTCTATATTTACCGCAAGCATACCTCGGTATTTTCTATAATCATCACCGTGTAAATCCTCTAGACATTGATAATACGGGAACAGCAGCGCTTTTTATTCCGCAAGCAACACGTATGCATCAAATTGATTTTTACATACAGGTTGAGTCACAGGGGCTAACGCCTCCGGGTTTTTTGGGGTGTGACCCGGACAATATTGATGAAATCTTCAAGAGAATTGAAACATACAAAAATGACCCATCGATGGCACTATTATACATAAACAAAATAATAGAAATTATTAAGATGCAAAGAAGAGATTTAGAACGGCTGGACTTATTTCAATCGATAAAGGAAAACATAAAATCCTCACTAATGCAATCCTCCAACAGATAAGTTCTCGGACACTATTCGGGCAAAGACAGCAAAAGACAGCAAGAGTCAAAAACATAGCTTATAAAGATGCTAAGAGCAGCTTGTTGCCTTATAATGAAAATGACATTCTTTTAGGAGAATGCGCGTTCACTTTCATAGAGTATGTATATCAGCTCAAGAAGGCATAACACGTTCAACAACGCTTGTTTTACGTCCTAAGGAGCCTGAAAAATTACCCTTTATATATCAAGTGATTAATTCGGATGAAACTATTGCTTATGCAGTAAAACTATCTGGAAAATCACATCAGCCATATGTCAACTGGGAAAATGAACTTGAAAACTATAGTTTTATAGTACCTCTTTGACGAGATTTTACTTCAATACTCGAAAAAAATACCGCCTATGATAGCTATGGCAAAGTGTAATGAGCGAGAAAATTATGAACTTATCGCCCTTCGAAATTGTCTTCTTCCGCTTTTAATGAACGGACAGGTTACGGTGAACACAAACGAAGTTTAAGGAAAACCGGCGTATTACAAGTAATCAATATCAATTGTAGACCTATGCTGTTTAGGCATATGCGATTATAATAGAGATTTGGGGGATAAAAAGTGGCAATTCAGCAATCAATATGGACTCTCGACGGCAAGAGACTAGATCCCGCAAGCCTGACCACAGAAAAAGAGCTGGAAGACCTTCTGTGCAGTAATATCGCAATACTAAATCCTGACTGGTTAATCATTGGTAGACAAGTCGCCGTTGAAGGTGGTTACATTGACATTCTGTGCATTGATCGTGGCGGGGCGTTGATTATAGTCGAACTTAAAAAAGAGCTGACTCCGCGCGAAGTGGCGGCTCAGACGATTGACTATGCTTCATGTGTTTCAAAGTGGTATATAGAAGATGTCGCTCAAGCATATTTAAAGTATGCTCATGCTTCCGGTTCAATTAACGAAGCATTCAGGAATAAATTTGGCTTACAGCTTGATGAAGATATAGTAAACAGCAGCAGCGTCAGTATTGTTATCGTTGCATCAAAAATGGATAAAAGCACGGAACGTATTATCACTTATCTTAATGAGAATTATGGCGTTCCGATCAACATTTTGTTTTTCTCAGTTTTCAACCATAAAGATGATAAATTATTAAGTCGAGCTTGGCTTATAGATGAGACTGAACCGGTACTGAATAAAGCAGCCAAAGTTGACTGGAACGGTGAGTATTATATTTCTTTTGGGGCTGATCAAAACCGGAGCTGGAATGACGCCCGTCAATATGGTTTTGTTTCGGCCGGCGGAGGGGTATGGTACACAAAAACGTTGTCTATCCTGAGTCCTGGAGATAGGATATGGGTTAATATTCCGCAAACCGGGTATGTTGGTGTGGGCGAGGTAATAGATACGGCCACAAAAGCGGTAGATGCCAAATTCATTGTTGATGGTCAGGAAAAAGCTTTTTTTGATTTAGACCTACAAGCGGATTACTATAAAGCCGAAAATGATGAAAACGCTGAATTTATTATTAAGGTAAATTGGATAAAAACAGTTGACACAAAAAAGGCAATAAAAGAAGCAGGATTCTTTGGCAATCAAAATACGGCATGCAGGCCAGCAAATGATAAATGGATTTTTACGATCGAGCGGCTGAAAAAGGCTTGGGGGATTTAGGGCCATGATTGAGTGTATTCAAAAATATTGATATGAGGTTCTTGCTATGGATGATAAAAAACTTCATAGGATTCAAAACATATTCCAATGTTATCATTGTGGGAATAAGACTATAATGGATCAAGTAGGAGAATATAAAGAAGAATTCTCTAATGATGATATTTGTGGATATACTGAATCTTGTATGTATTTGTGTCCTGTATGCAAATCTGTTACCTTTGTTGAGAGATATACTGATAATGATATGAACTGCTATGTGGATGAAAGAATACTCTATCCAGTTATTTCGTTAGATAAATCTTATATACCTGTAAAAATAAAAAATGCATTCGAAGGCTCTTTGAAATCGAGATACACGGATGGTGCATTATGTTTAATAGGTCTCAGAAGAACCTTGGAAATGATATGTAAGGATAAAGGAGCAACAGCAAAAAACCTTGAGGGAAAAATAAAGGAATTAGTATGTCAGAATATACTCCCGCCCACATTAGAGGAGGCATCAGGTTTTGCGCGACGATTTGGAAACTCTGCGGCACATGCTGATGATATAGAAATCTCTCCTTATCAATTGGATATGATAATCGAGTTTATGGAATCTGTTATTGAATACATATATGTACTACCTCATAAAATGAGTAGATTGAAGAAATCAATTGAACTAGATAAGGACAATAATTGCTAAATTCGTAAATTAGATTAAATATATAGGTGAATTAAGTGGACACGACTGATAAGATATTATTTGAACTAACAAAATTTGAAAATCTCAATCCAAAGTATTCAGACGAGTTGTTGTTAATAAGTAAAACAATAAGGAATAAAGTATGGAATACGAATAACCAAGAGATTTTGTATCGTGCTATATCAGTTATGAACAGTCTTTATATGTTTTTCCATATAGAAATAAATACTAATTCAATTTCGTTCTATATAAAGCAATTACAGAAGTTTTTCCCGTTTAATCATGAATTTGAAGAACTAAGATATAAAGTTTTAATAATTTCAAACAGTAAACTTATTTCTCAACAATGGGTTGATATATATCGTACAGAAGAAGACTACAAAAGCTTTTATGAGATATTCGACGAGGTATATTGTAACTTTATTGACAAGAATCTTGATATATTTGCAGTTGATATCTCGGAACACGATATTTTGTGTAGAGCGTGTGAAGGTCAGCATCTTGGAAATCCTGATAGATTTGTGCCGAATTTGAAATATGTGCTGAATAATAATAGATGGAATCCGCCTGATAGAGCATTTTTATATCTCTCATATGCACAAAATGAAAATGCCTGTGATTCAGATTTAACGTTAAGTGAGTTTACATGCTTAGCAGAACGTAGAGCGGAAATTGGTGAAATAAACTCAGTTTGTAGATTCATGATTACTGCACCAACTAGAGTAATTGACTTATCATTTAACGACATTACTTCTGATGGTATTAATAAGCCAATTGATAAGCAATACAACATTTTAATGGATAAAATCAAACATGACTTTATAATACCTACGTTAAGTGATCCAACACTGCTTGAAGAATATAAGCGTAACCCAGATAAATTAAGGACGGATATTGAAAAAGAAGTTGATAAGGATATGCAGCAAACAAGGCAGATTATTATGGTGTCTCTTGTCAAGCAATACCTAAAAATGATTTGTGACTGCATCTATGTTCCTGTAGAAGAAAGTACGCTGCTTGAACCGTACAAGCCATTTCATCACCTAGCAAAGTACATTGAGGGGAAAGGGCTAAAGGGCATAATTTATCCGAGTACCCGAACAAAAAAAGACAAAAATATCGACAGCAAAAATCTAGTGTTATTTGACCCGTTTGATGCGAAACCGCTTGAAAATTCCATAAAGATTGTTGCATTGCATTAATCAAATTTGGTAGGGTAAAAGATATATTTCGGTCACTTTTTGGACACCGAAGCCACACATAGTTACTAAGAACTAGCGAAAGCCAGAAAAAAGGAAAGGCGAAAAATCTAGTAATAGCAATACTTGGACAAAGACAGAGAAAGTCGGTATAAGTCAAAAGAGTGCTTGGTAAGGATGAGGTCGGCAGTTCGAGCCTGCCTAGCAGCTCCAGAAAAAAACACCCGATGCTGAAGCATCGGGCGTTTTTTAGGCATGGCATATACTTTAGTGAATTTTGTAAGCGCAGATATGCATCCATTACGCTTTTTTGTTTTGAGTGGCTCCGGGCGCCGGCGCCTTGACGACGATCAGCTCCAGAACCTCCGGATGTTTATTCCGGACGTTCATTTTTATATTGACAGGGATTTTGAGCAAATCGCCCTTTTTGTATAAATGGTCGTCCTGAGCGTCCAGTGCCAGAAACAGGGTACCTCGCAAGACCGTCATATATACATTGGAGTTTGAGTAATGCTCCGGCATGCCTTCACCGTTGTTGAAGACCATGTGAACATAATGGACGTTTTCATCCATTATGACTTTTTCAACCGCTTTATCATCTGTGACGGAGAGTTTAAATAGTTGTTCAATCATAGCGACAACCTCCTTAATTGCAGTTCAAGCATACCCGATGCTTAAAATTAAGTATGTCGTTTTTACAACAACCGCGTCTTTCCCTGCGCAGGGTACGGTCTTTTTTCCGAAACTATTTACTTTTGTACTTAATTGCGGATACCGGACAGACATCCGCGCAATTTGTGCATAGAAAGCACAGCGGGGGCGAAATTGCCGCTTTTTTGTTTTCAGCACCGACGCGAATTGCTTCCGACGGACATACGCTTTCGCATTTTTTACATCCGATACAGGCCGCCGTATCAACTTTTTTTGATAAAATGAACGCCCGGCCGAATATTTTCTGTGCGCCGCCAAACGGACAGATGAAGTTATGGAAAACGGCCTGTTTATAAAACAGGGTTACGAGAACGGAAGCCAGAAGCCAAAACGGCAATATCGGCAGATTCACACCAAAGACTTTTTTTGCGATCAATGTGACCGCGATGCTTATGGCCAAGAATACCCACGGGAAAATACCACCTCTGAGCCATTTGGAAACGGATGTCCTTTGGAGCTTCAGTTTTTTTGAAACAGATTCAATGGGGCCCATAAGCGTATTCATCGGGCAGGCGTATCCGCAGTATAGTCTTCCAAAAAATATTGCGGCAATCAGGCTGGCCGCAAAAAAAGCAAGCCACAAAAACATTTTGCCGAGCAGGAGCACAGAGACAAATAAGGCGAAAAACAGGATCCTTATTATTACAGAAGCTATTTTCATTTTTTTGCACCCCGTTTATCATTGATATACTGTTATTATAAGGGTATACTGACAGAAAAAGCGTTACCGAGGTAACACGTTGGGGGATTTTATGACCGCCGAACGAGCTGGTATTTATAACTCGAGATTTATGAAGACTTTGGGTAATGAACAGATCGACGCTTATTTGAAAAACGGGCTTTTTAAAGTTTCATATTACAAAAGAAACGCCGTTCTTCATTTGCAAAGCGAAGTGTGTGAAAAATTAGAGCTGATCCTTTGGGGCAGCGTCGCGGTTGAGCGTATAGACGAATCCGGCGGACTGCTGAACGTTACGGAGTTCCTCCGCGACGACTTGATCGGCGGCAATCTCATTTTTTCAAAGAAGGCGCTTTATCCTATGACGATCACCGTCAAGCAGGACAGCGCCATCCTTGAGATTTCAAAAGACACCATGTTCAAACTGCTCAGCAGCTATCCTGATTTTTTGCGTGTCTATCTGGAGTACGCATCCGATAACGCCAATATTTTGGCCGTCAAAATCAGCCACTATATCAAAAGGCCTTTGCGTGAAAGCATAATAACCTTTTTAAATCATGAGCGCATAAAACAAAGGTCCAATCACATTGTATTGAATATGACAAAAAAAGCGCTGGCCGAAAAAATCGGTGTTCAGAGGACGTCGCTTTCAAGAGAGCTGCTGAAAATGAAGCGCGACGGTCTTGTTTTATATGACGAGGTATCGATAACCCTGCTTAAAATTGGCTGAATAAAAAGGTTTCCGTAACTATAAACAGCCAGCAGCTGCGTGTTTTTATTATATCCGGCCCGGAGGCGTGTTTTCAGGCCTATAAAAAAACGCTTGAACAACTGGGGCTTTACAGTTAAACTGAAAACAGCTTGTTAATCCGTTTTGCGGCTTTAATACAAGGTTTGTGTCCGCTATGGACAGTCAGAGGTGTATAGTATGCATATTTTCTTAACAGGCGAGATCCAGATCGGTAAAAGTACCGTCATACAAAAAGCCCTGCCCCTTATAAGTCTGCCGTATGGAGGCTTCCGGACATATTTCGGGCCGGACAGGCATGCGAGCGCGCATTGTCTTTATATAAACGACGCGGCGCGGCCGATGGTTTTCGAGGAGGAAAACATCGTTGCGCGTTTTAAGGCGGGCACACCGACCGAAGCATACGCCGAGAAGTTCGATACGCTTGGCGTCGGATACATAAACGAGGCGTCGGAGAGCGCGGAGCTGATCGTTATGGACGAGTGCGGCGGTCTGGAACGGAACGCGCTTCGGTTTGGGCGATGTATACTGGATGCGCTTGACGGGGACATCCCGATTTTGGGTGTCGTCAAACTGTCGGCCTCCGGCTGGGTGGACGGCATTCGAAACCATCCGAAGGTGAAGCTTATAACAGTCGACGCGTCAAACAGGGACGAGCTGCCGGCGGAGATTGCATGGATGCTTGCCGAATAGTTTATTTTCAGGACAGGTTTGCCGTGCAAACCGTACGGTGCTTTGTAAGGCGGCGAAAAATACAGGTATATGTAACACTGCACAAAAAACATGTGTAAAATTCTAAAAAGCAGGAAGCGCCGTGCCCGCTTATTCCGGGCAGGCGCTGTTTTTAACTGTTATAATAGTTAATGGCATTGATTTTTCGATTCCAGTGAGAACATACGTTAATTGAAGGAGGGCGGAACGCGCAGGCGTTTCGGATAAGAGTATGAATAAGCTGAAGTACAAGCATCTGTTTGAACCGATTACATTGGGAAAAACAGTTTTCCGCAACAGGATATTCGCGACCCCGACGGGGTTCCAGAACGGCGACCATTTGTGTCTGCCAAGCAAGGAACTAATCGCTTATTATGAGCTTAAAGCGCTCGGCGGCGCGGCATCCGTAACGATGGGCGACTGCCTTGTCGACAGTATAAACGGCCGGGTGACAAAAGTGCAGTACCCGCTGGACGACCATGACCAAAAAGGGCCGCTTGGCGCGCTCTGCAAGGCGATTACACGGCACGGCGCGGTCGCGTCCCTCGAGCTGCAGCACGGCGGCATGTACGCGCGTACGAGCGGAGAGCAGCTGGGCTATCTCTGGGGGCCGTCCGGCACGATGCTGCCGTTTCGGCCCGGCGGCAGTCCGCAGGTCAAAACGGACGGCACATTTATTGAAGTCAAGGAAATGCCCGAGGAAATGATCGCGTACACGATCTCCCGGTTCGGCGACGCGGCGCTTTTTGCCAAGCAGCGCGGCTACGGCATGGTCATGGTGCACGGCGGACACGGCTGGCTCGTCTCCCAGTTCATCTCGGACCGGACGAATAAAAGGACCGACCGATGGGGCGGCTCGCTGGAGAACCGTATGCGCCTTCCGCTGGCGATCATAGAGGATATCCGTAAGAAGTGCGGTAAGGATTTCCCGATAGAGTTCCGAATGAGCGGCTCGGAGTGCAACCCCGCCGGGTATGATTTAGACGAAGGCATCAAGATTGCCAAAGCGCTTGACGGGAAGGTGGACCTGCTGCACGTTTCTGCGGGCAACCACGAGATTTTCGATGTATTCTTCATCACGCACCCGTCCATGTTCCACGAAGACGGCTGCAACGTCAAATATGCCGCCGAGATCAAAAAACATGTCAAAACCCCCGTCGCCACCGTCGGCGCGCTGACCGACCCCGCCCAGATGGAGGAGATCATCGCCTCCGGTCAGGCCGACGTCGTCAATCTCGGACGCCAGCTGCTGGCAGACCCCAACATGCCCGTCAAGGCGCGTACCGGCCGCGAGGACGAGATCAACCAGTGTCTGCGCTGTTACTCCTGTTTTGCGGAATGCGACAAGTCCTGCCATTTCCTGTGCGCGATCAATCCGGTCATCGGCAACGAGTATGAGACGAAATTTGATATTCCGCCTAAAATCAAAAAGAAAGTGCTCGTTGCGGGCGGCGGCATCGCGGGTATGCAGGCGGCGCTGACTGCCGCAGGGCGCGGGCATGACGTCATCCTTTGTGAGAAGACGGATGAGCTGGGCGGGATCCTGCTATGCGAGGACAAAGTGCCTTTTAAAGAGAAACTGGCGAAATATATCGAAAAGCAAAAACGGATGATCGAACGCTCGGGTGTGGAAGTCCGGCTGGGTACGGAAGTCACGCCGGAGCTGGCGGAGGAGATCGCGCCGGACACGATCGTCGCCGCGATGGGCGCGCAGCCGATAAAACCGGCTCTTCCCGGCATAGACGGCGCCAATGTATTCGGTGCGGTGGATATGTATAAGAACCCGGAGAAAGCCGGAGAGAAGGTCGTCATACTCGGCGGCGGACTTGTCGGTGTGGAGCTTGGCTTATTCCTCTCAATGAACGGCAGCAAGGTGACGATCCTTGAAATGCTGCCGGCCCTCAGTTACGGTGAAGCAGGTGTTCACGGGGCGCTTCTGGATATGAAGATTCCCGAATACGGGATAGATGTAGCGCTTGGTACGAAAGCGGTTGAGATTACGGACAAAGGCGTCGTCGGTGAAGACGGAGACGGCAGCAGGAAACTTTTTGAAGCGGATACCGTCGTTTACGCCGTGGGGTTGAAGCCTGCATGGGAAGCCGCGGACGCGCTGCGCGGCGCCGCTCAAGAATTCAGCCAGGTCGGCGACTGCCTCCTGCCGCGCAATATCCTTATGGCTAATCAGGAAGGTTACAACGCCGCCAAGGATATCGGACGCTTCTAATTAACGACGGCATGTTCTTCCTCCTAAGACTTGACAGGAAGATTTCATTACCGTATTGTTATTTTAAGGATATCCTTTTATAATAGGGTAAGTTATAATAACGAGACTTAATACAATTACATATTTAAACACGGGAGGATAAGAACATGGAAATCATCATCAACAAACACGGAGAAGGCAAGCTGGCAACAAAGACGTTTTTCAGCGATGAATTCGGGTTTAACGTCGCTTCTGTCATCGTTATGGGCCAAAAGGAATGCGTACTGGTCGACTGCCAGTGGACGCTGGCCAACGCGCACAGGGTCATTGCTGAAATAATCGATACCCAGCTTGAGCTGAAGGCGATCTTCGCCACGCATTCCCATCCCGACCATTACTGGGGCATGGGCGTTATGCAGCAGGCCTTCCCGAACGCCAGATGCTATATGCTGCCGGAGGATCTGGCGCTCTATAATCACCAGTATCAGGCTAAGCTGGACGAGTGGGAGCCGGTCATGGGCAAAAATAATCTTTGCCGCAAACAGGCCGAAAACATCATTCCGCTGACGACGGGCTATCTTGAGCTCGAAGGCGAGCGCATCGAGGTCATCGACCATGTAATGGGCGACTATAAGTGGAATTCCGTTGTCTGGATCCCATCCATTAAGACGATGTACGGCAGCGACGTCCTTTTCAATCAGGCCCATCCGTTCACGTGCGAGGTCACAGCTGAGCAGCGCAAAATGTGGATAGAGCACATCGAAAAGCTTGAAAAATACGGCGCTGAAATCGTCATCCCCGGTCACCAGAAGGAGGGCGCACCCTTTGACGGCAGCGCATATAAGTACACGAAGGATTACCTGATCGCCACCGAGGAAGAGCTGGCCAATACAAACGATGCGGCTTCGTTCTTCTATCATATGATCAAGCGGTTCCCCGGTTCCAGTCTCATCATGTATTCAAACGAGATGAACTCGGAAGTCTTAAAGGGCGGACGCCCATGGGATTGGGTCGAGGACGGCGAGGAGACGCCGGCCATCAATCCTCTGAAAGGCTAACATTATATATGACATAAAGAAATCCGTGGCTTTGTGATAAGCCGCGGATTTCTTGTCGTGTAATTGGAGTTGTCAGCCGGTACAGAGCATCCCGCCGTCGTGCGCGCAGACAGTTCCGGTGATATGGCTGCCCGCCGGGGAGGATAAAAACACGCAGTATGCGCCGATCTCGATCGGCTCGCCGAAACGGTGCGTCGGAAGATCCTTCCTGATATGCTCTTTGAAGCTTTCCGGAAGGTCGGCGTCCAGGTCGGAATGGAACGGACCCGGCGCGATGCAGTTGACGCGGATGCCGTCTGCGCCGAGCTCAATGGCCATATAGCGGGTAAAATGATCGAGCGCCGCCTTGGATGCGAAATAAGGGGAGTTCGGATGGCCCAGGGCGTCGCCGATGAACTGCCCGCCGATGGAGGATATGTTGATGATGCGGCCGCCAAGCCCTGCCGCGCGCATGCGCGGGGCTACGGCGTAGATCATATTTGCAACGCCGTGCAGGTCCGTATCGATGACACGGTGCCATTCGGAAAGATCGTTGTCTTTCAGGAATTCAACATTTGTCGCCACGCCCGCGTTATTGACGAGCACGTCCACATGGTCAAAGAAATCGTATACCTGTTCAACGGCTTTTTTCACGGCTTCAAGATCAGAGATTTCGCATTGGATGCATGTATGGCGGCCGCCGTATTGATCGATTTCCCTGACCGCCTGATTGCCTTTTTCGGTATTGCGGCAAAGGATAGCCACATTGGCGCCGCTCTGAGCAAAGGCTGTGCTGATGCCAAAGCCGATTCCCCGGTTGCCGCCGGTGACGATGATGTTTTTCCCTTCAACGCTGAATGCGCCCTTCATACTGGGAATGGGTGGTGTCATTATCATAAGCAAGCTCCTTTATTAATACGAATATGTATAACGTTCGGCTTTTATTTTATCAGCCGGATTACGGGATGTCTATGTGTAAAGGCAACGGGTTGCGTATAGGTTTTTGGCAGTGTTGAACAAGGGCACGGATGCGGCGCTCGGCCGCATCCGTGCCCTTGTTGCTGTTAAGACGCTTTATCCCGGCCCATATGTTTTATCAGTATACAGGCCTGTGTTTTGGCACTTATTTATGCATTTCTTTGTGTTTTTTAAGATCGGTCAAGACGGTCCGCTCCGACTCGAGCTTCTCATCCGCCGTCATCTGTATAAGTGTTAATGCGCCTGTGGGACAGGTGGCGACGCACGGCGGCCTGCTGTCGCCGTCGGGGCGTATACCGGAAGTCTCCGCGCACATATCGCATTTTTGCATCAGGCCGTCGGCACCGAACTGCGGCACGTCATACGGGCAAGCGTCAAAGCAGGCTCCGCAGCCGATGCATTTTTCCCGGTCGATAAGAACGGGGCCGTCGGGCGTTTTTGATATGGCTTCCGTCGGGCAAACGTCGGCGCAGGCCGGATTCAGGCAGTGCTGGCATGAAAGCGATACGGCCGAGCATATGACGTGGGGATAATTGCCGTGCCAGACGTTTGCGATGCGCCGCCAGCGTATGCTGTTTTCGCTGTGCCGCCATATCTTACATGCCGCCTCGCATCCGAGGCACTGGATGCAGGCGCCCGGGTTGAAGTCAAATCCCCATTGCAGCTTATTCATATCGGCGCACCTCCACCAGCGTCTGGCTGCTCATAGCCGTTATCAGCGGGTCGAATGCCTTGTCCGGATCGACGCTGTACATGTTGTTGACATTGGCCCCGCCGTCTGTGAGCGGCATGTCGCCAAGACCGAGTTCGCGGCAGCCCTGCCACCAGCCGTGCAGGAGCATGACCGTGTCCGGACGGATGCCGGGATACAGCTCCGCCTTGACTTTTATCCGGCCGTGTATCGACGACACGGCGACCCAGTCGCCGTCTTTGATGCCGCGCGAAGCCGCTGCCGAGGGATGGATATGCAGGAGCGGATACGGTTCGTTCCCGCGCAGGAGCGGGACGTTTCTCTGCCAAGCGGCCGTAAAATTTTTGGAGGTGTGGTAATCCGAGAGCAGGAGCGGATAGTCCTTTAAAAGTTCGGGTGTGCCCGTCGGGCTTTCCGGCATCTCGTGCCACTGGGGGAGGGGCGCGTAGCCCTCTTTCTCAAACGCCGTATTATAAACAGCGACCTTGCCCTGGGGCAAAAACGGGGCTTTATCCAGCCGCATGCTCCGAGCTGAAAAGGCGCGCGCGTAGTTTTCATACGTCCGGCCGCCGGCGGGCGCTTCATAGACCCTGCCGACGGGATACGCGCGCAGTTCGTCGAGCGTCATGCCAAAGCTTGAAAGCTGAAAATCCTGCATCGCCGTGACGTCGCCGTTCCAGAAATCGTCCGCGTAACCCATCTTGACACCGAGCTCCAGAAAGAACTCATAAATTGATTTATAATCGCCCAGCGGCTTTATAACTTTGCTGCGCGCCATGATCCAGTTCCCGCGCGCCTCAAAGGGATGGCCGGTCTCGTAGGGCGTCGTTGTCGGCAGGACGATGTCTGCGTAATCCATATCGGACGTGCGCATAACGTCGATGACGGCGTAAAAGTCCACCTTTTTGAGCGCTTCAATAACGCGCTTCGTTCCGCGCGTACTGACGGCAGGCTGCGTACCCGGCGCAAGGATAGCCCGCACGGGGTACGGTTTTTCCGTCAGGACGCTGTCGAGCACCCGGTAATACGCCGAGGAGGTGCCCTCAAAAAACGGCTGGAAGGGAACGGGGAATTCCGGTCCGACGAGCTTTTGCACCATCTCCGGAGTGTAACGCTCCGGCAGACTGACGGAGCGGGGCAGCGGCATGGTGCCGCCGGGCGGGCCGAGCAGATTGCAGCCCGGCCGGTCGAGGTGGCCGGTGATCGCCATCAGGATCGCTATGGCGCGGATGGCGTCGCTTGACGAGGGGGCGTGTTCGACGCCGTTGCCGAGGTCGATGACGGCTTTTTTTGTCGTCGCGTACAGGCGCGCGACCTCCGATATTTGTCCGGCGGGGACGCCGGTGACCGTCTCGCCCCAGGCGGGCGGATACTGCTGTATATGTGTTTTCAGCGCATCGTAGCCGTAACACCAATTCTCAACAAAAGGCGCGTCTATGAGGTTTTCATTCATGATTACATGGAGCATTGACAATGCAAGCGCCGCGTCGGTGCCGGGCCGCAGCGGAACCCAGATGTCCGACATGCCGGCGTCCGGTTCGACGGATGGCTTGATTGCGATTGTTTTAGCGCCCCGGGCCTTCGCGCTGAGAAAATCCCGCGCCGGGCTCATGGCCGGGCCGGAGTAAAACGGCTGGCGGCCCCAAAGGATGAGGAGGTCGCAGTTTTTGTAATCGCAGGAGGGCATGCCCCCGATGGTATAGGAAAAAGAGAACGCGCGCTGCATCGCGCAGATGCCGCTGTGTCCGTAATTCGGGCTGCCGTGTGCGATCAGAAACCGCTGCATCAGCTCGCTGTAGGAACGCCGGGCGGGGGAGAGAATGGCGAGCGTCTCCGGTCCGTATTTTTTCTTCTGTTCTTTGAGCCGGTCGGCGATGATGTCCAGCGCTTCGTCCCATGCTATCTCGCTGAATTTTCCTTCGCCCTTAGCCCCTGCCCGCAGCAGAGGTTTTTTAAGCCGGTCGGGCGAATAGACCCACTGTGGTGCGGATTGCCCTTTGACGCAGATGCTGCCGTTGTTCATCGGGCATTCCGCCATACCGGCCACACGCTCAAAACGCCCTTCTTTGACAAACGCGTAAATACCGCAGCCCGGGCCCGGCCCGCACATCGCGCAGAACGTTGGAACGACCTGTTCGCCGGATGCCCGCGCGAGCGAGTCGGCCTCATCATAAGTAAGCCCCGCGCCGCGGGGGATTTTCCCGGAATCCATATCGGTTTGCCTCCTGTATAACAAAGCGCAAGCATTTGTTTTATGGTAATTAAGGTTACTGTAACACAGAAAAAACGGGGCTGTCAATTGAAGTGTAATGCTAACAGCACAAGCGAACCCGGCGGACAGAATGTCCGCCGGGCGTATTGTATTTGATAAATGAATAAGCAAAGCGCTGATTTGTCTTTTATACTGCGGCGGCCTCAAGTTTTTCGGCGTTTATTTTAAAAACAGAAATACATTCTTTAAGCTGAGCAGCCCGGTTTGTCAATTCCTCGCTTGTAGCCGCGCTTTCTTGGGCAGTAGCGGCGTTTGCCTGAACGACTTGTGACACGACTGAAATGCTTTTATTGATTTCTTCAATCGCTACAGATTGTTCGTTAGTTGAGGTTGTGATCGAATTGACCAGATTTGCCGCTTTTTCAACAAGCTCTACAATATGGTCAAGCGCTTCAGCGGTGCTGTGGGCGATTTTTGATCCGGTTTCGACTTTTTTTATAGATCCGTCAATCATTTCCGTTGTTTCTTTTGCGGCATTTGCCGCTTTTGCGGCAAGATTGCGTACTTCCTCAGCCACAACGGCAAAGCCCTTGCCATGCTGGCCGGCTCTGGCGGCTTCCACCGCCGCGTTGAGCGCCAGAATGTTTGTCTGAAACGCGATATCGTCAATGACCTTGATGATTTTACCTATATTATTCGATGAAGTGTTGATTTCATCCATCGCGCCGAGCATTTCTTTCATCTGATTATTCCCGATGACGGCGTCGTTCTTTGCCGTTTGGGCAAACTCATTGGCTTGCCTTGCATTCTTCGCGCTCGACTGGGTTTGCTGCTGTACTTCCAACAGAGCGGCGTTGAGCTCCTGCACGGAGCCGGCCTGAGACGTCGCACCCTCGGAGAGGGAAAAACTCGATTCCGACAACATCATGGCGCTGGCCGATACCTGTTCAGCCGTTGCCGCTATAGAGCTGACGGTCATATTCGTATTTTCAACAACATCAATCAGCGCGTTGCCCAGCATGTCTTTAGCACTTTTTTTGTGTATCCAGGTTGTCAGATCACCATTGGCGATTTGCTCTGCGTCGGCAACCTTTTCTCGCGTTGCGTTGAGCAGAGCGACAAAGGTGCAGGCATGCAGCATCATCTCATCGTGCGTGTTGGAATCGACTGCGACATCGTTGTCGAAGTATGAAAGATCCCCGTTTGCCAATTTTTTAAGACCAAATGTCATGCCTTCAAGGGGCGCTTTGATGTAGGAACCCAAAAACAGGGGAAAGTATATCGACGATGCCAAACCGAGAAGTCCCATACCGCCCATAATAACAGGTGTAAATGTGTTTATTGAGCCAGTGTCTTTTGTTGCCAGTATACTGAATACCCCTAAAACAATTGAAACGCAGAAAACCAATGCTGAAATAAGTTGACATATCAGGATTTTATTGCCGATTTTTGCTCTGTAATATGGCTTGATTTTATTAAGCATTGTATCACCTTCACAAATAGTTACCGTTCCGTCGATTGTTAAGAAAACCTTACGTTTTCAATATCGAAAGAAATATGAGGAAGGTTTAGCAATAAATGTAATTTACTCTTATAGTGCCGGAAAGCAGCGACTTTACTGCAGGAAAAGATGATGCGGATATCAATAAACAGCCCTCGGACTTGAAGCCGAACCGGGTGGGTTAATATTTTTTGCTTAAAAATCACGGTATCTGCTGGACTTTTATGAGGTTTGTCGTGCCGCTGATGCCGATCGGGACGCCGGCGGTCAGAACGACGATGTCACCGCTGCGTACGCTTTTTGTGCGCAGCGCGGCGTCGATGCCGGCCTGAAACAGCTCGTCCGTTGAGGACAGGCGCGGGCCGGGCTCCGGCGTCACGCCCCAGGAGATGCTCAGCTGCCGCCGGACCCGCTCATTTTCCGTCAGAGACACGATCGGGCACTGCGGCTTGAACCGCGAGATCATCCGGCCCGTATAACCGGATGTTGTGACGGTGATGACGGCGCTCGCGCCGAGGTCCATAGCCGTTGTGCAGCAGGCGTGGCTGATCGCGTCGCTGATGGACGTCCTTCTTTCGAAGTGCCCGCCGCGGAACCGTTCCCAGTAGTCGATGGATGCTTCGGCGGCGCGCAGCGTCCTGTCCAGCGTGACGACGCTTTCAATCGGGTATTTCCCCATGGCCGTCTCGCCGGAAAGCATGACGCAGCTGGCGCCGTCGTAAACGGCGTTGGCTACGTCGCTGACCTCCGCGCGCGTCGGGCGCGGGTTGCGGATCATTGAGTCGAGCATTTGTGTGGCGACGACGACAGGTTTTCCCATGATCGTCGCCTCGGAGATGATCTTTTTCTGAAGGATCGGTACCTCCCAGGCGTCGATTTCAACGCCGAGGTCGCCCCGGGCCACCATGATCGCGTCGGATTCCTCGACGATCTCAGCGAAGTTGTTGATGCCCTCCCGGTTTTCGATCTTCGATATGATCTTGATATCCCCGCCGCCGCAGGATTCCAGCGCGTGCCGGATGGCCTGGACGTCCCTGCGGCTGCGGATGAACGAAGCGGCGATGAAGTCCATTTCGTTTTCTGCGGCAAAGCGGATGTCCGCTTCGTCCTCCGGCGACAGCAGGGGGAAACCGATGGAAACATCCGGTACGTTCATGCTTTTGCGGTCGGAGAGCACGCCGCCGTTAACAACGGTGCAGGCGATGTCCTGCCCGTTTATCCGCTCCGCGCGCAGCTCGATCAGTCCGTCGTCGAGCAGTATCCGGTCGCCGGGTTTCAGCTCGTTGTGAAGATTCTTATAATTGACGGAAACACGGTTTTCGTCGCCGGGAACATCCGCCGTTGATATCATAAACGGCGCGCCTTCCGTTAATGTGACGCGGCCGGAAGAAAATGTGCCGATCCGGATCTGAGGTCCCTTGGTATCGAGAATGGAAGCGGCCGGCACCCCCAGCTCGTCCCGCGCTTCTTTAAACGCGTCCAGCCGAACGCGGTGCTCCTCGTGCGTTCCGTGCGAGAAATTGAACCGGACCGCGTCGGCGCCGCTTAACAGAAGTTTTTTGACGGCTTCGCTGCCGCTTACGGCCGGCCCAAGCGTACAGATGATCTTTGTCTTTCTCATAGCGTCCTCCGCAGCAAGTTAATCTGTTTTATACATCTCTAAAGAAAACATATCACAAAACTATTATAAAACAAAGCGCTGAATGTATAATTTATGTTAAAAATAATTTCGTATTCGGATATTTTCGCAGGCTGCGGGCGCTCGGGCAAACGGGCGCAAAAAAGACGGCAGGCGGTCTCATTAACCGGTCTTTTCCATGGAAAAGACCAGATGAAAATACTGCTGCGCGTTTTCAATCGGCATCAGAAGGTCCTCCCGGGCTTTGTCGTAGCCCTGATAATCCGTTGTACACGTCACTGTAATGCCGGCTTTCGTATAGGTGAATCCGCCGACGAAGGATTTTGTCTCCGGCGCAAGGACGCTGAACTGATTGATAATATTGATCCCTTTTTGCGCGCAGACACAGGACCGGATGGCGAGGTTCAGAACATCCATGTGTTCGGACAGATAAAAGCTGCTGATGGGCTGTCCGTCCGTTCGGGTCATTTCGTAGCGGATTTCACGGACGACGCCGTCGGTTTCGGTAATATCGAAGTCGGACGGCGGCGGCCCTAAAATCGTCAGATGATACGTATTGTCAGGAGGATTTTCCGCCCATTTGCCGGTGTTATCCAGATGCTTGTCGTAATCAAGTCCGTAGTAATCCATCAGGTCGTTGAAATTCTGCGCGAATTCATCAGCCGTCACGTCGCCCCGGTGCCGTGGCATCTGGGCCTGCAGTAAAACGCTAAGCAGTAAAAGATAGATGATAATATGCGCCAGAAAAAAAGCGGCTATACGTACAGGCTTTTTGTCCGTGAGCGTATACGCGTTCGCTTCATCCC
Organism: uncultured Sporobacter sp.; assembly: GCA_963663605.2. Lineage (GTDB taxonomy): Bacteria > Bacillota > Clostridia > Oscillospirales > Oscillospiraceae > Sporobacter. Next base: position 103,029 of record CAXXVF010000001.1, read on the forward strand.
ACGGCAGCTCATTTTTTTTGCAGGCGACGTAGCTGACGTAAAGCCTGTAAATGCTGTAAATCGGGATGACGAGGTAGCCCAGACCATACCGGTATACCATAAGTATTCTGTCAAAAGCGGCCGAAAATGTCAGCTTTTTTCCGCTTGCGGTTTTTAGGACCAAGCCGAAAACCCACTTTCCGGGCGTTGTGCCGAGCGTTGAGAGTAAAACCGGCTCGACGATAAGCATCAAAGCGTAGGGGATTAAAAAATTGAGCACCCGGACAAAGCCTTGTCCCAGGGGATTTACACGAAACAGCTGAGAACAGATGACGATCCAGATAAGTGAATAGATGAGTACATCCAATGAGCGCGCGAAATAACGCCGCCACGGGTGCGGCGCCTGCGGCAGCTCATCCCCCCGGACGGTAAAAAAGCTGGGAACGGCAAGGGAGGCATTGGTGATCCGGCTTAAATATTTCGGCGCGTCCAGCTCGTCATATCCGACGCCGGCCGTACTGATGTCGCGGCAGATCTCGGCGGCGGTCATGCGCTGCGCGACATCCGCTTCAAGCTGACTCAGCTTCTCGGACAGCGCATCGCTCAGCGCCAGCTCGCCGGACTGCAGCCTGCTGATATCGTCAATCGGCACATGCAGCTGGCGCAGCAGCTTGATTTTCAACAGCGACGCCAGATCTTTCTCCGAGTAATACCTGTAGTCGTTGCCGGCCCGAATCGGGGATAACAGGCCCTTGCTTTCATAAAACCGGATGTTGGCGCGCGTCATCCCGGTCCGCGCTTCGACTTCGCCTATGTTCATGCGTTCACGATCCTTTCCGTCCTCCATTTTAAACCATCAAGCTGCTTTACAGTCAAGAGATTTTGCAATATATTTAAAAAAACAATCCGGACGGCCGTTTAGATAGTTATAAATATACCGTGCAACGTGTTTGCCAAATTGAGACAGAACGTATGATATCAGAAAAAACACGGAGCTATTAGCTCCGTGTTTTTTCAATGTTCACGCAGACATGCTAGGGGGGCTTATCCGTTTCCCAAATGCTGTTCCAGCACGCCGTCCACGGCGTCAAAAACCAGATCATGCCCGAAAAACGTCAGATGATGCCCGTCCTCCTGCAGGAGGATTTCATCGGCCGCATGCCCCTTATACGGGTCAAGAAACCGGCAGCCGGACAAGGCGCGGACGGCTCTGTTGTATGCGTCTATATCCTGCCGTATTTTATATATTCGTGAGGCCATCGCCCTGCCCGCGTCCGCTATCCTTATGAAACAGACTTTGCCCGGGTCCGCCCGCTGTATGAGTTTGCGGATGTTGGCGGTGAATCGTTTTAGATCCGTTTTCTGCTTTTTTCCTAATTTCGTAAAGAAATAGTGGTATTTGGAGGCCAGGCGATGATGGATGCTCCGCACGACGGGGAGTCTGCTGACCAGCATGGTGTACCATATCGGGAAAGCTCTCCGGGCGCAGTCAACGACGCCGATCTGACAAATGACGAGATCGGGTTTCAGCCTGCCGATCAGGTCGTAATCGAGACGCCCTGTATACAGGCCGTGCTGCATCATAGTAAAGAAGACGCGCTGGGGGCCGCTGTATTTTTGAATGATCCGATATGTCCAGACATACTCCACAGGCGTCTGGTTCCTAGGGCATCCCAGCGAGTCAGCAATCAGTAAGATCCGCATATTTCCCCGCTTCTATCGCGTCATATATTTTCATATTTCCGCAGTGCGCGCCGAGGGTGAGCAGCTTTTCCGTTTGTCCGGTCAGAAACGCTTCTGTCTCCAGATACAGGCCCGGCTTATAGGCGGCATCCAAAGTGTCGTCCAGCGGGTATTCGTATATGTCCGCGTTCCCCTTGTTTAAAATCTGCAGTTTTTCAAGGGGGCGCAGGATGAAGGTGTTCTTTGCGGTATATATCGCCAGCCCCCAGCGGCCGGCGCCGGCCCAGTTTGCCCGGTAGCTGAACAAGGCGCCGTTTTCCGTCACGCCCGCGCCGGAAAAGACCGCCGCTTTCTTATACCAGCTTAGCTCGCCGGTCGAAAAGCAGGCGAGCCGGCGCGGTCTCCCGCCGAGATAGAACGCCAGATCGACGACGTGCGAGGAATTGGCTAAAAACCAATTGGCCAGCACTTCCCGCGGCAGCTCGCGTGTGTCGATTTTATGCGGCCGCTCGGTGAATTCAAAGTCAAACGAGGTGACGCCGCCGTCCGCTTCGATCATTTCCCGTGCTTTTCGGACAGAAGCGTAAAACCGGCGGTTGTACGCAACACATACCCGCGCGGACTTTTCCACCGCCAGCGCGTTTAAAGCCGCGACCTGTCCCGTGTTGAGGCCGGCGGGCTTTTCCACCAATATATCCCGGACGCCGAGCCTGAGCAGCCTGCCTGTTACGTGAAAAAGCTGCTCGACATTGACGGCGACGATGGCAAAACGGGGGATGGACAGCCCCGCTGCCAAGGCGCCTTCCACGCCGCCTTCCGTGACCCGGACGCCGATCTTCTCATGAAAACGAGCGGCGGAAACAGGCCCGCGCCCGATCGCGTCAAACGGCCTGCGCTGTCCCAGCAGGACTTTTGCGTATTCCATTCCCATATTCCCGGCGCCGATCAGCCACAGGGAGGCGTCCATTAAGTAATCGGACATATCTCTGAGCATCCTCCGTTGATCTGATTATATTTTTTTATGAACTCCCGCAGCATGGGTTTGTGAAGCGAACAGGAGCGGGCATAGCTTGTCAGCCTTGTCGTACCGGACAGGATATGCTCCGCCGCGCTGTGCGTCAGCCGGCTTTGATACGGAATCGGGAATGCTTCCGTTGACATAAGCGTATCATGGAGCAGGTCGGTTTCCGTAATTGTCTGTCCGGGCTCGTCTATTTCAAAAAGCGTATTGTCCGCAACAATGCGGATGGACCGGGGCGCCGCGCTGTCCGCTTCGCTTTTTAAGACGTAATGCGTCCGGCCTACGCTTCCGGCAAGCGTTCCCGTGAATTCAACGAATCCGGTGCGTTTTCCGGATGAAAGCTTATTGTCGAGGAGATCTCCCGCGCAGATATGCGCGCCCTCTATATCATCCGTGATGTAATCGATCATATCGATCATATGGATTGCGTTGCAGCCCAGACCCCAGCTGCCGCCGGTCACTTTCACGGACAGGCCGGAAACGCCCGTCAATTTTTTCCGCAGCGCTTCATACCCGGAATACATCCTGCGCGTGCAGTTGACATAAGCCTCAACTTTATACCGGGACAGCAGCTGGCCGACCGCGTCATAATCCGCAGATGCGGGGAACAGAACTTTTTCAAAAAGGATGAATCGGACCTTTGCCGCACGCAGCAGTTTTTCAGTCAAAGCCCGCCGGGGCGTCGATGTCGTCGATATAATCGCCAGATCGATCCTCGGCGGTACTTTCCCGATGTCGTCAAGGAATACGGCGGTGAGGGCCCTTCCGCGAGCTGTTAAGTCATAATATGATTTTGCCTTCATAAGTGCGCCGCGGTTAATATCTACGACGTAAAGCCGGACGCCGCTCGGCATATTCATAAGCGCCTGTAAATGGCGAATTCCTATTCCGCCGACGCCTGCGAGTACGATTGTGATTTTTGTATCCATTGCAGAAGTTCTCCTGAAATCCGACTGTAACTTGCTGTATTCCGATCATGCCACGGCGGTTATGTTTTACTGAGGTAATATGCCATCATGGCGATGTCTTCATAGCCGTCTATATCAACCGAACGAGACGGCGGCATCACATAAGGGACCCTGTTGTCGTTGAAACTCAGGCCCGGGCCTATTTCCGCCGTCCTGTTTATATAGATGCACCCGTTGACGCGGTAAAAGGGCGGCAGATCCTGTCTGCGGCAGGTGCTGCCAGCGTTGAGCAAACGGACCAGCTTTCCGCTGTCGTCCATCGTTCTTATGAACAACGGATGCTCCGACACCTCCGTTACCGCTGTGAGCCCTTCCATTGCGTTTTTCATAAAAACCGCAAGCGCATTGTCGATGTCCTCCGTGGTGCGCAGCGGCCCGGTCGGCTGCAGCAACACAAGGATATCGTACTCCCGGCCGTTTTTTTTCAGCGCGCCTAAGGCGTGAATAACGGCGTCGATGGTCCGGGCTTTGTCCCCGGACAAGCCGGAGGGACGTAAAAACGGGACTTCGCCGCCGTATTCTCTGGCGGTCGAGGCAACCGCGTCACTGTCGGTGGTGACGACGATGTTGTCGACATACCGGCTGCCGCCGGCGGCTTCAAGCGTATAGGCGATGAGCGGCCTGCCGCCGATTTGGAGGATGTTTTTATTTCTTATCCCTTTGCTTCCGCTCCGTGCAGGTACGAGCGCGAGGACTTTTCTGTTATCAATCATCTTGGCTCCGTTTCCGGCAGGCCCAAATCGACAAACTGCTTTTGCAGCTGCAGATTCCAAAGACGGGGTGTTGTTATGATGTTCATGAATCTTTCGGCACTGTGACCGTCGCCGTAGTAGCTGCCTTTTACCCGGCAGGCGTCCACGCCTGACACAGCGCGCAGGATCGCTTCCTCGCCGCAATCGACGTGCTGTATATTTTTCATGATTTCATCGGAGTAGCGTCCTTTTTGCCTTGAACCGATATCGATCGAGGGGATGCCGTAGATACACGCTTCGCGGATGCCGGCGCTGGAGTTGCCGATGATGAAATCCGCGTTTTTCAAAAGTGTCAGGAAATGTTCGAACCGGAGTGACGGAATGACCCGAAACCGGTTGTCTCCCGGCAGCTCTTTGTAAGCGTTCAGGATCTGTTCAAAACCGAAATCATTGTTTGGGTAGACGACGATATAATTCTGTCCGGATTTTTGTGCCGCGCTTAAAATGCATGCGATATCTTTTCCCAGGTTATCCGCCTCCGTCGTGACGGGGTGATATATCAAAATGGCGTATTTGTCAAAATGGATATCGTATCGCTTTCTGGCCTCCGCCAGAGTCGGCAGCTTATCCGACAGCATGATATCAATATCGGGAGACCCCAATATGAATATCCGGTCCGGTTCCTCGCCCATTTGAATGAGTCTGGTTTTAGCGCTCTCGTTGCAGACCAGATGCAGATGGGCGAACTTGCTGACGGCATGCCGCGTGGATTCGTCGATTGTGCCGGACACCTCGCCGCCTTCGATATGCGCAACGCATATATTGTTGAAGGCGCCGACGATCGCGCCCGCCAAAGCGTCTGTCCGGTCGCCGTGTACGATAATCATATCGGGCGGGATATGCTGTACATAGCCCGTCAGCATGTTCACGGCGGTGCCCAGATTGCCGGCCATGTCCTGCGTGACGCTTGTGCCGAACGCCACATACGTGTTTTTGTAGCGCTCTTTCAAAACCTCATAATAGGTATATCCGAACGTCGCCAGCAGGTGCATGCCGGTGACATAAATATACGGCTCAAACAAACCAGAATCTTCTGTCGTGCGGATAAGGGCCTTCAGTTTTCCGAAATCGGCCCGTGTCCCGGTTATAAACAGTATCTTTTTCATATCAGGCATCGATCATGGCGTAGGTGACCTGCGTATCGTCTTTGATATCGCAGGCAGCGTGCCGGCCCAGTATCTCTTCAAATTTTTCTGCCGGGATCTCGCCGGTCCCGGGCCTTTTTATCCATAGATTATCCATTGTGAATTCTTCTCCGGCCGCGACCGGCCGGATGGTCACCACAGACGCGAAAGCGAAATCAATAGTCACTTGTTCTTCCTCAGCCGCTCTTTTAGTTCCGCCGCGCATTTTTGCGATGTCCCCGGCGGCCCGTATGAGTTCGCCCAGCCGGCGCGCATCCATCGAGCAGACGATATCCGGCCCCGGGCGATCCATCGTGTCCGTGAAATGCCTTTCGACCAGCGCCGCGCCCAGAGCCATTGCCGCGATACACGCCGTGTTGGTAAGCGTATGGTCCGACAGTCCGACAGGGACGCCGGGGAACGCACGCATCATCTCCTGCATGGCTCCCAGGCGGACGAGGGACGGATCGGTGGGGTATAGATTGGTCGTGTGCATGAGCGCGTAATCCACCCCCGTGTCTTCGAGGATGCCGACCGCTTTTGAGATGCTGCGTATGTCGTTCATGCCGGTCGAGACGATCATGGGTTTTTTAAACGCGGCGATGTGCTTTAAGAGGGGATAATTATTCATTTCCCCGGATCCGATCTTGTAGGCCTTTACCCCGAATTTTTCCAGTCTGTCCGCGGCAGCTCTTGAAAAAGGCGTGCTCAGAAAGACCAGGCCCATGGCTTCGGTATAATCCATGAGTTCTTTTTCTTCTTCCTCGCTGAGCGCGCAGCGGCTTATCACGTCGTATATCGACACACCGGCATTGCCTGGAATCAGGGCTTTTGCCGTGTGGCTCATTTCATCGTCACAGATATGCGTCTGATGTTTTACAAGCATAGCGCCGGCCCTTTTGGCGGCGTCCACCATCTCTTTGGCTGTGGCAAGACACCCTTCGTGGTTGATTCCGATATCTGGAATCACGAGGGGCGCGGCGTTTCCTCCGATTTCAATAGTGCCGATTTTCATTGTACCTTGCATGAGAGCCTCCATACTTCATAATATATAAAGCGCTTTATTTTCTGTGCAGAATCGGAGCGGCGAGTTCCTGTATCATCTTTTTTTCGTTCGCGTTCATACATAAAAACCACAATATCAGCAAATGTGCCGCCGCCCATATTGAGAGCTTTATAATCAGGCCGGGCCAGCCGGCTCCGGGGATGAACCGGTTTATGACAAAACCGAGCGTCAGAGACAAACAAAGCGGCGGCAGCATTTTAAGGTGCGTATTCTTGAAAAACCGTCCGATATCCAGATTCATTTTGTATTTATAAATCACGTTCATGCCAATCTCATAAGCGAGGATATACGCGCACCCGATGCCGATCCCGCCGCCGAGCGCGCCCAGCGGCCCGGCCAGGATGCTTGTTATAGCGATGGAGACGACGGTGCCGAAGGCATAACAAATCGCCCGGTATTTCAGCATATCCATGGCGTACATCGCTTCAAGCGCTATAACTTCGGACAGGTGTATCAGGCAGGGGGCCAGTATTATCACAAGGATATAGTAAGCGCCTATATATTCGCTGCCGACCCAGACCGTAATGAGTGCTTTTCCGAAAACAATAAGTCCCAGAATAACGCAGGACAGGATCATCAGCATAATCCGCCCTATCCTTGTCATAAAAGCCGTCAGGGCGGCCGTGCCGTCTTTTTGTTCCGCCATCCTTACAACGCGTGTGATAAAGACGGCATTCATGGCCGTGGACAGCATAAAGACATAGCCCTCCACCGTGGAAGCAATGGAAAACGTTGTGATTTCTGCGGAGCTGGAGAATATGCCCAGAAGCGACGGGATGAATGCGTGAAAGAACCGGTCCGCCAATACGATGACGATCATCCATGCGGACACGGAGAACAGCTGACGAAGCAGCGGTTTATCGGGATGCCGGATTTGCAGCCTGAACCTGTACCGGCGTCGTATGTAATGATACCGCCCCCGGTTGGGCGGGAAGGTCAAATAGGGATAAGCCAGGATGACGCCGGAGCGGCGCATGAAATGCAGCCCAAGCCTGTACCTGTGCTGTATATAGTAAAACCGCCACCAGTTCAGCAGAAAGGTCAGGGCGGAATAGACGAGGATGACGCGAACGGCGTCTCCCCCGGTATAAATAACGGCAACGGTGGTAAAAACAAACGCCAGCTTATATACGAGCAGGGAAAGCCTGTGGACATGGATGATATCATAAGCCGGATAGAGCGCGTTGAACGGGATTTCGGGGATGGTCGTTACCGCCAGCGCGCCGCATATCAAGAAGACTGTTTTAAAGGATGCGAGTTCCTCGGGAGATAATTTGATATAAATAAAATCAATAAGATTGTAAAATACCGCGACACCGAAGAAAACGATCATTCCAAGAACAAGATATATCTTTTCTGTGATGCCCAACAGCTTTTCCAGACCGCCGCGGTCGTCGTCAATGATGTAATGCGCCGCGTATCGGGCAACGACCTCGCTGAGCCCAAAATCAATCGTCATATATGCAAGAAGTGAGATCCCCAGAGCATAGACGGCATATTGGGAACTTCCCAGCCTTTGTATAAGCCAAGGCGTAAATATCAGCCCGGTTATGATGTTTATCCCCAGTGTGATGTAAGCGGCGAGTGTCCCCAGTTTTGCGCTGCTGATTTTCATCTGTGATGTCTCCGGACGTTAGTCATCAATGCGTCAAAATCCATGCGCGGAAACACCTCGAGGAAACCGCCGCGCGTTGCGTTATATACTTTGATGCCCAGGGCGTCCATTGCCGGTTTCTGCTGGGCGTAGTCCTCGATCATATCCGATGCGGGTTCGTCGCCGTGCCCGCCGCCGAGCGTGTTGTCAGGGTCGATGGCCGCGCCGTACCATTTGTTTTTTGAAACGCCGCAGTCGGCGCCCAGCAGATATATTTCCGTAAATCCCATGAAAGCGGCGAGCTGAAGCACGCTGTTTATACTGGTCGATCCGCTTTTGACACCTTCGCGGATATCCTTTTCAAAACCGCAGAAGCCTTTTTTTCTCCTTATGCGCTCGCTTTTTGCATTTTCCCGGAGAAGATGCCGGTTGTCCGGCTTATATCCGATTGCGGAGCAATCCGGTTTCATATCCAACTTTGGATAGAAAAAGCATGAAATATCGCCGGTTTCAACCGCTTTGTTTATGGCGTTCCGGTTTTCGCCCGCATACGCGCCCCGGTCGGATATGAAATAAAAATCAGGCCGCCATTCGGTTTTATCGAATAAACGATGGATGCCGTTAACACTGAAGCATAGCTCACCGTTGTCTTTAAGCAGCTCAAGATCATCGATGCGCAGACTGGGGCCAAGGCCGATCACAAAACAGCGACGACCCTTATACCGGCCTTTCATCAATAGCAATTCGCCGTCCGTTTTCGTGAGCAGGAGGAACAGGAACGCATACAGGATTTTCAGGTATATCAGGCGCCCGCTGAACGGCTTGAAAATGCGAAGCAGGAAATCAAACAGCCGCAATTGTCTTTCTTTCGCCATGTCAGTCCCCCGGATCCTTTCGCGGAAGACGCTTCTCCTGCGGCGAGAAAAAATTAATCATTCCCAAACACAGCATGATATAAAAAGTCCCGTGCATGAAGAAGAACCCGCTCGTTAAGCCTATTATGGAAAAATACATGATAATGGTACCGTATGCCGCGGCATATGGAGAGCGGGACCGATAAAGGGCTATAAAACGCGTAACCAGTTTAACGGTAAACGCCGATATCATAACGAATCCAATTAGGCCGTACACATAAAGGAATTCAAACCACTCGTTGTGCAGGGATATATGCACGCCGCTGCCGAACAGCAATTCAGACAAGCTGCGCGCCTTAAGGACATGCCATGCGCTGTTCCATCTTTCCAGACGGCCGGAAGCAAACCGAAGCTGATCGGGAGAAAACCTGTATGAAATCCAGCCGTCCGTCAATTTGTCGGCAATGATTATAGCGGTGATGATCAAAATGATGACCGCAACGACTTTAAATAGCAACGCGTTGTTTTTTTGACCGATCCTGTTGCTTATATAAATGTAGGCTATCAGCATGCATGGGTAGGACAGGAGCGCGCCTCTCTTCATCGACATAAGCGTAAGGATGCCGATGACCGCCAGAGCGGCAAATCTGATAAACCGCTTTTTAAGCATGCAGATGATTGGCATGAACACCAGGATCCGGTATATGATGTTAAGGGTGGCGTAATCAACGGAGGTGACCTGATTTGCAAATAAATAAACGTGGACGCACTTGTAACAATAGAAAATGAACATCAGCATACAAAAGAAGCTGATGTATTTGGCATTATCGGGGTACTTGGAGAGGTAGCTCTTCGTCATCAGCACAGTAAATATCCACCATAGTATAAATCCGCCGTATGTTGCGACGGTCCATGCATTATTTGAAGCAAACAGGAGAATGATCACGGTGTAGATATCCATACATATAAAAAGCCGCACAGGGAAATTCAAAGCCCCGCTCTTTGGCAGAAACAACAAATAATAAACAGCTATGAGCCAAATGAGCACAATGAGCAGGATATGCGTCATTGTGCGGTCCGGTTGATCAAAGATATACGATGTCGAGCTGGTTGCCAGATCGTTGGACGTATACAGAAATACAAACAGAAAAATCAAAAAAAGCGGAAGAATCCCTCGTGTTTCACCCGATCTCATATCGCACATTCTCTTTCCCGTTATGCTTGCCGCTTGTTTGCCGTATGATTTCCTCGTATAAACTCAAATAAGCGCGGCAGGAGCGTTCGCCTGAGAACATTTCCGCTCTTTTTCTGCAGGATGCGGCATCCGGCGGATATTCCCTGATTTTTTTGAGCGCGTCTATGATACCCACGACAACGTCACCGACTGAATTTACAGCAATGCCGCAGGTATCGTCCACAATTTCCGCACAGGCCGTCGCGTTTGTCACAATCACCGGGGTTCCGCAGGCCAGAGCCTCCAGCGAGACAAGACCGAACGTTTCCTCTTTTGACGGATTGAGCAGGACGTCGGCGGCGGAATAGAATTGGACCAGCCGCTGTACGCTGTCCGTTCTGGGCAGAGCGATAATTTCTTCGGGTATTGTTTTTTTGATACTTTTTTGAACGCCGACCATAACGATGACGGCGTCTGTGCCGACATGCGGCGCCAATTTCTTTATAACGCTGAGGCCTTTGCGTTCCGACCAGCCGTCCTGCACGCATAAAATAATGAAACGGCTTCCTATGCCCAGTTCTCTCCGTACCGCGCTGTCCGTTGACCGAAACACCTGCAGATCAATGCCGTTTTGGATTGTACGGACCGGACAGACTTTAAGAAAAGACGCCTGCACCTGACTTTTGAGCCAATTCGAGACCGGCGTTATCGTCATGTCGTTAACGTCGGTAAACAGCTTCTTTTTTTGGAGGTAGTTAACACGCGAGCGGTCCAGCAGCCGGCTGGCCGGATAATCGCTTTTGTTTCGACATCGTCGACAGCCGTCTTTTTTCCATTGCGTACATCCGATGCTGGAATAATGAACGCAGTGCCCGGTGAAAGGCCAGCAATCATGAAGCGTCCAGACGACCGGCTTTTTAAATTCCCTGAGAAATCTGAAAAGGATTTTTATGTTGATGTAATATCCGTGCAGGTTATGCAGGTGGATGACGTCCGGATCGTACGCCTTGATTTTTTTGATCAGCCGACGGGTCGCGAATACGGACCCGAAGCCCTGCCGGTCAAACAGCCGGGTGATCAGGACATGCAGAAAGACGCTGAGGTTTGAACCTGTTTTAATAGTCCGCAGGCCGGCGGGCGCGCCGTATCGGCCGTATACGCAGATACACGCATGCCCCATGGCCTCGGCGGCACGCGCGATATCCGCAACGATCCGCCCCGTGCTGCTTCGTCCGCATACCGTGTTGATTTGCATAAGCTTCATAACAGGTCTTCGTCCTCTCCGCACACAGCCTGAATAATACGGATGATATCCGATACGGCGTGCTCTCTTGTCAGATGTTCCCGGGCAAACCTGCGCGCGTTTTGGCCCATAAACTCAAGCCGGATTTTGTCACCCATCAACGCTTCGACGGCGTCGGCGATGTTTTCAGGGCTGCCCGCCTCTGCAAACACGCCGCATTGATGCTGCGTGATGATTCGCTCCAGCTGCGTGCCCTTGTCAAAGCTGGCTAAAACTGGTGTGCCGGCTGCCATGATGCTCCAGGTCTTGCTGGGCATGGCGCTGCCGCCGAAGCCTTTTCTTAAAATCACGACGCCCGCGTCACCCAGGCTGTAGACGAAACGGACGCGTTCGTAGGGCTGCATGGGCGCGAAAACAACAAGGCCGTCCGGGAGCGCCGCCGCTTTCTGTTTGACGTTTTCAAGCTGCGTACCGCTGCCAATGATCACGAAGCACACGCGCTGACTTTCCCGCAGGAGCCCGGCGGCGTCGAGGAGCAAACCCACGTTTTGAGCGGCGCCGATATTGCCGGCGTAGACGATGAGAAATTTATCCCTCGGGAGCCCTAACTCCTCAAATAGCGGGTTGTCTTGGCGGGGCACGGGATATACGGTATCTGTCTTTATCCAGTTGTAAACGATCATAATTTTTTCAGCCGGTACGCCTTTGTCCAGCAGGTTTTTCCGGAAGTCCTCTGAGATGACAAGGATTTTATCGGCGTGCCTGTATGTGAATTTTTCAAGACTGAAGCCCAGCTTCCACAGCGCCGAGCCCTTATGGGTGAGGCCCGCGCTTACCAGCGAGTCGGGGAATACGTCCTGCATATGATAGATTAAAGGCACTTTTTTGACTGCGCTCAACAGCGCGCACATAGCGCCCGTTGTCGGCGGGGTGCTGCCCGCGAAGATGACGTCCGTGTTACGGGCCGACAAGCCTTTAAAAAACTGGATGATATTGCAGAGAATGTACCGTGCGGCTCTCGATGTTATTGTTTTTCCCTCCCTAAACAAGGGGAAGTAATGGATCAGGAGATTTCCGCCGGCCTTTGTGACCTTCTTTCCGCTGTAGAGCCGGTGCACCTGTTTCGTAACGCCCCTTGTGGGCGCGGGGACGTATAGATCCACAAAATAGCCATGATTTGCGAGGCCTTCGGCGGCGTCGGTATCCAGATACATGCTGGCGGCGGTCTCGGGTTCGTAATAGCCTTTGTACATTAATATGCGTTTGCGTGTCATTTGCTCTGCCTCCCGCCGCAGTTACCGCTTCTATTGCGGTATACATCATCCATCCGAATCAGCGTTAAAACTGTACGAAACAGGATTTTAACGTCAAGGAGGAAGCCGACGTCGCGGGCATACCGGGCGTCTTCAAGCCGCTCAGTGCGGGAGTCCAGCCTGTTGCGGTGATAGGCCTGTGAATACCCGGTGATGCCGGGAAGCACCGCCATTTTCTCAAGTTCGTCATCCGTGAAAGAAGCCAGCTGCGTTTCTAAAACCGGCCTGGGGCCGATGAAACTCATATCACCCTTGAGCACGTTGATGATCTGAGGGAGCTCGTCGATACTGGTCCGCCGGATGAATCTGCCGACACGCGTAAGCCTCAAGTCATCGGGGCTGTTGAACGTACTGCCGTCGGCATTATAAATATCGCGCGCGTTCAAATGCATTGAGCGGAGCTTATACATGGAAAAGCTCCGGCAGTTTTTACCGACGCGTTTTGAAACATAAATGACAGGCCCGTGATCCTCCAGCCGGATGGCCGCGCCGAACGCGATGACAGCCAGCAGCAACAGCGGCAGCAGAATGAGTCCCAGAAGTACGTCAAGCATGCGTTTTATAATTCTTCTATACATGACGGCACACCGCCGTTTCAGTGGTTTTGAAGGTGTTGATGCGGCAAGCTATGGTTTTCATTTCCTCCGGTCCATATCGTTGATCGCAGGGAAGCGTTAGAACACAATCGGAGCGTTCGTGACCGATTTTGTCCCAGGGACACTCAGGGTTTCGGTCCCAGTGGATGCTGCAGTAAATGCCGTTTGACGTCAGATACGCGCGTAGCGCGTCACGATTTGGGCAGAGGATTGGAAGGCCCATAGGCACACAGTTTTCCGTGCGTTTCATTACGGGCGCAACACAGGATTTTTCCAGCAGGGCGTCATATAAAAAGTCATGATTTGCCGTTCTTTTTTTAACCATATCGTCTATATCGCATGACGGCAGGAGCGCCCGCGTGATTTCCGACATTTCCCGGATGGCGTAATCTGAGAACAGGGCCTTGTTCGCCAGACCGGCATATGTCAGATACAGGTTCTTATCCAGAGCCCGGTTGCTGAGATAATGGGTTTTCATCACCTGCGCCGCCAAATAATACAGAGAGTAATCGTTGCCCGCGCACTGCTTTTCAAACGCCGGCAGCATATCTTTTGAAAGCAAAACGGCGCCGTCCGGCACCGGCAGCCATTTACGAAGGCTTCCCAGTATATAATCGCCGAAACAGAGCCCTTGCGAAGTACGAGAGAACAAACATGTCGTTACGTCCTCAATGACGACGATGCCCTGCTGTTTCATTTGGCTGATCAGGCGCAGCAGATGACTGTCTTTTAAAGGGCCGAAATACGGCGTGATGTATACGGCTGCGGAAGGCTCCAGGTTCTTTTCCAGATCGAAGGCGTCCGGCTCCAGCGTATCCGTCACGCCATAGTACGCATAAGGCAGCCCGGATCTCCGGACCGCGCCTGTAATCGAGGAACAGATATATGACGGCAGCAGGAGCTTCTTTAATCCCGTTTCTTTTTTCAGGTATCGCAGCAGCGCCTCGGCAGCCGCCCTTCCCGTGTTAAAAAAAGCCGTATGCCATGAACCGGTATCGCGCATCAGCGGAAGCTTGAATTCTCCGGCCCCGCGTGCGAACAAGGCTTCGGCGCCGATTTCAAAAATACTTCCGATCTCGGTGCTGTTCATAGGGCATTCTTTACTGTACGGTCGATCTCGTTTTTTATGCGTTCAGCCGTTTCGACCGCCTGCCCGACGCTGCCGCCGGCAGAGACGACGTAGCCGCAGCCGTCCGGGTTGCTGCGATATGGATTTATCCGGTCCCCGGGGGAAAGGATGAAAAAAACATCCAGCACCTCGGGGTTATGCGCCCGTATCGCTGCGATATCCGGCAGGCGGCGCACAACGCCCGGGGAAAGCGCAAGGATGGCCGTCGCTACGATCCGGCCCTTTGCCGACGGGCTCCAGTCCGTTGGGTCGCCTGCCGCGGCCCGTATCATGTTCCCCATATAGTCCACGCCCGTAGCATAGGGGATGATATGGGAACCGATCAGGTTCCCGCCCATTCTTGCGCCGACGTCCACGATGCAGGCCCTGCCGCCGCCGTCTATGAGCAGGTCCATGTTTACGCAGCCGAAACGGATGCCCAGAGCTCGGATGGCCGATTTGACGGTGTTTCGGATTTTCTCGAGCGTCTCTTCCGGCAGGCCGCTTGGCAGTGCATGGCCGAGCTCCGCGTAATACGGCGGTTTTGTCATACGTTTTTGCAGGATGCCCAGAACATGTATTCCGCCGCTGTCAACGAATGCCTCCGCACCGTATTCCCGGCCTGTGATAAACGTCTCCGCTAAGGCGCGATGCACCCGAGAGGACGCTATCGCCGCCGCGCAGGCGCGCTCGAAGCCGTTCGGGCTGTCTACCCGTGTTACCGCGCGGCTCCCGCAGCCGTCGCAGGGCTTCACCATAACGGGGTAATTGATGCGTTTTGCCATGCTGCGGGCGGCGCCCATATCAGAAATATCATAAAACCGGGGCAGCGCACCCGCCCCGGACTCAGACAGCAGCTTCCGCATGCTGTATTTGTTTTTAACGGTCAAAGCCGTATTGTAAGAAAGCCCGCAAAGCCCCAGTTCGCCGGCGATGCGGCTTGCGGAAAGCACGCCGAAATCCGTCGCGGCGGTCACGACCCCGTCTATATCCCGCTTTCGGGCATAAGCCAGACAGGCCTGCTCATCCGAGATATCGACGACAGCGTGCGCATCGGCATGCCGGAAGCCGGGCGCGTTCCTGTCGCCGTCTATACAAAGCGTAAAGTAGCCCAGTTCGCGCGCTTTTTCAATGACGAAAGACTGCCGGAAACCGGCGCCTACGACTAAAAGTTTTTTCATTTAAGCAAATCATCCCGTCGTCTGTTTTCATTGAGGATCGCCTTCAGCGTTTCGGCAACGTACCGGGCCTCCGCGTCCGTAAGAAGGGTATGTCCCGGAAGTGTTATCTCATTGCGGTACTGTGCGTAGGCGTTCGGGAAATCGCCGATGTCAAATCCCAGATCGCGGTAGGCCGTCATCATGGGCAGCGGTTTGAAGTGAACGTTGCAAACCACGCCGGCCTCCGCCATCCTCATTATTATTTTATTGCGTTCCGCCTCGTTCGTTCCGGGAATCCTGACCAGATACAAATGACCGTTGCCCTGACTGTCCGGGCGATTGTGTTCCAGTCGCCGGATGCCGCAAGGCAGGAGAATGTCGTCATATATCCGCATGATCTGCCGCCGCCGCGCCGCAAGGCCGTCAAACCGTTCCAGCTGCGCCAGACCGAACGCCGCCGTGAGATCGGTCATGTTGTACTTATATCCGGGAAACAAAACATCATACTCCCAGGCGCCGAGCTTCATTTTGGCCAAGGCGTCCTTGCTCTGGCCGTGAAGGGACATGAGAACAAAACGACGGTACAGATCGTCGCCGTCGACACCCGCCCTGGCGGGCCAGGTGACGGCTCCGCCTTCGGCTGTCGTCAGGTTCTTGACTGCATGGAAGGAAAAAGCGGTGAAATCGGCAACATTTCCGGAGCGCTTCCCGCGATAGGCCGCGCCGAAAGAGTGCGCGCCGTCGGCGAGAATGATGCACCGGCCGAACGCTTTTTGCAGGTCGTTTTCAGGCCGGAAAAGGTGTTTTTTGCTTTCCGCGATTTCAAATATGCGGTCATAGTCACACATAACGCCGCCGATATCGACGGGGATGATGACCTTCGTCTTTTCCGTGACGGCGTCCGCCAGTCCGGTATAGTCCATTTCAAATGATCCGGGCGCGGTATCCACAAGCACGAGCGTTGCCCCCGTGTGACAGATCACCGAGGCGGACGCCGTATATGTATAAGCCGACGTGATCACTTCGTCGCCGGGACCGACGCCCAAAATGCGCAGCGTCAGCTCCAGCGCCGCCGAGCCGGAGCTGAGGCACACGACCTTCGGCGTGTTGCAGTATTCGGCGATCCTCTGTTCAAATAGCTTGGTCTGCGGGCCGGTCGTTATCCAGCCGGACCGCAACGCCTCCGAAACCGCCTCGATTTCAAGCCCGGTAACATCCGGCGGTGAAAATTGAATATTCATAAAAACGCTCCTAAAGAGATTTTCTCCATACAAATCTGTTGACGATGCCCGTATATGACTGGATCAGTTTAACGACCTTGGCGCTGACGTTTTCATCCGCATAATCCGGCACCGTCAGGCCGTTATCCGCGTTTTGCTGCATGGCGACGGCGAGCGCCGCCGCCCGGAGCACTTCCTCCGGCGTTGTGCCGCCGATGGTAAATACGCCTTTGTCAAGCCCTTCCGGACGTTCCGTGCTCGTTCTCAGGGATATCGCCGGGAACCCTAAGTACGCGGCTTCCTCCGAAAGCGTTCCGCTGTCGGACATGACACAAAAGGCATGCTGCTGAAGATGGTTGTAGTCGTAAAAGCCGAAGGGTTCAAGCGCCCGGACGAGCGGGCTGAACTTAAACCGGCGTTTTTCAATGGCCCTGCGGCTTCTGGGATGCACGCTGTAAATGACCGGCATCGCATATTTTTCCGCAATGGCGTTGACCGCGTTCATCAGATTGAGAAAATGTTCTTCTCCGTCAATGTTTTCCTCCCTGTGCGCCGACAGCAGGATATAGCGTCCGCTTTCAATGCCGAGCGTTTTAAGAATGCCGCTGTTATTGATCTCCGCTTTCCAGTCGCGCAGGACTTCGGCCATGGGCGACCCCACAACGAAGGTGTGCTCCGGCCGCACGCCGCAGCTCAGGATGTACCGCCTGGCGTGCTCTGTGTAGCACAGGTTGACGTCGCTCGTGATATCGACGATCCGCCGGTTGATCTCTTCGGGCAGGTTATCGTCAAAGCAGCGGTTGCCCGCTTCCATGTGAAAGATCGGGATTTTCAGACGTTTGGCAGAGATCACGCACAAACAGGAGTTTGTGTCGCCCAATACGATAAGCGCATCGGGCTTGATCTCTGCCATTAAAGAATAGGTCTCGGCAATCACATTGCCTATGGTCCGTCCCGGATTATTACCGGCAGCGCCCAGATAATAATCGGGCGCCCGCAAGCCTAAGTCCCGAAAAAACAACTCATTGAGCGCATAGTCATAATTCTGGCCTGTGTGGACGAGAACGTGATCGAAATACAGATCGCTTTTGCGCATGATCGCGGACATTTTAATGATCTCCGGCCGCGTGCCGACGACCGTCATCAGCTTCAGCTTATTCATAGACACTCCCATATCCCGGATTTCTTATATGCGGTAGTGCGGATACATGTTCCTGTGTGCGCGCAGCCATGCCGCAAGCTCTGCGACCATGACCTCGTAATCCGGTATCGTTATGTCAAATCCGGAACGGATCCGTATAAGGGATTTATCCGTTCGGATACCGTCCACGGGAACAACGTTCACCGCGCCGCCCCGAAAATGCCGGGCAAACAGCTGCAGCAGCTCGTATTTGCTGATCACCGTGTCCGGGACGGCGTTATACAGACCGTGCGTTCTTTTCGCTGCCGCCGACGCCATCGTCTTTGCCAGCTGCAGTGTCGTCTGGCCCGTCCAGACGGAGTTTTTATAACCATTGACCGGCCCGTTCTGTTTTAAAAACCAGTTGAGCAGTCCGAGCCCTTCCGGATTTATATCCGGCCCCACGATGGAGCTGCGCAGCGTGATGTTTTTACCGTCGTCCAGCTCCCCTAAAGCTTTGCTGCGGGCATAAAACGTCTCGCCGTCTTTAAGATCGCCCTCCGTATAGCCGCCGCGTCTGCCGGAAAAAACACAGTCCGTACTTATATGTATGACCTGTGTGTCTGTGTCCATCGTTTCGCGGGCGAGGAAATGGGGCAGATAAGCGTTTAAAAACACGGCGCGCTCTTTGTCGCGTTCGGCAAACTGGTTGAGTACGCCGATACAGTTGATAACGGAATGAAAGCGCCCTTTATCAATAAGCTTGCGCAGTGTTTCAATGTCCCGCGCGTCTCCGGCCACGGAGTCGACATATGCTGATTTTTTTCTGGCAAAGCCCAGGACGTCATGACCGCGTTCTTTGAGATACAAGGAGACCATGTGTCCCGCCATGCCGTTACAGCCCAATACTAAAAACTTCATATAAAACCCGGCTTTTTATGATTCGTGCGTAAACCAGTCCATATACTCAACAAGACCGTCCTCAATAGAGATCTCCGAATGAAAGCCCAGCTCACGATAAGCTTTTTCGGGCACAGCCGTGCAGTGCTTTACGTCGGCAGGGCGTTCGGGAGCATATACCACCGGCACGTCGGAGCCGGCGATATCCTTCATCATTTGAGCCAGTTGGTTGACGGTGACGCTGCCGCCGCTGCCCAGATTGTAAACAGCCGTGCCTCTTTCGCTGAACGCGGCCAAAAGATTTGCCTGCGCTACGTCCCGGACGTTTAAAAAATCCCGTGTCTGTGTTCCGTCGCCGTAAACAGTAACAGGCCGGCTGCTTAAGATGTGCCCGGCAAAGATCGGGATTACATTGCCGTAGGGACTAAACCGCTGGTTTATGCCGTAAATATTGAAATACCTCAGAGAGATTCCCGTGATGCCGTAAAGCTTCGAATACGCCAGAATCATATTTTCCGCCGCCAGTTTGCTGACGCCGTAAGGCGAATTGGCGTTATACGGATGATCCTCAGCGATTGCTTCCGACATCGGTTCGCCGAAAATAGCCGCTGAAGATGAATAGACGATCCTTGTCACGCCGTTTTTTCGCATGCCTTCCAGGACGTTGACCGTTCCGGCAAGGTTCGTAACGGAATCAAGAACCGGGTTATCCAAAGACTTGCGGCGTCCTACGCACGCCGCAAGATGGAAGACAGTATCTATGCCCGCGCACGCGTCTTCGACGCTCGAGGGGTCGCATATATCCGCGTTTATAAACTCTAATGCATGTGCGTCAACGTATTGCTTGATATTGCGCAGGCAGCCCGATGAGAGATCGTCGATAATTCTTACGTCGTGCCCCTTCTCCAGAAGGAGCTTCACGATATTCGAGCCGATAAATCCGGCGCCGCCGGTGACTAATGCATGCATGTTTAAAGCCTTCATCCTGCTTTATTCAGATCGCCCTGTTTATCCTGCAGATTTATGCGTTTTATTGCCCGGCTGCGATGATCCGGACGTATTAAGGTCACGTTGGATTCTATGCATATGCGATAAAAAGCGTTACGGCAGGCTGAGTAATAAAAAAAGAAAAACCGCGCCGAAAAAAGCCCTTTTCGGTATACAAAAAGTTATAATTGCAAAAGCTCAAAATCAGAGGTATAATAAATACCAGTGGAATTTATTGCTTGGCTACCGGGGGGCGAACAGGGGGGATGCAGGTTAAAAAAGAAGATATCAGAGAAAAGATTATGAATTCAGCGCGCGGAGAATTTCTTGAAGGCGGTTATGCGGGCGCTTCACTGCGTGTCATAGCGGAAAAAGCAAACCTGACAAAAGGCGCGGTCTATTCCTATTTTAAAAATAAGGACGCGTTGTTTTGCGAGCTCGCTGCGCCGGCGGTGAATTTTATCGAGAGCCAATTTGGAAATAAAGCATGCCGCGCCGCTCAAAACCCGAAGGATGCCGCGTTGAATTCTTATGAATCGACGATCCTGAGCTTTAAAAAATGTGCGCATGCGGTACTAAATCACAAAGAAAGCTTTAAATTGCTTTTATTCTGTTCGGCAGGTTCAAGCCTGCGGGATTATAAAGAAAGAATTATCCGGCTTTACGCGGGGAACTTTTACAGATTACTCTCGTTTTTAACAAAGACCCGGCCCTGCCGTGAAGGCGTTATCAGCGAAATGTTCGTTCATACGCTGGCCGGCGCCTATGTAGATTTTTTAGAAGAATTGATTTTACACGAACCGGAAAGAGAAGAAGCGGATGAATATGCCGCGCAGATGGCGGTTTTTGTCCATTCCGGTATCGAAAAGCTGTATTCCCATAAGATGCAATAAAACCACAAACCCGTAGCTTTTTTTATAACCACGAGTTAGATTAGACTAACCACAATAACTTATTTTGACTAAAACAGGAGGATATGCATATGCAAAAAAAGAAGAAAAAATCCATATTAAAAAGGTTTATACCTTATATGGGCAGAAAAAAAGCGCTTTTGCCTTTGTCGTTGATATTGTCGGGTATTTCTGCGGCGCTTAACATCCTGCCTTACGTACTCGTTTGGTACATAACGCGAGACATCTTATCGGCGCCGCAGGCGTTCGACGTTTCAAATATCAGCTTATACGCGTGGCTTGCATTTGCCGCAGCGATGGCCGGAGTCATCGTCTATTTCTGTGCGCTGATGAGTTCGCATCTTGCGGCGTTCCGCGTAGAGGTAGGGATGCAAAAAATCGGTATGGAAAAAATCCTGTCCATGCCGCTTGGCTTTTTCGACCGGCATTCAAGCGGGAAAATACGAAAGATCGTAAACGACGGCGCGGGTACGACGCATACGTTTTTAGCGCATCAGCTCCCGGATATGGCGGGCAGTATCGTTTCGCCCGTTATTCTTCTGGCGCTGATTATTGCTGTTGACTGGAGGATGGGGCTTGCTTCTCTCGTCCCGATTGTTATAGGCTTTTGCACCATGAGCTTCATGATGAGCGCAAAGGGAAAAAGTTTTCAAAAAAATTACTTTGATTCGTTGGAGGAAATGAGCTCGGAATCCGTGGAATATATCCGTGGCATCCCGGTTGTGAAAACATTCGGTCAAAGCATATTTACTTTTAAGCGTTTCTATAACAGCATCATCAGATATAAGGAAATGGTTTATGCCTATACGCTGCTTTGGCGGAAACCGATGTCGTTTTATACCGTCATCATGCAGTCGGCCGCGTTCTTCTTGATTCCGATGGGTATCTTTTTGACCGGCAGCGGCGGAAATCTTCCCCTTGTGCTTGCCGATTTTGTTTTTTATATCCTTATATCCCCGATTTTCACCGTGCTTTTAATGAGAACGATGTATTTCAGGCAAAACGCCATGATCGCGGAGCAGGCAATCGACAGGCTGGATAACCTTCTGGATTACCCGCAAATGCGCTACAGCGACAAAGCCAAAAACAAAAAGGATTACAGCCTGGAGTTTAAAAATGTCGTGTTCTCTTATGAGGGCGCCGACAAACGCGCCGTTGATAATATCAGTTTTAAACTAAACGAAGGTGAAACGATCGCGCTTGTCGGTGCTTCCGGAGGAGGGAAAACGACAATCGCCCGGCTGGCCGCGCGCTTTTGGGACGCGGACGCGGGTGAAGTATTAGTCGGAGACGTTAACGTTAAAAACATTCCGAAAAAAGAGCTGATGGAAAATATCTCGTTTGTTTTTCAGAATACAAAGCTGTTTAAAGGTTCGTTGCGGGAAAACATCATCTTTGGGAAAGAGAGCGTTGGGGATGACGAAATAAACAGAGCAATCGATTATTCGCAGTCGAGAGAAATCATCGACAGCCTTACCGACGGGCTCAATACGGTTATAGGTTCAAAAGGGACTTATCTTTCCGGCGGAGAGCAGCAGAGGATCGCACTCGCCCGGGCGATCGTAAAGAACGCGCCGATCGTGCTTTTGGACGAGGCTACGGCCTTCGCGGACCCGGAAAACGAGCATCTGATACAAAAAGCCTTAAAAGAGCTCAGCCGCGGGAAAACAACGCTTATGATTGCGCATCGCCTGACAAGCGTACAGAATGTCGACAGAATTCTGGTGATTGAAAACGGGAAAATCGCTGAGGAAGGCACCCACGAAAAGCTGTTGGATAAAGGCGGCCTCTACAAAACCATGTGGGACGAATACCAAAAATCCGTTGACTGGAAAATATCCGCCAGAGTTCCGGAAAGTAAAGGAGAAAAATATGCTTAAGTATTTTAAAAATAAATACGCAATGTCCGACAAGGGCGCAAAAGACCTTTTACGCTCGATCATCTGGACGGTATTAATGGATATCAGCTTCATGGCGCCTGTAATCCTTGGTTTTAAATTCTTAGATGAATATTTGCGTTCGCTGTTAAACAATGCCGCCAGCCCGGCAGGCAGTGTGCTTTACTACGTTGTTATGTCCTTGGCGTTATTGCTGGTCATGTATATTATTGCATATTTTCAATACGATTCCGCCTACACCAGGATTTACGAGGAAAGCGCCAAAAAAAGGATTAGCCTGGCTGAATCGTTGAGGAAGCTGCCGCTGGCCTTTTTCGGCAAAAAAGATATCGCTGATTTAAGCTCCACAATTATGGAAGACGCCACGCAGATAGAGCAGCTGTTTTCACACACGGTACCTCAGATCTATGCGGCGGCCCTGTTGGTCCTCATCATGGGCGTTTTGATGTTTATTTATAACTGGACGCTGGCGCTCGCCGTATTCTGGGTCGTTCCTGTGGCGGCGCTGGTCTTTTATCTGTCGTCTAAGTATCAGCGTGTTTCGCATACGAAGCTTTATTATGTCAAAAGGGACATCTCGGATAAAATCCAGGAGCAAATCGATTCAGCCTATGAAATAAAGTCATATAATAGGGAGAAAGCCTTTTCCGACTCTTTGAACAGGGGACTTGACAGCTATGAAAAGTCTCTGATCAAAAGTGAGCTTTTGATAGGGGCGTTTATCAACTTTTCCTATGTGATTTTGAAGCTTGGGCTTCCGAGCGTCATATTGGCCGGCGCCTATATGCTGTCGACAGGATCTGTAAGTATCTTTACCTACCTCGCGTTTCTTGTCGTTGCGGCGCGCATCTACAATCCCATAATGGAAGCAATGAACAATCTGGCAGCGCTTATTTATCTCAATGTGCGGATAAGCCGTATGAAGGAAATGGATGCCATGCCGAGACAGGAGGGGAAATCCGAGTTTCATCCTAAAAATTACGATATCGAGTTCAAGAGCGTCGATTTCTCTTATCAGGACGACGTGCAGACTCTAAAAAATGTGAGCTTTACGGCTAGACAGGGTGACGTAACCGCGCTTGTGGGCCCATCCGGCGGCGGAAAAAGCACGGTGGCAAAGCTGTCCGCCCGCTTCTGGGATATAGACAAGGGGCTAATCACGCTGGGCGGAGAAGATATTTCCCGGATCGATCCCGAAACGCTTCTGAACAGTTATTCGATCGTTTTTCAGGATGTAACGCTTTTTAATTCAAGCGTTATGGAGAACATCCGGCTTGGGAAGAAAGACGCGCCGGTCGAAGAAGTAATGGAGGCGGCGCGGCTGGCCCAATGCGATGAGTTTGTTCAGAAACTTCCCAACGGATACGACACCCTGATTGGCGAGAACGGCGAGAAACTGTCCGGCGGCGAACGGCAGCGCATATCCATAGCCAGAGCAATATTAAAGGACGCGCCTATTATCCTGCTGGATGAGGCCACGGCGTCCCTTGACGCGGAGAATGAGAGTAAAATCCAAAGCGCGCTCGGCGAGTTGATTAAAAACAAAACCGTTTTGATTATCGCGCATCGCATGAGAACGGTCTCTGGCGCTGATAAAATCGTTGTGATCAAAGAAGGCGCCGTTGCGGAAACAGGCGCGCCGCTGGAACTGAAAGAAAAGCAGGGCATCTTTGCGTCCATGCTGAAGACACAGTATCAAAATTAGTATTGCCGTGCAGCAATACAGGAGGGTATGACGCGGCGTGTAAAATCGCCCGGCCCGTAGAGTTATTGACGTAATTTTCAAAAAATGATATGATTGCTGCTGGTTAGTTAAAACTAACTCGCAGCAATCATATATACTATATACTTTTACTGTAAGAAGGCGGCGCTGTAAGCTCGGCTCTTTAGGATTTAGGGGGATCAGGATGGAACAGAAAGTAAAAATTCGGAAATCTTACAAACGGGTCTCTAAGTATTATGATGCGCAGATGACCTGGGCGAAGCTTTACAGCAAAATTGTTTGGGGCATTCAGGATGCCGACTACGCGCCCAGACTGCTTGAATGGCTGCCGGATTCCTTCAGCGGGGAAATGCTCGACGTACCCATGGGAACCGGCGTTCTCACCTGTGAAAAATACGCGCGGCTGAAAAAGGCGCGGATCGTCGGCCTCGATTATTCCGGCGACATGATGGAGAACGCCCGCTTGCGCTTTGGCAAGGCGGATATAAATATTGTAACCTTTTTACAGGGCGACGTAGGCAGCCTGCCATTTGAAGAAGAGCGCTTCGATGCCGTTTTATCCATGAATGGCTTCCATGCTTTTCCGGACAAGGAAGCCGCTTTTCGTGAAACAAAGCGCGTACTGAATAAAGGCGGCTGTTTTATCGGTTGCTTTTACGTTTCGGGCGAAACGAAACGTACAGATTTTGTTGTCAGGCGGCTGTACGTTCCTAAGGGCTATTTTACGCCGCCGTTCATGACGAAAGCGGAACTGTCAAGCAAGCTCCGGTCTCTCTATGGAGCCTGTGAGCTTTTTACCGTCGGATCGATCGCGTGCTTTAAGTGCGTTAAGCCGTAGCGGTCTTTTATTTGATTTTCAAATATATCATTTTCATCATTTTGAACATATCGGAGAAAAGAATTCTGAACTTTGTATCAAATTCCATTTTGGGATTGAGGTTGGTCAGGCTGTAGTATTTTCGGTCCTCAATAACGGTTATGCCGGCAGATATTTTTGCTGCAAAAGCTTTGGCGCTGCCAACGGAAAAGAACATTTGAGCGTCCTTGCGGTCCATTTTTTCCATATAGCGCCGGGCGATTTTTATTCCCGCCGGAGAGGCTGCGTCGAAAACGAGCCGTACAGAATCAAATTGAGTAAGGTGCCTTATGAAATCGACAATCTGCCTCTCGCTGAAATAAAAGAATAATCCGGAGGCAATAATCATAACGGGCCTTTGCGCTCCTTTTACCGCATTCATCCATGTATAGTCAAACATTGAATACGGAAGGTAATGGTCGCGTTCTCCCTCCGGGATATATACGCTTCTTCGTTCCAGGACCTCAGGCAGATCAAGTTCAAACCACAAGGCTTTTCCGTTGTCGTTACGGCAAAATGAAGTTTCAAGGCCGCAGCCGATATTGACGATTACGCCGTCCGGATGTTCGGATAAAAATGCTCGAATATAGTAATCCGTGTTTTTTGACCGAACGGCGCTCGCCAGCAGCGTATACTCATTTTGGCCCGGCATTTCTTTTATGTCTTTAGGAAGCTTATCCTCTATGACAAGCGCCGCTTTGTCATAAAGGATGCCGGGATGATGCTTCGAGGCATATATGCGTCCGAGCAGCGGGACATACAGGGTTTCCGATACAGCGGTTAAATGAGACATAATAGCTCCTTTCTACGAAGTCTGACGGCTGCGCAATACGTGCAGCCTTTTTATATCAAACCGTATGATGTCACCGGCCTTATATTGATCGGAAGCTACATTGATGATAACGCGCGTCTTCTTTAAATGCACATAAAGGCTGTAGTAGCTTCCTTTATAGACAATTTTTTGGATTTTTCCCGCGTAAGCGCCCGTATCCGAAATACAAATATCTTCCGGACGGACAGACAAAAGATCTTCGGGAGCATAGGGACAGGCCTGCATAAACAAACGCCGGCACTCTATCAGGTTGTTTTCACCGACAAAACCCGCTACGAATTCGTTTTCCGGGAATTTGTAGATGTGTTTCGGACAGCCTTCCTGTACGATGTTCCCGGATTCCATAACAACCATGCGGCTTGCTATTTCAAACGCTTCCTTTTGATCATGCGTCACATAAATCATTGGGATTTGCAGATCGGCTTTTATTTCCAGAATCAGAGATAGCAGCTGAGCCTTCAACGCGGCGTCGATATTGGCCAGAGGTTCGTCCAAAAGCATAAGAACGGGATCGGCCGCGATTGCGCGCGCTATGGCGACCCGCTGTTTTTCTCCTCCGCTGAGCCTGGATGGAAAAGCGGTTTTTTTATCTTTCAGGCTGACGCGTTCCAGCAATCCGGTGACACGGTCGTATATGTCCTTTTGTCTGTATTTTCGGACCTTCAGCGGGTAAGCCACGTTTTCATAAACGCTCATATGCGGCCACAGGGAATAATCCTGAAAAACAAACCCGATCCGGCGCTTTTCGGCAGGCAGGTTCATGCGGCTCAAACTTGAAAAGAACGGCTTCCCATTATGAATTATTTCGCCTTTGGAAGGCGACAGCAGTCCGGCTATGGCATAAAGCAGCGTACTTTTTCCGCACCCGCTCGGCCCCAGGATTACCAGCAGGTCGTCTTTGTCGACGCCGAGGCTGAAATTTTTAAGGACCGGATTCCGCCCATATCCAATTGTCAGATCATTCAGTTTCAATATATCCATTTGCAAATCTCTTTTCGCATAGTTTATTTACCAGGACGTTGCCGATGATGCTTATCAGAATTACTATGACCGCGATCGTAGAGGTCATTTCCAACCCGTAGGAATTGGATTGGATGGTAAAGAGCAAAACGCCGACCGTCTCGTTGCCTTTTGAGTACAGCAGCAGTGAAATCGGGATTTCCCGAAGCGCGATCAGAAACGAGATGATAAATCCGGACAGGATGCCTCGGAAGAGCTGAGGCAGATAAAGCCGAAGGATGCGGCGGGCAATCGGTATGCCCAGCGTTCTCGCGGATAGCTCTATAGCCGGATTGATATTTTCCGACAGGCCTTTTAGCTGTTTGACGATGATCGGTATGAACAGGATCGTATAGGTGAGGATGATGATCCATTTCGTGCCGTAAAGCTTAAGCGGCGGATTAATCCAGGCGAAGACCGCGCCGACAGCCAGAATGATATTGGGAACAGAGAGCGGCAGGGAGGAGACTGCCATCAGCAGCCGGGACGGTTTTGTGCGGACATATCTGTAAAAATAAGTGATGACGACGGCAAACACGGTGGCAGCGCCGGCTGAAAGCGTCCCGAAAAATAAACTGTTCGAGAAGGCCCGTTTCATTAAATCATTTTGAAAAAGCACCAGCAAATAATTGTTTAACGTCATGTTTGAAGCGGTTATATCCAACCCCCACCGCTTCATAAAAGAGGACAAAACCAGCGTAACAAGCGGGATAATCAAGACGATCACAAAGAATACAGCCGCAGCCGGGTATATAAAGACCGCTTTTTTGCCTAGCGCCAATAATTCCCGATTATTAGGCCGAGCGGTTTCGTTCGTGTAAAAGGTATGCCTGTTTATCCATTTTTCCGTAATAATGAAAAACGTGTATGAAATCGCAATAAGCAGTATGGATAAAACGCTCAGGGACTGGATATCAAGTTCGGAAATGGCTTTATAAATCCTTGTGGTAAGCACTTCGCTGCCGACCGGCAGCGCCAGCTGTGCTGCGATCCCGAAATTGGCCATGGTTCGGCTGAATATCAGCAATCCGGTTGACAAAAAAGACGGTATGACAAGCGGCAGGGAAATGGATCTCAGAACACGAAACGCGGTGCCGCCCGATATTTTTCCGGCGTCCTCCAGTACGCCGCTGCTTTTCCTGAGCGCGTTGCTGACGCCGAAAAACACAAGCGGATAAAGATGAACCGATAAGGCCGCGATCACTGCGGTTAATGAATAGGGGTTGAAAGAATACAGAAAATCCGGATCGAAAAGCTCTACGAATCTGTGAAGGTACCCGCCGCGCGACGTTACCTGTATCCATGAAACGGAGATGATATACGATGGTATGCAAAACTCGAGAAAGACAAAAAAGCGCAGCAGCTTTTTAAATCTGAAATCGGTTTTCTCGGTAAGAAATGCCAAAGCGCCGCCCATAACGCCGGCGAGTAAAAGCACGCCGAAAGCGACCAGCAGGGTGTTCAGCAGCGCTTTATAGGTGGCGCTCGATGAAAAAACCTCGGCATAGGCGTTCGTGGTTAGGGCGCCGTTGTAAAAAAAGCTGTTTTTTACAATCGTTATAAGCGGATATCCCGTGAAAAACAGAATTGCAGCAACAGAAAGAAGCAAAATTGAATTCTGCCCGCTGAATTTCAATTTTGCTCTTTCCATATGCAGTTGTATGGCTGATTTAGCCCTGGAAAATTTGTGCATACTGTGCTTTCAGTGTATCCTCGTTATCGGACGCAGCGTCCCAGTCAATGTTGATTTTCTCAATGCCGTCCGGCAGATAAGTGTTTTCAATATCGGTTCTTACGCTGACAAAGCCAAAATTGGTCGTGATGGTCTGTGCCTGCTTTGACAAAAGATAGTTTACCAATTCTTCGGCGAGCTGCTGCTTTTGCTCGCTGCGGTCCGCGTCATTGATAACCGCCACAGGCCTTCTGATCGCTATGGCGCCCTCTTCAGGCCAGATGTTGGCCACGGGCATTTCATAGCCTTCTTTTTGAGCCTTATTCTGCAGGCGTATGACCGCGTCATGGGGCGCTATGCCAATATCATATTGTCCCTCAAGTATCAGGGATGGCACTTGCCCGTTTGATTTGCAAAGCAGCAGACCGTTTGCCTGGAGTCCCTCAAAATATGTAATATCATACAATTGGTATAGGCAGGAGGCGATGCCGAGCGCTGTGGACGACTGGGTCGCGTCGGCCATGACCAGCCTGGCGGCATACTGCGTATCCAAAAGATCGGCAAAACTGCCCAGCGCTTCGTTTTCTCCGAACACATCGCTGTTATAAATGACGGTTATATAGCGTTCGTTGACATATAAATAATTGTGCCCGGTGTCAAACTCGTCGCTTATGAAGGCGGCGTTCTCTATAGCGGAAAGATCGTACAGCAGACCTTCGTCATCCAGCTTGTTGTAAATCAGGGGGTCGGAACCCCATACCACGTCGGCCTGGACCTCGCCGGCTTCGTACTCCGTCCACACCTTGCTTCTGACCTCGCCGCAGCTCATGATCAGGAAATCCGCAACATCGCCCCGGTCTGCTTCAAAGCCTTCCTCCAGCTTCGTTAACATCGCTTCAGGTCCTGAAAGATAGACAAGGATTTTTCCGTCTGCTTCATTCAGGGCTTCGACGGAACCGGATGGTTCAAGAGCTTCTTCCGTATCGGCGCCCGCGCTTTGCGCCGGCGATATGTCCGCAGACACATCGTCGGCCGCGTTTTGCGCCGATTCATTCGTAGCCGTACAGCCTGAAAGAAACAGGAACACCAGCAGCATTAAAAACATACTGATTTTTTTCATTAAGATTCCTCCTTTGCGTTTGGGTTAGTTTACTCTAACATAGCGGGACAAAAAATGGTTAGTTATGACTAACGATGCACAGTTTACCATCTCTTGCGGCCGCTGTCAATCCCTGCGGAAAATATTTTACAATCGGATGATTGGCGGCGGCCGATCAACTTGCCGGGTTTTCCGGATCGGCGGAAGCTAAGCATTATAGCGTAAGAAGGTATTTGATTTTAAAACCTTGGGTGATTGTTTAAGCCTATCATATAGGAACCGGCCGCATATAGCGGCCGGTTCCTGTCGGATTTTTTTCTATGCCGAGGCTGAACGAAGGTTGTTGACGTTCAAAATCAGGCTGATCTTGCCGTCGCCAAGGATAGTGCAGCCGGATAACCCGTTGAGATTTGCTGCCTTTTTTTGTATATATTCTGGAAGCGGTTTGACAACTACCTGTTGTTCGCCGATGATCTTATCTACCAGAATGCAAAAGGTGTTGATGTCCGAATCAATCATGATCAGAATGCCTTCGGCCATCTCCTTTTTCGCGTCTTCGATACCGAAAAAATTATGCAGGCGAACAATTGAATAGCATTCGCCGCGGATCATAATCCTTTCATTGCCATCCGGGTCGTAAAAAACGTTTTTGATATCGGGCACAAAGGATTCCCGTATTGAAATCATGGGGGCGATAAAGATCAGCGGGCCGACCGTCAGCTGCATGCCGTCAACGATGGCAAGCGTAAGCGGGATGCGTATGGATATAGTCGTGCCTTCATCTACGGCGCTGTCGACGGAAATGGTGCCGCCCAGCTTTTCGATGCCCTTGCGTACGACGTCCATTCCGACGCCGCGTCCCGAGAATTCGGTGACCTCGGATTTGGTTGAAAAACCAGGCATGAATATATAGGAGAACGCTTCTTTTTCGCTTATTTCGCTTCCTGACTTTGTGATTAGACCCTTTTCCTTGGCTTTTTTGATTATTTGCTTATAGTCGAGTCCTTTGCCGTCGTCCGAGACAACAATCATTACGTCTTCTCCGGTATTCTTCGCCTCAAGTTTGATTTGCCCTTGCTCCGGTTTCCCTTTTTTAATTCGTTCTTCCGGCGACTCGATTCCATGGTCGATAGCGTTTCGGATAAGGTGCATCAGAGGGTCTGAGAGGCTGTCGATAATATTCTTGTCAACCTCTGTTTCCTCGCCGACGAGGACCAGATTGATATTCTTTTTGACTTTTTTGCTTGTGTCGCGCGCAATGCGCTGCATCTTGAAGAAAATCGTGGAGACCGGCAGCATGCGTATGGACATGACGATGCCCTGGAGTTCGGATGTAAGGCTTTGCAGCTGCCGGGCGGCTGTTTCAAAATTATTCAGATGCAGTCCCGCAAGGTCGGGGCTTCTGGTGACCATGGATTCGGTCGTAACCAGTTCACCGACCAGATCCATAAGGCTGTCGAGCTTATTGACGTTTACGCTGATAAAATTCTGTTTTGTTATGATTTCGGGAGACGATTGAGAGGCTTCGCTCCTGGCGCTGCTTTTGGCTGCCGCCGGGAGCTTTGGTGCGCGCATGGATTCCGGAAGCTCCTCATTGTCGTTGTCAATTGGAATGACGCTGAAGCTTTTTATAAAAAGCTCCTCGTTAATTAGCTGCTTGATGCTGTCGGGATTTTCCATGGTGCGGACAAATGCCGTGAACCCGTTTTCGGCAATATCGGAGCAGGCCGTTTCTGCGTCAAGGTTTTCGGGGATGTGCATAATTTTTGAACACAGCTTATTCAGGGCGTTCGCTATCCCGACAGCCCTTATGTGTTCCATCTTACAATCCGGCTCAAAAGCAAGCTTGATCTTGTAACAAGGGTGCTGCAGCGCATCGGTGTCAGAAGTGCAGGGCGCGGGTTCTTCGGATGTGCGCGGTGCGCACGAAGTGCGCGGCGCTTCCTCTTTCCGGTTCATGAACTTAAGGTGCTCTTCGATTTTGTCGATGAGCCACTGCGGATCACCGTCATTTGCCTGCCCGTTCTGGATTTTGGCGAATTCATTTTTTACAAAATCAATGGTTTCCAAAACAATATCAAAGATATCGCTCCAATCCGGGCAGTCCCCGCCGTTTTCCCGTATCAGCGAAAACAGGTCCTCCACAGAATGCGTGACGTGGAAAAGATTGTCAAAAGACATCATGGATGAAGCGCCTTTAATCGTATGCATTATCCGGAAAACTTCGTCGATATCACTTGATGACAGGACAGAGCCTTTTTCACCGCACAGCATCAGGTTTTCGAGTTTTTCAAGCAGTTTTTGATTTTCAAAAAAGTAGATGTCAAGCATGGAATCATCGTAACTCAAAATTTCCACCTCTATATATTTAGAATACATGTGATAAACAATTGGATTTGCGCCGGAGCCTTTCCCTGGCGACGCCGGGGAAAAGGCCGATACGGATTACTTAACTTTACTCAAAGCAGACAGAAGATCGTTCTCCTTAAACGGCTTTACGATAAAGCCTTTTGCTCCGGATAAGACCGCGTCGCGGACCATAGCCTCCTGCCCCATGGCGGAAACCATAATGATTTTTGCGCTTGAGTCATTTGAAACAATTGCTTTAAGTGCGTCCAGGCCGCTCATTTCCGGCATCGTTATATCCATTGTAACGACATCCGGCTTAAGTTCTTTGTATTTTTCAACCGCGATGCTGCCGTTTTCCGCTTCACCCACTACATCAAAACCGTTTTTAACCAGCGTGTTTTTTATGGATATTCGCATAAATGCCGCATCGTCAACAACTAATACCTTTGCCATAGACATTACCCCCTGAAAAATAATTGAAATAAAATGGTGTGCATTATGTCAGGCGCATATGACATAATTTGTAAATGCTGAAATCAGATATACTTGTTTCCATGACCGATTGTCTTAATGAGCAATTGACCGTTTTCGGTGTTGAGCTCGATCGTGCGGCCAAAGCTGCCGCCGGTATCACTGGAAAGAAGCTTGATTTGTTGCTTGTTCAGAACGTCCTTGCACATATCCACGTTGCGCTGTCCGACCATAAAAAAACTTGAACTGCTGCTTTGGGAGAACATGCTGGCTCCGCCCGCCATTTTTGCAACCAGTGAACTGCGATTGCTGCCCATTGAGAGCAGCCTGTCAATAAGCTCGATTATACCGGTATCCGCGTACTTTGCTTTATTGCCGGCGGAATCGCCGTTACAGGAGGGCAAAAGCACGTGCACAAGTCCGCCGATATGCAAATGCGGATCGAACAGGGTCGTTCCAACACAAGATCCCAGCCCTAGGGTGGTGATGATATGCGGGCGCTCTGCAACCTTGAGGTCGGCTATCCCGACAATAATTGAAGACATATTTCAGGATACCCCCAATGAATCCATCAGTTTTCCATATGATTCTTTATCGGGAAGGAGAAAAAAATAGCAGGTCATATCATCTTTATCATCCAGAAACCGCGTTTCGAAAAAAAGCGCCGAGTCATCGGTTTGACCGCATTCAAGCGCTATCAGGCTCAACAAAGCGCCGGCCATATCAACGCTCATATATGGAATGGACATAGAAATATCCAGGTTTGTAAGTGAAGAGATTGCAGACAGATATGAGCCGGACAAAATATTTGTAATCTCATATAAAGCAGACAGATCGAGTTCCGTTAAAGCTGTAATTTCCACATCGGTGGCGTCTTTTGTGTCACGACCGATTAAAATGGAAGCGATAATATAGGCCTCTCGTATCCCAAGCAGCAGCAGGATCTGTCCCCTCAGGCCGCCGCCCATGTCAACCAGCCCGCCAACGAAGGGCGTTTCCGGCGCGCCTAAAATCTCGGATACTGAAGAAAGGGGGACTACCTTGACTTCGGGCACGCTCATGTCGACTTTTCTGTCGAGAATTTTAGACAGAGCCGTGGCGGCATTGCCCGCGCCGATATTTCCGATCTCCCGCATAACGTCTATTTGCTGAGGATTCATTGTGTCATAGTTATGAGTCAATAGCGCACCTTCTTTGATTTATATGGAAGCGTTTAATACCGCATAGATATCAATCTACAGAGTAGTGACCGGCAAAACTTTTTTTCTGAAAAAAACATCAACTGTTTAATAATTCGTAATTCTTTGCCGATATATTTAATGGAATTTAAAATTTGAACCTTTTTGCCTGTTTGCATGACAGCGCAGTGCGGAGGCCGGGATGCAGATCAGTTTTATTAATGCGGCTGCTCAGGAAGAGCATCTTAGCGGCAATTTATTATATGGTGTCGGCCGGAGCGAGGAAATGCTGCTGCCGGGGCAGCTCGTTGAAGCGGAAGTGATTTTTTCTTCAGGTGAATCCGTCAACGTCAGATTATCGAGCGGCGCTGTCCTCAGAGCAAGACTTGATACCGGCATCACGCTCGCGCAGGGCGACAACGTCTGGCTCGCAGTAAAAGAAAACGACGGCAAAAGCCTTGTGCTCCAACTCATGGCCAATTCAAACGAAATTGAGAATCCTGCCAAAATGCTGGCGGCTTTGATGGCAAAAGCCGGTTTGCAGAACACGCGGCTCAATCTGTCGCTGGTGTCTTTGTTTGAGGAAAGCACGTTGCCTCTGGAAGCCGGTCGTATACAGCAGGCCGCTAATATTCTGGAGCGATATCCTGACGTAAGCATGAAAGCAGCCGCGTTTGCAGCTGCCAACAAACTCGAGATCAGTTCCGACAACCTCAGTATCGTTGAAGATTTACTCCGGTCGGATTTTAAGGCAGGCGAGATGCTCGGCCGAATTTTCAGCCGTCTGACCGGCGAAGCGGGAGCTGAAATTCCCGGGGCGAATCAGACTTTGCCGACGACGGCAACCGCGGGCTCGGAAAGCGTACAGCCGGGGTATAAACCGGGACTGGACGGCGGTCAGCTGTCCGATTTGGCAGGCCGGTCCGGCTGGGAACCGATTGTGGAGTCCGGAACGGGCGGGGCGGAAAAAGCTGCAAGCACCCAATTGCTGAAGGCGGCGGAACGGACCTTTTTTGCAAGGATAGAAAAGCCCGAAGATGCCGGCGTGCTGAAGCAAACTGTAAAACAGCTGCCTGGGCGGCTGAAGCTTTTAAAGTCATATACCGGATTGAGAGCGGACAATGCCAAAAACGCCGCGCCCGAAATAGAAAGGCTGATTGGCGGCCTGAAGCTGCTTTCGTCCATAGACCGGTACGCCTGTATGCAGATTCCTGTTATGACGGGCGGCAGGCCCTCAACCGTTGAAGTATATGTATTCAATAAAAAACAGGGCAAAAAAAAGATCAACCCGGACAGCTCGACGATTCTTCTGGCGCTGGATACGGAAAATATGGGCCATGTCCAAGCGCTTGTCAGTATAAGAAAAAGCAGCATTGCGATACGTTTCAATCTGGAGAACGAAGATTTTGCAAATTATCTCAGGGAGCGCACGGTCGCGCTTTACAATATGGTTTCAGCAAAGGGGCATCACCTGTCGGGCGTACAGTTTCAAACCGGCGGGGAGCCGGTTACGCCGATGACCGCCCCGACAATAGCCAAACAGTATGACAGCGGCGCAAACCGCAAATTCAACGTTTGTATTTAGAACACAAAAAGGAGCGGCGCATGGACCGGAACAAAACGGAGACGGATGAAAAAATCATTTCAGGCGGGCACGCCCTTCCGGCGGGGTTTTACGGGCTTATAACGCAGATTATGCTATATGTCAAAAAAATGGACGAGGATTATCTGCATACCAGAGAAAAGGAGCAGGATTGATGAGCGGAATTTCTTCAGAGAATCTGATTGCCACTGTATCCGGAACCGAAGCTGCAGGAACGAGCACGCTGCAGGCGCAGGATAAATCCGGTCAAAACAGTGATAATTCCTTTGCCGAACTGCTTGCGGATGTGATCGAGGGACAAGCGTCCGCACAGCTGACCGATGCCGTTTCCTGCAGTTCCTCCTCATCGGAAAGCGCTTTGGGCACGCTGGGCCTGATGAACTCCGGCGGAGATGCGCTGAGCGCGCTTCTGACCTCGTTTTCAGACAGTGAGGGCGGCGACTCGGAGCTGGGCATTATGCTTTTGTATATGCTCATGAATATGAACTCGGGCTCGGATTCAGGCATGATGATGCTCTCTTCCCTCCTGTCCGCCTCGGCAGGCGACAGAAGCTACGGCGCCGACGTCCGGTCATCCGTTTCAAACGGCAATATATTCGATACGCTCGTTGGCGATTCAGGCGTATCGGGCGCCGATTCGAACAGCGGTTCAAATACAACGTGGACAGGCAGCGAAGCGCTGCCGCTCAACTGCTGGATCCCGACGAGTCCGCTGCTGACCGGGAACTCAAGCTGCCGGTCGGCAGAACTGCTCGATGATATCATCGAGCAGTTTGATGTTGAATCAAGCGCGCGGTATACGCCGCATAAATATGGCGGCGATACATACTGCAATATCTTTGTCTGGGATGTATCAAGCGCGCTGGGCTGCGAGATCCCGCACTGGGTTGATGGCGAGACCATGGCGCCGAGACAGTATCCCGACATAAAAGGCGCGGTGGAGCTGGGCGCCAACGCCACCTATGGCTGGCTTGAGGAGTACGGGGACGACTACGGCTGGATCGAAGTCACCGCGGAGCAGGCGCAGGAATACGCCAACAAGGGCTATCCGGCGGTCACGACCTGGAAAAATCCGGGCGGCGGCGCCGGGCACGTTCAAATCGTACGCCCGTCGGAAGACGGCGCTTATGATGAATCCCGAGGCGTTTCAGTAGCTCAGGCGGGGGGGCATAACTACGAATACACCTACACGGGGTCCATTTACAGCAGCAGCAGCCTCTCCCGGGTGCGGTATTATGTGCACGCATAAAGCGGAACCGTTTTTCGATTTTATTAAAGCTTTTGCGTCAGATTACGATATTAAAACCAGAGGTTTAAAGTTTTTTAATAACATGTTTGTTTAATAAAGCGTGTCAAATTCAAAAAGGAGGCGGATATTATGTCGGACATCAGTTCGGTATACAGCAGCACGTCAAGGATAACCGGCATTTATTCCGAGCTTGACACGGATACCATTGTGAAAGATCTTCTGGAAGTTGAACAGACCAGGATAGACAGCAAGGATCAGAAAAAGACCGCGCAGGAATGGTATTATGACGCGCTGAAGAACGTACAGGGGCTTGTTGAGGATTTCCAGAGCAGTTATCTGAGTGCGCTGGGGGACAACAGCATGACCGCTTCGGCCACTTACAAAAGCTACTCGGCCGCTGTGAGCGATACGTCGGCCGTGTCCATTAAAGCAACCTCAGGCGCACTGACAGGAAGATACACCATCGACAGCATTGCGCAGCTGGCCGAAAACGCCGGCGTTTCAAGCTCAGGCCGGATATCTTCCGATGGCACAAACATATCCGAGTACAATACCACAAAGCTTGAAAATCTGGATTTTGCCACAGCGCTTGAATTTGATTCAAACGGCCAGATATCCTTCAGCATCAACGGCGTAAGTTTTGCATTTGGTTCAGACACCACGCTGCAGACCATGATTAACACGGTCAATGCAAGCGAAGACGCGGGCGTTACAATGAAATACAGCCGCCTGACCGACGGCTTTACGATTGAGGCCAACGAGGGCGGGGCGGCGAGCTCCGTCTCGATCGAGAACATTTCGGGCAACGCTTTCGGCGAGGACAGCGCGTTCGGTATAGACGAGGGTGCGACCGGTCAAGCGTATGCGGCAACCGTTTCAAGTGCAGGCAATATCTATGGCGGGACGGGCATTACGAGGTATTCCACCCTCGGGGAACTGGACACTGCCGTATCGGGCCTCCTGTTCGACGGAGGAAGCGATATATCCTTCGACATCAACGGGGAGACGTTTACGTTTGATGCCTCCACGAGTATTCTGGATATGATGTACGCGGTCAATAGCAGTGATGCGGGCGTCACAATGTCATTTGACAGCGGTGCCGGTACGTTTACCCTGACATCTGATGAAAAAGGCGAAGATGCGGCGATTGCCATAACAAATCATACGGGCAACGCGTTCGGCGGCGTGTTCGGAATAAGCGAAGGTACGATGTCGGGCTCGGTTTACGGAGAAGCGGGGCAGGATGCCGTCTGCGTCATCGAAGGCGTCGCCGTCACGCGCGACAGCAACGAATTCACAATAGACGGCATCACATATGAGCTGACCGACACGACCGACGAGGCGGTAGACTTTACCGTCAGCCGGGACTTCACATCGACAATAGACGCGATTGGAACATTTATCGACGCATATAACGAGCTCGTGGAGCAGCTCAACGACCTCCTTGAGGAAGATGATTATTCCGCCGATTATAAACCCCTGACCTCCTTGCAGGAGGAGGAGATGACGGATAATCAAATAGAGAAATGGAACGAAAAGGCCATGTCCGGCCTGCTGCGAAACAACGACGACCTTGAAAGTTTTCTGAGCAGCCTCAGAAATGCGTTTATTACGTCTTTGGGCGGGACTGAGGCAACAATGGCCTCCATCGGTATTACAACAGCCGGCTATTTTTCCGACGATGCGGGGAAGATCCTTATTGACGAGAGTGCGCTGACCGCCGCGCTGGAGGAAAACCCGGAGACGGTTATTTCCATGTTTACGGAATCCAGTGAAGGTTCCAAGGGATTAATATATAAAATTTCCGACGCCGTATACGCCTATATCGATAAACTCGAGGATGATGAGGATACTGCAGCGGAGAGAATTGATAAATTTGAAGACAAGATTGAGGAAATGGAAGACGATATGGACGCTATGGCAGAGCGCTACTACAATAAGTTTTCAATTATGGAAGAGGCGCTTGCAAAACTCAACTCTATGAGCTCAATGCTATCCTCCTTGTTTTCCGGCTAATTATCGTCGATAGATAAAAGATTGAGCAAAACTGGCAAACCGCCTGCCGTGTTCATCGGCACCGCGGTAAATACTTAAAAACACGAGACCGTCCATTGACCGGCATGACTGACCGGATTGTTGGGAGAGATAAAAATGCAATACCTGGGAACAGATCCGCGCAAGGAATACCTCAAACAAGGCGTTATGACGGCAAGCCCGGCCGAACTCATAGCAATGCTTTACGGGGCCTGCGTCAAAAATCTCAAGCTCGCCGTTATGGCATATGAAGATTCCAAGGATATCTGCACAACAAACAATTACCTGATAAAAGCGCAGCGGATTGTCAGCGAACTGATGAATTGTCTTGATATGAGCATAGAGCTGTCAAGCCAGCTGATAAAAGTCTACGAATTTATGCTTATAGAACTCCGGGCGGCCAATGCTAAAAAGGATATGAGCCGCGTGGAACCGATCATCAGTATGCTCGAATCCATGCGCGATACCTGGTACAGCGTTGCACAGCAGCAAAGAAGAAGCATGGTGGAGGGGTTCTGACATGGCTCTTAAAAAAGATCTTGATATCTACGGACTTCGGGAGAGAAAACTGCATGCGGTGAAGGCGCTTTTGAAAAGCATGAAAGATTGGGACAAATCGGCGGATTATGAAAATGAGGCCGTATTTTCCGCCAATATGGCAAAAATGCAGAAAATGCTTGATAAGGTTGCCCTCATCGACAAAGAACTGACCGGTGTTGCGCGGCAGATTCCCGTAGACAAACGTTCACCGGCTGAATCGGAGCTGACCCGAAAAACGGATGAAATGCTCAGACAGGCACAGAGCATCATATTAAGAGACATAAAGCAGGTCGAGAACAGTATGTGTTTTTTCCTGAGCGAAGTAAAAAGGCTTCGGCAGAGCAAAAGCGGACTTGCAGCGTATATGAATAACGGCAGGTCCATCCGAAGCAATCGATTTAATCTGACAGGATAAACCGCAAAAAGCAAAGCGGGGAGATGAGTGCTTGAAGGTAAGATATGCCTCGGCAGGCGAAAAAACCATTAACGGAGAACATCTTATAGAGCGTAAAAGGGATCTCACTCCCGGCCGTCAGTCATTTGAACAGCAGTTTAATTCATCCGCGCAAGAGCAGTATGAACAGAACATGGCCGAACTCGCGGAAAAAATAAACAGGCAGGGATCACAGCTGGCGGAAAAAATCAATATCGCTGAGATGGAACAGTATCGGGCGCTTGTTACCCAGCTTCTGAATGAAGTGATAAGCCATGCCTATGCATTTCAGAAAGAGAATACATTTGACCACAGGGGAAGACGTAAGGTTCATGCAGTCATTGTGATTATCAATGAAAAGCTTGAGGAAATGGCTAAGGACATTCTTGGCGGCAATCAGGATGCGATTAGAATCATAAGCAATATAGACGATATCAGAGGATTAATCACAGACATTCTTCTTTAAATACCAGATGTGATACGGTATCAGCTATTTTGAGGAAGGAGCTCAATATGGAAAACACTCTGAATAAAGAAATCATAGAATCGGACGAGCAGTGGAAATATCTGATATTTTCAGTAAATGAAATCGACTACGGTATAGAAATAGGGTATGTTACTGAAATAATCGGTATTCAGCCGATCACAGCGATCCCTAACACGACTGCATATATCAAAGGGATTATAAACATTCGCGGCACAATTGTACCGGTCGTTGACTTGAGGCTGCGGTTTGATTTACAGCCAGCTGAATATGGTGAAAAGACATGCATCATTTCAGTCAACAAAGATAATGTCAACCTGGGCCTTATCGTTGACGCTGTCGAGGATGTTGTTCAGTTATCAGCTGAAAGCGTTATCACGCCGCCGGTTGACGGCGGCGGGACAAGAAATCAGTTTTTGAAAGCGATCGGCAAATACCAGGGTGCGATAAAGCAGATTGTTGATATCGACAGGATTTACGATGACGAACGGCCATAGAAGGCCGGCTTGAATTGGTAACAGGCGATAAGTCGGCAAGCCGCCGCATACTGTAAGCCGTCGGATAACCGGAAACTGAGCGTAATCGCAAAGGGGAGGAGCAATCGATATGTGGGAAAAGCTTTTTCAGACCACCGACTACCTTCAAAAGGGTCTCGACGCGACATCGCTGCGAAACAAGGTGATTTCCAACAACATCGCCAATGCGGACACGCCCGGATTCAAAGTGTCGGAAGTCAGCTTTGAGGATGTCCTTGTTTCAGCTATGTCAAACAGCGACATGGCGCTCAAAACAACCAGAGAGGGCCATATTCAGAAAACGGCATCTGACATCGGTGATGTTGAGCCGGAAGCTGTTAAGCTGGAAAACACCTCCTACAGGCTGGACGAAAACAATGTGGATATTGAGGCTCAAATGGTGGCCCTTTCCAAGAACAGTCTGCAATACTATACGCTGGTCAGTAAGATTAACTCGGAATTCAATAAGCTTAATATGGCCATCAGAGGAGGCAGTTGATGCTGAATCAGCGTGCATGTCACTAAATTTAATATTCAGAATCATTGGAAAAGTTGTTTAAATTTTGATCAATTTGTAATAGATGACAAAATTAGACATAAATGTTTAGCTATTTTTCGATTTAAAATATCGAAAAAAATGAAAATAAGCATTGACGAATGAGAATTTTTCCATTATTATTAAGAACCACAGCATAATGAAAAGGCAAACCAGTTGAAAAGCTGGGACGCAAAGCTAGGGTCTAAAGTCTATTGACAATGACAGCCGGTTGCCAAAATGTTTTCTGGATATTAAATTTAGAGTTAATGTAATCGATTTTAACTCTTAAAAACAAGGAATTCATTTGTGTAACCAAATGGATTCCTTTTTTTGTTTGCAAAAATTGAAAGGAGAAAAAATGGGTTTTTTGGATTCTTTGGATATCAGTGCGTCGGGGCTGACCGCTCAGCGCCTGCGCATGGATGTGATATCGGAAAACATAGCGAACATTGATACTACAAGAACAGACAGCGGCGAGCCGTATCGCCGGAAATATGTCGTTTTCAGCGAGGCGGAGAACGAGGATTCTTTTTCGTCCTATATGGGCGGCCCGGAAAAAGTTTCCGATAGCGGCGGTGTTTATGTCTCACAGATCGGAGAAGATCAGTCCGACTTCAACCTTGAATATGACCCTGCAAATGTGGATGCCAACGAGGATGGATATGTTGCCAAGCCGAATGTAGATCTGTCTCAGGAAATGGTCGATATGGTTTCGGCATACCGCTCTTATGAGGCAAATGTCACCGCCTTCAACGCGTCCAAGGATATGGCGGTCAAGGCGCTTGAAATAGGCGGGTAATATAGAGCGCCCTGGATAATTATTCCAACTGAAGCCGTAATAGATCGCCGTCGCTTATGACGGTTTGAATGGAGGTCGAAATATGCCCGGCATTGAATCTCTGTTATCAAGTTCCGCATCCGGATTGCTTGGTAACTTAAGCGATATTACTGACAAAACCGACGTGGGGAACGACGCCAGTTTTTCGGATGTTTTCAGCGATATATACAATCTTGCCGAAAGCACGGATCTGGAAGACAAGAGCTCCGTGCTCTCACTGCTCACCGGCGATGTCAACGACATTTCAAGCGTTATGATCGATTCCGAAAAGGCCGAGCTGGCATTGAGTCTTACGCTCGAGATACGCAACAAAATGCTGGATGCCTATAATGAGATCATGAATATGCAGGTTTAGGTACATCGGAACCTGCGCTGCGCAGGTTCCGCCGGAATAAAATTTTCCGGAATATCTACCGGTTTTGTACAGGGCAGTCAGGAAGGGAACAGATAATTGGAACAGATTTTACGTGTTTTCGGCGTAATTGCCGCAATGCTCCTGGTAATATTCGCCGCCTATTTTATGACAAAGTATGTGGCGGCCAAAGCAAACGGAGCGGGTGGCAAGGCCCGTTATTTTAGACTGATTGATCGTTTCTCCGTGTCCAAGGACAAAATGTTCGTATTGATAGCCGTAGGACAGAGCGTCTATCTGATCGGTGTGACAAATCAGGGTATGACGGTCATTGACCAAAAAGAACTTTCAGAACTCCCGGCCGAAGAGGAGCAGACGAAGAAGTTTAACATAGGTTTTCCGGATGTTTTATCCTGCTTAAAAAAAACAAAGCCCGGAAACATATCCGGCGATATGACGGACCGGGACGGGAAGCGCTTTTCGGATTTTATAAAAGAAGCGCAGCAGACAGATGAAAAACACGACGACCGGAATTAAGAAGACATCTTCTATAATCGCGGCAGGTTTCAGAGGAGAAATTATGCGCAAGAGTAAAAAAATCATCACTTTTTCCGCATTGTTTATTTTATGCGTATGTGGCTGTACTTTATTTTCCCCGCCCGCGTCTGCAGCAGCCGATGACGTGGTCAAATCGGTTTTCGGGGAGAACGCACAGACCCTCGATATCATATTGCTGCTGACAGGTCTTGCGCTCATTCCGACGCTGCTTATATGTCTTACCGGTTTCACCAGAATTGTCATCGTACTCGGTTTTGTAAAAAATGCGATCGGGATGCAAAATGTCCCGCCGACGCAGGTGATTATCGGGCTTGCGCTCTTACTTAATTTCTTCGTTATGAGCCCGATCATCGGAGAAATCAAGGAAGCGGCCTATGTCCCCTATACACAAGGCGAAATAACGATTGAGGAATTTTCGGAAGAAGCGATGGTGCCGATCCGCGGATTTATGCTGGAGCAGACGTATAAAACCGACCTGAATTTTTTCTGCGGGCTTGACGGTATGGAGGAAGTCGACGATGTGACGGAAGTCCCGACCCATGTTGTCATCCCCTCGTTTTTGACAAGTGAACTCAAACGGGCCTTTCAAATCGGTTTTCTCATATACATACCGTTCATTGTCATCGATATGGTTGTGGCCAGCACACTGATGGCCATGGGGATGATGATGCTGCCGCCGGCCATGATTTCGATGCCGTTTAAGGTGCTGCTGTTTGTTCTTGTGGACGGCTGGCAGCTCATATTCGGCACGCTGGTAAAAAGCTTCGGGTAGCCGGGCTTGGAAGGATCATGCTGTTTTGAAGTGTAACAGAGCGTTCGGGTGATTTGCCGCTCAGCGCGCCGGAGGTCAAATATGCTTAATCAGACGGAAGTCATCAGCATCCTGCAGGATGCTATCTATACGACGATTATTGTTGCCCTGCCGATGCTGGGTGTTGCACTGTTGATCGGGTTGATCGTATCGATATTCCAGGCAACGACGCAGATAAACGAACAAACCCTGAGCTTCGTGCCGAAAATCATCGGCATTTTGCTTGCCCTTCTGTTGTTCGGCGGATGGATCATAACAACGACAACGGATTTTACCTTCAGGCTGTT
This sequence comes from uncultured Sporobacter sp., assembly GCA_963663605.2. Lineage (GTDB taxonomy): Bacteria > Bacillota > Clostridia > Oscillospirales > Oscillospiraceae > Sporobacter. Next base: position 147,121 of record CAXXVF010000001.1, read on the forward strand.
TGAATCGATCATAACGTATGTCGGATGACTAGCTTCTTCAGGTTCATTTGTCGGATGTGTGCCTGAGACGTTCAGATATGCCTCTTCACGGTCATTATTTGCCCGGAGTGCAGCGGAAAGGAATGGTCATAAAAGTGACGGAAATTATAGGTCTGTTCACAAATAATTTTGACTATACGCTTTTGTTGTTTCTCAGGGTCTCAGGGCTCATACTCCCTTCGCCGGTATTCGGACGGAAAACGGTGCCGGGCATTATAAAAATTTCATTTATCTGCTGCCTGACATTCATTTTTTTGCTTTCGTTTCCCGCGCCGGCCGAAGGCATTGCCTACGATACGCTGCTCGAATATGTCATTATTTGTATCAAAGAATTGCTTTTCGGTTTAGCAATAGGATATATTACAACACTTTTTTTCAATCTTGTTTATTCGGCCGGCCAGATCATCGATATGCAGATCGGGTTCGGTATCGTAAGCGTGTACGATATCCAGAACAATTCACAGGTGCCCGTTGTTGGAAACCTTTTGAATATCGTCCTTCTTATCGTGTTTTTTTGCGTGAACGGACACCTGAAGCTGATTGCGGTACTGCATGCCACATTTGAAAAAATTCCGGTCGGACATATACTGCTGTCTATGGATTTTGTAACGGTCATGCTCGAAGTTTTTTCACTGACCTTTATTCTTGCGATCATGGTTGCCATGCCCCTGCTCGCGGCGGGACTGATTCTGGAGATAGCAATGGGTGTTCTGATACGGGCCGTACCTCAAATGAACATGTTTGTTATCGGTATCCCGGTGAAAATTATTGTAGGACTATTTGTACTGTTGATTTCCGTTTCCGTTTTTGTCAGCTTCAGTAATACTATTTTTACGGAAATGTTCCAATCGATAGAGCAGGTATTCAATACTTTTGGAGTACTTAAATGAGCAATCAAAGCGGCAGCGAAAAAACAGAAAAAGCTACAAAGAAAAGAAAAGAAAAAGCCAGGGAAGAAGGGCAGATTGCCCGAAGTAATGAGATCAATATTGCGTTCAGCGTCATCATGCTTTTTGCTGTGCTGTACACCATCTGGGATCGGTTTGTTGAAAGCGCCTCAGGCATGGTGGAGAAGTATCTCTCTTCAGGATTTTTGGCCCAAACGTCCGTCGTGTTAAATAAAGAAACGGTAATGCATGTTTACCGGGACGCGCTGACGGACGGCTTGAGAATCATATGGCCGATTCTGCTGCTTGCGATGCTCATTGGCATACTTGTCCACGTTATGCAGACGGGATTTCTGCTGACGGCTAAAACGCTCAAGCCGAAGCTCAGCAGAATAAACCCTTTAGAAGGGCTGAAACGTATTTTTTCGTCCCGCACTTTGGTGGAACTATTAAAATCCAGCATAAAAATAGTCTGCCTGTGTTATCTTGTCTATACCGCATATACCGGCCTGCTTGCGGGATTTTCGGGCATGATGACCATGAACATCCAGGAGGCTTTTATGCAGATCATGCATACGGCCCTGCAGCTTGGAATCAAAATGGGCGCCGTTCTGGCCGCTATTGCGGCACTGGATTATTTGTATCAGCGCAAGAAGCACGAAAAAGACCTGATGATGACGAAGCAGGAAGTCAAGGAAGAATACAAGCAGCTTGAAGGCGACCCGCAGATAAAAGGAAAAATACGGCAGAAGCAGCGTCAAATGAGCAGGATGCGTATGATGCGGCGGCTGCAGGAGGCGGACGTTGTCATAACGAACCCGACGCACTATGCTGTGGCTGTCCGGTACAAGGAACATGAGGACAAGGCGCCCGTGGTGCTTGCCAAAGGGAAGGACAATGTCGCGCTTCGAATAAAAGAGAAAGCCAAAGAACACGGTATTGAAATCGTTGAGAACAGGCCTGTTGCCCAGGCGCTTTACAAAAACTGCGAATTGGAGCAGGAGATTCCAAAGGATCTGTATCAGGCGGTTGCCGAGATTCTTGTATATGTTTACAAGATGAGAAATAAGACGGTCAAAGGGGAGCGGAAATGAAAATAGCGGACATATTTATAGCCGGTATCGTGCTGACTATCGTCATGCTTATCATTATCCCGCTGAAATCAGCGGTGCTTGACGTACTGCTGATCATCAATATTACGATGTCCGTTTTCATATTGATTACAACGCTGTACATAAAAAATCCTCTGGAGTTTTCCATACTTCCGACGATTCTGCTGATAACGACGCTGTTTCGGCTTGCGCTTAACGTTTCGTCCACAAAGCTTATTTTAGGCAACGACGGCAGTGCGGGAAAAGTTATTACAACCTTCGGCAGTTTTGTTACGGGCGACAATCTTATCGTAGGGCTTATCGTATTCATCATAATTGTCGCCATTCAGTTTATTGTCATCACGAAAGGCGCTGAGCGCGTCTCGGAAGTGGCGGCGCGGTTCACGCTCGACGCCATGCCCGGAAAGCAGATGGCGATAGACGCCGATCTCAATACCGGCGTGATCGATGAAGCAACCGCAAAAAAGCGGCGCGCCGATATTCAAAAGGAATCGGACTTTTACGGGTCGATGGACGGCGCAAGCAAATTCGTCAAAGGCGACGCCATTATCGGCATCATTATTACCCTGGTCAACATTATCGGCGGACTTATCATCGGCGTGGCGGTGGAAGGACACGAGTTCACCGATGCGTTGAACATATATACCGTTGCCACGGTGGGCGACGGCCTTGTAAGCCAGATTCCCGCTTTGCTGATTTCCACCTCCACGGGTATTATGGTTACGCGGTCCGATACGGACGACAGTTTCGGCGTGAGCGTAACAAAGCAGCTCTTCAGCAAGCCGTATGTTATGCTCGTTGCGGGAACGGTCCTGGTGTTTTTAAGTTTTATACCCGGACTTCCGAAGCCCCCTATGATATTGCTGGCGGTACTGCTTCTTGTTTTTGGGTATCGCTCAATAGACAAAGCCAAGAAAAAGAAAGAAAAAACGGCGGAAGAAGCGACCGAGAAGCTTGCCAAGGAAAAACGCAAGCCTGAAAACATCGTGAATCTTCTGCAGGTCGAACCGGTTGAGCTCGAGTTCGGATACGGGATCATCCCAATGGTCGACGCCAGCCTCGGGGGAGACCTGCTGGAGCGGGTCGTGATGATCCGGAGGCAGTGCGCCATGGAAATGGGGATTATAGTGCCGTCCATCCGGCTGCGCGATAACGTTCAATTGGGGGCAAGCGAATACGTATTTAAAATCAAAGGTGTAGAAATCGCAAAAGGTGAAGTAATGGCGGATCATTTTCTTGCCATCAACATAGCCGGGGCAAAAGAGACCATAACCGGCGTGGAAACGGTAGACCCGACCTTCGGCATGCCCGCTATGTGGATCGCGAAAAACATGCGGGAAAAAGCGGAGATTCTCGGATACACAACCATTGATCCGCCGTCGGTCATTGCAACGCACCTGACTGAGCTGATCAAGCATTACGGCCACGAGTTCCTCAACAGGCAGCAGGTCCAGACGCTCCTGGACAATCTTAAGGTCCAGCAGCCGGCGCTTGTCGACGAGGTTTTCCCAAAAATGTTTTCACTTGGAGAAATCCAGAAGGTGCTTGTAAACCTGCTGCGTGAGGGCGTGCCGATCAGAAACATGGAGACGATCATCGAGACGCTTGCCGATTATGGGAATTTAACCAAAGATACGGATGTTCTGACGGAATATGTCCGTCAAAACCTGAAGCGAATGATCACCCGGCGTTTTTTCCGGGAAAACGAGGCTGCGGTCATTACGCTCGATCCGAAGCTTGAGCAGCTTATTATAGAGCGTTCCAAGCAAAACGAAGCGGGAGCGTTCGTTGCGCTGGAGCCAACGCAGATGCAGTCCATAATCGGCAGCCTGAAAAACTATGCCGAGAAGATAACCAGTCAGGGGAAAACGCCGATTGTGCTGACATCGCCTCTGGTCAGGAGAAAGTTCAAACGAATGATTGAACAAATAGCTCAGGATTTGCCTGTCTTGTCATACGGCGAAATTGAGCAGACTGTAGAAATACATGCAGAAGGCGTTATTACACTGCAGGCTTGATACGCAGATTCATTCGGCGTTTCAGACTGGGCAAAAAGGGAGCGGATTGCTTGGATATTAATACAATCATACAGCTCGGCGGAAAAATTCAGGTCAAGGTTGGACAAAGCTGGTACAGCACGATTGTTGAGCGTCTTGTAGATGCGTCTACCTTTTACATTTCGCCGCCGCTGTCAAGGCAGATGCCTGTGGAGCTGAAGGTAGGACAGACGTATAAGCTCAATACGATAACCAAACGCGGGCTGTTCGAATTTGACGTCTGCATACAGAAAACGGATCTGAGTGAAAACATCCCGTTGTGCAAACTGCTGGTTGTTACGGAGCCGCAGCGGTATCAGAGGCGCAGCTTTTTCAGGGTCGACATTATGCTTGATGTGAAAATCAGAGAGCCCCAACAGGCGGAAAATTCCGAGGAACCGGCGCTTGAGTATCGGGCGAAAACCTTGAATATAAGTGAATGCGGCATGCTGTTTCTGGCCAGGAAGAGCTACCCTGCGGGTGTTATTCTGGACTGTGACATTATGCTTAACAAGTTCGGTGCGGATATAACGCTTGAAAAGGTGAAGGCAGAGGTCGTACGATCTAAGTATCCCGAGATTAACGGGGTGCTTTATCAGATAGGAGTTGATTTCAAGGAGATGACCAAACATGACAAGAGAGTATTGGCGAAATTCCTCATGATGAGCCAGCGGGCGCAGAAGCAGTGGGTTAACAGCGTAAGGAAATGAAATTTCACGGGGCATTGACAACCATTATGTAATGTATGAGATATGTATGATGAGAGAGATGTTAAGAAACGGGGGGTGCCGGATGGACGGCGTAAATAAGACGAACATTGACGAATTGTGGCAATTGTATTCTCAGGACAAAGATCCGGAATTGAAAAATGAGCTGCTGATCCACTATGTTGACCTCGTAAAAAGAATTGTTCGCAGGATCATGCCGAAATACAAGGAGTATAACGACAGTGACGATTTGGTAAGCTGCGGAATAATTGGATTAATCGATGCACTGGATAAATACGATATTAATTATGGAGTGAAGTTTGAAACGTATGCCTCAACCCGTATACGCGGAGAAATCCTGGATTATATGCGAAAGCAGGATTGGGCGCCCGCAAGCCTGCGTTCCAAGATCAACAAGATAAACCAGGCCGCAGAAATGCTGGAAAGCAGAATGGGACATTATCCGACGGACAGGGAAATCGCGGAGACTGTACATATGTCTGTTCCGGAAGTGCAAAAGGTGCTTGAAAAATCGCATATGTTTAATCTCATTCATTTGGAAGATATGGTGATTGATACGTTCAGCACCGTAAAGTTTATTGATGCGGATGACAACGACCCCGAATCGATTGTGCAAAAAAAAGAAACGAACAAAATCCTGGCTGATATCATTGAAACGCTGCCGGAGAAGGAGCGTGTGGTTATCACCTTGTACTATTACGAGGAAATGACGCTCAAAGAGATTGCGGCTATTTTAAAAGTCACAGAATCAAGGATTTCGCAGATTCACTCGAAAGTGTTGATGCGATTGGGACATAAACTTAAAAGAGCAATATGAGTATATAGTAAATGCCGCGGGTAACAAGGCGGTTTAAAAGTGAGCCGATATAATGATTGCGGCGTTTAAACCGGGGCTTTTATTATACAGGCCCGTGAATAATGTCGGAAGTGGATAAAGATGGGGCGCCAGCTGCGTATGTTTAGGAGGAACACGGAAAATGATGAACCAATCATACAGACTCTCCTATGAGGAAGACGGCGTATATTTTGAAGCAGCCGACTCCTGTGTGCTTGAGAACAAAGAAGAAATACTCGCTTATGCAAAACGCAAGAATTTGCAGCAGCTGAGCATGGAGCAGGCGCTTTGTGTGATTGATGCGTTTCCCTGCCGTGTTTGCATAGCCCCTCCTCAAGAGGAAGTTTTCTGTGACGAACAAGCAATGATAAGCATTTCCGGTGATCAAATGGAGGCAATGGTTTGCCTGACGCCTCCCGATGCAGGCGGCAAAAGCCTGACATATCAAGAGCTTATGGAAGAGATCGCGTCAAATGGCGTGAACTACGGAATAGATGAGAGCGTACTCAAACATGCGCTTGAAAACAAAAAATATGGAGAAAGTACATGCTTTGCCAAAGGCATCCTGCCTGAAGACGGCAGTGACGGAGAACTTGTTTTCCACTTCAATACGGAATGCAGCGGCAGGCCTGCGATCAATGAAAAGGATGGAAGGGTCGATTACAAAAACCTCAATCTGTTTGAACAGGTCAGTGAGGGGCAGCAGCTGATAAGCAGGATTCCCGCAACAGAGGGGCGCCCCGGATATACCGTTACCGGCCGGATGCTTAATCCGAAGAAAGGGAAAGAAGCAAAATTACCCGCAGGTAAAAACGTAACGTATGATGAAGAGCGGCAAACTATGTTTGCGTCAATATCCGGCAGAGTTGATTATAAGCATCGTACCGTTACCGTGTCGTCCTGCTACAATATACCCGGAGACGCCGATCTTTCGGTTGGCAATATTACGTTTGACGGAGACGTCGTTGTCAAAGGAAACGTCATATCTGATATAACCATTAATGCAACCAGGAACATCGAGGTTAACGGTGTCGTGGAAGGGGCGACGCTAACTGCCGGGGGCAATATTGTCCTGAAAAATGGTATTCAGGGAAATGATAAGGGCGTTTTGGACGCTCAGGGCAACGTGATTGCCAAATATATTGAGCGGACAACGGTTCGTGCCGGCGGGGACATCATAGTAGACGCGTTGATCCACTGTCAGGCGGAAAGCGGGGACAGCATTACCGCAAAAGGCAAATACGGAAGCATCATCGGTGGAAACATCAGGGCTCAAAACACTATAACTGCACATAACATCGGTTCTGTTGTCAACAACAAAACAAACATAGAGGTAGGTATGCCGCTTGCTAAAAGAGCGCGCCTTAAGCATCTGGAAACAGAGCTGGTGCGGCTGCATTCGGAGAATGAAAAATATGATAAAATAATAAATTACCTGAAAAACATGGAGAATCTTTCTCAGGAAAAAGAGCAGATGAAAAAAAAGGTTATTGTGGGAAAGGTCCAGAATGCGAAACTGATCAGTGAGTATGCCGGGGAGATTAAAACACTCGAGGAAGAAATTGAAAAAGCGGAAATGGGAAAAATCCATGTTACGGATACCATTTTTCCCGGTGTGAAACTGACAATTTCACTTGGTGAATACACGGTCACAACGCCGGTGAAATTTTCAACCTTCTACTGTGAAAACCGCAGCGTATCGTTTGTATCCTGTCAGGTCTGACTGTGTTTGACGGGATGAGTTCGTTGAAAGGTGTGTGCGGAAATGGCACTTAACGGGATTGATGCACAGATTATAGCCCAGCGAGCGATGGATGTTGCTAAAGATGCGAGTACCATCAACAAGAAGAATGAACTGATGCAGGACTATATGGCGCTGCACAGAAAGGCTGAGGACGAACTGCGGGATTCGATGGTTTTAAAACTTGAGCGTAAGGACGACCCCCGGATAAACAAGGAACATAGCGGCTCCGGCCAGGATGCCGCAGATGAGCAGGATAAAGACAAAAAGGAGACGGGCGGCGGCGAAGGCGAAGAAGGGGAAGCAGATCCCGGAATTATCAGCAGCAGTAAAATCGACATCAGGATATAAAACAACGCATCAAAATATCCGGTTAAGTTTAGACGCGGAAATGACGAATTTATTAAAGAGAAAGACTATTGTGTATTAATTCCCGGCAGTTGTTTGCTCAGGATGAGATTAATAGGACATTCAACGGGATGCAAGGAGTATTGGTATGCTGAGAGGATTATATACTGCGGCTACGGGCATGACGGTTCAAAGGAACAAGATGGATGTTCTGACCAACAATATTGTGAATGCCTCTACAACCGGATACAAAAAAGACACGCTGATATCTTCATCTTTCGCGGAGGTTTTAATTGAGAGGATCAATGATCCCTATGTTATAAGTACAAGCGAAGAGGTCGGACCATATAGCTTTGGAACGCATATTGACGAAATCTATACGGATTATTCTCCGGGAAACATCGAATCCACGGGGACACAGACAGATTTGGCCATATCGGGGGACGGGTTCTTCACAGTGGAAACGCCGGATGGAGAGCGGTACACAAGATCCGGTAATTTTACCGTCAACCAGCAGGGTTATCTGGTAACCTGCGGCGGGTATTATGTGCTGGGTGAAAACGGACCGATCAGCGTCGGCTCCGGAGCATTCGCAGTCGATGGCGAAGGGAATATTACTATAGACGGTGAAGCGAGGGGTGCGCTCCGTATCGTGCAGTTTGAAGAGACGGCCAACCTACGCAAGCAGGGAGAAAATCTTTATTACACGCTTAATGGTGAAACGCCGACAGATGCGGTCAGCTGCCAAGTCATGCAGGGACAGCTTGAAAGCTCCAATGTGGATATAGCTGATGAAATGACCGATATGATTATGGTATACAGGACATATGAAGCCAATCAAAAGATCCTGACTATGACGGATGAGACGCTCGGCCTTGCCGTCAATGATCTTGGAAGCCTAAGGTGATTTAAATGATGCAGTCTTTTTCCTCGGCCGCTTCCGGCCTTTCCGCGCAGCAGCAAAAGATAGACATAATTGCCAACAACATCGCCAATATAAACACATCGTCCTTTAAAAGCACGGATGCGCGTTTTGAGGATACGCTTTATAACGCCATGGAAAATCCGGATCCGGAAGCGGAGGGTGCAAACCTTCAAAAAGGAACCGGTGTGGCGCTCTCGTCAACGGCTTTCGATTTTTCGCAGGGCAGTGTCCTTGCTACCGGAAACAAGCTGGATTTCATGATTGACGGAGACGCGTTTTTTAAACTGCTGACGGCAGGCGGGGAATACGTTTATTCCAAAGACGGCGCTTTTAGCCTTTCGATGGAAGGAGACGCCGGCTATCTCGTCAATTCCGAGGGCGAATACGTTCTTGACGATAACGACGCAAAAATACTTATTGCGGGCAATAGTGACAGGTTCATCGTACGAAGCGACGGGAATATATTAATAGACGGTACTGAAACGCAGATGGGCATCTATACATTTGAAAACACCCGTGGTCTGCTGTCAGAAGGGGGCAACCGGTTTTCTGAAACCGCAGCGTCCGGTGAAGCGGCCGCAGCGGCGGACTACACCGTCACACAGGGCGCGCTTGAGGGATCCAATGTGAACATGGCGTCGGAACTTACCCATCTCATTGAAGCCCAGAGAGTGTTTTCTCTGGCCAGCAAGGCGCTGCAGACCGCAGACGACATGGAAGGGCTGGCAAACAATATCCGCCGCTAAGGAGCGGTGTGAACAAAATACATCAATCATTTGATATAGGCAGTTCGGCGGGTTATAATCAGAAAGGAAAATACCATGGGTACTACTGAAATAAAAAAATGCGCAATATGCGGGAAGCTTTTTCATAGTCTGGGTACGAATATCTGCGCACCATGCAGCCAGCAGGCAGATCAGGATTTTCTGAAGGTGCGGGAATATATATACGACAAAACCGAAAACGTCAGTATTACCGATATTTTGCAAAACACCGGCGTACCCGAAAAAATCGTTTTGTATCTTATGAGAGAAGGCCGTATTGCTCAAAAACAGATAGCGGAGACAGGAAAACTGAAATGTGCGGTGTGCGGCACCGCGATTACAAGCGGAAAACTCTGCTTGAAGTGTTCCGCTGTATGGAGCGCACAAAATAATAAGGTATCAAACGGACGGGGAATGAGACCGGGGTCTAACGTCGGCACATTAACAACCGGCAGCAGAATGCATCGTACAAATTATTGAGGATTACTGTTATCGGTCTATACTATAAAGGAGCGGAGATCTATGAAAATTAACTCTATACCGTCAAGCAATATGGTGGAAAGCTATAAAGGTAAATCGGTAAACCCTGCGAAAAAGGCGGAGCAGAGTGTAGCACCCGACAGGGTCGATCTTTCAGATGAAGCTAAAAGCTTTGCCTCTGTGATTAAAGAAGTGAAAACTCAGCTGGATACTCGGACAGAAGGCGAAACAAAGCATGTTGAAGAAGTGGCAAACCAAATCGCAAACGGTACCTACAAGGTGGACAGCTCAAAAGTTGCCGAAAAAATATTAGGCGGGAATTTTGACATAACGGTATAATTCAGAAAAGACGGTAATCTCAATGGATGTTAAAGTAATTATTGATATTTTCGCTGAAGAAAGAGACATCTTGATTCGGCTTCTTTCCATATCTGAGCAGCAAAAAGCTTTAATTATCAAAGGAGACGTTAAAAGCCTCGGCAGTCTCCTCGAAACCGAAGCGGTTTTATCAAATGAACTTGGCAAATTGGAAGAAAAGCGCGTTATCCATACCGGCGCCCTGGCTGAGCGGCTTGGACGAAGTGCCAGGAACCTGACGCTTAAACAAATTGCCGGGATGACAGAGGATCCGGGGGTTAAAGGAAAGCTGCTTGCCCTGCGTTCCGAGCTGTCAGAGATGCTCAGAAAACAGAAACGATATAACAGAACCAATCAGGAGCTTTTAAAACGCAAAAAGAATTATATCAATGTCATGCTTGGCGTGCTGCTGCAGGAAGAGCCGATTGGCAGCACGTACGACTGCAATGGCAGCATAGGCAACCGATACCAGAGTACAGGACTGTTTAACCAGAGCGTGTGAGGTGAAACAATGTCGTCGACATTTTTAGGGCTGCAAACAGGGAGAACGGGTCTCTCGGCTGCACAGATAGCGCTCAATATTACCGGGCAGAACATCTCCAACGCGGATACCGATGGCTATACCAGACAGCGCGTGAGTACTGCAGCGATTCCGCCTGGAGGCTATGGTTATCTCATCAATCAGATTACGCCGGGCAGCAACGTTGGCCAGGGGGTCGATCTGGAGAGTATCACCCAGATAAGAAGTAGTTATCTGGATGCCCAATATCGTGATCAATACGCTGATTTTAACAGCAGTGAATATATAACACAGGGTCTGAGCTACGTAGAGGACCTGTTTAACGAACTCGATGATGACACCAGTTTAACGGTGTCGATTTCGGATTTTTTCGATGCGTTGAGCGACTTTGCCGAAGATCCGACCAGTGAAGCGGCCAGGACCACGGTCCAGCAATCGGCGTTGTCTATGAGTGAAAACTTTAATCTCATCTGTAATGAAATGATTGATCTGTATAACAGCCAAAATACGGCGGTTAAAACAGTAGGGAACCAGATCAATGAGACCGCTAAGGAAATAGCCCTGCTTAATGAGGCGATTGCATCTTATGAAATTTCGGGTGAAAGCGCCAATGATCTAAGAGACCAGCGTAATCTGCTGCTGGACAAGCTCTCAGGGTATGCCGGGATTTCCTTTTCGGAGGATTCCAGCGGAATGGTGAGCGTTGTGATTGCCGGCCAGACGCTTGTGGACGGCAAGACCAGCAGCGATATTGCCATTACCTCGGCCACCGACGAAATCAACGATATCTGTCAGCAGCTGTCGGTCTTAAACCCTATCCTCGCCGGCGGCGGCGCCACACCGGAGCAGTATGCCGAGCGCGACGCGCTGATCGGGGCGCTTGAATCGATCTCGGGGAAATTGACCTGTACCGTCGAAGCCGACGATTCCGTCACTGTTGAGATAGATTATGTTGATGCGACAACCACCGCTGTTAACGATACGCTCGTAAGCGGCGGAACCTATACCGCCACAACCAGCGGCGCGGTAAAAGAATACCCCGGTGCCGATGACGAATATGTCCTTAAATTGGGTGATACGTATCTGAATACGGATAGTTTGGAAAGCGGAGAGCTTTACGCCCATCAGAGGCTCCGGGACGGCAACGACACGGCGAAATCGGGGATACCTTATTACATGGGCGAGTTGGATGAGCTGGCACAGTCGCTAGTTCAAACCGTAAACGTATGCATGAACAACGGCTACACCTATCCCGACGCGGAAAATGGCTATACGTCCGTGAACGGCGTGGACATGTTTGCGGATTTCGGCGATAATTATTCGTTGGTTACTGCAGGCAACTTCACGCTTTCCGTCGCTGTATCCCAAAGTGTCTGGAACATAGCAGCGTCCGACACGGTTATTGATCTCAGCGCCACGAATACCCAGACGGCCAACAATATCGTTGCGCTCCAGCTGGCGGATCTGATCAACACAAACGATTACGGCGGCACGCTGGATGGGCTGGTTTCGCATTTGGGTGTTGCGGTAAATACCGCGACCGACGCGCTGAATACCCAGCAGTCCCTGCTGGAAAGCACTGAAAACCAGAGGACCTCCATATCCGGCGTATCGCTGGATGAGGAGGCCGTTAACCTGATCAAGTATCAGCAGACCTACAACGCCTGTTCCAGAGTGATCACCACGATGGACGAGCTGCTGGACAAGCTGATTAACTCGACCGGAACCGTCGGGCGGTAATCAGCCCGGACGGACAAAAAAGAGAGGTGACCTCATGCGTATCACCAATTCCATGATATCCAATAACTATTTATACAACCTGAATGGGAACTTAAACCGGCTTTCAAAATATCTGGAGCAGGAATCAACAGGAAAAGCGATCAACAGTATATCAGACGATCCCGTGAAGACGACGCAGAGCCTTTCCGCCCGGAACAAGCTGAGCGGAATCAGCCGGTATCAGGAGAATGTCAGCACTGCGGACAGCTGGCTGACCGAGGTCGATGAATCCGTCAGCGAACTCAATGATGTTATTCAGAACGCCTATGAAAAGGCTGTAAGAGCTTCAACGGACACGCTCAACGACGAGGACCTGAAGGCGATAGCCGAAGAGATTGCCGCGCTCCGGGACGAGGTGCTGTCTACAGCGAATACGACCTTCGGCGAAAGCTTTCTTTTTGCGGGATACAACACGACGGGCACCTCCAGCGGTGATCTGCCGTATACAGTCGATTCCGGCGGCGACCTTTATTACAACGGCATAAATATGAGCAACGAGTCTTCGGTGGACAATGTATTAAAAGCGTCGGGGACCTCGGCACTAGCCCTCGCCGTGCTGACGTCGGCGGATACCACCGCCCAGAGTACGCCCACATCAAATTATAACGAGATCATTGAAGCGGTATCGGCGGTGGTTGATTCTGCCGATGAAATTGCCGCGTCTGCGGAAACGGCCATTGAAGCCGCTGCGGACATAGCCGCTTCCGCCGACATCGATGCATCTACGGCTGCGGACCTGACGGCTGCAGCAGCTTCACTGGAAACTTACTCGGATACATTGTCTTCAGTAATAGGGACCGCGGGAGCAGCGGTTGCAGATGCCAAGACGGCGTCAAACAATGCTGCGGAAGCCTATAGGGCGCTGGAGGATGCGCAGGCCTCCGGGGACAGTGCCGCCATAGCGGAGGCGCAGTCCGCTTATGACGACGCGGTTCTGGCCGCCCAAGACGCGGCGGCAGACGCACGGACCGCCTCGGCTGCCGTCCTGACCGCCGCGACAGATGCAAAGAACGCAATAGACGACGGCAATCCGGCAACAACAGCTGATGTACAGTCGGTTATAGACAATTCAACGGCGCTTGCGGCCTCTGAAAACGCGCTGGACACGCAAAGCGAAGATGTGATTTCCATACAGGTTGGTTCCGGACAGACGATGGAGGTCAGCGTGGCCGGCACAGAGCTTCTGGGCAGGGGCAATGAGAATCTGTACATCATTCTGGACGAGTTTTATACGGCGCTGTCAAGCGGCGCAGATGCGGCCGAGCTAAACGATTATGTTGCACGGCTACAGGATGCGCAGGGCAGGGCGCTGGCCCTTGAAGCGGAAGTCGGCGCGAAGATTAAACGGCTCGACACCCTTTCCGGCCGGTATGAAGCAAACATACTAAACTATACCAAGATGAAATCCGATGCCGAAGACGCGGATCTGGCCGAGGTGATTACGAAATATACCACCGCAGAAACGGTATATAACGCGGCGCTTTCGGCGGGTGCTGAAATCATTCAGTCATCCCTTATAGATTTCCTGAAATAAAGGGATGTTTTCACCTGAGCTTTTGAAAATAAGAAGTATTGGGGGATATAAATAAACCGAAATTCCGCAGACTGTTGGCCTGAAATGATTAAATTGCTGTAATCAGGGTGTGATGACGCATGAAAGTGATGCGCGTGGAGATTGAGCAGCAGAGAGCTCAGATAAAAATTGAAACTCAGCAGGCGCAGCTTCGTGTTGAAATGCCGGACAGGCGCATGGAGATTACCCAGACGCGGCCTGAGATGACCGTTCATCGCAATAATCCGGAAATCGAGCTGGATATGGATGATTTCAAAGCAAATATAGGGCTGAAAACATATGACCAGCTTATTGCGGAGGCGGCTGCCAGCGCCAGGATCGAGGCGCGGCAGGGGACTCAGGAGATTGTCAGGACGTCCAAGTATATTGGAGACGTAACCATCCACAGCAATAAGGTCGCGGAAGTATCAAGTGACCAGATGCTTGAATTCAGCGATCCGGATATGGGACATAACCCAATCCCGCCGGGAGCGGTGGAAATGGCCGGCAAGCCGGGAACGCTTGAGATCGAATGGTCCGGTTTTGAGGTGTCCATCGATTGGGTTGGAGACAGCATGCCTGAAATTTATGTCGAACCGCCATGCTCAGTCAATGTTGAAATATCCACGCAGCCATTTATTAAGATTTCTGCTTCCGAGGTTTATATACCGGCTTCATCCGGACGGAATGTAAATACAAAGGCTTAGCGTGTAAATACTCGGACATATAAAAAACAGCATACCGCTTACGAATAAATATTTACAGCGCACAGTGTTAACCTCCGTTTGTATAAGAGATTAATGATTTGTGCACGGAGTAAATGGAGGTTATCATGCTTCGACTGGATATGCACGTTGTTCACCTGCTGTGTGTAACCAAGCTCATATGGCATAGTCTTTTTCAGCACGGGAAAGACTGGTGGGAATATGATATCGAAAAACATTAAAAAAACTGACACAGCAGCGGAAGGCATGAAATTCTTATGTTATGATAATTCATACCGTCGGCTTTCCGTATAGATTTAAAGGGATGATGATGAAATTATGATACTATCAAGTACGCGTTTCGGCGAGATCGAAGTAGACGAAAAAAGAATAATTTCCTTTCCGCAAGGTATTCCGGGGCTTGAAAATATCACTCGGTTTACGCTTATTCACCATGAGAAGACTTATCCGATCAATTGGCTCCAGGCAATTGATGATCCTTATATTTCAATCCCCGTAGTGGAACCGTTTATGGTAATGCCCGATTATGAATTCAGTATAAGCGATATAGACGCGGGTGAACTGTCGCTTAGCAAAAGAGATGACCTGCACGTTGTGAACGTGGTGGTTATTCCGGAGAAGCTTGAAAACATGACGGTGAATCTTGCCGCCCCGATACTGATTAACGTCGGGATGAATCTGGGGAAACAGATCGTCTTTGACCGGAAGAATTATCAGATAAAGTATCCGGCATTCGAACCGATATGCAAATATTTCAGGGAGGTACGGGCGCATGCTGGTGCTGTCGAGGAAAACTGACGAGGCGATCATCGTTGGAGATGCAATAAAAGTAACCGTCCTGGGGATTGATGGAGACAAGGTCAAACTTGGCATTGAAGCTCCGATAAGCATGCGCATTTTGCGCGAAGAGCTTATTAGGCAGACGGGTGAGGAAAACATTAACGCGCTTAATTCACCGCTTGTCACCTTTGATCTGCGGTCTGTCGAAACAAAGGAATAAGCCCGGCGCCAAGCCGAAGAAAAGATAATACAAACTAAAGAGCACGCCGCGCGGCGTGCTCTTTGCTGTCGCCGGCAAAATGGGTTCGCACGGCGATTGGACGATAAGACGGGAATCGATGGTTTTAACAAGCTGAACGTGCAGCGGCATGTGCCTTCGGGGGCAAGAGAAATAAAAATAAGTGCAGCAGGACAGGCCGGGGGATAACCGGCCTGCCTGCTGCGTTTTGAAATGTATGATGATGAGAGAAGCGGGTGAAGTTATCCGAGCAGAGACAGAACGTTCTGCGGGAGCGAGTTCGCCTGAGCGAGCATTGCCGTTGCTGCCTGGGACAGGATGTTCGCGTTGGTGAACTTTGTCATCTCTGCTGCCATGTCTACATCGCGTATGGCGCTTTCGGCGCTCGTCAGGTTCTGCGAGGAAGTCTCGAGGTTGCTGATCTTGTAGTCGAGACGGTTCTGCACAGCGCCGAGATACGCGCGCTGCGAGGAGACATTGTTGATCGCGTTGTTGACCGAGTCAATGGCGGCGGCCGCAGACTCCTGGGAGCCGACATTGAGGCCCTTAACGCCCAGATGCTCGGCGCTGGCGCAGTCGATGTTAATGCTCAGCTCGTCGCCGGAGTTGGCACCGACTTGGATCGTCAGGCCGTCGTTGGACTTAGACGTAACTTCGATGGTGGAAGAGGAAACACCGCTGTCGGTACCGCCAGAGATTGTTGTATCTCCGAATACATTTTCGAAGTTATAACTCATATTTATGACGGGATCAGCGGTAGCATCGCTTGCATCGGATTCAATACCGCTTATTGCGCCTGTGAATGCTCCGGTGAGAGCGGTATGCAAAGCGCCTGCCGCAACATCTTGGCCTAATGTAACAGTAAGACTGAATGTAGAGCCATCATTAGAATTGGTGAAATCGGCTGTAATGGTATCTCCAACTGAATAAGCGGTAGTATTACCGTTAGCAATTGTGGCGGTGTAATCTGTTGTTGGTCCATCAAAGGTTACATCAACATCGTTACCGTTAACTGCAGCGCTAACTGTGTAAGCTCCGTTTTGTTCAGTGGCAATGGTATCATTGGCTAAGGAAAAATCGGTGGATATTTCAACAGATGAAAGAGCGCTTGCAGCTGCCAAAGCTACTGACAACCCTCCGGTCGCAGTTGTATCCAGATCCGATGCCGTGAGCTCTTCGAAACTAACTGTGACGCCGTTGTCGAACGCAACGCTATCCATGCCGGCCTTTAACTCGACAGAAGAAGCGCCGGTGAGGTTTGCCATAACGGCTTTTTGTTCTTCGACGGCGTTTTTACCGCCGGAGACCGTAAAGGAGCCACCGATGGCGTCGGCCAGAGAAGACAGCTCACTGGTTGTAGCGGTCGCGCTGGTCAGTGTTTCACCGGCTGTCAGCGCAACGGTAAAGGTGTCCGCAGCGCCCGAAGACGTTTCGAAATTCATGGAGATGGAGCCGCCTGCCGCTATACCGCCCAAATCGGATGCAGCCAAATCGGATGTAAATGTCTGGCCGTTGTCGCCGGTAGCGGTAACGGTGAGCGTCTCGCTCGTTTCGTCATAGGTTGCGGAGAGCTCGTAGTTGCCGTTGAGCAGTGCGGATGCGTCTCTGCTTGCACCGAATGTGACGTCTGCCGCTGAAAACTCACTGCTTAATGTTGAATCGGCAAAATTGGCACTGCCAGGCTGAGCTGCCGCCACCGCGGGCTGCGTGGTTACAACTTCAACGCTGAAGCCGTAGGTGCCTGCATCGGCGTTGCCGACGCTGGCCGTCATGCCGGAACCGTTCAGCGCCGTTCCGCTGCCGATGGATTTCTGCGTCGTGGACAGGGAGCCGTCGAGAAGCTTCTGGTTGTTGAATGTTGTGTCCTCAGAGATTTCGTCCAGCTCGGACTGCAGCTGCGTAAACTCGGCCTGCAGCGCGGAACGGTCGATGGAGTCTTCGTTGGTGTCGGAAGACGACTGGACAGCGATCTCGCGCATTCTCTGCAGGATCTCGTCGGCGGATTTCAACGCGCCTTCGGCCGTCTGCACGAGAGAAATGGCGTCCTGGCTGTTCGATGCCGCTTTGTCAAGGCCGCGGATTTGCGCTCTCATTTTTTCTGAGATCGCGAGCCCGGCCGCGTTGTCGGCCGCGCTGTTGATGGCATAGCCGGACGAGAGCTTGGCGACGGAGTCGGCTATCTTGTTGTTTGCCGCCGTATAGGAATTGAATGTGTTCAGTGCCGTTAAATTGGTGTTGATGCGCATGGTATTTTCCTCCTTGATTATCTTTATTGTCCCGGCATCCGTGCCTGAGACGCATTTTGAAGGGAAGCGGTTGTCCGGCGGGCGCCTTCGCTGGCAATGCTTCTTTTCATCACCATTATCGTCTGTTTAAAAAACGAACTTTAGTTAAATTTTAGACAGCGTAGGGTGAAGCCGCTAAGTGACCGGAGAAATGAGAAAAAATAAAGAATATTGATAGAAAAGTGAAAGTAAATATTTACTAATAGTGTAAAATGTGATCAAATTTTTCTTTCGTGGTTCAGAAAATGATAATATTTGGTTATATATGACAAAATATTTTGTCATATTTTGATATAATTACGGGAGAAAAAATGAGAATATCCATTGACTAATTTCAATTATTATATTAGTATAAATTCTAGCACTTATCAAAACAACCACGTATTACCATATTTCTATAATTACACATAAAGTATATATTTATATATACTTTATGGAGGATAACCCGTTTTCCATGTGTACCTTTTACAATTAATAGCAAACTTGTTGAAATACAAGGACGCAAAGCCAAGGGTCTAAGGTTTAATAAACTATGACAGCCGGTTGCCTGATGTTTCTTTAAGGAACATTTGTTAGATTGACAGTGTTGAACTGGACGTCAGACGTAAAAGCGTTTGGGGAGTTCAGGAAAGACGTGATCGTAAGTCATTTAGGCAACTAAATGACTTTTTTATTTTTCAAGACTGAAGTTGATGGGGATAAACAGATTAACGTATAAGGAGCATGATGATGAGCGATTTATTGAATGCCGTCAAACGGCAGATAACGGAATTTACCAAGAAAAGGAGCAGGAAGCAAAAAATAGTCATGGGAATAGGCGCGGTCTTACTTGTGGGGGTAATTATTGTTTCCGCGAGTTTATTAGGGAAAGAAGAGTATGTTGTGCTTTATACCGGGCTTGATGAATCCGAGGCAGGTGAAATCAAGCTTATGCTTGATGAAATGGGCGTAGCAGCAAAGGCGCAGGGTTCGAACACAATTCTTGTCCTGTCGGACAGCGCCGATGAGGTAAGAATGACGCTCGCGGCGGAAGGATATCCGGAAAGCGGTTTAAATTACGACATATTCGCCGACGCTTCGTCGCTTGGTACGACCGATCTGCAAACGCGGACATACCTTCAATATCAGCTTCAGGAAAATCTGCGATCGACCATAATAAAACTTGACCGTATAAAGGACTGTGTTGTCATTGTCAACATGCCGTCTGAATCCCTGTTTGTCCTGTCCTCTGATGAAACGGAAGCCTCGGCCTCTGTCATGGTCGAAGTTAAAGACGATGAGCCGCTTGCAAACGAGGAAATACAGGCAATTGCCAATCTGGTACTAAAAAGCGTATCGGGACTGCAGCTGGAAAATATAAGCATAGTGGATTCCTGTATGAATTATTACGATATTACAGGAGAAGCCGAAAATGAATATACGACGTCACAGTATGATCTGACGCAGCTGACACAGGAAACGTATAAACAGCAGATCCAAAATGTTCTGTGGCCGGTTTTTGGAGAAGATAATGTGTCGGTGGCGGTTAACGTTGTGCTGAATTTCGATAAAGAGACCATTTCATCGGTAAAATTTGATACGCCTAAAGAAGACGACGATAACGGACTGGCCGTCAGCATGGAAGAGATCTACGAAATGACGCGAAGCGATGGAGACGGTGCGGAAGGGACGGCTGGTACGGACAGCAATGGGTTAACGCTTTCCGAATATGTATATGAAGGCGCCGACTTAAACGACTTCCAGACAATATCCAGGACGGTGAATTATGAGCTCAATGAGCTTCAGACCCAAATTGTTAAACAACAGGGCACGATAGATAAGCTTTCAGTAGCGGTTCTTTTAAACAGCGGTTATAGTGACGATGATTACAGTGAAAGCATTACCCGCCTCGTTTCAAAGGCGACCGGAGTGGATGAAGACGCGGTGTCGGTGGAGAGCCTTCCGTTTATGGAGCCGACAGATAAAACCGGTATTACGGATGTTTTTGACGAGCAGGCATCGTTGGTAGACAGTCTGAAGCAAAAAGAGCTTATTAAAACGATCATAATAGCGGGCACTGTTATGCTGCTGGTATTGTTTGTGCTGCGGTTCCTTAAATCTATGCTGAACAACCGGCCCTCCAACAAAATGGCTGTTGTATCGGGCGGAACCGTCCCGGACGAGTGGATAAATGATAAAGACAGCGCCGAGACGGATTCGCTTGAGGATATTACGATGTCGGGCAAATCAAAAAGTATAGAAAAAATTGAAAGCTTTGTTGATAAAAATCCGGCGGCAGCAGCTCAGCTTTTACGCAACTGGCTTTTAGATGAAGACAAGTAGTGAGGTAAAACATGGAGAATAATATATGCTCAAAGGAAAAAGCCGCTATTCTCTTGATTTGCTTGGGAGAAGACCATGCAGCTCAGATTTATAAATACTTGAATGAAGACGAGATCGAACAGCTTACGCTTTCGCTGTCGGCCGTACATAAAGTCAGCCCTCAATTAAAGGAAACGATCCTGGAGGAGTTTTATGAGATTTGTCTGGCCCAGGAGTATATTTCTGAGGGCGGGATCGGATATGCGCGTACGGTTTTAGAGAAAGCGTTGGGAAGCAGCCGTGCTGAGGAGCTGATCGACCGGCTTTCATCCTCCCTGCAGGTCAGGCCTTTTGATTTCATCAGAAAAGCAGATTCAATGCATATTCTAAACCTTGTGAATAATGAAAGCCCTCAGACAATCGCGCTTCTGCTGTCTTACGTGGAGCCGAAGCAGGCGTCTGAAGTGATCGTCAATCTGCCTCCTGAAATTCAGGTGGAGGTCATACGCAGGATTGCGAATATGGGAAGCGTGCAGCCCGAATACATACAGGAAGCGGAAAGGATATTGGAAAAAAGGCTTTCTTCCATGGGCCTGTCCGACAAGATGGTAGTCGGCGGAATCGATTCCGTTGTCAATATTATTAATTCCATCGACCGGGGAACGGAAAAGTTCATCCTGGAAACGCTTGATGTGAGTGACGGTGAGCTTGCCGAAGATATCAGGAAATGTCTGTTTGTATTTGAGGATATAGCAAAGCTCTCGAATCAGGCCATACAAAGGGTCCTGAAAGATGTCGAGACGGCGGACGTTACATACGCCCTGAAGGGCGCCACCGAAGAAGTCAAGAATGTAATTTTGTCTAATTTAAGTAAGCGTTTGCAGGAAATGATACAGGACGATATGCAGGTGATGGGACCTGTCAGGGTAAAGGATGTTGAAGCCGCTCAGCAGAGGATCGTCAATTCTGTCAGGCAGCTTGAGGATGCCGGTGAGATTATCGTGGCGCGCGGGGAAGGAGACGACGTCATTGTTTAGAATTGATAAAACACTGGTTTCTTATGAACGGTCGGAAGTGGCGTATACGAATATCGGTACGGTTTTAGGCTCCGCCTACAACCGTGCGGGTGAAGAGCAGGCGACGGAAGAAGAACGGACAAAAGCGCAAGTGCCGGAAAAAATTGAGGCGCAATGTCAGGAGAAAATCGCCAAAGCCGAAAAAGAAGCCAAAGCTGTGCTTTTTGACGCTGAAAAAAAAGCCCGCTACATCATGCAGCAGGCGCAAGCCGAAGCAGCCGGGGCCAATGAAGAAGCGCAGGAAAAAGGGTATCGCGACGGTTTGCTGAAAGCGGAACGGGAGATACAGGAGCGCTTGGGAAAACAGACAGAAATGCTCAACAGCCTGATCGCACAGGTCGGCGCCGCCAGAGAAACAATGATGGATGAACTTGAGGGCGATATCATTACATTGGTTTTTGAAATCGCTAAAAAAGTTATTAACATCGAGCTGGAAAAAAACGATAAAGTGTTTGTGGATCTTGTGCAAAACGCGCTTGGAGAAATGAAAAGAGAAGGAAAGATTGTCGTCAGGGTAGGACAGGATGACTATGCCAGGTATTTCAGTTCCGGAAGCGCGGAGTTTATTTTTAACAACGAGCATATCAAGACGACCGTTATTGAGGAACCGCTCTTTAAGAAGGGAGACTGTGTAATCGAATCCGACGGCGAGACGATCAATGCCGGAATCAATTCACAGCTTAAGTATATAGAGCTTGCATTCCGGAATGAAGAGAGTCATATCGCATGAATATGCCCGATATCGAAAAATATAAAAATACTCTGCGAAGGGTTGATCCGCTCGAATATGGTGGCAGAGTCACAAAAATAGTTGGTCTTACGATTGAATCCAACGGGCCTGCAACGAGGATCGGAGACATCTGCAGGGTATATTCACAAAGAGGCAGCGCGTTTATAGAAGCGGAAGTCGTCGGCTTCAAAGATAAGCGGGTGCTGCTTATGCCGTTCGGAAAAGTGGACGGCATCGGGCTCGGCAGCCGCGTGCTTTCAACCAACAAGCCGTTTCAGGTTCCGGTTGGAGACAGGTTTATCGGCAGGGTGCTTGATGCTTTGGGTAATCCAATGGATGACAAAGGCGCGATTGAGCCTGCGTGTTACTATCCGGTCGAGAACGAACCGCCCCCGCCGCTATCACGGAGCAGAATCAAAGAAGTCCTGCCGCTCGGGATCAAAGCCATCGACGGACTGTTAACCGTTGGACGCGGGCAGAGGATGGGCATTTTTGCCGGCAGCGGCGTCGGTAAAAGCACCCTTCTCGGAATGATCGCAAGAAATACGGTGGCCGATATCAACGTAATAACCCTTGTCGGAGAACGCGGCCGTGAGGTCAAGGATTTTATTGAAAAAGATCTGGGGCCGGAAGGACTGAAAAAATCCGTTTTAGTCGTGGCAACGTCCGACCAGCCGGCAATGATGCGGCTTAAATGCGCTATGGTCGGCACGTCGATCGCTGAATACTTCAGAGACCGCGGACACAATGTGCTGCTCCTCATGGATTCGCTGACGCGGTTTGCCATGGCACAGCGCGAAATCGGGATGGCCGTCGGGGAACCGCCGATTTCAAGAGGATTCCCGCCCTCGGTTTACTCTATACTCCCCAAGCTTCTTGAACGCAGCGGGATGTCCGAAAAGGGGTCGATAACGGGGCTGTATACGGTGCTCGTCGAAGGCGATGATATGAATGAACCCATCTCGGATACCGTAAGGGGTATACTCGACGGACATATCATCCTTTCAAGGACAATCGCCGCGGCAAACCATTACCCGGCGATAGACATTCTTTCAAGCGTCAGCAGGGTTATGTGCGATATTGTTGCTGCCGGCCATTTTGAAAACGCAGGCTTTGTCAAAAACAAGCTTGCCGTATACCGTGAAGCGCAGGATCTGATCAACATCGGCGCATATAAAAAGGGGTCAAATCCCGACGTTGACGAGGCGATCAGCCTCAATGGCAAAATCAACGCGTTCCTTCGGCAGGGAATAGACGATGAGGTCATGTTCGAGGATGTCCTGGACAGCCTGGACAGCATCAAGAGCGGTGACGCATGAAGAAGTTTGCTTTTTCGCTTCAGTCAGTGCTGAAGGTGAAAACAATACAGGAAAAGCAAAAGAAGCAGGAACTTGCGGAAATCCGAAACCGGCTGAACGAACTGTACGCCAAACAAGCCGAGCTGAACAAAGAGCTTGATGACAGCAGTCTGCGGTATGGGGACGAGATGCGAAAAGGGATGTCCGTTCCACGGATGGCATGGCATACAAACTTTGCCGACTATATAAAGACGCAGTTACAACAACTTGATGTCATTATCAGACAGACGCTTGAAAAAAAACAGGCAAAACAGCTGGAACTCTTCGCTCTGGTCAAGGAAAAGAAAACGATAGAAAAGCTCCGTGAGGAGCAGTATCGGGCCTATCTGGAAGAGGCCGCAAAAGAAGAGGAAAAAATTCTGGGAGATTTGATTTCCTATAACAAGTCGATGGAAACTGCGGATTGATACTGGTCTTCCATTAAGAAACAGGCATCTTTGCATTTGGAAATTCCCCCGCAAACAGTAGGAAAGCTTAGCGGCGTTATGTATGGAGCTTAAAAAATATGTCAGAAAAACAAGTAAACAGCGGGCAGGTATCCGTAAAACAGAAATCTGTGAAAACAAACGGGAAGGAAACCGGCAAAAAAAAAGTATACATCGCCATTGTTGTTATACTGCTGGTTTCGACTGCGGTGGCCATGGCAGTACTGATTGTAACAAAAAATTCATTTGGCGGCCGGGATGTCATATTAGATTTTCTTACGTCCATGGATCCCGCCTACGAGACGGTGCAGGAGCAGCAGCTGATTCTGGAAGCGGTGGAACAGGAATTGTCCTCAAGAGAAGAGAAAGTCGTAAAAAAGGAAGCCGCCCTTGCCGAACAGGAAGCTGAGCTGGAGGAAAAAGCCGCGGCATTGGAGCAGGAAGAAGTGCTCAGCTCGTTTAATCTGTACATTTCCAGTTTGCCTGAAGAACGCATTGCTCAATTTGTACAGCTTGGAACGATCTATTCCAATATGGAGCCGGAACAGGCGGTGGAGGCAATTTCTGGAATTGGAAGCGTACTGGATATGGCCGTTGTGATCTATTACATGAAGCCGGAAAATTCGGCTGAGGTATTTAACTATATGGATTCCGAACTTGCGGCTCAAATTACGGAAAGTCTGCTTAAATGAGCTTACTTTAGATACCAACCTGTGAAAGGAGGTGAAAGATATGATATCAGCAGCAAAAATTGATAAAACAAGTGCTGTTGTACCGGAAAAAAGTAATAAAATTACAGAAGAAAACAAACCCGATCATGATTTTGCCGAATTATTCTCTTCGGTTTTCGGAGCGGGCGCAACAAAATCAAAAACGAATAATAAAGCAGTGGAAGACGAGACGGGCTCCGAGAGCGCTCAGAAAAAAAGTGCAAATGAGCTCCCAGGCAGGACGTTGTTTGAACAGATGTACCAGCTCATGGGACTCGTAGGGCAGTACGCTGAGCGGGAGCAGGAAGAAGCCGTCGCGTCAACGATGGAATCCATCGCTGGAGTTCTCGAGGGAAATGGTGTTTCGGGCGATACGGATATCGCCTCCCTGCTGACCGAGGTTCAAGGTTGTTTTATGCAGCTTGGCAGCGAGGAAAAAGAAGCAATATTGGCACGGATGCCGCAACAATCGGAGCTATTTCAGGGTAAAGACAGTGCTGCGACGGAAGCTATCGTTGAGCTTAGCAGCAATCTGTGCCCTTTGGAGAATTCCAGTGAGCAAAGTCAAGAGCCTTTTATGAAACTATCGCAGGCCGGTACACAGCAAGATTTGAGTGCGTTTGAGATAGGTGTAAAATGGACTGATGCCGGCGCAGAAGCCAATGCCGGCGCAGAAGCCAATGCCGGCGCAGAAGCCAATGCCGGCACAGAAACCAATGCCGGCGCAGGAGCCAGTGCCGGCATAGAAGCCAATGCAAGCGCAGAAGCCAATGCCGGCGCAGAAGTCAATGCAGGCGCAGAAACCGATGCCGCCACAGAAGATGCCGTTCGGCTTGCCAAAGAAGCCGGCGGCAAGGCGGAAGAAGGCGCGACTGGGGATACAACTGCGGATTCAGACATTGAAGAAGACAAAACAGATTCGAAACAGACACGGCAGACAGAGCAAACGGAGAATACGTCAAGCCGGCGGTCTTTCGATGTCGACGAAAATGCGGCGACGCTTACAGCTGAAGACATTAAAGCTGAAACAAATGAAGTCTTCAGGACTGCCGCAGGAAAAGCCCTTTCAAAGCTGTCGGATATGCTTTCGTCTTATAATGAACAGTCAGCCGATCATTTTGAAATCCAGCTTGAACCCGAAAATCTGGGGAAGCTGTCCATATCTCTTTCGATGAGCGATGACGGGCTCAAAGCGCGCATACGTACGAATGACGCCCAGGTGCAGAGCCTGCTGACAAGTGAAATCAACGCGCTTGTAGACAAGCTCAGCGAAAACGGCGTTCAGATCAAAAGCCTGGATGTTATTTGTGCCGACTTGGGCGGCGAGCAGCTTGACAGTCAGGATTCCGGCAATGCCTTCTCCGGACAGAACAACGCTTCGTATGGGGGCAGAAATCCGCAAGACATTCAGACAGCCTACGCGGAATCGGGCAGCGTGCAGATATATGCCTGGGCGGATGAAGAGATTATCGGAAGCACGGTTTCTTACCGCGCATGACCGTTTACAGGAGGCTACTATGTCAACAACTCAGATTGATAATGCTATCAATACTGCAAACTCAATATCGTCGGCCGCGTCGTCCAATTCGTCGACATCCAATTTATCTGTTGATACAGATACGTTTCTGAAGCTTTTGGTGGCCCAGCTGGCTAATCAGGATCCGCTTAATCCGCAGGAGGATACGGAATTTGTAACACAGCTGGCGCAGATGACCACGCTTGAGGAGATGCAGCAGATCGGCGCCGGCATGTCGTCCATTCAGGCATACAGTTTTGTGGGTAAGTATGCCTATGCTGAGGCGACGGATCCCGAAACCGGTATAACTGGCTATTATTGCGGGACCATCGACAGCATCGTCAGCGAAAGCGGTACTTATTATGCGATAATCGGAGAAGACGCCGTCAAGGTTGACGACATCGTACAGGTGTTTGACCCGGACATGCTTGAAACCGGAACGACGCTGATTGGGACGTCGGATCTGCTTGGGAAGATTGTCACCGGCTGGTATTCATCCGACGGGACAGGTGTGGAGGTTACAGGCATTGTGTCCGGTGTTACATATGACAACGGTGCAGTTTACGCCATTGTCGACGGCATTGGAATTGCTGTTGACAGCATCACAGATATTTCCGAACAGACGCAAATTGAACAGGACGCGACCGAACAGGACGCGACCGAACAGGACGCGACCGAACAGGACGCGACCGAGTAACTATGAAACAGGAGGAATTGTCTTATGATGAGATCACTTTTTTCCGCGGTGTCCGGACTTAGGAATCAGCAGACAGCCCTGGACGTCATCGGTAACAACATAGCAAACGTCAACACGATTGCTTATAAAACAAAAAGCGTGGTATTCAATGATATTTTCAGCCAGACGATCAGTGAGGCGTCCGGCGCGACCGGCAATTCGGGCGGCACCAACGCCCAGCAGATAGGACTCGGCATGTCGATTTCCAGCATCAGAATCGCGACGACGGAGGGCAGTACGCAAAGCACCGGCAACCCGCTTGACTTCTCGATTTCCGGACAGGGCTTTTTCGTCGTCCAGGGCGCGGACGGAAACTCGTATTACACGCGCAACGGCGCCACTGCGCTCGATGACGAAGGCAATCTTGTTTATACGACCGGCGAGCACATTATGGGCGTAATGATAGAGGACGCCAGCATCGGAACAGATACTTTGGCGGATTATGCTACGTCGGGTTCGCCGGCGCTTGAGCCGATTATTATCGACCCCGACAGATACTCCGAATACAGCATTAGCAGCAACGGCGTCATTACGGCGGTTGTGCAGGATGCTACGGGCCTGCCGGCGACCGTTGCCGAAGGGGACGAGGTCGAAGTGGGCAGGCTGGTGCTTGCAACGTTCGTCAACGACGGCGGGCTTACAAGCGAAGGTGAAAATCTGTATTCGGTATCTCCCAACTCCGGTGAAGCGGTCTACGATTACGTAAACGAAGGCGCTTCCGGTTCAGTGAATTCGGGAAGCCTTGAAATGTCAAACGTGGACCTGGCCAATGAACTGACTAATATGATCCTTATGCAAAGAGGTTTCCAGGCCAGCTCACGCGTCATCACGACCTCGGATACAATGCTCGAGGAACTCGTCAATCTTAAAAGGTCTTAAAGCTCAGAAAAAATGATGCTTACAGGGCCTGCTGGTTACACAAAATCCTAATTTTGCTCCGCCGTCCGGACCGCTCCGGTCCGGACGGCGGAGCAAAGCATAAACCCTGTGAGCGGGCACTGTAAAATCATCGGGTTTTAGGGGATGTGTATTCGACGCCGACACCCTGACTCTGAAGCACAGAGACAATCGGAAGGGCGTAAAACCATGATTAAAGTTAGCCGACTCAACAAAACCGAGACATTTTGGGTCAATGAAGATAAAATTGAGTTTATTGAAGTGACTCCTGATACGATATTAACATTAGAGGGTGGAAAAAAGGTTCCGGTTGCCGAATCCGCTGAAGATGTTGTAAATATGATTATACAGAGAAAAAGGGACATATTTATCAGATATTCCTGACAGTTTATGTACCTGGTATGCGAGGGATAACATTGGATTTAACGACATTAATTGGAATATTTGCGGGTTTTGCCTGTGTCGTTATCAGTATCGTACTGAACGGGGAAGTCTCGAGTTTTCTTAACGGACCATCTGTTTTTGTTGTTCTTGGCGGCGTTATCTGTGCAACACTGGCATCCTTTCCGTTCAAAAAAATACGCAACCTTTTAAAAGCCCTTAAGAATGCGTTCAAGAAGGACACAACTTATATCCATGATGATATGGAAATGCTCATAAGTATGGCGAACACAGCCAGGAAAGAGGGCATACTCGCTCTTGAGGGTTCCGCGGAGGAGATACAGGATCCGTTCCTGAAGAAAGGTATAATGCTGATCGTCGACGGTTCGGATCCGGAGCTGATCAAAGGAATTATGGAAACGGATCTCGAATTTGTTAAGGAACGCCATGCGGAAACCCGTTCGATTTTAGATACCATGGCGGCATATTCGCCGGCGTTCGGTATGATCGGGACATTGATCGGGTTGATCAACATGCTGAAAAATCTTTCCGATATGTCAACGCTCGGACCAAGTATGGCTGTTGCGCTTGTTACTACGTTTTATGGTACGATGCTGGCGAATCTGGTTTTCACGCCGCTTTCAAAAAAACTGAAAGCTGTCGGGAATAAGGAATATCTCAGAAAAGAGTTGATTTTGGAAGGCCTGCTTTCAATTCAGGACGGAGAGAACCCGCGGATCATCCGGGAAAAGCTGAGTGCGTTTACTGCCCGCGTGGAGATGAAAGACGATAAAGCACCCCAAGAGAGTGGTGAAAAGGAAGCTGAGGCAAATGGCTAGGGGGAGAAAACCGCCTGAAGACGAAGGCGGCGGGGCCAACTGGATGGATACATATGGAGATCTTGTAACGCTGCTTCTGTGCTTTTTTGTGCTGCTTTATTCATTCTCATCAATAGATGCTGAAAAATGGCAGGAATTAGTAGGCGCTTTTACGGGCAGCACCGTTACGATTGTTGAAGAACTCGATACAAAGACGGCTAAAGAGGATGCGATCATTATCGAAGGCGTAGAAAAAACTGATGATAAAGAGGCTGACGACGATGAGGTTGCGAATGTGATTGTAGACGAATATGAAGACGAATTTGACGCGCTTTATGAAGCAATCCGTTACTACATCGTAACGAACGCCCTGGAAACAAAAATATCCGTTAACAAAGATGATAACGTAATTCTCGTGCGTTTTCTGGAAATCGTATTATTCAATTCGGGAAAGGCTGACATCCTGGATGAAGGAAAAGACGTTCTGAATCATATTATTCTAATCATCGAAGAAAACGTCGACGCTATACAGATGCTGCGCATAGAAGGCCATACGGACAACGTACCGATACACACCAGTGAATTCGACAGCAATTGGGAGCTTTCCATGGCCCGTTCCAACGCGGCGCTGAAAGTGTTTGTAGAAGCCGACGTAATCGATATGAATAAACTGTCTGCCGCAGCATACGGCGAATACCAGCCGGTTGATACAAACGATACGGCTGAGGGAAGGGCATCAAACAGACGTGTGGATTTTGTTATTGAAAAAATCGAAGCAGGCGCCCTGTGACTTTTCAGGTGTTTGATGATGCAAACGATTTGATAGGGAGAGTCATTCAACATGAAGAAAATACTGATCATTATCATTGCGGTCATTATCATTGGCGGCGGGGCGGTTTATTATTTTCTGGGGATCAGGGGAAACAGCGAAGAAAAGGTAGTCGAGCTTTCAGCTTATGTTCCAGGAGATTACTTTGTTACAAACGTAATGGACAGCTCGAGTTTGTTCAAGGTGACAGTTGTGCTAATGCTCAATACGGACAAGTTGGAGGAAAAACTGAATGAAAATGAATATGTTATCCGTGATGCTATAATTGCAAGGCTCCGGAAGCTTACAGAGGAAGATCTTACAAGCAGCGACATACAGGATCGGCTCCGGGAGGAATTAGCATCAGAGCTCAATAAACAGCTTGAAATCGACAATATCGTCACGGTATATTTCAGTGATTTTGTCATGCAGTAAGGGCCGTCGGCCGTTTCCCGGGCCCGATTGTTGATTATCCGCGAAGAGGTGAAATAATTGAGTGAGATCTTATCTCAGTTCGAGATCGACAACCTGATAAATGAGCTTGCACTGAGTGATGGACAAGCGCAGGAAGACGCAGCGGGCGACTTGGAAATGAGCGTGAAGCCGTATGACTTCAAGACGGCAAACCGATTTCCCAAGGAGCAGATGCGTACAATTAATATTGTAATGCAAAATTATACACAGCTTCTTGCGAATTATTTTACCGGCGCGCTGCGCAGCACCTGTGAAATTGAAATATTGTCCATTGAAGAACTCACGTTTTACGAATTTAATAATGCCCTTCCGAGTCCCGTTGTGCTTGCGATCATCAACATGGAACCGCTGGAAGGTTCGATTCTAATGCAGTTGTCCGCGGAAATTGCTGATGCGGTAATAAGCCGGCTCTTTGGCGGTGCCAGTACAAATATGCTGACCAAGAAGGGGTTTACCGAAATCGAACTTGCCATCATTGAGCGCGTTGTCAAGCAGATGATGCATTTTTTTGACGAGGCCTGGGTAAAGGTCATAAAAACCCGTTCCCATCTGGAACGGATTGAAACCAGCAGTCAATTTGCGCAGATTGTAGATATAAATGAACCGATTGCTGTTATTACCTTAAATATTAAGATCGGTTCTGATACCGGAGTCGTCAGCATCTGTTTGCCGCATATAGCGTTGGAACCCGTGGCGAAACAGATGAATACGCGGTCTTGGTATTCCGGGACTCAAGGTAAAAAGATAAAATCAAATTCCGATGCGATGGGGAAAAAAATATACAACACCATGGTCGAACTTCACGCAATTTTCAATGATACGTCGGCATCGGTAAAGGACATTGCATATCTGCAGGTCGGTGATGTGATCCAGCTTGAGCATCGGCTTGATGAACCGCTTATGGTTAAGGTGCAGAACATTCCGAAGTTTCGCGCCACGATCGGAACAAAAGGATTTAAATATGCTGTCAAAATCACGGATATCATAAAGGGAGAAGAAGAAAATGAGTAACCTGACACAGGATCAAATTGACGCTTTGCTTGACGGGGCGGCTTCTCCCGCGGAATCTGCTGAACCTTACGGCGAAGTGGACATCTCAGCTTTTGCTGAATCTGCGCCCGAACAAGTGGAAGAAAATCTTGCCCCCGATTCAAATGAAGAAGGACAAATGGCGGTGGAATATACGCCAATGGATCAGCTTGAGAAGGAACTTGAGGCGCTGGATAAAAGCGATGAGCATCTCACGCATGATGAAAAGGACATCTTGGGTGAAATGGGAAATATCTGCATGGGCGCATCCGCAACCACCATGTATTCGCTGCTTGGCCGAAGAGTCAATATAACGACGCCGCAGGTTCACGTTTACACCTCTGAAGAAGTCCTTTCGGTTTACCATACGCCGTTTGTGGTTGTTAAGGTCGAGTACACAAAGGGAGTGGATGGAAAAAATCTTCTCATCCTGAAAGAAAAAGATTCTGCCCTGATTACGGACCTGCTGATGGGCGGAGACGGAAATATAGACACGGAGAATATCCAGCTGGATGAAATACACATGAGCGCTATGAGCGAAATCATGAATCAGATGATTGGTGCGGCGGCTACGTCATTGTCCAACATGCTGGGCTGTGCAATCGATATAACGCCGCCGATTTCGACACATGTCAGCCAGGATATGGATATAAGTGAGCTGCTGGACGGTTCCCGGATCGTAATCAAGGTCAGCTTCGATATGGAGATTGAAGGACTCCTGCAAAGCAAGCTGATACAGCTTATGTCTGTTGAAACCGGGAAAGAACTTGCCCGGGCGCTTCTGGATAGCACAAACATGCAGCGGGATGCGGATACACCCGGCAATCAGACTACATTGAAAAAATCAGATATAGAACCTAAAAAAAGGACTGACGAAGAAACTGAAAAACATCAGGGAGTTTATGAACACGCACCCCTCGAAAAGGCGGATGCGGAAGAAGCGCGTCCTGTAAGGGTAAAGCCATTTACGTATCAGGCCTTTGACGAAGAAGAAAAAAAAGCGCCGGCGCCAACGTCAAACCCCGTGATTGACTTAATAAGCGACATCCCGCTCCAGGTGGCGGTAGAACTCGGGAAAACCAAAAAAAGTATAAACGATATTCTGAACATGGGTATAGGCTCGGTCATAATCCTTGAAAAAATGGCGGGAGAGCTGGTCGAAGTTGTAGTAAACGGAAAGCACATAGCTCGGGGTGAGGTTGTTGTCATCGATGAAAATTACGGTGTTCGGATTACCGATATTGATCATGCTTACTATTAGAGAGGACTCGGCCGTATAATCTTATCGATTTATTGACCTAAGAACAGGAAGGATGGGAAGAATGAAAACGAACATATTGCTGGATACCGGCACAAATGAATTGGAGATACTGGAATTTACCCTTGCGGGAAAAAGCTTTGGTATAAACGTTGCCAAGGTTAAGGAACTTATGCAGTTCAGCGAAGTCAGGGCGCTTCCCAATGCGCATCCGTGTGTTGAAGGGGTATTTCAGCCAAGGGACGAGCTTTACACCGTTTTAAATCTCGCGGCTTATCTGGATCTGCCGGAGTCTGAAAACCAGAATAAGGACATTTATATTATAACTTCATTTAACAATATTAAAGTTGCGTTCCATGTTCATGGTGTTGAAAGCATCCATCGTTTTTCCTGGACGGAAATAGAGAAACCGGACAGCATTATCTATGGCGGAGACGACGGAGTGGTTACCGGCATCGTAAAAATAGACGGGAAGATCAGCGCAATACTTGATTTTGAAAAAATTGCGTTTGACATAAATCCGGAAACAGGTATTAAAATGTCGGAAATCGACAGACTTGGCCAGCGCGGGCAGTCGCAAAAACCGATACTAATTGCCGAGGATTCTGTTCTTTTGAGAAAAATGCTTCTTGAATCCCTTAATAAAGCCGGTTATAAAAATATACGCATTGTTAGCAATGGGGCCGAGGCATGGGATGACCTCTTAAAAAATAAGGCGGCATATGAAGATATTTCAGAGTCCGTGTCCCTTGTTATAACAGATATTGAAATGCCCCAGATGGACGGCCTGCATCTGACAAAGCGTATAAAAGCAGACCCTGAGCTAAGAAAGCTTCCGGTTGTCGTTTTCTCGTCAGTTATTGATGAGCAGATGCGGCTGAAATGCGAGCAGGTCGGCGCGGACGCGCAGCTGTCAAAGCCTGAAATCGGCAAACTGGTATCTGTTATCGATGAATTGATTCTGGGCTGACCTGTATGCAATGCCTTTTGGGCGCGGTTATTTAAAATCGCTATGTATACATCTGAAAACCTCCGAACCTGAAAACAGGCTCGGAGGTTTTTGGCTGTAGATAATTTATAGTGTACGGTGGCTGCAGGGTAAAGCATTTATTTCATCAATAGTTCATTTGTCCATTCTATAGCGGGGATATAGACCTTAAAGATTTCGC
Source organism: uncultured Sporobacter sp. (assembly GCA_963663605.2). GTDB lineage: Bacteria > Bacillota > Clostridia > Oscillospirales > Oscillospiraceae > Sporobacter. Next base: position 180,938 of record CAXXVF010000001.1, read on the forward strand.
TGACGGACAGGCCGTAGTTTTTGGATATATGGGTTGTTTCACTCCAATTACCATGTTCATAGTAGACTATGATATTCAGCAGATCGGCATATTTTCCCGACCCTGTAAGCAAAGCGCCGGCCACATCTTTCGGGAGATTTGTTTTCTCGATGATCTCATCCATCGGCGTATCGGACAAAACGTCAATAAGCGAAAACAAGCCAAGCATAAATAAATCATCTTTATATTTCCGCATCCTTACAAATGGAGCGAGAGATTCGAGAACGCGGCCCCGAATGAGCGACATCCTTATCAGTTCCTCCGGCTTTTCGTCTGTCATTTGCTCAATGGTCAGAAGCGTAACAAATTTCCGTATACTTTTTATCCCGAGAATAGCCAGGGCGTGTCGTATATTTTTAACGGGATACTGAAGCCCGTAATATGCGGAATTAACCAGCCGCAGAATGCGGTAGGAGAGAACGGTGTCGTTCTTTATTATGGCGGCAAGCTTTTTGTAGTCCACCATGGGATCCATCGCATGGTGTATCAGCTGCAATTGGTTTGCTTTTACGGGATTCATCTTTTTTTTTCCGAAGATTTGGGGTTTACTAAAAAAATACCCTTGGAAATAAACGAAACCCAAGTTTTGTGCAAGCTCAAAAACTTCTTTCGTTTCAACTTTCTCGGCTAAAAGGCGGATGGTGGGTATTTTTGACAGGATCTTAACGTCCTGTTTAATGCTGCTGATGTCACGATTAAGAAAATCGATCTTTACAATATCGGCCAGTTCCAGAAAGGGAGCTAATACATCGGAATAAACAAAATCGTCCAAAGACAGAGTATAACCCTGCTTTTTTAGTTTCCTACATGAATTTATTATGTTCTTATCTGGTGAAACATCTTCAAGAATCTCGACCACCAGATGTTTTTTCGGCAAAATCGTTGCCGCTTCGTTCAAAAGAAGGCTCTCCGTAAAATTTATAAAAGCAAGCCGGTTATCCGTAAGCATTTTTATACCGGCGTCAAGCCCCATTAAAATCATTTCAGAAGATGCGAGATCCGGATCTGAACCATCGTACGCTGTACTGTTTTCATTTGAACGGTATAGCAGTTCGTATCCTATTACATTTAGTTGGGTATCAAAAATAGGTTGTCGTGCTAAACAAACGTTCATATGCGCATACTCCTCCTGCACAAAACTGCTGTTTTTTTAATATAAGATCTATCCAAGTTGCTATCCATTATTTATATCGTAATTTTATCAAATGAATAAACCTGATTTACAAATAAAAAAGTTATTTCTACAAATGAGAAACTGCTAAAAAAATTAAAAAAATGAGACGATATATCTGATAGCAACACAAAAAGAGGGAAATAGAACTTCTAAGTAAAACTGGAAAGGGAATAATTTATTATGAAATGGTTCGTAAATTTAAAGATTTCGGCAAAGCTCATTGCCGGATTCCTTGTTGTAGCGGCAATTGCGGCAATTGTGGGTGTTGTTGGAGTAATAAGCATTACCAACATCAGTAAATCGGATACTGAACTGTATGAGCATGATACCTTGTCCCTGCAGTATTCGGGCGATGCGGCTGTAAGTATGCAGCAGCTCAGATATGATCTAGTAAAAATATCTTACATAGATACAGCCGACACAGCTTCAATCAATGAACTGCTCGAGGATATTCCCGTCCAGGTGAAAAATGTGAGTGAAGCTATGGAGGAATGCGCGGGTTCAATCTCTGAAGAGCTTTCCAGTCATTTTAATATCATACAGACAGACTGGAATACGTATAAAGACGGAGCCGATGATTTTATCAACTATTATGAAAGCGGGAATTTAGAAGCTGCAAATGCAATGATTCCAGAGCTGGCTGCGCTGGGTACGACGATTCGGGACAATTTCATTGAATTGTTTAATCATATTTCAGAATCAGCGGCAGAAGGAGCTGCGGGCAACGCTTCCCAGGCAGCGCAATCAACCATTCTTATGATTGTTGTAATCATTGTCGGCATCATGATAGCCGTAGTTTTGGGAATATATATCTCCCGCATTATAGGAACTCCAGTCAAGAAAATGGCTGCTGTCGGAAATCTGCTTGCAGCCGGCGACTTGGATATGGATTCCGTCCTTACGCAGAAAGATTATGAGTTGAAGCTGAGGCGCGATGAGGTCGGAATGCTTTCAAGCGCGTTCCACGATTTAATCACCAGTACGACGCGGCAGGTACAGGTCGCCCAGAAGGTTGCGCAGGCCGATCTGACGGTGGACGTGGATGTCAGATCTGACAGAGACCTCCTGAACGCTGAATTGGCCGTCTTGACAGACAGCCTGAATAAAATGGTGCATGAGATCAGCACGGCCTCCGAACAGGTCGCGGCGGGCGCCAAGCAGGTGTCGGATTCAAGTATGGCGCTTTCTCAGGGCGCTACCGAGCAGGCGAGCTCTATCGAAGAATTGACGGCATCGCTTGAGGAAATATCCTCGCAGACCAAGCTCAACGCGGAAAACGCCGGCAAAGCGAATGAGCTTTCAAGCAACGCCAAGGGGGATGCCGCGCAGGGCAACACCCAGATGCAGGAAATGCTCAAGGCAATGGACGAGATCAACGTATCGTCCAGCAATATCTACAAAATCATCAAGGTCATTGACGACATTGCGTTCCAGACCAATATCCTTGCGCTCAACGCGGCGGTTGAAGCGGCACGAGCCGGGTCGGCAGGAAAAGGCTTCGCCGTCGTTGCCGAAGAAGTCAAAAACCTCGCTCAAAAGAGCTCGGAGGCAGCAAGCGAAACAACGGCCATGATAGAAAGTTCGATCCAAAAAGTAGAAGGCGGCACAAAAATTGCGAAAGATACCGCAGAGGCGCTCGGTAAAATTGTTGACGAAGTTGAAAAAGTCGCAACCCTTGTAAATGACATTTCTGTCGCCTCCAATGAGCAGGCTATGGGTATTGAACAGATTAATCAGGGGATTATGCAGGTGTCGCAGGTCGTACAGTCAAACTCCGCCACCTCCGAAGAAAGTGCCGCAGCAAGCGAAGAGCTTTCAAGCCAGGCCGCGCTTCTCAGTCAATTAGTCGGCCAGTTTAAGTTGAAAAACTCAGGGGATACCAATACGGTTTCAGCCGATATGGAGAAGAAGGACCACCAGGGCAATAAGAGTGCCCAACAAGCCGCTATTGCTCCGGCAAAAGACAAAAAAAAGATCCTGCTGAGCGATTCTGAATTCGGCAAGTATTGACAGCAAACGGAGACTGTATAAGTTGGGAGGGGGCCGCGCGGCCCTCTCCCAAAGCGCAAGAGGTGAGGGCGCCAATGATCCAGATCACAAAAAAAGAATTCAGTAAGCTGTCGAGTTTGATAAAGTCCGATTACGGGATATATCTGAAGGAAGAAAAACAGACGCTTGTGATGGGGAGACTTAACGGTATACTTGAGCAGAAGAACTTTAAGAGTTTTTCGGAATACTATGATTACCTCGTTTCGGATAAAACCGGAGAAGCGTTGATTGCCCTGACAGATAAGATCACGACGAATCATACTTTTTTTATGCGTGAAGCGGATCACTTTTTTTACTTCAGGGATAAAGTGCTGCCATATCTGAAAAGCAAGGTGACCGATAAGGACCTCCGGATCTGGAGCGCGGGCTGTTCCTCCGGGGAGGAACCATACGCGCTTGCCATGATAATTGACGAGTTTTTCGGCCGGGAAAAATTGCTGTGGGATACAAAAGTACTGGCTACCGATATTTCAGGCGCGGTGCTGGATAAAGCGCGCAAAGGCTTATATGAAAACGACAGGATCGCGGTCCTGCCTCCGGCCTGGAAACTGAATTATCTGGATAAGGTCGACGACGGGAAAAGCGCCATTGTTGACGGTATAAAGGATATGGTAATATTCAGAAAATTAAATCTTATGGACCAGAAATTCCCGTTCAGGAAAAAATTCCATGTGATATTCTGCAGAAACGTGATGATTTATTTCGACGCGGCTACCAAATGTGAACTGGTCAACAAGTTTTATGACTTGACGGATCATGGGGGATACCTGTTCATAGGACATTCGGAATCCCTTGGCCGCGATGAAACGAAGTATAAATATATTATGCCCTCTGTTTACAGGAAGGAGTAAACGGCATGATCAGGCAAAAAAGAACAAGGGTATTAATTGTTGATGATTCTATGTTTTTCAGGGAATTTCTGTCCAAAGGCATATCCGCCGACCCGGAAATTGAAATTGTGGCCAAGGCCGTGGACCCGTTCGACGCACGAGATAAGATCCTCGAATATGAACCCGACGTTATGACGTGCGATATTGAAATGCCGAAGATGAACGGGATAGAGTTTATAAAGCGGCTTTTGCCGCAGTACCGGCTTCCAATAGTGGTAGTCAGCGCCGTGAGCGACGCCGTTTTCAACGCTATGAATGCAGGGGCTGTAGACTTCGTGGTTAAACCGGACAAGAGATATGGGATAACCACAGAGGCTTTTATCGGTGAGCTGATAGAAAAAATAAAGATTGCTTCAACGGCCAATATGTCATGCTATAACCCGATAAGCGGTTTTCTAAGAGCTGAGGACAAGACCGGTGCGGGAAAAGGCGCCCGGGTAATTGCCATCGGAGCTTCTACCGGAGGTACGGAGGCTATTTACAATGTGCTTAAGGACCTGCCTTCCGATATGCCCGGCATCGTTATCGTTCAGCATATCCCGCCCGTGTTTTCAAAGATGTTTGCCGAAAGGCTGAATGATTCGACAAGGCTGCGGGTCAAAGAAGCGCAGCAGGGCGACCTTGTTGAAAGGGGAAAAGTGCTTATAGCACCCGGCGACGCGCATATGAGATTGAAGAAAACCGGGAACAAGCTCAGTGTTGAGGTATTCAAGGGGGAGAAAAAGAACGGGCACTGTCCATCCGTGGACATATTGTTTGAATCGGTGGCGAAAGTAATCGGCGCGAATGCTGTCGGAGTAATTCTTACGGGTATGGGCGCAGACGGCGCCAAGGGACTTTTGGCTATGAGGGAACGCGGTGCAAAAACCATCGGCCAGAATGAAAAGACTGCCGTAGTTTACGGGATGCCGAAGGTTGCATATGACATCGGAGCTGTTATGAGACAGCTTCCGCTGAATGATATTCCCTTGGCGTTGCTGAAAAAATAACCGATTCGCTGATAATGGGAATAGGGATGCCGGGCTATTGAGCAAAAAATCCAGCAGACGAAACAGCCCCGCGACCAAAAAACCCGGTTGCGGCGCTGTTTTAGAATTGGGAAAACCCGATCAATATGTGATAATTTGTGAGAATTACTGACAATTATGAAAATATTCTGCATATTACTATTGCATTGCCCTAGAAAATATAGTAAAATTTGTTAAAATAAATAAGCTGTCCGGTTGAATATTAGTATTAGATTTTTTCTACCAGTACACAAACAGTACACAAAAAAATCAAGCTGACCGAAAAACGGAGGTAAAGACAGCGCAGGCGGCAGCCTACGCCGACTGAAGCTCTTTTTTTTAGATGGAAGGAGGATGCCTATAAGTTTAAAACCCAGCTTAATAGTCTGCCCGGTTGGCCGCGCTAAAGGTGTGGTCTTTAAACGGAATGGGGTGCAAGTCCCCGCGAACTGGTCACTGTGAAGCTTCCTTGGGAAGATAAGTCAGACACGCGCCGCGCAGACTAAACGTAACTGCTGTTGCCAGTACAACAGACGGCAGGTTAACGGCATCTTCGCGCCTGTCGATATTTATACGAACCTTTGATTAACTTGATTTTTATTTTCATAGTTCAATCAAAGATTCGTATTCATCGGCAGGCGTTTTTTGCTTGATATGAAAATTATTCCGGATGCCCATATACCAGCCGCAGGCATAATGACTGCCTGAAAATGCACACTAAAACTATATTCTAAGAAAGGAACAGTATAATGACCAATCAGGTTTATGGGTATGTCAGGGTTTCGACAAAAGAACAAAACGAAGAGCGGCAACTGCTCGCCATGCGGGAGTTCGGCGTGCCGGAGGCGTGTATTTATTTGGATAAGCAGTCGGGTAAGGACTTTGAGCGGCCGGCGTACAAACGGCTCGTACGCAAACTTAAAAGCGGCGATACGCTTGTGATCAAGAGTATCGACCGGCTCGGGCGGGACTACGACGAGATTTTAGAGCAATGGCGGATCATCACTAAGGAAAAATACGCGTCTGTCGTGGTGCTGGACATGCCGCTTTTAGACACACGGCAGGGGCGGGACCTGACGGGGACGCTGATTGCGGATATCGTTTTGCAGCTGCTGTCCTACGTAGCGCAGACGGAGCGGGAATTCATACACCGGCGGCAGGCCGAGGGCATCGCGGCGGCAAAAGCGCGGGGCCAGAGGTTTGGCCGCCCGGAGAAGCCGATCCCGGACGAATTTTATTTTTTGGTGCATCAATGGCGCAGCAGCGAGATATCCGCGAGACAAGCGGCCGTGCGCCTGAATGTCTCACACCACACATTTCTGAACTGGGCGGCCAAGGCGTAAAGTAAGAATTTGTTATAAATAAACAAAAAACCATTAAATCAATTAAAATATGGGAAAAAAGGTAGACCATGCCACCCGCGCCAAAGCAGCTATATCAATACATAAGTTTAGTAAAAACAGCACAAAAAAACAACGCTACGATTGTTAAGGGTATACGAATACCCGCCATCGTGCGCAGTATAGCATAACAGGGAAACATTGTCTAATTTTCTGCCCACCCGGAAAGTGAATACTATTTCGAGTGCCCCTTTTAGCGCATGGCTTTTTGGGGAGGATAGGGAATCGGGTTGAAGTCCCGAGCGGTGCCGCCGCTGTAAGCGTTGAGGACCGCGTTCGTCGGCGAAAGCCGGTCACTGGGAAACCGGGAAGGCAGAGCGCGTTCCGCAAGAGGAAACTCTACAGACGTAAGCCAGAAGACCTGCTTTGAAATGCAGTCCGCGTTCAGGTAAGAAGGGCGGGCTGGTTGCTATCGCAGGAACACGGCTGTGACGATCATTTTGATTGTCACAGCCGTTTTTTTATTTGCAATTTGCCACAGCCGTAAATTCTTGATTCCTGCCTGCCGGAAGAGCGGATCAGAAAGAACCTTAAAATTTAGTCGTATGGACACTGCCGCTTTGCGGCCCGGAGGTGAACAATGCTCGAAAAGGAGCGCCTGCCTGAAAGCTCAATAGGATATATGACGCCTGAAAATGCGGAATTTCAGGACCGGGAGACGGCTTTCGGCCGGCAGCACAGGGACGATACGGACAGACAGCTGCTGCAGTATATCCGGGACCGTGCGGCAAAGCTGGGACATATCCCGAAAAAAAGCGAAGTGCCGGGCTATACATACTTAAAAGGCCGGCTTGGTCCCTGGCCGCGCATCCTGGAAAAGGCGGGGCTGAAAAAGCCGCGAAAAAAGAAAACGGAAAAGCCAATGTTTTCCGGACCCGGACACGGCTGACAGAAGGCTCCCGAAGATTTTACAAATCCCATATAAGAGAAAATACATACAAAAAATCAAAATGTGGAGGAATAAAAAATGAAAAAAACAAACATCGCCAAGCGCTTCTTCGCGACGGTATTCGCGCTTTTGCTGATCGCCGGCTTCGTGCCGATCACGGCGGCGGCCGCGGATCCGTACGACGGGCAACCTGGACAGGGCGAGTACACGATCAGTGATGAGGCGGGGCTTCAAGCTCTTGCCACGGCTGTCAATGGCGGCGCGAACTATTACCAAAGTACCTTCACGCTGACTGCCGACATTACGCTGAGCGGAGAGTGGACGCCGATCGGCACGCAGGCAAACCCCTTCCGCGGAACATTCGACGGCGGCGGACATGCTATCTCGAACCTTACATACAATAACGCTTCCGGCGACTATGTTGGGCTGTTCGGTTTTGCCGGCTCTTCCGAGTCGCATCGGGCATTTATTAATAATGTCAACCTGACTGGCGTCAATATTACTGCGCAAGATTACGTCGGCGGCATCTGCGGCACCTCCACTTACACGGAATTTCGTCATTGTCGTGTCGCCGGGGCGGTTTCCGGTAACACAAATGTGGGCGGCTTGTGCGGGTGTTTTTACGATTACGTGAGCGCTAATAATTGTTACGTAACGGCGGCGGTGTCTTCAATAGGCGGTACAGCCGGCGGATTAATCGGCAATATGGAAAACTACGCGTATGTCTATTACTGTTACGCCGCGGGGTCGATTGACGCCGGCGCAAACACGCGGGTCGGCGGGATTGCCGGCTATACCGATCCGAAGACTCAAATCAGAAACTCGGTTGCTCTGCAGGAATCAATTACCTGTGCTGGTGTGGATTCCGAAGAGGTCGGGCGCGTCAGCGGCGGCTTTGCAGGTAATTATGCGAATGTTTATGCCCTGTCGACCATGACGGGCATAACATTCACGAACGAATCCGCGTTTAACACGACATTCGGGAAAAACGGCGCCGACATGACGCCGGCGCAAGCGCTGTCGCCCTCGACCTTTGCGGACACCCTCGGGTGGACGGCTTATGACGCTGTGTCGGAGCCCTATGGCTGGGAGCTGGAGGGCGGGAAGCTGCCGTACATACACGGTTACGGCGAGGCCGCTGCCGATTATCTGACGACAAATCTGGACGCCGTGCTCGCGGGCAGGATCGACGCCGCCGAGTCGCTTCGGGACAGCGTGGAGATCAGCGCGTCCGGCGACGGCTCCGATATCTACTCCATCTATCAGTGGGTAACGCAGGGCGATTACAATACCTATAACGCCGCAATTGCAACCGCGCAGGGCGTTGGCACGGCCACACAGGGCGATATCGACACGCTCGATCTGGCGACGAGCAATTTTCAGGCCGCCATTCACCCTGAGGGCCAGGTTTACGATGTGGCGGTTATACTCGACGCCTGGTACACAACCAGGTTCGATTCGGCGGAAGACGCCCTTGAGATACGGACAGAGCAGAACCTTGTGGATCTCGCCGAGTTCGTCAACGGGGCAACCAACCGGACGTTCGCCGGCAAATTTATCAAGCTGACGGCGGATCTCGACCTGGCGTCGGTCTGCGGTACCGGCGACAGCTGGGTCCCGATCGGCAATACAGCTACATATCACTTTGACGGAACATTTGACGGCCAGGGACATACGATCAGCAATCTTTATTATTACAGTACAGACACTACATCGACGGAATACGGCGGACTGTTCGGATACGTGAAGGCCGGTACGGGCTCGTCGATATATAACCTCGCCTTGACGAACGTGAGCGTGACGTCGGCAAGCAACTCGCTCGGTAGTATTGCCGGTCACATTGAGGGAACAACGACGGACGATGCTCTCATCAGCAACTGCAGCGTGAGCGGCAGCGTCGTCTCAACGGGCGCGGCGGACAAAGTCGGCGGTATTGCCGGTGATGTTTCGCATGCAACGTTTGAGAACTGCAGCTTTTCCGGCACAATCGGCAGCACATATGCCTCGTCAAGCAAGCATTACGTTGGAGGGATTGCCGGTTATTTAAACGCCGCTACTTCTGGAACAGCCTACAGCAGCGTTAACAGCTGCTCCGTTTCCGGTACAGTCACGGCGGTGGCCACAAATACTGGTGCTAATAATTCGTATGTCGGCGGTATAACAGGCTATCTGGGTTATAACAACGAGGTGAATAATTGCCTGTCAACCGCTGATATTAGTGTGAATAACACTAACAATAAAAAAGTCTATGCGGGAGGTATTGTGGGCTATGTCTACACTTCATTAACATCAACCTGCACTGCGGCCTATATTAACAACTGCTTAACGGTGGGTTCGCTCAGTGCGACGTCGACGAGCGGCACGGTAAACGTCGGCGGCATTGCCGGCCAGAACGGCGGATCATCCGGCAGTACCGCAGAAATAAACAATTGCTTCGCGCTCCAATCGTCTGTAGCGTCCACCGGCGCTGCGACAACGAATATCGGGCGCGTTGCCGGGGCATGTGGTTCGGCAACCATTGCCAACAGTTACGCTTGGCAGGATATGGTGGTTGAAATTGACAGCTCGCCGGTGACGCCGGGTGATGATGCCGCAAGTCTGGATGGCGCGGATATTTCGGCGGCAGACGCGCTCACGGGCTCCACATATTCCGCTCTCAGCTGGGATGGCGGTATCTGGACGCTGACGGATAACGACAAGCTTCCGTACATCACGGCTTTCGGGCCGGTGGATACCGCGCTATATACATATCTGACAGCGGCGAACAATGACGCGACGCTGTCGGCGCTGACCTACAGCGTTGACGGCGGAGCGGCGACGGCAGTCACCGGTTTCGCCGCTGGGACGACAACCTACAACGTAACGCTGCCGTACGGCACGGGCGCGACGGCAGCAATCACAATGGCAGGCACGGTGACAGATTCCGGGGCGAGCATAACGGCCAATGCCGGCGTGACGCTGGCTGCGGGAGCGGGCACGGCCACAGTCACCGTCCAGGCGGCAGACGGCGTAACAACGCAGACATACACGGTGAACTTCACGACGGCGTCAAACAATGACGCGACGCTGTCGGCGCTGACCTACAGCGTTGACGGCGGAGCGGCGACGGCAGTCACCGGTTTTGCCGCTGGGACGACAACCTACAACGTAACGCTGCCGTACGGCACGGGCGCGACGGCAGCAATCACAATGGCAGGCACGGTGACAGATTCCGGGGCGAGCATAACGGCCAATGCCGGCGTGACGCTGGCTGCGGGAGCGGGCACGGCCACAGTCACCGTCCAGGCGGCAGACGGCGTAACGACGCAGACATACACGGTGAACTTCACGACGGCGTCAAACAATGACGCGACGCTGTCGGCGCTGACCTACAGCGTTGACGGCGGAGCGGCGACGGCAGTCACCGGTTTTGCCGCTGGGACGACAACCTACAACGTAACGCTGCCGTACGGCACGGGCGCGACGGCAGCAATCACAATGGCAGGCACGGTGACAGATTCCGGGGCGAGCATAACGGCCAATGCCGGCGTGACGCTGGCTGCGGGAGCGGGCACGGCCACAGTCACCGTCCAGGCGGCAGACGGCGTAACAACGCAGACATACACGGTGAACTTCACGACGGCGTCAAACAATGACGCGACGCTGTCGGCGCTGACCTACAGCGTTGACGGCGGAGCGGCGACGGCAGTCACCGGTTTTGCCGCTGGGACGACAACCTACAACGTAACGCTGCCGTACGGCACGGGCGCGACGGCAGCAATCACAATGGCAGGCACGGTGACAGATTCCGGGGCGAGCATAACGGCCAATGCCGGCGTGACGCTGGCTGCGGGAGCGGGCACGGCCACAGTCACCGTCCAGGCGGCAGACGGCGTAACAACGCAGACATACACGGTGAACTTCACGACGGCGTCAAACAATGACGCGACGCTGTCGGCGCTGACCTACAGCGTTGACGGCGGAGCGGCGACGGCAGTCACCGGTTTTGCCGCTGGGACGACAACCTACAACGTAACGCTGCCGTACGGCACGGGCGCGACGGCAGCAATCACAATGGCAGGCACGGTGACAGATTCCGGGGCGAGCATAACGGCCAATGCCGGCGTGACGCTGGCTGCGGGAGCGGGCACGGCCACAGTCACCGTCCAGGCGGCAGACGGCGTAACGACGCAGACATACACGGTGAACTTCACGACGGCGTCAAACAATGACGCGACGCTGTCGGCGCTGACCTACAGCGTTGACGGCGGAGCGGCGACGGCAGTCACCGGTTTCGCCTCGGGGACGACAACCTACAACGTAACGCTGCCGTACGGCACGGGCGCGACGGCAGCAATCACAATGGCAGGCACGGTGACAAATTCCGGGGCGAGCATAACGGCCAATGCCGGCGTGACGCTGGCTGCGGGAGCGGGCACGGCCACAGTCACCGTCCAGGCGGCAGACGGCGTAACAACGCAGACATACACGGTGAACTTCACGACGGCGTCAAACAATGACGCGACGCTGTTGGCGCTGACCTACAGCGTTGACGGCGGAGCGGCGACGGCAGTCACCGGTTTTGCCGCTGGGACGACAACCTACAACGTAACGCTGCCGTACGGCACGGGCGCGACGGCAGCAATCACAATGGCAGGCACGGTGACAGATTCCGGGGCGAGCATAACGGCCAATGCCGGCGTGACGCTGGCTGCGGGAGCGGGCACGGCCACAGTCACCGTCCAGGCGGCAGACGGCGTAACAACGCAGACATACACGGTGAACTTCACGACGGCGTCAAACAATGACGCGACGCTGTCGGCGCTGACCTACAGCGTTGACGGCGGAGCGGCGACGGCAGTCACCGGTTTTGCCGCTGGGACGACAACCTACAACGTAACGCTGCCGTACGGCACGGGCGCGACGGCAGCAATCACAATGGCAGGCACGGTGACAGATTCCGGGGCGAGCATAACGGCCAATGCCGGCGTGACGCTGGCTGCGGGAGCGGGCACGGCCACAGTCACCGTTCAGGCGGCAGACGGCGTAACGACGCAGATATACACGGTGAACTTCACGACGGCAGGCCCCGACATAACGGCGCCGACTCTGACGAACACTCACGTGAGCAGCCTAAGTACGACGGGTGCGACGATCAATTACACGTCGGACGAAGCGGGCACGTACTACTATGTGGTGTACCTCGAAACAGCGGGCGCGCCTGACGCGGCGACGGTGAAGACGGGGACAAGCGGGTCGGCCATAACGGGCGCAAACAGCTTCAATGCCGCGGGCCTGACAGCATCGACGACCTACACGGCTTACGTTGTGGTGGAGGACGCGGCTGGGAATACGTCGGCCATAGCAGACATCGACTTCACGACGACGGCGGTTCCGAATATCGGTGGAGGCGGAGGAGCGACAACTGGCGATGGTAAGACGACGGGCGGCGCGACGTCCAATACGGTCAATCCCGGCGCTACGGCGTCAAACGGTACGGCAACGGCTCAGGTCAGTGGAAGCAGCCTTTCGGACACGATCGAATATGCTCAGGAGAATAACAGCGGATCCATCGTGATTGCGCCAGAAGTAACCGGCTCTGCTTCGACGGTCAGTGTTGTTGTGCCCGCCAGTTCGCTCAACGAAATTGCGGCCCAAACGAATGCCGATCTCGTCGTGGACACACCTGTAGGCAGCATGAACATTCCAAATAATACGCTTGGCGCCATCGCGTCGCAGGCCGCGGGCGGCACGGTTTCTATGAGTCTTGGTACAGTTGAGACGTTGACCCTGACGCCGACGCAGCAGGCGGCTGTCGGCAGTGATCCCGTTTATGATATCTCCATCACGAGCGGCGGCAACAATATTTCAAGCTTCGGCGGCGCAAGCCTGACGGTTACTCTGCCGTACACGCTTCAAGCCGGAGAAGATCCGGCCGGCGTTTCGGTCTGGTACTTGAATGACGCGGGCGAACTGGCACAAATGCCCTGCACATACGATGCAGCCACGGGTACGGTCAGCTTCGCGACGGATCACCTTTCCTATTACGTCGTCGGCTATGACGAGCTGGCCGCATGGGAAAACCCATATGCCGATGTACGCGTATTGGACTGGTACTATGACGCGGTAGCCTTTGTCTCGGCAAACGAGCTGTTTACCGGTACGGGCGCGGCTGCCTTCAGCCCCGATACGGCCATGACGCGCGCGATGCTCGTGACGGTGCTGTACAGGCTCGAGGGTGAACCGGCCGTTTCAGGCACGAACGGCTTCAAAGACGTGGAGAGCGGCCAATGGTACACGAACGCCGTAATCTGGGCCAGCGCAAACGGTATTGTATCCGGCTACGGCGATAACCTGTTCGGTACAAATGATTTTGTAACGCGTGAGCAGATGGCGGCTATCCTGTATAACTATGCAGGCTATAAGGGCTATGACGTCTCCGCGTCAGCCGACTTAACCGGTTTTGCCGACGCGAATGATATCAGCGCGTGGGCCGGCAAGGCCTTGAACTGGGCAAATGCCGAGGGCCTGATTACGGGCATTACCTCGACAACGCTCTCACCGTCCGGCAGCGCCACGCGTGCGCAGGTGGCGACGATCCTCATGCGGTTTGTCCGGAACATAGCCGGCTAGAGCGGCCGATACGCGCTTCCCAAGAAATAAGTAAGAAAGCTGGGCATGGGTGCTCAACAGCCTTTCCCATACCCAGCCCGTACAAGCTCTTTTGCTTTTTCTGAAAGGCGGTGATGCCTATGATTATTTATTAATGAAAGACCGTCAGAATGTTTTGTAGAAGAAGTAAAGACATCAACCAGACTTACAAATGACTTGAGGAGGTCAAAAAATGCGCAATGTAAAGAAACTGCTGAGCATCCTGCTCATGCTCACCATGCTTGTGTCCTTATTCGGCCTGACGGCTTCCGCCGTCGACAGTGATCCATACCTGACGTCAGGTGGTGATTTTACATACGTTGTTGACTGGGCTTCCATACCGGAAGGCGGGACGACCGTGCCTCTGTATGCCGTTCCGGCGGACAGCAGCTTTAACCCTACATATTTTGACACGATTGATGGCGCCGAGGACGTTGTATGGTCGAGAGCCGCCGGCAGTGAGTACGGCACCTCAATGGGAGCGGTAACCGTTGCTGAAATCGGTGACGAGGAATATGCCAGCTGCCTCACCGTGAATATTTCTTATGATGCGATTCCCGGTCCGTCGAGCTTCCATGCCGAGCGGGATGGCGGCGGTTATGTGGATATCACGGTAGTCGTGACCAACACAGCGCTAAACGATTGGGAGTACCGTTATACAGGGCTGGTGAAATGCCAGATTTATGATCCGTCCGACGACACCCTGTACGCCGGCAATGCCCTTACGATCAACGCGGAAAATCACACGGACGGACGCTCCTATGTCACAGTGCTTGATGCGCTGGTTGAAATGGAAGATATACCGGCGCTAATGATAGGCGGGTTTGTCGAGTCTTATGGCTATGTCTCATCCATTACGGTTAAAGGTGTGCCGTATGCCGCATCGGGTATGGACGGCTGGCAGTACCGCGTTTATGACAGAATTGGTTTAACCAATCAATACGAGATCGTGCCGGTTTCGGAGATTCTGGGCGCCGGCGATATGGATATGCGCGTGTTCGATCTGGTCCAGTGGCGTTACGGCTCCTACTATGACGAGAACCTTTTCCCGGAGACCGTTACGGCCTGAACACCGTTGACGAACGATATGACAGCATAAACGAAAAACTGAAACAAGAGGTTGAGCAATGGGAAGCTATTTGCTCAATCTCTTGGATATCAGCTTTATGCCGACTGAAAGGCTAATAGGTTTCGTTCCCAGCATAAAGCCCGGTATGCAACTTTTTAGATTTTCAAGCAGTTTAAAGCAGGAAAGGAAGGGCCCGAAAATGAAAAACAGGAAGGTTCTCAGTAAAGGTTTTGCCCTATTGCTGGCGCTCGTTTTAGTTGCCGGATTCGTGCCGATAACGGCGCGCGCCGAGCACGGTTCGCTGTATTACAACAACACAGGAGAAAATTATCATAACTACAAAAACGGCTACTTAACGCCCGATACGGCGCTGGAGATCTCCACACCCCAGGACCTTCTGGACTTTGCGGCGCTCGTCAATGAGAATAAAACATTTTACAACATTGGCGACGAGACCCCAAAGTATGTAAAGCTGACGAAGGATATTAACATGTCCTCCGTTTGCGGTCCAAACATTGGCAACTGGACGCCAATCGGCTGCCACGTACCCGGATATGGTGAGATATTTTTTAGAGGCGTCTTTGACGGCTGCGGACACACTGTCAGCGGTCTTTATTATAACGGCGCCTCCGGCATGGTTGGGCTGTTCGGAGGCATCATGTCGCAAGGTGTCAATGACGTAATGGTCAAAAATGTAAAGCTGGAAAACGCCAATTTAACTGGATACTATTCGGTCGGCGGTATATGCGGGCAAACGGAAGGACCCGGATTCAGAATCGAAAACTGCTCCGTCAGCGGCGTTATCTCGGGTAACAATAATGTGGGCGGCATCGTCGGCGGCGCAAACGCGTCGGGAACCATTGAAAGCTGTTGCGTAAGCGCCGATATTTCAGCGTCTGGGGACTACGTCGGTGGCATTAGCGGTTACATGGGCTCTTCGGTTTCTGTCAGAAAATGCTATGCCACAGTGACGGTTACCTGCGGCGGCTCTTGCGCCGGCGGTATCGCAGGTAACTTAACAAGCAGCGGGACCTTAAATGCGTGCATCGCGCTGCAGTCGGCCATCACGGCCGCAAGCAACGCCGGCCGGATCGCCGGTGCGCTCAGCGGGGCCGGCGGCACGGTTTCAAGCTGCTACGCCTGGGAGAATATGACGGTTGGCGGTGTGCCCGTTGATTCGGCTGATACAGGCTCGGTGACCTTAAACGGGGCGAACCTGACGGCAGACGCGGCGCTGACCGGCTCAACCTACTTGAATGCCGGCTGGAGCGCCGGCGTTTGGACGCTGGAAAACGGCAAGCTCCCGTATATCACCGGCTTCGGTGAGGTTGACCCCTTATTGTATGCCTATCTGACGGACGCGTCAGGCGGGGATGATACCGCGCCGACGCTGTCCGGCGTGTCTTTTACGGACGCCGGCGCGACGTATGCCACCATTCGCTTCACCTCCGACGAGGCGGGCGACTATTATTGCCTGACGCTCCCGGCGGCGGCGCCGATAACGGATACGGATACGATCAAGGCAACCGGTGTTACCGGCGTAGCGCAAGCCGCCGTTAACAGCTTTTCCGTCGGCGGGCTTACGGCCTCAACGGGCTATGTTGCGTATCTGTTTGTCGAGGATATTTCGGGGAATACATCGACGGTTGCATCCATTCCTTTTACAACGGAGGAGACAGATGATACAGATGTACCACCATACATAAACAGCGTCTATCAGATCGGCAGCGCCGCCCAGCTGTGCTGGTTCCGCGATCTGGTCAACGGCGCGCTGACGGACGGTACGCCGCGCAACACGTCCGCAAACGCTGTACTGACGGCGGATATCGACCTTTCTTCCGTCTGCGGCGCCGATTCTGCAAGCTGGACGCCTGTTGGCATTTCGTCCGGCTCGTATACCGGGACCTTTGACGGCGCGAGCTTTACGATATCGTATTTGTATATTGATACGACTGCTGACAATCAGGCGCTCTTCGGGGCCGTAGGGGCGGGAACGGTCAAAGACCTGACGGTACAAGGGAGCGTGCGAAGCACAGGCGGCAACGTTGCGGGGATCGCGGCGAGTGCATCGGGCAGTTCTTTTATCGGCTGCCGGAACGAAGCGGCAATCAACGGCAGAAGCAGGATTGGTGGTATTGCCGGCAGTAACGCCGGTGACGCCTGGTTCGAGGCCTGTATTAACAGCGGCAGCGTTTCTGGAACAAGTTATGTCGGCGGCATCGCCGGGTACGCACCGTCTGGCGCGTTTGATTATTGCGTCAATACGGGTGCGGTTACGGGGCAGGACGAGAACGCTGGCGGAATTGCCGGGAGCGGAAAGATGTTTAACGGCTGTAAAAACAGCGGAATTGTTTCCGGCACGGCCATTTATGCCGGCGGCATCGCCGGCAGTGCCGGCCAGGCAAGCGTGCTGACCGGCTGTGAGAATACGGCGTCCGTTACAGGTACAGGCAAAGTCGGCGGCGTTGTCGGGTACCTGAGCGGCGGTTTTGACATAACAAACTGTGCCAACAGCGGCAGCGTCACGATTAGTTATGCCGGACTGGCGGACAGCGGAATAGGCGGTGGTCTCTTCGGATTAGCTCAGGTGCCCGTTGGAGGCGCCGCATCTTCCGTCACGAACAGTTATAACACGGGCGGCGTAACCGATTTGAGCGGGCCGGATATTTATGGCGGCTCGGGCGGCTTGGGCGGCGCGGTCTCTTGCTCGTCCAATACAATTACCATAAAAAACTGCTACAGCTCCGGCAATATTTCCGGCGTAAACAATATCGGCGGCCTTCTCGGCTCGGTGACCGCCGCGTCATCGGGGTCTGTCGCCGTCACAAACTGCTATGGCGCGGCAACAGCCGTGACCGATACAAGCGGCGTGGATGCGACGCTGGGCGGCGCCGTCGGACACGCGTTGCTGTCGGGCGTCGCGTCGCCGGACGCCATTGTATTTTCAAACCTTTTTTATATGGACAGCGGCGTTCAAAAGGGTACGGGAGACAACTCGGCTAATATAAATTTCTGTGCGACCGGCGTGAGAAGCGCTGCCGCTATGAAAACGCAATCATTTTTGACTCAGCTGGGCGGCGCGTTTACTTTTTATGCCGATGGGATAGCAGAGATAACGGGAGAGCCGCCAGCGGGCACCGAAGCGCGCTTTGCCGCGTATGAATACCCGATCCTGCGTTCGTGGCTGGAGCTTGCGGACAATACGACCTATAACGTCCAGTTTCTCGGTGCGCAGTACACCGATGTAATGATCAATGGGGCGGCGACCTACGCCACAGCCGTAGCGCCGGGACAAAGTATTACGTTCACGGTCGAATCTAAATACCCGGAAGTGACGCTTGATTCAGTCTCAGCCGGCGGTTCTATGCTGACGCCGGACGGCGACGGCCTTTATACGATAAGCGATATCACAGCCGATACGGTCGTCAACGTCGCAACGTCCGGACAGCCGGACGCTGGCGGTGAGGATATCTATGACATTACCTTTACAACGACGCCCGCAGACGCATTGGTGACGGTAACAGGCGGCGAAGGTGAGGTTGCGTCGGTCGGCGGCGTGTATGAGCTGAAAGCCGGCAGCTACAGCTACACCGTATCGGCGTCGGGCTACGTGACTAAATCGGGAACGTTTAGCGTGACCGGCGACAGGAACATCGTCATTGAGCTGACGCAAGAGGGCGCGGCCTGCACCGTCATACTCGACAGCAGTATGGCTGCAAGTATTTTATCCGGCGGCCTTGTCGTCGGGACGATCCCGGGAGACAAATCCGCGACGGCGATTGAGCTTGGCGCGGGGACGTATACGTATGAAACCAGCGACTGGGGCGGTGGCAGCTTCACTGTTGAGGGCGACATGTCCCTGAGCCTGCGTAAGGTGGATTTTTCTGAACAGCTCAGAAATACGAATAACGTACTTTATACCATGTCGATCACCGACAGCAACGGTGTTGTCTACACGCCCGGCGGTACGTCACTGGCCTCCGGCGACGCGCGCGCGCGCTTCCTGCTGCCCGTGCAAAAAGGCAAAATCGCCTATAACTATACGTTCAATGTGCCAAGCAATTACTGGGCCAGCGGCGGCGAGACTTATGTCTACAACGACACGGATTTTGCGGCGCTGAATCTGTCTGACAGCGGTAAATTCGTCATATCCCCAAAGATCGCGCTCTCGATCACAGTCCCAGAGGGTTCTGATTTAATCGTCTTCCAGCGGCCCAAGTTCTACCGTCCGTACTGCCTGCTGAACGGGACATCGGTCGGTAACGGAGACGGGACCGAAACCTATATGTTCGAAGCGCCGGCTGACACGATGCTGTGCTATGTGCTCAAGCTGGACGGTTATGTTAAAAAATCTTACATTTTCGATACCGGCACGGGCGATAAAAGTCGGACAATCCCGCTTTCAAGCCTTGCGCCACTGTCCGCCTGGAGCGGCGACGTGAAGGACGCGTCTCAGGACTTTTATGAAGCCAATCTCCTCGTGAACATTGCTGACAGCAAATATCTGTCGCTGGAGGAAGGCGGCCAATACGAACTTTACCTTTTCCGCGCCTGGCAGCCTTTAGACAGTATCACGTCAAACAACTATGTCAATCCAGACTACCATTTCGATGTGATTTACGGCGATTCGGTGGAGGTTGTCGATACCTATTACGCCGGAGCTACAATAAAGGCAGTTCCCGGTAGAACGGGCCTGAGCGTCGTCAAGATCACCTACGACGCGCTGGATCACTGTGGCCAGGTCTACAGCAAGCTCTGGACTGAAAATACGGGGATTGTCGTCGTAAATGTTGGCGCGGCTTCATCCGGTACAACGATTAATCCGGGAATTACCCTCACGGATAACGACACGGCATACTACATCCGCTCCATCAACGGCGTTTCAATTGACGCGTATAAACAATACGCGGAATACACCTTCACACCGTCAGCGGAGAGTGCGGGGCAGTCTGCTGCGGTCACGAGCGTACGGGTGCACCAGCCTCTGGGCGACACGGACTGGACGCAGAGCAGCTGGAACGACGACGCGTTCTGGACGGAGTATACGGCGAACAGCGACGATTCGTATACCGTGCATTTAACCGACGGTCGCAACGTCATAGAAATCTGTGCAGGCGACGCCGTGACGTATTACACGGTCAGCGCTTACGGGACGGATGTGACGATCAGCGGCGCGGAAGTGACTAAAGCGCTGTACGGACGGCTTTTCGTGCAAGTCGAAGCGGGAAACGATATTGAAATATCTTTTGATGAGCTCAGAATGCCGATCGCTAAGCTGGGCGCTATTTCAAATCCCGGATTTCCGGATAAAACATACCTCGTCTACACGCTGGATGACGGTACGGCAAACGGAATTGAGAGTGAGCATACGCAGTATGCCATTCGTCTTAATAACACCATCACGCTCACCGCTTTCAGCGTGACAGGCCAGCATTCTCTGACGGATGGGAAGGTCCATACCACGGCTATTACCTCGGGCGGCTTTACATACCGCGACATCACCAAGGGCAGCTCGTCAAACTCGGAATACATGCCCGGCCAGGATTCATCCGAAAATATAAACGGCTTTTTCTCCGTGCTGCCGGATATCGAGTTCACAGTCGTGGAAGCGAAAACAGACGCGGAGAAGGTCGCTGAGCTGATCGACGCCATTGGGACGGTCACCAAATACAGCGCGGGCGCACTCAACGCCGCACGGGACGCTTACAATGCGCTGAGCGCCGAAGAAAAGGCGCAGGTCACGAATTACAATGTGCTGTTGGCGGCGGAAGAAGAATTTGAGAGAATTCTGGCGGAATCGGGTCCGACACCGGTGTTCATCTGGAACATTACGGGCGAGACGGCGACATATAAGGTCGGCGACACTGCGTCCGTATTACAGGTGGCCGTATCGGTTGCCGAGCAGGGTACACTGACGTACCAGTGGTACGTCAGGACCCAAGAAAGCGGTGTTTTTACGCCAATTTCCGGCGCTGTATCAAGTTCATATACGCCGTCAACGGAGGATGAGGGCACAAGCTACTACAAAGTCATTGTTACCAACCACTATGAAGGAAACAACTATATGGCCGAGAGCGGTGTGGCATGCGTCGTCGTTAATGCCGAGGCCAGCGGAAAGGATATCACGCATACGACAAGCTATTACCCGACAACGGGCCTGAGCTTCAATATGGACGGTCAGTCAATTGCAGGATACGTTACGATAAGCTTCGTGGATTACGGCGTACGCACAAGCGATAAAGTCGATATGGCCACGCCGCTCGGTGTGCTCGTTTTGCCTACGCAGGTGCCGTACGCGTTAGGGGATACGATCGCAACAGTTACACTCCGGCTGCTCGACGCACTAAATGTTGAGTACAGTCATTGGGGCACGGTGCTGTCGGGCTTCTATCTGGAATGTATAAAGGATTTCTATGTTTCCGACGGTACGCTCATAGATATCCTCGGTGAATTCGACGCAGGTGGCGGTTCCGGCTGGATGATAACGTGGAACAACTGGTTTATCAATATGGGCGCTTCGGAATTTCAGGTTGAAGACGGCGACATAATTAAGTGGCAGTTTACTTGCCAACTGGGAAGCGATATCGGCTGCTCAATGTCCGACCCGAGCGCTGAGATAACGGGTATCAGCTTTGCGTCAGCTTATGGCGAACTGTCGCCCGCATTTAATACGGGAACGGAAAGCTATACCTATACGATCCCGTCAACCGTAACAAGCGTTAGCCTTGAAGCCCTTCAGGCCAATTACTGGGCCCAGCTGACCTGCGTGTCGGGGGGGATCTATTACAAGCCCCTGCAGGCGATACCCGTTGCCAATGGAACCGTGATAACCCTCGAATGCAACTATTATAACGATTATATGAATAAGGCCGCCTCGCTCGTGGACAGCGACAAAGTTACGATCACAATTAATGTTTCCAACGAAGATAATGCCATCATAACGCCGTCCGTAACGGCCGTCGATGGGACGGCAAGCGTAACGATTGAATATTCGCAGTTTGAGGAAGCCATCATTAAAGTCAAGCTAACCGGCGGCGATATCATCATTACTCCGCAGATCACGGGAACGTTGAACACGGTAACGGTTGAGCTGCCGAAGACTTGCATTTCCAGAGCGTCCTCGCAGACGGAAGCAAACCTGGTAATCAGAACGCCGGTCGGCAGTATGACCATCCCGAACGGCGCGCTTGCGGCCATTGCGTCCTGGGACTCGGACAGCACGGTCACCGTGAGTATCGGAACGTTTGATGTCAAGCGTTTGACAGCGGCGCAGCAGGAAGCCGTCGGAGACGGCGTTGTTTATGATATTTCCATAATGATCGGTGACCAAAACATCACCAGTTATGGCGGCAGCAGCCTAACGTTATCGCTTCCATACACGCCCAAAGACGGTGAGGACCCATCGGACATTAAGGTTTGGTATTTAGATGAAGATGGAGAGCTGACGGTGATGAACTGCTATTATAACGAAAAGACTGGTACAGTGTGTTTTACGACGGATCATCTGTCCTACTATGTGGTGGGCTGCTCTGAAACTGACACATGGGACAACCCGTTTACGGACGTTTCTGCTACGGATTGGTTTAACGAAGCGGTGAAGTACGCCGTTACGAACCGTCTGATGAACGGCACGAGCGATACGACGTTCAGCCCGAACCAGAACATGACGCGGGCGATGCTGGTGACGGTGCTGTACAGGTTGGCGGGCGAGCCGGACGTGACGGCCGATAACGCGTTTGACGACGTGGAAGACGGCCAGTGGTACACGGATGCCGTTTTGTGGGCGAGTGAAAACGAGATTGTGAGCGGCTACGGCGGGGGCCTGTTCGGGACAAACGACAGCGTGACGCGCGAGCAGATGGCGGCGATTCTGTACAATTACGCCGCGTACAAGGGCTACGACGTAACGGCAGCGGCTGATCTGGTAGCGTTTGCCGACGCGGGCGATATCAGCGACTGGGCGTCAAGGGCCATGCGCTGGGCCAGCGCGGAAGGACTCATCAACGGTGTGACTGAGACGTCGCTCGCGCCGTCGGGCAGCGCAACGCGCGCACAGGTGGCGACGATTCTCATGCGGTTTTGCGAGAATATCGTGGAATAACAGTGATTTGACAATATAAATAAACAACCCGCCGCCGGTACGCCGGCGGTGGGTCAAACATAAAGCAAAGGAGAAACGTGATATGAGGGAAAAACTTACGAAAGCAGCCGGCATATGCCTTGTGGTGATTATGCTCCTGGGCATAGCGCCGGCGTCGTCGGCGTTGTCGGTATCTGAACTGAACGGGGCGGTGCGCGGAACGGCTGCGTATGTCTTCGACGTCGCAGGCAGTCCGCAGGTCGGGTCCGTCGGGGGGGAATGGGCGGTCATAGGACTGGCCCGGAGCGGCTATGACGTGCCGGAGGAATATTATCAGGACTACTACGCCACGGTGGAGGAATACGTAGCGGCCTGCAGCGGCGTGCTGCACGCGAAGAAGTATACGGAATACTCCCGTGTCATCCTGGCGCTGACGGCGATCGGAAAAGACCCGGCGGACGTGGCAGGGTACAATCTTTTGACGCCGCTAGGCGATTACGACAAGACGATCTATCAGGGACTCAACGGGCCGATCTGGGCGCTCATCGCGCTGGACAGCGGCAGTTACGACATGCCGCAAAACCGGGACGCGGCCGTGCAGGCCACGCGGGATATGTATATTGACCGGATTCTGGAATGCCAGCTCGACGACGGCGGGTTTTCGCTCTTCGGCGGAACATCATTCGCGACAGCGGACGATTCGGTCGCCGATCCGGACATAACGGGCATGGCGCTGCAGGCGCTGGCCAAGTATCAGGATCGAAAAGATGTAGCGGAGGTGATTGACGAAGCGCTTGCCTGCCTGTCGGAAATGCAGGACAGTAAAGGCGGCTATTCAAGCTGGGGCACGACGAATTCGGAAAGCTGCGTGCAGGTACTCGTCGCGCTCACGGAGCTGGGGATTTCGCTGGAGGATGAACGTTTCGTCAAAAACGGGTATACGATGTTGGATAATCTGATGAGTTTCCGTCAGACGGACGGCAGTTTCCGGCATACGGCTTCCGGCGGGGGCAGCAACCAGATGGCGACGGAGCAGGGGTTTTACGGGCTGGTGGCGGCGCAGCGGGCCTTAAACGGAGAAAGCAGCCTGTACCGTATGGGCGACGCACTGGTGGTATCCGACGCTGACGGCAGCGGACCCGTATCCGGCGCGGGGCTGGAGGGCAAGCATGCGGATGTCTGCGCCGTGCCCATAACAGCTCCGGGCACGACCTTTGACGACATCGTCTACAGCGACAGCATCACCGCTATCGAGGCGTTGGCCGCGCGCGGCATCCTAAACGGCTACGAAGACGGTACGTTCCGGCCGGACAATACGATGACGCGGGCCGAGTTTTGTTCTACCGTCGTGCGGAGTCTGGGACTGACGCCTGCGGCTGTCGGCGTGTTTACGGACGTTGCGCCAGGCGAGTGGTACGCAGGCTGTGTCGGCACGGCGTATACATACGGCATCGTTACCGGACGGACGGAGACGACGTTTGACCCCGGCGGCACGATCACGCGGCAGGAGGCGGCGGTTATGGCGGCGCGCGCGGCGAAGCTGTGCGGCATGGAAACCGAAATGGACACCGCCGCGATCCGAGATATGCTCTCGCAGTTTGTCGACTACGTTCAGGCAGCCGATTGGGCGCGCGAAGCCCTGGCGTTCTGCTATGCCTCGGATATTCTCGATCAGTCCGCGCTGGAGATCAAACCGGAAACCGCGATAACACGCTGTGAGATCGCGCAGATGATCTTCAATATGCTCACGAGCGCCAACCTGCTGTAACGGGGGATCATTATGAAAAAAGCGTTGTCAAAGCATAAATGGAAAATCATCATAGCGGTTATTGTACTGGCCGCGCTGGGCGCGGCGTTCTGGTATGGCGGGAACGCGCCCGGCCTTCAGGGCTGGACCGTATCGGCACCGACCGTTCCCGTATCCGAACCGCCGATAGCGGCATCTGATATCGAAAACAGCGGCGAAGAGCAGACGCCGGACGATACGGCGGTGGAGGAGAGCGCGCCGCCGGTACAAACGCCGAAGGGTCCTTCTTCGGCAGCCCCGACGCCGACAACTGAGCCTTCGGCGGAACCATCGCCGGAAGAAAGCGCATCGCCGTCGGCTGCGCCCGGCTCGGACTCAGACGTGCCGATGACGCCGGAGGAAAAGATCGAGACAGCCGCGGCATTGGCCGGGGGCAGTTCCTCGGAGGGCGTTGAAGCGGGAGATGAGGACTATTCCGCACAGCAGGGGATGGACATCAATCCCGATACCGGAAAGGATCAGTACTTAACGGACCCCGTCCCGGAGGGGAAGCCGGTCCCCGTCGAGCCGGAGGACGCCGTCATCTCCGACAATGCGCTGACGTGCACATTGTCCGTGCGTTGCGACACGATACTCGACAACATCAGCTGGCTCGACCCGGAAAAGGTGGAGCTCGTACCGGCGGACGGCGTCATCTTCCCGGCAACGCAGGTGACGTTCTACGAGGGCGAGAGCGTCTTCAACGTCCTTCTGCGGGAAATGAAGAAGGTGGGCATCCACATGGAATACGTCAATACGCCAATGTATAACTCGGCGTATATTGAGGGCATCAACAACCTGTACGAGTTCGACTGCGGCGAGCTGTCCGGCTGGATGTACAAGGTAAACGACTGGTTCCCCAATTACGGCTGCAGCCGCTATCAGCTCCGGGACGGAGACGTCGTCGAATGGGTCTATACGTGCAGCCTGGGCGTGGACGTCGGCGGCTATTACTCCGTCGGCTCTTGAGGTTTCCATGATTAATAGAGATACATTTTCAAGCTTTCATCCCGTTGTTAACTTTTTGTATTTCGGGCTGGCCTTTGCTTTCTCAATGGTATTCATGCACCCGGCCTGCCTGCTTGTTTCGCTTGCCTGCGCCCTGACGTACGCCGTCTGTTTAAACGGGAAAAAAGCCGTCCGCTTTACGCTCATATATATGCTGCCGATGTTTTTAACAGCGGCAATTATCAATCCTGCCTTCAACCACGAGGGCGGGACGATCCTCGCGTATTTACCGAACGACAACCCGCTGACGCTTGAATCCGTCGCGTACGGCCTGGCGGCTTCGGCCATGCTGGTCTCGGTCGTCACATGGTTTTCCTGCTACAATGCCGTTATGACCTCCGACAAGTTCGTGTACCTGTTCGGGCGGATTATCCCGGCCCTGTCGCTCGTTTTATCCATGACGCTGCGCTTCGTCCCGAAATTCAGGGCGCAGATCAGGGTCGTGTCCAACGCGCAGAAATGCGTCGGCCGGGACGTATCGAACGGCGGTGTTATTGAGCGCGCGCGAAACGGACTGACAATACTGTCGATCATGGTCACATGGGCTCTGGAAAATGCCATTGAGACGGCCGACAGCATGAAAAGCCGGGGCTACGGGCTTCGCGGACGCACGGCTTTTTCCATCTATCGGTTCGACCGGCGCGACCGCGCCGCCGCCGTTTTTCTTCTGGCCTGCGGCGTGTATATCGCCGTCGGGGCCTTTTTCGGAGCCGTTTACTGGCGGTATTTTCCGACGATGAAGGGCACGGTGTTCGAAGTATATACGGCCAGCGTTTTTTTATGCTTTTTCGCGCTTTTGATCATGCCGGTCGTCATCAATCTCAGGGAGGACAGGAAATGGAATGCTTTACGATCCGCAATCTGACCTTTTCCTATCCCGAACAGCCGCATCGGGCGCTCGATGCGCTGAGCGTCTCGGTCGGCCAGGGCGAATTCATCGCGCTGGCCGGGCCCTCCGGCTGCGGTAAGACGACGTTGCTGCGCCAGCTTAAAAGCGTACTGGCGCCGCACGGGCGCATGAGCGGAGAGATATTGTTCGAAGGGCGTGCGCTCGATACCGTCGATCTGCGGGAACAAAGCGCACGGATCGGGTTTGTCATGCAGAATCCCGACAATCAAATCGTCACGGACAAGGTCTGGCACGAGCTGGCCTTCGGCCTGGAAAGCCTTGGGTATGAAACGCCGGATATTCGAGGCCGTGTGGCTGAAATGGCGAGCTTCTTCGGCATGCAGGCCTGGTTTTACAAAAACGTCACGGAGCTCTCGGGCGGCCAGAAGCAGCTTCTGAATCTGGCCTCGATCATGGCGATGGGACCGTCGGTCCTGATCCTCGACGAGCCGACGAGCCAGCTTGACCCCATCGCTGCGGCGGATTTTCTCGCCGCAGTCGGAAAGATCAACCGCGAGCTGGGCACCACCGTCGTCATGACGGAGCACCGGCTCGAGGAGGTGCTGCCCATGTGCGACCGGGTGCTTGTTATGGAAGCGGGGAAGCTCGTCTGTGAAGGCGACCCCCGCAGCGTCGGTGAGAAACTGAAGAACAGCCGGCACAGCATGTTTTTGTCCATGCCCGCGCCGATGCGCATCTATGCCGCCATCCCAAACGCGCTCGGCTGCCCCGTCACTGTGCGCGACGGTCGCAAATGGCTGGACGCGTATGCAAAAACGTTCCCGCTCGGCGCCGTCCCGCCCGCGCCGTTGAAAAAAACGCCGGACGGCGTTCCCGCCGTCGAACTCGACGAGGTGTGGTTCAAGTATGAAAAGGAAGGGGCCGACGTGCTCCGGGGCTTGTCGGTAAAAGCGTACAGGGGCGAGTTTCTGGCCATTCTGGGCGGCAACGGCGTCGGCAAGACGACGGCGCTGTCCCTCATAGCCGGGATCAACAAGCCGTACAGGGGTCGGGTGCTTTTGGAGGGCGCGGCTGCCTGGCAGTGGAACGGGAAGCTGTTCGACGGGCTTCTGGGGGTTTTGCCGCAGAATCCGCAGGCGCTGTTTGTCAAAAAGACCATCAGGGAGGACCTTCTGGAGATCCTGAAAAAAAGCCGGCTGTCAAAACCGGAAAAAGAAAAAAAGCTGGCTCGGGCGGCGCGGCTGTGCCGGTTGGACGGGCTGCTGGAGCGCCATCCGTACGACTTGTCCGGCGGCGAGCAGCAGCGCGCGGCACTGGCGAAGGTGCTGCTGCTGGCACCGCACATACTGCTTCTTGACGAGCCGACGAAAGGGCTCGACGCCGAATTCAAGCAGGCGTTCGCAGAGATTTTAGAAAGCCTACTTCGGCGCGGTGTGACGGTCGTCATGGTCAGCCATGACATCGAGTTCTGCGCAAAGCACGCGCACCGCTGCGCGATGTTTTTCGACGGCGGTATCGTGACGCAGGATGTTCCCCGCGCGTTCTTTTCCGGCAACAGCTTCTATACGACGGCGGCCAACCGGATGGCGCGGCATCTTCTGCCGGACGCCGTGACAGCGGAGGACGTCATTACTGCCTGTGGCGGAAATATCCCCGAGCTGCCTGTGCTGCAAGACGATGGCGACGACGATGATTTTTTAACGCACGGCAAACCGGATAAGCCTGACAAACCGGCGCAAAAACTCCCGTTCTGGCGCAGACTGCTTGCGGGAATAGCGGGCGCCTTTGCGCTGGCGGCATCGGTTTTGGCCTTGAGCGAGGCGGACGTCCCGATTCTGACGGGGAATGGAAAACTGGGGCTGTATATCGCCCTGCTCGCGTCGCTGCTCGTTCTTGTGCTGGCCGTAAGCCGCAAAAGCGACCGGCCTATTGAAAACGCGCAGGTACAAAAGGATAAACGCAGGCTGTCCGGACGGACGGCCGTTGCGGCGGCATTAATTCTGCTGGCCATACCGCTGACGATCTTTTTCGGCATGTATTATCTCGACGACCGCAAGTATTATTTCATATCGCTGCTCGTTATTCTGGAGACGATGATCCCGTTCGCGCTCGTATTCGAGGGGCGCAAGCCGCTGGCGCGCGAGCTGGTCATCGTCGCGGTCCTGTGCGCGATCGCGGTGGCGGGCCGCGCGGCCTTTTTCATGCTTCCGCAATTTAAGCCCGTTATGGCTGTTGCGATCATCGCGGGCGTGGCGTTCGGCGGCGAGACGGGCTTTCTCGTCGGGGCGATTACGATGCTCGTGTCCAATATGCTCTTCAGCCAGGGGCCATGGACGCCGTGGCAGATGTTTGCCATGGGTATTATCGGTTTTCTGGCCGGCATATTGTTCCGCAAGGGTCTTCTGCGGCGGAATCGCCTGCCGCTTTGTATTTTCGGCGCGCTGTCGGCTATTATCATTTACGGCGGGCTGATGAACCCGGCGACCGTCCTCATGTATCAGGATCAGCCTACGTGGCCTATGTTCCTGGCCGCGTATATTCAGGGGTTTCCGTTTGATCTCGTCCAAGCCGCCGCTACCGCATTCTTCCTCTGGGTCATCTCCCGGCCCATGCTCGAAAAGCTTGACCGAATCAAGGTCAAATACGGCCTGGTGGAGGCCGGACGAGATGCTCATAGCTCCGGAATTATTAGTAGTCCGCAAACAGATGACAGATTGCTATTAAAGTGATAAGAACAATAACGCGTCAGCAGTTCAAACTGTCTAAATCCTGTGAAACATAATTCGTTTATTAAAAAGCATGCATGATAAATGTTCCGCGACAAAGAAAAAAGAGCCGAAAACTGAGTGTTTTCGGCTCTTTGGCACCCCCGAGACGATTCGAACGTCCGACCCTTCGCTTAGGAGGCGAATGCTCTATCCTGCTGAGCTACGGGGGCATATACATATTGTCCGGTTTGGACGACGCCAATAATTCTAGCTTATCTGCCTTGCCGTGTCAAGAAAATTCGGGTCTATCCGCGCGCAGCGGATAATGCCACGTAAAGCCCTGCCCGGAGTGTTCGCGTACGTCCTGAGTTGACAGATAAAGATCGTGTATGTATGATTATTATACGAAGTGCCTATACTCTGCTCGTTATGACCTTTGGGGACTATTATACATATGAGGTGCCCTTTATGCTGATTGGTTTTTTTGATTCCGGCATCGGCGGACTCACCGTCCTGCATGAAGCAATGAAAGATCTCAAGCATTCGGATTTTGTTTATTACGCCGACACGCTGGGGGTCCCGTACGGTACGAAAACAAAAGAGCAGGTCAGATCGTATGTGTTAAAAGCGGCGGATTTCATGATCCGTCTGGGGATCGACGCGCTGGTAATCGCGTGCAATACGGCTACGAGCGTCGCCGTTGAGGACCTGCGGAAAGCATACGGCCTGCCGATCATCGGCATGGAGCCGGCCGTCAAGCCCGCTGTTTTAAACAACAAAGACAAGCGGGTGCTCATCACGGCGACTGAACTGACGCTCCGGGAGGAAAAACTCAGAAAACTCATCACGCAGCTGGACTGCGAAGACATTGTCGATCTCCTGCCGCTTTCAGGGCTCGTCGGATTTGCCGAGCGTTTTATATTCGATACGGAAGAAGTTTTAAAATACTTGTCCGAGGCGCTGGACGGCCGTGACGTCAGCCGGTATCAGACTGTCGTTTTGGGCTGTACGCACTTCATTTTCTACAGGAATGTTATCAGGAGGCTGCTTGGATCGGATATTGAGATCATAGACGGCAACAGGGGGACGGTAAACAGGCTTGTCCAAACACTTGAGGCGCTGAAGATCCCGGCAGGCGGAAGCGGCCGTATCACCTATTACCAGTCAGGTGCGGAAGTTCGCGGCGGCGAAACGCATGAGGGATATGCGCGTCTGCTCAAGAGGCTGGACGAGGTGCTCTGATTACGGAAGAGACCGCGAAAATTCCGCATAAAACGGGAACAACAAACAAGGCGCCTGCCGAAGCAGGCGCCTTACTTGTCATTTATATTTTTGCGCCTTTTTATATCGATTGTTTCAGCTGAATCTACAGCCCGTTGGGATCCTGAATGAAAAAGTACTTAACACGGGGATGGACAAACGGGCCGCTGTGGATCGGGATACCCTTTTCATTCACCATTTCAAGCGCCGTGTCCAGAGAGTCCACTTCAAAGCCGAGCGAGACAGCGTCGCCGACGACGGCGTTTTGGACCTCGGCGTTGCAGACAAGTTCGATCTTTGTTTCCCCGGCTCCTAAAAAAGCCAGTTCCAGACCCGGCATGGCGGTGAATCTGCTGTCGACTTCAAGTCCGAGTATATCCTGATAAAACTTAAGCGACTCTTCCATATCCTTAACCATGAGCGTTGTCCAGCTTAATTTCATAAAAAATCCTCCCGGCGATTTGACACATTCAATTTAGCGTATAGCCCGGCATTCCAGATAGTATCTTTTATCCTGCGCGCTGCCGATGGAAAAACTCTTTTTCGGGAAAACGCCGCTGTCTATGACGGTGTTGAAAAAATCGGATTTGTCCATGGGCGGCAGAAGCAGGCCCAAATGGCCCTCCGTTTTCGACAGCTCGTTGAGAGACTGTTCGCCGTGTATGTAGTCGATGATGCCGCCGGATTTGCCGACATACGCGTCCAGAAACGTTTGCAGTTTATCGATCATTTCGCCGATACTGAAAGCGCGGGCCGTCAGACGGCCGGTACCGCCGGTGCTGACCCAGCCCAGCGTATAATCATAGCCGGCGCCGCCGGAGAGATGTGACGCCAGCGCGTTGACCAGCTTCGCGGGATCGATACCGGAGACGAGCCGGTGGATCGCCTCGAAGACAATTGCCGAATCGTAGACGTTGCCCAGTTCAACGAGCGCGTATCGGGCGGGGTGACCGTCTTGTTCCTGTTTGCCGAGGCTTGGTTTGAGTTTGTCCCAATAATCTTTTGCGGCTGCCAGCGAATGGTTCCCGTCGCCTATAATGATCTGAACGGGGCAGCCTTCAAAAAGCGCCGCAAGCCGGTCCGTTACCCCGGCGCACACGCTGCCCGTGACGCGCCAGCCCTTGACCCTGCCGCCGTTCTCCATCAGTTCAAAGTTATAGACCGGCTCCAGTTCGGCGGTCTCTTCGGCGAGCGTTTCGATGACCCGGCGTTCTTTATCGTTGATGAGCGCCATTATGTGCGGCATTTCAAGCGGCGCGCGCTTTCGTATTTCAATACGTGCCGGCAGGCGCGACAGGATCGTTTTTTCGCTGGCGCGCACGACGGACCGGGAGCCGGGCATGTAATCGTATGCCTCCAGGTCGATCATCCCGACAAGTCCCCGGCGGACGCTTCCGTCCGACACCGTGCGCTCGACATAGATGAAGGCGTGTTCGATCGTCCTGAACAGGCCGTCCTTTATGTATTTTTCCATTTCGCCGCCCGCTGCGGCCGCGCTCTGTTCGGGATCGATTATTTCAAGGCGCGCCTCAGGCACGATAAATTTCAGCGTGGAAGGACTCTCTCCGATCATCTTCTCGACCCGATCCCAATATATGGGCTCCGATGAAAACTGATCGCAGGCGACAACGCTCCACTTTTCCATGTCCACGCCGTCAGGAAGTAGAATATCTGCAGGTAAAAACGAAATATTTGTCACTCGGATGTTCTCCTGGCTATTTTTTTGGACGGATTCCTTTTTTCCGGTGAGGCACCCGTATTATACGATCACTGCGCCGTATTTCGACGCCACGGCTTCAATTTCCGGCCTGTTGCACGCAGTGCAGGCAACGGCGGCTGTGCCCGTCACGGCGCGCAGCGCCGCCGACAACACCGGTATATCGTTTGAAATGATATAAAGCGGCCGGTCGCTTTGGGACTGTATTGATTTGACGATGTTTACAGCGTCTCCGGCTGAAATGCCGTCCGGGAAGCGGACCGTCAGGATCTTTGCGCCGTCGTCGGACTGATCCAGTACGTCATCAATGATTTCTTCGGAAGAAGACGCGGCCGTGATGCCCGCCGGAGGCTCAGACCGGAGGATATCGACGTTTTCAAACTGCATGGGCGTACATATTTTATCGGCAGTGTCGCGCGGCGCGGATGCCGGTTTGAGCGGCTGAAATACCCGGCGCATCTCTTTGATATATTCAGGCGAAGTTCCGCAGCATCCGCCGATAATTTTTACGCCGAGCTCGGCATAATGCTCCATCTGGCGCGCGAATTCCACGGCGTCCACGTCATAAAGGCCCGTAACGCTGTCCGGCAGTCCCGCGTTGGCCTTGATGATGACCGGGAGGCTTGTGTTTGCCACCACTTTTTCGGCGATGGGGTAGATCTCGTCCGGCCTGAGTGAGCAGTTGATACCGACAGCCGAAGCGCCGAGGCCTTCGGCCATGACAGCGAAGCTTTCGGGCCGGCAGCCGGTAAATGTCCTGCCGCTTTTGTCAAATGTCATCATAGTAAAAATCGGCAGGTTCGTATGTTCTTTAACGGCCAGCATGACGGCCTTGACCTCAAGCAGATCGCTCATCGTTTCGATGGCGACAAGGTCGGCGCCGGCCGCCTCGCCGGCGACGGCCTGCTGGCGGTATAATTCATAGGCTTCGTCGAACGAAAGCGTACCGTATGGAGCTATGAAATCGCCGATCGGACCGATGTCAAGGGCGGTCAGCGTTTTACCCATGCCGGCTTTTCTGGTCACGTCAACACCGGCTCTGATGATCTCATTAACTGAATAATCCGAATTTTTCAAAGCAACGGCGTTTGCGCCGAAAGTATTTGTGAAAAGAATGCTGCTTCCGGACTCGAAATAGCTGTGCTGGATCTCATAAACAGTGTCGGGAGCAGTTATATTCATAATGTCCGGCCTTTGTCCCGGTTTAAGGCCTTTTCGGAGCAGGAGCCAGCCGATTGCCCCGTCCAAAAAAACAAAATCTTGTTTAAGCAATTCTTCGAGCAAGATAAACACCTCTTTAGCCAACGTTTCAAGTTAATAGTAAAGTAACGACGTGTAAAAGTAAAGTCATTTTCATATTATTATATTAAAATATCGTTTGAAATCCGTGCAATTTATGGTATTATACGAATGAAAATATAGTGTCCGCAGTATTGCTTGTGCGCGGCGCGCACGGGAGGTTCATATGGATAAATTTATTATTACTGTAAGCAGAGAATTTGGCAGCGGGGGCAGCCGGATCGGGGGAAAACTCGCGTCGCGTCTCGGCGTGGAATGCTATGACAAGGATTTAATCCAGCTCGCGGCCGACAGAAGCGGTTTGTCTTATGATTTTATCCGGCAAAACGAGGAACATACCGTTAACAGCCTGCTTTATAATATTACGGCGGCCACATCGTTTTCAAACTTCAGATCCACCGCTTTTTTTGATACGCCGGTCAATGATAAGGCATTTTTTGCCCAGGCTGAAGTCATCCGTGATATCGCTCGGAAAAGCTGCGTGATTATCGGTCGCTGCGCCGATTATATCCTGCAGGACGAGCCGGGGCTCGTGCGGCTGTATATCACCGGCAGCTTTGAAGACCGTGTGCGGCGTACTGCGGAAGAATACAAGATCACATGCGAAGACGCCGGGGAACGGGTCAAAAAAATCGATAAAAGCAGAAGTAATTACTATAAATACTATACCGGCCGGGTTTGGGGAAATATCCATAATTATGATCTCGTTATCAATTCTTCGTTTACCGGCGTTGACGGCGCCGTCGACGTTTTATCGACGATGCTCTTGGGAAAAGGTATCGGAGAGAAATCCAGTTAGACACAAGCTCATAAAAAATACCGGGAGGGTTCAGCCCTCCCGGTGCTTTTTTTAGTTAAAGCTTGTTTTTGAAAGCGCAAATGAACATGAAATTGCATTAAATTATACAATAGTAATTGACATTGCCTAAAATTTACATATAATAGATCTTAATTGAGATGACAGGCGGTGATATTTTGTATTGCGCGATTATGGGAAGCGTTGGCGGTTTTGAGTGGATGGAAGAGAGCGAGCGAAACCGCACACTGGAGAAAATCAGTTTTATTTTTGAGCGTATAAACAGCGAGTACGCTGAATATATCGCCTCAAAACTTGCGTTGACATATGGTGCTGAGTTTCAGGGGCTTCTGCGGGCGTGCCGGCCATCGGTAAAAATTATTGAACGGCTTATCAGAGAATTGCATCCGCTTGGCGTTTTTATCGGCGTCGGTATAAGCCGGATGTATACCAGAGTGGACTCGCCGAATTCGCTCCGGGTGGACGGGGCGGCAAATAAATATGCCAGAGACAGCTTGTCGGGTCTGAATCAGCAGCTGAAACACACGTGCGGTTTCATGGTGGCGTTCGATACCGGGAAAAGCGATGCCCGCCTAATTAACGCGCTTTGTACCGCAGTGAACGACATTATGTGTTCATGGACGGACAAGCAGCGCGAAACAGTCTGGAAAACGATAGATTACGCCGGTCAGCAAAAAGTGGCGGCGCAGGCGCTCGGTGTCAATCAGTCCACGGTCACGCGCCAGCTCCAGGCGGCACATTACGCAAGATATAGGTTTTTGATTGACGCCCTGGAGGAATATCTGCGCGACCAATACGATATAAGCGGAGAGGAGGAAACGCCGATCGCTAAAGCCGGCGGATACTACAATACCGGTATTTACTATTATAAGCAGTTTGATTATAAAAAAGCGCTGGACTATCTCCACAAGGCGTTGGGATTACGGGAAAGCGAGCTTGGGAAAAACCATCCGGATACGATTGCGACGCTGGCGGCGCTCGGTGATGTCTTCTATGCAAGGCAGGCGTATGATGAGTCGCTTAAATACTATGAAGCCGTTAACCAGATGAAAAAAAGCCTTTTGGGGAACAAGCATCCGGATACGGCAAAGTCCTACAACGACGTCGCGAATGCCTTAAGGCAGCGGCAGGAATATGAAGAGGCGCTGAAATGGTATAAAAAAGCATTGGTAATACGCGAGCATATCGGCGGGAACGACCCGGATACGGCCGGCACGTATGACGACATGGGACAAATGTATATCCTGAGCGGTGAATACGATAAAGCGCTGGAACTGCTGGAAAAAGCTATGCTTATTCGTGAAAAAATACTCGGGGCGGAGCATCCTGATACGGCCGGATCATACTTGAATCTCGCCTTGCTGATGAAGACGCAGCGCCATTACGAAATGTCTTTACAATGGCTCGAAAAAGCCCTGGCAATCCAGGAAAGGCTTTTGGGCAGGGAGCATCCGGATACAGCCGGAAGTTACAGCCGGATTGCAGAGAACTATTTTTGCAGACAAATGTATGCCAAAGCGTTTGAATGGTATAAAAAAGCTCTGGATATAACCATTAAGACTCTAGGGGAAGAACATCCCCGCACAGCTGCGCTGTACAGCGCTGTGGCGGATGTATTCATGAAGGAAAAGAAGTATGACGCGTCAAAAAAATGGTATAAAAAAGCTCTGAAGATACGTGAAGAATTGCTGGGCAAAGACCATCCGGATACGGCGGAGGCTTGCGGGAAAATAGCATCGGTGTTAAGCGTTACGGGCGAGTTGGAGCATTCAATTGAGTGGTATAAAAAAACTCTGGATGTACAGGAAAAAGTTTTGAGCGCAATGCATCCGGCATTAGTTGAGACCTACAGGAATTTAGCGGATGTTTATCTGGAAAAGGGCGATAATATTCAGTCTATGTTGTGGCTGAAAAAAGCGATGCGTATCAATGAAAGGCGCCATGGAGCAATGCACCAGGATACCGCGCAAAACTATACGGAAATAGCATGGGTTTATTATCATGACGGCGACAGGGAAGAAGCGCTGAAATGGATGGAAAAAGCAAAGAAGATAAATGAAAAAGTGCTTGGGCCCGACCATACCGGCACGGCCGCCACCTATACCAGTTTGGGAACGTTCTACCGGGAAAGCGAAGAAACGGACAAAGCCCTTCTCTACTTTCTCAATGCGCTGGGGATCTACGCCAATAATAATCAGTCACCCATAGAAGAGATAAAAAAGCTGCTAAAAAACATCTCCGAGTTATATCAGGAGAAAAACGATTATGAAAAAGCATATAAATACATGAAGCAGCTTGCCGATATCCGATAAAACGGGTGTCAAACTGCGACCCGAACGTCGTGCTACATATAATGCATGCTGAATGATAATTGCATTATATAGTGCAATTAAAATATAAATGCATTGGTAAAAGTGTTTGTTTATACATAAATTTCACATCTACGGAGGCAGTATGGACTGGTTGGAAGTTACAATATTTACTCAAAGCGACAAGCTCGACGCACTTGCTGTAAGACTTGAGGAACTTGATGCCGGCGGTCTCGTCATAAATGACGAGGCGTCGGTCCGGGAGTTTTTGGACAACAACCCCGCCGCGTGGGATTATGTCGAGGACGACGTGCTCAAAAGCGCGCAGGGTGGATCGTCCATCCAGTTTTATCTGGAGGACAGCGAAGAAGGCAGGCGGCGGCTTGATAACTGCCGCGAGGCCCTGCCGGACGAGACGTTCGATATAAGGCGCGTCAATGACGAGGACTGGCTGAACACCTGGCGCAGGTTTTTCAAACCGATAAAAATAGGCGGCCGCCTGCTGATCGTGCCGGCGTGGGAAGACGCGCCGGCGGACACAAAACGGGTCGTCCTGCGCGTCGAGCCGGGGCAGGTGTTCGGCACCGGCGCGCATGCGTCGACGCGCATGTGCCTTTCCGAGCTGGAGAACCACCGGGCCAAAAACGTGCTCGACCTGGGATGCGGCAGCGGTATACTGGCCGTCGGCGCACTGCTTCTCGGCGCGCGCGAAGCCGTCTGCTGCGACATAGCGGCGGATGCCCCGCGTGTCTGTTATGACAACGCGCGCCTGAACGGCATTGACCGTGTGTGCATGAAGGCGTTCACCTGCGATGCTTTAGACGAAAACGCCTTGTCAGAAGTCATACGCGGCGAACGTTTCGATATCGTTTTTGCCAATATCATCGCCGACGTGATCATACCACTGGCACAGGGTGTGAAAAACCTGCTGACACCGGAAGGCGTGTTTATATGTTCGGGCATCATAGACGGACGCCAGGACGCGGTTCGAAACGCCCTTATAGAAAACGGCCTCCAGATTGTACGGACCCGGCAGACGGAGGACTGGCACATGTTTGTATCGCGCCGTATTGTTTAAGCGCAGCCGCTGTGATAAAATACGAATGAACGAAGGTGAGGAGGCGGCAACGTGAAAAAGAAAATCCTGACGGCGGCCGTTGCGCTGTTATTGGCGCTGATCCTAACCACGCCGCCCGTGCAGGCTGTCGGTACGGTATATTTTGCAGGCGTTAACGATAAATTGATCGAGCTCAGCGATCAAACGATGCCGAAGTATTACGGCGGAAAGCTCTATCTGCCCTATACGCTGTTTGAAAACAGCGACACCGGTATCGGTGTTTTCTGCGTTGCTTCAAGCGAACTGGTCATGCTGTATACGGTGGAAAAAAGGCTGAAGTTCGACGTGGCCAGATCTGAGATATTTGATCAGGACAACATGCAGTATTATTATTCGATCAAAGCCGCCAACGGAACGGTTTATCTTCCCGCGGAATTAATCTGCTCATTTTTCGGACTGACAACGGTCGTCATACAGGCAGAACTCGCTCCCATCATCCGTGTAAAAAACGCTGCTGCCGTTTATAATGATCCGACCTTTGCGGGTTCGTTTAGAGATGAAATGCAGACGGCTTATGACGCGTATATGGGAATTACCCCAAGCGAAGGCCCCTCAACAGCCGCCGAACAGACGTACGAAAACGTCACCGTATTCCTGAACTTTTCCGATATTGCAGCCGGGCAGTTTGGTTTGCTGCTCGACATACTGGACACCTCGGAGTATAAATGCTGCATTTTCGTCGCCGCCGATGAAATTACCGATAACGCCGACCTTTTGCGGCGCGCCGCTGGCTCCGGGCATACGATCGGGCTGCGGCTCGAAACGGGTTCATACGAGGAATACCAGACGGCCTGCGAAATGCTTTTCGAGGCGGCGAAGGTCAAAACCCTATTTATATCGGCCGGCAGCGATGCGATGCAGACGGCTGCCGCGACAGCCGAATCCAAAGGACTGATTTTCTGGAACGCAACAAATACATGGGATGACGCTTCTGACATGGCGCTGTCGGATATTACCGACAGGCTGAACGCGTTGAGCCGGGGCAGTGAAAGCCTGAGTCTTACCTGTTCGGAAAAGGTCTCGACCGTTATGCCGGCGCTGCTGTCGTATCTCACGGACAATCAATTCAACGTCCTGCGGATTACGGAAACGAGCGCGCCGCCGGCATTACCGGCATTAAATGATTAGATCTGATATTATACTAATATTAAATAGAAACATTTTATTCTCGATGAGTCAAGGAAGGATCAATCTGAATGAACGATCATTTGAAAGCGGTCATACTGGCCGCGGGGAAGGGGACGCGCCTTCAGTCCGAAGGCGTTGATCTGCCGAAGGTTATGCGCCGGGCAAACGGAAAACCGCTTCTGGAATACGTTCTGGAAGCGCTGTCATTTATCGGCCGAAAAGATACGGTCCTTGTGGTCGGCTATAAAAAGGAGGACGTTTTGGCCCGCTTCGGCGATTACCCGTTTTCAGTTCAGACCGAACAGCTCGGCACCGGGCACGCCGTATTGTCCTCGGAAGCTGCGCTGAGCGGTTTTGACGGCGGCGTTTTGGTTTGCTGCGGCGATATGCCGCTGCTGACGGAAGAGACTTATAAAGCGCTGGCCGAAACCCATTTCAGGCAACGAAACGCCTGTACGATACTGACCGGGACGTCGGATGCACCGTTGCCGTACGGACGGATCATTCGGGACGCCGGCGGGGATTTTTAAAACTCGTCGAGGAAAAAGACTGTACGCCGGATGAACTTATGATCCGGGAACTGAATTCCGGCGTTTATATTTTTGAGGCTGCAAAGCTTTTACCTGCTTTGTCGATGCTGAAAAACAATAATGCGCAGGGCGAGTATTACTTAACGGACGTTCCGTCGATCCTGCGCGGCGCGGGCGAAAAAATTGGCGTGTGTATGCGTGAGCTGGGCAGCGAGCTCATTGGGGTTAATACGGCCGAACAGCTCGCTCAGGTTGAAAAACTGCTGCGGATACGGCAGTTAAGAGACTGACGGTGTCGGCGGTTCCGGCTCGAAGTTTTATAGCTGCGCAGGCCCGATTTTTATTGACATCTAAATTGCTAAGTGCTACTATAAGGCGTACTTGAATGCGTTTTCCGCCTGGCGATGCAGATGAATGAACGCTGCGCGCCGTCCGCATTTTTCAGCAAAGCGCCGGTGTGGCGGAACTGGCAGACGCCCGGGACTTAAAATCCCGTGAGGTTAATACCTCGTACCGGTTCGAGCCCGGTCACCGGCATTAATAAAAACAGCGATACCCCGACGTGTATGACGGGTTATCGCTGTTTTTGTCAAATGACTGCCGTATAAGTGTTACAGGCCAAGTTCGTCGTTTATATTCTGGAAATACTCTTTGTAGGTGTCTTTGGTAACCATATCATAGCCGACATAATACAGCGTTGCTTGATCGCCGGGCGCTCTTCTGGAAGTCCACAGTGTATCAAAGTCCGCTTTGCCGTCGATCATTGCCACGAGCGCGCACAAAGCCGGTGTTGCATACAGATAGTTGGAAATAGCCAGGCAGGAGACCCAGCTGCCGTCGTAGCCGTTGTCCCATTCCGAGCAGAGCACGTCGCTGCCGACGTCGACGATGAGGACGCTGTCTTCCATTTCGAGGCTTTCAACGGCGCGTGCCGTTCCCTGCGCAAAGGTCTCGATGCTGCAGGCTACCCACCAGTACTCCACGTCCGGATTTGCTGTAAAAATCGGCGCGGTCTGATTGTAGGCCGATTCTGCGTCTACCGTACTCGTTACCGCGGCGTCTGCCGTGAAGAACATCGTATTGTCCGGTAACAGTTCCTTGAATTTCGCGATCGCGCCGTCGGAACGCAGCTGGAGGTCCGGCAATGATGAAAACGTATAATCCAGCAAAGCTATTTTTGACGTATCGATATCGCCCCAGTACGTTTTATAGTTGTCGTAAAGCCACTGGACCGTTGTAGCGCCGGTTTCATATCCGTCGAGCAGGACGCATGGAGCAATGGCGCTGCCGTTTTCGTCCCGAACAGCGGAGAATATGGTTATATAGGGAACGCCAAGCTCCTGATAGACCTCGTTGATACGGTCGGCAACAGCCGGATCGATATCCGCCACAAAACCGTCGACGCCCTGGGCCGCCAGTGTTTCGATGTTGGTTATGTATTTGTCCGCGTCAAGTTCGCCTGTCGTGGTGCTGACCGTGAAATTAAGTTTCTCCGAAAGCGCCCGCATAGCTTTGGTCATCTCTTCATACAAAAGCATCGTCATGGTATAAGCGAAAACGATCTCGTAAGGCTCCCTCGATTGAGGATCAACGCCGCTTGTAAAGAAGCCGACCTCGTTTTCATTTGCGGATACGTCTTCCATAGTGGTTTCGGGTTCAGGTTCGGCGGACTCGGATACAGCCGCTTCAGACGGTGAAGATGATGCGTGCGTTTGGGAGGTTTGGGTTGAAGGACTGCCGGATGAATCGGTTTTCGTGCCGCATGCAAAAAGCGCGAAAAGCATCAGGATTGCCAGTAATACGGATACGACCTTTTTCATGTTATTTCCTCCTTAAAACATAAATGTACCTGAATGATGTGTTATCAGCGATTGCGACTTTGCGGCGAATTTCCCGGTGCTGACAAATGGTTGGAAAGCGTTTTGTTCCTCTATACCCTGTTGCTGAATGTTAAAATGATGCAAAATACAGTTGCTCAGCACGTATATTTATTATAAAACATACAAAAAACCATGTAAAACGCTAATAGTGTCAATGGTCTTACATAGACGGCATATCAAATATTCTAATATTATATTAAAAGAGCCGCCGCTTTTATAAAGCGGCGGCTTGCGTTGTAGTGTTTCAACGCCCGGTATTATTTTTCGTAGTACTCTCTGCTGCAGCAGTACAGCTCCTGTATGCCGTCCCACAGGATCTTTTCGTCGCCGCCAAAGACCATGCTGAACATCCCGCCGTCCTTTCCAAGGTCTTCTACGCCTTGTTTAACGTACGCCACGATCGCTTCGCTGCTCTCGCCGATCATAGGCAGGTCGAAGCCCAGCTTGTCGCCGTATTGCTCTTTGTAAGCCTTCATATCGTTCGCGCGCGCCTGCAGCTGCAGGAAATCGGCGCCTAAAGTGACCATGTGGGGCAGAAAACGCCTGATACAGCCGCAGGTGTGGAACAGCATGGCGATGCCGCGCTCTTTTACGTGTTTGAAGAATATCTCATTGGGCTCGTAGACAATTTCGTCCATCATTTTTTCGCTAAAGAAAGAGTCGCGCTCCGTGCCCCAATCGTCGTGATACATGACCATGTCGGTGGGTAAGTATTTATGGATCTTATCGAGCATTTCGCAGTGGAAACGGGACAGCGCGCACATAAACTCACGGCAGGCCT
Organism: uncultured Sporobacter sp.; assembly: GCA_963663605.2. Lineage (GTDB taxonomy): Bacteria > Bacillota > Clostridia > Oscillospirales > Oscillospiraceae > Sporobacter. The sequence continues at coordinate 223,355 of CAXXVF010000001.1, forward strand.
CCGGCTCCATGGCGAGGGCCAGCATGGCCTCCGTGTAGCCGCCCAGGACGGCGACGAGGCGCTCGGTGCAGCCCTGGCCGATGTCGTATAAGTTCAACTTCTCAGAATGATAAGTAGGCCGGCTCATGGTTTTTTCGCAGCAGGCCTTGATACGCGCCTCATTTAAATCCGGCCAGACGATTTTTTTCTCCCATTCGGTGATGTCATCGAGCACCGGGGGCTGGTTCGGCTTGAGCATGGAGCCGCCCGCTGAGGGGATCCACTCCCAAACGCAGCCGAACAGATCGGTCCAGTCACAGCGGTCAGTGAAGTCGAAGCGGATGTCGGGCAGGCCGGTCAAGTCACCGCCTAAAAGACAGTTGAAGTCGGTGACGGACGTGGGTACCCAAAGCGGATGGTCGTGCTTGAGGACGCGCTGGAAGTTCTCCCGAGGGGATATGGGATAATCGAACACAGGAACGTTGATGGGCGTGATCGTGGTTCCGACGTATTCATACTCAGCGCCCGGCGCCATATAGGGCAGTCTCACGTATTTCATATTTTTCCCTCGTCTTCAAATCAATCTTTTTTTGTGATCTCGATAAAACCCTCGTCAGCGTTGACGAGCACCATATCGCCCGTTTCGATAAGCTCGACCGGGTCGCGCTCAAAGTCCGTCATGGACGGGACGTGCGCAGACAGGGCGCACAGCACGTTGAGCGGACTGGCTACAGTGTGGACAAACGCAGCCGGTTTCTTGTCGCCAAAGCCGTACATCATGAAGCCGCCGGAGCCGCGGGGGGAAGGGAAGACCAGGACTTTTCCCGTATAGGGCTTTTTAAACAACGGGTGGTTGCGCTCCGTCGTATAGCCGCGTTCCGGTTTCACGTTTGTGAAGCCCTGCATCGGCTTACGGGATACCAGCGCCTCCGCCTCAACGCAGCCGGGGTATTCGGTACGGCCTTTTATGCGGATTTTTTTCATTTAGTTACCTCCATTCCCCGTGCCACCGGCCGGTCAATGCCGCGTCGATGCAGTCGTCCGTCGTGCCGTAGCAGACTTCAAGACTGTTGTCCTCGTCCGGATAGCATCCGGTAACGTAGTAGGCCTGCTTTGCCGTGTCGACGGCGATGTTTTTAACGCCCTCCGGTACGGCGCCCATTGCGGCAAGGCACGCGCCGGACATCAGGTGCGCACCGGCATCCTTGAATATTTTCACATAGCCGAGATTTTTCGCAACGTCATACAGCCATGGGGCCGTCATGATCCACAGCGGAATTTTGACCTTTTTGCCTTCCAGCTTTCTGGCCAGGAGCATCAGGTCGACGATGTTCAGGTGCGGACATCCGAGATAGACCATGTCCACGACGTCCGTAGTATGGAAGTTGAGCGTGTCATAGGCTTCTTTCAGCTGCTTGTCGCCGATCATCGTTTCGCGCTTTGCTTTCTTACCGCCCAGCGCCCATTCGAGCGTCGGCGCTTCCGGCGTTGAGCCGGGGATGTGGTACATCCAAACGCCGCCGCCGGTATGTATGGCCGAATTGAGTTTCTGGAATTGTGTCGTCGTCGGCTTGGCGGTCCCGGTCAAAACCGGCACGTCGCATTTGACGTCCGTACCGACGGCAAAGCCGAAAACATCCCATTCCATATCCGTCCGGATGGTGCGTTCCGTCTTGACCAATACCGTGGCATACCGGTTTTCGGTAATGTGCATGCCATAGTACGGGGCCTTTCCCAAAAAGCAGGTGGGGAACGTTCCGTCAAAATTCGTGCGGGCGCCGAGGGTGGCGTTGCAGTAGGGCATCTGGGAGCTTTCAAACCAGCTGCAGTGCTGTCCGATGCCGGGGAGGTATGTCGCCGTGAGGTAGTTTGCGCACGAGTGCGTCGTCAGCATGCCCATTTTTCTGTAGAGACTGAAAAATTCCTCGTGCATGGCCTTTTCGTGGAAGGCCGGATCGTCCTGCCGATCATCCTTGTTCTGATACGCGCAGATATTGCATTTCTCCCAGCCGTGAATCGGCGACTGCTCCGGGAAGGGGGATTTGTCGGCGAAGGTCGGGATCTTGAAATGCGCGCCCGACGCTACGAGTTCCTCCAGCTCTTCCAATGAAAACCCATAGTACGGCGAGATCTGATTACCGGGCGTATGCATGTCGCCCGTACCGTCGAGGTCCACGAGCCGCTCCGCACCGGCAATTTCGCACATCTCCACGAGATACTGCATGCAGATTTGCGGGATCTTACCGTTCTCGCCCTGCAGCATGCGTTTTTCTTCGTCTGTCAAATTTATCAATGAAAATACCTCCTGTATGATTATCTGTGATCAGGATGCTCCGCCGATTATTACGACATTTTTCAAAGCGCCCTTCGTTGAATCCTCCAGCGCCTCTTTGATCTGGTCGAGCGTGAAACGATGCGTCAGCAGGCTGTCGATATCGACCAGTCCCCTGCGGTACATTTCCATGTATATTGGGATATCGCGCCTGGGCGTTATAGCGCCCATGACGGAGCCCGTCAGGCGTTTGCCGGCAAGAAACTCCATGAAGCAGAATTCGCCCATCATCTCGTTTGCCGGCAGCTCATGCCCGACGACGACCATCTGACCGTATCCGGCCGTCATGTCAAATGTTGAGCGTTTGATGCCTTTGCCGGCAACGGCCACGAGCGAATGATCAACGCCGAAGCCTTTCGTAATTTTTTTGACTTCCTCGACGGCGTCGCATTTTTTGGGGTTAACGGTATGCGTGGCCCCAAATTTTACGGCCGCCTCCAGCTTGACATCCATTGTATCGACCGCGATAATCGGGATCGCGCCCGATATACGCGCGCCCATGATGGCCGAAAGGCCGACACCTCCGCAGCCGACGACCGCAAAGCTCTCGCCCGGCTTGATTTTACAGCGGTTGAGTACGGCGCCGAAACCGGACATAAAGCCGCAGGCGAGTGCGGAGCCGATCTCAAACGGAATGTCGTCGTCAAGCTTGCACAGCATGGATTCGTGCGCGTTTGTATATTCGGCAAAACCGCTGGCGCCCGAGCACGTCTGTATGATGGCCTCACCGCTCTTGCGGGTATACGGGCTCGGTATGCGGAACAGGTCGGCCGTGTGCTCTACATTTTCACAATACCAGTGACGGTCATTAAGGCACTGGCTGCAGTATCCGCAGCCCTGGCGCACCTCTGTGCACAAAACACGGTCACCCGGCTTGACATATGTAACCTTTGAGCCGCACTTATCGACGATGCCGGCAATTTCGTGACCGGCTATGCCGGGCCCTTCGTACGCGCCGTGCTCGCCGGTGAGCGCATGGATGTCGCTGTGGCAGATCGTGCAGGTCATGATTTTAAGCCGGACTTCATAGTCGCCCGGTTCGGCAAGCTCAACCTCTTCAACGATAATATCCAGCCCCATTTTCGGGACGATCGCAGCTTTACATTTCAACCATTACTACCCCTTTCATATTTCAAATTATTATAATCCGTTTAAACAGTGCTGCCCCCGTCGACGATCAGGTTCTGTCCTGAAACGAACAGGTTTTCCTGAGCGAAAAACAGCACGACCCGAGCCACGTCGATTGGCTGCGCCACTCTGCCGAGCGGCGTCATTTCAGCCACGGCCCGGTATTCTTCGGGGGTGGCGTCGATTTTCATGGGCGTGTCTACCATGCCGGGCGCAATCGAATTAAAAGTGATGTTGTATCGGCCGTATCTTTTGGCGAAGGCTTTCGTCTGGCAGATCGCGGCGGCCTTTGAAGCGGTATAGCCCGGCGTCGAGTACGCACCGTTTACCCCCGTTACGGAGGTCACGTTGACGATCCGTCCGAAACGGTTTTCCATCATGGACGGTATGACGGCGAGATTCATGAGGTAGTGGCCGAGCGCATGTATCCGGAAAAATTTCAGATACGCATCCGGCCCGAGCGCATCGAACAGATCCTCAAAAAAAGTCTGACCGGGCTCCAGACGTGATTCGACACCGGCGTTGTTGACGAGGATGTCCACTTTGCCGAATTGCTTTTTAACCGTGTCAACGCCTTCCTTTACAGCGGCTTCGTCACTGACGTCGACGGAGATCGGCAGGACCTTGTCCGTGAACTTAAGGCATTGCGCCCGAACCTTTTCCAGCGGGGCCGTCCGGCGTCCGAACAGTGCAAGCATCGCGCCGCCTTTGGCCAGCTCAACAGCGCTTGCTTCACCGATTCCTGTCCCCGCTCCGGTGACGATTGCGGCTTTGCCGGCCAGACCGTAATCAGGATACTGCATAGTGTTTCCTCCTTGAGAAATTTTGAGGCATTTATATATTTAGTTATATTACAGTCAAAAAAATCTGTCCAATGTTAATATCGTCGTTGCTATTACGTCAATGGAATGGCGGATTGCGCGACGTCCCTGCGTCCGGGGTTAAACGGCCGTTTTGAAAGGCCGGGTTCTGCGATCTTCGTTGTTTTTAGTAAAATTTTCTGGTATAATGAACCACAACTATAATCGTCCGAAAATATGAAAACAGGCTGCGTTTGTAATTGCCGATTTTCATTTTAACGATATATGAACTGCTGTATTTGATGCATAAAAACCGGAGGGAAGGATAGACCGTTTTTGCCCTCAGCCGGTTATCATATCTGGCCGGGATCAGCCCGCACTTTTGACATATTGATGCTGACAGGGGATTTAAGCTATGTATAACATTACTTTTCAGCAGATCGAAGCATTTTTGATCGTCTCTAAGCACTTGAACCTCTCCAAAGCGGCTGAATCGATTTTTATTACACAGTCTGCGCTGAGCAAAACGCTGCAGCGGTTTGAAGAAGGCGTCGATATGCAGCTTTTCGTTCGGAGCAACAAGGGACTGACGTTGACAAATGAAGGTAAATACCTCTATTCGACGCTGGAACCGCTGTACAGCAATATGAACAAGACCATAAAGGCAGCGCGGAACTTATCGACAGAAAACGGTAAAATGCTCAGGATCGTCGCACCGAGTTCTTTTGACGCCGCCGGAGATTTTGACAAGCTGAAGGATCTTGTCCGGCTATATCAGAACAGATATCCGGATGTGGTGCCGCTTGAAACGCTGTGCGACTTTAAAGAACTGCGTCAGGCCATCGAGTTCGAGGAAGCCGACCTTGTGTTTGCACAGGATTTTTCACTTACGGGCATAAAGGATATACAGTGCAGGCGGATATCGAAATTCAGACTCTTCCTGGCGATGGCGGCGGACCATCCGCTCGCCGCGAACGCGGAACTGGCGTTCGATGCGGAGACTCTTGAAGCGCTCGGCAAGGAGATTTTCTATACGGTCCCGATCCGTAAAGAACCATCCGTTTTGACGAATACAATGGAGATATGCCGCGGCATCGGTTTTTTGCCGAAGAAAATGGAGTTTGTGTCAAACTTCCAGACGCTTGTACATTACATCCGAAAAGGCAAAGGGATGGGCATATGCGGGTGTTTTGATCATCTGGGCTACAGCGACATAAAATATTATCCGATACCGGAATCGGTGGACGAGTCGCATGTGGTCGTTGCATGGCGCGAAAACGGACTTACCGACGAGGCGCGGGATTTTATTAACCTCATAACGGAACAGAACGCGGAAGAAGAATAAACCGGATTCCTTCGGTTCGATGAAATAGCATAGTCTGAAACTCGCCCCAAAAGGGCGGGTTTTAGTTAATTATTGACCGATATGAAACGCAGCCGTACGGTTGACGTGTCCGCTGTCATTTAAAGTGAAGAATGAGTGATGCGAATGACAATAAATGGAAAAAATAACTATAAAGCCTTACAAATAAAGAACAAAAATTTTGTGATAAAAGACAAAATATGTAAGCCTGTTTGACAGGCAATGCCATCGTTGGTATAATTAGATACATAATACTGATGGAGGCTATTTTGGGAATACTGCTTCTCGGCAGGGAACCAGTTTTTTGGTTGCCCGTCTTTTTATGCGCTTTCATGGGAGGGACGATTAGGAGAACGATCATAATTTAAGCGATGAACCGGCAAAATCACCATTTGTCGGGAGGAAAATCGTGTAAACTAAAAGGGGTGAAAATGGTGGACCAAAAAACCGTAAATGTCGGCATAGGCTTTGCTACCGGAAGGAAGAATTTCAGGCAGGTTGCCAGGACGTACGTGGAAAACTGGAATGAATGCGGACTGATGGAAAATGAGCAGATCAACCTTAATCTTATAGTCGCTTACGATCTGAAATATAAGAATACGAAACCAAGCGATTACAGAGATCTGGACAAACGGGTCATAGATATGCTGGATTATCCGTATTTTATCAGCGACGATGTGATGAAAAAGGAAGCGGCGACGCTCGTTTCAAACGGCGTAATCAATCCATATGAAGCCGAATTGCTTTTCGGAGAGGGGTATGCGAAGAAACGCAACGCCATCCTTTATTTCGCCATTAAAAACGGCATGGATCATCTGTTGTTCATAGACGATGACGAATACCCTATGGCGACGCTCAAAACGAAAGACGGTATTTACTGGCACGGACAGCATGTCCTCGGTGCGCATCTTAAGGCGATCAAAAACGCGGATATCACGCATGGGCATCACTGCGGGTATGTGTCACCCATCCCTCATATAAAATATAATGATCTTATGACGGAAAAGGATTTCCAGCTGTTCGTCGAGACTATCAGCAACGATATTATTTCATGGGATTCGATCAAAGAAAAGATGGAAGACGGCGGCGTCACCTATGCCGACGAAAGCATCCTGTATGACGGTCAGCCTGTCGAGGTGCCGGAGGTCAATCACGCCAAGTTTATATCTGGCTCTAATCTCCTGATCAAGCTGAACACCGACAGCGCCATTTATCCCTTTTATAATCCGCCGGGCGCCAGAGGCGAAGATACTTTTTTAAGCACGTGTCTTACAGATTTGAAGGTACTCAAAGTCCCGTGCTATGCCTTCCACGACGGTTTTTCAATGTATCCGCACCTGCTTAACGGTATTCTTCCGTATAAACTGAAGCCGATATCGGCAGGCAACAGCCGCATCAACGACAGGTTTTACAAAGCATGCGTCGGCTGGATCCGGTATAAGCCGCTGCTGCTGTACATAACCAAAAGAGCGACATACGCGTCTGAAATCGAGAAGATGAAAGAAAACCTGCAGCAGGTCATACCAAAAATATGTGCGTATTTCAAGAGCAACAGCTTCCTGAAGCTTAAACCCGAATTAGAGTATTATTCCGACCGGATTATAGAACATTACGAGATGTTTGAGCAGACAAAAGTCAGCTGGGCAAAAGTCCTTGGCCATTTAAGAAGCCATACCGGAGACTGTACCGAAACGGTCAAAGCCAAATGATACTAAACATAAGTAGAAAACGTTTAAAGCTGACGAAGTTATTTTATTGCCTATCGGACTTTTTCAACGCAGTAATACTGACTTATTTCAAGGAGAAAGAGTTCGATAGGCAGGAAAAGAACGAGCCGGATACAATGGTTTCTATTTGTGTTTAGTATGCGTATAAACGGTAACCCGACAAGAGGAAAACGATGAATAAAATAAGCCGGCGCTTTGCGCCGGCTTTTCGTTGCGTTATTAATAATTATTTTGCATATTCGATGGCTTTTGTTTCTCTTAAAAGATTGACTTTGATCTGACCGGGGTATTCCAGATCGTTTTCGATCTTCTTCGCGATGTCCCTGGCTAAAAGTATCATCTGATCCTCTGAGACGTCCTCGGGCTTGACCATGATGCGTATTTCGCGTCCGGCCTGGATCGCGTAGGAGCTTTCAACGCCCCGGAAGCTTTTGGTAAGTTCCTCAAGCTTCTCCAGCCGCTTGATGTAGTTCTCGATATTTTCGCGTCTGGCGCCCGGCCGCGCCGCCGATATGGTGTCGGCAGCCTGGACGATACAGGCGATCACCGTTCTGGGTTCGACATCTCCGTGATGGGCCTCGATGGCGTGGATGACCTCCTCGCTCTCTTTATACTTACGGGCCAAATCGACGCCGATCGTAACGTGGCTCCCCTCGACTTCATGGTCGATCGATTTGCCCAGGTCGTGCAGCAGGCCGGCGCGTTTGGCGGTCATGACGTCAACGCCGAGCTCGGCTGCCAAGAGCCCTGAGATGTGGGAAACCTCGATGGAGTGGTTTAAAACATTCTGGCCGTAGCTTGTGCGGTACTTCTGACGGCCGAGCAGCTTGACAACTTCGCCGTGCAGGCCGTGTATGCCCGTTTCAAACGTCGCGCGTTCGCCTTCGGATTTGATGGTCGCGTCCACTTCTTTTTTAGCTTTCTCGACCATCTCTTCGATGCGGGCGGGGTGGATGCGGCCGTCCAGGATCAGCTTCTCAAGCGCAATACGGGAGATTTCGCGCCGGACGGGGTCAAAGCTCGACAGGGTGATGGCTTCCGGCGTGTCGTCGATGATGAGGTCGACGCCTGTGAGTGTTTCGATCGCACGGATATTGCGCCCCTCGCGTCCGATGATACGCCCCTTCATCTCATCATTGGGCAGGGGCACGACGGACACGGTCGCTTCCGCGACATGGTCGGCCGCGCAGCGCTGAATGGCCAGCGAAATATATTCCCGCGCGCGCCGGTCCGCTTCTTCCTTTAAACGCGTCTCGATCTCCTTGATTTTCATAGCCGCCTCATGGGTGACTTCCGATTCAAGGTTTTTGATCAGGTACGCTTTAGCTTCCTCGACCGTATAACCGGAGATTTTCTCGAGCATTTCAAATTGACTGCGTTTGAGTTTGGTGACTTCTTCATAGGCTTTTTCAAGTTCGGACATTTTTTTGTTGAGCGTTTCCGTTTTCTTTTCTATAGCGTCCGTCTTTTTGTCAAGCGATTCTTCCTTTTGCTGCAGTCTGCGTTCCTGTTTCTGGAATTCGGAGCGCCGCTCACGGACCTCCCGCTCGAGCTCGTTTCGGTTTTTGTGAATTTCCTCCTTGGCTTCCAGGAGCGCCTCACGTTTTTTGCTTTCAGCCGCCTTGATCGAGTCGTTGATTATCCGCTTGGCTTTCTCTTCCGCGCTTTGTATTTCGCGTTCAGATACTTTTTTCCGATAGATGATCCCAAGGAAAAACGCAACTATAAACACAACGATCGCAATGACCGTGAAGATGATTATTTCGGGTCCCAAGTGCATGGTATAAAAATGCACCTCCATTCGTATTTTTTATAAACTCTGGTTAAAGCATTTAGACCATAATTTATGAATTTTGTTGAATATCTCCAACATTTTACCAAACTCATTCAAATTATTTTACAACCGCTTTTATTTTATGTCAAGCAAATTCGTTCGGGCGGAAGGCGCGATTAAACGCAAAGCGATACGGTTTGGATTGAAACGACGGCGATTTTTGTCGATTAAAAGCAGTGTTTTTTTTAAATAACACCGCAAAAACAGAAAACAGATTCGGTATAAAGCCGGAGCGGTAAAATAAAGGGCGCAAAAACGCAGAAAAACACCGGGAAGGTAATTGTTGCCTGTCCCGGTATTTTTGATTTTATGAACTTTTTGTTTTCAGTGCCCGCCCGAAAGCGTCGGCCGCCAGTATCGCGTCGTAGATCATAGCGCCCGTCACCGGGAAGGGGAGGTTGTGAGACGGCTTGCCCGGACCGGCCGCGTCGCCGGCCGCTAAACGGAGCAGGCTTTCCGCGACGTTTTCACAACCCAGGTCTCCCAGCGTGACCGGCAGGCCAACATCAATACAGAAGCCCGCGATCTCCCTGAGTACGTCGTCCGGCCGCTTCTCGAGTATCAAATGGACAAGCAGGCCGAAAGCGACCTTTTCGCCGTGCGAAAAGGCGTGCATCTCTTCGATGACGGAAAAGCTTTCGGACAGCGCATGCGCGACGGCAACGCCGCCGCTTTCAAATCCAAGACCGCTTAAAAGCGTGTTGGCTTCAACGACACGCTCCAGTGCGGGCGTGACCGTATGGGCCGAGCAAGCGCTTTTGGCATCGGCGCCGCATGTGAGAAGCGTGTCGAGACAGAGTTTGGCCAGCGACAAGGCGGTCTGTGATATATGCCCGCCGAAATTGTTGAGCGCGTCGGATTTTGAGCAGGCGTCTGCTTCAAACCAGGTCGCAAGCGCGTCCCCCATGCCCGAAACGAGCTGCCGCACCGGCGCGTCTGCAATGATCTGTGTGTCGACAAGGACAAGCGCAGGGCTTTTTATCAGCGGGCGGAGCCGGTTGAACGTGCCGTCTTCGTTATAAACGACCGTAAGCGCGCTGCAAGGCGCGTCGTTGGACGCGATCGTCGGGACAATAACGGCCGGCAGCCCCAGGTCCTCGGCAGCGGCCTTGACGGCGTCGATCACTTTGCCGCCGCCGCTGGCCATGATGACGTCGCAGCCGCACGTTCTGCCTTGTTTTACGAGACGGGCGATTTCCGTATCGCTGGCTTCCCCGCTGAACAGTATTTCCGTCTGGTGTATCCCGCAGCGACCGAAGCTTTTTTCGCGGCCTTCGCGTGTGGCGAGAAGCCCTGTTTTACCGCCGGTGACCAAAACGCTCTTACCCAGCGGTGCAACGTGTTCGCCCAGTTCATAAACGGCTCCGGCGCCCTGGACGTATCTGCCGGGCGCGCCGAATATAAATGTCTTGTATCCCATTAAATGCCCTCCCATGGCTTCAGGTTTTATATATGCCGATTATACCCGAACGGCAGGGCGAAAACAATATCCGAAAAGGCACGGCGGTCAGTATGATATTGTGTTTCGGCTTTTACCGGGATATAATGGTAAGCAATTATGAAAAAGGGCGGATTTCACCCGCCCTTAAGCTGCGTATGTACTACTCGCTGTCGGATATGTTGGTTATCTTTTTTAAAAACATTGGCGCGACGAGTCTGTAGTCAGGAAGATTGGCCGCTATGTCACGCGTGGCGTAATAGATCGAAAGTCCGTGGACGCTTGTCCAGAACAAAATCGCCAGCTCCATCGGATCTCCGTCAACGACGCTGCCCTCCAGCTGCCCCCTTCGGAAGATCTCCGCCATGATCCGGTAGGCGACATCGCGCTTTTTGTCCAGCTGGGACTGCGCTTCCGGCGAGATGTCGGCCTGATAGGTAGCCTGCGCGATCATCCGGCACGTCTGGCGGAACCGCGGACTGGTCTCTATCGTTTTGAACAGTATCCGCAGCGCGTACATCACTTTTTCGCCGTTCGTCTTGTTCATCTCGCGGACAAAACGCGCGGTATCGTTGATGCGTTCGAGCGCATCGTCCACAAGATCGATATAAACGGCTTCCTTTGACGGATAGTAGTAATATAAAAGCCCCTGCGAGATGTCGGCCGCTTCGGCGATGTCCTGAATCCGGGTGGAAAAGTAGCCTTTTCTTGAAAACTGGCTGAGCGCTTCAAGAAGAATCAGCTCTCTTTTGGCGTCCCGTATCCGTTTGTTTTGTGCTGCTGTCCTTGCCATTTGAGACCACCACCCAACTAAGAAAATACTATATTGAATTCATGTTCAATATATGTCAAAATGTGCTTTTTGTCAAGGGGAAGGACAAAATGGATAATAATACCTGAGCGCTGGTTTTTACGCATTCTATATTGCCACAACTTCCTTGTAGAGTTTTGCAGAAACCTGACGGATAACAGGAAAAAATAATAACGGATACGGCCGCCTGTGTCGATGTATCCGTTCAGCGGCGGGCGCGCCGCATTACAAAACCCGCCCATATCCAAAAAACAAACAATGCCGGAACGCTCCGCATATACCGGAGGTCATGATGAAAATCAGATGTGAGATTGAACAGCTTTTAAAAACAAACGGCGTAGCCGACGCCGGTTTCTGCAGGCCGCCGGACGCGCCGAAAGGTCTTCCTTATGCCGTATCCGTCGTTGCCGCTTTATCGGATGCAGTTGTCGACGAAATTGCCGACACGCCAACGCATACGTATTTCCATCACTACAGGACCGTCAACGCATTTATTGACCAAATGCTCCTTCAAACGGGTCTGCTGCTCCAAAAAAACGGCTTTAGGTATATTCCGGTCGCCGCTTCCCAGTCGATCCACAAGGGCGGTAAACGGGAACACCGGGGGCGGTATTCGCATAAAAAAGCCGCCGTGCTGGCGGGGCTTGGCACCGTTGGCAAAAGCGGTTTGTTTTTACATTGGACGCATGGTCCGCGCGTGCGGCTCGGGACGCTGTTTACGGACTGCCCGCTGGCGGAGGCGAACGCGGCGGCACAGTCCCTGTGCGGCGCCTGTACGCTCTGTGTCGACGCCTGCCCGGCAGGCGCCGTCAAAGGCGCCGGTTGGCTCCCGGGTATGGACCGTGAAGAGCTTTTTGATGCCGACGCCTGCAATCATTACATGCGGGAACACTTCATGCACATCGGGCGCGGCGCCGTCTGCGGCATATGCATGCGCGTTTGCCCGATGGGGAAACAGTGTGCACGCATTGAGGGAAGTGAGGCTTTATGAAAAACAACCTTGTTTTAATCGGGATGCCGGGCGCGGGGAAGAGCACCGCCGGCGTCGTTTTGGCCAAAACGCTCGGCTATGATTTTATCGACACGGACATTCTTTTAAGCCAAAGGATCGGCATGACGCTCCAGAAATATATCGACCGTTACGGTATTGAGCGGTTTCTGGAGGAAGAAGCGCGGGCGGCAGTGGCGTTAGACTGCGAAAACACCGTGATCGCCACGGGCGGAAGCATGGTACTCTCGTCCGGGGCGATGCGGCATTTGAAGAGCGGCTCAACGGTTGTTTTCTTCGATATACCGCTTGAAGAGCTTCAAAAACGTTTGCGTAACATCACAACGCGCGGCATCGTTATGAGGCCCGGGCAGACGATCGAGGCCCTTTATTCCGAGCGTCAGCAGCTGTATGAAAAATACGCCGATCTGACCGTCCCCGGCCAACCGGAAAACATCCGCGACCTTGAGGGACTCGTCGCCGAGATCGTCGGGTTTCAGGACAGGAGCGCAGGCAGCGGTGATAAACGCGCCTAAACGCATCTACAGACTGCAGACAGATGACTTTACAGACAGCTTGAAGCCGCCTTTTGGCGGCATTGCTATATGTCAGTATAATCATATAACATTTCAAAGGTTATAAAATTTTTTAAAATTGCCCGACATTTTTAGCCGATTAATCGTATTACTAAAGAAAGGAGGTTGCGGAATGATCAAGCCTTTATCAGCGAGCAGCAAGGGAGCGTCATTAAAGAATATTGAGGAAATATACAGGCGGCATTTTGATATGGTATATCGCGTCGGCTTCTCGTATCTGAAAAATCCATATGATACAGAGGACGCAGCCGAAGATGTATTTGTTAAGATAATGCAGAAAAATATCACGTTTCAAAACGCCGAACATGAAAAAGCATGGCTTATACGAACAACAATAAATACCTGCAAGGATCGCCTCAAGCACTGGTGGCGTAACCGCACAGATATAAACGATTATGAAAATTTACAAAGTGACGATCCGTTCCATATTGACGAAACGCTGAAAGCCGTCATGGAACTGCCCACACGCTATAAAGATGTAATCTATCTCTATTATTATGAGGGGTACACATCGGAAGAAATCGCGGGGATATTAAAGAAACCGCATTCGACCATCCGTAACCACCTGAGTGAAGCGAGGTATCTGTTGAAAGGAGTTTTAGGCAATGAAGAATGCTAAAATTATAAATGCTTATAATACGCTTCAGCCGAACGATGCGGTAAAAACGCGTGTGTTTTTTAAGGTTATGCAAAAGCGGCAAAAGAAACGCCCGGTATTCAAAGCGGCGGTATCATTTGCCTCAGCGGCGGCTGTGATTTGCCTCATTGTGTTAGGCGGTAAGTTTTTAGCACCGCAGGACGATAACATATTTATCATAAAAGCCTATGCGATGGAAGTGCAGAACGATGGCTCGGTACAGCTTCGCGAGGTGGACATCATGGACACCCGGCCTGAATATTGGGGAGGCTATATCGACGGGGAAACGCATACTATGTATGTCGGCCTCGGTCTCCGATGCGAGGGCGAGCACATCGAGAGCGTGGAATTTTCTACCGACAACGGCTTCTTTGCCGAACAGTATATCGGCAATCTGTCCGAAATTTCAACGAGCGGAGTGCCGGCCATGTATGTGGGCCCTGAAAATCAGATGGTTATGTTCGGCAATGATTTTAAAAACGTGGGCAGTACGATAATTCTTAACAACGAAAACGCTGAGGATTATCTGCTTTTCTGGGGCACAAGTTACGTTGAAAATTTGGAATTCCCCTATTATCCACCATTCCCAGAAGAAATATATGTCCATGCAAAGGTGACCTTCAGCAACGGGAAAACGGCGGAACAGGACGCTGTGATCGATCTGTCGGGAACAGGCACGGCCGCCTACAAGCCAAGCGACGAGCAGAAGGCCCAAGATCAAAAGGATTTTGAAGCGTACGAAAAACTTCTCCACAGCATACCGTTGGATAAATGTGAAGTCGTGCCGGACAGTGTGCAAACGCTCACCTACGGCGATACGTACGAATACAATACGACTCCTTCCAGCACCGGATATGCGCAGATTACGAAGGAATCTATGGATACAGCGCCGTTTGACGAAACTGGCATCTTCAAAATTAACTCAAGCCTGCCAACCGACGGCAGCGACGGGTATATCGCGGTGCTGGAGCGTAACGGAGACGGCACATTTACCGGCATAGTCTACAAAGTTCCGGGACAGCTGATACTTGAACATATGGAGTAGTATTGGCGGCAGGAGGCCTGAACGGATTGAAATCCCCCGGGTTTTTCCTTCTAACAAGTGCTTTATTGTTAACAACCCAAGTTTACCAAAAACAGAGCCGTTGTGTCTGCTTTTGCAATCACTTTGGCCCTGTTTTTATATTGTTTTGCACTATCAATACAATCTCGAAAATCATCTAGCCATGAGCAATTATCCCATGGGGCCAACCCAAAAATGACCACAACCTGTTGTGCTGCATGTACTGGCTCGGACATTTGATACAAAACGGGATTTATGGTAAAATAATTAAATACAAAACGTTTTCGGAGGCGTAATGCAAAGAGAATTAACAAGAGAAGAAATAACGCAGCGGCTGAATAACCTGTGCCGTGCGATGGATCAAAAACATCCCGACTGGGATACGGCATTTTTAGTGAGCAAAATAAACCAGTACTATCTGACGGGTACTATGCAGGACGGCTTGCTTGTCATCCGCAGGGACGGCGGGGCCGGCCTCTTTGTCCGCAGGAGCTTTGAGCGCGCGCTGGACGAGTCGCCGTTTGAACCGATCTACCAAATCGGCAGCTACAGGGACGCAGCGAAAATCATCGGCGCGGAGTGCGGCCAGACTTATGTTGAAACGGACGTTATGACGCTCGCCATATCAAAACGGCTCGAAAAGCACTTCAACATGGCGGAAATCCACGCCCTCGATCAGACTGTCTTATACGTCCGCGCCGTCAAGACACCGTATGAACTGGCCTGCATGGAGCAGGCGGGGCAGATACACGACACGCTCATGCGTGATATTTTGCCGACGCTTTTGCGCGAGGGGATGAGCGAGAACGAGCTGTGCGTGGCGCTGCTTGATAAGATGTTTGAACACGGCTTCCACGGCAGCACGCGCTTCCAGATGTTCCAGACGGACCTGGGCCTGGGACAGGTCGGGTTCGGGACAAATACCCTGTATCCGACGAATTTTGACGGGCCCGGCGGTCATGTCGGCCTGTCCGCCGTCGCGCCGATTATGGGCAGCCGGGAGCGGAAGCTGACCTGCGGGGATCTCATCTTTGCAGATGTCGGCTTCGGTATCAAAGGCTATAACAGCGATAAGTCACAGGCGTATATCTTCGGCGCAAAGCCTCCGGAGTCGGTCGTGATGGAGCACCGGCAGTGTGTGGAAATCCAGAAACGCATTGCGGAGCTTCTGAAACCGGGCGCCCGGCCGTCGGATATCTACCGGACGATCATGGCCGGACTGAGCGACGGCTTTAAGCGTGATTTCATGGGTTTTGGTCATCGGCAGGTCCGTTTTTTAGGGCATGGCATCGGGCTGCATGTCGACGAGCTGCCCGTCATTGCGGAAGGCTTTGACGCCCCGCTTGAGGAAAACATGGTTTTTGCCGTCGAGCCCAAAAAAGGCATCAAAGACGTCGGGCTTATCGGCGTCGAGGATACGTATATCGTCACGAAAGACGGCGGGCGGTGCATCACCGGCGGCGGCTGTGATATTATCGAGGTATAAACCGGCTGTTACTGCTGCTGTTCGTCCCTGAAGATAAATCTGCACCCGCAGGAATAACAGGAATTCCGGTTTGACATTTGCGCTTTGCCGCAGATAGGGCAGACGATATCCTGCGCCGACCTGGATTCAAATTCCGCCGTCTGGACCGTTGGAGCAGGCTGGCTTTCCGGCGTTGTTTGATTGTTTGACTGCGGCGCGACGGCGTGCTCCGGTTCGATAACAGCGGCCTGAGCCGACTGATGCGAACCCGGCGTTTGGTTATGAGCGTCGTTTTGCATCAGGACAATCATTTTTCTGAGCAAATCGGTATGTTCGGATTGGTGTTCCACGATTTCCCCAAAACCGATCATTAATAATTTGTATATGTAAGCACCGAAGACGCCTACACCGATGATGATTATGCAAACGAGAAATCCCAATCCGCCGCGCATCAATCGAGACAGAAGGTACCAATATACACCGCCCAGTATTATGAAAGCTATTACAGTTACATAAAACAAAATATCAGCCAGATTTTGAATCGTATTGCCTGTTCGTTTGTTCATGAGAGAACCTCCCTTTCCGGATGTTCTGATTTTAACGTATAATACAAAAATTTACAACGAATAAATAAAGCGGTTAAATCAATAAGCTATAAAGAAAAACGCGCAGGAGGAAAGGAGACAGATATGAAAAAGTTCACACTGCAGGAAGCAAAGGACATAGCCGGGAAGCTGGGCATCGATTTCAGCAAAGTCGGTTTCACGGCGGAAGAATACTGCGAGGGCATCAACATCGAACTGGAGCACGGGCTCGTCGACCCGGAGACGAACGTCACGAACGACGACGGGCTCATGACCGGCAAGATCGCTTACGCACACCTGAAGGAAAACAGCCTCTATTACGACGACGACATCGGGCTGGAAGCATGGGAGCACGCGCTCGATAAAGTCAAAGGCGACACGAAGGGCAAAAAAATTATGATCGTTTGAGCCGACAGCTGAATAAATAATGTATATTGCCGACGTTTTCGGTGATACTAGTTCCGACCGGGATATGTTGAGAGAAAAGTATTGACAGGAAAAAAGACGGCGGGACGGATGAAAATCCGTCCCGCCGTCTTAGGTTGAACACCAAAGATATCGGATATTTCTTTGGTGTTCAAAATTGAGGTCTCGCACTGAGGTGCTCGCAAAGTAATGCTTTTCGGAAATGAATCCCTCAAAGCATTTAAATTAAACAATTTTCGCCTCCGAGACCAGACAACTCGCCGTCGGCGGCGAAAATTAATCGCACGGCGATTGGCCGTCTGCTATTTGACAGAATGAGCAGGGGGATGAGCGGTTTTTACCGTTGAGAGCGACAATTTTTACGATTCCTTTATTTTTTCATTTTTAATTCACAATATCGTGCTATAATGCTTTATCAACGTTTATTTACAGGAAGTACTTAATGAACAGCTTTTCACATCGCCTGATCGGTAAAATCCTTTTAAAGCATTTGCAGGAACAATACGATATCGAGCTTGACCGCCGCAGTTTCCTGTATGGAAACATGGTGCCGGATTTTACGCGCACCTATAAGAGCAGGCCGCACCGACGCCAATTCTGGGAGCGCTATCTTAAAAGCGAGATACGGGAACTGACCCGGCATAAACAGTCGAGCAGGCGGTTCGGTTCCGCATACTCCAGGCGGCTGGGGATCATCTGCCACTTTTATGCGGACTTCTTCTGTTTTGCGCATACGAGCGGGTTTGACGGCAGCTCCGTCATTCATTTTAAATACGAGTGGGCGCTTGACCGGTATCTGCGCAAAAACGCGGACGGGCTGTCTCTGACCGAGCTCGGCGCAAAAACGCTTCCGCCCCTTGATACCGAATCGATCTATGGGGAGTTTGAGTCGCTGCAGACGGATTATTTTATATGCCGTCCGGACTTTATGCGCGATCTGTTATATACGCTGCGCGCCTGTGCCGGAGCGCTGTCGGCGATAACCGAATGCTCCGTTGTTACGGAAGAAGAACCGGCTCGGCTCGGCGGACTTGTCGCCACTGCGGCAAACGGCTGATTACGTACAGGAGATAAAACGAACATATGTTTTACGGTGCGCGGCTTAAATATAGAAAATAATATGGACAGACTATTATTGTATGTTAGGAGGCAGCAGTATGTATTCGGAAGGAAAAGAACGCACGTTTTTCTCGAAAGTCTATTTTAATATGACCTGGGCGCTCGCCCTGACCGGGCTCGTTGCTTACGGGGTCAGCATTTATCCGCCGTTTGTAAACGCCATCGTCAACAATTTCGCCGGCCTTTTAATCCTGATGCTTCTGGAGGTCATACTCGTCGCCACGCTGAGCAGGCGGATCATGTCTATGAGTGTCGGCGCGGCGTATGCCGGCCTGATGGTTTTTTCGCTCATCAACGGCGTGACGCTGTCGCTTATCTTCCTCGTTTATACGGCTTCGTCCATCGTTACGGTGTTTGCCGTCGCGGCCGGCTTGTTTCTGGTCATGGCGCTTTTCGGGTATACGACGAAGAAAGACCTGTCGGCCTGGGGACGTTTTTTGATCATGGCCGTGTTCGGACTCATCATTGCGTCGGTCGTAAATCTTATCATCCGGAGCGAAACGCTGATGTATATATACAGCTTCGTCGGCGTGTTCATTTTTTCGGGACTGACGGCCTACGACACCCAGTATCTGAAAAACATTTTCAACAATACGAGCCTGGCCCCGGAGCAGTACGAAAAGATTGCCATCATCGGGGCGCTGAAGCTGTACCTCGACCTCATCAACCTGTTTTTGATGCTGCTCCGGATTTTCGGACGGAGAAGATAGAAAATTATAATTCTGCAGGCTGCCGCGATTAATTTCACGGCAGCTTTTTTCTTTTTTTCAAATCCCGCCCGCCGCCCTTATAAGGAGCAGAGGCTGCGCCCTATGCCCCATAATGCGAGATGGGGGCTTAGTCCCATATCCCTTACGTGGGCAGCGGGCGGGATTTGAAATATTCCTTGTTGATTTGCAGGGCAATTGAGATATAATGGAAGAAAACCAAAGAGGGGGCGCTTATGGATATCTTCGAGACGTTTTACGCGGCGAGAAATGAAGCCGACGCCGCGCCGATGGCAGCGTATATGAAAAATCAATTTCCGTTTCTAGGCATCAAGACGCCGGAACGCCGGTTACATGCAAAGGCGTTTTTAAAAGAACGGAAAAAGGATACAGAGGTCGACTGGGCGTTTGTATGGAAGTGCTACGACCTGCCGGAGCGGGAATTCCAGTACCTCAGCATGGCGTATCTCGAAACGGTTCAAGAATGCTTGACGCCCGACGACATCGGGCATATTGAAAGGCTCATCACGACGAAATCCTGGTGGGATACGGTGGACACGATCGACGCGTTTGTCGGCGGCCTCGTCCTGCGGTATCCGGAGCTTAAAAAAACGCTTATCCCAAAATGGATAGAAAGCGAAAATATTTGGTGTAAGCGCGTCTCGATCGACTACCAGCTCCGCTATAAAGACAAAACCGACACAGATATACTCGGCCGCGCAATTTTGAATAATACCGGGACAAAAGAGTTCTTCGTTGATAAGGCCATTGGCTGGGCGCTGCGGGAATACTCCAAGACCGACCCGGAGTGGGTGCGCCGCTTTGTCGGTGAAAACAGGGGCGCGCTCAGTCCGCTGAGTATCCGGGAAGCAAGCAAGTACATATAAAAACAGGGAAGCGGTTATCACCGTTTCCCTGCTTCAGCCTTTGCGCCGATCCTTCACAAAACAGCTTCCGTTGATTGTTTTGGCTTTCTTCTTAAGCTCTGCCGCGATTTCGGCAACCTGCAGATGCATTGTAAACGTTCGCCGTTCGTTCGTCACGACAGCCAGAGAAACCGTCATGATCGGATAGGTCTCACTGAAGCCCCTCCGGTTGAACGTTACGATGTAGCCATGTTCAAGATCCATTTGTGAATAAAGCGTCCGGATCCTTAAATCGAAATTTTCAATGATGTTTTGGCAAAACATATCGGCCTCGTCCGGCAGTACAAGAGCAAAAAAGTCATCACCGCCGATATGTCCGACAAAAGAGCTGGCACTGCGGCTTCCGACAGCGTCGCTCAGGATATCGGCCGTCATTTTTATCGCCAGATCACCGTTTAAAAATCCGTAAACGTCGTTAAACGCTTTAAAATTATCGATATCGATGTAAACCGCTGCAAAGGGGGCGTTCTTCTCTATCCTGCTGTCAAGCTCCCTTTGTATTTCGTAGTTGCCCGGAAGACCGGTAAGGGGATTGGCGTTCCTGTTCCGGTCGATTCGTCTGAGCGTGTTTTTGACCCTGCAGAGAAGCTCGCGTTTATCAAACGGTTTGGCGATGTAATCATCCGCGCCGATATCAAGGCCCATTATCATGTCTTCGTGGCTGTTATTACTGGTAAGCATGATGATAGGTATGAGATTGTTGCTTTCTGAGCTTCGCAGTATCCTGCACAGAACGAAACCGCTCATATCCGGCATAACGATATCCAGCAAAACAAGGTCCGGTTTTTCCTCACGAACCAGCCGGAGACCGTCTTCTCCGCAAGCAGCGCCGATAACATCATATCCGTCCTGTGATAACGTGTTGTCAATCATTTTTTGAAAAAAACTGCTGTCGTCGACAACCAGTATCTTTTTTTTAAACAACGCGCACAACTCCTACATATATATACCAATTATATCGTAATTTTACATTAGAAAATAAAGGTAATTATGATTAAATTGTCCTCAAACGCAATGGGGCTATTTACATAATAACAGCAATACTACAAAATTGTTCCAAACCGTTGCCTTCCGGCAGGCCGCTGAGTATAATTAGGCTTGTAAGAAATGATGGATAAAAAGCAGGCGGTATGGACGATGAAACAAAGGCCGTTTAAAACAGTCCGGGAGCTGGAAAACGGGATTGCCGCGTATTTCTCCGAGTGCGGCGAAACGGGTTCGTATCCGGACGAGGCGGGGATGATATTACGCCTTGGTCTCCAGCGGGAAGACTATGACCGGTATTTGAGCGGCTTAAACGGCAAGGGATACGCCGCCTGCCTGAAAAAAGCGCGGCTTAAGCGCGAGAGCATCATTGTGCGCGACCTGTATGCTTCCGAAAAAGCCACGACGGGGAAAATATTCCTAGCGCGGCAGGCCAACAACGGCGGCCTGTCCGACAAACCGAAGGAAGCGGCGCAGACAATGACGATCGACGTGAAAATAAACGGCGGTAAAAACGGCGGTCAGTTCGACTAAGCATAAGATGCCGGTAAAACCGCCGGGAATAAAGGAGGCGCTTTCGATGAAGGCGCTCATACGATTCAACGAGGCAGTCTGTCCGAGATGCCTGAAAAAGCTATGCCGGATAAGAAAGGGCGGCCGGGCCAGCGGCGTTGAACTGTGGTGCAAGACCTGCCGCGCCCCGGTCCTTCTGGAATGCGGCGATAGGCATAAGCTGTAAATTCAAGATCGACACTAAAAGTATAGCGGTTCACCCTTAAAAAAGCGCTTAAAAGAGAACAAAAATACTTGTCATATTGCTGGTTAATGAAAGACGACCCGTTTTCTGTTTTTCACTGGGTCATAGGGTGAAACCCTATACTTAGTTGGGCAGCGGGCGGATATATAAAACAAAATACAGAGCCTTTGAGCCGATGGACTGTTTGGGGAGACCCGTGCAGGCCGCCGGCTCTTATTTTTTTCTTGTGATACGGACAAGGACGCAGGAGTGATTATGGCACGTATAAAAACGGTGAAGCAGACAGCGACTATAACGCTCGAGCTGGGGGAACCCAATCCCAAGCAGGAACTTTTTTACCAAAGCCGGACGCTGTATACGGCGTACGGCGGAGCCAAGGGCGGCGGCAAAACGCATGCCGTGCGCACAAAGGCGGTCGGCGGAGCAATCCGGTGGCCCGGTATCCGGATACTCATCCTAAGAAGGACATACCCGGAGCTTCAGCAAAATCACATCGAGCCGATCCTCAAACTTGTTCCGCAGGAGGTCGCGTCGTATAACAGCGCGTTGCACACGATGTACTTTGTCAACGGGTCCGTCATCAAGTTCGGCCACTATCAGAGCGCGACGGCCGAGCAGGAGTATCAGGGCCAGGAGTACGACTGGATTTTTATCGACGAGGCCACGCAGTTTTCGGAGCGGGCGTTTAAGTTTTTGGGCGGATGCCTGCGCGGGACGAGCGCCGTTCCGAAGCGGTTTTACATCACCTGCAATCCCGGCGGGATCGGGCACCGCTGGGTCAAGCGGCTGTTTATCGACCGGGATTACAAAACGTCGCGCGATAACCCGGAGGAAAACGAAAATCCGAAAGACTATGCCTTTATCTTTGCGTCCGTGGAGGACAACAAGCACCTTTTGAAGTCGTCGCCGGCATATCTTCAGATGCTGTCGGGGCTGCCGGAAAACATGCGGCGGGCCTACCGCTACGGCGACTGGGACGCCTTGTCAGGCGCGTATTTTTTGGAGTTTTCGGAAGAACGGCACGTTATACGGCCGTTTAAAATTCCGGGCGGCTGGACGCGTTACCGTTCGTTTGACTATGGGCTGGATATGCTGGCCTGCCTGTGGGTCGCCATAGACGGAGGCGGCCGGTGCTACGTATACCGCGAGGTAAAAATGCCCGGGCTTATCGTATCGGAGGCCGCGCGCATGATCCGGGAGCATACCCTGCCGGACGAGCGTGTCGCCGTGACGTTTGCCCCGCCGGACGTCTGGAGCAGGCAGAAGGACACAGGCCGAACGATGGCGGAGCTGTTTTGGTCGGGCGGCGTGCCTATTGTCCGTTCAGACAACAACCGCACGCAGGGACACATGCTCGTCAAGGAGATGCTGATGAATCGGACGGACGGGCGGCCGGGGATATTGTTTTTCGACTGCTGCAGGGAGCTCACCGCCGATATACAGGCGATTTTGGCCGACGAGGTCAATCCAAGCGACTGCGCGCGGCAGCCGCACGATGTGACGCATACGGTCGACGCGCTTCGGAATTTCTGCGTGTCGCGGACCGTCCCGGCACAGGCCGTTGATACCGAGTGCAGAGAACCGCCCGACGCTGTCGAATATGACGGGTTCATGACCGGCGGGGAAATGAAACAGGAGTATTTCAGCTTTTGATTTTGTTTTTTTAGTTGCCGCCTGTGGACGGAGGAAAGGACCATGCACCGTTGGTTGATGTTCAGGGCCGATAGAAAGTCAGCAAAGATCGGCATGCGGAGAAGGACAAAGCTGCTTCATCCCCCCCTTCTATATCCTTATAACAGCGGGCATGGGCCGCAGGCCCATACCTTTAAGGGCGGCGGGTGGGTATAGATTCAAAATAGTACAAAGGAGACCGGACAGACATGGAAATCATCATACTTGTTTCTCTTGATGCGATTATTCTGATCCTTTTGATAGCATCAAGATCCTGACCGTCGACAAAGTAACGCTTAACGACTACAGCCGGACGGCCGAGGGCGGCCGTTTCGGTACGGTGGCCGAGCTGGGGGACACCGTCCAGACGCTCACGATGAAACAGGACAAGGCGTTCACCTTTTCCATTGACCACGGCAACGCCGCCGACCAGTTCAATATCAAGCACTGCAACGAGCAGCTTAAATCCAACTGGGACGAGGTGTGCACGCCGGCTATTGATATGTACCGCATGAGCAAGTGGGCAAACGGCGCGGGGCTGGGCCTTCTCAACGGCACGGCCCTCACAAGCGGCACCGCCCTCAAGGCCGTCGTCACGGCAGGGGCCGCCATGTCGAACAAGCTCGTGCCCAAGAAAAACCGCGTGCTGCTCATTTCGGAGTCGGTGTACATCGAGACGAAGCTCTCGAGCGAGATCATGGGGATCGATTCGCTCGGCGAGGAAGCGATCAAAAACGGCGTCGTCGGACGCATTGACGGCATGGACGTCGTGCCGGTCGTCGACAGTTACCTCCCCGCCGGGGTGAATTTTATCATCAAATACCGGGACGCCACCGTCGACCCCATGAAGCTCAAGACGCTGCGCGTGCAGAAAAACCCGCTCGGCTACGACGCAGACGTCGGCGAATGCCGGTTTTATCACGACAGCTTCGGGCTCGACCAGAACATCATCAATACCGTTTCGGGCGCCGCAGTGGCGGTCGCGTCCGTCGTCGGCTACATATATACGGAGGGAAAGATTGACGCGGCGGCGGTCAAATCTGCGATCGAAGCCGTACAGGAGGCGGCCGAAGCCGTCAGGGACGATGGAGAAGATGACTAGCCGGGCCGAGCGGCTTGTGAAGACGGCGGAAAGCTATGCCGGGTATCTGGAAAAGGCCTCAAACAGACGGCTGGAGGACTTCACGGCCAACGCCGGCAGCGGGAATTGGACGCTTTTCGGTCAGTGGTACGGCTTAAACGGGTTCCCGTGGTGCGCCATGTTCGTCTCGTTCTGCGCCGATAAAGCGGGTATTCCGGTGTCCGTCATACCGAAGCATGCCTCGTGCGCTGTGGGAATTTCATGGTTTAAGCATAAGGGCCGCTGGCATGACCGGGACGGCTATACGCCGCAGGCCGGCGATATCGTCTATTTTACGCATGACGGCACGACGCCGGCGCATGTCGGCATCGTCCGGGACGCGAACGCGTCCGGCGTGTATACCGTCGAGGGCAACACGTCCGGCGGCTCCGCGCTCGTTTCAAACGGCGGCGGTGTCGCGAAAAAAAGCTATCCGCCGGGTTGTGCGAAGATACTCGGGTACGCGCATCCGGATTATAAGGAGGAGACCGAAATGAACATCGAGGACGTCAGAAGGGAATTGACATCCGTCGCCGGAACGGGCGGCGGACACAGCGACTGGGCGGACGAGGCCGTCGGCATGTTCGCGGATGCCGGGGTCATCAGCGGAGACGGACAGGGCAACTACGGCTGGGGGCAGTGCCTGACGCGCGAAGGCGCCGCAAAGGTCCTGTATAACCTGCTCGACAGGCTCGGCCTGCTGGACAGGCTCAGATAGGGAGGCGGCGCGGATGACAGAGTGGACGGTCGTTACGGTCGTCATCGCATTGGCCGGTTTTCTGGCGGTCGTCGTCAAGCCGATCATCACGCTCAATACGAGCATAACGAAGCTGACGGCCGCTGTCGGTACGCTTCAGGAAAACCTCCAGAAGCTTACGGCCGGAAACGCCGACGGACACGAGCGGATATGGAACAGCCTGGACTGCCAGGCCGGACGTATTTCCAACCATGAAACACGTATATCGGTCATAGAAAAAGGGGTGAAGTGATATGGCGACGCCTGTAAAGATCTATGAAGGCCCTGGTGCTACGGAGATAACAACGGGGTATATCATCGACGATAAAACGTATCTTGACGAAGCGGGCACCCAGCGTGTCCCGATAGGCACGATCGTTATGACCGACAACGGCCATTATATATTGACGGACCAAGGCGGCATGCTGTACAGCGACTATTCCGCCGCCGTAGCATCCGGCAAAATGTCGCCTGAAAACGTCGGGCGTATCAGCACAAACGCCATAGGGACATCTTCGAACACGCAGGGAACATCTGCCGGCGCGTCGGGCTCAAGCGGCGTCAACGCTACCGCCGACGCGTATATCCAGGACATCTACGATGCGCAGATCGCCGCGAATCAGGCAGCGCTGGAAAACGCCTACGAGCTGAATGTCAACACGATCAACGCGCAGAAAGAGGCGCTGCCGGGAACATATCAGGCGGCGAAGAATGAGACTGCCGCGCAGGCGCAGATACAGAAAAGCAATTTTAACGAATACGCCTCGGCGGCCGGGCTGTCGAGCGGCGCTGGTGGGCAGGCGCAGCTGTCCATGTCGAATGCACTGCAGGGGAACCTTTCGTCGCTCGATAAAGCGCAGGCCGACGCGCTGGCGCAGCTCGACCTTCAGCTGACGAATCTCACGACGCAGTATCAAAATGACCTGGCGCTGGCCTTTGCCGAAGGCAATCTCGCCAAAGTAGCCGCCTTGTATGAAAGCTATCAAAGCAACAAGGCCGCCCTCATCGACCAGCAGCAGTTTGACGCGTCAAATAACAACACCCTATACAGCCGTGCACTGACGACGGCGCAGTTTACAGGGATTTTTGACGGTATGGCCGCCTACGGCTGGACGCAGGAAGAAATCGAGGCGGCGGAGCAAAACTGGCAAGCTGTGAACGGCTGATGGTTTGGAGACCGGCGGTCAAACGGGCGGCCCGCGCGCTGCGCGCGGCCGCCCTGTAAACGCTGCCGGACTGTCCGAAACGACCGGATGAAAGGGAGGAGAAAATGGGCGGAAAAAATTTCGGAATGATCGATCCGGCGCTCGCGTTTTGCTATATGTATCAGATGAAAAAAGAGAACGAGGAGAACAATAGCACGCCGACAAGTTTGGCCGCGTCAGCTGCGGATGTGAGTTCGGTTCCAAAAACGCTGCAGACAGACAATCCGGCTCTGAGCACATACGATACGTTTCCGCGCCTAAGCATGGATCCGTATGCATACGGCAGCATGCGCTACGAACCGGTCAGTGTTGACGATCCTGCCGGTATGCAGATAAAGCTGGATGATTTTGTTAACAACAACAATCAAATCAGCCAATCATTAACTGACCGCTTCACCGGCGACTATTACAATACGTATCATATCGACGCCGAAGAATTTGCAAAGACGTTGAATGATTCATACAAAGAACAAAAAAACATAGCCGCTTATTTAATCAACGATATTGAGGCATACCGGGAGATTATGGGGGATGCCTGGGCTGATGAGACGCAGTCCGGTATCAATGCAGCTGTTGACAGTCTTTATCAAAACGCACAGGCTGCAAATGCCGACGCCGAGTACTGGGCGCAGTTCGAAAGCTCGGCGGACTACGGCGCGGCTATGTTCGATGCGAATATGCACGAGAAATACGGCCGGTACGGTTTCGACGCGCTGCAGCAGGCCGCAGAAGAAAACAATCAGATCATACAGAATACTATGAGCCCATCCATCCTCAATCATATAGCTGAGGAAAACGATTGGCTGCTTGGTTATGCCGCGTCCATCGCAACAGCCGACGATTACGAAAAACTGAAGAAGGAAACCGAGGACACGTACAGCGCCTTGTCGGAGCTGTATAACGACGGGGATACGTCCGATGAGAATGTGCGCATCTTCGATGAGATGCAGTCGCTGCAGCAGGACATCGGCGTTTTGGACGAACTTATTACGGCGCAAAAAGATCAGGAATACTACGAGGGGATGGCTTCCGGGCTGGAAGACTTACCCGAGCAGCTGCAGGAGGATGTCCTCAACATTCCGTATCTTGAAGATGAAAAAATTAAAATAATCGAAAACGGTATGAGCGACCATGCTTCGGAACTGGCGGTAGATAATATCATCCTGCAGAAAAGCGACATCAAGCTGCAGCTAAAAGAGCTGGGGTATACCAACAAGGAAATAAACGGCTTTATTATCTACGCCGAGCTCTTGCATGATAAGCAAGCGTACGAAGCGGCCATGCAGGAAAAACAGGCTTACGCCGAGGAGCATCCGGTCGCCGCGTCCGCCGGCTCGGTAATGGGCAGTTCTTTAGGATTGTTGGAGAATTTCGATTCGGGGTGGCAAAAACTGAGAAATATTCTAAGAGGAGAATACATACCCGTCAATGAATATGACCCCGTAGATCAGATGACCGACGGAGCGGACGTCACGCGCGACACGGTCGCCGGAATGATCGAAGTGTCGACCGGTTCCCGGCTGCTGAGCAGGCTGTACGATAGCGGCATGACGGGCGTGGATATAGCGGCGCAGCTGTTGGCGACCGGCGGCACGTCAGCTGTAAAGAATCTGGCCACGGGGCTGGGCGCTGCGGCCAAAGCCCTTGGCGATGATTTTGTCAGAGCGTTTATCAAAAACTACGGTGACGACGCCGTCCGTGCGCTGGCCACCTACGGCGACGACGCCGTCCGTGCGCTTGTTCCCTCCGGTGATGACGCGCTAAAGATCATAAGCGGAAACCTCGCGGACGATATGGTGGACGACTGGTACGGCGCGGCGAAAAACAATATTGACGATGCCGCCGACGATTGGGACGAGGTTATCAGCCACGCGCTTGCAGGGGATACCGAAACGGGATATAATGGAAGTACTACCGAGGGCGCGGGGGAGAGCCTAAATTTTAAGTCCTGGGATGATTTTAGCGGTTATATTCAGGATGTCGGCAAAGACACAACTTTTACCATCGGGGAAAAAGTATCAATAATACAAAAAGCCTATGTTGGAGTTGCAGATAAAACTGATATAAATATTCCTATTGATGCTATGTATGTCAAAGGCTTCACAGCAGATGGAAAAGTAGAATATGATTGGCCCAAATATCTTGGATTTGACAAAGCAACGATTACATCAATTTCCAGGAACAATCTGTTGCCGGAAACTTGGGATAGATACGGCTCTATGAACGGTTCCAATTTTTCCGATGTTCCCTCTGGTGGCAGATATAAGTACAGCGAGCGTTCTACACCTTATGTTGAGAATGAAAACGCATATCATAGCGGGAGCTTTAATAACGATACATATTTTGATAAAATCGACGCCATAAGAACCGGCAACTTAGGTGCGTTGAATGATATACTCGAATCAGAAGGAATACTCGAATTGGATGCAATGGAATTTGAGGACTTGTGTGAGGACTATGCTGATTTTATCGCCAAAATTGCTAAAGAAATAGGAACTTATGTTGATGCAGCCTATGGATTAAAAGGCAAGGTCGCAGCATGGAGAGATTTAAAAGGTGGAGCTGGACAGATTACTTTACCACTTATAGGGGATAAATTAACAAGACTGGGGATTATTATTTAGAAAGGTCGTGATGATATGACCCGAGCCGAATTTATTAGAAAAACAGAACATTATTTTGGCAAGGTGGGAAATTGGGACATCGTCCTTGATAATTATAGTTCAGCGGATTTTATTTTGGGCTGCTACTATGACAAAGCATCGAGGACATGGAAAGTTTATAAAAATGGCGAGAGAGGCATAGGAGGTATAAGACTAGAGACAGCTTCAGAGGAAGAAGCTCTTAAAAAATTGTATACTATGATTGAGATTGCGAATAAGGATTATTTATATTATAAGAAATGGGAAGCAAAGAAAAGGAAAAACGAGCAGTGGTGACACAAGGGCGACGTTAAAGCCATATGACTACATAGTGTTCACACCCCCGCCGACGGCGGGGGTGTGCTCTGTTTTAGGATTCAAGAATGTCCGTGTTTTCCATCGGGTCATAGGGCGTAGCCCTATACATTTTCGGGGCGGCGGGTGGGATTAGATAAAACGGGGACGACGCCGCTAAAGCGCTCATTTCCTCCGGTGACGATGCGCTTAAAATCGTGAGCGGAAACCTCACGGACGATATGGTGGACGACTGGTACGGCGCGGCGAAAAACAATATTGACGATGCCGCCGACGATTGGGACGAGGTAATCAACAACGTGCTTGCAGGGGATACCGAAACGGGATATAATGGAAACGTTCTACCCGGAGCGGAAACTGATTATACGAAGTTTAATTTCAATAAATACCTGCGTGATCAAATCGGCGCCCCGCCTATTGAGATGATTGACCCGCACGCGCATCATATTCTGTTTAAGGAAGGCAACGGTGCGGCGCAGAAAGCACTGGTTCTGGAAGGACAGGCTTTACTCAGAAGCTATGGAATCGACCCGATATATGGTCTTGAAAACCTTATATGGGCACCTAACAGAATTATAGGTCAGCATGATATCAACGCATTGACAAATGTTGTGGATAAACTCAAGGAAGTACAGAGTGATTTCGGCGATTATGATGATATTGTTGAAATGCTAAAAAAGCTTGGAAATGAAGCAGCTTGGAGGATAAACAGAAATGGATGAAAAACAATATGCAAAGCAAATACGTTCAGCTATTAAGATTGGAGATCTGAAAACAACCGCAGAGCTTTTATCATCTGAAAGCACCCTTTTTCATTATTTAACTCCTTTTGGGACATGGTTACACATAGCTGCATCACATGGAAAAATAGATATTGTGCGGTATTTATTAACTCAAGGAATGGATATAAACAAACAGGCTGGCATTTATAACAGTGCTGCTATTCAAGAAGCAGCATCTGAAGGTCATTATCACGTAGTAAAATTTCTTTTATCACAAGGTGCCAAGTTGGATGTAAGTGAGCCAAAGAAAAATCCTTTGTTCGGAGCAATAATGAGCGGCAATAAAGATATCGTTAAACTCCTTTTAGATAATGGCATTGACGCCTCAGTGAGATATACGGGAGACTATATGAAAAACATGGACGCATATGACTTCGCAATAGAACGCGGTCAAACAGAAATAGCTGAAATGCTTTTGCCTTATAGAGAATAAGCCCGTTCATAACTAACACCCCCGCCGATGGCGGGGGTGTTGCTTTGTTATAGGATGCAACAATGCATGGTTTCCATCGGGTCATAGGGCGTAGCCCTATACCGCTATTGGGCGGCGGGCGGGATGAGATCACCTACGGCGACGATGCCGTCCGTGCGCTTGTTTCCTCCGGCGACGACGCGCTCAAGATCATAAGCGGAAACCTCATGGACGATATGGTGGACGACTGGTACGGCACGGCGCTGGGCGGTAATGACGACAGCGGCGATATATGAAATCTTGTTGTAAAAAAAGGCGCAATGCCGTACAATAAGACTATCAGCAGTTCAAGACAATTATAGTGAAAAGGGGAGTTTGATATGAAGCAGAAAACATCCTGTACCGTCGTCAAGATCATAACGCTCATCACGTTCCTCGCAATGGTTGTTGTAAACGCGCTGTCCGCGCTGCTTCCGATCAACGGCATAACGCCGGGAGAG
This sequence comes from uncultured Sporobacter sp., assembly GCA_963663605.2. Lineage (GTDB taxonomy): Bacteria > Bacillota > Clostridia > Oscillospirales > Oscillospiraceae > Sporobacter. Next base: position 254,402 of record CAXXVF010000001.1, read on the forward strand.
GTGTCGGACGCCTACCCGAATCTGTTTGCGCCGGCCGGCCTGACGTTTTCGATCTGGAGCCTGATTTACGTTCTGCTGGCGATTTACACCGTTTATCAGCTGGTGTCGAAAAAAGCGCCGCAGACGCTGATCTGCAAGCTCGGTATACTGTTCTCACTGTCCTCCGCGGCAAATATCTTATGGATATTCGCATGGCACTACCAAATCATACCGCTGTCAATGGCGCTGATGCTCATAATCCTTGTCTTTCTGATCTGGATACTGCAGGTCGTAACACCGCATGAACTGACGGCAAAAGAGAAGTTTTTCATTAAGCTGCCGTTTGCCGTCTATCTCGGCTGGATAACGGTCGCCACCATCGCCAACGCCACGGTTCTTTTGGTCAGCCTTGGGTGGGACGGCTTTGGGCTGCCGGAACAGACGTGGACGGTGCTGGTGCTGGCAGTCGGCGCCGTCATCGGGATTTTGGCCGGCCTGCGGTTTAAAAGCATTGCTTACCTGCTGGTGTTTATCTGGGCCTACACGGGCATTATCATAAAGCACGTGTCCGCGTCCGGATTCGACGGGCAGTATCCGTCCGTCATCATAGCGGCCGCTGTCTGTCTTGCGCTGTTTGTCGCCGCTGCCGTGTTTGTCGGGTTAAAAAGCGGGAAACAAAAATCGGGCGCAGCGTCCTGAGAATGCTGCGCAGCACACTATAAAAAAGACGGCCGGGGGCATGTCCCCGGCCGTCTTTGCTGTTTAAGCCTTTTTTGCTGCCAGCGCCTCCAGGTTTTCACTCAAAGATTCGCGCATGACTTTTTGTCGGATACTGAAAAAAGCCATGACCGTTTCCCGGAGCAGCACCCGCGTCTTTTTATCCATACGCCGCAGCTTTCGGATCATTGCGTCAATGACGACAAGCCGCTCCTTTGAAAGATCGGACAGCGTATGCGCGCCCGAAGCCTCAATAATGTCAAAAAGCGCTTCTACAAACTGTTCCCGCTGCTCGAGGGAGAGCGTGTTCATCCAGGAACGCAGCACATCGCTCGTCTGGCGGCTGAACCTGGACAGCTCTTTTTCGTGGATGAACGACGGGCCGCTTACTTCCCAGGTGAGCGGATTATGCGAAAGGATGCCTTTTTCGAAGCTGGCGACGATGGTGTGGTCGTCGCCGTGCTCCAACAGCATGCCGACGACGGAGGATTTCGGTATATAGGAACGGATGCGCTGTTTTAGCTTTTTATAGCTGTCCTTGTCGCGAAGCGACGTATGAAATCCCGGGCCGTCGTTATTATAGACGGCGTCGATCCGCCGCCGGATGGCGTCCTGAGTATGTACGGCGGAAAAGACGGCCAGATTGCCGCCCTTTGAATGGCCGCCCAGGATGATGCGGCCTTTCAGCTTCGGGACGACCGTGTTGATATATTCAACGGCCTGTGACTGGGCCGGGACAATGTCCTTGAAGCTCATGAGAAAATCCTCTTTCCAGCCGGCCAGATTGTCGTCCGTGCCTCGGAAAGCAATATAGTGACTGTTTTTGCCGAAGGTGAAGACGACGGCAGAAAACTGGTTGGGCTTTACGTTGTCCACGATGTTTATGTAAGAAGACACGGTGACGTTTTTAAACCGCACGGTATCGGACGCCTGTTTGAAAAGGTCGGGATACGGGGGCAAAATACGGCTTTTTTGTTCAAATCGCCCCAGAGCCCGCATTTCTTCCGCCGCCTGCCGGATGCTCGGGCCGCGGCCGGGCGCGTCTAGTACGATGCTGTCGAAAGCGCTGTAGGCCATGCTGGAAAATATCAGATTGTCGACTTCATTGAACCCGTCGCGGTCGAAGCTCAGATCGCCGCGCCACTTGAGATAATCAAATACGTCCGGCATAGTATCAGTCCTTTTTATATTTAGTCGGTGTTTGAAGGCATGTGCCTTATAGCATCAGGATACCACATTTTTACTTAAATTGACAGAGCTAAACGCATACTAAAAATATATCCTTGCCTAACAAAAACACCGCAAAAAAGATCCTTCGCGGGCTTAAAAAAGGCTGATCGTCTTCCGGGCCGCAGGGCGAAGGATCTTTTTGCTGCTTTGTTCGGCGCTGGCTATCGCTTTTTCCGGTTTTGTAAGCGGTTTTTACATGCTTTTGATAAACATTTGCGTCCAGTAGAACGTGCCGTTGGCCGCCTTGGCGACGCCGACGCCAATTTGGTTATAGGACGGGCTGAGAATGTTGGAGCGGTGGCCGGGGGAATTCATCCAGTCGTTCATAACCGCCTGCGGCGTTCTCTGCCCGTAGGCGATATTTTCTCCGGCGGCCGAAAACCGGATGCCGAAGGATTCCATCATACGAAATGGCGAGCCGTACGTCGGCGACGTATGGTCGAAGTAGCCTTTGTCGATCATATCCTGCGATTTATATCGGGCGACGCGGCAGAGTTCCCAGTTTGACGTCAGCAGGGTGAGGCCATACGCGGCCCGCTGCTTGTTGACGAGCTCGACAACCTGTTGTTCCAGCGCCTTGACGTCGTCTATGCTTGGGATATTGATTTTCTGGCCGACATAGATGAGATCCGGGTTATTTATCTGCGGGTTGGCTTTAATCAGTTCGCTCACGCCAATCTGGTAGCGAACGGCGATTCTCCACATGGTATCGCCCCAGACGACCGTATGGGTGCCGCTTTGCGCGAGGGCGCTGTGGGGCAGTATAAATAAAACCAGTGTTAAAAAAACGACGATAAATTTCTTCATTTTTACGTTTTTCACATGACAAATCCGTTCTCCGGCGGCGGTTATGTCGCGTCGTCTCCCGCCGGCGAGGCGTCGCGTGTTTGCTTCCCGATATCGGGATGTCGGGTTAATCACGATTATTATTTGCACATATGACACGAAAAGCAGAGTAAAAATGATAATTTATTGGCATAAACAATAATAAATGGTATTATTCTAAAAAAAGTATAAGAAATATGATATTATTTTTATATGCTCAATTGACATATCTACTATTCTATTGTCGTTTTCTGTCGATAAGTATACAGAACATACGAAAATCCGGATTATAGGTGACGCAAGTGAAGAAATATTGTAAGATCATCGAATTATTCATCAATTCAAAAAATGAACAGGAAGCGCTCCGGTATGAAAACAAACTGTTCATAATGAGCGGAATACCATTGCTGATTATTGGCGCGGTTCTCAATGCCGTTATTTTACTTATTTTCCTGCCGGGCGAGACAGCGCCCGTATGGATTAACAGCGGGATATTTTTAGCGTTTGCCTGTGTTTTATATCTGTTGCTGAGATTCGTCCGCTCGCCCCGGCTGATATCGAACCTTATCTTTTTTTTGGCTGTCGCTATTGTGGCTTTCATCATTACAGGATATTACCGGATCGTCGGCCCTGCCGTCTGGACAGGCGCATGCATCATCGTTATATTTGCCACAACGAAAAGCAACAGGCTGCTGATCAGCGTTTTGGCGGTATGCCTGTTTGCCGTTGGCATTTTCATGTGGATTAAGGATTACCCGTATGAGATGGGCAGCCTATACTATATTGCGCAGTTTATTGCGTTTGCCCTGCTCTTCGTTGTTTCTGCGGTCGTACAGGCCATAAACTTCGAGCGTCTTAAAAAAACAAAATATTACCTCAATGAAACGGAACTGATCTCAAAGATATCATCAGACCTTATCACGGTGAATGCCGAAAACCTTGACGAGAAAGTCAACGCGATGCTGGAAAGAAGCGGCGCGTATCTGGGCGTTGACCGTTCCGCCATTTTCCTTTTGACCAAAGACCAGAAAAAAATGATATATGCCTATGAATGGTGCGCCGAGGGACAGGTGGCGCGCATAGGTATTTATGAAAGCTTTGATACAGATTCCCGGGAAGAATGGGTTGACCAGATACAAAACAATACGGTATGGATCATACCCGACGTGGATAAACTGGACGAAAAAGAAGCGCCGGGTAAGAAAAGGCTTCAGGGAATGAATGTCAAGGCGATGATTTCCATGCCGTTTGAAGTTCGGGGCAGGACCCGCGGTATTCTGTTCTATGAATCGCAGACCAGGACTGTGGATTGGCAGGAGGAACACCTGAAGATTCTGGACGTGATTACAAATCTTTTGCGTGATACCTTTTTAAAAGTCGAAACGGAAGAAGAAATAAGCAATATGGCTTATACCGACGCTTTGACCGGCCTTCCCAATCGCAGTTACTTTAATATGAAGCTTGACCAGGCCATAACCAAGGCAAAAGAAATCAGGGCCAGAATTGCCATCGTTTTCATCGATTTGGATTCCTTCAAATCCATCAACGATACGACCGGGCATGAGGGCGGAGATAAGATATTGGCGCTGGTAGGGCGCAGGCTCGCCGAAAGCCTGCCGGAATCCGGCGTCGCCGCGCGCTTCGGCGGCGACGAATTCATACTGATGATCCCGGATGTCAGGGATATGGAAGATGTCAGAAAAAGTGTTGCGGATACTATGGCGGCATTCGGTAAGCCGTTTGTGCTCAAGGATATGGATTACTTGATCATGATGAGCGCCGGTGTCGCGGTATATCCTGAAGACGGCACGGAGCCGCGGCGCTTGATCAAGAATGCCGACCGCGCAATGTATGCGGCAAAAGAGCTCGGGAAAAACCAGGCCGTATTCAGCTCAAGCCTGAACAAAGAGGATATCGAGCGAAAAGTCCGGCTGACAAACCAACTGTACCGGACCAGTCTGCTAAAAGAACTGGTTTTGGATTATCAGCCGCTTGTTGACCTTGAAACGAAAGAAATCGTCGGGTTTGAATCGCTTCTTCGCTGGCAGCACCCGGAACTGGGCCTCATACAGCCGGACGAGTTTATACCTCTGGCCGAACAGACAGGACTTATTAACGGTATCGGGGAATGGGTCCTCCGCGAAGCGTGCCGGCAAAACAAAGCGTGGCAGGATGCCGGATTTAAACCGGTCCGCATGTCCGTCAATGTTTCCGCCAAGCAGTTTTTAAGCTCTGATTTAATCGGGACGATAAAAAAGGCATTGTCGGACGCCGGCCTGGAGCCCCGGCATCTTGAACTGGAGATCACAGAAAGCGCCGCCATCAATAAAATGTGTTACATATCCCAAATGCTTGAAAAGATTAAAGCGCTCGGGGTCACTATTTCAATAGATGATTTCGGCACGGAATATTCGTCTTTGTCCCGGATCACGCGGATGCCGGTGGACCGAATCAAAATGCCCATACAGTTTGTCAGCGGGATTGCGGTGAACGAGAAAGATGAAACGGTTGCCAAGATCATCATCAATCTGGCCAGCAGCCTCGGCCTAAAAGTAATCGCCGAAGGCGTCGAAACAAAAACGCAGTTCGATTTTTTGAAAAAACGGATTTGTGATGAAGTGCAGGGATTTTATCTGTATAAACCGATGCCGGCGGATGAGATCGAAAAGATACTGAGAAACACTCAAGCGTAATATATACAAAACAGGCGGCTCAATGTTTCCATTGAGCCGCTTTTAGACTGTAGATAAGGGTATCTACGATACCTTTATCGACAAAATGGAGTTCTCGCACTGAGGTGCTCGCAAAGTAATGCTTTTCGGAGATGAATCCCTCAAAGCTTTTAAATTAAACAATTTTCGCCTCCGAGACCAGACAACTCGCCGTCGGCGGCGAAAATTAAATCGCACGGCGATTGGACGCTTAATACGGGTGAAGATGGCTTTGTCGATAATCTTAAAAGAGTTTTGTGTACATATTGACTTCAGCCTGTATTGAGCACAGCGCGTCAAGCTTCGGCGCGGCGTCCAGAAAATGTTTTGAATTGAGGTGTGCGTCTATTGAAGCCTGATCCTCCCATTCCTCAAGCATCGTGAGGATTTGAGGATCGGATGTTTCCTGATATAACGCGTAGCTGATACAGCCGGCATCGTTTCTGTTCGTCTCCTCGACGAGTTTTCTTACAATTGGCAGATATTCCTCCAACTTGCCCGCTTTGACCGTTTGTTTGGCAACGACCTTTATCATGCGGTATAACCTCCTGTATTAATAAAATAATTTTTCGCATCGTATCGTATTTACTGACCGCGACGCATCTGTGCGCGGGTTATGATGTTGGCAGCTGCAGTATCAGGATGCCGGCGGCGGGGTAAGCTCCTGGGGTGTACACAGCCCGGTCCGGATGGCGTTCTCCCGCAGCTTGACGTAGAGTTCGCTGTAAGTAGCCATTATATATGGCATTAAAAACAGCAATCCAATAAAAAAGGTGACAACCGAAAGCAGTATCCAGCCCAAAAAAGAAAGCGTCAGAACAAAAATATTCCATTTTTGCCCGTTCGTCATTTGGATGCTGAGCTTCAGCGCCCGCGCATAGTTGATATTCGGATTATCCGTCAGGATGAATGCAACCATACTATAGGCGATGCTTTTCATCATGACAATGACCGAACCGGCAAGGATGATGACCCCGCACAGGACGATGAAGACAATCGTGCTGGTATCAAATATAAGACTGTTGAAATATACGCCGTTAAAAGTGTTTGAAATAATATTTACGGTAAATATAGCTCCGCCGACTGCGGGCAGCAGCGACCACAGGAATATGAACAGGTATTGCCATGCCATCGCGGCAACAATTTTCATGTACCGTGTTTCGTTAAAGGCATAAAACAGGTTTTTTATGCCGGGCGGAGACATGCGTGCCTGAATAAAGAAGGAATACAAGCCTACCATAATGGGGAACGACAGAAAAAGGTTGACCGCAATCGCCCCGAAAACGTTGATCACGGGAATAATGGCAACCATGCCGGATGCAGCGCTTATTATGACGAACGTAATGACATAAGCGGCAAGACTCTCCCAATAGCTTCTTTTTAAAACGGTTTTGGCACTTTTTTTAAGTTCGGCTCTTGTCCACATTCGGTTCACCCCGATTGCTTTTTTAATACAGCCATCATATATCTGTTTTGTGTTTTTTGCAAGAGTATTGCATCTTCGGCAGCCACGAAAGCGGCTGCCGGGATTTTAATTACCTGTATTGCATTTGGTATAGCCGTATGGTAATATATTCATTAGCTTACTGCACCGGGCGCAAGTGCGGAATACAGTTGACAGAAGCAGTGAGCTTTTTATGCATTCGGGATAAAACATCAAATATGCAATGAGGGGGGTTATCGTGAAAAAATGCACAAGTTGCGGGCAGACGCTCAATGATGACGCCAAGTTCTGTTTTAACTGCGGCGGCGGCGATTTCGAGCCGGCCGTGGAGGAAGGCGCATATCAGCAGCCGTCGTACCAACAGCCCGCGTATCAGCCGCAGCCGACATACCAACAACCGTATCAGCAGCCATACCAGCAGCCATACCAGCAGCCGGTATACGACAACTCGCAGCCGGCGACCATAGGTAATTATATAGCGTTTTTCCTGCTGATGCTCATTCCGATTTTCAATCTGGTCTACCTTATTATTGTTGCGGTCGGGAGTCCTACGCGCAATAAGTCAATGACGAATCTGGCAAGGGCTTATCTGATAGTTGCGGCAATTGTTGTTGTTCTGAGTATCATACTTTCAATTGTTTTGGGCGCTTCATTATTAAGCCTGTTCCGAAACAACGGGTTCAACTACTACAGCTACGGCTTCTAGCAAAAACGGATAAACATTTAAACAAAACCGGCGCGGCATCCTGTAAATCGGGATGCCGCGCCGTATATTAAACCGTCCGTGGTTTATTTTTCAGGGAAATAACGCTCTAAAAGACCTTTGAAAGCCCGCCCGTGACGCGCTTCGTCCCGCGCCATCTCATGAACGGTATCGTGGATGGCGTCAAGGTTAAGCGTTTTAGCACGCTTGGCCAGATCCGTTTTGCCGCTGGTCGCGCCGTTCTCGGCTTCCAGGCGCATCTGCAGGTTTTTCTTCGTGCTGTCCGTGACGACCTCGCCGAGAAGCTCGGCGAATTTTGCCGCGTGTTCGGCTTCTTCATACGCCGCTTTTTCCCAGAAAGCGCCGATCTCGGGATATCCCTCGCGATAAGCGACCCGTGCCATCGCCAGATACATACCGACCTCCGTGCACTCGCCGGTAAAGTTCATGCGGAGATCCTCAATGATATCTTCCGGGGCGCCTTTGGCAACGCCGACCACATGTTCGGAGGCCCAGAGCATATCATCGGCCTGTTCGATGAATTTTGAAGCCGGAGCGCCGCATACGGGGCATTTTTCGGGGGGCGCGTCACCGATATGAACATAGCCGCAAACACTGCATACATATTTTTTCATAATTTCTTCCTCCAAAGATTCCTTGTATTTTATTTATACTAATTTTCATTAGTATTAGTTAAAGCCGATGCTTTTTTCCCTCGGCATTTACTGCATAGTCCATAAAGAGTCAATTGCTTGTAGTGAACTTCCAGATCGTTTTCGCGCTCGACAGCGTCTTCGATTTCCGGATCGATATCCGCCCCGACATCCAAAACAGCCCCGCAGTCCAGACAGATGAAGTGCGTGTGTTCACTGGTGTTGCCATCATACCGCTCCTGCCCGTTAACGGTGCCGACAGAAACGACGAGACCTTCCTGCTTGAAAACGGACAGATTTCTGTAAACGGTGCCCAGACTCAAGTCCGGGATTTCTTTTCTCAATTCTTCGTAGATCCATACCGCCGATGGATGGCGGGAGGTGCCCCGGATTGTATTGAGAAGCGCGTCTCTCTTATAACTGTGTTTTCTTAAGGTACTCATATTTACACCTCAATAACAATAATAATTATTATTACTGTTATTAGTATAGAATATTATTTTCAATTTGTAAAGTATTTTTTTGATATTTTTATCGGCGCAGTACAATAAATGTTGCAAAGCGGATACAGGCTTACAGCCGTGTCTGTTTTTCACCGGCGGGACGATTTGCGGAAGACGGTGAAAAAAAGCCGCCCGCCGGCAATTATCAGCCGGTAGGGCGGCAAGTATTTTTACAATGTATCAGCCAACAATTACAATGAACGTTTGAGTTGTTTCGCAGCCTGATTTACACCGGTGGCGGCCAGTCCGCTGACGATGCCGATGGCTATGGCGTTTAAGTAATCGGAAGCCGGATATGACGGCATGATAAACATCGCGAGGATGCCGAGCGCACCGCCAAGCAGCCCGCTGATGACGGGAAGCCATTTTCTGCTGAGCTGTGTTGTCTTGAGGATCTCAATAATCAGATAACAAATGACAGTTATGGCGGCCACGGAAGTGAATCCAAAATCCATTTAAGATCGTCCTTTCCCAAAAAAGTGCTGTCACTTTGTATGTATGCCTGACAGGCCCGCAAAATAACCAGCTTACGTAAAAAACATGTCCTGCAAAACCCGGCGGCAGAAGCAGGCGCTTCTTTCTTTTGTTATGATAAAATTTCAACAGGCAATTTATATGTTGAAAAAAGACGATTTATGTAATAGTATAAAAAAACGGTTAAAAAACAAAAAACTGGCATTGGAAGACGCGGCGTTGTGGAGGGGGCCAGCAATGAGATTCTCTGCGTTTAATAAGATGCTGACAAATAATCACCGTTTCAAACCTGCCGATCCCGAATACAGGCGCGTATACCTGATGAACATCGTTTTAATGCTTTCCGTTCTTTTTGCGGCAGTATTTGCCGTATTGAATATTTCCACATATTCATATTTCGAAGCGGTAGTTGACGGGATATGCGCCGTGTTCATTCTGGTGACTTTATTTTATTTTCACAAAACGGATAATATCAACATCAGTTCACATGCCGTCGTCATCTTTATTTTCCTGGCAATCGCATCGACGTTCGGCAGTGTGGGGCAGCACCACTATATTCTTTCATGGGTCAGCGTTTTCCCGCCGATTGCTTTTTTTCTGTTGGGCAGGAAAAAAGCGGTGGTTGTGCTTGCTTTGATGGTGGCCGTCCTGCTTGTGTATATATGGGTATACTTTGATGAATGGAGCGCCTACGGATTTAGCATAAGGTCGGCCGTCAATATCGTCGGGACGTATGCGGCGCTGACACTGCTTGTCTGGTACTTTGAACTGAGCAGGAGCGAGGCTGTTTCAGATGCCCGGCAGAAGAACAGCGCGCTCGATAAGGCCAATACCGCGCTTAAGGAAAACAGGGAACACCTGCGGCGCATCCTCGATTCGACGGCAGAGGCGATATTCGGCATCGATATGGACAACAAATGTACCTTCTGCAACAAAAGATGCCTGGAACTGCTCGGTTATGCTGCCCGGACGGATATTGTCGGAAAAGATATCCATGAGCTGATACACAGCCGGCAGAAAGATAAAACGCCGCTTTTAAAAAGCGCTTGCAATATTATCAGGACTTATACGGAGCGTGCCGCCGCCCATTCCGATACGGAGGTTTTCTGGCGCAGCGACGGTACGAGCCTGGATGTCGAGTATTATTCACACCCGCAATATAAGGACGGGGAACTCAACGGCGCCGTCGTTACGTTTAAGGACAATACGCTGAAAAAGAAGAATGCCCTGCAGATGGAATATTTCAGTTCCCATGACGTGCTGACCGGGCTCATGAACAGGCACCATTTTGAGACGCAGCTGCGCCGTGCGGATACGAAAGAAAACCTGCCGATCTCGATTATTATGGCCGATCTGAACGGGCTGAAGCTGTCCAACGACGTGTTTGGCCACGACGTCGGCGACAAACTGATCAAAAAGGCAGCCGAGGCCCTGAGAAAAAGCTGCCGCGATAATGAGATCATAGCGCGGATGGGGGGCGACGAGTTTGCCATCCTGCTGGAAAAAACACAGTACAGTGACGCCGTGAGGATCATTTCGCGCATCAAAGATGCCTTGGCGAGGGAAAAGGTCGATATCATCCAATGCAGCATGTCGCTGGGCTGCGATACAAAAACATTGACATCGCAGAGTATCGATCTGACGCAGAAAAACGCGGAAAACGAGATGTATAAGGATAAAGCGAAGAACCGGAACAAGGTTGATGCGGAATTCCTCAACATGATCACAACGTCGCTTTACCGGAGATGTCCCAGTGAGGAGCAGCATTCCGAAAATGTGGAAAAACTGTGCCGCACGCTTGGCCGGGCGTTTGGACTTTCTGAAACGGAAACTGCGCAGCTGGAACGTGCGGGAGCCCTTCACGATATCGGGAAGATATGTATCGGGGAAGATATCCTCAACAAGAAGGGCGCTTTCAGCGAGGAGGAGAAAATCGCATTCAAGCAGCATCCGGTGATCGGCTACAGGCTTTTAAATCTTTTTGACAACACGCTCAGCCTGGCCGAGGCGGTTTACAGCCACCATGAGCGGTGGAACGGGACGGGATATCCCAGGGCGCTCAAAGCCGGCGAGATCCCGCTTGCGGCCCGGATCATCGCGATTGCGGGTCGGTACGACCAATATGTCAGCGGATACCATGAAAAATCCGTCGGCCACGAAAAGGCGCTGAGATTGCTGGAAGAGGATGCCGGCGTCTTGTTCGACCCGAAGCTCGTGAACGTTTTTTGCCGCATGATGCGGGAGTATCCTCCTGAATGAAGCGCTGTTGGCGCAGCGCGCTTTTAAACCGGCAAGAAGAGAAAATCGAAGAAACGGAAGAATCAATTGAATGAACAAAAAACCCCAATCAGAAAGGCTGTTGAGCAAGGATTATATCCTGATCATACTTGCCGCGACCGGCACGTCTCTGTGCAATTTCTTTTTCTTTACGGCGCTTCCGCTGTACGCGGAAAAAATCAGCGGTTCCAATTTATACGGCGGACTGATGCTCACCGTATACGCCTTCGCGGCGCTTGCCGCGCGGCCAATCACAGGTAATATTATCGACAGGATCGGCAGGGTGAAGATGCTGATCATCGGCGCTATAATCTGCGCCGGCGCGTGCGCGCTTTACGGCGTGACGACCTCGATCCTGCTTTTGCTTGGCATCCGGGTCATAAATGGTTTTGGTTTCGGTATGCACTCAACCAGCGCCGGCGCCGTCGTCGCCGACGTTATTCCCAAAGCACGTATGGCGGAGGGGATCGGTTACTTCAACCTTTACGCAACATTTGCGACCGCCGTGGGGCCGTATATCGCACTCACTCTTGTTGCAGACGGGGAGATGAGCAGTTTCCAGAGGCTGTTTTTTCTGGCTTCCAGCCTTTGCCTTGTCAGTCTGGTCTGTGACAGTTTTATTAACTATGAAAAAAAGGCAAAAAAAGAGGGCAGAACAGCTGCCGCAGCCGATGCAGAGGAAATTGAAAAGCAAAAAGGTCCTCTGCCCAAGACGTTTATGGGTTTCGAATACGCCGTGTTTCTACCCGTGCTGGTGCTGATCCTTTTCAATTTTGCTTCAAGCAGCATCAACACGTTCCTGGCGCTTTATGCGCAGGAAAAGGTGCTGGGCAACATCGGCGCGTTTTTTACGGTCAATGCCGCAGGGCTTCTCGTTTCAAGGCTTCTCTTTGGCAAAGTGGCGGACAGGCGCGGGCCGGATATCGTCGTTATTCCGGGCATCATCGTGATGGCGGTGTGTTATTGCCTCATTCCATTTATAAAGACGCCGATCTGGCTGTTTTTGCTGGGATTCCCGATTGGCCTTGCGCACGGCGGCATCATTCCGGCGGTAAACGCCCTGATGTTCCGGCGGTGTTCGCCACAGCGGCGCGGGACGGCCGCAGCGGCTTATTTTGCCGCGCTGGATATCGGTTTTGCCATCGGCGGCTCTGTTTTCGGCTTTGTAGCGGATGGACTCGGATTTGACTGGCTTTATTGGTTTGCCGCCGGGTTGACCGCCGTTGCCTGTATCGTTTATATAAAATCCGTCGCCGAAAAAAAATATCAAAAAAAGCATAAATCGGAGAATATCGCGTGAAAACCAAATCGGAAAAACTTTGGTCCGGAGACTTTATCATTGCGATGATCGCCTGTTCGGGCATCAGCTTCTGCAATTACTTCTTTGCGTCAACTTTGCCCATATACGCAAAGAACATGACGGGGACGTCGGTCTACGCTGGGCTTATCATGACGGTCTACACATTGGCCGCCCTGGCTGCGCGTCCCATCACGGGGTACTTAAACGACCGGGTGGGCAGGGTCAAGATGCTGATTATCGGCGCAGCGCTGTGTGCCGCCGCCTGTTTTTTGTATAAATTTGCCGCGTGCATTACTATTTTCATCGTCTTTCGGATACTGCACGGCTTTGGTTTCGGCATTCACTCGACTTCGGGCGCGACGGTTGCCGCAGATATCATACCCCGCTCGCGCATGTCCGAGGGTCTTGGGATATATGGCCTTTACGGGACGATCGCGTCGGCGATCGCTCCGGGGATCGCGCTTGGCATCATCGGCAGCGGGGAAAGCAATGAAGCGTTTACCCCGCTGTTTATGCTCGCAGCTGCCGTTGCCGCTGTATGTATGATCCTCGACAGCCTGATCCGATATGAGCGCCAGCAAAAAAAGCCCAAAGAAGACGAAATTGAAAAAGCGCGCGACGATGAAATACCCGACAGCAGGCCGCTGCCTAAATCTTTTCTGGGATTTGAGGGCGGCGTCGTACTGCCGGCTTTGGTTGTTATGTGCGTCTTTGTCGCTTTTGCGAGCGTGACGTCTTTCCTGACCCTTTTTGCGCAGGAGAGGAACATGGGCAACATCGGCCTGTTTTTTACGTTCAGCGCGGTCGGTATGTTTTTATCCAGAGCGCTTTTAGGCAAGGTGGCCGACAGGCGCGGCGCCGACATACTCGTAATCCCGTCCCTCATCGTGCTTGTTTTTTCATACGCGGCCATTCCGTTCGTCTACAAGGCGGGCTGGCTGTTCGCGCTCGGATTGCCGATCGGACTGGCGCAGGGGGCGATCTGCCCGGCCGTCAATACGCTCATGTTTCGGCGGTGTACGCGGCAAAGGAGAGGCACCGCGGCAGCGGCGTTCTTTTCGTCGATCGATCTGGGCTTCGGTTTCGGCGCGCTGGCTTTCGGCGTCATAGAGGAATATCTGGGGTATAATCTGTTATTCTGGATCGCCGCTCTTTTCGCTGCTGCGGCAGCGGTCATTTATCTTGCAAGCCTTACGAAAAAAAAGAATGAGGGCAAGTTCCTGTCGTAAAAGATTACGATTTTTCAAAACAGCAGCCAAATAAAAGAGCGAGAAAATGCCCCAAAAGGATTCTTTCTCGCTTTAAAAGCCATACTGGTAGCGTATTAGCGTATATTGGAGGGTAAGCTGATAAATATGGACGCCATTTCAAAACTGAAAGACCTGTTGATCGATAGTGAATTGTTGGAAAACCTTAGAAATGCAACTGATAATTCCGTAAACATATTCGATGTGCTTAAGGTTGCTGATGCTGAAATTCGCCACAGCAATATGCTGGCATGGATTCTTGACCCTAATGCCAATCATGGATTAGGGGGCGATATCCTAATGCGCCTTATAAATTGGATTGCCGCTGAATGCATCGGTACTCCTGATGAAGCGGTAGAACTGCTGATGTGTAATTATTATTCCTTCAGCATACGACGTGAATGGCGTAATATCGACCTTTTGCTTATTTCTACAGAAGCTAAAGCAATTATTGCGATCGAAAACAAAGTGTATTCAGTTGAACACAGTAACCAGCTTGAAAAATATAAAAGTACTATTGAGGAACATTATCCCGGCTATAAACATTACTTTCTCTATTTGATGCTCGACGGCGATGAATCATCCAACCCGGATATCTGGCACAGCATTGGATACGACAGAATTATTGAATGGGCGGAGGCCTCACTAACACCATCGGTTCACCCTGTAGTAAAACAACTGATTGAACAGTATGTATCTGTGTTGAGGAGGAAGGTTATGGGATACCCACAGGAAGTTGTAGATCTGTGCAACAAAATATATCAGAAGCATAAGGAAGCTATTGACTTGATACAGGAGGTTGCGAATTCCGATAAGAGCGGCTTTTCCGATTTTGAAAACTGGGCCGAGGAATGGGAAGCGAGCGGGTATATAACCCAATCCTACATACAGGGCAGCCATCTTATCTTTCGTACTGCCGAATTGGAACGCCTTCTCTCCACCGATGAAGATCCCGAATGGTCTTGCTATTATATGATATTGCATCTGCCGTTTCCGAATAGGCTGACAATAGAATTTGCCTCTGCCGGACTGAACGAAAAGTACAACATAAATTTTTAGAAGTTAAGGCGAAGTTTAACACAAGGAAGCTGAAAGATAACTGGCAGTGGCACAGGGTTAAGACATGGAAACTGCACGAATATGACCCTGACCAGACTGCGGATTTTGAAACGGTGGCTGATGCGCTGAAGTCGGAATTGGAGCGTTTAATATTTGATGAAATACCCAAGTTTGAAGCGGAAATTCGAAACTTGATAAATTAGTTTATTTCTAAGTTTGCTTTAGGCAGACAACCGCCGGCTCTGTTGAGCCGGCGGTTGTTTCAATGTACCTGACGGTAGATGCTGTCAAAAAGCGTATACCAGTACTGCACCGTGTTTTCCAGAATGAAGTAATGGCGTATATAAGCGCCGAGTACGGCAAGGACAACAGCCGTGAGAATAATGGCATGTGGATTGAGCAAAACGATGTACAATCCAATCGAAAACAAAAACAAAACGGAGAAAACAAAAACCACGATCAGGTGGACCAGCCGTTCGTGCTGAAGCCAGAGGATCTTGCGCGCATGAAATGCCAGAAGCTCGGCGGTGTCGCCGCCCTTTTCAAGGCGTTCAAGCACATATTCTTCGTGTTCGGCGCAGTATTTCTTTATGCGGATGCCGTAGCGCTTTTTTTTCTTTATGCTGTCCATCTTTCAGTCCCCATTCTAAATCACATATATTGACATGTGTATGCCGTTATGCTTCTACCTATTATAAAACCTTGCGGCCGGAAAATAAAGGGCCCGTCAGCACGCCGGGCTTCAGCATGCCGGCTTGAACCCGGTTTATATTGACAACGATACTTTATTCTAATAAAATTGGTCCGTCCCGATTGTAAATTTTACCGGGAAAAACATTAAGCGATTATTTTAATGTTTAGGGGGGATTTCTATGAAGATATGTCAAAATTGCGGGAATAAACTGGAGGACACAGCCGCGTTCTGCGCGCAGTGCGGAACGCCTGCTGCGCAGACGTGTTCCGAATGCGGTGCGCCGATAGAGAGCGGCGCGGCTTTTTGTCAAAGCTGCGGGAAGCCCGTTGAAGCGGCTGCGAAGCAGCCCGCTGCTGCTGCGGCCTATCAGTCGGGAGGTACGTCGTATCAACCGGCCGGTACGGCTTATCAACCTGCAGGGACGGCGCCAGCGAAAACCGGCGGCGTCGGTAAGATCCCGACCAAGTTCCTGCTGATAGCGGCTGTGGCAGTCGTTGTCATCGCTGCGGTCCTGATCGCCGTATTTGTGCTTCGTCCAGCCTCAAAGTCTACGCTTGTGTACTTAAAGGACGAAGGACTGAGTTTTTCGGACCTTAAAAGAATCGATCCGTATGAAGTGACCGACGAGCTGTATGACGACAGTTCCGACTATTATTCGTATTACTCGGTTTCGTACTTGGTGCGTACCACAGAAGACGGCAGATACCTGTTCTATCCTCAGGATATGGAGGATGAGACGTTTGACCTTTATATGATCGACCTGAAGGCCAACAACTCCAAGAGCAGTTCCGCTTTCAAAGTCGCTTCCGACGTATCCGAGTACCAGATCTCGCTGGACGGAAAAAAAGTCTTCTACATGGAAGACGACAAACTGTATTTTACAGACCTGAAGGATAAAACGAAGATCGATTCGGATGTCGAGGGATTCATTATCAGCGATGACGGCACAAAACTCCTGTATCAGGATATGGACGGCAAGCTTTACTACAGCAACTCAAAAACGGGCGGTGATGTCGAGAAGCTCGACAGCGACGCCAGCGTCCAGCATGTGTCGAGCGACCTGAGCAAAATCTGGTACCTCAAGGACGACACGCTTTATTACCTTGAAATAGGAAAAGACAAAGTGAAGATCGATTCCAAGGTCAGTTCAGTCACCGCCGTATACGACACGGGAAAAGCGTACTACGTAAAAGCCGATACGGATGAAGCGCCGCTCATGGATTTCGTCAATGACGATATGGCTGCGGCCGACGCGGATTTAAAGGAGCCGGACTATGAGGATTTCACGACGGAAGTGACCGGTTCATACGGCTATACGCACGATGAGGTCGATTATGACGCCTATAATGACGCCTATGACGTGTATTACGAAAAAGAAATACGCGATGAGCTCCGCGCCGAACTCGAAGAGTTTACCTATACGATTTCTTCGTCGTCACTTTTCTACTACGACGGCAAGGAAAGCGTCGAGATCACCGACGCATACGCTTCGTCGCTGGCCACGGGCTCAAAACCGATGATCGCATACTATAAAGCCGAGAAGGGCGACCTGCCCAAGATAAATATCTCCGAGATCGAATGGACTTATGACGTTGAGGATATGCTGGACGAAGCTCTGTACGGCGGCGGCGCCGATGTGTTTATAGCGATGGGAGCCGTTGAGACGGAGATCGATCAGGAAGAGGCCACGCGCTTCGTATTCAATACGTCCTGCACAGCGTTGTATTTCATTGACAATTACTCTGATGAAGATTCGGAGGGCGAACTGTACGCCGTTCAGATCAAGGGCGATTCTGTCGGCAGTCCGGAGCTGTATGACGAGGAAGTCGCGGACATCCTGCGCGCCTTGAAGGACGACGCGGTGCTGTACTTCAAGGATCTGGATTATGACGATTACAGCGGAGATATGTATATCAATAAGACTGCGGTCGATACGGATGTTTACTGTTACAATTTCTCATACGGCGAGAAGGAGAATATCTATTACATGACCGATATAGACGACGAGGAAATCGGCACGCTGAAGCTGTACGACGGCAAAAATACGGTCAATATAGCCGACGACGTATATTCCTATATGTCGGATGGGGAGAAAAATGTTGCCTATCTTACCGATTATGACGTGGATGATCAGGAAGGCGACGCATACCTGTACAACGGCTCGAAGGAGCCGGAACTGATCGACAGGGAAGTTTCAATGCTTATTATGATAAGCTAGTCACATAGCATCAGTCGCATAAATAACCGGGCGGTTCATCCGAACCGCCCGGTTTTATTTATATGTGGAGTATCTGAGGAAAAGTGTTATAATCAAGAAAGAAGAAATTGGTGGTGATCCGAAATGTCTGACGAACCGGTCCGGCAGCCGATAAAACGTTCTAAAATCAGATATCAGGCGGCGAAACTGATGCACAGCGGAGAGCGGTATCTGGCCTGGCTGATCCTGGGTAGGCATTTTGCCAAATACTTTAGTGCCTCAGAAATGCCCCATGTCCATTTTCATCACGAAACCGTGCTTCTCCGGCAGCTCAAAGACGTCGATATGAAATGGCAGCACAACAAAATCCAAAATCTTAAAATCGCGGCGGAAAAGCTGGATGGGGTCGTCGTTTATCCCGGTGAGACGTTCAGCTACTGGAAGATCATTGGGAACCCGACCTATAAAAAAGGTTATCTAGACGGCGTGATCCTGCAAAACGGACGCGTCGTACACGGCTGCGGCGGCGGACTGTGCCAGCTGTCCAATCTGATCTACTGGATGACGCTGCACACCGCGCTGACCGTGACGGAGCGGCACCGGCACGGCTACGACGTTTTTCCGGATTCCAACCGGACGCAGCCCTTCGGCAGCGGCGCGACCTGTTTTTACCCCTACGGCGACCTGATGATAAAAAACAACACGCAGCAGGATTTTCAGCTGCGCGTGCGTGTCGGAGACGAATACCTTGAAGGCGAATGGCGTTCGGACAAGCCCCCTGTGTATCTTTATGAAATTGTTGAAAGAAACCATCATTTCAACGGCGAATACTGGGGCGGATTCAGCCGCCACAACGCGCTGTACCGCCAGGCCTTCGAGCCGGACGGTACGTTTGCCGGCGAGGATTTTATAACTGAAAACCACGCCCTGACCATGTATACGCCGTTTATCGAAGCTGCGGCGGCAAATACAATAATCTAAACGGCGGGTTCATCCCGCCGTTTTTTGTGTCCGGTTTATTTTCGTTAGGTTTCCGGTGTTTCCTGCTCCGTTTCGTCCGGCTGAGAAAGCCGGACGATTTTCATCGGCGCGGGCTTGAAGAAGAACGAGATCACGATTGCGACGACGCAGACGACCGCGCAGAAGAAGAATATGTTCTGGATGCCGCCGAGCAGGACATTCCGGGCGGCGTCCACCGCAGTTTGCACGGCTGCGGCCTGCTCCTGCGGCGCCTGACTGACGATTTGCGCAAGCGCCTCGGTGTCCGTGATCACCTGCGGGTCACTCAGAAAAGCGCGGATGTTTTCGGATATGCCCGTCAAATCAAGATTTAAGAAGCCCGAGGCCATGGCGGTCGTCATGATGGTCCCGTAAACGGCGGTCCCGATGGTCGAACCGATAGTCCTGAAGAACTGCACGGTGCCCGTTGCCGCTGACAGCTGCTCGACCGGAGCGGCGTTTTGCACGTTGGTGTTGGTGATCGGCATCGTGAAGCCGATGCCTGCTCCGAGCACGATCATAAAAAGGATGACTGAAAGGTACGAGCTGGTTTCCGTCATCCCGGACAAAAGGAACATACCAACGGCGGACAGGACAAACGCCAGAATAGTCAAAAACTTAAAGAGTGTGCTCTTCTCGGTCGCGAAGAAGCCGATGATGTTGCTTGTCATGGTGAGTGCGATTGTCATCGGGATCGTGACGGCGCCGGACGTCGTGGCTGATTGGCCCAAAATGCCCTGAACAAAGTATGGGATATAGATAATAGCCGCGTACATGACGCCGTTTGAGATAAAAGCGACGATGAGCGTGAGCCATATACTGCGTTTTTTGAAGAAGGACATCGGGATGATCGGATTTTGCGCGCGTGCTTCGACTATGGCGAACAAGACGAGCATGGCGGCTGAAAAGACAAGCATGCCGATGATCTGCACCGATCCCCAGCGATACCTGGAACCGGCGAAGCTGAACGCCAGGAGCATCGGCACAAGCGCCAGAATGATAAGGACCGTCCCGCGAACGTCGATTTTGCTTTTCCGTTCCCGCGTTTTGAAATTCGGCATAAACAACACGATCAGCAAAACGGCAATAACGCTTATGGGTGCGTTGATGTAAAATATCCAGCGCCAGCTGAGATAATCCGTGATAAGGCCGCCGAGGAGCGGGCCGATGATGCTCGACAATCCGTAAACAGACGTGACGACGCCCATGTATTTTCCGCGCTTGTTGGGCGGGAACAAGTCGGCGACGATGGTGAATACGCTCGTTATGATAACGCCGCTGCCGATGCCCTGGACGCCCCGGAATGCGATGAGCCAGGTCATGTTCGGCGATGCCCCGCAGAAGACGGAACCGGCGAGGAACGTAAAGATACCGGCCAAAAAAATCGGTTTGCGGCCTAATATATCGGCCAGCCCGCCGGAAATGGGGATGACGACGGTCATGCAAAGCATATAGATCGTGAACGGCCATACGTAAAGCGC
Source organism: uncultured Sporobacter sp. (assembly GCA_963663605.2). GTDB lineage: Bacteria > Bacillota > Clostridia > Oscillospirales > Oscillospiraceae > Sporobacter. The sequence continues at coordinate 274,895 of CAXXVF010000001.1, forward strand.
TACACCGCTGAGTTCCCCCACGATCGTTTTCATCGCCGTGCTGACGATGGTGGTGTCGAGTGCGGACAAAAGGAGACTTGCCATGAGCGCGACGATGATCAGCGTCAGTCGCGCACCCTTTATCGTGTTGTTATTCAAAACCCTTCTCCTTTGGGCGTGTTGTTGTTATGCGATGATATCACGCTTATGGCTGTGAAATGTGTTTGGCAGATATTATATCATAACCGGGCGGGCTTTCAAACCCTGCAAGCCAATGCGGGTTGAGACGGCTGCGTGCACGCTGAAATACTTTTAGGTCAATACGACGTCGTATTAATTTCAACTTGCCTAACAGGTAAAATTCGGCTTATAATATAAAAAAGCATGAAAGGAGAATCATATGAGCAATACGGTTATACTGCCCCTTGGTTTTGAAATCGGAGACTTTACCGCCTATCTCAATCCCGTCGCGGTTAAGGGCGTAAACGGTCTGATGCTGGTCGACTGCGGCTTCGCCGGCTTTCTGCCGAAGCTGGAAAAGGCCATGGCGGAAGAAGGCCTGGGGCTCGCGGATGTCAAAAAAGTCTTTATTACCCACCACGACGGAGATCATATGGGCGCGCTGAAAGCGCTTCTGGACAAATATCCGGGCATCGAAGTTCTTTGTTCGCCGGAGCAGGCACCGTACATAACCGGCGAGAAAAAACCGCTCAGGCTGACGCTTTTTGAAAAGATGTACGAAACGCTGACGGATGCCGGGGAGAAGAAGGCGCTGGAAGAGGAAATGCGCGGGCTGCGTGAAATGCAGACCATTGAAAGCGTCACGGTCATCTCAGACGGCGGTATGCTGCCTGATTACGGCGTTCGGGCCGTTGAGGTCAGCGGCCATATGCCCGGTCACATGTGCCTTTATATCGAGCGGGAGAAAACGCTCGTCGCGGGCGATGCGCTCATCAGCCAGGATGGAAAACTCCTGCCGCCGGAGCCCCGGTTCGCCGTTGACCTGCCGCTGGCCATGAAATCGCTGGAAAAGCTTCTCGATTATGATATCGAGACCGTTATCTGCTACCACGGCGGAATCGTGACGGAACACATCAAAGAGAGCCTTTTGTCGATTGTTCGGGGTATGTGAGCATGCCGACCCGGTTGAACAAGCGGCTTCTTAAGCCGATCAATGCGTCCATAGAAAAAAGGCTCCGGCTCAATCCGTTGGAAACGGGCCGGATCACGGACGGCGTCTGGGCCGTCCGGGCCGATGCCGTCAATTTCTTTATTATCGAAAGCGGAGACGACTTGATATGTTTTGATACCGGTTACAGAAGATACCTCATACGCGAGGAGCTCGCGAAAATCAACATAGACCGGCTGGCTGTGACCCATGTGTTTTTAACACATGCGGATGTCGATCATACGCGCGGGCTTTGCCTGTTCCCTAAGGCCGAGGTATATTTATCGCGCGATGAGAAGCAGATGATCACCGGGGTCCGGTCGGTCAGAAGCGCCGTCCGGAGCCCCCGGATTCGAAGGGAGTATCATCTGCTTGAAGAAGGGGATGTCGTCCGGGCAGGAGATACGCATATCCGGGCAATCGAAACGCCGGGCCATACCCCTGGTTCGATGGCTTACTTGCTGGGCGGACGGTATCTCTTTACGGGCGATACCTGTAAGATTTCAGACGGAAAAATTTATGCAGGCAGCCGCTACACGATGGATTTTACCAGACAGGACGCGTCAATCAGGAAGCTGGCCGGGCTTCGGGATGTCCAGTATGTTTTTACGGCGCATGCCGGATATACGGATGATTTTGACCGCGCGTTCAGCGAGTGGAGATAACTAAAAGAAAAAGAGGAACGTTTTGGAAACTGTCATATACCTGTTGCTGATAGCCGTTTTGGCCGGATTTCTTGGCGCGCTGCTCGGACTGGGGGGCGGCATTATCGTCACGCCCGCCCTGACGCTCCTGCTTGATATCGATATCCGTTATGCCATCGGCGCGAGCATCGTTTCCGTCATCGCCACGTCGAGCGGGGCCGCGGTCGCGTATCTGAAAAGCAGGCTGGCCAACGTGCGTATCGGTATGTTTTTAGTTCTCGGGACGACGCTTGGTGCGATCACGGGCACGTATTTAAGCGCCGTCATCGGCCCGAAATACCTGTTTATCGTTTTCGGCGCGCTGATGCTTTATTCGGCGGTGATGATGCTCAGAAAATTCGGCGATAAGGGGAAGCAGGCGGTCAAAACGCATCCGATGGCGGAAAAGCTCCGGCTCAACGGAGAATATTTCGATGCGGGCACGGGCGAGAATGTCCGGTACAACGTCACCGGCGTTTTCGGCGGGCTGGGCATGATGTACGCCGCCGGGACGCTGTCCGGGCTTTTGGGTATCGGCAGCGGCGCGCTGAAGGTCATGGCGATGGATCTGTTCATGAAACTTCCGCTGAAGGTTTCCAGCGCGACGAGCAACTTCATGCTCGGCGTGACGGCGGCGGCAAGCGCCGGCGTGTACTATTTTCGCGGTGATATAGACCCGACAATTGCGGCGCCGGTCGCGCTCGGCGTGCTCCTGGGCGCCACGCTCGGTACGCGGGCCATGCAGCGGATGAACAGCCGCGTTATCCGACTGATCTTTGTGCCGGTTCTGGCGTTCGTTTCGGTCCAGATGATTATTAAGGGGGTCCTTTTCTGATGAAACACGACGTTGAAGCTTCGCAGCTGAGGATCGCCCTGCTCGTCCGGGCCGTTGTATTCCTGAGCGCAGCGCTGATCTTTTTTGGGTTGGTGCTCTATCTGGCCACCGGTACGGGCGGATACGAAAACGGCGGCTGTCCGGTGAACCCTGTGCTTATTTTGAGCGGTGCGCTGGCGCTCAAACCCTGCGCCGTTATGATGACAGGCCTGTTTCTTCTTATCCTGACGCCGATCCTGCGCGTCGCCGTATCGGTCTTCGTTTTTCTCAAGGAAAAGGATTATCTCTATGTCGCCATTACAGCGCTTGTACTCGTCATATTGCTTGTCAGCCTTGTGATCGGGATAACCGGCTAATTTGCAGGCAGACAAAAGAGCAGCGCGGATAAACACACGCATCAGGCAGTGCCTGAAATATAAACGATGCAGATGCACAATAATCCGCCCAGCCGGGCGGCGAACAGTCCGGCGTCTGCTTAATCAATGGAGGTGGGTTAAAATGGATGTTATGGAAGCTCTGAAAACAAGACGCAGTGTCCGCAAATACAGCGACCGGCCCGTCGAAGAAGAAAAACTGCTCCGCGTTTTGGAAGCGGGGCGGCTTTCGCCGTCGGCCACGAACGCGCAGAACTGGCGGTTTATCCTGGTGCGCGATAAAGAGAAGCTTAAAAAGCTTACGGAAGCCGCCGATGATCAGCCTTTTGTCGGGGAGGCCCCGGCGGCCATCGTCGCCTGCGCCACGGACGGCTGCGTTATGGACTGCGGCCAGCCGACGGATACGGTCGACTGCAGCATCGCGATGGCATATATGATCCTCGAGGCGCATGAGCTGGGGCTTGGCACCTGCTGGCTCGGCCATTTCTTCACGGACATCGTCAAAGAAGCGCTCGATATACCCGAGGATGTGCGCGTCATTGTTTTCACGCCGATCGGCTATCCGTCTGAAGAACCGGCGGGACGCCCGAGGAAAAGCTTCGGCGAAGTCGTCAGCTACGACAAATTTTAAGGCCGGGAAAACCGATGAAAACCGGCGCGCATGTTTGCGCGCCGGTTTTTGCGTGATATTTGACTGTAACATAAATGCTTGTATAGTGCGTTAAATAAGCTTATAATGTCAAAATAGTAAAAAAAATTAGAAACGAAAGTGGTGCCGACATGACGGAGAAAAACGTCGCGGAGCTGACCCGGAAGCAATATGCGGTCCAGTTTATTAAGTTCACGCTGTTTTCGATTTCGGCCGGTGTTATCCAGTTTTCAAGTTTTACGGCTATGAACGAACTGACGTCGCTGCCGTACTGGCCGGAATACCTGATCGCGCTCACGTTATCGGTCATATATAATTTCACCGTCAACAGACGTTTTACCTTCAAATCGGCGGCCAATATCCCGTTGGCGATGATGAAGGTCATCGGATACTATCTGATATTTACGCCGGTCTCGACCTGGTGGGGAGACGCGCTGACCGGGATCGGCTGGAACTACTATGTCGTTTTGCTTGGGACGATGGTCACTAATTTCATCACGGAGTTTTTGTTCTGCCGCTTCGTGGTCTACCGGAAAACGATCAATACGAACAATCTGGCGGAAAGGGACCGGCAGAAAGAACGTCAGAAAGAAAAGAGCCTTATCGAAACGGAATAAAGACCCGGGAGTATTTATGAGCGAATTTATCATCAGACCTGCCGAACCGAAGGACATACCGCTGCTTTTTTGCTTTATCAAAGAACTGGCCGGGGATTAAACCGGCTTAGACTGTAGACAAAGGTGTCGGACCTTTGTCTACAAAAAGAGTTCTTGCACTGAGGTGCTCGCAAAGTAATACTTTTCGGAAATGAATCCCTCAAAGCATTGAAATTAAACAATTTCCGCCGTCGAGACCAGACAACTCGCCGTCGTCGGCGAAAATTAAATCGCACGGCGATTGGACTTTTAAGACGGAGATGCCTTTGTCTACAGCCCCAGTATACGCATAGCGTTTTGCCCCAGTATCATATCCTTTTCCCGCTCCGGCAGTTCCAGCGCCTTCAGCCGGGCGATTTCGGCCGTTGCATCCGACCACGGCGAATCGGAAGCGAACAGGATTTTCTCCGCGCCGTGGTTTTTGACGATCCTGAGAAACTGCGCCGCCGGATAATATTCGAAACCCATGGACGTATCCAGGTAAATCTCCTTGCCGACAAGATAGCGCTCGACGTCGTCCCATTCAGCGTGTCCGCCGAAGTGCGCCGCGACGATAACGCCGCCCTTCATGGCGTCCGCGATACGTGCAAATTGCTGCGGGCTCGACCGAAGCGGCCCGTTAAAGCCCGGATCGAAGCCTGCATGATGCAGCAGGACAAGGCCGCGGCTGAGCGCATAGTCATAGATGCGGAGCATTTTCGCCTCGTCGATGTCGAAATCCTGATATTCGCAATGGAATTTTAGTCCCTTCAGGCCGAGGCTGACGACGAAGTCGATGTCGCGCCTGTAATCGTCCGTATGCGGATAAATGCCGCCGAACGGAACGATCCGGGAAGAAGCCAGACCGGCGGCCCACTCGTTGAGGCCGACAAACTGGGACGGTTTCGTGATGACGGGCTGAACGACCGAGACGTCGATGCCGCCTTCATCCATATGCCGGAGAAGGCCGGACACCGTGCCGTCCGTCACGGGCTTGAACGCTTCGTCGATGTTTTCCAAAAGCGTACCGAGCGCCCGCCCCGCGAGCGCGTCCGGAAAAGCGTGCGTGTGAAAGTCAATGATCATGTAAAAACCTCATGTATTCTGCTGTAAAGGACGGGCGCGGCGAGCCTGAAGAAGCCGTCCTGCGCAAACGCGTTTGTATTTGCCGGCATACGCCAATTGCGCTTGTATGAGTATAAGCGCTTACAAAAGACATGTCAATGCGTGGCATAACGTCATTTGATGGAGATAAAAAATCTTCAAGGTGAATATTGCATATTCTAATGGAAAGTATTAATCTGGAAGTAAGAAGACCGCGCCGTTTTGTAACCGGCTCCGGCATCATATATATAATCAGGAGGCCGACCTATGAAAATGACCGCAATGTTTACAGCGATTATTTTGTTGATTTCCATGACCCTGTTCAGTTCGTGCAGCCAAAAGGACACCGCCGCGGAGACTTCCGGGAACGTACAGGAAACCGCCGCATCGCCGTCCGTCTCCGACCAGGCGGCGCCCGCCGAGAGCCAGGAGCCCGAGGACCAGCCAACCGCATCTGCGTCCGCAGAGTACTTTGTTTTTGAGGAACAGACCTATACGGAAGAAAGTATCTCAATAAAATATCCGCAGATTACCGGTTATTCCGACGCCGCCAAGCAGGACGCGCTCAATCAAATCATCGCCGACGCGGCGACGACAGGGCTTGACGAGATGGGAGAAGGTACGGAATATGCGCTGGCTTATGAGGTGACGCGCGCCGGTCCCGATGTGATCAGCATCTTTTTCAACGGGTATTTTTATATGCCGGGCGCAGCCCATCCAAGCCTGCCTTTATTCGCGGTGACGATCGATGCGTCGTCAGAACAAGCAGTCGGGCTCAGCGACCTCGTGACGGTCGACAGCGCCTTTGTTGAGCTTGTGCGCAGCGGTGAATTCAGCAGCACAGGCTACGATATGACGGATGAATACCGCACATCCATTGAAGAGTATCTGGCCGATACGGACAATGAAATGCTGCTCAGTGAACTGAGCGCCGCCGGTACGTCTATCTGGGCGGATGCCTGTTACCTTACGCAGGATATGCTTTTTGTATCGATCTCCGTGCCGCACGTGATGGGTGACCACGTTGAAATCGGTATAAACTTTAATGATTTGGCGCAGGTCAAAACGGATAATCCGGTCTGGGAAGCGCTGGGCGCTTGAGCCTGCCCCCCCCTCAATCTGTCAGCAGTCTGCGGCGTCTTCCAAAATGGAAGACGCCGCTTAATGTAAAATATCAAATTGACAAAATTCGATATGACGTTTATACTGATGACATATCGAATAAATTAGATGTGAGGTGACAGCATGGATCGGACACATAAGGAAAACGCGCGTGTTTTCAAGGCCTTCTGTGATGAGAACCGCCTGATGATTCTCGAGCTGCTGCGCAGCGGCGAAAAATGCGCCTGCGTCCTGCTGGAAAAGCTGGATATCAGCCAGTCGACGCTGTCGTACCACATGAAAATACTGTGTGATTCCGGCGTTGTGGACAGCTGGCAGGAGGGCAAATGGACGCACTACCGGATCAGCGGGGAGGGCAGCCGGTACGCGGAAAGCCTTCTTAAAAAGCTGACAACGGAAAATATAAACTGCGGCAGTTCATGCGCCAAATGCAGTAAGCCGTCGGCCTGACGGCTTTAAAAAAGCCTGTTGTATCGAAAAAAATAGATATGTAATCGAATAAAGCAAGGGCAGGATAGCTATATGCAAATTATAAAATCTATCTGGGATTTCTTCCAGTATCAGATACTTGGGATGAAATGGCTCGACGAACTGATCGCGGGCGGATTATCCGCGATGGGGCTCGACACAGCAAACCGCTGGGTCGGCAGCATCCGGTTTTTTGTTTACGACGTCGTCAAGATCACGATACTGCTGTGTTTTCTGATATTCATTATCAGTTACATTCAGAGTTATTTCCCCCCGGAGCGGAGCAAAAAAATACTGGGCCGCTTCCGGGGACTCGGAGCCAACGCCGTCGCGGCGCTTTTAGGGACTGTGACGCCGTTTTGCTCGTGCTCGTCCATCCCGCTTTTCATCGGGTTTTCAAGCGCGGGGTTGCCGGTCGGCGTGACGTTTTCTTTTCTCATATCCTCTCCGATGGTGGACCTTGGCTCTCTGCTCCTCCTGATGAGCATATTCGGCGCGAAAGTGGCCGCTCTATATGTCGTTGTCGGGCTCGTCATCGCGGTCATCGGCGGAACGCTCATTGAGAAGCTGCACATGGAGAAGCATGTCGAGAGCTTTATCATGACAGCGTCCGGCGTGGACATCGAGTCGCCGGACCTCACAAAGAAAGACCGGCTGATCTACGCCAGAGACCAGATGCTTGCGACTTTCAGGAAGGTGTTTCCTTATATACTCATCGGCGTGGGGATCGGGGCCGTCATCCACAACTGGATACCGGAAGAGTGGGTCACTGTCGTACTCGGCAGCAAAAATCCATTCGGCGTCGTATTGGCCACGCTCGTCGGCGTGCCGATGTATGCCGATATCTTCGGCACGATACCGATAGCGGAGGCGCTGTTCAGTAAGGGCGCCCAGCTCGGTTCCATACTCTCGTTCATGATGGCGGTCACAACGCTGTCGCTGCCCTCCATGATCATGCTTCGCAAGGCCGTCAAGCCGAAGCTGCTGGCGCTCTTTATCGCCATCTGCACGGCCGGCATCATCATAGTGGGATATTTATATAACGCGATACAAGCGATTATAGTGTAAAAACGCATTCACGATACATTTTGAAATAAAACGGAAAAGGAGAATAAGACATGGCACTGTTCGGAAAAAGGAATAAGAAAGAAGAGAACGCCTGCTGCTGCGGCAGCTGCGACACGGAAAGCATGCAGGAAGCCGAAAATGCGAAGACCGGCGGCGCGGAGGTCAAGGTGCTTGGAAGCGGCTGCGCCAAATGCAACCAGCTTGAAGCGGCGGCGAAAGAGGCCCTTGAGCAGCTCGGGATGGATACGGCAATCGATCACGTGACCGATTTTTCGCAGATCGCCGCGTACGGCGTCATGTCCACGCCCGCGCTCGTCGTCGACGGGAAGGTTGTATCGCTGGGCAAGGTCCTGAAAACTGAAGAAGTCGTAAAAATACTGCAGAAGGTGAGGAGCTGATCGATCATGAGAATGCTTGCTGAGTTTTTCCCTGAGTTTGCCAAAAAGCTGGACGAACTCGACGCGCTGTACGCGGATAAACGCACCATCGACGAGAAGACCTATCAGTTCATCTGTTTTGCCCTGTCCATCAAAGGCCGGTCAAAGCCCTGCGTGCTCAAGCACTTTAAGGGCGCGCTGGAGGCCGGCGCGACGGTCGGGGAGCTGACGTATATACTGGCGCTGACAATGCGCGAGGCGGCGGGCGCGGACGACTGCTGGACGCACGACGTGATCTGCGACTGGAAGGAGATCATCGCCGGGAACATCACGTGCGCCTGCGAGGAGTAGCGTTTCACTTATGGAAAAGCCGAAAGTTGCGTTTATCTGCGTTCACAACTCCTGCCGCAGTCAAATCGCCGAAGCTCTGGGGAGACACCTTGCCGGCGGTGTGTTTGAAAGCTTCTCGGCGGGCACCGAGATGAAACCCCGGATCAATCCGGATGCCGTCCGGCTGGTTAAAAAGCTGTACGGCATCGATATAGAAAAAACGCAGCGGCCGAAGCTGCTCGATGAAATTCCGCCGGCCGATGTTGTTATTACGATGGGCTGCAATGTGGATTGCCCGTATCTGCCCTGCAAAAAAAGGGAAGACTGGGGGCTTCCCGACCCCACCGGTAAAGAGGATGAGGAGTTTATACGCGTTATCAGACAGGTCGAAACGAATGTAAAGAAGCTGGTATCCGAACTTGAGGCACAACCGATATAGATAAAAGCCGCCATATGGCGGCTTTTGTTTTTTAAAAAAGGAAAATCTAGGCATAATAAGTTCATAAACAAACCGGCAGGTCCGGCAGGCGGGGAGCTTATTGATGTCGCTGTTTGAAAGCGTCAACTTGATATCGGTTTTTCTTATCGGGCTGTTTGCGGCTACGTTATCGGCCGGGCTACTGCGTCCGCCGACGTCCGGCCGGGTCTACGACTGCTTTACGTCCGTCATCAACGTATTCGTATTTTTTCTGGCTGCGGCGCTGTCGGTTATAGCGTCAAACGCCGTTTTTGCAGAGGGCGGCGACAATTTCCTGTCGAAGTTTTTTGACGATATTCCCGGCCTAAGGGACACGGGCGTCGGCCGGGACATTCTGGCGTACGGACTGATGCTGATTCTGTTTCTGACCGCCCTGTACGGCCTGCTGCGCCTTCTGACGCTTCCGCTCATTAAAAAAGCGGTCACCCCGCTGTCGGACGCCATCGGCCGGCTTGTCCGTTCGACCAACGGATTTATGCGGCGCGTCATCGGCGGCCTTTGGCAGCTGCCCAAAGCGGTCGGACTCGTGCTGGCGTTTTCACTGCTGTTCAGTTTTTATACGGCCCTTACTAAAAATACGTCCTTTGCCGATTATATTGACCGGTCGAAAACATACCGCCTTATAGAGGACGCTGCTATCGAGCCGATCATCTCCTCCGATGCCGTCCGTCAGATACCAAAGTTCCTTGACAGCACGGTGGACCGGGCGATTGAGGGATTGTCGCCCGAAGGCCGCAGGCTCCTCATGAAGGTCTATATCAACGGCGTAACAATAGAAGACGCTATAACGTCCTGCCCGGCGATCGACAATACCGCGATTGACCTTGTCGACGCGGAGACGGACGACTATATCAAAGCCGGGCTTCTGTATGACTGGATTGTCGAAAACATCGATTATGACCGTGAAAAAGCCGACATGCTCGAAGTTGACGCGTTTGCAGACCCAGCGGGCGCGGTAGCGGCCTTCAGTGAAAATAAAGGCGTGTGCTTTGATAAGGCGTGCCTTTATGTGGCGATGTGCCGTGCCGTCGGCGTCCCGGTCCGTCTTGTAACGGGAAAAGCGTATAACGGAACGACATGGGAAGCGCATTCCTGGAATCAGATATATGACGGCAATGACAATAGATGGGTCAATGTGGACGCGACCTTCGGGAAGCCCGGCAGCAGTTATTTCGACCGCACCGGGTTTGAAGACGACCATGAGGAAGGCGAGATACATGGGGAGTGGCCGGGGCCATAGCCGGATATTGCGGGCACAGCACACAGATTTAACACAGCCAATACATGCCGTGAACAATTAAGTATTAAAATAAACCGTGTACACTACAAGCACTGGGGGCTAGCCTGTGAAAAAAACGTACATATTGGATACGAACGTCCTTCTGCAAACACCCAACGCGATACTGGCTTTCGGAGACAACGACGTCGTTATACCCGAGATCGTCCTGGAGGAGCTGGACAGGATCAAAAAAGAATCCAGCGAGATTGGCGCCAACGCGCGGCAAACGGCACGCATATTCGATACTTTCCGGGAGCGGGGAGATCTTACACGCGGGGTATTGCTGCCCGGAGGCGGCCTTTTGCGTGTGGAGCTCAATTTTACGGATATCGAACTTCCGGAATCGTGGCACGCGCAAAAAGCCGACAACAGGATACTTAAAGTCTGTAAAGGCCTTTCCGAGCGTGGTGAAACGGCCATCCTTGTTACAAAAGACGTCTTCCAGCGGATCAAATGCGACATCATCGGCGTTCCCGCGCAGGATTACAGAAATGAACAGGTCAGCGTTTCGGATACCGGCTATACCGGGCGCACGACCTTGTTTACTACGGGCAGGAAAATCGGCGAGTTTTATAAAAAGGGCGTGCTGGACTTAAAACATATGGAGGACATTGATGAAGAGACCGGAGAGGAAAAGCCGCTCACGCTGTATCAAAACGAGTTTGTAGTGCTTACGAGCATAGAGAGCGCCAAGCACACGGCGCTCGGCAGATATGACGCCGAAAAGCTTGTTGCGCTCCAGTTCATCGATGAGCGGCCGTTCGGCGTCTCCGCGCGGAATGTGGGACAGAAATTCATACTGGAGGCGCTCATGATGAGCTGCGAAGAGGTACCGCTCGTCATCATAAAGGGGGCCGCAGGAACGGCGAAGACGTTTTTTTCCCTTGCGGTGGGGCTTCATAAAATCATGAACGCAAAGCAGCGGCATTACCGGAAGATACTTGTCTGCAGGCCGAACGTGAAATTCGACGAGGATATCGGATTTTTACCGGGCAGTGAAACGGAAAAACTCGCGCCGTTCATGCGTTCGGTCATAGACAATCTGGAGATCCTTTTAGACAGCAGCGAGTATGAGCGCTACCAGAACGAAAGCGAGCTTTCCGACAAGGTCTCCGAGCTGTTCCACCGGAACATCGTCACGACAGAGGCGATCGCCTATATACGGGGCCGCTCCATCCAGAAAAACTGGGTCATCATAGACGAGGCGCAAAATCTCACGCCCAAGCAAATCAAGGGCATCGTCACGCGCGCGGGACGCGGCACGAAGATCGTCCTCATCGGCGATCCCGACCAGATTGACCACCCCTATCTCGACAGCCGCACGAACGGGCTGTGTTATGCCTCTGAGCGCATGAAGGGCAGCCGCTACTGCTGCCAGGTCACCATGCTTGACGACGAGTGCGAGCGAAGCCCCCTGGCCTTTGACAGCGCGAAGCGCATGAATACGTTTGTGTGAAAAAGCCGTTCAACCATATAATCATCTAATCCCGCCCGCTGCTCATAAAAGCTTAGGGCTGTGCCCTATAATCCCTATAAACGCTGCCCCCGCCATAGGCGGGGGCATTTTAGCATGCTATTCCTGGCGTCCTGGCAAATATTACGCCTTGCACAAATAGATACAAAAAGTTACAATGCGGATACAATTATCTGTTTGATCAAGGAGTGAAACCCGTGAAAAGAAGCCTTTTAGCTTTTATTCTGATCGTGTGCCTGGCGGCGGCAACGCTCGCGCCCGCCGCTGCGGTCTCGATGGAGATCAATGACGCCGTTGCGATCGAAAATGTATACATATATAATTCGACGTCTTATGTGCCGCTCAGGGCCGTTGTCAACAGCCTCTGTCCGGATGCGGTGATTTCGTGGGAAAACCGCACGGCCGTCATCCGAAAAAGCGACCTGACCGTCACGGCCCGTCCGGGCGACTGCTATATAGAGGCCAACGGCCGCATGCTTTACGCGGCCGACGGCGTCAAGCTTATTAACAACACAACGATGGTGCCCGTCCGCGTGCTGGCCAAGGCGCTCGGCGCGTCCGTTGCGTGGAACAATGACACGAAAACGGTATCCGTAACAAGCGGAAGCGGGACCATATTGTCCGGCGGCAGTTATTATGACAGCGACGCTGTCTACTGGCTGTCGCGCATCATCAACGCCGAGAGTGAACAGGAACCGCTGGCCGGCAAAATCGCCGTCGGGAACGTCATTTTAAACAGAGTTGCCAGCTCGGATTTCCCGGATACGATTTTCGGCGTCATATTCGACGACCGCTGGGGCGGGCAGTTTGAGCCGGCCCAAAACGGAACGGTTTACAATGCCCCCACGGCGGAGAGCGTTCTTGCGGCCAAGCTCTGCCTGGACGGGGCTTCGACTGCCGGCGGCAGCCTGTTCTTCCTCAATCCGGCGATTTCGACCAACCTGTGGACGATGCAGAGCCGCAGCTATGTCACGACCATCGGCGGTCACATGTTTTACGCATAAAAATGCGGGTCTGCACTAATTGCAAAAAAAGGATGGAGCATGCCTGAGCGGCTCCATCCCTTTTTATTACCGGATACTGTTATTGAGCGGCTTATACCAGACGTTCATGCTCTCCAGACTCCCGGATATATTCGTGTTGTTGACGAGCGTCCCCGCCAGAGCGTACCCCTGCCGGGCAAAGGTGATGTTCATGCCGTAGGAGACGGCCCGCGCGATCGTATAGGCTGTTTTGATGCCGCGTTTTTTCATTTCCCGCTCCATCTCGTGCAGCAGGCGGGCGGCAAGTCCCCGCGCCCTGAATTCAGGAAGCGTGGCGAAATCCGTCATTTCAACGTTTTCCGATTTGACGTCCATTTCACTCGAAGAGGCGGCGGCGAGCCTGCCGTTATGAAATATCCCGAAGAAGACCGTTTCGGCGTTCATGGCTTCAATCAGAAAAGCGGGATCATGGATCGGGAAGGGATATGTTTCGAAGACAATACGATAGAGCGCCGCCAGTGTTCCGGCGTCCTCCGGCAATAGAATACGGCAGACGAGTCCGCTTTGTTTATCGGGTTCGCTTAAAGGCGCTGCCGTTTCAGCGCGTTCAATAACGGCTTTGACTTCATTCCCGTTTGAAAGAACGGCTCTTTTTTGATCAAAGTACTTTGCCATGAAAAAAGCGTCTTCGCTCCCGCTATAAAACATGGGGACATGCGCCTCGGGCGAAAAACCCGCGTCAGAAAAGGCGGCTTCATACCGGGAGGGTATCTTTACGAAGATTTTTGTGTACCCTTCTTTGGCGGCGAGCGTATCCATTTGTTCGATAATGGCGGGATAATCCGAGCCGTCCAGCTTCATCAGATAGACGCGGTCATTGGATTTTCCGTGCTGTATGAGCGAACGGCCGAGCGTCTCGAGCCGGTCGGCGGGCTGGGTGTTCGGATGACGCTCATTCATCATCTTGATCATAGCCCTCGCGCCTTTGGAAGCGTTCGTTGTCGGCGGGTATCAGCGAAATGCCTTCGTCAAAATCACTCAGAAGGCTGCTTATGCCGATTTCCTTTTCACGGTCTTCGGCTTCAGATCTGATGCCGCACTCTTCGCACCTCCAGTCGCAGTATGGTTCCTTGTAGTTGTCCGGCTCGCGGTAGGTTGTGATGACACCCTCATAATTTCGCAGAACGACCTTGTTTGTCGACCAGGAAATCAGGTAATTCGGCATGACCGGGATCTTACCGCCGCCGCCCGGCGCGTCGATGACGAAGGTCGGCACGGCAAAGCCGCTTGTATGCCCGATGAGGCTTTCTATGATCTCGATGCCTTTTCCGACAGGCGTCCTGAAATGCGTAAGCCCTTCCGACAGGTCGCACTGGTACAGGTAATACGGCCGCACCCTGTTTTCGACCAGCATATGCACGAGTTTTTTCATGATGATCGAACAGTCGTTGACGCCTGCGAGCAGGACCGACTGGTTGCCGAGCGGGATGCCGGCATCCGCCAGCTTCCGAAGAGCGGCTTTAGACGACGGCGTTATTTCCTGCGGGTGATTGAAATGGGTGTTTACCCAGATGGGATGATGCTTTTTCAGCATATTGACCAGATCGTCCGTAATGCGGTAGGGGAGCACGCAGGGCATCCGGCTGCCGATGCGAATCACTTCCACATGCTCGATTTTACGCACCTCGGTCAGTATCCAGTCCAATAAATCATCCGGCAGCATAAACGGGTCGCCGCCCGACAAAAGCACGTCCCGGATCTGCGGATTCTCCCGTATATAGTCGATGCCGGCCATGATGCACTCTTTGTCGGGGATGTTTTCGACATCGCCGACCTTGCGTTTGCGTGTACAGTGGCGGCAGTACATGGAGCACACGTTGCTCACATGCAGCAGGACCCGGTCGGGATACCGGTGCGTCAGGCCTGGAACGGGACTGTCGCGGTCCTCGGCCAGGGGGTCCGACATTTCATGTGACTGGATAATCAGTTCGTTCGGATTTGGGAATGACTGCTTAAATACAGGATCGTTTCGATAGTTGTCTTTATTGATCAATGACAAATAATACGGTGTGATCGACAAAGGAAATTTTTCCAGCGTATCCTCCAGTTTTTTCCGTTCTTCCGGTTCGAACTTGATGCCCAGAAGCTTTTCAAACATGTCGATCGTATTGATGCTGTGCTTAAGCTGCCACTTCCAATCCGTCCATTGCTTTTCGAGGACCTCCGTCCCGTCAATTATCATTGTTGATCTGCCCAAAATCTTTCACCTCTTGCTTTCTTCCGGACAAAGCCGGATATGAATTAGTATAATAAAAACGGTAACGAAAAATCCAAAATTGTCAGGGATTTTTTCGTTACTTTCCTTTATACCATAACAAAATTTTCAAATCATGTCAAATCGCCTGAATACTTAGTATTTCCAGATCGGAGCCTGAAAATTAGGCTGTTAAAACACGCCCGTTTTGCTTGCAGCCGCTCTTGACGCAGCCGTGCTGTACAGCACACTTCCTTGACACGGACGCCTTTTTTCGGTATGATTAATAGTGAAATTATGCCTGTCACATAACTTTATATTGATACAAATCAAGGTAAATCGTGGTATGATAGGGCATACTAAGCTGTGAAGGACACATCAAAAAAACTCTCTGTGTCCTAATTAAAAAAGGAGGAAATATGAAAAAAACACTCTCAATTCTTTTAGTACTTTTATTTGCAGTATCCCTTTTGGCGGCCTGCGGGAAGACCGAGACAACACCCGAGGAATCCGCATCGGCCCCGGCGGAGTCCGCTCCCGCTGAGAGCGCTCCGGCAGAAAGCGCCCCTGCTGAGACTGAAACCGAACCTGCCGATCTGCCGACCGCTATTTTTGCGGACGCCGGCTGGGACAGCATTCAGTTCCACAACGCTGTTATGATGTTTGTAGCCGAAAATGCCTACGGCATGGAGACGGAACAGATTTCCGGTTCAACGCCCGTCACGTTTGAGGCGCTGAAAAGCGGAGATATAACAGTATACTCAGAGACGTGGAGCGATAATATTGCAACGTATGATGAAGATGTCGAGTCCGGTGCTATACTTGAGATGGGCATCAACTTTGACGATGACATGCAGGGCTTATATGTGCCCCGTTATGTAATAGAAGGCGATGCGGAACGCGGCATCGAGCCGATGGCGCCCGATCTCAAGACCGTTGAAGACCTGAAAAATTACCCCGATGTTTTCGCAGATCCCGATGATTCGTCTATGGGCCGTATCCTCGGCGCCATTTCCGGCTGGGCTATCGACGAAGTTATGAGAAACAAATACGCATTTTACGGTCTGGACGAGATGTACAACTATGTCGATCCCGGTTCCGATGCAGCACTCGCCGCATCATTTGCCGGTGCTTATGAAAAGGGCGAAGCTATTGTCGGCTACTATTGGGAGCCCACATATCTCACTGGTAAATACGATCTGGTGCTGCTCGAGGATGCCCCGTATGTCGACGATGCGTCATTCAAAGCCGGCGAGACAGAATGCCCGGCAGTTCCCCTGACTGTTTGCGTCAACCCTGATTTCTATGCGGCAGCTCCTGAATTCTGTGACGAATTCTGCGCCAATTACGCAACTTCCAGCGCACTGACTGCGGAAGTGGTGGTTTATATCCAAGATAGCGGTGTTGATATGACCGAAGCAGCGATCTGGTTCATGCAGCAGCATGATGAGCTGATCGACCAATGGCTTCCTGCCGATAAAGCCGAACTCGTGCGCGCAGCGCTCAACGGATAAGGCGAGGAGTGGAATAATTGCCTGACTGGATTCTGAATTTCCCTGAAGAAATCTTTGTAAATCTGATGGAACCGATTGACAAAGCTGTCGACTATATGGTTGTCAACTGGGACGGATTTTTTCAAGCTGTACGTGCGATACTCAACGCAATTCTTAAAGGTGTCGGGGCGGTTATCAATATCATTCCATGGTGGGTACTGATCGTTTTGGTGTTCATTGCCACGTTCCGCATGAGCCGCAAATGGACAAGAGCCGCCGGTTATGCCATATTGCTTTTTTTAATCGGCATAGTCGGTTACTGGGACCTGATGTATATGACTCTGTCTGTTGTCATCACGTCCGTTATTATTTCGATGATCATCGGGTTGCCGACCGGCGTCCTGATATCATCCAGCAAAAAAGCCAATGCGATTATCCGGCCCATATTGGACCTGATGCAGACGCTGCCGAGTTTTGTTTATCTGATACCGGCCGTTATGCTCATTGGGCTGGGGGATGTACCAGCGGTCATTGCCACGACAATTTATGCCGTTCCGCCAGTCATCCGATTGACCGGACACGGGATCCAGCAGGTCGATGTGGAAGTTGTGGAAGCCGCGAAATCCTTCGGCGCGACGAAATGGCAGGCGCTGTTTAAAGTGCAGATACCGCAGGCTCTGCCGACGATCATGACGGGCGTCAACCAGACGATTATGATGGCCATTGCGATGGTCGTTACCTGTTCGCTGATTGGTGCGAAAGGTCTGGGACACGAAGTCATAGTCGGTATCAACCGGCTTGAACCCGGCCGTGGATTCGTCGCTGGAATAGCCATCGTTATTGTCGCCATTATTTTTGACAGGCTCACACAGGGTATTGTCAAGAAGAAAGATGAGGTGGCGCAATGACGAACGACAAAGACATCATTCTGCGCGTCGAACACCTGACAAAAATGTTCGGGTCGAAGAAACAGGCGGCTCGAGAACTGCTTAAAAAAGGCGCCTCCAAGGAGGAAATTCTTAAACAGACCGGCGTGACCGTGGCTGTTGACGACATTTCCTTTGATGTCGAGCGCGGTAAGATTTTTGCGCTGATCGGTCTGTCCGGCTCCGGCAAGTCGACCGTCGTGCGCTGTTTGAATCGGTTGCATCCGGCCACTTCGGGGAACATATTTTTCGAAGGCCGGGATATTGAGAAATTTACCAAAGAAGAACTCTTGGAATACCGGCGCACAAAGTTGTCGATGGTGTTCCAGAGCTTTGGACTCATGTCCCACAGGGATGTACTAGGCAACGTCGCTTTCGGCCTTGAGATCCGCGGGATCAAAAAAACCGAGCGCGAGGAAAAGGCGATGGAGCTGATAAACATGGTTGGGCTTAACGGCTGGGAGAACAAGAGTATCACGGATCTCAGCGGCGGAATGCGCCAGCGTGTCGGCATTGCCCGCGCGCTGACGAACGACCCCGACATTCTCCTGATGGACGAGCCGTTCTCGGCGCTTGATCCGCTTGTCCGCCACGATATGCAGTTCGAGCTGCTGTCCATACAGGAAAAGCTGAACAAGACGGTTGTATTCATCACGCACGACATCAACGAGGCGTTCAAGCTGGGCAATACCGTCGCCATCATGCGCGACGGCAAGATCATCCAGACAGACACGCCGGAAGGCATGTCGTCCGATCCGGCGGACGATTACGTCCGAGACTTCATCAACAGCGCCGATAAAGCCCAGATCTACAGCGTCGGCAACATCATGCAGAAGCCGGCCTGTCTGATCCACACGCGCGACGGCGCCAACAACGCGCTCAAACAGATGCGCGAAAACGGCGTTTCCAGCGCATACGTTGTGGACGAAAAGATGGAGCTTGTCGGTATACTCACGCTGGAACAGGCCCTGAAGGTGCGCGCGGGAGAGGGTTCTTTCCTTGACGCGATTATTCGGGACCTGCCTACAACCACGAAGGATGTACAGATTTCGGATCTCATCCCCGTCGCGGCGGAAGCTGTTTACCCGATCGCCGTTGTGGATGAGAAAGATCGGTTTATCGGTATCGTGACGAAGGCCGCTGTTCTGGCCTCGCTTATCTGACGACCGATAAGCTTAATAAAAGATTGAAGCCCGCTGCCTTCAGGCAGCGGGCCTTTTATAGCTCTTCTTCATTTTTCAGACGTTTTCCCGTTATCCGGCTTACCGTCAGCTTTAAAACGGTTACGTTCTTCAAAACCTTTTCATCAAAGATGAGCGCCTGTTTGTCCGAATACTGGCGCATGATGAGCGTCAGGCCGTGTATTTTTTCATCCTGAGATGCGATTTCGATCGTCCCGGTTCCACAGACGCTTTCGTATGTCATCGTTGACGCGCAGGCTTTATCCCCTTCGATAAATTCGTCCGGGCGATCCATCTCAAAAGCAACTTGATTGTTCAGATGCAGAAGATCCAGCTTTTTACCCGTATTTGCGCTGTGAAAATAAAGCGTGAGCTCGTTCCCTTGCGTCTCATACCCGAAATTGAGCGGCACGATATAGGGATGCCCCGTGTCGAAGAACGCCACTCGGCACACCCTGCACTGTTCGATGACGGCCAAGATCGCGTCAAAATCTACGATTTCCCTGTCGCTTCGTCTCATATTGTCTCCCATGTTTTGTATTGCCGGCCACCGGAGCTGTTTAAAATACGCCGCTCTGACGCAGTGGCTTGATATCAGCCCAGCGCGTTTTTATACCAGAAGATCGCCAGCTGCGTCCGGCGCTTGAGCCCCAGCTTGTCCATAATGACGCTGACGCCGTTGCGCACCGTGCCCTCGCTCAAATAAAGAGCTCCCGCAATCTCGCGGTTGCTGAGCCCGTCTGCTATCAGGCGGATGATTTCGGTTTCCTTATCGGTGATGCCGTAATCGCTGAGGCTCGGTTTTTGGCTCCGGCTTAAAAGGCTCGGAATCTTCGCCACGATATCCTCGCCGAAAACGCTCTGGCCGGCGTATACGGCCTTCAAGGCCGGCAGAATGCTTTCAAAATCCTGCTTGAGGATATACCCTTTTGCCCCGATCTTCAGGGCGCGGTAGATATATTCGTCGTCGGCAAACGTCGTGAGGTACAGTATTTTTGCTTCCGGATACGCTTTCAGGATTTGTTCGCCGGCATCGAGGCCCGTCATGCCGTCCATCCGGATATCCATCAGCAGGATATCCGGTTTGTGCGCGCTGTACAGACGCACCGCGTCTTCGCCGCAGATGCCGATATCGTAGACATGGAACTCCGGCTCGGTTTCGATGATCGTTTTTAAGGAAATGCCGACGAGTTTATCATCGTCAACAACCACAATTTTCATACTTGCCTCCCATGCATTCCCGGATAAATCCTCATATTGCTTTAGGTATCGATACAAAAACGGTAAATCCGTTGTCATATCCGGTATTGGACAGGCCGCCAAGGCTCCCGACGCGTTCGGCGATGTTTTTAAGCCCCAGTCCTTCGCCGGACAGCGTTTTCTTCGTCCCGTTATCTTTAACGATGAGCTGATACAGAGCCGGATGCTCCCGCAGCGCGACAGAAACCAGGCTGGCGTCGGAATGGCGGATGATATTTGACAGCGCTTCCTTTACAACGAATAAGAGCGTGTATTTGATCTTTTTGTCGGGATTGCTGTCTATATCGTAATCCAGAGTGATCGCGCAAAAGTCGAAACCGTCGCAGAGCGTTTTGACTTCCGCATACACATCGACCGACTCGTCGTACAGGTCGTGGATGCTGCTGCGGACGGTATCCATGCCCGTAACGAGCGTTTTGTTGAGCGTCGTCAGCCTTTCGCGTGTGTGTTCGTCTGTGCACGTTGCCATCAGCGCGCCCGTCTGCAGGATCGAATTTGACAGCAGATGCCCGACGCTGTCGTGGATATCGCGCGCGATCCGGTTGCGTTCGCCCAGCGTAGCCAGATGGACCTCGTAATCCTGCTTTTCCATAAGCTCCTTGTTCTTGCGTTCAAGCTGAAGCGAGAATTCTTTTGTGGAATCGCGCAGCGTTACATATTCGCTGCGGGCCTTTTCGAGCATGACCGTCCGCCACCGGATCATATACGAAAGTCCGGCTAAAAGGCAGATGAAGATGAAATCCGAAAGCGGCAGCGCCGGAAAGCCCGTGGCTAACGGAATGACGGCCGCCAGAGCGGCAAACGGATATTTGGAAAAAAAGATATCGTAGCAGATGACCGGCAGGAAGAATAGATAGTCGGGATAAAAAAACGAGATAAAAAGGAAGATGAGCGCCGTTATGAGCACGACGGCGTCTTTGTCGGTATAACTCATAAACGCGCCGAAAATGATGACGATAATGAGGGGAACGACGCCATAGAAGTCCGTGCGGTACTGCACGTAGAAAACGGCGCACAGTATGAAAACGGTGAGCTTGTCAATATACTTATACACAGCCGCTGCTCCTCTCGCATGTATGACATTATTCTACCAGATGCCGCAAATGTTTACAATCGTCCTTATCGGTCAAGTCCTGCTGATAAAGTGTTTTTGTCCTTTCGCCGTGCGAAAGAATTTTGGCCGGACACGCCGAGTCCTGCTGGGCTGAACGGCCAAAATTGTTGGATTACAAGGTTTCCGGGAATTCACTTCCCGGAGGCCTTACTTTGAGAGGCCCGCAGGCCGAGCCCCCTTTTCTCAAAAAACGGTGTTTTTTGAGAATTAAATGACAAATGTCATATGGGAAGAGGAGCAATCTCACTTACGCGGGACGTTTGTCAGCGTTATAATAAAATCATAAACCGTGAGGGGGCAAAACATATGGTAGTCAATGTAAAGAACCTTGTTAAAAGGTACGGCGACCTCATCGCGCTTGACCATTTCAATCTGGAGGTCCAGGAAGGGGAGGTGTTCGGGCTTTTAGGGCCGAACGGCTCCGGTAAGACGACGGCCATCAACTGCATTCTGGCGCTTTTGAAATACAGCAAAGGCGACATCCAGGTGTTCGGCAGGCCGATGCGCCCGGATTCATACGACATCAAAAGAAACATCGGCATCGTCCCGCAGAACGTGGCGGTATTCAATGAACTGACCGTTTTGGAGAATGTTCGTTATTTTTGCGGGCTGTATGTTGACGACAAGGAGAAATGCCGCCAACTTGTGGAGGAGGCCGTCGCGTTTGTCGGCCTGGAGGATTATACAAAATTTCTGCCGAAGAAACTGAGCGGCGGACTGCTCCGCCGGCTCAACATCGCCTGCGGCATTGCCCACAAGCCGAAACTTATTTTCCTTGACGAGCCGACCGTTGCCGTCGACCCGCAGAGCCGCAACAGCATCCTTGAGGGCATACTGGACCTGAACTGCAAGGGTGCGACGGTGATCTACACATCCCACTACATGGAAGAGGTCGAACAGATCTGCTCGCACATCGCGATTATGGACAAGGGAAAGATCATCGCCTCCGGTACGTCAAACGAACTCAAGAACATGATAAAGACCGGCGAAAAGATTACGGCCGAGCTGTACAGCGCCGACAGGACGATACTGGACGGCGTGAAGAAGCTGCCGTTTGTCAGCTCGGCGCAGCTGAGCGGGACGGAGCTCATCATCAAATCCGCGAGCGGTAAAAACAACCTGCCGGCGGTGCTGGATTACCTCCATACGAAAAACATCGCCTACGGCCGGATATTCTGCGAACTGCCGACGCTAAACGACGTTTTCCTTGAAATAACCGGCAAACAGCTGAGAGATTGAAGGTGCGCTGTATGTTTCTTCATGTTTTTAAAAACAGATTCAAACTGCTGCTCCGCGACAGGGCGGATTTGTTCTGGACGACGCTGTATCCGATCATACTCGCGCTGTTTTTCTCCATGGCGTTTTCCAATCTTTCTAATGCCGAATCGTTTTCGAGCTTCCCAATCGGCGTCGTCGACAGCGCGGAATACCGGAGTCAGCCGTATTTTGCCGAGGCGCTCGCTTCCGTTTCCGACGAGGCGGAGGAGGAAGATAAGCTGTTCGACGTATCGCTTTTAAGTCTGGAGGAGGCCGAAGAAGGCCTGGAGAATAATACGATTGCGGGATACATCCTGTTCGAGGACGGCGCGCATGTCGTCGTCAAGTCCTCCG
Organism: uncultured Sporobacter sp.; assembly: GCA_963663605.2. Classification (GTDB taxonomy): domain Bacteria; phylum Bacillota; class Clostridia; order Oscillospirales; family Oscillospiraceae; genus Sporobacter. The sequence goes on from CAXXVF010000001.1 coordinate 297,740, forward strand.
GAATTCAGCAGACGATCCTCAAGAGTTTTATGGACAGTTATCTGCAGTATTCGTCGGCGGTCCAAACGATCATCACCGAAAACCCGTCCGCGCTTATGAATTTGAATACGGATTACGAGCAGACCTGGATCGAACCGATGCAGACCGACACGGGTAATAACGATCAGAGCGTGATTATGTTTTACGGCCTGATTTCGATGGCGGTTTTGTTCGGCGGCTTCTGGGGCCGCAGAGAGGTTGAGGATATCCAGGCGGACATATCGCCGCTGGGTGCGCGGATCAACCTGACGCCGGTCCATAAGCTCAAGGCCCTGACATCCTCAATGCTCGCGTCCGTAATTGTCCATGTGCTGTCGCTGTTCATACTGGTCGCGTTCATGTGGCTGGTGCTGGGCGTTGATTTCGGCGCGCAGCTGGGGAGCATCGCTTTGCTATGTGTCGTCTCGGGTTACATGGGCGTTGCGTTCGGCGCGTTTATCGCATCGCTGGCTCGCGGGAGTGAAGGCGTTCGAATGGGTGTGCTTTTAGGCGTGAGCCTCGCATCGTCCACGATTGCCGGCATGGTGCATCCCGACATAAAATACGCCGTGACGCAGGCGGTGCCGGCCCTGCAGTATATAAATCCCGCAAACCTCGTTTCCGACGCGCTGTACGCGCTGTATTACTACGGCGGCGGAGGCCGGTTTACGCTGAACATCCTGCTCATACTCGCGTTTTCACTGCTGTTCACCGTGACCATATTCTTCGTGACAAGGAGGCAGAAATATGCCAGTATTTAAAGCCTACCTGCTTGTGATCAAACGGAACATCCCGGCGCTGCTCATCTACTTTTTCGTTTTCGTAGCCATGGCGGTCATATTCCTCAAGTTTGTCGACAGCCAGACCTATACGGATTTTTCCGCCGTCAAGAGTGATATGATCCTGCTGTGCGAAGAAGAAACGCCCTTTGCGGACGGCTTCACCGGATACCTGGAGGAAAACGCTAACATTCTTCCGGTCGGCGCGGATGAGCAAAGCATAAAAGACGCGCTGTTTTTCGGCAAAGCGGACTACGTCCTTAAGATCCCCGCCGGCTTTACGGAGAGCTTTATGAGCGGCGCGGACGATGTAGCGCTCGGGAAGATGACGGGCGGCATGTCGTCTGATTCGGTCAACGCCGACTTCATCATTAACAGATATCTCGAAGCTGCGCGCATGTACGTCAACAACGTACCGGACATTAGTCAGCAGGACGTTGTCATGAATGTTCAGCGGGACCTTGAAGAAACAGCGTCTGTGGAAATGAAGGCGAACATCCAGCAGGCCCAGACGAATGAGCTGACCGATACGTTCCGGTATCTGGCGTATCCGATCCTGGCCATCATGTTCATGGGCATAACCTCCATCATGCTGGCCTTCAACGCGGGCGAAGTTTCCCGCCGCAACAATTGCGCGCCGCTTGGCCCCGTCCGGTTCAACATGCAGATTTTTATTGGCAACGCGCTGTTTACTATTATCGTCTGGGGACTTTTATGCCTGATTTCCATCGGCTTGAGCGACAATCTTGGATTCGGGCCGGGTATACGCCTGTTTTGCCTCAACGCGCTCGTGGTGTCGATCGTGGCTTTGTCGGTCGCGTTTCTGGCCGGGCAGTTTATCAAAGGCCCTGTCGCGCAGGCCGCGCTGACAAACGTCATTTCATTGGGAACGGCCTTCATCAGCGGCGTGTTTATCCCGCAGTTTTTACTCGGGCAGAACGTATTGAAGATCGCCAGCTTCACGCCGTTTTACTGGTACATCAAGGCCACCGAAACCATCGGCAGTATGCCGTCGTACACCTTTGACGATATCAAACCGGTTTTGGGAGATATGCTCATCCAGCTTGGCTTTGCCGCCGCCTTTATTGTCATTGCGCTCGTTGCGTCCAAGCAGAAAAAACTCAAACAGGCAAGCTGAGCTAACTGTCTAAAAAGCCGACTTCGCGGCTTTTTCGACAAATAAGGTTCTCGGCCTGCGGGCCTCGCAAAGCAAGACTTTTCGGAAATGAATTCCTCAAAGCCTTGAAATCAAACAATTTCCGCCGCCGAGACCAGACAACTCGCCGTCGTCGGCGAAAATTAAATCGCACGGCGATTGGACGCTTAGAACGGGAAACGATAGTTATCGACAGTAAAAAGCCTGCGGCATACGCCGCAGGCTTTTTGCCCATTACATATTTACATATTGTCTGGAACATCTGTGTCCGGGGCGGATTCCGGCGGGGTCCCGGGTTTTGTATCCGCCGGGGCTTCGCCGTCTTCCGGTGCTTCCGGAAACGCATCGGCTTCGCCGTTTCTCGTGAAGAAGGGTTTTCTTTTGTTGATGAAAGTTTTCAGATACTTTTTCAAGCGGTATGGTATACCGGGCTTACGCGCATGCCCGCGCGGCTCCGGCCCGACTTTTTTTGCCTTTTTCATGGCGTATTCCTGGCAGTTTATATGCTCGCCGGCGTGTTTTTTCATTGTATATTTGCCGTCGGGCCCTAAAACCCAGGCTTTGACGTTTTCTCCCAGCTGGAGTTTTAGTATGTCCAGTATCCGGGTTTTGGCATGTCCGTCGAGTACAGGGCAGGCAATCTCGATGCGGCGCTCCGTGTTGCGCGTCATGAGGTCGGCCGAGGAGATGTACATTTTCAGATCGCCGCCGCTCCCGAAGCAATAGACGCGGCAGTGTTCCAAAAACCGGCCAATAATGCTTGTGACGGTTATGTTCTCGGTTTTTCCCGCTATGCCCGGGATCAGGCAGCAGATGCCTCTGATGATGAGTTCGATCCTGACGCCCGCATTTGAGGCTTCGGAGAGCTTGTCGAGGATGTCCCGGTCCGTCAGAGAGTTCATCTTCATGATGATGCCGCAGGGACTGCCGCTCATGGCCTTGTCGATTTCGGCGTCGATGAGCGACATGATCGTCGGTTTCAGCCAATACGGCGCGACAAGCAGATGCATATACCGGCCTTCCAGATTGGAAATGAGCATGTTTTTAAAAAACTCGTTGGCGTCCCTGCCGATATCCCTGTTTGAAGTGATGAGGGACAGGTCGGCATACAGTTTGGACGTTTTTTCGTTATAATTTCCCGTTCCAACCTGTGTAATATATTGCAGCCGGTTGCGGTCATGGCGCGTGATCAGGCAGATTTTTGAATGGACCTTATAATCCTTGAACCCGTAGATGACCTTGCAGCCGGCTTCCTCGAGCCGCTCGGCCCATTCGATGTTGTTTTGTTCGTCGAAGCGCGCCCGAAGCTCCATTATGACGGTGACATCCTTGAGATTTTCGGCCGCGTCGATCAGATACTGCGCCAGACGGGACTTTTTATCCAGCCGGTAAAGCGTGAGCTTGATCGATATGACGGCAGGGTCGGCGGCCGACTCTTTGACGAGCTGCAGAAACGGTTCCATGCTTTCATACGGATAGCTCAAAAGGATGTCCCGGGACATGACCTGCCTCGTGATCCGCTCTTTCGGGTTGAAATTTGCAGGATACTGGGGAACATAAGGCGTATATGTCACGGCTCTTTTAGTCGGTGCGGGCAGACGGCTTTCCAGCGCGTTGATATAGGAGAGTTCCAGAGGTGCGGTGCACTGGAATACCTGCGATTTCATGATGCTCAGCTTGCCCGCCAGGTAAGCGATGAGTTCTTTTGAGCTTCCGGCAGACAGTTCGAGCCGTACGGCGGCCAGCCGCGCGCGCTTTTTTAGGATCCGCTTCATGTGGTGGCGGAAATCCTCTTCAAAGTCATATGTTTCGTCGTCCGGTTTAAGGTCAGCGTTGCGTGTGACGGAAATGACCGCCTTTTCCTCTATGTCGTACATCTCGAATATTTTCTCGGCGTTGGCCAGGATGATATCCTCCGTGAGGATATAACGCGCCAGGCCGCTTTTCAGGAAAACCATACGGGGCAGCATTTTAGGTACCGGGATGATCCCGAATTTGCCGGATTCTTTCGATTTGAGCATGACGGTGACATTGAGGGATTTATTTTCAATATGCGGGAACGGATGATGCGCGTCGATGACCTGGGGCGACAGGACAGGGAGGATGACGCTTTGGAAATACGTATCGAGATACTTTTTTTCCGCGGTTTGCAGGCCCTTGTAATCGGTCCGGTCGATGCCGTAATACCGAAGCTCCGCCTCCAGAGCGGTAAATGCGGCGTCCTTTTTTCTGTTGAGCGCCGGCATGGCCCTGAAGATCTTGCGGAGCTGTTCCTTGACCGTCAGACCCGTTTTGTTGTCGATATGCTTTTCGCTTATTAGGGACAAGTCAAACAGGCTCCCAACGCGGATCATAAAAAACTCGTCCAGATTGCTGACGAAAATCGCCACAAACTTAAAGCGCTCCAGCAGCGGTACGGTCACATCGTTGGCCATCTGGAGAACGCGTTCGTTGAATTTGAGCCAGGACAGCTCTCTGTTGGTTGTAAAGCTGGTGTCGAGGTTGAAATCCTGTGCAGGCGTCATGCTGTATCACCGTCCAATACTTTTTTCAGCAGATACCCTTCCCGGACGCCGCAGGTGCTTACAACGATCCGATCTGACCCGAACGCTTCGGAAACCGTCGATAGAATGACAAGGCCTGTTATGACCGTGTGGATACGGTCGGGCGCCAGCTGCATCACTTTTTTTAAAATTTTTCTGCTGTTTTTCCTGTAATGGCTAAGAATTTTTTCGAGCTTGTCGGTATCCATGACCATGTTTTCCCCGGATTTATCATATATCTCGTTATATATTTTCCGCGCGGCGCGGACCGTGCCGCCAATGCCGCAGATATCCGGCTGTTTTTTGCAGGTGAACTGTTCCAGCTTGTCAAGTTCCGCTAAAACATCCTGGCGGATGCTCTTGATCCCCGCAGCATCCGGTACGATTTCAGGCGCGTATTTCAAAGAAAGGCTGAGTGAACCGACGGGCATGCTGACGGCGCTCAATGCCTCTTCTTCATTAAAATGAACCAGTTCGGTGCTGCCGCCGCCGATATCGACGAGGAGGCCGGAAGGGAGTTTCGTCGCCTGCAGGGCGCCGTAAAAATCGAGCTTTGCCTCGTCCTCGCCCGAAAGCACGTCCACGTCAAAGCCTGAGAATTCCTTTATGGCGTTAAGCACTTCATCCGAGTTGGATATATTCCGCAGGGAGGCTGTGGCAAATACAAAGGTATCTTTAATATTGAAATGCGTCAAAATATCCTTGAAGTTGTTGAGCACACTGCAGGCTTTGGCGATGCCTTTGGCGTTCATGACGCCGTTCGTCACATAACCGAGCAGTCCCGCGACGGATTTTTTGCTCAGCAGGAGCGTCGTTCGGCTGTTTTCATACATATAGATCGACAAACGGATCGTGTTGGACCCGAGATCGACAATTCCGCAAATCATGTTTAACCTCGTCCCGCCGCTTTATTCCGGTACAGCAGGAAAACGCGGCATATATTGTTAAAAAAGCTTTGTTTCTATATAAAATATCATATTTTTTAATGTTTTTAAACACTTATTATGTAAAATCTTTGTATAGGCTGAATATATGCCGCCGCCTTTACATAATGTGCAGCGCTAAACTTCTTGTTTATATGTATGGTTCGTAATATAATATTTATAGACATATAATTTGACCGATGCACTTAAAAAGACAGCAAAGGACATCGCGTATGCGCGTGTCCGCAGGACTGTGGATAAGAGGGATGATATGAAAATGATTCTGAAGATCGCGGGCATTGTTCTGGCTGCCGTCGTCCTGGCGGCGATTATCTATATCGCCTATGTCTTTATCGCATATCACAGGCTGGACGATGCGCTCCCGCTTGAAGCACAAGGCCCGGCAGAGGCAATAGCGGATACGGAAGTGGTTTATACGATCACGACATTCAACATTGGCTTCGGCGCATACAGTACGGACTACAGCTTTTTTATGGACGGCGGTGAACACGCCTGGGCAATGAGCCGTGACGATGCCATAAAGAACGTAAACGGCGCTGTCGGCATTATCGCCGAAATTAATCCGGATTTCGCATTTTTCCAGGAGGTCGATACGGATTCCACGCGCAGTTATCATGTCGATGAGCTCGGCCTGTTGACAGACATGTTTCCGGAGCATTCATCCGTTTTTGCCCTCAACTACAACTCCCCGTTTCTGATGTACCCGCTGTCCCAGCCGATCGGGAAGTCCGTTTCGGGTATCGTCACCTTGTCGGGCTTTGCCGTGACCGATGCGCTCCGGCGCAGCCTTCCGATCGAATCGGGATTCAGAAAACTGCTGGATTTGGACCGGTGCTACAGCATCACGCGCGTCCCCGTTTCGAACACGGCGGAACTGGTTTTGATCAATCTGCATCTGTCGGCCTATACGGAAGACGAGACTATCGGTAAACAGCAGCTTAAAATCCTGTTTGAGGATGCCGAACGCGAATATAACGCGGGTAACTATGTGATCATCGGCGGGGACTTCAATAAGGATCTTTTGGGCGATTCGGTAGAGCTTTTTGGCACAAAGACCGACGTGCCGAATTGGGCAAAGCCGATAGATATGACGCTGGTGCCGGCGGGCTTTACGGTTTTACGGCCGGAAAACGAATCGGATATCTGCCCGACGGTGCGCGATTGCGACACCGGCTATGTCGAGGGCGTGACATTCGTCTCCGCGATTGACGGCTTTATCGTTTCGGACAATATAACGCCCGTCCATGAGGAATACATCGACGCAGGCTTTACTTATACCGACCACAATCCGGTCCTGCTGCAGTTCACGCTCAATACGACCGCCACCGGCGGCGCCTGCGGGAAATACGGCTGTCCGCTGGATTGATACGCGAGGCATATTGCATTTATTATGGAGGATAATCATGAAGAAAAGATTGACGGTTGCCGTTCTGTTGTGCCTTGCGCTTTTTTTGACCTCCTGTGATAAAAAAGAATACGTATCGGAAGAGACGCCGTCCGCCGGCGCGCCGGCGTCTCCAAGTGTGCTGCCGTCGGCGTCTGAAGCGCAGCCGAGCGCGCCTCAGGAAACCGCTGCCGAAGCGTTTTTAAAAGCAGAGCCATCCGCCGCCCAGGTCGGACGGTATCTGACGGAAAACGCCGCCGCCCTGACGGCCGGTGACGGCGACCTGCTGCTCGAGCGGCTCATAATCCTTCAGCAGGATATTGCCGATATGATGAATGTGCGGATTTGGGACAATGCATATATGACAGCGCTGAATGAAACGATGGGCGGCGTCTTTGATCCGGATAGGATCGATGATATAGATGATCCCGACGTCAGGAGCGTTTTTTCCGAAGTGGCGGACGCGCTCATGACGGTCGTCCGGTATGAGGAGACGCCGGTGTTTGAAATGGATTGGCAGAAGCTGGAGACATTCCGAGGCGCGTTTTCCGCCGAGGCGGCCGATATGATCGGTTACCACAGCAGGCTGCAGAGCGGCGCGTACGCCGGCGACCCGCTGGATTTTGATTTGCTGGCAGCCGATATCGCAGCTGTCGAGGAGCGGCTGGCGCCGCTTGACAGTGGATTTATCCGGTGGCAGCTGCGAAAGGTTTTCTACAGCCAGGTGTCCCGGTTCTTCACCGGTCCGGAAGGGTCCTTCTATGGCGAATATGTCGGCAACGGCTCGGAATATACCGAAAGGCTCCAGGAATACGCCGGGATGTATAGCGGCAGGTTCGGCGAAATGTGCCGGGAGATTTATGAACTGGCGGGTGAAGATGCCCAGGCGATCTCGGACTATCTCACCGGGGCGCTCATATTCCCGCCCGATTGCCCGCTGTCAGCCCGGAACGCCGTTTTTGAGGAAGATGGGGCGTGGCTGAGCCTTCCCGTTATCACGGGCGGGGACGGCGCGCTGGCGGATGCGCTCAACGCTGAGATACGGGATATGGCGCTCATGATGCTCGAAAGCGGACGGACGGATCAGTCGGTCAGCACCTATATGACCGTGAGCGGCGCATATATGAGCGTCACGTTTGCCTGCAGTTTCTTAGACGGTGAAGGTCAGTACCATTACACGGAGACCGGCCTGGTACTCGATTTGTCGACAGGCGGGAGCGTAACGCTGGACGATCTCGTGGGCGCTCCGTTTGACAGCTATAAAGACGCGCTGCTTAACGCTATGAGCGGCAGCAATATCCCGCCTGAGCTCAGCCTGACGCCGGCGTTCTATCTGACAGGCAGCGGGCTGACAATTTCCGTGCCGTCCGGCGCCGAAGGCTGGCCGGACTATTATGCCGTCACATTCAACGGCCTCAGGAGCTTTATGGATATTTCAAGGCTGTACTGAACCGTTAAAAACAAAGCAAGGCCGGCCCTCGATAAAGGGCCGGTCTTGTTACTAATAAACTTAATTAATAGGCGTATTCTGACGTGACGTCGGTTGACGGGATCCCGCCGCCGCCGCCAATATCCAGCGTAATGTATGTTTCTTCGTATTCATAGAATGAGTAGATGTCGTTGGATCTGAAGTACATCGTGTCAGGTCCGAAAAGCTCATTGATGTTGTTCCATGTGGTTCCGGCCGCGTATTCGATGATATAATCTCCAGGCGGTACGGCCATGTACAATTCATATTCGGAGTGTCCGCCGTAGACGTAAAACGCCATTACGAAACTTTCGTCATAAGCGTCTATAAGCTGGATGACATAGTCATATTCATAGCCCGTAATAATATCCATTGTGCTTGTGACATTCGTATCGGACAGATAGAAGACGTAACTGTCGTCCGGGAAGCTTTCGTCAAAATGCGTCGTCATCCCGAGGTAATCATCCATCCAGTACGAACCGTACCCGGCGAGATAAACCTGAACGCCCCCTGTTTCAACGCTGAATACATAGTCGTCGTAAGTGATGAGCAGGTCCACGACCGAATCCATATATGTAAATGAATACGCATAGCCGTCGAACCACTCGCCGTAATAGTAGAAGTCCTGCGCCGCTGTGGCGTCCATTCCGGTGTCGTCAAAGGCGTACAGGATATCGTCCGCCAATTCATAGTCGAACTGCGCCAGGAAGTCGTCGACATTACTGAATACGTAGTCGTAGTCGTCGCCGTAGTCGTAATCATCGCCATCGCCGTAGTCATAGTCGTCGCTGTCGCCGAACTCATAATCGTCGTCTAAATCATAGTCGCCGTCTAAATCATTATCGCCGTCGCCGAATTCATAGTCGTCGTCCAGATCGTAGTTGCCGTCGAATTCATAATCATCGCTGTAATCAGAACTGGGCGCGGTATCCTCGTCGACGTCGTCCTCGTCCGCATCCTCGACATCATTCTCATCGTTGTCATCCTCATCGTCGTCATCATCATCGTCATCCATGCTGCTGTTGGAGGACAGGCTGGTGTCGTTATTTTTCCCCGACAGCTTCGAATATACGAATATTCCGCCGCCGATCAGGCCCAGCGCGACAACAATCGAAATAATTATGATGAGCAGCTTATTGCTGCCGGAGCCGCCGGAACGGTTTGGTCCGCCCGGATTGTTCTGCGGCCCGCCTTGATAGTTTTGGCCGCCGGACTGATATGCGCCGCCGGTCTGATAACTTCCACCCGGCTGGCCCGGCGCGCCGCCGGTCTGATATGCACCGCCCGGTTGTTCCGGAGTGCTTGCAGTCTGATATGTACCGCTCGGCTGTTCAGGAGCGCCGCCTGCCTGATAATAGCCGTCGCTCGGCGGCTGGGATGTGTACGTGCCGGCATCTGCAGGCTGTGTATTTTCGGGAGGCGGCGGATCTCCCGCTTTTGTGCCGCAAGACGGGCAAAAAACGGCGGCATCGTTGAGTTGGTTACCGCAATTAGGACAAAACTTCATAATTATTCACTCCCTCATAAGAGTTTGAATCAACTTCTTTCATACTGCTCTCTTCTATACCTATGCATAAATAATCTATCACATTTACATACGCCCTGTAAATACTTAGCCAATAGTCTTTGCCCTGTTTTCAAAAATTCGGCCGCCGGAGCAGGTCCGGGCACAATTGAAAGATATGAAAATGGGGACTTGACCTATAACCGGACAAAAAGCGTGCCGCGCGAATAGACAGGTATTCCTTATGGGTGTTGACGTTGAATACGGCATAGGCGGTATTAACGCCGCGCCGGATGACAACAATACCAATGATGATCAGGGTTTCCAATCAGGCCGCTGCGCTTGTGTGTATTGTTGCTGAGCGCCTCGGCAAACGGTACGAACGGATTCGTTTGTCAATAGGGCGGGATGTTTTATACCGGCCGGATACGCCGTCCGACATTGTTTTATGCATTTCGCGCTCAGCGCATTGACGTAGGTATCCATATTTCATATAATGGTTTTACCGTATCCGTATTAAAACCGGGAGGGATTGAAATAGAAACGCTTCGAAATAAAAAGGGATTTATCATAGACATGGACGGCGTACTGTACCACGGAGACCAGCTGCTGAGCGGCGTCAAGGAATTTGTCGACTGGCTGTACAGAGAAAACAAGAAATTTCTGTTTCTGACGAATTCCAGCGGACGATCGCCGAAAGAGCTGCAGCAGAAGCTTTACCGTATGGGACTGGATGTCGACGAAAGCCATTTTTATACGAGCGCTCTGGCCACGGCGAAGTTTTTAAGCCGCCAGCAGCCGGGCTGCAGCGCGTATGTAATCGGGGAGCCGGGGCTGTATAACGCCCTGCATGACGTCGGGATCACGATCAACGACATAAGTCCTGATTATGTCGTCGTCGGTGAGACGGACAGCTACAATTTCGAACGTATCAGCCGCGCTTCCCGTCTGGTCATGAACGGGGCGAAGCTGATCGGCACAAACACCGACCTCACCGGGCCGAGTGAAAGCGGCATCATTCCGGCCTGCCGCGCGCTCATTTCACCGATCGAGCTGACGACCGGGCGCAGCGCGTATTACGTCGGCAAGCCGAACCCGCTCATGATGCGCACAGGCCTTAACATGCTGGGCGTCCACTCGGAGGAGACGGCCATGATCGGAGACCGCATGGATACCGACATCATAGCCGGCATTGAAAGCGGCCTGTATACCGTCTTAGTGCTTTCCGGCGTGACGACGCTTAAAATAATGGACAAGTACCCGTACCGCCCGCACCTTGTCGTCGACGGCGTCGGCGATATTCCGGCGTTACAGTAAGGAACGGCCGGCTGCGGCATCTTAAGTATTCTGGTTTCTTGAAGGATGATATGCGCTTATGAATTGGTTTTTACAGCTTTTGCAGAACAGCGTGATCGTAAACGGTTTTACGGCCTGGCTGACGGCGCAGATACTTAAGACGATCGTTTATGCCATTGTCAACAGGAAACTGGATCTGCCCCGGCTTATTGGGGACGGCGGCATGCCGAGCAGCCATTCGGCTACCGTTACGGCGATTGCCACGACATGCGGCTTAAACTACGGTTTGGCGTCTTTTGAGTTTGGCGTTACGGTCATTTTGGCGTTTATTGTGATGCATGATGCGATGGGCGTAAGGCTTCAAACGGGAAAACAGGCGAAAATAATTAATGAGATCATAGAAATTATCGATTCTATGGGCAAGGATCTGTCCCCGGAGGAGAAGCTCAAGGAACTTGTGGGACACACGCCGCTGCAGGTTACCGCCGGCGCCCTTTTGGGGATCGCCGTGGCGTTGGTAATCGGTTATTAAAACCGAGTATATACGTGATGCCGTATGTGTCGGGATATCAGGGAGTCGTATGAAAGAAATGTTCAGGCGGGCAAAGCCCGCCGATTTTAAAACGATTGCGGCGCTGTATGAAGCAGCCGTTTGTGACCTTCGCTCAAAGCAGATCGATCAGTGGGATGAGATTTATCCGGATAAAAAGACACTCAAATGGGATATACGAAAGCGCCAGATGTATGTTTTGACGCAGGACGATCAGATCGTCTCGGCCGTCGTGCTCAATAAGCGTCAGCATCAGCTGTATAAGGTCGTTAAATGGTTCTATGTGAGACCCGCCGTCATTCACAGGCTGTGCGTTCACCCGGATCATCAGTACTGCGGCATTGGTAAAAAGACGGTCATCTGCGCTGAACGGCAGCTGAGACGTACCCGCCGATGCTCGATCCGGCTGGATGCTTTCGCGCAAAACCCTGCGGCCCTGCGTCTGTATGAAGGGCTGGGGTATTTGCAGGTCGGCCGGATACAATTACGCAAAGGCGAGTTTTTCTTATATGAAAAAAGTCTCGTTGATATAAAGATCGCCTGAAGAACAACGTAAAGCGCTTCCTGTATAACAACAGCAATACCAGGGAAATCATAACGTCGTTTTAAGCTGCGGGTTTGACGCCCGAACCTTCAGGAGGGGGAGATTATGCCGATTATAGGAGCGTTTGTCCTGCCGCATCCGCCGATCATTCTGCCGGAAGTCGGCCGCGGCGAAGAAAAACACCTTCAAAAGACGACGGAGGCGTTCAACAAAGCGGCCCGGATGATCCGGGGCCTTGCCCCCGAAACGATTGTTCTCACGTCGCCGCACAGCGTGATGTATTCCGATTATTTGCATATCTCGCCCGGCGCGGCGGCTTCGGGCGATATGCGCCGGTTCAACGCGCCGGGCGTTGTCGTCCGGACGGAGTATGACCATGAATTTGTCGCCGAACTGGAAGACAGGGCGCAGAAGGTCGGCGTACCGGCCGGGACAATGGGCGAGCGGGACAAATCACTCGATCACGGGACGCTTATCCCGCTGAAGTTTGTAAACGACAGTTACGCCGGTTACAGGCTGGTCCGCACCGGGCTTTCAGGAATATCGATGGCCGAACATTACCGGTTCGGCATGTGCATCCGCGACGTTTCGGACGCGCTCGGCCGCAGGGTGGTGCTGATCGCCAGCGGCGACCTGTCACACAAGCTGAAGGCCGACGGGCCATACGGATATGCCGAGGAAGGCGTGCGGTTTGACCGGGAGATCACAAAGGCGATGGCCGAAGGCGATTTTGTGAGGTTTTTGACCTTTTCGCCGGCGTTCGCCGAAAAGGCGGCGGAGTGCGGCCTGCGCTCCTGCGTGATAATGGCCGGCGCGCTTGACGGCAAAGCCGTCCGACCGGAGCTTTTATCCTATGAAGGGCCGTTCGGCGTGGGCTACGGCATCGCGTCGTTCATCCCGAAAGGAGACGATCCGGAAAGACGGTTTCTGGAAGCGTATCTGAAGCTGGAAAGCGAAAAACTCAGGACGCTCAAGGAAGGCGAGGACGCGTATGTCCGGCTCGCCAGATACTCCGTCGAGCATTTTGTTAAAAAGGGACGGCGGGCTAAGCTGCCGGACGATCTGCCGGAGGAAATGCGCAAGCGCCGGGCGGGCGTATTTGTCTCACTTAAAAAAGACGGGAATTTACGCGGGTGTATCGGTACGATCGCGCCCGTTACGAACAGTGTTGCCGAAGAGGTCCTGAGAAACGGCGTCAGCGCCTGCTCAGAGGACCCCCGGTTTGCCCCGGTGCGTACGGACGAACTGGATACGCTCGTTTACAGCGTTGACGTGCTGTCTGAGGCAGAGCCGATCGAATCGGAGAATGAGCTGGACGTCAAGCGCTACGGCGTCATCGTTACGTCAGGGAGGAAACGCGGATTGCTCCTGCCGAACCTCGAGGGCGTCGACACCGTCTCGCAGCAGGTCATGATTGCCAGGCAGAAAGCCGGGATCCGTGCAGGGGAGCCGGTTGAGCTCGAGCGCTTTGAAGTGGTGCGCCACACATGAGGGCGGTTTGCGGAATATGCCCGCACCACTGCGCCTTGGAAGAAGGCCAAACCGGCATTTGCCGGGCGCGGGTGAATACCGGCGGCGCCGTCACGTGCCTCAATTATGGGGAAATCACAGCCCTTGCGCTCGACCCCATCGAGAAAAAGCCGCTTTTCCGGTTTAATCCGGGCGGCTTGATCCTGTCTGTGGGGAGTTACGGCTGTAATTTTAAATGCCCTTTCTGCCAGAACTGCGATATTTCGATGGCTGACGATAGGACGGCTCAAACATTACATTACGTTCCGCAGCAGCTCGCCGACAAAGCGCTGGAGCTGTGCGCTTCGGGAAATATCGGGCTGGCGTACACCTACAACGAACCGCTGGTCGGCTATGAGTTTGTACGAGACTGCGCGCAGCGCATCCATGAACATGGCCTTAAAAACGTCGTCGTAACAAACGGCTATGTCTGTGATGAGCCTTTAACTGCAATCCTTCCGCTAACTGATGCGATGAATATCGATTTGAAAGGCTTTACAGACACGTTTTATAAAAAGCTCGGCGGAGATCTGGAAACTGTCAAGCGCACCATAAAAACCGCGGCTGAAAGCTGCCATGTCGAGGTGACGACGCTCGTCATCCCCGGTGAAAACGACAGGGATGGAGAGATTGCCGCGCTGTCGGAATGGCTGGCCGGCGTATCACCTGAGATACCGCTTCATCTGACACGCTTTTTCCCGCGATACCGGTATTCGGATAAAGACCCGACGCCGGCCGTGACGATCCGCCGGCTGCGCGATATCGCGCGGCGGAACCTGAAATATGTCTACACCGGCAACATGTAGCATAAAACGCACAGTTAACAAACGCAAAAGGGGCTATAGCATTTTCGTTTTGCTACAGTCCCTTTGATTTTTACAGTCAGTATGTGAGATTATAGCGGAATGTGAACGATCTTTTCCTCGTCTTCCAGCGCGTATCCGTCTTCAAAGAGACTGATGCAGGCGTCTACGACTTCTTTATTATACAGACGTCCCGCCTGTTCGCTGATCTCCATGAGCGCCGTTTCCAAACCAAGCGCCGGACGGTATGGCCGGTGAGAGACCATTGCCTCGACCACGTCCGCCACGATCAGGATCTTGGCTTCGCTGCATATTTCAGCATCTTTGAGACCAAGCGGATAACCGCTGCCGTCGGCGCGTTCATGGTGCTGGTAGACGGCGTCGCAGACTGTTTTGGGCAGGTTTGCTTTGCAGATCATCTCATACCCCTTCTGCGCGTGGCTTTTTATCATTTCCAGCTCCAGCAGGGACAGTTTTCCCGGTTTTGACAAGATCTCCGCCGGTATAGAGATTTTGCCGATATCATGGATATACCCGATTGTTCTTACGAGATCGGCCGTTTCCCGGCTTAAGTTCATTTTTTCCGCAATCGCCGCCGACAGGTTCCCGACGCGCCGCTGATGACCGGCGGTATACGGGTCGCGGGATTCGACGACGGATGTCAGAAGATATATGATGCCCTGCATGACCTGCTCTAAAGAACTGGTCCGTTTTTCGACCAGCGCTTCAAGCTGCTTTTGATAATACTTTTTTTCCTCTTCGAGCAGGGCTTTTTCATCAAACAGTTTTTTAACGTTTATGGCGTTTTTAACGGCTTTTAAAAGGGCTTCTTTTCTTATCGGCTTGGTCAGATAATCGTTGGCGCCGTTCTGTACGGCCTGTATAGCCGTATCGACGGACGGCTCGCCGGTCATGATGATGACCTGAAGAGCATTTGTATTCTCCCGGATGTGTGACAACAGCTCCATGCCGGATATTCTTGGCAGTATGATATCTGTCAGGATCACATCGTAATCACTTTTCTCGAGCAAGCTTTTGGCATTCGGCACATCACCGGCGTGCTCGGCATCATGGCCGTCTTTTACCAGCAACTCACACAATGTCTCCCGGATGCTCTTCTCATCGTCGACAACAAGAATTCTGCCCATTATATCTTCCTTTCAAAAATCGACTTATATCGTCCAGCCGTTATCGACCGGCAGTTCAAGAATGAACTTTGCATACCGGCCGGCGGCTGACTCAAAAGTGATCCTTCCATGGTGTTCGCTGACGATACCGTAACTGATCGACAGCCCCAACCCCGTTCCGATTTCTTTTGGTTTCGTTGAAAAGAACGGTTCAAAGATCCGTTCCCTGAGTTCCTCAGGTATACCGTTGCCGTAATCTGTGACCGTCAGGCGCAGCCATGGGGTGTTTTCGATGCTGCACGCAACGCAGTTGACGAGAATCACTTTATTATCACTGTAATCCGGGTATTTTTCATTCAGGGCGTCGCGGGCGTTTGTCAGGAGATTCATAAGTACCTGCTGGATCTGCTGGCTGCGGCATTTGATATCCGGCAGCCCGTCGTCCAGCTTGATATCCAGACGGATGTTGTCTTTTTTTATTATGGTGTTGACAAGGGACAGCGTGTTCCCGACTATATCGTATATGCTGGCGTTGCTGTGGGAGCTTTTTTCGTATCGGGAAAAGTGCAGAAGGTTTTTGACGATAACGGATATACGGTCCGTTTCATGAATGATTTCAAGCGCGTGTTTCTTGCTGGACGAGTCTTTTTCAGAGACATCGGCTATAAGCTGGGCATAATTCATGATACCGGTCAGCGGATTGTTGATCTCATGCGCTACGCCGCCCGCAAGGGTGCCGATGGCCTTGAGCTTCTGCTGCTGGCGCAGCTGTGCATCTATTTCCTGCTCTTTTTTCTGAAGGCGCTTCTTTTCTGTGATATCGCGTGCGAAAACAAGCTCGCCCTCAACGCCGTTGAATGTGATCGGTATGACCGAGATATCTACATTGATGTTGGATTTATCGAGTCTTATATAAACTGTTTCAATCCGTCTGGGCATCATGGACTGTTTATGTATATCCCCGAGACGCTGCTTGTCGCTTTCCCAGCAATCCGGATGAAGAACAGCGTTTCCGGGTAAACCGAGCAATTCCCCTTCGCTTTTCGCGCCCAGCAGGTCCAGACAGGCGTTGTTGACGAATGCGAATTTTGAATCGACCATGACAAATATCGCTTCCGGCGCGTATTCGATAAGCATCCGGAACCGTTTTTCGCTTTCCCGCAAGGCCTTTTCCGCCGCCTTTCGGACAGAGATATCGTGGACGATCAGAAACAGGCGGATGCGGCCGGCATATTCGACAGGGCTTAAGTATATTTCTATTTCCACCAATTCGCCTGAAGCACGTTTATGCCGGTGGATAAAATGATTTTTCTTGTTTTCAATCGCAAGATGCAGGTTCGTTTTGATCTCTTCCGGCGGCAGCGTACTGATTTGGGTTACGTCCATTGACTTCAGCTTTGTTTGCGACCAGCCGTAATGCGCAGCTGCGGCCGGATTTGCTTCAACGATACGCCCGTCTTCGGGTTCGAGGATGAGCATGACGGTGTGGTTGTTGTTGAACAGGTTTTCGTATCGCTTTTCCGCTGCCGCGACGCGTTCGGCAGCTTCATTATACTCCCTTTGATGGATGAGCAGCAGCGCGATCAGCACGACGCCCAAAGGATATACCAGCATAATGGGTACAGTCAGAGGTGGGAGCAACTGGATATATATGTGCTGAGGAAACACAATAAGGCAAAGCATCATCATCAGATGAACGACGACACCGAACGCGTACAATTTAAGCCAGCGGAGCTTCGCCGCTTTGTTGTAGAAGAAACGGCGCGCCAGCAGCCCGATTACCAATGGGATAAATATGATCAGGATGCCCGCAAAAACACCCATGCCGCCGAGATAAATCCGGTAAACGATCATTATACCCGCAGATATCGCGGCGGGCACGAACCCGAACGTCAACGCCGTTACGCTGATAAGGATCGACCGCGTATCGATCATCAGGCCGGGCGGCACCTCATAATGGAAAGTCATGATCAGCATTCCGATCAGCCCGATCAACAGGCCGTTAATAACAGAAGCGTTTTTTTTCAGACGATGCAGAAAAAGAATGCTGAAATCGTAAACGATACTGAGTGTAAGCAGCAGCGCGGCGTTGTTAATGATCTTCATTAAGCTGTCGTCCATGGCCCCTCCTGCATTCAAAATGATTGAATTTTCAAGGAATACAGCAGTTGGTGGATCAAAAAATGCACATCTACTATATATAGTAATATATTATGGTAACCATTTCAACTAATTTTTGTGTTTTTTTACAAAAATAATAATATCATCTAATTGACATAAAAACAGCTGCCGGACTTATGTCCGGCAGCTGTTTTTGCGGATACGTTCCGGTCAGTGCGGATGCTGCTCCCTAAAAGCCGCCTCTTCTTTTATTTCGCTGCGGAAAGCATTAAGAGCTTCCTGCCTGCGTTCGTTTTTTGCTTCAAGCTCCGCTTTGGTCTTGTCGTTATCCGTCGCGCGGATCATTTCTCTGGACTTACGGATGTTGCGAACCGTTCCGTCAATGCTGTTTTGCAGGTGTTCTACGTTGTCGGCTCTGTTGTCCGGATTTTTTTTCAAGTGCATTTCACTCCTTTGTGCGCGCATCTGCGTCATTATTATTGGTCCGGCCCGCCGTTTCATTCGTTAATCGGGAATAAAAAAGAAGCCGCAGTTAACTACGGCTTCTTTTTTACAATAAGGTTAAAAATCCAGGCTATTCTTCCAGTTCGAAGTCCGATTTAGCGGCGCCGCAGACGGGACACACCCACTCATCCGGGATGTCTTCAAAAGCAGTGCCGGGAGCGATACCGCCGTCCGGGTCGCCGACGGCCGGGTCATACACATAACCGCAAACGGTACAAACATATTTCTTCATAATGGCAGCCTCCTTAAAAATTATAATCTGTTTATTTAAGCCATAAGGTTTACGCTAAAAATCCTTTCAGGATCGTCTCCTCCGCCTCCTGTTCCGTCAGGCCGAGGCACATCAGCTTTATCAGCTGCTCCGAGGCGATTTTTCCAATGGCTGCCTCGTGGATCAGGTTTGCGTCGGAATGCAGGGCCGTAATCTCCGGTATGGAGGAGACCTGCGCGCTGTCCATGATAATCGAGTCGCACTGTATATGTCCGCGGCATTTGTCATATCCCCGCAGACTAAGGTGGAACACCTGTTTTGACGTACCTTGCGCCACCGAGCGGGAGATGACCTGGGCTGAGGCGTCCTCCTCCATCAGCTCGACGGTGATGTTCGACTCGGCAAATTGCTCCAGATGGGTCAGAAGCCGTTCGGTAACGATGAGCTTTGCATTGCGGTGCAGCTTGACGAGCGTATCGCGTTTGGTGGTGTCGATGCCCTTAATCTGCGTCATTTCCAGCTCTGCGACGCCGCCCTCTTCGACCTCGATGATGGTCGTCGGATTCAAAATGCGTTCGCTCCGGCCGTCGCCCTCGCCATAATGCTTTTCGATATATTTCATCCGGGCCCCACGGCGTATAAAGAACTCATGGACGCCGTCGTGTTCGGCTTTTTTACCGCTCGTGTTGTGGATGCCGCATCCGGCAACGATCACAACGTCCGAGTTTTCTCCGACCTCGAACGTATTATAGACGAGATCGTCCATGCTCTCGGAAACGATGACCGGTATATGGACGCTTTCGTTTTTTGTGTTGGGCTTGATGATGACATCGATGCCGGGCTTGTCTTCTTTTGTAATGATATCGATATTTGCGGTCGTATTGCGCTCGACGCCCGCGCCGTTTTTGCGGATGTTATAAGCGCCCTGCGGAATATTATGCAGGTCGGCGACCTCTTTCAGGAGTTTTTTATCTGTTGCGTTCAGCATCAATCAACTCCTCCTTAACGCAGCCTATCCTGCATCGGCAGGTGTCATTGGAAACCAGAATATCGCCGAGGAATTTCTCCTGAGTGGTGATCTCTTTAATGACGCCGTCCGAAACGAGGATGACCTCGTCGGCCAGACGCAGGATGCGCTCCTGATGCGATATTATGATAATGATCGAGTTCGTTTTTTCGTTGAGCGCACGGAACGTTTCCGTCAGCCGCTGGAAACTCCACAGATCAATGCCCGCCTCCGGCTCGTCGAACAGCGCGACTTTCAGGTCCCGTGCCAGTATGCTCGCGATTTCGATGCGTTTGAGCTCGCCGCCGGAAAAACTGGCGTTGATTTCACGGTTAATATAGTCCTGCGCGCACAGCCCGACTTCATAAAGCAGGGAGCAGTAATCCACTTTGCTGTCCGCGCCGGCCGCCAGCTTTAAGAACTCGCCGACTTTAAGCCCCTTGAAACGGGGCGGCTGCTGGAACGCGTAGCCGATACCGAGCCGGGCGCGTTCAGTGATCGAAAGCTCCGTGATATCCTTGCCGTCTAATATGATTTGACCGTCGTTTGCTTTATAAATACCCATAACGGTTTTGGCAAGCGAGGATTTCCCGCCGCCGTTCGGACCCGTCATGACATAGATCTTTTTTTCTTCAAGCGTCAGATCAATGTTGCGGAGTATGTCGACTTGTCCGTTTTCAGCCTGCGCCGTAACGTTGACGCCTACAAGCTGCAGCATGTTTTACCCCCAATCTTATCTAAAGACACGATTCGCCCGCTGTCGAAACAGGCGGAAAGCACCGCTGAATTTATATAATTTAAGATATACTGTCTAACTAATATAGCACATTTAGTTTTTTAATTGAAGTTTTTTTTATTATAATCCTAAAAAATAAGTTAACTGTGACGATATCACTTTAAAGAGAACGAACAAACGGTTATAATAGGGATATGTCAGCTAAGAATAAAACGGAGGTTATTTTATGTCGCTTATAGAAATCACAACCGATAATTTTGCATCCGTGGTGGAAAGCGCCGAACAGCCGGTGCTTGTAAAATTTACGGCGCCCTGGTGCGGCTACTGCCGGCGCCTGAAGCCCGTCATCGAGGCCTTGGCAGACGGTTACACGCCGGAAGAGATGCTCGTCGGCGAAATCAATGTCGACAACGCGGAGACGCTTGAGGACCGCTTTGAGGTCATGGTCATACCGACGCTGATCCTGTTCCAAAACGGCAAGGCCGGTAAATCGCTCGTCAATCCGGGGTCGAGAACTGAAATCGACAGCTGGCTGTCCGAGCAGGGCGTAAAAAAGGCATAGGGCGGGGCTTAAGATGTCTATATACTACGATACAATCATTATAGGCGGCGGACCGGGCGGATATACGGCGGGCCTGTACTGTGCACGGGCGGGACTTAAGACACTTCTTGTCGAAAAACTTTCTGCGGGCGGTCAGATGGCCACATCGAGCTGGGTAGAGAACTATCCGGGCTTTGAAGAAGGTGTGGACGGTTTCGAGCTTGCTGAAAAGATGCGCAGGGGCGCGGAACGGTTCGGTGTCCAGAGTGCATTCAAGGAAGTGCTGTCCGTTGACCTTCGCGCGGACCCGAAACGCATACACACCAGCGACGGAGATTACGAGGCGGGGACGGTCGTCATTGCTACCGGCGCCAGGGCCAAACGCCTTGGCCTTCCGGACGAAGAGATGCTTTTAAACCGAGGCGTAGGGTACTGCGCCACCTGCGACGGCGCCCGTTACAAAGGGAAAACGGTTATCGTCAACGGCGGCGGCGACACGGCCGTCACGGACGCGCTGTTTTTATCAAGGATTTGTGAACATGTCTATCTTGTACATCGGCGGGATACGCTGCGTGCGTCCAAGAGCTATCTGGAATCGATCCGGCAGGCTGAAAATCTTACGTTTATTCCGGATTCCCAAATAAGGGCGTTTAAGCATGAAAAAAAGGTCACCGGCGCCCAGATTGAGAATGTGAAGACCGGCGACGTTACGGAGATAACCTG
The DNA here is from genome assembly GCA_963663605.2 of uncultured Sporobacter sp. Classification (GTDB taxonomy): domain Bacteria; phylum Bacillota; class Clostridia; order Oscillospirales; family Oscillospiraceae; genus Sporobacter. The sequence goes on from CAXXVF010000001.1 coordinate 319,207, forward strand.
TGAAGGCATTTTCATAGCCGTCGGACGTACGCCCAACACCGGCCTTTTTAACGGCCTGCTCGAAATGGATGACAACGGCTATATTGTTTCCGACGAGACGACCCGCACGAGCGTGCCGGGCGTATTCGCTGTCGGGGATCTGCGCACAAAACCGCTCCGCCAGATCGTTACGGCGGCGTCCGACGGCGCCGTGGCTTCAAAATTTGCCGAAGAATATTTAACCGAAAACGGAAAGCTTTAAGTTAAGGTGACCTCCGGGAAAGGAGATGACATATGAAGAAATTAATAATGGCTGTTTTAGTTCTCGCGATGGTTTTTATGGCATTCGGATGCGCGAAGGCTCCGGCGCCGGATGGGATATTGAGCAGCTTCAAAGCGACCGACCTGGACGGCAATACCGTCGATCAGACCGTTTTCAGCGGCTATAAGCTTACGATGATCAACGTCTGGGGCACTTTCTGCGGCCCGTGCATCAGCGAGATGCCGGAAATCGGCGCGCTTAACAGGAACCTGACCGATCAGGGCTTCCAGGTCGTCGGCATCGTCGTCGACGCAGGCGACGGAACGGCTGTTGACGAGAGCGTCGTAAAAACAGCCGGGGACATCATTGAACAGACCGGTGCGGATTATCTGCATATCCTGCCGTCAACGGATTTGACGGAGGGTTATCTCGATCAGGTCATGTACGTACCGACAACGATATTCGTTGACGAATACGGCAATCAGGTCGGGGATGAATATGTCGGCGCCAAGGACTATGAAGATTGGGCCGGGATCATTGAGGAACTTCTGGGCGAGGTCGGATAAATGAAATGGAAACCGTACGTCGCGCTTGTTGTGTTTGTGGCCGGTGCCGTGATGCTCGCCTTTGGGATAGCGCGCGGCGAACAGAACATCGTTCTGCAAAAAGCGGTCCGGATATGTCTGGAGTGTATTGGACTTGGGTAAGGTATGGGGCGGTCTGCGGCACGGCGTACAGCTTGGGTTTACGGCGCTCACGAACGGGTATGCCGCCGGCTTTTTAAAGGGAAAAATCTATACGGGCGAGCTGAAAAGATTCTGCGTGCCGGGGCTTAGCTGTTACTCCTGCCCCGGCGCGCTTGGGGCATGTCCGGTGGGGGCGCTCCAGTCGGTGCTGACGAGCAGGGAGCTTAATTTCTCCTATTATGTCGTCGGATTTCTTGTCATGGTCGGCGCGCTTATGGGGCGTGTCGTCTGCGGCTGGCTTTGCCCGTTTGGTCTCGTTCAGGATCTTTTATATAAGATTCCGTTCGTGAAGAAGCTGAAAAAGCTGCCGGGCGACAAGTGGCTGAAGTATTTGAGATACGTCGTGTTGGCGGTGTTCGTCGTCGCGCTGCCGATTCTCGTCCTCGATATCAGCGGTCTGGGAAAGCCGTGGTTCTGCGCGTATATCTGCCCGTCCGGCACACTGTTGGCGGGGCTGCCGCTCGTCGTACTCAACGAGAACCTGCGCGGCGCGGTTGGCTGGCTGTTTGACTGGAAGGTGCTGCTGCTCATCGTTTTTCTGCTGTTGTCGGTCGTCTCATACCGGCCGTTCTGCCGGTATATCTGCCCGCTCGGAGCGATTTACGGCCCGTTCAATAAGATCGCCCTTTACCGCTTTGTGATCGACGCGGACAAATGTACGCACTGTAAAGCCTGCCAGCGTGCCTGCAAGTTCGATATTCCGGTATATGACAAACCGAACAGCGTGGAATGTATCCGCTGCGGCGACTGTATGCGCGCCTGCCCGACAGGCGCCATCACGACCACGCTCAGGACGCCGGGCAAAAGGAAAAAGTTTAAATCATAACATGTTTACAAAAAAACCAAACGGTCGGCCGGCAAGCCGGCCGCTTTTATAAGTTATATCTGATTTAAACATGCTTATTGTAAATTCAGCCGTTCTCCTTTATGATTAATTAAACAGCTGGCAGTTTCGAAGGCAACGCAGGTGGACATTTCTATGGCTATTCTCAATTGGTTTTTATGGTTTGTTATTTACAGTTTTATCGGCTGGTTTTATGAATCTGTCTTATGTTCGGTTAGGGAGAAAAGGCTGATCAACAGAGGGTTCCTCAATGGGCCTGTCTGTCCCGTATATGGGTTCGGCGCCTTGACGGTATTATTTGTACTTGGCGGCAGAACGGATGATATCCTGCTGTTGTTCATCGTTTCGGCTGTTTTGACCTGTACACTGGAATATCTGACGGCTTTTTTGCTGGAGAAACTTTTCCATGCGAAGTGGTGGGATTATTCAAACAGACGTTTCAATATAAACGGCAGGGTCAGTCTTGCCGGCGCGCTTGTTTTCGGGGCCATGTCGGTGCTGCTGATAAAATTCATCCATCCGCTTATCAGTGACATAGCCGGCAGATTGTCGGGGAGCGGTCTGATTGCTGTTTCCACGGTTTTATTTATGGTATTGGCGCTGGACACAATTCTGACCGTCCGTCACATCCTCTTGCTAAACGGCCGCCTCAGCGAGATTCAACGGGCCATCAACGTGTTTGTGGAGGAGCATGCCAAACGTGCGGAAGAGTTGCATACTGTTCTGCTTGAACGATTTGAACAGAGTGAGTTTTACAGCGAACGCGTCATGTCACTGTTGAATTTAAACCGGTTCCAAAGCTTCAGGCTGGTGCGGGCGTTCCCGAAGCTGAGATCCGTCAAATACGAGGATGCTATGAAAAAGCTGAAAGAAACGCTGATACACCTGAGAGAAAAGAGCGGCTGAACACGTCTGAAATTTGCGACATATTTGACGTACGTCACCAATAAGGAGGCACACGATATGGGATACCCGTTTGCCAGACGAATAGCGGAGCTCAAAGCGTCCGAGATCCGGGAACTTTTCTGCACAACTACTTATGGATGGATTTATTTATAATAACGAAATAGTTATCTCTAACTTGACGATTTGAGTCAACGTGCTATGATAAAGAGTGGGAAATAACGGCAAGTTAATATAAACAGACATTATGTGGATTCGGGACGTGCGGGTAAAGGAGGAGTCTATGTCCGAGTCGAATATCACAAAACTTGCCCTTGCCGATTCGCTGAAGGAACTGATGGCCAAAAAGAGTTTCGCCAAAATTTCAGTCGGCGAGATTGTTTTAAACTGCGGGCTGACCCGTCAGGCGTTTTATTATCATTTCCAGGATAAATTCGATCTCATGAACTGGATTTATTACACGGAAACGGCCCGTATCATGAGCGCTATCAGCGACGACCGCGAAATACAGCACTGGGCGGACGGACTCATAGAGCTGTGTATTTACATGCAGGACAATAAGACTTTTTATGTCAACGCCCTAAATACGACGGGGCAGAATTCCTTTCAGGAGTATCTGCACGACTATATACACGACATGCTCAAATCGATGATCGAAAGTATTGTTAAAAAAGAGTTTACGGAAGAGAAGTGGGGGTTTCTCTGCGAGTTGGTCGCCACATCGTATGTCGCGCTGATCGTACGCTGGGCCAACGACGGCATGCGGGAAGACCCGACGGATTATGTTAAACGGGTAAACGAAATATTCGACGGGAGCGTCCTTCACGAACTGGAGGCGAGAAAAAACCTCAGCGGGTGAGCGGATTCTCCAGGGCGCCTGTCAGGCACTGCCGGAGAGAGGAGAACCCGGCGGTATCAACTTTCATCAGGGCGCCCGACGACTTGATCCTCTCGCTGACGACGCGCATGTCCTGACGCCACTCGAGCGGTATGACGGGGCTGCCGTCGGCGCCCCTCGTTTTCTGGACAAACGCATACATATCCCGCTGGCAGCCTGGAGAAGCGCCGACGGCGGGAACATAGACGATGAAAGCCGCGCCGCGCGTTATGGCGTGGCTTATATACTGTTCCGACGTGATAAGCCGCGTATTTTCGTCATCGTAGAGGACGCTGAATCCGTAAAGACAGCGCGCGCGCTTTAAGATGTTGAATGCGTTTTCGGTCTCGTCCGAAAACGCGTCGTTGTCAGACGGCCGTATACTGAAGAGTACATTATGCGCCTGCGAAACGGCGGACGCGCCAGTGCTGTCGATCAGGGACGCAGGCGCGTCTAGAACAAAAAAGCACTCCTCAAAGTGTTCGGCGATCTGCATGAGACATATGATATCTTCCGAATTGTGAAGCCGGAAAATATGGCTGAAAATGCCGAGCGCGCGTCCGTCGTCAATGAGGCTCTCGATGGCCGGCAGGGATTGAAGCTGCGGCTTTTCCACATTGTTGACGAGAATCCACGGAATCGGATTCCCGAGCGCCGTTTGTTTTTTCCGGAGCCTGTCGGCGCCAAAGATCAGGCTGCTGTAGCCAAGGTTGAGACCGACGGTTTTAACGGTCTCATTATCCACCTCGGACACGATTCTGTACGCAAAGTCATTGTAGGGGTTGTTCGGATTGGACAGGACCTTTTTCGCGTCCGCGAAAAAGGTCTTTTGATTTTCACTGCCGGAGAATAAAGCGCCCAGATCGACAAGGTTTCGGACGCTGCGCCTGGTGTTGGTTTTCATATCGTTCAATATTTTCGTAACGGCTATATCGATTGCCTTTCGTGTCAGCCTATGGTGAAAGTCCAAATTCAGTCAGCACCTTTCAAACGCGGGACGGCGTTCGGCCCGACGGGTATAATTGCCGGCGTTATACGGTTGCCGGCTCGAATAATATATTACGGGAGACGGTCTCCGAATGATATCGGTTTAATATATTGTATTGTAAACGAAATCGGTGGGCGTCTGTATTTACATTTTTTACTTTTTGTCAAACATTTTGACAACCGATGGTATATGTCTAATCCCTGATTGACATCCTTATGCTACACTCTAACCAAAGAATGGAGGTTGTTCATATGAAAAAAATGCTTAGCGCTGCGGGACTGCGGCTGGCGTATGCCTATCTCGATTCAGATCCTGAGAAGAAACTGCCGAAACTGATGAATCTGGCGGACCGGTTTGACAGGAACAACGCGATGCCGAGCCAGCGCGCGGCGATCCGGGAAGTCATCGAGAAAAAAGACAGCAACTGGTATAAACTCATTTTGAGCTTCTGGGAGGATATCGATCCGAAGATCCGAAAGATGATTTTCAGAAACTTTTTTGTCAACGATTCCTTCCTCGGATGGGGTATACAGGAGGAACTGAGAAACAAACTGGGGTGTAACATCCCCTGGGCCATCCTGATGGACCCCACTTCAGCCTGCAACCTGCACTGCACGGGATGCTGGGCCGCCGAATACGGCGATAAACTCTCCATGAGCTATGAAACGCTTGACAGCATCATCGCGCAGGGCAAAAAGATGGGCGTATATTTCTACTTATTCTCCGGCGGCGAGCCGCTTGTCCGGAAAAACGACATCATCAAGCTGTGCGCCAAACATAATGATTGCTATTTCATATCCTTCACAAACGGGACGCTCATCGACGAAAAATTCGCCGACGATATGCTGCGCGTCGGGAACTTCGCTCCCGCCATAAGTGTTGAGGGCTTTGAGGACGCTACGGACGCGCGGCGCGGAAAGGGCACCTACAAGGACGTCGTCCGCGCCATGGAGATTTTAAAACGCAACAAGCTGCTGTTCGGCATCTCCTGCTGCTATACGCGCCAGAATACCAAAGACATCGGCAGCGACGCGTTTATCGACGAGATGGTCGAGAAAGGCGCGAAATTCGCGTGGTTTTTTACATACATCCCGGTCGGCGCCGATGCCGTGCCGGAGCTGATGGTCACGGCGGAGCAGCGCGAATTCATGTACCACAGGCTGCGCTCCTTCCGTAAAACCAAACCAATTTTTACGCTCGACTTCTGGAACGACGGCCAATTTGTCGAGGGGTGCATCGCCGGCGGCAGAAGATATCTGCATATAAACGCCGCGGGCGATATCGAGCCGTGCGCGTTTATCCACTACGCGGATATGAATATCCATCAAACGACGCTCCTGGAGGCAATGCAGTCGCCGCTCTTCATGCAGTACCACGACCACCAGCCGGTCAATGAAAACATGCTTCGGCCCTGTCCGCTTCTGGATAACCCGAAAGTACTTCAGGAGATTGTCGATAACGCCGGCACGAAGTCAACGGACTTCACCCAGCCGGAGGACGTGCACGCGCTGTGCGCGAAATGCGTTGCCGCGTCGGAGAAATGGGCCGTTGTCGCCGACCGCCTGTGGTACGGGGACGACGGCGGCAAAAAATGTCCGCAAAGCGTTAAGGAAGATACTGAAAAACCCCGCAGGGCGGTATGATTCGGTTTACTTTCTGAAAGCTGCCGGGAGCCCGTTGAACGGACGTCCGGCAGCTTTTTGTTTCAGCCGTTTAGATTTACAGGTTTATTTGTGATATAATGGCCGCAATAAACGACAGGGAGGGTTTCAAACTATGGGAAAAGCCGATGAATACAACAAGCTCGGCGAAAAACTGGAGAACCTACTCATCCTTCGTTACGCGCCCATCGCCCTTAAACGCCTGAAGACGGAAGCGGACATCCCAGAGGGCGCCGTCCGTCCGAAAAGGGACCTCGGCGAGCACCTGGCGCTCTGCCAGGCGTTCGCGATGGTGCGCCGGCAGAGAAAGAGCTTCGTCCTTCTCAAGGAGGACCACTGGTGCGTCTGGCCGCTTATCGGGTTCGGGCTCGTCGAATTCAACGAGGAGACCGACGGTTACAATTTTGCCGTCACTGCCAATTTCGTCGAAGACCCCGAAAAAGCCCGGAATTTCTTCAAGACATCATATCCGCGCCTTAAGGAGGGCAGTAATATCGGGCTTGCTCTCGCGCCTCTGGACACGGCGAATTTCGAGCCGGAAATGATACTCGTCTATCTGAAACCCGCACAGCTCAGAAGCGCGCTGATGTCTATAAAATATAAATCCGGTTCGCTGCTGAAAGCGGAATTCGACTCCGTGGACTCCTGTGTGCATTCGACGATCCCGTGCCTGAAGGACGGCAAATACAAGATTACCGTACCCGACCCCGGCGAATACGAACGCGGCCTCACAGACGAGGACGAGATGATCCTGTCGGTTCCGGCCAATGAGTTAAAGGACCTTGTCCGGGGACTTCAGCTCCTGTCCGACAGAAGTTTCGGATACCGGCAGCTGCACATGGAAATGACGACGGACTTCCCGCGCCCGCAGTTTTACGACGACCTGTTCAAAGCCTGGGGCCTCGACACGGGCGAAATCTGGAAGCGGTAACCGCATAATATAATGACCTGAGGATTTCTATGACGAATAGAATCCTCGGGTCTTTTAATATTCCTCTTGCTTAGTCGTGGTCGTGGCCGTCGCAGGTTTCTTCACCGTGGCTCTGGCACTCGTCGGTCCCGTCGGCGTTTCTGATATAGCCGAGCGTGTTTTTGTCCATGCGGTCGAGCGCCTGGGCCGCCGTCAGGCCATTGCCGTCGTAGCGCGTGATGCAGGCATCGGCGATTATGTCAAACGTCTCCGGCGTGAATTCGCCGGTGATGACGGCCTCGCAGTCGTATTTTATGATCTCGTCCGTCAGAGCTTTTGAGCTGCCCGGGTTTTCAAATACCTCAAAGCGCATGTCGTCGGTCTCTACGATCAGTAAAAATATGCAGGTTTCAAATTTGGCGGAAACGGCACTGTCAAGCGCGCGCCCGTTGGCTGTAACGGCTATTAACATGATCGATCTCCTATAAAAAGTGTTTTTATTCTCCGGGGGTTCAGCGTGTGCTTTGAGGCTTTACGGACAGCTGAAAATCCCCTCCGACCACAGGCAAGCGCCGCATGTCGGCTGCGGATTGCCAAGGCAGTCCACGCGATTGTCGTCCCGGAATTCACAGCCGCCGCATTGAATACACGGAGAAAACGTGAAGTTTATGACACGGTTTCGAAAATCGGCGTAATCTTTGCAGTTCCAGATTTCTTCAAGGCTGTCATTTTTCATATTACCGTAAGATTGGTGATATATGGTCCGTTTATTATTTCCAAGGTATGTAATGCCGCTGTGCAGCAGCGCCATGCAGGGGCTGACGTCGCCGTCGTGGCGGACAAACGCGTTGCCTTCCGCGATAAACCGGCAATACCGCTTTTTTCGCATCACAGGCTCGCCGCTGAGCAGCAGGTTGCATTTTGTGCGCAGCAGGCCCATAAAGCCTTCGCGGGCGCCGTCGAGCTGGAAGTCCATGAACGGCATGTCGATCTCGGGATATGCGCCGACGGAATTTTCGGAATTGAGTTCCATGTGGATAGCGCGCGTATATAAGCTTTCCTTTACAGACGCGCTGTCCGTTGGAATAACATTTGAAATATTCACCTTGCTGACAGTGTATTCCTGCGCAAACTGTGAAAGCCGCTCCAGCTGGCGTACGTTGCTTTTCATCGCGACAAAGGCAATCCCGAGCTGAATATCGCGCGCGCTGTTAAAACGCTCGGCATTGAATAGGGCAATGTTTTTCCTGATCAGCGGGAAGCTGCTGTGCATAGGGTCATTTTCATTGCTTTGGGTATCAAACGAATCGATCGATACCCAGAGCATGTTCAAACCGGCGTCAAGGAGGTTCGTGACCATTTCCTGAGAAAGAAGTGTTCCGTTGGTCACAAGCTCAACACGTTTGCCTTTTTTAACAGCGTGTTCCACCATATAAATGATATCCTTATGAACCAGCGGTTCTCCCATGCCGCCGAAGAAAACTGTTTTTACACTCTCCGGCATCGTATCCATTATGCGGTCGAACACCGGCAGCTCCATGTCCGCAAATTCCTCGTCAAACCATGTTCGCCTGAAACACATCGTACAGGTGAGGTTACATCTTGACGTCGGCTCGATATAGAGTTTTTCCAATGCCGTCGTTATCTTTTCGCATTTAAAGGCCGACGCGTCGCGATGTTCCTGTAAGTTTTTAATGTCATCATCGTTAAACGAGTGCTCGTCTATATGACAGGGATCTACATATAACATTTTTAATTGCCAATTGCCCTTTCGTAATAAGTTTCATAAATTTGCGAGGTATGAACTTACAATGCGGCTGCGGCTGCTGCATTATACTTAAATAAACAGCGGCGGAGATGGGACATCGCCGCCGCATGCGTTTAAGATGCGGTCAGCTTACCGCGTTATTGTAATACGTATTTTATTCCGGCTTTTCGGCGTCATTTCCGACAGTTTCGTCAAGAATGTCCGCCACGCCGTCCAGCCAGTCGCCCTCGAACGTCTCAATGGCGCCCTTGTCGCACAGCTTAGTGAGCTTCGGGTCAATCGGCAGCTTGGCCAGAACTTTCAGCCCGTGGTTTTTTGCGACTTCGTCGATGTGGCTTTCGCCGAATATCTGGTATTCCTTATCGTTGTCGGGACATTTAAAATACGACATGTTCTCGACGAGCCCGACGATCGGCACTTTCAGCATTTCCGCCATTTTGACGGCCTTTGTTACGATCATGGACACCAGTTCCTGCGGAGAGGTGACGACGATGATGCCGTCAACGGGGAGGGACTGGAAGACTGTCAGCGGGACGTCGCCAGTGCCGGGCGGCAAATCGACGAACATAAAATCAACATCGGACCAGATGACTTCCGACCAGAATTGCTTGACGGAATTGGCGATGATCGGTCCTCTCCAGATGACAGGGTCGGTGTCGTCCGCCAAAAGGAGATTGATCGACATGATGTCGATGCCCATCCGGCTTTTGACAGGGTAGATGCCGAGTTCGCTGCCCGTGGCCTTTTCTTTGATCCCGAAGGCTTTCGGAATGGACGGGCCCGTGATGTCCGCGTCGAGTACTGCCGTATGATAACCCATACGGTCCATCGTGACGGCGAGCAGGGAGGTCACAAGCGATTTTCCGACGCCGCCCTTGCCGCTTATGACGGCAAAGACCTTGCCGATCCGGCTGAGTTCATGCGGCTTTTCCCGCAAGTCCGGCGCTTCTTTTCGTTCGGAGCAGTTTTCGGTGCAGCTTGAGCAGTTTTCATTGCAGTCTTGGCTCATGATATGGTCTCCTTAAATTAGAATTCCAGTGTCCGGCCGCCGGACAGATAGTCGATCGCGTCGCCCATAGCGGCCTTTAAACGTTTATAAGATTCCAAACCTGTACAATGGCAGGTATAGTATTTAGCATTTCGGGTCAGCAGGAACGCGGCGATTTCATCAACGATTTCCGGGCGTTCGCTGCCGCCCTGCGCCGGATTGGACAGATGGAAGCCGCCGATGACGACGTCCGGCCGGATTCCGGCTTCGCGTTCGACATGCTCCAGGATGTTGACGATCCCGCAGTGGGCGCACCCTGTGATCAAAACGGTCCTGCCGTTTTCGCGGATCAGGAGGTTTTGTTCGTGGGCAAAATCATCCTGAACATAATCCCCGCCGACCGCCTTGAGGATGTCGGCATTTCCGGTCGGATTCAGGCGCACCCGCTTGACACCGGAAAAAAGCTCCAGCACCTCATCGACCTTCATATAATTACCAACGAAAACAAACCGGTCGTTCGGCAAAAGCGACGCGTCAAGTCCGATATATCGTACCCCGCCATACTTTTTCTCATTGGCGTAATAGCCGTCGAACGCCGTCTCGCCGACGTAAATTTTTGCTTTATCATTGAGTCCCAGGAACGTTTTAAGACCGCCGCCGTGGTCGTAATGCGCGTGCGATAAAAAGGCGATATCCACCGTGCTTAAATCGACGCCTAAAAGGTCGGCGTTTATCGCGAATTTATCTGAGACGCCCGAGTCGAACAATATTTTATGCCGCTTCGTCTCAATGTACAGGCTCAGCCCGTGTTCGCTGCCCAGTTCGTCCCGGATGGACGTGTTTTCAACCAAAGCCGTTATCCGCATCGTAAACCTCCGCTCCTATTTATTCGTCCCGCGTTTCGTTTTTCGTATTTTCCTGTTCGGAATCCTTCCAGCAATTGCGGTGGTGGCAGCAGTTTTTCCGGCCGTGCCCGTCTCCGGGGCACAATTCGAAGTCGCCGCCCTCGATGAAAAGGACCTTGCTGTTAACAAGCGAATCTGCGAGATTTTTTCGCGCGCTGTTGTAGATGCTTTGAACGGTCGTGCGCGAGATGTTCATCTGTACGGCGCATTCCTCCTGCGTCATGCCCTCCAGATCGATCAGGCGGATCGTCTCATATTCTTCAACCATCATGACGACAGAATCTTCCGCCACGCTTCCCAGCGGCCCGAAGCGGCTGCATTTGGGGAGGCGGCATATTCTTCTCCATTTTCTCGGTCTGGCCATGCGGTATTCGTCTCCTTACTGTTTTTGCTGGATTGCCACGAACAATTATATAACATTATTGACATATGTCAATAAAAAATCCGCCCGTACATCCGGACGGATTTTAGTATAACCTGATTTACCAGTCAGATGGCAAGCGCCCCGTTCATGAAATAATAAAGTTCTTTCAGCGCTTTAAAGCCCTGCGTCAGCTGCTCCGTCAGGCCGTGCGTAAAGAAAACGCCGTCGGGCGGACAGGTTTTCCCGACCCACCAGCTTTTTTTATTCAGCCATGTCTTAACGGGCGGCGCGGCGGCGGGGAAGCGGTCTTTTTTATAATCTTCGCCCGTGAGCGTATATTCACCGCCGGCTTCAATATTCCGGATGATTTTAAGAAAACGTTTCTCGTCTTTTAAAGCGGCGTCGCGGAGCTTCGTCATGCCCTGCGTCGTGCGGTGATAGATCTGCAGGCCGTAACGGTATGCGTTGAAGGAGGCATCCATGAAAAAGCCGGGGACGTCCGTTTCGCGCGGCGTTCCTTCGCAGAAGTGCAGGTACATATATGTTTTGATGGGATTGGCCCGCGCGTACCGCGCGTCGTTGTACGCGCCCGATATGCAGCGGGCAGCCCTTGAGCAGATATCCGGGTCGATCTCAAGCATTACCGGCACGAGCGATTCGTACAGGGCGCGCAGCGGCGCCTTGACGTGTTCGTTAAAAAGCGATCGGTTTGCCTCAAAATTTGTTTTTGTGTTGTCAAAGCTGATATTGAGGAAGTATTCAATTGTTTTTTCAGTAAATCCGTTAAACGACATATGAGATTCCTTTTGTATTATTTGAACAGCAGTCTTTCAAGCGCCTTGAGTTCGATCCGTTCATCCAACCCGGCACAGCGTTCCAATATCCGGGCCCACGCTTCGCTCGTCGACAGCAGCGGCGCGCTCAGCCAATCGCGCGCCCAGTCTTCGGCGCGGCAATAGGTATTTGATGGCCAGCCGTATTCGCGTCCGTCGGCGCTTATTTTACGGCGGTTGCCGCTTACGGTAATGTAAAATTCCCGCTGGAGCGTCACGACGGCCGCGTCGATGGCGGACGCGCCGTCTTTTTTCGTCACGCCCATGCGTTTTCTTATCTCCGACGTGTCCAGAACGTCCCCGTTTTCAAACAGGCGGTATACGTCGTATACAGCTTGCTTGACGCCTCCGGCGCGGTAACGGTCCCCGAGCGTCCCGTCCGGGCGGCAGGCTGAATAAAACAGGGGATAGAGCGATTTTGATATAAACCCCTTGCGGCCGCCCAATATATTGCCGAATGCCAGGCGTTTTTCCTGCGCCGCTTTGTCCTTCCATTGCCACGGGTCGGTATCGCTGTCGCCGGTGTGCCACTGTGACGGCAGCGTCAGCTCGTCCAGCTTCGGAAAGCCTGCGATAAATTTCCCGGAGAAAGCCATGACGCCGACCGTTTCAGCGTGATTAATAAAATCTGTGTATGTTTTCAGCATAAAATAAGCCCCTTCCCGGCAGCGAGAAAAACTGCCCGCGATTATGCGCAGACTTATCATATTATACAGCATTTGACCGTATAAAAAAATCCCCTCTTCCGAGGGGATTTTTTTATATGTCTATTTCAGTTCGTCCAGGATCGCCTTCGTCATCTGCGTGCAGGTGAGTGCGTCCGCGCCGGGGTCGGCGATATCGGCGGTGCGCAGGCCTTTTGCCAGCACGCTCGAGACCGCGTCTTCGATCATCTGCGCGCCTTCCTCAAGACACAGGGACATCCGGAGCATCATGGCCGTCGACAGAATCGTTGCGATGGGGTTTGCCATGTCCTTGCCGGCGATGTCGGGCGCGGAGCCGTGGATCGGCTCGTACATGCCGCGCTTCGTCTCGCCGAGCGACGCCGACGGCAGAAGCCCGATGGAGCCCGTGATCTGCGAGGCCTCGTCGGAGAGGATATCGCCGAACATGTTGGACGTCACGACGACGTCAAACTGCTTCGGGTTCCTGACCAGCTGCATGGCGGCGTTGTCCACGAGCATGTCGGAAAGCTCAACGTCCGGGTATCTTTCGGCTAAGCGATGCATGACCTCGCGCCAAAGGCGGGAGCTCTCCAGCACGTTCGCCTTATCGATGCTGATGAGCTTCTTGCTCCGCGTCCTTGCCAGCTCAAACGCATTGATGCCGATGCGCTCGACTTCCATCTCGCTGTAGCACTCGGTGTCGAATGCCTCGGGGCCGTACTGACCGTCCCGGCGGCCTCTTTCGCCGAAATACATACCGCCGGTCAGCTCGCGCACGAAGATCATATCAAAGCCCGCGTCCGCGACTTCCTTTTTCAGCGGACACGCGTCCTTAAGCTCCGGCAGCAGCCGCGCCGGGCGGATGTTGGCGTACAGACCAAGTTCTTTGCGGATGCCTAAAAGCGCTTTTTCGGGGCGCAGATGTCCGGGCAGGACATCCCATTTCGGTCCGCCGACGGCGCCCAGGAGGACGCTGTTGGACTCCAGGCACGTTTTAACGGTTTCCTTGGGCAGCGGCGCGCCGGTGGCGTCAATGGCCGCTCCGCCCGCAAGGACTTTTTTAAATGTAAAAGTAGCTTTGTTTTTTTTGCCGACGGCGTCAAGTACCTGCAGGGCGGCGCCTACGATTTCCGGGCCGATGCCGTCGCCTTCGATGACCGCTATATTATAGTTCATTAACAAGCCCTCTTGATGGAATTGAGCAGCCCGCCGGAGGAAATGATGTTCTGCAGAAACGGCGGGAAAGGTGCAAACTGCGAGACGGTGTTTTTTGTTATATTTTTCAGCTCGCCCTTATCGAAGTCGATCTCCACCGCGTCGCCCTCGGCGATGTCGGCATCGCATTCGATGATCGGCAGGCCGATGTTGATGGCATTTCTGTAAAAAATCCGGGCAAAGCTTTTAGCCACGACCGCGCCGACGCCGGATTCTTTAATAGCCAGCGGCGCGTGTTCGCGGGAGGAGCCGCAGCCGAAATTGCTGCCGGCAACCATTATATCGCCGCTTTTTACGCGGCTGACAAACGTCGCGTCGAGATCTTCCATGCAGTGGGAGGCCAGTTCCTTGGGGTCGGACGTATTGAGATAACGCGCGGGGATGATGACGTCCGTATCGACGTTGTCGCCGTACTTTATAACGCTGCCTTTAAGTTTCATATCTTCCTTGCTCCTTCCTTATTCCGCCGGGGCGATCTTGCCCGCTAACGCTGAGGCCGCCGCGACGGCGGGGCTTGCCAGGTACACTTCGCTTTCGGGATGGCCCATGCGCCCGACGAAATTGCGGTTTGTTGTGGCTACGCACCGCTCGCCCTTGGCGAGGATGCCCATATGTCCACCGAGGCACGGTCCGCACGTGGGCGTGGATACGGCGCAGCCGGCTTCGATAAACGTTTTCAAAAGGCCCATTTCCATGGCGTCCAGATATATTTTCTGGGTCGCAGGGAGGACGATGCACCGGACGTGACCGGCGATCTTTTTGCCCTTAAGAATTTCCGCGGCGATAACGAGGTCCTCGAGCCGCCCGTTTGTGCATGAGCCGATGACGACCTGGTCGATCTTGATTTCGGGTATGTCGTCGAACGTCCGCGCGTTTTCCGGTAGATGCGGGAACGAGACCGTCTGTTTGACCTGTGACAGGTCAATGTCAATCACCTGATCGTATTCTGCGTCCGGATCGGCCTCGTATACGACGGGCTTACGGTCGGTACGCTCGGCAATATAGCTGAGCGTCTTTTCATCGACGGGGAAGATGCCGTTTTTCGCCCCGCCCTCAATGGCCATATTGGCAATGCACAGCCGGTCGCTCATGGACAGATCGGCAACGCCGTCGCCCGTGAATTCCATCGATTTATAAAGCGCGCCGTCGACGCCGATGAGGCCGAGGATGTGCAGGATGACGTCCTTGCCCCAGACATTTTTGGAAAGTTTGCCGGTCAGGTTGAACTTGATTGCCGACGGCACCTTCAGCCAGACCTTTCCGCTGGCCATACCGGCCGCCATGTCGGTTGACCCGACGCCCGTTGAGAACGCGCCGAGCGCGCCGTAGGTGCACGTATGGCTGTCGGCCCCGATGACGAGGTCGCCCGCGATCACCATGCCTTTTTCAGGCAGGAGCGCGTGTTCAACGCCCATTTCGCCGACATCGAAGAAATTGACGACGCCCTTGTCCCAGGCGAATTCGCGGATCTGTTTGGACTGCTCGGCTGCCTTGATGTCCTTGTTCGGGACAAAGTGGTCCATGACGAATACGACCTTGTTTTTGTCGTATACGCAGTCGCAGCCGGCTTTGTTGAACTCGTTGATGGCTACGGGCGTCGTGATGTCATTGCCCAAAACGAGGTCCAGGTCGGCCATGATGATTTGGCCGGCCGTAACGCTTTTTTCGCCGCAGTGGGCCGCTAGGATTTTTTGTGTCATTGTCATGCCCATAGGTTATTTCCTCCATGATTTTATTCTGTTCCCGCCCACCACCCTTTTAAGGTATGGGGCTTCGCCCCATGCCCCGTAAAGACGCGGGATGATTTGATATCGTTCTTTGAAGGTGTAGGGCTTCGCCCCATGCCCCGGAAAGACGCGGAATAATTTGATGCTGCTTTTTATTTCTCTTCCATGCAAAGCTTATATTCCAGCGAATCGACGAGCGCCGCGAAGCTGGCCTCGATGATGTCGGCCGAGACGCCTACGGTGATCCACTTGTGGTGACCGTCCGTCGACTCGATCAGAACGCGCACAAATGAACCCGTCGCGTGCCGTGTTTCCAGAACACGCACCTTGTAGTCAATCAGGTGGACGCTTGAGAGAACGGGGTAGAAAACGCACAGCGCCTTTCTCAGGGCAAGGTCAAGCGCGTTGACGGGGCCGTTGCCGACGGCGGCCGTCGTTTCGGCCGTATCCCCGACCTTGATTTTAATAACGGCGTTGGAGCTCGTTTCCCCGTCGGGGGCGGGCGATTCGCTGCCGGCCCGGTACATGCTCAGCTCGAAGTGGGGCTTGAACGTCCCGATGATTCTTTTCACCATCAGCTCAAAGCTCGCGTCGGCTGCTTCAAACTGATACCCCTCATGCTCAAGTTCCTTGAGCCGTTCGAGGATCCGCGCCGTTTCGGGAGAATCTTTCGTCAGCTGGGGGGCTATGTCCTTGAGTTTTAAAAGCACCGCCTTTTTGCCGGATACCTCTGACAGGAGGAATTTCCGGCTGTTGCCGACAAGGGCGGGATCAATATGTTCAAAGGAGCGGGAGAGCTTATCGACACCGTCGATGTGCATGCCGCCCTTGTGGGCGAAGGCGCTTTCCCCGACATACGGCTTATTGTTGGGTACGGACATGTTGGCGATCTCGGAAATGTTGATTTCCGTATCGCTCAGTTTGTCAAGGCTGCGGCTGATGCAGTCGTATCCGCCCTTAAGCTGCAGGTTCGGAATGATGACGGACAAATCCGCGTTGCCGCAGCGTTCGCCGATGCCCATGAACGTGCCCTGGACGTGGCATGCGCCGGCCTCAACGGCCATGATGGAATTGGCGACCGCGCAGCCGGTGTCGTTGTGGCAGTGTATGCCGACGCGTGTGTCCGGGAATCTGGCGCATACGGTTTTTACTGTTTCGTACACGCCGAGCGGAAGCATGCCGCCATTGGTGTCGCACAGGACGAGTACGTCGGCGCCGCCGCCTGTGGCCGCGTCAAGGACGCTCAGGGCGTATTCGGCATTGTTTTTATAGCCGTCGAAAAAGTGCTCGGCGTCAAAAATGACCTCCTTGCCCTTATCCTTGAAAAACCGCACGGTCTCGCGTACGCAGTTGAGGTTTTCCTCCAGCGTCGTGCCCAGTATCTCCGTGGCGTGCAGGTCCCAGGACTTGCCGAAGATCGCGACGGAGGCAGTGTTGGCTTCCAAAAGAGAAATAACGTTTGCGTCCTCTTCTACGGCGATGTTTTTGCGCTTTGTGCTGCCGAAGGCGACAAGGCGCGCGTTTGTGAGCTTCAGATCGGCTCCCTGGCGGAAGAACTCCATGTCCTTCGGATTGGAGCCGGGATTGCCCGCTTCGATATACTTTACGCCGAACGCGTCGAGCGTTTTGGCGATTTTAAGTTTATCGGAGACCGTGAACGCTATGCCTTCCGTTTGAGCGCCGTCGCGAAGGGTCGTATCAAACATCTCCAGCTTCCGCAAGCGTATCCCTCCTTTCAAGTATCTTATTGACGCCGTTTAAATAGGCGAGAATGCTCGATTCGATTATATTGGTCGAAAGGCCTCTGCCTGTGACGAGCTTGTCGCCCGTCTTGATTTTGACAACGACTTCGCCGAGCGCGTCTTTCCCCTCGGAAACCGAATGGATGGCGTAATCCTCGAGCGTATGGGGCGGCGCGTCGATGAGCTTGTCGATGGCGTTGAACGACGCATCAATCGGGCCGTCGCCCAGCGCAACGTCCTCATGGACCTCGCCGTTTGATTCAAGGCTCATGACGCACGTGCCTCGGGAGGCGTTGGACGTGAAGACGTCAAAGCGGTCGAGCCTGTAATATGAGACGTGGGTCGAAAGCTCGCTTGTGATAATGGCTGCGATGTCGTCGTCGCCGACATTTTTCTTTTTATCGCAGAGCCTTTTGAATTCTTCGAAATGCCTGTTGATCTCCGTGTCGCTCAGCTTATAGCCCAAACTTTTGATCCGGTCGGCAAAAGCGTGCCGTCCGCTGTGCTTGCCGAGTACGAGCTTGTTCTTGGAAAGCCCGATCGACTCCGGAGACATGATCTCGTATGTCGTCCGTTCGGACAGGACGCCGTGCTGATGGATGCCGGACTCGTGCGCGAAAGCGCTCGAGCCGACGATGGCTTTGTTGAGCGGCGCGGGGACGCCGATGATGCTGTAGACGAGCTTGCTGGCCCTGTATATCTGCGTCGTATCGATCCGGGAGGACGCTTTGAAATAGTCCCGGCGGGTGCCCAGCGCCATGACGACTTCCTCGAGCGCCGCGTTCCCGGCGCGCTCGCCCAGTCCGTTGATCGTGCATTCGACCTGTGTCGCGCCTGCGCCGACGGCCGCCAGGGAATTGGCTACGGCCAGGCCCAGATCGTTATGGCAGTGGACGGAAATGACGGCTTTATCAATATCGGCGACATGCTCTTTGAGGTATCTAATAAGCTGCGCCATCTCCTCCGGTGTTGTATAGCCGACCGTATCGGGGACGTTGAGGACGGTCGCGCCGCATTTTATGGCCGTATCGAATACTTTGACTAAAAAGTCCGGGTCGCTTCGTGTGGCGTCCTGCGCGGAAAACTCGACGGCCGGGCACTTTTTTGCCGCGTATGAGACCATGGCATTTGTTTTTTCGAGGACCTGTTCCGGGGTCATCTTCATCATATACTGCATATGGACAGGGGAGGTGGAGATGAACGTGTGGATGAGCGGGGAAGCGGCGTGGCGTACGGCTTCCCAGGCCACGTCGATGTCTTTTTCATCCGTGCGCGCCAGCGAAGCGACCGTACAGTCCTTGATCTCTTTGGCAACCCTGCTCACCGACTCGAAATCGCCCGGTGAGGAGATCGCGAAACCTGCCTCGATAACGTCTACTTTCAGCCTTTCAAGATGACGCGCTACCTCCAGTTTTTCGCTTAAATCCATGCTGCATCCGGGCGACTGTTCGCCGTCGCGCAGCGTCGTGTCAAATATTCTGATTGTCGGTTCCATTAATAGCATCCTCCTTTCCAGATGCGCCGCATGTGCTGCGGCACATACTATGTTCGCGCGATGCGCTCGCGGCGCATCTTCCAGGGGGAACCAGTTCCCCCTGGATACGGGCCTTCGGCCCGATACCCCCTCCGGCCTCCGGCGGGGATGGAATACGAAATGTTATTTGAGGTGTGTTATTTTGGCCTTGCCCTTCATTCAAAGAGGCCTTGCATTTCTTTAAACGGGTTCATAAGGGCCGCAGGCCCTTATACCTTATTTGGGCGGGTGGGTGGGTTATTCGATGATCGCGCCTTTTTCAGCGGAAGAGACGTAGCGCATATACCGCCCGATATAGCCGCCGAACTGTTTTTTCGGATTGAGTGTCATCTCTTTTTTACGTTTTTCAAGCTCCGCGTCCGGGATATCAAGATTGAGCTTGTATTCGGGGATATTGATGGAAATAATATCGCCCTCTTTGACGTACGCGATATTGCCGCCGCTCTGCGCCTCCGGCGATATATGGCCGATGGCCGCGCCGCGCGTCGCGCCGGAAAACCGGCCGTCCGTGACGAGCGCCACCTGTTTGTCGAGCCCCATGCCCGCGATGGCGGAAGTGGGGGAGAGCATCTCGCGCATGCCCGGGCCGCCGGCGGGGCCTTCGTAACGGATGACGACGACGTCGCCCGGTACGATTTTTCCGCCGAAGATTGCCTCGCGCGCGTCGTCTTCACTGTCGAAGACGCGGGCCGGGCCCGTGTGCACCAGCATATCCTCGCTGACGGCGCTTCGTTTTACGACGGCGCCGTTCGGCGCCAGAGATCCGAAGAGGATCGCAAGGCCGCCGGTCTCGGAATATGGATTGTCTATATCGCGGATGACCGTATTGTTTATGGTTTTAACACCCTCCAGATTTTCTGAAAGCGTTTTGCCGGTCGACGTGATAACGGACGTGTTGAGGAAGCCCTTTTTATTAAGCTCGCTCATGACGGCCTGCACGCCGCCCGCGGCGTAAAGATCCTGCAGATGGTGCGGGCCGGCCGGGGCCAGCTTGCAGAGGTTCGGCGTCTTCTGAGAGATCTCGTTGATCAGCGGGAGGTTGAATTCGACGCCTGCTTCGTGGGCGATAGCGGCCAGATGCAGTACCGTATTGGTCGAGCAGCCGAGCGCCATGTCGACGGTCAGAGCGTTCTTGAACGCTTTTTCGTTCAGAATATCGAGCGCCTTGATGTCTTTATCCAGAAGCTCCATGATCTGCTCGCCCGCTGCTTTGGCGAGCCGCGTGCGCGCGGCGTAGACGGCCGGGATGGAGCCGTTGCCGGGCAATGCGATGCCGATAGCCTCCGACAGGCAGTTCATGGAGTTTGCGGTGAACATACCGGAGCAGGAGCCGCAGCTGGGACAGGCGTTGTCTTCATAATACTTCAGGTCATCGTCGCCGAACTTACCGACGGTGTGGCTGCCGACCGCTTCAAAGACGCTGTTGAGGTCCATGGGCTTGCCGGCCGTGTCGTTGATGGAAAGCATCGGGCCGCCGGATACGAAGATGGACGGCAGGTTGAGCCGGGCGGCGGCCATGAGCATGCCCGGGATGATCTTGTCGCAGTTCGGGATGAAAACGAGCGCGTCGAAGCAGTGCGCGCGTACCATGGCCTCGACGCTGTCGGCGATGAGTTCGCGGGAGGCCAGGGAGTATTTCATACCCTCGTGGCCCATCGCAACGCCGTCACAGATGCCGATGGTATTGAATTCGATCGGCGTACCGCCTGCTGAGAGCACACCGTCCTTGACGGCGCGGGCGATGGTCTCCAAATGGATATGTCCCGGCACGATTTCATTGAATGAATTGACGATGCCGATGATCGGTTTTTTAAGCTGCCCGTCCGTCAGGCCCGTCGCTTTTAAAAGAGAGCGGTGCGGGGCGCGGGCGACGCCTTCTTTTATCTGATCACTTCTCATTTGGACGCGCCGTCCTTCTGCCAGCTCATCATCTTGCGCAGTTCCGCACCGGTCTTTTCGACAAGCAGATTCTGCTCCTGACGGCGGCGGGCGTTGAAGCTGGGACGGTTAGCCTGGTTTTCAAGGATCCAGTTGCGGGCGAAGGTGCCGTCCTGGATCTCAGAGAGGACCTTTTTCATTTCCTTCCTGGTTTCGTCGGTGATGATGCGTTTGCCGACGGAGTAATCGCCGTACTCAGCTGTGTCGCTGATGGAGTAGCGCATAAAGTTGAGGCCCCCCTTGATAACGAGGTCAATGATGAGCTTCATCTCATGGACACACTCAAAATAGGCATTTTCAGGGGCGTAACCTGCTTCAACGAGGGTGTCGAAGCCTGCTTTCATCAGTTCGGAGACGCCGCCGCACAAAACGGCCTGCTCACCGAAGAGGTCCGTTTCGGTCTCCTCGCGGAACGTTGTTTCAAGGATGCCGCCGCGCGCGCCGCCGATGCCATAGGCGTAAGCCAGCGCGATATCGCGCGCTTTGCCCGAGGCGTTCTGCTGTACGGCGACGAGGCACGGTACGCCTTTGCCTTCCTGATACTGGCTTCTGACCGTATGGCCGGGGCCTTTGGGCGCGATCATGATGATGTCGATGTCTTCGGGAGGAACGATCTGGCCGAAATGGATGTTGAAGCCGTGCGCGAAGGCGAGCGCCGCGCCGCTTTTCAGATTAGGCGCGATATCGTTTTTGTAAAGAGCGGCCTGCTTTTCGTCGTTGACGAGGATCATAACGACGTCGGCGGCTTTGACGGCGTCCGCCGTTACCATGACCTTGAGGCCTGCAGCCTTCGCCGCCTGGGCGGACTTGGAGCCTTCATACAGTCCGACGATGACGTCCGCGCCGCTGTCATGTAAATTGAGCGCGTGTGCGTGCCCCTGGCTGCCGTAACCGATAACGGTTACCGTTTTTCCCTTGAGTACGCTGAAATCGCAATCTTTCTCGTAAAACATGTTTGCCATTTTAAATTCCTCCTAATAATTATGTGAAGTCCTGTATACAGTATTGGTTGTTTTCGCAATCGGGTGTTTCTCAGCCGTTTTCCAGACAATACGTACTCCGGCCGATTGCCGTGGGGCCGGTGCGTGCCATTTCGATGATGTCATACTGACGTAAATAATCCAGGAATGCGTTGAGTTTGAAGGTTTCTCCGGTGATTTTGATGGACATGCTGTCCGGGGACAGGTCCACGACATTGGCCCGGTAGGCGTTGACGGCTTCCATAAGCTCCGGGAGTATGCCTTTTTCCAGCTTGACCTTGACGATCATAAGCTCGCGGACGACGACTTTGTCCGACTGCATAAGCTGGACTTTACGGACGTCCTGGAGTTTCTGCAGCTGTTTGACGATCTGCTCTTTCATATTTTCGTCGCCCCAGGAGACGATGGTCATGCGGGACAGCTTCGGATCCTCCGTCTCGCCTACGGTGAGGCTGTCGATGTTGAAAGCCCGGCGTGCGAAAAGGGAAGACACGCGCGTGAGGACGCCGGAGTGGTTGTTGACGAGAAGTGAAACGATAAATTGATGACTCTGCATGGTACGTGCGCCTCCTATTTCAAAATAATATCGTTGATGCTGCCGCCCGGCGGGATCATCGGCAGGACGCGCTCATCGCTGTCGATGGTGCAGTGGATGAGAACGGGGCCGTCACATTTGAATGCTTCGTCAAGATTTTTTTCAAAGTTTTCTATGGTGTCGGCATGGAAAGCGGTTGCGCCGAAGGCTTCGGCGAGCTTCACGTAATCCGTTTTCCGGTCAAGCGTTGTATTGGAATACCGCCCGTCGAAAAACAGTGTCTGCCACTGGCGGACCATGCCGAGGGCGTTGTTGTCGAGGACAATGACAATGATCGGCAGGTTGTTCGAGACGGCCGTGGCCATTTCGTTCAGATTCATATGAAAACTGCCGTCGCTTGTGAACAGGAGCGTGCGTTTTTTTCCGCTGCCGACGCACGCGCCGATGGCTGCGCCCATGCCGAAACCCATCGTGCCCAGCCCGCCGCTCGTGATAAGCGTCCGGGGCTTTTTAAACTGATAGTACTGCGTCGCCCACATCTGGTGCTGGCCGACATCGGTCGCTACGATATTGTCGCCGTTTCTATCGCATGCGCCCTCGATGATTGACTGCGGTGTCAGGCGGTTCGGATTCATCTCCAGATTGTTGTCGGGGTGTTCTTTTATATACCGGATGCGCTCCATCCAGTCCTTGTTTTCTTTCTGCTCAAGTATCTTTCCCAGTTCACCCAGAACGCATTTGACGTCACCGATAACGCTTGTGTTGACGCCGATATTTTTATTGATCTCAGCCGGATCGATATCAATCTGGATGACCTTGCGCTCTTTTATAAACTCCGCTTTATTGCCGGTTGCCCGATCGGAAAACCGTACGCCGACGGCAATTAAGACATCGCTTTCATACAGTGCTTTCGTTGCGCCGTAGCGGCCGTGCATGCCGACCATGCCGAGAAAACGCGGATGGGAGTAAGGGACGGCCGTAAGGCCCATAATGGAAAGCCCGACCGGCGCGTCGATCTTATCGGCGAATTCAAGCAGCGCTTCGGACGCGTCGGAACTGACAACGCCGCCGCCGCAGTAGATATAAGGCCGTTCGGCATCTTTGATGAGCGCGGCAATGTTTTCTAAAGACGCATTATCGATACACTGCGTGGCCGCCTGTGCGCCGGTGGACGCCGGTTCATAATCCGCCGCTGCCAGCTGAACGTCCTTCGGTATATCGATAAGGACAGGGCCGGGACGGCCGGAGCATGCAAGCGTATACGCTTCTCTGACTGTGTCGGCCAGGATCGTTATATCCTTTACCAGGTAGTTGTGTTTGGTGATCGGCATTGTGACGCCGGAGATATCGACCTCCTGAAAGCTGTCGCGTCCGAGCATGTTCGTCGGCACGTTGCCGGTGATGGCTACGAGCGGCACACTGTCGAGATAGGCGTTGGCGATACCGGTGACGAGATTTGTTGCGCCGGGTCCCGATGTGGCGATGACGACGCCCGGCTTGCCGGTCACACGCGCGTAGCCGTCGGCTGCGTGGCAGGCGCCCTGCTCATGACAGGTGGTATAGTGTGTGATTTTGTCGCTGTTTTTGTAAAGCTCGTCGTAGATATTGATAACATAGCCGCCGGGGTAGCCGAATACGGTGTCGACACCCTGTTCGATAAGTGTTTTGATCAAAATCTGCGCGCCTGTGAGTAGCATGTTCTCCGTCCTCCTTTAATTCATTGATGTGGTATACAGGCAAAGTTCACGGTAATCAAAAAGCCCCGCAGCTTTCACTGCAGGGCGTCCGTTTCGGTTTGGCCTTTATGCTATGCCTCTTCTTGCAGCGAAGTCTTTATTAACATGACTAATTACCCGGAGGCTAAGCCCGAGTACAAGTACGCTAATAATTATGACTTCGACTATAAACAATGAGGACACTGCCATAACTCCTTGTTGTAAGATGATTGCGTAAATTCTACCATGTCGTTTTTTGAAAGTCAACAGTTAAATAATAATAGTTTATGAAGCTAACTATATTTTTGCTATTATCCATAAGCTGCGCAGACGCGGATGACTCGATTTGTACTATATATACCATGACCGGCATGCATTTATGGCGGGATGTGTCGTCTTATGTGGCTGCGCCGGTAGCCAGCCTAAAAGAAATGAACAAATAATATCAAACCGTGCAGTAATTATATGTATAGTTTTTCACGGAAGCGGCGCAATATTCAAAGACGGGCTATTCGCCTGCGGCAGACGCTTTACACGCTCAGCCGTGTTTATTCACCGCGCTGCCGTCGAGCGCTGTAAGCGCGTCTTTGACGCTGCACCCGAGAACGATGAGGTCGGGCGCGATCTCGCACAGGGGCGCGAGCACGAAAGCCCGGTCGAGCATCCTTGGGTGCGGTATGACGAGTTCCGGCGTGTGGATGATCTCGTCGTCATAAAGCAGGATGTCGATATCGATGTTCCGCGGGCCGCTGAATATCGCTTTGACCCGTTTCATTTTCTTTTCCACGCTCTGCGTAAACTTTAAAAGCTCCTCGGGAGACAGGTTTGTTTCTCCCTGCGCGGTGATATTTAAAATCTGCGGCTGATCGTTTTGCCCGGCGGGCTCGGTTTCATAAAAGGAAGAACTTCTGATGATGCGGATTTCTTTTTTAAGCAGGGTGAGCGCCCGGTCGATGTTTGCGTCTCTGCTGCCGAGGCTTGATGCCAGGCTTAAGTAAATACGGCTCATTTTCTGATCCTCTCTGTCTCTGCGCCGGAACGGCTGAATACTCCGCATGCCGGTGCGCGGGGGGGCTTTTATTAAGTCGGACAAATCCAGTGGGCATGAACTGTGTTTAAGTATGCGCAGATGTGTTCTGAAGGATATCCGTGTAAGTCATACAATACCATAAAGCACAAAGGAAATAAACAGCAAATGTGCGGCCGCCGCGGGGATTTAGCCGCTATATGTCCCGCTATATGCCGGTCAGGCGTCTTTGAATAAAAGCCAGCAGCGCCATGACTAAGAAAAGAATGACCGAAACGACCGTCCAGCCCTTGCCAGCATATGCGGTCACGCCGAGCATCCCGCCGAATGAAGCGAAATACAGCGTCACATAGGTGATGAGCAGCCAGCGCGTGTTCCTGAAATCGAGCTTCAGGACGTAATCCAGCATAAGCTCCATTGCCAGCCAGGCCAAAACGAGTGCGATTTGTATATAAAACAGCGGTGGCCGGCCGAATTGGGATGCTTTGACCAGCATAAAGACAAGCGGAATTGCCAGACACAATTCAAATATGCCGACGCTGTATCCCCATTGGGGTTTCCCCATAAGCCTGAAGGCAAACACACAAATGGCCGACACATAAAGCAGTACGGCTACAACGGCGCCGAGCTGATTGAACAAAGCGGCTCTCATGGATATCTTCCTTTCCCAATATAATCCTTCAATAGATTTACAATAACACGAACCCAAATGAAAATAAACGGCAGTCTGCTGGAAGCTGCCGTTACAAATATTTTTATAGCCCACCCACCGCCCATAAAGGTATGGAGCTGCGCCCCAAGCCTTCAAATAAAGTGTTGGCAACTTGACGCGCTATAGTAAAAAATATGACACAAAAAGACGGCGGGAGCTTTTAAGCCCCCGCTGTTTTGTTCTTATTTGATTTTTTACTGTTATTTGAACAAAGCTAAAAACCGGGTCCAGAGCGTTTCGTTTTCCGCCGCCGTTTCCGGTTCGGCAGTCTCGATTTCGGTTTTTTCAATCTTGTCGGTCTTCAGGATGAACTGCACCGATATCGTATTCGTGTTTTTGTCGGAGATAAATGAAGCAGGGATGAAATCGGATTTATCATAGCTGCCGATCATCTCCTGGATCTCATCGTCGACCTGCTCCGGCATATCCGCCGTCGCGTCGCGCAGCTCCGTCGTACCCTCGTATAACTGGCCGATCCCGTCGTACAGCTCAGCGATGCCGTCCGAAATGCCGCCGATCCCTGTATTCATTTCGCCGTAGTTATAAGCGATCGATGAAACGCCCGAGGTGAAGGCTACGAGCCCTGCGTGGAAATCTTCATAATTTGCCGAAAGCGTAATGAGGCTTTCAGACAGCTGCAGCATCATGGATACCGTGTCGGTGCCGCTCAGGGAGTCGCGGACTTGTTCCGAGATGGCCGTGAGCGACTGGGACATCATATCCAGTGAGCCGGCCGATTCACCGAGTGCGGGCCCGACCGCGTCAAATGCCGCGCGCACCGCCTGATATGTGCCTTTGACCTTGGCAGCCGAGGCATAGTATGCGGAAAGCTGGTCGAGCGTGTCTTTTTGGCCCGGATTGGCCTGATACAGCGCCGCAAGCTCCTGCTGTGATATCTCACTGTCGGGGATCTCGGAGATTGCTGTGTCGAGCGCTGTATAGGAGGCGGAAAAAGCCGTGTTCAAATCTGTCAGAGCGGCCGATACGCCGTCGAGTCCGTCTGAAAGCTGGTCAAGCGTATCCGGGAGCCGGCTCAAAGCCTCGACGTCCAGGCCGCCCGAGGAGCCGTCCATAGAAGAAGAGATTGCGATGAGCGCGTTCATGATTTCCGCGGAGCCGGAGACCAGTTCGCCTGAACTGCCACTCAGTGCCCAAAGCCCGTCTGCGAAAGACGACGAACCGCTTTTCAAATCGGCGGCGCCCGTATTGAGATCGTAAGAACCGGAATGCATTTCTTTAACCGCGTCGTTTAACTCGACGACAGCGTCGGACAAAGAAGCGAGGTCGCCAGAAAGCGCGTCCGAATCCGGCGCGTCGATGCTGAGCGACATCGGCAGCGCGGCAAATTCAATGCCCTGCATGGTAAAATCCGTTACGTCTGCTGTCACCGCCAGCTCGGCTGCGTCGCCCGGCATAACGGTAAAGGTGATCAGCTTGTCGCCGCCGGCATTGGCGACGGCGCCGTCGGGGGCGAGGATGTCTTGGCACGCTGCGTTGTCGAGCGTCACGGAGATCTGGAGCAGATAGTTTTCAAAATAGGATGGATCTGCGTTTTCATTTTTCGCGGTCGATATCCGTATTTCCGCATGGCCCGATTTCCCGGCGAGCTCCGAGGCCGCCAGCTTCTCGCCGTCTAAATAGTAGGACACGTCAATGAGCCACGGGAGCTCGGCGTTTATTAGCGCTGCCTGATAATAGAAGGCGCCGGCCGGCGCGTTCACGGATATCCCGTCGCCGGTGAGCGTCAGTGCGTCGGTGTTCGTGAGATTTTTGACCGCAGCGAAACCGCCGTGATCGGCGACGGGGCCCGCCGCTTTATTGGTGAGGATGTTGACGACGTAAACGTCTTTGATCTCGCCGTCCGCCGTCAGGTTGGCGTAGACGACTTCCTCTCTTGAATCGGAGGCTTTGGCGTCCGTACCTGCCGCTCCGGCCGTAGGATCGGGCAGCGTGGCTGCCAAAACCGTGGGG
This sequence comes from uncultured Sporobacter sp., assembly GCA_963663605.2. Taxonomy (GTDB): domain Bacteria; phylum Bacillota; class Clostridia; order Oscillospirales; family Oscillospiraceae; genus Sporobacter. Next base: position 346,996 of record CAXXVF010000001.1, read on the forward strand.
AGCAGCAGCGTCGCGAACATTATTGCCGTCACAATTGCTTTAACTGCTTTTTTCATTGTTTGTCACTCCTAAGAAATCCGGTGCGGATCGTTGTTTTCTGGATGACCCTGTCAAACAGGGTCAGGGCGGCGGGCAGGAAACACAGGACCATCAGGAAAGCGATGATCGCGCCTCTGCCGAGCAGAAGTCCCATATCGGCAACAATCTGGTTCGACGAGGTGATGTTCAGCGCGAAACCCGCCAGCGATAAGATCGTGGCCGAGGTCAGTATGGAACCGAAAACCTGACCGAACGTTTCTTTCAGCGCTTTTTTCTTTGGCAGTGTCCGCCGGTTCATAATATAGTGGTTCGTCATGAGTATGGCATAGTCCACCGTCGCGCCGAGCTGGACGGTATTGATGATCAGATATCCGATATACACCAGCTGTGAGCCTGTGAAGTAAGGATAGGACAGGTTGATCCAGATGGCTGTTTCGATCGTGATAAGCAGGACGACCGGCAGCGTCAGGGATCGGAAGGTGACGAGCAGAACCAGGAAAATAGCCCCGATGGCAATAAAGTTAACGAGCTGATTATCTCTAGTGACGACGTTTTTCATATCGTATATCGTCACGCTTTGACCGGAGGAGTAAATTGTATCGCCGTAATAGGAACGCGCCGTATCCTGCACCTGTTCCACAACGGAGAACGCCAGGTCCCCCTCATCCGCCGTGTCTGTATAGACGATGATGCGGCTGTAGTTTTCCGAGTAGAATTGATCCGTGACCGTGCTGTCAAGAAAACTGTCCGGCAATTCCGGCCCGACAGCCGTGGCATAGGAGATAACGCCGGTCACATGCGGCTGTGCCTCGAGCGTCTGGCTTAAAAGGTTTTCCCTGGCGGGATCGCCTCTTGGAACGAGCAGCACGATGACCGTCGACTGTCCGAACTGTTCATTGATTTTTTCGGTATCCCGGCCGCTCCTGCTTTCGGAACTGATAAGGCTCGTACCGTAGCTGAAGTTGTTGCGGGACTGAGCGAGAAAGCTCGGCGCGATCAGCAGTGCGACAATAATCAGCGCGGGAATGCCGAGTTTCGGGACAATCCTGCCGACTCGGTTGCCGTGCGGCAGGAACTTTTTATGCCTTGTCTTATCAATCAGTTTCAGGCATAAGAGCGTAAGGGGCGGCAGAAAAAGCATGACCGATAAAAAGCTCAGGACAATGCCTTTGGCCAGAACGATGCCCAGATCGGCGCCGATCCGGAAATTCATAAATACGAGCGCCAGGAAACCGAACAGCGTCGTTGCGGCGCTGGCCGCGATTGAGGAAAACGCCTTCCGGACGGCCAGGCGCATCGCCTCGTTCACATCGTCCGTTTTCTGCCGGAATGCTTCAAAGCTGTGCAGCAGGAAGATGGCGTAATCAAGCGAAACGGCAAGCTGCAAAATGGGGCTGATGGAATTGGTGACGAATGAAATTTCCTTGAAGATTACGTTTGTGCCCATGTTGATGAGCACGGATACGCCGATGGCAATCAGATACAGGGCGGGTTCCAGCCAGGAGCTCGTCGACAGGAGCAGGATCAGGATGATGACCGGAAGGAGGATGATCAATGCGCTTTTTGTCTCGTTTCCGGTCAGATTCATCAAGGAGGCTGTGTTGACCGCGCTTCCGGATAAGGCATTGTCTTCGCCGATCAATTCGTATATCGCTTCCGTCGCGCTGACTTCATAGCCTTTTTCAATGGTCAGTGAAAACAGAGCGCTGCCGTCATTATAGTAGTCGGCCGCAACATCGCCGTCGGCCGTTTCGAGCGGCGTTTTCAGATCCATGACGTCGTCGAGCCACAAAATATCGCTGACGCCGTCGATCGACATCAGCTTTTCCTTATATGAAAGCGCTTCTTCGATTGTCACGTCTTCCAGCATCACGCGCGTGTTCGGCACGCCCTGAGAAAACTCGTTTTCCAGTATATCCAGGGCTTCTGTGGACTGTGCCTCTTTCGGCAGATAATCTATAAACGTATAGTTTATCGTAACGCCGAGCGACAGCAGGGCACAAACAGCCGCAAGCACGAAAAATAGCAAAACGACAAGCTTTTTGTGCCGGATGATCGTCTCGGTAATACTGCGCATAAATGTCCTCCTGGTTAAAACAGTCAACAATGTGTTGCAAATCCATCAAAAAGAATTATAATTAACATGGTGTTGCAATACAATAAACAATCTGAAGAGAAATGCGGTTTTGCCGACAGACAGCAAAGCGACTGTCGGTTAAAGGGTTCGCTAAATGTAAAAATATTATGAACATGGGAAAGCGGGGGTAGTCCATGGCCAAAGAGAAAAACGACAGGCGTGTACAATACACGAAAATGATTTTAAAGCAAAGCCTTATCTCGCTGCTGCAGCAAAAGACGGTCGAAAAGATCACCGTCAAGGAACTCTGCGAGCTGGCCGATTTGAACCGAAGCACGTTTTACGCGCATTACAGGGATCCGCATGATCTGCTGCGGCAAATCGAAGAGGAGATCATGCGTGAGCTCAACATACATCTGAAAAATCTCCGGTTTATTGAAAGTGAAACAGAGTCTTTTCAGCGTTTAAAAACGATTTTTGAATACATTGTGGACAACGCCGACCTTTGCCGTGCCCTTTTGGGTGAAAACGGGGATATAGCATTTCAAAAAGAGGTCATGATGATCATTCAGGAACAGCGGATGGAGGAATGGAAGCGGAGCAAGGAATATGATCCTGAAATGGTCGAATACACCACGCTGTTCGGAATCAACGGCAGTATCGGTGTTATTCAGAAGTGGCTCCAGGGCGGAATGACTAAGTCGGCGTCTGAAATGGCATCGTTTATTATCAAGCTGACGTATCAGGGATTATCACCCTATATGAATGCGGAACAATCGGCCGGGAAACGGCAGGAATACACTTAGGAATACACTTGATGTATAAGACATCTTAAAAACTTTGTATCATTAACAGGAATATTGTGGTATAATCTTTTCTGCCGCTGCCGATGCCCCCGTATCCTATCCGGTTTGGCAGGGCTTAAACAGGCAAGCCTTGAAGCGGCATGTATTATGCCGCGCCGCATCCTGCCGATGCGGTGCTTAAGCTGGGGCAAAGCACTGAAGCTATAAAAGATACTGGGTGGGTCGCATGAAAAACAAAAGAGGTTTTTCACTGGCTGAACTGATATTCTCCATGACAATAATTGCGGTCGCGATAAGTATGATGTCGCCGGGCTTCTACAGGCAGGTCGGGAAGGCACAGCAAATCGTGTGTGATTTAAACTGCCTGCAGTTTATGCGAAGCTTTAAGGTGTTCAAGGCGTTTGATACGGAGGGCTATACGCTTGAAGAGGCTATAAACATCGACACATGCCCGCCGGAACTGCGCGACGAGGTTGAAAGACTGAAACGCTTCGAAGGCGGTACGTATTCCGTAGTGGACGGTCAGCTCGTCTGTTCCGCGCGCGGCGTCGTCGGCAGCTGCGAGGACAGCTGCGGCAAGCTTGCTGCGGGAGATACTGTTTTCGGGCATATTTTACTTTCTGATTGGGAAGACCTGTGTGATTCCGTTGTCAGGATGCCATGGGGCGGCGTCCGACTCAACGCAGGAACGGTCTATGTGCTTAATGGATACACGTATGTTGTTGCAAAAGACAGTTACCTGTCACAGGAAGCGGCGGCGGAGGCCGGGGATGATCCCGGCAGCCTGGCTTTTGTGCAGCAATTCGATCCGGGTTCTGCGATCAGCACTTCATCGTACAACCGGACTGTCGGATGGTTCCCGCTTTTGAAAAACGGCGATGTATGCAGCAAAAACGGCGTTGTTTATGTGTTTTATGGGGAAGACGATACGCAATGGGAACCGCTTCCGGACAGAGGCGGGAACTGGGTCATGCTCACGGGGCAAAACAACCCGACGCCGATTAAGCCATGATAAAAAATAAAACAAGCGGGCAGATGATTCTGCCCGCTTGTTTTTTTATAAGTTGCTCTGTAAGTCGATGCTTATTCAGCAACGGCTTCTGTACCGGACTTTTTACGGCTGGCTTTAGGCTGAATGAGGCCGTGTGTTCTGCGGTACGTGTAAACATTGAGAGAGAGTGCCGCGAGGATTATAGCGCCGCGTACGAAGTCCTGATAATCGGAGGGGATGCCGATCAGGATCTGCACGTTGTTGATGATGCCCACGAGCAGCGCGCCGTATACCGCGTCGATGATGCTGCCCTCGCCGCCGGCGAGGTTGATACCGCCGACGATCATGGCCATCAGAACGTTGCCTTCATAGCCGGCCGCCGTACCTGTGCCCGCAACGGTGTTCATGCTGGCAAGGATAATGCCGCCGATGCCGGCCATTACGCTGCTGAGGACAAATGCGATTTTTGTATTCAGCTTGGATTTGATGCCGACCAGTTCCGACGCCATCGGATTGCCGCCAACGGCATACAGCCTGCGCCCGAAGGTCGTGAAGTTTAGGATTAGGGCACAGATAATTGCAATGACGATGAATATGACAACCGGTACAGGAAGCGACAGGAATTTGCTGTTACCCATATTGTACAGGAAGTTTGTATTGTCTAGTATATAGATATACGAAGCATCGGAGACGATCATGGCAACGCCGTAAATAGCGTACTTGCTCGCCAGAGTTACAACGAACGACGGCATTTTAAACCGTGTGACGAGAAAAGCGTGGACCAGGCCGAGCGCCACGCACGCCGCCATCGCAATGATGAACCCGCGCATAAAGGAGCCGGGTGCATAACCGCTGTCGACTACCGACAGTGTAACAATCGTTGCCGAGAGCGCGGCCGTTGAAGCCACCGACAAGTCCAGGCCGCCGATGAGGACGACAAAGAACATGCCGCAGGCCATGATTCCGAAGATGGAGATGGCGCGCAGGATGCTTGTCCAGTTGGAAGGGAGGAAGAACTGGCGTTCGAAAATAGCCATGATGACCATTAAGATGACCAAAATGGTGATTTTCTGTCCCCAGGATGTGCCTATGATCTGTTTGAGGCTCTTTTTTGACTTCATAGCGCTTTCCCCTCCTTCGTGTGCTCTCCGGAAGCCGCCAGCAAAATCGCGTTTTGCGTAACGTTATCATTGGTAAATTCCTCGAAGAAACGGCCTTTGTACATAACCAGTATACGGTCGGAAACGTGCCGGAGCTCAGCCATGTCCGAGGAGACCATAACGACGATTGCGCCCGAATCGGCGAGATCGCGGATGATCTGGTAAAGTTCGGCCTTGACGCCGACGTCTATGCCGGCCGTCGGTTCGTCCAGGAGCAGGACTTTAGGCGACCGGGCCAAACCGCGCGCCACGACGACTTTCTGCTGATTGCCGCCGGACAGATTGGCAACCGGAAGTTCTTTCATAGGCGGACGGATATCAAATTGCTTAATGGCGTTTTCCGCCCATTCCGCTTCGCGTTTTTTAAAGACGATTCTACGCGGCGCAAGCCGGTCATAACTGGCAAGGGCAAGGTTTTTCTCGATCGAGAGCGTAGGGATAAACCCTTCGTTGCGGCGATCCTCCGGAACGAAGGCAAAACCATTTTTCAGGTTTTTGCCAACGGTTTTGCTGACCGGCTTGCCGTTGAGCATGACAGTGCCGGAATCCTGTTGGAGGCTGCCGTATATGCATTTCAAAAGCTCGGTCCTGCCGGAGCCGACCAGGCCGCCGATGCCGAGGACTTCGCCGCCGTAAGCTTCGAAGTTGACGTCGTTTAAGAGCGCTTTATACCTGAGGCCGCGCACTTCAAGTTTATTGTCTTCAATACGTTTACTTTTGCCGGTAACGACGTCGATATTGCTGACTTCTTTGCCGAGCATCATGGGAACGACCGTCTTGGGCGAAATTTCTTCCTTTTCAAGCACGCCGACGATCTCGCCGTCGCGCATGACGGTCAGCCGGTCGGACACTTCGTAGACTTCGTCGAGACGGTGCGATATATAAAGGATGCTTGCGCCGTCTTTTTTAGCCAGCCGGATCGTATCGAACAGTATCTCCTGTTCTGAAGCAGACAGGGAAGAGGTAGGCTCGTCCATGATGATTAGCCGCGCACGCACGAGCAGCGCCTTAAGGATCTCGACCATTTGGCGTTTAGCCATGCTCATCGTTTCGACGATGGCATCGGGATCGATGTCAAATCCGAGCCGGTCGATGAGCACCTGAACCTCATCGCGCATCTTTTTCAGAGACGAAAACCCGTGCTTTGTCAGTTCCTGACCCAGAAAAACGTTTTCAGCAACGCTCAGCGCAGGTACGAGGCTCAATTCCTGATAAATAACGGCGATGCCGGCCTTTAAGGCATCCTGTCTGGAATTGATCTCGACGGGTTTGCCGTCAATGAAAATCTGGCCGTCGTCTTTTGTATAAACGCCGGTGATGATCTTGATAATGGTGGATTTTCCCGCGCCGTTTTCACCCATCAGGGCGTGTACTTCGCCTTTTTGGATTTCAAGATTGGCGCTTTTGAGCACCGGAATGCCGTTGAACTGTTTGCAGATGTTTTTAGCTTGCAGGAGTACATTGTCTTCCATTATTGAGCACCTCCTGCCTGTAATTCTTTGAGTTTGGCATTCCGTATCGCTTTTTTCTCAAGACGTTTAACAATCATGCTGTTGAAGCTGGCGTCGAACACGGTCGCGATGACAATGATAACGCCCATCGCGATATATTGCCAAGCCGAACTCAAACCGTATTTGTACAGCCCGTTGAGTATCAGCACCATGAAAATAGCGCCGAGGCCCGCTCCGACCTGATCGCCCTTGCCGCCGCCGAGCACGATGCCGCCGACAACGCAGGCCGCGATTGCCTGGAATTCATAGCCGGTGCCGAGCGATACGCTTGCCGCGCTTTGATAGGCCACCTGCATGCCGCCGGCCAGGCCGGCCGTCGCACCGGAGATGATAAACCCGGTGGCTTTTACGAAGCTGTTGTTGACGCCGGACATCTGTGCGGACCGGGCGTTGGAACCCAATGCGTATGTATGGGTGCCGTATCTGGTTCGTGTCATAACGACAAAAGTGGCAATAGCCACAACGACCCATACGATTGTAATCCAGTAAAGGCCTCCGATGCTTTGCCCGATCGCAAGAAAGCTTTTATTTGTCATGCTTTTTGAGACCAGCGCCCCGTTTACATGGAATGCAAACACCAAACCGAGACCGCTGTATACAAAACCGGAAGCAAGTGTTGCCACGAACTCGGTCAAATGCAGTCTGGTTACAAGAAATCCGTTGAAACTTCCGATCAACGCGCCGATGATGACGCCGCCCAGTAAAACAACGATACCGGGGATGCCCGGTATAAAGGATAAGCGCGAACACAGAATCGCTACGACACAGGCGATACCGCCCACTGAAAGGTCGATGCCGCCGCCAACCATAACGAAACACATGCCCACTGCTAATAGACCCACGAACGCTGCCTCTTTAAGGAGCTGTAGTGTATTGCGCATGGAGACGAAATTCTCTGTCGTCAGAGCGAATACGATCCAAAGCACTAAAACGAGACCGAGTGTTATGAGCCTACGGATATTTTTGCTGCTCATATGAAAAAGACCTCCTGAATTACGTGTCTTTTTTATTTTGGAATAAACAGCGGGGCCTTGTCCAGCGACAGGGCCCCGCCGTTAGATATTTATGGGGTGCCGTCAAGCCTTATATAAGCAAGTTGAAGACACGCTGCCTAAATGGGATTAGTCCATGAAAGCGCTGTCATATTCCCAGCGGGAAATCGGGTAGATCTGCTCGATATTATCTACCGTGACAGCAATCATAACCTGCTTGACAGACGGTGTTTCCGTGTAGCCGCAGTCAATGGCATTGACACCGCCATCGATGAAGGCCAGGCATGCGTAGATAGATGTCAGCATTTCGCTGTAGGAATCACACCAGGAAGTACCGTACATACGGCCGTCTCTGATTGCCTGGAAAGCGGAGGGATATCCGGTGCCGCCCCATACGAGGATGCCTTCGTCCTGCCGGTTGGCAGCTTCAATGGCCTGAACAGCACCGATCGCGATATCATCGGATGCGCAGTAGACGCACTGGATGTCCTGATATTTGGTAAGCAGGTTGCTCATCTTTGTAACGGCGTCATCTGTAGACCATCTTTCGATGTACTGGTGGTCGATGATCGTCATCTCGGTGTTCTGCTCGAAATATTCCTGAGCGCCTGTGCCCATGCGGGCGTTGGCGACGGCTTCGGCCGGCGCGTCGAGAATGATGGCGTTGCCGCTGTTGCCGCATGCCGCTGCAAGATACTCAGCGCCCTGCTGGCCCATTTCATAGTCGGCGCCCTGAATATGGAAGGTATGCGGAGCTGTTGCGCAGCCGCCGTTAAGCGTGATAACAGGAATGCCGGCTGTCTCGGCGTCCGTGATAGCGGTGTTAGAAGCCTCGGTATCCATGCCTTCCATGATGATTCCGTGGTAACCCTGCGTGATGCAGTCCTGAATGATGCTGTTCTGAACTGTGGGGTCATACTGACCGTCGAAAACATTCAGCGTGACATTGGGATACATTGCTAAGCCTTCAGCGATAGCCGTATTATACATCTCGTTCATGATGCCGGCTGTGCTGATGGGGATAAAGGCCAATTTAATTTCTTCCGTATAAACGTCTGTGCCGGTGAGTGCTATTGCTCCTTCAGCGGGTGCTTCAGCGCCCGTATCTGCTTCCTCTTTTGCGGCGCAGCCGGCGAGAAAGGCTACGATCATAGTGATTGCCATAAGAAGTACTAAGATTCTTTTCGTCATTTTATAACATCCTTTCAATAATTTTGACTTATATTCATATATGTAAATATAAAATCAATACAAATGTTACGCTAGAATCGAAAAAGCGATACAGCAGTCTTCTGCTGCAGCAACGGCGAATAGTGTTTGTTGTCGCGTTGATGGATGCAGGCTATCGTAAACAAGATGTGAAAAAGTATAAAAGGACAAAATTTTTAGTAATTTGCCCAAGAAATATACATAATCATGTACGAAATGTATAAATACATACGCAGAAATTTTGCTTTTACTGGTTAGCCTCCTGAAAACTATACTTCATACGTTTGAAAATGTACATATCTATAACTTATAAAATATTAATGGAATTTTTGTAGTATAAAACGATGATTATGAAAACGCCGTGACGGCATGAAAATAGCAATAAAGCGGAAAGTACTATGCCGGCCCCTGTTTATCATCCCATAATAAAGGTTACATTTTCAGTTATTTAGCACTATATAATTATAGGAGGCTATGAAAGCAGTTAAGGGACAAGGATACGGCTTTTGTCCGTTGTTCAACCGTATCCCCGGTGTCTATGCAGGCGGGATGCACAGCGCCGTTCTCTCCGGGATGCTCCGGACCGGCGCTTCTCGAATTAAACCTGATCTTAACCTCCGAAGCTTTGTCAAAACGGTCCATAATGGACGGCAATTCCGATAAACAGGAATACGCATGCCAGAACCAAGGAGACAAGCTGAATTTTCCATGTCCATTTAAACCATTTCGGGTAGGTGACGACCGTCAGGCCCAGGCAGATTAAAAGCACCGGATTCGTGGGATAAATGATATTGGAGAATCCGTCGCCGAAACAGAAAGCGAGGACCGATGTCTGCCGGGTTATGCCAACGAGATCCGAAAGCGGCGCGATCAGCGGCATTACTAAAAATGCCTTCGCCGAAGAAGAGCCGATGAAAAGTTCAAGCAGGAGGATCAGGACGTAGATGAGAAGGACCGCAACATAGGGCGATGTTGTCCGTATGGCGTTTGCCGTATAGTACAGGATCGTGTCCATGATCCCGCCGCTTGTGATAATGAACTTAACGCTCATAGCGAGCAGAATAAGGATGATACCGGGGGCGATCCCCGCAACGCTTTTGCCGATGATTTTCATTTTTCCCTTGAAGCGGATACCTGCGATCGTCGAAGCAACGATCCCTCCGATTAAAAACAGGAGGCCGATGACGGGAAGGATCAGGTCGGACAGTACGGGTATGAACGAGGCGATCACGATCAGCGCCACGATCGCGAGTATAAAAACACCGAAGGAAACTGTCGCGCGCTTCAATTTTTTATATGCCTCCGGGGTCTTTTTGCTGAGCATCTGCCGGAGACTGTCTATGTTCCGGTATTTCAGACGGAGTGCTTCATCGTCACCGTACACCATGGATTTTGCGGGGTCTTTTTCGATACGTCGGGCATAACGATACAAAAACAGGTAGACGACGGCGTAATAGACGACAAAAATGATCACGCGGTAGCCGAACCCCGAATAAAGGGGCAGGTCGGCGATCTCCTGCGTGATGGCGATGGAAAAAGGGTTCATAATCGCGGCCGTAAAACCAAAACAGGAGGCCAGCATGCTCATGCCGAGCCCAATGAGCGAGTCCCAGCCGAGGCAATACGCCAGCGCGACGATGATCGGTACCAAAGCGATGTTTTCCTCAAAGGTTCCGAGGACGGCGCCGAGGAGCATGAAGAAGAATATAATGATCGCCATCAGCAGATATTTGACATTACTGAACCGCTTCACCGCAGTAGATATCGCCAGAGACATGACTTCGCTTTTTTCCAGGAGTGAAAATGCCGCGCTGACGGCGAGCAGGAAGAATATGATTACGATGACGACTGCGCCGTCGGAACTCCAAAGCACCTCTACAGGCGCCGTTGCCCAGCGCCAAACCGGGAAACGCGCCGCGTCGGTGAAATGGAACGACCCCTGTACGATGGCCTCTCGGCCGTCCGTTATTTGCCGGTCGTAGCTGCCTGTCGGGATGACGAGGCTCAGTATGCCGGCGGCAATGACCAGCAGCAGTAAAATCGCCAGAGCGGTTAAAAATGTTTTTTTGCCGATCTTGATGGACAGATCTTCCCGTGCGTGTTCTGCCATGCTGCTTGCCCTCCTTGGGACGAAAAAGTATACAGTGTCCCCAAAAATTATATAGTCAATTATGATAATAAGTAACAAGCTGCCGAAAGTCAAACTTTAATCGTACGAACAGGTTTACTCGGCATTATGATCAATTTCTTTCAGGCTGTTTTCAGCACTTTTGGGACAATAAAACAGTTTGAGCGGTGAAAATAATGAATATTTGTTGGAATCTCGTAAAATTTAGGTTAGGGAGTTGTTAAGGACAAGATTTTACTTTATACTGTAGGCGGCATATTCCCCGAACATAAAAAGCGGGAATAATATCGGAGGATTAAGATGAGCTTATTGATGGCGTTTTCGTTACTGGGCGGTTTGGGTTTGTTCCTTTACGGGATGAAGATGATGTCCGACGGCCTCGAAAACATGGCGGGCGACAGGATGCGCTGTGTTCTTGAAATGCTGACAAACAAACGTCTGGCGGCTGTTGGTGTCGGAGCCGGCGTCACGGCGATCGTACAGAGCTCATCTGCAACGACCGTCATGGTCGTCGGCTTCGTCAACGCAGGCCTTATGACGCTTCTTCAGGCAACAGGCGTCATTATGGGCGCGAACATCGGTACCACCATCACCGCGCAGTTAATTGCGTTTAAACTGTCGGATATTGCTCCGTTCATTTTGTTTGCCGGTATGATTATGACGATTTTTCTCCGGAAAAGAAAAGCCATACGGCTCGGTGAAATCGTTTTAGGATTCGGCATGTTGTTTGTCGGCTTGGCGCTGATGTCCGATGCGATGGCGCCGCTCAGGGAAAACGAGGCGTTTCGGAACTTTCTCGTCAGTTTTAAAAGTCCGGTAATCGGGATACTCATCGGAGCGGTCTTTACAGCCATCATCCAAAGCTCATCGGCTTCCGTCGGTATTCTGCAGGCTATGGCGCTCATGGGACTCATCGGTTTGGATTCGGCAGTATACGTAGTACTTGGCCAAAACATAGGAACGTGCGTCACAGCTATAATCTCGGCTGTCGGCACGAGTACGAATTCAAAGCGCGCGGCCGGCATCCATCTGGTTTTTAATATTGCCGGGACGCTTATTTACCTGCTTGTGATTACTGTTTTCCCGCAAATCATCACATGGATACAATCGTTGTCGCCGGAAAACGTAACCAGGCAGATCGCCAACTTCCACACGGTATTCAACGTATCCGTCACAATTCTTCTGTTCCCGTTTGCCAACCATATGGTCAAGCTGGTTTCGCTTATCATACCGGATAAGGAAAAGCCCGGCAGCGCCGAAAAAAAGCTTGTTTATCTGGACGAGCGTATCATCCAGACACCGGCGATTGCACTGCCCCAGACGATGAAGGAACTCGACCGGATGGGTGTGATCACGCAGGATAATTTCAGCCTTGCGCTGGAGGCGTTCTTCAAACAGGACGAGCTGACAATCCGTAAGGTGGCGGAGCTGGAGAATACCGTCGATTTTTTAAGCGACAACATAACAAACTATTTGATCAATTTCAGGGGCGCGGAGCTATCGTATGACGATCTGAAGCAGTTGGGCAAGCTGTATCACGTGATCATAGACCTCGAACGTATCAGTGACCGCGCCGAAAATATTGCCGAATACACAATGACGCTTATTGACACGAAGGAAAAAATGACGGATGTTGCGCTTGGTGAGCTGAAAGTCATATCCGATAAAACGATGGATGTATTCAAAATGAGTCTCGAGATATTTAAAACCCGCGACTTATCCGCTATGCAGGCGCTTGAAACCATGAAGCGGGAAGTCGATACGTTACAGGAGATTTATACGGAAAACCACATTCAGAGACTGCAGGAGGAAATGTGCCGTCCGCATACGGGCGTCGTGTTCACAAATATGCTTGCCTCGCTTGAGCGCATTGCCAGCCACTCGATCAATATCGCCTATTCGATCGACCTGGAATAAGCAGAACAACAAAATAAAGCGCGCCGCTTTTTGAGCGGCGCGTTTCTTGTTATCTTATATAGCGGTATTCAATTAATTATCCGTAAGCGTGAATTTCCACGCGCAGTTACACGTTTCGTCCGTCACGTCGGGGTAGCAGCTGATGACCTCGCATGTAAACCGATTGTCGATCGTTTTCGCAAAATCTCCGTATTCGATGATCCCGACGGACTTGCAGGGGTGAAACTCCATTCCCTTCCGCTTCCGCGCGGTTTGCACGCGGCAGTCCAGCGTCCTGTAAATCAGGACGTTGTCTTCTATGATGATCTCGTCCTTGTTGATCGTTGCGTACATCCTAAAACCCAGCGCCCGTCTCAGTCCGTCAATCCCGGCCTGTTCCGGCAGGTTCAAAAACTGTTTAATCCGTTTGGCCTCTATGACCGTGAAGCTTCTCCATATGTTTTCATCGTGTTCCATGGCCTCGTCCATGCCGAATTTGCTTTCGACCGATTGAAACCAGACGCCGTCCATCGCCAGCCAATTCTTGGCGTAGTTTTCAATAAGCCGGAGCAGCTCTTCCTTTTCCAGTTGTGCGATTAGCTCTTTACCCATAAAGTCATCCCTTTGATTTATTTTATACTGTTCTTCCATATTAGACATGCAGGCTCCATTATAACGCGCAAAGCCGGCGGAATCAATATCCGCCGGCTCAGCCAGTTAATAAAGTCCTTGTTCTCAGTCTGCGCCGTTTTGGCAGCACTTGCCCATATCATACTGCAGGGTTATTGCTTACTCAATAATATATCGCTTACATTCAGCAGTATAACGCCTGCGGCGATTATAATAATGGACGCGATTTTCAGACTGCTGCAGGGTTCCTTGAAGCATACCATTCCGATGATGGATATACCCAGAATACCGACGCCTGCCCATATTGCGTATGCAACGCTTAAATCAAATCTTTTTAGTGCGAATATGAAAACGGTTAACCCTATTCCCCATAATACAAATGTAAAAACAGAGGGATATAGTCTTGTAAAGCCCTCAGACATCTTCATACAGGTCGAAGACAGCAATTCAGCAACGATTCCTATTGACAACAACAACCATTTCAATTTCAGATCCTCCCATCAATTATTGTGCAATATCGACGATTATAACATAATATTACAATTACTGCACACATATTTTGGGAAAATGCGAATTTGCTCAAATCCCCAATAAAAAACCGTCCGCGGCAAGATTTCCGTCGGGCGGTGTCGGCTTTCTATCATGCGCGTTGTGAAAGATCAGCCTTGTTGGTTCTCCGCTGTTGTACTGCTTTTTCCGCATATTGCCTGGCGTTCCTTGAAATCTGCGTACAGCGTGATTTTTTCATTCTCCTGCAGCTCATAGACCTTGACGATCGGATCATAATTCTGCGCGTCGTCATGGATTTTCGGCAGGATGGATTCCTGACCTTCAAAAAAGTCCGAATTGAAAATCACCGTGCCGGCGGCTTTGGTACCCATTATGGCGATATAGAACATTTCGGACTCGACAATGTCCTGGAACATGTGGCTGCCGTATGAAAGCTCCGGTACGAACCCGATCTCCGGGTTGGCGTATTCGCAGATGATCTTGAAATTGGAGATGTCGGCGAACGCGACCGGGACGCCGAGCTCCGGAGAAGACGTGCCGATCCTTCCCGGGCTTAAAAGGAGCATGTTTTTGCCGCTGTCCTTGTAATATTTGTTGATTGCAGAAACAATATTGGCAACGCTCGCCTTTTCCTTATAGGGATAATTGTGATATGCGGATGCGCTTATATAAACCACGACGTCGATTGGTAGAAGCGCGTTGTTGCCCATGAACGCCCGCTTGATTTTGAACAGCGTATCTTCCCGTGGGATCTCGGGTATTTTCCGTATGGCGGCCGCCTGCCACACGGACATAGGCCGGCATTGCAGCATGTTGATTACAAACGCGCCGTCTTCACGGAAATTGATCGTATATTCGATATCGACGGGCGTTCCATAATGCTCCTGAAGCATCTTCAGGATATCGCGCATCATGCGCATGAGCTTCTCGTTCTTTGTAACCTGCTGACAGGATACGAACAGGACTTCCCGCTGCTGCCCGCGTTCCCTGAATTCAAGCTCGATGTCGTAATCGTGTTCCGCGATCAGATCCACATACCAGTCCGGAAGTTTTCCCAATATAGCGGTCACCAAAACATCTGAAACCGCGTTCTTCGAATATTCGATGACGTCCATCTTGCGCTGTGAAAAGCGGTGTTTTTCTTCCGAGGTCGTCAGCACCGTTATTTCCGGCCTGTCCAGATTGACGAGTCTCGGATAATCGACGCCGGTCCGGTCGACGGCTTTCGTACCGAGTCCCGCAACGAGCCTGAGGAGGCCCGCGTCGGCGCTCAAGTCGTCGCTCCATCGGTATATGCTCTGCGAGAACCCGACCCCCGCCACGCACGGCATATAGTAGTCGTCGAATTTCATGCCGCTTACGCGCTGCACAAGGATTGCCATCTGTTCGTCCATTCGCGCTAGCCCGCGCCGCGCGCGGTATTCCAGAGCGGATTTATCGAGGGTGCTGGCATAAACACGCTTAATTGCCGTTTCAAAATTTAAAAGCCGCTCTTCCGGGTCACAGGCATTGACGCAGAATATGGACTCGTATTTACCCGCAAACGCGTTGCCGAACCCGTCTTCAAGAAAACTGCTTGAGCGGACGATGATCGGCGTCTGCCCGAAATAATCAAGCATCCTGCGGAATTGAGCGCGGATGTTTTCGGAGAAATGGCCGTCTATGATGCCCTTTGCCTGCTCGGCGCGGCTTTCCTCATCCTGCTGCTGTGTCCGTATCCGCCACAGATTGTTTTCAACGATATAGGAATAAAACACATCGGTCGCGATGTAAAAGGAATCCTGAAGCTCAATATAGGAAGCGTATTGGGGAAGATGATTGTCGATCATTTTCCGGGCAAGGAGCATACCGCAGGCTTTGCCGCCGATCGTGCCGGTCCCGATGACTCTGTCCTTGATGAAGAAATAGTCCTCCGGACTGAATTCCTCGTTGATCATACCGGCCATCTTTTTATCATGCGTCATCAGGCTCCGGCTGATTTTATTCAGAGTTCTCTGTGTTATTTTGCCGTCGTAGTAATCGTCTTTCGCCGCGCTGAAGAAGCGCTCGTAGCTGTCCACATTCTGTTCCGCGTGTTCCTTTTGCTCATCACTTAAAAGCCTGTAATACTCGGACATATCAACGCTGCTTGAGAGCACTTCGGAGCGCAGGTCCTCGTTAAGCCTGTGGGGCAGGAACATATCCGGAAGATAACGGTTCCAGACTTTGAGCGGATGTATGAACGTGTTTTCATCGTCGGAGTAGACGTTTATGAATATCTGCGTTGTCTCCTGAATTTTGGCTATGGTAGAAAAGTCATGGTGACCGCGCAGAACGGGAAAATAAGCGACCGTGTCCAATTCGAACAGATACGGGCACGTAACTCTGAAGAAGTTGCCCATCATCAGATCCGTAAACCACGCGGCCTGAAGGTCTGAAAGGCAGTCAAACACGTAGAATGCGTCAAAGCCCGCCTCTTCAATAATATTGTGGACATTGATCGAAAATTTTTCAAAGCCTTCGGAAGCTTTCAGGTAAACGATGTTCAGGCCTTCCTGCTCCTCGAAAAAAGCGGGATGATGAGAAAATCGAATATAGTAAACGTCGCGCTTATCTTTGATCGCCTGTTTCACATACGGCTCCGCCAGCTTTTTGAAATCGTTCAGGTTTGATACCTGCACGACGACGTTGTCGCCTAAACGGACGTTGTCAACAATATCATCAAGTCCTTCTACGCCGCAGTTGATTCTTTGAAAAGCGGACATACAGTCACCTCCGGTAAGTTATCAGGAAATTACTATTTTTGATTATAACGCGCATGGCAGGCGGAAGCAATATCCGCCGGTGTTTAAATTCGTCACGGGCGCGAAATGGGAACAACGGCCGCGGCAGGTGTTATCATTTGCCGTCACAATAAATGCAGCATTTTTGGCGTTTTATAAAAAGTTCACTATTGACATATTGGTCTAATGGCGTTAAACTAATATCAGGTCTAATGTCATTAAACTCGGAGGCGTTATCATGGATGATTATAAATTGGGCGTTATGGAGACAAAATTTGCCGAGCTGATATGGGATAACGAACCCATCTCGTCCGGCGAGCTGGTGAAGCTCTGCGAAAAGGAGCTGACATGGAAAAAATCAACCACATACACGATGCTGCGCAGGCTTTGCGACCGCGGGATATTTCAAAATACGGACGGCGCCGTTACGTCGCGCATGAGCAGGCGGGAATTTGCCGCCCTGCAGAGCGAAAAGTTTGTTGAGGAAACATTCGACGGATCACTGCCGCAGTTTCTGGCGGCGTTTACGCTGAGAAAGAAACTGTCCGAAAGCGAGATCAGCGCGCTCCGGCGGCTTATCGACGGAAAGAAGGGGTGAACCCTGATGTGGATGTATACGCTTTTTCCTAAAGTATTCAATATGAGCCTTACGGCAGGAATCGTCATCGTTTTCGTGCTGCTTGTACGCCTGATGCTGAAAAAAGCGCCGAAAATATTTTCATATGCGCTGTGGGCCGTCGTGTTGTTCCGGCTCGTTTGCCCCGTGTCGTTTTCATCTCCGCTTTCGCTGATTGGGCTGTTTCAAGCGCCCGCGTCAGCAGCAAGCGGCGGCGTCTACAGCAGTATCGACTACATTCCCTCGGATATCGTGCATACGGAATATCCGCAGGTGAATCTGCCGCTGCCGGGCGTCAGCGAAGCAATAAACAGCAGTTTGCCCTATGGCGCGGAGCAGCTTGCCGCCGACCCCCTGGAAGGGCTGATGGCGGCCGCGACGCTGCTGTGGCTGTCCGGCATCGCCGCGATGCTCATATACAGCGCTGTGTCGCTGATACGCCTGCGCCGGAAGCTTGTCGGCGCGGTGCGCCTGCGGGGCAACATCTATTTTGCCGACCATATCGCCTCGCCGTTTGTCATCGGCGTTATACGTCCGAAAATCTATCTGCCGTCGACGCTCCCTGAGGAGGAGCAAAGCCATGTCGTCCTGCACGAACAGACGCATATACGAAGGCTTGACCATATCATAAAGATGCTGGCTTTTATCGCGCTGGCCGTGCATTGGTTCAATCCGCTTGTGTGGGCGGCGTTCGTGTTTGCCGTCAAGGACATGGAGATGTCCTGTGATGAGCGTGTCCTTAAGCAGATGGGCGGCGAGATTCGGGGGGCATACGGCGCGTCGCTTCTCTCTCTGGCGACAGGCCGGCGTCTCATTAACGGCAGCCCGCTGGCATTCGGCGAGGGAAACATCAAAGCACGTATCAAAAACATCATGAACTTCAAAAAGCCGGCTGCATGGGTAATTGCCGTTTCGGTGCTTGCGGTCATTATCGCTATCGTGTGTCTGCTCGCAAACCCGCATGAAAAACAAATATCGTCTGACGCGCCGCCGGAAACTTCCGTTGAAGAAGTCACCGTCAATGCGATGGTGGCGTTTGTGGATGAGACGCTCTCGGAGACGGAGGCGCGGGCCTTGCAGAGCGGAATTGAGCAGATTCCCAATGTGATAACCGCCGATTTCGTGACCCGCGAAGAGGCATTTAACAGCTTTGAAGCTGAATATGCGGACGCGTCCGTGTTTGAGGGCCTCGACCCCGGCGTTCTCCGTCACAGATACTATGTCTATATTCGCGATATGTCCCTGGCCGGGCAGACAGCTAATGATATCTTAAACATAGCCGGCATCGCCACTGTTACTATGGCTCAAACCAACCCTACTTCGGATGAAACGCCTCAAAGCGCCTCCACAGCAGCGGTGGAACCGCTTATATTTGCGTCCGGCGAAACAGACCTTCTTATGCTCGGTACGCTTGCCTTTAATACATATATGGATTATCGGATGAGCGAAAAGACGCCGGTCGGTGAGCGCATTGCCTCCTGTAAGCTCAATGACATTTCCGTTCTGGCCGGCGATATCAAGGAATTTTGCGTAGCGCTGAATTACGATATTACGACCGATAATGACAATTACCTGAATCCCTCGCTCGGCGCTCAGGGCAAAGGCACTTGGACCGATAACTATATGGAGATAAGGGTCAAATATGCCTATGACGATGTGTATTCAATCAAGGGTATCCGCACCGGCGGCGGCGCACAGGGGCTTGCGCCAGACGCTGCCGAGCCGTCCGGGACCGGGGAGGTGATCGCCCGGGCCGACGAGGATGGAAAAGACGAAAATATATACCCGGATAAATCCCAGATGTTATATAACGCTTATACCAGCGCTCATTCGGATCGGTTCAGCCCGGAAGAAATACGCGACGCCATGGTAAGCGTCATCATCAAGTTCCGGGATTTTGAAGGGTGTGAACTTATAGATCTTTGGTATGACGAGGAAAAATCCAATCATCAAATTGAAAGTTATATGGCGGGCGGTCACGGTTCTGTTAATGGCGTCAGCAAGGATAATGTGATCGTCCTATATTCCGACTTTACCGTGGATTCTTCAGGCGGAGACGGAAGCTTGAATCCGAATTCGACTTACGCCAATTGGTGCTGGATTCTTATAAGAGACAGCGGCGAAGGAGAATGGAGAGTGGACGATTGGGGTTACTAACAGGTTATAATTTATATGTAAAAGCTGAGAATATCAGCGCAGCATAAAATAACACCGCCCGCGGCAAATCGGCCGGCGGGCGGTGTCTTTTTTAACTATTAAGCGATATGCGGTGGAATAAATCAGCCTTTGAAATCGCCCGGCAGGATCAGGTCGCCGTATTTGTCCTTGGCCGCGTTGATGCGTACGATCGCGGCGTCCCAGTATTCAAAGATCTCGTCCGGCGTGCCCGGGTCCATCTTTTTGTAATACGCTTTGGCGCGCTCCAACTTGTTGATCCATTTGGTGCAGCGGAAAGTGAACAGCGTCGTATAGATAGCCTCGGAGAAATCCTCGTTGAGATACTTCTTAAACATCGCTACCAGGTCTTCATACTTGGGGATTTTCCCGGTCGGCGTGTCGTAAGCGTCGAACTCACCGTGGATACGGCCGTCCGCCCAGTGCAGCCAGACTTTCTTTGCCAGCTTGCTTGTGGTGTAATTGCCGTTTTCATCAAGCATGAAGTAATTCGTGCTGAAGATCTTCGGGGTCTTCTTAACGCTTTCGCCGAACTTGATGTTGTTGAGCGTATATTCGCCGAGCGGGTAGGACAGGAAGTCCATATTCGCCATCGGGCTGGGCATGCGCACGCCCTCGGCGCCTATTGTGGCGCTGGTCGTCTCCGATTCAAGCGTAGCCGCTTTCATCAGGATGCCGTCTTTCCAGCTGGGGGATTCTTCGATGGGGACCGTTGTATCGCTGTCGCGTCCGCCGTACAGGATGCCCTCGACCGGCACGCCGTCTTTGGCCTCGAAACCTTCCTTGTCGATATTATCAAGATAATCCAGGCGCATGGTGTACCGTGCGTTTGCATGCGCGAGGCCGACCGTGTTACCGTCTTTATCCTTTGTATTTTCCTTCCATTGACCGAAATGGTTGCGGCCTTCCTTGGGGCTGTCAACGCCCATGCCGAGCCAATAGGGCTTGTTATCCGGCCCCTTAAGGACATTGGAGAAGATAACTTCCTGATCCTTCATGAGGTTTTCGAAAATCACCGGGTCGTCCTTGCCGTTGACGTCCTTGATGATCCCGAACATGCCGAATTCGACATTAACGGCGCGGAATTCGCCGTTGATATTGCGGAAATAGGCAATATCGTCGCCGACAATTTTTTCTCCGGGTATCATTGCCGTCGACGTCTTGCCGCAGGCTGAAGGATATGCGCCGCAGAAATAAGTCTTGCGGTTCTTTTCCGCGTCGACAGTGGCCATTACGAACATATGCTCACAGAGCCAGCCTTCCTGACCGGATTTATTAATCGCCAGGCGCATTGAATGCTTTTTCAGGCCGATCGAGTTGCCGGCATACTGGTTGTTCATGGAATAGACGATGTTGTTCTGGGTGTCCATGTAGATTCTGCGCTTATCTATATTGAGGGAATTATTATTTTCATCGAGCACGCCGGCCGAATGGATGAAGCGGAAGAATTCGCCTTTTTCGGAATCCTTCATTTTAAGGAAATGATTGTATGCCGAGCGGTACAGAATGAATTCCGAATGGGCAACATACCAGCTGTCGGTAAACTGGATACACGGCATCGTAAACGGGCTTTCCGTCGGGCCTTCCGAGAAAAACTGAACGACGGCGTCCTTACCGTGCATGATGCCACGGGAGATTTCCATGATCTCCTTATATCCTTCGTCGTGCTCAATCGAGTTGAGCGATTTCATTCTTTCAAGGTTCTCATTATATACAAGGTAGCGGGTGGCTTTCTTGTCACGCCCCTGATCACCATACCCGTCCCAGTGAATGGTTTGCTTTGAATTGGCCAGGTGCTGTTCCTCGCCTTTAGCCAGAGCCTGATCCCGAACATACTGAATATCCTTCTCGCTGTCATTGCAGACATAAACGGATGCGGGATCGCAATGTTCGATAAACGTTCCGACAAACTCAATAACCTTGTCATTTTCCAGAGCTACCAGTTTTTGATAGCTTTCTTCACTCATTCGACTCTTTATAATCTGATCAAACTTAGTACTCATAACCGCTCCTCTTTAACTTCTTGATCATTAGCAATGACCTGAAATGCAGAATTATTTTAATCCCAAACTGTATCTATGTCAAATATTTTCAGGATAGGTGGAATATGATGACGGCATATTATCGGTCTATTGGTTATTACTGCTATTATACCAATGCCGCTGCATAAATTTTTGTGCTTTTTTTCAACGGACGGCGATATGCCAATGCGCTATGTCTTTAAACAGGCGCAGATATTTCAAGCCGTGTTTTAATAACCGCCGTTTCCGCGTGTGAGAGCGCACGCTTCGGTATTTATAAGCGCCGCCAGTATTCATGACGGAAAGCCTTGTCTTTTTTAGAGGCTTCCGTTTGCTTTAAAAGAGCGGGGATATCTCGGTTTAAAGTGCCCTTGAGCATCAGGTAGTTTGAAGCGTGGTTTGCGCGGAAAACGGTGCCGTCCGAGTCCACATGTTTTAAAAACAGTTCCATTTCGGTCACAACGTCTTCCGGCTCCAGCAGCGTCAGTTTTCCTTCCCGTATATCCTGGGAGATGGATGCCCCCAGGTCTGCCAGCAGCGTCAAAAACGCGACGTATTCCGGCTTGATCCGGCTGATGAGGTCCGCAGAAGCCAGGGCGTGTTCCTCGAGGCGTTCTTTTCCGCCAAGGCCGGATATCAGCGTGATTGAGGACCGGATCCCGGAGGCCTTCAGCTTCTGACCGGCCCTTATGATTTCGTCTCCGGTCACGCCCTTTTCGATATCGCGCAAGACCTGATCATCCCCGGATTCCGCGCCCAGGTATACCATGGAAAGGCCTTCCTTCCCAAGGGCGATCAAATCGTCCGGCGATTTTCTCAGAATGTTTTTCGGGGAGCCGTATGCCGTAACGGACCGCACGCCGGGGAACAGGTCCTTTATTAAAGCAAGCAGCTCTTTAAGCTTGTCGGCCGGCAATACCAGCGCGTCCCCGTCCGCCAAAAATACTTTTTCAATCAGGTTACCGTACCGCTCGCGCGCTTCATAAAAATCCCGCCGGATATCATCCATGCTTCGGATTTCAAAATTTTTATCCTTGTACATCGTGCAAAACCGGCAGCGGTTGTAGCTGCAGCCGATCGTGACCTGCACGATCAGGCTGCGCGCTTCGCTTGGCGGCCGGTACACGGTTCCGACATAGTTCATAGTATAATCCTTTTAACAAATTAAAGTTACATTTATGGTTTTACGCAAGGACCATTATAAAACAAACATCATATATATTTGTAATAGACATAAACAGATTAAACTTATCTTTATTTTTTGTTGCTCAATCCTTGTGGCGGGATTAACCTATTTTCCTTTTCTCAATATTATCCCAGTCTCTGTTCTCGCACCAATATACAATCTTATCTGTAACATCAAAAACCATTGATACAACAGTCGGACATGTTGTCTGTGCTGTTGCTTTCAGGATTTCGAAACAAGCTGAAATGCCAAAATCCTCGCTTGATTTTTCTAACATCTCTACAGCTTTGTTATACCGGTCTAATCCCATCCAAGGATGCTGCTGTGTATTGCCCTTAAACGGCGAGAAGTTAGTCATCACGGAATACTCTGGCTTTGGTATATACTTATACCCTTGTCCAGGAATGATTTGCAGAACATTGCCGTCTTTATCCGACAGCTGAGATTGAAATGTAACACCCGGTACGCTGAAAATATTGTTGTTCTCCACAATCTTCTTAATCTCTTCAAAGGTCTTTTTGCACAATAGCAAATCAATATCCAGCATAATAATACTATTGGAATCTGCACATACCGGATCGCTTCTTTTGTCATATGGCCAACAGGTAGGCATAGCTACAAAGTCACCTCTTGCGTTAGCACCAAAAAGTGGAAGCCATCCTTCCGTTTTATCATTTATTGCAATGTAGACGTTATCATCGTCTGCAACAACCTTGTGTTCCATATCCAGAATATCAAGGTTCCAGCCGATAATGGTTTTTATGCGATTTGATACAATACTTGTACACATAATAATATCCTGTATTCTAATTATCTTTTATTTTTTGTTGATAGAGCCAGTATAGGTCTACCGTTTAGCAACTTGATTAATCAACAATTAAGCATTATTTGGTTATGCTGGTTAGCCTATTATACAACCATTTTATCAACTAGCTCTAATATAATAATGACATTTACACAACCTCGGTAAATCAAAAACATCCAAATCGGCCACGCGCAAGCCTCTCTAAACCGCTCTGTGCGCATAATATTTGTCGTTTTTTAGTATATTACCACGGACCATTAAAAACCACAATGTTCCATATTAAAACGGTGCGGTGAAAATAAAAAAGCCTTGTTTCCAAGGCTTTTTATACGATTACTTCTCCACTCTTGACATCCATACCACCATCTCGACGTGTAATACATAGGCTATTCCCAGAAACACACAAGAATACCCGAAATCCATTGATATTACTGGATTTTTACTGGGCCATCTTTTGCTTTTATATTCATATTGTTGCCACACAAAAGTAGGCTATTTTGCAGCTAGATGTTTTTCACCCCCCTAAATATCAGCTTATTATATGAGCAACAAACTTCTATTTATAATCCAATTGAATTTCAATTTTATAAATTAGTATCTACTCAACAAACGGGCATTTATCGATTTCATCCAGTTATATAAATCGGAATTTATTACTATCCAAATATTGAAATCGCAACCGTTGCTAATAACATAAGTCCAAGACCAAACAAAGCCCTCTTTGAAAGTTTTTCTCCGAAAACAAAATAAGAGAAGAAGACTGTCACCAGAATGCTCATTTTATCAATTGGCACAACAACACTAACTTTTCCGTTCTGGATAGCATAATAATAACAAAGCCACGAACCGCCAGTTGCCAGACCTGATAGGGTAATGAATCCGAGTTCCTTTTTATCAAGAAACTTCAACTGACCTTGCTCGCCTTTCATGAACACTACAAGCCACGCCATTAAAAGCACCACACCTGTCCTGATTGCTGTGCCAAGATTTGACTCTACGCCTGTGATACCGACCTTTGCAAGAATAGAAGTCATTGCCGCAAAAACGGCAGACAGGATGGCATAGATCATCCATTTCCCATTCGTATTTCTTCCTTCGCTCTGCTTCTTTTCAACCATTAGAAATATTCCAGCACCAAGTACGGCAGTGCATATCAGTTTTATTGCCAGATGCTCATTTTCGCCGAACAAGATGATGGCAAGAACCACGGTCAATATTGTTGATGATTTATCAATTGGTACGACTTTGTTTACATCGCCCATCGAAAGTGCTTTAAAATAGCTGATCCACGATGCACCAGTTGCCAATCCTGAAAGAGTCAAAAATACAAGTGATTTTGTATCTATATCTGTGATTGTTCCTGCGGAACCAACAATCAGAACCATGACCCATGAAAACAGAAGGACTACAATAGTTCGCAGTGCAGTTGCAATATCTGAATTTGTTTTCTTAATTCCACATTTTGCAAGGATGGAAGTCAAGCCTGCAAATATTGCGGATAGTATTGCCATAACAATCCACATGAGGTTGCCTCCACAAATTCTGATTTGTTTAATTCATTTAATCGAATTTCAATCTATCTTCTCGAAATTGAATTTCTTACTTCTTTTTTGAACTATATTTCTTGCTACTGCGATGAGTAACATTCTCATCCCGTACAACATTACTGCGTCTGTTCTTCTCTTTCTGCACAGCACGGAATTCATTCTCAGTTATAATCGGAGGATGGTTATCCTTAATTTGATACTCGTATTGCCCGGTAGCCGAATCCAGTAATGTAACCGTGCCGATATACTTTTCATTGCACAGAAGGTTTTCGATGGAACGCTTACTCCAATTTTCTTTACCAGTAGGGGAGGCAATGCCTGCATTGGACAATTTTTTAATGATACCAAGTACGCTGTCACCATCAAGATACCATCTGAAAATATCACGAACAGCTTTAGCCTGCTGCTCATCAATTATCAGTTTGCCATCTGAATCTTTAGTATAGCCGTACAGTTTACGGCTATATAAGCCCGATGTCCCGTTTGCTGCACGGAAACTTAACCCCAGGCGAATATTATCGCTTCTATTTTCATTCTCAGCTTGGGCAAACGACTCCATTACAGATAATAGAAGCTCACTGTCCATCTCATCCGTATCTAGATTCTCTTCCATGAAAATCACCCTTGTTCCGGCAACTTTCAATCTCCTGAGCGCAGTTAATGTATCTACTGTATCCCTTCCAAATCGGCTAATGCTTTTTGTTAGAATGACCGATATTCTCTTTGCCTCGCATTCCAGTATCATTCGGTCGAATTCTCTTCGAGGGGATTCACTCTTAGCGGATGCTATATCAATAAAAGTATCGGAAAGCTTCCACTGTTCAACATTCGAAATTGCTCTTGTTAGCGCAGATACCTGAGCCGACAAACTATTCAGTTGTTCTCTTTCATTTGTACTAACTCTGCAATAGATACCGACATTCTTATCCAGACGGTCATTCTTTGCTGGGATATACCAAACTTTAGATTCCATACATACACAACCCCCAAATAATTTAGCCTAATTATATCAAGAAAATGTAGCAATGACAAGTAGGCTAATTTGAGCGTTCCAAACATCAAACCGCAATATATTGTGGGTGCATAATGTCGAAGACGCAATTACTTGCGTGACATCAATACCACCGTCTCAACGTGGGCGCATCGGGGGAACATATCAAATGCGGTGGCTTCCTCGGCTTTATACCCCAGCGCGTCAAACAGCTTCAGGTCGCGCGCCAGCGTTGCCGGGTCGCAGGAGATATAGACGACGCGTTTAGGGGATAATGAGGCGATCGTTTCCGCGACGCCGGGCCGGAGCCCTTTCCGGGGCGGGTCGACGATAACGACGTCGGGGCGGATGCCGCGCGCGTTCAGACCGGCGGCCGCTTCTCCGGCGTCGGCACAGATAAACTCCGCATTTCTTATGCCGTTCATTTCGGCGTTTTTCCACGCGTCGCCGACGGCAGCCTCCACAGCTTCCACGCCGATGGCGTTTTTGGCCCTGGACGCCATAATGAGCGTGATGGTGCCGGTGCCGCAGTATAAGTCCAAAACGGTCTGGGTATCGTCAAGCCCGGCATATTCAAGCGCTTTCCCGTAAAGCTTTTCCGCTTGGGCGCGGTTGATCTGGTAAAACGACTTGGGAGACAGCTTGAACTTCAAGCCGCACAGCTCGTCCGTGATGAAGTCCTCGCCCCACAAGGTGAAAAACTCTCCGGCGAGTACTGTATTGCCGCGCGTTTTATTGATATTGAGAACGATGCCGGCCGTCTCCGGACACTGCTTTATGATTTCTTCGATCAGCGCGTCCGGATGAGGCAGTTCCCGGTCATAGGAGACGATCGTCACCTGTGCCTTTTTTGTGGCGAAGGCGTACCGGCAGAAGACGTGCCGGATCGTACCGCTCCTGAGCTCTTCGTTATAAGCCGTGACGACGAAACGGTCCATCCAGCGCCGGACGGCGCCCGCCGCGCGGTCAGCCACTTCCGCCTGTATGAGGCATGTTTCGGCCGGTACGATCTCGTGGCTGCGTTCGCGGAAAAAGCCGGTTACGGCACGGCCTTCGATTTTCCCGACGGTATAGATTGCCTTGTTGCGGTAATTTTCAACCGAATCCGCGCCGACAATCCCGGAGACCTGAATGTCGATCCCGCCGATCCTTTTAAGGGCGTCGTCAACGCGCCGGAGCTTGAAGCGCAGTTCCTCCGAATAATCCATATGCAGAAGGTCGCAGCCGCCGCACTTGCCGAAATTTGGGCACTTCGGCTCGATTCTGGACCCGGATGCTTCAAGCAGTTCCTCGAGCTTCGCGTAGACGATCTTTCCAGCGTCTTTTAAGACCTTGACCCGGCAGACTTCGCCGATAAGCGCGCCCTTTATAAAAAGGACGCGTCCGTCCTGCCGCGCGACGCCGTCGCCGTTTGAGGCGTACCCTTCGACCGTCACCGTGTGTATTGAGTTTTTTTTCAATTCCGCCATACAATTCCCACTAAGTTAAAAATATGAAAGGTTCCACCGTGCTTGTTGTTTCGCCGATGACCGGCCGTGAAACGGCTACAACCCGAACCGGTTACTTATACTAATCTTCAATAGAAACATATGATTCTCGCCGACCTTTTTAGCGCATGGCTGCGTTATCGTCCTCGGCGGGCGTCAGCCCACCTTCGTCCTCCGCCTTGCCCTGCGCTAAAAATCCTCGCCGACCTTATCAAAGCTTTCTATTGAAGATTCGTATTAAGCCAATCCGCATTGACTTGTGCGAAATCGGCAACGATTTGCTCGAGCTGTCTGTTTCTTTTATCGTTATCCGAGAAACAGGCCAGATCATGCCCGTCGACAAAGCAATCGATCATCCAGTCGTTGATATCCGGACCGTAATGCGTCATATCACAGTAATTATCAAGGTCGGCGATAAATTCTTCGGTTTGGAAGTCGTACACGCTGACGTTTTGTTTATCCGTCAAAGCCTCGATCAGGTATGATTTGACGGACATATATGTGTCGAAATATCCTTCGGATTCGGCGGTATACCAAAACAGAGCGGAATACGGTGGAAAGAAAAAGACAACATTGCCGTCCGAGCAATCAATACCCTGTATAAAAACATCAACACGATTTATCATCCGGTCATATAAATCATTCAGATCGATTGAACTGACGTTATTTGTACCTGCCTGATAATTCCGAATGACAACATCCCGGCCGGTGACTGCCTCCAGGCTCCAGTCCTCTGTGTAATCGAGTTTTTTTGACCGGTTAAATTTTTCCGGCAACGATATATCCAGCCGCTCCACTGCCAGAAACCCCAGATCCGTGGGTATGAAACGCATCCATGTTGCGTAGCCGAGCAGATAAGGGTAATCGTTAATATAGTTGGTATCGATCAGGTAGTCGGCCATTCTGTCCTTGTCCTCAGATTCTTGGTATGCGAATAGATACATGTCCAGGCATAAATAGTAGTTTTGAGATTTTCCCTGTTTTTTAAGGGATTTATACAATTTGCTGAATTCTGTCAGTGAAATACCGCTGTATGAAAGCTTGAGAGCATTGCAGCCTAATTTGTCCCGAAAAGAAGACATTTTGAAATTCTGTATCATTGACGAGCCGACAATCGCCGCATCGTAGTCGGCGTTTTTTATGATGCCGGGCAGCGCGAATTGGCTGCTGATAATATATGTATCGTCTCGAAACCGGTAAACAAAAAACGGATCGACGATATATGAGGCGACACATAGAAGGATAAGAATGGATAACGTAAGACACAGAAGACCGACGAGCCACTTTTTAGCTGTTTTTTTTTCTTTGGTAAGCATTATGGTTAGACTCCTTCAGGCTTTCTGGGCGTCGCTGATTAAATCGCGTCGGATGCAATATTAAAAATTGAAGTAGATGAAAACGGTCTCCCTGGTCAGGTGCAGGACTGAAACGCAAAAGAGAAGCGCGCCAAAAATCATGTATTTTCTTTGAGGCGTGAATTCCTTGAACTTTTCCATAGAGTTTTTACGGCTGAAAACGACAATGAGTAAAACGGCCGTCAGCCCCAGAATATAGAGAATATCGATGGGTGCGGGAAAATTGATTATACCGTCATAAACGATATCGGCCAGTTGAGAGATGCCGACGGATTTGAAATTAAACATCCCTGTATAGACCTTCAAGGCCTGACTGAAACTTTCCGCTCGGAACAGGACCCACAGAAAATTGACGGCTATGAACGTTCCGGCGATTCGGAGCGCTCTTGGGATTTTATCAAGAATCGAGCCGGATAAACGTTCCAGCGCGACGATCATGCCGTGGAGCGTTCCCCAGATAACGAAAGTCCAGGCTGCGCCGTGCCACAGTCCGCTGATAAAAAAAGTTATCATCAGATTAAAAACTGTTCGGAGCTTCCCTTTTCTGTTGCCGCCGAGCGGCCTGTAAATATATGTACTGAGCGCCCGGCCGAGCGTGATATGCCATCTCCGCCAGAATTCCGATACGCTCGCTGATTTATAGGGAGAATTGAAATTGGGAATCAGATCGATATTGAACATTTTGCCCAGACCGACGGCCATGTCGGAATAGCCGCTGAAATCAAAATAAACCTGCAGCGTATAACTCAGCGACGTAATCCAGGCTGCGGAGAGTGACAGCTCCGACGCGGCGAAGCCGTTGTCAACGAATAAGGAGAGCGTGTCGGCGATAACGACTTTTTTAAACAGGCCGATCACAAAGAGATAAACGCCGAGCGCCAGATTGTCGGCGTTCAAATACCTTCTTTTTACGTCTGTAAACTGAGGGATCATCTCGCCGTATAGGACGATTGGACCGGCTACCAGTTGGGGGAAAAACAGTACGAAAATACAATAGGCTGTAAATCGGTCCGTTTTTTCGCGGCCTTTATAGACGGCGATCAGGAAAGAAAGCTGCTGGAAAGTGAAAAAGCTGATTCCAAGCGGAAGCAGGATATTTTTTACGGTAAAGCTTAAATGAAATACGGTATTGACGTTTTCGATAAAGAAGTCGTAATACTTAAAATAACCGAGCAGACCGACGTTAAAAACAATTCCGATAATCAGCAATTCTTTCGGTGACAGGAACCTGTGCCTGCCATCAGGGACATTGGCGTTTAAATAACCAGATCGCTTCATGAGCGTACCAATCGTGTAATTGATTGCAACCGAAGATATTATGATGAACAGATAAACGGGATTAAAGTAACCGTAGAAAAACAATGAAGCCAGGATTAAAAAAATATGCTGGTATTTAATATCGGATAGCTTTGAAAGTATGAAATAACCGATGAGTACAATTGGAAGGAATAGAAAAATAAACGCATAAGATGAGAATACCAAATCAATTCCTCCACTTAATAGTCTGTAAGCCGGGCTTAGCCCGGCCTGTAACTATTTATATCTGTATTTACGTAACGGACTAATTACGTGTATCCCTGTCGCCGTCGTCCTGCTCCGCTTCGTCCTCAGAGACTTCTGTGTCCCCACCGTCGTCCTCACCGCCGTCAGCTTCAATGTATTCGGGCCCGCTGTCCGTGTCGCCGCCCTCTTCAGCTTTGCGTTTCAGATATTCGTTCAATTCGGCTTCTTCGTACGTCGACGCTTTGAAACGTCCGGTTTTGATACCGTCGATCAAGTCTTTGATCGTCATGCCGATGATAATAACTGAAAGGGCCAGCATAACAATGGCGATAACGGTCGTCAGCGTGGTCGAATCCTCGCTCGGGGTGGTCAGGAGTTTGACCATGATATAAATCAGATATCCGCATCCCGCCAAACGCGCGAAAATCCCGAGCATGGCTCTTTCCGCTTTTTGTTTCGGAGTACGCTGCACATTATTTCCAAACATCGTTTTCATCCTTTTCAGAAAATCTCTGTTTAAAGACGCCGGAAGCTCCGGCTGCGCGTTCATATAGTTTGAATATGGCGCGCGGTCTTTTTTCTATGTTTTCAGGCCATATAATCAGCGGACATTACAATACCACAGATAGTTGTCCAAAGCAAGCTTTACGGCCGCTTTGTCGTAAAGGCGCAATACTTTTAAATGTGATATTATCTGCGTTTTGTTTTTTTCGTTTCGAACATGCCGACGATCCACGACAGAACGATCATCACAGGTGCGGAAATGGCTATGATGACGACCGTTATCCAGACAGCCGTCGTTGACAGGGGGGAGAGCGTGAACAGATCGGTGAACACCAGAGCGCCGAATATGAACAGGAGTATCATGGAAATGATCAGGCCTAACCGGAGCGAGTTGAGCGGGCGGCCGATGCGGTAGAGCATCATGAAACCGACGGCGGCGATGATGATGGTCGCCATGGTGGACATTTCGCCGGCGGACACGCCATAATGCGCACAGGCCAGTATGACGCCCAAAAGGGCCAGAAAATCCGTCAGACCGGCGGGCAGCGCCCGCAGCAGCGCGTTTAAAAGGAAGCGGCCCCGAACCATATTTGTATTCTGTTCCATTGCCAGAATAAACGAGGGGATGCCGATGAGCGTAATGTTGAACAGCGACAGCTGAGAGGGTGTGATCGGATATTTAAGGGCTGCTATGAGCGCCGTGAGCGTCAGGGCGAACGAGAAGATGTTCTTGGTCAGAAACAGCGACGCGCTGCGTTCGATATTGTTGATGACGCGCCGCCCTTCGGAAACAACCGAGGGCATAGCGGAGAAATTGGAGTCCATCAAAACAAGTTGCGCGACCTGACAGGCCACGTCGCTGCCGGACGCCATCGCGATGCTGCAGTCGGCGTCCTTGAGCGCCAGCACGTCGTTGACGCCGTCGCCCGTCATGGCCACCGTGTGCCCCTCCGACTTAAAAGCGCGTATCAGCTTCCGCTTTTGATCCGGTGTAACGCGGCCGAATACGGTATAATTCCGGACGGCGTTTTTGATCTTGCGTTCGGTCGTGAGCTCCGAGGCGTCAATATATTTGTCCGCGTTTTCGATGCCGGCCTCCATAGCCACGCGGGAAACGGTGAGCGGGTTGTCGCCCGATATGACCTTGATCGCGACGCCCTGCTTCTTGAAGAAATTGAATGTAGCCGGGGCTTCCGGGCGTATGCTGTTGGTCAGGACGACAAGCGCCAGCGGCAGGACCTCGCTCATGATGCTCTTGTCGTTGAGAGACCCGTAATAACCGGCGAAAAGAAGAACGCGGCAGCCCTGTGACGAGAATTTCTCTATTTCGTATTTGTATGTGTCATAATCAGTGAGCAGGATCTTCTCCGGCGCGCCCAAAAGGAACGTGCCGCCGCTGCCGAACGTTACCCCGCCGTATTTGGCGGAGGACGAGAAGGGGAGGACGCCGACGGCCCGCCGGCGCGGCGTTTCGCTGAAAGCGCGCTTGAGCGCGGCCATTGTTTCGTTGTCGGCGCCCATGGCCGCGGTGTAGTCGGACAAGAGAGCGGTTACGTCGTTCATAGTGAACCGGTCCTCTCGTAAAAGCGCCACCTCACGGACCGTCATGTTCGGCTCCGTAATGGTGCCGGTCTTGTCGACGCACAGGACGTCGACCCGGGCCAGCGTTTCGATACAGCCCATATCGTGGACCAGCGTTTTTTTCTGTGCCAGCCGTATGACGCTGACGGTCAGCGCGACCGAAACAAGCAGATACAGCCCCTCGGGGATCATGCCGATGAGCGCCGCTACGGTCGAGACGACGCTTTCGGTGACCGAGTAACCGAGCGCCAGCGTCTGCTGAAGGTATAAAATGATGCCGAAAGGTATGATGACAAAGCCGATGACCTGAACAAGCCTTGTAAGCGCGTGGATCATGACCGACTGATGCTTCTTGCGGTGCTTTTTCGCCTCGATGGTCAGCTTCGAAACGAACGAATCGGCCCCGACCTTGTCGAGCCGGGCGCGGCATTCGCCGGACACGATGAAGCTGCCGGATAAAAGCGTCGAGCCGGGCGTCTTGACGATCTCGTCCGCCTCGCCCGTTACGAGCGCCTCGTTGACGCGGCACTCGCCCGACAAAACAACGCCGTCGGCGTAGATCTGGTTTCCTGCCGCGAAGACCGCCACATCGTCCAAAACGGCCTCTTCGGCCGGGATCGTCACGGCCATACCGTCCCGGATGACCGTTGCGTGCGGCTCGGCGATGAGCTTGAGTTTTGAGAGCGTGCGCTTGGCGCGCAGTTCCTGGATGATACCGATGGCGGTATTGGAAAAGATGACGCCCATGAACGTCAGGTTCCTATAAGACTGGACAAAGATTATGAGCAGCGCAAGGACGAAAAAAACGAGGTTGAAATAGGTGAAGATGTTGTCCCTGAAAATTTGGCCGACCGTCTTTTCAGGAGACGCGGGGCTTTCATTCCCGTAGCCGTTGTCCAGACGTTCCCGGGCTTCGCGCGCCGTCAGCCCGATATCGGGATGCGTTTCCAGCCGGGGCAATATCTTGTTGAGCGTTACTTCAGAACTTTTTTCGCCGTGCACCTTTGTCCCTCGCTTTATGGAATATTTGCCAATATATATTGAGCATTATAACACAAATTGTGGATTTTCGAACATGAAAAATCTAAAAAAAAGACTTTTGTAACAGGGTGCCGGTACATTTTGTGCTATTCGGACGCCCGGCTTGCTTTTAACGCCGTGATATGGCAAACTAAGCATACTTGAAGACGAACGGGCTGAAGCTTTATGAAAAGCAAAAAAAATACATTGCTCAAAATGATTAACCGGTTTGCCGTCGGATCCAGACGGTATTTCGTCCTGGCCGTGCTGGCCGCTGTTTTAAGCATTTTGTTCACGTTTCTCATGCCGCAGATCGTCGGTTTCACGGTGGATTCCGTCATCGGCGCAAAGGAGACGGCGCTGCCCGCTTTCCTCAACGGTCTTTACGAAAAAATCGGCGGGCGCGGCTTCCTGCGCGCAAATATCATCCTGTGCGCCGCCAGCGTTGCCGCGTGTTCGGCACTGGCCAGCGTTTTTGGCTATTTCAATCGGCTCGGCACCGCAAAAGGCACGGAACGCTTTATAAAAAGACTGCGGGACACGCTGTTTTCACATATCCAGCGCCTGCCGTTTTCCTGGCATACTGAAAACCGGACGGGCGATATCATACAGCGCTGCACGTATGACGTGGACATCGCGCAGAGGTTTATTTCCATGCAGCTCATCGAAGTCGTCCGCACGATTTTGCTGGTAACGCTTGCGCTTGTTATCATGTTCTCGATGAACGCGCTCATAGCCGCGATTGCCCTCGGCTTCATGCCGCTCATCGTCGGGTATTCCATGGGCTTTTTCTCGAAGATAGCGGTGCGGTTTCGTGAGGCCGACGAGGCCGAGGGGGCGCTCCTTGCGCATGTACAGGAGAACCTGACGGGCGTACGCGTTGTCCGTGCGTTCGGGCGCGAACGGTTTGAGGTCGATAACTTCGACGAAAAAAACAAGACGTTTATAGATAAATGGATTTCGCTCGGCTATACGCTGGGCGTTTTCTGGGGGATCGGTGACATCGTATCGTCCGGGGAGCTGCTCGTTATGACAGCGGCCGGTACACTGCTCAGTGTTACCGGGAGGATAACGCTTGGGGAATTCCTTGTTTTCTTGAGCTATACGACGACGCTGATGTGGCCGATCCGGCAGCTCGGCCATATCCTGTCCGAAATGAGCAAGACAAGCGTTTCGCTCCGGCGGATACAGGATATCCTCGATACACCCGTCGAAGAAGACGAGCCTGCGGCCCAAAAACCGCCGCTGGACCGCGATATCGTCTTTGAAAACGTAAGCTTCGCGTACGGCGGGCAGCTGGTTTTGAAAGACCTGAGCTTTACCGTGAAAAGCGGCTCGACCTTCGGCATACTTGGAGCCACGGGCGCCGGCAAATCGACGATTACCTATCTGCTTAACCGGCTGTACGACCTCCCGGAAAACGGCGGATGCATCAAGATCGGCGGGGTCGACATCCGGGATATCGACCGGCGTTACCTCCGCCGCGGTGTCGGGCTGGTGCTTCAGGAGCCGTTTTTGTTTTCCAAATCCGTTTTTGAGAACATCGATATAACCGCCGGAAACGGCGACATCGGGCCGGTTCGCAAAAGCGCGGCAACGGCCGCTTTAGACGAGAGCATTATGGCGTTTCCCCACGGATACGATACGATTGTCGGCGAGCGGGGCGTCACGCTGTCCGGCGGACAGAAACAGCGCGTCGCGATTGCCCGGACGCTCATGACGGGCGCGCCGATTATGGTTTTTGACGATTCGATGTCCAGCGTCGACATGGAGACCGACGCGAAGATCCGGGATGCGCTCCGTGAAAACACAGAAGACGCCACCGTTATTCTGATCTCACACCGCATTTCTACTTTGATGCATGCCGACACGATCATGGTTTTAAAAGACGGGCGGATCGCCGAGATCGGCCCGCACAGCGCGCTTGTGGAAAAAGGCGGCATTTATAAGAGGGTTTACGATCTTCAAAGCGGCACGGCCGGGGAGGCAAAATAACCATATGCGTGACATACCGGAGGAAAAACAGGCTAACCGCCTGAGCATAAAGACATGGTCGCGGCTTTTTCCGTTTTTAAGAAAAATACGCGGACATATCATCGCCGTTTTCGCATTTATGATCGTATCGGCCGTGGCGGAATCGACGCTTCCGCTTTTTATAAGCTATGCCGTCAATAATTTTATTACGCCGGGGACGACAGAGGGGCTCCTGCGGTTTTCGCTGATTTTTCTGGCGGTTATCGTCTTTGAAGGCGCCACCGTCATGGTGTTTGCGCGTCAGGCCATCACAGCGGAGATGTTTTTAGGGCGCACGCTCCGGCGCGACTGCTTCGTGCATCTCCAGAAGCTGCCGGTTTCGTTTTACAGCACGACATCCGTCGGTTATCTCATCGCGCGCGTCATGTCCGACGTGGACAGGATCAGCGGCATGGTCGCATGGGGCCTTTCGCACGCGGCGTGGAATGTATGTTATCTTATCGGTATTTTCTGCTTTATGTTCGCCCTGAACGCCAAACTCGCGCTGCTGCTTCTGGCCGTTATACCGGTTTTGCTGCTGATAACATGGATATACCAGAGAAAACTTATCGTCGTCAACCGGCGCGTACGCGCTGTAAACGCGCAGATCACCGGCGCGTTCAACGAAGGCATCACAGGGGCCAAGACCTCGAAAACGCTCGTGATCGAGGACCGGAATATTGGAGAATTCAACGCGGTCACGGCAAAAATGTACCGCGCTTCCGTTAAAAGCGCCATGCTCAAGGCGATTATGCTCCCGCTCATCATGTTTTGCGGTTCCGTTGCCGTTGGCGTCGTGCTCTACCGCGGCGGCATCCTTGTTATGGGTGACCTTTTAGATTACGGCACACTCACGGCTTTTATCTCATACGCCGTCGGTATGATCGAACCGGTGGTGCAGACGGCGAACGTCTTTACGGAGATGATCACGGCGCAGGTCGGAATAGAGCGCGTGACGGCGCTTTTGAACACACCGCTTGCTCAGGCGGATACGCCCGATGTCGTTGAAAAATACGGCGATGTATTTGAGCCGAAACGCGAAAACTGGGAGAAGCTCCGCGGTGATATCGACTTTGAAGACGTCTGGTTTAAGTACCCCGACGGAGATGCGTATATCCTTGAGGGCTTCAATCTCCATATCCCGGCCGGGACGACCGTTGCGATCGTCGGCGAGACCGGCGCGGGTAAATCGACGCTCGTGAATCTGGCCTGCCGCTTTTACGAGCCGACGGCCGGGCGCGTGCTCATAGACGGGCGGGACTACCGGGAGCGCAGCCTTTTATGGCTGCATTCCTCGCTTGGTTACGTTCTGCAGGATCCGCATCTTTTTTCGGGTACCATCATGGAAAACATTCGGTACGGCCGGCTTGAAGCCACGGATGAAGACGTTATAAGAGCATCAAAGCTCGTTTCGGCCGACGCAGTCGTGGGCAAGCTGACAGACGGGTACAAAACGCAGGTGGGAGAAGGCGGGGACCGGCTGTCGACCGGCGAGAAACAGCTGATCTCGTTTGCCCGCGCGATTTTAGCCGACCCGCCTATTTTTATCCTGGACGAAGCCACATCCTCCATCGACACGGAAACGGAACAGCTCATACAAAACGCCATAACGCAGATCATGAAAGGGCGCACGTCGTTTATTATTGCGCATCGTCTGTCGACCATCCGGAGCGCGGACCTGATCCTGGTGGTCCGGGACGGCCGGATCGTCGAGCGCGGAACACATGAAGAGCTTTCCGCGCGGGACGGACGTTATGCGGCGCTGTGCCGGGCGATGCAGCTTGAAGAGCAGCGATATTAAGCATAAGCTCATGCAAAATGTCTATCGGGCAATTCGCCAAAAAGCATATAATTGGCTTGCATATAAGGAAAATTCGCCTTATAATCGCTCTGGTAATATATGTCCGGCCATAAAAACGAGCCGAGAACTTGTGAGCGGAGGGACTGTATGTTAACACCCAAAGAAAACTGGCTGATGGCGCTCAGCTGCGAGCAGCCCGAATATGTTCCCCAATATACCTTCGGGCCCATGCCCGGAGATACAAAGCCTGTGGCTTCTCATATGTTTGAGCCGACGATTATATCGGAATATCGCAGAAACGGCGGCGGCAAGGACGTCTGGGGCGTTAATTTTGTCGCGACGTACGAAACGGGCGGGGCGCTCATCCCCGAGCCCAACAATTTTATCCTCAAGGATATCACCAAATGGCGGGACGTTATTAAAGCCCCGTCTTTAGAGGGCATAGACTGGGAAAAAATGGCCAGGGATGATATCGAGCAGTCCGGTATCGACCGTACGCAGACGGCGCTGGAGATGAACCTGCACATGGGTTATTTTCAAACGCTGATGTCCTTCATGGGTTTTTCTGAAGGCATGATGGCCATGTATGAAGAGCCGGACGAGGTCAAGGAACTGCTCACCTACGTGTGCGATTTCTATATGGAGGTCGCAGAGAACTCCATCGATTACTATAAGCCCGACGTGATCAAAATGATGGACGATACGGCGGCCTGGGCAAACCCGTTCATTTCCCGCGAAATGTATGAGGAGTTCCTCGTCCCGTGCCACGACCGCTGGGCCAAGATGGGCCGTGACCGCGGCCTGAAAATCACGATGCACAACTGCGGCAAGTGCGAAGGTATTATTGATCTGCTTGTCGGAATGGGCGTCAACTCGTGGGATCCGGGTCAGACCTGCAACGATCTTCCGGCCATCAAGGCCAAGTACGGCAACAAGCTGGTCATCTCCGGCGGCTGGGACGCCAGAGACCGGCTTTTAGAGCCCGATGTCACGGACGATGAGATATATAACTCCGTTAAGGCGTCGTTCGATATGCTCGCACCGGGCGGCGGTTTTGCCTGGAACGGCGGTTTTCTCGGCCCGGTCGACGACGAAGAGGTCAAACGGAAGAATAAAATACTGTTTGGCTTTGTCGACGAGTTGTGCATGAATTACTATAAATAAGAAGCAATTTTCAACACGTCCGAGCCGTCCGGTATAAGATGGACGATAAATGACGGATAACATATTCTGCCCGATGTGCGGTGCTCAAAACGGGGCCGCGTCCCGCAGATAAATAAAAAATACGGCGGCTTCGTTTAAAAACGGAGCGCCGTTTTTTAAATTCTTGTAAAAACCCTGTACAAATCAACAAATATCTGATTAAATTGTCATTGCTGAATCAATCGGGCGTTTAATATAGTATGAAAGACGAAGGGATACTTTCATAAACGGAAGACACGCTTCGGTATTCAGACAGACTGTGACGGTTTAACAAGCAAAGGTGATACTATGACCAGACTGCGGCATCTCATCGTATGGAAATTATTTCGGTTTCCGATTCTTATATATTTGAAGCTCCGGTTCGGATATTCTTATGAGACGGCGCCGAAGCTCCCGGGCCCTTTTCTCTTGATCGCCAACCATGTGACGGACTTAGACGCGCTCATGGTCGGATGCAGCTTCAGCCAGCAGATGTATTTTGTAGCCAGCGAGCACCTGTTCCGAAAGGGCTTAATATCAAAAATCCTTATATGGCTTGTAGCGCCCATTGCCAGGATCAAGGGCTCAACGGACACCGTTTCGGCCATGAGCATAATAAGGACGCTTCGCCGAAAGGCAAATGTAGGGATTTTTGCCGAGGGCGACCGCTCGTGGAACGGGCTGACGAGTCAGCTTCATCCGACGACGGCGCGCCTGATTAAGGCATCGAAAGCTACGCTCGTGACGTACCGGCTGTCCGGAGGGTATCTGACAAGCCCAAGGTGGAGCAAAACCATCCGCCGCGGTCGGATGCACGGCAGATTTATCAACGCGTACACGCCCGACCAGCTTGAAAAGATGTCCGTCGCGGAGCTGACCAGGACGATCATGAGCGATATCCATGAAGATGCTTACGAAGCGCAGCACAAGGAGAAAATCGCCTATAAAGGTGCCAAACTTGCCGAAGGACTTGAAAAAGCCATATATACGTGTCCCGTCTGCAAGCGTGCGTGTACAATGCACAGCAAGGGGGATCTGTTTTACTGTGACTGCGGGATGCAGGCCAAGTATAACATTTACGGATTTTTCGAAGGGGGACTCAGGCCGTTTGATACGATCCGGGACTGGGATGCCTGGCAGGAGGACTTCCTGTGTAAATATGCCGCAAAAGCCGGGGATGAACCAATTTTTAGAGATGACGGGCAAAGCCTGTGGCTGATTGGCAGCGATCATACCGAAGAATGTATTGCCAGCGGCGTTTTGAAACTATTCAAAGACCGGCTTTCGCTCGGAGAATTTTCCGTTTCGCTCGACAAACTCTACCAGATGGGCGTCTATGGTTCCGGGATGATCGTTTTTTCTGCTGAAGGCAAAAACTACGAAATTAAAACGGATATCGTCCGAAGCGGCCGGAAGTATCTGACGATGTACCGGATACTGACCGGCGAATACGCCAAAGCCGACGCCACCGGCATCTGAAGTCAACATACTGCGTCATTCACGGAGGTAGCCTATGGATTATTCCAGCGCAAACCAGGCCGTATGGAACGTTATCATCCAGTTCGGCATCATAGCGGTTGTCATTCTAGTCTCAAACTTCCTGCGCCGAAAGATCCCGTTTGTCCGGAACAGCCTGTTGCCGACGGCCGTATTGGGCGGGTTCATTCTGCTGGTCGTGCGGACAGTCGGACTTATAAAGCTCGATACCAACTTCATGGAAATACTGATCTATCACGGTATTGCGCTCGGGTTTATCGCAATGTCTCTGCGTGTTCCGGATAAAACCGCCAATATGAAAGCAAACCTTACGGGGCCGAAAACCGGTGCGCTCATCGTCAGTTCCTATTTGCTCCAGGCCATTATTGGGCTCGTCATTTCGATAGGGCTTGTTTATACGCTCAAGCCCGACCTGTTCATGTCCTGCGGGATTCTCCTGCCGATGGGCTTCGGACAGGGACCGGGTCAAGCCAACAACGTCGGCACGACGTATCAGACCGCCGGCTTTATCGGGGGACGCAGCTTTGGACTGTCGCTGGCGGCGGCAGGGTTCCTGTGCGCCTGCGTCATCGGCGTAATTGCCATGAACTGGCTGGCGAAAAAGGGCAAACTCAAAAAGACAAAGCCGGGGGACGTCTACGGATCGATGATTGTCGATAATTTTCAGGACGAGGGCGAGATTCCGGTAGCCGAATCGGTCGACAAGTTCTCGATCCAGGTGGCGCTCGTGCTGCTGGTTTACTTTGTGACCTATCTCGTGACTTGGGGCATCACATCCGCCCTTACGGCATATCTGCCCGGTCTGGCCGCGCTTTTGAACACGCTTTTATGGGGATTCAACTTCCTGGTCGGCTCGGCGCTTGCCATACTTACGCGCGTTATTATGAAGCATCTCAAGGTTGCCCGTGTGATGACGCGCCAGTACCAGAACAATTACCTGCTCTCCCGTATCTCGGGTTTTTTCTTCGATGCGATGATTGTAGCCGGCATCGCCTCCATAGACATCGCGGACCTTTCCGGCCTGTGGCTGCCTTTTGTGCTCATGGCCGCAGCCGGCGGTATCCTGACCTGGATATTCCTGGCCTGGATATGTAAAAAGATATATAAAGGGTATTATTATGAAGGGCTATTTGCCATGTACGGCATGATGACGGGGACGATCAGCTCGGGCGTCCTGCTGCTCCGCGAGATCGATCCGAACTTTGAAACGCCGGCGGCCAACAACCTGATTATCGGTTCGAGCTTTGCCATCATACTCGGCGCGCCGATGCTCATATTGATCGGTATGGCCTATAAATCGACGACTATGACGTTAGTTACGCTTGGACTGTGCATCGTTTATTTCGTGCTTATGATGCTGTTCATCTTCAAGGTCAACCGCCGCAAAAAGAAAACGGTTAAAAAGTAACCGGATATTCATGCGAAAACCCCCGGAGATTTAATCTCCGGGGTTTTGTGCTTTTATGCGTTCATGTAATTTTAAAACGGTTGTTTATAAATGTTATTCCGCCGCGCCTCGGGCATCGGAAGCGTCCTCATGCGGATTGGCGTTCTTCATAAGCGGTTCATACGCCAGCGCCGTGCCGATCGCCGCAAAGACGACGGGGAAGACGTTCGCTGACGAAAAGAAGGGGGCGGGCAGGACGCCGCTTCTGCCGATCAGCGTGATCGTGACGAGCGGAAGGTTAAAAACAGACATTTTGTATTTCAGCACGTCGCCGGCCGCCTGACAGGATAAAAGCGTCAAATACAGGCCGATCGCCGTGAAAATAATGAGCAGCGCAAGACCGCGGGGGCCTTCCAGCTTTCCCATCAGCTTGATTCCGTAATAAACAGCGAGCGGCACAAGCAGGTACAGCGGCGAAAAAGAGGCGCCGAAGATAAGCGCCCAGGCTGCCGCCGGCAGTGTGCCGGCCAGCATGCCGACGAAAGCGCCGATTATACTTGTCGGCCAATGCGCGTCGTCTTTTTTGCCGGGCTTTGTTTCAGTTGCCGCCGGGCTTGCGTTTATGTCGGCCTGCGTATTGTTCGTTTTAAGAGAGGCATCTGTATTTTCAGAGGCTTCGCCTTTAGTTTTTTTTCTGTTTATCAGGGCGGCGAATCTGTTCTTTAAAGACTTTTCCTCTTTCATATTTCATATCGCCTCTTTTTGTTATAAGTTGACAGGGATGAACCCGTACCGGGTTTAAAACGTGTGTTTTCGACTGCCGTTACCTTGCGCGGTGTACTGTCCGTCTGCGGGAAGACCCGCGGCTAATACCGGCTGTAACTTTCATACGACATTTGCTGTTTCCGATTCCGGCTCGTCGGTGAGTTTTTCCCCGACTTTATATATGTCGCCGGCGCCGACTGTCAGGATGATATCGCCCTCTCCGGCGATCCCGCGTATACGGTGTTCCATGTCCTCAAACGTCGGGCAGAATTCCGCGCCCTTGACGTTGTCCGCCAAATCCTTGGAGGATATGCCGACCGTGTTTTTCTCACGGGCGGCGTATATTTCGGCCAGAAACACGCGGTCGGCGCGTCCCAGCTCGGTGATGAATTCACTGAAAAGGGCCTTCGTGCGCGTAAACGTATGCGGCTGAAAAGCAAGGAGAATACGCCGGTAGCCCAATGTTTTGACCATGTCCAGCAGGTTTTTGAGCTCGTGCGGGTGATGGGCGTAGTCGTCATAGACGCACGCGCCGTTTAAGCTGCCTTTGTATTCAAAGCGCCTGCCTGCGCCCGTAAAATCCGAGAAGCCTTTCGGAATCGCTTCCGGACGTATATTAAGTGCAATAGCGGCTGCCGTGGCGGCCAGAGCGTCCTTGATATTATGTTGCCCGGGCACGTTTATGTTCAAATGACAGAAAAAAGATCCGTTATATAAGACATCGAAGGAAGAGCTGTTGCCGACAGTGACGATGTTAACGGCGCGA
Source organism: uncultured Sporobacter sp. (assembly GCA_963663605.2). Lineage (GTDB taxonomy): Bacteria > Bacillota > Clostridia > Oscillospirales > Oscillospiraceae > Sporobacter. Next base: position 389,909 of record CAXXVF010000001.1, read on the forward strand.
ACCTTCGCCTGTTCGCCGAGCCCAAACGTCAGCAATTCGCGTCCCAGAGGCTCCAGCGCGTCCATCGTGTTTTTATCGTCTGTGTTGCAGACGATCGTGCCGTTGTCCGGCACAAGCGAGGCAAACTTTTTAAAAGACGCTTTGACATTATCGAGGCTTTTAAAAAAGTCGATATGATCCATGTCGACATTCAGGATGACGGCGACTGTCGGGAAAAAGCAGTGATAAGAGTTGTAATATTCGCAGGCTTCCAAAACGATGACGTCTCCGCCGCCGACATGGTAACCGGATTTAAGCTTCGGAAGCGTCCCGCCGATCATGACGGTCGGGTCTTTGTCCGCTGCCATTAGGATATGCGTCACCATGGAGGTCGTTGTCGTTTTTCCGTGTGTGCCGGCGACACAGACCGCGTTCCTGTAGCCGCGCATGATATAGCCCCATGCTTCGGCCCGTTCAAAAACGGGCAGCCCGGCTTTCCGCGCTGCGGCGATCTCGACGTTGTCGTCCCTTGCCGCCGCCGTGCGGATGATGAAATCCGCGCCCTCGATGTTTTCGGCTTTGTGGCTGCCTGTTTTTACATCGATGCCAAGCGTTTTAAGATGCCGGACAACCGTGCTGTCGTCCATATCGGAACCGGTGATTTCAACGCCCATGTTGTGCAGGACTTCCGCCAACGGCGACATGGAAACACCGCCGATTCCGACAAGGTGTCCTTTTAAGCCGGATTTTATACAGGACTCTAAATCAGATTTACTCATAAAAAACCTCTTCGGTTCCCGCCGGAGGCGGGTTTTGCATGGGACATTGCCGGACGGCGTGAAATCTTCACACGGGCTTCCGGACGCGCAGTTATACGGTTGTTTTTGCGCTGTCAAATGATTATAATACTTACAGGGTATTTTTACAAGGGTGATTATTTCGCGATTCCTGTCGTTTTAAACGAAGCCGGCGCTTTTTCGGCGTCCGGCGCGGTGTGGAGCGAGAAAGGCGGCTTAAATGGACGGTGTGCCCGGATATGTATGCGGTGTTTTGAAAACCCTTGGGTCAAACGGGTTTGAAGCCTACCTTGTCGGCGGCTGCCTGCGGGACACGCTCCTTGGCCGTCCGGTTCATGACTGGGATATCGCCACGTCCGCGCTCGGCGCAGACGTCATGCGGATTTTCCCGAAAACCGTCAAGACCGGGGCCCGCTTCGGAACGGTCGCCGTTATCACCGGCGGAGGCGCGGTCGAGGTGACGACCTTTCGAAGCGACGGCAGCTACAGCGACCGGCGCCGCCCCGACAGCGTGACGTTTGTCGGCGACCTGCATGAAGACCTCAAGCGGCGCGACTTTACGGTCAACGCGATGGCAATGGCAACTGACGGCATGCTGATCGACCCGTTCGGCGGCCGTGAGGACATAAAGCGCAAACGGATCCGGTGCGTTGGAGACCCGAAAGCACGGTTTTCCGAGGACGCGCTCCGGATGTTCCGCGCACTGCGTTTTGCAGCGCAGCTTTCCTTCGAGATTGAGGACGGCACGGAGGCGGCGATCAAAAAATGCGCGCCGCTGTGTGCGGCGCTTTCCGCAGAGCGTGTCCGGGATGAAACGGAAAAGATCCTGCTGTCGGGGGAGCCGAAGCGGATCGGGACGGCCCTGGCGCTCGGCCTTTTCAAAGGCCGGATTCAGGACGGGGCGCTCGAAGCGGAAAAACTCGGCAGGCTTGCCGCCCTTCCAAAAACGGCTTCTCTCCGCTGGAGCGCCTTCTCGGCGCTGCTGGACGAAGCGGACTTGATCGCGTCACCGAAAGAATTTCTCATGAGCATGCGGCTCGATTCAAAAACCGTTCGGAGATGCTCCGCCGGCGTCAAAACGGCGCAAAAAGCGCTGCCGGACCAAATGGCGGATATAAAGCGTCTGTTGGCTGACCTTGGAGCCGGGACGGTTTTATGCGCCGCCGCCGCCGAAAAAGCGCTCCGGGATACGCCTGCGCTTGAAAACGCGGATGAAGTCATAAACGGCGGCGAGTGCTGGTCCGTCGGGGAGCTTGCCATAGACGGAAATGATTTGATTGAACTTGGATTCAAAAAAGGTATCGCGGTCGGAGAGACGCTCCGGGCCCTCTTGCAGCATGTCATCGAGCGTCCTGAAAGCAATACGAGGGAGCGCCTTCTGATGATTGCGCGGGAGATGCGCGACTGACCGGACGGCATTTCCGGCGCTTTAAAAAAATAATAGTAAGGTGATTTTATGGAAAACAGGGTTCATCCGGATCTGCGCGGCTTGCTTTCTCTGATGCCGCAGGAGGATTTCACGAAAGAGACGCTGCTGGAGATTCGCAAAGCGTCGGGCGCATCGTTCGGGCCGGCGGCGGCGCCGGACGACGATGTGACGATCCGCGACGAATTCATTCCCGGCCCTGAGGGTGCGCCGGACGTGCGTGTGCGGCTGTATACGCACGGGAAAAAGGCGCAGGACCGGCCGGGCGTTCTCTACATACACGGCGGCGGCTATATTATGGGTAGCCCGGAGATGTGCGACGGGACCTGCCGCAAGCTTGTTTCGGAGATCGGATGCGTCGCTGCCTCCGTCGATTACCGGCTCGCGCCGGAGAATCCCTATCCCGCGCCGCTGGACGACTGTTATGCCGCGCTCAAATGGTTTTCATCGCACGCGGATGCGCTGGGTGTTGACGCCGGGCGTATCGCCGTCACCGGCGCGAGCGCCGGCGGCGGGTTGACCGCCGCGCTGTCGCTGCTTGCCAGGGATCGGGGCGGGCCGGCTATCGCGTTCCAGGCGCCGCTGTGCCCGATGCTCGACGACCGCAACGTCACCCCGTCCAGCTTCGAGTTCACCGACAAGCGTATGTGGAGCAGAGCGAAGAATCTGTTCGGCTGGGAAATGTATCTGGGAGATTTATGCGGCAAAGACATTCCGCTTTATGCCGCAGCCGCCCGTGCCGGGGACTATTCCGGCTTGCCGCCGACGTATACGTATGTAGGCGCGCTGGACCTGTTCCGCGATGAAACGACCGAATATGTCTCCAGACTGAACCAGGCCGGCGTGCCGGCGGAATATCATATCTATCCGGGTTGTTTTCATGCGTTTGAAGTGTTTACGGAAGTAGCCGGGATCAGCCGCCGCGCTGAAGAGGAATACATCCTGGTGATGAAAAACGCGCTGACGAAAAAATAATTTTATACTGTTCTTCCGTTAAATATTAACGGCCAGTCCCGTAGGGGCGGATTTCTTATCCGCCCAATGTATAATAAGCGCAAAAGAGGGCGGATTCCATATCCGCCCAATGAAAAAAACAGCCTTTTGGAAAAAGGCTGTTTTTGTCTTTTTAATTAAGCGCTGATGGCGCTTTTTGCCGTTGTGCACAGCGCGGAAAAAGCCTCGGGCTCGTGGATGGCCATCTCGGAGAGCGTCTTGCGGTTCATCTCGATGCCTGAAAGCTTCAGCCCGTGCATGAAGCGGGAGTAGTTCATGCCGTTTGCCCGGCAGCCGGCGCTGATACGCGTGATCCAAAGCTGGCGGTAATCCCTCTTTTTGCGTTTGCGCCCGACATAGGCGTACGTGAGTGATTTCATGACGGCCTGGTTGGCCATTTTATAGTGGGTCGATTTTGCGCCCCAATAGCCCTTGGCGAGCTTTAATATTTTACCTCTTCTTTTACGCGTGGCTTTCGCGCCTTTGATTCTGGCCATGGTAAAACCTCCTTATTTATACAGGATCATGCGCTTGATGGCCGCTTCGTTAGTAACGTCGGCGTAAGTCCCTTTTCGGAGGCCTCTCTTGCGCTTTGTCGTCTTTTTGTTGAGAATATGGCTTTTATTAGCGTGCGCGCGTTTGACTTTGCCGGACTTGGTGAGATTGAATCTCTTTTTTGCCCCGCTGTGCGTCTTGATCTTAGGCATTACTAGGGTCTCCTTCCAATTGTACTAATGTATCGTCAAACAATCACTTTGCTTTGGGCGATAAGAACATCGTCATGAATCGCCCGTCCAATTTCGGGTTCTTGTCAACAGTGGCAAACTCGGAACATTCTTCAGCAAATTTCTTTAAAAGGTCCTGCCCGATATTAGTGTGGGCCATTTCGCGGCCGCGGAAGCGGACGGTCACCTTCAGGCGGTCGCCTTCCTTTAAAAATTTCTGACCGTTTCTTAGCTTGACGTTGAAATCGTTGATACCGATTTTGGGAGACATCCGTATTTCCTTGACCTCAACGATATGCTGCTTTTTCTTTGCTTCTTTTTCTCTTTTGGTCTGTTCGAAACGGTATTTCCCGTAATCCATGATTTTGCAGACGGGCGGCTTGGACAAAGGCGCGATTTTCACAAGATCGAGTTCACGATCATAAGCGATATCCAGCGCTTCACTGACGGGCATGATGCCAAGCTGTGTGCCGTCTTCTCCGATCAGACGAACCTCATTGTCTCGAATATCCTCGTTTATCTGATATGACGTATTGCTGATAATTAAGCACCTCCTGTTATAATTACCCGAAAAATACAAAAGCGGATGCTGCTGCATCCGCGTCCGATGACGAAACAAACCGGCTATAGCCGGGAAAGTCTCATGTTGACCGCGGCGCGCATTTTGCAGCCGGGTGAGGACGGGGATGCCGTTCTGCTTTATTTTGACCAACAAATACTATCAGGGACTGCGGCATTTGTCAACTACTTTTTCTATTATTGCGGGTATTCCGTAAAGCTTGTTCAATCGCATAAATATTTATGCATGCGCAAACCCGGATAAGACGGCATAAAACGTCAGCGGCAGGAAATTCTAAAGACGTTCGTTTTCGGCAGTACGCAACCCGCCGACCCTTGGAGGTTATAGACGTGGAAATAACGGTCATCGATCCGGGCATGGAAAATATCGCGGGCAAAATCGCCGCCGGCTGCGCGCCGGACGGCACGGACGCCATGGCATTGCGCATCCGGCGGGCCGTTTCGCCGGACGCGCTGAACGGCCCGCCGCCGGACCTGCTTGTTTTGTCGCCTGATTGTATCGCGGGCCGCAGCGCCGGATCGGCACGCGTAAGGTGCGGGATTCTGCTTCTGCCGGGCGACGCCGATGCGGAGGGGTTCGAAACGGGCTGTATCGTCACATACGGCATGTCCGCTAAAAATTCTATAACACTGTCTTCGATCGGCGAGGACGCGTGCGTCCTGGCGCTGCAGCGTGAACTGCCGACAGTGAACGGCGATGTTCTGGAACGGCAGGAGATAAAAATCGAAAGCAGCACACGTCCCGACAGTTTGTTGGCGGTGGCGGGCGCGCTTTTAATACTCGGTCAGAAGCTGCCGGGAATAAACCCATAGTCTAACATGGCGTCTGTGGACATATACTGTCCACAGATGGGTGCTTAAAGAGGGTGGCGGCTTTGGAAGAAATGAACAACTATGTTGAACTGTGCGGCTCGATCGCCGATAAGCCGAGGTTTTCGCACATAGGCGGCAGCGATAACTATTATTCATTTCCGCTGGATATCGAGCGGCTGTCGGGATTTATCGATACGATCAATATCATTGCCCGTGAGCAGATGCTGGAGCAGCTTGAGATCGAAAATGCCGCGCATCTCGCCGTCGCGGGCGAACTGCGCTCCTACAACAACAAGCACGGCGAAGGCAGCCGCCTTGTCATCAGCGTCCTGGCCAAACAACTTTCTTTCACCGACGCCGACGATAAAAACACCGTTTTTCTGACGGGCGCGCTGTGCAAACGGCCGAATCTGAGGAAGACGCCGATGGGACGGCAGATCTGCGATCTCATGCTTGCCGTCAACCGGCGGTACGGGCGTTCGGACTATCTGCCGTGCATCGCCTGGGGGCGGCTGGCCGAAAGTACGGCGGAGATGTCGGTCGGCGACACGCTGTCGCTGGAAGGGCGGATACAAAGCCGCAAGTACATAAAAACCGCAAACGGAATAATGACGGAGCGGACGGCGTTTGAGGTGTCAATCGTCTCGCTGCTGTCATAAAAAAACGCGCGCCATTTCTGTCCTATATGTTTTGTGTCTTTCGGTTATTCCCGAAAGACACTTTTATCATACCCCGCCGAGGTCGAAGTCCGGGATGTATTCCGCTTCCGCCGACGACAGCTCCTGAAAAAAACCGTCCTCAATGCCGGAAGCCTCAAGATATTGCCTGGCCGCGTCATATTCGTCCTGCGTCAGACGCCGCGACAGCTCCGTAAACTGCGGCGCGCCGCCGTTCGGCGTATACTGGCTCATAAGCGAGAATAAAACGTCGCCGGGGGAGAAGGCCTCGCGGACCCAGTCAATGACTGAAAGCGTGTTTTCAAGGTTTCCCGGCAGTACGAGATGGCGGATGACGACGCCGCTTTTTAAAAGCCCGCCTGAACCGTACACGAATGGCCCGGTCTGACGGAACATCTCCACAACGGCGCGTTTTGCCGTTTCGGGATAGTCCGGCGCGACGGAATAACGCGCCGCCGGTTCTTTGAGCGCGTATTTCAAATCCGGCAGGTAAATCTGTATTTTGCCTTCAAATCGCCGAAGCGTCTCGACGCTGTCATATCCGCCCGTATTGTACACGGCCGGGACGGGCAGGCTGCCCTCAAGCGACTCTAGAATACCGCCGGCAAAATGCGTGGGCGTTACGAGATTGATGTTGTGCGCGCCCTTTTCGATCAGCTCGAAATAGATTTCCCGCAGGCGTTCCGGCGTGACCGGTTTGCCGCTTTTTAAAACGCTGATCTCGCGGTTCTGGCAGTAGACGCACCCGAGCGCGCAGCCGGTGAAAAATACGGCGCCGGAACCGTTTTTGCCGCTGATGCACGGCTCTTCCCAAAAGTGAAGCATCGCTTTTGACACAACCGGCATCGTCCCCATGTCGCACACGCCGCTGCCGGATTCTTCCGTCCGGACGGCGTTGCACCTGCGCGGGCAAATATTGCATTTGTATTTTTGATCAGTCATCAAGCGTATCACCTAAAAAGATTATATCACAGCTTTATGAGATCTGCCCGCCGCCCAATAAAGAAAGCGGCGGGACATTCATCCCGCCGCCAAACAGCTTATTTAGATATATTACACCTTGCCGGTTTTCAGCGCGCGCATCCGAAGACCGTGGTCGAGGATGCTTTTTCTAAGGCGCAGATTTTTCGGCGTGACCTCCAAAAGCTCATCGTCGGCCAAAAATTCCAGGCACTGCTCAAGGCTCAGCGCTTTCGGCGGCACAAGGCGCAGGGCCTCGTCGCTGCCGGACGCGCGCATGTTCGTCAGCTGCTTCTTCTTGCAGACGTTGACCGAAACGTCGTCCGGTTTGGAACACACCCCGACGATCATGCCGGCATAAACGGGTATTCCGGGGCCGATAAAGAGCTGGCCCCTGTCCTGTGCGCCGAACAGACCGTACGTCACGGACTCGCCGGTTTCGTATGCAACGAGCGAACCGCTGACGCGCCGGCTGACCTCGCCCTTGAACGGTTCGTATTTTTCAAAAATAGTGCTCATGATGCCCTCGCCGCGCGTGTCGCTCAAAAATTCGCTCCGGTAGCCGAACAGGCCGCGTGACGGGACTAAAAATGTCAGCTTCATCCGGCTGCCGACAGGGACCATTTCCAGAAGATCGCCCTTGCGCGAGCCAAGCTTTTCAATGACCGAGCCGACGCAGTTCTCCGGAACGTCCAAAACGACGCGCTCGACCGGTTCGCAGTGCGCGCCGTCGATTTCCTTGAAAAGCACGCGCGGCGGCGAGACCTGGAATTCATACCCCTCCCGGCGCATCGTTTCGATCAGGATGCTCAGATGCATCTCGCCGCGTCCGGCTACATTGAAGCTGTCGCTGTTGGGAATCTCCGAAATGCGCAGAGATACGTCTTTGAGGGTCTCTTTCATAAGCCGGTCGCGAATATTGCGCGACGTGACGTATTTGCCCTCGCGCCCGGCAAACGGGCTGTCGTTCAATGAAAACGTCATCTCGATGGTCGGTGCGGATATCTTGACGAACGGGAGCGGCTCGGCATTGGCCGGATCGCACACGGTGTCGCCGATCGTGATGTCGGCGATGCCGGACAGCGCGATGATATTGCCCGCCTCCGATTCCGTGACGGGAACCCTGCTCAAACCCTCGAATTCATACAGATTGACCGCCTTGGCTTTTTTTACGGGCTTGTCGCCGTGATAATCGCACACAACGATTTCCTGATTTTGACGGATGACGCCGCGCTCGATGCGTCCGATGGCGATGCGGCCGACATATTCGTTGTAGTCGATGGAGGAGACGAGCATCTGAAGCGGCGTTTCGGTATTTGTATCGGGCGCCGGGATGTAATCGATGATCGTGTCGAAAAGCGGCTTTAAATCCGTACCCGGCTGTTCGGGGGAATAAGAGGCCACGCCCTGACGGGCCGAGCAGAACAGCATAGGAGAATCGAGCTGCTCTTCCGTGGCGTCCAGGTCCAGCAGCAGCTCCAGGATCTCGTCGACGACTTCGTGGATGCGTGCGTCGGGCCGGTCGATTTTGTTGATGACGACGATGACGCGGTGCCCAAGCTCCAGCGCGCGGGACAGGACGAAGCGCGTCTGCGGCATCGGGCCTTCTGCGGCGTCCACAAGCAGGATGACGCCGTTGACCATTTTAAGGATACGTTCCACCTCGCCGCCGAAGTCGGCGTGGCCGGGCGTGTCGACGATATTTATTTTTATATCGCCGAACAGGACGGCGGTATTTTTCGCCAGTATCGTGATCCCGCGTTCACGTTCCAGATCGCCGGAATCCATTACGCGCTCCATGACGTCCTGGTTTTCGCGGAATACGCCGGACTGTTTGAGCATTTCATCCACCAGCGTTGTTTTGCCGTGGTCTACGTGGGCGATGATCGCCACGTTTCTGAGTTTTTTCATATGGTAAGCACCTTTTGTGTCAGTTTATGAGTTGTGGACGCTCCATTATACACGCAGCATACGGGATTTGCAAATCTTACTTCCGGTACGTATTCGATATGTCCGGCATTAAATATAGTCTACCATTTTATGCGATTTTAGTATATAATCAGTAAAAATACAACGCGTTTTCACGCGATGCGACAGATTATGACGTCGGGAGTTAAACGATGAAATTCAGCGAAAAACAAATAACCACAAAAACCGTCTATGAAGGACGAATCGTTACGGTCAAAAACGACACCGCAGAGCTTATTAACGGCAGCGTCGTTTACCGGGAAGTCGTCGAGCACCCCGGCGGCGTGGCGATCGTGCCCGTGGATTCAAACGGAGACGTCCATATGGTACGGCAGTACCGCTATCCCATGCGCGAAGAGCTGCTGGAGATTCCGGCAGGCAAGCTGGAATACGGCGAGGCCCCATATGACTGCGCAGTACGCGAGCTGTCCGAGGAGACCGGATGCACGGCCGGAAGGATCGTATCGCTCGGGGCGTTTTATCCTTCGCCCGGTTTTTCAAGAGAGATTCTGTACATATACCTGGCTACGGAGCTTGTACACGGGGAAATGAACCTGGATGAAGACGAACTTTTAAGCGTTGAAGCGGTGCAGCTTGATACGCTTGTCGAGCAGATTATGTCCGGCGGGATAAAGGACGCGAAAACGATCATCGGAATTTTAAAAGCGAAGAATTATCTGGAACAAAACCGATAAAGCGAGGTGGTCGTTTTGAATAAGAAGATTCTTATCGTCGACGATGAGAAAGCCATCGTCGACATACTCAGTTTCAATCTGGGGAAAGAAGGCTACGACATCCTGACGGCCTACGACGGAGAGGCGGCGCTCGACGTATTCGGCGGGACAACGCCCGACCTTATCCTGCTGGACGTCATGCTGCCGAAACGGAGCGGCTTCGAGGTTTGTACCGCCATCCGCGAAACGGACTACCGCACGCCGATCATCATGCTCACGGCCAGAGAGGAAGAGACCGACAAAGTCATGGGACTTGAGCTCGGCGCGGACGACTACATAACAAAGCCGTTTTCAATGCGCGAAGTTTTGGCCCGTGTTAAAGCCAACATCCGGAGGACGGACCACAATCCGCCGGCGGCGGACGTCAAAGCGGAAGGCATCGTCGTGGACAATGAGCGCTACGACGTCTATGTTGACGGGAAGAGCGCTGAGCTGACGCAGCGCGAGTTTGAGCTGTTTTGCTTTTTATATGCGCAGCCCGGTAAGGTCTTTTCAAGAGAAGAGCTCCTGCATGACGTGTGGCAGTACGATTACCTCGGCGACCTCAGAGCCGTCGACGTGGCTGTGAGAAGGCTTAGGGAGAAGATTGAACGGGATGCGGCCAAGCCGGAATATATCATTACGAAGCGCGGCGTCGGCTACTATTTCGAAAGCTGAACAGGTCTGTCCGTGACATCGTTATGAGCACAAGGGTGAAGGAGTCGACTCAATGAACAGAAGTCTCAGGTGGAAATTCGTTGTTGTCATGCTGACGCTGATCGTGATACTCATGACGATCGTCTGCGTTTTTTTGATCTGGAACATACAGAACTTTTATACGGACGCTTTTTTCACCCGGGTGGAAGACGTATTTCAGGACAATCAGATGTATACGTCGCTGCAGGATGCCCTTGAGGAAGAAGATCCCGTAAACGGCCTTATGGGCGTTATGATCGCGTATGAGGCCCAGCTGGGGATCGACTTCGATACGCGAAATTATTGTATCCTCGACGATACCGGCGATTATAAAGACGGTTCTTTTCCCGAGGATGAGGAGAATATTAAAGTAACGCCGAACCTGTTAAAGGCGCTCACCGGCACAAGGGTTTTCACAGGAAGGGCCAATACCGAGTATATGGACGTGGCCGTTCCGGTTTTAGACAGCGCGGGGAACACGGCTTACGTCGTTTATGTGCTGGACAATAAACAGGATGTGCATGAACTCAACAAAGGGCTCATAACCATTATACTGGAGGCCGTCCTTATCGGCGTTGCCATATCGGCGGCGCTGAGCTTCATCATATCCAAACCGCTCCTGCAGCCGATCATCGGTATGACGAAAGCGGCTGAGGCCATGGCAGGCGGGGACTTTTCGCGAAAGATCGACGTGGATTCCGACGACGAGATCGGCATACTGGCCCAGACGTTCAACGACATGGCCATGAGGCTGATGACGACGCTCGAGGAGATTAAAAAGTCCGAGCGGCTCCGGCGGGAGTTCGTGGCCAACGTTTCCCACGAGCTGCGCACGCCGCTCACGAGCATCCGCAGCTACGCCGAGACGCTGACCGATTACCGGGATATCCCTAAAGAGATGGAAATGGACTTCATGCACGTTATACTCAACGAAAGCGACAGGATGACGAAGATCGTCCAGGATCTTCTGGAACTGTCGCGTTTTGACGCGGGCAGCAGCAAGCTGACGCTTGAACCGCTTTCGCTGGAGCATTCCATCCGCGACGTTACCGACGCCATCGCGCTCGAAGCCAAAAAGCGCCGGCAAACCGTGAGCCTTATGCTTGACGAGGATCTTCCGCGTATAAAAGGGGACAGAGCCCGGCTTGAACAGGTGTTTCTCAATGTTCTGTCCAACGCCGTCAAGTATACGCCGGACGGCGGCGTCATCGACATCACCGGCGGCCGCGAAGCGAATACGGTCTGGATTAAGATCAAAGATAACGGCATCGGCATACCGCAGGAGGACCTCGCACGTATTTTCGATCGCTTTTACAGAGTCGACAAAGCCCGCTCAAGGCAATCCGGCGGTACGGGGCTGGGGCTTTCGATTGCCCGCGAGATCGTTGTCCGGCACGGCGGGGATATCCGGATCGAAAGCGAGACGGGCGAAGGGACGGTCGTCACCGTCATACTGCCGATAGAAGGTGCTGACCTTGAACAGTCGTAATAGATTTTTTGAGATAATTAAAGATATTATTATCGTTCTGCTCATAATAAGCGCGGTGTTTCTCGGATGGAAGTCACGCCTGTTCGGCAATTCCTCGGCACAGCTGAGCGACGTTGTTGAACGATTCGGCAGCGGAATGGGCGACAGCAACAGCGCCGGGCAGCTCAATGCGCAGATTTTGGAGGCGGCAAAGCCGCTGAACATCGTTGTGACGAAGGCCGAAAAAGAGCATTACGGCGTCAAATATGACATGGACGAAATCAGAACGCTTTACAGCAAGACCGCTTTGATATTCGGAGAGGCGTTCGGATATGCGCAGGCGGCCGGAGAGGTTTCACAGGCCGAATGGCGCGAAGCGCTCACTTCCTGCGGCGTCTATTTCGAATATATGTCGCCCGTAAAACTGTCGGTTATAGACGGATGGTACGGGGCGGAAATATCAGGGGACTGGAAGGATATTTCCGTTCGCCGGCTGTGTGTAGCGGATGCCGGTGATAAAAACCGGCTGTATTTTCAGGATGCGGATTCGGGGAGCTGCTATGCCGCCGATGTCGCCGATGACGCAGCGTGTGAACGCCTGGCCGTTTTGTCCGAATCCATCGGCATCAACAGCACATTTTTCGCCTTCGAGATCGACAGCGCAGCCAAGTCGGCTGACAGCTGTGCGCTTTTAAAGCTGGATGTCACGGGATATCCTGTCGTCGAGGCGGACAACCCGCTGGCCGACAAAGAATTTTTAACGGATATGCTTTTCAATCTGGGGATCAGCGATCCGCAGAATACCAGTTATACCGACTTTAAAGGAACACATTATGTGGATGAGGGCGTTTCGATCCGGATGCCGGACGACAGTACGCTGATCTACCGGCTTAACGAAACGGAAACAGATGCGGCCCTTAGCACGGACGAAAGCGAGGCTATCGAGCTGGCGAGAGCGTTCGTTGCGGATACAATCGCCGAAAGATGCGGCAGTGACGCGGACGTCTATTTTGATTCGTCCGAGGCCGACGGCGCTGGCGGGTACACCGTTTTTTTCGACTATGTTGTTGCAGGCGGCGTGGTGCATCTGTCCACGGACGTCCATGCCGCTTCTGTGAAGGTTTCCAACGGAGCCGTTACGGAAATGGAGCTGTATTTCAGAAGCTATACCGTCACCGGCGAAACGGTGCAGCTGCTGCGGGAAATACAGGCCGCCGTAGCGTCGAAAGGCGCATATTTTCTGTGTTATCCGGAAAACGGGAGCGGCCGTCTTGAACCCGTCTGGCTTGATGCAGGAGCCAGGTAAACCAAAACGGCGTTTGGAGAAGAAAGAAAAGTGACATATACAAAGAACATCTTAATCGTGGCACTTGTCGTCATCAACGTTTTTTTTCTCGCGATATTCGGATGGGGACTCTACCGGGACAACGCCGAAAAAAAGCAGATGTACCGGGAGCTTTATGAAATTATGGCTCAAAACAGTATTCTGCTGGATACCGGAGGCATCCATCCGGATGGTGAGATATATCGGATGGACACGACCCGCGACCCGGACGAGGAGCGGGCGCTGGCCGAAGCGCTGCTCGGGGAGACGACGACGGTCGACCAGGGCGAGAATATTATTACCACCTACGTCGGGAAAGACGGACAGGCGGTGTTCCGCAACGGCGGTGAATTTCAGATTAATTTCACGCGCAGCGTTTTCCAGGCCGGCGACAACATAGAGAGCACGACGAAAAAAACACTTAAAACAATGGCCGTTGAGGTGGCGTATATCGATGTTTCCGCAACGGCCGATAATGAGACAGTGACGGCGGTGTGTTCCTGGATGGATTACCGGATATTCAACTGCCGGCTCCACTTTGTTTACGTAAACGGAAGCCTGATCGAAATCAGCGGAAGGCATGCCGCGAACATACGGATGACGGGGGAGAAGACCGAGATGTCCGCCGCGTCCGCGGCAATGGCGCTCATGCGCTTTCTGCATGAGGTAAAGAGTGAGAAATATACGTGCGCGGCCATTATGGATATCCGGCCGGGATATGACTTTGTGGCAACGGTCTACGGCGACGGCAGCCTGCGTCCGGTGTGGCGTATCCAAGCCGATTCCGGTATCTATTATGTCGATGCCGAGACGGGTGGCGTTGAGCAGGGGATCGAGTGAAACACGGCGGTTTATGCCATGCCGGATTGAATCCTATGACAGCTGAAAATGCCGGAAAAATAACTGATAAAGTATCCGGTGTTGCAAAAAAAAATTCCATATAGTATAATTGGGCGTAAAATTTGTTTATAATCGGGTAATAATGCTTGTATGCAGAAAAACGCAAGAAGGTGAGCATTTGACAAAATACATCATTAACGGCGGGAAACCGCTTAATGGTGAGATTGTTGTCAGCGGTGCAAAAAATGCCGCTGTAGCAATCATTCCCGCAGCCCTGATGGTTAAGGGCGTGTGCAGAATTGAAAACATACCGCAGATTTCAGATGTATCGATGCTTCTGAACATATTGAAGCAGATGGGTGCAGAAGTACGTACGGTAAACAAGCACACGATGGACATAGACTGTACGGGCGTTACGATGGCTGAAGCGACATTCGATATGATGCGCCGCATACGCGCGTCCTATTATCTGATCGGCGCGCTTTTAGGGCGTTTCGGGAAGGCAAACATCGCGATGCCGGGCGGCTGTAATTTCGGCGGTGTCCGCCCGATCGACCAGCATATCAAGGGATTTACGGCTATGGGCGCGTCCATAGACGTCAAAAACGGTATCGTATACGCCAACACGAGAAACAAAGGCCTTTCAGCTGCTTCGATATATCTCGACATCGTATCGGTCGGCGCAACGATCAACATCATGCTTGCCGCGACGCTGGCCGAAGGCAAGACGGTCATTGAAAATGCCGCGCGCGAGCCGCACATCGTCGATTTGGCCAACTTTTTAAACTCCATGGGCGCCGATGTCCGAGGTGCGGGCACGAACGTCATTAAAATAACCGGCGTAAAGAAACTGACGGGCGGGTTTTACTCGATCATACCCGATCAGATCGAGGCGGGCACGTACATGACCGCTGTTGCCGGGACGGGCGGCGAAGTCATTGTCCGAAACGTCATTCCGAAGCATATGGAATGCATTTCCGGCAAGCTGCGCGAGATGGGCGTCGAAGTCGTTGATCTGGAGGACGCCGTTATCGTCCGGCGTCACGCGCCTTTGCGCAAGACGACGGTCAAAACGCTGCCGTATCCCGGGTTTCCGACGGATATGCAGCCGCAGATTTCGACGATATTGTGCTGCGCAGAAGGTACAAGCGTTATCACGGAGGGCGTCTGGGACAACCGATATAAATATGTGGATGAACTGGCGAAAATGGGCTGCATGATCCAGGTCAGCGGACGCACGGCGATCATCGAGGGCGTCGAGCGGATGACGGGAGCGCCTGTCAAAGCCAGCGACTTGAGGGCCGGCGCGGCGCTCGTCATCGCGGGACTGTGCGCAACGGGGTCCACGGAGATCGAAGGCGTCAGTTATATCGAGCGCGGTTATGAGGATATTGTTCATAAGCTGCGGGCGCTCGGCGCGGATATCACGGCGGTCACCATGCCGGATGAACCGGATTCGGCCGACCGCGAAGCCGTATAAATTAAAAACAGTACGGCGGGGGTGAAATCGCCCCCGCTGTTTTAAATTCATCCGGAAGAAAGGGAGTGGGGTTATCAAAATTTGCACGCTGGCCAGCTCGTCGTCCGGCAACTGCACGCTCGTCTCGCAGGGACAGACGCATGTCCTCGTTGACGCGGGCATATCGCTCCGGCGCATTACCTCGGGCTTAAAGCATCTGGGGCTCGCGCCGGATGATCTGAGCGGTGTTGTTGTCACGCATGAGCACTCCGACCACATAAAAGGCATCAAGATGCTTGTTAAATATCATAATACACAGATAATGGCACCGGAAGGCGTGGCCTGTGCGCTCGGCGACGCCATCCCGGAAGCGCTGCCGAACATATCCTGTTTTAAAGCGGGAACGTCGTTTTCGATCGGCGGACTGTCTGCGCAAAGTTTTTTAACACCGCATGATACGCCCGAAAGCGTCGGTTACCGCTTTGAGGACGGGCGGACGACGTTTGTGATCGTCACCGATATCGGCCGCCTCACGGAAACAATTCTGGAAGCGTCTTTGGGCGCGGATATGGCGGTCATCGAAGCAAATCATGATATCGGGATGCTGAAAAACGGCGCGTATCCGGCGTTTTTAAAGCGGCGCATCCTGTCCGACCGGGGCCACCTGTCCAACGACGACTGCGGTTTGTTTGCCTCGGAGCTTCTGCGTTCCGGCACGCGTAAGATCGTCCTGGCCCACTTGAGCCGTGAAAACAACACGCCCCGCCTGGCGTGGGAAACAGTCAAAGGCGCGCTGGGACGGATAGGGGCGTCCGTCGGGAAAGACATTTTGCTGGAAACAGCGCCCGCGGACGATATAAGCGATATGTACATACTGTAAAAAAGAAATAAGCGGTGAAAACGGATGATGCTGATTCGGCTGATCTGCGTCGGCAGGCTGAAAGAAAAATTCTATATCGACGCGGCCGGGGAATACTTAAAGCGTTTGTCCGCTTACTGCAAGATCGATACGGAAGAGCTCCCGGTATTCCGCTTGCCGAAGCGGCCGTCTCCGGCCGAAATCGGATCGGCCTTGAAAGCGGAGGCTGCCGCTGTTGAAGAAAAGCTGCTGAAGAATTCTTCAGTCATCGCGCTGTGTATCGAGGGGGAGCAGACGGACAGCGACGGTCTGGCCCGCTTGCTGCAGGATATGGCCACCGGCGGCGCCGGCCGGCTCAGTTTCGTTATCGGCGGCTCATACGGCCTGCATCCCGACATCAAAAAACGTGCCGCTGTGAAACTGTCGTTGTCCAAAATGACGTTTCCGCACCATCTGGCGCGCATCATGCTGCTCGAACAGATCTACCGCGGTTTTAAAATACTTGAAGGCGGGAAATATCATAAATAACCGGTTTATGCCGCCGGGAGACGGAGGACGAGTCAATGGCTTTTTTGGGATTCGGTAAAAAGAAGAAGATCACGGATAAATGGCCTAAAGAAGAAAACGGTGATCCGGTCGCCCCGGTGTTTTTAAAGCATATCGGCGGCAGCCAGATGGATATCGAGCTGACGCTCAGCCTTTTGGAGGCGTACGGCATACCGGCGGTCAGCCAATATCCGAACAACGGCGCGTTCGGCCGGGTGATGATCGGGCACGCCGGTGGCGGGGTCGACCTTTACGTGCCCCGGACGCTTGTAGACGAAGCCAACGACATCCTCAGCGCCGAGGCCGTCGGCGAGGATATTTAAGAGAAATAGCGGGTGAACCGAATGGATGCGAAGACGGCATATGAAATATGGCGGCATAGCAGCGTGCTGTCCGAGAACGAGCGCAAAGAGCTTTTTGATATAGCCGATGATATAAAGGAGATCGAAAGCCGGTTTTTCAGCCGGCTTGCTTTTGGCACGGCCGGACTGCGCGGAATCATGGGCCTGGGGCTTTACCGGATGAACCGCTATGTCATCCGCCACGCGACGCAGGCTTTCGCCGAAGTGATACTGGAAGACTGCGGACCTGAAACCAACCCCGGCATCGGCATTTGCTACGACTGCCGGATCGGCAGCCGTGAATTCGCCGAAGACGCCGCCTGCGTTATGGCGGCAAACGGAATCGGCGTTCGGTTATTCGAGTCGCCGCGCCCGACGCCGGAGCTGTCGTTTGCCATCCGGGAATACGGCCTCACGGCCGGCATCAACATCACGGCCAGCCACAACCCGAAGGAATACAACGGCTACAAGGTCTACTGGGCCGACGGCGCGCAGCTTCCGCCGCATCACGCGGACGCCGTCGCTCTTAAAATGGAGAAGCTGGACGTCTTTGAATCCGTGCGCATGACGGATTACGACGAAGCCGTTAAAAGCGGCCGGATTTCGCTCATGGGCAGCGAAACGGACGCGCTGTTTTTAGAAAATGTCCTGGCACAGGCAAACGACAAAAAGGCCGTGTCGGACGTTGCCGATACGTTTAAAATGGTTTATACGCCGTTTCACGGGACCGGGTACCGTCTTGTGCCGGAAGCGCTCCGGCGTCTCGGGATCAGGCATCTGCTCTGCGTCAGGGAGCAGATGAAACTTGACGGGACGTTCCCGACGGTCAAATCGCCGAACCCTGAAAATCCGGAGGGGTTTTATCTCGCCGTCAAACTGGCAAAGGAGAACGGTGCGGACTTTGTTTTGGGAACGGACCCCGACGCCGACCGCGTCGGCATCATGGTGCGCGATAAAAGCGGTGAATACATCACGATATCCGGAAATAAGACGGGCGTTTTGCTCCTCGACTATCTGATCGGCGCTAAAAAAAGAGCCGGCACGATGCCGGAGCGTCCCGTTGTGCTCAAGACGATTGTCACGACCGAGATGGCGCGTCGCGTCTGCGAGGACAACGGCGTGCGCTGTATCGACACATTCACGGGCTTTAAGTTCATGGCGGAGCGGAAAAACGAGCTGGAGGACGCGGGCGAGGGCAAGGTCGTCTTCTCCTATGAGGAATCCTACGGCTATATGCTCGGCGACTACGTGCGCGACAAGGACGCCGTCACGGCCTCTCTTGTCCTCACGGAGATGGCCGCGTGGTATGCCCGGCAAAACATGACGCTCTACGACGCGCTGGAAGCGCTGTATGAGAAATACGGCTGCTACAATGAACGAACAATGAACCTTATGATGCCGGGCATGGAAGGGCTCGATAAAATGAAGCGGCTTATGGCCGGCCTGCGGGATAATCCGCCGAACGCAATCGCCGGCGTGCCGGTCCGTGTCGTAAAGGATTATTCGGACGGCACGGCGCTTGAAACGTCGTCTGGCGTGAAAACGCGCCTTGAGCTGTCCGGTTCGGACGTCCTGCGTTATGAAACGGAGGACGGCACGGTCATTCTTATCCGCCCGTCCGGAACGGAGCCGAAGATCAAGGTCTATATCCTGGCAAACGGGAGCTGTATGGGTGTCTGCAGCGACAAAATCTCAAAATATGCCGCGTGGGCGGAAACGCTCCGTGATATATAGGACATTGTAAACAAAGGTATCGGAGATACCTTTGTTTACAATATGGAGTTATTTAACTGAGGTTTCGCAAAGTAATGCTTTTCGGAAATGAATCGTCAGATAGCCAGAGCGGCTTTTGCGCCGGCTGCAATTGCATCTATAGCTTGTCCCGGCATATTGGCGTCTCCGATAACAAACAACCTGTCAACCTTTCCGGTCAATCCGGATTCAAGCGTATTATATGATCTGCTGCCCATGGCTAATATGATAGAATCGTAGCCGGTCATTATTTCTGACCTGCCGTTATTTTCTATAACCACACCGTCAGAGGTGAAGCGCAGAACCCTGGAATCAGTATGAATGTCAACCTTATGCTCTTCAAGACGCTGCATGAGAAAGGGTCTTATCTGTCTGGGAACATCCTTGGCGATAACGGGCATCATTTCCACAAGGGCGACTTCATATTTGTGTTCACCTAAATAGTCGGCTATCTCGCAGCCGACCATACCGCCGCCGATAACCAGTGCTTTAGCATCTGGCATTCTCTTGCCAGACAAAATATCTATCGATGTGACAATATTCTCATATCCTACACCTTCTATGTTTTTTGGGATTATAGGTGTACCACCGGTAGCAAGGATGACGGCATCTGCGCCTTCAGTCAAAACCGTTTCAACAGTCGCTTCAGTATTCATGCGGATTTCAACTTTGTACTTGTCGCACATGTTTTTGTAATAAACAACGGCAGCGGCGAGTTCCTGTTTATAAGGCGGTATAGCGCCATAATACAGCTGGCCTCCCAAAAAACTGTTCTTTTCGAAAACGACAACCTTATGCCCTTTGGCGGCGGCAATCCATGCGGTTTCCAAACCGCCGGGACCAGCGCCGACAACTACAACCTTTTTGGGACTTTCCGCCCTCTTGATGACCATTTTGGTTTCTTCGCAGCAGAACGGGTTAACCATGCAGGTGGTATGATACTTCATATATGCGTCACTGCCGGGCATTGGAAACGCTTTAAAGCAGCCCTGCAGGCAGGAGATACAAGGGGCTGTTTCATCAATACGGCCTTCTTTGACCTTGTTCGGAAGTTCGGGATCAGCCAAAGAGCCGCGGCCGACCGCAATTAAATCAACGGACCCGGATTCTAATGCATACTCAGCCATATGAGGCTCGTTTAGACGGCCGACACCAATGACGGGAATGCTGACAACGTCTCTGATGGCCTTGATGTCTTTCAGCAGGAAACCCGGTTCTACACAAGCTGGGGCGGTGATATATTCTGAACTGCCCGATACGCCGACGGACACATCAATTATGTCAATGCCCGCTTCTTCAAGAATCTTGGCGATAATGACGGATTCCGTTATCTTACGACCGCCGGGGATTCGCTCATCGCAGCTTAAGCGGAACATGACCGGATAATCATCGCCAACCTTCTTGCGTATCTTCTCGATGATAAGCAATGGGAATTTCATCCTATTATGAAAACTACCGCCAAATTCATCGGTTCTTTTATTTACGTACGAAGACATAAACTGAGCAATCAAATAGCCGTGAGCGCCATGAATCTCAACCGCATCGAAGCCGGAATCCTTAACGCGTCCGGCCGCGTCAGCAAACATGTCAGTCATTTCATTGATTTCGCGAATGGTCAGCGCGTGCGGCACGTTTCTGTCAAGGGGGCAGGGAATGGGAGATGCGGAAACGGATGTACCCACTATACCCGGTAGTGTTTGACGGCCGGAATGACAGATCTGAGCAGCAATTTTAGCGTCGTGCTTATGTACCTCGTTGGTTAGCTTCCGCATACTCTCGACACAACTGTCGTCATAGAATACAGGAGTATGCGGACAGACATTCCCGGTTGGATCTACGCTGCTGTTCTCCAAAATTAATAGTCCGTAACCGCCCTTTGCACGGGCGCCCCAATAACCAAGCAGTTCTGGAGTAGCTTTTCCATGCAGATCACATAAAGCGGTTTCCATAGGGGGTACAACATAACGGTTTTTTAACGTTAAACCTTTGACAGTAAGGGGTTTGAAAAGATTAGAATATTTATCCACGCCAAGACCTCCAAAATTACGCGTTTTTATTAAACTCAGGCAGAAGGAATGAGTTGGAAACAATAATCCTTGACCAATTGTATTATACCGTATGTCTATTTTTTATGTCAGTAACCAAAGAGTTGATTTTACGTGGTTATAATGCAACTGTTGGTATAACGCAATATATAGGCCGGCAGTCCAGCCACCCCGGGGGTGTTTGGACGCCGGCCTTCATATTAACAAAATACTATGATGACGCCTTACATGGTTTTCATAACTAATTTTAGAAATCCCGTGTCAGTACACGCGGTTATTCATTTAGTAATTGGCCAAGATTTTCATATCGCCGCTTACGGTAGAAAAGTGATAATCCGATGAACCGCCGCCGGTGATGACGGGCACCTCACTCGTGAAGTCGCCGCTTACCGTTGAATAAGACACTGCGAGGTCGTCCTTTCCGGGGATCGTCAAACGGATACTGCCGGAAGTCGTATCGCACCGTATGTTGTCGGGATTGATTGCGCTGATGATTGTGATATCACCGGACACGCTGTCGAGGTCAAGGCTTCTGAATGTGCCGCCCAGCTGCTGGGTTCCGGATGTAGAATCGGTTATTACGGTGTCGGCGGAGACGTCCGACAGCATGATATCGCCCGATACCTCCCCAATCGTCAGCTTGGTTGTCTGGAGAGCGCTGATGTTGATCTCGCCGGATACGGAATCGACAGATACGGAATCTGCGCGGATGTTAGATATATCTGAAGTGCCGGATGTCTCGTCGATCGTGAGCGTTTTGACCGTGAAGCCGTTTATTTCGAGCTCCGCCGAGGTCGATTCAACTTTGAGCTGATCCAACTCCCCGGCAAGAGACTCGGGAACAAGCACTTCGACCTTCTTTGTGAGCATGCTGAAAGTCACCGGAGTGGAGACATACTTGATTTTAAGCGTATCCCCGTCCATGCCGCAGGCGAGCTTTTCGTTGTCGTTCAGCTCGCGTTGGGCATACTCCGTGATTTTGATATCGCTGCCGTCGTACGGCGTGATGCGGACCTCTCCGGAGACCCAGTCCACATGGATGCTCTCGACGCCGTCGGCTTCGACCGTGTAGGTCCCGGCCTCGTTGAAGGGCCCGGTCAGGGTTTCCAAGGAGCCGATATGAAAGACGGGCATATTGATCTTAAAGCCGGTATTGATGCCGAACAGGCTCCCGGTCAAAAACCAAATGACGAGGCCGATCAGGACGAGCGCCGTTACCAGCCAGCATATGATGGTGATGATTCTTGTTGAATTCATAATCAGACCCTCATTTCTTATACGCGAAGAACGCGTTGATGATGGCGTTTACGGCAACGGCGACAAGGAAGATTATCCAGGACATGTGCCACATGCCCGTCGAGAAGCTTACGATGAAATAAACTGCGACCGTAATGGTCCAAAGCACTGTGCTGATCGCCTTGCGGAGCGCTTTTCTATCCTGGCTTTCCGATTGCCATTCCCGGAATTCCTCGACAATCGTATCGTCGGCCTTTGTGTATTTCGGTTTCGTCATACCGTTGTAGATGAGCAGTCCCGTGGCGGCGGCAATAAAGACAAACATGAGGATCAGCCCCGGGATCCAGCCCTGCGTGAACATGGCGCTGAGTACGGCGATCGGTATGACGCTGATGATGTACAGCATGACGGCGACGGATATGAACAAGGCCGATTTCCGGCGGTGCGCTTCCATGACGGCCGGGTTTGCCGTATCCTTCTCAAGATCCTTGAGCAGATAGCTGACGTCGCCGATGCCGGCGATAGCTATATTGTAGGCGGCTTCGGGCGTTTTGCCTTCGGCAATAAGGTCGTTGTACTTCTCGGTCAGATTCTGGATCATTTCCTCTTTCAGTTCCACAGATTTTCTGGATGGTACCGTTTCGGAAAAAAGTTCGTCAACATATGCGCGGATTTGCTGTTCCATTTTAGTATTCCTCCCACTCTATTAAATGATCGATCAGCAATTTGGCGGTTTTCCATTCTTTTTTGAGGCTTTCATAGGTTTCGCGTCCCATTTCCGTGATTTTGTAGTAGCGGCGCCGTGCGCCTGTTGTTTCGTCTCCCCAGTACGATTCGATACATCCGGCCTGCTCTAAGCGCCTGAATGCGGAGTAGAGCGTGGCTTCCTTCAATTCGTACCGGTTACCCGTTCTTTGGTAGATTGCCTTGTTGATCTCATAACCGTAGTTGTCGCCGCCCATCAGCCTGGCCAGAATGATGGTGTCGGTATGCCCTCGGATGAGATCTGACGCTATGGACATAGTATCCCTCCAATGCAAGGTATTCCAGTACTGTGGATACAACATAACATATACTACTTCGCCTGTCAAGGTATATCAGAAAAAAATATATATTTTTTCAAAAATCATTATATACATTATACTAAAAATACATCGCAACAATAACTAAGCCGGAAAAAGTCTTTATTTAACTGGCAAACTAAGCGGCGGAATGGAAGAACAGTATAATGTATATTTTCCCGGCAGGGGAGTTTAAGACGATGATTTCGCCGTATTCTCTTGTGCGAATGGTTCGGGGGATGTAATAAATAAATGTGTCGAATAAGGCGGAATCGGCTTGCGGGCAATAAAAAAAGGAAAAACGTTAGTTTTTCCTTAAAACAGCTTGACAGAATGCCTAAATTCAGTTACAATTAATTGCTATACACAAAAAAATGAACAAACTATCCCAATATATTTTTTCTCATTGTAACACACTGTTCCGCAAAATCAACAATCCGAGCTGAATAGGTGACAACGCACCCGTGAGTGTCGAAATCGGTCTAAGAACGACAAGTTATTACGAAGGAGTGAAGCGGATGCCAAAAGACGTGGCGTACGGCAAGACGGTCCGGAAGAGTTTTGCCAAGACGGAAGAGATCATGGATATGCCGAACCTTCTGGAGGTACAGAAGGATTCTTACAGGTGGTTTCTGGAGGTGGGGCTCCGGGAGGTGTTCCGGGATGTAGCGGCGATAACCGACTATACGGGCAATCTTGAGCTGACCTTCATTGATTATAATATTAACGAAAAACCGAAATATTCGGTGGAAGAATGCAAAGCCAGAGACGCCACATACGCTGCGCCCTTAAAGGTCGGCGTACGGCTTAGAAACCGCGAGACCGAAGAAATCAAGGAACAGGAAATATTCATGGGCGATTTCCCGCTCATGACGGACGCGGGTACCTTTATAATAAACGGCGCCGAGCGCGTCGTCGTTTCCCAGATCATCCGCTCGCCGAGCGTCTATTTTGAAAAAAAGACGGACGCCAAAACGGCTGTAGCCGTGTATGCCACCACCGTCATCCCGTACCGGGGGGCGTGGCTTGAATATGAGACGGATGCTTCCGAGAATTTCTATGTCCGCGTTGATAAAAACAGAAAGCTGCCGATAACATGGCTTCTGCGCGCCATCAGCCGGCCGAGGGAGGACGAACCATATACGTGGCTTTCCCCCGAAGGCGCCGAGAACGGAGCGGAAACATCGGAACAGCTCAAAATCGTTTTCGGGGAAGACGAGCGGATTGTCGCTACGCTTGATAAGGATACGTGCAAGGGCCGCGACGAGGCGCTCATTGAACTTTACAGGCGCCTTCGGCCGGGCGATCCTCCGACCGTGGACAGCGCCGAGACGCTTTTGGGCAATCTGTTCTTTGATGCACGGCGTTACGACATCTCGACGGTAGGCCGTTATAAATTCAATAAGAAACTGGCTATTTGGAGCAGGCTTTCAGGGCAGAAGCTGGCGCGCCCCATTGCCGACCCCATGACGGGCGAAGTCGTTGCCGAGGCCGGCGAGGTTTTGACCCGCGAGCGGGCGGAAGAGATCGACAACATGGGCGTTACGACCGCTTATGTCATGGCCGAAGGCAAGGAAGTTAAGGTTTTTTCAAACGGCATGGTGGGTCTCGGCCGTTTTGTGGATTTCGCTCCGGAAGAGCTTGGGATCAAAGAGCGCGTGCGCTTTATCGTGCTTAAAAAGCTGCTCGACGAATTCAGCGGACAGGAACTTAAGGACGCCATCGCCGAGCGTATGGACGACCTTATACCGAAGCATATTATACCGGACGATGTTTTCGCGTCCGTCAACTATTTGAACTGCCTCGCGCACGGCATCGGCGAAGCGGACGATATCGACCATCTCGGGAACCGGCGTATGCGGAGTGTCGGCGAGCTTTTGCAAAACCAGTTCCGCGTCGGGTTTTCGCGTATGGAACGCGTCATCCGCGAGCGCATGACGCTGCAGGACCTGGATATCATTACGCCGCAGTCGCTCATCAACATCCGGCCCGTCACCGCCGCCATAAAGGAATTCTTCGGTTCGTCGCCGCTGTCGCAGTTTATGGACCAGACGAACCCGCTGGCGGAGCTGACGCACAAGCGGCGCCTGTCGGCACTCGGGCCGGGCGGCCTGTCGCGTGAACGCGCGAGTTTCGACGTCCGCGACGTCCATTACAGCCACTACGGCCGTATGTGTCCCATAGAGACGCCGGAAGGTCCGAACATCGGCCTTATTTCCTATCTGGCGTCTTACGGACGGGTCAATGAATACGGGTTTATCATCGCGCCGTTTCGGAAGGTCGACAGGAAAGCGTGCCGCGTGACGGAGGAGATCCATTATCTGACGGCCGACATAGAAGACCAGTATATCGTCGCGCAGGCCACGGAGCCGCTCGACGAAACCGGTTGCTTTATAAATCAGCGTATAACGTGCCGCCACCGCGACGAGATCGTCGAAGTCGACAAAGAGCGCGTCGACTATATCGACATTTCCCCGCGCATGATGGTTTCCGTGGCGACGGCCATGATCCCGTTTTTGGAAAACGATGACGCCAACCGCGCGCTGATGGGTGCGAACATGCAGCGTCAGGCCGTTCCGCTTTTAACGACGGAAGCGCCGCTCGTCGCCACCGGCATCGAGCACAAATGCGCCGTCGATTCGACCGTTGTCCTTTTGGCCGAAGGAGACGGCGTCGTTACCGCCGTCTGTGCTACGCGGATAACCGTGCGGTATGACAGCGGCGAAATCAAGGACTATATCCTTACAAAGTTTGCGCGCAGCAATCAGGGCACATGCATCAACCAGCGCCCTGTCGTCGATGCGGGCGAACGCGTAAAAAAAGGCGACATTCTGGCCGACGGCCCGTCGACCAGCGACGGCGAGATTTCACTCGGCAAGAATATCCTCGTCGGCTTTATGACATGGGAAGGCTATAACTACGAAGACGCGATTTTGATCAATGAACGCCTTGCTATGGATGACGTCTTTACGTCCATCCACATCGAGGAGCATGAAATAGATGCCCGCGATACGAAGCTGGGCCCCGAGGAGATTACGCGGGATATTCCCGGCGTCGGTGAAGATTCGCTCCGGTATCTGGATGAGCGCGGCATCATCAGCGTCGGCGCCGAGGTCCACGCGGGCGATATCCTGGTCGGAAAGGTCACGCCGAAAGGCGAGACGGATCTGACGGCGGAAGAACGGCTGTTGCGCGCGATCTTTGGCGAAAAGGCCAGGGAAGTAAGAGACACGTCGCTTAAAGTCCCGCACGGGGAAAGCGGCATCGTAGTCGACGTCAAGGTTTTCACGCGTGAAAACGGAGACGAACTCAATCCCGGCGTCAATATGGTCGTGCGGTGTTATATCGCACAGAAACGGAAAATCAGCGTCGGCGACAAAATGGCCGGACGCCACGGCAATAAAGGCGTCGTATCGCGCATTCTTCCAAAGGAAGACATGCCGTATATGCCGGACGGCACGCCGCTGGACATCGTATTGAACCCCTTGGGCGTGCCCTCGCGTATGAATATCGGTCAGGTGCTTGAGGTCCATCTCGGTTACGCGGCAAAAACGCTCGGATGGAAAGTTGCAACACCCATCTTCAACGGCGCCAACGAAAAAGAGATAAATGAAACACTGGAACTGGCGAATCTGAGCCCGGACGGCAAGAGCGTCCTGTACGACGGCCGGACAGGCGACGCGTTCGACAGCCCCGTCACCGTCGGATACGTGTACTTCCTAAAACTCCATCACCTCGTCGACGATAAAATCCATGCGCGCTCCACAGGACCGTACAGTCTCGTGACGCAGCAGCCTCTGGGCGGCAAAGCCCAGTTCGGCGGGCAGCGGTTTGGCGAAATGGAAGTCTGGGCGCTTGAAGCGTACGGCGCGGCCTATACGCTGCAGGAAATCCTGACGGTGAAATCGGACGACGTCACGGGACGCGTTCGCACCTATGAATCGATCGTAAAAGGGCATAATATACCGAAGCCGGGCGTGCCGGAATCCTTCAAGGTTCTCGTCAAGGAGCTTCAGTCGCTTTGTCTCGATGTGCGCGTTTTGGACGAAGACGGCAACAAGATCGAACTAAAAAGCGACGACGACGATGATTTCCGCGATAATATCCGAGACCGGGGCATGTACCGGTCCGACGACAACGAGATCATATCGGAAGGCTACAGTATCGAAGAAGTCGAGCTTGTAGAGACGGAAGATATGGAGACCGAGTTTGAGGAAGACGACAACGATGTAAACAGTGAATCCGAAGGCGAAGCAGAGGATAAAGCCGAAGGGCTGATCGACGACGAAAGCAAAACCGAAGGTGAAGCGTTCGGAGACAACGACCTTATTGAATTGGTCGATGACGAGGAGGAAACGATATGAGCTGTGCACCGTTTGACGCATTCCAAATCGGCCTTGCATCTCCCGAGATGATCCGCAGCTGGTCATACGGCGAGGTGAAAAAACCTGAAACAATCAACTACAGGACACTCAAACCGGAGCGGGACGGCCTGTTCTGCGAAAGGATATTCGGGCCCACGAAAGACTGGGAGTGCCACTGCGGAAAGTATAAGAAGATACGTTACAAAGGCAAGATCTGCGACCGCTGCGGCGTCGAAGTCACAAAATCGAACGTACGCCGTGAGCGCATGGGCCACATAGAGCTTGCCGCGCCCGTTTCCCACATCTGGTATTTCAAGGGTATCCCGTCGCGCATGGGTCTGCTTTTAGACCTGACGCCCAGGATACTTGAAAAGGTGCTGTATTTCGCGGCGTATATCGTCATCGACCCGGGACTCACGCCGTTGCATAAAAACCAGATACTCACGGAAAAAGAATACCGTGAGATGCGCGAGAAGTACGAGGACGATTTTAAAGCCGGCATGGGCGCCGAGGCGATCCGAGAGCTTTTGGACAGCATCGACTGCGAGGCGTTCTCCGAACAGCTTCGCGCCGAGGCGCGCGTGGCTTCCGGACAGAAAAAAGCCAAGCTCGTCAAACGCCTGGAGGTTGTTGAAGCGTTCCGCCAGTCGGGTAACGACCCGACATGGATGATCATAGAAGTGCTGCCCGTCATCCCGCCGGAGATCCGGCCGATGGTGCAGCTTGACGGCGGCCGTTTCGCGACCAGCGACTTAAACGACCTGTACCGCCGTGTCATCAACCGGAACAACCGCCTTAAGAGGCTTATCCAATTAAACGCGCCGGACATCATCGTGCGCAATGAAAAGCGTATGCTGCAGGAAGCCGTCGACGCGCTTATCGACAACGGCCGGCGCGGCCGCGCCGTAACAGGCGCCAATTCCCGTGCGCTCAAATCGCTTTCCGATATGCTCAAGGGCAAGCAGGGGCGTTTCCGCCAGAATCTTCTGGGCAAGCGCGTGGACTATTCCGGCCGGTCCGTTATCGTCGTGGGGCCTGACCTCAAGCTCTACCAGTGCGGCGTCCCCAAGGAGATGGCCATCGAGCTGTTCCGCCCGTTCGTCATGAAAAAGCTCGTGGAGGACGGCATGTCAAATAATATCAAGTCGGCCAAGAAAATGGTTGACAAGGGCCTCACAGAAGTGTGGGACGCCCTGGATGTCGTCATTAAAGAACATCCGGTGCTGTTAAACCGCGCGCCGACGCTCCACCGCCTCGGTATACAGGCCTTTGAACCGATTCTCGTTGAAGGCCGGGCGCTGAAGCTGCATCCGCTCGTCTGTACGGCGTACAACGCCGACTTTGACGGCGACCAGATGGCCATCCATGTTCCGCTGTCTTCGGAAGCGCAGGCGGAAGCCCGTATTCTCATGCTCTCGGCCAACAACCTGCTGCACCCGAAGGACGGACAGCCGGTGACGGTGCCGACGCAGGATATGATCCTGGGGTCGTATTACCTCACGTTTTTGCGTGAAGACGAACCGGGCGCCGGGAAATGTTTCTCTTCGCCGAATGAAGCGCTTATCGCGTATCAAAGCGGAGACGTCGGCATTCACGCGCCCATCCGTGTCCGCGTTACACGCTTCATAGACGGCGAGAACCGCAACAAGATCATCGAAACGACTGTCGGACGGATCATCTTCAACGAGCCGATCCCGCAGGACCTCGGCTTCGTAGACCGCAAAGACCCCGAGCATATGTTCGATTATGAGATAAGCTTTCAGGCCGGCAAGAAGCAGCTGGAAAAGATCATCCAGCGGACGATCAAAAAACACGGCTTCACGCTGTCGGCGGAGCTTTTGGACAATATCAAGTCGCTTGGCTTTAAATACTCTACGCGCGGCGCGATCACCATATCGATCTCCGACATGACGGTGCCCGAGACGAAGCGGACGCTCATACGGGATACGGAGAAGAAAGTCGTCGCCATCGAGCGGCAGTTCAAGCGCGGATTCATCACGGACGACGAGCGCTACCGCCTTGTCGTCAAGGAATGGGAGCGCACGACGCGGGACGTGACGGACGCCCTGCAGAATACGCTCAATGAATACAATCCCATATATATGATGGCCAATTCCGGCGCCCGAGGCAGCATGAACCAGATCCGCCAGCTTGCCGGCATGCGCGGCCTGATGGCCAATACGGCGGGTAAAACCATCGAAATCCCGATCAAAGCCAACTTCCGTGAAGGCCTCACCGTCCTTGAGTATTTCGTCTCCTCGCGCGGCGCGAGAAAGGGCCTGGCCGATACGGCGCTCCGGACGGCCGACTCGGGTTACCTCACCCGCCGGCTTGTCGATGTTTCGCAGGATGTTATCATCCGCGATTATGACTGCGGCACGAGTGACGGTATCGTTGTTAAGGCGGAGGACAACTCGGACGGCATCGGGCAAAGCCTGGCCGATGCCATACACGGCAGGTTCCCTGCGGAAGATATCGCCGATCCCGAAACGGGAGAAGTCCTGTTTACAAAAGACCAGATGCTTATGTCGACGGATGCGGAACTGCTGGATGCGCACGGGATAAAAGAGATCCGGATACGTACCGTATTGGACTGCGAGTCTAAAAGCGGCGTCTGCGCGAAATGTTATGGCATCAACCTGGCTACCGGCGAGCCTGTATCCATCGGCGAAGCCGTCGGCGTTATCGCCGCGCAGTCGATCGGCGAGCCCGGCACGCAGCTGACGATGCGTACGTTCCATACGGGCGGCGTCGCCGGCGACGACATTACGCAGGGCCTCCCGCGCGTCGAAGAATTGTTTGAGGCGCGCAAACCAAAGAAAATGGCTCTTTTAACCGAGATTGACGGCGTTATCGACATCGAAGAAACACGGAAAAATTCCGTCGTCGCGATTTCGGTTACCAACCAGGAAGACGGCGAGGTCAAAGTCTACCAGACGCCGTATTCCGCCGGTATCCGGGTCAGCCCGGGAGATGCTGTCAAAAAAGGCGACATGCTGACGGACGGCGCCTTGAACCCGCATGACGTCATGCGGATAAAAGGCAAAGATACGGCCCAGTCGTATCTCATCTCAGAAGTGCAGAAGGTCTACCGTCAGCAGGGCGTTGAGATCAACGACAAGCATATCGAAGTGATCGTCCGGCAGATGCTCCGCAAGGTCAAGGTCGACGAAATCGGGGATACGGATCTGCTGTCCGGTACAACGATCGACATCATGGAGTTCAAGCGTGCCAATCAGGAGATTAAAAAACGCATAGAAGCCGGTGAAACGGAGCTCCGCAAAGCAACCTGCAATCAGGTGCTCATGGGCATCACGAAGGCGTCCCTTGCGACCGAGTCGTTCCTGTCGGCGGCGTCGTTCCAGGAGACGACGAAGGTGCTTACGGAGGCGGCCATCAAAGGCAAGGTCGACCACCTGATTGGCCTGAAGGAAAACGTAATCATCGGTAAGCTCATCCCGGCCGGAAGCGGACTTCCGCTGTACAGGAAGTTTGAAAAAGAGGTTGCCGGAAGCGGATGGGCCGCTGACGACGCGTTCGAGGTTCAGCCGGAGGAAGACGAAATCGACCTGACGGTGCTTATCGGTTCGGGCAACGCTTTATAAATGAATAAGGACCAGGGGGCTCACGCCCCCTGTGAAGTCCCCTAATACGGCACGATTATCCAAGGTTATATCTGTGTAAAAAATATTGACGCGCGATGTGTTTTATGTTATCTTATTAGCCTATGCGTTAAAATACGATTCAACCGATATTTTACCGAATGACGCCAAGGCGCTTCGGTGAAAATATATATTCCAGAGGAAAGGAGGGACAGCATGCCGACATTCAACCAGCTTGTCAGGAAGGGAAGAGCCGTTCAGACCTACAAGTCGGACTCACCGGCTATGCAAAAGGGGCTCAATACGCTTAAGAACAGGGAAACCGACCTGTCTTCACCTCAGAAGAGAGGCGTATGTACCGCCGTTCGTACGAGCACGCCGAAAAAACCGAACTCTGCGCTTCGAAAGATCGCTCGTGTTCGGCTGTCAAACGGCTATGAAGTCACGGCGTATATCCCCGGCATCGGACATAATTTACAGGAGCACTCCGTCGTTATGATCCGCGGCGGCCGTGTAAAAGACCTTCCCGGCGTCCGTTACCACATCATACGCGGCAGCTTGGATACGCAGGGCGTTGCCAATCGTATGCAGGCCAGAAGCAAATACGGCGCCAAAAAGCCGAAGAGCGGCAAAAAGTAAAAAACGCTGACGACGCTTTATGCGTGAGGAGAAACCTCGCCATGAAGGTTAATATACATTAATTATTTAGTGTATGTTGCCTCGGCGGATCAGCACCTACCGGGAAAACACTATCCCGGAGTACCTGTGAAATCATTTATATGAAGGAGGGAAGTATAGTGCCCAGAAGAGGTAACGTACCAAAGCGGGAAGTCCTGCCGGATCCGCTGTATAACTCTGTGCTTGTCACCAGGCTTATTAACAACATTATGCTCGACGGCAAAAAAGGCGTGGCGCAGAAGGTCGTATACGGTGCATTCGAGATCATTGGCGAAAAGACCGGGAAACCGCCGCTGGATGTATTTACAACGGCCATCGAAAACATCATGCCGACGCTTGAGGTCAAGGCCCGACGGGTCGGCGGCGCCACCTATCAGGTGCCGATCGAAGTCAGGGCCGACAGACGGCAGACGCTCGGGTTACGCTGGCTGACGAATTACGCAAGGGCCCGCAATGAAAAAACCATGAGAGAACGTTTGGCTGGCGAAATAATGGACGCGGCCAATAGCACCGGAAACGCCGTTAAGAAGCGGGAAGATACGCATAAGATGGCAGAATCCAACAGAGCTTTTGCCCACTACCGCTGGTAATAAAACAGGTCTTTTTCGCCAGGGACCAAGGAAGACAATAAAGGAGTGAGTACTGTGCCGAGACAATATACTTTGGAAAAAACACGCAATATTGGCATAATGGCTCATATTGATGCGGGAAAGACCACAACAACCGAACGTATTCTGTTCTATACAGGCCGGACCTATAAGATCGGCGAGGTTCATGAGGGATCCGCGACTATGGACTGGATGCAGCAGGAGCAGGAGCGGGGAATCACGATAACATCCGCCGCTACGACGTGTTTCTGGAAAGATCATCGTGTCAATATCATCGACACCCCCGGCCACGTGGACTTCACCGTTGAGGTGGAACGTTCCCTTCGTGTGCTGGACGGGTCTGTCACAGTCATGTGCGCAAAGGGCGGCGTGGAACCGCAGTCGGAAACGGTGTGGCGCCAGGCCGATAAATACCATGTGCCGCGTATGATATACGTGAACAAAATGGACATTATGGGTGCGGATTTCTTCAACGTGCTCCAGATGGTCAAAGACCGACTGAAAGCAAACGCCGTTCCCATCCAGCTGCCCATTGGCTCTGAGTCCGACTTCCGGGGAATCATCGATCTTGTCGAAATGCAGGCGAGCATCTACTACGACGAGCTCGGTAAGGATATGCGCCTTGAAGACATCCCCGAAGACATGAAGGATATTGCCGAGGAGTACCGAATGAAGCTTCTGGAAGCCGTATCCGACTTTGATGACGAGATCATGGAACGCTATCTGGAAGGGATGGAGATCAAGCCTGAAGCCATTCGGACCGCTATCCGCAAAGCAACCGTCGCCGTCAAGATGATCCCCGTAACGTGCGGCTCATCTTACCGCAACAAGGGTGTCCAGAAGCTTTTGGACGCGATCGTCGACTATATGCCGTCGCCGCTGGATGTTCCGGCCATCGTCGGCACAGCGGCCCGTACGGATGAACCCGAAACGCGCGCGGCCGACGACGAAGCGCCGTTTTCTGCGCTGGCGTTTAAGATCATGACGGACCCCTACGTCGGACGTCTCTCGTTTTTCCGGGTCTACTCCGGAACGGCGGACGCCGGTTCGACGGTGCTCAACTCGACGAAGGGAACCCGGGAGAGGCTTGGGCGCATCCTGCAGATGCACGCCAACCACCGGGAAGATATCCAGACCGTGTACTCCGGCGACATTGCCGCCGCCGTGGGTCTCAAGAACACGACGACCGGCGACACGCTGTGCAGCGATAAGGCTCCGATCATCCTGGAATCGATGGAATTCCCGGAACCGGTCATACGCGTTGCAATCGAACCAAAGACAAAGGCCGGTCAGGAAAAGATGAGCATTGCTCTTTCCAAGCTCGCCGAAGAGGACCCGACCTTCAAGACCTATACGGACGAGGAGACAGGCCAGACGATCATTGCGGGGATGGGAGAACTTCATCTGGAGATCATCGTCGACAGGCTGCTCCGGGAATTCAAGGTCGAGGCCAACGTCGGTAAACCGCAGGTCTCGTATAAAGAGA
Source organism: uncultured Sporobacter sp. (assembly GCA_963663605.2). Lineage (GTDB taxonomy): Bacteria > Bacillota > Clostridia > Oscillospirales > Oscillospiraceae > Sporobacter. The sequence continues at coordinate 423,904 of CAXXVF010000001.1, forward strand.
CCATCCGGAGCGCCGCCAGCGTCGACCACCGGTATGTCCGGCAGTCGGGCGGTAAAGGACAGTTCGGCCACGTAAAGATCAATATTGAGCCCAATGAGTCCGGCAAGGGCTATGAGTTTATCAACAAAATCGTCGGCGGCGCGATCCCGAAGGAATATATTCCCGCCGTTGACCAAGGCATACAGGGCGCGATGCTCGCGGGCATATTGGCAGGCTATCAGGTCGTCGACGTAAAAGTCACGCTGTACGACGGATCCTTCCACGAGGTGGACTCGTCTGAAATGGCCTTTAAGATTGCCGGCAGCATGGCGTTTAAGGAAGCCATGCAGAAGGCAAACCCCGTGCTTTTGGAGCCGATTATGAACGTCGTCGTGACGGTCCCCGAAGAATATATGGGAGACGTTATGGGAGATATCAATGCCCGGCGCGGACAGATCACCGGCATGGAAACGAAAAGCGGTGCGACCGTCATCCATTCGTTTGTTCCGCTGTCGACGATGTTCGGATATTCGACAGACCTGCGGTCATGCACACAGGGACGCGGCACATACTCGATGGAACCGAGTCATTATGTCGAGCTGCCCAAGTCGCTGCAGCAGGAACTGTCCGCCGGACAGAGGTCCTGAAAAAAAGAGATTGATTAATTTATAAAAATGCTGTAAAATACCGCATTACAAGGCACATAAAAATACAATAACTATATGAAAAAACACTGTTAAGGAGGAACACATCACCATGGCTAAACAAAAGTTTGAAAGAACAAAGCCGCACGTCAACATCGGCACAATTGGTCACGTCGACCATGGTAAGACAACGCTGACCGCCGCCATTACAAAGTATCTGGCTTTCTCGGGTAAGGCGAAGTTTGAGGCCTATGATTCTATTGACAAGGCTCCCGAAGAAAAAGAGCGCGGCATCACGATTAATACAGCCCACGTCGAGTACGAGACGGACGCCCGCCACTATGCGCACGTAGACTGCCCGGGACATGCCGACTATATCAAGAACATGATCACCGGCGCCGCGCAGATGGACGGCTCCATCCTCGTCATCGCCGCATCCGACGGCCCGATGGCCCAGACGCGTGAGCACATCCTGCTTGCCCATCAGGTCAACGTGCCCGCGATCGTCGTATTCCTCAATAAATGTGATCAGGTCGACGATCCCGAACTCATCGAACTCGTAGAGATGGAAGTTCGCGAGCTGCTCAGTAAATACGAGTATCCCGGCGACGACATCCCGATCATCAAGGGCAGCGCGCTTAACGCACTGGCTTCCGAGTCCACCGATCCGGCCGCGCCGGAGTATGCCTGCATCCAGGAACTCATGGACGCAGTCGACAGCTATATCCCGACGCCGGAGCGTAAATCCGACATGCCGTTCCTTATGCCTGTTGAGGACGTCTTCACCATCACGGGCCGCGGCACCGTCGCCACCGGCCGCGTCGAGCGCGGCAAGATCACCATGAACGAAAAAATCCAGATCGTCGGCCTGATGGACGAGCCCAGAGAGACCGTCATCACCGGCATCGAAATGTTCCGCAAACTGCTTGACTACGCAGAAGCCGGCGACAACATCGGCGCGCTCCTGCGCGGTATTGCCAAGTCCGACGTCGAGCGCGGCCAGGTTCTTGCCAAACCCGGCAGCATCAAGCCGCATACGAAGTTTACGGGACAGGTTTACGTTCTCTCCAAGGATGAGGGCGGCCGCCACACGCCGTTTTTCAACAACTACCGCCCGCAGTTTTATTTCCGCACAACGGACGTTACCGGCGTCATCACGCTGCCGGAAGGCACCGAGATGTGTATGCCGGGCGACCATGTCACGATGAACGTCGAGCTCATTACGCCGATCGCCATTGAAAAGGAACTCCGTTTCGCCATCCGCGAGGGTGGACGTACCGTCGGGTCCGGCGTTGTTACAGCCGTAGAGGAATAATCATCCAGTAAAATCAAAGAGGGCATTGCCGATGCCGGCAATGCCCTTAATGTTGTTTGACGCTTGAGATTTTTGTGTGTTGAGGCGGTTGCCTATGCTGCGTTTTCCGGAAGAGCAGCTTCGTCTTCTGCCGCCGCGTTTTCTCCCGGTACGTTTTCGGCGGTGTTCTCTTCGGAATTTTCCGCAGTGTTTTCCTGCGCGTTATTGTCTGACGGCGCAACGTCTGCCGTGTTGTCCGGCACCTCTGTCGGCGCCATGGCGGCATCCTCCGCCGACGCATCCGTCAGCATAGCGTCTTCTTCCAAAGTTTCATCCGTCAGCATGGCATCTGAAGACACGGTCTGAACCGTATCCGTCTTAGGATACTCCAGGCCGACCATAAAACCGTCGAGCGCGTTGGATTGGACGTCTCCTGCAATGACCTCGTTTTTATAGACGATGATATCGGCCACGACCGTGCCGTCCGCGCCGGGGTAATTGAGCACCTTGTACGTATACCGCATTGCCTCAAGACCGCCGTATTGCGTCAGGTCAAAGCCCTGTGCCTTCTGCAGCGCGTTGTAATCGGCGTATACGTCGTTAAACGCCCGCGGTATGACGACTTCCTGCTCCTCCAGAGCGTTTTTATCCACCTCCCAGCCAAGTGCGTTCAAATAATTGACCCGCTGTTCATTATTCTTAACCACTGCCGAGAGAGCGGCCGTCTCGTTGGCGTTGTTTTTGCCGGTGTTCGCGGCGATCAGTATGATCACGATCAGCAGTACGGCCAGAGCCAGCACAATGGCAACGGCTTTCTTTCGGTTGAACTTTGCGGTAAGAATGAGCATAGCTTTCACCCCGTCAATATGGTTAGTAAAGCTTATTCGCCGTTGTCCGGCGATATGCAGGATTTAGACGACAGGTGTGAAAAGCATGTTCGGAAATACCGTTTTAGAGTTCGTGCAAATTTACAATCCACGATTTGGGTTTACGACGGCATTTGCTGGTTATTTTGTTATTTTTGTAGGATAATTAAAGAAAAACTTAAATAATTCACAAATTGTGATGATTTTTCTATTGAAAATTGTTGGTTATAAGTATATTATGTTAAAGTCGGGAGTATAGTCAAAATCACCAATACAACGTATGCGTTGGAAAAAATGATCTTTATGGGGAGGACGTGCGCATGTCCAGCAGGATCTTTCAAAGTGTTATCGTTCAAATGAAAGAAGCGACGAAGCGGCTGATCGGTGTCATCGATTCGGACGGCACAGTCGTTGCCAGCAGCGAGCTGGCGCTTGTCGGGTCCAACATCGGCGTGTTTCCCGCCGCGGCCGAAGAGACAGGTGACAAAGTCGTAAAGAACTTCGGCAGGACGTTTAAAATGCTCGGCAACTCCGGGCCGCATTTCGACTACGCCGTTTTTGTTGACGGAGAAGATGATTTTGCCAAAACCATATGTGTTATGGCATATATTGCAATATCCGAAGCAAAGGTCTATTATGAAGAAAATCATGATAAATGCGCCTTTGTGAAGAATATCATATCCGACAACATTCTGCCCGGAGATATTTACGTTCGGGCTAAAGAGCTGCATTTTGTAACGGATGTTACGCGCGTTGTTATGGTTGTTCGCCAGCTCGGCCGGGCGGAAGTCGCAGCCATAGAGCTGCTGCAGAATCTTTTCCCGGACAAGCAGCATGATTTTGTGATCTCCGTCAGCGAGACGGATATTGCCCTTATAAAAGAGATCAATACGGTCGTCGACGCCAAATATATACAAAAACTAGCCGCAACGGTCGAAAGCAATCTGTCCGAGGAACTCGGCATAAAGACCGTTATCGGAATCGGCACGCCGGCCAAGCATTTGAGAGAACTGGCCGACCGTTACAAGGAGGCGCAGGTTGCCATTGACGTCGGAAAGGTGTTCGATACCGAGAAAACCATTATCAACTATGAAAATCTGGGTATCGGCCGGCTTATTTATCAGCTGCCGACGACCTTGTGCGAGATGTTCCTGTCGGAGGTCTTCAAGAAGAACCCCATCGAGTCCCTCGACCAGGAGACGCTCTATACGATCAACAAATTCTTTGAAAATAATTTAAACGTTTCCGAGACATCCAGAAAGCTTTTCGTCCACCGCAACACACTGGTTTACCGTCTCGAGAAGATAAAGAAACTCACAGGACTTGATCTGCGCGAATTTGACCACGCCATCGTGTTCAAAGTTGCGCTTATGGTCAAAAAGTACTTAAATTCCCAGGAAATGCGGCTTAACTAATTACATGCGCGGCAAAGATCGGATAACGGAGCGTTATTCGGTTTTACCGTCGTATTTGAGGTATGTTCATGGTTCAACTGATTGATGTTTTTAAGACTTACGAAAATGGCACGCGGGCGCTCAAGGGCGTGAACATCAAACTGGAGGCGGGAGAATTCGCTTTTTTAGTCGGGCCGTCAGGTTCCGGCAAGTCGACCGTCATCAAGCTTCTCACCGGGGAGATCGCGCCGACAGACGGCAGGGTAGTCGTCAACGGCTTCAACCTCGAGAGCATCAAAATGCGGCAGATGCCTTACCTGAGGCGGTCGCTCGGCGTCATTTTTCAGGATTTCCGTTTGATATCAAAAAAGACAGTTTATGAAAATGTGGCCTTTGCCATGCACGCTATCGGAGTTTCCAACAGGGAAATCCGTAAGCGTGTTCCCTATGTATTGGACCTTGTAGGTCTCGACCAAAAGGCCAAGATGAAGCCTTTTGAGCTTTCCGGCGGCGAACAGCAGCGCGTTGCGATCGCCAGGGCGCTCATCAATAACCCAAGTCTCATCATCGCCGATGAGCCGACCGGCAACTTAGACCCGGCGCGCAGCCTGGAGATACTGACGCTTCTTCAGAAAATCAACGAACTTGGCACAACTGTTCTTGTCGTCACGCATGAAAAGGCGATGGTCGATACGTTTTCAAAACGCGTAATAGCGATCGACGGCGGCAGAATCATCAGTGACGGAATGGGCGGGTATTATAATTATGAAGAGGTATAACACCGGTTATTACATAAAAGAAGGCGTCAGCGGAATTTTTGCACACGGTTTCATGTCTTTCGCGTCTGTGTTCATCATTGTCGCATGCCTGATTATAATGGGCAGTTTCGCACTTCTGGCCGTTAACGTAAACGCCATTATAGATAAGTTCGAAAACGAGAATGTTGTAGTGGCGTTTGTGGACGAAACGTTCGGCACCGACGAAGCCAGAGCGCTTGAAAGCCAGGTTGAAAGCATATCCAACGTGGAATACGCGACGTTTATTACCCGCGATGAAGCAATGGAGAGCTTTGAAAGCAGGTATCAGGATAAATCTATTTTTGAAGGCCTGGATTCAACCGTCCTGCGTCATCGGTTTACCGTGTATGTCCGTGACATCTCACTCATGGAGCAGACGCAGAAAGACCTTCTGGCGGTCAGCGGCATCGCAAGCGTCACAGCAAACCTGGACATAGCCCAGGGCTTTGTGACTGTGCGCAATGTCGTCAGCGGCGTATCCCTTGTGATCGTGGCGATTCTGCTCGTCATATCGCTTTTCATCATGTCCAATACGATTAAACTGGCAACCTTTGACCGGCGGGATGAGATCGCCATTATGAAGATGGTCGGCGCGACGAACAGCTTCATACGATGGCCGTTCATATTTCAGGGATTCATTTTAGGTATTGTCGGCGCGCTTACCGCGTTTATCGCACAATGGCTCATCTACACGCTTTTAATGGATATGCTGTTGGGAAGCTACACCATCAGCTTCATTACGACGATCCCGTTTTCCAATGTGGCGATACCGATCTTCGGCATATTCGTCGCTCTGGGATTCGGCGTGGGTGTCGGCGGAAGCGCCATGGCCATTAGAAATTATTTGAGAGTATAGGAAACAGAAAGAAGCCTTTGCGGAAAAATCCGCAGCGGAGTGATATTATGTCGAGAAAGAAGTTCATCCGAATCGTCGCCGTTGTCATGGCGATACTTATGTTGCTGTCTGTTTTTTATGTTGTAGTCGGCAGCCTTACAGCGGGAGCCGTGACGCAGGCTGAGATTGACGCGCTGAAAAAACAGCAGCAGGAAATTGAAATAAAAAAAGCCGAGATACAGTCAAAAATTAACTCGTTCGAGTATGAACAGGCCACTGTGCTTGCGAAAAAAAGCGTTCTGGACGATCAGATCAGCTATACGGAAGAGCAGATCGTAAACCTTACGGAACAGATTGCTACATATGACCAGCTTATTGCGGACAAAGAGCAGGAATACTTAAAAACGCAGCGGTATGAACAGGCGCAGTTTGAAAGGTTCAGGGAACGGATCCGGGCAATGGAGGAAAACGGGACTATTTCATACATATCCATCATATTCGACGCCAACAGCTATGCCGACCTGCTCTCACGCATTGCCGACGTTAATGAGATTATGAAAAGCGACGAGCAGTGTTATGAACAACTCAAGCAGGCCAAAGAGGATACGCTTTTAGCCAAGCAGTCGCTGGAGGAGACCCAGCAGGAGCAGAAAACGGAAAAAGAGAATCTGTTGCTGCTGCAGGATGAGCGGACGGTTCAGCTTTCGGAAGCCGATGCGCTCCTGCAGGAGATCGAGAATAATCTTGAAACGGAACGGGACCTGTACCAGCAGCAGGTCGAAGAGGCCACTTCGGTACAGAAGGAGATCAACGAGAAGGTCGAGGAGCTTAAAAAACAGCAGGCGGTCACGGGGACCGGGACGCTGATATGGCCGGTGCCGTCCTGCAGGATCGTCACCTCGGAGTTCGGTATGCGCACACATCCGATATACGGCGAGCTTCGCATGCATTATGGCATCGATATCGGCGCATCCTATGGTTCGAACGTTGTTGCCTCGGACGGCGGAACGGTTGTCACGTCCAAATACAGCTCGTCTTACGGCAATTATATCGTCATCAGTCACGGCAACGGGTACACGACGCTGTATGCGCATCTGAGTTCGCGCAGTGTCGCCGCCGGAGACAACGTCACGCAGGGCCAGGTCATCGGAAAGATCGGATCGACCGGCGCGTCGACGGGGCCGCATCTGCATTACGAGGTTTCTGTGAACGGTTCCAGGGTCAATCCGCTGCAGTTCTTCGCTGGCTACACAATCAAATGATGAGATGTTTCAGGATTAGACTATGAAAAAACGATTCAGTTTAAAAACAGTCATAGCGCTGATGCTTGCCGCATCAGCGCTAACATGTCTGCTGATGCTTGTTCTCGCCGCCCGTCAGCTCGGTTTCGGTACGGAATTGTTTACCGGGATACGCACGTATATCGCGCTCCGGCGCGATATCGACGAGGTTTTTATAGGCGATTACGACGGGAAAAACGTATCGGAGGCGGCGCTTGCGGCAGCCGTCGAGGCGCTGGACGACCGTTGGTCTTATTATCTGACGCCGGAAGAATACGCGGATTACCTCGATGCCTCTTTGAACCAGTATTCCGGCCTCGGCATCAACGTGTCGAAGCACGAAGACGGCGGCCTTGCCGTTTTGGACGTCTTTGCCGGCTCTTCGGCTGAAAAGGCGGGTATCGTCACAGGCGATATCATCACAGTGATCGACGGTACGGCGCTGACTGCGGACATGACGCTCAGCGAAGCCACCGCGCTTATTGACCGGGAGCTCGGGCAGACCGTACGTCTGACGCTTTTGGGCGCGGACGGCATGACGCGGGAAACGGATGTTGAATTTGCAATCGTTGAGACGAATCCGGTCAGCTACGCGCTCATTGACGGGGATATCGGATATATCCAGATCGAGAATTTCGAGGCCGGCGCCGCAGAGGGATTCAATGACGCAGTTGATACGCTGCTAGATGACGGCGCCAAATCATTTATCTACGACGTCCGCAACAACCGAGGCGGCCGCGTATCGGAGCTGAAACTGATTCTGGACCGGCTGCTGCCGGAATGCGAAATATTTATCTCCGTTGAGAAAACCGGTGAGGAAGACGTTTCGTATTCCGACGCAGACGAATTCACAAGCCCGTCCGTTGTACTGGTCAACAATTATTCGTTTTCAGCTGCGGAGTACTTCGCCGCAGTGCTGCAGGAATATGATTACGCGACGATCGCAGGGCAGGCAACGACGGGTAAAAGCCGCTCCCAGATAACGCTGACGCTGCCGGACGGCGGCGCGCTGCACATATCCAGCGGGGAATACCTCACGCCCAACCGCGTGAGCCTTACGGAGCAGGGCGGGATAATGCCGGACGTTTTAACAGAGATGTCTGAGGAGGATACCGCGGCGCTTTACAGAGGGGTGCTTGAAAAAGAGGACGACGTTCAGCTCGGGGAAGCGATTGAAATACTGAAAACAACGTAAGCTGATCTGCGACAGGTTCAAACAGTCATATTGGTCCCGCCGGTTCATATATATAAACCGGAACGCATTCGCTTCGGCCTGTGCATGTAATCTGCCCGGAGATGGATATGATTTGTCTGATGGACGCTGAGGGCACGCCCGCCGGGCGTATGGCAAAAAAGCAGCATCGCGGGATGAAAGGTCAAAACGGCGTCAAATGCCGGCAAATCACCGTGTTGGGCATGCGCACTGTCTATATCACGATAGAGAAACCGCGGGGGGCGCATCCCCGAAAGGTAAAAAAACTGATCGAGAACGCCGCCGCGCAGCTGCGGGCGCAGCGTGCACCTGCCGTACTGTTTTCCGAAAACTTCCCGTATCGGGAACAGATTTTAAGGGAAGGCTTTATGGAAACGGACGAGCGGCCCCTGATGGAGATGCTGGCCGGCACGATTGCCCGGCGCGCAGCCGGCGGGGAGAAGAGCGCCGTGTTATTCACGGAACGTCTGACATCAAACGTATTGAAGACGTTATCAGAACTCTGCCGGTCTTTCAGGACCGTTATGCTGGTTTCGGATTCAGGCAATGACGCATGCCGTTCAATCGGCAGGCAGCTCGGGGTTTCCATCGTTTTTAACCCGCCGGCCGGTCAGATTGAGAATGCGGATGCGGCCGTTTTCTTCAATGCGCCGCATAATAAAGTCGTTTTATCGGAAAAGACTGCCGTGATACCGACAGCGCGCGGCGCGCTCCTGGGCGTGTCGTACGGCACGGCCGTTTCCGGTGTGGACATCGAATTGGACGGCGGGGCGCAGGAAAGCGTTCCGGACGGTTTTGCGCTGACGCCGCTGGCGGCGGCGGCCGTCGACTGCATGGCGCTCGGACGCGCGTCGATACGGCTGCGCGGGATATGTTTTCAATGCTCCGGCGACGCGATACGACACCGAATGACTTGACAAAATGACAAGTATTTACTATAATTAATGATTAAATACGGCAATAAAAATAACTAAATATTTTTCTGCACACCTTTGGCCGTATGGACATTTTGATGAAATATTTCTTTATGTGTCGGTTTTTCCGGCACGGTCTTTTTTTAATATTTTTTAGTGCTGATTCCGGTTGGAAACGGTGATTGGCGAAATGTAAAATTGCGCTTAGTTTTTGCCTGGAATTCGTATAATTATCCCGGATCCCGGATATCGGCCCGGAAACGGATCGGTCTGAAAAAGAAAGGATGGTGGCTATGGGAATGGAAACAAGATATAAAATGAGCGCTGAACGCTTGAAGGAGCTTAAAGAAGAGCTTCAGTATCTTGTTACAGTCAGGGAGAAAGAGGTGGCCGAACAGATCAAAGAGGCCCGCTCTTTCGGCGACCTCTCAGAAAACAGCGAATACGATGAAGCCAAAACGGAACAGGGCAAGCTGTATTCGAAAATTGCCGAGATAAAAAAACTGATTGAAAACGCCGAAATCATCACCAAAAGCGAAGAGACCGACAAAGTCAGCATCGGCAGCGTCGTCACCGTCAAAGACATCGAGTTTGACGAGGAGGAGACGTATCAGGTCGTCGGGTCCCAGGAAGCCGATCCGAGCGTGATGAAAATATCGGATGATTCGCCTTTGGGAAAAGGGCTTTTAGGCCATAAGGTCGGCGACAGCGTCGAGATTGAGGCGCCGGCCGGACGTCTCAGTTTTAAGATACTTAAGATAGGCAAATGATATAAATGAGGGTTAAAAATGGCGGATGAAATCGTTTTGAACGCGCAGAAGGATTTGGAACAGGAACCGTCGGTTTCGGAGCTTTTGCAGATCAGGCTCGACAAGCTGAAGAAGCTGCAGGAGGAGGGGCGTGACCCCTTCGATGTTACAAAGTTTGAACGGACAGCGTATTCAGCCGATATAAAAGAAAATTTTGAATCCATTGAGAACGAGACCGTCTCCCTGGCAGGCCGGGTCATGGCGCGCCGCGGCATGGGCAAGGCGATATTTGCCGACCTGCTCGACGCCAAAGGCCGGATACAGATGTATATCCGGCGCGACGACGTCGGAGCGGATGTATTCGCCGATTTCAAAAAAGGCGATATCGGCGATATTGTCGGCGTATCCGGCTTCGTTTTCAAAACGAAAATGGGCGAGATATCCGTTCACTGCAAGCAGGTGAAACTGCTCGCTAAATCCCTGCGTCCGCTTCCTGAGAAGTTCCATGGACTGACGAGCACCGAGCTCAAATACCGCCAGCGGTATGTTGACCTTATCATGAATCCCGAAACGCGCCGCGCTTTTGAGATCCGCAGCCGCTTCATCCGGCACGTCCGCGCTTTTCTGGATACGCGCGGCTATATGGAAGTCGAGACCCCGGTTTTGAGCACTATTTCCGGCGGCGCGACGGCGCGGCCGTTCATTACGCACCACAATACGTTGAATCTTGACATGTATCTGCGTATCGCGACGGAGCTTCATCTGAAACGCCTGATCGTCGGCGGCATCGAACGCGTCTACGAGATCGGCCGTATATTCCGCAACGAAGGCATGGACACAAAGCACAATCCGGAATTCACGACCGTCGAGCTGTACGAGGCGTATGCCGATTACAACGATATGATGGATCTGTTTGAAGCGCTTTTAGCGAGCGCCGCCATGGATATACTCGGCACATATCAGCTGAGCTGGCAGGGCGAACAGCTCGATTTGACGCCCGGCTGGCCGAGGCTTAAGATGGCTGAAGCGGTAAAGCAGTATACAGGCGTTGATTTTATGGCCTTTGATACGGTGGATGAAGCGGTAAAAGCCGCCGGATCTCTCGGCGTGAAAATGCCCGACAACAAGGCGCCGTCCTGGGGCGATCTCCTGTACGAATGCTTTGACCAGCGCGTAGAGGACAAGCTCGTTCAGCCGACGTTCATCACGGACTTTCCGGTCGAGGTGTCGCCGCTGGCCAAGCGCCGGGCCGACGATAAGCGGCTGACGGAACGCTTTGAGCTTTATATCTGCCGCAACGAGATGGGGAATGCATTCAGCGAGCTCAACGACCCTATCGACCAGAAGCAGCGGTTTTTACGCCAGGTCGAGCTGCGAAAAGCCGGAGACGATGAGGCGGGCATGATGGACGACGACTATATCAATGCGCTGGAATACGGCATGCCGCCCACCGGCGGACTCGGTATAGGAATTGACCGGTGCGTCATGATGCTCACGGACAACGCCTCCATACGGGATGTGCTGTTATTCCCGACAATGAAACCGATAGAAGACTGAAAAACTGAAGCTGCGGCCATAAGGGTTCCCTTATTGCCACAGCTTCTTCCGTAAGGTATGATAAAAGTGAAAGAGATCACAAGCCGCAAAAATCAATTGGTTCGTCACATGAAAAAGCTGGGCTCTGACGGTGAATATCGCCGGAGCTGCGGCGAATACCTGTGCGACGGGGAAAAACTGCTTAATGAAGCGGTCAGCTGCGGCGTTGGGATCACGGCCGTTTTTACCTGCGGCAGGAAGCCGGACGGCCTGCCGGACAGTGTGCCGGTATACCGCGTGGAGCGGGACATCCTTGAAGCCGTATCGCCGCTCAAAACACCGCAGGATTTCGTGTTTTCCTGCGCGATGCCGGAACAGGCGGGGAAAGCCCCGGAAGGTTTTCTCATCATCCTGGAAGGCTTGCAGGACCCGGGAAACATTGGAACGATCCTGAGAACGGCCGGCGCGTTCGGCGTCGCGTGCGTCATTCTGACGGGCGGCTGCGCAGACCCCTATAACCCCAAAGCGATCCGGGCTTCTATGGGCGCGATTTACCGTCAGCCGTTTTTAATAATGGATCGGGACGGAATCGCCGGCCTGAAAGAACGGGGCGTCAGGCTTTATGCCGCGGCGGTCGATGAAAACTGTACCGATGTCCGGGACGCCGAATTAAATAATGCCGCCGTAGCCATAGGCAGCGAAGGCCGGGGGCTGACGGAAGAACTATTAAAGCTCTGCGACGAAAAAATAAAGATTCCGATGTTGGAAAACACCGAATCGCTCAACGCCGCGGCCGCCGCCGCGATCATCATGTGGGAAGCGACAAAAAAACTGATCCAATCCGCCGCCCAATAAAAGACAGGGTCCTTTCCGTCATAACATATATTGATAAATATGGGATATTGTCCTATAATTGAAGAAGCATTCATCCTCAGCGTATCATTCATCAGAAAGAGAGTGATGTTCGATGGCAGCGCTGAAGTATTGGGTATGGCTGGCTTCCCTTCCCGGTGTCCGGCCCTATATGGTATGCCGTCTTCTGGACTGGTTCGGTTCGCCGGAGCAGGTGTTTTTCGCCGACGATGAAACGTACGGGGAGATACACGGGCTCCTAAAGCAGGAAATCTCCGCATTGTCTGGAAAAAACCTATATGACGCGAAGAAGATTCTCGACGACTGCGAGGAATACGGGTTTCGGATTATGACGCTCCATGACGGAGGATACCCCGCGCGCCTGAGGAATATCCCCGATCCGCCGGCGGTCCTGTATGTCAGAGGCCGGCTGCCCGTTCTGGACGAAGAGGCGGCTGTCGCCATCGTCGGGACGCGCAAATGCACGCCGTACGGCATCAAGGCCGCGGAACGAATCGGCTACGAACTGGCGCGGCACGGCTGCGTCGTCGTTTCGGGACTGGCCCGGGGGATCGATACGGCCGCCGCTAAAGGCGCGCTGCGCGCGGGAGGCCGCGTTGTGGGCGTCGTCGGCTCAGGTCTTGATATCACCTATCCGCCGGAAAACAAACAGCTTTTTGAAGACGTGTCCGCCGGCAGTGCGATCATCAGCGAATATCCGCCCGGCTCGCCCGCCGCGTCATCGCACTTCCCGCAGCGCAACCGGATCATGAGCGGCATATCCGTCGGCGTGACGGTTATCGAAGCGCCGGTGAGAAGCGGGGCGCTCATCACGGCCACGCACGCGCTGGAGCAGGGGCGTGATGTCTTCGCCGTGCCGGGCAACGTTGATTCACCGGCCTGCAAAGGCTCAAACATGCTGCTTAGGGAGGGCGCCGTTCTCGTTACGACGGGGGCTGAGATCGCGGAGGAATACGCGGCCCTGTTTCCGGATAAAATTGTATCCGTTCGGGAAAAAGTACCGTTGGATCCGGCGCTTGAAAAACAGCTCGTAAGCGAGACTGTCGCCGCAAACCGGCAAAAACCGGCAAAAAAAGAGATTGACAATCAAAAAACCGTGGAATATATTGACCTAGTAAAACTCAGAAAAGAGCTGGACGACGACGCTTTTTTGATCCTGTCGTCGATCGGGCCGAGAACGATGCATATCGACGAGATCATCGCGCAGATCGGTTTGGAAGCGTCCGTCGTGCTTCCGACGCTTACAATGCTTGAGCTCGACGGATATGTCCAGCAGACGGCCGGCAAGTATTTCAGGCTCATATACGAACAGTCAAAGGATTAACGAATAATTCATCCCGGCTTAATTACGGCCGGCTTCGATGCGGGATTGACAAGGGAACCCGCCGCACAAAATATCTACATATTTCGAAATGAGGACTATACCGGATGGCAAAAGCAAAAACCAATCTCGTGATTGTTGAATCACCGGCAAAAGCAAAAACGATCGGGAAATATCTTGGAAACGGGTATAAGGTGACGGCATCAATGGGGCATCTGCGCGATTTGCCTAAAAGCCGCCTGGGTGTTGATTTGGAGCACGGATTCACACCGGAGTACAAGCCGGTCAAAGGCCGCGAGGAGACGATCGGCGAACTTAAAAAAGCAACGGAAAGCAGCGATAAAGTCTTTCTGGCGACCGACCCTGACCGGGAAGGAGAAGCGATATCCTGGCACTTAAAAGAGCTTCTGGAGCTTGACGACGCGCGGACGTTCCGGGTCACTTTCAATGAAATCACAAAGAAAGTCGTGCAGGAGAGCATCGAGCATCCCCGCGTGATAGATCAGGATCTCGTAGACGCGCAGCAGGCACGGCGCATCCTTGACCGTATCGTCGGCTATAAGCTCAGCCCGCTTTTATGGCGCAAAATAAGGCGCGGCCTGTCGGCAGGCCGCGTCCAGTCCGTAGCCACGCGCATGGTAACAGACAAAGAAGACAGTATTCGGGCTTTTGTTCCGGAGGAATACTGGCTCTTGGAGGCCGATATCTCAAGGACCATTAAATCCGGGCGTTTTAAGGCCGGATTTTACGGAAAAAAAGATAAAAAAATGGAGCTGCACAGTGAAGCGGAGGTCAAAGAGGTCGTTTCCGCCGTGAAAAACGCGCCGTTTTCGGTAGATGCCGTCAAGCGCACCGAAAAAAAGAAATCGCCGTCCCCGCCGTTCATCACATCCACACTGCAGCAGGAGGCGTCGCGCAAGCTCGGCATGACGCCGCGCCGCGCGATGTCGATTGCCCAGCAGCTGTATGAAGGCGTCGATATCAAAGGCGAAGGTACCGTCGGCCTCATCACCTACATGCGGACCGACTCGCTTCGGATCTCGGATGAGGCGCTCAATGACGTGAAGGCGCTCATTTCGGAAAAGTACGGAGAAAAGTATTATCCCGGCGCCCCGACGCGGTACAAGTCGAAAAACAACGCGCAGGACGCCCACGAGGCGATCCGTCCCACAAACGTTTTTCTGACGCCGGACAAGCTTCAGGCCAGCATTACAAAAGATCAGTACAGGCTTTATAAAATGATATGGAGCCGTTTTGTCGCCAGCCAGATGACGCAGGCGCTTTACGACAGCGTAACCGTAGATATATTATCGGCCGGCTATATTTTCAGGACGACCCATACCGTTATCAAATTTGCCGGTTTCACCAGTGTTTACGAAGAAGGGCGCGACGACGAGAAAGAGGAAGATGCTTCTCCGCTGCCCGATCTCGAAGTGGGGGAACCGCTGAAATTAGAGGACATTAAAGAAGAACAGAAATTCACACAGCCGCCGTCACGGTATACGGAGGCCACGCTCATCAAAGCGATGGAGGAAACGGGCGTCGGGCGTCCGAGTACCTACGCGCCGACCATCTCGACCATACTGGACCGGGAATATGTCATCAAAGAAGGGCGCTATCTGCGACCGACAAATCTTGGCGAAGTCGTGACGACGCTCATGAAGGAACGCTTTACCGACATCGTGGATTTAAAATTCACCGCGCGCATGGAAGAAAACCTTGACAGCGTCGAAAAAGGCAAGCGGGACTGGAAGAGCCTGCTGAGTGATTTTTACGGTGAATTTGACACGGCCCTGCAAAACGCCGAAAAGGCGCTGGAGGGTGAGCGGATTAAAATTCCCGACGAGGTTTCCGATGAAGTCTGCGACGTGTGCGGGAAACAGATGGTCGTCAAATCCGGACGCTTTGGACGGTTTCTGGCCTGTCCCGGTTACCCCGAATGCAGCTTTACGAAACCGCTCGTAATAGAAATGCCGGGCAAGTGCCCAAGATGCGGCAATCGGATACTCAAAAGGACATCGAAAAACGGTTACACCTATTACGCCTGCGAGAAGCTCAAAGAATGCGGTTTCATGAGCTGGGACGTTCCGACAAAAGACGTTTGTCCGGAATGCGGCATGACGATGTTTAAAAAATCCGGCAGAGGGTATAATAAATCGTTTTGTACCAACGCGGAATGCCCGAATTTCCTGCCGGAAGACAAGCGGGGCTACCGCAGGAAACCGTCGGCCCAAACGGATGAAAATAAAACCGAAGCGGACGAAAAGACGGAGAAGACCGCACCTAAAAAGACATCTGCCAAGAAGACGCCGGCCAAAAAAGCTGCAACAAAAAAGACATCGGCTAAGAAGACGCCCGCAAAAAGCAAACAAAATGCCGGCAAAGCTTCCAAGAAGACGGCCGCGTCCAAATCATGACGGTTGTAACGGTCGTCGGCGCAGGGCTGGCCGGCTGCGAGGCAGCCTGGCAGCTTGCTCAAAGGGGCATTCGCGTCGAGCTTGTTGAAATGAAGCCGGATAAAAAAACACCCGCCCATATATCGGACGATTTTTGTGAACTCGTTTGCAGCAATTCACTGCGAAGCGACGCGCTCACAAATGCCGTCGGACTTTTAAAAGAAGAAATGCGGCGGCTGGAGAGCCTTGTCATCTCCTGCGCCGATGAAACACGCATTCCGGCCGGAGGCGCTCTGGCCGTGGACCGTATTAGGTTCGCTGGAACGGTGACGGAAAAGGTCCGCGCGCACCCGCTGATTTCAGTCGTCCGGCGGGAACAGACAACCATACCGGACGGAACGGTCATTATAGCCACGGGTCCCTTGACATCCGGCGCGCTTGCAGAAGCGATCGGCACGCGCGCCGGCGGTCCATTGAGTTTTTACGATGCCGCCGCGCCCATCGTTTCAGCAGAAGGTATCGATATGGGAAGCGCCTGGTTTGCTTCGCGCTACGGCAAAGGAACGGCGGACTACTTAAACTGCCCGATGGACGAAGCGGAGTACAAGGCGTTCTGGCGGGAACTGACGAAAGCAGAGGAAGCCGAGATCCACGGTTTTGAAGACAGCGGCGTATTCGAAGGCTGTATGCCTGTCGAGGTCATGGCGCGCCGGGGAGAGGATACCATCCGGTACGGCCCCCTCAAGCCTGTGGGGCTTAAAGACCCGAAGACAGGCAAAGAACCATATGCCGTCGTCCAGCTTCGCAGGGACAACGCCGAAGGAACGCTATACAATATCGTCGGTTTCCAGACACACCTGAAATTCGGGGAACAAAAACGTGTTTTTTCAATGATACCGGCGCTCCGAAATGCCGAATTCATGCGCTACGGCGTTATGCACCGCAACACCTATCTGGATTCGCCCCGCCTTTTAGACCGGTACTACCGGCTTAAAAGCGATAAGCGTATCCGCTTTGCCGGTCAGATGACCGGCGTCGAGGGGTATGTAGAATCGGCGGCCAGCGGTCTGCTCGTTGGGATTGAGACGGCACGTGAACTGTGCGGCCTTCCGCCTGCCGATTTTCCGAAGACAACTGCGATCGGGGCGCTTGCGCACTACATTTCCGGCGGCAGCATAGGAGACTTTCAGCCGATGAACATCAATTTCGGTATTATTGAACCGCTCCCTTACAGGGTTAAAGGTAAAAGAAACAAGAATCTGGCTATAGCAGAACGTTCGCTGGAAGCGATCGGGCACCAGGCAGGAGAGGGGAAAAAAGATGAAGATCATTGTTGACGCCATGGGAGGCGACAATGCGCCGGACGAGATTGTACGGGGGGCCGTCGAGGCCGCCGAAGCTTACGGTGTTGAAATCGTTTTGACCGGAAAAGGTGAGGAGATATTAAAAAGCCTCGATAAAATGGGCAGAAAGCAGCTTCCGCAAGGCGTTGAAGTCGCCAACGCTTCTCAGGTCGTAATGATGGGAGAAGACCCTGTGGCGGCCACACGCGAGAAAAAGGACTCGTCGATGTCCGTGGGACTTACTATGCTGCGCGACGGTTTCGGCGACGCGTTTGTTTCAGCGGGGAGCACGGGCGCGGTGCTGTCGGCCGCGACACTGATCGTCAAGCGCATCCGGGGTATACGGCGGGCGGCCCTGGCGCCCGTTATACCGGTCACCGAAAAAGGCGTCGTTCTCATTGACTGCGGCGCCAACGCGGAGTGCACGCCGGAATACCTCCTGCAGTTTGCCTTTATGGGTTCTTTTTACGCGGAACGCGTTTTAATGATCAATAAGCCGCGCATCGGGCTTTTGAACATCGGCACAGAGCGCAAAAAAGGCACGGACCTTCAGATTGAAGCCTACGCGCTTTTGGAACAGGCCGCAAAGGACGGCGCGATCAATTTTGTCGGCAACGTCGAATCCAAAGGCGTTATGGCGGACGAATGCGACGTCGTCGTCTGCGATGGTTATTCTGGCAATATCCTGCTCAAAGCCATTGAAGGGACCGCGAAGTTCATCATGAGTGAGATCAAGTCTGTTTTTCTGGGCAGTACGCGGGGGAAATTGTCGGCACTGATGGTGAAAAAAGACTTCAGGGCCTTAAAAGAGCGTATGGACGTGGACAAAATCGGCGGCACGGCGCTTCTGGGCATATCAAAGCCCGTCGTAAAAGCGCACGGCGCGTCCAACGCGGAGTCTCTCAAAAGCGCCGTCTATCAGGCTATAAACACGGTAAATGCGGCTGTATCCGAGGAAATAAAGAATAATATCGAGCGGATGAAAATTAAGGATGCGGCCGAAAAAATAAAGTAACCAAAACTGTTGACAAATAAATTAAGACGCTTTAATATTTCGTTAGACAGGCGACAGACGCCGCATGCTACTAAATATGAGGTGATATGTGTGATATTTGAAAGGCTGCGCGCTCTCATTGCCGAGCAGTTTTCGGTCAACGAGGATTCCATTGATATGGATACGTCATTTACAGATGATTTAGGGGCCGATTCACTTGATGTTGTTGAGCTGACGATGGCAATCGAAGAGGAGTTCGACATTCCTGAAACCGATGAAGAAATGCTGTACAAACTCATGACCGTCGGGGATGTATACCGGTATATTGCCAGCAAAATCGACTGATAGGGCTTTTTGTTTCAAGGGCGGGGCAATCCCGCCCTTGTTTATTGACAGCCGGGCTTTATAGGGCGGCCGCTGTGTCTTCTGACATACGACGCTTATACCCGAAAGGGGAATATCTGCAAGGTTTGGTGCACATGGAAAGATTAGAAAAAAATATCGGCTATAAATTCCGTAATAAAAGGCTTTTGGAAGAAGCGCTGACGCACAGTTCCTATGCCAATGAAAACAAAAAGAGCGGCATCAGGAGCAATGAGCGGCTGGAGTTCCTGGGCGATTCGATCCTGGGATTTATCGTTGCGGAACACCTTTATACAAAACACCCGAATATGCCCGAGGGGCAGATGACCCGTATGCGCGCCGAGCTTGTCTGTGAAAAAAGTCTTCAGACTGCGGCAAACGACATGCAGCTGGGCCTGTTTCTCAAATTTGGCCGAGGCGAGGAACTCAGCGGCGGCCGCAGCCGGCCGTCTATCCTGGCCGACGCTTTTGAGGCGGTCGTCGCAGCCGTGTATTTAGACGGCGGCATCCGGCCGGCAGCCGGCCTCGTCGGGCGGTTTGTCCTCCCGCAGCTTTATTCGGGCGGTCATGCCGCTTCGGATTATAAGACGGTGTTGCAGGAACTCATTCAGAAAAAAAGCGGACAGACACTCACATACCATATGATTTCGGAGAGCGGTCCGGACCACATGAAGCATTTTACCGTGGAGGTTCGTCTGAATGGTGAGGTAAAAGGCACAGGCAGCGGCCGGAACAAGAAAGAGGCGGAACAGGCGGCGGCAAAAGATGCGCTTGGCGCACTTGCGAAATGACGCCGAAACGACGTGTTGTCCCGGTGTTCGTTCCGCATCTGGGCTGCCCCAACGCCTGCGTTTTCTGCAACCAGCGCCGGATATCGGGCCGGTCACGGCCGGCAACGCCGGAAACGGTTTATAAAGCAATTGAAAACATCCCGGCCGGCCTGACGGACGATATCCCGCTTCAGCTGGCTTTTTACGGCGGCAGCTTTACCGCCATTTCCGTTAGTGAACAAAATGCGCTGCTGGACGCGGCCGGCCCGCTCCTGACGCGATATAAAAACGCAAGCCTGCGTGTTTCCACGCGCCCGGACTGTATAGACCGTCCGACGCTTGACCGCCTTTTATCGCACGGCGTCAAAACCGTCGAACTGGGCGCGCAGTCCATGTGCCGCGACGTGCTTGAAGCGTCCCGGCGCGGGCACACGCCGGAAGACACCGAAGCCGCCGCTCAGCTTGTAAAATCGTCCGGTATGGAACTTATTCTGCAGATGATGACGGGACTGCCGGCGGACACGCCGGAAAAGTCTGTTTATACCGCCGAAAAACTGATCGGACTGCGTCCGGACGGCGTGCGCGTGTATCCGACGGTCGTTATCCGCGATACGGCGCTTTACGACATGTGGCAGCGCGGCGAATATCAGGCGCACACCATCGACGACGCCGTAAGCTTATGCGCAGAGCTCCGAGGGATGTTTGACCGGGCGGGTATAACCGTCATCCGGATGGGGCTGAATCCGACGGAGGACTTGTCCGGGGGGGACGCCGTATGCGGGGCCTATCATCCGGCATTCGGGGAGCTTGTTTTTTCAAGGATATACCTTATGCGGGCGCTGGCGCTCCTTCGCCCGATGGGGCGCGTGAAAAGTGTGACGCTGGGCGTCCATAAAAAGCGGGTTTCCCGTATGGTGGGGCATGCCCGGGGCAATATCGAAGCGCTCCGCCGGGAACTCGGTGCATTCTCGGTAAACGTCAAAGCGTCGGACGCGGGTCCGGATGAAATTGTCATTTTGAGCATTGAAAATGACCCCTGAAAAAGATATAATATCATAGTTAATCTTTTTAAGCGTCAGGACGGAAACGGCAGAACTTAAATGCTGAATTTTCGGCGGCCAGTTATCAGGGCCGTCTGCCGATACGAGTTTACGAGATTGGGCGGTGGTTTGATTTGTATTTAAAGTCTTTGGAAATACAGGGCTTTAAATCTTTTCCGGAAAAAACGCGGCTGACGTTTGACAAGCCGGTTACGGCTATTGTCGGCCCAAACGGCAGCGGAAAATCGAATATCTCCGACGCGGTCTTATGGGTCATGGGCGAGCAGTCTACGCGGACACTGCGCGGCGGCAAAATGGAGGACGTCATATTTGGCGGAACGCTCCGGCGCCCGCAGGTCGGCTTTGCGGAAGTCTCGCTTGTATTGGACAATACCGACCGCGTTTTTGATATGGATTTCACAGAGGTCATGATCACGCGGCGTTATTACCGCAGCGGAGACAGCGAATATTTCATCAACCGCCAGCTGGTGCGTCTCAAAGACGTCAATGAGCTTTTGATGGACACCGGTCTCGGCCGCGAGGGATACAGCATCATCGGGCAGGGGAAGATCGACGCAATCCTGTCCGCTAAAAGCACGGACCGGCGGGAAATATTTGAAGAGGCCGCCGGAATTTCCCGTTTCCGGCACCGCAAAGAGGAGTCGGAGCGCAAGCTTAAGCAAACGGATGAAAACCTTGTGCGCCTGGGCGACAAGATATCGGAGTTGGAACTTCAGGTTGAACCGCTGCGTGAGCAGGCCGAAACGGCAAAGAAGTTCCTGCTTTTACGGGACGAATTGCGCGGGCTGGAGATTTCGGTCTGGATGCGGAATCTGGAAAACCTGGCGGTACAGACCGCCAAGACCGAAGCGGATCTGCTCACCGCCGAGACGCAGAAAGATACCGTTACGGAGGAGATCGATACATATTACGACACGATGTCCTCGTTTTCCGAAAAAATGCATGAAAAAGATATAGAACTCGAAGAGGTACGCCAATCGATCACCGGCCTTGAAGCCTCGGCCGCAGAGCAGGAGAGCGCCGTTGCCGTCTTAAAGACCAAGCTCGAAAACAACGCTGGTGAGGCTGAGCGGATCCGGCGCGAACTGGACGAGCAGGAAGGGCGCGACGGTGGGCTCAAAGCCCAGATCACGGAGCGCGAGAACAGGATAACGGAGCTCTCGGATGAAAAATCGAAGCTGACCGAGGAAGCCGGGGCGCTTATTGCCGATCTTCAAAAGGTCTCCGATTCGACGGGTGAATCCTCAAAAAGGCTCGGGGAGCGGCTCGGGCGCGAAAATGAGATCATAACCGGTGTCAGCGACGCCAAATCGCGCCTTTCGGCGCTGGCGTCCGCCGCGCAGGAAATGTATGACCGGGAGAACCTCATATCTCTTGAGACCGCAGCCGCGTCCGAAAAGCACGACACGCTGGAAAAAGAACGCACGGCGTGTTCCGGCGCGCTGGAGGCTGCGCGGGACGAGCTGTCGAGTCTGAAAAACGTCATCAGCGGGTACAGCATGCGCGTCCAGAGCCGGCGTAAAAAAGCCGACGACGCCGGCGATAAGAAAATGAAAATGACGATGGAGCTCGGCGCGCTGAAAAACCGCATCAATCTTCTGAGGGAGATGGAAAAAGACTATGAGGGCTACTCAAAAGCCGTCCGGCTTGTCATGCAGGAATCGCGGCGGGGCATACTGAAGAATATACGCGGCACAGTTGGCGACCTCGTGGGGACGGACGACAAGTTCGCCGTTGCCATTGAGACGGCGCTGGGCGGCGCGATGCAGAACATTATTGTCGAGACCGAGGAGGACGGCAAAGAGGCCATCAACTACCTCAAACGGCGTGACGGCGGCCGGGCGACGTTCCTGCCGGTCTCAAACGTAAGAGGCGGCGTTCTCGATACCGGAAACCTGCAGAAAGAACAAGGCTATGAAGGGCTGGCGATCGAGCTCGTACGCTTCGACGGCAAATACGACGGTATTTATAAAAGCCTTTTAGGCCGTGTCGCCGTGGCGGACAGTCTCGATAATGCCATCGCTATTGCACGGAAGAATAGAAACAGTTTCCGCATCGTAACGCTTGACGGGCAGGTTATAAACGCCGGCGGCTCCATGACGGGCGGTTCGACCGCCAGGAATACGGGTATCCTGTCACGGGCCAACGAGCTGGGGCAGCTGTCCGCTCAGGTGAAGCCGCTGGAGGAGACGATCGCGCAGCTGGAGCGGGAAGCGGCCGAGGCCGTGCGGGAGAAAAACGCGGCCGAATACGAGCTTGAGACGGCAAACGGCGAGATGCGTATTCTTGAGGACAAGGTCCTTCAGCTGGATACGAATTTAAAGCATTACGATTTGATGATTGATGCCTCAAAGCAGAATTTGAAATCGCTTAAAGACGAAGCGGCCGCCCTGGAAGAGCGCATCGGCAAAAACGGCAGCGACACGGAGACGGCCAGAAGCGATATAGAGTCTCTGGAAACCGAGCTGGCAGATATCCGGGCGCAGATCGTCCGGGATACCGAGGGGCAGGAGCAGCTCACCGAGGAGCGTGAACGGCTTTCGAACGCGCTGTCGGAGCTGCGCGCAAAAGAGGCATCCTTTGACGCCGAGCGCGACGCGCTCATGAAAGCCGTTACGGAACTGACGGAGCTCCGCGACGTCCTGACGGGCGGGCGCAATCAGCAGCTTGAGTATTTGGAAGAGCTCCAGGCGCGACAGGAGGAGATGCTCCGGGAGATCTCCGCTCTGGAAACGGCGCTTGGGAAACTGGCCGAACAAACGGAGCAGATGAGAAAACGCGCCGGAGCGATCACACAGGAAAAGCTGCAGCTCGAAGCGGACCGCAACAAACGCGACAAGCTTATGCAGGATAAGAATCAGACGCTTTTAACCCTAGAACGCGAATGCGCGCGGCTCCAGCAGAAGAAGCTGGCGGCCGAAATGGAAGAAAAGCAGATCATTGACCGTCTGTGGGACACGTATGAGATGACGCGCTCGGCAGCTATGGCTGTCCGGGCGGAACTTGGGAGCGTTACCGAAGCGCGGCGGCGCATTTCTGAGATCAAACGGGGGATTTCCGAACTCGGAAATCCAAATATCGGCGCGATAGACGAATTCGAGCGCGTGAATACCCGGTATACGTATCTGACCGAGCAGCGAGACGACGTGGAGCGGGCAAAAACCGAGCTGCTGTCGATTATCCGGGACATTACGCATGAGATGCGGGTGCTCTTCGCCCATGAATTTGAAGTCATACGTGAAAGCTTCAAAGAGGCGTTTTTGGAATTCTTCGGCGGGGGCCAGGCTTCGCTGGAACTTGAGGATCCCGACGATATTTTGAATTGCGGCATCGAAATCAAGGTTCAGCCGCCGGGGAAATCGCTCAAGACCATCACGCTTTTATCGGGCGGCGAAAAAGCGTTTACCGCTATTGCGCTGTACTTTGCGATTTTAAAAGTCAGGCCGACGCCGTTCGTCTTCATGGATGAGATTGAAGCCGCGCTGGACGAAGTGAATATTCGGCGCTTTGCCATGAATATGCGCAAAATGTCCGTCAAAACGCAAATGATCATCATCACCCACCACCGCGCCACTATGGAGGAGGCAGATGTGTTGTACGGGGTGACGATGCAGGAACAGGGCGTTTCGCGCGTTATCAGCATCGATCTGGAAGAGGCGGAGCAGACGCTTAAAAAACGGGCATGATTCAAAGCCGACAGGAGGAACGGTTTGAGTTTTTTTGAAAAAATCAGGGAAGGCTTACAAAAGACAAAAAAGACGGTTTCCGTCCAGTTAAACGGCCTGTTTGCCGCTTTTACGGGCGCCAATGAGGACTTTTTTGAGGAGCTGGAGGAAACGCTTATTTTGGCAGACCTCGGCGTTGAAACGGTCGAGAAGGCCGTCGGCGAGCTGCGGGAAGTCACAAAGCGGGAAGGATACCGAAACGGCGGGGATATCGAGAAAGCGCTGGAAGATATCCTGACGAAGCTTCTGGATATCGGCGATACGGATCTGAAACTCACGACACAACCGTCGGTGATTCTGGTCATCGGCGTCAACGGCGTCGGCAAGACGACGACCATCGGGAAACTGGCCCTCAGGTTTACCGGCGAGGGCAAAAAGGTGCTGCTGTGCGCCGGCGATACCTTCCGCGCCGCGGCCGGCGAGCAGCTCAATATCTGGGCGGAGCGCAGCGGTTCGGACATTGTGCGGCACACGGAGGGAGCGGACCCCGCGGCTGTCATATACGACGGCATCGCGGCGGCCAAGGCCCGCGGCGCCGACGTCGTCATCTGCGATACGGCCGGAAGGCTGCACAACAAGCAAAACCTTATGAACGAGCTTGGCAAGATCAGCCGCGTCATAGACCGCGAACTGCCGGACGCCGACCGGGAGACGCTCCTCGTTATCGACGCGACGACCGGGCAGAACGGCCTTATACAGGCAAAAGTATTCCGGGAGGCCGCAGGCATCACGGGCCTTGTGCTCACGAAACTGGACGGGACGGCAAAAGGCGGCATTGTCTTCGCCATAGCAGACCAGCTTCAGGTGCCTGTCAAACTCATCGGCGTCGGGGAGAAGCCCGAAGACCTTCTGGAATTTGAAAGCCGGACGTTTGCAGAGGCGCTGCTGCGATGACGTTCGTACTGGCAACGAACAATGACGGCAAGCTGAGGGAGATGCGTCAGATCCTTTCGGGACTGGGCGTGGACGTCCTTTCGCAGAAAGAAGCCGGCATCACTATTGATGCCGAGGAGACGGGCGCAACGTTTTACGAAAACGCGCGGATAAAAGCCTGCGCTGCGGCGAAAGCGTCCGGTATGCCCGCTATAGCCGACGATTCCGGCCTGATGGTGGACGCGCTCGGCGGCCGTCCGGGCGTGTATTCGAAACGATACGGCGGAATGGCGGACGATGCGGGAAGAAACGCATATTTGCTGAAAGAACTGGCCGATACGGAACATCGGGCCGCCGGATTCGTCTGCTGTATTGTATGCATATTTCCAAACGGCGGCGAGATATCTGCCGACGGTACATGCCGCGGCAGCATCCTTCATGCGCCGCGCGGGAACGGCGGCTTCGGGTATGACCCCGTTTTCCTTGTCGGCGGCACGGGCAAAAGCATGGCGGAACTGACGGATGATGAAAAAAACGGCGTTTCCCACAGGGGGAAAGCGCTGCGTGCGTTTTTCCCGAAGCTCAGCGCTTATTTAAAAATGCAGCCGGACAAGCTCTAGGGAATAAGACAGTTCGAAAAACGAACCGTTTATGGTTATTATTTTGTTAAAATAAATGATCTATGGAGGGCATATCATGCTGAGCAGCAGGCAGCGCGCACAGCTGCGCGCAATGGCCAATTCGATAGAAACTATTCTGCAGATCGGGAAGGGCGGCATCACGCCGAATGTAATAACGCAGATGTCGGACGCGCTTTCGGCGCGGGAACTGGTGAAAGGCCGGGTACTCGAGGCCTCGCTGCTCACGGCGCGCGAAGCGTCAAATGAGCTGGCGGCGCGCACCGGGGCCGAGCAGGTCCAGACAATCGGGTCGCGCTTCGTATTGTATAAGGAAAACCCGGAAATACCGAAAGAAAAGCGGATAAAGCTCATTAAATAATAAAATGAATCAGTATTCAATGATTGCGAATACGGATTCAGCGGGCTTATCTTTGTTTAAAAACGGATGTTAACTGTCCATATTTAGGTGAGTGATGCATTTGAGGCTTGGAATTTACGGCGGGACGTTCAATCCCCCGCATATCGGACATATACGGGCGGCCGAAGCGGCAGTTAAGCAGCTGGAGCTTGATAAGCTGCTCGTCATCCCGACGGGTATACCCCCGCATAAGACGCTTGAGCCCGGCTCGCCGTCAAACACTGAGCGCATGGAAATGGCGCAGCTGTCGTTTTCGGATATACCGTGTGCTGCCGTAACGGATATGGAACTTCTTAAAAACAGCGTCAGCTATACGGCTGAGACGGTGGATGTACTTAAAGACAGCTACCCGGACGCCGAGCTTTTCCTGATCCTCGGTTCCGATATGTATCTGACGCTCGATCAATGGCGGGACGCCGGACATCTTTTAAGGTGTGTAACGCCGGCTGTGTTTTCAAGAAAAACCGGTGAAGACAAAGAACTCCGCGTATATGCCCGGGACCTCGGCGAACGGTTCGGCGCTCAGACCATTGTTGTTGCGCATGACGCCGTTGATATTTCATCCTCCCGGCTGCGCGGGATGCTGAAGCACCGCGCGGGTACAGGCTTCATTGCCGAGCCGGCATACGAGTACATCATAAAAAATAGACTATACGGCGCTAAGCCGGATTTCGACTGGCTGCGCTATCAGGCATATACGCTGCTCAAGATGCGCCGCATCCTGCACGTGGCCGGGTGTGAAGCCGAAGCCGTGAAGCTTGCAAAGCGTTGGGACGCCGATGAAAACGAAGCGCGCGAAGCCGCGATATTACACGATATTACGAAGCAGCTGGAACCGGACGATCAGTTGCAACTGTGCGAAAAATATGATATCATGACGGACGCTGTTGAGGCGTCGGAAGCCAAGCTGCTCCACGCCAAAACCGGCGCGGCACTGGCCCGGAAATTCTATGGTGCGTCCGATGCCGTGCACGACGCGATCTTATGGCATACGACAGGCCGGTCGAATATGGACCTGCTGGAAAAGATCATATATATCGCCGATTATATAGAACCGACCAGAGTGTTTGAAAATGTAAAAGAACTCAGAAGCCTGGCATATACGGACCTTGATGCGGCCGTTGCCCTTGGTTTGCGGATGAGTATCGATGATTTACATTCGCGCGGTATTATACCGCACAAGCGGACCGAGGAAGCCTTTTCGTGGCTCACGGCGCATACACCGCATTTAAAAGGGGATAAAAAGCAATGAAATTATCCGGAAACAAGAAAGACGGCCGTTATGTCGGCAATCGTTCACGAGGCCGGACGTCTAAGCCGGGCAGTGTTCAAACGGGTGCAGGCGCAAATCCGAAGGCCGCGCGCGCGGCGGTGAAAAAAAGAAAATCGAATAAAGCCGTAAGGATCATCATGACTGTTTTAGTGGTCATCGTTGCGCTGGCGGCTGTTTTATACTGCGTATATAAGCTTGGCGTCAAGCCGCCGGATATAGCGGCCCAGGCGCCCAATGTCTCAACTTCGCCCGATGAAGCCGTTGCGGGGGAGGCGACCGTCGCCCCGTCGGGGGATCCGGAGCAGCCGCTGACAGGCCGGAAATCCGAATACATGTATACATTTGTCGTGCTGGGCTTTGACGACGGCAACGGCAATACCGATACGATGATGGTCGTGAATTTCGACGCGGTCAACTATACGCTCAATGTTGTCAACATACCGCGCGATACGCTGGTCAACGTTTCCTGGTACACGAAAAAAGCCAATTCGCTCTATGCAGGCGGCGACGGAATTGACGGCGTCGTCGACGGGCTCCGCGATATCCTCGGTTTCGACGTGGACTTTTACATTATAGTCGATTTGGATGCGTTCGCCGTGCTCGTCGACGCGGTTGGCGGTATCGACTTCGACGTTCCGAGAAACATGGACTACGACGACCCGGATCAGAATCTGCATATCCACCTGCAGGCCGGCCCGCAGCATCTGGACGGTGACGAGGCGCTCGGGCTCGTGCGCTTTCGGAAGGGGAATGGAGGCACCGGATACGCGTCCGGCGACATAGGGCGCATCGAAATGCAGCAGAGATTTCTGACAGAGGCGTTAAGCCAGATAATTCAGAAACAAGACGAACTGAACGTCGCGGCGCTGGCCAAAATCTTTATTAACTATGTCGAAACGGACCTGACGGCAGGCGAGCTTGTCTGGCTCGGAAAAGAGTTTTATAAGATGGACGGCGAGAATATCTCCTTCCAGACGATCCCGGCTAATACGAACGACTACGTCAACGGCGATTCTTATGTTACGATATATCTAAACCAATGGCTTGAGCTATTAAACGAAAAAATTAATCCGTTCAAGGAAGACATAACAGCCGAAAACCTCAGCATTTTCACGCGGGACGCCAACGGTAATCTGTATGTGACGGACGGCAATTATGCCGGCAGTTCTTCGTGGGGAACGGGATCATCCGCCTCGTCCTCGGGCAGTACATCCGGCAGTTCGTCATCGTCACCGAGTCCAAGTCCGTCGGAGGATGTATCGCCAAGTCCGTCGGAAGATGTATCGCCGAGTCCGTCGGAGGACGTGTCGCCAAGTCCGTCGGAAGATGTATCGCCGAGTCCGTCGGAGGACGTGTCGCCAAGCCCGTCGGAAGATGTATCGCCAAGCCCTTCGGAGGATGTATCGCCAAGCCCTTCGGAGGATGTGTCGCCAAGTCCGAGCGCGGATGCTTCGCCAAGTCCCAGCCCGTCACCGAGTCCTGATGCGGGAGGGACTTCCGGTACGGCAATTACGGACGGCTGAATGGATACAGCTGAACGCACTAAAAATAAGGTATAAAAAGTTTTAATTACGAAAGGAATGGTCACTTAGATGCTGACATCTTTAGAAATAGCCGAGCTGGCCGTCCGGGCGCTGGACAGCAAAAAAGCCAAGGATATTAAAGTGCTTGAGACAAGGGACGTCACCGTGCTGGCAGACTATTTCATATTGTGCACGGCAGGTTCGACCACGCAGATCAAGACGCTGACCGACGAGGTGGACAAGGCGCTCAAAGAAAACGGAGAGCCGCCGCTTCGTACGGAAGGTTACCGCAGGGGCGGATGGGTCCTGATTGATTTCGGCTGTGTCGTCGTGCATGTTTTTTTGAAGGAAATCCGGGAGTTTTACGCGCTGGAGCGTCTTTGGCGGGATGCGCACGAACTGGATATCGCGGCATGGATCGCCGAAGACTAAAAAATAGAGGACTGGTTTGATGAAATACGAGTTTGCCCGTATCGAGAAAAAGTGGCAGGAGAAGTGGGAAACGGCGAATGTGTATGCCGCAAAAAACGGCGACGCACGCGAAAAATTTTACGGACTGATCGAATTTCCGTATCCGTCGGGAGAAGGCCTGCACGTCGGGCACCCCCGGCCGTACACGGCAATGGATATCATCACGCGCAAAAAGCGCATGGAGGGAAAAAACGTCCTGTTCCCGATTGGCTTCGATGCATTCGGCCTGCCGACGGAAAACTATGCCATAAAAAATAAAATCCATCCCGCAGTCGTTACAAAACGCAATATCGCGCGATTTACCGAGCAGCTCAAAATGCTCGGTTACAGTTTTGACTGGGACCGCGTCGTCGACACGACCGACCCCAAATATTACAAATGGACCCAGTGGATATTTTTAAAGCTTTTTGAAAACGGTTTGGCCTATAAGGCCTCTATCCCCGTCAACTGGTGCACCTCCTGTAAGTGCGTGCTGGCAAACGAGGAGGTAGTCAGCGGCGTATGTGAGCGCTGCGGCGCGGATGTCGTCCGGCGTGAAAAGAGCCAGTGGATGCTGAAGATCACAGAATACGCACAGCGCCTCATCGACGATCTGGACGATCTGGACTTTATCGAACGCGTTAAGATCCAGCAGAAGAACTGGATTGGCCGCTCGACGGGCGCCGAGGTTGATTTCGAGACGACGGCAGGCGATACGCTGCGCGTTTTCACGACGCGGCCGGATACGCTGTTCGGCGCGACGTATATGGTCATATCTCCGGAGCATGCGTATCTGAAGAAATGGGACGCGATCCTGAAGAACGCGGAAGAAGTCCGGGCTTATCAGGTGTCGGCGGCGAAGAAATCCGACTTTGAGCGCACGGAGATGCAAAAGGAGAAAACAGGCGTCGAGCTTAAAGGCGTACGCGCCGTAAACCCTGTGACAGGGGACGAGATCCCTGTCTTCATCTCCGATTACGTACTGGCGACCTATGGCACCGGCGCGATTATGGCCGTTCCCGGCCACGACACGCGCGACTGGGAATTTGCGAAAAAATTTGGCCTGCCGATTATTGAAGTCGTAAAGGGCGGTGATATCGAAAAGGAAGCGTTCACGGACTGCGAAACCGGCGTGATGGTCAATTCCGGTTTTTTAAACGGTCTTTCTGTTGAGAACGCGATCGAAACGATCACGAAATGGCTTATTGAACGCGGCCTTGGAGAAGAAAAAGTCAACTACAAGCTGCGCGACTGGGTGTTCTCCCGCCAGCGGTACTGGGGAGAACCGATCCCGATTGTCAACTGTGAAAAGTGCGGTTATGTGGCACTGCCGGAGAGCGAGTTGCCGCTACTCTTGCCGGACGTTGAAAAATACGAGACAACGGACACCGGGGAATCCCCGCTGGCCGCTATGACGGACTGGATCGAGACGACGTGCCCGCACTGCGGAGGGAAAGCCCTGCGCGAGACCGATACGATGCCGCAGTGGGCGGGCTCGAGCTGGTATTTCCTGCGCTATGCCGATCCGCATAACGACGCTGCTCTGGCCTCCGATGAAGCGCTCCGTTACTGGACGCCGGTCGACTGGTATAACGGCGGTATGGAGCACACGACGCTGCACCTGCTTTATTCGCGCTTCTGGCATAAGTTCCTGTACGACATCGGTGTCGTGCCGACGAGCGAGCCGTATATGAAACGCACGAGCCATGGTATGATCCTGGGTGAGGACGGCCAGAAAATGTCCAAATCACGCGGCAACGTCATCAATCCCAACGACATCGTAAACAAATTTGGCGCCGATACGCTGCGCCTTTATATCATGTTCATCGGTGATTTCGAAAAAGCAGCGCCGTGGTCCAGTAATGCCGTCAAGGGCTGCAAACGGTTTTTAGACCGCGTATGGAACCTGTCCGAAAAGCGTCTCGACGGTGATGAAACCTATTCAGAAGCCAACGAGAGCGCCGTTCACCGCGCCATCAAAAAGGTCGGTGACGATATTGAAAACATGAAGTTCAATACGGCGATAGCAACGCTCATGGCGCTCGTCAACGATTTTTATGAGAATAAGCCGTCCAGAGGGGACGTCAAAGCGCTTTTAACGCTGCTGTCGCCCTTTGCCCCGCATATAGCGGCGGAATTGTGGGAGGCCCAAGGATTTATCGGCTTTGTGTGCCAGGCCGCGTGGCCGGCATATGATGAAAGTAAGACGATCGAAGCCGAGCGTGAGATTGCCGTTCAGGTTGGCGGTAAGCTGAAAACGACCGTTATGGTCCCCAATGACGCCGACGACGAAACCGTTCTTCAGGCGGCGAAAGCCAGCGAGAAGATAAAGAAACTCATTGACGGGAAAGACATAATACGGACAATCGTCGTCAAGAATAAGCTGATAAACCTGATCGTCAAATGATTATATTTAATCCCGCCCGCCGCTCATAAAGGTATAGCGGCGTTGTCCCTGTGCTCGTGACGCGCGTATCAGCCAATCCCTGTGCCGAGGCCGTTTTATAACTGGTGCGCAGGCGTTTGGGTGGGAATAATAGACAGGGTATACGTGTGCGGTGATAAATTCGCACTTGACAATAATCTGCTGCCAAACTATAATGTAAAGGTGTCAAAGCCATGCGGATGGCCCTTAAAACGCGCCGCTGGCGCGTATTTGGAGGGAGGGAAACTAGTGTCGGAAGTCCATGTCAAGGATAATGAATCTTTGGACAGTGCCTTAAAGAGATTTAAGCGAAATTGTGCAAAAGCCGGAGTGCTCTCGGATTTGAGAAAAAAAGAGTATTACCAGAGCCCAAGCGTCAAGCGCCGCAAGAAATCCGAGGCAGCCAGAAAGAATAGTAAGAAAAAGTACTATTAATAATGAAACCAACCGGACTGCAAAGCAGTCCGGTTATTACATTCACGGGCGGTTTCACCAGCGGGCCGGCCGGCGCCGTAACACGCGGCTTCGGCGGGCTGTTTACGCTCGGCGGTGAAACGCTGATCGGTATAGAAAAAAGGCCGGGCTTTTCTAAGCCCGGCCTCGATTAATTAAAACTCTTCTTTCGGCGCGTCAAAGGACTCGATCGTGCCGGAGACCTCGGTGAAATAAAGGATCGCGAATATGCCGTCATCGGCTGTATACATTGGGAGCGGGCACTGTTTTAAGAATTCGGCTCTGGACGCGTTGCTGTCGTCGTGGGCGAGCTTGCCGGTGATACGGAACCATTTCGTAGGCTCAAGCATGCCGCAGATCTCGCATTTCGGGTTGGCCATCAGCTGCTTGAAGACCTTTTTTGTATTGTTCATGCTGAGATACGTTTTGCCGTTAATCTCAGCCACGGCGCCGAACGGACGCACACGCGGCTGGTCGTCCTCGACTGTCGCGATAAAAAACGTTTTTGCCTGCTGCAGAAGCTCAGTTGCTTTGTTCATAAAGTTCATCCTTTCTTATGTGTCGTCATTCCGGCGCAACGCGGGGTATCCGCCGCCGAATTAATGTGTCACGATTATACCACAGTTGTGAAAGATTGGAAAGTCACATTTTGCCACGTCGGCATATTAGCGAAATTTCCGGATGTTTAGTATTAGTCAAGAATATTCGCCCACTTCAGCGCTTCGATGTATAAGGACATGATCTTGTTTTTGTCAATGACATTCATTGGATATGTACCTTCAATGAGATCCCATCTGCCGTTTTCATAGTCAATAATAAAGTCCAGCATCCGTCTTGGAGCATTTTTTTCTCCCAGAAGAGCGTGCTTTACGGCATTGATAAGGGGCAGATCGTTGACAATTTCTTTCATGTCTTTATCCAGCAGGACATCTATCAGTGAAAAAAGCCCGACAAAAAAGTACACGGAGCCTGCCGTGGTGAGCCCCAGCTCTGATTCCAGCAGCGACATGAGTTTTCCGCGAACGAGCGATAGCTTTACAAGCTCCGTGTTTTCGCTTGTCTGCAGGTTTTTCACCATAAGCACGGATAAGAACTGGCGCAGCATACGGGTGCCCAGATACGTGACTGCGCGTGATATGGAGACAATCTTGTAGCCGGAAGACATGGCGGCTGAATTTACAAATTTTAACAGCTTGTAGGATAGGCCGAGATCACGTTCTATTATATCGGAAATGACTGCACAATCCGGTTCGGGCCGGTCGAGCTCCTGAATCAGATTGAACAGGCTCATATCCAGGGACTCGATTTCCTTTGAGTTTACATAGGTTGGTTTTGTGAAAAAACTGCCTTCAAAAAAATCGTATCCCATTTCCGAGGCGCGTTTGTAATCGTCCCGGGTATCAATGTTGTCTGCCATAAACTTAACCGTGCCGCTGTATTTCCGGATCATTGCGGCCTGTGTTTTATTAGTGGCGGCGCTAAAGTCGATTTTGATGATATCTGCTGTTTTAAGCAGCTCAATATTTGTATCGTTTAATATAAAACCGTCCAACGCAAGCATATATCCGTATGACTTGATTTTTTTGCAGTCATCAATTGTTACATAATGCAGGTAATCGTCTTCAAGTACTTCAACAACAATTCGGTTTCTGGGTATCTGGATGGGTAATTCGTTTTCAATAAGCGCTCTTGAAAAACGAATAAAAGCCGTCGCGCCGTTTGTCAGATCATCAATACCGATGATAAAAAACGAGTCATACAGCAATTCATACTTTACATCAACGGCACTGACTGTATCTTGGGAGTTTTCCTCAGCATACAGCAGGTCATATCCGTATACATTCATATTTTTATCAAAAATAGGTTTTCTTGCGATACAGACATCCATAAAATCACTCCGTTTTTTCCATTCTTAAAATGAGAAAAATTTCCTGAAGATTAAAAATAAAAACCGTACGCAAAAGCATACGGTTAGAAAGCGCCGTTTATGTGCGCATCGGTAACCCGGCTGTCATGGCTGAATGCGTTAGACCCGTAGCTTTGCGTCCTTGTCTTTCAACAAGTTTGCCTTTATCTGATGTATTTTTATTATAAAACATTACTTTACATAATTCAACATAAAATGTCTTTTAAGCATGAAAAATTCATAAGCGGTCCGAAAGCGTCAGGGAAGCAGGCCGGCGGCGAGATGATCCGCAAACTGCCGGGCTGTCCTAGGCGTTCTGGAACCGTGCTCCATTTCCCATTGGAGCGCGGCTTTTTTCAGCGCTTCACTTTCCGTTTCGATACCGGCCTGACGCGCCAGAGCCTCCGCCGTTTCGAGGTAATCCTGCCGGTTGAGCGAAAAGAACGGGATGCGGATGCCGAACCGATCTGCCAGGGATGTTTTTTCCTCAACCGTTTCCGTCCCGTTTATCTCATCCCGTTCCGAAAAAAGTCGCCTTGTAAGCTGCCGTCGGTTGGAAGTGGCGTAAATAACGATGTTTTCAGGCCGCCTAAAAAGGCTGCCCTCCAATATAACCTTGAGGGCCGAATAACCCGCGTCCGCGTCTTCAAAACTGAGGTCGTCAATAAAGAGGATAAACTTCTGCGGACGCCAGGACAAATCTTCCATGAGGGCCGGAAGCCCGTTCAGGCACCGTTTGGACACCTCAATGAGCGTCAGCTTATTAAACGTCTCAATGCCGAGCATGGACTTGACGGTGGCGGACTTGCCGGTTCCGCTGTCTCCATATAAAAGGATGTTGTTGACGGCTTTACCGCTTATCAACGCGCGCGTGTTCTCCAGAACGGCCCGGCGTTGCCAGTCGTACCCGATCATTTGCTCATACCGTATCAAATCCGGCGATTTCACAGGCGTCATCCGATCCCCGGACCATAAAAATGCCCGGTGTTTGGCGAGTATACCGAAGCCGTTTTGACGGTAGAAGTCTATAAGCGCATCAAAATTCAAAGCTGTGCCGGTCTCCCACTCGGGCAGAGAATCTACGATTTCATCAAACCGTCCGTCCGACAGGCGGATGAGTTCCCGCTTGATCTCGGAGCAGGGAAGCAGCGCCGCCTCCGAAAGGATTTGGATATCCCGTTTGGCCGCCGCGTCCTGTTCCGGGTCAACAAGGCCCAGCCGGAGCGCTTTCGCGTAATTCGTTTGCTCATATTTCAGTTGTACGGACAGGTAGGCTCCGATGCCGGAAGCGCCTGCCTGTTTCAGAAGATAACAGACCTCGGCGTAGTTGTCCGCCGCTCGCGCTGCGTCTTTTTCGGAGATCGATCCGCATATTCGCTGAAACGACGCGACAACGGGCGTCTTGGCAATCGGCCTGAAAACGGTCAGCGTATCAAGGGCAAGTTCTATCTGTCTGAAAGTCATGAACACGAAAACCAGCTTTCTTTATGATAAGTTATTGTATCACAATGAGGATTTCCGGACAATACACGTGTAAACACCCAAGTGGAAAAAGCAAGCCTGTTATCATTACCGGACTATTGAATATCAAAACCATGGCCAAAACTGTAGTCTGTAATAAGTCCCTGCTGTGCATCAACAGGTGAGCCGTCCCCATTCGTAATAAAACGAAATGCGTAGCCGTAATCTGAACTGGCGGGGAAGTTTTCCAATTGCTCAGCTGTAAAATATCCTGCGGCTATATAGTAATAGACTTGTTCGCCTTGCCCCTGATAGGTCCACGTTTCTATATAACCGACCTCATACCCAAGGCCGGTCAGCCTTTCAAGTTCTGCTTTCATTTCATTACTGTTGTTTATGAGAGCTTCATCTTTTGGGAAAATATCAAACGCAAGGAGATATGTGACCTCTTGACCGGCATATTTTTCAATCGCAGCGCTGACATCAACGAAGTAATACCACGTTCCGCATTCCGGCACGACATAGCTTCCCGCCGAGGACGCTCCGGGTATTTCATATGAAGATATAACCCTGCCTTCTGCGGGCGGATACTGTTCGGTATAATAGATGCTTTTGACCATAAGCGCACCGATTATTACGAAGCAGAAACATGCCGCTAACGCACTCCACTTGAGCCAGCTTATATTTTTCTCGTTTTTTGTTCCTTCAAGCCGTATGAGCAGTTCATCATCTGCCGCGCCGATTGCGGAATACAACCTTTCGCTTTTCATATATTGACACCCTCCATTTCAAGTAACTCTTTTAGTTTTCTTCTGCAACGAAACAAGCTGGCTTTGACGTTATTTTCTTTCATCGACAGGCGTTTCCCAATCTCCGCAAGCGGTTCGTTATACCAATATCGCAACAGAAAAATATTGCATTCCCGTTCCGGCAAGCTGTGCAAATAATCGTTAATAAGCTGCATAAGTTCTTTATCAGATAGTTTGCTCAACGGAAACCGATGAAGGAATACATTCATCCAATTCGTTAAGTACTAACGGAAGTTCCCCATCGCTTCGCTTATGAGCTTTGCTCCTTTTATATTTATCTAGCGCAAGATTTCTTGTTATTCTTCCGAAAAATAAGGAAAGCCTGTTAGGGCGCTGCGGCGGGATTGCCCCCCATGCTCTATGCCGCGTGTCGTTGAGGCATTCCTCAGAATCCTCCTTATTATTCAAAATACCATTGGCGATGGAATAGCAGTATCTCCCATATTTATCTGCAGACTGTGCAATCGCAGATTGATCTTTGTCCCAGAAAAGATTAATGATTTCAGCATCCGTCAATTCTTATTCCCCCGTCCTTTGTATAAGCGCTTTCACTTATATAGACGAGAAAATAACTAAAAGGTTACTTGTTTAGGCAACTTTTCATGGCAAAACGATCTCCGATACCTCGTCCTTTGTTTTTTGCTATTATGCAGCAGCTATTTGAATAACGATACACAGTATAGCTTAGAAATAATTAAAAGGTGCACACGGCAACCAAAAAAATGCACACAGTAACGGCCTTTCGTTAAAAGGTTTGTTCCCCAAAAATAGAAACAGGCCCCGCTGCAGTGCTTTGAACACCGCCCGAGAGCCTGTTATTGTTATATAGTATCAAGAAATCCTTATATTTCATCGCTTTTTCAATAAAAAAACTGAACGCCTATCCCGATACATTTTATATCAGAATAGGCGCTTAGTTTTGGCACGCCTGGAGGGACTCGAACCCCCGGTCTCGCGGTTCGTAGCCGCGCACTCTATCCGGCTGAGCTACAGGCGCATGAGCATTACGTATAGTAGCACAACATGTATGAAAAAGCAATAGCCTTTTATATGTTTTCAAAAAAATCTCAATATATTGTGGTGCAAATGAGAATTCTATGGAATATGTAGCACTATTAATGAAAATAGGCGCATGAATTTAGAGGAATATCGCCTTGACCTGAAACCAACGAAACTATATAATATTAACAATCCTTGTAAAATATCGTCGTGTGGGGGTACGGATATGAAGCGGATGGATAAAGAGAACTATTACCTTGACATCGCTGAGACCGTTTTGGAGCGGTCGACCTGTATGCGCCGGCAATACGGCGCGATTATCGTTCGAAACGATGAAATCATATCAACGGGATACAACGGCGCGCCGCGCGGTCGAAAAAACTGTATCGACCTTGAGTACTGCACGAGAGAAAGCCTGAAAATACCCAGCGGTGAGCGGTATGAACTTTGCCGAAGCGTTCACGCGGAGGCCAACGCGATCATTTCCGCCTCGCGCCGGGACATGATCGGGGCGACGCTCTATCTTGTCGGCCATGAAGCGCAGACCGGCGAGTACGTCGCCGGAACGACGCCGTGTACCATGTGCAGAAGGCTCATTATCAATGCCGGAATTGCCAAAGTCATATGCCGCCTCCGGAAAGACGCTTTTTCGGTTACAAACGTGCGGGATTGGGTATTTAACGACGATTCGCTTCCCGCGATCCTGTAAACGACCCAAAATGAATGCTGACAACTGGCCTGTTGTCCTCTGATATCTGCTTGTCAGATATGCCGTTATATCAAATCACGGCATAAAAGCGCCTCGCCGGCTCAGTCCGGCTTGTCCGCTCGGGGTTTACGCCCCTGGCGGACTTTTTTTACGCTCTTGCATGTTGTCATTTTTTGATATATTATTGTTGCATCATATACAGGGGTGGGTTTATGGGAACAAGAAAGAGACGCTTCGGCGACCGGAGAGACGGCAGACTGCTTCGTTCTCTCGATCCGTTTTATAAATTTGAGCCGTATATCATGAAATTCAAGAACGATGCCAACAACAGCTTTGCCGACAGCATCGAAATCACGGAAGTTGAGCGTTTTTTGAAAAAAAAGAGGGCGGAAGGGTATCCGGGCATGGGCATGCTCCATGTGTTTTTAGCCTCTTACGTCCGCGTCATCAGCCAAAAGCCGGCGCTCAACCGTTTTATCGCCGGACAGAGGATCTATGCCAGGAATTGTATCGAGGTCATCCTGATCGTAAAAAAGACGATGTCTATTGAAGCCGGCGAGACGTCGATCAAAGTTATTTTCGACCCGAGGGATACGATTTCGGATATCTATAACAAGATTAACGCCGAAGTGGAGAAAATCAAAAACGGACAGGATTCCGATACGGACGACACGGCGAAAACGCTGATGAAGATCCCGCGTGTCTTACTAAAGTTTTTGATATTCATCCTCAATATGCTTGAGTATTTCGGCAAGCTCCCACAGGCGCTCGTAGATGTAAGCCCCTTCCACGGTTCGCTGTTTGTTACGGACCTCGGGTCGATCGGGATACCGCCGGTCTATCATCATCTGTACAATTTCGGCACGATCCCGCTGTTTTTAGCCTTTGGCACGAAACGCCGGGCGTTTGAACTGCAGTCGGACGGGACGGCTGCGGAGAAAAAATACGTGGACTACACACTGGTCTTGGACGAGCGTATCTGCGACGGGTTCTATTTTGCGCAGGTGTTTAAATACTTAAAGAGTTTTATCCGGCATCCGCAGCAGCTGGATGTTCCGCCGGAAACGGTCGTGGAGGATGTCGACTGAGTTGATTCTGCACGCTAAACGTCCAATCGCCGTGCGATTCAATTTTCGCCGGCGACGGCGAGTTGTCTGGTCTCGGTGGCGAAAATTATTTGATTTCAATGCTTTGAGGGATTCATTTCCGAAAAGCATTACTTTGCGAGCACCGCAGTGCGAGAACTCTGTTTTATCTACAAAGGTATCGAAGATACCTTTATAGACAGCCAAAAGCGGCCGGGATGTCCCGGCCGCTTTTACGTTAATAGTTTATTGCATTTATTGATAGCTGTCGTAGATATCCGCCAGGACGCTCCGCGCCACGTCTTCCGTGATTTTAACCGGGCAGTATCCGGAAAGATGGTTGGAAACGACATCGGGAACAAAGCTCAAAACATCCTCGCGTGAAAAGCCCATTGCCTTGAGCGATTTCAGTTCAACCGCGCGCATAAGCTCGCGTATCTTTTCAGCCACGAGCGCTCCAAGCGCCGCGCCGCTCTCACTGCCGTCCAGCCCAATCCCCATAGCGGCGGCGATTATACGCATTTTTTCCGGCACGACAGGGGCGACAAGCGCCATCGCTACAGGCAGGGAAATGGCGCAGTTATAGCCGTGCGGCGTATGGAAATGACAAGAAAAAGCATCGGCGGCGGCGTGGCCGATATGCGTAATGGGGTCGTTGAACGCAAGACCGGCAAAATTTGCGGCCAGCATCATCTCGCTGCGCGCTTCGATATTGTCCGGCACGTTGTAGGCGGTTACGAGATTGGCGGCAATTTTACGTATGGCGGCCTCTCCGACAATATCGCTGTGCGGGTTCCAGTTGAGACTCGTCATGGCCTCCATCGCATGCGAAAGGGCATCGAGGCCTGTGGTGGCTGTCTGACTCTTGGGAAGCGTCAGAGTGAGTTCCGGGTCAACAATGGCGTAATTGATGTTGACAAATACGCCCCATTTGGCGTTCATTTCGGGGCGTGAGATAATAGCCACAGACGTGACCTCACTGCCGGTGCCGGCGGTTGTCGGAACAAGGATGACCGGTGTTTTCGTATCGACATAAATGGGGTTTGTCAGGATGTAATCAGCTGCTTTTCCGGGCTTTGTCAGCAGTATGGAGATAGCTTTTGCGGTATCCAGGCTGCCGCCGCCTCCGATGCCGACGATGCAGTCGACATTTTCGGCCTTGGCTATTTCCGCGCCCTGATCGACGATTTCATCCGGCGGATCCGGAATAACGCCATTGAACGATGCATAGCCGATACCCGCGGCCTTTAAGCTTTCATACGCTTTTTCCACGATTCCGGCACTTTCGACAACAACGTCGAAAACACACAACGCTTTTTTACAACCAAGTGCCTTAACCTTGTCGCCGAGTATTTTAATTGCGCCGCATCCAAAAATGACGGTAGAGGGTTGAGAGTACTGCCGATACATGATATACCTCCTTTTTTAACGGTTTGATTCTGCGGATATTATAGAATATTCCAATGTTGATGACAATAGCAATAGCCAGTGGCCGGGCAATATATAAAGTTTTAAAAAAACAGCTTGACAACTGGAGATTTCCAGTTATAATCAGAATATAATAGCACAAACTGTTGATTGGGAGTAAGTAACGATTTTAACTCCGTTTCAGAGAGCCGCTGATGGTGGGAATGCGGTGCGGATCAGATCGCGAATGGACCCGAGAGGGCAAACCGAAAGGTCTTATGCATGCAGCCGAGTAGGGGAGACGGAGAAGGGCGCTTCGTTAAAAAATGCCGGCACATAATGGTGTGCGCTGAGTGGATGCGTAATACGCGTCAAGCCGGGTGGTACCGCAGGAGTTTTAGCTCTTGTCCCTGCATTATAAGCAGAGACAGGGGCGTTTTTATTTGCCTCCGTCGGCCTGCTTTTCGCTGAACATCGTTAGCGTCAATCGCCATACACAAAGTATGGCTCAATCCGCCGCCTCGTTCAGCAAAAAGCATTTTCGCCGGACAGCCCTAACGGCGTCTTCCTGTCTCACAAAACAGAAAGGAGCATGAAAATGTCAAAAAACAACATCCCTTACAAAATCGTCTTAAATGAAAGCGATATCCCGCAAACATGGTACAACGTCCGCGCCGATATGAAGACGGATCACCGTCCGATCCTTCATCCGGGCACACTGCAGCCTGTCGGGGAAGCTGACTTAAATCCCGTTTTCTGCGACGAGCTCGTCAAGCAGGAGCTCAATGACAAGGACCGTTTCATTGAAATTCCGGAGGATATCAGGAACTTCTACAAGATGTACC
Source organism: uncultured Sporobacter sp. (assembly GCA_963663605.2). Taxonomy (GTDB): domain Bacteria; phylum Bacillota; class Clostridia; order Oscillospirales; family Oscillospiraceae; genus Sporobacter. The sequence continues at coordinate 465,507 of CAXXVF010000001.1, forward strand.
GGCCTTCGCCGCTTTTCAGGGCATACAACCTTGAAAAAGAACTTGATACGCCGGCAAGGATCTACTACAAATTCGAGGGCAGCAACACATCGGGCAGCCATAAGCTCAATTCGGCCATCGCTCAGGCGTATTATGCCAAACAGCAGGGACTCAAAGGTGTGACGACTGAAACGGGCGCCGGCCAGTGGGGTACGGCCCTGTCGATGGCCTGCAGCTTTTTAGGGCTCGACTGCAAGGTGTATATGGTAAAAGTCTCATACCAGCAAAAACCTTACAGAAAAGCCGTTATGGAGACATACGGCGCATCGATCATCGCCTCGCCTTCCGACACGACGAATGTCGGGCGCAAAATGCTCGCGGACGACCCGGAGACCACCGGAAGCCTCGGCAGCGCGATCTCCGAAGCGGTCGAAGTGGCCGTCTCCACCGACGGGTACCGGTATGTGCTCGGAAGCGTCCTCAATCAGGTGCTGCTCCACCAGTCCGTCATAGGCCAGGAGTGCAAAGTGGCTATGGAGAAGATCGACGAGTATCCGGATATCGTCATCGGCTGCGCCGGCGGCGGGTCAAACTTCGGCGGCCTGCTGTCGTCGTTCATGGCGGATAAGCTGGCGGGCAAAACAAACCCCTATTTCATCGCTGTCGAACCGACGTCATGCCCGACGATGACGCGCGGCAAATTCGCCTATGATTTCTGCGATACCGGAAAAGTAACGCCGCTTGCCAAGATGTATACGCTGGGCTCCGCGTTCATACCGTCCCCGGATCATGCGGGCGGACTTCGCTATCACGGCATGAGCCCGATCCTTTCCCAGCTTTATCACGACAAGTACTTGGACGAGGCCCGCGCCGTCAAGCAGACGGATGTCTTTAAAGCGGGGGTTTTGTTTGCCAAGACCGAAGGCCTCCTGCCTGCGCCGGAATCATCGCACGCCATCCGCGCGGCCATTGACGAAGCCTTGAGGTGCAAGGAATCGGGCGAAGCCAAGACCATACTCTTCGGCCTGTCCGGAACAGGATACTTTGATATGACGGCCTATATGGCCTATAACGCCGGCGAGATGAAGGACTACGTTCCCACGGACGCGGACCTTCAGCGCGGATTTGACACCATACCCAAGCTGCCGGGCATTCAGGAATAAGCATATAGAAAACAAGCGGCCCCGGCGCTTTAAAAGGCGCCGGGGCCACTTGTTCTATCGCCGCCACAGCGGCACTAAATGGCAGAAGCACAACAAAACATCTTGACATGTTTGCCAGACGATGGTATTTTTGTTATACAATATTATGTTTTCGAAGCTATTTGGTCTAAGGGAATTAACCTAAGAACAATCAGCCGGAGCTATACGCTCCCATGTCATGCCGGAAACAGCATGGCTCTCCGTGTTTGAGAAGGAAACAAAACACCATTTTAAGGGATAATTGCACGTTTTGCTGTGTTCCGGCCTGTTTTGTTCATTACAAACAGGCTGTTTTTTGTTTGGTTTCATGATTTGATTCTATGTTTTTTGGAAAAAGAAAAAAGAATCGCAATGTACGTCTCGCCGGCAGGAGAAAGCGTGAGGATGGCGGGCGAAGAAATAGAAGTAGGATTGCTGCGAGGAAGGGAGTATATTCACTAAACGCGCAGACGCGTAAAAAGTGAACACACATTATGGGACGAAACTGGAAAATAGAAAAAGAGCTTGAACGTTTTACGCAATTTTGGAGCGACAAACCACCCTCTTTTAAACGCCATACCAAAGAGCTGTGGGACATTCGCGCCGACAATTGGGAAAAAGAACTGAAAAACGATGCTGTCCGGCAAAAAAGAAGCGCCCGGCGCATTGCGGCGACAGCAGATTTTCTTCGCGCGCAAAAGCTGCTGGGCGTCAATGACGACGTCATTGATATTGGCTGCGGTCCCGGACGCTTTGTTGCGGAATTCGCGAGGACGGCACATCATGTTACCGGGACGGATCTCTCGCCCAGAATGCTCGAACATGCCGCTGCATTTTCCTCCGCACAGGGAATCGGCAACGTTTCTTTTACCGCCTGTAATTTTAAGCAGGCGGATATAGACGAAATTGGCTGGCGCAGCCGGTTTGATCTTGTTTTTACTTCGCTTACACCGGCAGTCAGCCATAAAGAAGATATTGAAAAAGCTATGGCAATGAGCCGCGGCTGGTGTTTTAACAGCAGTTTCATCAATGTGCGCAGCGGTTTGATGACGGATATATCGAGGAAAGTCATCGGCAAAGAAACGCCCGCCTGTTGGGACGGTCGTACATTTTATGCATTGTTCAATATTTTGTGGCTGCAGGGCTTTTGTCCATATGTAACATATTATACCGAGAAAAACGATGACAGCATTGATGCCAACAAACCGCGTGCCCGCCAGTTGGCGGACAATCTTGGCGTCGGCTCAGGCGACGCCGCCGCGGTCGACAAGATATATCGCTATCTTATGGAAAACGCCGATGCCGACGGAAAGCTGACATATCCGTATGAAAGCACCTATGTGTGGATCCTGTGGGATGTGCGCACACAGCTGCGGCGGGACAGTTACGAACTGTGATTATTATGCAAAATGCAGGTTGAATAAATTGCAAATTATGTTATATTATAGGATTGAAAGACGCCGGTGATGATTTCCTGCATTAGGGTTTGGCTGTGCGCGCCCGCATTTTGCCGGGTGCGTGCGGGATATGAAAAACATTGACATTCACCGGATATAATGTATAATATCTTAGTCTGCATAATGCGGGCAAATCCTTGCTCCTGGCTATGACCGGGGGCCACAGTCCAAAAGGAGGTGCAAATGATGGCAAAAACATTGGAGAACTACGAGCTCATGTACATCATTGACCTTGACAAGGGAGAAGAGGAGATTTCCGCGCTTGTGGAGAAATTCAAAGCCCTGATCGAGGCAAACGGTACGCTCAATGAGCAAGAAGAGATCGGAAAACGCAAATTGGCATATCTGATCAACGACAAACCTGAAGGTTACTACGTCCTGGTCAAATTCCAGTCGGCGCCGGAGTTCCCGGCGGAGCTTGACCGCGTACTGAAGATAACGGACGGTATCATGCGTTCGCTGATCACCGTTATCGAACAATAGGAGGATTGTCATGAATCAAATCGTTCTGATGGGAAGATTGACCCGGGACCCCGAGCTCCGGCATACGCAGACAGGCACGCCCGTCACATCGTTTTCGCTGGCGGTCGACAGGGGCTATACCCCCAAAGACGGCGGCGAGCGGCAGACCGATTTTATTGATATCGTGGCATGGCGGAATACGGCGGAGTTCGTCTCCAAGTATTTCACAAAAGGACAGATGGCCGCCGTAACAGGCAGACTGCAGATCCGTGACTGGACGGACAGGGACGGCAACAAACGCCGCTCGGCTGAAGTTGTGGCGGATAACGTTTACTTTACAGAAAGCAAAAGAAGCAGGGAAGCCGGCGCGTCGTACAGTCCGGCCGGGAGAAACGATTCGGCAGGAGATTATCAGACGCCTGTCACCGGTTCCGATTTTGCCGAGCTTGAAGAAGACGACGGCGATTTGCCGTTTTAAAACCTGTAGCATGTTGAAATATTAAGAGGAGGTAACAGCCTTGGCTAATGATAGAGGTCGCGGACGCAAACGCAGGAAAGTCTGTCAATTCTGCGTCGATAAATGCCAGACCATTGATTATAAGGATACAGCGCGCCTGCGCCGTTTTATGTCCGACCGCAGCAAGATCCTGCCCCGCAGGACGACAGGCACCTGTGCGCGCCACCAGCGTCAGCTGATGGTCGCTATTAAGCGCGCGCGTCAAGTTGCGCTTTTGCCGTACGTGACGGACTAAACACCGGCTTGTTGAGCAAGTGGGGAACAAATGCTTCAAGTAAACGGCGGGCCTTTCGGGGTCCGCTGTTTTTTAAAAAAAACGGAACAAACGGCAGTTGACGTGCGTCAAATACTGGATATATATTTGATATTAGGAGGCACACGATGAAAAAACCGTTGGCGCTTATACTTTGCCTGATCCTCTGTTTGGCGGCGGCTTCCGCCTGCGCCGATAAAAGCGAAGCGCAAAACATAACATTTACGGCTGTTGTCGAGGGGGTCGGCGAAAACTCGGTTTTGGTCACGACGACGGATGACGTGGGTTTTGATAAGGCCAGCGTCAGATTTGAAGAAGGACTCCAGGCCGGCTTTGAGCTAACGTCCGGACAGACGGTGAAGCTGACGATCAAACCCGAAATAGCGGAATCGTATCCCGTGCAGATTGAAGCCGTCGCCATTGAGCTTGTAGCAGGCTGATTACGTGCTGTGATTCGGGAGTATATAGGCGTATCTTATGTATTAAATTCAGATTCAATATACTAACTGAAAGCATATACGTTAAAACGCCTGCCGGCCGGCAGGCGTTTTTGTTTTTATGTACGGGCTGGACGTGTGTAAACCGGTTACGGCGCAGGCTCTCTCCGCGCTTCACGATAGCCCTCTGGGTTCTCCAGAGAGTCGGGCGGGAAGAACTCGTCGACAGGGAAATGGATTTTCTCAAAGAGCGTGCAGGGATCTTCTTCACCCGAACCGACGCACTCTTTGTCGGGCATGCAGTAGTCATAGGACGGGATGAGCAGCTGCGTATCGCGTTCGAGACGAATGATGGAGAACTGGCCGAGGGTGACAAGGACGCGGCGCCTTGCGTGTTCAAAAAGCAGCTCGTTTGAAAAGCTTTCGGCAACGAAAGACGGCAGTTCCAAAACCTCCGGTTCTTCATCTCCGGGACGATCGCAGACATCTACCAGCTTCATACTCAAAACGACCGGATCGACGGCCTCCACATCGGATAGCAAATAGGTTATAGTTGCGTGAAAAAAATAACGGTTTCTCCGTTTTTATCGACTTCGATATGCTCTATGAGCATTCTCATTTCATCATTTGATATGTTAATCAGCTTTAAAACATCAGAAGCGGTTTGATTTATATGTTCTTCGTATCGGCAGCGGCCGTCCGGCGCGAGGTCATTCGTTAGCGTTTTTATAGCATTCATCCGGTCTTTCAGATCGGTCGTTTTCTGTTTCAGCTCTTCAATGCCGAGCATATCTTCAAGATATAGATTCTGATATTTTGCAAGCGTTCTCTCTATCCGTCTGAGATCGGCTTTTTGTTTTGAGACGTCGGCGGCCGTGTTTTGTCCCCCAGATGCGCGCCGGCACTTTTTACCGGCGAGGTCTTTGATTTCACTGATATTGGCGTTTTCGGCCAGGATCGTCCGTATGCCTTCGAACAGGTCCGCTTCATCCAGCGTTGTGGCATTGGCGCACGATGCCGCGGTTTTCTGGTCGCGCGTTTTGCATTTCCAGTAAACGCGCAGGGCGTTTTTATTTTTATATTCTTTCCTGATAAAGGCGCAGCCGCACACTTTACAGCGGATTAAATTGCTGAAAATATGCGCGTTGCTGTAGCGTTGTTCAGGTTTTCCATTAGTTTTGCCTTTTCGATTACTATGCTGCGCGAGCAGATTTTGAGCCAGGTCGAATGTTTCCTCGGAAACGATCGCCCATTCGGGACGATTGTGTAGGAAGTGTTCTTCCGGCGGCCTGCGGATCATTTTTTTTTCTATAAAGTCCTTAGTCTCCCATTTATTGTTTTCATACCGGCCGCAGTAAATCGAATTGGACAAAATCCTTCTGACCGTCGACGGGTACCATATATTCCCGAATCTTGTCCGGATGTGTTTTTCGGCTAATATGGCGCATATCTTCCGAATGCCGTATTTATCGACCGTGTACAGTTTGAAAACCAGCCGTATGATGTCCGCTTCGGTTTCGTTTACGGATAAATGAAAGTTGTCTATCCGGTTGTAGCCAAGTATCCGGTTCGGGACACGGCCCTTCTGCGCGTTGATCTGTTTGCCGAATTTGACCCTTTTCGACAGACTTGCGCTTTCTTCCTGCGCTACCAGGGCCATAATCCCAAGGATCAGCTCGCCGTCTTCGGTGCTGAGGTTGCTTGTCACGAATTTGCAGGATATCCCGATGGCTTTCAGCTCCCGAACGCTCGTCAAAAAATCGATCGCGTTTCTGGCAAGCCTTGATATATCCTTTATTACTACCCGGTCAAACAGGTTTTCATGCGCGTCCACTAAAAGCGCGCGCAGTTCTTTTCTGTTTTTAAGGGTTGTTCCGGACAGCCCCTCGTCCGCGTAGATTTTTACGAGCCGGCAGTTGTTTTCGGCGGCGTATTTTTCAAAGAATGTTTTCTGGTTTTCCAGACTGTTCAGCTGATCGTTTTTATCCGTCGAGACACGGCAGTATGCGGCGATCCGGACCATATGCGGCATCTTTTTGTCCGTCACTGCTTCACTGAAGCCAATACGCGTTTTGTGACAATATCGGACAAAGTCGTTTGCAGATACTTGTGACTTGGAATTTCATACCGTATAAGCGCGTTCTTTTTTTTCATACGATCACCCTTAACATTTATATTTCGGGTGAGCTTGTGAAATGACAAGGTCATCCGACCAGCAATGACGGTGTCTGGGGTTAAGAGGTAATCGGCTGCAGCCTGCCGGCGGGTTCAGCACTTTAACGTAAAAAGGCGCGGCCTTTATTTATAGGTTTTGTACGAAAATGCGGTTTCACGGAGGATAAAACGCCGGCGGATGTTGTAAACCTTTGGATTGTATGATATCTTTTAAATTGGCTAAATGTTATGTATTTGGCAAAAAAAGAAAGGGGATTATTCTATGAATGCACCTGCAAAAGGCCTACTCAAAGTTGTCAGCATCCTATTCATTATCTTCGGCGTGATTGCGACAATCGTATCTCTTCTTGCCGTGTTTGCTTCCGCCGCGCTTACAGCAGTGGCGGGTGCCGCCGGCGCCGCTATAGGCGGCATTCTGCTTCTGGCTACAATCCTGCTTCTGGCCGCGAGTGTCCTGGAGTTTATTCTCGGGATCATCGGCCTGAAGAAATGCGGAGATCCGGCCCAGGCTGGATTCTTCATCGTATCAGGCATTATTCTCTGCATACTATCTCTGGCGTCGTTTATCATCAATATTGTCAGCAGCAGCTTCGATATTACCGGTCTCATCGGATTTGTACTTCCCGTTCTCTACATCATCGGCGGATCGATGAACAAGAAAGCAGTCGTTGCCCAGTAACCAAAGTCTCTTACATAAATCCCGCCGGCTATGCCGGCGGGATTTTAAACTGTCGAAAAAGCTGCTTTCAGCAGCTTTTTCGACAAATAAGGGTTCTCGGCCAGCGGGCCTCGAAGAGAAACGCTTTTCGGAAGTGAATTCCTCAAAGCGTTGAAATCAAACAATTTTCTCCGCCGAGGCCAGGCAACTCGCCGTCGGCGTCGAAAATTTAAATCGCACGGCGATTGGACGTTAAGCTGGCAGGCGGAATTGTACACGTCACGGGCGCCGCGCCGGATAAAGGCGCGTCATTTTCCAATTTGTGCGCTTATGGTTCCACAACGGCGACCGGAAGATTGGTCGTCTCAATGGTCCGCGAATCCAAATCGTGCAGGTTGACTTTCGAGGTGAACACCTTGGCGCGCCCCTCGCTTCCGAAAAGCATGACCCGCTTGTCGAATATGCACAGGCCCGAGATGTCGGCGGGCCTGTTGACCAGGGAAAAAGCCTCGCCCTTCACTTTGTAGAAATATCTGAGATCGACGGTATAATATCCTCTGTTAAAAGCGACTTCCTCGACATCTATCGTGACGTACAAAAGTTTGGCTGACTTTGCACGGACGCTGACGGCGTTTTCTATGTAGCACTGGGATTCCCGAGTCGGATACAACCGCAGGTCTTCGATGCAGTCTTTGTCCCGGCACGAGTCATATATCTTACGTGTATGCACGCAAACGGCCTCTCTGATGCAGGAGCTTTCCTGTACAGGGCCCGGAAAAACCCGATCTGGCATTAGTTTTCCTCCTTGATAGAATGAAATGGGTGTGATTTACTTCAATATAGTGTATGCGTGGGCCCAAATAGTGTGATATCAGACGGACGGTTGCGAGTCCCCCGAGCTTGTGATAAAATACTGGCGTTGATTCATTTTTTCGATATATTATATGAGCAGTCTTTACTAAAGGACTGCTCATGACATAAAAACAAAGGCCTGTGGAGGTTGAGATGATCATTCTTGGCATAGATCCGGGGATTGCCACCGTTGGTTTCGGTGTTATCGAATCATCCGGAAGCAGCCAGGCGCTTATTCGCTGCGGCGTTATCCGCACGCCGGCGGGGGTGCGGCTTGCCAGCCGGCTGGATCAGATTTATCACGACGCCGGTACGCTTCTCGATACGTTCAGGCCGGATGCCATGGCGATCGAGGAGCTGTTTTTCAACACGAACCTAAAAACGGGCATATCCGTTGCACATGGCCGGGGCGTGCTGATACTGGCCGGCGAGGAGCGCGGCGTCCCGATGTATGAATACACGCCGCTGCAGGTTAAGCAGACGGTGGCGGGATACGGCAGAGCGGAAAAAAAGCAGGTGATGGAGATGGTCCGCAGGCTCCTTAGGATGGACGCCGTTCCGAAGCCGGACGACGCCGCCGATGCGCTGGCCGTCGCCATATGCCACGCGCGGACAGCAAGCTCTCTTTTAAATATGGACGGAGGCAATATATGTTCTACTATTTAGAAGGCGACGTCGCCATCATCGAACAGAATTTAGCGGTCATTGACATCGGCGGAGCGGGCTATGCCTGTCATACGACGATGAACACGCTGTCCCATCTCGAGATTGGGAAAAAGGCGCGCCTTTATACATATTGCAACGTGCGGGAGGACGCTTTCGACATATACGGTTTTTGTGAACTCGGCGAAAAGCGCTTTTTCGAGCAGCTTCTAACCGTGTCGGGCATCGGGCCGAAGGCGGCCCTCTCAATACTGTCGTCGGGCACGCCCGAGTTGCTGGCACTGGCGATCGTCAGCGGTGACGAAAAGGCTTTGACGCGCGCGCCGGGCATCGGAAAGAAGATCGCCCAGCGTGTCATACTGGAACTCAAAGATAAAATAGCCAAAGACGCGGCGGCACCGGCAGGCGCCGGCCCCGTATCCGCGATAACTGCCGTGAACACGGCGGGGTCAAAGGTATCGGACGCTTCTTCGGCGCTCGCCGTTTTGGGATACAGCCAGAGCGAGATAGCAGCAGCCCTTCGCGGCGTGGATACCGAGTCGCTGAGCGTTGAGGAGATCATCCGCGACGTTTTGAAAAACAGTCTCTGACAGTAATGGAGCATGAGATATGAGTATTGATTTCACGGATGAACCAAAGATAAACAAAGGATCCGATGAGGAAGTTCTTCTGACGACGTCGTTTACCCGGGAAGACGACGGGGAAGGGGGACTGCGCCCCAAAACGCTCGCGGACTATACGGGACAGGAGAAAACCAAGAGCAATCTCGCTGTTTTTCTTGAAGGCGCGCGCCGCCGCGGCGAACCGCTTGACCATGTGCTGCTCCATGGACCGCCGGGGCTCGGCAAGACGACGCTTGCGGCCATCATCGCCAACGAAATGGGCGTGACGCTCCGGAAGACATCGGGGCCGGCCATCGAAAAGCCGAAAGACTTGGCGGCGCTTTTAACCAATCTCAACGAAAACGATATATTGTTTATTGATGAGATCCACCGGATGAACCGCTCCATTGAGGAGATACTCTATCCGGCCATGGAGGATAAGCAGATCGACATCATCATAGGACAGGGCCCGGCCGCTTCATCCATTTGCCTAGAACTTAAAGATTTTACGCTTATCGGGGCTACGACGCGTTCCGGTCAGCTATCGTCGCCCCTCAGAGACCGTTTTGGCATTGACCTGAAGCTGGAGCTTTACACGACGGCGGAGCTCACATGCATTATCGAACGCTCCGCCAGACTTCTGGGGATCCCGGCCGAACCGGAAGGGGCGGAAGAGATCGCGTCGCGCAGCCGCGGTACCCCGCGTGTTGCCAACAGGCTCCTGCGCCGCGTTAGGGATTTCGCAGAGGTCATGGGCGACGGTGTTATCACGCGCGCCCTGGCAGACGACGCGCTGATGCGATTGGAAATAGACCGCACCGGGCTTGACGCCATTGACCGCCGCCTGCTCATGAGCATTATAAACAATTACGGCGGCGGGCCGGTGGGACTGGATACGATTGCCGCGACCATCAATGAGGAGCCCATTACGCTTGAGGACGTCTATGAACCGTTCTTGCTGCAGCAGGGCTTTCTGACACGGACGCCGCGCGGTCGTTGCGTTACAAAACAGGCATACGAACACCTGGGGATATCGTTTGCCGGGGACGGCCCCCAGCAGCTGAGTTTCTAGCTGCGTGGGGAGACTGAAGCGACCTATCTATCCTCAAACCCTATCATGTAATATAAAAAGGAATGATCGTATTAAATGGGAAAATATTTTGGAACGGACGGCATACGCGGTGTTGCCAACGAGACGCTTGACGCGGAGCTGGCGTATAAGGTCGGCTGTGCGGCGGCGGCGGTCCTTCTGGAACAAAAGGGGATCAAACCGCTGATTCTGATCGGCAAGGACACCCGTATTTCTTCAGATATGCTGGAAGCGGCGCTTATTGCCGGGATCTGCTCCGGCGGGGCGGACGTCCTGCCGCTGGGCGTGCTGCCGACGCCGGCGGTCGCGTACCTCACGATTAGGATGAAAGCCGGCATGGGCATCGTCATTTCGGCTTCCCACAATCCGTTCGAGCACAACGGCATCAAGATATTCGACCACAACGGGTTCAAGCTGTCGGATGCCCTGGAAGAGCGCGTCGAGCGGATGCTGGACGGGCGGGAATCCTGCGGGAAGAAGACGCATGAGCAGCTCGGTCGCGTGCGCTCCGACGACGGACGCGGCGCGGAGATGTATGTGGACTATCTGATAAATGCTGCCGAAACCGATATCAAAGGCCTGCGTATCGTGGTCGACTGCGCCAACGGCGCCGCGTCCAAAACGGCTGCGCGGCTTTTTTCATCCTTTGAGCTGGATTTCGAGTTGCTGCACGACCATCCGAACGGGATCAACATCAACGACGGCTGCGGCTCAACGGACATTGAGCATTTGTGTTCTATCGTGAAGGCGGGCGGCTTCGATCTGGGGTTGGCCTTTGACGGTGACGCAGACCGCTGCCTGTGCGTTGATGAGCGCGGAGAGATCGTGGACGGCGACAAGATGATGGCGGTCATGGGCCGTCATATGAAAGAAATCGGCAGCCTTAAAAACAATACCGTCGTCGCGACCGTCATGTCGAATATCGGGTTTCACGAGTTTGCCGAAAAAAACGGTATCCAACTGATGTGCGCATCTGTCGGAGACCGGAATGTCCTGGAAATGATGCAAAAACACGGCTGCAATATAGGCGGGGAGCAGTCGGGGCACATCATTTTTCTCGACGACGCGACGACCGGGGACGGGCAGCTGGCGGCCGTGAAATTCTTAAGCGTCGTAGCTTTATCCGGGGAAAAGGTTTCCCGGCTGGTTTCGGCCGTGCCGCAGTATCCGCAGGTTCTCAAGAACATTCCCGTGGCCGGCGGCAACGAGGCTAAAGAAGCCGTTATGGAATGCGCCGAACTGAAACGCGCCGTCCGGGAGGAAGAGCAAAAGCTGGGCGCAGGCAGGATCCTTATCCGGCCGTCCGGGACGGAAGCGCTCATCCGCGTCATGGTGGAAGCAAAAACAGAAAAAAAGGCGGTTGAAGTTGCCGACAGGCTGATCGAACTGATAAAATTACTGTAAAACGGGTTAATATTAACTAAATATTAAAAATATTAATTAAAATACTTGACAATATTTACAACAGAACATATAATCTATGCTGCGTGAGTTTTATTTACATTTTTGGTATATTTATGAGCGAATTTTACAATAACCGTGATGAACAGTTGTGGGTCAAGGCTTCCTCCGGGGACGCGGCGGCTGAAGAAGAACTGATCACAGAATACAGCCGACTCGTTAAAATCTGTTCCCGTCCGTATTTTTTAGCCGGCGGTGACAGCGAGGACCTTATACAGGAAGGTTTGCTCGGGCTTTTATCGGCCGTCCGGCATTATGATCCGGAAAAAGATGTCAAGTTCAAAACATACGCAGAGTTTTGCATTAGAAGGCGATTGTACAGCGCAATAAAATCAGCTTCCAGATATAAACACATTCCGCTGAACGACTCCATATCGCTGGAATCTCCGGAGCTTGACGCAAATTTTACCCAAGGCATGTTTTTTTTGCGCGATCCTGAAGAATTTGTTATAGCGAGAGAGCGCGTTAATGAAATAACAGATTGTCTGAACGGCTCTCTGTCCCAATTCGAATCAAAAGTGCTGGGCTTATACTTAAACGGCATGTCCTATGAGGAGATGGCCGCTGAAGTAAATAAGCCCCAAAAGTCTGTGGACAATGCTATACAGAGGATCAGGAAAAAGCTTGCACATTTAGTTAAGTTAGGCGATAATCAGTGAAAGCTGAACGCAAATAAACAGCCCGTAGGGTAAGATTTTTTTGTCAAAAGAGAGGTTTCAAAATGTACGAGGACAAAGTTCTAGTTTGTAAGGAATGCGGTAACGAGTTTGTTTTTACTGCAGGTGAACAGGAATTCTACGCCGAGCGTGGTTTCCAGAATGAACCGCAGCGCTGCAAACCCTGCCGCGACGCTCGGAAGAATGCAGCACGCGGCCCGAGAGAATACTTCACGGCTGTTTGCGCTGCATGTGGGAATGAAGCACGCGTTCCGTTCGAACCGAAAACAGACAGGCCGGTTTACTGCAGCGAATGTTTTGCCAAGATCCGTGAGGCAAACAACACCTAAACGTATCTGACTTAATAAAGTTGGATGGCGCCCTACATGAGAGCTTAAGCTCTGCTGAAAATCGCAGAGCTTAAGCTCTCATACATTTATACTGCCGAACATGACAAAAATAGAAAAATATAACATAACAGTAATAATACTGAACACAATGTTGAGTATAAAATGCTGTGCGCAGCAAAATGTGGTGAAATTGGCGCGGCCGAAACGAAATGTCAGTATTTTAGCGCCGCTTTTTCATCCGGACCGGTTAAAATGATACTGGCGACATTTTTCGCGCGTATCGGTTGAAAATATACGGAATATCAGATATAATATTCATGCAGAATAAATTAAGCACGCATATTTTGGAGGTTTAAAATATGGCCCAAATTACAAAAGATACGATCATCTCAGATATCCTGAAGATCGCGCCGGACTCTGCGCCGCTGTTTTATTCCATCGGCATGCACTGCCTCGGCTGTGCGTTATCCAGCGGCGAGACGCTCGAAGAAGCCTGTCAGGTGCATGGCGTGGACTGCGATGCGTTTATGCAGCAGCTGCAGGAATATGTTAAAGAGTAAGTAAGCGGAAAACAAAAAGCGGGGGACGCGTTTCCCCCGCTTTTAGCTGTCGAAAAATACAGCCTGAGCTTTGGCGTGAGGGATCATGAAAGAAATAAAACTGTCACAGCGGCTCGCCGCAGTCGCCGCCTGCGTCAATCGCGGGGATGCCGTAGCGGACATCGGGACCGACCACGGTTATATCCCGGTATGGCTCGCGCAAAACGATATTGCACGGCGGATCATAGCCGCAGATATAAAAAAAGGCCCGCTGGAACACGCCAAAGCGTCCGCAAACGCATACGGCGTTGCCGGGAAAATCGAATTTATTAAAACAGACGGCCTTGGGGGGCTCGGTTCGGAGGGGCTTGATACGGTGATTTTAGCCGGCATGGGCGGTGAGACGATGCTCGGCATACTGGGGCGCGCGCCCTGGACGCGCACTAACGGCGTACGGTGTGTCCTTCAGCCGCAGACCAAATGTGACGCGCTTGTATTTTGGCTTGCCTCTAACGGTTACGGCATCCGTGACGCGAAGCTTGTGCGGGATGACGGCCGGCTGTATATCGTGCTGCTCGCGCAGTCGGGTGAGATGCGTGAAACGCCGCTCCAGCTTTTAATGCGCAGGCACGACGCGCTTCTGCCGGACTATTTAAAACAGCTGATCGATAAAAACAGGCGCGCCGTCGAGGGGCTGAAAATATCCTCGGATGTCGACCCGGAAGAACTTAAAATACAAAACGACGCGTATGAAACGCTCGTGCGCCTAAAAAAGGAGACGGATCAATGGCCAAGGTAAAAGACATATACGATGCGCTGCGGGCATTTGCCCCGCCGGAACTCAAAATGGATTTCGACAACGTCGGTTTTCTAGTGGGCTTTAGTGAAAACGAAGTATCAAAAATAATCGTCAGCCTGGATATTACAGACGAGGTCGTTGCCGAGGCCGTGAAGGAAAAAGCGCAGCTGATCGTTTCGCACCATCCGCTGTTCTTTTCGCTTAAAAACGTGACGGACGATAACAGGACCGGGAGGAAGATCACTACGCTGCTATCAAATGGCATGTCCGCCATTTGCATGCATACGAACCTGGATGCCGCGCAGGGCGGCGTCAACGACGCGCTGGCCTCGGCGGCGGGGCTGACACGGACGGCGCTGCTTTACGATGATGTGTTTGACGCGCGCGGCACGGCCTTTTCGTACGGCCGCGTCGGATATCTGAAGGATCCCGTAAAACTCGCCGATTATCTTAAAACGCTCAAAACAAAGCTGGGTACGAACGGCCTGCGTTATCACGACGCCGGACGCGACGTGTACAAAATTGCTACGGTAGGCGGCAGCGGCGGCAGCGAGCTGGGGCACGCCATAGCGCACGGCTGCGACACGTTTTTAACGGCCGATGTCAAGTACGATGTCTTTCTTGAAGCGAAGGAAATGGGACTCAATATCATCGACGGCGACCATTTCTGCACGGAAAATGTCGTGACGCCCGTGCTGGCGGAACGTTTACGCGCCGGATTCCCGGAGCTTTCGGTCGTCATTTCAAAAGGCCACGGTCAGACGGCGCGCTTCTTTATATAAAAAAGTATTGAAATCATGGTAATAAACCTGTAAAATGGGCACGGTTCCGGCGGACTGCACCGGTACTGAATATATATGCGCTGCATCTAAAATACTTATATAAGACGCGTTACTTAGAGCAGCAGCAAGGAGGAACAGAATATGAGTAAAGCAGCCATCAGCACAGGCAAGATGGTACGCATGGCCGTACTTGTCGCGATCATTATCCTTATGTCGTTCACACCGCTTGGCTACCTGAAGATCGGTGTCATTGAAATCAGTTTTTTAATGATTCCAGTGGCGATTGCGGGTATTATTTTGGGGCCTGCCGCAGGCGCTTTTATGGGCGGGATATTCGGTTTAACGAGCTTTATCCAGTGCTTCGGTATGAGTCCTTTCGGCGCGGCGCTTCTGAACATCAATCCGATTTTCACATTTATACTCTGTATGATCCCGCGTATTCTGGCCGGTTGGCTGCCCGGGCTGATCTTCAAGGCGCTGAGCGGCTCCAAAGCCCTGAGAGTCACGGGAGCGTTTATCGCAAGCCTGTCGGCAGCTGTATTGAACACTGTGTTTTTTGTAGGCGGTCTGATCCTTATGTTTGGCAATACCGACTACATTAAGTCGTTCGGTGAGACTGCCTGGGATGTCGTCGTTCTGCTCGTCAGTACGAACGCGCTGATTGAAGCCATCGTCTGCACGGTCGTTGGCGGCGGTGTAGGCATTGCGCTTCTGCAGTTTCTGCCTGTTAAAGAGAAATCAAAATAAAGGGGCCTTTTGCACATGCTTCTTGCCATTGACGTCGGCAACTCGAATATTGTCATCGGATGCATAGACGGCGGGGAAATCTCGCACGTTTTCCGAATGGTGACCGACATATCCAAGACGGAACACGAATACGCCGCAGGGATAAAAAGCATATTGGAATTCGACGGCTTCAACTGCAACGGTTTTGACGGGTCGATCATTTCGTCCGTCGTGCCGCCGCTCGTATACGTTTTGAAAAACGCGGTCAGAAAGATCACCGGCAAAAACGCGCTGGTTGTCGGCGCGGGCATCAAGACGGGGATGAACATACTCATCGACGATCCGGCTCAGCTCGGCAGCGACCTCGTCGCCGACGGCGTCGCGGTTATTTCGTCGTATAAACTTCCCGCCATCATTTTCGATATGGGTACCGCAACGACGATTTCCGTAATTGATGAGAATGCCAACTTTATCGGCGGCGCGCTGTATCCGGGCGTGGCGCTGTCGATGAATGCGCTGTCGGGCAGCACCTCGCAGCTTCCGAGAGTGCCGGTCGAACCGCCGGAGAAAGTCGTCAGCGCAAACACGATTGATTGCATGAAGAGCGGCGCGATCTTCGGCACAGCGTCGATGGTCGACGGCATGATCGACCGCATTGAGGAAGAGCTTGGAAAAAAGACAACCGTCGTTGCTACAGGCGGGTTGTCTCCGCGCATCGTCCAGTTCTGCCGGCACGAGATCATCCTCGATGAGAACCTGCTGCTGCGCGGCCTCGGGCTCATCTATGAGAAGAACAACAGAAAGAAATAAGAGTTAAAGCCAAAAAGGACGCCGGGGGCGTCCTTTTTTTGTTTTTTTTCGCTATCCAAAGAGGGAGAAACGGTGACCCGGCAGGAATATCGTTATGGCATATTACGCCTTGGCCACGTTTTTTCCGGCGATACGGCCAAAGACGACGCATTCGGCGATGGCGTTGCCCCCTAGACGATTCTTGCCGTGTATGCCGCCGCACACCTCGCCCGCGGCATATAGTTTGGGTATCGGATTGCCGCTGACGTCGAGCACCTGCGCGTTTGTATCGATCCGCAGGCCGCCCATGGTGTAATGGACGGAGGGCCACTGGGCAATCGCATAAAACGGTCCCTCGGTAAGCGCCGTCATCCGGCTTGTTACGGGACAGCCGAAGTCCGGGTCGATTCCCTGTCTTACGGCTTCGTTGTGCCGCGTCACTGTATTCACCAAAGCTTCGGCGGGGATGGCTATCGCCGCCGCGAGTTCTAATATAGTATCAGCCCGGTAAATCCGGCCGGACGATACGCCTTGCTCAACCGCCTTGTTGTTTCTTCCCAGCATATCGAAAACAGCGGCGTTTAGTATAGAATACGTGGGTTTTTTACAGCCGTTGACCTGCGCGTCCGAAACGACGTCGCGCCCCTCGAGCTCGTTAACGAAGCGCCGGCCGGCCTGATTGACATGAATCAGGCCGTAGCCGGGGCCGGAATAACAGTCAAGCGCGAATTGGTCGATCCCGCCGCCTACCGGCTCGGCGCATGGAAAGAGCTGTATGTGCTCCATATGGAGTACGTCCGCGCCGATATTCCGGGCATAACGGATCATCTCGCCCGTCGCGCCCTTGTGATTCGTACAGTTATAAGCCGTGCCGACGGCCGGCTGAAAAGATGCCCGCATTTTCTGGTCGTTGCCGAAACCGCCGGAGGCGACGACTACGCCGCGCCGCGCCGCGATCCTTCGTTCGCCGCCGTCCGACAGGACGTAAACGCCTTTTACAGGGCCCGTTCCGCCATCCCGGCAAAGCGCTGTGACGGTTGTGTTCAAACGGAGCGCTGCCCCCAATGAAAGCGTATGTTCTTTTAAGACCTTCGCGAGATTACAGGCAGCGTGATGACTCCTGAAAGCGCTGTGCCCGCCGATCCTGTGAAGCTTTTCGCTGAAGACCGCACCGGCGTCCAGAAGCAGGTCAAGTCCGGCCGGCGCTTCGCGTACCAGCACTTTGACAAGTTCCGGGTCGTTTAAATACCCGCCGCCTTTGAGCGTATCCGCCATATGGCGTTCCGGGGAGTCGTCCCCGAGGTCCAACTTCTCACGGAGCTTAAGCCTGCTGTCCCAGCAGCAGTACCCGCCGCCGGCAATAACGGAATTTCCGCCGAAGTAGTTCATTTTTTCCAGGATTAAGACCTCAGCGCCCTGTTTGCGCGCCTCGGCCGCCGCCGACAGGCCGGCAAAGCCGGACCCGATCACGATCACGTCGGTATGCGCGTCCCAATGCGGCGGCATATCGTATATTGAATGATGATTCAAATCAATCATATCATCGCTCCCATCATGTGTTGAAGCCATTATAACATATTTCAACGCCCGCCCGCCGCCCCAAAAAGGTATAAGGGCTGCGCCCTTATGATCCTGCCGGGTAATAAAGGTGCGACCCGTTAAACAAATTTGTTTGCTCCGCACCAGGCACCAGAAGCCGGAAACCAGCGCTTTGCCGTTTAAAAATTTGGTTTGTTACAGCTTAAGGCAGGTAATTATAAAAGAAATCATGGCTTATTGATTCGGGGTTAGGGATACATAAGGGGAAGGCGGCTTTGTATAAAGCCTTCCCCTTATGCCGGTCTTTGGTGACTTTCTGCCGGCACAGAAAGTTACCCCGCGGAGCGCGCACCTCGTTTTAAAAGCTTTCATTTTCGTGAAGATATCCCTCGTCTTTTTATTCAAAACCCGCCTGCCGCCCAATAAAGGTTTAAAAGCTGCGCCCTTATGATCCGCTTAATAACAAAAAACGGCCGTCTCGTGAGAGACGGTCGTTTTGGTGCGAGCAAGTCTGTAAGCCGGATTCTGTTTTAGACAGCCATCTATCTAGGCCCATCGTTGCCGATGGGCTCAAGCCACCTCCATAAGAGCGGCCGGGCAGGCCTTGTGCATTGAAGCACAGCTCTTTCCACGGTGTTGCTCCGGATAGAGTTTACAGCAGCGGACTGTCTCCAGCCGCCGAGTGAGCTCTTACCTCACTTTTCCACCCTTACCGCTTTCGTAACACCGAAAGCGGTGGTATATCTCTGTTGCACTTGTCCTGAAGTCGCCTTCGGCGGGCGTTACCCGTTATCCTTGCCCTGTGGAGCCCGGACTTTCCTCGGTAGCGGCCTTTCGGCCTGCTCACGCGGCTGCCCGGCTTACTCGCAACAATATATTGTAGAGGATTCGGGACGGTTTGTCAAACTGTTTTGGATGGTAAGTTCTGTTGAAAAACAGTTGCGCCCATTATATAATATGAAAGGCGCAAAGCGGCATTGAACGGATGTATTTCGGGCAGAATGCTTTGCACGGATAATTATTTTAAGCGCGCATGAGGTGAGGACTTGAAACTGGAAGATTTCGTGCGTTCCATTAAGGACAAAAAGATTGCCGTTATCGGCATCGGTGTGAGCAACACGCCGCTCATCGAGCTTCTGCTCGACGGCGGCTGCGATGTCACTGCCTGCGACCGCTCCGAGCGCGCGCGCCTGGGCGGACTGGCCGCGCGGCTTGAAAAGCGGGGCGCGAAGCTCCGTCTGGGGGAAGACTATTTAAAGGCGCTCCGCGCCGATCTCATTTTCCGCACGCCCGGCCTTCGGCCGGACCTGCCTGAATTGACGGAGGCCGTAAAAAACGGCGCGGTTCTGACTTCGGAAATGGAAGTCTTTTTTGATGTTTGTCCGTCAAAAATCATAGCCGTGACCGGCAGCGACGGCAAAACGACGACGACGTCGATTATCGCCGAGCTTTTGCGTGAAGCTGGGCATACTGTCTATGTGGGCGGCAACATCGGTACGCCGCTGTTGGATCAGGCTGGCGATATGTCTCCGGACGATTTCGTCGTTTTGGAGCTGTCGTCGTTCCAGCTGATGACGATGAAGAAAAGCCCGCCTGTCGCCGTCGTAACGAATCTGACGCCCAATCATCTGGATATGCATCTGGACATGGCCGAATACGTCGAGGCCAAGCGGAACATCCTGCATCAGCAGGTGCCGTCGAATACGGCCGTTTTGAACTTCGACAACGATATCACGCGCGGATTTGCCGATGACGCCAGGGGAAACGTTATATTCTTCAGCCTGAAAAGCCGCGTCGAAAACGGTGTTTTCCTGGACGGAGAGACGATTTATACGGCCTTTGGCGGTGTAGCCGAACCGCTCATGGACACGTCCCGGATCTTTTTGCCCGGCGTGCACAATGTGGAAAACTACATGGCGGCGTTTGCGGCTGTGCGCGGGCTTGTTGACCGTGACGCCTGCATTAAAGTCGCCGAGACGTTCAGGGGCGTCGCGCACCGCATCGAGCTTGTGCGGACGCTGGGAGGCGTGCGCTACTATAACGATTCCATCGCATCGAGCCCGACGCGCACGACCGCGGGCCTGCGCTCGTTCAAGCAAAAGGTCATTCTGATCGCTGGCGGCAAGGACAAGGGCGTGCCGTTTGACGCGCTTGGGCCGGAGGCCGTCGCGCACGTCAAGACGCTTGTTTTAACAGGCCTCACGGCGGGGAAAATACGCGCGGCCGTAGAAAACGCGCCGGGCTACGCCGGCAGCCCGGAAATCATTGAAAAAGAAGATTTCACCGAAGCCGTGCTGGCGGCGCACAAAGCTGCGGAAAGCGGGGATATCGTCCTTTTGTCTCCCGCTTGCACGTCGTTTGACCGGTTTAAGAATTTTGAAGAACGCGGGAATACTTTTAAAGAGATTGTCAACGGATTGGAGTAATGACATGATTGCGGACACTATAGCAAAACTGAGCGCGGCCTCCGGCCCGTCGGGCTTTGAACAGGACGTCTCTAAGCTGGCTGCCGAAATGCTCGCGCCGTTTATGGACGACGTTTGGACCGACGTTATGGGAAACGTCATTGGCGTCAGGCGCTGCGGGCAAGAAAACGCAAAAAAGCTTATGTTCGACGCGCATCTAGACGAAATCGGCTTTGTCGTAACGGGGCATGAGGAGGGCTTTTTGCGTTTTGCCGCCGTCGGCGGCGTGGATGCGCGGATGCTCCCGGCCTCGGAACTGAAAATATTGACGGACCCGCCGGTTACCGGCATCGTAGCAGCGCTTCCGCCGCATATCCAAAAGCCCGACGAATCGGACAAGACGATAAAAATCGAGGATTTATATATCGATATCGGCCTGGGGCAGGAGGAAGCGCAAAAGCATGTGCCCGTCGGAACCGCCGCCGTTTATAATACCGGCGCGCGCGTAATGGGTGATTTTAATATCTGCGGGAAAGCGCTCGACGATCGGGCGTGCTTTGCATGTATCCTCCGCGCGCTGGAGCTTTTAAAAGACAAGAAGCTCGACGTCGATTTGTATGTCCTGGCTTCCGTACAGGAAGAGGTCGGTACGCGCGGCGCCAAAACGGGCGCGTTTGCCGTTCGTCCGGACTGGTGCGTTGTCGTTGACGTCGACCATGCCAAAACGCCGGACCACACAAAGCACGATGCCAAGGAAATAAATGGCGGCGTCGTTATATCAAAAGGCCCGAATATGAACCGCCGGCTGACGGACGAAGCCGTCCGGCTGGCCGGTCAAAAAGATATAAAGTATCAGATCGGCGTGGAGCCGAGCGGCGATTCCGGCACGAACGCCCGCGTGATACAGGTCTCGGGGGCGGGCGTTGCTACGGCACTTTTCGGCTTGCCGCTCAGATATATGCACAGTCCCGTGGAAACCGTCTCCCTCAAAGACGCCGAGGACGCGGCAGCGCTTTTATCTGCGGTCGCTGAAAACATGAAAGGGGCGGATATCCATGCTTGAAACAATTAAAGAGCTCTGTGCGCGCGCCGGCGTGTCCGGCACGGAGGACGATGTCCGCGACTATATCATTAACCGAGTGCAGCCGCATGCCGAAACAGTCAAAACGGACGTTCTGGGGAACCTGATTGTCTTTAAAAAAGGCGCGAAATCGCCGTCAAAGTCCGTTATGCTCGCCGCGCATATGGACGAGGTGGGCGTCATTGTCTCCGGCGTCACCGATGACGGGTATCTAAAATTCTCTAATGTGGGCGGCATCGACCGCCGGGTCCTGATCGGGAAAACCGTTTTGATCGGCAAAGACCGGGTTTTCGGCGTGATCGGCAATAAAGCGGTCCATCTTGTCAAAAAGGACGAGCGGGATAAGATCCCGACGCTCGACGACATGTATATAGACATCGGTGCAAGCGATAAAACACACGCGCTGAAAACGGTAGCGCTCGGCGATACCGGCGTGTTCGACAGCGCCGTGACGCTGTTTGGGGACGGGTTCATCAAGGCCAAGGCGATTGACGACCGGTTCGGCTGCGCGGTGCTGTTAAAGCTTCTGGAATCGCCGCTGCCGGTCGACTGCACGTTTGTGTTCACGGTGCAGGAGGAGGTCGGGACGCGCGGCGCGCTCGCGGCGTCGTTTGACGTCGCGCCCGATATCGCGCTCATCGTCGAGGGTACGACGGCCGCCGATCTGCCGTCGGTGCCGTCGGGCAAAAAAGTCTGCGCCGTGAAAAAGGGCGCCGTCATCCCGTTCATGGACGGCGCGACCATATACGACCGGGAGCTGTTTTCGATGCTCACGTCGCTGGCCGGGAAAAACGATATCCCATGGCAGACCAAGACGTATATTTCCAGCGGCACGGACGCCGCCGCCGTGCAGCGTTCGCGCGCCGGCGTCATGACGGCGGGAATCGCCGCGCCCGTGCGGAACCTGCATTCACCGGCATGCGTTGCCAATCTCGGCGACCTTGACGCCGTATATAAACTGGCCGGACTGTTTCTGGCCGAGATCGGAAAGAAGTATTGATGGAGCATATAGAGATAAATCCCGAAATCATGCGGCTGTCTGAAACAGCCCTCGACGATATTGCTGAAAAGCTTAAAGAAATTGACCGTATTTCGTTTGAAAACTCTTCTAAGGTGCTCGCCGCCTTTCAAAAACACCGCGTAGCCGAAAACTGTCTTGTTGGCTCGACCGGGTACGGATACGGCGATAAAGGCCGGGACATGCTAGACCGCGTATACGCCGACGTGTTCGACGCGGAAGACGCGCTCGTGCGTATCGGTTTTGTCAACGGCACGCACGCGCTGACGGCCGCGCTGTTCGCGCCTTTGAAAACAGGAGACGTCCTGCTGTCGGCGACAGGAACACCGTACGACACGCTGCGCTGCGTCATCGGCATCGAGGGCGATTACCGGGGCTCTTTTAAGGATTACGGCATCGGATACGCGCAGGCGGAGCTTCTCCCGGACGGAAAACCGGATATTGAATCCATATTCAAATCAGCTTCAGACCCGCGTGTTGCCGCCGTATTTGTCCAGCGTTCGCGCGGATATTCGGACAGGCCGGCGTTTTCTGTTAAAGAAATCGGCAATATCATAAAGACGGTCCGTAAGGCCAACCCGCGCACCGCCGTCGTCGTCGACAACTGCTACGGCGAGTTCGTGGAAACGAGCGAACCG
Organism: uncultured Sporobacter sp.; assembly: GCA_963663605.2. Taxonomy (GTDB): domain Bacteria; phylum Bacillota; class Clostridia; order Oscillospirales; family Oscillospiraceae; genus Sporobacter. Next base: position 488,616 of record CAXXVF010000001.1, read on the forward strand.
ACGTCGGTCGGCGCCGATCTTATTGCCGGCTCGCTTATAAAAAATCCGGGCGGCGGCATCGCGCCGACCGGCGGATACATAGCCGGTAAAAGGGAACTGGTCGAAGCGGCCGCGTACCGCCTGACGTCGCCGGGTATCGGCGGGGAATGCGGCGCGTCGCTCGGGAACAACCGGCTTTTGTATCAGGGATTCTTCCTGGCCCCGCACACGGTCGGAGAGGCGCTCAAGACCGCCGTGTTCTGCGCAAGGCTGATGGAGCTGATGGGGTTTAAAACCTCGCCCGGGTGGGATGTGCCGCGTTCGGATATCATACAGGCGGCCGAGTTTAAAGACCCGGACCTGCTCCGGAGATTCTGTGAGGGGATTCAGGCCGGTGCGCCCGTGGATGCTTTCGTGCGTCCGGAACCGTGGGACATGCCCGGATACGGCTGCAAGGTCATTATGGCGGCCGGCGCTTTCATACAGGGCGCGTCGATCGAATTGTCGGCCGACGGGCCGATGCGCAAACCATATACCGCGTATCTTCAGGGCGGACTGACGTTTGAAACCGGACGGCTCGGCATCATGACGGCAGCAAGCAGGCTGTTGCGCAAATAATTATATTTCATCGCGCATATGGATGGCATAAGGGGTGTGATCTTATGCCTTTGCGCCGGAAACGACGAAGACCTATTCGGCCGAACCTGTATTTCAGGCCGATGCCGCGCAGAAAACGCGCCGCTTTGATCTTCCTCATTATTGCCGTCGTATTGTTTATCATCTTTTACGGCATGGTGGTGCGGATCCGGCCAATCATACTTAGTCTTGCCACCTCCGAAGTCTATGAGGTGGTCATGAACGACATCAACGATGTGATCAGTGAAGAAATATCAAGCGGCTCGATGAGCTACGGCAACCTGATTACGCTTCAGAAGGACTACAGCGGCAATATCACGGCGCTTGAAACGAACATGCCCATGGTCAACAAACTGCAGGCAGAGATATCCAAAAGCGTCGTCAACAATATTGAGAACAGGATCATATCCGACATTAAAATACCGGTCGGCAACGTGCTCGGCGGTGTGATCTTTTCCGGGCGCGGCCCGTCTTTAGTCGTTAAGATACTGTCGGTGGCCAGCGTCCAGACACGGTTTATCAACAGTTTTTCCGAAGAGGGCATCAACCAGACGCGCCATAAGATCATGCTCGAAGTGACGGCGAATATCGACATCTTTGTTCCGGGAACGCGTGAAACGACGACGACCGTTACGACGCTTGTCGAAGTTGCGGAAACCGTGATCGTCGGAGAGGTGCCGGATGTCTATGCGGATATCGGCCAGAGCGGCTGAACAAGGCATCGGCTGAATCTGTTATATATGCGAAGGAGAATCCCGATGAACGCAAGCGATGAGATAAGGTCCCTCAAAGAAAAGATCGAGGCATATAACGCGGCCTATTATGATAACGACCAGCCGCTTGTCGGCGATTTCGAATACGACGCGCTGACAAGAAGGCTCCGCGCGCTTGAAGCGGAAAACCCGGAGCTTATTACGCCCGACTCGCCGACACAGAAGGTCGGCGGGCATGTCTCCAAGGCGTTTGCGCCCGTGACGCACGAAGTGCCGCTCGAGAGCCTCAGCGATGTGTTCAGCATTGAGGAGATCGAGGCCTTCGGACGGCGTGTCGGGGAGCAGGCCGGTGCGGACGGCTACGTTGTGGAGCCGAAGGTCGACGGGCTGTCCGTTGCGCTGTATTACGACAACGGCGCGCTCTCCTACGGCGCAACGAGGGGCGACGGCGTCACCGGCGAGGACGTGACGCACAACCTTAAAACCATTGCCGCTCTTCCGCAGACACTCTCCCAAGCGCCGGAACATCTGGTCGTTCGGGGCGAGGTATATATGCCGCGTACGGTTTTCAGGGAGATAAACGAGGAGCGCGAAATCAACGAGGAGCCGCTTTTTGCAAATCCCAGGAACGCGGCGGCGGGGTCGCTCCGGCAGCTTGACCCGAAGGTCGCCGCGCAGCGCCGGCTGGACCTTGTTGTTTTCAATATACAGGCCGCACCGGGCATAGATTTTAAAACGCATGTCGAGACGCTCGATTATCTCAGGAAGCTTGGGTTCCGCGTCATCGACGCCGAGCGGTTTTTGACCATTGAGGAGTGCTGTGACAAGATCAGGCGGCTGGGAGAAAACCGGGGCGCTATGGAATATGAGATCGACGGCGCCGTTATTAAACTCAATTCGCTTGCGGCGCGGAAAAGCCTCGGCAGCACGTCGAAGGCGCCGCGCTGGGCGGCTGCCTATAAGTACCCGCCGGAGAAAAAAGAAACAAGAGTCCAGGACATCACGGTGCAGGTGGGCCGCACCGGCGTTCTGACGCCGAAGGCCGTCGTAGCGCCGGTCCGGCTGGCCGGGACGACGGTGACGAACGCGACGCTGCACAACGCGGATTTCATAAGCGAGCGGGACATCCGGGTGGGGGATACGGTGATCGTGCAGAAAGCCGGGGAGATCATCCCGGAGGTGCTCGAGGTCGTCTTCAGCAAGCGGCCGGAGGGGACAAAGCCCTATGCTTTTCCGGAGGTGTGCCCGGAATGCGGGAGCCCCGTCACGCGCGACGAGGGCGGCGCGGCGATCCGCTGCCGGGGCGCGGAGTGCCCGGCGCAGCTTCTCCGTAATATCGTCCACTTTGCGTCGAGGAACGCCATGGATATCGAAGGTCTGGGCGTCGCCGTCGTGCGCCAGCTGCTGGAGGCGGGCCTCATCAAATCCGCCGCTGACCTGTATTATCTAAACGCGCAGTCGCTGGCAGCATTGCCGAGGTTTGGCAGGAAATCCGCCGAGAATCTGATGGACGCCCTCGAGCGTTCGAAGGAAAACGACCTGTCAAGGCTTTTAAACGCGCTGGGGATCCTGCAGGTCGGGCAAAGCGCTTCTAAAGCGCTGGCGGCGCATTTCGGATCGATGCAGGCGATCGAGGCGGCAAGCGCGGAGGAGCTGACGGCCGTCGGGGACATCGGCGCCGTGACGGCGGGTAACCTCATCGATTGGTTTAATAATCCGCAGTCGCAGCACCTGCTTTCGCGTTTTCGGGAGGCGGGCGTCAATATGCTCTCGCGCGAGGAAAAAGCCGACGACCGGTTTGCCGGGCAGACGTTCGTTTTAACGGGCGCGCTGACAAATTATACGCGCGACGAGGCCTCCGCGCTGATCGAAAAACACGGCGGAAACGTATCAAAATCCGTCTCAAAAAAGACGGCGTATGTCCTGACCGGAGAGGATGCCGGATCGAAGCTGACGAAGGCGCAGAATCTTGGCCTTGAGATCATCAGCGAGGCGGATTTCGAGCGGATGCTGCAGTAATATCGCCCAAAGTCAGTTTTTTGCCTTTTTATATTGCAAGAGCTAAAACGGTATGGTAAACTCTACGGTGTTAAGGGAATTTTTTGGAGTAATCATTTTTTGGGAGGAATACATTATGAAAGTCAATCCGCATAAATCATCGCTTGGTATGGACGCGAACGTTATGGCGCTTATATGCTACATAGCTGCGTTTGTTCTTTCCTGGATTCCGTATGTCAAGTATGTTGCATGGGTGGCGCCGCTGATAGTTTTCTTTATTGAAAAAGAAAGCCCATTTGTCAAATTCCATGCCATGCAGGCGTTCCTTCTTGAAGCCGTTGTGTGGATCTTTCAGGTTATATTCGGTATCATTATCGCCGCGGCATGGGCGTCATACGCCTCATCATGGTACTATGGCTCTCTGGGCGCGTCGCTCGGTATTGTGAGCATTCTGAGCATCCTGCTCGTCATCATCGGCATTGTTGTTACCATCTTTGCGATCATTGCCCTTATAAAAGCCTATGGGTATTTTGAATACAAGATCCCCGGCGTCGGCAATCTTGCAATGAAATTCAGCCGCAAAGGCAACACACCGGTTTAACTATTGAGGATCTACTAAATTTAAAGCATAACAAGACAAGGAATAACTACATGAACAGAAAGATAGCAGCAAGCATTATGTTTTTTGCAATGGTACTGGCCCTCTTAAGCGGTTGTGTCAGTACGCCGAAAGATGTAACGGACATTATCGAAGATGCCGCTCAATCCTATGCGGGATCTCAATCAAACGAAGATGTAGCGCAGGGTGACAGCTCCGACAGTCAGGACGCGGTTGATAATTTTGAGGAAGATGCGGATGAACCATTGATGCCGGCATCCAATCCCTCAGACGGCTACGACAATTATCTGACAGTAAAAGGCGATGCTATGGATCGTTTAACAGAAGCATCTGAAAATGCTGACAGCATGATGACAGTTACGATGGGGCTGCTTGGCATTTCTATGGTTGATTTGTCACTTATCACACTGACAGCCTTTGGTGAAGATTTGCAGGCGTCTGAAATGGCTATGGGGTTTTTAGGACTGCAAAACGTCGAAATCACTGGTAACGGCAACGATTATACGATTACATATATAGATGCCGATGGCGTAGATGTTCAGCAGACCTGTAAATATGATCCCCAAAAGGATCAAATGACTTCTACGATTGTCAATGCTGACGGCACTGTGGCGATGTTCTTTGAATATGTCCATAACGATGATGCTTATGCGGCACAATACTATTATCCTGTGGATGATACATACCAGATTATTCGCTCCTATTTTGATATGGATAATATAGCGGCGTTCGGCATATTCGCTGCAAGCGAACAGCCCGGCTCCATCATCGGGCAGACCGGCCTGGACGAGGAGTTTGTAGTCAATGAGGAATCCTATATGATTTTGAAGGACGGCCAGCTGACGGTTTTCAGCAACGGTACGACCAGCACTAATTGATGTCTTTGCCGCAGGGGAAACCCAATAACCCGCCGTGACTTGCTCAAACCTCTCGCCCGTGCTGAAAGGTCAATAAGAAACCTGAAATATTACATGGATGTCCCGCGTCTTTAGGCGCGGGACATATTATCTCTTGGCCGAAGCCGGAGCTGAAGGACACAGCATCGTTTTTAAGCTGCCGTAATATATTGACGTTAAGGGTATAATGGAATCGAAAAAGAAATCTAATACTGTTCTTCCGTTAAAGGGCGGGAAATTAACCGCAAAGATTCTGTTTTAATGGAAGAACAGTATAAAGACTGTGTGGTGATTGTTTTGGAAGCCTACAGAGAGCTGCTGCGGGCGAATGAAGCTGAGGTAAACAAACTGGCCTCGCGCGTATCCCGCATTGAGCTTTATATAATGATTCTGGTATGCATTTTGTGCATATACGACGTCATGTACGTTCCCGGGGTCACGTTGGACCGCATGCTCAAGCTGATCCTTGTCCCGCTGCTTCTGCCGACGCTTATTGTGGACGTGCTGCGCGTCAAACGGCCCTGGGTCAAATATGCCGTTTTATCCTGCAGCGTTATCGCGTCCGGACTTTGTTACGCGGCATTTACGTTTCAGCTGATGCTGATACTGCTTTTCCCGACCGTCGTGGCGGCGCTTTATTACAATAAGCTCGTGATGATTGTTATCTGCGCGGAATCGGTCGTTAATATTTTCGTATCGCATATTCTCAGTCATTATCTGATGTTCGCGCAGATACTGGAGCCGTTTAAGGGGATACCGAATATCATCCGGTTCGGCGCGCTGCCCAGAATAGCGATCTACCTGTGTTTCGCGGTGGTTTTCTGGATACTCAGCAATCGCACCTCGGCGCTCATGCGCAATATTCACCGTGTCACGCAGGAAAAAGAGCTTCTGGAGCTGCGCAACAGTATAACCGACAAGGTCGCCCGGCTGGAGGAAAGGGAAAAGATCAGCAGGGACATCCACAACAGCGTCGGACACACGATCACCGCGGCCATCATGGCGATTGACGCGGCGGAAGCCGTGCGCGGCGTCAGTTCCGAAATGGCCGACAACAAGGTGACGGCGGCCGGAGAACGCATGCGGGAAAGCCTGAAGGTCATACGGGAGAGCGTCCGAATGGTTGACAGCCGGGACACACTGGTAGCCCTGCAGGATCTGACCAAGACGTTTCGTATCTGCGTCCGCCAGTTTGAGATGGACGCGAACATACGCATCACGAACAACCTGGACGAATTTCAGGAGAAAGTGCGCGGGAAGGATATTTACGCCGAGCATGCCCGCTTTCTTTACGGCGCGATACAGGAATGCCTTTCAAACAGCGTCCGGCACGGAAAGGCCGGCGCGGTCAAGGTGCTGTTTGATTACGATGATGATACCATTGCGGTTGAGGTATCGGATAACGGCTGCGGCCGGCCGAAAAAGGCAGACGACAACCGAGGCTTCGGCCTGAAGAAAATTGAAGCATATCTGAAAGCCAACAGCGGCAGGATGCAATGCCTGGACGGGAACGGTTTTACGGTAAAGATATGGCTTCCGACAGAGGTGACTGGCTTTGGTGAATGGCATAACGAAGATCATACTGGTTGATGACGAGCCCCTGCTTTTGGAAAGCCTGAAGCTTATATTGTCCATGGAGGAAGATTTCGAAATCGTGGGTACCGCTTCCGACGGCAAAGCGGCGCTGGAGCTGCTGAAAAACCAGCCGGCGGATATCGCGCTCGTTGATCTTCGAATGGTCGGCATGGGCGGGCTGCAGCTCATCAGCGAACTCCGCCGTCTCTATGAGCATATGAAGATACTTGTTCTGACGACGTTTTATGACGAGAAAAGCATCGTCACGGCCATCCGCAACGGCGCCGACGGATATATCCTCAAAGACGCCGGGCGCGGCGCGCTTATAAACGCCGTGCGAAGCGTCGCGGAAGGTCAGAGCATGCTTGATATGAAAGTCATGTCGGCGCTGGCGGCTTATGTCGGCAAGACGGGCCAGGATGCAAACGCCGACGAGAAGGACGGCGCGCTGCTTAAGGAGATGACGAGCCGCGAACTGGACGTTTGCCGGCTTCTGGCGGAAGGATATACGAACCTCGAAATATCAGAGAAGCTCTACCTGACGGAGGGGACGGTCAAAAACTATATCTCACGAATATATGACAAGGCCGAGATCCGGGACAGGGCGACGCTTGCCGTTTACCTGTCGAAAATATTCAAGGATATCTGACCTGTCAGACATATGGCCTGTGCACTTGTTCGGTATGGAAACAGTAAAAAAATTGGGACTGCCACTTATGGCAGTCCCAATTTTCGTAAAGTTGCAAAGCACAAATCATGCTGTTGCTTGATTTTTCCCAAAGCCTGCGGTCAAGTCCAGGTGGATGTTATCTCTTCCGCAATCTCGTCATTGTACATTGCCATGAAAGCTCTTATGGCGTCCCTGAGCAAAATCAGCGTAAAGAAGCCAAGAGCGATACATTCAATGACCATAAAGGGCCAGTGGGGAATGAGCAACATTCCGGTGGATTCATTCGTATTGTACTTCTGGATGCTTGCCAGATAAGCCGCATACGTTCCGATGCCCATGACTACAGCGGATAACAGAGAGGTCACTCCGAAGACAATGAATCTCGGTATTTTCGGGAAAATCCGGACGAGCATCGTCACATGGATGTGGCCGTTCACAGTCTGCGTATACGACCAGGACGTGAAAATCAATATGACCATAGCCAGTGTGGACACTTCGTATCCGCCTCTTATCGGGGCGTTGGCCAGATGCCTCAAAACGACGTCGAGCGTCATATAGAGCATGATGAACACGACGGCGGTCATGCTGAGATAGCTGACGTACACACTGATTTTGTTCGTAACTTTCGTGAATTTCTTCATTTACAACAATCCTTTCCGTATCGCGCAGACAGTGGCAGGGTGCTTAACCCTGGAAGTCCTCGACAAGAACAGGCTCTGCCCAAGGATCGGCGTACTCAGCTTCGTAACGGGAGACGATTTCCATGCATTTGTCGTAAATAACCTGGCCGTCAAGTCCCATGCCGTTGAGGTACTCGATATACTGTGCGTGGACTTCGTCGCGGATCGCGGAGTCGGTGAAATGCGCGTAAAGCTCATCGGAAGGCTCGTAAATCTCGACACCGATCTCATCGGCATTGTCATAGATCCATGCGCGCGTCGAATCCCAGTAAATGCCGGCCATGTCGGAGGCATAGTCTAAGGAATACTCGTCAATGACAGCCTGAAGATCTGCCGGAAGCGCCTCGTACTTGTCCTTGTTCATGAGAAGGAACAGCGGTGAGCCAGGCGTCGGGAAGTCCATGATATAGTCTAAAACTTCGCCGAGATTGAAGGCGGAAATATTGTGCCAGTCGTTCAGGCAGCCCTCGATAACGCCTTTTTCAAGCTGCTCGTAGGTTTCGGGCGTGGCGACGGTCATCGGGCTCATGCCGACGGCTGTGCACCAAAGCGCGCAGGTGGAACCGGGTGCGCGGATCCTGAGGCCCTGAATGTCTTCGACGGTTTCGAGTTTCTTTTCGGTTGTGCTGACGGGCGCATAGGTGCAGCTGCCCAGCATGACGACCTTGAAATCATCGTATTCTTCCTGAAATTCCGGGATCTCGCTGTACATGTCCATCATGACATCACAGCCCATGCGGGCGCAGTTGATGCCGGCCAGGGGGAGCTGGATGAACTCGGAGATGGGGAACTGGCCGGAATAGATGGCCGCGGCGCTCCAGCACATATCGGCTGTGCCGTCCAGAACAGCGTTGACGGAATCGCCCGCGCCGACAAGAGAGCCGCCGTGATAGTAAATGAACTTGATGCGTCCGTTTGAAGCTTCCTCAATCGTAGAGCCCCAAGCTTCGACATACTGTCCGCAGATGCTGGAAGCGGGGTCGTGGTTCTGTACGACGAATTCGTAGACGGTATCGTCGACAGGTTCAGCGTCTCCGCCGGCGTCTCCGGCGTCACCGCTTGCAGCGGAACTCGATTCGGCGCCGGTGTCGGTGTCGGTGCTTTTGTTGCAGCTCGTCAGCGTCAGAAGGGAAAACGCCATAACGATGACGAGGAGCAGTGCAAGTGACTTCTTCATAAAATATCCTCCAATAAAATTATTTTCTTACAGCCGGCCGGATAAGGGTTGCCGATTATCCGACCATAAAGCTGGGAAGCCAAAGTGAAAGCTGGGGAATCGCTATGACTATGATAACGGCTATGAACATGGCGGCGACCATAGGCGCCGTTCCTCTGAAGATCCGCGTCAGCGGGACGTCACGCGCCACGCCCGCGACGATATAGACATTCATGCCGACGGGCGGCGTAATGAGGCCCATTTCCATGACCATGATCATCAGGACGCCGTACCAGATGGGATTGAAGCCAAGCGCCTCAACGATCGGCAGGAAAATGGGAACGGTAAGCATGACCATAGCGAGCGAATCCATCAAACAGCCCATAACTGCATAAAGCAGCACGATGAAAGCGAGAATAATGTAGCGGTTGACGGTTAGCGCTTCCACAAAACCGGCAAGCGTCATCGGCAGCTGTGCAAGTGCGAGAAACGCTCCGAAAACATATGCGCCGATCATGATAAGGAAGACCATAGCGGACGTTTTGATTGTGTCGCGCAGGCAGGTTTTCAAGACTTTCCAACTGAAGCGGCGTCGGCCGATCAGGTAAATAAGAGCTAGAATTGCGCCGACGGCAGCGGCTTCGTTTGCGGTGAAAAGATTAATGAACATGCCGCCGATAACGATGAGAAATAATACGATCATTGCCGCGCCGCCCTTGAGCGCTTTGAGCTTTTCCAATATATTATATTTTTTTGTCGGCGGGGCGAGTTTGGGATTGAGCTTGACCTGAAGGGCAACAGAGCCGATATAGCACAATGCCAGAACGATACCGGGGATGATGCCCGCCATGAACAGCTGCCCGATGGACTGCTCGGCGACGATGCCGTAGATGATAAAGCCCGTGCTCGGCGGTATCAGGATACCAAGCGTCCCGCCGGCGGCAATAGAGCCTGTCGACAGGCCGTCGTCATAACCGGCTTTACGCATTTCCGGAAGGGCGACGACGCCCATTGTTGCAGCAGTGGCGGCGGTGGAACCGCAGATGGCGGAAAACCCGGCGCAGGCCATGACGGTTGCCATGGAAAGGCCGCCCTTGAATCCGCCCAGCCACTTGTTGGCGAAATCAAAAAGGTCGGCGGACATTCCTGAATGAAAAGCGAACTGTCCCATCAAAACGAACAGCGGGATGACCGTAAAAGAGTACGTCATCGACTGTGTGAATGGGACGGTTTTTAAAACGCCGATAGCCGCGTTCCAATCTCGTATAAACATACAGCCAAAGAAACCGACTGCAAACATCGCAATGCCGATATTCATGCCCATAGCGAGCAGGACGACCAGCACGACAATGCCCAGGACGGCTATGGTGATGGGTTCCATTATGCATTCCTCCAAAAGTACACTGAACTGTTGAGGCGAAATTATATATAATTACAACATTCGCATTATATATGTTAACATACTTTTAATAAAGTGCCTGAAGTCACAAAGGGGTGTGACCGGGGTCATATTGAGATGTGACTGAAGTCATATTGCGTGCTCGGAGTTTGCCGAATTTGATTTATACGCTGCCGCAGCAGACGGATGATGTCGGGGTAAGAAATAAGAAAAATTACCGTCGGGTGCCTGGATGTATTATACATATTTAATTGACGAGCTTATGCCGCCTATGCTATGATATTTCTGTGTTATTTATGCGGATGTGATGGAATTGGTAGACATGCAGGATTTAGGTTCCTGTGTCGCAAGACGTGTGGGTTCGAGTCCCTTCATCCGCATTTATGATTATAAGGATATAAAAAGCTTTAGTAGCGGTGATTATTTGAATTAGGAGGTAGCATTATGGCATTCAATATAGATTGCCGGTATTCCTTTTTAGGCTGTCGGCAAACGATTTTCTTACGGTTTAGACATCTTAAACGTCCAATCGCTGTGCGATTTAATTTTTGCCGGCGACGGCGAGTTGTCTGGTCTCGACGGCGAAAATTGTATGATTTTAATGCTTTGAGGGATTCATTTCCGAAAAGCATTACTTTGCGAGCACCGCAGTGCGAGAACTTATTTTTGTAGACAAAGGTATTTCTGGTACCTTTGTCTACAGTCTGTAAGGGATACCGGTCAATATAGATTGCCGGTATTCCTTCTTTAATATACGACTATTTATAACAGCGACGCATTTCATCAAATTTCTGACGACGACAGATGGTATGATGAGCAAAATATGAGCGAAACGGTGCGCGGAGGACAGGCCGAAATGCCAAAATAAGCAGGGATGCAAAAAACGCTGTTTTCCTGTGCCTTAAAAGCCATCAAGTGAGCGGAAAGAAGTGTTGCCAATGAAAAAACGTATCATCGTGATTGTCCTGACGTCCGTAATGACGGTTATGCTGTGTACGGCGGCAGCGGCGTCTCAAATGAAAGCGGCCATTATGTTTGAAGGGAACACCTTGGATACAAGCGCGCTGATCGATGGAGAGGCTGTTTGCCTGCCCGTGCGTGATATTTGCCAGTTACTGGGATATACCGTCTTATGGTCGGATATAAACGGCGCCAGAAAAGTAACAGTTGAAAAGGGTCCGGATACGGTAGTGTTCGATCTGACGCGTCAGATGGTAACGGAAAACGGTCATTCATTTTCAGCCGGTACCCATTTCGGCAGCGGCATACGGCTTATATCGAACCGGACGTACATAGACTCCGGCCTGTTTGCAACGGTTTTTCCCGTTAACGCTGATTATAACACCTGGGAAGTGCTGGTGACACTTGAAAGAAGGGCAGAAAGCAGCGTTACCGTCTCGGCAGAGGTGCTTTCGAGCGAAACGGAATACTTAACGGCAACGATCCAGTATCCGAAGCTTGACGGCCTTGCCGACACGACCGTACAAAGCGCTGTAAACAACATGCTGGAGCAGGCGGGCCGGGATGCGCTGGCAGCGGGTCAGCAAAACGCATCCGATATGGCCGCGTCCATCCGGGACGGGTATACGGGTGCCGTCGGTAAATGCGAGACAGTCTTTGATTATATGGTGACATATAACCAAAACAACATATTAAGCGTCGTTATGTCGGAATACCAATACGCCGGCGGGGCGCATGGCGGAACGGTCCAGCGCGCCTATACCGTTGATCTGGCAAAAGGTAAAGTCCTGGCGTTCAGTGACCTGATGCGCCAACGTGCCGATTATGCCCCGTATATAAACCACGCGATCCGCCGGGAGATCGACAGACGTGTCGAAACCGGTGACTTATACGAATTTGAGTTCGCCCCGTTTTCGGATATCGGCGAGGCGCCCGAATATTACCTGTCGTACGACGCGGTCGTTTTCTATTTTCAGGAATACGCATATTTCCCCTATGCCGCCGGGATTCAGGAGTTCACCGTAGCGTTTGATGAACTGGACGGCATGTTTGCCGAGCCATATGCCTTCCTGGCCAATAAGGGCAACTGACCGGCTGGCTCGACGCGCTATGGTTTGATTATACAAAATATTAATAAAAACAGCGCAAGTTTATCTTGCGCTGTTTTTTTGCTGCGTATTGCACGGGCGATGTTCATCCGCCGGATATACCTTAAAAAGCCGGATTTCAATGCTTATCAAGGAACGCTGTCTGTAATTGCTTGAGATGAATTAAGAAAAAATGAGAATTCTCATTTTTCAATAAACAAATACGACAAATAATGACGCAATATGCACACATAACGGTGCTTTGGAATGTAAATATTGCACAAATGTTGGCGAAAATACAAAAAAAACAGTTACAGATGTTGACATTTGATGATGGAAAGATTATCATTATGTTGCAAATATGCAGTTTTTGGATAAATCGATAATAGCAAACCTGCCGAAAGGCAGGGACGCAAAACCACGGGTCTAATGCCGATAAGGCGATGACAGCCGGGTTGCCGAAAGTGTTCATTTTTTATTTAAAAAATGATGAACTCCGTTCAGGCAGCCTGCCCGAACGGAGTTTTTAATTTTTATTTTAAACAGCTGTACAAATATAAATCGATAAAGGCAAACCTGCCGAAAGACAGGGACGCAAAGCCACGGGTCTAATGCCGCTTCTGCGGCGATGACAGCCGGGCTGCCGAAAGTATATTGACAGGGTCGCTGCCCCGTTGAACTTTCTTTCGGTTTGATAAAACGGGGGTAACGACAATGAAATATTTATGTTTGATAAGGAAAGCTGCATTTGTTATTGCGCTGATATTCTGCATCTGTATAAGCATGCCGGTTGCAATGGCCGCAGGCGAAACAGAAACAAAAGAGACTTCGGCAGCTGTTTTAACGGAAGAAGAAAAGGTTGCAGAGTTTAAGACGGAGGTCATAAGACTTGTCAATATCGAGCGCGAAAAAGCCGGTGTTGATCCGCTTGAAGAAATGGATATGCTGAACGCTATGGCCGATTTGCGGGCTGAAGAATCCGCCGCTTCATTTAAGCATACAAGACCGGACGGCACGCGCTGCTTTACGGTGTTTGCTGAGAATGAAATGAAATACAGGGCCGCCGGAGAAAACCTGGCGTATGGATTCAGTACGCCGGCCCGTGTTGTCCGGGCGTGGATGAATTCCGAAAGTCATTGCCGGAATATACTGGATCCGGATTTTGAATTTATAGGAATCGGATATTACATAAACGAAAACGGCAGGATTTATTGCTCACAGCTGTTTTACACACCAAAATAAAACATGACCGCAAAACAAGAAACAGTGCAGGATTATCCTGCGCTGTTTCTTTTGTATAAGAAGTAGAAAAAGCGGATATGCCGTCGATTTATGGGCAAACCGTCTTGACGGTGCGCAAATAAACGGTATGATATAATTATACCGTTATAAAAAAAGGAAGAAGGACTTTATGAAAAAAACAATCTGTTTATCAGTAATTATAATGATGTTGGTATCGGCTATATCCGGCTGCGGTTCGGTGTTTTACGGTGTGAATACGCAGGAAACGAACTCGGATGTTTCCGATGTCGAGGTTTCTGAGACGGCCGCCGTTTCCGAAGACGCTGAACCAGCCGGCGATACAGACGACGGCAAACTTGACGACGGCGATGTATCGGCCGTACCGGCGGCTTCGCCGGACGCGTCCGATGAACCTGCTGATGACGAAATACCTGCTGCGGATTATTCCGCTGTGACGGTTGAAGCGGACACGTTTGAATATTCTTCGGAGTATATAGAGGTGTCGATCGTGACGCCGAGGGTTGCGGGACTTCCGGACGGCGCCGTGCAGGAGCGCATCAACGCTGTTTTCAGTGAATATTCCCAATTGGCGCAGGCAGGTGTCGCACCGTTTGAAGAGGAGAGCAAAAGCATATTCGATGAAGGTTATTCAATGGGGCCTTACGTAATCGAAATCGGCTATGATGTCATGTACCTGCAAAACGGGCTTTTAAGCCTGACGGTGACAGACTATATATATTTAGGCGGCGCGCACGGCAGCGCAGCGCTTTTAGCTTATACCTTTGATCTTGAAACGGGGGAACAGCTTCAGCTGAATGACTTGATGTCGGGCGACAGCTATTTAGGCTATATTAACGGCTTCATTCGGGAGGAGATCGACCGGCGGGTCGCGGAGGAGGAGCTATATGAATTGGCGTCCTTTGAGGACTTTGGAGATTCCCCGCAATGGTATTTGACGGACAATGAGTTTGTGTTTTATTTCCAGCAGTACGAGTACTTCCCATATGCCGCCGGTATCCAGAGGTTTAACATCACATATACGGAACTTCAGGACTTCATTAACGACGACTACATATCGAGATTTTCCATTTTCAATTCCCGATATGCGTGTCTTCTGCCCTAAAAGTAAAAAAGACCGGGCCCGAACGGGCCCGGTCTTTTTTTGGTTGCGTTTATGCCTTTTCCATCGGGATGTCGCCGAGGTTTATGTCAGCGTCCGTCGTGTCGACGGCGCTGAAGGTATTTTCAGCAAATCCTTTTGCCGTAATCGTCAGATCGTATACGCCGGCGTCTAAGTCTTTAAACCAGAAATCGCCGAAGCCGTCTGTTTTTACCGTCAGGCTCTTGCCGTTGCCGGTAAGGCGGCATTCGGCATTTTTGATGATTTCCTCTTCTACAGGATCATAAACGGTGCCCGCGATGAATTTGCCGGGGATGCCCAGATAATACACCGAGGGGGCGCAGCCTGTTTCCGGTTTGAGCGTTTCGGCCTTTTCGATCAGTTCTTTAAGATCTGCTTCTTCGCCGAACTTTATAGCGTCTGTCGGGCAGGCTTCGACGCAGCGGGGGAGGGCGTCGTCGTTGTCAAGGATATGCGCGCAGCCCGTGCATTTCTGTGCTATGTTGAGTTCTTCGTTGAAGAAGATTGCGTCGTACGGGCAAGCCTCCATGCACTTTTTACAGCCCGTGCATTTCTCCGGATTGAGAATGATGAGCCCGTCTTCGCGGCGCTCGAGCGCTCCGGCTTTGCAGACGTCCATGCAGGGCGCGTTTTTGCAGTGGTTGCACAAATGCGGAAGGTAGTGCATTTTGACCTTCGGTATTGTGCCGTGTATATGTTCGTCGATATGCATCCAGAACTGGCCGACGTCCGGCTGCGGCTTGGCATAGGGTGTCCAGTCGTTCCCGCAGTGTTCGTCCTTACAGGCGATCTGGCAGTTGTAGCAGCCGCAGCAGCGGCCGATATCAATCACAAAAGCTTTTGACATTATTGTACCTCCTCATTGACAAGCCAGCCGGAGAGGGAGACGCCCGTCTCAAGCGCGTAATTACGCTCGAAAGCATCCGGGTAATCACGCATCCAGCGCTCCATCTCCTCATGCGTAACCTTTTCGACCTGCACGAGGAAACTGCTCACGACCATTCCCGTGACTTTTTTAGATGTATTGTTATGCGGCGTAATGCTGTTGATGCAGCCGCCCCTGTCAAGCTTGCCGGGGATGATGGGGTCGTACCGCGCGCCGTGGTCGACGTATGTGCTGTGCGGAGACAGCCGCTCCGAGACGTAAGCGCCGCCGAGTACGATGCCGCGCTCGTTATAGACCTTGACGATGTCGCCGTTTTTAATACCGCGCTTTTCGGCCTCGCTCGTATGCAGCCATACGGGCTCGTACAGATAACCGTCCCGGCCCTTGACTTTCATGGTCGGGATTTCCCGTGTCCAGGTGATGTCGTCGGCCTGGGCGTGCATACGCCAGCGGGGGTGGTTGGATACGCATAAAAGCGGATAGTCCTTAGCGCGCTCACTGGACAGACGCTCGTCATGGCTCTCGCCTTTTTCGATCCATTTCGGGATGGGCGGGCGCTCCGCGTCGAGCGGGAAATGTGTTTCCAGCTTGGTGCTGGAAAATTCCAGAAGGCCGGTCGGCGTCGTCAGCGGATTGTTTTTCGGGTCTTTATAAAACTCATAAAGGCCGGCCGGTACCTTTTCGACATCCGGGTCGCACGGGACGACGGCATATTGTTTTTTGCAGAGCTCTTCAAAACTCAAGAGCTCCTTCATATTCGTAGACTCGAAGAAGATGCGCATGACGTCGCGTTTGCTTACGCCCTTTGTATATTCCTCATACAGGCCGAGCTTTTCTGCGACCTTGGCTACGGCGTCGAAATCGCCGAGGGACTCGCCGACCGGGTCAACGCAGTGCTCCTCGATAAAGGTTGTAACAAACGTGCCGCTGGCCTGGTCCGAGCCGATATCCTCGATTTCAAACCGTGTGGCGACGGGAAGGATGATGTCGGCGAACAGGCAGTCGTTTTCAAGCCACGGATGCTGCGCGACGATACATTCAATCTTCGGGCTCTGCAGCGCCTCTATGTACTTATTGCTGTCGTTCCAGCATGTCGTCCAGCAGGGAGAATCCGTCCAGATCATGTGGATTTCCGAGCATCCGGGAGCTGGATAGACGTATTCGGTCCACTGCTCCTCGGCCGGCCCGCAGAAGGAGTACAGTCCCCACCAGCTGATAGGCGGGTTAAGTATCGCGTCATGCACCATGCATTTCGGGATTGACTGCTGCGGCGCGATGGGCATAGGCTTAAGCAGCTCTGCGCATTCGTCGTATCCTTCTTTTTTTGATCTGTAGCCGGCAAATCCGGGGTCGTCGGGCGGTGTCCTCGGCGGGCGAACCTGTTCGCAGAAAAGCGGGTAGTCCGGCATTTGCTTGCCCTGATATGGAAGCGGGTAGTACTGCGAGAATATGAACCACTCGAGCATTTTTGCCTGGTGGACGCCCGGCTTGCCGAGCCCGCGCATACCGAGCAGCATCGGCTCGAGCCGGGCCGGCTCGGTGGCGTACGGTCCCCGGATCATCGGTCCGCCGTTCCCGTGGATGATCGAGGTGACCTTCTCTGCCCATTCCCGGGCCAGCGCCTTGATCGTCCATACCGGGATGCCGGTTTTTTCAGCGGCCCACTTCGGTGTTTTGGGGATGCCGTCCTCTTCACCCATGACATACGCTTCGAACTTGTCGAAGCCGTATGCGTGTGTGGCGATATAGTCCTTCTCATAAGTGCTTTCGGTGATCCACATATACGCAATGGCCAGATGCAGTGCTGCGTCCGTGTTCGGCAGGATCGGGATCCACTTGTCCGAATGGACGGCCGCGCCGTAATTGAGATCGGGGCAAACGTAAACGGACTTGAGTCCGATTTCACTCAGCCAGTAACACAGACGGCTGGACATCATGCCCTGTATCGGATGCGGCGTAGTTTCAGGGTCGCAGCCCCAAAACAGCAGCATATCGGTATGCTCGGCGATATCAGGGTACAGATTGGCCGACGAGGTCATTTCGCCGACGGGCTCGCAGCCCCAGACGTTCTTAGCGCCCCAGCTCCAGCCTTCCCAGCTGTCCTGATTGCGCATCTGTACCGTATAGCCGCCAAGCATCGAAAGCAGCCTGTTCATGCAGCCGTGGCTGGGCTGGATGTGCTTACCTTCGCCGTGCATATCCGCCTGCGCGTAAACGGCTTCGGGGCCGTACGTTTTACCGATGCGCTTTAACTCATCGGCGACGAGCTGGGCCGCCTCGTCCCATGTGATGCGCACGTATTTGCTTTTACCGCGGTTTTGAACGTTGCGCTCCCCGTTCGGATCCCAGTCCACGCGTTTGAGCGGGTAACGCACGCGGTTTTTCGAGTAGACCCTCTTTTTGTAGCCCATCCCGATGGGGCCCGGCAGGGCACGCATCGGTGGACCAAACGTAGAGCCGCGCGCTTCGATCTTCCAGACGTTGAAGTCCTTGCTGTCGTATTTCCACTCGTAATTCAGGGGCCTGATACGCGTGATTTTACCGTCTTTCACATCTACCCTGGCGGGTGCGCTGCTGTCCATGGTACCCATCAGGCTTGTACTTCTTAAGACCTGTTTTCCGGCACCGATATCGAATGTCTTTTTCCCATCCATTCCGTCTCCTCCGTTTTCTGAAAATGGGTTTATAAAGCTGTTTACAGTATAGCCCTGCCCCGGATACTGCCGCAATAGACCGCAAAACAGTGTTTTTCGTGTTTCGTTGTTCAGGTTGCACAATGAGATGCGGGCAGTTATACGCCATTTCACGGTTTTAATGTTTTTCTTGCTTTGCGCCCCGGATACTCATTATAATAACTATCATATACTGCCGAATATCGGGGGATTAAAGAAAGCGCTGTTTTCTTAATTGTGAATAGGAGCAATGCACAATGGATGTACCGCTGAGTATCATACTGGACGTACTGTCGAAATATCCGATAGAAAACCATATTCCCGAATCGGATAAACGCGTTTATAAAGGCGTGAGTATGATGCCCAATCCGCCGATTGAGCTGGTTGCTTCGCTGATCCATGTGTCGCTTTTATCCGTGGCCGTACAGGCAGGGGGGCTTGAAAACGGTCAGTCCTGCGTCTGTTTACGCGACCGCGATCGCGACGCTCTGGAAACGGAAGAGGTGCTCAGAGGTCTGATTATAATCGAATCGGAATTCCCCATGGAATACATTTTTCATGAGATTCATTCCGTTTTTATTGTGCTGTCTGACTGGGAACGGGCTATGCTTGACTGCATCATTCATAAAGACCTCGCGACACTTGTCGCCCTCGGAGAAAATATAACAGGTCATCAGATTTTTGTTATGGATTCGTCACTGGCGCTGTTGGCGCACACGTCCGGCAGTGCCGAGCAGCTATGGGAAAAACTGCTTCCGCTCGGAAGCTCATATGATATCAGGGCGCTTTTCGGAACCGGCAGGTCCGAGGGGGCGCATAATAAACCAACTGTACACATCGTAAATGATTTACTGCTGTCGGAGCATCCGCTGGCGGTCGGCACAATGGCGATAAACACGTCCTATGCCGTATATGTGATAGCCGAATGCGCGAAGCGTCCCGTTAATTCCACGTTGATAGCTTTGATTGAAATTTTCACGGCATATGTCGAATCGTTTGTTAAAAACAGGCTGGGCAGCCCGGCGGAATGCGTCCGGGTCTACGACCGGCTTGTCAATGATCTGATAGAAGGAAAAGTTACAAATCCAAAGATTATCAAAAGCCGCTGTGAGTTTTCAGGCCTTAAGGACACGGCCCCGTACACACTTCTGCGAATTGAGTTTAAACGGCCCGGGCGTATATCTTATTCGCAGGTGATGGATGAGCTTTCCGTTGTGCTGCCTGAGATTAAGCCGATGCTTTTTAAGGGGCATGTCCTTGCCATACACTACAGCAAAAACGGCGACTGCAGGCCGCATACCAGAGATTGTGAGGGATTGCCGGAATTTCTGCATCGGTACGGCGCTGTTTGCGGCGTGAGCGGTCTTATGTATAATATTGCATCCATAAAGACGGCTTATGAGCAGACGGAATTTGCCGTTGATTACGGCAGGCGCGTTCGGAAAAACAAGCTCCTGTCTGATGAGGATCAGGCGGAATTGTCCATATCGGTCCAACGAGATGTATACCGATATGAGGACTATGACGTATACAGGATTATTGACGGCGGCAGTCAGCAGAAAGAAATCCCTTATTCCAACAGCAACTGCCTCTGCGCGCTGTCAAAGCTCTGGCTCAACGATAAAAGCAGCCGGCTGAATAATCTGAAGCTTCTCTATATATATCTTCTGACAGAGCGCCAGGGCACGCTGACGGCAAGGATCCTGCATATGCACCGCAACAATGTTTATTACCATATCACGCGGATCGAAGAGCTTCTGGGCATAGACCTTAATGATCCGACCCTGCGGACAAAGCTTCTGATGACCTACAAAATACTTGACCTGTACGGGGAGGATTACCTCAGCACGAGCGATTACTATAACAGCCTGGATACCGAAATCCTGCGGGAGCTGTGCGCCCTGAACAAAACGAAAAGCATCAAAAAGACGCTGGGTGCCCTGTAACAGCGCCTTATTCCGCAATAAGCAAAAAAACCGGCGCGCCGTCTCGTAAAACGGCGCGCCGCGTCTTATGTCGGTTTATTATTTCAACAAACAGTAAAGGCCGTACGAGTAGGCCTTGAGAAGCTGGACGCGAAAGGAAGAAATTTCGTTTCCCTCCGGCTGAACAGCGGGGTCCATACCCATTTTTTCAAGCAGCGTCCCGGCAGCGCGCAGCGCGTCAGGCGGGGGCAGGAGTCCCCATTCCATCTGATCGAGAATATGGACAAAAAGCGACGTCAGCGTGACCAGTTTGCCGTTCGTTGAAAGATCATTCAGTTTGTTGGTGTCGACACCGGGATGTGCTTCCAGCAGCTTTTCCCGGGTGATACCGTAGCGGCCAAGCCTGCTGAAGATGTCAAACTGCTGCCCGGGGCCCAGGCCCGTCTGGAGATACAGGGCCTTTTTTACGGCCTGCATGACGGTGCGGCCTATCAACTCGCCGAGCTTTGAGTGTTTGCCGGCGAAGGTGAGGTACAATGGCGATTCGGGATTTGAAACGATGACCGTTCCGTCTGTCCCGGAACCTGTAGCGATGCCGGAGGAGTACAGGCTCGGGGCCAGAAGCTCCTGAAGCGCCGCTGTCTTTGCTTCCGTGCACGTCACCAGGGCGCGGGCCATCGCACCTTCGGTCAGATGCGCGTCGATGAAAAGCAGTATGTTGATCGTCCCGCCGGCTGGCGTCGAAACGCCGTCGTGTTCATGCCAGTCGGCCGGGTCTCCGACGCGGCCGCCGTTTGCGTCGATCCCGCCGGTGACAACGGCCGTGACGGTCAGGGTGTCATACGTCCCGGTCTCAAGTGCAGCGTTTTCCATGTCTGCAGCTGTTGAAAGGCCGCAGGCGTACGCCGGGTCGAGCCCCAGCAGTCCGGCAATAACAGCCATGTGCTTTGAATATGTCGGCGCCTTGAGCGGCGTGTCCTTGCGTCCGCTGACTTTACAGTCATGATTGAAGACCCATTTCAAGTCCTTTTGGAAGCCGCCGTTTATGGCCGAGGTGCTCAGGACATCCCGCTGCCCGTCAAAACGGACGATCAGCGCCTGATCCCGAAGTACGATGACGTCGCCGTTTTTAAAAGTATGCAGGGCTGTCATGAATCGCTCCCCTCCTGCCATTGTGAAAGCATCCGGCGCATCCAGCCGTATACGTCCATGGAATAGACCGTGTTGAGATTTTTCGCCGTCAGAACGTCCGGGACTTCGCCGTATGAGACGCACCGGCCCCTGTCCAAAAGCAGGGCGTGCGTCCCGAAGGCCTTGGCGAGATTGAGGTCATGGACAACGGATATCACGGCGCGGCCTGTTTCCTTCAGCCAGTTTTTGATCAGCCCGAAAATCTGTTTTTGATAGACGAGGTCTAAGTGGTTCGTCGGTTCGTCGAGGATCAGGAGCTTCGGATCCTGCGCGAGCAGCTGCGCCAGAAAAGCCCGCTGCAGCTCGCCCCCGGAAAGCGTCAGCGCCGATTGTTTACGGAACGGCTGCATGCCGGTCATTTCCAAAGCATCATTGATTTTTTTCTCATCGGTTTCATTTTTACCGGAAAACATGCTTTTTGAAAACGCGTAGCGCCCCAGACGAACGATCTCCTCGACGGTAAAAGAATAGCCGACCGCGTGGCTTTGCGTAAGGACGCCGAAGAGCCTTGCGGCTTCTTTCGGTTTCATATGCGCTACATCCTGACCGTCCAGTATGACTTGTCCGCTGTAGGGCACGCCCTGAGCGACGGCGGAAACGAGGGTGCTCTTGCCTGCGCCGTTGGGCCCGACGACCATAAGCCACTGCTGCGGCCTCACGCGGATGCTCAGGTCGTCCAGAATGGTGAGATTTCCATATGAAACGGTAAGATTCTTTATATTCAGCATAGTTATTTCGCCTTTCTCGTCTGGTAGAAAATAAAGACGAAAACGAATGCGCCGATAAACGACGTCACGACGCCGATCGGCAGTTCTCTCGGGTTGAGCAGTGTGCGCGCGATCAGGTCCGCCAGCATCAGGAACGTCGCGCCGGCAAACAGGGAAGCGGGAAGAAGGCGTTTGTGGTTGGGCCCGACGAGCATACGCGTCATGTGCGGAACCACGAGCCCGACGAAACCGATCGACCCGCCGATCGACACACTAACGCCGACCATGGCGGAGACAGCGATCAAAATGATGTATTTGGAACGCTTGACATTGACGCCGATATGGCGCGCGTTGTCCTCGCCAATGGCGAAGGCGTTGAGCTCCCGTGCGTAAACCATTATCACCGTTCCGAACAGGATCAGCACGATGAGAAGCGTCAGAGCGTCGCTGTATTTAGCGCCGCTCAATGAGCCCATCAGCCAGAATACAATCGAATGGACCTTTTCGCCGGCAAACGTGATGACGAGGCTGATGATACTGCTGGCAAACATGGTGAAGATCATACCAATGAGTATGATCGTATTCGTCGAGAGTGAATGGTCGATTTTGTAGGCCAGCCCAAGGATCAAGACAAGCGACAAAAAAGCGAATATCATCGCCGTGACCATCGTCCCGGCGTTTCCCAGCCCCGGCAATGAAAAGCCGAAGGCAAGCGAAATGACGGCGCCCATACCGGCGCCCGAAGACACGCCCATATTGGAACTGGAGGCCAGGGGATTTCGTAATAACCCCTGTATGGCCGCGCCGCATAAAGAGAGCGTTGCGCCGACGAGCGCGACGGCCAGAACGCGCGGCAGGCGCACAAAGACGATTACGGACTGCGAAATGCCCTCCGGGATCGGCAGCCCGAACACCGTGTTCCATATGGCTGTCACCGTATCCCTGACGGGTATGGTGACGCTGCCGACGCAGACGCACAGGATCATTGTCGCAAGCATGGCTGCGATAAACAACAGATATTCACTTATCCGAAAACCCTCGGGACGTGCTTTTGTTTTCAAAGGCAACCCTGCTTATCCAATGTATGTTTCGCTTACCGGGGGCGGCTGCGCCCCAGGTAAGCGTTTATGACACCAAATTGATTATAACTCAGGCGGTTAACCGCCGTATACAAAATCGTACAGCTCCTGCGCGGCATCCGCCAGACGCGGGCCGGGACGGGTGATGGTATTGGAATCGGCGTTTAGTACGTCGCCGTTTACAATGGCGGTGATATTTCCCCAGCCGTCGCGGCCGCTGATTTCCTCAATCGGGTCGAGATCGCCCATCGTTGTCGTGACGATATAGTCGGGATTGCGCTCGATGACCTGTTCCTCGCTGATCTGGGGCCAGCCCTCAAGGTCGCTGAATATATTGCTCAGTCCAAGCATCGTGGCAAGCTCGTCCATAAACGTGCCGGAACCTGCGGCGTACGGGCCGTACGCAAGGGGGGCAACCTCAAAGTAGATTTTTTTTTCGCCGTCAGCCTCGACCTTGTTTTGTATTTCCTCAAATGTTGTCTTCATACTGTCGATAACGGCGGCGGCCTCGTCTGTTTTTCCAACCACCTCACCGATGAGCGTGATTGACGTATAAACACCCTCAATATCATTGGCGTCCGTTACGACGACCGCGATGCCGGCGGCCTCCAGTGATTCGACGTGTTCCGTCGTCTGGGCCATGGTGCTCATTATGACGACTTCCGGGCCGAGCGCGATAATCTGCTCAATGTTTGTTTCGCTGCCGGATTCAACGGAAGATACCTCCAGCGCCTCTGCCGGATAATCACAGTAACCGCCGCGGCCGACAAGCGTATCGCCCGCGCCGATCGCGAACAGGATCTCGCAGTCGGAAGCTGTCAGCGCAACGATTTTTTCAGCCGGATTTTCAAGCGTGATCTCACGGCCTGTCATGTCGGTGACGGCGATTCCGGTGCTTTCCGGCGCTTCCTCCGAGGGTTCCGCCGGCGCTTCTTCCGAGGGTTCTGCCGGCGCTTCCGAAGGCTCCGCAGAGACCTCAGGCGACGGGGAAGATGCGGCGTCCTCCGTTGTGTTCTGAGCGCATCCCGCAAAGGCAAAAACGAGCAGGAGGGCCATTAAAAGCGCTAAGAGTTTTCTTGTTTTCATTTGTTATTTCCTTTCGATGCAATCAATGAACAGGGTGATAAGAGCACAAAAAAAGCTGCCCCCCAAAGTTTGAGGCGCAACCCTAAATACATAGGCAACTGTGCATAGCTATTCCCAAACCCAGGGTGTTCATGTGAAAACAGGTTTCCCGACTTGGCTTCATCCTACGCGGGTGCCTTCCCATCTTATTAAGACAGTGACATGTTGCCCGTTCGTCAGCTTCACGGTTACTGGGATAGTCCGGAACTTTCATCCGTGTTCCCCTGGCAAAAACATTGCCAGCATATATTATGCATTAACACACGCTATTCATTTCGACACTATTTTAGCATAACGGACTGTTTGCGTCAACCAAATTGTGAAACGGCCGGAATACTGCAAACTATCTAAGAGCATGCTGATTGATACGATTAATTTACGGCATTACAGCAATATGATATAGTCTGAAAGCATGATAAAATAATTAACATGATTCAAATGCACAGGATGCTGACGACTTCTGCTTTAACGTAACCAATGCGTAAATCGTGTTGGATGGATGAGCGAGAGGATTTTTCGTCAGTTCGTCAAAAAAACACAGGCAATATTTTGCGTATTAACGAGGCTTTTTGGGCGAAATGGCGGGAAATAATCCGTTCAGACGCCGACATACGATTTGTGCAGTGGTTACTAAAGCGGAGTCTTTTTTTACGGGGGCAACATGAAGACATATATTTATATCGGGGCCGGCGGCTTTGCCGGCGCTGTCGTTCGCTATCTGGTGAAAGGGCTTTCAGCGGACGGCGCGGATTTTATCATACCGGTGCATACGCTGACGGTCAATCTTCTCGGCGCGTTCGCGCTGGCGTTTATACTGACGGCCGCGCTGGAGCTGCGGGATTTCGATGCCGACCTGAGACTGGGGCTCTCCGCGGGAATGATGGGCGCGCTTACGACCTTTTCAACGCTGTGCAGGGAAACGGTGGAGCTGATGCGCGCCGGCAGCGCGTTTGAAGCTGTTTCTTATATGCTTCTGTCGGTCCTGGCGGGCTTTGTCTGCGCTTGGGGCGGGATGCATCTGGCGCGGAAATTGGGCCGGACGTTGCGGAAAAAGCCTGAAAACCAAAACGGTACATTTTATTTGGAAAGTGATGAGACAGATTGACGATAGCGCTCGTAGGGATCGGCGGCCTGTTCGGAGCCGTATTAAGATATGAACTGGGTAAGCGGTTGGCGCGCCTTTCTAAGGCGCATTTGCCGGTCGCGACTTTTTTTGTAAATATAACCGGCGCGTTGCTTCTGGGGCTGCTGTCGGGGCTCAACGCGCCCGAAAACGCGTATATTCTTTTTGGAGATGGCTTTTTGGGCGCGTATACGACGTTTTCAACGTTCATGTATGAGGGGTTCATGCTGTTTAACGTTAAAAAGTCCATGAACGCAGCCGTTTATATCGGCGCCTCGCTGCTTCTTGGCATCGCCGGCTATTTCATCGGACTGCAAGTGGGAATGCTGCTGTAATGAAGCAGTATATATATGACAGAAGCTTAGAAAATATGAAAATATAAAGAAAACGGCGGGCCTTCATGGCCCGCTGTTTTTATACTTTTATCGCTCCTTCGAGATATAAGACGGCCTTTCCGCCGATCTCGACGCGCGCTCCGAGGTCGCGGCAGGAGAGAAAGCCCCCGCGCCTTGATAGCTGCCGCGCCGACAGCTCCGTTTTGCCCAGCCGCTTGCTCCAGAAGGGGATGAGCGTTGTGTGCGACGAGCCGGTGACGGGGTCTTCCGGAATACCGGCGTTCGGCGCGAAAAAGCGGGACACGAAATCGCAGTCGCTGCCTTTGGCTGTGACGATGAACGCAAAGACATCATTAATCATCCTGAGTTTTGTCAAATCGGGGGTCAAAGCCCGTACATCGCTTTCCTGCTCAACAAGCACGAACAGATCCCGCGCACGGTGTGTTTCAAGGACGCTGACGCCGAGCGCAGCTTCCAGAATGTCCGGCTTCAGGCACGGCGTCGGTTTCCGGGACGGAAGGTTCATGATATATTTGTCGCCGCTCCGGCGTACGGTCAGCTTTCCGCTGAGTGTCTCAAAATCTATCGTCTCAATGCCGTTTTCGACAAAGTTCATCAGAACGAAAGCGCTTGCCAGCGTAGCGTGCCCGCACAGGTCGATCTCCGTCTCAGGCGTGAACCATTTGAGGTCGTAATATCCGTCGCGCTTATAAAGGAAAGCCGTTTCCGACAGGTTGTTTTCAAACGCAATCTGCTGCATGACGGCAGTGCCCAGCGGCGTTTCCGGCAGACAGATACCGGCGGGGTTGCCGCCGAAAGGTTTGTCGGTAAACGCGTCCACAACATAGTATCTCATCTTATCACCTCTGGATAAATCCGCCCGGCAGCCAAACCATACGGGCGTTTAGAAAAATATCGCGTAGACTAAAATCGCGATAACGGCAGCGCCGACGAGCCAGGAAAGCGGATGGGCCCAATTGAGTGTCCAGCCGAACGTATATGCTTTCGGTATCGTGAAATTCGTGTCGTCTGTGTTGAAATAGAAAACACTGCGGTTTTTCTCCCGCCACTCGGCAATTTCTTCTTTTGAATATTTATGTTTCGCCATATTCTCAGTCCTTACATCATAGCATGCTTAACATACCGGTCATTATACAACAAAAAAGGTGCAAAACAAAGCCTTTATGAAATCAGAGCCAAACAATCTGAATAAATGACAGAGCAGGAACAAGTCACAGCGCTGTGCGGCTTGTTCCTGCCTTGTTTTTCCGGTTGTTTAAACGCTGAGGATCTCGATGCTGCCAAGGGACACGCCGCCCGTCAGCGTCACTGTCGGGCCGTCGCCGTCGCGGCTTTTCCGGATGTCGTTATGGACGCTGCCGAGGCTAGCTTTTAGCTTGTCGTCGATGCGCCACTCCCGCGGGACAAACAGCTTGATCTCGCCGAAGCTGCAGTCGATGTAGATTTCAGCGCCGTCCGGGTCGAGCTGCGCCTGGTCGAAGTAGATCGCCAGCGCTCCGAAGCTGCAGGTAAACTGCCCGCTTTTTAAGGCGTCCGCATGGATGTACTTACTCGACGAGCCGAAGCTGAGCTTTACGGACGGGTTGTTGCCGTCGACATCCTCTATAGTGCGGTATTCCTCGTCACAGGCATGATTGCAGGACCGTTCATGACGGCGTTCATACCCGCAACGGGCGTTCCGCCGGAATATGATGTGAAAGCCGATGCTCAAAAGAACTGCCGCCAGAAGCAAAAGCCAGGGTGAGATGATATAAAGCCCGAGCGGATTTTGATAGAGCATGTAAGCCAGTGCCAGCGATACGAAGACGCCGAAGAAATTGAGTTTAACGAGGCTTTGGATGAATACGGCGGCGAGCAGGACGGACGCGGCGATCGTCCAGAACCCGATTACCATGAAATCCGTGAGTTGGCTGGCCACGACGAAGACGGCCGCCAGGACGAAGAATACGCCCCAAAACCAGTTGTTGTGTTTCATAATTATCTCCTTTCGATTTAGGTCGGTTATTTTATTAATGATTTGAAAAACGGTCGCCGCCCGGATTCAGCCGCGCGCGCAGGGCGTTGTAGTAGTAACGTGATACATAGACCTGCTTGTGACTGCCGGCGAATTTAATCAGGCTGGAGGCGGTAAGGTTTCGTGTGACGGAGTAGACTTTCCTGGTGTTGACAATCGCCGATTTCGACGCCCGCACAAAATTTTTCGGCAGGAGTTCCTCGAGCTCGTACAGCCGGTATTTGATCCGATAGGCGTCGTCGGCCGTGTGCGCGTATATTCGCTCGCCCTCGGTCTCAAAAAACAGCACGTTGTCGAGCGGGAAATAAAACTCCTGATTGTCTTTGTAAAAGGTTATCTTGACGGGAGCGCTTGTCTGCTCGAGTATGTACTGATGGAGCTTCTGGATCGTGTCATCCACGCGGCCGCAGCGGATGATCACCTCGTCCTCCAAAAGGTCCCCGTCGATCTCGATATGTATCTTCACCGAATCACCTCCTCATGTTTGACATTATATATAATTTATTGAAAATTGGAAGAGATTTACCCCAACGGGTACGGATAGTCCGGTGACCGGTAGGAAATCGCCGCTGAGATGTAAAAAAGGCGATAAACATATACAGAAGACATCTGCGGGCAGCCGTCCGGGCGTCTTGTCCGTCAAACAGACCGGATTAGATATAATTTGACAAAATCCTTGTAACAGCAAGGGGATTGAGCTATAATTGTTTAAATAGAAAAAGCGCTTTTACAGAGCGTTCCTTTTTATATCATCGGTCTGGGGTGGTTACAAACGCAATCGCAGCTGAAGGAGAAAACATGGCGGATAAATTGAAGCTCTACCTTGCCACGCCGCATATGAGTGACGAAGGATTCGAGCAAAACTACGTTCACGAGGCTTTTGAGACGAACTGGATCGCGCCTTTGGGCGCCAACGTGGACGGTTTTGAACGTGAATTGTGTGAAAAGGTCGGAGCCGTTCACGGCGCGGCGCTGACATCCGGGACTGCCGCTATCCATCTTGCGCTTCTGGCCGCCGGCGTAAGTGCCGGAGACGTTGTTTTATGCCAGAGCCTGACGTTTGCAGCTTCGGCAAATCCAATTGTCTATATCGGCGCCAAACCCGCTTTTGTCGACAGCGACCTGAAGACCTGGAACATGGACCCAAACGCTTTGGAAGAGGCTCTGCGCCGATATAAGCCAAAAGCTGTCATTGCCGTCCACCTTTACGGGCTGTCGGCGGATATGGAACCGATCATCCGCCTGTGTAAAGAATACGGCGCAACGCTTATCGAGGACGCGGCCGAAAGTCTCGGCACAAAGTATAAGGGCCGGTATACGGGCACGTTCGGCGATTACGGCGTGTTCTCGTTCAACGGCAATAAGATCATCACGACATCGGGCGGCGGCATGGTCGTCTCGGAAAACGAAGAGCGGATCAAAAAGATCCGTTTTTGGGCTACGCAGGCCAAAGACCCCGCGCGTCATTACCAGCACAGCGAGATCGGCTATAATTACAGGATGAGCAATATCATTGCCGGTATCGGCAGGGGACAGATCAAGGTGCTCGATCAGCGGGTCGAGAAAAAACGGGCGATCTACGCGCTTTATAAAGAGAAACTCAGCGGGCTGCCCGGCGTCGGGTTTATGCCGTCAAACGCGTTTGACGAACCGAACTGTTGGCTGAGCTGCATAACGCTCGACGGGCCGGTAAAACCAGGCGATATCATGCGCGCGCTGGAAGACAAACGGATCGAAAGCCGGCCGATCTGGAAACCACTCCACCTTCAGCCGGTATTCTCCGGCTGCGGTATGGCAGGCGGGGATGTTTCGGAATGGATTTATAGTCACGGCATATGCCTGCCGAGCGACACGAAAATGACGGCCGAACAGCAGCTGGCGGTCGTCGGTATTATCAAAAGCCTCTTCGAGCGGTGAATCAGCATGAGCGATAAAAACCGGAGGCGTCCCGAAATGAAAACATATGCCTACATAAAATATACGCTTGATTTCCTGTTTGCCGCCGTTGTTATGCTGCTGACGTTTTGGCTTCTTGCGCTGTGCGCGCTGGCGATCAAACTGGACGACCCCAAATCCCCGGTCATGTATAACGCAAAACGTATCGGCAAAGGCTTAAGGCCGTTCAAAATGTACAAATTCCGCACGATGAAACCGGTATTCGAAGGCGTCGGGCGCGTGACGGTTGATACGCTGACGCGGCCGGGCCGGATCATGAGGAAGCTGAGCCTGGACGAGCTGCCGCAGCTTTTAAATATCCTCAAAGGCGACATGAGCTTTATCGGCCCGCGCCCTTTGACGGAGCGGTATATCCCCTGGTACACAAAAGAGCAGAACCTCCGGCACTCGGTGCGGCCGGGCCTGACCGGACTGGCGCAGATCAGCGGCCGGGTAAATCTCCGGTGGGACAAGCGCTTCCAATACGACGTACAATATGTCAAAAACATGTCGTTTAAGGAAGACCTCGTCATATTCTTCTCAACTATCCGGAAAACGCTCGGCGGGAACGACGCCATAGCCGACGGAGAAGATTCGGAGAGCTTTGACTACTTCGACGAATTTCAGCGGGATCAGATCGCCAAAAAGCGCGTATCGCCGGCAGAACTCATATCATATGAACCGGAAAAGCGGGAGGCGTCCGCCGGCGCGCGCTAAAAGCCGGAACGATGTCCGGAAACACAAGCAGGTTTTTGAAAGGGACAAACTATTGAAGGTACTGATTTTGGCCAACGCCGACAGCGGGCTGTACCGGTTCCGCCTGGAGCTGCTGCAGACGCTTATATCAAACGGCCATGAGGTGACGATCGCACTGCCCGACGGGCCGTATATTCCCCGGCTTGTTGCGCTTGGATGCCGTTTTATCGACACGCCGATTGACCGGCGGGGTACAAACCCGGTCAAGGAGCTCGGGTTGTTTTTTAAATACAGAAGAATTATCCGGGATACTGCGCCGGACGCCGTACTGACCTACACGATCAAACCGAACATCTACGGCGGCCGCGCCTGCCGTTTTTCAAAGACCCCGTATTTAACGAATATCACAGGCCTCGGCGCATCTATTGAAAAGGACGGGGCTCTGCGCAAAATTACGCTTTTAATGTACAGGGCGGCCTTGAAAAAGGCTTCCTGCATTTTCTTTCAGAATAAAGAAAACCTCGAATTCATGCGCGCATCGAACGTTCTCGGGCGGCAAAAAACGCGGCTGATCCCGGGCAGCGGCGTCAACACGGAAGCTTACGCGCTTTTGGACTATCCGCCGGACGGCGTTATCCGGTTTTTGTTTCTCGGCAGGGTCATGGAGGAGAAGGGGATCGAGCAGTTCATCGACGCGGCGGAATATTTTCACGCGCAGAATGCGCCGGCGGAATTTCACATCCTGGGCAGCTGCGAGGAACGCTACGAGAGCAGGCTCGCCGGACTTCAGGAGCGGGGCGTTGTCGTCTATCACGGAGAGCGGGAGGACGTCCGGGAATTCCAACTGACGTCCCACTGTACGATTCACCCGTCCTTTTGGGAAGGCATGTCCAACGTCCTTCTGGAAAGCGCATCGTGCGGCAGGCCGGTCATCGCGTCGGATATCAGCGGCTGCCGTGAGATCGTGGACGACGGCGTGACGGGTTTCCTTGTCGAAAAGAAAAACAGAGCGGCGCTGATCGCTGCCGTGCAAAAATTTGTTGAACTGAATCATGATTCAAAAAAGCGAATGGGGCTTTACGGCAGGGAAAAGGTCGAGCGCACATTCGACAGGAGGCTCGTGATCGAGGCATATATTGAGGAGATGGACGAAGCCGTCGCCGGCAGCCGGCGGTGGGCCGACAAGCGGGGTGAATGAATGACAAAACCCGTTCGTATCCTCCATGTTTTCGGCGGACTCAGACGGGCCGGCGCGGAATCGATGGTGATGAACCTTTACAGGAACATCGACCGGGAAAAGCTGCAGTTTGATTTCGTCATATGCAACGAAGAAAAAGACTCGTTTGCCGACGAGATACGCGCGCTCGGCGGCAGGATCTATAAAGTCCCGCGTTTCGGGCCCCGGACCGTTTTCCGGTTCGTCAAAGCCTGGAACGCCCTTTTAAGGGAACACGGCGAATATAAAATTATACACGGGCATCTGAGAAGCTCCGCGTCCATTTATCTGAGGATTGCTAAAAAACACGGGCGCATCACCGTTGCGCACAGCCACAGCACGTCGTCCGGAAAGGGATTTTCAGCTGTCGTTAAGAACCTGCTGCAGCTCCCGATTAGAAGAACGGCAGATTACCTAATCGCCTGCTCGAACGATGCCGGCATCTGGCTGTACGGTAAAAAAGCCGTCAAAAAGGACAATTACTTCGTGCTTAAAAACGCGCTGGACGCCAAGGCGTTCGTATACGGCGAAGAAAAAAGGCGGTCGGCGCGGCATGCGCTCGGGCTTGAAGGCCGGTTCGTCGTCGGGCACATCGGCACATTCATACCGGTCAAGAATCACGCGTTTATCATTGATATATTTAAGCAGATCAGCAAGAGAAACAATAAAGCCGTCCTGCTGCTCATCGGGGACGGCGCGCTCCGGGAGGACACTGAAACGCTTGCGCGTACGCACGGCCTAAAGGACCGCGTCCTTTTTACGGGCGTCCGGCGGGACATTCCGGAACTGCTTTGTGCGATGGACGTCTTTTTACTCCCGTCAAAATGGGAAGGTTTGCCGCTGACGGTCGTCGAGGCGCAGGCTAGCGGGCTTCCGTGTGTTTTATCCGACACAATTTCGGAAGAAACAAAGATATCGCCGCTCGTCTCATTTTTTCCGCTTAATGAAAGCGCTGACGCCTGGGCCGAAAAAATCCTGGAAGCCGCAGGCGGCCTGGAGCGGCCGGATATGCGTGACGCCATCCGGGAAGCGGGTTATGACAGCGCCGATACGGCCATGCGCCTTCAGGCGTTTTATTTCAGCGCGTTGGACAAACACAAAAAATTATGAAACCAGGGTGCCGTATGGAAGTGATTTCAAAAGAGCACAGAATTTTCGATTTTTTTAAATACAGCGCTTTGGCGCTTAGTCCGATACTGAACATCTACGCCGGCGTTGCCAGCATCAATTTCGGATTTCTTGTGTTATTGCTTTTAATGGTAACGGAAATTCTGCTTAATAGAGGCAGGTTTGACATCAATTCCGAGATATTCATCGTTTATGCCGTCATGATCGTGCTTAACATCGCGACAGGCCTGATACATATGTATGATTTAGGCATCGAATTAACGATGAACAACACGTATATCATGCTTGTTATGGCTGTCGTCAGCATGTATTACTTGAAGAGCACCGTAGTCGATAAAAAGCGGTTTTTCAAATACCTGTGCGTCATCGGCGTCGCGTGTTCCGTTTTTGTTTTCATACAAGCCTTTTTGTTTTTGTTCGGCTTTGTCCTGTACGGCTTTATCCCCGGACTGCCGATAGATCCGGCCGTTAGGGAAAGCGCGGCGAATGCTTCGATCAGCTACGGCCGGCCGACATCCCTTTTTACCGAGCCGGCGCACTTCGCTATTTATATACTGCCGGTTTACGCCATGACGCTGGACAAAAGGAAGTTTTTCATGAGCGCCGTTTTTTTGGCCGCACTGATCCTGTCGACGAGCTCGACCGGCATGATGGGGGCGATCATCGTAACGTGTATTTTCCTTGTCAAAGAGCCGAAAATACCCCTCATCATCAAATGGATCCTGATGCTCATCGGGGTTGTGCTGTTAATCCAGTACCTGCCGACACTCAGTGAAAGCGGTATATTCGAAAAAGTCAAGTTCGTCAATTTGAAGAGCAATACACGGGTTTTCGGGACGCTCCAGTACTTTAATTATTACGGCACAAAGGAACTGCTACTCGGCGTCGGGCTCAACCAGCTGGCCGCTTATGTGAAGATGATGGCTTCCCGTAACATCAATAACTATGCCAGCGCGCTGTTTTTCGCATTTTTCAGTTTCGGTGTTTTGGGCGGCTCGATCTGGTCATGGTTTGTATTCAGGCTGCACCGGCTCAGCAGGACCAAGATCCTGTTCATCGTTTTCCTGGTCGTTTATCTGACCGATCAGATCCTGTTCAACAAGAACCTCTTTTACCTGCTGCTCATTTTGTATGTTTTTTCCGACAAAGAAGAGAAGCCGGCGATGGATGCCGCTTAAGTGATAACGCAGTGAAGTGTTTAGCAACAGCCATTACAATAAAAAACCAACCGAACAATTCTGCGTATACCTGGCTTACAGATGCCGGGGAGAATTGGACGGCTGGTTTTACTAGATTTTATTTATTCTGAATTCAAGATGCTGCCGGGCGTTTTTTTAATACAGATACAACAATATCTTTGATGTATATGAATTCCTTTGTCTTATGGAATATAAGAAAGAAGATTAAATTAGGAATAACCATACATATGCCCAGCTTACATAGAAATTCAATGATTGTGCTGCTTATTATTATCAGGCTGCTGGTATAAAAGGTGATAACACCTGTTACCGATGTAATAAATAAATACAAAATATAATTGGTGAAATATTTATATACCGGTTTTTTAAATCCATGCCTGAACAGCATTAATGGTTCTATCCAGAAAGCTGTGGTTACTGTACTTATTATACTGCCGATGAAAACACCGGCTATTCCAAGCTTGATAGCCAATATAATGGATGCTACCAAATTTATTATGGCCTCAAAAAGAGGTTTATACCGATCAAACCAAAATATGCCCATAGCGTCTCTGAATGTTAATACGCTTAGTCTCATTCCGTTTATATAAAAATTCACAATTATACTTAACACAATGAGGTCGGAAAACAAGTAGTATTCTCCGATCCATAGTTTAATAAAAGGATTAATCAAAACGAATAAGCAAATCGAAGAAAACCCGTAAATCCAAAAGCAGGCAAAATTCGTAATGCTGAAAACCGAGGTGTTTTTATCCGAATCGCTATGCGTTGCCAAATTCCCTACGCTTGCGGTTAACGAATTGAATACCGAGTGTATAACAGTAGTTATTGCATTAATGATTAATAAGTAATTTGAATAAAGTGCCACAGAGATCAAACTTATAAATTTAGACAGTATAATATTATTGGTTCCGTTTACAACAACGCCGCCTATTTTGTGGTACAGCATTGCTTTAACATTCTTTGAAATATGTTTCTTCTCTTCGGAATCAAGCTTTTTGTATTGTGCTTTTTTGATGAACGGGAAAAGCTTGTTTGCCTTCATTGTTAAAAAAATACTGCGTAAAAAGGTGGTTATTACCTGCAAAAGGAGAAAAAGAAAATAATTTTTTGTCAGCATTAATATGATGATTTGGGAAATGCATAAGCCGGAAAAAAAAGCATATTGATATGTATCTGATATATATTTTTTTTGATCCGCTATAATCAGGATTTGTTTGTAGGAAAAGAAATACGGTAAGGCTGTGTTTGCAACAAACATCAGAAAGTATATGTTGATATGGGGGATATCGGGCATATCTTTAATAAAGAAGCTTAAGAAAAAAGACAGAACGATACCGGCAACAAATATGATACATCCTATGATGATGTAAGCCTTCTTGAAAAACATCATTATGGATAGTATTTTCGTTTCATCATGATCGCTTAGGGGTTTATATAGGCAATATGATATTGCGGTCGCGATCCCGAAATCCGCAATAGATAAAAGGGATAATATATCGTAGAATAAACCATTAAGACCAAGGTATTCCGCATTTAAGTATTTCAAAAACACTATGCGCGCAAAATATGTCAGCAGCATATAAACAAAAAGGCCAACGAGTGAAAACTTAATGTTCCGCAGCGAATTATAAGTTCTTGACATAGACGCCTCCGTCATTAACTGAATAAAGCAGAAAAAACAATCGATATTCCATACTTTTTAGCATTAAAAACGTTATGAAGGAAACCGAATTGCTTTTTGTCAGTTCTTGTGAATTACGAATTGTTGTAAATGTCTGTATGTATTCCTGACGCAGTCGCGTAAGCGGAGCGGCATACAGGCCATAATCCGCTTTGCAAATAGAGTCTTCCGGGATAAACCCTTGGATCTGTTAAGGATTTCGGAATAACTTAATTCAGAAAACGGGCCTTTTTTTCTGTACCGTTCAAACAGCCTCTTGGCACCTTTAACATAAACCAGATTCCCGTCGGCAAACTGACCGCCTCCATAGTGCAGGATGACAGGGTTTCTCTTTGCTTTCCGTATAGCTGCGCTGCCGTAGATTTTATATGCCTCCGACTTTTTACGCATTTCTGCAGAGTAATACTTTGAAGCATTTATGTTATTATAACAGGGCGGCAGCAAGAGTTTCGATTCTTCTGGTATAACAGCATTTATAACGTCTTGATCCGGCCACAGCAATACAGCCGTGTTTCTGTTGGCGTATTTTTGCAAAACTTTACTCAAATTTTTCTCGCGCCAATTGACCAGATTCATGAGTAATACGCCGGAATTCACATATTTTCCTTTGCTCCCATTATTATCGGAGCCTGATAATGACATACCCAGGTCAAGAACCCCGCCGATATCGTAATCGGAAATATCGTATGAAACGAGTTCCTGCAGGCTTTTACAAATTATGGTATCGCCGTCGAGATAAAGGCATGTCTTTATATCTTCTGATAATATCGCCGGTATTAAGAACCTGAAATAAATTGCAACCGGATAGTCCTCGGTTTGAGGCAGGCTTTCCAGTTGTGAGATATTATCTATGCTATAGTACTTTATTTCTGTAACGGTGTTTTTACCATTATTGTATCGCTGAGCGATGCCCGTCAGATTAAGTTTATTAGTCTCGCTTATTCCGTTATCTAAAATGTGAATTGAGATTTTTTTAAATGCACCGATATTATTTGCCAGCAGGGAATCAATGCTTACGCTCGTCAGGATCACAAAATTGTCATCAATTGCGTATACAACATGGAGATCGTTATTCATTTAATTACTCCATTCAAAATGCAGTTTGGGTATGGCTGCAGATGCTGCCAATCCGTATGGCGGGTTAATCCTCTGGAGATTATTCAGTTGTTTTTATTATATAGTAAGAATAAACGTCATTCAAGATGCGCTGCAATCGTTTTGATTTTTCAAATACAATATTAAAGTCGCGCCTCCAATTAATCTATTCTAGTATATAAGCTATAGGATATTACCACACGGCGCGGAATTATGGTAAAATAAGACCATGAATATACGGATGACCCTGAAGGCCGTGCTGTAATAAAGAACAAAGCGGGAAATAGCCCGCGAGCCGGATCTGATACTGCGGTCGCGCGTATTGCAGAATCTATAAATAAAGGACGAGACGGATGAAAGTTGCCTTCAGGATCGACGACGTCACGCCCCATATGGACTGGGAAAAATTCAGCGTTTTGGCCGGCATTTTCAAGCATTACGGCGTCAAACCGCTTATGGGCGTTATACCCGAAAACCGCGACCCGGAGCTTTTGAAGCTCCCGTACCGTGAAGACGGCTGGGCGCGGATCAAAGCGCTCTCAGAGTTGGGTTGGATGACGGCGCAGCACGGACTTACGCACGTATATACAACAAACGAACCCGGGCTGCTGGGCATCAACCGCTACAGCGAATTTGCCGGCATCGATTACGAGACACAGTTAAAGATGCTGGCCGAAGGCCAGAAGATCCTCCGGGGACAAGGGCTCTTTACCGATATTTTCATGGCGCCGGCGCATTCCTTCGATAAAAACACGCTCAAAGCGCTCCGTGCGCTCGGCTTCCGGTATATAACGGACGGCTACAGCCTGTTTCCATATAAAAGGGGCGGATTGAAGTTCATTCCGTGCCAGGCGTCTTCACCGAGGAAAATGCCGTTCGGGCTTATGACCGTCTGCCTGCATCCGAACACGATGCGGGAAGATGCGCTTTCAGCTTTGGAAAACTGGCTTGAGCAAAATATAAGCTGCGTCTGCGATTACTCGGAAATGTTGATGACGCCGGCGCTCGGCCCAGTGAGCAGGGCGATGGAAAAAGCCGTGCTCGCGGTAAGAAGTATAAAGAAACAAGAGGTTAAAAATGGATAAGAAACCGGCAGAGGCCGTGAGGCAAACTGAATCGGTAAAAAATATCGTTCTGTTTACGTCCAACTATCAGGGCGGCGTGTTCCAGTTCACGCTATACCTGTCCGAAGTGATCGCGCGGCAGGGGTTTAGCGTCCATGTATTTATGCCCGACAGCGCATCGGACGCCGTTTCGGGCAAAACTCCGGTTGCGATCCACACATACCGCCGCTATCGGGACATCCGGCCAAAAAACAAGTGCGCGCGCTCCCTGGCCGCCCGGATTGCCGACTGCATACCGGCGCGCGTTTTATTCTGTGACGACAGCATAATATCCGGGCAGGTGATACGCGCGCTCGACAAAACGATCCCGGCGACGCAATTCGTGCATGACGTCTCGCCGCACCCGGCGTGGCGCAGCCTGTATGAGCGGCTGCGGACAGCGGTTGAAAAGCATTACCGCGACTTATCGCTCAAAAAAGCGGGGCAGATCGTCCTGCTGTCGAAAAACAGTTTTGAAGCTTTTAGAAAGGCGTATCCGAAAGCCGCTCCTAAGGCGGTTTACATGATGCTCGGCGCGCACCTGCCCGAGGCCGCCCCTGTGCCGCCGGCTGAGCTGCCGCCGTCGGACCGGTCTGGATATTACCTGTTTTTCGGGCGAATCGACAAGTACAAGGGCATCATTAACCTGCTCAAAGCCTATGAATTGCTGGAGCCGGCCGAGCTGCCGCCGCTCATCATCGCCGGCAGCGGCACGCTGCAGGAAGAAGAGGAGAAGCTGATCGAAAAAAACGGCAGTATTCTGCTTATCAACCGTTTTTTAGACGACGCGGAAATGCTTTACCTGATCCAAAACGCGCTGACGGTTGTTTTGCCGTATACGGAAGCGTCCCAAAGCGGCGTGCTGCCGATCGCCTGCCATTTCGGCGTGCCGGTCATCGTGTCAGACCTGCAGGGTCTGACCGAATTTGTGGAAGACGGCGAAAGCGGCCTTGTTTTCAGCGATATCGAAGGCCTTGGCAGGGCGCTTCTGGAAATAAAAGACCCCGCCGTCCGGGACAGGCTCGGCCGGGGGGCTCTGAAGTTTTCAAAAGAACGCCTGGACTGGGACGACAATGTTAGGAAAACCCTTAAGCTGACATAAGAGCCTTATTAGGGCGCGGAGGAAACAGTTCATGAAAGTTATCATTTTGGCGGGCGGCAGTGGGACGCGGCTTTGGCCGCTCAGCCGGGAGCGCTATCCGAAACAGTTCGTCAAGCTGCCGGGCGCCCGGCGGTCCCTGTTTCAGGAGTCTTTTTCACGCAGCCTGCTTTTGACCGGTCCGTCCGATATCTACGTCGTGACGAACGCAGCCTATAAGTTCCTCATTATGGGGCAGGTCGAGGAATTGGAATGCGGCTATGATGAAGACCATATCCTGATCGAACCCGAAGCCAGGAACACCCTGCCGGCCATCTGCGCCGGTGTCGGCGAAATCACAAAAAAAGGCGACGACTGCGTCGCCGTGTTTCCGTCGGACCATTTGATACGGGATGACGCCGCGTTTGCAGCCCTTGTCAAGGCGTCGGAAAAACTGACTAAAAGCCATATCGTCACTTTCGGAATCACGCCTGACCGGCCGCATACGGGTTACGGCTATATTTTGCCAGGCAAAGCGCTGGACGTTGGGTTTCAGGTGAAAGCCTTTATGGAGAAGCCGTCGCGCGATAAGGCGCTGGAATACATCGAAAAAGGCAGCTTGTGGAACGCCGGTATCTTCCTGTTTGACACCGCCCTTTTCAACGAAGAGGTCAGCACGTACGCGCCCGAGGTTTTTTCGGCTTTCAAGACATCGGACAATATCCGGGATGCGTTTTCAAAGATAAAAACAAAGATATCCGTAGACTATGCCGTTATGGAAAAAAGCAGCCGCGTTGCCGTTGTGCCCGCCGATATCGGCTGGAACGACCTTGGCAGCTTCGATTCGTTCCGTGAGATATTCCAAACGGATGAAAACGGCAACATCCTGCCGGACGATACGGTCATACTTGAGTCGACGGACAATCTCATCTACACCGATGAAGACAAACTTGTAGCGGCCGTCGGCGTAGAGGGCCTTATCGTTATTGACAACAGGGATGCGCTGCTCGTGTGCAAAAAAGACGAATCGCAGGAAGTCCGCCAGATCGTCGATACGCTCAAAAAAAGGGGAGACCCCCGGACGTCGTACCACGTACAGGACTACAGGCCCTGGGGACACTACAAAGTCCTGGAGGAAGAAAAGGGCGCGTTTAAAATCAAGCGGCTCACCATACACCCGAAGAAAAAAGTCAGTTATCAGCTCCATTATCACAGGAGCGAACACTGGGTCGTCGTGCGCGGCATGGCGCGGGTGACGGTTGACGGAGAAGTGAAGCTGGTCAGCGCCGGCGAGAGCATATACTTAAAACCCGGTCAGAAACACCGTCTTGAAAACCCGGGGAAAACGATGCTTGAGGTCATTGAGGTGCAGATGGGCGAATATCTGGAAGAAGACGATATTATCCGTTTTGACGACGATTACGGCAGGAAACAGGAGTGATATCCTTTGGATCACAAAAAAGAATACGACAGGTGGCGAGACCACCCGGATGTCGGAAATGCGCTTAAAAAAGAGCTTGATGCCATAAAGGGCGACGAGGATGCGATCCGGGAAAGATTCACGGGCGCGCTCTCATTCGGTACCGGCGGCCTGCGCGGGCTCATCGGCGCGGGCACGATGCGGCTGAACATCCATACTGTTAAGAGAGCCACGCAGGGCCTGGCCGGATATATTCGCAAAAAAGGCCTGCCCGCGCCGGCCGTCGCCGTCGCGTACGACTCAAGGCATTATTCCGACGTGTTCGCGCTGGAAGCGTCTCTTGTTCTGGCCGCAAACGGCATAAAGGCGTATCTGTTCGAGTCCCTGCGCCCGACGCCGGAATTGTCTTTTGCCGTGCGGCACCTTGGCTGCTGCGCCGGTGTCGTGATTACAGCCAGCCACAATCCGCCCGAGTATAACGGATACAAAGTATACGGGCCGGACGGCGGCCAGATCACGCAGAAGACGGCGAACGGGATAACGGACGAGATCACAAAACTCGACCTGTTTGATGATGTTAAGAGCATCAGCGAAAAAAAGGCAAAAAAACAAGGCCTTATCGTAGCGATAGGCGAAGCGGTCGATCGGGCGTATTTAAGTGAAGTCGCCGCCCTTGCCGCCGGCGTAAACGATGACCGGCCGGGCGATATCCGCATCGTTTACACGCCGCTGCACGGCGCCGGATTAAAACCGGTCACGGCGGCGCTTAAGATGCGGGGTTACGAAAATGTATTCCTTGTAGAGCCGCAGACGGCGCCGGACGGCGATTTCCCGACAGTCCGGACCCCGGATCCGTCCGACCGAGGCGCATACGAAGAGGCCATAAAGCTTGCCGAACAATGCCGGGCCGATCTCATCCTGGCCACCGACCCCGACTGCGACCGGATCGGTGTCGCGCAGAAAAACAAAACCGGCGCATACTTAACGCTCAGCGGCAATGATATCGGCGCGCTGTTGACGCACTTCGTCCTCTCGGCGAAGGATACGGTCACCGCGAAAGACGCGGTCGTCAAAACGATCGTGACGTCGGGCTTCGGCGCTGCGATTGCCGGGAAATTCGGCGCGACGATTTTCGATACGCTGACGGGCTTTAAATATATCGGCGAAAAAATCGAAGAATTCGAGCGCACCGGCGCCTATGATTTCGCCTTTGGGTATGAGGAGAGCTGCGGGTATCTGGCCGGTACGTTCGTCCGGGACAAGGACGCAGTGATCGCCGCCGTGCTGATAGCGGATATGGCGGCGTTTTATCTGAAAAAGGGCATGACGCTTTTTGACGCGCTGGACGCGCTGAGCGGGGAATACGGCTTTTATGATGACGAACTCATAAGCTATACGTATGAAGGTTTAACGGGCGCGGAACAAATCGAAAGCATGTTTAGAAGCTTTAAGGACAGCGGCGCGCTTATAAAGGCGTTTGACGACATAGAGATGCTCGAGGACTATACCGGCAGGAAACGGCTTGCGGTAAAAACAGGCGCTGCCGAACCGATCGAACTGCCTTGTTCAGATGTCGTCAAGCTCATTTTTTCCGACGGTTCATGGTTTGCCGTCCGGCCTTCCGGAACGGAACCGAAGCTGAAGCTTTATTTCTCGGGATTGGGTGCAACGCGTGAAGAAGCCGCCGGCCGGCTGCGCGTCCTCAAAGACAGCGTCGCTCGCTTTATTCGCGAAATATAAGGTTTTGAAAAGGACCTGTTATCTCAGGGGGTATTATGGTTAATGTAATATATAGAAAGCACGGGCTTAAAGTCAATGCCGTATGGTTTTGCGAAAATTTACAGGCGGCTATTGACGCCAGCACTGCGGATATCGTTTTTTTCCACGGCATTGACGATCCGGGACTGGATAACAGTTTTGTCATCCCTCAGAAGACGATGATTACGGATATACGCGAACCTGTTGAGGAACTGTTCAGTCGAATCAGCAGCTCCTGTAAGAACAGGATACATAAGGCGGAGCGGGAAAACCTGAAATTCGAAGTCTTTTATACCGCCGACTTAAAAGCGGATCCTGCGCTGCTTGATTCTTTCGTGCGGGACTTCTCTGAGTTTACGAAACAGAAAGGCATACGAAACGCATATAACAAAAATGCGGTAATGCACTATATAAAAAGCGGAGATTTGATCCTGACAAAAGTTACAAAAGGTTCCGTATGCTATGCCCAGCATACATTTATCAGCGACGGACGGCATACGAGAGGTCTTTATTCCGTTTCTAATTTCAGAGCCGGGGGAATGGACAAAAAGATAAGCGCGAACGCAAACCGATTTCTCCATTGGAAAGAAATTGAGTATTTACACCAAAAAGGTTTTGAAACTTACGACTGGGGCGGGATTACAGATGACAAACAACCAAACGGTGTGGATGCGTTTAAACTGGAATTTCGCGGGCGGACGTGCGATTATTCCAATGTGTTCGTTGCCAGGACCCCAAAAGGGAATGCTGCTGTTTTTTTGTTAAAAAAGCTGGCGTACAGACTGTTTGGCAGTCAAATCCAAAAAAAGCATCGAAACTATTTTTCCTGATAATATCAACAGCAAGAGGTATATGGATGATTGATTTTATTTACAAAAAACGCGGCATAAAAATTAACGGCGTATGGTTTTACGAAGATGATGCCGAAGTTTTCAGAAACAGCAGCGCGGATGTCGTCTTTTTCCACGGCATAGACGATCCGGGCCTTAAAAACAGCGTCGTTATCCCGCAGAAATCGCTTATAACGGATTTGAACAGACCATTGCAGGAGGTTTTCGGCGCGTTCAGTAACGCCTGCAGGAACAAGATCCACAAAGCCGAGCGTATGGATTTAGCGTTTTCCGTTTATGACGGCGCGGCTTTAAAAGCAGCGCCGGAACTGTTGGTGTCTTTCAAGCGGGAATTCGACGATTTTTCAAACCTGAAGGGTATTGTGAATCTGTATAATGAGGCCGCTATGGAAAAATACGTCGAGAAAAACGGCCTTTTCCTGACAATGGTCGAAAAAAACGGCATAGTTTATGCCCGGCATATACTAATAAGTGACGGCAAACATACGCGGCTGCTGCATTCCGTTTCAAATTTCCGCAATAAGGAGCTGGATAAAAAGATAACGGCGAACGCCAACCCGTTATTGCATTGGAAAGAAATTGAGTATCTGCACGAAAGAAACTTCGAGATGTATGACTGGGGCGGCATCACGAACGAGGAGGAGCCTAAAGGCGTGGATTTTTTCAAAATGG
The DNA here is from genome assembly GCA_963663605.2 of uncultured Sporobacter sp. Taxonomy (GTDB): domain Bacteria; phylum Bacillota; class Clostridia; order Oscillospirales; family Oscillospiraceae; genus Sporobacter. The sequence goes on from CAXXVF010000001.1 coordinate 532,281, forward strand.
AGTTTCGCGGCCGGCTGCACCGCTACAATAACGTGCTTGTAGCGAAAACCTTAAAAGGCAAAGCAGCGCTTCTCGTGATGAAGAAAATCGGCTGAACTCCGTGCACCGTCAGTCTGTTCCCGTCTCAAAGAGCAGAATTTGTTCATAACATAAAATGTGGTAAAAAAATGAAGAAAGCCTTGACAAATTGTCGAATTGTGGTATTATAGTTGTACTGATAATTAAAACCAAGTTGAAAAAGGCAAACTTACTGAAAAGTAAGGACGCAAAGCCAAGGGTCTAAAGCCGCACGAGCGGTTATGACAGCCGGTTGCCGACGAAAATGGACGGGAAATGCTCCATTCAGGCAACGCTGGATGGAGTTTTTATTTTTTAAATTTGAATAGAACCGATAATAGCAAACTTACTGAAAAGTAAGGACGCAAAGCCAAGGGTCTAAGGCCGCGGGAGCGGTTATGACAGCCGGTTGCCGAAGTTTGAGTTATTAAAAATAGCTCTGTTTGTGCAACCGCAGACAGAGCTTTTTTATTTAGTAAAAGCTTTATTCCATGTATGACGGGACGAAAGCCAACGTTCCGTGTATGAATATTCCATTTAAGTTCTGATGGCAGCCGACGACCGGAGTAAAATGTATTATTATGCACAAATCAATGGGGGGTGGGGCCCTATGGCGAAGCATTGGCCAATTTCATTTTGACGCCAAGCCAAGTCGCCGGATTTCTGCTATATTGCCGAACACAGCATACCTGACGCCAAGCCAAAGACGCAGGATTTTAATGCGTTCAGGTAGTCGGCTGCCTGCGCTGGGTTGTATGTGCAAAACTCTTTTAATCCATAGTGGAGCATTGCCAAATAATATATCGTATTAAAATGCCGCCCACTAAAGAAAGTTTTAATATTTATACCGACAATAGCAAACTTATTGAAAAATAAGGACGCAAAGCCAAGGGTCTAAGGCCGCGGGAGCGGTTATGACAGCCGGTTGCCGAAGTATGAGTTATTACAGATAGCTCTGTTTGCGCAACCGCAGACAGGGTTTCTTTGTTCTTAAACCTTTAAAAGCAAACTTATTGAAAAATAAGGACGCAAAGCCAAGGGTCTAAGGCCGCGAGAGCGGTTATGACAGCCGGTTACCGTGTGATCTGCTTGCGCAGATAGTGTAAAGGGGTTATTGATTATGAAAGGGCTGTACAGAAAAAAATACGCAAAAGCGATCGTTACGATCCTGACCGTTATGTTCCTCACAGCGCTTGCCGGCGGCAGCTACGCGTCCGCATCCGGTTTGTTTACCAATAGTTACACGGTCGAATACAAAAATTCGGAATATAAGGCGGCCGGAATGCCCGCAGGCAGCGCTGATGTGACTGAATTCGGCGCCGACGGCGGTGACAAAGCAGACGATACAAACGCCATACAGGCTGTCCTGAACAATCATGACAGCGTCTATATCCCGGACGGGATCTATTACATCAACGTTGATAGAGCGCTGCAGCTCAAGTCGGGGCAGACGCTGACGCTTGGAGAGCGCGCCGTGCTTCGGGCGCTGCCGACATCAAACGGATATTACAGCGTTATAGAGATCAGCTCCGTGGGAGACGTTACGGTTACCGGCGGGCAGATAGTGGGCGAACGTTCCGCGCATACGGGCTCGTCGGGCGAATGGGGCATGGGCATCAATATTTTGGAAAGTAACCGCGTTACCGTCACAGATGTTGCCGTAAACGATTGCTGGGGAGACGGCATTTATATCGGCGGTACGCAGCAGCCGTCCCGTGACATCACGATAGACGGCGTTACGTGCGACAACAACAGGCGGCAGGGATTGTCCATTACATACGCCGTCGGCGTTGAGGTCACGGACAGTGTCTTTAAAAACACGCACGGTGCGCGCCCGGCCGCGGGGATCGACATTGAACCAAACGAAGGAGAGATCACGGAATATATCACGGTCAGAAACACTGAGTGTTTTAATAACGAAGGCTGCGGTCTGGATCTGATGGGATGCTGCGAACGCGTCGACAACATCACCGTAATCGGCTGCACGTTCCGGGATAATCAGGCCTCCGGCATCCGCATCGTAAATGCCGGGCAGCTTCGCTTTGAAGAGACTGTCGTTACAGGCAACCATACAGGCATTGATATCCCGCGCGATGCGTCCGAAATAGAATTTGCCGGGGTGACGGTTGAAGGCAACAGCTACCGGGGCGTTTCCCTTGTGACGGCGTCGCAGGACGAAGGCACATCGGATATTATTTTTGAGTCATGCGCGTTTAAAAACAACAGCCAGGCATCCGCCAACGATCAGGACGGCATCCGCATCGACAATTACGATACATCGGGCGCGATCCAAAATGTGACGTTCACAGAATGCCGGTTCGCCGACGATCAGGCATCCAAAACACAGCGTTACGGACTGACGGTCGGCTATAGCGGCGGCATCAATGGCATCACAGTGGAACGAAGCTGTACGTTTTCCGGCAACATCTCCGGGGCGTATTTAGGGGGCGGCGCGCTCACCGTCCTGTGACCGCCTGCTTGGAATAAGAACAGTTTATGAAAAAACAGGGATACGGCAGCGTATCCCTGTTTTTGCGTGACGGCGCGCTGTTGTGATGATAAAAACGTCGATTATTGCCGCTAAATGTAATTTATACGTCAAACATGTTGAATTGTCTGGATATTTCAGTGTATTTATGGTATTATCATACGAAAAGCGATGTGCTGGTTTTTATCTTAAAACTATGCATTTTGAGCTGTCCGCGGTTACTGTGATAATCTTAGATCCGGAAGCTGCAGCGCTTGCCGGACGGCTGTGTATTTGTCGGATTGGGGCGATGTCGATTATGAATCATCGTATAAACTTAAAAGAGACGTTGACAAAAGTGCTCAAAAAAGGATGGATCATCCTGATTCTCATCGTAGTGTTTGGGTTGGGCGCGCGCTTTTTCAGCAGCAATTATATTGAGGAAGTCTATAAGGCGGAGGCAACGCTGTTCATCGGTAAAGAACAGGGGATCCAAACCAATATCACGCTGTCTGAGCTGGAGGCTTCCAATCAGCTGATCATCGACTACAAGGAGATCGCCAATTCAAGGTTTGTCATTGAGCCCGTAATGCAGCAGCTGGATATCAATATGAAGCTCAAAGATTTCCGCAAGGCGCTGTCTTTGGAGATCCTTGACGACTCACGGCTGTTTTCTTTGTGTTTTTCCAGTGAGGACCCGGAGCTTGCCGCACGGGTGACAAACGCCATGGCGCTGCAGCTGACGGATGCCGTAGCGGAAATCGTCAATGTTGAGAACATCCGTATTATCGACACGGCGCTTGTTCCGACGGAGCCGGTTTACCCGAATGTCAATATCATTACGCTGCTGGCTGCCGTTGTCGGGCTTGTCGGAGGGCTGTTGTTCGTTTATTTCAACGACTTGTTCAACGATTCATTTGATACGCGGGAAAGCGTTGAAAGTGAAATGGAAATGGACGTCATCGCGATCATCCCGAAATATAAGGAAAAGAAAAAGACCTATAATAAAGGGCTTATCACGATCAACGAACCAAATTCCTATATATCCGAGAGCTTTAAAATGCTCCGCACGAACATCAACTACATGAATAAAGACGCTGAAAACAAGGTCATCATGCTGACCAGCTCCGTAGCTGCGGAAGGGAAAACGACGACCAGCTGCAATCTGGCCATAACAATGGCGCAGGATCACAAAAAAGTGCTGCTGATTGACGGTGATCTGAGAAAACCGAACCTCTTCAAGACATTCCGGATCAACATGATGCCCGGGCTTACAGACATCATTTACGGTAAATACGCGCTGGGCGAAGCCATTCAGCACGTTATTGACGTTCCGGGGCTCGACCTTCTGGCGGCCGGCAGGATCACGTCGATGACGACGGAGCTTTTAGGATCCGTATCCTTTAAGAAGATCATTGACGAAGCGCGGGAGAAATACGATTTCATCATCATTGACGCGCCGCCGGTCCTGAATGTTTCGGACACGATTATCATATCAAAACTGGTAGATAAGGTTTTGTTTGTCGTGGCAATGGAGAAAACAAACAGAACGCTTGTGCGGGAAGCGAAAAAGGGACTGGACAAAGTCAGCGTCAAGACAATGGGCATGATTTTAACAAATATGATGATCAATCCGCGCAGCTACTACTATGGCACGGACGAACGCAAACGCCGGTCACGGCGTTAGACGGCGTCCACTGCAAACGGGGTTTGTTGATCAATTTTTTTAACGTATCATTTTAAGTCAGGGGGCATACGAATGGCTGGCGACATAAAGGCAGATAAACAAAAGAAGCTCGAGCCGCTCAATATCAACGAGGAGCTTGTGAAGCAGAATGTGCTCAAAATCATGGAGGAACTCGGCGCTTGCCAATGCGAAACGTGTTTTGCCAACGCCTGTGCTATTGTTCTTAATGAATTGCAGCCGAAATATGTCACATCGGAGAAGGGCGCGCTGTTGTCGCAGATTTCGAATGTAACCATATCAAGTCAGGCAACGCTGACGGCTGAGGCAACAAAAGCTGTCATGAAAGTCATGAAAAACCCGCGCCATTGACGCGAGGGGACGAAATTCCATCAACAAAAGAGTTAATATGTAATTACCCCCCGCCGCAGCGGGGGGTAATGTTATTGCTTTAAGGCGTTTTTCAGAAAATAGAGACGGCCGTGATTAAGCCGACAAAGACGATGGATACGGTGGATACCAGCTTGATGAGGATATTGAGGGACGGGCCTGAAGTGTCCTTGAACGGGTCGCCGACCGTGTCGCCTATGACGGCGGCTTTATGGCAATCCGAGCCTTTTCCTCCGTGCTGGCCGCTCTCGATATACTTTTTGGCATTATCCCAGGCGCCGCCGGAGTTAGACATGAAAACGGCCGTTGCAAACCCGCAGACAGTTGTCCCGCCTAATAGCCCCACAACGCCTTCTACGCCGAGAATAAGACCGGTCACGATCGGGACGATGACGGCAAGCAGGGAAGGCTTGATCATTTCCCTGAGCGCGCCCCGGGTGCACAGATCCACGCAGGACTCGTAGTCCGGATCGGCTGTGCCGTCCATGATGCCGGCGATTTCCCTGAACTGACGCCTGACCTCGAGCACGATGGACTGAGCGGCCCGCTGCACGGCGCTCATTGTAAACGACGAGAACGTAAAGACGAGCATCGCGCCGATAAACAGTCCGATAAGGATGGATGGGTTGGTGAGAGACAGATCCGGCTCGATTCCGCCAAGCTTGTCCTTGGCGACTTCGACGTAAGAGACCAGCAGCGCCAGCGCTGTAAGCGCGGCCGAACCGATGGCAAAGCCCTTGCCGGTGGCGGCGGTGGTGTTGCCTAAAGAGTCAAGCGCGTCGGTGCGTTCGCGCACCTCGGGGCCAAGTCCGCTCATCTCCGCGATGCCGCCCGCGTTGTCGGCCACAGGCCCGTAGGCGTCGGTTGCCAGGGTGATACCCAGTGTTGAAAGCATACCGACTGCGGCGATGCCGATACCGTAAAGGCCGTTGTTGAAGTGCAGGGCGTATTCGCCGCTGGCGGTGTTTAAAACGCCGCCGGCTGAAACAAAGCTGACGATTACGGCAACGGCAATAATTATAATGGGAGCCGCCGTAGACAGCATGCCGAGGGAAATGCCGCCGATGATCGTTGTCGCTGCGCCGGTCTCTGTCGCGGCGGCCAGATTTTTAGTGGGCTTATAAGTATCTGAAGTGAAGTATTCGGTGATATAACCAATGGCGCAGCCGGCTATAAGGCCGCAGAAAATAGCGATCAGGATACCCCACCAATTGACGTTCGGTACGTCCTTCATGATGAAGTAGGTAAGGGGGATCGCCGCCAACGCCGCTATACCGGCGGCGATATACGTGCCGGTGCGCAGTGTTTTCAGTAACTCGCGCTGTGTGGCTTTTTCACCTGTGCGGATGAAAAAGGTGCCGATGATCGAGCAGACGATGCCGACAACGGCCAGGGCGATCGGCAGGAACATGCCGTTTAAACCGTAGCCCGCGGCGGCGCCGATCGCAAAAGTAGCGAGCACGGAGCCGATATAGGATTCATAGAGGTCGGCGCCCATTCCGGCCACGTCGCCCACATTGTCACCCACGTTGTCGGCTATCGTGGCGGGATTTCTCGGGTCGTCTTCGGGGATCCCGGCTTCAACCTTTCCCACAAGGTCGGCGCCGACGTCCGCGGCTTTCGTGAAAATGCCGCCGCCGACACGCGCGAACAGGGCGGCTGCGGAAGCGCCCATGCCGAACATTACCATCGTTGTGGCAATCGTTGCGGTATCGCAGTGGAACACAAATTTCAACAGGTGAAACCATGTTGTTATATCAAGGATACCCAGCCCCACAACGGTAAAGCCCATGACCGCGCCCGAGGAAAACGCGACCTTCAGGCCTCTGTTCAGGCTTTCGCTTGCGGCCTGCGCCGTACGGGAATTTGCCGCGGTCGCGATTTTCATGCCGATAAAACCGGCCAGACATGAATAGATGCCGCCTGTCAAAAAAGCAAAGGGCACAAAGACGGACACCATTTGCAAAGCAGCCAAAACAGCCAGGATGACCGCCATTACGGCAAAAAATATCGCTACGCTTTTGTACTGGCGTTTAAGATAGGCGTTAGCGCCTGCGCGGATAGCCGCAGCTATCTTGACCATGGTCGGTGTACCTTCGGAAAACCGTAATACCTTTCGGCTTTGTATTAAAGCAAAGCCCAAAGCCAGAATGCTTCCCAGAAAACCGATCCAAAAAAAGTTTTCCAAAAACTTCAGCTCCTTAATCAATAGTAACTGCTAATCGATTTTAACAATATACACCTTTCTTTTCAATAGTAACTTAATATTTTACAAATAAAACTACAATATTCTGATGGAAATGTACAAAACAGGCTGAGAAACTATTCATAAATTGGTTATCATACTGTTTGAAGAATCCATTGACAAAACAAGCCCCGTATGCATATAATGACTTAAAATCTCTTTGCACTGCGTACATTCTGAAAAGGATGATTACCAAGTACAAACTGATCAGGCTACAGGCCGTATACGGCCTGTGAAGCCGGGCCGCCTGCGCGGCAGCAGATGACTTATAAACACATCTGTGGGACAGTTACTGTTTCACAGATGTGTTTTTTTATATATGCGGGCATCTTATACTGATATTCAATAGAAACATTTAATTCTCGACGGTCTTTTTCGCGCAGTGCGTCGTTGTCGTCCTAGCCGAACTTATGAAACTTTTTATTGAATATTTGTATTATCATGCATGGCGTCGTTAAAGCTGAAATCGGAGGGATCATTCATGGATGAGGGAAAAAACACCATTAACGGACTGACAAGCGCCGAAGCGGCAATGCTTCAGGAACGATACGGCAAAAACGCGTTCGAGTCCGGGAAGAACGAGACCTTTTTGAAAAAAGTGTTTGAGATCGTCCGGGAACCGATGTTTCTTCTGCTGATTGCGGCGTCGGTTATCTATTTTCTGCTGGGTGAAGCCAGAGACGGCTCGATCATGCTCATTTTTGTCGCCGGCATCATTATCATTGACGTTGTTCAGGAGTGGAAAACAGATAAAACGCTCCGTGCGCTCAAAAAATTGTCCGCTCCGCTCGTCACGGTTATCAGGGACGGAGCGGAGACCGAGATAGACAGCAGAGACCTTGTGCCGGGTGATGCCATGCTGCTTCACGAAGGCCTCAAGATCCCGGCGGACGGCGTTATCCTTAAGGCGAGCGACCTGCGTGCGGATGAATCGACGCTCACCGGGGAAGCGGAGGGTGTCTGGAAAACGGTGTCCGACGGCGAAACGGACGACGCGTACTGGCGGCGTGACACCTGTTATGCGGGCACGCTCGTCACACAGGGCACGGCGCTGGTGCGCGTGACGAAAATCGGCGCGGAAACGGAATACGGCAAAATCGGCGCGGCCATCGCCGAAACCAGGGAAGAAAAAACACCGCTTCAAAAACAGACGGACGTTATCGTCAAGACTTCTGCGGGCATCGCGGGCGTTTTATTTGCGATCGTCAGCATAACGACGTATTTCAATATTCCGGACTACGCGCCGGGCAGCAGGCTGATCGAAAGCATCCTGGCCGGCATCACGCTGATGATGGCGATGATCCCGGAGGAATTCCCGGTCATCCTGACAGTGTTTTTATCCATGGGCGCGTGGCGTTTGGCACGAAAAAACGCGCTCGTCAAAAGGCTGCCGTCCGTTGAAACGCTCGGCGCCGTTTCCGTCCTCTGCGTCGATAAGACCGGTACGCTTACGCTCAACCGGATGACGGTGAACGAGACGTGGGCAACAGGCGGCGATGATGCGGGCCTGTGCGAAGCTATGGGGCTGGCCTGCGAGAGAGAAGCGTACGACCCGATGGAAAAGGCCATGCTCGTATACTGCGAGAAGTCCGGTATAACGAAAGAGCATCTCTTTGGCGGCAAGCTCATCACCGAATATGCTTTTACGGACGAGCTGAAGATGATGGGCCACGTCTGGCGTCACGACAACGAGATTCTGCTGGCAGCGAAAGGCTCGCCGGAGCATATTCTCAGCCTGTGCGTGCTGACGGACGACGAAAAGCACGCAGCGGAGGAAAAGGTGCTTGAACTGTCCGAAAAGGGGCTGCGTGTCATTGCGGTCGGCATGATGAAGGCGGACGGCCCGGAGGACATTCCGGAAAAACTGACCGGCGCTAAGCTCCGACTGCGCGGACTTATCGGCCTTCTCGATCCGCCGAGGGACGGCGTTAAAGACGACATCGCCGTCTGTACCCGCGCGGGTATACGCGTCGTCATGATCACCGGAGACAGCGGCGTCACGGCCGCGTCCATCGCGCGGCAGGTCGGCATATCCGACAGCGGCGGCGTCGTCACCGGCGCGATGCTTGACGCTTTAAGCGACGATGAACTGCGGGAGAAAGTCAAAACCGTGCGTATTTTCTCGCGCGTAATACCCGAACATAAAATGCGTATTGTTAAAGCCCTTAAAGCAAACGGCGAGATCGTTGCAATGACGGGCGACGGCGTCAACGACGCGCCGGCCCTGAAGAGCGCGGACATCGGCATCGCCATGGGCAAGCGGGGGAGCGAAGTGTCCCGCGAGGCATCGGACCTCATTTTGATGGACGACCGATTCAAAACGATCGTCGAGACCGTGCATGACGGACGGCGCATCTTCGACAATATCCGAAAAGCCGTCGGCTACGTTTTCACGATCCACATACCGATCGCGTTTTCGGCGCTGTTGGCCCCGATGTTCGGCATCGGTCCGGAAAGCCTTTTCCTGCTGCCGCTGCACGTTGTGCTGCTCGAGCTCGTGATCGACCCGACCTGCTCGGTCGTGCTGGAGCGTCTGCCGGCCGAGGAAACCGTCATGCAGCGCCCGCCGAGAAAGCCCGACGCGAAGCTTCTGACGAAACGAACGCTCTTAAAAAGCATTCTGCAGGGACTCTTTGTACTTGCCGGGGCGTTCGGCGCGTATTTTTTTACGCTGCAAAACGGCGCGTCAGACGCGCCGCTGGCCCGCGGGATGGGGCTCGGTGTTTTGCTGCTGGCCAACATATTCCTGATCCTGGTCAACAGCTCCGATACGGAAAGCGTTTTTGTTTCCGTCCGTCGGCTTTGGCGTGAGAAAACGGTCAGGGCTGCGGTGCTCGGTATTATTCTGATGCTTGTATTAGTGCTTTATACGCCGCTTGCCGGTTTTCTGAAGCTGTCCGGGCCCGGTTTGCCCCAGTTTCTGATCGTACTGGGTCTTGCGGCCGCTTCCGTGCTGTGGTATGAACTCGTAAAGGCGGTACGGCGGAAGCAGCAGCCTGTTTAGCGCATCGGATGGTATTTTTAACAAAGCGGCAAAGAGATATTCATTTTACGCGCAATACTTATTGAGGTCTTTTAATGGTTTTCAAAGCATGTTATAATGAAAACAAGCAGTCATTATATCGTTGACGCGCCGCAGCCCGGGAAAAGGACAGGGCACGGTGCGGTTAAGCTGCAGTATAAAAAACAAAATATACAGGAGGTACGAACATGCCGGATTTTGGAGCGCCGTTTTCAGGCTTGAAGAAAGACCGCAAACTCACGGATGCGGAACTCGTCAGATCGATCCGCTTTATGGTCGCCGCGGAGTATGAAGCCATTCAGCTTTACATGCAGCTGGCAGAATCTACAGACAACAAGCTGGCGATCGCCGTGTTGAAGGACATTGCCGACGAAGAGCGTGTACACGCCGGAGAATTCCTGCGTCTGCTGCACGAACTGGCCCCCGACGAGAAGGGTTTTTACGATGAGGGCGCGGAAGAAGTCGAAGAAGAGATCGAAAAACTCAAATAAAATCCCGGTGGGATAAAGAAATGGAGAGGCAGTCGCCTCTCCATTTTTGTACGGATATTTATTTAATGGATTCGGCAAAGCGCGCGCCGAAGTTGAAGGCGTCCTGAAGCTCCGTTTTGGACGGCTTGAACCGGCATCTTAACCCGTCCTCAAAGGTTTTTATACCGAAGGCGTTCAAACGCGAGTTCATGGCCGGGACGCCTTCGCCGCTCCAGCCGTACGAGCCGAAAGCAGCCGCTTTTTTGCCCTTGCTGTTGATGGCGTCGAGGCTGTTGATAAGCGCCCATGCCGGTGGCAGTGCGTCTTTATTGATCGTTGGAGAACCGACCAAAAAAGCGTCGGCTTCATTGACCGCGCAAGCTGCTATGGAGGGGTCAAGAGCGGTCAGATCATAGACGGGTACGTCGCGTCCGGGCAATACGCTTTTTACGCCTTCGGCAATGCTTTCCGCCAACAGGCCGGTATAGCCGTAAGCGCTGCAGTAGAAGACGGGGACGGCGCCTTTTCCGCTCGGCGCTGCGGTGCTCCACGTTCTGTACAGGTCCTTCGCCGTTTCAAGGTATGTGTTTTTATGGAGGATCGGACCGTGGCTGGGGCACAGCGTTTCCACGTCCAGCGCGTCCAGTTTGTCCAGACCGTTTAGGACATGCGGTTTAAAGGGGCTGAAAATAGCGCTGTAGTATTCCTCGAAAGATTTCTCAAACTTGTCCATATACCCGATACGGCCGTCCGACATGGTCGGTTCGCAGTAATGCGTGCCGAGGAAATCACAGGTGAAAACGGTCTTCTCGCGCTCAAGCCACGTGAACATGGAATCCGGCCAGTGCAGAAACGGGGCATGTATAAACCGGAGTGTCCGTCCGCCGCCGAGGTCCACCGTCTGGTCGTTTTTTACGGCGGTGAGGTTCGGGATTTGTGTGTTCGTAATAAGCGGAAGATAAATTTTGCCGGCCGGCGTCGTCAGGATCTGCGCATCCGGCGCGAGCTTAAGCAGCTTTTCAAGCGAGCCGGTATGGTCGGGCTCGCAGTGATTGACGACGATGTAGTCGATTTTCGACGGGTCAATGACGCTTTTGACGTTTTCGATGTATTCGTCGAAGAAGCGGATATGCACCGTTTCGATGAGAACGTTTTTTTCTCCCGTCAGCAGATACGCGTTATAAGAAGTGCCATATTCCGTTTTCATGATGACGTCGAAGACGCGCATCGAAGGGTTGAGGACCCCGACGGAATAAATGCCTTCGCCAAGTTTGATTGTTCCCATAGTTAACACCTTTCCTGTTTAGTATTAGATGCGTTCCCGGCGCTTTGGATCTTGCCGCCGCCGAGAACGGTGTCGTCCAGATAAAACACGGCGGACTGGCCCGGCGTAACGGCGCGCTGAGGCTTGTCAAACCGGACGCTCAGCGTGTTTTTGTCAAGCGGCGTTATCGTCGCCTCGGCTTCTTTCTGGCTGTATCGCGTTTTGACGGTTGCCCGCACCGGCCCGGATAAATGTTCGGCCGCGATAAGATTTACATCCCCGACCGTCATGACGTCGGCATATAAATCTTCTTCGTCGCCGAGGACGACGGTATTCGTTACGGCATCTTTGGATACTACATATTTCGGCCGGTCGGCACTGATGCCGAGCCCGCGCCGCTGGCCGACCGTATAATGGATAATTCCTTTGTGCGCGCCCAGAACGCGGCCCTGTAAGTCCTTAAACAGTCCCGGCGCTGATTTGATGCAGAGGGCATCTTCCAAAAATGCGCCGTAATCGCCGTTTGGCACGAAACAGATGTCCTGGCTTTCCTTCCTGAAAGCGCTGCCCAGCCCGCGCGCGGCTGCAAGTGTCCGGACTTCGTCCTTTTTGAGGCCGCCGAGCGGGAAGAGGGACCGCCTGAGCTGGTCCTGTGAGAGTGTATAGAGCATATACGTCTGGTCCTTTATCGTATCGGCGGCTTTTTTCAGCAGATACCGTCCGGACTTCTCATCGTATTCAATACGCGCGTAGTGGCCTGTCGCAATCGTGTCCATACCGAGCTCGAGCGCTTTTTGAAGCAGAACGCCGAATTTAACGGTCTTGTTGCAGTCAACGCAGGGGTTCGGCGTTTTGCCGGACACATAAGCGCCGGCAAACGGCGTGATGACATTTTCAAAAAACGCGTCGGATACGTCGAACACGACGTGCGCGATGCCCAGCGCCTCGGCCGACGTGCGCGCGGCGTCGGCGTCTGAAACGTCTGCAGGCGTGTTTTCACCATCGCCCGCGCCAAAAAGACGCAGCGTCGCGCCGGTCACGTCAAAGCCTTCGGCGACAAGAATGGCTGCAGCGGCCGCGCTGTCAACGCCGCCGCTCATGGCGGCCATGACTTTTTTAGACATGAATCAGACTCCTGTTAAGCCCGCAGTTTCGGTTTTAATACCGGGCGGATACTATTCGTTATTTTACTGTATGTGTGTATTTTATTCAAGCGTTCTGCCTGTTCCGGACAAAAATGACGAATCATTCCGAAAAAACGGACGCGGACAGATACCGTTCGCCTGTGTCGGGCAGAAGCGTAACGATTGTTTTACCCGTGTTCTCCGGCCGGACCGCCGCCCGTGCCGCCGCCCAAACGGCGGCGCCGGACGATATGCCGGTCAGTAAGCCTTCCGTTCTCGCCAGTTCACGGGCAGCCGCAGCGGCGTCGTCATCCGTGACACGGATGACTTCGTCATATATTTCCGTATTGAGCGCGTCCGGCACGAAACCGGCGCCGATGCCTTGTATCGCGTGCGTCCCTGCGCGGCCTCCGGACAAAACGGGGGAGCCGTCCGGTTCGACGGCAATGACGCTGATATCCGGATTTTTCGACTTGAGGTATTCCCCGATGCCGGTAAGTGTCCCGCCGGTGCCGACGCAGGCGACGAAAATGTCGATCCCGCCGTCCGTATCCGCCCAGATCTCGGGTCCTGTCGTTTCCCTGTGCGATAAAGGGTTGGCGGGATTTGAAAACTGGTTCGGGATAAACGCGTCCGGTATCTCATCGGCCAGCGCATCCGCCTTTTCTATAGCGCCCTGCATGCCCCCGGCGCCGTACGTCAATACGATTTCCGCCCCGTAAGCCGCAAGTAGCCTTCTCCGCTCGACGCTCATGGTCTCGGGCATTGTCAGGATGACTTTATAGCCTCTGGCCGCGGCGACCATAGCGAGGCCGATGCCCGTGTTGCCGCTGGTCGGTTCAATGATGACCGAATCGGCGCCTATAAGGCCCCATTTTTCCGCGTCATCCAGCATGGCGGCCGCGATGCGGTCCTTGACGCTGCCGCCGGGGTTGAAGTATTCGAGTTTGGCGACGAGTTTTGCGCCAAGCCCGTACTTTTCGCCATAACGGCAAAGCTCCAAAAGCGGCGTGTGCCCGATCAGTTCCGGCAGACTTTTATATATCCTTGCCAAAGCCTTATCCTCCAATGCCTATAATATAAAATCTTATGCCCTGAACTAAATATTGTCAACATATCAATTCCCGCCCGCCGCCCAACTAAGGTATAAGGGCTGCGCCCTTATAATCCCGCTGGATATGAATAAGGCGATTTCCTTCCGTCCCCTCGGAGAGCCGAAGGGGGCATCCGGGGGGGGGACAGGTTCCCGCCCGGAAATCGCGCCGACGTCAGGCGGTAAACAAGCCTCCGCAGAGGCTTGCGCGATTTAAAGGTATAAGGGCTGCGCCCTTATGATCCCGCTGGATATGAATAAGGCGATTTCCTTCCGTCCCCTCGGAGAGCGGAAGGGGGCATCCGGGGGGAACTGGTTCCCGCCCGGAAATCGTGCCGACGTCAGGCGGCAAACAAGCCTCCGCAGAGGCTTGCGCGATTTGGAGGTATAAGGGCTTTGCCCTTATAATCCCGCTGGATATGAATAAGGAAATATGGTAAGAGGCTATCATAAAAGACAGCCTCATAAACATTTTGCGAATGCACAATAATACAAATGTTGACAATTAAAACCAATGTTGATATATTTAGTTAAGTGGAACGAAGTACCAATTCGTCTATTTATAGCGGATAAAGGCGGTTGCCTCCCTACACTGATACGGTGGAAAGGAGGTGTTATGTTTCACCCTCTGTCAGAGAAGGAGACTTTGATGATGGGAGGTGGGAGATGCTACTGAATTTAATTATATGTGCTTTAACTGCCGGTATGTTTATATTGGCGTTGATTTCATACATTAAGAGAAAGAAGTAGACCGCCTAGTGCAATTAGGCGGTCTATGGACTGTAGGGTATGACCCGATAGTTTGTAAATCCCGAACGGCAACCGCATTACGGTGCTTCGTTCTGCTATTATTATACCAAATTGTGGTTAATTGTCAACAGCTGTTGACAATTATCGTTACTATTCATAACGGTTGCAGCACAGTTGCAACCGTGCAACAAATTGATATTTAATAGTTACACCAGATATCACTACATATTACCATAAAAAAACAAGAAGTGAAACAGTCTGCTTCACTTCCTGCGCTACGTAATGGCATAAAAATGTTCTGTCAGTTTACTTGCGAAAATGCGCGCTGTCGGGTGTTATACCGCTTCAGACCGGTTCTTCTTCGTCTGCGTCCGCGCCGGAATTGGCGCTGTTGTTGGCACTGTTGTTCCCGCTGTTGTTTCCGATGCTGATACCCGCTTTAATAGGCGACATTAAAAATCCGAGGATGACCCCAAAAGAAAAAAGTGTTGTACACAGTAAAAACGCAGTTGATTTCCGCATGATATTAACCACCTTTCATCCGTTTGCACAGTTCCTTTATATCATGAATACATCGATACTTCAACTTATATTCGCAATAATTTTCCACTCCGGCCGAACAGGACGGGACAGCCCGTTTTGTTTTGTCTAAATCAACGAAGACCTGCATAAAAACAAAACCTTCGATCAGATCGAAGGTTTTGTTGACTGCTAGTTTGGTCAGATGATGCCGGCAGTTATGCCGTACAATATGAATATAATCTGTTTGTGAATCTATCTGCGCTGTCTCAGCCGGTTAAGTCACCACCGGCACCAGGGCCTTGGGGGCGGCGGTGGGGGCGGCGGACAGGGACGCGGCGGAGGCGGAGGGGGTGGAGGCGGCGGGTACGGATACGGCCGGCGATCCCGGCAGCAGCACAATGCCGCCAACAGCAGTCCCAGACAACAGGGACTTGAGTTGAACATTGGATCATCTCCTTCAGTTCATAATATGCGCCGTCCGAGCCGATGTCCATCCGGGAAACGATGCCGGCCTCATATGGTAAAAGCAACGGGAGCGGACGTTTTCTTCGGATGTATGACGCCGTTTGTTTTTGTGCTATACTATGGGCATAGAACGGAACCGGCAGCATTTACGGGATGGGTATGACATGAAAAAGAGCATAAGAAGGGTATTCCCGCTTTTTACAGCGCTGTTTTTTATATTGAATGCTTGTTCAACTTCGGCCGCGCCTCAAATCGAAGCGTCCCCGCCGGTATCGGAAGCCTGTTCGTCGCCGGCAGCGGCTGATATCGAGGCGGATTATGCCGTTATCAAGCAGACATATACGATATCCGGCGTCGTTGACGCCGTTACGCCGCGGACGGTAACGCTCGCGTGCGATGACGGTGTGCACCGCTGCTTTGACTGCGGGCTTGAACTTATAGAAAGCAAAAAAGACACGCTTGTTCCGGGCAGCCGCGTTACGATTGAATACAGTGGTCTGCTTGACGACGGCGAAAGCTTCCAGTCTGCGGACGTTGTCGGCGTTACGGTCGATGCTTCGCCCTACGAGCTGCTCATGATGCGCGCCAATGCGTTCCTTGAGACACTAACGCTGCCGGAGAAAGTCGGTCAGATGTTTTTGGTCCACTATCCTGCGGCCGACGCGCCCCAGTACACACTAGAGCTTCAGCCCGGCGGCTATATCCTGTTCGGCAGTGATTTCAGGGATAAAACGCCTGAAGATATAACGGCGGCCATCCAAAGCTGCCAGCAAAACGCCGTCTTGCCAATGCTCATCGGCGTAGACGAAGAGGGCGGAACAGTCAACCGTGTCAGCAGGTATCCGCAGTATCGCGCCCAGCCGTTTTCATCCCCGCAGAGGCTGTATGAAGAAGACGGATGGTACGCGGTTATCAATGATACGCTTGATAAAGCAGCGCTTTTAAAAGCGCTGGGCATCAATCTCAATCTTGCCCCCGTCTGCGACGTGTCGACGGACCCGTCCAATTTTATCTATAAACGCGCATTCGGCGCCGATGCCGGGCTGACCGCCCAGTTTGTGAGAATCGTTGTGGAGACGATGGTCCGGGAGCAGCTTGGCTGTGTACTCAAGCATTTTCCGGGCTACGGCAATAACGCCGATACGCATACCGGTTCGGCGTATGATGCGCGCCCGTACGAGACTTTTTTGGGAAGCGACTTCATTCCGTTTGAAGCCGGTATCGGCGCGGGAGCGGGCGCCGTCATGGTCTCTCATAACATTGTAGCATGCATGGAAGAGACTGCGCCGGCCTCGCTGTCCGCCGAGGTGCACCGGATATTAAGAGAAGAACTGGGCTTTGACGGCGTCGTGATTACCGACGACGTCAATATGCGGGCCGTCTGGGACTATTCCGGCGGAGACGACCCGGCTGTGCTGGCCGTCCTCGCCGGTAACGATATGATCTGCACGCCGTATCCACAGGAGCAGATACCGGCGGTGCTCGACGCTGTCGAAAACGGGCTTGTCACCGAGGAGCGCATCGACGCGTCGGTTCTGCGCATCCTCATCTGGAAGCTGAGGCTTGGGATTATTGAAGACGGCGATTAATTTGGTCAACATACGGCTTGTCTGAAAATGAAAAGGCAGCGCTCTTATCGGGCGCTGCCTTTTTGCGTTGTTAAGCGGAGCGGGGAAGAAGTTATTCTGATTTATCCGGTTTCGGGTTCAGTCCTTCGTTTTGATAGACCTCAACGGTCCTTGTCGGATTGTATGGACCGAAGGATTTATAGAGCTTGAAATTGTCGGGCAGGATCTTCTTGAAATCATGCGTATAGGCGTAGTCGTCCCCGCTGCAGGAGTCAACGATCAAAAAGCGAATGGCGGACGCGCTGCTCAGATGCGCGTATATCCCGCATAGCGTCTCGGGATCGATGCTGTGGATGAAATTTACGGTGATCAGGCAGTCTATGCGCGGCTGATCGGGAATGAATTCCGGACTCAGTTCACAGCAGGAGAAAACGACCTTGTTGTCGGATTCTTTGTCCAGATATTTTGCCGCGTCGATGACTTTCGGATCGATGTCGTATCCGTATTTGTCCGGTACGGCGCACCGCCTGACAATCTCCCCGAGGCCGCACCCGATCTCACAGAGATGTTCAATCTCGCCGGTATCGGACAGTTCATTGATGAAGCTGACGATATCAAGCGCATAACGGCGCAGTTCGATAGGCGACTGATGCCATTTGTCAAAACCGTATTCTTTTTGCAGCCTGGAATAGTATCTGTACTTTTTTGTACCTGTTATGACATTTCTGAGGCCGCAGATTTTAATCAGTTCCAGCCTTTTCCCTAACGACCGGATTTGAGCCGTTACCCTCATAACCGTCACCTCCGTGTATTATACTAATATTCAATAGAAACATTTAATTCTCGCCGAACTTATGAAAACTTTTTAATATTAGTATCAAAATTAACACCATAATACAGCAGAAACCATGAAGTGACAACATATAACGGGAAATATATCAAAAACGGTATGTCGGGGCCGGCATTCTTACGGCTGGAAATTTTCCGTATTTTATTCACATCTGAAGACTGAATACGGACGAGATTTACCGATAAAGCCAAAAAAAGTCTGAATATGTTGTAATTTGACAAAATTAGGTGTAAAATATAGGGTGCAATTGGTTAATATTATATTATTCAATGTGTAGAAAGAACGTGTGCTTTACCATTTTCAATGCTTTTTTAGAGAGGAGCATGAGAAATATGGCAATTGCCGACAGCAAAATGAAGAAAACAATTGTTTCAGTCGTTTTCGGACTGGTCGGATTCGCTGTCAATATGTTTCCGCTCAGGATATATGAATACCAGGGAATTGTGGTAAGCATATTGCCCGGGCTTATATTCCCGTTGTTTATTGCGATCATATGGGGTTGGAAATATGGCCTGATATCCGCCTTGGCGGGCGGATGCCAGGCCATGTGGTTTTTGTGGCACGGCGACGGATACGGGCAGCTGTACTCCGTGCCGGTTTATACGCTGTGGATCGTTTGGCATGGCGCTGTTTCCGACTATCGCCGCAAAAAAAAGAGCAGCAAATGGTATCTGAATGAGTATTTTGCGGATCTGTTTTTCCGAATATTCAGCGAATTGGGTTTTCTTACGGTATTTCGGTGGCTTGTATCCAAGAACCCGCCGTTTTGGGATTCTTCAGTTGTTGCTGCCGATATATCAAGACAATGGTTTGTAGTTACCATTTCAAAACATGTCGCTTTTTCTTTGTTTTTGCTGTTGATCATAAAGATCATAATAGAAAGGAAAAAGGTCAGGGAGTTATTTAAAATCAACACCCCCAAAATCACGGGAAACAGCATTATTACAGCATCGTTATTAGTGGCAGTGTTATTGATTTTTCTTGAAGCGCTGGGCTGCACGCTTTTTTCAGGATACAACAACGCGACGCTGCTGGATAATATTATAAATTTCAGCAATAAACAGCTGTATACCCGAAGCATTATGTTTATTATATGCCTGACATGCGGGATCATATTGTCATCTTTTTTCAACAAATCGATTGAAAAAAATATATTGCTGAAAAAGCAGGAAGATAAAATAAACAGTCTTTTGAAACTTACGGAGAGACTGGGCAGAAAAGAGCTAAACGCGGAAACGACAGATGTTTTTCTGTCAGACTTACTGAAAACATCAATAGAAATCATAGACGAAGCCGACTACGGCGCGATAACGGTCTATGAAGATGATTGGGTCGTTTTTTATGATGTCGTCGGACATGATAAAAAACTAATAGGGCATAAAACGAGAAGAACATTTGACGTGGAAGTTCCGGATGTTGTTATAATTGATAATGGAAAACAGTGGCTGCTTGAGAAAGTGTCTAGGGATGAACGTGAAAAACTCGATCCGTATATAAAACCTTCCAGTGAATCTTTAGTAATGATTTTGGCTTACGAAGGAGAGAAGCTTGCGGGATTGACGCTCGAAAAAGCCGAGGGGCATTTCAGCGAGGAATCAATAAACATGGCAAGCTTGCTCAAAAATATCCCGATTGCGTATTTTACAAAAATTTATGCGTACAACCAAAAACAAACAATGTTTGAAAGCATAGTGTTTTCAATAATAAAGATACTGAGCTTACATAATGAATATACAAAAAAACATTCGATAAACGTAGCGAAAATAGCTTCCGGGATCGCTGCCCAGATGGGGCTTAACGAGAATGAAATCGATATTGTTTATTGGACGGGCTTATTGCACGATATCGGCAAAATCCTAATCAGTGACAGGATATTGAATAAAGATGATAAGCTTACGAAGGAAGAATGGGCCATTATAAAAAAACATCCCGTATGGGGCTATGAGACTTTGAATGAAAATGAAAGTCTCAGAGAGATAGCAAAATACGTGCTGTATCACCATGAACGCTGGGACGGAAAGGGATTTCCCGGCGGTATTAAAGGAAAAGATATCCCGCTCATATCCAGGATCCTCTCTGTCGCGGACGCGTATGACGCTATGACCAATAAAAGACCGTACAGGGAAGCGCTCAGCAAGCCTGAAGCGATCGGAGAAATTGAAAAAAATTCAGGGACGCAGTTTGATCCGCATGTGACTGAAGTTTTCATTGAGCATATAGACGCTGTTCTGGCGCGAGATGTAATAAACGATAAATATAGGCACTGAATCTACATTGAAACGAAGCTGCTAAAACAAAAAGGATAAAACCTGCAGGTTCAAACGAATGAACAAACAGCCGGGGCGGCAATGAAGCCCCGGCTGTTTTACGACCTTATAATATACTTTAACCATAACCGTATAGGCTCCGGATTGACGTGTCACTATCCGTTTATTCCGTGGGGAGCTCGAACAGCCGCTCCGGTTTATAACCGAACGTTTCAAAAGTGAAGTTGTCAACGAACATCACCGGTTCTGTAACCGATAAATCCGACGTCTCGCCGGTCATTGCTTTAAAAGCAGCCTTGAATGTATCATAGCTTTCGAAGAAATCAGAGGGTGTGACGGTATCGGCAAACGCGTCGTATACATAGTCGATGCATTCGTCTTCTTCGCCGATCATGACGGTATAGAGCTGCTCCGGATAGTTGATGATGACGAAGCACGGCTGAGAGAATATCTCAAAAGCGCACTTGATGACGTTTTCCGCGTTGCCCCATTCGTGCTTGCAGACACAGAGCCATACGGAATCGGTCTGATAACTCCATTGCGTTTCAAAATTCTCGAATCCCATGTTTTTCAACGTTTCAACCGGGTCGTCATCAGCCGGGACGTAATCGGCTATGTTTTTTGATGTATCCCTGCTGTATTCATCGAGATATAAAATTTGATTTTCATCGTCAAATATAATGGCCGTGACGATATCTCCGTATTGCATGTTGTATTCAATATCATTGCATTGAGCCCAGGCATCATCGCTGCTGATTGCCAGCTTCAGGGTGTCATAATCCGCCGGTGAATACGAACGCGTGGACTGAATAAAGCCGTTGACGCTGTTGACTGTGACCGTGCGTGAAACCGGGTTGGCCAGGTCAATGTAATCAGTCAGTGCACCGACGGCAGCCTTGTTGAAATTTGCGTCCAGCGCGCGCTGATAATCGGCGGTGTTGTCCGCGTTTATGCCCATTACAAGCGTTACCGCGTATCCGTCAACGAATTCGTAATGACTGTCGTCGAGATCGGTCGGCTCGATACTTAAATCGGCGTTGAGCCCGCCATCCACCTGAGTGCCGTGGATGCTGACGCCGCCCGTGTTGTTCAAACTGTCCAGATTCTGCAGGATGCTTTCCTCCGCATCGTCGCCGACTAAGACGGAGCAGTAATTGACGACGTTTTCAGCCGTGTCCTCAGCGGTCAAATACAGCCGGTACAGATTGTATTCGCTTTCCTCGTAGGATGCCTGATAGACCGTATAGCCGTCGGGCCACTGGATATCGTAAAACGGATTGTACGCTTCCTCAAAAAGCTGCATCGGACTTTCAAAGCTGTTGATCTCTGCCGGCGATTGGGCTGCGGAAGCATCCGTCTGCTGGGGAGACTGCTCTGCCGGGATTTCCGATGATGAGGTTTCCGCCGGTTCATTTTCCGTCGGCGTTTGGGCGCATGACGCGAGGCCGAAGACAAGAATAGCCGCTGCTGCGAATACTATTATTTTTCTCATATAACCAGTCCTTACCTTTTTTGTCTCGATTATAGCACAAATGGACACGTTTTGCGATATTCTTTAAAAATTTCACAGCACGTCAGGCTCAAAAAAACAGCGCGGCATAACCCAAAAGAATACCTGTACCAGGTACAGGTATTCTTTAACTGTATTGGGGTAAATGCCCGGTATGTCCGTGTCGGCTGCGACTGTTAGAAATATGCCGAACGCACAAACGCTGTTAATGTGCCCTTTAGAAGATCAGCTGTATCGGCAGGCGTTCGATCTGGTCGGCCTTGATGCCGAATACCTCTTCGCTGTACTTGTCGATCTCTTCGGTCAGTGCTGAATATGCGCCCGGATAGACGGAGCCGGGGCCGCCCTGTGTGATGCAGGGGATAAAGTACTTGTTGCCACACCGGTCGATGGCCCTCCGGGCGGCATTGCGGCAGTCCTCCTGTGTCCAGCCGGGGAAGTCCATGGATTTGTTGTCGATATCGCCCATGAAGGTAATCTGGCCGCCGTATTTCTTGACAAGCTCGGGAACGTTGTTCGATTCCATACAGCCCTGCCAGATATCGATACCCATTTCGATCATATACGGCACCAGCGTCGCGGAGTAACTGTCGGCGTGATGGACAATAAGCTCCACGCCATGGTCATGGGCGTAACCGTAGATCTGCTTATACGGCTCCACGAAGAAATCGGCGAACATGTTCGGGCTCATGAACGTGCTCTTTTCGCCGCCCCAGTCGTCGTGATGCAGGATGGCGTCCGGCTTGAGGTGCGTGCAAATGCCCTCGAGCAACTCAAGTTCCCAGTCGACGAGATATTTTATAAGGTCATGCATTTCGTCCGGATAAAGCGCGTAATACTCAAGCGCTCTGCTTATCTCGCAAAGGTGATGCGACTGCTCAAAGAGACCGGGGGCTATGAACGTTGCCTTGTAGGCCATGCTGCCGTCGACCGCGTCGTATTGCGCTTTGAACTGGGCCCATTCCTCGTCGGAATACTTTAGGGGCGGTGCGTGTACATAGTCCCTCCAGTGCTCGATGTCTTTAACGACGATCTTTTCCGGAGTATGTACGGGGAAGGCGCCGGGCACGTTTTCAGGGAAGGAGTTGGTAATACCCCATGCGTTGACAATGTTTTCCTGGCCCTTTTGAAGCAGGGCGTTGGAGTGGAAGATATAGGGGTGGAACATCAGATAAATAGCTTCATACTGATTGACAAACCTTTCAGGATTGCCGCCTCTGATCACTTCCTGCATATTCTGTTTCGGTGTCAGCATAATACACTCTCCTTTAGTATTGTAGTTACAATTATACACTTAATTTCTTCAATTAACAATTATTTCATATCATTTCACAAAATAAAGCTAAAAATATGGTATTGAAATACGAAACGTTACCGCATACTGCTAAACACATAAGTATTGCTTATAACCATGATGCATCCCATCCGGCGCAAAAATGCCGCATAAAAAGTGTGCGGACAAGTCATTTAAGGGATAGTTAAATTATTGATAAACTTTGTGCGGAAGTATAGTAAGTTTTTAAGACAAACAATAAACATGTTGGAATAAATAGCAAACATGTTAAATTGAATAATAAAAATGTTAAATATTAAATTATTCTTGTGTGTATTATATAAGCTGTTATGATGTATATAGAAGCACTGTTCAGGGTATAAAACCTGCTGATGCAATTTGTTTTAAGACGGCATGAATACTTGACTGTCATAACAGAAAGGAGAAAATCATGGACGAATTGTTAAACATGTATACGCAGGATCAGCTTCTCTCCGAATTGGAAAAAGGCCATTACTGGTATTTTAACGGTAGTTTCCACTCAAACGTCGATCAGTTGAACACCGAAAGACCGGCCAGCGTTGAAAACGCCGTATATTTCCGCTTCTATTCCTGAGAGAGCGATAAATGATTATGGTATATAGTTTGAAGTCTGATGTAACTTAAGCCCCATATCAATGCGATATGGGGCTTAAGTTTCGTTTTGATTGCTTTACATATTATATGTTCTATGGCATTATAAAAATATAAATAAAGAAATTCAAATAATCAGCAAAAACAGATATAAATAAGTGACTTTTCCTGCGGTGAAAAAACAAGGAGAATTTAATGA
Source organism: uncultured Sporobacter sp. (assembly GCA_963663605.2). Taxonomy (GTDB): domain Bacteria; phylum Bacillota; class Clostridia; order Oscillospirales; family Oscillospiraceae; genus Sporobacter. The sequence goes on from CAXXVF010000001.1 coordinate 556,134, forward strand.
AGAAAACGGGCTTAATAATTGGTACGATTTGTTTTGCGGTTATTTTCATTGTGTTTTTGATGTGGGCCGTTTTAAATATTACATCGGAACGGCTCACAACAGCGACACTGTCCGGCGGCGACACGGTAGCAGCAACAAACAGCGGCGCGGGACTGCGCATATCTGCATACGAGGGCCTTGCCGCGCCGGATATCCGTATTGAAAAAATGACCGTGCCTTCGCCCGACGAGGATGCGTCCGTTATCGCTTACGATTACAGCGTCAGCGGCAAGGAAACCTTCGACACGCTGCTTGAGGTGCGTGTTCCGTACGACCAATCGGCTATCGCGGCGGGCGAAGACCCGGCGGATTGTGTCGCCGCCGCCTACTATAACGAAGCGGCGGGCGCGTACGAGCCGGTTATTTACGAGATCGACGAAGAAAACGGCGAGGCCGTTATTATAACGGACCATCTGTCGACCTATACGACGCATACATACAGCGACAAAGAGACGCGTGACGCGCAAAGCAGCCAGCCGAATCCGCTGAAGCTTTCCGATGCGCTGACAGTGTCGGAGCTGCCGTCGTATCAGCAGGTGTCGGCGAAGCTGCAAAGCGGCCGGGAGCCGGACGAGGCAGACGCGTTCAGCGTCGGCTATGATATTGCAAACGCGTCCTTCGGCTTATACGGAAGCGCCGTGTCGCTGATCAGCGAGATACATTATTCTTCGGACCGCCTTTCATTTTTAAACGATGAACTCGGTGCAGTGGGGACCGCGTTCATCGGCGCGCAGCTGACGCTGGATATCCTCAAAGGCGACATGGTCAATCTGAATACCAACTTGATGAAAAATCTGGCGGGCTTATACGCGGGAGCAATTACTTCGGCGGCGGGCGTTACGGCTTTAACATTCGATTATGTTTTAAATAAGCTTGGCGAAATAAAAACCGAGCGGGATCAGGAATATCTGAAAGAATACGAAGCGTATTACGAAAACTATGAAAAATTGCAGGAAGCAAAAAACGGCGGCTTTCATATGCGGGCATATCAGGAGTTTTACGGGCTGTACAAGACTTATAAACAAGCCGGAAAAACAATGCCGGAGGAAGCGATGAAAAGCGCGGTACATAAGTATGTCAGCGATTACTGCGAGATGATTTTTAAGGACAGTGACTGCCCGGATATCTTTCAGACGGAAAAAGGGCTGACAAATGAGCTGCGCCAAAGCATGACCGACGGCCAGTACAGAGAAATCATGGACAACTGGATGCCGTCGGTGTTTGCCGCGCTGGAAAAAAAGATCGCGTATGACGCGCGAACTGAGGCGCTGCGCATACAGGATGAGATTGAAAAGACCCTGAATCTGCCGTGCGCGGTTACCATCACGTCAACAAATAACTACGCGGGCGCCGATAATGCCTACGGCGGCTGTATCGTGCGCTTTGACTGCAATCCCGAAGTCATGGACGCGTGGACCTTCACTCTGGACGCCGCCGGCTGCGCGACAGCCGGATATCTCTACAAGGATTATCTGAACGCACACATGCCTACAGCAGCGTATATCTACGCCTCCAAAACGGATATGTCCGCCGGCCAGGCGATGGAAACCGTACTGTTTGCTTACAACGAGGAAACAAACAGCATCGATATCAATCTCGGCGAGGAGATTGAGTATGAGCTTCAGGCGTCGAATACGGACATTCACGTCGGCGATTCCGTTATATTCAGCGTCTCGCCGCTTGGAGAAGGATATACATGCAGCTGGAACGTGACGGACGACACGGCGGGATATATCCAGGTCGCGTTCAGCGAGGCGGGAGAGCATACCGTAACCGTTGAGGTATATAACGCGGCTGGTAAGCACGTTGCGACTTTGGAGACGATCGTACGGGTGGAAGTAGGCGACCTGACCGTCACGGCCGGCAATACGGCGCCCATGGTGGATGAGGAGTTCTCGATTGAGCTGCTGAGCGATTCGTACGCGACCGCAACGCTGTATACTAAATGGGATTTCGGTGACGGCAATACGGACGACGGGTACTTTGACAGATACGCATACTGGTATGAAGAATCCGGGAGCTATACGGTGACGGTCGAGGCCTACCGGGTGACGGACAGCGGCGAAGCGGTCTTCGTCGCCTCCGCGCAGACAGTGATCAATGTATCAGACGGCGGGACAACGTCCGAACCGTCACCGTCGGCATCGCCTGATGGACCCGCGCCAACATCTGATATACCGCAGCCGTCGCCCGGCGAGACGGAAGCGCCCGCGGAATTTAAAATATATTCAGAGATTACACCGGCCACGTCTTCCTCTCAGGGCGTATCGTATGTCCGTCTCACGCCCGAATTGCCCTTCGGATACAGGTATACGTCGTATAGCACGAACAACTCCAGCGGTACGTTTCAGCCGGTTGTTACCATGGGCTCTTACAGCTGGGCCTCAGGCACGTTTGCTTATGGTTCACACGCTACTTACCAGGTGTATTGGGAGATTTATGATGAAAACAAAAATCTGGTTTGCACAACGAATACACTGACCGTATCCTATTAGAGATGCGCAAAAGCATCATACAGAAAACACGACAGCAGATTGAAGCGGGAAACCGGAAAAAGAGAGCAACAGACAGCCGAAGCGATAATCACCGCATCGGAGGCAGAGGGATATATGTATTGCAATAAATGCGGAAAACAAATTCCGGACGGCAGCGTGTTCTGCACCTACTGCGGCGCTAACCAGCCGACGCTGCAGCAGCCGGTGTATCAGCAGCCCGCGCCGGTATATGCAGCGGCGCGGCCGCCGAAAGGCTCAAACAGGGGATGGAAGACGGCGTTCTTCTGTATGCTCGGTGCGGCGGCACTGTCGTTTTGCGTTTTCGTTATGATTGTATTGCTCGCCCCAAAGCCGGACGCGGCGGCTATGTGGGAAGGTAAAAGCATAATGGCACAGGATGATATATTCGGCAATTACACAGCGCCGGCAGCCAGCCCGGCGGCAGATACGGCGTCGGAGGTGCAGACGGCCGCGCCGGCAGAAACGTCTGATGCAGATGCATATCAACGTATCGTCGGGGCCTGGGAGATGTATGAAGACGGCAGCTATATCGGATTCGAATTTTTCGACGACAACACGGCCCGATACGTGGAAGATGCGGATGAATTCTACTACTATTTTACAATTCAGGACAATCGCATCGTGTTTGAGGATGAGGCAGGGGAATCGACTGAATTTGAGTTTGCTTTGTATAACGACGGTGCTGAATATCTGACGCTGCGATACGACAATGATGCTTATGAATTTGTCCGTGTCGACAGCCTTTCAGAACAGATGCCGGCGCTGAATACGGATGTGTTTGCAAATGGGTTTGAGACGGATATTGAAAGCTTTCTTGCCGATACATGGTGGGCGTCGGCAGGCACGTCGGTGGACAACCCGGCTGCCGCTGCGGCAGCGCCGGGGTATCCGAGTGACTACGATATAAGAGCGGGTAAACTGCAGTATATTTTTGATACCGATGCGATGACGGTTCAGGTGCTTATGCAGGATGAAAACGGCACGGTCACAGATGAGGGTATATTTGACTATGAACTTGATCCATACGGTTTTATTCTGTATGCTTTCAGACGTGTTGTGGATATTGAAGGCGCCGATTATGTTATACAAAGCAAGTTCTTTGTGTGTGACGGCGTGTTGTATGAGGTGGAAATGGTGGATGGCGCCGAGGCTTCCAATTATGTCGCATACAGCATATATGCGCCCGGATAAAGCGTTGCCTTTATTGCAAAACACCCCGAAATACCTTTTGTTTTAAAGGGTTTCGGGGTGCTTTCCGTTAAAGCTATTTCCGGTCGGCCTGAAAATCACAGGACAGGTTGATGCACCGGTCAAGGCGCTCGCATTGATGCAGTCATGCTTATTTCAACGACGCCGTAATGAGGGCCATTTTATAGACCTCGTCTGCATTGCAGCCTCTTGAAAGGTCGTTTATCGGCGCTTTCAGACCCTGCATGATCGGCCCGTATGCTTCAAATCCGCCAAGGCGCTGAACCATTTTATAACCGATATTGCCGGCGTTAAGATCCGGGAATATGAAAGTGTTCGCCCGTCCGGCCACAGGAGAACCGGCAGCTTTTATTTCTGCGACTTCAGGCGCAAAGGCGGCGTCGAACTGCAGCTCGCCGTCAATCGGGAAATCAAGCTTTTCAGACTTGAGTATTTCAGCCGCCGCCCGGACTTTGTCCACCGTCTGGCCTTTGCCTGAACCTAATGAACTGTATGAAAGCATGGCGACTATGGGTTCTATTGAAAAAATCCTTGCCGTTTTGGTCGTCTCGACAGCGATTTCGACAAGCGCGTCAACGCCGGGATCTATGTTGATGGCGCAGTCGCCCATAGCATATGTTTCATTCGTCGTTCCCGTTGTGCGGGATAAAATAAAGCAGCTGGATACAATGCTGTTGCCGGGTTTTGTTTTGATGATTTGAAGTGCCGGACGGACGGTATCGGCGGTTGAATATGTCGCGCCGCCTAAAAGGCCGTCGGCATAGCCCATCTTCACCAGCATGGTACCGAAATAATTCGTTTTTTTCAAAGCCTCCCGGCAGTCCGCTTCATCCATTTTTCCTTTTCGCAGCTCGGACATACCGGCAACCATTGACTTCATACCGGGATAATTCATCGGATCGATGATTTCAATACCCGCTACAGAAAACCCATATGTTTTGAATGCTTCTTCAATTTTTTTTTGACTTCCCAATAATATGGGGTCAACGATGTTTTCTCTCTTTAAACGGGCTGCGGCTTCGAGTATTCTCGGGTCCCAGCCCTCTGTAAACACAAGCTTTTTTTTATCTTCTTTAAGTTTTTCGATCATAGCAGCAAACACTGGCCCGGTCCTCCAAAAACACTTTATCTATTTTTCACTTACGTGCGTTATGTTATTTATGATAGTACAGGAATGGAAAAAGCACAATAAGTTTTAAAGCAAAATGACAACGGGGGACAAAAAGTATTGTTGGTATGGCATAATTGCAAAGCAAGAGGCCTTAAAAGAGATTCACCCCTTGACATTAGAATAGTTATAAATTATAATTATTATTGATAACCATATTAGTTGCAACAACGTATCTGAAGCAGCATAAGAGGAGGGAATTTGCATGTCCTATTACGTGGGGCTGGACGTGGGCGGTACTTTTACCGACTGCGTGGCCATAGACGATCAGGGAAACCTGCGCTTTGCAAAGGCGCCCACCACAAAAGACGATTTTAACGACGGAATGCTGGATGCTCTTGCTGTTCTGGCCGGCGAATTCAGCCAGACGCGGGCTGACTTTATGTCCCAAACCGCGCGATTCAATCTTGGAACCACTATCGGTACCAACCTGATAGTGGAGCGCAAGGGGGCGCGCACCGGGCTTTTGGCTACCGCCGGTCACGGCGAAGCCATTTTGATGATGCTGGGCTACGGGCGGACGGCCGGTCTCGAGCCGGATATTTACTTTCATCCCCAGGCTACCGCCAAGCCGGAACCTCTGGTGCGCCAGTCGCTGATCCGGGAGGTCACAGAGCGGGTTGACCTTGACGGCAATATAATTGTCCGGCTCAATGAAGAAGAACTGGAAAAGGCCGTGCGCAGCCTGGTGGAAGATGAAGGCGTCACCGCTGTCGCAGTGGCTTTTCTGTGGTCTTTCCGCAATCCGGCGCACGAGCTGCGGGCGCTGGAAATCATTAATCGCATAGCCCCCCAGGTATACGTATCCCTGTCTCACCGGGTGGTTCCGAGGGTGGGCGAGTACGAACGCACCGTTGCCACCGTGATAAACAGTTACATAGGGACCGACTCTGCCGCTTACCTCAACTCTGCCCATGCCAGACTTCGGGAGTCCGGTCTGAAGCAGGCGCCCCTGGTGATGCAGGTCTCCGGCGGCGTGCTGCCGGTGGATAAGGCTGCCGAGACGCCGCTTACCTCGCTGGGCTCCGGCCCCGTGGGCGGCCTCATTGGGTCCGGCGCGCTGTCCGCCAAGCTGGGTCACAGCAAGGTCATCGCTACAGACATGGGCGGTACGTCCTTTGAGGTTGGGCTGATTGTCGACCACGAGCCCCTCATAACGGATCACAATGTGATTAATCAATACAGATACAAACTGCTGCAGCTGCAGGTGAATTCCATCGCCTGCGGCGGCGGAAGCATCGCGCGCTTTGACCCGTTCAGCGAATCCGTCCGGGTGGGTCCGGAAAGCGCCGGGGCCAATCCCGGACCGATTTGTTACAGGCGCGGCGGCGCCGAGCCTACCGTGACCGACGCGGACGTGGTGCTGGGGCTTCTGTCCGCCGACACGTTTCTGGGCGGGCGTATGCCCCTTGACAGGGAGAGCGCGGAGCAGGCCATGGCAGCGCTGGGAAAGAAAGCAGGACTTACCGCTATGGAAACTGCGGCAGGCATCCTGCGTATCAACAACGCCAAAGCCGCCGAGCTGATCCGGCAGCAGACTGTGATTCGGGGCTACGACCCACGCGACTTTGTGGTGTATGCCTACGGCGGCGCCGGTCCTCTGCACGCTTTCTCCTATGCCCGGGAAATGGGCGTAAGAAAGGTAGTGATACCGCTTGGCAACGGGGCGTCTACTCTGTCGGCCTACGGCTGCGCCACATCCAACCTGGTGCGTTACTTCGAGAAGGAAATAGTGTTTACAGCCCCGTTCCAGCTTGACAAAATGAACAGCGCGCTGGAGGACCTTGGAAAAGAAGCCCTCAGCTCAATGCGTGAAATGGGAAGCGCACCTGAGGATATAAAGATAGAGCGTTTTGCCGTGATGCGTTACCGCAGCCAATTGCTGCACGTCCTCCTGCAAAAGATGCCGGACGGCCATATCGGCATCGAAGAAATAGAGCAGGTAATAAAGAATTTCAAAAGCACCTATGACGAGCTCTACGGAAGCGGCGCCGGAAATGTGTCTCAGGAAGTGGAAATCTACACCCTGCGCGTACGGGCCGCCGCCGTGCTGCATCATCCCGAGCAGAGAGAGCAGGTACGGACGGATAAGGAAATAGATGCGCGGGCCGTTTTGAAATCCCGGCATATTTACTGGCCGGATCTTATGGCGGAAAAAGAAAGTCCGGTATATGACGGGCGCCTCTTAAAATACGGGAATCGTATAAACGGTCCTGCCGTTATCGAACTGCCCTTCACATCCGTGCCCGTCGGCACAGGGCAGACGCTGACCTGCGATGCCTTTGGCAATCTGGAGCTTCTGTTTCCGGAAGGGGGTAAATAAAATGGCGGAAATATTATGGGATGGTATCTCACGCGGTTATATGCCGCCCGATGAACTAAAAGTCAGCCCCAGGCTGAACCTGCACACCAGGGGTTCATCGGAGGTGGATCCGATTACCTATGAAGTTGTACGCAACACCCTGCTTAATATAAATCTTGAGCATGGTCAGACGATTCAAAAGCTGAGCATATCGCCCATTACCATGCTCTCGCGGGATTTGCAGTGCGCGCTCCTGACCGAAAACGGCGACGTGATGTGTTTGGGGCCGTTCCTGCTGTACCTGGGCAATATGCAGGGCCTTGCCACAAAATGGATTCTTGAAAATCGCAGCGAGGATCCGGGCATAGAAGACGGCGATATATTCATGTGCAATGATCCATACATAGGCACGGCCCACCAACAGGATACATGCCTGTCCGCTCCGGTCTTCTGGCAGGGCGAGCTCTTTTGCTGGGTGGCCAATACGGTCCATTACAGCGACCTGGGCGGCTCTGTGCCGGGCAGCTTCTGTGTGGACTCCAAAGATATGTATGAGGATCCGATCTGCATCCCGCCGCTCAAGCTGGTGGAGCGCAGGCATTTGCGCGTGGATATTCAGCAGCTGTTCCTGCGTCAGTCCCGGGTGCCAAACGAATTGGTGATGGATCTGCACGCTGCTATTGCCGGCATAAACGTAGCCAGGAAGCGTGTTGTTAAGCTGATAGAAAGCTATGGTCCCGATATGGTTAAGAGCATCATGTATCGCATTATGGACGCCGGCGAGCGGGCCTTTGCGGAAAAACTGAGCCTGATACCTGACGGCCGTTGGTCTGAGCGGGTTTATACCGAGGCTGCATGCTCCGGCGACAGGGGCATATATGTCAGTCAGGTCAACATCACAAAAAAAGACGGCTGTCTGTATATAGATAACGAAGGCACATCCCCCCAGGCGGGCGGTATAAACAATACCTTTGCAGGCTTCCTGGGCGGTGTTATGGCGGCTGTTAATGTAATGCTGGCGTATGACCTTGCCGGGGCAAGCGGCGGAATATCCAGACGCATTAAGTTTAACCCCGTGCCCGGCACTATAACCTGCGCCGATTGGCCCGCGCCTACAAGCGCTGCCGGCCAGTACAATATGCCAATGGTGGTATCTACCGCCACAGGGGCTGTTGCGAAGATGATTTCCTGCGCCGAGAAGCCCTTGCGCCGCGAGGCCATAGGTATGCCGGATGTCCATGCAAACGGCGGCTGCATTTCCAACGGTATAAACAGAAACGGCTACTATTTTGTGTCAATGAATCCCGGCATGGCAAACGCATCATTCCCCGCCACGCTGGGTGAAGACGGCTTTAGCAGCAGCGGTGAATTCTTTGTACCCGGCATGGAGGCTACCAATGTGGAGGAAAACGAACTGACTTATCCGCTTCTTACACTGTACAGGCGTCATAACCGCGCGGGCGCTGCTGGAGCGGGCTTCCACCGCAGCGGTCTTGGCGTTGAAGAAGCATGGGTGATGCATGGTACCGACCGCTTCAACCTGGAAATATACAACAATGATAGCTTCGCCAAGTGCCAGGGGCTGATGGGCGGCAATCCCGGCGGCCGCGCCTTCTTCAGGGTCAGGAAGAACACCAATGTCCGCAGTCAGTTTGAGCAAGGCATTATGCCTCAAAACATGGATGCCCTAGAAGGAGAAGAAATCGGGGTGATTTTCAAAGGCCCCAGAATTGTCATCGGGGTCGACGATATCTGGAGTACAAACGCTCCGAACAACGCGGGCTACGGGGATCCACTGGACAGGGACCCGGCAGCCGTGGCGGCTGATGTGGCTGACGGGTGGCTGACGGCCAAAGAAGCGGAAGATGTCTTCGGCGTGATTATTGGTGAAGCGGGCGATGTGAATGCAGAAAGCACCATCCTATGCAGGGGAAAACAGCGTGCTTTAAGAAGCGGAAAGGACGGGAAAAAATGAATAACCGACCGATTCTGATTGGAGAAAAGCTGCGTATTGAGCGAAAAGACGACGGGCCCTGCTATGTATGCGCCTGCGGCCAGTCTTTGGGCTCCGTCCGGAAAAATTTCAAAGACGCCTGCTGCCTGAGAGAGACAAAGGCGGCGGACATGGGGCCGGGTTACGAGGCCTATGACCGGGATATGGCCGACCGGATGTGCTTCCGGGAATTCTTCTGCCCGGCCTGCGGCACCCGGCACGCCACGGAAATGGCCCGGATTGGCGCCCCGATCCTGTGGGACATCATGATCGACATCGACTGACCCCAGATTTTTTCGATGCATTTTCGATGCATAATTTGGTGTCTTCCATTTAATAACTTTAAAGCCGGTGCAAATTTTACGGGATACGCCCAAAAAGAAAACCATCTATTGATAAAAGATATTTTATCAATAGATGGTGTTTCCTGTATAAAAGTTCATACAATAGCAGAACAAAAGCGACGCTCCGGGCGGCGTGCTGCTGCCGGAGATATCTCGGTGGAGCGTTTTTGTTTTTACGGCAGGATTAGCTTTGAGGAACAATGACACACTATAATATATAATAATTACATGGAGGCGCGCCATGTCAGCTGATTTCGATCCCGAACTGATAGAAAAGATAGACAGAATAATGAACGCTTTCGAGATGGCAAAGGAGGTGCACGATCTGCTGCCGCCTCTGCCTGAGGAAGTAAAGCCGATATACGTCCGAATTCTGGGCGCTCTTTGCCGGATCCGCGACAAAGACGGCGAGGCGCGGGTCTCCGATATCAACAGGACGCTGAGGCTCAGGCTGCCGAACACGACGCGGTATATAGGGGAACTCGCCGATCTCGGCATCGTAGAAAAGAATCAATCGGAAACTGATAAGCGGGTGGTTCTGGTGAAGGCGACGCCGCTGGGGGAGAAATACATCAGCGAGCTCGTGCTGCTCTCCTATAAACAGATCGCTGAGGAATGTTCGATCAGCGATTCGGATATCGAGATAATGATCAATACGATCCGGAAGCTGTATACAGCCATAAAGGAAATCACCGACGACAGGGATGACGTCCATGCGCACGAATGACAGTGTGCGCATGGACGTTGTTTTGCGTTTTGCCAACTAAAACCCGAGGATGTCCTTCACCTCGTGCTGTTTGGCCAGAGGCCGGCCGACTTCCCGTGCCAGCTCCTGTACCTCCTGCAGCAGCTCCACATTGGTTGGGTTTCGATTGGGATCATAATGCAGCTCCAGGCCTGTTTTGATATGCCCGCCAAGCTCAATGACCCTTTTAAGCAAAGGTCTGGTATCGGCGCTTCCTTCTCCCCATATGGAAATAAACCACGGCAAATCGCAGTCTTTAATCATATCGAGATAGAAATAGAGGCTTTCTATCGTCGGCGGGACGCCGGTCGTATTGACAGGCTGCATGGCAAGCGAACCGTAATCGCCGAAAAAGTAGAAATCGAAGGTCGACCCTTTCGGCGAGCGCCCCATTTTGATATACTGCAGGGCCGTTCTTAAATAGCCCGGCTCATAAACGCCCCAGATAATACCCAAATTACTGCGGCAGCAAAGATCCACCTGACTATTGATCCTGCTGAACGGGACATAATAGCCCACCCCTTGTATATGCCCGTCGGCGTCTGCGGTGAAAGGGAGATTCGCGGCTCCCGGATCGACGCAGCAAATCTTCATTCCCGCGTTTTTAGCCAGCAGCTCGGCATGCTCCAGGCCGGAAACCTCTTCGCCATACTCGTGAGCAGCCGCCAGTGTGCTGTACCAAAAAATATCGGGATATTTTTCGATAGCCTTTTCCATGGTTTTCATATAGTCCTCGAAAGCCTCTGTCCCGATCATTTTCATGTCGGTATTATGGACATGGATTCCGCAGGCGCCCGCTTCCCAGCACTTTATGGCATCCTCGGATACTTCTTCATAACCCATCGGTATATTGGGATTGTACTCTTTGGTACGCAGACCGTTTATATGCGATTCGACTATAAGCGGGGATTTCCAACAGGGTTCGGCATTGCAGAGTTTTTCGTAGGCACTGTTCATATCCATATTCCTTTAGTAGCTGCTCGTGTACACGGCTGACTGTCTTTTGTTTCCATATGCTTTTATAATACCTGTTCACTGTGGAAAAAACAAGGAGACAGTTTGCATAAATAAGCAATTATAGTATCAAAAACAGGCTGGTATAAAACAGCCTGTTTTTGTCCTTATGAACACCCGAGGTGTTTTTTATTGGTGCGCGAGAGGGGACTGGTCCCCCCCACGTTTCCCGAAGACGCACGTTTCCCGACCCCCGCGCGTTTCACGAATCCCCACGTCCGCAGAATCTCCAACTGCCCGCAGTATCCGTACCACGCCGCAGTATCTTTTCCCGCCCGCCGCCCCATTCCGGGGACTGCCGCCCCCGCGCCCCCGATAACGCAACAAAGCCAAAGTGAAGTCTTGTTGTTTTCCATTGTTCAATTATGTTCAGTATCAGAATTCAACTTAAATGTAAAAAGACAATTGGTCTGGTAAATTCATCTAAATGGTAATATAATGATTAAATAATTGGTTAATTAAATAGGAGTGAAATTAATGATTATTGAACCATCTATTGATCAATATTTAGTATCAACCTGTTTATTTATTATTGATGAATTAAATGAATTCTACGACGACAAAAATATTGATTAATTAAAAGATATTGCTGATAGTCAATTTAGCGAAATGGATATTACTGTTAGACTGGGATATCCGTTTCGAAATATGGTGCATTATACTATTGGAGAAAAGAATGAAGATAAAAAAACTAAAGTAAATCACGACTTATATGTTTCATCAAAAGAATTCAAAATTGAAGTTAAATATCTTAAAAATTGGGATTGTAGCACAGGCACCAAATCTAATAAAAAGCAATGGTCAGAGTATGAAAAAGATTTTACATGGCTGTTCTCTGAAATTGATGCGGATTATAAAAATAAACGTGCATTTGTTATTGGTTGGTTTAATTGTACAGAAAGCTTCACACAACTTATACAGCTAGGCGCAAGTAGCGGAAGATATCCTTTAATAAATGAAGAAAAATTACGATATTTCCCATTCCTGAAAAGTACAAATAAACCAACTCGAACTCGTGATATTAGGTATGATTATGATTTGGCATACCAACAACTAACACTTGATTTTTCAAGAAAATATAATTGCATATTTCTTGGTTGTGAAAAAGATAAATTTCATTTCGCTATTTATTATTGAGCTATAAGAGGTTTGCAGCTATGAATTCTGGTTTAATCGTTGAAGATTGCTGTGTCGCTTTTATTGATATATTAGGTTTCAAGGAAATGACAAACAGCATAGAAAAAATAAGAGAATTTGCAGATATTATTAATGATGCAATAGACATTATGAAAAATTTCGATGTTAAAGCCGAAGCATTTACCAATATTCAGAATAGTCCAAGTATTATTACTGTGCAGGGTGCTGATAGTATATTTTTCATGTTTCCTAAAGAGTTCTTATATATATTTGTTGTCATCCGTAGATTGAGTATTATGCAATTAAAGCTTGCGTCAAAGGGAATTTATATTAGGGGTTCGGTTAATTCTGGCTGTACGTATCTCGATAAAAGTAATAATGTTTACTTTGGAGATGCGTGGAATAAAGCAGTAGCTTCAGAATCAAAAGCTGGAGTACCACGTATTATTTTAGAGAACTGTATAGTGAAATTGATTGAAGATAGATTGAAGGCAATTAACGAAAGTGTAGGCGAATTTTTATTAGATAACGATGGTAGCTATGTATTATCTTCATTTGGCATTCACTCATTGCTTGCCTTAACAAAAACGCAAAAAGAAGCTGAAAACTTATATAGTGATATATTTGATAGACTAAAAAAAGCTGTAATTAGAAACAAAGAGAGCAAATCCATATTACAGAAGTATTTATGGTTAGCCAAACAAGTTGAAAAAGAACAGAACGGAGAAATAAAGAGAAAAGCAAAAGAAGTTTATGAATATATCCAAAGTCTTATAAAGCAATTATGATATTTGTAATATCTCTACCACACAACAAAGTAAAAGCTATGCGCCGCAGAGCGCATCATACCGTAGGTACATCATTTGGCGCAGCCAATCATCATAAAAAAGCACAGGCATTGATCGTCTCAATGTCTGTTTTTTTCTTTTGGTACGATTCGTCTCCCAAACCCGCACGTCCGTATTGGACACTGGAACCTGTATCATTAATTCCACTTTTTAAACACTTATAATACTTCGACCCGCATATTAACATCGTATGGGTTGGCCAAACATGTGAATATGCCTAAAATACTCACGGTTTGCAAATAATATTTGTGGGAGTATACTATAAACACGGTGAGGATGCAGAAAGGAGGATTTTTTCATGCTACCAAAAGCAGTATTTGATGAGATTTTGTTCCTTGCGCACGAGGTAAAGAAAAATGACAAATTATATGTAAGAAGACACATGCCGAATTGTATGAAGGTCGATTTGTCCGTGCTGGACAAAAAACTGGAGCTCTATGAAGAACAGCGCTTTGTAGAAAGTCTCAGAGGACTTTATTCTTACCTGAATGCTTTGAATGCCGAAACACTTAAAGATTTAGTGATTCTTCTATTCCTGGGCCGGAGTACGTGTAAAGACGAGAACCGCGATGATTTTAGTTACGAGCATATACGAGAATTGGCGGAGGAAGAATGCTGGCAAACAGACAGAAAGCTCATTATATGTATATTGGTTGAAAATCTGCTTCTGTGTGATTATCTGGAAATAGGTTGCAAAATCATGGAAAACAACCAGGGGAAAAAATTCTAAACTCAATAAAAAGGTTAAGTATTCCAGGAAATAAGCCGCAGGATCGGGAAACCGGCACCTGCGGCTTAACCGTCGGGCCAAAAAAGAAAACCCGAATTACAAATGCACTGCACCAGCGTTAACGGACAAAAAATATAAACCCCAGTCGCAGGATATCGTAAAATTAAGCAGTCTGACGTCGTTTTTCGAGCGGCGTCAGACTGGTTTTTGTCTGGATACGCTCGTTGTTGTAGAAATCAATGTATTCGCCAATCAGTTGTCTGGTTTCATCAAAGGTTTTAAGTTTATGTCGGTAAATGCATTCTGTTTTTAGGATCGAGAAGAAATTTTCTGCCATTGCGTTGTCGTAGCAGTTTCCACGTCTTGACATAGACGGCGTAATACCATACTCTTGAGTCAGGGCATAATATGCTTGTGAGGTATATTGAAACCCTTGGTCGCTGTGGAACTGCAACTCTGCGGCGACCGCCTCTTTATGCATGGCGTCTCTGATGGTATTACGTACAAGATTGACAGTTTGCTCTGTTCCAGTACGGTATGCCACAATGCTGTTGTCATATAGGTCGCGAATTATGGAAAGGTAGAGTACACCTTGGCCGGTATGGATATATGAGATGTCCGTTACCCACTTTGCATTGGGACGATCAGCTATGAAGTTGCGGTTAAGCAGATTCTCATATTTATGTAGCTGCTGCCCCATATACCTGTACTTTCTACGCCGACGTATCTCCGAGAGAAGGCCATACTTATTCATTGCCCGCAGAACCGTCTTTGGATTGAAATATAAGGACTTTTCCCGCATCAGCCATATATGAACGCGGCGGTAGCCATAGGTTTTCCCGCAACGCGCCTGACATTCTTGTATCATCTTGGCCAACGACTCGTCTTTCTGTGGCATGTCCTTTCTTTTTATATAATCATAGTATCCACTTCGGGATACCTCAAAGAATCTGCACATGATCGATACAGGATACTTATCTCTGCGGCTATAGATTACTTCATATTTGAGTGACGGCCTCACATCCTTCCAGCGGCGTGAAGAAAATCCCGTAGCAATTCATTTTCCATTCTTAAACGATTTATCTCATTCTCCTTTTCCCGTTCGGTTGTAACATGCCCTTTCCTTGGTCTGCCCCGGCGTCGTGGAAGTATTCCCGCATCCACCTTCTTTTGATTTCGTCGCTCCCTCTTTAAAAGCTCTCTTACGGATTCACTATTACGTAAATTAAAATATTCTGCTATTTCTTTATATGTTCTGCCGCTTTCTCGCTGTTTTTTTACTTCTTCTAATATCTGTTTTCCAAATTGCTTCATACCTTTTTGCCCTGACATAGTACGACCCCCATTCGTAGTTTCATTTTCCTACGAATGGGGGTTTTTGTCACTGTCCGTTTTTTCTGGTTCAGTACAATAGCCGGAGGTTTTTGCCTATGGTGCGCGAGGCGGGACTTGAACCCGCACGTCCGTATTGGACACTAGAACCTGAATCATTAAACACACGTTTTAAACAGCTTTACCTTCTATTACAAAACACCCCGAAATGCCTTGCGGTTTCAAGGATTTCGGGGTGTTGTTCTTGTTGTGCTTAATAATCCCTAGAAACCGCAATAAGTTGCGCTTCTAAAAAGTTTTTTAGAAGATTTTTATGAGGAATGCGTTAGATTATCGGCATGGCGAAGTTGATAGTAGATCTGGCTTAAAGAATATATAATAATTTAGTGGACAAAAAAGCAGGACAGATGCTTTTCTGCCCCGCCATTTTTATCGACTAGGTATTTGCTGGTTGATTAGGCCATGCAAACATTTGTCGCTCTGAGTTTATTGCTGTTCTTCGGATCAGTCTCAATATCAAAGGTTACCTTCTGGCCCTCCTCTAAAGCCTTATATCCATCAGCTTGGATTGCGGAAAAATGTACAAAAATATCATCTCCGCCATTGTCGTTGGAAATAAAGCCGAAGCCCTTATCCGAATTAAACCATTTTACTGTACCGTTATTCATTGGGTACCTCCATAAATATATTTTGTACCCAGAAAAACAAAAAACCCACATGCCGCAAATCATACAAAAACAATGACCTGCTACATGTGAGAACAAAGTAATTATCTTGAATACTATTTTAGTTTATCATTAGTTATCATATGTGTCAATCATAAAATGTTTCAGAAGATTATTGTGCGGATTTCGTCAGATATTTGTTAAAGCTGTTGTAAGCGGTAAAAACACAATAAACAAACGTAAAAAGCCAAGGCGTTGAGCCTTGGTTTTTCCTGTGGTGCGCGAGGCGGGACTGGAACCCGCACGTCCGTATTGGACACTAGAACCTGAATTGAAAAATCCATGAATACATATAATACATACAGTAGCAAACAGATGAATAAATTGACAGTATGCTTCAATATTGATATACTATTAGTACAAATTAATCGTTTATCTTGAACGAGGCAATCTGTCTCGTTTTTTTATTTATTAAGAATTGAGGAAGTTCATGACAAAAATTCCATTCTCCCAGCTGAATCTGACACCGAAAGTCGAACGGGCCATTGCTGAAATGGGCTTCGAGTTTGCAACTCAAGTGCAGTCGGAGGCCATACCCCTGATCAGAACAGGCGTTGACGTCATCGCCCGCTCGCAGACCGGCACGGGCAAAACCGTTGCCTTTGAAATTCCTGCCATCGAACGCGTTGACACCCATGAGAAAAAGCCCACGATCCAGGTGTTGATCTTATGTCCGACGAGGGAACTGGCACAGCAGGCCACCGAAGAGATCCGGAAGGTCGCGCGGTTCAAAACCGGAATCCGCCCCGTTGAGATTTACGGCGGCGCCCCCATCGACAAGCAATGCATTCGCCTGCGGAGGGCCAACATTGTGGTCGGTACGCCCGGCCGTATTATGGACCATATGCGTCGTAAGACCATCAAGCTGAATCACCTGAAAATGATTATTCTCGACGAGGCCGATGAAATGCTCAATATGGGCTTTAAAGAGGATATTGAAACTATTTTGATGGATACGCCGGCGGACCGGCAGACCGTGCTTTTTTCCGCCACCATGCCGCCCGCCATCTTAAAGCTGACTGAGCAATTTCAGGAAAATCCGCAGCTGATTGAAATCAACAAGGACCAGGTGACGATCAAGGACATCGAACAGAGCTATATCGATTTGCCTCATCACAGCAAGAAAGATGCGCTGGTTGCGCTTCTCGATATCCACGAGCCGAAACGGGCTATCATTTTCTGCAATACCAAAAAGATGGTGGATGCGCTGACCGAGCTTCTTATCAGCAGAAATCTCAGCGTTCAAAGCATCCACAGCGACATCAAGCAGTCCCAGCGGACGTCTGTCATGCAGAGCTTTAAAAAGGGCCGGACTTCAATCCTGATTGCCACCGACATAGCTGCCCGGGGTATTGATGTCAGCGATGTGGATTTCGTTATCAATTACGATATTCCGTCAAACACCGAATTCTATGTTCACAGGATCGGGAGAACGGGACGCGCGGGAAAATCCGGCCGCACCATAACCCTTTGCAGTGGCAGGCGGGAGGTTTCAGCCATGCGAGCTATTGCAATGGATACAAAATCTGAAATCAAACGGATGGATCTCCCCTCCTCGGACGAAATGAAAAATCTGAGCAGTGAAAAAATAGCATCCGTTATGCAGAAAACACTGAAAAACCCGTCTCAGCCGCTCTATACAGTGCTTGCCGATAAGCTCGCCGAGAGGGGATATTCATATCGTGATATCGCGGCGGCCGCCCTGCAGCTCCATTTTGCCGACGATGTTTCTGCAGCCACGATTCAGCCCCTCGGACAACGGAAAGAACAGGGCTCCCGTAATAAAACGTACCGCAACGGAGAAGGCCGCTCAAAGTATAACCCCCAAAAACCGCGACGGCCACGCATCTGAATGACTGCGAATCCTTTGTAAGGTGTGATCCTCCTTTACTAATTAAGGAAACGGAGGTATATATAAGGCGGTGTTTTTTGTCGGTTTGTGACGCAGAGGAAAAGCCTTGAGTTGCATACCGGCATAGTTTGTATTTTTGTGTTTGTGAAAAGAGGTGACCAGAATGAAGCATGATCAAATAAATAGAAAAAAGCAGAATAAAATCGATAAGCATTTTGACATCTTGGCAAATGGTAAAAAAGTTAAGATAATGAATTACAAGATTACTGAATGTCGTGATGGATATTCAGGTCTAAAGGGACAGAATATGGAGATAATAACAAAAATCTCGAATAAGGTTTTAGAAAGCAAACCAATCGAGTGTATAATATGTAAGGATAATAAAGAACTTACTTTCATCGGTTGTTGGTATTCAACATTCTCGCGGGCGGGGTTATTTAAGTATCACTATAAAGCTGATAAAATCATTATTAGAGACAATACCCCTGCAGTTTAATACATCACACAACAATTTTCACTTAATTTCGAACATTGAATATATGAGACGTAGTGGCTTGAAAGGAGTCTGGGGTCCCTCGCTCTGTTTCGAATTATTTCACGGTACCCCCAACCACCAAGCCATATGTGCATACTATCCAAGCTTTTATCGCTGTTTACAATAATTGGACATATTTACTATTGTAATTATACAAATAAGAGAGTAGAATAAAAAGACATACAGAAAGGAGCGATACATGTTAATATCAAGGCAAGACGACGAAGCTTTATATTACTACATCTTCAGAGACGATAACGAAGACGTAGATGATTTAATCTTCAAGAACGCAGAGCTTCCCGTTAGCGAAAAGTAGAAACTCGAAGGATTCCAGGGTATGCGACCCTGGTATTTTTTCGCCCATTTTTAGAAATAAAACCAGGATCAGTGCCATAACAAATTATTTCCCTGCTAATAATAATAGCGTGGGACATATGCCCCGCGCTATTTCTCGGATTATATAGAAATTAAACTATTTGAACATTCGCGGCCCTTGTTTTTTTGGTTTTGGGGTCTCTTTCTACATCAAAAGTCACCTTCTGACCCTCCTCAAGAGATTTATAACCTAGTGAGTTGATGGCGGAAAAATGTACGAATACATCGTCGCCGCCTTCATCATTGGAAATAAAACCAAAGCCCTTGTCTGCATTGAAAAATTTCACTGTACCTTTACTCATGCCCGACCTCCTAAATTTTTACATTTCAATATAACAAAAAATACACATAGTAAATCATAGATAAGAACAATGATTTACATACATGTGAGATCAAGATGTTCATATTGATTTATTATAATATATCACCCTTGAAGCATGGAGTCAACGACAACAGTAACAGTTTCATTTAAGCTTTTTTGGTGGGTGGTTTTTTGCGGCTTTTTTAGGCGCCTTGGCATGTTTTTGAATTGCTTTTTTCTCTAAGTTCAGTCTTTCTGTTGCCGATGCCGTAATATTCTCGCAAGCCAGCTCATCCGAATAGGCTTTAAATTGTTTCACAGCTTCTGCATCTTCCAGCTTTAAGAATGTTTCAATAGCAGACGGGTAGATAAATTTCCTTTTTACGCCTGCCTTTTTAAATAGTACAGTAACTGTATCAGCCCCAATTTCAATTATCTGACCTCTGCCAAATATTTTATGCGTGATAAATTTCCCTTTAAGGTTAATACGACTCGCCCCCTATATTTTATAGTTGTATCGAAAGCATCTCAAATCATTTCAAGCATATAAATAACTTTTGTAATCTTTTCTGGTGCGCTAGGACCTGTGGCAAGCTTTAGTATATTTACTAAGGTCATTTTCCTGGCTTGGCGAAGCAAAAACGGATTCATTAATTCCGGTAAAAACTTAACAAAGATGTGTTCTGCTTTAGGGTTTTTCAATATTTCACCCAGCGTAATTTGATTATTCTTTAAATCCATATATATACTCCATAACTCGATGGGCTTCAGCATGAACGAGTTTATTAAGTGATTACACATGCAGCTGCTTTAATTCTTAAAGGGTGGACCCGCCCTTTAAAGAGCGTTCCACCCTAATTTGTACATGTGTGTTGAGCATCCGTATTAGTATTATAATCAGCATATACTAAATCAAACCATTTGTATATAAGTTTAATCATATTGTTATAATTTTTATTATTAATATTTGTCAATATTAAATTAGGCTTTGTTGTCGTTGCCATTTGTGGAAATTTGCCTTTTTTAAAAGCCTCCTTATATTGGTTTGCTGCCTTTGACACAATTTACTACAAAGCAAAATTGACTTTATGTTAACTTGGTGTTATACTACAAAGTAGTTCTTTTAAGTAAGAGCGCTTAAATAAAAATGGATGATACCACGAAAGCCACTTTTTATTAAAGTGGCTTTTATCATTGATGTTAAATGTATTATTTTACCAGCATCACCATTATATCACAAAATACGATTGCGAAAGGCAACGAAAATGAGTTTTAAAAATCCGAATAAACTGAAAAAATCGAAGATAATAATAAAAAAGATCACTGCTAAGCCTGCAAAGGGAAAAATTGCAACGAAGCCAACAGATAAGCGTCAATGAATGGAGAAAATATGAAAATATTAATGGTTTATCCGAAAATCCCCATTACTTATTGGGGATTTCAGCATGCGCTGAAGTTTATTTCAAAAAAAGCGGCGTTTCCCCCTCTGGGACTGCTCACCATTGCAGCGATGCTGTCGGAGCGTTTTGAAAAGAAGCTTATTGATATGAATGTCGAGGTATTAAAGGAAAACGACATCTTATGGGCGGACTATGTCTTCATAAGCGCCATGGTCGTACAAAAGGACTCTGTCAGAGACGTCTTGCTGCGCTGTAAGAATGCCGGTGTAAAAACGGTTGCAGGAGGGCCGTTGTTCACATCGGAATATGAGCTTTTCGACGACGTGGATCACCTCGTTTTGAACGAGGGGGAGCTCACAATGCCTGAATTCATCAGAGATCTGGAGCTCGGCAAACCAAAGCATATTTATACATCAACCGAGTGGGCGGACCTGAGCGCGACGCCTGTCCCGGAATGGGGACTCATTAATGTAAAAAAATATGCCTCTCTGAATATACAGTACTCACGCGGTTGCCCATTTAACTGCGAATTCTGTGATATTACAAAGCTTTTTGGGCATACACCGCGAACAAAGGCAAAAGATCAGCTGCTTGCAGAGCTTGAAGCGATTTATCGTTCGGGCTGGAGAGGAGGGGTCTTCTTTGTCGACGATAATTTTATCGGCAACAAGAAGAAGCTGATTGATGATATTCTTCCCGCTGTTATCGATTGGATGGCAAAACACCACAATCCATTCCGTTTCCTGACCGAAGCATCCATAAATATCGCTGATGATGAGCACCTGATGAAAATGATGGTCAGCGCAGGTTTTTTTGATGTTTTTGTCGGGATTGAAACCCCGGACGAAAAAAGCCTGACCGAATGTAAAAAAAACCAGAACAAAAACCGCGACTTGATTTCAAGCATAAAGAAAATCCAGCAATTCGGGTTAGAGGTCCAAGGCGGATTTATTGTGGGGTTCGACAACGATAATCCGACGATATTTAACCGCATGATCAGCTTTATCCAGGAAAGCGGCATCGTCACGGCGATGGTGGGCTTGCTGAACGCGCCCAAGGGCACAAATCTTTATCAGCGCTTACAGCGCGAGGGACGCCTGACGACGGAATTCTCCGGCGACAATACGAACTTTACGATGAATTTCGTCCCGAAAATGGATAAGAATCTGCTTGTAAAAGGCTACGAATCAATCGTATCCACCATCTACTCCCCCAAGCACTATTATGAACGTGTGAAGAATTTCCTGAAGTCATATACTCCCGGAAAATCGGTAAGAAAAGAAATCAGCGCGGTCAATATCACGGCATTTATAAAATCGATTTTCAGGCTAGGCATCATTGGAAAGGAACGTCGTTATTACTGGGAACTGCTGATCTGGTCGATTTTCAAGCGTCCAGACGTTTTTCCTGCGGCCGTCAGATTTTCCATATATGGATTTCACTTCAGAAAGATTTATGAGGGAATAGGTTAATTTTATTGCGATATAGGAGTTGCTAAGTGAAAACAAGCAAAAAGTCAAGAAAACTTAAAACAGATCATATTTTCCGCATGACCGACGACACAGGAATACTGCATCGTTCCAACTACGGCGTCCCTGATCTTTCAGGGGGTTATACAACCATTGACAACGCGAGAGCACTTATTATGGCTGTCAAGCTATATAATCAGACGCAATCAAAAAGAGTTGAGGACCTGATTTATAAGTATGTGTCCTTTCTGTCGAACGCCCAGAATGCAGATGGATCTTTTCGGAATACAATGGGATATAATCGTGAGTTTTTGGAAGAGAACGGTTCCGAGGAGTGTTTTGGACGCTGCCTATGGGCGTTGTGCAATACCTTTTCGGATTTAAACATGCCGCATAGTATCAAGAAGGCCGCAAAAGATCTGATTGACAAAGCTTTGCCGAATTGCCTGAAACTAAAATCATCCAGAGCCGACGCATATGTGATCATCGGGCTGCATTATCTCGGTGATGAAAAAACCGACGGATATATTTCGAAACTTGCCGCTACACTTGCAAATCACTATATGCATTATAATAACGGCGACTGGCATTGGTTCGAAGACAGCCTGACAAGCTGCAACGCTGTATTGCCTCGGGCGTTGCTGACGGCGTTTAAAACAACAAAAGAATTGAGGTATCTGAAAATCGGGCTGGAAAGCCTGTCGTTTCTGGAACGCATGACTTTTACCGAGAACTATTTCAAGCCAATCGGAAATAACGGAATGCGTTGCCAGGAGGACGAGACGGCCCAACTTGACGGACAGCCCTTGGAAGCCTGCGAATCTACAGCGGCTTATGTGGAAGCTTACTTGGCAACGAATAATGCAGAGTATATCAAAAAAGCTAAAACCTGCTTTTCCTGGTATGTTGGCAGAAATTCAATACGGCATACTCTGCTGGATTATGAAACAGGGGGGTGTCATGACGGCATCGAATCTGACAGCCTGAATCCGAATCAGGGTGCGGAAAGTATCATATCCTTCTGGCTTGCGTACTTAGAGATAAAGAAATACTTAAAACTTCAAAATGACGCAGATAAAGAACGGAGGCAACCAAATAAATATCAAGGAAAAAAAGATTAATGTCGGCATTGGCTTTGTGACCGGGCGCAAAAATTTTAAAAATGTTATAAAAACGTATGTAAACAACTGGAATGAATCCGGGCTTGTCGATAATGAAAAAATTGCACTCCATCTTCTCGTCGCCTACGACTTGGGGTACACCGATACAACACTAAGCGACTATATGATTACCGACGAAGAAATATTGGACACGGTAGATTCGACTTATTATTGGGGCTCCTCCGCAATAACAAACGAGGCTCAATTTCTGGTTGGCAAAAACATTGTTACTTTGGAAGAGGCCAAGCTGATATTTGGCGAAGGCTATGCGATGAAACGTAATGCGGTTTTGTATTTTGCAATAAAAACCAAAATGGACTATCTCATTTTCTTTGATGACGATGAATACCCAGTCGCAAATATCAGGGTCAACAACAGTATTGTATGGAACGGCCAGGAAGTTTTATCAACACATATAAAAAATATTATGCAGGCGGATATGACACACGGGCACCATTGCGGTTACATTTCTCCGATTCCACAGCTGACCTTCAATAACAGGCTCTCCGAGGATGATTTCAGAATTTTTATTGAGTCAATAAGCAATGACATTATTAACTGGAATTCGGTTAAGGAAAAGATGAATAATGGCGGAGTTACATATGCTGACCTCGACATAATTAACAGCAGAATTACCGAAGTTGTTAAAGAGAAAAACGGAATGAAGTTCATTTCGGGCGCTAATCTGGGCTTTAATCTTAAAAATCTCGATAAATTATTTCCATTTTATAATCCGCCGGGAGCAAGGGGTGAAGACACTTTCCTGAGTACCTGTATTTGTGAATCTACAATAATAAAAGTTCCCTGTTACACATTCCACGATGGTTTCTCAACCTATGAGCATTTGCTTCTCGGTGTTCTTCCCAACAAACTAAAAGCTATGAAAGATGATTCCGGAGAAAATACAAAAAGGTTTTTGAGAGCTTCTATCGGGTGGATCAGATACAAACCCCTTTTGCTTTACATCACGCAAAGAGAAAGCTACGAAGATAAAATAATAGAAATAAAAGAGAACCTAAAAAATGTAATACCAAATATATGCAATTATATTGAAGATGACGGGTTTAAAGATATTTTGTCTGAGCTTGATTACTTTCATACACATGTGGAAGAGCATAATAAAGATTTCGAAAACACGAAGCACGGATGGCTGAAAATAACAAAGTTCTTAAAGAATACCGAGCTAAATAAGAATGGAGAATTTTTTGCTCAATGATGGACGAAGTTTCAGTTGATTATTTCAGCACTGAAAAAAGAAACAGATTGTTAGACATCCGTTAGATAAAATCCAAACTTTAACATAAGCATCAGGCTTAGGAAATATAAAAAACTCTATAACCTTTACGGTTATAGAGTTTTACTGGTGCGCGAGGCGGGACTTGAACCCGCACGTCCATATTGGACACTAGAACCTGAATCTAGCGAGTCTGCCAATTCCACCACTCGCGCACGATAGCCTTAGTATATTAACATTCCCGGCCGCTTGTGTCAATAGCAAACTCAAGCAAATCTCCGGCAAATTCTCTGGTGGACTCCGGCAAAGCGCATACAGGAACTCCTGCGAAAAAACGCCCCGGCGGGGCGTTTTCTTTATCGGTCGCTGTGATCGCGCGTATCCGGGTCGTCGTTTTCCTTTTCCTTGTCCGCGTTCCTGACCGGCTCCTGCTTGCCGATACAGCCGATGAGGATCAAAATGAGGCCCAGTACGCCTGCAATCATTGACAGTTCGGTGAGAGAATAGTATACGGTCGCGTTCAGTGCGGCAAGAATGCCGAAAAGGATGAGCGCGAACCCCGCGATGATGAGCTTTATATTGAAATTCATTTTTTATACCTCCTGCATCCGTTAACGGCAGCGAAGGGCAGGGGCGCGTTCCGTTCCCTTACATTTCCACCACGCCGTCGAAGCACTTGGTCGCGCCGCCGGTCATGAAGATGCCGTCGTCCGTGTAGCGGACTTTAAGGTCGCCGCCCGCGAGCTTGACCGTGATGTCGGTGTCTTTTTTGCAGTAACCGTTTTCGACGGCCGCCACCGCCGCCGCGCATGCGCCGGTGCCGCTGGCCTGTGTTTCGCCGTTGCCGCGCTCCCAGATGCGCATGCTGAGCGTGTTTTCGTTCATGACAAGGACGAATTCCGTATTGACGCGTTCGGGGAACAGCTGGTCATGCTCAAACATCGGCCCGATCTGCTGGAGGTCCAGTCCGTGGATGTTCGGCATGAAGACGACACAGTGTGGGTTCCCGAGCGACAGGCAGGTGATGCGGTATTCGCTGTCGCCGATGATGACGGGCGTGTCGACGATACGTTCATTGGGCAGATTAACCGGTATGAGCGGGGGAGAAAATTCTGCCCGGCCCATATCGGCCGTGACGGTGGAGACCTTCTCGCCCGTTGTGTATACGCGCATTTTGCGCAGATTGCCGCCCATCTCGATCACTATGTCCTTTTTCGGAACAATACCGGTGTCGAACAGGTACTTGCAGACGCAGCGCAGCGCGTTGCCGCCGATGCCGCCGTTCGTGCCGTCCATGTTGTAGATCTGCACGGACGCGTCGGCCTTTTCCGACGGGAGTATCAAAACGACGCCGTCGCCGCCGATACCCAGGTGCCGGTCGGAAAGGCGGATGGAGAGGCTCTCCGGGCTCGTGATCGGGTTTCCTTCAAGACAGTTGAAGTAGATGTAGTCGTTTCCGCACGTCTGCATCTTCGAAAACGGCAGGCTGAGCTTCGTCCGGCGCATGTGGTTGATATCGACAAGCTCTATGGTGGACTGCCCGTACTTGCTCATCAGGCAGTCGACGACGGCGTTTGCCGTGTCGATAGACGTCAGGCAGGGGATGGCGCGCTCAACGGCCTTGCGCCGTATTTTAACGCTGTCGCGCGTCGGGATGCGTCCCTTCGTGGAGGTCGATATGACGTAGCTGACCACGCCGCTCTCTATGAGCGTGAGGCCGTTGTTGTCGCTGTCGTGGATCTTGCCGACGGTGACGGCCTTGATGCCGACGTTTTCAATGGCCTCGGCGGTGCCTTTCGTTGCGTAGACGGTGAAGCCGAGATCGGAGAATTTGCGCACGACGTGGAGGATCTCCGCTTTGTCGCGGTCGCGGACGGTCACAAAAATGCCGCCTGTTTTATTGAGCCGGTATCCGGCCGCGCGCAGACCTTTATACAGCGCTTCCTCGCGCGTCGTCGCCACGCCGAGCACCTCGCCCGTGGACTTCATTTCAGGGCCAAGCATCGTATCGACATTCAAAAGCTTTTCAAATGAGAACACGGGCACCTTGACGGCGACGTACGGCGACTTTTTGTAAAGCCCCGTCCCGTACCCCATGTCCCTGAGACTTTCGCCCACCATGCAGCGGGTGGCCAGCTCCACCATCGGAACGCCCGTGACTTTGCTGATATACGGGATCGTTCGCGACGAACGCGGGTTGACCTCTATAACGTAAAGCTCTCCGTGGGCGATCAGGTACTGGATGTTGACAAGCCCGACCGTTTTAAGCGACAGGGCGAGCTTTTCCGTACTGTCCACGATGATCTTGCGCATATCGTCGTCGATGTTCCAGGCCGGGTACACCGCGATAGAGTCGCCGGAGTGGATGCCGGCGCGCTCGACGTGCTCCATGATGCCGGGGATGAGGATCTCCTCGCCGTCGGATATGGCGTCGACCTCCAGCTCCGTGCCCATGAGGTACTTGTCGATAAGCACCGGGTTTTCAATATTCTGTGCGAGGATGATGGCCATGTACTCGCGGATATCCTCTTCGTTCCAGGCGATGATCATATTCTGCCCGCCGAGGACATACGACGGACGCATGAGTACCGGGAAACCGATTTTCTGTGCCGCAGCGAGCGCTTCAGTTTCGTTCATAACGGTGTCGCCGACGGGTCGGGCGATGCCGAGCTCCTCCAGCAGCGCGTCGAAGCGTTCCCGGTCTTCGGCGGCGTCGATACTGTCGGCAGCCGTGCCGAGAATTTTAACGCCTATTTTGTCGAGATATGCGGTCAGCTTGATGGCCGTCTGTCCGCCGAAGGCCACAACGACGCCGTACGGCTTCTCCGTTTCAATGATATTCCGGACGTCCTCCGCCGTGAGCGGCTCGAAATACAGCCGGTCGGCCGTGTCGAAGTCCGTTGAGACGGTCTCCGGATTGTTGTTGACGATAACGACGTCGTAGCCCGCTTCCTTGAGCGCCCAAACGCAGTGGACCGACGCGTAGTCGAACTCAATGCCCTGGCCGATTCGGATGGGGCCGGAGCCGAAGACGATCACCGTCTTTTTGTCACAATCGTGCGCTTTGATAAATTCCTCGGCCTCGTTGACGCTGTCGTAGGTGGAGTAGAAGTAAGGCGTCTGAGCGGAAAACTCCGCCGCGCACGTATCGACCATTTTGAAAACGGCGCTCCGGGGTTTTGTGACCGTCTGGCCGGACAGCTTCTCGATCAGATTGTCGGGATAACCCATACGTTTGGCTTTGAGATACGTTTCGTCGTCATAGCCGTTTTTAAGGGTTTGTTCCATCTTCAGGAGATTATGGAGCTTGGACAGGAACCAGCGGTCGATTTTTGTTATATTGAATATATCTTCAATTGAAACGCCGCGCCGCATTGCCTCGTAGACCACAAAAATGCGCTCGTCCGTGCAGTCGCTGAGACGGGCGTATATCGTTGCGTCGTCCTGCTGCATGCAGATTTTGTCGCTCAGGCTGTCGTGGCCGATCTCCGCGCCGCGCACGGACTTCATGATGGCCTCTTCGAACGTCGTGCCGATGGCCATGACTTCGCCGGTGGCCTTCATCTGGGTGCCGAGCGTCCGCTTTGCGTACACGAACTTGTCAAACGGCCACTTCGGGAACTTGACGACGACATAATCGAGGGCCGGCTCGAAGCAGGCGCTCGTTTTGCCCGTGACGGCGTTTTTAATCTCGCTGAGCGTATAGCCGATGGCGATCTTCGTGGCGACCTTCGCGATGGGGTAGCCGGTGGCCTTGGACGCCAGCGCCGAAGAGCGTGACACACGCGGGTTGACCTCGATGACCATATATTCAAAGCTGTCCGGATTGAGTGCAAACTGGACGTTGCACCCGCCTTCGACCTTCAGGGCGTTGATGATGTCGAGCGCCGCTGTTCTCAGCATTTGGTATTCCTTGTCGGAAAGCGTGACGGCCGGGGCGATGACGATGCTGTCGCCCGTGTGGACGCCCACAGGATCGAAGTTTTCCATCGAGCATACGGTGATGACGTTGGCCAGCGCGTCGCGCATGACCTCGAATTCGATCTCTTTCCAGCCCGCGACGGACTGCTCAACGAGGATCTGCCCGATGGGCGACATCCGCAGGCCGCCCCGCGCTATTTCGTTTAATTCATCCATATTGTCCACGATGCCGCCGCCCGAGCCGCCGAGCGTGAAGGCCGGGCGGATAATGAGCGGGAAGCCGGTCTCTTCGGCGAAAGCCTGCGCATCCTCAAGGGTTGTGACGACTTTTGAGGGGATGACAGGCTGGCCGATCAACTGCATCGTTTCCTTGAACATCTGGCGGTCTTCCGCCTTGTCTATCGTTTCGGGGTTTGCGCCTAAGAGCTTTACGCCGTTTTCTTCCAAAAAACCGTCCTTTGCCAGCTGCATGGAAAGGGTAAGGCCGGTTTGCCCGCCCAGCGTCGACAGGAGGCTGTCGGGTTTTTCTTTTTTGATGATACGTTTTAAAACCGGGAGCGTCAGCGGTTCAATATAGATCCGATCCGCCATATGATTATCGGTCATAATGGTCGCGGGGTTAGAATTGACCAGCACAACCTCGATATTGTCTTCTTTCAAGGCGCGGCAGGCCTGCGTCCCGGCGTAATCGAATTCCGCCGCCTGACCGATGATGATGGGACCGGAGCCGATGACCATCGCTTTCTTGATATTTTTATTCAGTGGCATAGTATCATCTCATCCTTTTCCTGCTGATTTACCATTTTCCCGTAGGATCGTTGCCGATGCCTATTTAAACGCTCTCCCCGCCGCCGGCGGGGAGATAGCGGCAATTATTCTTTTTTTGATTCTTCCATCTTATCGATGAATTTATCAAACAGCCATTTGGAATCGAGCGGTCCGCCGCATGCCTCCGGATGAAACTGAACGGAGAAAACCGGCATGTTTTTATAGTTTGCGCCTTCGCATGTCAGGTCGTTGCAGTTTAAATAACTCGCGTCGGCCGTCTCCGGAAGGGTATCGCTGACGACGGCGTATCCGTGATTCTGGCTTGTGACGAAAACACGGCCTGTCGCGGTTTCCAGGACAGGCTGATTGGCGCCCCGGTGCCCGTAATGCAGTTTGATGATCTCGGCGCCCTGGCTTAAGGCGAGCAGCTGATGCCCAAGGCAGATGCCGAATATCGGTATGTTATAGGTGCAGAGCTTCCCCAGCTCCGAGATGATCTGTTTGTTGTCCCGCGGATCGCCTGGTCCGTTCGTAAGCATGATGCCGTCGGGCCTCAGTGCTGCGATCTCTTCGGCCGTCGCGCTCCACGGCATGACGGTGACATTGCAGCCGCGCCCCACCAGTTCCCTGGCGATATTGCCTTTCGCGCCGAAATCCCAGAGCGCGACGTTATATTTCGGTTCGTCGGCCTTGAGGGTATAGGCTGTCCGGGTGGATGTGTTTTCTACGCTTTCACGGATAACGTAGGACTTAACTTCATGCCACTCGTCTTCCGTGAGCTCCGGTTTTTTTGATATCCTGCAGTTCATAACGCCGGATTCGCGGACGATCCGCGTCAGCTCGCGCGTATCCAGACCGTACAGGCCGGGGATTTTATTCTCGCGCAAAAAAGTGTCAAGCTCGCCTTCACATCGAAAATTCGAAGGCTCCTGACACCACTCACGTACGATATACCCTTTTACCTGGACGCCGCCGCTTTCAAAGTCGGATGGTATGACGCCATAATTGCCAACAAGCGGGAAGGTCTGGATGACGATCTGTCCGTAATAACTTGGATCGGTGAGCGTTTCCAAATACCCGGTCATGCCGGTGTTGAACACAAGCTCGCCTACCGCTTCGCCGTCATAGCCGAAGGTTTGCCCTTCAAAGACAGCGCCGTTTTCCAGTATCAGGTATGCCTTGCCCATTTGCGATCCTCCCGTTATATACTCTCGTGATTGTAACATAAACCGGTCGTTACCTCAAGAGCCTTTTTCGTGGAAAAACGAGCGTATTAGAGGTGTTTGTTTATGCATATTTACACAACAAAGCGTGTCCTGTGCCGAATAATATGCACCAGCAGCGATGAATCAACTAATAATTATGCAAATTATTTGAATATAATGAATATGCATGCGCTTTTTACTTCTTTCGTTACCGTTTGACTTTTAAAAGGAAGCGTGCTACTATTTTATCACAATTTGCTCAGATAAATCTGCAAAGGAGAAGTATCATGGAAGATGAAGCGCTTGGTCTGATATTTAAAAGAATATCCCATGCCATAAAAAAAGATGTGGACAATAAAATGAAAAACTGGGAACTGACCATGTCACAGGCGATGATATTGGAATATTTGAGCAATGCGCCCGCTGTTAACATTACACAGAAGGAGATCGAGCATCATTTCAATCTGAAGCATCCGACGGTAAGCGGAATTATTAAACGGCTGGAGAAGCACGGTTTTTTACGCACCGAGGTCAGCGCGACGGACCGGCGGGCTAAAAACATCTTTACGACGGAGAAAGCAGCCCTGATAGATAAAAAAGCGAAAATGCATCAGGCGCAGATGGAAGAAATTTTCGTCAAGGGATTTACCCGGAAGGAAATAGAAACCCTGAGGCAGTTTTTAAAACGCATATTGGTTAACGTAACGGAAGAGTGATTCCCCAAGGGGAGTCATTTTTTTCTTATCCCGCTCGCCGTATCTGAGTCCTTGTAGGGGACGCCGTTTTCGGCGTCCCGTTTTGATGGCCCGCAGGCCCTTTTGATGCCGCTTGAAAATAAAGGCGCAGGGGCCTGCGCCCCTGCGGCCTCGCAAAACGTATATGAGCAGGAACCTGCGCGCCATTTCTTTTACGCGTTGGCGACCAGCTCGGCGATTTGTTTATCGAGCGCTTCTTTTTCCGCGGCGCGCTTGTTTTGTATAGCGTAAAGCTTTGTCAGTGCGTTATTGACCTGTTGTTTGACCTGATGTACGCTGCTTTGTGAATCGTGAATGCGGGAGAGAACGGACCAGTCGGCGATTAGTCCGTCGAAGAAATAATCGGCGAAACGCAGGAAGCCGTCTATATTTACCGCGCCGAGACATGCGTCGATACGAACGTCGGCAAGCTCCGACTTGAACCGGCTGAGCAGCACCTGCAGATGCTCGGCACCGGCCTGTGCGTTATCCAGATGGGAATGTTTTGCCATGTCGGATAACAATCCGCCTCCGATCAAATCCCATGTACCCCAGCCCTCAGCGCTGTTGAGGCAGTTTTCAACGGCGTCGATCTGTCTCATGGCGGCATTGCCGGCGGAAACGGCCTCGCTGAGTTCCTTCAGCTGTGAAACGACCTCGCCGCGCCGGCGTTCCAGATCGCATAACTGTTCGGCGTAGGCGGGGTCCGCCCGAAGTAGGTTTTGTATATTTGTGAAAACTGCGTCATATTGTCCGGTACAGCCGGAGAGAGACTCTTTTTCGCGGATGAGCGCATCCCGGCGCATTTTGCAGTCGTCCAGCTGGCGAACGGCCGCGTCATACTTTAGTTTGGCGGCCAGCGCCTCCTGCTGCTCCTTGTCAAGTTTAACTGCGATATTGCCCAGCATGGCGTGCAGGATCGACGTGACAGTTGTCCGTTCAAGCCGGTCCACATCGGCCTGTTCTTTAATAAGAGTGGCTTTCAAATCCCGTTCGGACTGTGTGAGTTCCCGCTCTTCGCTCATCAGGTTCTGGAGCATGGACTCGATTTTCTTTTTGCGTTCCAGTTTCTCGGCAAGCGCGGAAAGTTCCGCGCGCAGTTGTTCAATCATATATGTAACCTCGCTTAAACTTTTTAGTAAATAATAACATATTTCTCTGGAGAATGCCAAGCCGCAGGATTATCAACTCCCACCCATCGCCCCAAAAAGGTATAAGGGCTTCGCCCTTATGATCCCGCTTGAAAAGGAAGGAGCAGGGGCATGCGCCCCTGCGATCCCGCAAAACGTGTATACAGAACTAGCCGTGCATGGAAAAGGGTTTGCGCAGCGACCCTCCAGAGGAATGTAAAAGGCGGATAGAACCCCGACATCATTTGAAGGCCTATGTGCGCGTTAGAAGTTAAAGCTCTTTTTTCAGGTAGACAGCATCGCGCAGCTGTTCGCCGTTTTCATACATCGGGTGGTCGTAATTTTCAAGGAAATAATTTTTGAGCCGGTGCGAAATAACGAATCCGCGATGTTCATAGAAGGAAAGGATGACCGGACTGTCGCCCGTGCCGACCATCATCGTTTTAAAACGGCTTTTATAGTGTTTGAATATGTATTCAATCAATCTTGTGGCGTAACCCATACCCTGAAATTCTTCATAGGTTGCCAGATTCTTTAATTCGCAGACACCGTCGTCCTCGTCCGTTACAACGCAGATGCTTTTCAGATTGCCGTCATACAGCGCAAACAGATCGCCGCGCTCTAAATATCTGTCGATCATGTTTTCCTGCTCGTCGGCGAGCAGCAGCAGATCCAGAAAGCGCTTTTTATTATCGGTTATCTTACTGATCGTCATAAACATTTGCCCCCGTATATCTATTTACAGCAAGTCTGCCGTACGAAACAGCGCGAAGTTTTCCGTCAGCCAATACGTTGTGATGCGAATACAGGTTTAAATACATAATAATACATACCATGTGACACGGCAACAAAAACCCGCTCAAAATGAGCGGGTTTTTATGGTACGCGTCCCGGTTTTATCCTATCGGGGCCACAGGGCGTAGCCCTGTATCTTGGGGTGGGTGGGGGGCTGTCAGTCCCAGTCCTTCCAGACGTCGGGGCAGTACCCGACGGTAGCTTTTTTACCGTTGCGGACGATTGGCGTTTTTATGAGCGCCGGGTTTTCCAAAAGCTTTTCCGCTTTATCGGCGTCATAGGCCAGATATTTTAAAATTTCGGCATCCTGAGCGTCCGTGTCCATCATAGCGTCGAGCCCAGCGGCGGATTTGACGCTGTTGAATTCGCCGCGGCTCATGCCATACTTTTTCAGATCGATGCTCTGATACCTGATACGCCGCTCCTTGAACCAACGCTCGGCTTTCTTTGTATCGAAGCATTTGGATTTGCCGAATATCTGTATGTTCATATCGTCCTCCTGTATAAATAGAAACACTTGCCGGTTTGAGTTCTGAATCGTTTATGTAGTAATTGCTCTAATGGATTCTTACTATCAAATCCCGCCCGCCGCCCAATTAAGGTATAAGGGCTGTGCCCTTATGATCCCGCCCAAGCAAGGTGTAAGGGCCTGCGGCCCTTATGATCCGCTTGTAAAGGAATAGGGCCCCGCCCAATAACCCGTACATTTAAAGCGAAAGCGGTCAATATCAAAGACGTATAGCTGTTTGGCTTAATCCCCGCCGGCGGCGGGGATTAGTAACGTTTAACCGAAGGGACGCCGTCAATGATTTGTTTATTCCCCCGCCAACGGCGGGGGAATTATTTCTTATTACCGCCTTAACAGGCAGGGGTGTGCACGCGCTAAATCTCCGTGATAACCGGCAGTATCATCGGGTTGCGCTTTGTTTTTTTATACAGGTAATGGGACAGTTCGGATTTAACGGTGCTCTTAAGCGTGACGAAATCGCTGATTTTGTTCGTTGCGCATTTTTCCATCGTGTTCGTGACGAGATCTTTCAGCTCGTTCATCATTTCCTCGGATTCCTTGACATAGATGAAACCTCTTGTGATGATGTCGGGGCTTGTGATGAGGCTGCCGTCGTCGCTGGACAGGTTTATGATGACGACAATCATGCCGTCCTGCGCTAAGTGCTTGCGGTCGCGCAGAACGACCGAACCGACATCACCGACGCCCGTCCCGTCGACAAATACTTTGCCGGAAGTGACGCTGCCGTTTCGTTTGATACTTCTGCTCGTCAGCTCGATGACCTGACCGATGTCCGCAACGACGATGTTCTTTGGATTGATGCCCATCTGCTGTGCGATTTTGGCGTGAATGCTCAGATGACGGTATTCACCATGAAGCGGAACAAAGCATTTCGGCTTGACGAGCGCCATCATCATCTTGAGTTCTTCCTGATAGGCGTGACCGGATACGTGCAGATCGGAGAATTTGTCGTAAAAGACTTCGGCGCCGCGGCGGAACAGCTCGTCTACGACGCGGCTGACCGTCTTTTCGTTGCCGGGAATAGCGGAGGCGGACAGGATGATCCGGTCGCCGGTTTTTATCTCGACCTGCCGGTGGTCTGAAAACGCGATGCGGTATAAGGCGCTCATCGTCTCGCCCTGGCTGCCGGTCGTTATGATGACGATCCTGTCGTCCGGCAAATTTTTAATCTGATTGAGCTCCATGAGCACGCCTTTTGGTATCTGCATGCTGCCAAGCTCCGTAGCCACGCGTATGATATTCTCCATGCTTCGGCCGGTGACAGCCACGCGCCGGTTATGCTTGGCCGCGCAGTTGATGACCTGCTGGATGCGGTGGACGTTTGAGGCGAAGGTCGTCACGAGAATGCGCGATTTGCAGCCTCGAAACAGCGCGTCGAACCGTTCGCCGACTTTGCTTTCCGAAACGGAGAAGCCGGGTTTTTCGACGTTGGTCGAATCGGCCATAAGCGCAACGACGCCTTTTCTGCCGAGTTCGCCGAACCGGGCGAGGTTGATCATACCGCCGGAGATCGGCGTGGTGTCGATCTTGAAGTCGCCGGTGTGTACGATCATTCCGATTGGCGTTTTGATTGCCAGCGCAACGGCATCCGGGATCGAATGATTGATGTGGATCAGTTCCACTTTGAAGCAGCCGGCCTTGAAATTTTCGCCGGCCTTAAGCGTTGTGATATCGGCATTTTCTAAAAGCCTGTGCTCGGCGAGCTTTATTTCAATGAGTCCGACCGTCAGGGGCGTCGCGAAAATCGGCACGTTAAGCTCCCTGAGTATATACGGGATGGCGCCGATATGGTCTTCGTGGCCGTGCGTCAAAACGATGCCGCGAACCTTGTTTTTATTTTTGACGAGATAAGTGAAATCGGGTATGACGATATCGACCCCGTACATCTCGTCGTCGGGGAAACCAAGCCCGCAGTCAACGATGAGAATATCGCCGCCGTACTCGTAGACGGTGAGATTTTTGCCGATCTCATTGAGTCCGCCCAGAGGAATGATTTTTAATTTTTCTGCCATGAAAGAAATTTTCTCCTTAAATTAGTTTTGCTTTATGTAATGGCTGCAAGCAAACAAAAACAACAGCCCAAAGGAATACTGCGGTCTTGGCCCTGTATCGCCTTGACCTGATGATTCCTTTGACCTTCGTCAATATGCTTGTTGTATAAAAAGTACATGCGTACATAATGCCGTTAGTTTGCCGCGTCAGCGGCGGCCGCGCCGGAGCGCGTGATCAGTAAAGGGGATTACTCCCATCTGATTATATTATAACCAAATAATGAGGAAATATTTGATCATTATAAACATTATATTATGATTTGCAATAGAATGTCAAACATTTATGCGTTTTATGTATACATTGAGAAGCTGCGCCGACGACAGAAAAGGAGATCACATACAGCGTGAT
Source organism: uncultured Sporobacter sp. (assembly GCA_963663605.2). Lineage (GTDB taxonomy): Bacteria > Bacillota > Clostridia > Oscillospirales > Oscillospiraceae > Sporobacter. Next base: position 592,044 of record CAXXVF010000001.1, read on the forward strand.
CTCTTCTATCCATGCAGTTTCTATGTTTTTCTGGCTGCTACAAAATAATTCGGCGGTGATGTGTAGACGTTTTCCGAGAAAACAATCTCAAACCCGCTGCTTTCAATAAATGTCCTGAGGCCATCCGTCGTAAACGCTTCTATGTACGGGAACAGTCCGAGCCGGCTTAGAAGAAGCGCGGCTTTGTTGTGAAAAGGAGCTTTTTCGCCCAGGCAGTCCGTAACAGAGATAAACACGCCGCCCGGTTTCAATAATTCCCGGAGTTTTATAAGACAGTCCTCTTTATTCGGTAAGTACAGAAGAATATTGAAGGCTGTGACAATATCAAATGTTTCCGGAACAAAATCGACATCCAAAACGCTTGACTGAAGCCACTTTATGTTGCCGATGTTCGATGCATCCGCTTTTGACCTTGCTATTTCAAGCATTTTTGCGGAAGTGTCCAGCGCGGCGACCTCTTTGACTTTTTCCGCCATTTCCAACGTAAAAACACCGGTGCCGCATCCGAAATCCAGCACCCGGTTTTCTGCCGTGCAATAACCAAAAGAGGCATTCAGTGTCTTTAAGTTGGCATCAGAATACTTTTTTTCGGTATTTTTATCGTAACCTCCGGCGAGCTTGTCCCATAGATTAGTACGCATAAAAGCCAGGCCTTTCTGTTTTCACGCTGTACCGCCCAAGTCTGATGACGGCCGCGCCGGTTCATTATTTTTATGTGAAAACGCCCGGCCGATCAAGACACCCGACATAAGGCTCATAGCGTAGTTGGTGAGGGATAAGCTGAGAATCGTGATATAAATGCGTCCGGCAAGACCAAGATGTATGACCCATACTGCGAAAGGCACCGCTCCAAGAGCAAATAAAGCAATACCGCATACCAGAAGACCTGTGTTGATTTTAACGCCGCCTCGCATGAAGTACTCAAACCAGTTTTTTGTTACCAGTAAACCCAACAGTGAAAAAAGAAGAGACTGGATGACTTCGTATTTAAAAAAAGCTTCATCGATCCGATTTATTCCGAAGTTACCGTATTCATATTGTATCTTTGCCAGAGCGTACAGCACTGCTGCGGTCAGTAAAACCGATAGGATTCCCGTAAGGATTTTCCGTGTTTTCATTCTGGGTCACGTCCTTCGATGAAGCTGGTGGCGGCGTTTTCTGTTTTATGTAAAAACGCCCGGCCGATCAAGACGCCGGCTACAGCGCTGATTATGTGATGTGTTGCAGGCGTATTTAGTATCATTTTAAAATTGCCGCCGAGTCCGATATTCATAATCCATACCATTGCCGGGATCGCGCCGATGATTAAAATCACGCTTCCGATAATAAGCGGGATGATTTTGATCTTTATACCGCCGGACATAAAGTATTCAAACCAGTTTCTCGTTGACAAAAAGCAGATGATGGCTATAAGAAGCTCCCTGCATACAGTAAGTATGTAATAACGTGTATTAGTTTCCCAGCGGTTGGCCAATATGGAAGATGCATAATACAGCTCCCATAAAACATAAAACAGAGCGATTATTATTATTATTGAGATAACGCCGGTTGTAACCTTCCTAAGCTTCATGATGCCCCTCCTTGTAACTTTGCCGGGATGTACCAGATCTTACTATAAACCAAAATGAGGCATGTGTCAAAATGTGGAACAACAACAAAAAAGACCCATAAACGTATAACGTTTATGGGTCTCGATATCTCAAATATTATATCTCCTGACGCCCCTCCATTGCGCGCATGAGCGTGGCGTCGTCGGCAAATTCCAGATTGAGCCCCACGGGCATCCCGTAGGCCAGACGGGTGATTTTAACGCCGAACGGCTTGAGCAGGCGGGAGATATATTTGGCTGTCGTCTCGCCCTCGGTGTCGGGATTCGTGGCCAGAATGACCTCTTCCGTGTTCCCGTCGGCGACGCGCTCCACGAGTTCCTTGATCTTGATATCGTCGGGCCCGACGTGATTGAGCGGGGAGATGACGCCGTGCAGCACATGATAATGCCCGTAGTATTCGCGCGAGCGCTCTATGGCAACGACGGCCTTCGGGTCTGATACGACGCAGACAATGCGCTCGTCGCGGCGCGGGTTGCTGCAGATGGCGCACTTATCGTTATCCGTCAGGTTCTGGCAGACCGTGCAGCAGTGGACGGTCTTTTTTGCCTCGGTAACGGCGTCGGCAAAAGCCTGCGCGTCCGCGTCCGGCAGGGAGAGGATATGAAAAGCCAGCCGCTGCGCTGTTTTTTGCCCGATGCCGGGCAGGGCGGCGAATTTCTCGATCAATATTTCAAGCGCTGTCGGGAAAAAACTCATAGGGACGGTCCTTTCGGAAAATGATGTTTGCCGGGTTATACCGACCGGAGCGCGCGGATGGCCCCGGCGCGGTCAGATTCTTTGAAAATGGCGCTTCCGGCCACCAGCACGTCGGCGCCGGCCTCGATACACAGCCTGGCCGTTTCCGGGTTGACGCCCCCGTCGACCTCGAGCTCGCAGGAGATGCCGCGTGCGTCGAACGTCCGGCGCAAAAACGCGATCTTCGGCAGCATGTCGGCCATAAACTTCTGGCCGCCGAAGCCCGGTTCCACGGTCATGACAAGCGCCAGGTCCAGAAGCTCCAGATAAGGCAGGATGCTTTCGGCGGGTGTTTTCGGCTTAATGCATAGCCCGGCCTTTTTACCGCGGCCTTTGATTATTTCAAGCGCTTTTCCCGTATTGTCCGGCGTGTCGGCCTCCAGGTGGACGACGACGATGTCCGCGCCTGCGTCGATAAAGTCCCCGACATACCGCACCGGTTCCGTTATCATCAGATGCACGTCGAGCGTCATATCCGTAAATGCCCGGACGGACTTTAAAACGGGGATGCCGATGGAGATATTCGGAACGAATATGCCGTCCATAACGTCAAAATGGAGATAGTCGGCTTCCGAAACGCTTAAAATATCGTCGCCTAAATGTGCAAAATCGGCGGATAGTATAGAAGGGGCTATTTTCAGCAAGTCGATCATTCCTTTTACATGGCGTCCGTCCGTTGAAAGGCGGCGGGATCGGTCACGTCGGCCTGCGGCGCGGCATACTATTAATTAAGCGGCTGGCGCGCCGCGCGCTTTCATATAGGGGCCGCCGACCGGGTTTTATATCCGGCGCGGCCCCGAAGTGCAGCATGATACATCTTCAATATACCGACTATAATATAATTCATCAAATAATGTCAAGAAGAACGCGGACAATACTGCTTGACAGGCTGTTGCCGAATGCATAAAATAAAGGAGTCATACTGGCAAATTAAGGCTTGCCGGACGTTTGTTGCTTACCGGAAGCTGTTTTGGGACATGCCCGTGAAAATGCGCTGTCCCGACCGGCATAATGAAGAAACGGAGCTTAAAGGATATGCGTGAAGTTCGGAAAAAATCGACCGCGCCGGTTTACGGTCTGGCTGCCGTTTGGCTGTTTTACTGCCTTCTTTTCCCGCTGTATAAGTTTTGGCATTTCGCCGTGCTGATCGTTTTGGGAATTGCCGCATATGCCGTCCTGTCTGTCCTGTTTCCGGGGAAAACAGAGTTTATCAAGCAGGAGGAACCCGTAACGACCGGCGACGAAAAGATAGACAAGCTCATGGCCGAGGGCGTTGTTGCCGTCAATGAAATGGCAAGGCTGCGCGACAGCATCAATAACGCAGAGGTCAAAAAGAAAATTGATGAGATCATAAATATTACGGACAAAATATTCAAAGACCTCATCGACGACCCGTCGGACTACCGGCAGGTCAAGCACTTCGCCGATTTCTATCTGCCGACGACGATGAAGCTTTTAAACACCTATGACCGCATGGCGAGCCTCGGCGGCATGGGCAAGAACATCACCGGCACAATGGAGCGCATCGAAACGATACTGGACACAACGCTTGAAGGTTATAAGAAACAGCTGGACGCACTTTTTGCCGATCAGGCGCTCGATATCGAAACGGATATCGTCGTACTAAAAAGCATGATGCAAAAAGAAGGCCTCGCCGGCAAGGACTTTTAGAAAGGAAGTACATCTATGCCTGACAACACCTCCGATTATACGCCGAGCCTGAGCTTCGGCGAAGACGCGCCGGCCGCCCGGGCGGTACCCGAAGCGTCGGCGCCCGCTGCTGCGGCGCAGGGCCAGGAAGCCAAGCTCGATATCAGCCAGCTGAGCGCGGAAGAGCAGAAAGCCATACATGAATTTTCTCAGAAGATCGATATCACGGACACGAACGCCGTTTTGACCTACGGTGCGGGGTCGCAGAGGAATATCGCCGATTTTTCGGCTTCGACGCTCGACAAGGTCCGCACGAAGGATATGGGCGAGGTCGGCGACATGCTGTCCAATCTCGTCGTCCAGCTCAAGGGCTTCAATTACGGCGAGAACGAAAAAAAAGGCCTGTTCGGCCTGCGCAAAAAAATACAAAACCAGATCGCCACGATGAAGGCCGAATACGACAAGACCTCCGTCAACGTCGACAAGATATCCGAGATGCTCGAAAAGCACCAGTATACGCTTTTAAAGGACGCGGCCATGCTCGACAAGATGTACGAGCTCAATCAGGCGTACTTTAAAGAGCTGACGATGTATATTCTGGCCGGCAAGGAAAAGCTTAAGGAATGCAATGAGGTCATCCTGCCGCAGCTGAAGAAAAAAGCGGAGGAATCCGGCAAACCCGAGGACGCGCAGGCCGTCAATGACTTCGCCAATCTCATAAACCGCTTTGAAAAGAAGCTGTACGATCTGGAGCTCACGCGGACGATATCCATCCAGATGGCGCCGCAGATCCGCCTTTTGCAGAACAACGACAGCCTCATGGTCGAGAAGATCCAGACCTCCATCGTCAACACGATCCCGCTGTGGAAGAGCCAGATGGTCCTGGCGCTGGGCCTGCACCACTCACAGCAGGCGATGGAATCGCAGCGTGAGGTGACGAACATGACGAACGAACTGCTCAGGAAGAACGCCGACATGCTTAAGACCGGCACGGTCGAGATCGCCAGGGAGTCTGAGCGGGGCGTTGCGGATATCGAGACGCTGCAGGAGACGAACCGGAAGCTCATCGAAACACTTGAAGAGGTGCGCACCATCCAGACGGAGGGCGCGGCCAAACGCAAAGAGGCCGAAACCGAACTCGGCCGTATCGAAGGCGAACTGAAGCAGAAGCTTCTCGACCTGCGTAAATAAAATGGAGGCATTGAAAAAACGCTCGACCGCCATGATAATTGCGGTAATCGTCATTATTTTCGGAACGCTTTTCGGCGTGCACCGCTCCGTCGGTGCCCAGACGAAAAAAATAGAAGCGATGTTTTATAACGGCGTATTTCTCGAAGAGGAAAATTATACACAGACGAGCATTGATTCGCAGCTTAATAAGCGCGAAACGGCGGCGCTGGGCCTCGTCACGGTCGCCAACCACTACGACGCTCTCGAGGATAAGACCGAGAGCCTCCGTCAGGTGCGCATTGCGCTTTTAGACGCGGAAACGATACCCCGAAAATACGCGGCCAACGAGGCTATGCAGTCGGCTTGTGAAGCGTTATACGGTGCGCTTGTCGTTCAAAGCTTGACGGACAGCGAGGCGGCGGCCCGCCGAAAGTTACGCCGCAACGCTGGGACGGCGCTCAGAGCGTCATCAAGGGGAGCGCTTACAATGAAATGGTATCGGCATTCAGACAGGAACTCACGGCGTTCCCAGTCGGCGTTCTGAAAAATCTGGCCTTTGTGACGGCCCCTGAATACTTCGGGACGGAGGAATAACCCATGAAAAAAAGAATCGTTTCGGCAGTTATTATAATTATACTGCTGTTTGCGTTGGCGGTGCCGTCACTGGCAGTCGTCGGTCAAAGCCCTGAGTATTATGTGGCCGACTATGCCGGCGTGCTGTCTGATGCGCTTGAGAAGCGGATCATAGACGCCAATGCCGATCTGGAACAAAAAGTGCGACGGCGCGCAGATCGTCGTCGTGACGGTCGAATACTTAGACGGCATGTATTCCGATGAATATGCGATGCAGCTGTTCAACGACTGGGGCGTCGGCAGCGGTACGGCCAATAACGGGATGCTGCTGCTTCTGGCAACGGGTGAAAATAAAGCATGGTTGACGGTCGGCGACGGCATTTACGGGTCCTTTCCGACAAGTAAGATAGACAGCTATTTTGATAGTTACTTCTGGGACGACTTCGACGCGGGCCGTTATGAAGAGGCCACGACCAATATGCTCGAA
>CAXXVF010000002.1:0-1987500 GCA_963663605.2 uncultured Sporobacter sp.
ATACGCGAATACGAGGAAGAAAAAACGCCCGACATGTTCGCACCGAAAATCTATAAGCTGGATCTGAAACACAAGCATATACCGGAGATAATGGTTGTCTCCGGACTCGACCGTACGCCGGTGTTCTGTCCCGTAATCGATGATTATTACAAGGGCATGGCGACGACGATCATGCTGCATAACGCGCTGATGCGCGATGGCCAAATGACCTCCGATATACTTGACGCGCTTCATGATTACTATAAGGGCGAGCGCTTCATATCGGTAACGGGCCGTCCCGAGGACGGGATGCTGGAGAGCAACTGGGGCATAGACACCAACAATCTGCAGATCAGCGTCAACGGCAGCGATGAGCGGACGATCGTCACCGCGCGCTTTGACAATCTCGGAAAGGGCGCTTCAGGCGCCGCCGTACAAAATCTGAACATTATGCTGGGCGTTGCGGAGGATACCGGCCTGTAATCTGATCCCGCCCGCCGCCCATTAAGGTATAGGGCTCTGTCCTATGACCTGTAAAAGAAGCTGGGGCTTGCGTGATTTGAAATGAGGTAACACCATGAAATATATAGAAGGCGGCGTCTGCGCGCCGGACGGATTCACGGCGTCGGGCATCCATGTTGGCGTCAAGACGAACCATCCGGACAAAAAGGATCTGGCGCTCATCGTATCAAGCGCCGACTGCGCCGCGGCCGCCGTGTATACAAAGAATATCGTAAAGGCCGCGCCGCTGGCCGTGACGAAAAAAAACATAGAAAACGGGAAAGCGCGGGCGGTTCTGGTAAACAGCGGCAACGCCAATGCCTGCGCGCCGAACGGGGAAGCGCACGCAGCGTCCTGCTGCGGCGTCGCAGCTGCCGCGCTCGGTATTGACGAGAGCGACGTCATAGTGGCGTCCACAGGCGTTATCGGGCAGGAGCTGCCGGCCGATACGATAATCGGCGGGATACCCGAGCTTGTCGGGGCGCTGAGTGAAAACGGTTCTTCAGCCGCCGCGCAGGCCATCATGACGACCGACACCGTAAAGAAAGAATATGCCGTGGAAATATCGCTCGGTGGGAAGACGGTCAAAATCGGCGGCATCGCCAAAGGCAGCGGCATGATCCATCCGAATATGGGGACCCTGCTGTGCTTTATAACGACGGACTGCGCCGTCGGCGCGGATTTACTGCAAAAGGCGCTCAAGGAGGTCGTTGATGTCAGCTTCAACCGGATATCGGTCGACGGCGACACCTCGACAAACGATATGTGCTGTGTTATGGCAAACGGTCTGGCGGGCAACGCGCCGCTTGAAGACGGAAGCGAAGATTATACGGTTTTTGCCGCCGCCCTCAAAGACCTGTGTGTCAAACTGGCCATTGAGATGGCCTCGGACGGCGAGGGCGCAGCGCATTTGATCACCTGCACCGTTACCGGCGCTGAAGACGTCCAAACGGCGGAGACGGTATCCAAATCGGTCATCTCCTCTACGCTCACGAAGGCGGCGATTTTCGGCGCCGACGCCAACTGGGGCCGGGTGCTGTGCGCCATGGGCTATTCCGGCGTCGATTTTGATACGAATGCCGTTTCGGTGGCGTTTGCCTCAAAGGCCGGACGCATCGACGTTTGTAAAAACGGACGCGGCCTCAACTTCGATGAAACGCTTGCCAAGAAAATACTTACCGAACATGACGTGACGATAGATATATCTGTCGGCGGCGGAGCGGGTGAATGCACCTGCTGGGGCTGCGACATCACCTATGACTATATAAAGATCAACGGCGACTACAGGACTTGATTCCCGCCCACCCGCCCAATAAAGGTATGGGGCTGTGCCCCATGCCCCCATAGAGGAGCAGGGCTTCGCCCTATTCAGAGGAACCGGGCTTCGCCCTATTCAGAGGAACCGGGCTTCGCCCTATTCAGAGGAGCAGGGCTTTGCCCTATTCAGAGCAACAGGGCTTCGCCCCATGCCCCAATAGAGGAGCAGGGCTTCGATCGATACACCATTGAGAAGATGGCGCTTTTGAGTATCCGCGCGATCAAACAAAAAAGACGAGGTGCTAATATGCTCAACAATATGGAACGGGCACAGACGCTTGTCGAGGCGCTTCCGTACATCCAGAAGTACAACGGCAAGGTTGTTGTCATCAAATACGGCGGTAACGCCATGATCAGCTCCGAGCTGTTCGAAGCCGTGATGGAGGATATCATCCTCCTGCAGCTCGTCGGTATCCGCGTTGTGCTCGTACACGGCGGCGGGCCGGAGATCAGCGGCATGCTCAAAAAAATCGGCAAGGAGTCCCGATTTGTCAACGGGCTGCGGTATACGGACGCGGAGACGATGGAAATCGTGCAGGGCGTCCTGTGCGGAAAGGTCAACAAGGACCTTGTGGCGACCATTATCCGAAAAGGCGGCCGCGCCATCGGGCTGTGCGGTATAGACGGCAGCCTCATCGAGGCAAAAAAAATGAACAGGGAAGACGGGGAGGACTACGGCTTCGTCGGAGATATTACAGCTATAAACCCGGCCGTCGTCAATAATGCGCTGGGGGACAACACGATCCCCGTTGTGGCGACCGTGGCCACAGGCGTCGATGCCGACACGCCGTACAACGTAAACGCAGACACGGCGGCGTCCAAACTTGCCGTCGCGCTCGGCGCCGAAAAGCTGATGATTCTCACCGATGCGCCCGGCGTTTTGAAAGACCCCAAGGATGAGCGCACGCTCATGCCGGTCATCCGGCTCGACGAGCTCGATCCGCTTACCCGGCAGGGGATTATTTCCGGGGGCATGATACCGAAGATCGAATGCTGTCACGACGCGATCAACGCCGGCGTCAAGCGCGCGCATATTTTGGACGGGCGCGTCCCGCACTCGATTCTTATCGAGATACTCACAAATGAAGGCGCGGGGACAATGATTTATTAAGCTTTACCCACCCGCCGCCCTAAAAGGAATAGGGCCTGCGGCCCTATAGCCCGCTTTGGAAACCATGGGCCTGCTCCATGCATCGCTTAAAAAGGCACTGTCTGTGGCACATCACATCAAGCGGATTGTGCGTTCTATGAGTCGTCATTGCGTAGGGCCCGATGCCCACATCGGGCCGTCGCTATTTTTTAAAGGGAGCTGATATATATGAACAGCAATGAAATAAAGGATTTATATAAAGAAAAAATCATGCAGACCTACGCGCGGTTCGACGTTGTGCTCGAGCGCGGCGCGGGCGCGACGGTCTGGAGCCCGGAGGGCAAAGAATACGTCGACTTTACAAGCGGTATCGGCGTCAACAGCCTCGGATACGGCGATGCGGGCTGGGCAAAGGCCATCTACGACCAGGCCCTTAAGCTTCAGCATACGTCAAACCTGTTTTATACCGAACCCGGTGTGCACTTGGCTTCACAGCTGACAAAACGCTCCGGTATGGCCGTTGCGTTCTACTGCAATTCCGGCGGGGAAGCCAACGAAGGGGCGATCAAGCTCGCGCGCAAGTATTCCTTTGACAAGTACGGCAAAGGCCGCAGCAGGATCGTTACGCTTTATAATTCGTTTCACGGCCGGACGGTCACGACGCTTGCGGCTACCGGACAGGACGTTTTCCACAACTACTTCTTCCCGTTCACGGAAGGCTTCGTGCACGCCGAAGCCAACGACTTCGACACTCTGGCAAAAGCGGCGGACGGCGCGTGCGCCGTCATGCTAGAGCTTGTACAGGGAGAGGGCGGCGTGCTGCCGCTCGACACGGCTTACGTCCAAAAAGTCGCCGAATTCTGTAAAGAAAAGGACCTGCTCCTTCTGGCCGACGAGGTGCAGACCGGCATCGGACGCACCGGCACGCTGTTTGCCTACCAGCAGTACGGGATTTCGCCCGATGTCGTTACGTTTGCCAAGGGCATCGCCGGCGGACTGCCGATGGGCGGCATTTTAACGAATGAAAAATGCGCCGGCGTCCTGTCGGCCGGGACGCACGCGGCCACGTTCGGCGGCAACCTGATTTCCTCGGCCGGCGCGCTTGAGGTCATGCGCAGGCTCACGCCGGAAATGCTCGATGAGGTCACAAAAAAAGGCGCGTATATCCGCGACGCCGTAAGGGGCTGGAACTGTCCGGCTGTCAGGGAAGTACGCGGGCTTGGGCTGATGATCGGCATTTCAATCGCGGGCGCAAAGCCGATTGATCTGGCGAATAAATGTATCGAAAACGGGCTTTTGATGCTCACGGCCGGCGCCGACGCGCTTCGGATGCTCCCGCCGCTTGTGATCACGTATGCGGAGATCGACAAGGGCCTGGCGATTCTCAAAAAGGTATTGGAGGAAGCGTTATGAAAAAAGATCTGCTTAAGCTGCTCGACCTCTCAAAAGAAGACATTACGGAGATTCTCGACACGGCGGACCGGCTGAAGGCCGAACGCAAAGCAGGCTGGAAGCACGATTTTCCGGAGGGCAAGACGCTCGCCATGATTTTCTCGAAAAACTCCACGCGCACGCGCGTTTCGTTTGAAACGGGCATCTATCAGCTCGGCGGGCAGGGCATCTTCCTGTCCAGCGCCGACAGCCAGCTCGGACGCGGCGAACCGATACAGGACACGGCGCGCGTTTTAAGCCGCTACTGCGACGGCATCATGATCCGCACCTTCGAGCAGGAGGAAGTCGAAAAGCTTGCCGAATACGCGTCCATCCCCGTCATAAACGGCCTGACCGATTTCGAGCACCCCTGCCAGGTGCTGGCGGACCTCCAGACCATCCGCGAATATAAAAAGAAGCTCGAGGGCCTTAAAATATGCTATATCGGCGACGGCAACAACATGGCAAACTCCATCATCGCCGGCGGCCTCAAGTGCGGCATGGACGTATCCGTCGCCTGCCCGGACGGCTATCAGCCGGATGCGCTGATCCTTGATTTTGCCAAGAATCAGACCGAGGCAAAGTTCGAGCTGACGCGTGTGCCGCGTGACGCCGCCAAAGGCGCGGACGTCATCTTCACGGACGTCTGGGCATCCATGGGGATGGAGGGAGAAGCCGAAAAACGCATGAAAGCGTTCCAGGGCTATCAGGTGAACGACGAGATCATGGCGCTCACGAAACCCGGCTGCATGATCCAGCACTGCCTGCCCGCGCACAGGGGAGAGGAGATCACCGAAAAGGTCTTCGAGGCGCACGCGGACGAGATCTTCGACGAGGCCGAAAACCGCCTGCACGCCCAGAAAGCGATCATGTACCTCCTCATGGGCGGGAAATGAGAATAAAACCCGGTGTTGGTTTACAGCCAATACCGGGTTTATAACAAAGACTTTATACAAGGACGCCGTGAACATAATTAATATGATTCACGGCGTCCGATTTATGCTTGAAAGCTTTAAAAACCCATTATCAATTTGTTATTACAGAGGATATTGAACGGATGCTTATGTGTTTTGTTGAACGATATAAAGGCCCCCGTTTTCTATGCAGCTATAGCCGCTTGCAACATAAGCGCTCACGTCGGTGCTGAAAGTGCCGCCGGTTATCTCGATCGTACCGCCGGTCACAGTGGAAACCGTACCGATGACCATACCGCCGCTGATGTTGATAGTACTAGGCTGCGTGCCGTTTTCCATAATAGCAACCGCGCCGGTTACACTTCCGCCGGTGATGTTGAGAACGCTGGCGTTGGCCGCATTTGTACTGCTGTCGTAAATAGCGACATTACCGGTGATGGTCGCGACGGAAGAGATGTTAGCGGTGACGTTACCCCCGCCTGTATTACCAGTAGCAGTCTGGTCAACCAGTACAATGGCGTCACCTAAATTATTCGTAAACGTGCCGCCGTTGATGTTTATGACCACCGGGCTTCCGTACGCGCCAGTTGCGGAACCGCTTGGCTTTACGCCGATGATAACACCCTTGAACGGGCCTGAACCGTTATTGCTAGCTATAGCACCCGTATTTGAGGACGTGTCTATATTGTTTGTAAATGTACCGCCGTTGATTTTTAAGGTGCCAGCTTTGATTTCAATCACCGATTCATCCCTCGTATTGAAAGTACCATTGTTAATGGTTATATCATTATTTGCGGAAGCGAAATAGAACATGTCGTTGAAGACCCCGTTGTTGATGGTCAGCCTGCAATGGCTGTCTTCGCCGTTGTCATAAAACCAGCCGTTGAAGGTCCCGCCGTTGATGGTAACGTCGCAGGCGTATTCCTCGGCTGTCATGTTAATCATGAATAATGCATATCCATAATTGGTTGTATTAATTGTGCCGCCGTTAATGAACAGGGTGCCGTAACAGCGGATAGCTTGGCATAAAAAACCTGTATTAGTAACCGTGCCCGTACCGGCGTCGCTGCTGTCGTTTATAGTGAGCGTGGCGCCGTTCTCCACCTTAATCGTATTATCTATCGTTGAATTATCATTGCTATGCGTGCCCGAGGAGGTAATGGTGTGGCCCGCCAAATCAAGCGTCAAAGACTTGCCGCCGGGGATTTGAATATTGCTGCTGCCCAGATCGAAATCGGCGCCCAGTATGATAGTATTGTTGTCCGACGCGTTGTCAATAGCGTCTTGAATCGTGTCGTGACCGGTGTTTTTTGTCTGATTCACAACAGGCGCAACGGTAATCGATATGGTGTCGTCCTCAAGCGAGCCGTCAAGAGCTTTAACAATAATGGTTGCATCACCAGAAGACAATCCGGTTACTAAACCGGTGTCGCTTACTGACGCGATAGATTTATCGTTAACGTATACCGACCATGCCACTTTATCAGATGCGTCTGACGGAGTAATATCTACTCCAAGTTGAATAGTATCTCCAACTGCCAATGCAGTAGCATTACCCGGTGTTGTTATTGTTATGCTTTCTACAGGCTTGGGAATCGGACCCGTAATAATTTCACCTGCAAAATCACCATCTTTTCCGGTTTGTGGGAAGGTGCCGATGATCCTGACGGGATCAGCCGCGCCTGTACCTGTGATTGTACCTGACATGGTGTCAATACCGTTAGCATCAATTGTTGCTGTGATATCTCCGCTGAAGTCTCCCGACACTGCACCGCTGAATGTAGCCCTGTTATCTACGTAATCTGAAACCTGTCCAGTTATGGTCAGGGTATAATCTCCAATCAATGTACCAGATACGTCATAACCTGATGTAGCAATCTGTCCGCTTACATATCCGTTGAATACAGGCGCTACGTTTAGTTCGAGACCGGTCAGCTCAGCCAGGACCGTTGTTGTCGTGAAGCCGTCCTTTGAGATGACGGACTGGATGGTTACGGTCGTATCGATGGGCGAAGTGTTTCCGGTGACGGTGATGGAATAATTTTCGACTTGCCCGCCGTACGTAGCATGATCGAAGTCCGCCGGGGAAGGTTCTGGATTATTACCATTGACCATATCGATTAGTTCTGTGTAAGTATATGTACCGGCGCTAAGGCCGCCCGTGATGGTCATTGTATTGCCGTCGCGGGTGATGTTAATATCACCGTCAACATCGTCGGCAAGGGTGATAAATGAGTTGATTTTGTAGCCGGCATTATCGAAGAAGCCCGGGACGGCAGCCGGGAACTTGGCTGCGAAAGCGCTCAGGTCACCCGTCATTGTCGTGTTGGCGACGACGTCGGCCAGAGCTTCTGTTTCGACATCCGTAACAATCAGCTTATAGGTCAGAGCAGTCGTGTTGCCCGCTGCGTCTTTGATTTGCCCGTTGAGCACATACGTTCCGAGCGGGTAGTTGCCGGGGACCACCATTCCGATTTCCATGTTATCCAGATCGTACTGAGCGCCGTCCAGAAGCGTGACAGAACCGTCCGCGTTTGCCTTAATATATGCAAACGCTTCCTTCCCGTCGAGTGCGTCGTTCAGGTAGGTTTTATACTTATCCGGTTTCGTATCATAAAGGGCTCTGATTTCGTTTATCGTGTCTTGAGACAGGTTGGACTTGTCGAGGATAAGCGCGAACGGTCCGCCGGCAAGCGTTTCGCTCGAGGTTGTCCCTACAAAGCCGATGATGTATTTAGTATCTTTATCGCCGTCTGCAACGAGCGCGAAGCCGTCGGCAACATTTCCGGGCAATGTTGTGCTGTTTGCTGCAAAGGCGACGTTGTTCAAGGTCGGGGCTGTGGTATCGCCGCCGCCACCGCCGCCGCCGCCGCCACCGCCGCCGGTGTTGGTGTCGTCGTCATCGGTGTCCTTGACGCCTGCGACGCCTTCTGCATAAAGGGTCTCGCCGGGCTCGTTGCCTAAAACAGCAGCGCCCTCGACATTGAGTTCAGCCGTGTTGACGGTGCCATTGTTTGTGACTGTTACACCGGCGTCCAGAATCAGCGTATCGATAACGGAATCCTCGTCGATGATAAACAACGCGTCTTCATGCGTAACATTTACGAGTTCAATCTCCGCGTCGACTGCGTGCACGGTTACGTCGGCGTCGACTGTGACGCTGCCGAAAACGCCTGTGAGTATAACGTCGTCTTTGCCGTCGTCCACATATACGGCGTCAACGACAACGCCGTCTTCCGTGACGATTCTGATCTCGCCGTCGTCGGTCTTTTCGATGATCAGATTGGTCAGAGAGCTGTCGCCGTTAATATAGATGGAGTTGGCGCCGCCGCCGCGAACGATCGTATTGCCGGTGACGGTGACATTGTTCAAGGTCACCTCGCCGTCTCCGACGCCCTCGGAAATGATAAGGTCGCCGCTGATCGTCATGTCATCGAGGATAACGTCCGACGTGTTGATAATCGTAATGCCCGCGACATCGCCGGTATACGTACCGGCTTCGCTGTATATTCCAGCGATTGCATTGTCCAGAATTGTTACGACCTGGCAGCGTTTGATCGGGTCCTTCGGGCAAAACGCGCCGTCGATGCCGTTGATATATTCATTGGCCGACATGACATTTACAAAACCAAGCGCCCATGAGGATATATCCGCGCTGTCGGAAAAACCGGCAGCGGCGGCGCTTTCGCTCAGACCGAACGCGCGGCCGAGCATGACGACGGCTTCCTCACGGGTGATCGGATCGGTCGGGCGGACCAACCCGTTGTAACCGGTGATGATGCCCGCTGCGTTCGCTTTAAGTATTGCGTCCGTGTAAAAATCCTCGTCCAGATCGTCGAAGGCGTTTACCGACGCCGTCTTAAACTGCATGATGCGGTCGATAATGACCGCCATTTCGCCGCGCGTGATCGGGTCTTCGGGCCGGAATTTGCCGTCCGCGCCCCGGATGATTTCCAAATCACTCCACTTTTCGATCGCAGGCTCGGCCCAGTGTTCCTGGACGTCCGTATAAGCTGCCATCGCGGTTATCGGCAGCAGGGAAAACACTAAAAGCAGTGCGAGCACGATACTTAGAATCTTTCGTTTCATTTTATTGCCTCCATATTAATATTTAACTGGATGGTGAAAAAACGGTTTGATGGGAAAACCGTATTGCGCTCATATAACCGGCACAAAAATATAAAAAACAAATAAAAAAACCGCATAGCACACGCTTGCTGCGTATACACTGCGGCCGGACTGTCTCGATGTCTGGTTAGGACTGCAAATCGGCATCAGGACTCCTGAGCTTTGCGTCCCCGTTTTTCAGCGGGTTTGCCAATAAATAGACTATATGTATATTTAAGGATACAAAAGGTATTATTCCACATATTTATACAAATGTCAATAAAAAACGATACAAATGTTACCATAAATATTTTAATTTACCTTATGTCAAGTCAAATTCAAAAAAATTGCTGAATATTACTGAGCATACCGCAGCCGGATTATTTGAAGCCTCCCGCCGCGCTAGGAGAAAAAGGCGTAAAATTAAGCAAGCAATATGTTCTTGCGGTAATCCGCCATTCCGGCTATAATGGTCAGGATAGTCTGTAGCCGATGCGGCTGAATAAGAATAAAAGTGAGGACGGACTGTGAATTTCTTCGATTTCTTTTGTCTTGTGATGGATTATAATTATTTTCTCAGAAAAAGCGTTTATAAAACGGTACGTTTTGATTCCGCCTTTGCCGTATTTGCCCTGCAGAATGTCTGCCTAAGCGAAGTGCTGAAGTTCAACGAAAAGACGTGCAATGATCTGCAGGTCTGCCTGACCGCCTCCTTGAGGCTCAACGGTTTTACCGATGAGCAGATAGGGGAATGTTATCAGTCGATCACGCTGCTTCAAAACCGGTTTTTGAACGTGCTGCTGCCGGCCGGGAAGAATCCGCCGGACGACATCACCGCGTATCCGTTTTACTTATTGATTCTGGACCTGTTCAAAGAACTTGATATACCGTTCAATACGGAAAGCCATATGAAGTTTTCTTCCATAATGTTTGAATTTTTTAAAAAAGCGGTGCAGATGAAAAAGAACGGCGATCCGGACAAATCGGCGGAAGCCTGTCCGGACGCGCTGGACCCGCCCGCCGCCCGATAAAAAAAGTGCCCCCATGTTTTCTTAATCGGAATATATAGAGGCCCTGCCGCGTATGCGGCAGGGCCTCTCAAATTATGTATGCTCAGGGCTGTTATGGATTTAATGCTTCTTAGCCGATCTTATATTTCTGACGGCCTTCTTTAAAAATATCCCCGCCAAGGCAGTCGAGCGCGACGGTCAGCGGAAGCTCCTCCACAAGAAGGCGTTTGATGGATTCGCAGCCCAGCTCGGGAAAAGCGATTTCCTGAACGCTTTTGATATGGCGGGCGATCAGCGCACCCGCGCCGCCTACGGCGCACAGGTATACGGCCTTGTTTTTAATAATGGCCTCGGCAACTTGTGCCGAGCGCTCGCCCTTGCCGATCGTTGCCCTAAGGCCCAGATCATAAAGACGCGGCGCGAAAGCGTCCATCCGTCCGGACGTTGTCGGGCCGCAGGAACCGATAATGACATCGTCATGCCCCGGCGTCGGACCGGCGTAATAGATAACGGCGTCCTTTATTTCAAACGGCAGATCGCCGCCGTCGTCTAAAAGTGCAAACAGTTTTTTGTGCGCGGCGTCCCGGGCCGTGTAAACGTCGCCGCTTAGAAGGACGCGGTCACCCGCACGCAGTTTTTCCGAAAAAGAGCCGATTTCCGGCACTGCGATTTTTACCGTGCTCATGGTTCCAGCCTCGGCTGCCAGGAGGCCATGACATCCGCCTTTTCCTTTTCGACGGACGATTCCAATTCATTAAAGCGATAACCGGTCTTGTCCAGCGCGGACGATAAAAGCGTGAGCGTACTGTTGAGTTTTGACAATTCGCTGCTGATCGTGTGCGCGGTTTCTTCCATTTCGGAGCGGATATTAAGGTAGGACTCTTTGAGGGAAGAGATATTGCTGCCGGCCTGGCCGAGTGATCTGATCTTGATATCCATGATACGCCGGTCGGCCTCATCCAATTCGCCCTGCAGCCGTTTGAGCTCATACTGAAGGTCTTTAAAGTCCTGCTCCAGCTTGTCGCCGGTCATTTTGTATTTATTCCGCTGCGCAGCCAGTTCCTCTACATAACGCATGACGTCGTTTTCGTCAAAACCGCCGAACAGCCTGCGCCTGAAATGTCGTATGTCTCCGCTCATAGCATAGCCTGCCTTTCGATATTATTCAGCCGGTTCATCTTCCGGGTCGGTTTCCGTCGGCTCGTTGTCGGTCACTGTTTCATCCGGCGAAGGCTCGGATGTTGAAGCTTCCGATGCCGGGACGTCATCTGATGTAGGTTCAGTCGCCACAGAAATATATGATAATGGACCGTCACAGATAGGGTATGCGTCTGTATCCCACATATAATCGGTTTTCATTTCCGCGTCATTTTTCAAAAATGCCGCATCTAATCCGATAAGGTCGCAATTACTGACGTCAACGTGATAGTAGTCATCTTCAAGTTTAACGATATTCCAGGCGTGAAGCGCCCCGGCGTATTCGCCGATGACGACGGTGCAGTCGATTTCGAGTTCGTCGCAAAGCGCTTTATATGCCATGGCGTAGCCCTCGCTGACGGCTTTGCCGTTGATCAGAGCGCTGTAGGCCGTCGCGAAAGTGTTTTGGTTGCTGTAATCTCCGGCAGCCGTTTCCGCGTCGTATTCCGTTGATTCCATAAGACGCCGGGCGAGCATCAGAAGCATCTGCATGTTGTCGCTTTCGGAGACGTTGACGTATTCGGCGATCTCCCGGACCGAATCCTTAAGGGCCTCTTCCATGGCCTCCAGCGTACTGGCTTCATACAGGTAACCGAAAGTGTATTCGATGATGCGGTCGCTGCCGAGTTTCGGATAAAAATCAACCGTTGTCACCGGCAGCATGACGATGTTCCCGGGGTTTTCATAATAAAGCTGCCGGACGCTTTCAAGAGCATCCGATTCCGTTAATTCAATGCCGTATGCCAGCGCCGTCATAGACGGCGTATATTCACCCAGCGTATACGCGAGCATCATGTCCAGTTCCTGCGCGGATGAAACGTTAATGATGCTTTCAAGCTGTTCTTTTGTAACGTCTTTATAGGCGATGAACACCTCGACCTCATAATAGGATACGATCTGCTTGACCGTGCCGACCATTTCCGAAACGGCGTATGCGCCGATCGGATCGTTTTTGGGAATTTCAGAACAGGCGCGGTTGACGTCGTTTTGGACGTCTCCGTCGTAGCTGTAGACCCGGAATATCTCCCTGTCGTCACGGGCGAGGATGAAGCTGTGCATGCATTCTTTGATCTCTTCATACGTTTCCGCCCGCATAACGCCGTCGGTGGCTGTCGGCGACGGTTCGACGTGCGGACTGATCGACATCATTTCCCCGTCAAGGATGGAGCTGCAACCGCACAGCGGCAGGAGCGCCGTAACGATCAGGAGCAGCACGGCGGTTTGACGTTTCACAGTGCGCATTTTCAATACCCCAGTTCTTCATTGATGATCAGAACTTCCATCCGGACATCGCCCATCATTTTGCCCCATAAAACCACAAGGCCCTTGCAGATGCGTTCGGGACTTTTACAGTCGTAACACTTGTCGCCGTTTTTGGCGCAGGGCGTCTTTATGCCGAGCCGCTGTGCATTTTTCGGGGCCGCGATGTTACGGGCGCGCCATAGCGCGGCGTCGTACGTTTCGGCGAGCTTATTAATGCCGATTACAAAATACACTTCTTTCTTTCCGAAAAGTGTCGAGGCCACACGATTGCCCGCTCCGTCGATATTGATGATTTCGCCGGTTTCGGCCACGGCATTTGCGGAGGTGATGTATATATCGGTCTGCATCGATTCTTTTTGTGTTTCGGGTTCAAACTGCGTCTCGGGTTCCCAAACCGTGTTGTTTTTGGACAGGGCGGCTGAAAGGCCCATCTCGGTAAGCGTGACCGAGTCGCCCAGCCCGATGACGCAGCCGGAGAGTTTTTGTGCAAGGTAGTCCCGCGCGTCCTCTTTTTTATCGTACCGTGATACGATGAAGCCGCGGCTTTCGAGATTTTTTACAGCTGTTTCGATCTGCATGTTAACACCGCCGTTTAATAACCAAGTTCCTCGTTGACAATGACGACTTCCGTCCGGCCAACGCCGTGCATGGGCCCCCAAAGGACAACGAGCCCGTTGCAGATGCGCTCGGGACTGCTGCAGTCGTAGCACTTATCTGCGTTTTTGGCACACGGCGTCTTTTTTTCGAGCCGCCGCGCGTTTTTTGGTGACGCGATATTCCGGGCGCGCCAGAGCGCCGTGTCGAAGTCTTCGGCGAATTTATTGATACCGACGACGAAATAGACCTCTTTTTTGCCGTATAACGTCGATGCGACACGGTTGCCGATCCCGTCTATGTTAATGATCTCGCCTGTTTCGGCAACAGCGTTTGCCGACGTTATATAAGTATCGGCAGACGCAGCGTTTTTCCTGGCTGTTTCAGGTTCCTGTACCCACGAGCACCACACGGTATTGTTCCCGGATAGCGATTCGTACAATTCCATTTGCCGCAGTGTCACCGAGCCGCCGAAACCGATCGTTTCACCGGAAAATTTTTCTGCCAGATAGTCCCGCGCATCCTCTTTTGTTTCAAACCGCGATACGCTGAAACCGCGTCTTTCAAGATTATTTACTGCGTTTTCGATATGCATGTGATTTTCACCCAATTTAAAGCTGCATCTCAAGCTGCTGTTCTTCCATATCCTCTTCCTTCAGCAGGGAACCGGCGGCCGGTATGCTCCGCACCCGGTAGCGCGGTATGTTTTTTATAGATGTTTCGGAAACGGGCAGAGCCTTCATGAGCCGGTATTTCTTTTTGAGGGTCATGACGGCGACGCCGACGGTCGTGCGCGTCGTTTTCGGGGTTAAAAGCGCTGTCGAGAATACGAGTACACGGCCTTCCGAGGAATAAACGGCGACCTCAGTGTCCTTTTCAAGGCCGACTGCCGAAATAAGCGGACTGGATCCGGAATACGCGCCCGTCAGCTTTTTCCGGTTCGTCTTCGTTGCATAAGCGCCCAGCTCGATGCGCGCGGTCTTGCCGTTTTCAAAGAAGAACAGGATATGACCGGTGTAATCGCCCGGGTCCAGCATGTACCGGACGTTCTCGCCCTCGTCCATCTGAAGGGAGGTCGGCAGGTACGTGCCGAGGACAGACGCCTTCGTGTCCTCAAAATCGCTCACGCGCGCCTTATAGACCTGCTGCCGGTCCGTAAAGATAAGCAGATCGTTTTTATTCTGCGATTCAAAGCTTATAAACGGTCCGTCCGATTCCTTGTATTTCTGCTCGCCGCCCATACGGAGCGACAAGGGCGTGATCTTTTTGAAGTATCCTTCGCGGGAAAGGAAAATGTTGACCGGGTAGTCCTCAACATGCTCCTCTTCACGGTATGTTTCAATAGTGTTGTCATAGATGATGGCGGTTTTGCGCTCGGCGCCGTATTTCTTGATAACGGCCTTGAGTTCCGAGACGATAATGGACCGGATGCGCCGGACGCTTTTCAGCGTGTCCTCCAGGTCGCGGATTGCTTCTTCGAGCGCGCTCGTCTCTTCCGTGCGTTTTAAGATATACTCGCGGTTTATATTCCGAAGCTTGATCTCCGCGACATACTCCGCCTGTATTTCGTCGATGCCGAAACCGATCATCAGGTTCGGCACGACTTCGGACTCTTCGTCCGTATTTCTTATGATGGCGATGGCGCGGTCTATATCCAGAAGGATTTTTTGGAGGCCCTTCAGCAGATGAAGCTTTTCCTTCTTTTTTGTCAGCTCGCAGAAGATGCGCCGTTTGACGCATTCCGTACGCCAGGCCGTCCATTCCTCCAGGACCTCGCGAATGCCCATAACACGCGGCATGCCGGCGATCAGGATGTTAAAATTGCAGGAAAAACTGTCCATCAGCGTGGTCAGCTTCATGAGTTTAGTCATCAGCTTTTCCGGGTCGACGCCGCGCTTGAGGTCGATCGTCAGCTTCAGGCCGCTCAAGTCGGTCTCGTCGCGCATATCGGTGATTTCACGCGCCTTGCCGGATTTGACGAGTTCGGCGACCTTGTCGATAATGGCTTCGGCCGTCGTCGTATAGGGAATCTCGAAAATCTCAATGAGATTTTCCTTTTTGATATACCGCCAGCGCGCGCGGACTTTAAAGCTGCCGCGGCCCGTTTCATAGATGGACCTGAGCTCGTCGGCGTTGTAAATTAACTCTCCGCCGGTCGGGAAGTCGGGCGCTTTGAGGGTCGACAGGATATAGTGCTCGGGATCAGCGATGTAGTCGATGGTTGTCTGGCAGACTTCCGTCAGGTTAAAGCCGCAGATATTCGATGCCATACCCACGGCAATGCCTGAATTTGCGCTTACGAGAATATTCGGGAACGACGTAGGCAGTAGCGTGGGCTCCTGCATGGTGCTGTCGTAGTTATCGGTGAAATCAACGGTATCCTTGTCGATTTCGCGGAAGATTTCCGAGCAGACAGGGGCGAGCCTGGCCTCCGTATACCGGGAGGCGGCACAGGCCATGTCACGGGAGTAGACTTTGCCGAAATTGCCTTTGGAATCGACAAACGGGGACAGAAGCGCCTCGTAGCCTTTGGAAAGCCGGACCATCGTGTCATAGATGGCGGCGTCCCCATGCGGATTGAGCCGCATCGTCTGGCCGACGATGTTGGCCGATTTTGTACGGCCGCCGTTTAAGAGGCCCATTTTGTACATCGTATACAGAAGCTTCCGGTGCGACGGCTTAAAGCCGTCGATCTCCGGTATGGCGCGGGACATGATCACACTCATGGCGTAGGGCATAAAGTTAACTTCCAGCGTATCGGTGATCGGCTGTTCAAGGATCTCGGCCTTCAGTCCGACTACGTTGGGATTCGCTGATTTATTTTTTTCGGCTTGTCTCTTTTTGGCCATACATTTATTCCTTCATGCCTGATTTCATTTGACGCGCTTTTTCCGGCCGCCGCGTTGCCGCTGTGCGGCGCGGAAAATCACGAGACGTCCGCGGTATCCATATAACGGTGTCCGTTTTCTGAAATGAAGTCCTTCCGCCCGGAGAGGTTGTCGCCTTCAAACAGGTCAAACACGGTGCTCATCATTTCCGGGTCGGTGGGCATCACCTTTATAAGCCGCCTGGTTTCCGGGTTCATCGTCGTCAGCCACATCATTTCCGGGTCGTTCTCGCCAAGCCCCTTCGAGCGGTTGATTGAATACTTGGCATCGCCCAGAGTGCTTAAAATCTCGTTTTTTTCACGGTCTGAATACGCAAAATAGGTTTTGCCCCTGCTCTCGATTTCATACAGGGGCGATTCGGCGATGTATACATATCCCTCGCATATGAGCGTCGGGACGAGCCGGTACAGCATCGTCAGGATAAGCGTACGGATCTGAAAGCCGTCGACGTCGGCGTCCGTGCAGATGACGACGCGGCTCCAGCGCAGATTGGATAAGTCGAACGTACTCAAATCCTTGGAGTGCTTCGTCTGGACCTCGACGCCGCAGCCAAGGACTTTCAGAAGGTCCGTGATGATATCGTTTTTAAATATCTTGCCGTAATCGGCTTTCAAACAGTTGAGGATTTTGCCGCGTACGGGCATGATCCCCTGAAATTCCGCGTCCCGGGAGAGCTTGCACGCGCCGAGCGCGCTGTCGCCCTCAACGATGTATATTTCGCGTTTGGAGACGTCTTTTGTCCGGCAGTCAACGAATTTTTGGACGCGATTGGAGAGATCGAGCCCGCCGGAGAGCTTCTTTTTGATGTTCAGACGCGCTTTTTCGGCCGTTTCGCGGCTTCTTTTGTTGACCAGTATCTGGTCGACGATCCGGTCTGCCTCGGCTTTGTTCTCGATGAAGTAGACCTCCAGCTGGCTGCGGAAAAATTCCGTCATTGCCTCCTGGATAAACTTGTTGGTGATCGCCTTTTTCGTCTGGTTTTCGTACGATGTCTGCGTCGAGAAGCAGTTCGTGACGAGGATCAAGCAGTCCTGTATATCCGTAAAGCTGATTTTGCTCTCGTTTTTCTGATATTTTCCGCTCTTTTTGAGATAGGCGTCCACTTCTGATACGAAGGCGCTCTTTGTGGCTTTTTCCGGCGCGCCGCCGTGCTCCAGCCAGGAGGAGTTGTGATAGTATTCGATCCGGTTGACCTTGTTGGAAAAGCAAAAAGCCGCAGAGAGCTTGACTTTGTATTCCGGCTTGTCCGCCCGATCGCGCCCGCGCCGCTCAGACTCAATGAAGACCGGCTGGGTCAGAACGTCTTCTCCCGAGAGTTCTTTGACGTAGTCGACGATGCCGTCGGGATACAAAAAATCGGTTGTTTCAAAGCTGCCGCCCGTCTGGTTTTTGAACCGGAAAGTCGTTCCGGCATTGACGACGGCCTGGCGCCTGAGCATATCCGTAAAATATTCCGTCGGGATATCGATGTCCGTGAAGACATCCAGATCGGGTTTCCATCGGATGAGCGTGCCGGTCCGGCGGCCTTTATAAGGCTCGGATGACAGGCCGCCGACATTTTCGCCCTTTTCAAAGCGCAGGGTGTATTTTTGCCCTTCGCGCCAGACGGTCACGTCCATATATTCCGATGAATACTGCGTCGCGCAGGAGCCCAGCCCGTTTAAGCCCAGCGAATATTCGTAAATCTCGCCCTCGTCGTTAGCGTACTTGCCGCCTGCGTAAAGCTCGCAAAAAACGAGCTCCCAGTTGTAGCGGTCTTCTTTTTGGTTGAAATCGACCGGGCAGCCGCGGCCGAAGTCCTCGACCTCGATCGAATTGTCATTGTACCGCGTGAGCGTTATAATATTGCCGTGGCCTTCGCGCGCCTCGTCAATGGCGTTTGACAGGATCTCAAAAACGGCATGCTGACAGCCCTCCAGCCCGTCTGAACCAAAGATGACGCCCGGACGTTTACGGACCCGGTCGGCGCCTTTGAGGGCGGAGATGCTCTCGTTGTCGTATGAAGGCCTGGCTGTTTTTTTCATGCACGATCCCCTATATATAGACATAAAATAGACTCTTCTATCAGATATATAGTATATCTGAAACAAAATATAAAATCAAGCGGTTTTTTCATGCCCAATGCCGTTTCGCGCCTTGGTGCGCGAACCTATTTTATAAAAAGGTATCTCTGATACCTTTAAATAAATAATAAAATAGAAAACGGTGGCTGTTAATTAAAACAGCCACCGCTCCAGACACAAAAATCGATTCACAGACCAAACATACGGAATCTTAAACCTGCCGACTGACAGCCATTCGCCAAAGGCGCCAAGACCGTTTACGCTTTTCGCTCAGCCGGCCTCAGCGCCGGCACCGGCTTAATCCAGCCGGGTTTTCATGTCCGATATTATTATGAGAAGTAAATGTGAAAAATAAACGTGTAATTTTATGAAAATTTTAGTGACCGGCGAATATATTAATATGGACAGACTTGTAAAGGCGCCGGAAGGCATCCGACCGGCGCCGCTTAAAGAGGGGAGCGGTGATAATGGCGGGCCTTCAGACAACCGGCGTGATCATCATTATTGCGATTTTAGTGCTGGTCGTATTCATTATTCTAAGGAAACCGATCAAGATCGTTTTAAAGCTGCTTTTAAACACAGTGGTGGGGTTTATTGCGCTCTTTGCGCTCAACTGGCTCGGCTCGTTCATCGGCATAACGGTGGCCATAAACTGGCTTAACGCCGTGATCGTGGGCGTCCTGGGCGTGCCGGGCGTGGCGCTGATCCTGCTGCTGCAGTGGCTTGCCGTTATTTAAAGGTGTCAGCCTGTCTTAAAAGCTCCGTGCACAGGTGCGGGGCTTTTTGGTTTTGCAGTACTGTCAGGCATTTTTATCTCGACAGCCAAGTTAAAGTTGTATATAATGGTCTGGTGAAATAAGGAAACTGCGGTTATGGAGTGGTTTAATGAAGATACTCAAAGCAATCGGGATCATAGTGCTGTTTTTGATCATATATCAGCTCGCGCAGGTTTTTGTCATGCTCGTTGCCGGTTTTGTCCATATCGTTGGACTGGTCTGGACGTCCACTGCGTCCGGTACGGAACTTGCGCTTGACGAGCTTGTCAATGAAATAATTACGTATATGACGGCTCAGACGCCGTGGATCCTGCTTCTGGCAATCGCGATCACCGTTCCCACGTATTATCTCTTTTACCGGGAGCGCCGGCAGGAACTGCTGACATTCGTGCGGTTTAGAGGCATCGGACTTATAAGCATCCCGGTTGTGATACTGTTCGGTTTATCCGTCAGTTACATCATGGATTTGCTTCTGGCGCTAGTTAGCCAAATCGAAGCGCTCAAACCGCTCTTCGATACCTATGAGCAGGTATCGGAGCTGATTTTCAGCGGCGGATTTATCCTGTCGCTGATTTCCGTCGGGATCATCGCGCCTGTTTTTGAGGAGATTTTGTTCCGGGGCCTCATATTCGGTGAGCTGCGCAAAATCACAAAAGTCAAACTTGCCTTGGTCCTGCAGGCGCTTTTATTCGGAATTTACCATTTTAACGTCGTGCAGGGCGTTTATGCGTTCCTGTTGGGGCTTGTTATCGGGTTTGTATATTACAGGAGCAACTCGATCATTGCGCCAATTCTCATGCATATATCTATCAACAGCCTGTCGGTCATACTGACCCAGCTGATCGGTATGCAGCAGCTGGAGCAATGGGGAGTTGTGATCCTCGTGGCGAGTGTCGCACTGTTTTTCCTTACAGGCGCGTTTATCCTGACAAGCAAGAGCTTTAAGCGCAGCATGGACGACAGCCTTTATTTCAATAACCGCCCTCAGAAAAAAACAGAAGAGGACGTTAGTCGGGATATGGATGATTAGCGACGCTTTTAGACGAAATCCGAGCGGCTTTCGTGATACAATTATTGTCGCCATGACAACGTCCTGTTTCAGTTTGACTATGAAGGCGTATTTTGCTACAATCGGGCTGTGAAAATAAGGAGGCGCGCGTTATGGCACTTGTCGAAAAAAATGAAAACCTCAAAGGCAAAATGGTAAAAATGGACGGCATGACGATTTCCTGGGACGACGAGGAAGAGACCGAGAAGCAGGAAGGTCTGGAATTTGAACCGGACGATAAACTCAGTGATAAGAAGGTCTTGAAAACACGAAATGAAGACCAGAAGACAAAAAAGGTCATCATATAATCCAACCCCGGAAATGTTTTGCCTGGAATTAACGGCCCGGTCATTCTTTCTTTTGTGTACCTAACCGCCGCCGGCGGTGAAATATATACGACAGACAAGGAGGGCGTTAAATGAAGGTAGTCAAAATTATCATCGGCATCCTGAGCATTCTGATATCCGCAGTCACAGCGCTCCAGACTTACGCGCTGAGCGTCATTACGAACGTCGCAGGAGATTTGCTGGGCGGCCTCGGAATGATGACGGGTACGGCTATGGCGGCCGTTTTCCTGGTCGGCGGTCTGCTCGGCATTATTTTATGCGACAACAAAATAGGCGGCATCATTGCAGGCGTCGTCTATCTCGCGGGCGCAGTTGTCGGGTTCATTAAAATGAACGAATACAGCGACCTGCTCATCTGGGCGGTCGTCTCGGCGGTTTTCTGCGTTGTATTCGCGCTCGGAAGCGTTTTCATGAAGCGGGAGGCAGAAACGGCGGTAAAGACCGGTTGAAATCAAAGCATACATAAAAACAAAAAGGCCGAAGTTTTATACGTAAAACTTCGGTCTTGAATATTTATAAGTGCTGTTAAAGCGTCAGGCCTGTTTAGACCTTAAAATTTCAATTATACCTATAAAATATACATTTTGTGGTGTATAATATTGATTTAAGAGGTTACTTTTTATGAATCGAATTGACAGAAATAATTCAGGGTTTTTGCTTAAAGCTATTGGGTGGATATTCACGCTATTGTTTTCGGCACTTTTTGTTGCGGCGCTTATTTCCTCCGACAAGGCATATTTTTGGGTTGACCTTGGCCTTCAAAATGTGATTGGATTATGGTTTTTAATCGTCTTTATACTAATCGCATTTTATATTTGTTTCAAAACGCCCGACTTTGTTTTAAAGAATTCTCTCAAGGTTTGTATTGGCGTTCTCGTCCTGTGTTTTGGGTTTCAGCTCTCCATGGCGCTTGCAATCAAGCCGGATGAATGGTGGTGGGATGTTGACAAAATCGTGAAAACGGCGGCGTCAACAGACGGGGGCGACGAGGTGGGGTACTTTTTCATGTACCCTAACAATTTGTTTCTGGTGTTCCTTTTCCACGGGTTTAAGCCTGTTTTTCAGCTTGTCAATGTTCCCTTTGAGTCAGGGCTTGTAATTATAAATGTTTTGGCAATTGACTTTTCTGTCCTGCTGGCTTTTTTAACGGCGCGCAGGCTTTTTGGCGTAAAGTCTGCCTTGATGGCGCTCCTTTTGCTTTTGCTTCTGGTAATGTTTTTTCCTTGGATCTCTTGTCCTTACAGCGACACAATGTCAATGCCTTTTGTTATCGGCACTTTTTACTTTTTTATCAGGGCGACCTCGGAGAGTGGCAAAAGGTCGGTGGCGTTCGGAGCCTTGTCGGGGCTTTTCGTAACTGTGGGAACGATGATCAAAGCGAGCTCGCTTGTGATGATGGTTGCCATTCTTCTGGTGCAGATTGTCGCAAACAGGAAAAGGTATTTTTTAAAAAGACCGTTCAGGAAAAGGGCTGTCAGGATTCTTGCAGGAATGATATCTGCCGTTGTTATTACGGTCGGAAGTTTCTCGGCCTATTGCGCGCTTCAGAGGTTTATGGACGTTGGCTTTGGAAGCGCTGTTCCTGTTGTGCATTTTATGGCGATGGGGCTCGGCGAGACTGAGACGGACACCTATGTTGCTTACGGCGGGTACAGTGCCGACGACACGAAATATACCTTTAGCCTTAAAACGGCACAAGAAAAGAGCGCGGAAAACTGGACGAAATATTTTGAGCGTTTAAAAGAAGAAGGTTTCAGCGGTTATATGAAATTTCTGGCGAAAAAAGCCAGGTGGGTTATGAGTGACGGCACCTTCTATTGGGGCGGAGAGGCGGGCGGCAAAGATATGGAAGATCCCGAGGGCGCCGTTCAGGAGGCATTTTATCCAACGGGGAAATATATACGCGCCTACAAAATGATTGCCCAAGGGTTGTGGGTGTGCGTTTTGGGTTGCGCGGCAGTCCTGCCGAGAAAAAAATTCGGTGAGAGGAATACAAATGAAAGCGTGCTCGCCTGTTCATTAATCGGGATCTTGCTGTTTATTCTGCTTATGGAGGGCCGGTCTCGGTACATTATTCTCTATCTGCCCGTATTTGCCGTGTTGGCAGGTCAGGGGATCATACACTCCGTCTGCAAAATTTCCAAGCTGAAGGTTTTTAACAAGGGTCAATAATGATTGAAAAAATAAAATGTAAAAATTTGCTGTCCTTATTGTTTATGTGCCCGGCTTCCAGTATAATAGAAAGAAGACAAGCGCCCGCCGCATAGCCCGGACGCTGAAATCAGCTTGGAGGCACAACATGAAAAAGCGCATCATATCCGTACTGCTCGTACTCGTTCTGTTTTTTGCCGTCCTGCCCATAGCGGCTTCCGCATCGGGCGGCCTGTCGTATTTCTGCCGTGTACAAACCTATCAAACCGGGCGGTTTACGGATATTGCCTCTTCGGACTGGTATGCGCCCTATGTTCAGGCGGCCTATGAATATGATTTGATAAACGGTAGGACGGCCGGGACGTTCGATCCGGATTCAACGCTGACGATTGCCGAGGCCATCAAGCTGGCTGTATGCATACACAGCATATATTATAGGGGTTCCGCGGATTTTTCAAACGGGGAACCATGGTACAGGCCTTATGTCGACTATGCCCTCCGGCACAGCATCATTGATGAAGAATACATAACCTATGACGCGGCGGTGACGCGTTCGGAATTTGCGCTGATCCTGTTGGGGGCGCTTCCGGCAGAAGCGCTGACGGAAAGGAATACGGTCGAAGACAACGCCATCCCCGATGTCCCGCTTGGATTTACATACAGCGACGCCGTCTATATGCTTTACAGAGCCGGTGTTTTGACCGGAAACCCGGCGGGGACGTTCCTGCCCAACGACAGCATAAAACGGTCGGAGGCCGCAGCAGTCGTCGTGCGCATGGTCAACGCGTCTTTCAGGCAGGATGTCACCCTTAAGGCAAATCTGAGCGCGCAGGAGATTTATGATAAATGCGCGCCGGCTGTGTTTTACGTACTCATATACGACAGCATGGGTCAAGAAATTAAAACCGGCAGCGGCTTCTTTATAGACGAAAGCGGGATCGCTGTCACAAACTACCATGTGATCCAGGGGGCGGCGCGCGCCGTCATCACGACGTATGACGGTGAAGAATATGAGGTGTCAGGCGTATACGCAGCCGACGACTTTAACGATCTAGCCCTGATACAGGTGGACGGCAGTGGTTTCCGGGCGCTTGAAATGGGCGATTCCGACAGTGTTATGACGGGCGCCGCCGCGTATGCCCTTGGCAGCCCGCTCGGGTTTAAAAACACTTTCTCGCAGGGGATCATATCCAGCGCGTCCCGTATGGTTCTCGGCATAGACTGCATCCAGACGACGGCGGCTATTTCCTCAGGCAGCAGCGGCGGCGCGCTGCTTGACGGTACCGGAAAGGTCATCGGCGTGACGACCATGACGGCCGTCGACGCGCAGAATATCAATATTGCCGTGCCGATCAACCTTGTGAAGGATATGGATGCTTCAGGGCTCGTTACACTCAGTGCGCTGCTTCCCGACACGGATTACTATAAGGATTATTATCCCGTGCCCGATTTCGGCGCGTTTTCGGGCGCGCCTGTTTACAAAACGGAAACCGTCTTTGACACGCCATATTACTTTTACAGGGTGGACCGCATTGGGATGCGTGTCGAAGATGCATTGGAAGGGTATACCGATCTGCTTGAACAAAACTGCTTCCAGTTATATGGTTATGCCATTGAAGAAGGCAGCGTCTTTACATATTATATCAACACGACTTACGGTCTGCTCGTGTCCTTTGGCGAAAAAGACGTGGACGGCGTAGACTGTATCCGTATACAAATTTATTCCATTTGACGGATAGAGAAACGTAACATTTTCAAAACCGGGAACAGGTATATTATAAACATATCGGGCGGCCTTTTGGCCGCCCGTGTTTTTTCCGCGCTTTCGTGCATAAAAATATCCCCCGCCGGAAGGCGGGGGATATTTAAACCTATTCCATTATTCCGAGACGAATTCGTTGAAGTTGCCGCGTTTTGTGTAGGTGGTATGCAGCAGGTGGTGCGGGATGTGACCGTTGGGTTCTTTGAGATATTCGCTGTAGAGCGAAGTGATAAACGGGTTTTCGTGGGATTTTCTGAGCGTCTTGCTTTCGTCCTCGTCGTAGATAGCCTTCATGCGGCGTGCCCTGTAATCCTCGGGTTTGCCGGCCATACGGGGCTGCCCGCCGCCGTTGATGCAGCCGCCCGGGCAGGCCATGATCTCTATGAAGTGGTACGGGCTTGTGCCGTCTGCAATTTGCTTCATTAAAACATCCGCGTTCTTCAGGCCGCTTGCGACCGCCACGTTTGCTGTAACGCCCTCAAGGAATGCGTACTCCGGCTTGACATTTTCAAATTTGACCGAAGCTTCTTTGATGTTGTCAAGGCCGACGATCGGCTTGACGTGCAGATTCTCGAAGGGCAGCTCACGGCCCGTCGTCAGCTCGTATACGGTCCTGAGCGCCGCTTCCATGACGCCGCCGGTGACGCCGAATATATCGGCCGCGCCGGTGGAAAGTCCCAGCGGGGAATCAAAGTCGCCGTCCGGGAGATTGATAAAATCGATCCCAGCAGTTTTGATCATGCGCGCGAGCTCTCTGGTTGTAAGCACGGCGTCAACATTGGCATTGCCGTCGTTTTGCATTTCCGGGCGTTCAATTTCGTATTTTTTCGCCGTGCAGGGCATGACGGAGACAACGTAGAAGTCATTGGCCGGCACCTTGATCTTTTCAGCATAAAAGCTCTTGATGAGCGCACCGAGCATTTGATGCGGGCTTTTACAGGATGACAGGTTGCCAAGCTGACTGGGGAAAGCGTGCTCGATATGCTTGATCCAGCCGGGTGAGCAGCTTGTGATCATCGGCAGGACGGTCTTGCCGCCGGTCAGGGCAGCCTTGAGGCGGCCGAGGAGCTCCGTACCTTCTTCGATAATTGTCAGGTCGGCGGCAAAGTTGGTGTCGAAGACATCGTCAAAGCCGAGGTCGTGAAGCGCGGTTGCCATTTTGCCGGTGACGCGAGTACCGACTTCGAAGCCGAATTCTTCCCCGAGCGCGGCGCGTACGGCGGGCGCGACCTGAACGGCTACGCGTTTGGACGGGTCGGCCAAAGCCGCCCATACCTTGGCGGTCGCGTCGGTCTCGACGATGGCGCCTGTCGGGCACACGGAAGCGCATTGGCCGCACATTGTGCAGTTGACGCTTTCAAGCGGCAGGTTCATTGCCGGGGAAATCGTCGTGTCAAAGCCTCTGTTCTGGCTGCCGATTGCGCCGACGCCCTGAATCTCGTTACAGGCCGTTACGCAGCGGCGGCAAAGGATACATTTGGACGGATCGCGTGTGATAGCGGGGGTGACGTCCAAAGGCTCCGACGTTGATTTGTTGGGAATTTTTGAATCGGTGATACCGAGCGTATAACCGAGCTCCTGAAGTTCACAATTCTGGTTGCGCTGGCAATGGGTGCAGTCCTGCGGATGATTGGCGATGATCAGATCATAAATGATGCGTCTGGCTTTCTGGACTCTTTCGGTGTTTGTTTTTACAACCATACCGTTTTGCGCTTTGACGATGCACGAGGCCATCAGTTTCTTCTGGCCTTCGACCTCGACAACGCACATTCGGCAGGAGCCGTTGGTGTGGATGCCGGGGAGGTTGCACAGCGTCGGGATCTTGATCCCGGCAAGTTTTGCGCACTCCAGGATCGTAGAGCCTTCAGGGGCAGACACGTTTTTATTGTTGATTTTAAGTTCCAGCATATTTCTGCCCTCCTTAATATACGACTGCATCGAACTTGCAGACGTCCTTACAGACGCCGCACTTGATGCATTTTTCGGTGTCTATCGTATGCGGTTTCTTCAGCTCGCCGCTGATTGCGCCGACCGGGCATTTTTTGACGCAGGCCGTGCAGCCGCGGCATTTTTCCGGGTCGATGCTGTAGACGGTCAGGGATTTGCAGACGTGTGCGGGACAGCGTTTGTCCACGACGTGCGCGATGTATTCGTCCCTGAAATATTTAAGTGTTGTCAAAACAGGGTTCGGCGCCGTCTGGCCAAGGCCGCACATGGCCGTTTCGCCGACGGTTTCGGCCAGATCCTGAAGTTCATCAATATCCGACATCTCGCCGCGCCCGGACGTTATTTTCAGGAGCAGTTCCAGCATGCGTTTCGTACCGTTGCGGCAGGGGACGCAGTGGCCGCAGCTTTCGTCCTGAACAAATTCCATGAAGTATCTGGCCGTGTCGACGAGGCAGGTGTTCTCGTCCATGGCGATCAGACCGCCGGAGCCCATGATCGCGCCCTTGGCGGACAGGCTCTCGTAATCGACGGAAACGTCCAGGTGTTCGGCCGTCAGGCAGCCGCCGGACGGTCCGCCCGACTGGACAGCCTTAAAGGCTTTGCCGTCTTTCATGCCGCCGCCCATTTTGAAAACGATATTACGCAGCGGCATTCCCATCGGGATTTCTATGATGCCGGAGTTGACGATATCGCCCGCGAGCGCAAAGACCTTTGTGCCGCGGCTTTTTCCGACGCCGTAGGACGCAAACCACTCCGCGCCGTTTAAGATGATCGCCGGTACATTGGCAAGCGTTTCGACGTTGTTGATGATCGTCGGTTTTTCCCAAAGTCCAGCCTGAAACGGGAAAGGAGGCTTCTGCCTCGGTTCGCCGCGGCGGCCTTCGATGGAGTTAATGAGCGCTGTTTCCTCACCGCAGACAAACGCGCCGGCTCCGATGCGGATCTCGATATTGAAGCTGAAGTCTGTGCCGAGTATATGGTTTCCCAAAAGGCCGTATTCATTGGCCTGCTTGAGCGCGTTACCCAGCCGGTCCACGGCTAGGGGATACTCCGCGCGGACGTAGACATAACCTTGCTTAGCGCCGATGCAGTAGCCTGCGATGGCCAGAGCCTCGATGACGCTGTGGGGGTCGCCCTCCAGAACGCTTCTGTCCATAAACGCGCCCGGGTCGCCTTCGTCGGCGTTGCAGATCATATACTTTTCGTCGCCCGGCGCGTTCATGCCGGACTGCCATTTGATGCCGGTGGGGAAGCCCGCGCCGCCGCGGCCCCGAAGACCGGAATCGATCATCTCCTGAACCGTTTTTTCGCGGCCCATGTCCATAAGGACTTTGGCCAAAGCCATATAACCGTCTTTTGCTATGTAGTCTTCAATAGCGTTGAAATCGACGCGTCCGCAGTTTCGAAGAGCGATCTTGACCTGGTCTGAGAAGAAGCCGATATCTTTCATATGCGGCTGATATTCGTCTTTTTCCTTGTCGTAGTAACAAAGCTCGGTGGCGATGCTGCCCTCTTTAAGGTGCTTGTCTACGATGGTCTGTACTTTTTCCGGCGTCAGGTTGCCGTAAAAGACGCCGTCGGGGTCGACGACCATGCACGGCCCGTGCGCGCACAGGCCGATACAGCCGGTGACGACGATCCGGACGTCCTTCGTGAGCCCTGCGTTTTCAACAGCGCGCTTAAGCGCTTCGACGATCTCGGAGCTGTGCGAAGAGACGCAGCCGGCGCCGCCGCATACGTAAATGGAATTTTTAAATAATGAAATTTCATTGTTGATGAACTCACTAAGCTTCAGAAGGTCTTCTCTGCTTTTAATAATACGTTTTCTCATAATTCACACCTTCCTTACTTACTGTACCACGGCTCAAGAATGCCGGGGAGATCGGCTACTTTTACTTCCGGATAAACCGTGTCATCTATCGTCATAGCCGGAGCGAGTCCGCAGGAACCGATGCAGCGTGCGACCTCAAATGTGAAGACGCCGTCGTCCGTTGTGTCGCCGGCTTTGATACCGAATTGGTTTTCCAGGGCTTCGACGATACTCGCGGCGCCGCGGACGTAACATGCGGTGCCCATGCACACGCGGATTGTATGTTTACCGCGCGGTTTTGTTGCAAAGAAAGAGTAGAAACTGACGACTCCTGAAACAGTGGAAAGCGGGAGTTCAAGTTCTTCGGCGACGATCCGCTGAACATTGAGCGGAAGATACCCGCATACGCCCTGTACCATATGGAGTACTTGAATCAGACTGCCTTCTTTACCTTTGTAGTTCGCTGCCAGCTGACGGATTTGTTGTAGCAACGCTTCATCCGTAACGGCACAGCATGTAAAGTGATTTTGCGTCGTGCTCATTTCCGTTCTCCTTTAACCTTTTTGATTGCTTTATGTAAGCTTTATGGTCCTTGATTCAGCCACACCAAGTACTTATATTAAACGATGAATAAAAAAAAAGCAATAGATTAACGTTAAAAATTTAACTAATTTGAACGTAGAGAAGAACAATATGAACAAAACTATAAGGAAATTTTGTCGATAATTAACATTATCTTTCGGTTTTCTTAAAATCACATCGTAATCACACGAATGACGCGCACAGCGCTTCGGCGGCGCGGATCCCGTCCACGGCGGCAGACATGATGCCGCCGGCGTACCCGGAACCTTCGCCGCAGGGATACAGTCCGCTCAGGTCCAAAGCCTCATGCTCGAGCCGGTCGATCCGGACGGGCGACGAGCTTCGCGTCTCGACTGCCGTCAGCACGGCGTCGGGATGCGAAAAGCCCCGGATTCTTTTCGACATCAGCGGCAGCGCCTCCTTCAGCGATCGGCATACGAACGGCGGGAGGACGTCGCGCAGGTCGCACCAGGCGACACCCGGCCGGTATGTCGGCACGACGACGCCGCTTTTTATAGACGGGCGGTCGCTTAGAAAATCGCCTACGAGCTGCGCCGGCGCGCTGTAATCGCCGCCGCCGCGCAAAAACGCGGCGCGTTCAAGCTGGCGCTGAAAACGGATACCCCCCAGCGGCGATGCGTCAAAGTCCTTCGGCGTCACGGAGACCAGCAGGCCACCGTTGCAGTTTTCGCCGTCACGGGCATATCCGCTCATCCCGTTCGTGACCGAGTGCCCCGCTTCAGATGCGGCCGAAATGACGCGTCCGCCCGGACAGACGCAGAACGTATACACGCTCCGGCCGTTTTTCAGATGAACGGCCAGCTTGTAGTCGGAAGCGGGGAGCGTGCCGAGCGTGGCGGCGTCGCCGTATTGTGCCCGGTCGATCTCGCGCTGCAAGTGTTCGATACGCACGCCGACGGAAAAATTCTTGGCCGTCAGCTTCACGCCGCTGTCCCGGAGCATTTCAAAGGTGTCGCGCGCGCTGTTGCCGGGGGCCAGGATCAAACGGTCCGCATCGAGCGTATACGTGCCGCTTTCGGCGAAGACCAACGCCTTCTTCAGACGGCCGTTTTCAATGTCAAGGCCGTCCAGCCGGTGGCCGAAGCGTATGTCGCAGCCGAGCCGCAGCAGCTCGTGCCGGATGGACGCGACGATTTCGCGCAGACGGTCGGTACCGATGTGCGGTTTGGACAGGTACAAAATGTCCTCCGGCGCGCCGAAGTCTACGAGTTTTTTAAGGACAAACGGTATACGCGTGTCGCGTATACCCGTCGTCAGTTTGCCGTCGGAAAACGTTCCCGCGCCGCCTTCGCCGAACTGTACGTTGGAGCGCTCGTCGAGCGCGCCGGTCTTCCAGAAACGCTCCACATCGCGTTCCCGCTCTTCAACCGGTTTTCCGCGCTCCAGAACTACCGGACACAGTCCGGCAAGCCCCAGGCAGAACGCCGCGAAAAGCCCTGCCGGGCCCATGCCGACGACAACGGGCCGCGTTTGGCTTTTTAAGCCGCCGTAGGGGAAAAAATAGGTTTCTTCCGGCGTGTACGCCGTAACGATACCGGACTTCGATTTTAGCAGAGCTGTTTCATTGTTTGTGCCGACCGCTGCCGTATAGACGAACGAAACGTCGTTTTTCCGGCGTGCGTCGATGCTTTTCTTCAAAATCGTCACGGTTTTTAGCGTGTGTTCCGGTACGTCGAGCAGGGAAGCGATATGCGCGTTTAATGCGTCGCCGGAAGCGGCGGGTATTCTGATGTCGGACAGTTTGAGCATTTTTTACACTCCTTAAGACCTGCCGTTTTTGCCCGCCGGGACTCAGCCCCGGGGACCCAACGGCATGCTATCATGAATTGAAACCTAAGGCAATACGACGCCCCGGCAAAACGCTGAAATGCTGGAGGAAATACACAAACGGGCTTGACAAAATCGCTTAAATGTAGTATATTATACACAGAAAGGGTGATTCCAATGTGGAAGAGAAATTGTCCTGAGAGAGCAATCCCTTTCAGGTAGAATATCTCGACGGTCTGAAGTTTAATCGCACGTTTACGGCAGACAGGATACGATATCCGCAGGCGCAACCTCGGAGAGAGTCCGACGGTATAATCCCAAGAGAAAGTGCGCGTGAGCTGTGTCAGGAATGCATGACAATTGAAACTTAAGATCTTAGAGAGGAAAGGTGGATTTATCGTATTGATAAGTGCACACGGTTGGTAGCCCCGCATTCGCGATGGACGGATGCGGGGCTGTGCTTTTTTCAGCCGCCTGTCCAAGTGTTTACAATTATCAAGGCGTGTGATAATATTTAACATCCGGACATTTCTTAAAATCTGATTACTATTTAATAAAAGGAAGATATTATGCTCGACAGGCTTGTTGAAATAGAAGAAAAGTACGCGGAACTCGAAAAAAGGATGCAGGACCCGAACGTCTATACCGACCCGGCGCAATACGGTAAGCTCGCGCGCGAGCAAAAGGAACTTGCGCCCGTCGTCGAGGCGTACAGGAAATATAAAAAAGCGCAGAAAACGATAGAAGACGCCGGCGC
Organism: uncultured Sporobacter sp.; assembly: GCA_963663605.2. Classification (GTDB taxonomy): domain Bacteria; phylum Bacillota; class Clostridia; order Oscillospirales; family Oscillospiraceae; genus Sporobacter. The sequence continues at coordinate 31,323 of CAXXVF010000002.1, forward strand.
GCTTTTAAGCGATCCCGATTTCAAGGAGATGGCGCAGGAGGAAATAGACGACGCGCGCGGCGAGATGGAACGGATCGAAGAGGAGATCAAGCTCCTGCTCCTGCCGTCTGACCCGAACGACGACAAAAACGTCATTATTGAAATCCGGGGCGGCGCGGGCGGCGAGGAAGCCGCGCTTTTCGCGCATTCGCTTTACCGTATGTACACGATGTACGCCGACACAAAACGCTGGAAGACGGAGATTGCCAATTTAAACGACACGGAGCTCGGCGGCATCAAGGAAATCAGCTTTATGATCATCGGCGACGGCGCGTATTCGCGCCTGAAATACGAAAGCGGCGTCCACCGCGTCCAGCGCGTACCGGATACGGAATCCTCCGGACGCATACACACGAGCACCGTCACGGTAGCTGTTTTGCCCGAGATGGAGGAAGTGGATTTTGAGATCAATCCCGCAGACCTGCAGATCGATACGTTCCGCTCGTCGGGTGCGGGCGGCCAGCACGTCAACAAGACGGAGTCCGCCATCCGCATCACGCACCTGCCGACGGGCACCGTCGTCGAATGTCAGGACGAGCGCAGCCAGCACAAAAACCGTGACCGCGCAATGAAGATCCTTGTCTCGCGCCTTTATGAAGAGGAGCGCCGCAAGCAGATCGAGGCGCACGCTGCCGAACGCAAGAGCCAGGTCGGCACGGGCGACCGCTCCGAGCGTATCCGCACGTACAACTACCCGCAGGGGCGGCTGACCGACCACCGCATCGGGCTGACGCTCTATAAACTTGAACAGGTTTTAAACGGCGATCTCGACGAGGTCTTCGATGCCCTGATCATGGCCGACCAGACAGAAAAAATGAAAGCAGTCGGCGAAGAATAATTCAAAACCCACCCTCCGCCCTTATGATCCCGTTTATAGATGATGTCTCCTTATCGTCTTAAGGCTCCTTTGGAAAGGAGCTGTCGGCTGTGCCGACTGAGGATTGTCAAAACCCGCCCGCCGCGATTTCCGGCGTAGGGGCGGATTCCATATCCGCCCATTGATCTCCATTATCGTTGTAGGGGCAATTATTAATCGCCCGTTATGATATGCCAAATGAAAAGGCGGGGGGATTTATAATCGCCCTACAGTGCCTGTTTAGGTCATGAAATACTGTTTTTTCATTGGAGACGGTCCTAATGAAAACCCTTCTCATTCCCGACGATAATATGGCCCCGGCCGCCGAGATCATCAAAAACGGCGGTCTGGTCGGCGTGCCGACCGAGACGGTTTACGGTCTGGCCGCAAATGGGCTGAATGCATCGGCAGTGCTGAAAATATACGACATTAAAGGGCGGCCGGAAACGAAGCCGATAAGCCTTCTGGTGTCCGGCATGGCGGACGCCCGGAAATTCTGCCGGGATATACCGGACGCGGCGTCCCGGCTTGCGGAAAGATTCTGGCCGGGGCCTTTGACGCTGGTGCTGAAAAAAGCGGACGGCGTCCCGGACGCCGTGACAGCCGGAGGCGATACCGTCGGCGTACGCTGTCCCGACCATACAAAGACGCTTGAACTAATCAAGCTGGCGGGCGTGCCGCTGGCCGCGCCGTCGGCAAACGTGTCGGGCGCGCCCAGCCCGAAGTCGGCCGAAGACGTCCTGGAGGCGTTCGACGGGCAAGTTGACGCGGTCATTGACGGCGGCCCCTGTGCTGTCGGCGTCGAGTCGACTATACTCGACTTAACGGTTAAGCCGCCTGTGATTCTCCGTCAGGGCGGCCTTGCGCGGCAAACGATAGAACAGGTGCTGAAGACGACATTGTCCGACCGGCCGCGCTGATATTGTGGAGGCATTATGAAGATAATAGGGATTACGGGCGGCTCCGGCGGCGGCAAAACGTCGGCGCTGAACGCGCTTGAATCACTCGGTGCTCGTGTCATTGACTGTGACGCCGCTTACCATGAACTGCTCCTGAAAAACGCCGACATGCTCCGGGAGCTGGACGCGCGCTTTGAAGGCGTCGTAACGGACGGCGTTTTGGACCGGAAAGCGCTCGGGCAAATTGTGTTTAACGACAGCCGGGCGCTCGAAGAGCTTAACGAAATAACGCACCGGTACGTCGGTGAAGAGGTAAACCGCCGCTTGAAGCAATGGGAGCAAAAAGGCGGGTCGATCGCCGCCATAGACGCCATCGCGCTTATTGAAAGCGGACGCAGCAAGCTGTGCGACATTGTCGTCGGTGTAACGGCGCCTTTTGAAACCCGCATAAAACGGATCATGGAGCGCGACGGAATCAGCGGGGAATACGCGCGGCTGCGTATCGGCGCGCAGCAGCCGGACAGCTTTTATTACGATAACTGCGACTATGTTCTCATCAGCGACTGCGAAACAGTCGAAGAATTTGAAGATAAATGCCGGATTTTTTTTACCCGCATTTTAGGAGGGACGATCGATGCTTAAACGCGAGGAACTGTTTTCCGCGAAGAAAAACGCCTATGACATCATCGGCGAAGCGGAAAAGACGCAGACCGAGAACTATTGCCTGGGGTATAAGTCCTTTTTGGACGCTGCCAAAACGGAGCGCGAAGCCGTGAACAAAGCCGTAGGGATGGCGGAAGCCGCGGGGTTTCAGCCGTATACGCCCGGCATGGCGCTTAAAGCCGGGATGAAGCTTTACCGCAACGTACGCGGAAAAGCGCTGCTGCTGGCCGTTATTGGCAGCGCGCCGCTGTCGGAAGGGGTCAATATCGCGGGCGCGCATGTCGACGCGCCGAGGATCGACTTAAAGCAGCTCCCGCTTTATGAGGACGGCGAGCTGGCCTTTTTCAAAACGCACTATTACGGCGGTATCAAAAAATACCAGTGGGTAACGCTGCCGCTGGCCCTGCACGGCGTCGTCGTCAAAAAAGACGGGTCCGCCGTTGATATCACGTTCGGCGAAGACGAAAACGATCCGGTTTTCACCATCACCGACCTGCTGCCGCATCTGGGCAAGGAACAGGGCAAAAAGACGCTCAGCGAGGCGTTCACCGGCGAGAACCTCAATATGCTCATCGGCAGCCGTCCAACCGGCGAGGAAAAGGACTCAGACCGCGTCAAGCACACGGTGCTGCAGCTCCTGTACGAAAAATACGGCATCACGGAGGACGATTTCCTGTCGGCGGAACTGGAGGCGGTGCCGGTCTCCAAAGCGCGTGACATCGGATTCGACCGCTCTATGATCGGCGCGTACGGTCAGGACGACCGCTCCTGCGCCTACGCCGCGCTCAAAGCGCTGCTTGATATAAAGACGCCGAAAAAAACCGCCGTCTGCATTCTGGTCGACAAAGAGGAGATCGGTTCGGAAGGCGTTTCCGGCATGCAGTCTGCCGTTTTTGAGAACTTTATGGAGGAGCTGTGCGACAGTCAGGGCGTCAAGCTCCGCCACTGCTTTGAGAAATCGTTCTGCCTGTCGGCCGACGTTTGCAACGCCTTTGACCCGAATTTCCCGGACGTGTCGGAAAAGCGCAACAGCGCCAAATTCAACTACGGGATGGGAATACTGAAGGTTACGGGCGCGGGCGGCAAGTCGGGCTCCTCCGACGCGTCGGCTGAAATCGTCGGGATGCTGCGGCGGATATTCGACGAAAACGGCGTCGTCTGGCAGATGGGGGAACTCGGCAAGGTCGATCAGGGCGGCGGCGGTACGATCGCCAAATACATGGCCAACCGCAATATCGACACGATCGACGCGGGCGTTCCGGTCCTGTCCATGCACGCGCCGTATGAGGTCAGTTCAAAGCTGGACTGCTACATGACGTATAAGGGTATAAAAGCAGTCTTCACCGATGTGTGAACCGATTTGCCGCGCCATTGACGCGTGGTTTAAACGAAACGCCGATGCGCTTGTTCGGGATGTATGCCGCATGATCGGCGTTAGAAGCGTCCGGGAAGAAGCCGTTCCGGACATGCCGTACGGTCAGGGACCCGCAGAAGCGCTCAAAGCGGCCTCGGAGCTGCTGTCGGCAAGAGGCTTTTCGCCCGTCAATTTTGAAAACCGCGTCGTAACCGCGGATTTAAATGCGCAAGCGCCCGTGCTCGGTATACTGGCGCATCTGGATACGGTCGCCGTCGGGGACGGCTGGGCGTCGGACCCGTTTGACGCCGTCGTCCGCGACGGTAAGTTATACGGACGCGGCGCGGCCGACGACAAGGGACCGGCTATAGCGTCGCTGTACGCTCTGGCGGCGGTAAGGGAAATCGCTCCGGACCTCACAAAGGGCTGCCGGCTGATACTGGGTTCCGCCGAGGAGACCGGCCACGACGATCTGGCGCATTACAGGAAGGAACACGAAATGCCGCCCAACGTCTTCACGCCGGATGCCGATTATCCGGTCGTGAACGCCGAAAAAGGCCGCTTTGTCCCGACCTTTACGGCAAACTGGCCGGAGAGCGCTGAAATGCCGCGCGTTATATCGCTTACAGGCGGCGCAACGGCAAACGCTGTGCCGGATCACGCCGAGGCCGTCGTTGAGGGGTTGCCGGTAGAGCAGGTCAATACATTCTGCTCAGAATTCACAAACAAAACAGGCACCGTCCTGAAAGCGCAAGCTCAAGGCGGCGCGGTGAATATCAAATCGGACGGTAAAGCCGCCCACGCTATGGCGCCGCATGCGGGCATCAATGCCCAGACGGCGCTTTTATCGATGCTTGCCGCCATGCCGTTTGCCGAAAGCGGAGGCTTTTGGCATATTAAGAAGCTCAATGAGCTTTTTCCGCACGGCGATACGTCCGGGTCCGCGCTCGGCATTGCGATGTCGGACGATATCTCCGGTCCGCTGACGCTCAATTTCGGCGTCCTCACTATGGGTCCGGACGGTTTGACCGGCAATTTCGACTGCCGCACGCCGATGTGCGCAGCGTACTGTAATACGGATACTATCATCGCTAAAAGATTGACTGAAGCGGAATTCAATATAACGAATTTACATAAAGCACCCTTTCATCACACGCCGGAGGACAGCGTTTTTGTCCGGACACTTTTAAAAGTCTATGAAGACTATACCGGGCTTGAAGGAACGTGCCTGTCGGTGGGCGGGCAGACGTATGTACACGATATTGACGGCGGGGTTGCGTTCGGCTGCGTTTTTCCCGGCGTCGATCCGCGTATGCACGGCGCGGACGAATTCATTTCCGTCGACGATCTGATTCTGAGCGCAAAAATGTTCACGCAGGTCATCATAGATATGTGCGGATAGACCGTGCCCACCCGCCCTTAAAGGTATGGGGCTTCGCCCCATGCGCCCCAAAACAAAGATGTTAAAGATGTGGGGATTTATGGTAAACGTTTTCAAGTCGGCGCAATACCCAAAAACGCAAATACCGTGCTTTATTATTACTGGGAGGATAAACAGATATGAAAATTGATGCGGATCATAAGGAATTTCTCGAACAGGTGAAGGCAGACGGGAAGGAGTATCTTATAAAGTTCGGCAACTGCGGGCAAAGCACGTTTGCGGCTCTGGCGAAAAACTTCGGCCTCGAAAACGACCAGGCTGCAAAAGCCGCTTTCGCTTTCGGCGGCGGTCTTGGCGGGACCGGTCTTGGCCCATGCGGAGCTTTGGGCGCCGCCGCGCTTTTTGTCAGTTCGCTTTTGGGGCGCGAGATCTCAAAAATGGAAACCGATTCCCCGTTTGATTACGGAAAAGGCATGGGGCTTATAGAGGAGCTCATAAACGCGTTCAGGGCCGAATACAACGGTATAACCTGCCGGGATGTGCAGCTTTGTCTTATGGGTAAGATTTACGATGTTTCCACACCCCAGGCGCATGATGTTTTTGTCGCAGACGGCAGCCATGAAAAATGCTGCGGCCGCGCGGTAAGCTTTGTCTGCGGCGCTCTGGCGGAGATGGCCGCGCGCGGCGATCTGGAGATCTGACGCGGAATATATTCAAACACATCCTTTCCATCGGGTCATAAAATGGAATATGGCTTGAGAAAGGAGTTAAACATGTATGTATAATCGAAACCCATGGCCTAATAACATAAACCAAAACACCGAGAGATTGCAGGATTTCGGCCCGCAGCCGTTTGTCGTCAACATAGACAAAGCCACTGTGCAGAACAATACTTACCGCACCGCTTTGTGGACCGGCAACCATCTTCAGCTGACGCTTATGAGCATCGATGTAAGGGAGGATATAGGGCTGGAGATCCACCCGTATCTGGATCAATTCATACGCATCGAGCAGGGGCAGGGCTTTGTAATGATGGGCCCGGGCGAAAACAACCTGAATTTCAGACGAAACGTATACGCGGACGACGCGATCCTTATTCCGGCAGGGACGTGGCACAATCTGATCAACACGGGGAACAAGCCCTTGAAGCTGTATTCAATTTACGCGCCGCCGCAGCACCCGTTCGGTACGGTCCATGAAACCCGAGCCGACGCGATGGCCGCCGAGCATAACTGACTGATTTTGCCGGCGCTGCGGAAAGAAACTATATTTTACATCTAAATGCATTGATTCACCTCTCGTTACAAAGACTGTACCGAGAGGTGATTTACTTGACGGATATCAAAACAAATACGGACGACAAAAAAAGAAAAGATCGTGAACATGAAGAGGAACAGATCATCGGCACATACCAGCGCGCGCAGATCAACGACATGGGTTCGACGACGACGCGCTCGGAAAAAGGCGTTATCCATTGCCTGACGATCGTCGGGCAGATTGAGGGCCATCAGGTGCTGCCGCAGGAGACGAAAAGCACGAAGTACGAGCATGTCATGCCGCAGCTGGCCGCCATTGAGGAGTCCGATGAGATCGAGGGGCTGCTCGTTTTGCTCAATACGGTCGGCGGCGATATCGAGGCGGGCCTCGGCATCGCGGAGATGATTGCCAGCATGAAGAAACCGACCGCTTCGCTTGTTCTGGGGGGCGGTCATTCCATCGGCGTGCCGCTGGCCGTTGCCGCCCGGCACTCCGTCATTGCGCCGTCGGCGGCGATGACGATCCATCCCGTACGCCTTACGGGCGTCGTCATCGGCGTCCCGCAGACATACGATTACTTCGGTAAGATACAAGAGCGCATTGTCACGTTCGTAACGAAGAATTCAAGAATAAAGCGCGAACGGTTTGTTGAAATGATGCTTAAAACGGGCGAGCTGGCAGCGGACGTCGGCACGATCATCTCCGGTGAGCAGGCGGTGGGGGACGGGCTGATCGATCAGCTCGGCGGCCTGTCTGAGGCGCTGGACTGGCTTCATAAACAGATAGAGGAAGATAAAAAGAAAAAGGCTGCCGATGATAACAGGGTTTTACAACCGCATTGACAAGCCGCTGTGATTAAGACGGTATCTGTGCTTGACGCTTAGCCGCGCCGCAAAAAGGCGCGGCTAAGCGTTTTGTTTTTTGACTTTCCGGCAATATATATAATACTGGAAATTGATAAAACGGTATGATATGATATATTACTGAGGATATGACCCTGACGGTTTATAACACAATCGCCGCAGCGGCTTAAAGGACAGAAAGACCGGCGGTGTAAACAGACAAGCTGTCAGGTTCGCAGGATGCGGAAGCATCCGGCTTTTATAGCTTGGCCTATGGTGTTGGGGGGATAAGCATGTCGGTCTTTATGGCTATGCTGTTGGGCTTTTTAAAAGGCGCAACAGTTTTTCTGCCGGTATCGAATTCGGCGCACGAAGCCATATTGTACAACTTGTTTCAGCTGAACGTCCCCGAAGACGGCAACGGACTTTTCGAATTTCTTTTAAGCCTGAGCACCCTTATTTCCATCATCATGGTTTATCACAGGGAGCTTGGCCTGTTATTCAGAGACGGGGCGGATTTTTTAAAGGGCCGCTCTTTGGACTACACGGCGGGCGAAGGACGCTTCCCGCCGACAATCCGAATGATTTACTTCATATTTATCGGTACGCTGCCGCTTCTTTTAACGCTGCCGTTCAATACGCGCCAGGATCAGCTTTTGAATAATACGGTTTTTATCGGCGGGGCCATGATTGCCACGGGCGTTATTTTATACGCTTCGGATAAAATGATTAAGCCCGGCCGTTTAAGTGACAAAACGATGCGCGCGTCGGACGCGTTTGTCATAGGCCTTGTGCAGGCGCTGTGTGTCATTCCCGGACTTTCTCGGACCGGGACGACCGTATCTGTCGGACTGGCACGCGGCCTTGGCAAGGATTTTGCCGTTCGGTTTTCGATATTTCTGGTGCTGCCGTCCGTTGTTATTTCCTTTCTGGTTGCTTTTTTCGCGGCGTTTCGGAGCGGTATTCTGTGGACCTCCTTTTTTTCATATCTGCTCGGATTCCTTGTCTCTATCTTCACGGGTTATCTGGCAATTATGATTTTGCGCATGGTATCGATCAAACGGAAAATGAGCTGGTTTTCGTATTACCTGTGGGTCGTCGGCCTGCTCACGATCATTCTGTCGTTTACTCTCTAGCTGACGAGGTGGCTTATGGCACAAACAAAAAGTACTAAAAAAAGCACTTCGGCCGCAAAATCCCGTGCGGCTAAAACGGCCGCTGCGGCGAGGCGAAACAAGAAGTCAAAACAACGTGAGATTCTCGCCGGCGTTTTTCTGCTGCTCGGCGTATTCTCACTGCTTGGTTATTTCAGAACAAACGGTATCTTTATAGACTTTTTCAGCAATTTCCTCAAGGGACTTATTGGCTGGGGGTTCTTTGCCGTTGCGCCTGTTTTGTTCCTGTGCGCCGTTATACTGGGTTTTCACCGGGGCAGATCCGTCCGATTGAGGGTCATCTGCGCGCTTTTAGTGCCGCTCATGGCCGGCGCGCTCATCCATCTGTTTTCCGGCACGGGGTCGTATGAGATGTCAAAAGAAATGTTCGGCGCGCTTTGGACGTCGGGGACTACGCTGGAGAGCGGCGGTGCGCTCGGCGGCGCGCTGACGGAGCTGTTTTCATACCTGTTCAGTATGGCCGGTGCGGCCGTGCTGCTCATATGCGCGGCGCTGTTTCTTCTTCTGACCGCTCTCAACAAGACCATTGTCGGAGTCGTTGACGCTGTTCGGCAGCGCATGCAGAGCATGCAGCGCGAACGCGTATATGAGCCTTACACCGAGGAAGACTACGCCCAGCCCGAACCGGCGCCTGTTCGGACCAGAAACCAAATGATAGACATCCCGCTTGACGAACCGAAATCCCGCCGCTCGAAGGAGCCGTTTAAAAAGAAGAAGCAAGACCCCTATTATGATACCAATCCGCGCGTGAAAACGCCGGACGAGCTTATCGGAGAGACGGCGGCAGCCGCTGCGGTGAAAGACGCGGCAGCCGACGTCACGCAGCAGGCGCACGAGGATATCCCGCTCGATATCCCGTTCATGGAGAAAAAACCGGCAAGGACCGCGGACAAAGCGCCGGCGGGCAAAGCTTCGGACAAACCTTCGGCTGAAAAGAAAAGCGAACCGGCGGAAGCGCAAAAAAAAGATCAGGCCGACGTGCCGGATATCAAAACGGAAAGCTGCAAAAGCAATACGACCTATACATACCCGCCTATCGACCTTTTAAGCGCGGGCGATTCAAGCGGCCGCTCCGGCGGCGCCGACGAGGTGCGCCGGAATATTGAACGGCTGCAGGCGGCATTTCAAAGCTTCGGCGTCAATGTCCGCATCACAAGCTACACGCGCGGGCCGACGGTCACCCGATACGAGGCCGAGCTTGAAGCCGGCGTAAAGCTCAACAAGCTGACGAGCCTTGCCGACGACATCGCGCTGTCCCTGGGTGCCAGCGGCGTGCGCATCGGGGCGATGCCGAATAAAATATCGACGGTCGGCATCGAGGTGCCGAATAAGCTCGTGAGCAAAGTCAATCTGCGCGATATCATCGATTCGCCGACGTTTAAACGCTCATCGTCGAAGCTCGCCTTTGCCATCGGCAAGAACATCGGTGGCGAAGCCATCGTCGGCGATATCTCGAAACTGCCGCACTTGCTCGTAGCCGGCACGACCGGCTCCGGTAAGTCCGTGTGTTTGAATTCGCTTATCCTGAGCATCCTGTATAAAGCCACGCCGGAGGACGTGCGGTTTATCATGATCGACCCGAAGATGGTCGAATTCCGCGTATATAACGGCATTCCGCACCTGTTGGTGCCGGTCGTCACGGAAGTCAAGAAAGCCGCAGGCGCGCTGCAGTGGGCAGTCGTTGAGATGATGAAGCGCTACCGGGCTTTTTCGGAGTCCAACGCAAGAGACCTTGAGAGCTACAATAAAATCATGATGAAAACCGAGGGCGGCGAAAGAATGCCCCAGATCGTCGTCGTTATAGACGAGCTGGCCGATCTGATGCTGACGGCCGCCAAGGAAGTTGAGGAATCCGTCTGCCGCGTGGCGCAGATGGGCCGCGCCGCGGGCGTTCATCTCGTCATCGCCACACAGAGCCCGCGCGCCGACGTCATCACCGGTCTCATGAAAGCAAACATCCCCTCGCGCATAGCGCTGAAGGTGTCGAGCTCTTTGGAGTCGCGTATCATTCTCGACGCGGGCGGGAACGCGGACAAGCTGGTCGGCAACGGCGACATGCTGTTTGCCCCCATAGGGGCGCACAAGCCCATACGCATTCAGGGCACATGGGTCTCCGACGCGGAGCGGGAAGAGGTCGTCGGGTTCATTAAAGAAAGCGGCGTCGCGGAGTATTCCGAAGAGGTCATCCACGAGATCGACAAAGCCGCCGAGGAGAAATCGTCCAACGGCAAAAACGGCGCTGCCCAGGACAGCGGCGCCGATCACGACGAGCTCCTGCCGCAGGCGGTGGAAGTTATCTTCGAATCGGGTCAGGCGTCCGTTTCCATGCTGCAGCGGCGGCTGAAGCTGGGCTACTCCAGAGCCGCGCGTATCGTTGACCAGATGGAGGAAATGGGGATCGTCGGGCCGTTTGAAGGCTCGAAGCCCCGTCCGCTTCTGATTACGCGGCAGCAGTGGCACGAAATGCAGTACGTTCAGGGCACTGCGCCGGACGGCGGCGAACTGGGCGACAGCGGCGATTACTTTGCCCCGGAGGACGACAGTTCGCCGATTTGAGCCGGGTTAGCCGGAATAAGCCTTAACAGGCCACGACATACAGCATTCTGAAAGGAGCCCCGGTTAACCGGGATATATGATAATGGCAACCGATAAAAAATGGTTTGACGATATGGAAGCAAAGATTCCAAAGGGTAAAACACGCACGCGCTTTGCCCCCAGCCCGACGGGCTATATGCACGTCGGGAACCTCCGAACGGCGCTTTACGCGTATCTGATCGCGCGTAAAAACAAAGGGACATTCATCCTGCGCATCGAGGATACCGATCAGGAACGTTTTGTTGCAGGAGCTATCGAAATAATACTAAAAACCATGAAAAGCTGCGGCCTTAATCACGACGAAGGGCCTGATATAGGAGGGCCGGTTGGCCCATATGTCCAGACGCAGCGGCGCGACATCTATAAAAAATACGCCGAACGCCTTGTGGAGCTCGGCGGCGCGTACCGCTGCTTCTGTAAGAACACGGATGATATAGTCTTTAAAATTGGCGTCTTTCCAAAGCATGACTGCGAGTGTTCGAGACTAAAGCAGACGGAGGTCGACGAGAAGCTTGCCGCCGGTATTTCGTATGTTATCCGGCAGAAGATACCGAGGGACGGCTCGACGACGTTTTCCGACGCGGTTTTCGGCGACATCACGACGCCGAACGACAGCCTGGACGACAACGTGCTCATCAAATCCGACGGGCTCCCGACGTACAATTTCGCAAACGTCGTCGACGATCATCTGATGGGCATCACGCATGTCGTTCGCGGCAGCGAATATCTGTCCTCCGCGCCGAAGTACAATCTTTTGTATCAGTCGTTCGGATGGGAGCTGCCGGTCTATGTGCACTGTTCACCCGTCATGCGCGACGCGCACAACAAAATGTCCAAGCGGCACGGAGACCCCTCGTTTGAAGATCTTGTGGCGCAGGGATATACGGTGGAGGCGATCGTCAACTACGTGGCGCTTTTAGGCTGGAGCCCGGGCGGGGAACGCGAGCTTTTCACGCTCCGTGAGCTGTCGGATATATTTGATATCAGCGGCATATCCAAATCCCCGGCCATCTTCGACATGGATAAACTGACATATTTCAACGCCGAATATATCCGGGCAATGGCGCCGGCCGCGTTTGCGGATATGGCGGAGCCCTATATCCGGCAGGCCGTCGGCAACCCTGCGATCGATACGGGAGAGGTTGCGGCGCTCCTGCAGCCGCGCTGCGAAAAGCTGACGGATATCCCCGAAAAGGTCGATTTCTTTGAAGCGCTGCCGGAATACGATACGGCGCTGTACACGCATAAAAAATCCAAAACGGACGCGGCGGTCTCGCGCAGCATGCTCAAAGCCGTACGGCCTGTTCTGGAGGCATTGGACGAGTGGTCCCTGGACCGGATTCACGATGTACTTGTCGGACTGACCGAGAAAATGGAGATAAAAAAAGCGACGCTCCTGTGGCCGCTGCGCATTGCCGTAGCCGGCAAGGCCGTAACACCGGGCGGCGCGGTGGAAATCTGCTATATACTGGGCAAAGACGAAACCATCCGGAGGATCGACATGGGCATCGGTAAACTAGATGGAGAATAAATAATGAAAAAGACTGTTTATATCGTTCTTATCGTCATTATGGCGATCGTTATCATCCTTACAATGGTCCTGCTGATCAATAACCTCAGCGGGAAGGACAGCGGAGCGGAAGCGTCGCCGTCACCGTCCGTCAGCGCCGCGCCGTCCCCGTCGCCGTCCGTGACGCCGTCGGCCGAGCCGTCCCCGTCCCCGTCGGAATTGCCGTCGGAGTCTCCGTCTCCGTCTCCGGAAGAGGAAGAGATCGTAATAAGGGAGGAAACGGAAAAAGGCGCGCTTTACACGATCAAAGCGTCCGATCTGGTGACCTACCGGCTTATGATAAACGAGTCCGTGCTGACGCACACAGGCAATCTGGACGGGCAGACGTTTTTATCCGCCGAGGATGAAAATGAATACCTGAAGATTTATTACATAAAAGACGCAAGTCCTGATGAGCTGGCCCCGTCTTTTTTGAATGACTTCATCGCCTTCACGGAGTTTGAGCAGTCGGGCGCTGAATACATACCCGGCACGGGTGTTCCGGGAGAAAAGATTGCGGTCAACGACGGCGTCACGCAGGTCGAAGCGTGGCTGGTCAAGACCGATTATGACGTTCTGGCCGTCGTTATCAGCTATACGCTGTCGGAAAAGGACACGCAGTCGGCGCAGCTGAACGCAGTGCTCAAAACTTTTGAAATCAAGCCGATCGACGCCTTGGGCTGGGCAGAAGTGAACACTTCGACCGGCGGATGATACGGCTTAGAGCGCCATATTTTGCATGACATATGCCGCCTCTTTATGGTAAATGCTAAACATAAACCATAAAGGGGCGCATTTTATGTTGCCCCAAAACATAGCATAAGGCGGCGGGAGCATGAAAAGAAAAACAGTCGTAGTCATTGCCAGCTATACGCTCACGGCGCTTGCGCTGCTGGGCGGGATTGCCTGGTCGAATTACCGGAAGGCGCAGGATTACGAGCTGCAGCTTGAGAACACGTATCATCATGCTTTTACCGAATTGGTATCGAGCGTCGGAGAGCTGGACACTTCGCTGCAGAAGACGCTTTACGCCAACACGCCGGCGCTTATGGGCTCCGTGTGCACGGAGGTGTACGGCAAGGCGATGTCGGCGCAGTATGCCCTGAGCGAAATGCCTTTCTCCGGTTATAAGTTTCAGAATATGACGCGATTTATCACACAGGTCGGGGATTACGCCTATATGCTTTCCAAAAAAGCAGGCGCGGGCACGGCGGCAGGCGAGGAGGAACATGGCAATCTCGTGAAACTCTCCGAAACGGCGTCCGTTTTATCGGCGAACCTAAACCAGCTCATGGCCGATACGGGAAACGCGAACGTACCGGCGGAAAACATGGATGACGTGACCGACGCGGCGGCGCAGCTGGGAAGCGGCCTTACGTCCGACTTTCTGGAAAACAGCTTTTCCGTCATGGAGGAGGAGTTCCCGGAAACGCCGTCGCTTATCTACGACGGGCCCTTCTCGTCACACATTTTGGGCATGACGCCGAAAATGCTCGAAGGAAAAGAAGAGGTTACGCAGCAGGAAGCGCTTGAAAAAGCGGCCGACTTCATGGATATCAGCGTTAAGATACTCAAATTCAGCGGAGAACGCGAGGGCAACCTGCCCGTATATATGTTTTACGCCAACGCAGACGGCGGGACCGTCAGCATAGAAGTCAGTAAAAAAGGCGGGTACGTCGTTGCCGCGTTCAATTCGCGCATCGTCGAGAAAAGCGTTATGGAAGCAGAGGACGCGTCCAAAATCGCGCAGCGGTTTTTAGAGAAAAAAGGCTACAAAAATATGACGAAGAGTTATGAGATTATAGACCGCAACACGCTTACCGTCAATTTCGCGTATACGGAAAACGAGGTCATCTGCTATCCGGACCTCGTCAAAGTCTACGTCGCGCTCGACAGCGGGAAAATCGTCGGATTTGAAGCCCAGGGCTACGTCATGAATCACACCGACAGGGATATACCGGTCGTAGAAATCAGCCGGGAGGACGCCCAAAGCAAGGTGTCGCCGTATCTGAGTGTTTTGTCTCACGAACTGGCGGTCATACCGACCAGCGGAAAATATGAGGTATTCTGTCATGAATTTAAGTGTGAAAACGGGGACGGCAGCCATTATATCGTCTACGTAAACGCTGAAACGGGCGCGGAGGAAAAGATACTCATTCTATTGGAGGATGAAAACGGCACCCTGACGATTTGATGTTTCCGTTTGACGCCCTTCAAAGTATGGGGATTTGCCTCATATCCACAAATGACATGTGCGTTCTTTAATAAAACAGGATTTTATCTTCAATATAAGTGACTTGATGCTGCGCCTTTCAGGCGCGGCATTTTTTAATGTTGAGGCCGCTTATTCCGATATAACCGTGTACGTATAATATAGTTAAAAGCGCTGGAAATTATAGCAAGCAAACTGTATAATTAAGTTGCAAATTCGTAAAACCACTCGGGATACAGCCGTTGATGGAGGCAGAAGAATGAAACAAAGAAAATATACCGTGACGATCATAGTGCTGCTTATAAATATGCTCTTCTGGATACGTCTTTTAGCGCTTTATATAAGCCGGTTCGCCACCGGCGGAGAAGCCGTTTATATCGTAATCGCCGTCCTGCTCTTTCTGGATATGGCGGCTTACGGCGTTTTGGCGTCTGGGTTGCGGCGGGAAGTTAAGTTCTTAAAGATACTGCTCATTCCGTTTCTCATCGTAAACGCGATTCTGAGCGTTACGGACGATATAGGTTTTTGGGACATCGCCGCGCTGCTTTTGAATCTTGCGGCGATCCTTACGTTTTTCCTTGAAAGAAGAAAGCTTAAACAGATAAGCCCTGATTAATAACCGGCGGCTAAAAAGCCGCCGGTTTCAATTATGATATTATTCCGAATACCGCTCCAAAAACTGCTTTGTGCGCTCCTCCTTCGGATGCGTAAAGATATCCTCCGGAGGCCCCTGCTCCACGACGACGCCGGCGTCCATGAACAGGACCTTGTCCGACACCTCGCGTGCAAACTGCATCTCATGCGTGACGATGACCATCGTCGTCTTTTTATCGGCCAGGGAGCGGATGACCTTCAGGACTTCTCCGGTCAGCTCCGGGTCTAAGGCCGATGTCGGCTCGTCAAAGCAGAGTATGTCGGGATCAAGCGCCAGCGCGCGTGCGATCGCGACGCGTTGCTGCTGCCCGCCGGAAAGCTGGTGCGGGTAATAATCGACTTTTTCGGAAAGACCGACCTGCTCAATGAGACGCAGGGCGTTTTTTTCGATCTCGGAAAGATTCGTTTTTCTGTTTTCCTTATAATCGGGCCGTTCCTTTGCCAGGAGCTCGCTGGCGAGCGTGATGTTTTTCAGCGCCGTATACTGCGGGAACAGGTTGAACGACTGAAACACAAGCCCGAAGTGCAGCCTTTTCTTTCGTATCTCTTCGTCCGTGAACGTGGACGGGTTGTCCCCGTCGAAAATGACGTCGCCGCCGACGCTGATCGTTCCGCCGTCGGCCAGTTCCAGGAAATTCAGACATCGGAGCAGCGTTGTCTTGCCGCTGCCGGACGAGCCGATGATCGCGAGCGATTCGCCTTTCTCAAGTGAAAAGTCGATCCCGTTTAATACGCATAGGGAGCCGAAGCTTTTTTGCAGTTTGTTTACTTCCAAAATAGCCATAACGTTACCCCCCCTAGACCCTGAAATAATTGAGCTTACGTTCAATGTAACCGAACAGCAGCGTCAGGATGCCGACGAACAAGAGGTAGAATACGCCGGCGTAGAAAAGCGGCCAGATGAGGCCATTTGCCGTAAATGTCCTTGCGACCATAATGATCTCCATTACGGCAATGACATTTGCCAGAGACGTGTCTTTAATAAGCGTTATGATTTCATTGGCCATCGGCGGAACAATCCGCTTGACGACCTGTATCAGTATTACTTTGAAAAAGATATGCCCGCGCTTCATACCCAGCACCTGACCAGCCTCGTACTGGCCGTGCGGGATACCCTCTATGCCGCTGCGGTAGATTTCGGAAAAATAAGCCGCGTAATTGATGATGAACGCGATGACGACTGCCGTCATTTTCGGGAACGCCGACCAGCCGAATATAAGGCCGGGCCCGAAGTAAACGATCATGATCTGCAGCATCAGCGGCGTTCCTCGGATAATCCAGACAAAGGTCCTTGAAACCCATTTTAAAGGGCGAAAACGGCTCATTGACCCAAAAGAGACCATAAGGCCGAACGGTATGGCAAAAATCAGCGTTATAAAGAAAATGGTGCAGGAGAAGCCAAATCCCTCCAGCAGCTTGAGTGTCACAGTTATAAAAGTCATATCCGCACCTTATCGCGTCGGGTGGCAGGAGTTGATCCCTGCCACCCGCGTCCATCGAATTTTTGGTTTATTCGGAAATCAGGCGGGCGCCCAGGCCGTATTTCTCGGCAATAGCAGCCAGCGTGCCGTCTGCGAGGAGCTCGGCGGTGATGCTGTTGACTTCAGCTACAGCCGTACTGCCCAGACGGAATCCGATGGCATATTCTTCATCCATCAGATCAATCGTCGTGACGACGATGAGGTCCGCATAATCTGTTCCTTCGCCGATCATGGCCTCGGCCATCGTCGCGTCGATGACGGCGGCTTCGGCCGTCCTGGCCTTGACGTTCAGCAGAGCGTCCGCCTGTGTGGATACGGGCGTATAGCTGGCTTCCGTCAGGTCGGCTGCGACTGCGGATTCGCCGGCGGACTCGATTTCAGCGACAATGGCAGCGCCGGAGAGACTGGCGATATCCGTATATTTGTCGGCGTCGTCGGCCCGGATGACGACGACCTGCTCATTGACGATATACGATGTCGTGAACTCCATGTTTTCCCTGCGTTCCTCCGTGACGGTCAGGCCATTCCAGATGCAGTCGATCGTTTTGGCCGCCAGCTCGACTTCCTTGGTGTCCCAGTTGATAACGACGAAATTGGGCGTCACGCCGAGTTTTTCGCAGACAGCCGCCGCGTACTCCGTATCAAAGCCGATCAGAGTTCCGTCTTCGTCATAGTAGTTCATGGGCTCCCAGTCGGTGATGCCGATGACCAGCTCGCCTTTTTCCTGTATGTAAGACCAGTCATCATCACCAGGCGCCTGAGCCTCTTCGGACGCTTCGGGAACCGCTTCGCTGGGCTCTGCTTCGCTCGGAGCCGCTTCGCTGGGTGACGGTTCTTCCGAAGCCGCATAGGACGCGTCGGCGGCCGGCTCGATTTTATCGTTCGAGCAGGCGAACAGCGCAAACACCAAGAGAAGTGCCAATACAATGCTTAACAGTTTTTTCATTTCAATTCCTCCATATTTCAAATATTGCATTCTCCAAACAAATATAATACCACAACAGTGCGCTAATGCAATAAAAAAATGTTAAAGAAGCAAAGAGTTTGGAAATATACGTCGGATGAGGCAATAAAATGCCTTTAAACGGGAACATGCCGCTTTATCCGCCGGTGAATCCCACAAGACGGAATGCTCGGCTACGCCCGGTAAAGCCGCAGCATTGTCACAAAGGCCTGCTGGCGGGTATAGGTTCCTTTAGGACTGAACATGTTGCCGCCGGTGCCGCCCATGACGACCTTGCCGGACACCTGATCGGCCGTTGCGGATACGAAGCCGATCCCCTCGACGGCCCAGCTGGAAAAGCTCGCCGCGTCGGAAAATGAGACGGCTGCGGCCGATGCCGACACCCCGAGAATATCGGCCGCGTTTTTCAGCATTTTCGCCGCTTCCTCGCGATTAATACCGGCATCACAGTCGAAAATATTGTTGCCGCGTCCGTTGACGATTTCTAAAGCGTAGGCAGCGAGCACGTTTTTATCCGATGTATCGGTAAACGCGGAATAATCAGGAGATAGGCCGCGCTCAGAAAGGACCGCGTCGATCGTTTTCCCGGCTTTCTGCTCGATGAGGTTGATGACGAGCCGGCAGAAATCAAGCCGCGTTATATTGGCTGTATAGCTGCAGGCCATCGTGTCGGGCACGAGCCCCAAATCAAGAGCCAGCCCGACCTCTTCCTGCGCCCATTCCGACGGCACGTCAAGTGACGCCGATGCGTCAAATCCGTCGGTGAATGTGACGGTATGGTTCATCAGCTTTGTCAGGGTATATGTTTTAGCCGTCTCATAGCCGTCGCCGTCGCTGAAAAGCGCCTTGAATTCGTATTGTCCGGCGGCGAGAGAAGAGGCATCTATTGTACAGCTGTATGGAAGCGTTGTTTTAGAGGCGATTTTTTCGCCCGACAGATAGTATGTCACCGTTATGCAATCGCTGTACAAGGTGTCGCTGTATGCCGTGATGTTTACGCTTTCGCAGACCTCGCTGAATTCGGAAAGCTTAATATATGAAGGAGCGGACTGCGTTATATCGGAAATCAGCGTGGTGTTGGAGGCGACGGCCGAGTCGTAAGCCGCAGAGACGGCGGCGCTGTTGGACAGCGCGTATTTATAATCGGCGTTCTGAAAATCAGTGTCGGAGTAAATGATTGCCTTCACGTTCGGAAAAACCATATTTAAAGCGGCATACATTTTTCTTGTTTGTACGACGGCCTTTTGGCTGTAATCCGCGCCTGTTGATATTGAAATGATTCCTGTCCCGCCTTCCGTTACGACAACAGGTTTATTGTGATCCTCGGCAAATTCCGCGACCGTCTTCAAAGAAAGCACACAGTCGGCGAAGGCCCCGCGCCCGAAGTACATGCTGTCGTCGCTGTAATCGGTATAGCCGGAAGCGTTCTGACTGTTTGTATATAAGGATGCGCCGACCCAATCCACATAGGTGTTGCCCGGATAGAAATCCGCGATCCGGCTGCCCCAGGAGCCGACATAGTTTGGAGACCACACAAGAGCAACGTCCGGCGCGATCGACCGCGCCATCTGCGCCACATGCTTATATGCCCGGATAAACACAGCGGCGTCCATTTCCCATAAATTCATTTCGCCGCCGATTCGCAGCAGCACCGGCGAATTAAAACCGGACAGATATGAAAGCGTCTGTTTTATATTTTCGTCGTGGATGCCGGTCAGTATTTCCGATGCGGTTTCGGCCTTGTCGGGGAAATTCAGCGCGATATGTACGGCGTGTTTCCCGTCGTCATAATCGTCTATCACCCAGGAGAAGTCGGCGGCTGTATTTGTGCCCAATTCGACATAGAAAGAGACAATCGCCTCGTCTGCAACTTCATCGGCGTTGAGCATAAGCGTATTGCTCATATCGGCAATGCGGCCGTAATAGGTGCCGGTTTGGGGTTCGTTGAGTGCGCCGCAGCAATTCGACGCCGTGCCGGAAAGCGCGTAGACCTCCGTCATGGGATCGAGTTTTTCGATTCTGGCCGATGCGGCTACAACCATGTCGGTAAATTCGAGATAATCCGATACATATACGAGCTTCTCGGCGTTATCTATAGCTGCGGCGTAGTCGCCGTCTTTCTCAAAAAGCGCGTTCTGATAACGATAATAGTAAATGTTGTAGCTCATACTGGCGATGTCCCAATTCATTTCAAATTGTGAATAGAAATCCAGCATATCGTCGCCGGCACGCAGGATTTCATCCGTGTTGCCGGATTCTACAGCCTCGGTATAAGCCGTATAATACGGCCAGTAACCGGACGGCTGCGCGGCAAACGCGCCCGGCACGGCGCTGAGCATGGCTATTAGCAGAAAAAATGCCATTAATAACGTTAATAATTTTTTCATTTGTAAACCGCTTTCGTTTATTAATTTGAGCAATATTTACATTTTAGCAAAGGCAGTTTGCTTTGTCTATAAAATCGGGTGAATAATCAACTGCTGTCAGACGAGGCGTATGCCTGACGCCGATTCAGACGCCGACGAATCAACGGTTGAAAATTGTCACGATACGTATTAAGATATTCCGTAAGAGTATCTGTCGAAAAAGCGTACGAACAGGGGTGACGGTATGGCCTTCGCGCATCTGCATGTCCACAGTGAATACAGCCTTTTAGACGGCGCGTGCCGCCTTAAAGACCTGGTCGCACGGGCAGCCGAAATGGGCTATAAAGCCGTTGCCGTCACGGATCACGGCGCGATGTACGGCGTTGTGAACTTTTTCAAGGAAGCCGTCAAGGCAGGCGTCAAGCCGATTATCGGCTGCGAGGTCTACGTTGCGCCTCGCTCACGGTTTAACATGGAGCACGGGCCGGATTCGGTCCGGAACCATCTCGTTTTGCTGTGTAAAAATGAAACGGGCTATAAAAACCTCTGCCAGCTTGTCAGCCGGGCATTTACGGAGGGCTTTTACATCAAGCCGCGCATCGACATGGAGCTGCTCCGGGCGCATTCGGAGGGACTCATCGCGCTGACGGCATGCCTGGCCGGGGAGATCCCACAGCTTCTTCTGGCCGGAGGCTACAACGAAGCCAAAGAAAAAGCGCTTGAGATGCAGCGCATTTTCGGAGCGGACAGCTTTTATCTGGAGCTGCAGGACCATGGGATAGGAGAACAGAAAACCGTCAATGACGGGCTTTTAAAAATCCACGAGGAAACGGGCATCCCGCTCGTCGTCACAAACGACGTGCATTACCTTACGCGTGCCGACGCCGCCGCGCAGGATGTCCTTATGTGCATCCAGACAGGCAAGACCGTGGACGAAACGGACCGCATGCGCTTTGAGTCGGACGAGTTTTTCTTCAAATCCGAAGACGAGATGCGTGCGCTGTTCCCGGACTGGCCGGAGGCCGCCGACAATACGGCGAAGATTGCCGAAGCGTGCAACGTGGCGTTTGAGTTCGGGCATTACCATCTGCCGGAATTCAGGCTCCCGGAGGGGAAGACCGCCGCCGGCTACTTAAAGCAGCTTTGCCTTGAGGGTTTTGACAAGAAGTACGGCGCGGGCAGGGAAGACGTCAAAAAGCAGCTTGATTACGAGCTCGATATGATCGACCGCATGGGCTTTACGGACTATTTTCTCATCGTCTCGGACTTCATCGCCTACGCGAAACGGGAAGGCATACCCGTCGGTCCAGGCAGAGGCTCCGCGGCCGGCAGCGTCGCGTCGTATTGTCTGGATATCACGACGGTCGACCCGATAAAATACGGACTGTACTTCGAACGTTTTCTAAATCCCGAGCGCGTAAGCATGCCGGATATCGACATCGATTTCTGCGAGCGCCGCCGCGGCGAAGTCATCGACTATGTCAAGCATAAATACGGCGAAGATCATGTGGCCCAGATCGTGACGTTCAACACGCTCAAGGCGAAAAATGCCGTGCGGAACGTGGCCAAGGCCATGGCGTTCACATTTGCCGAGGAGAGCGAGCTGGCGCGTGAAATCCCAAACGTGCTGAATATAAAGATAGAGCAGGCGCTGTCTTCGTCCAGACGCCTGAAGGAAATGTACGACAACGATGAACGTGTCCGGCGCGTCGTCGATACGGCCAGAGCGCTTGAAGACATGCCGAAGGACTCCGGTACGCACGCCGCAGGCGTCGTGATCACAAAAAATCCCGTCTGCGAATATGTGCCGCTCACCCTGTCGAAAAAGGACGACTCCATCGCTACGCAGTTTACCATGACGACGCTGGAGGAGCTTGGCCTTTTAAAGATGGATTTTCTTGGGCTTCGGAATCTCACCATCATCGCCGACGCCGAGAAAGACATAAAAAAGCATACGCCGGCCTTTTCCGTTGAAACGATACCGGAAGACGATAAGGAAACCTTTGAGATGCTCGCGGCTGGGAAAACGTCCGGCGTGTTCCAGCTTGAATCCGTCGGTATGACGGGCGTATGCACCGGTCTTTCCCCAAAGAGCATCGAGGACATTACGGCGATCATCGCGCTGTACCGTCCGGGACCGATGGACAGCATCCCGCGCTTTCTGGCAAATAACAGGCACCCCGATAAGATTACCTATAAACACCCGATGCTCGAGCCGATCCTTGAAGTTACCTATGGCTGCATCGTATATCAAGAACAGGTCATCGAGATATTCCGTAAACTCGGCGGCTTCTCGCTCGGGCAGGCCGACATGATCAGAAGGGCGATGTCCAAAAAGAAGCAGGCCGAGATCACTCGGGAGCGCAAAACGTTTATTGACGGGGACCCCGAGCGCGGTATATCCGGCGCCGTTAAAAACGGCATTTCGCGAGATGTCGCGGCGAGCATCTACGACGAGATACTCGACTTCGCCAACTATGCCTTCAACAAGGCGCACGCCGTATCCTACGCCGTCATTTCCTACCAGACGGCCTACTTAAAATGCCATTATCCGCGCGAATACATGGCTGCGCTTCTGTCGAGCGTTTTATATTATCCGGAAAAGGTTGCCGAATACACCGAGGAATGCCGGCAGCTGGGCATCAAGCTCCTGCCGCCCGACGTCAACGAATCAAACGACACCTTTACCGTCTCCGGCGAAAACATCCGCTACGGCCTTGTCGCCGTTAAAAATATCGGGCGCGGCTTTATTAAAGACCTGATGTCGGAGCGCCGCGAAAAAGGACCGTTTGTCGATTTCGAGGAATTCTGCCGCCGTATGTACGGCGGGGACCTCAACCGGCGCGCGGTCGAAAGCCTCATCAAATGCGGCGGCTTTGACAGCTTCGGCGTCCACCGCCGGCAGCTTATGATGGTCAGCGGCGCGATACTCGACAGCGTCGCGGACGCGATGCGGAAGAATGTGGAAGGCCAGATGGACTTGTTCGGCCTCGGAGAAGGAGCCGATAAAGCGGCGCAGGGGCACAAGATAAAACTTCCGGACGTTCCGGAATATACACCCAAAGAACTCATGGATATGGAGCACGACGTGACGGGACTGTATCTGTCGGGCCACCCGATGGACGCGTATTCAGGTGCGGTACGGCGCATCGGGGCCGTTGCCATAGCGAAAATACTTTCGGATTATACGATGGAAAACGGGCCCGTAACGTTTTTGGACGGGCAGCAGGTGACGCTGGCGGGTGTCATATCCGCCGTCAAAACGAAAACGACGAAAAACAACAGCCTTATGGCATATATAACGATCGAGGACGGCACCGGCAGCATGGAGCTTCTGGCGTTCCAGCGTGCGCTCGATACGGGCGGCGTTTACGTAAAGGAAAACATGCCGGTCTACATAACGGGGAAAATCTCCGCCCGAGACGACAAGCCGCAGCTTCTTGTAGATACGATCCGTCCGCTGTCCGACCACGACCCGATGCCCGGCGAAACGGTCCCTGAGGAAAAGACGCTCCACATCAAAGTGCCCGATCAGGACGACCCGGTGATGGAACGCATAAAGCTCATACTGACGATGTTTCCCGGAAATCAGCAGCTTGTTGTCCACTATGCCGCATGTAAAAAACGCCAGCGGCTGCGATGCATTATTCATGAAGCGCTTATACGGGAGCTTGAGGAAATGCTCGGAACGGAAAACGTCGTATTAAAATAGCCCACCGCTCTTAAAGGTGTAGGTGTTTGCCCACGCACGCAAAGCAAGGACGGGGTTTTGTGTCTTATTTTATGCTATTGGCCGTCAGATGCTGTTGCAGGGCGATATTAGTTTAGATATGTAAAAAAATATATAAAAATAGCGAGGTTTTATATGAAATTATCATTTTACGGAGCCGCAAGGGAAGTGACGGGCAGCTGCCACGGTGTCGAAGTGGGCGGGAAAAAGATACTGGTCGACTGCGGACTGTATCAGGGCAGCGAAAACAGCTACGGGCAGGATTTCCCGTTTGATCCGGAAACCATCGACTATGTCGTCATGACGCATGCGCATATCGACCATTCCGGCCGGCTGCCGCTTTTAGTCAAAAAGGGGTTCAAAAACAAAATCTACGCGACCGGCGCGACGGTGAAGCTTTTAGGCATCATGCTCCGCGACTCGGCACATATCCAGGAGGTCGAGGCCGAATGGAAGTCGCGGAAGGGCAAACGTGCCGGCGGCCGGGAGATCGAGCCTTTGTATACGGTTAAGGATGCCGAAGAGGTGCTTGACTATTTCGTGCCCTGTAAATATAACGAGGAAATCACTATTGATGAAGATATAAAAATACGCTTTATAGATGCCGGGCACCTTCTCGGCTCGGCCTTTGTCGAAATGTGGCTTACGGAAGACGGCGTGACGAAAAAAGTCGTCTTTTCCGGCGACATCGGCAACACCGGGCAGCCGATCATCCGGGACCCGCAGTACATCAAGGAAGCGGATTACGCCCTGATGGAGTCTACCTACGGCGACCGGAACCACGAGGTGCCGCCTGACTATACGGAGGATCTGGCCAAAGTCATTGACAAGACGCTCGGGGAAGGCGGCAACGTTATCATTCCGTCATTTGCCATCGGGCGCACGCAGGAGCTTTTGTACTTTATCCGTGAAATGAAAGAGCGGGGCCTTGTAAAAAGCGCGCCGGATTTCCCGGTATATGTCGACAGCCCGCTGGCCAACGCCGCGACACGGATTTACGAGGGCGACCTCGAAGGGTATCTTGACCGGGAGACGCTCGACGTCATAAATTCGGGAAAGAAGTATCTCAGCTTTAAAAACCTAAACATATCGGAAACGGCGGACGATTCAAGAGCCATCAACTTTGACAAGACGCCCAAAGTCATCATAGCCTCAAGCGGGATGTGCGAGGCGGGCAGGATCCGCCATCACCTCAAGCATAACCTTTGGTGTCCGAACTGCGCGATCATTTTTGTCGGCTTTCAGGCGAAGGGAACGCTCGGGCGCATCCTGGTCGACAGAGCGGCTGAGAAAGTAACGCTTTTCGGCGAAAAAATCGCCGTTAAGGCAAACATCTATAGCTTCAGGGGCATGAGCGCGCACGCCGACCGGGACGGGCTGCTCAAGTGGGTCGGTGCGTTTGAGCCGAAACCGAAGAAAGTGTTCGTCGTACACGGCGAAGAGGAAGTCTGTGAGATTTTCACCGAAAAGCTTGTAGAAGACGGTTTTAACGCCTACGCGCCGCAGTACGCGTCTTCATATGATCTTCTGACCGACCGGTTCATACACGACGGACTCGAGATCGAAAAACGTAAAGACGCCGCTTCCCGGTATCGTGAGTCGCCGGTTTACCAGCGCCTGATGTCTGCCGGCGCGCGGCTTCTGGACGTCATTACCCACAATTACGGCGGCGCCAACAAAGACCTCGAATCTTTTGCCGAGGAGATCGATGAGCTGGCCTCAAAGTGGGACCGGTAAACCGAATAAGCATAGAAGCATAACGCAGGGGGCTTTAAAAGAAGCCCCCTGCGTATTTTTATTCGCTTGAATACCTGTATAAATGTGGGAAATGCTATAAAAGAATTTTTGAATACTTGGAGATACAACATGAAAATCGGTGTGCCGAGGGGCTTGCTGTTTTACAGGTACCATAGTTTTATAAAGGCTTTTTTTGAGGAACTGGGAGCGGAGCTCATCGTGACGCCGGAAACGAACAAGAGGATCCTCGACGACGGCGTGTATCACTGCGTGGACGACGCCTGCCTTCCGATAAAGGTCTTTCACGGACACGTGTCCTGGCTCAAAGACAAGTGCGACGCGGTTTTTCTGCCCCGTTTCATTGGCGTGAAGCAAAAGGAATACATTTGCCCCATGTTTTGCGGTCTGAACGAAATGGTGACGAACAACATAAAAGGCCTGCCCGGACTGATCGATACGCCGATCCGGTCGCTCGATAAGGTCAATCTGTCAAAATGGGCTCAAAAAGCCGGCGCCGCCGTCACAAAAGACAGAAAAAAGATCCTGAAAGCCTTTGAAGGCGCTTTGAGGCTTTATGAAAAAACTGAACCGGGAATCAATGACGCGGGCTATCCGATAAAAATCGGACTGATCGGGCATGCGTATAATATACTGGACCGATATATCAATATGGATATAAAAATGAAACTCAACCAGGCGGGCATAGGCGTCGTCACATCTGAAACGATCTGCGGGGCGGATATCGATAAAGAGGTGAAAAAACTCTTTAAAAAGCCGTTTTGGTCGTTCGCCCGTGAATACTACGGCGCCGCAGTGACCATGTACAAAACGGGAGGCGCCGACGGGATCATCTATCTTTCCTCGTTTTCATGCGGGATCGATTCAGTCGTGACGGAGCTTATAAAAACCGAACTGGACGGGTTCCCGTTCATGGTTTTGAAGCTGGACGAGCATACCGGGCAGGCCGGGTTCGATACACGTATGGAAGCGTTCTCCGATTTGCTGAAAAGGAGGAAAAGACTTGACAGTGAGCTTTCCGAATATGGGCAATATAGCACTGGCTATGATGACGCTGTGCCAGGGGCTTGAGCTTCCGTACATCATGCCGGAAAAAAACAATAAAAATACGCTTCAAACCGGCTCGTACTATTCACCTGAGGAGATATGCCTGCCGTTTAAACTGATCCTCGGAAACTTTATAGACGCCATAAAAAAAGGCGCGGATACGCTCGTTATCACAGGCAGCTGCGGGCCGTGCAGGTTCGGAGAATACTGTGAACTGCAGATGAAAATCCTGCGGAAAATGCGTTGTGAGGACCTGAACTTCATCGTTGCGGACCTGTCTTCGGAGATCGGTCTTAAAGAGTTCGGGCGGCGCGTAGGCAGGATTGCCAAGGCCAGCCCCGTCCGTCCGGCGGAGAAGCTCAGAGCGCTCAAAACAGCCTATGAAGTATTATGCCTGTGCGACGAAATAGACGCGTCGGCGCATTATCGTGCCGGTTTTGAACGCAGCGGGGGCGCGTGCCGGAAGACATTGAACGAATGCAGGGAGAAGGCGCGGGAGAGCAAAACGCCGGAGCAGACGCTCAGCCTGCTGAAACGATACAGAAAGAAGCTCGACGGTATTCAGTTAGGTTTAAACAAAAATCCTCTTAAAATAGCAATCATCGGAGAGATATTCACGGTCATAGACCCGTTTTCAAACCTCTATATTGAAGATAAACTGATGGACTACGGCGTTTCGACGACCCGCATGCTGACGCCGAGCTGGTGGCTTAAAAACATGGCTCTGAAACCGCTTGGGCTCTATGCGCGCCGCGTCTGCAAAGCAGCAAACGCTTACCTGCCGTATCCCGTGGGCGGGCACGGGAGGGAATGCGTAGGCGAGGCTGTTCTTGCGCATGAAAGCGGCATGGACGGTGCTGTTCAGATATTCCCGCTTGGCTGCATGCCGGAAGTGATCGCCAAGTCGATCCTGCCGGCGATTTGTCAGGACAGGGATTTTCCGATCATGACGCTGATCGTCGACGAAGTGACCGGCGAGGCCGGTTACCAAACGCGGATCGAAGCGTTTATGGACATGCTGGACGCCCGAAGAAAAAAAGCGGAAAAACCCTTGCCCGGCTCAAAATCAACGGCATAAGGGATTTCGCGACGCATTACTGTTTGAAGGGGACTGTATTTTTGGAAAGAAGCTGTTTTCTGGGCGTCGACGTCGGTTCTGTAAGCACCAATCTGGTCGTTATGGACGAAGCGTGTTCGGTTTGCGAAAAGCTGTACCTGCAAACAGGCGGAAGACCGGTCGAGGCGCTGAAGGACGGGCTCCGTGAGATCTCGTCGCGGTTTGACGGCGGCGTCGCTGTTAAAGCATGCGGCGTGACCGGAAGCGGCAGGCAGCTGGCCGGCATGCTGCTCGGCGCCGACATCGTCAAAAACGAGATCACCGCGCATGCCGTCGCGGCCGCTAACTTCAAGCCGGATGTTCGGACGATACTGGAAATCGGCGGACAGGACTCCAAAATCATATTCCTCGAAAACGGTATCGTCCATGATTTTGCCATGAACACGGTCTGCGCGGCCGGGACGGGTTCTTTTTTAGACCGGCAGGCCGCAAGGCTCAATATACCGATCGAAGCGCTCGGCGGATACGCGCTCCGGTCAGAAAACCCGGTGCGCATCGCAGGCCGCTGCGCCGTATTTGCCGAATCGGACATGATCCACAAGCAGCAGGCCGGACACAGCATCGAGGATATCATAGCGGGGCTTTGTCAGGCGCTCGTGCGCAATTATATCAACAATCTCGCCAAAGGAAAAACAATAAGCGGACCGGTCCTGTTTCAGGGGGGCGTTGCCGCCAACACAGGCATCGTTTCGGCGTTTGAACAGGTATTGGACATGAAAATTATAATTCCCCCGTATTACGACGTGATGGGGGCGTACGGCGCGGCGATACTTGCCAAAGAAGCGTTCGAGCAAACAGGCATTAAAACGCGGTTTAACGGGTTTGACAGCGTTGACGACGATTTCGCCGTCGTCAGTATGGAGTGCAAAGACTGCCCGAACAGATGCGAAGTGCTGAAGGTGGTTTTAAAAGGCGAAACGAAGGCCTGCTGGGGCGACCGGTGCGGGAAACACAGCGCGCGCTCCGAAAGAGCGCGCATAAGACTGTAGATAAAGGTATCCAGTTTTAGATGATAAGCGGGGCGTTACCCCGCGTCCGTATACGACATCCGCTCGTCGCTCACGTCCATCAGCTCCGACGACTTCATGCCGTCCGTCAGCCATTTCCGGCGGACAGGCGCCGGAACGATGACCGGCATGCGGTCATGGATGAACGCGACGCCCGGCGCTGCGGGGCGGGTCAGGATAACGAAAAGCGGCAGGGACGTATCCTTTTCGTATTTATAAAGGCCCGCCATATAGATCGGTTCATCGTGGCCGATAGCGTATTTTGTTTTGCGCGCGCCTTCTTTATGCCACTCGAAATAATGCCGCGCCGGGACGAGACAGCGCGCGGCGGCGTATGATTTTTTGAACATTGGTCTTTCGCCCGCCGTTTCAAGGCGGGCGTTGATGATCTGCCCCTTGCCGTCGAAGCGGGTGAAGCCCCATTTCATTAAAACGGGTTCGTTTTCCGTCACGACGGGAACGATGTTCGTCGGGAAGATTTCCCCGCGCTTCATATCAGCCAGCACCGGGGCGTCGCCGTATACTTTTTTGACATGCTCGAGTATTTCCTTAAAACCGGCGTCGTCGTCCGGTTCCGGGATGTAGTACCGTCCGCACATACAGCTCACTCCTTAAAAAAGAGGGAGCGGAAAACCCGCCCCGCCTTGATATGTATTCGCCCTATGCCGGCGTTTTATCGTCCAGGTATCTGCACCGCGCCTTCAGATGCGATAAAAACCGCTCGCGGCTGCGGGGGGATATCATCGTATACTCCTCGTCGTACTGGCGGATCACGATCCGGCGGGACGACAGCGCCATCGAAGCCTCGGCGTTTTCGCTCAGTTCCAGCTGCCGGATATCGTCCAAGAGAATGACTTCCCGAAACGGGCCGCTTTTGCAGTACAGGCAATCCTCATAAAGCACATAATAAGTGCCGAACAGGATCCAAAGTAAAATAGCGGCCGCGAGCAGGATCGCCGCGATGCCGATTGTCAGCGCATAAAAGGAGAACCCCGCGCCGACGGTCAAATATAAAAAGGCCGTCGTAACAAATGCGATGGAAGTAAATACCACAACGTGGCTTTTTGTGTCTACAGCTGAATGTACACGCATATCGTATCCCTCGTCTGTATAAAAAATCTGTATGTGTTCAATGCCGCCGTTCAACGAACCACCGCCCGAGGGTCGGGTCCGTTATCTTGGGGCTGCGTTCAAAAAATAAAAAACTTTCCTGTCCGCAGGTGCGGATCGTATACCGGTCGCCCTGGCCGCCGGCCTTCAGTGCCGCCGCAGGGCGGACGTCCAGGATGCGGTCGATGATATATTCCCGCCCGTCTTCCCACAAGAGGGAGAGGGGCATCAGCTTCCCGTCGCTTGAAAAAGCGGCGGTCACTTTAACATAGACTTTTTTGCCGTTCATTTAATTCACACCGGTCTAAATCAGCTTCAATGGAGTTTTTTCAGGAAATCGGACCGCGCCGTGATCGGCGGGTCGATGACCTTGTAGCCTTTGCGTTTTAAGACGCGGAATTTAAAGTCCAACAGCTCCGGCGGGACGCCGAGCTCACTGGCCGCGCCGAAAAAAGAGATATCGCCGTTTAAAAGCTCGAGCACGTAATCGTCCGGCATCAGGTAATCGGCGGCAAAAATGTTGGCCTCATATTCGTAAACGGTCGTTTCGTCAAACAATTTGAAGTCATGGAACGCCTGCATGCCGGACGCGTCGCGGTGCAGTACGGCATGGCCGAGCTCGTGTGAAAGTATGATGCGCCGATGCTCTTCGGACAGGTCGCTGTTGACCGTTATCACCTGCGCGCGCGACTGGCGGAGGTAAAAACCCTTGCAGGCATTTTGGGAGGCGCCCATCGGTTCGTATAGAAGCAGGATGCCCATCGCACGGCAAAGACGGACGGGGTCTGCCTCGTCATACTTGTGCCGTATCTTTTCGACTTCGTCCGAAATCGTTTTAATGGACATTCCGGTTTCACCTCCATTATGATTTCAAATCCTGCCCGCCGCCCCATGCCCTGCAAAGGGCCGCGGCGTCGGAAATGATATTCCTCTGCCTGACGCGCCACCCGGCGCGGCGCGCTTACGCTCGCTGAGAATTTGTATTATACATTGCACCCTTATTATACCGCAACGGACGCCGACAATAAATCAAAATTATCCCGTCTGGCGCAGAAAGTTATCAAAGTCCGTAAGATCCATATAAAAATTCCGGTCGTCGATATAAAAGTCGGCGCTGACTTTCCGGCTGTTGTTGTTGTGGCAGGCGATATTTTCCGCGAGGTTGTCGTTTACGGCGTCGAACGAAAGGCCGCGTTCAGAGCACCACCGGACGGCGTTTTCGAGCGCCGGTCCGCTCCGGCACGTCCACAGGATGATCTTGTCGCCGCCGGCCCGGCGCCTCTTTATGAAATTGATGATCTCGAAACGCGGCGCGCCAATATTCGGATAGGCGTTCGTGCACAGCGTCCCGTCAAAATCAACGGCGTATACCATGGCGATGCTCCCGTTCACAGGATTATTTGTTATCATTTCCGCCCGACGCTTACGAAGTTTTTTTCCCGTATGTCTTGCGCGACTGCTCCTTGGCGGCCCAGTATGCTTTGGTGACGGCTTCAAAGAAGGCGTCCTTCGCCTCCTGGTCGAGCGCGCCGCCGGCAAAGAGCGCGGCGTTCCGGTCTAAGAGGAAGTCCATCTCCCGTGCGGCCTTGCCGCCGAACCGGTCGCGCGTTTCGCGGATATATTCGGCCTTCTCCAGACCGTACGTCGGGTCGTCGATCTCGTCCCGGTCCAGATAATCCAAGGATACGCGCAGTGCCTCGGCCAGCTTGAGCTTGACATTGTGCCTCGGGCGGACGCCCTCCGTCTCGTAAGCGAGGACGGCGCGTTTGGATACGCCGATGAGCGCGCCCAGCTCCTCCTGCGTCAGATTGAGCATCTGGCGCGCTTCACGCACTTTTTCGGAAAACGTTTTCATCGGTTTTAGCTCCTCTCAGGAATTTTTATCTTTTCCCGCCCGCCGCCCAATAAAGGTATGGGGCTTATTGCTTGCGTTCCCGGTGATTTTTCTGCGGCCCGTTTTGCCAGATTCCGACCGGAAACCCCATTATTGCCGATTGACAGGGCGGCGTTTCGGCGCTATAATAAAAGCGAAGTTAACGAAGTTAAGTCCATTATAAACTTCGAAACTTCATATGTCAAGTAGAAGTTTATATAATGTTATGATGATAATAAATAAGAACAAGTGAGAATAAATGAGAATGCGCCCCGCCGGCGGAGAAGCATTAACGAACGAAGAAAGCGTATAAAATATTCCCCGCCGCCGGCGGGGAATCATTGACAAAAAGCATCTTGAAATGTTTGGAGGTGTGATTTATGACGCGAACGATTCTGCACAGCGATCTCAACGGTTTTTACGCATCGGTGGAGATTATGCTCGATCCTGCGCTACGCGGTAAGGCCGTCGCCGTATGCGGCAGGGCGGAGGAGCGCCACGGGATCGTGCTGGCCAAATCGGAACCGGCAAAAAAAGCGGGCGTCAAGACGGGCATGGCAAACTGGGAGGCCAAAAGACTGTGCCCGGAGCTCATTATTCTGCATCCGACCTTCGGGCAGTATGTGAAGTATTCGCGGCTCGCACGGGAGATCTACGGGCGGTTTACGGACCGGGTCGAGCCGTTCGGCATGGATGAGTGCTGGCTGGACTTAACGGGCTGCGACTGCTGCGAGGACGGCGAGGCCACGGCGCATAAAATACGGGAGATTGTCAAGGCGGAGCTCGGCCTAACGGTGAGCGTCGGGGTGTCGTTCAACAAAATATTTGCCAAACTCGGCAGCGATATGAAAAAGCCGGACGCCGTCACCGTGATTAGCCCGTCCAATTATAAAAAAACGGTCTGGCCGCTCCCGTGCTCGGAGCTCCTCTACGTCGGCCGCGCCACGAAACGCAAGCTCGCCGCCTACGGTATCCGCACGATCGGAGACATCGCGTCCGTCCCGCCGGAATTTTTGAAGCGCCTTTTGGGCGTTAACGGCGTCTCGCTTTGGACGTTCGCTTCCGGCAGCGATACGGCCCGCGTCATGCCCATGGGTTACGAGGTGCCGATCAAATCCATCGGGCACGGCATCACCTGCGTCGAGGACCTTATAAACGCCGAGGAGGTCTTCCATGTGATGCTCCAGCTGGCGCAGGACGTCGGGCGCAAGCTCCGGGAAAACGATTTTCTGGCGCGCGGCGTGGAGATCACGGTCAAGGACAACAAGCTGGTCTGGAACCAGTACCAGGCGCGGCTTGAGGTCCCGACGCAGAGCCCCGCGGAGCTGGCGGGCCGTGCCCGTATCCTGTTCAACGCGCGGTATGACTGGCGCCTGCCGGTGCGGGCCGTGACGATTCGGGCGATCAGCCTCATTCCCAAGTCCCAGCCGGTGCAGCTGCTTTTATACGACGACCCGGTCCGGCGGGAAAAGCGCGAGAAGCTGGAGGACGCCGTGGAGGACATCCGCGCGCGCTTCGGCAAGGGCGCGATCTATAACGCGTGTCTGATGGGCAACCTCAAGATGCCCGGACTCGGTGTGCACGAGGTCAATCTGCCGGCGGTTATGTTCCAATAGGATTTCAAATCCCGCCCGCCGCCCGTTTAAGGTGTGGGGCTTTGCCCCACGCCCCTTATAAACGAAGGACGAAGGAGTATTGGTCATTTAAAGTAGGGCTTCGCCCCGTGCCCCAATAAACGAAGGACGAAGGAGTATTGGTTGTTTGAATCGGTGCTTCGCCCCACGCCCTCATAAAGAAAGCGGAACACAACGCGCCTTTCCTCGTCTGAATATAAACCGGTTATTGTTGACAATTCGCGTTTTTTAAGCGTAAACTACTCCTGAATGTATCCGCCGCAGCAATCAGCCGGGAAAAGGCAAAGCTGAAAGGTAGGCAAAAAGCGTCATGAAGTATAAAAAAACATTTTCCGCCGTCGTGTTCGCAGTATGCGCTGCGCTGCTGCTTAGCGGCTGCGCCGGTTTCGGCGCGTCAACATTTAAACCGTCGGATGATGATGCGGAGCCGGCGGAAAGCAGCGAAACGGCTGAGCAGTTGGAAGACAGCGTTATAAGCAGCGCGCCGGACAATACGCCGGAGATTTCGGCGGATGTGTCGCCATCAGAAAGCCCTGACGCATCAACCGTACCGGAGGGTTTTACCGCGTTGTCCGAGGAGGAGCTCGAATGGTTCAACACGGAGTATTTCAACACTTATCCGAATATCCACAACCAATTTGTGATTTCCCTTTATGAAAAACCCGAGGATATCAATCTGTTTGATACGTTTTACATCGGCAGCGGTATCGACGATTACGCAACGGAAGAAGAGCGGGCGGCCATCGTCGAGGCATATGGCTGGGACATGGAGCCGGACTGTTCGTGCCAGAAAAACAGCGTTGCCGCAATGGACGCCGCTCTGACGGAAAACATGGGGCTGACGCTTGATAAAACCAACGGCAACGGGTTGGATATGATGCTTTATCTTCCCGAATATGACGCCTATTACTTCTACCACGGCGACACGAATTATCTGGGCGTGACCGTCACCGGCGGCTGCCGCGACAATGCGGGCGGCGTTTACTTAAACTATACCTGTGTCACGTTTTATGAAAGCGAAAGGCTGCTGCACCTTGAGGAAAACGGCGACGGGTACCTGTTCGTTTCCAATATCGAGATTTCCGGCCCTCCAGGTAACATCACTGCGGGAGCGGATGTGCCGGACGAGGTTGTCGGAAAAGCTGAGGAACTGGTGCAGCAGTGGTTTCGGGAAGACAGGGCGCAGTTCCCAGGCTGCCGCTACGTAAACTGGCGGATCACATCCCTTGAATACGACTATACCTATGACGACTTTGACGGGATGACGCTTCAGATATACCGGATGAACTATGAGTATTACTCCGAGACCCCGGACAACGTTGTTCTGGTTGGCGGTATGTATATTACGGATTACAATTGGGTCATGCCCGGATACCCCGACTGCACTTATCTGATTTTCAGTGAAGACGGCGGTGAACGGACATATCTCAAAGCAATGATGGAAAACGACTGCGTTCCGGGCGACGAACTGTTTACCAGCGATCTTACAAGAGCGCTTAACACGCCGGATTCGCTCACGGCGGACACGTCGGCAGGCATTGAAGTTTTGCTTGACTACGCCGACGATAATATCGTTGTTTTCCATGGCTATTTCGGCGTGTTCGTGTATGATCTCAACGCAAACAGGATCAGAAGCGCCGTGGACTTCAGCAAGACGCTCGGCTGCACGAACGTCAATGGCAGCGTTATTGTCAGCGTCACCGTGAGCGGCGACGGAAAGACCGTACAGATGTACCTGTCCGGCGTCGAATCCGAGATGCGCGAAATGGGCCTTGACCCGGACGTGGCCTGGTATTTGGATACAGCCGGCGGCGTTCTGAGAAAGGGCGTTTACGAGGCGCTTGAAAACGCTTTTGACGCGCTGACGCCGGCGAATCAGCCGGAAGCGGGCAGCTTCGAGGGCGTACAGTTCCCGGACGGCATGGCCTATATACAATACGGCGGAAATACGCTTGGCGACCTGTGTTACGTCCGGGCGGATAAAGTCTGGTACCTTCTTGATAATTACTTCGGATGACAATTGATTCATTAAACGGATTCAGGATTTATAAAACCAGAAACTAATTATCATTATACTTGCTAATTTATACTATTGAGTATGAAAGGAATCAAATATGAAGGAACGGATTGTCAACAGGAAATTCCGAATAAACCAGCAGCAATTGACGGTCATTGTTTTTTCATTGTTCTTTGCATGGATATTGTCCTTTCCCTTTGAGGGACAGTTGGTATATGCGTTTTCGGAAAAGTTTTCACAGAATGTCGGCAGCATCGTGTTTTCCGCGATATTCGCGCATTTTATCGGGCTTTTTCTCTGCGGTTTCTTTGTCAAGAACGCCGCTTATGCAAAAAAGGTTATCCTGATTACAAGCCTTTTCTGCCTGTTTGGAAGCATTGCTTTCTTTTTTCGGATTTCCGGAGCAATGATAATCCTTATAGATGTACTCTCATTTGCAGCCGGTTTGTTTGTAGCTGCATGGGGGTATTTTTTTAAAAGCGGAACGCCTGCGGGAAAGCGGATAAAAACCGCCGCCGACGTTCTGATTTACTCCAATATCCTGATGATAATCATCAACGCCGCTTCTGTTTTTTTTTCCGCCTATGCAGGACTGGCGCTTGCAATTCTGACGCTTGCGGGCGTTTTTGTTTTCGCGCTGAAGTTGGACGAAAACTACAGGACGGACGACGCCTATAAGCCGTCTGCACCATTCGAACAACCGCGGAGCGTGGCGAAACCGCTTCTTTTTCTCTTCTTTTTTATTGTGGTAATCACTATTAATTCCGGACTGATGTATGAGGTGATCAATCCCGCTTTTGAACAATTTGAGATGCTTTCCGTCTGGTATTGGGCCGTTCCCTATATCGTCGCCTTGATTATCATGCGCAACCTACCCCAGAAAGCCAACAGGCCCTATATCCTTTACGTGGCGATTGCCATGATCGGATTTACCTTTTTATTTTTTATGATGCTCAGCCGTACGGCGGCAAGCCATCTTCTGATCGATACATTAATGCTGGGCGCCTGCGGTATTTTTGATTTGTTCTGGTGGAGTATTCTCGGCGAGATGCTGGAGCTGAGCCGCAATCCTGCAAAGCTGTTCGGCATCGGCCTTTCGGCCAATGTTCTCGGCGTTTTGATCGGAGCAGTCGCAGGGAACCTGATTTTTAATGCGGATCCGTACGGAATAAATCCTGTAATTATAGCGCTCATAATTGTCTTCGTTGTTCTGCTGATTTTACCCGTGCTGAACAAAATACTCTCAAACGTATTGTCAGACCATGTCTATCTGACGCGGATATCCGATCTGACCGAACAGGAACGGACCCGGGAATTCGAAGATTTTTCCCGTCGATTCCGTCTTACGGAACGCGAGAGCGAGATTATTGTTTTGCTGCTTAAAGGCCGCACATATAAACTGATCGCAGTTGAGTTGTATTTAAGTGAGAACACGGTGAAAACGCATTTGAAAAACGCCTATTCAAAACTGGGCGTGAAGAACAAGGCGGAACTGATTAATTTTGTTGAAAACAGTTGAAACGGCTGCTGATCGGCAATATAGAAGGCGCCGTCACCTATTTGAGTGACGGCGCTTTTTATATTAGACCCGTTGAAAAAGATCCGATTATTCCGCTGCAAAAACGCGTGAAATATCATAACGAGTCATACGATAACACTTGACGGTCATGTGACTATATGATATAGTGGTAACGAGGCATAAGGCGGTAAGGGGAGACCAAATGGAAGAGAAAAAATACAAAATACCGGGAACAAAGATCCGGGTGGGCGGTATGCTGGGTCTCATACTCAGCGGGGCGGAGGATATTCTCGGCAATACGCTCACGCCGCTGCTCGGATTCGGTACGGGGCTTCTGCTGTCTCAGATCACGCATATAGCCGACAGCCTGACGAAAGAGACCATTCAAAACTGGGTTAAACGGAACTTCGTGGATCCGCCCCGTAAAGGACGCTTTTACGATGAAAATCAGGTCGCGAGGATATTGATGTTCAATGCCCTCAGGCGGGTCGTCGAGCTGGAGGATATCAAGCTTCTGCTTCAGTACGCGTATGACAGCTCGGGCGGCACGCTGTCGGAGAGAGAGCTGTTTGAACTGTTCAACGGTTCCGTGATCAAGACAAGCGGCATCGCGCCGGGAGACATCGAAGGGTATGAGAGAGCTGTCGGGAAAGACCTGACGGA
Source organism: uncultured Sporobacter sp. (assembly GCA_963663605.2). Lineage (GTDB taxonomy): Bacteria > Bacillota > Clostridia > Oscillospirales > Oscillospiraceae > Sporobacter. Next base: position 69,082 of record CAXXVF010000002.1, read on the forward strand.
GAGCCTTGTCCTAAAAGAGGGTGACGCCGTAAAAATCAAGGAAGTCATATTTATTATGCTGACGGCTTATCAGTCGAGCCTTTTAAGGCAAAAGACGGAAGAACTTCTTTTCAAACTGAAGTCGGCGGTATAGCCGACGCACATAAAATTAAAATAATGCCGGGCGTCGGCGCCCGGTATCAAAAGGAGTCATGTATTATGTCTGAAAACTTCAATGACGGCGTAAAAAAAGTAATGTACGCGGGCGTCGGCCTCGCGGCCGTATCGGCGGAAGCGATCGGGAAGGCTGTCGATTCGCTCGCGGCCAGGGGCGAAGAGGCCGTGGAAAAAGGAAAAGTCATGAACGAGGAGCTAAAGCGCAAACGCGAGGCGGCCGAAGAAGCTTTGAAGGATATCACCGATGCGCTGGAAAAGATGACGAAGGAGGAACTGGCAATCATCCGCGACAAGCTGTCCGAGCTCGAAAAAAAGATGAAACAGTCCGCTAAAGATGTTAAAATGGATGCGGATACCTTCGCTGAGCAATTAAAGGATATGAGCCGCGAGGAAATCGAAGCCGTGAAGGCGAAGCTTGATGAGATCAGGCGGAATTGGACGGATGATTATGATAAAGGAGCCGAAGGATAACCGGACGCGTTCGTCAAGTAAAAGATTCGGAGAAATACTCGGAGTTCTCGGGCGATATAACCTTATAAACGGTTTATCGCCCGAAAAACTCCGAATGATTTTTGAAGACCTCGGGCCGACGTTTGTCAAGTTCGGCCAGATACTGTCCATGCGTTCGGACATGATACCGGAAACGTACTGCAAGGAACTCAGCCGTCTGCGGACAGAAGTACGGCCTATCGATTTCAGCGACGTCGTTTCCGTGCTCGAAAGCGAATACGGTGCGGATTACCGGGAGGTCTTCGGTTCGCTTGAGGAAAGTCCTATAGGCTCCGCTTCGATTGCCCAGGTACATGCCGCTGTTTTGAAAAACGGACGGGACGTCGTCGTAAAGGTTCAGCGGCCCGGTATCTATGAACGTATGAGCCAGGATATACGGCTTTTACATAAAGCGTCCGCCGTTATTAAAATATTCGGCAGGGCGGGACAGGTCATAGACATCAATTCGGTGCTCGACGAGATCTGGGCCGTCACGAAGCAGGAAATGAATTTTATGACGGAAGCCGAGCATATCAGCCGGTTTGCACAGCTGGGCGCGGATATCCGGTATGTGGCGTTTCCGGAAGTCATCCGGGAACTGACGACGCCGCGCGTGCTGTGTATGGAGCGGGTAGGCGGCATCCAGATCGACGATGCGGACGAGCTGAAGCGTCAGGGATATGATTTAAAGGACATCGCTCAAAAACTTATCGCCGGCTACGCCAAGCAGGTGATTGAAGACGGCTTCTTTCACGCAGACCCGCATCCGGGTAATCTGAGGATACGGGACGGTAAAATCGTTTGGCTGGATCTTGGGATGATCGGCACGCTGTCGCCGCGTGACAGGAGCCTTATTAAAAAGGCCATGACGGCGATTGTCTGCAACGATATTTATGAGCTCAAGCAAGCGGTGCTCGACATCAGCCGGCATACCGGGAAAATCGACCACAGCAGTCTTTCCGAGGACGTCGAGGAGATGCTGCATAAATACGGGGCGGCCGAGCTGGGAAGCCTTAATGTCGGGGAGATGTTCAATGATCTGCTCGAGATCGCGGAGTCCAATTGCCTGTCGCTGCCGTCGGGTATCTCCATGCTTGGACGGGGGATGCTGACGCTTGAAGGCGTCGTCAGCAAAATCGACCCTGAAACAAACGTTGTCCATATATTTTCGACGATATTGAGCAGCGCGTCGTTTGAGGATGTAGATCTTAAAAAGGAACTGGAGAAAAAAATCCGGCTCTTGTGGAGTATGGACAGCAGAACCGCTGAGGTATCCGGGTATCTGACGGAGATTGTCCGCCAGACGGCCAAAGGACAGAACAAGCTGAATATTGAGATTGTCGGTTCCAACGGGCCTCTGTTAAAAATCAGCCACATGGTCAACAGGCTGATCGTATGCATTATCATTGCCGCGGGACTTATCGGATCAAGCCTTCTTTGCCAGACGGACATGCAGCCGAAGCTGCTGGGGATCCCGCTGCTCGGCGTGTTCGGATATATACTGTCCCTCGGCCTTGGCATCTGGCTGCTTGTCGATATCATCATAAAGAAAAAACTGTAAAAATGCCGGCAGGGAAGCATCGAACGCTTTCCGCCGGTTTTTTGCGCTGTTTTTGGGTCGTTGATTTAGTTAAAACCGCCTGCCGTCCAATTATTGTTACCAAATATGCCGGGATTTGACAAACCATTATCTTCCTGTATAATAATAACAACGTTATAAAGGAGGGGGTATATTTGAAAGTTTTTATAATTTCAGACAGTGAATTCCAGACAGGCGTGTATGAAAGACTTAATGAATTGCTCAAAGGCATTCTAAGCGAAAAAGGCGCCGAAGTTACTGAAAAGCTGGTCGAAAAAGGAGAACTGGCGCACTGCATGGGCTGCTTCGGCTGCTGGCTGAAAAAGCCGGGCGAATGCGTAATAGACGACGGCATTTCGGAAATCAACCGGACGTCCATGACGAGCGACGCCGTGATCTATTTATGCCCGATTGTTTTCGGGCAGTTTTCAGCCAATATGAAAGACGTTTTTGACCGCTGGCTGCCCAACATGCTGCCGTTTTTTGAAACAAGACCGGACGGTTCGACAATGCACCCGCCGCGGTATAAGGATTACCCCATATCGATTATAATCGGCTACGGTGAAGATCTGTCGGAGGAAGACGCGCGGCTGTTCAAGGACATTACGAAACTGCACCGCAGAAGCTTCGAGGCGCTGATCTATACGGGTGACGATGCGGAACTTGCCGGCCAAATCAAAGCCATAGAGCTGGCGCGGGTCGGAGGTGCGTTATGAGCGATGTGAAAAAAGCAGCTGTTTTAAGCGCGAGCCCCAAAGTCAGCGAGGACGCCGTGTCGGAATGGCTGGCAACACGCGCCGAATCCACACTGGCCGGCGACGCTGTCGAAATCAGGCATATCAATGTCCGTAAAAGCATAGCCCAAAAGCAGACGGCCGAGGATTTTACATACATGCTTGACTGCGATGCGATGCTCATTGTTTTCCCGCTGTACATCTTTTGCCTGCCCGGGATGCTGACCCGGTTTTTGCAGGATTATTATGCGTTTACGCGTACGCAGCCGGACAACGGAAAGAAAACGGCCGTTTATGCCGTCGTCAACTGCGGATTCCCGGAACCGGGGATCAACCGGGAGGCGGTCCGCGTCATAAAGAGCTTCAGCGAGAAGATCGGCGCCGAATTCCGCTTCGGCATTATGCTTGGTTCCGGCGGCATGCTGCTTTCAGCGCAGGACACGCCCATGACAAAAGAGACGGCGTCTCAGCTTAACAGCGCGCTTGCAGTTATCAAAAACGAGCTGCTTACCGGCGCGCGGGAAGCGGTCGAAAACGCTGAAATCAGCGTGAAATTCCCGAGATTTCTGTATTTCTTTATCGGCGGACGGGGCTGGATGTCGAGAGCCAAGAAAAACGGACTGAAAAAGAAAGATATGTACGCAAGGCCGTACATTTAAAACGCGAAACCAGACGAAAAAGCCGCCGCGCAAATATGCGCGGCGGCTTACTTTCGGTCAGGGTGATTTAAAGAGGTATATGAGGCGGCGGCGTGAAGGGTTGGGACCGAAACATCTGTCAGGGGATGATATAGATCAGCAGGCAGGTGAAATCGTCGCAATCACTGATCCCGTACATGATATATAAACCACTGTCAGCATGTTCATAAGCCATAACCGGATTGCCATAATCGTCAATAAACGAATCGTCTAAATAGAAACCGTTCGATTCCAATAATTCTCCGTATCCGTCCATAAAATCATCGATGTTCATTTCGATATCGTCGAGTCTGTAGTAATAATCCATGGAATCGCCGTAGGGATAATAGCTCGCGTAGTATAACGGCGTGTCCGTGTAATCTCCAAAATCCGGCGTCGTTGAATAATCCGCGTAATATGCCGTTGTGTTTTCGGAAACCGTAACGGTTATCGTTGTCTCCGCCAGATCATTGCCCCATTCATCCGTCAAATAGACGGTGACGGTTGTGGACCCCTCGGTCAGTCCGATGATGTAAATCGGGCAGTAATAGTTATCTTCCCAATCCCCCCATGAGCACGCCACGACGGATTCATCGGCTATTTCATAATAAACGCTGAAATCGGGATCGCCGGACGGATCATTGATCGTCACCATTTTTTTACCGCTGACTTGTACCGTAACATTTGAAGAGCTGGCATTAACGACATAATCTCCCGTATGTGAATCGATGGATGAAAGCGGCGTATAAGATGTTTTTCCGAGCTCCTGCATCAGATTGATCGGCACGGCCAGATTAAGATTTTGTCCCGCCGTGAACGTGGCGGTCGTCACGCCGATGACCTGGCCCAGCGTGTTGACCAGCGCGCCGCCGCTGCTGCCGGAGGAGATCGCCGCGTCGATCTGTATATAGCTTACGATGGAATCGGAAAAGACGCGGGCGGCGTTTGATACGATCCCCTGAGAAATCGTATTGACCAGGCCCTGCGGATTGCCGATGGCGTATATTTGCGCCCCCGATACGACCGTGTCGGAATCGCCGACCGGCAGGAAGGGGAAACCGCTGCCGTCGATCTGCAGGAGCGCTAAGTCATATTCCTCACTGTAATCATAGACGCCGGCAACGTCGTAAACCGCATTGTCGGTCGTCATGATCACGGCGGAAGCCGCGCCCTCGATCACATGGTAATTGGTCACGGCCAGGCCGGAACTTTCAATAAAAAATCCGCTGCCGGACGCAAAAGGCTCTCCCGAAGCGTCATATACCTCGATATAGAAAACGGCGGGGGAGCACTGCGCGGCGATTTCCGTGGACGCCAGTTCCTCAAGCGCCATGGAAAAGCTCTTGCGGTAACTGCTGTTGGCCATGCGCGCAGCGATCGCGGCGACTTCCGAGCGGCGGATCTTGTCATTGGGTTTATAGGCATGGTTTTCACCGCTGCCCGTCAGCACACCGGCGCGGTACAGCAGATAGACCGCCGGACCGTATGAGTAGGAGACGTTGACATCGGGAATGACATTGATGTCGATATCATTGATCGGTGTGAGGGCTTCTTCGGGTAACGCGTTTGCGAAGATCAACGCGAAGTCGGCGCGCGTGGCGTATGTGTCGTAGTTGGCGTACCCTGAAGAGATAATGCCGTTTTCCAGCGCATAATCCACATAGTTTTGATACCAGGGATCCCCGTTGACGAACGTCGAGGTCCCGGTATTATAAATGCTGTGTAAAACGGCGGCGAGTTTTATGGCTTCGCTGAGCTTCAGGTAGCTGCCGGGCTCAAAAGTCGTGTCTGTTATTCCGTTGATCAGCCCGTATTCATAGACCAGCTGCACCTCGCCGGCATACCACTGCAAATCGGGGACATCTGTGAACTGGCCGTTATATGTATTGACTTTCGTAAAATTTGAAAGGCTGCCCGCCGCGAGGGCGTTAAAGGAAAGAATGCCGGCCAGTAAAATTATAATCATCATTACTGAAACGATACGTTTTTTCATTAGATATCCTCCGAACATAAATGCGTTATTTAACAATATATACTAATTTATTATACAGCCGGAAACGGCTTTATTCAACAAAATTCAACAATAAACGCAAAAAGATACGGACGGATCGGCTGTAACGGTGCGTAACCGGATTGAAGCGGCCGTCCGTTTTAAACTATACCTGTTTCAAAATAAAATGATTGCGCGTGTATTCGATCAGGCCTTCGCTGCGCATCCTGCCCAACTCCGACGACATGGCGCTGCGGTCGACAGAGAGGTAATCGGCCAGTTCCTGCCGGTTAAACGGGATGTCGAATTTACCGCTTTCGGCTTTCTGCGATTCGGCTGAGAGATAAGAAAGCAGTTTTTCGCGTGTGGTGCGTTTGGATATATGCTCTAATTTCTGTGTCAGGCGTATGTTTTTGTGCGCGATGATCTGCAGCAGATTTGAAATCAGCCGCGAATGGAACACGCAGGCGGACGTGCAGGTCCTTATGATCTTCAAACAGTCTAAAAGCATGTATTCGGTTGGTTCGGCGGCCAGTACGCTGACGGGGAGCTTGTCTTCCTGAGCGCATGAGAACGATTCGGCGAACAATTCGCCGGGTCCCAGCTGAGAGAGGATGTCCTTCCGGCCCCAGAAGTCCTCTTTGACGATATGGACGCTGCCGCTCAAAATAAGCCCGACGGCGCGTACGTTCTCTTCCGCAGAAAAAATAAACGTGTTTTTATCTGCATATCGAGTGACCGCGGACAGACAGGGCAGGATCTTGTCGATATTATCGTCCTCAATGCCGGCGAAAAGCGGGCATTTTTTTAATACCGGCAGATATTTCCTCATGCATAGTCCCCCAAAATACAAATGGCGTTGCAAAAACAACATACAGCTCGTGCTCATTGTAATATGATCAGCTCAGTAAATCAAGGAGGTGCCGGATATGATCCGTAAAATAATCAAAATAGATGAAGATAAATGCAATGGCTGCGGCCTGTGCGCCAAAGCCTGCCACGAAGGCGCGATACAGATACAGGGCGGAAAAGCCAGGCTGACGCGTGAGGACTACTGTGACGGGCTGGGCGACTGCCTGCCGGCGTGCCCGACCGGAGCCATCAGCTTTGAGGAACGTGAAGCGCCCGCCTACGACCAGGCGGCGGCTCTGGCGTCAAAAGCCGAACGGGAACAAAATGAGGCGCCGCTTCCGTGCGGCTGTCCCGGAACGCAGTCAAAAACCCTCGGCAGGCCGCCAAGGGAAGCGGCGGACTGCGGGCCGGTCGAAAGCGAGCTGACGCAGTGGCCGGTCCAAATCAAGCTCGCGCCGGTTAATGCGCCGTACTTTGAAAATGCGAACCTTTTGATCGCGGCCGACTGCACGGCCTACGCTTACGGTGATTTTCACAGGAAGTATATCCGTAACCGCGTGACGCTCATAGGATGCCCGAAGCTGGACGAAGGCGACTATACGGAAAAGCTGACGGAGATCATAAGCAGCAACGGTATCAAAAGCGTCAAGGTCGTACGGATGGAGGTGCCGTGCTGCGGCGGAATTGAAGCGGCCGTCAAAAAAGCGCTTAAAGACAGCGGTAAGTTTATCCCGTGGTCGGTCGAAGTCATCTCCGCAGACGGCAGGGTGTTGGATGCGTGATTATCCGTTATCGCGGAATAAAAAACCAACTAAAAACTTAAATTAAGGAGGAATTACAAATGAGTATGTTTTGCTTTCAATGTGAGCAGACCGCGGGCGGCAAAGCCTGTACCGGAAAGGCCGGGGTATGCGGTAAAACGGAGGAGGTCGCGCTCGCGCAGGACGCGCTCACGAAAGAGCTCATCGGACTGGCGTGCGCGTATGCGGGAAAAGCCCCGTCGAAGCAGGCGGTCAGGCTTATGCTCGAAGGGCTTTTTGTCACCATTACAAACGTCAGTTTCGACGCTGCCGCGATTAATGCGCTTATCCTTGCGGTGCAGACGGAAAAAGCGTCTGCCGCGCCGGGACTGAACCTGGACTGCGACAATGAGGCCGTGCCGTTAAAACTCTGGAGCGCGGAAGAAGACATCCGTTCACTCAAATCACTTATCCTGCTGGGACTGCGCGGCGTAGCCGCCTACGCCTACCATGCGCGCGTGCTCGGATACAGTGACGAGACCGTGAATAACAAAATATTCGAGGACCTTCGTGCCATTGCCGATACGGACGCGACGATGGAGGATCTGCTGCCTGTTGTGATGGAAGTCGGCGAAATCAATCTTAAATGCATGGAGCTGCTTGATAAAGCGAATACGGATACGTATGGTACGCCTGAGCCGACGACGGTGCCGCTGACGATCGAAAAGGGCCCGTTCATCGTCATCACCGGCCACGACCTGTATGACCTTGAGCAGCTTTTGGAGCAAACAAAGGATAAAGGCATCAACATCTACACGCACGGTGAGATGCTGCCGGCACACGCGTACCCCAAGCTCAAGGCTTACGGGCATTTCAAGGGCAATTTCGGTACGGCATGGCAGAACCAGCAAAAGGAGTTTGACGCGATTCCCGCGCCGATCCTCTTTACAACCAACTGTCTTATGCCGCCGAAAGCCAGTTACGGCGACCGGGTGTTTACAACGGAAGTCGTGGCGTATCCCGGCATGAAGCATATCGGTGACGACAAGGATTTCACGCCGGTGATCGAAAAGGCGCTTGAGCTGGGCGGCTACGGAGAAGATAACGTCATGACCGGCATCAACGGTGGCGGGGCCGTCATAACCGGCTTCGGCCACAGTGCGGTGCTATCTGTTGCCGATACGGTCATCGATGCCGTCAAATCCGGTGCGATCAGGCATTTCTTCCTTGTTGGCGGCTGCGACGGCGCGAAGCCGGGCCGCAACTACTATACGGAATTTGTCAAACAGACGCCGGAAGACACCGTGATCCTGACGCTGGCCTGCGGCAAGTACCGTTTCAACGACCTTGACCTCGGCGCGATCGGCGGACTGCCCCGCATTATGGACATGGGTCAGTGCAACGATGCTTACAGTGCCATCCGCGTCGCCGTCGCGCTCTCGGAAGCCTTTGACTGCTCTGTTAACGACCTGCCGCTCACGCTGGTGCTTTCCTGGTACGAGCAGAAGGCCGTCTGCATACTCCTGACGCTTTTATACCTCGGTATCAAGAACATATACCTCGGGCCAACGCTTCCGGCGTTCATTTCGCCGAATGTTTTGAACTTTCTTGTGGAAAACTTCAGCATCACGCCCATTTCCACGCCGGAAGAGGACCTTCAAAAAATATTGGGATAATTACACGTAAATCTTAATATACGCAAAAAACAGCGCGGGGCTATTGCCCCGCGCTGCAGTTTGTCGAAAAACTTCAGTTACTCGTCTAATGCGTCTAATCGCCGAGCGATTAATTTTCGCCGGCGACGGCGAGCTGTCTGGTCTCGGCGGCGAAAATTGTTTTTTAAACGCCATACAGCCTATTCAAGTACAGCAGTCCCGTCCGCGTTTTAAATACCTTCCGGCGTACGCTGCCTATAGCGGCCGGCGGCAGATTGTCTTCATCGGCATTGACTAAAAAATCGGCTTCGACCAGAATCTGATGGTCATCTCCCCGGATATCGCCGTATGTATGGTGATGCGCGATCAGCCAGCAGACGCGGCTGATTATCCGTTCTTCTATCCCAAGCGCCTCAAGCAGCTTTCGCGCTTCGGGCGGCCCTTCGAGCTCCTGATAGCCGCCTGCTGAACTGTTGTATTTCAATTCGCTGTTTTTTATACCGATATCGTGCGTTATTGCCGCTGCTTCGAGGATGCGCAGCGCATCGCCGCTCAATCGTTCCGCTTCGCCGATGGCTTTAGCAAAACCATAAACCTTCAGGAAATGGCCTATACGCCGTGCGTCGCCTTCGTAGTAGGCGATCATCGCGTCGATAATACGGGCTGCTTCATTCATAAAACACACCGTCCGTTTTTGGATTTATGATAGTATTATATTGGAGACTGATGCATAAAATAATATGATAAGCAAAATAAATAATAATTAAAATAAAATAGTATTGACAATATAGTGCGACATACAGTATAATGCCTTCAGGAGGTGGGAATATGATTGACCAAAACCTGCTTGCAAGCATGACGACGGAACTGAGAAGGGGAACACTTTCGCTTGCGGTGCTCAGTCAGCTTAAACAGCCGCAATACGGCTATTCGCTGCTGCAGTGTCTGGAAGCGAAAGGGATACAGATAGAAGCCAATACGCTGTACCCGCTGATGCGCCGGCTGGAAACACAGGGCCTTTTGGAAAACAGCTGGGATACGACGTCGGCCAGGCCAAGAAAATACTATGTTTTGAGCGATACCGGAAACGAGATTTATACAGAGCTTAAAAAAGAGTGGCAAAACACCTGCGAGGGGATAAACAAGCTGCTGAAGGAGGATGAACAATGAGCAATATGATCGAAAGATACCTGTATGACGTCACAAAAAGACTGCCGGAGAATATTCGGGAAGATGTCAAAAATGAGCTGCGCTCCAACATCGCGGATATGCTTTCGGATGACCCAAGCGAAGAAGAGATCGAACGGGTGCTCATGGAGATGGGCCCTCCGGCGAAGCTGGCCGTAAAATATAATCCGAAACCACGGTATTTGATCTCGCCGGAACTGTTCGACGATTATTTTACCGTTTTGAAGATTGTAGCCGTTACGCTTGGCGTGCTTCTGGCCGGGCTGGCGATATTCAAGATCATATTCGGCGATATCGGAGACCAAAGCGTTATAAAGACGGTCGTATCGATCGTCACGAGTTTTGTATCCGGCGCTGTTACCGGGATCGTCTACGCGTTTTTGTTTGTTACGATCGCATTTGCCTGCGTGGAGCGTTTCAGTAAAAACAACGAAGGCCATACCTGGTCCCCGAAACAGCTTCCGGAGATACCGGCCAATGTTAAAGTGGTCATAAAGCGCGGCGATACGATTGCAGAAGCCGTTTTTTCCATCTTCTTCACGACGCTGTTTTTAGCCGGGACGCTGCGCCTGCCGCCGTTTATAGCCTGGTACGAAGCCGGCGCGCCGACCGTGCCGCTGTTTGACCGGTCCGTCGTTGTGCAGTTTTTGCCGATTTATCTGATACTTATCGCACTGATGCTGTTTTTGATGTTTTTCAAACTCGTCAAAGGCCGCTGGTCGGTAGGCATCGCGTTGGCACAGTCCGTTTTCAATATTTTCAATACGGTTGTCGGTATAACTTTTGTAACGCGGCCAAACGTTTTCACGCCGGAATTCATCGCGCGCTTTGCCGAGAAAGTCAATATCACCGCAGAGACCATGACCGGATATTTCGATACCGGCATCACTGTCCTGATCGTTTTAATGATCCTCGGTACGTTCGGCGAGATCGTATCGGCAATTACCAAGACCGTCAAAAGCTACAAGGTCAGCTGCGAATAACGCCCGAATTCCCGTTTGTAATATTTAAAGATACCGCAAGCTTAGGCTTGCGGTATCTTTAAATATTACAAGGCGTCGGCTTCCGGTGCTACAGCAGGTCCCGGCGCCTGAACAGGCGGAACGCGCCGAACAGTAAAGCCGCAGTCAGCACCAGACTGATAACGGTATACAAAGGGTCAAACAGGCTGTCCAGCAAGTCCTGCGCAAGAAAATACTTAAACGGCGAGATCAGGCGCAAAAGGCCGCCGTGCTCGAGCATATCGTAGATGACGCCGAGTATGAACGCGTACAGGAAAGCCAGATTGCCGTAAAGCGTGCCTTTGTCCGCCGGCTTGACCAGAGCCGCTATGAATGCCGAAAGGGCGATAAACAGGGAGGCGATGAGAAAGAGCGACACCGCGAACAGAATGATCGGCGCGGTGATGCTTTCAGACGTGTTCAATGTTGAGACGGCGCAAAGGGAAAAGACCACGTCCAAAACGCTGAAGAAAAACATGTAGATCCATCCGGCGGCCAGCTTCATCGCGAGGATTCTGCCGCGGGAAACGGGTTTCGTGAATATAAACTCATACGTTTTGTCCACAGATTCCCGCGTAACGGCACTCGAACCGATATGGACGGCATAGATGACGGCGCAGATGAGCACATAGTAAAAGAGTACCGAAGCGTACCCGCCGAGCGAGGCGATATCGACGCCGGCCATGCCGAACACGGCCAGCACGGGCCGCGGTAATTGGTTCATAAGCTCACTTATATCGACGCCGCCGGCGCTCACGCCCTGATATTTAGCTACGCCTATGAAAACAAGGACAAACAGCCCGACCGTCCATAATATAAACGGTTTAAGGCCCGTACGCAGTTCATGCTTTAAAATATTCATAACGGATGCCCCCTTATACCGCAGGCGTGTCGCTGCGGCGGAACTTATAAAACGCAAGTCCGATACACGCGAGGAACACAACGGCCGCCGTCAGGACATATTTCACTTCATAACCGCCCGTTGAGAAGACCGCCTCCGTATTGAAGTAATTCAGCGGCGCGATGAAGCGGAGCGCCTCCTTTTCAAGCAGGTTGTGCAGCGCCGAAAGTATGAACCCGCCGAATCCGAACGAAGTCGCTATGCTTGAAACGGAACGCACTTTCTTTGCAAAGGTGGAATAAACGATCCCGAACGACATGAATACGAGCTGCATGAAAAACAGCGCGCAGGCCGCCCAGACAAGAGTTGAAAGCTCTGCCGCTTCACTAATCCTGGCGCTGAACATGATCAGCGTAGCGGCAATAAACAGTATATTCACGGCGACCAGAAGCGTTGCGACACCGAGCAGTTTCATCATAAAGATACGCGCTCTGCTGACGGGCTTGGCCAGCAGGAAGTCGACGCATTTAGAGCGCTTTTCCCTGGAGAAAACGGAGACGGATATGGACGTCGACATGATCGCGCCGCACAGCGAGATGTAGATGAATGTAAAGGTGAAAAAACCGCCGTTTGAGAACATTTTATCAAAGTGAACGCCGAACGCGTCGGCCAGAGCGGGCGGGAAGCCCTCGAGCATGCCTTCCAGCACGTCTTTGCTGCTCATAAAGACGTCGTACATGCCGGTCATGAATATTACGTATATCGCAAGGATGCTGACGGTCCATATCAGAAAGCTCTTGATCTGCGATTTCATTTCCATTGAATAGATATTCAAATAATCACCCCGTCTCAATCCGCGTAATAATGCATGAAGATTTCCTCGAGCGTCGGTTCCGATATATCGATATCCCGGAGCGGGAATCTGCCGAGCTCTTCCAAAAGCGCGTTTATGTCGCCCTTGAATATGAAGCTGACGCCGGCGTCTGAGACCTTGACGTTTGTCGCGCCCGGGACCCTGCACGATTCTGCGTCGGTCTTATTATTGAAAACGATGCGGACGTTTTTATAAGCTTCTTTCTGAAGCTCGCTGATCTTATGGGTGCTGACGATCCGGCCCTCCTTGATGATGGCCACGCGGTCGCAGATGCGCTGGACCTCGCTGAGAATATGCGAAGAAAATAAAACGGTTGCGCCGCGTTCATTTTCTTTTTTTATTAGGTCAAAAAACGTCTTCTGCATAAGCGGGTCAAGGCCGCTTGTCGGCTCGTCGAGGATAATGAGGCGGGGAGCGTGCAGTAGGCCCTGAATAATGCCGACTTTTTTCTTATTGCCAAGGCTCAGGTCCTCGATTTTTTTGGTCATATCCAGCTGAAGCAGGTCTGCCAGCTCATTGATTTTTGCGGTGCAGTCTTTTTTGTAAAAGCTTGCGGAATACCTGAACAGGTCGACGGCCCGCATATTATCATAATAAAACACTTCGCCCGGCAGGTAGCCGACATCCTCGAGTATTTTGACCTTATCGCGCTCGCAGTCGAGTCCGAAGATCCGCGCCTCGCCGCTCGTCTTGTAGATAAGGGACAAGAGTGTGCGGATGGTCGTGGATTTGCCCGCGCCGTTCGGGCCGATAAAACCGAAAATTTCACCCTCGCCAACGGTCAGGTTCAAGTCGACGATGCCCCGCGCTTTGCCATAGTACTTTGTCAGGTTTACCGTTTCAATAACTGCGCTCATATCTGATAGTCCTCCCCATAAGAAGCTTTTAACAGCATTGTACGCCATTGATTCGTTTTTTCAACCCCTTTTCCGGGATTGTTTTCATACAAAAGTTATCTAATCCCGCCCGCCGCCCTTTAAAGGTATGGGGCTTCGCCCCATGTCCGAAAATAGAACGGAGCTGTGGGAGTAGTAATGGGGCTTCGCCCTATGTCCGAAAAGAAGAACGGGGCAGCGGCGTGGCTGCGCACCATCTGCTGAATATGAATAATCCTATAGCGTTCAACAGGGAATCGGATCAGTTCCTTTCAAGCGATATACCCGAAAAAATTATCTGATTTGCTGTCAAAAAAAGCAGGGGCTTTTGTTTTGCCCCTGCTTTTTTAGTATTCAGTTTACCGTCCGATGTCGCGCGCGATGGTCCACGCGGTCTGTGTGGCGGCGAGAATATTTTTGGGCGTCACGCAGTCGCCGAGCTGATAGAATTCTCCGGCGCAGTCGCGGAGCGCGACGGCCTCGTCGCGCAGCGGCTTCTGGCCGATGGCGTAGATGACCGTGTCGGCCTTGAATTCCACCGGTCCGTCCGGGCCGTTGGCCTTGACGCCGCCGGGCGTGATTTCCGCGACGGCCGTCGAGGTATGCACATGGATGCCGAGCTTTTCGATCTGATCCATGAGCGCGAGCGTATGCATGGAAAACGGATCGACGGACAGTTCCTTGAGCATCTCGATGATCGAGACGTCATGCCCGTTCTGCGCCATATAGATGCCAAGTTCGACGCCGACCAGCCCGCCGCCTAAGATGACGAGCTTCTTTCCGGCCTTTTCGGGGTGGTAGTATATATCTTCCGCGCCGAAGACGTTCGGGAGGTCGATGCCCTTGATCGGCGGCTTGACCGGCCGCGCGCCGATGGCCGCTATGATGACGTCCGGCCGCAGCGATTCGGCGTATTCCGGCGTGACGGTTGTATTCAGCCGGATATCGACGGCCGCTTTGCGCAGCATATGTCCCTGAAGCTCCAGGTATGCCTTGAGCTTCTGTTTAAACGGTATCTTGTCCTCGCAGAGCAGCACGCCGCCGAGATTATCGCTTTTTTCGCACAGGACGACGCTGTGGCCGCGTTCAGCCGCCGTCAGAGCCGCCTGCATGCCGGCGACGCCGCCGCCGACGACGAGCACGTCTTTTTTCTCCGAGGCCGGAGGCAGAAGCATTGCTTCGTTTTCATTACCGATCACGGGATTGACGGCGCAATAGAAAGTTCGATATGCGCCGGCGCTGGCAAAGCATGATGAGCATCTGAGGCATTTACGGATCTCGTCGTCGCGGCCTGTCCGCGCTTTTAAAGGCAGATCCGGGTCGGCGAGGCTCTGACGGCCCAAAACGACGATGTCGGCCTGGCCGGATGCGATAATCTCTTCCATGTGCGCGGGATCGGTATAAGCGCCGACGGTAGCGACCGGCGTTTTGACATTCTTTTTGATTTCAGCGGCGTACTTGAGGTTTGCGCCGTCCGGCAGGAACATGCTCGGATGTGTGATGATCGTGGCTTTTAAAACCTCGTGGTTCCCGGTCGAGACATGTATGAGGTCGACCTTGCCGTCGAGCGCCTTGGCAAACTCTATGCCTTCGTCTATGTCGTACCCGTCGGGATTTGTCTCAGAGCCGCTCATGCGGAATTCTATGGGGAAGTTTTTCCCGGCGGCCTTGCGAATGCTTTCAACGACGGCCAGCGGGAGCCGCATGCGGTTTTCAAAGCTGCCGCCCCATTTATCTTTGCGCGTGTTGATCTGACGCGACCAGAACTGCGGGAGCAGCCAGCCGTGCCCGCCGTGGATCGTCACCATGCCGAAGCCGTACTGTTTTGCCAAAGCTGCCGCTTTGCCGTAGGACTCGATGATATGCAGGATCATGTCTTCCGGCATTTCCAGTACGTGACCGTATTTGTTGTCCATCTCAACGGGGCCGTAAAGCTGTGAGCCGGCGTCGTGCGACGCGTGCGAAAACATCCCGGCGTGCGAAAGCTCCGCCGAAGCCACCGCGCCGTGGCGCGTGATGGCGCTGGCAACCTTTGAAAGGCCCGGCTGCATGTTGGGGTCGTTGATGTCGATCAGCCAGTCGTAATGACGCCCGTCCTTCCAGTCGACCATGCAGTCGCCGATACAGACGGCCGCGCAGCCGCCTCTGGCCTTGATCTCGTAAAAGCCCGTCATATCGTCGTTCGGGAAACGGTCCGGCCCGATATTGTAATATCCCTGCGGGGAGGCGAACAGCCTGTTGCGAAACAGCTCCCCGGCTATTTGTATCGGCTTAAACAGATGCGGATATTTGTTTTCACTCATAAAAATCACCTTTCAAATCAATGTTTTACCGGCCGATGTCCCGCGCGATGGTCCAGGCGGTCTGTGTGGCGGCGAGTATGTTTTTCGGTGTGACGCTGTCGCCGATCTGATAAAATTCCCAGGCGCAGCTTTTAAGCGCAGCGGCTTCGTCGCGCAAAGGCTTCTGCCCGACGGCATAGATGACCGTGTCGGCCATAATTGACAGCGGTCCGTCGGCTATTCCCGCCGTGACGCCCGTCGCGGTTATTTCCCGGACCGCTGTCGAGGTATAAACCTTAATACCAAGTTCTTTGATTTGCTCCATGAGCGCAAGCGTATGGAAACCGAACGGACAGACGGTGAGTGCCTCAAGCATCTCGACGATCGCGACGGCGCGTCCCTCCATCGCCAGATGGATGCCGAGCTCGACGCCGACGAGTCCGCCGCCGATAATGACGACTGTGTTTCCGGCTTTATCCGGGTGGTAATAGGCGTCCTCCGCGCTGACGACGTTTGGAAGGTCGATGCCTTTGATCGGCGGTTTGACGGGCGTTGAGCCGAGCGCCGCGATAAGGACATCCAGACGCAGTTGTTCGGCATATTCCGGCGTGACGGACGTGTTCAGGCGGATATCGACGGCCGCTTTTTCAAGCATGTGTGCTTGATATTCAAGATAAGCCTTCAGCCGGTACTTGAATGAGATATGTTCCTCGCACAGCAGAACGCCGCCGAGCCGGTCGCGTTTTTCGCATAGAATAACGCTGTGGCCGCGCTCGGCAGCCGTCAAAGCAGCCTGCATGCCGGCGACGCCGCCGCCGGCGACAAGCACGTTCTTTTTGTCTTTGGCGGGGGGCAGGAAACGCGCTTCGTTTTCGTGTCCGATAATGGGGTTTATAGCGCAGCGGTGCAGGCGGTACGCCCCGGCGCCTTCAAAGCAGGCCGAGCATCTGAGGCATTTCCGGATCTCGTCGTCGCGCCCTGTGCGCGCCTTTAGGGGCAGGTCGGGATCGGCCAGAGACTGCCGCCCGATTTCGATGATATCCGCCTGTCCGGAAGCGAGGACCTCTTCCATAAAGGCGGGGTCCGAATACGCGCCGACGGTCGCGACGGGTGTTTTGACCAGCTTCTTGACGGCGGCGGCGTATTTGAGATTTGCGCCTTCCGGCAGGAACATGCTCGGGTGGGTTACGATCGTCGATGAATCGATTTCATGGTTGCCGGTCGATACGTGGATGATATCGACCTTGCCGTCAAGCGCCTTGGCGAACTCGACGCCCTCGTCGATATCGTATCCATTCGGGTCGGCCTCCGCGCCGCTCATGCGGTACTCGATGGGGAAGTTTTTCCCGACGGCCTTCCGGATGCTTTCAACAACGGCCAGCGGCAGGCGCATGCGGTTTTCAAAGCTGCCGCCCCATTTATCTTTGCGCGTATTGACCTGACGTGACCAGAACTGCTGCAGCAGCCAGCCGTGGCCGCCGTGGATCGTCACCATGCCGAAGCCGTACTGCTTGGCCAGGGCCGCTGCGCTGCCGAAAGCGTCAATGATATGTAGAATAAGCGCCTCCGGCATCTCCTGAACGTGGCCGTATCGGCCCTCCATCTCGACGGGGCCGTACATCGGTTTGCCGTCTTCCTTGACCGCTCTGGAGTACATGCCGGTGTGCGACAGCTCCGTTGCGGCCACCGCGCCGTGGCGCGTGATGGCGCTGGCGACTTTGGAATAGCCCGGCTGCATGCGCATGTCGTTGATCGGGGACATGAAATTGTGCCACCGTCCCGTTTCCATATCGACGATGCAGTCGCCCACGCACACGGAGGCAAAACCGCCTCGGGCTTTGATTTCATAAAAGCTTGCTATGTCGTTGTTCAGGAAATGGTCCGGAGCGGTGTTGGCATACCCCTGCGGAGAGGCGAACAGCCGGTTCCTGAAAAGCTCTCCGGCTATTTGTATCGGCTCATACAGATGCGGATATTTAAGCTGACTCATACTGGGGCCCCTTTCGTTTTACGCTATTATTCCATTATAAATAATTCTAGTTTCCAACAGGTTTTTTGTCAATTGTGGCGTGATGAAAAAAAGGCAACGCCGTTATGGGAGATATAACAAACGATTATAAATCCCGCCCGCCGCCCATAAAGACGTGGGGGTCCCCCACACCCCCGTTAAGAATAAGGTGGTTTTCTATCGTATAAAAAGTTTTGCAGGGAACGCTGTCTTCGGCGTCCCGTTTATCAAAGCCCGCCCTAAAAGGCATGGGACTGCCGCCCAGATACTGGCTCATAAAAAGATAGTCACCGGAGGGTGGCTATCTTTCTCAGTTATGCGGTTTTATGCGGAAACATCATAAAATACTTTCAATGATCTCCCCGAGCAGATGCGCGTGACGCATTTCATCCGAGGCAAACATCCTGTATGTCTCCGACAGCGCGTCGTCGCCGGTCTCGTCGGCCGCCTTGAGGTAAGCGTCCGCGCCCTTCATTTCGCCCAAAATCTTCAGGCGGAGCGTCTCGCGTACGGAGTGGATAAACGGGCACGCGGCGGGCGGCATATACATTTTACCCGTGCGTATGAAATGCGTGGCCCGCAGCTTTTTCAAATGGCGGCGCTCGTCGGCGGAAATGGCGGCAAGCATTTTATGCGCGCGGCCGCAGAGTATGCCGGCCAGAACGCCGTACATCTGCGCGTCGGTTGCTTCATCGTCCATGAAGGTCCGCAGACGGGCCGCTTCAGCCGCGTCTGGATTGTCTGCATTTATACCTGCATTCGCTTGCGAATATGCGCTTTCAGACATCACGCGGTGCCATACGGCGTCGAATTTATCTTTATTGGCGTTCAGATCGCCGGGATCCATAAACATCCGTCCTTTTTATGGAATACGTACGGATTTTGTCCGTTTTGCCGATAATCGAATGACTTGGACTAAATTATACTATGCGCGCCGTATTGCCAGAGTGCAGTCAATCTGTTAGAATAAAACGACAGAAAAGGTGGGGGTGAAAACGGATGCCGAGATTTTTCGTCACAGCTTCAAACATCTTCGGCGGCGCCGCCTATTTAGACGCAAAAGAAACGGAGCATCTGCGCGCTCTGCGTATCCGCAAGGGTGAAAGCTTTACCGTCTGCGACGGGAAGGGGACGGATTATAAATGCCGTCTTAAGGAAATAACCGCCGAGGGCGCCGAGGCGGAGGTCCTTGAGACCGGGCCGACCGTGGCTGAGCCGAGCGTCGAATGCACGGCTTATATCGCTTTTGCCAAAGGGGACCGGCTGGAGACAGCCGTCCAGAAATCCGTTGAGCTCGGCGCTTCGGAGATCGTTTTGTATCCGTCGGTCCGGTGCGTTTCAAAGCCCGACGGGCTCTCGCTGGTCCGGAAAACGGGACGGCTGCAGAAGATCGCCGAGGAAGCGGCCAAACAATCCGGCCGGGGCAGGATCCCGCTTGTCAGCGTGTCCCCGTCCTTTGACCGGATGATCTTTCAGGCGTCAAAGGCCGGACTGCCGCTGTTTTTCTATGAAGAGGAAAACGCGTATCATCTAAAAGATGCGCTCGAAGCGCATCCCGGAGCCAAAACGGTATCGCTCGTCACAGGCCCCGAAGGTGGTTTCGACCCCGAGGAAGCGGCGTTTGCCAAATTGAACGGCATGATATCCGTATCGCTCGGCCCGCGCATCCTGCGCTGTGAGACCGCGCCGATCGCCGCCCTCGCGGCAATCATGTACCACACCGGAAATTTTTAATCTAAACCCGCCCATTAGATGAATAGGGCGGTGCCCTATAACCCCTCTTAACAATAAAGGAGACCACACAATGGCAATGATGGAGCTGTACGACAAAGGCGTATATTTACAAGGCGGAAAGCCCGTTTTAGCAACGCAGGCCGGGAGCGTCACAAAAACACCGGACGAGGCACGGGAAAAGACGATGGCTTACCGGATTATCCGCGCCCACGACAAGGGAACGGACCCGAAAAAGCTGCGGTTAAAGTTTGACGCGCTCGTCTCGCACGACATCACATATGTCGGCATCATCCAGACGGCGCGCGCATCCGGCATGACGCGCTTTCCGATCCCGTACGCCCTGACGAACTGCCACAACAGCCTGTGCGCCGTCGGCGGGACGATCAACGAGGACGATCACTTCTTCGGTCTGTCGGCCGCTAAAAAATACGGCGGCATCTTTGTGCCGGCCAATCAGGCCGTTATCCACCAGTACGCGCGCGAGGCGCTGGCGGGCTGCGGGAAAATGATCCTTGGTTCGGACTCGCATACGCGCTACGGCTGCTACGGCACGATGGGCGTCGGAGAGGGCGGAGGAGAACTCGCCAAGCAGCTTCTGGAGAATACTTACGACGTCGACGCGCCGGAAGTCGTGCTCGTCTGGGTCGAAGGCACAGCGAGGCACGGCGTCGGCCCGCATGACGTTGCCATCGCGCTCGTCGGCGCGACGTTCCCGAACGGCTTCGTCAAAAATAAAATACTGGAGTTTGCCGGTCCCGGCATCGAAGCGCTCTCGATGGACTTCCGTATCGGCGTCGACGTCATGACGACGGAGACGAGCTGCCTCAGCTCCATCTGGACGACGGACGATCAGGTCAAAGCATATTATGAAAACATCGGAAGGCCGGACGATTATCATAAAATCGACATTGAAGACGGCGCATATTACGACAGCATGGTGACGGTCAACCTCAGTGAGATGGAATCGATGATCGCCCTGCCGTTTCACCCGTCGAAGGCCTACACCGTGCACGAACTCCAGAAGGACCCGGCGCGCATATTCGCCGAAATCGAGGACGCGTGCAATAAAGAACTCGGCGGCAACGTCACATTGGACCTGCGCCATAACATCAACGATAAAGGGCAGATCGCCGTGGAACAGGGCGTCATCGTCGGCTGTTCCGGCGGTATGTATGAAAATATTTCAGAGGCGGCCGATATCCTCGCCGGCAAATCCGTCGGCAATGGCTATTTCTCGCTTTCCGTCTATCCGTCCTCCGCACCGATCGGCCTGGCCATGACGAAAGACGGTATTTCGGCGACACTGATGGAAGCCGGTACGCTTATCAAGTCCGCGTTCTGCGGCCCGTGCTTCGGCGCGGGCGACACACCGGCCAACAATACGCTGTGCATCCGCCACGCCACGCGCAACTTCGCAAACCGCGAAGGCTCCAAGCCGGCAAACGGGCAGATCGCCGCCGTTGCCCTCATGGACGCGCGTTCCATCGCCGCGACCGCCGTGAGCGGCGGTGTCCTCACTGCGGGAACGGATATCGATTATGAAGTCACACCCAGGGAATACAAGTACGATCCGGGCGTTTACGAGAAGCGCGTGTACAACGGCTTCGGCAAAGCCGACCCGTCTGTCGAGCTTCGTTTCGGTCCCAATATCGCCGACTGGCCGAAGATGAATAAAATTGACGACGATCTGCTCGTAAGGCTCGCCGCCGTCATCCGCGACGAGGTCACGACAACGGACGAGCTCATCCCGTCCGGCGAGACGTCCTCGTACCGCTCGAACCCCATCGCGCTGTCCGAATTTGCGCTGTCGCGCCGCGTTCCGGAATACGTCGGGCGCAGCAAGGCTGTCCGGGCGCTGGAAACATCACGCCGGAGCGGGGAAGTGCCCGAGGAAGTCGCCGAGGCGCTTAAAAAAGTCGGCGGCGAGGCACAAAAAACGACGGTCGGCTCCTGCGTGTTTGCCAAGAAACCCGGCGACGGGAGCGCCCGCGAGCAGGCGGCCTCCTGCCAGAAGGTGCTGGGCGGCTGGGCAAACATCTGCTACGAGTACGCCACGAAGCGGTACCGCTCCAACTGCATCAACTGGGGCCTTGTGCCGTTTACCATCGATAAAAGCGAAGCGTTTGACTATGAGGACGGCGACTGGGTATACGTTCCCGGAATCCGTCAGAAGATACTCGACGGCGCGGACACGTTTGAGGGCAAAGTCATCACTAAAGACGGCGTCCGGGATATCACGCTTTACTGCAAGGGCCTCAGCGACGACGATAAGCTGATCCTGACCGAGGGCTGCCTGATGAACTATTACGCCGCGGGCTACGGTAAATAAAATACCCACCCGCCGCCCTAAAAAGGTATAGGGCTACGCCCCATGCCCCATAACGACAGGACGCAGAGCTTATATATAAAGTTGGGGCTTTGCCCCATGCCCCGCGTTTCCCCAACATAAATTCCCGGAGGTAACATTCATGCAGAAAATAAAGATGACGACGCCGCTTGTGGAGATGGACGGCGACGAGATGACGCGCGTACTGTGGCGCATGATCAAAGACCGCCTTATCCTGCCGTACATCGACCTGAAAACGGAATACTACGACCTCGGTTTGCCCAACAGGAACATGACCGGCGATCAGGTGACGGTTGACGCGGCCATAGCCACAAAGAGGCTCGGCGTCGGCGTCAAATGCGCGACCATAACGCCCAACCGCCAGCGCATGATCGAATTCCCGGATTTGACGGAGATGTGGAAATCCCCCAACGCGACGATCCGTTCCGTATTAAACGGCACCATTTTCCGCGCGCCGATCACGCTCAGCTGCATCAAGCCCGTTGTGAAAAACTGGGAGAAGCCCATCACGATCGCCCGTCACGCCTACGGCGACGTATACGCGGCCGTTGAGATGTTTACCGACGAGCCGGGCGAATGTACGCTGAACTTCAAGGGCGAAAGCGGCGCCGCGAGATCGGTGACCGTTAAGAAAGTTAACGGACCCGCCGTGTGGCAGGGCATGCACAACACGGAGGAGAGCATCCGCTGTCTGGCAAAATCCTGCTTCAAATATGCCATCGATACAAAACAGGACCTGTGGTTTTCAACCAAAGACACCATCTCGAAAATCTACGACGGGCAGTTCAAAACGATTTTTGAAGAGGAGTTTGTAAACTACAAAGCGGATTTCGAGCGGCTGGGCATCGAATATTTCTATACGCTTATAGACGACGCGGTGGCCCGCGTCATGCGGTCGAAGGGCGGATTCATCTGGGCGCTCAAAAATTACGACGGCGACGTTATGAGCGACATGGTCTCCACGGCCTTCGGGTCGCTGGCCATGATGACGAGCGTGCTCGTCTCGCCGGACGGCACCTATGAATTCGAAGCCGCGCACGGGACCGTCACGCGCCATTATTACCGGTATTTGGAGGGCGAAAAGACCTCGACGAACCCGATGGCGACGATTTTTGCCTGGACGGGCGCGCTGCGCAAGAGGGGAGAGCTCGACGGCCTTGAAGCGCTCACGGAATTTGCCGACAACCTTGAAATAGCGTGCTATGATACGCTTCATGCCGGGAAAATGCCGAAGGAGCTGGCCGCGCTCGTTGAGGACGGGTTTGAAACGACGGTCGTCAACACGGAGGAATTCATTGAGGCGATCGCGTCGCGCCTGAGCGTGAATTACTGATCTTTATACAGAAAAAACCGGGGCAAGCAAAAGTTGCTTGCCCCGGTTTTTATTTGTAAAAGCTGTCTTATTTGACTTCGACGGTTGCGCCGACATCGGTGAGCTGCTTGGCAAGGGCCTCGGCCTCATCTTTGCCGATGCCTTCCTTGATGTTGGCGGGAACGCCTTCAACAAGGGCCTTCGCCTCGGCAAGGCCGAGACCGGTGATCGCGCGGACTTCCTTGATGACCTTGATCTTCTCAGCGCCGAAGCTCGTCATGACGACGTCGAACTCAGTCTTCTCTTCAGTGGCGGGAGCGGCTGCGCCGGGAGCGGCGGCAACGGCGACGGCTGCCGGAGCGGCGGCGGATACGCCGAATTCATCCTCAAGGGCATGCACGAGCTCGCTGAGCTCGAGAACGGTCATATTTTTTACTTCTTCAATTAAAGCGGTTACTTTTTCACTGGCCATTTTTTAAATCCTCCATTAATAATCAAAAATTAGTTTGTCATGCGGCGCAGCAGCGCCGCGGCGTGTAAAGTGGTTCTACGCGGATTTCTGGTCTGCGATCGCCTGCAGGGCGACGGCGAGGCCGCGGATGTTGGCGTTCAAGACGTTCGCCAGGCCGCTGACCGGCGCGATCATCGTGCCGAGCACCTGCGCGACAAGGACTTCCTTGGACGGCAGATCGGCAAGCGCTTTGATCTCTTCAGGCGTAATCAGTTTGCCGTTTAAGAATCCGGCCTTGATTTTGATGCTGCTGTTGGGCTTTTTGGCGTACTCGCTCAAAATTTTTGCCGGTGCGACGGGGTCTTCCGCCGAAATGGCGAGTGCGGTCGTGCCGTTGAGCTGCTCGTCAAGCGCTTCAAATCCGACGTTGGCGGCTGCAAAGCGTGTGAGCGTGTTCTTGATAACGGCGTAATCCACGTTGGCGGCGCGCATTGCGCGGCGCATCTCCGTATCCTGAGCGACCGTGGTTCCGGAATAATCTACAAATACGCCGGAAACACTTTTGAGCTTCTCGGTCAGTTCCAGAACGATGGCTTTTTTCTCGCTGAGTACCTTTTCATTTGGCATTCGGTATTTCACCTCCGTGCTTTCAGATAGCGTCCAAATAAAAAATCCCCGCGCCAAAGGCACGGGGACATAAAGCAAACATAACTGTCGGCTGTCCTCGGCAGGACTTACGGCTTTCGCCACCTGCTGTCTTTGGAACGCCAGAAAATAATATCAGAGAACGCGCGGATTGTCAACAGCTATTTCGATGTTGATATAAACATTACTGTAACCTAACTTTAACCTGCAATTGAACTGATTTCTCAGCACAGCCGGTTAAGCTTGCACTGCTTTAGCTCATATACCTCGTCGGCCTGCTGCGCTAATTCATTATTATGCGTTACGACAATCACGCATCGGTTATATTTAACAGCCGCTTTTCGGAAGATTTTTGTAATATCTCCGGAGGTGTCCTCGTCGAGATTTCCGGTCGGTTCGTCGGCCAGGATGACCGGCGTATCGGAAGCCAGAGCCCTGGCAATGGCAACCCGCTGCTGCTGTCCGCCGGATAGCTTCAGGACGTTTCTTTTTGATTCGTCTTCCGTCAGTCCGAGCTGTGACAGAGCGTCGGCCGGATCGGTCTTGGCCGTTAGCAGGACATTTTCAATAGGCGTCATATAATCGATCAGGTTATAGTTTTGAAATACAAACGAAACGTGCTCGCGCCGATGTTTTTCCAGATTCCTATTTCCGATATCCGCGCTTTCGAATAGAACGCTGCCGCTGTCCGGAATATCCAAGCCGCCCATAAGTGAGAGCAGCGTCGTTTTGCCGCATCCCGACGGCCCTAAAATAACATACATTTTGCCGCGTTCAAAACGCATGTCAATTTCGGTGAGGACCGGATGCTCCTCATAATACGCGAAGGAGATTTTCTGTAGCTCCAGAACACTCATTTTTATACTCCTTTAACAAATTATTCGTTTCAGGCCGCGCCAGTGGGTTATATACAGCCGCGCTCTGTCTAATTAAAAGACGACAGAATTTCATTAGGATTCATCCGGATGACCATGATGGATGATAAGCCGGTGGATAATACAACAATCAAAAAGCCTATGCCGACGATCATCGCAAGCTCCGACACGCCTACCCGGATCGACAGAAGCTCCTCCGTCTGAACCTCCTGAACCTCCACGGGATCGCAATAGATTTCGCGGTCAAGGTGTTCGCTTTCCGCCTCCTGTGTCTGTTCCATGATACTGCCGAGCAGCATATTGCCCGCGCGTGCGGCTACGAAGCCCGAGACGCACCACGCGATCAAAAGGGCAATGACGGCGATGATCAGGTTTTCAGCGATATGCTGCACGATGATACCCGCTTTGCTGATCCCGACGGACATAAGTATACCAATCTCCTGTTTGCGGTCCTTCATCCACATAACGAGGATCAGCGAGAGCATGACGACGCTTACGGCGATAATGATCACAAGAAAAGTCGTTATAAGCCCCGTCATGCGTTCAAGCGGCACGGCAGAGTCGTTGTAGGCCTTGTTATTCTTTACGATCTCGAAGCCGTCCCAGTCATATCCGGCAAGATTGGATAGCCGTCCGACGATCCCGTCCAGTTCTCGAGGGTCCTCGACGAAAAAAGCGACGCCGCTGGAATATCGAGACGTGCATTTACCGGAGAGATTTTTCTGCATCGCGCGCAGAGAAGCCATATCCGTAAAAATAAAGTTTTCCTGGATATCGCATTCGGCGCGTTCGCTTTCCGATGTTTGCCCGGAGGATATTTCGTATAGGCCGACAATGGTAAAATCGAATCGCGTTTTTATTTCGTCAGCCTCCGCCGGCAGCGATTCGGGCAAATATGATGCCGTAAACGTATCGCCGACCGACAGGTTATTGTTCGATGCCAGCACGTCCGAAATCACTGCCGTGAATTGGTCGTCCGGTCCGATATGCCGTCCCTCCGTCAAAGAAAAAGAACGCAGGTAAAAGTATTCATGCAGGCTGCTGTCCGTATTGGCTAGAAACCGCGCCATATGGGCCTTTGTATCGCCCCTGAACGTAAACCGCCCGGGCGTCAGCTGAAGGCCGTCCGTCATCAAATATTGGATCGTCGTCCCGTTATACGCATTGATTCCGCCGTTTCGGATGACGTCCCGGACCAGCTTGTCGTCGGCATATCCTACCGCGCCGCCGCTGTAATCGGATTCGACTTTGAAGTAGCCGCCCAGGGATTCTCGAAGGTTCGCCGCGGCAATATCCGCCGCGCGCCCTATGGCAAGGCAGGTGAGCACGAGCGTTGAAATAATCGTCAGTATCAACAGCAAAATGACGGTTTTGCTTTTCTTCCGGATTAGAAACAAGAAAGCGCGTTTGTATAAGCTCATGGCTTCACCTCATATATTTGTTCGCCGGTTCTACATGAACCGGAGTCGGGAAAGACGCCTAGTGCCGCGTCAAAACATGCTTTGGATTGAGTTTCATGACGTTCCAGGACGAAACGACAACGCTTATGGCTGTGCTTACCAGTACCGTCAGGGTGACAATCAAGATGTTTAATGTGGTCAGGCCGTACGTCAAGTCCACCGGGTCAGCGGATGTAACGTCAATGTACGGACGAAGAAACATATCCGTTTTGAAGGCATACGTATCAGCCGTTTCTTTTGGGGACACGATATTTTCCGCCATATTGCCGACGGGCCCGGCCAGCGGGCCCGACAGGCACGCGGCGAGTATGAGCGCAAGGACGGCGAGCGCCGTTGTTTCCAGCAGCAGCTGCAGCACGATCGTCCGTTTCGATACGCCCATCGACATCAGGACGCCCATTTCCCGCAGCCGGCTTTTAACCCACATATTGAGGAGCAGCCCCAGTATAACGGTGCATCCGGCAATCACGGCCGCGATGAGGATGGCCGTGAACGTGCCGAGCGCCGTCAGCGGTTTTACGGAGGCTTTGTACGCAGAATCGTCGGGGGTGATCGGGAAATAGTGAAAATCGATATCGTCGTTCGTTTTAAACTCAGCTATGGCCGCATTCAGGTTTTCCGGGTCGTCCACAAAGAAGGTGGCGTTAATGAAGGAGTATTCGTCCAGCGTGGCGTTTTCGATGCGTGCGGTATCAAATGTTTCGTCCTTGCCGACCGTATACCTGTAATACGCGATATTGACTGCGTCCTCATAAACGGCAGTGTTCAGGTCACAGAAAATATAGTTTTCGGCGTAATCCCATTCAAGCTCACGGATCAGAGTCTCGCCGGTCGTTATCTCGTAGGTCGACGCTTCCTGATGTAGATTGATATCGAACAGTCCGACGATTTCGAGTGTAAACGGGTTGCCCCATCTTTTATACAAGTCGCCGCCGGCTACGAAAACGCCTTCCCGTATTTCGAAATTAAACGTGTCGCCGACGGACAAGCCGTTCCGCTCGGCTAAATCGGCCGAAATGAGCGCCTTGAACGTATCGTCTGCTTCAATGTGCCGCCCCTCAGACAGCGTAAACGCGCCGGTCCTGAAGTATTCGGAAAACGCGCTGTTGTTGCAGGCGTATAAACTAAGTGAATGTTTTCTGACAGCGTATTCGTCCAAGTCAAAACTGTTCTGGCGCATAAAACCCGGGTTTGTTAAACCCTCCTCATATACGCTGGCACGATAGCCGGGCCGCAGTTCCAGGTTCAATATGACGCCGTGCACGCTGCTGCTTGTATAGTAATGTGTGATATGCTCCATCTCCGTGATGCGATCCATCAGCTCAATTGAAAGCTGTTTGGGCCGCTCGTCGTGCGGAATGTATCCGTCTTTATAGCTTTCCATCAGCGCCCATATGGCAAAGGTGTCTTCTTTGACGGTAAAACTACTGCCGAGGCTTTTTCGTATAGCCGCCGCTTCCTTGTTCGCGCTCTGCTTGATAGCCAGACCAAGCATTGAGAACACAGCGGTTATGAGCATGACGGCAAAAAGCAATATGCTTCGGCCACGCTTGCGCGTTATGTACAGCCACGCCCGACGGAATATGGACATACGCGTTGCCTCCTTATAAAAGCGGATGGATTACCATCTATCCCCTCCATATAACTTAATACAATATTTTTCCGCAAACTGTTAAATGTTGTGAGAAGTCTTGTTTATGTTGTAACGCGCTTTTGTAGGCCGTCAAAAAAACTCCCGCCTTCTCAGGCGGGAGTTTTTCGTTGAGACACTATTCAAAATCCGTTCCAGACGGGTACGCCGGTGTATGTTTTTGCCTGCTCCTCGCCGCGCATGACGCGCAGCGCGCCGGCGGCAAGCGCTTCAAGCTCGAATTCGCCGGGCATGATGACGATCTCGGCGATCCAGGCGATATACTGCGTCATGATGTCGGTGAACGCTTTCCCGTTGGTAGCGCCGCCCGTCAGAATGATCGCGTCCACCTGACCCTTGAGGGCCACGGCCATAGCGCCTGCATATTTGGCGTTTTGGTAGGCCAGGGCGTGATAGACAAGCTCCGCGTATTTATCGCCTTCATTGGCCAGCTTCAGCACGTCGCGCGTGTCGGCGGTGCCGAAGTGGTCCACCAGGCCGCCGTCGATATTGAGCTTGGCGGTAAGTTCTTTTTTTGTGTATTCGCCGCTGTAAGCCATATCGACGATCTTCATATAGGCCATGTCTCCGGCGCGCGTCGGCGTCATCGGGCCGGAGCCCTTGATGATGTCGTTGGAGTCGATCATGCGGCCTTTTTTATGCGCCGTGACGGAGATGCCGCCGCCGATGTGGCAGATGACGAGGTTTATGTTTTCGTATTTGAGGTTCCACGCCTTGCAGAAGCGCAAGGCGATCTCCTTTTGGTTGAGCGCATGGACGTGGCTTTCGCGGTAGACGCCCTTTATACCGGTTATGCGCGAAATATCCTCAAACTCATCGACGTCCGGCGGATTGACGACAAAAGCGCGTTTGCCGTATTTATCGGCAAACTGCCGGCAGATCTGAGACGCCAGCTGCGCCGGGTGCTGACCGTTCATGCCCTTTGAGGCGTGCTTGACGAGCAGCGGCGTGACCGCATACGTGCCGCCCGTGACGGACAGGAGCCCGCCGCCCCGGCCGACGAACACGTCGACGTCCGTCATGGCGTAACCCTTTTCCGCCACCGTCCTTTCGACCGTATCGCGGCGGTAGCCGAGCTGATCCTGTATTTCGCTGAACGCTTTCAGATCCTCAGCGGCGTGGCGGATCGTCTCGCTGAACACCTCGCTGTCACCGTCAAACAGCGCGATCTTAGTGGAGGTTGAACCGGGATTGACAGCTAATATCCTGATTTTGTTGTCCATATGACGGCTCCTTATTTATAATTGGCGGCCGCGTAGGCGGCGAGCGCAATGGAGTAGTATTTATCGCTTGTTTCGGCGGAACGGGACGTCAGTATAACGGGCACCTTCGCGCCAAGCACGTTGCCGGCCGTAACAGCGCCGCAAAAGCCCGTCAGGCACTTGGCCAGGATGTTGCCCGAGACGATATCGGAAACGATAAGCAGGTCCGCGTCGCCGGCCACGGGGCTTTCATAGCCCTTGATCCTGGCCGCTTCCGCACTCGTCGCCAGATCAAAGGAGATGGGGCCTTCGACGATACAGCCGCCGATTTCACCGTCCTGATTCATTTTTTTCAGCGTACCGCCGTCAACGGTGTCGGGCATTTTGGGGTTGACCGTCTCCACCGATGACAAAACGGCGACCTTCGGGCGCTCATAGCCAAGCGAATGAAACAATCCCACGGCATTTTTCAAAATAGCTTTTTTAACGGCAAGATCGGGGTAGGTATTGAGCGCCATGTCGCTGACGGCAAAGAGCTTATGGTAATTGGGCGTTTCAAAGAAGCCGCAGACCGACAGCAGTCCGCCCGCTGTCAGGTTGTTGCGCTTATTGACGATCGCTTTAATGAACCGGCCGGAATCGAGCATACCCTTCATAATGGCCGTTGCTTTCCCGGCGTTGATCAGTTCAACGGTTTTTTGAAGGGATTCGTCCGCGCCGCCCGATTCCACGATATCAAACCCGTACGGGTCGGCGCCTAATCGCGCCAACAGCGCTTTGATTTTTTTAGTATTGCCGATGAGCACGGGGATCATGATGCCGTCGCGCGCTACTTTGACGACCGATTCGAGCGTATGTTCGTCCTGTGCCTCAACGACGGCAATGACCGTCTTTACCGGCATGTTCCGCGCCGCGTTCGCCAGGTCATCAAAACAGGTGATTCTCATATGGATTCCTCCGTACAGGCTCTGATTGAGGTAACAGCAGAGGCTTTCAACTTGAACTTGACCAATATTATCATTTTAGATAAGCCAATTCAACCATGGTTTCCATTTGTGTTTAGCATTAATACGGTTCTGCCGCAAGGCTTATCAAAATATGTTTAGACAAGACCTGCGTTTTTAAGGTGGGCCGCCTTCAGTTAAGAAGAAACGGGGAAGCGGGAGATGTTTAGACAGTTGATTGAAGCCGTCAACGGTTTCGTATGGGGCGTGCCGATGCTCGCGCTGATGATCGGCACGGGCGCGTATTTGAGTTTCCGCACGGGGTTCATCCAGATCTTTAAATTTGGATTTGCCATGAAAAACACTGTCGGCAAGGCGTTTGTGAAACAAAAAGTGGAAAAGGGGACCGTCACGCCGTTTCAGGCGATGACAACAGCGCTGGCCGCGACCGTCGGGACGGGCAACATAGCCGGCGTGACGTCGGCCGTCACGCTCGGCGGCGCGGGCGCGCTCTTCTGGATGTGGGTGTCGGCGTTCATCGGCATGAGCACGAAATATGCCGAGGTCGTCCTGGCGGTCCGGTACCGCGAGCGGAACAAAGCCGGAGAGTGGGCCGGCGGGCCGATGTATTACATAAAAAACGGCCTCGGCGGGCGGTATCGCTGGCTGGCCGATGTCTTTTGCATATTCGGTGCCGTGACCGCCCTGGGCGTGGGGAACGCCGTCCAGGTCGGCAATATGACGGGGTCCATAAATAAAACGATCATTGCTTTTTTTCCGGCTGCCGCCGGGAAAGAAGGCCTGTTCAGTTTGATCATCGGCATTGCTGTCGCCGTTTTGACGGCGCTGACGCTGTTCGGCGGCGTCCGGCGGATCGGGAAAGTTACGGAGATGATCGTGCCGTTTATGGCGGTCCTTTATATCGTTGCCGCCCTCGCCGTCATCATCGTCCATTCAGACGCTGTCGCCGGCGTTTTCGGGCGTATTTTCAATGAGGCGTTTTCGGCGGACGCGGCCATCGGGGGCGCTGCCGGCATATCCGTCAAAATGGCCGTCAGCTGGGGATTCCGGCGCGGCGTGTTTTCAAATGAGGCCGGACTCGGTTCCGCCCCAATTGCCCACGCGTCCTCAAGCGAGAAGAATCCCGTCCTGCAGGGGATGTACGGTATCTTCGAGGTCTTTCTGGACACGATCGTTATCTGCACCATCACGGGCCTGACGCTCCTTGTGAGCGGTATCGGGCTTGAATACGGGACGTACGGCTCCATCGCGCTCAACATATCGGCATTTGCAACCGTGTTCGGGGAAAAGCTTGCCGGGCTCATCCTGTCCGTCGGGATGACGATGTTCGCAATAGCCACCGTGCTCGGCTGGTCGCTGTACGGTGCACGATGTACGGAATTTCTGTTCGGCAGCAGGAGCGTCCGGATCTATCAGGCGCTCTATGTCGCCGTTGCCGTCGTCGGCGCGACGATGGAGCTGGAGTCCATCTGGCAGGTGGCGGACACGCTCAACGGCCTCATGGCGATACCGAACCTGATCGCCGTTTTGGCGCTGTCCGGCGTTGTCGTTAAGTTGACAAACGCGTATTTTTATAACGACATAGGAGAAAAAAGCAAAAAACCCAAACGGCGGCAAAAAATGAATAATTTAAAGAGCAGCCGTTAACCGGCTGCCCGTTGATTTTACAATTTTTATATCCGCGCGACGCCCGACTCGACGGCGGCCTTTCTGACAGCCTCGGCGACGGCAGGTCCGACGCGGGGGTCAAATGGCTCCGGTATGATTTTATCCGCCGACAGTTCGTCCTCAACGAGGCCGGCCAGCGCCTTCGCCGCCGCGATCTTCATCGCGTCGTTGATGTCCGAGGCCCGTACGTCGAGCGCGCCCCGGAAAATGCCGGGGAAAGCGAGTACGTTGTTGATCTGGTTGGGGAAATCGCTTCGTCCGGTGCCGATGATGGCCGCGCCGGCCTTCAGGGCTTCGTCCGGCATGATTTCCGGTATGGGGTTGGCCATGGGGAACAAAATGGGGTTTGCCGCCATGGAACGCACCATCTCAGCCGTCACCGCGTCCGGCGCCGAAACGCCGATGAAAACGTCCGCGCCTTTTATGACGTCTTCGAGCCGGCCGGCTTTTTTTCCGGGATTCGTAATGTCGGCAATCCCGCGTTTAGCGTCGTTGAGCCCCTTGCGGCCTTTGTAGATCGCGCCTTCGCGGTCGCACAGGATGACGTCCGTGAGCCCGACAGAAATAAGCAGCTTGATGATCGCGATCCCGGCCGCGCCGGCCCCGGAGGTGACGATCCGGATAGCCTCCATGCGTTTGTCGGTCAGCTTGAGCGCGCCCAGCAGCGCCGCGAGCACCACGACGGCCGTGCCGTGCTGATCGTCGTGGAAGACGGGAATATCGCAGCGCTCTTTGAGTTTTTTTTCGATCTCAAAGCAGCGGGGCGCGGATATGTCCTCCAGGTTTATGCCGCCGAAGCTGCCGGAGAGCAGCGAAACGGTATTGACGATCTCATCAACATCCTTTGACCGGATGCAAAGCGGAACGGCGTCAACGCCGCCGAAGGCTTTAAACAGCACGCATTTGCCCTCCATGACCGGCATCCCGGCTTCCGGGCCGATGTCGCCGAGTCCAAGCACGGCCGTGCCGTCCGTGACGACGGCGACAAGGTTGTGCCGTCCGGTCAGCTCATAGCTTTTGTTAACGTCGTTTTTTATTTCCAGACACGGCTGCGCCACGCCGGGCGTATACGCCAGAGACAGCGCCTCACGGTCTTTTATTTCCATTTTCGGAATGTAATCGATTTTACCGCCCCATTCGTAATGAAGACGCAGCGATTGCTTTGCATAATCCATATGTTATCCTCCGATATTATTTACGCCGGTTATTTTATACCAGCACGGAGGGATTTACAATATGATATCAGCTATTCATAAAATCTTTTGTGTTGGCAAAAGTGACGCCCTTGTAATACCAGCACAGTATTTCCAAATAGTTTTTACCCTCCACAGCGAAGGCGTTGGCGCCGTATTGGCTCATGCCGACGCCGTGTCCGTAGCCGGTCGTCGTGAAAACGATGTTCGTGTCGCCCACTTCGATGGAAGCCGCGGTGCTGCGCAGCCCGAATATGTTCCGGAGGACAGGCCCGGCAACCGTCACGCCGCCCAGCTTGAGCGTTCCGATCCGGCCGCTTTTTGTATAGGTGATGTCGGTGATCCAGGCGGCGCTGTCGGCGGTGAAAACGGCGTCGGGATAAAAGCTCAGGACCGTTTCCTTGAAATCCGACACAGAGACGGTGACGGCAGAAACATAATTAGGTACGCTCTCCGCCGTCTCCGGGCTGTTTACGCTTATAAGGTAAGGAAGGCTGTTAGACCAGACCTCGCCGCTTTCCGCCGTCATCTTGGCCGATGAGGAATGGAATACCGCTTGTATGGGCGCGCTGTCATAGACGAGAAACTCACCGTCCGTTGAGCGTACGGCTTCGGTGATTTTCGCCAGATACGCTTCATAATCGCCGCCCCATTTATCCCGCAGCTCTGTATCGTCTGCGTAGGCCTGGCAGCAGGTCGGATCGGTGCATACGTCGGCGTCGGGGTGCTGCTCGGACTGAAAACAAAGCATATGGTAGAGCGTCATGGTCCGCGCGGCAACAGCCTGAGCGCGCAGCGCCTCGATATCAAAAACCGCCGGCATCTCGGCAGAGACGACGCCGGTGAGATACGCCGCCATTGTCATGACCGTCACGGTTTGCCCGTCGTATACACGGACAAGGATACTGTCGTCCTCATAGACATACTCGGCTTTCGGCGATACGCTTGGGGTGGGGCTGATTTCTGCTGAAGGCTCGGCCGTCGCTTCGTTCTGCGTTTCATCCGGAAGCTTGAGCGGCGCGGACAGCGAAACGATGATCGAGAAGGACAGGCAGAAGACGGACAAAATTAATGATACGATAATGACTTTTTTCATATGAACCTCACATATGCAAAAGCACAGACTATTGAAATGAAATATTTTCGCCGGAAGTTGACGTATTTATCGTTCTGATGTAAAATAATCCAACAGATTACCCGGAAGCGTCCCGTCAGTGGACGGCTTGTCTTTCATGTCTAAATAATTTTATTGGAACAGGACGGTAAATATGCGTAAAAGTGCTGTCATCATGCCGCTTGCCTTTTTGCTCGCCGGAGTTTTAGGTTTTTTTGTCAGACGTCAGGAGCTCGCAACCGTTTTTGACAGCGTCACCGGCCTGGCTGAGAGATATGCGCCGATAACGGTGCTGCTCATATGCCTTTCTGCCGCTGTTATCCTGTCGTCGCTGGTTATCGCGATCGTCGTGTCATCACGGCACAAGGCTGATAAAGACTATTCGCGCGCTTTTGCACCCGGCAGCTTCTCCTATGTCGGCTTGTCGTTCATCCTCGGGCTGGGATGGCTGGCGGCGGTTGTCCTGCGGTTTATCCGGCTTCGTTCCTCCGGTATCATAACGATTATTGACTGGATTTTTATACTGCTTGCGGTGCTGTCCGCCGTGTCGGTGATTATTCTGGCCATGGGCGCGTATACGCGGCGGCGCGGCGCCGGGATGACCGTGTTCAGCGTTATACCGTCGTTATTCTTCTGCTTCTGGCTGATCATACTGTATAAGGACAATGCCACGAATCCCGTCCTGCTCGATTATTGTTACGAGTGCCTTGCCATTGCCGGTGCGGCGCTGAGCTTTTACTTCGGTGCAGGGTATGCTTTTCGGAAGTCGGCGCCCGGATGGACCCTCTTCAGTTATCTGGTGACGATTTTCTTCTGCGTCATCGTTTTGGCGGACGGTATCGGGCTTCCGAGCCAGTTGATATTCGGGATAACCGCCGTCGTTTCATGGATCAATGCGCACGCCTTCATACGGAATTTAAAGAGCAAAGACTAACAATGTATGTAAAAATGGTCATACAATCGGGCCGTTTTAAATAGAAACAGATTAAAAAACCATTTCCTTACCAGAGGAAATGGTTTTTCTGCTTGGCTTATATGTCTGTCGGACACGTTCCCTTTTAATAGGCGTCGCATAGAATGAAAAGAACGGGTGCCCGTTTATCAGGCCGGGGCAGGTCGGATCCAACAAAAGCCGTTGCTGACTGCAGAATAGGAGGGGCGCCGGTTGTCAACAGAATTACTGATTGCGCTGCTTGCTCTTGCCGGAACGCTGATCGGCTCGTTCAGCGGGATACTGGTTGCGAACAAGCTGGTTAATTACCGGCTGGAGCAACTGGAAAAGAAAGTTGAAAAGCATAACAACCTTGTCGAACGTATCGCTATGGCTGAAAACGATATTAAGATCATCCACCACCGGTTGGATGATTTGGAAAAAACGTATGAGTGACATCGGCCGGAGAGACCGTTTCGGGCCCCGGCCGGCAATCAACCTCCCCCGTAAAGCACCCTGATGTAATTAGGGGCTGCAGCAAATTACATTTAGCTGCAGCCCCTTTACTTTCATGAGCGTTTATATCTGAAATGACCGTGACAAATCAGCGCACAGAAATGCGCCGTGTGACCGGTTACAATATCAATGCATGCTGAAGCCTGCGGGACAAGCTGTCAAAGCGGCATCGGATTCAAACGGCGTTTGCGGACTTCCGCCTGATGCTTGAATTCCCGGACGATATGGTCGTGCGTTTCGATGAATTTAGAAACGAGCTCTTCCGGGGTGATGCTGTCGATATCCTGCTTTTCAAGATAAAGAATTGCCAATGCTTCGTATTTGTTGAGCGCCGTGACGGCGGAGGACTTGCCGTTGGATTTAGCTTCGCCCATTTTACATCACGTCCTTTCATGCATATTCTAGCATGTTCAAAGCCGGCATGGCAAGGACAAGCGTTAATTTTCAAAAAGGAGGTACATTATCGGTATAAGCTGTTTCAACAAAAAAGAATCAGGCCGGGTTTTATATTCCGTACAAACATATTATAGACATCGCGTCTAACGTGTGATAAAATAGGTAATAATATTAGTTATTAATAAAATTAGCAAAACAATGGACGAAACCCGAATGGGAGGCAGGGTGAAAATGGAGCAATCGGCACTGGCCCTTGAGGTACTTAAAAAAACAGGCGCGCTGATGAAAACAAGCTTTTGGCCAAAAAAAGCAAATGCGTTTATCCACGGGGAGATGTTTATATTGAACCACATTGCGCATTGCGGCGAAAGCGTTATCCCCAGCCAGCTGGCAGCGGCGATGCACGCCAGTTCGGCCCGCGTGGCGATGGCGCTTAAAAGCCTGGAAGCGAAAGGGTACGTTACCCGGAGGATCGACGCGTCGGACCGCCGGAAAGTCAATGTTTTTCTGACGCCTCAGGGATATGAACTGATAAAGGATCATAAGGAAGAGATGCAAAATAAAATGAAGCTGATCGTGAGCGAATTAGGTGAAAAGGATACGCGGGAATATATCCGGATCGTTGAGAGAATGACGGAGATTGCCCGTAGCTTATCTGACGAAACAGAAGAAACAGCAAGGAGCAAGGAGCATTTGCATGGTTAAAATATTCAAATATCTGAAGCCGATTGAGTGGGTGATGATCGCCATCGGCCTGGGATTCATTGTCCTTCAGACATGGCTGGACCTCAAGCTGCCCGATTACATGACCGAGATCACGACATATGTACAGACGCCGGCCAGCGCTATGTCCGATATATGGCGGACCGGCGGGAAAATGCTGCTGTGCACGCTCGGCAGCGCCGGCACGTCGATCATTATCGGCTTTTTTGCCGCAAGGGTGGCGGCCCGGCTGTCGCAGCGGGTCCGGGCACTGCTTTATAATCGGGTCGAAGCTTTCTCGATGGAGGAGATCGGCAATTTCTCTACAGCCAGCCTCATTACGCGGTCTACCAACGATATTACGCAGCTGCAGCTGTTTGTCGCCATGGGCATGCAGGTCGTTTTGAAAGCGCCGATCATGGCCGTGTGGGCGGTGGCGAAGATTTCAAGCAAAAGCTGGGAATGGACGGCGCTGACAGGCGGCGCGGTCCTCGTGCTGCTCATTATGATCATAACCGTCATGACTTTCGCCGTGCCGAGATTCAAGAAGATCCAGTGGCTGACGGACAATTTAAACCGCGTAACGCGCGAAAACCTTACGGGGCTTCGCGTCGTGCGGGCGTATAACGCTGAAAAATACGAAGAGGCGAAATTTGAGACCGCCAACAGCGAGATCACGAACAATAACCTCGAGGCCATGCGGGCCATGACGGTCTTTAATCCGACCATGCGGCTCGTCATGAGCGGCCTGACGCTCGGCATCTACTGGATCGGTGCGTTTTTGATTGATGCCGCCGTGCTGACGGATAAGGTGGCGCTGTTTGCAAACATGGTTGCGTTTTCCGGATACGCCATGATGGTGATCATGTCGTTTATGATCCTGACCATGATCTTCATTATGCTGCCGCGCGTTTCGGTCTCCGTCCGGCGTATCAACGAAGTGCTTGATACCGAGCCAAAAATACTGGACGGCACCGTCACGGAATCACCGGAAGACCGCGCCGGGGAAGTGGAATTTTTAAATGTCAGCTTCAAATACCCGGACGCCGAGGAATACGTCCTGCATAATATCTCCTTCAAAGCGGAAAAAGGGGAGACGGTGGCGTTTATCGGTTCGACCGGAAGCGGGAAGTCGACGCTTATCAACCTTGTGCCGCGTTTTTACGATGTCAGCGAAGGGCAGGTGCTCGTCGACGGCGTCGACGTGCGCGAGTATACACAGGAAGCGCTGCACAACAAACTCGGCTATGTGCCCCAGAAGGCCGTGCTCTTTGCCGGGACCGTTTCGTCCAACGTCGATTTCGGTGACAACGGGAAAGCGCTTGCGGATGAAGCTCAACCGGATGCCGATCTGGAAGAATACCGGAAAGAAGCCATTCAAAAAGCCGTTGAGATCGCGCAGGGCGCCGATTTTATCGAGAATATGGAGAAGCAGTACGAAGGACATATCGCGCAGGGCGGAACGAATATATCCGGCGGGCAGAAGCAGCGCCTGGCGATTGCCCGCGCCGTTTTCAGAAAGCCCGAAATCTATATTTTTGACGACTCATTTTCCGCGCTCGACTATAAGACCGACCGGGCGCTGCGGACGGCCCTCAAAAATGAAACGTCCGGCGTCACGAGCCTGATCGTGGCCCAGCGTATCGGAACCATCCGGGACGCCGATAAGATCATCGTGCTGGATGAGGGCGAACTGGTTGGGATCGGCAGGCATGACGCGCTGCTTGAAAGCTGTGAGGTTTACCGGCAGATCGCATACTCGCAGCTGTCTAAGGAGGAACTTGGAGCATGAGTAATAAAAATGATTATGAAGTCGGCCAGATGAAAAACCAGCAGCGCCGTCCCATGGGACCGGGACCCGGACACGGCCCCGGCGGACATGGCCCCCGCGTAGTGGAAAAACCAAAGAATTTCAAGGAATCCTGGGCAAAGCTGCTCAATTACAGCCGCAAATACCTGCCGGCAATGATCGTAGCCGTCGTCTGCGCTGTCGGCGGGGCGGTTGCACTATTGGCCGGACCGGATAAACTCAAGGATATAACGAACCTTATTACGGACGGGTTTGAAAGCCTGATGACCGGCGGCAGCTGGCATATCGACTTAGACCGTATCGTAAACATCTGCGCGCTGCTCGTTGCGCTTTATGTCGGCGGTTCCGTTCTGATTTTCGTACAGGGATGGATCATGGTGACGATCACCCAGAAGATCTCGAGGAGCCTGAGACGGGACATCTCCGAGAAGATTAACAGGCTTCCCCTCCGCTACTTTGACAATACGACGTTCGGCAATATCCTAAGCCGTGTGACAAACGATATCGACACGCTGTCGCAGACGCTCAATCAGAGCGTGGGGCTCTTAATCACGTCGGTGACCATGATTCTTGGCGCCGTCGTCATGATGATGGTTACGGAATACAGGCTGGCGTTTACCGCAATCGGATCCACGCTTCTTGGCTTTGTTCTTATGACGTTCATTATAAAAGCGTCGCAGAAATACTTTCTGCGGAACCAGGTACACCTAGGGGAGATCAACGGGCATGTAGAGGAGATCTATGCCGGTCACAATATCGTCAAGGCTTATAACGCCGAAAAGGGCGCAAAAAAGTATTTTAACGAGATAAACGGCAAGCTCTTCGAATCCAACTGGAAATCCCAGTTTCTGTCCGGGCTGATGATGCCCCTGATGCATTTTATCGGGAACTTCGGCTATGTGCTTGTCTGTGTTGTGGGTGCCGTGCTGGCCAAAAACGGCGTGATTGAATTCGGCGTCATCGTAGCGTTTATGGTATATATCCGGTTGTTCACACAGCCGTTGGCGCAGGTCGCGCAGGCCGCTACGACGCTGCAGTCCACGGCTGCGGCCAGCGAGCGCGTCTTTGAGTTCCTTGGAGAAGAGGAGCTTCAGGACGAATCAGACAAGACGGAAAAACTATCGGAGGTCAAGGGCCGCGTCACGTTCAATCACGTGAAATTCGGCTACAATCCGGACAAGACCGTCATCAAGGACTTTTCGGCGGATATAAAAGCGGGTCAGAAGGTTGCCATCGTCGGGCCGACCGGCGCCGGCAAGACGACGCTTGTCAACCTGCTCATGCGGTTTTACGAGCTGGATGACGGCGAGATACTTGTAGATAGCGTGCCGATTAATCGGCTCAGGCGCGAGAACGTGCACGATCTGTTCTGTATGGTCCTTCAGGACACGTGGATATTTGAGGGGACGATAAAGGAGAATATCATCTACAGCAAGAAAGACGTTGAAGATGAGGAAGTCGTAAAAGCCTGCAAAGCCGTCGGCCTTCACCACTTCATCCGGACGTTGCCGAACGGGTACGACACGGTGCTGGGCGACAGCGCCAACCTGTCGGCAGGGCAGAAACAGCTTCTGACAATTGCGCGGGCCATGGTAGAAAACGCGCCGCTTCTCATCCTCGACGAGGCTACAAGTTCCGTCGATACGCGCACGGAGGCGCTGGTACAGCAGGCGATGGACGCTCTGATGAAAGGGCGGACCTCGTTCGTGATTGCACACCGCCTGTCGACGATAAAAAACGCGGACATTATTCTCGTCATACGGGACGGAGATATTGTCGAAAGCGGCAATCATGCCGAGCTGCTTTCGAAAGAAGGATTTTACGCGGAGCTTTATAACAGCCAGTTCGAACAGGTTTCTTAGAAAAAACATCCGGGGAGCATTAAGCTCCCCGGATATTTTATACGCTGTCTGCCAAAATAATAGAACGCTGATAAAAAGCATGCTATGTGATTTAGTTACGGTTTTATTTTGAAAAACATATAAACTAAAAACATCGTTAAAATAAAGACAGGAGGGCTTCGAAAATGGGAAAAAAGATAGTAGTCGTCGGCGGCGTAGCGGGCGGCGCGAGCTGCGCGGCACGTCTGCGCAGGCTGGATGAAGAAGCGGAAATCATCGTATTTGAGCGCGGCGAGTATATTTCTTACGCCAATTGCGGCCTGCCGTACCATGTGGGCGACGTTATTAAGGCCAGAAGTGCCCTTATTCTGCAGACACCTGAAGCGATGGGCAGGAAATACAATACGGACGTGCGCGTCAAACAGGAAGTCATCTCCATCGACCGTGCGGACAAAACCGTAACGGTAAAAAAGACGGATACCGGCGAGACGTACACGGAAAGCTATGACACGCTCGTTTTATCCACAGGTTCGTCTCCGATCAAACCGCCGATCCCGGGCATCGAATCCGCGCGCATCATGACGCTGTGGACGATTCCCGACACCGACAGAATACGCAACTTCGTACGCGGCGGGACCATCAAGAGCGCCATCGTCGTCGGCGGCGGATTTATCGGGCTTGAAATGGCCGAGAACCTGCGCCATACGGGCATCGACGTATCGCTTGTTGAAATGCTCGATCAGGTCATGGCGCCGCTGGATTTCGAAATGGCGCAGCTTTTGCATGAGCACATGCAGCAGCAGGGCGTGCATCTGAGCCTCGGCGACGGCGTTAAATCGTTCGAAGAGAAGGAAGACACGGTTACGGTCACGCTTAATAGCGGCAAAACGCTGACGGCGGAGCTTGTGGTGCTGTCCATCGGCGTAAGGCCGAACGGCGAACTGGCTAAAGCCGCGGGCCTCGAGGTCAACGCGCGCGGCGGCATCGTTGTGGACGCGACGCTCAGGACGTCCGATCCCGATATCTATGCCGTCGGCGACGTCATTGAAGTAGAAGACTATATAGACAAAGGCCGCACGATGATCCCGCTGGCGGGTCCGGCGAACAAACAGGGGCGTATCGCGGCCAACAACATCGCCGGTGCAAACGAAGCGTATGAAGGCACGCAGGGCACGTCGATTGCCAAAGTGTTTGACCTCGCCGCCGCGAGTACCGGCGCGAACGAAAAGACGCTCATTAAAAACGGTCTTAAAAAAGGCGCGGACTACGAAACACTCATCATCACCCAGAATTCCCATGCGTCCTATTATCCCGGCTCGACGCCGCTGACGCTCAAGCTGATCTTCTCAATGGACGGCGAGAAGATATACGGCGCACAGATCGTCGGGACCGACGGCGTCGACAAGCGTATCGATACGATCGCCGTGGCGGTTCGTCTCGGCGGCTCGATCACAGACCTCAAGACGCTGGAACTGGCTTACGCGCCGCCGTTTTCCTCGGCAAAGGACCCGGTCAACATGGCGGGTTTTGTGGCGGAAAACGTCCTGACGGGCAAGGTGCGCTTCTCCGGATGGGACGTAAAGCTCGACGGCGAAAGCGTTGTTGCGCTTGACGTCCGCGAGGATGCGGAGCTTGAGGCCTATACGCTGCCTTTCTATAAGCATATACCGCTCGGCCAGCTTAGAGCCAGGCTAGGCGAGCTCGATAAAAACAGTACGATCATACCCTTCTGCGCCATTGGCGTCCGGTCCTACAACGCCGCGCGCGTCCTGATGGAAAACGGATTCAAGGATGTCCGGCTGTACCCGGCGGGCACCCGTTTTTACCAGTCGATGCATTATGAAGAAAGCGAACCCGTAATAATCAGTACGCCCGCCGCCATCGCAGACAGCGGATATGTTGAGAAAAATGAGGCGACGGCAAGCGTGCGGCTCGACTGCAGCGGTATGCAGTGCCCCGGTCCGATCATGAAAGTCTTTGAGACGATGAAGGAAATGAGACCCGGCGAGATCCTGGAGGTTTCGGCTTCCGATCCCGGATTCTCCAGAGACATCGGTTCGTGGACGCGCCGCACCGGCAATGAGCTCCTGTCCAGCGAAAAGCACGGCAAGGACTATATGGCGCGCGTCAAGAAGGGGACAGGCGTCATAACGGCGGGCATCGAAAACTACAAGAACACCGCCGAAGGCAAGACGATCATCGTCTTTTCCGGCGACCTCGACAAAGTCATCGCGTCTTTTA
This sequence comes from uncultured Sporobacter sp., assembly GCA_963663605.2. Classification (GTDB taxonomy): domain Bacteria; phylum Bacillota; class Clostridia; order Oscillospirales; family Oscillospiraceae; genus Sporobacter. The sequence continues at coordinate 112,077 of CAXXVF010000002.1, forward strand.
TCATCGCAAACGGCGCGGCTGCAATGGGACGTCCCGTCACTATGTTCTTCACCTTCTGGGGGCTCAACGTCCTGAGAAAGGGCAATAAGGTCAAAGTTTCCAAGACGTTCATTGAGTCGATGTTCGGCGGCATGATGCCGCGCGGCGTCGGTAAACTCAAGCTTTCGCAGATGCATATGCTGGGTATGGGTACGTCTATGATCAAAAACATCATGAAGAAGAAAAATGTGGATTCGCTTGAGGAACTCGTGAAAAAAGCCATGGATAACGGTGTGAAGATGATTGCCTGCACGATGAGCATGGATCTCATGGGCATTAAAAAAGAAGAGCTCATCGACGGGATCGACTATGCCGGCGTCGGCACCTATCTCGGAGACGCCGAGGAGTCCAACGTGAACCTGTTCATCTGATCTCTTCTAGTCTGACGCCGTTTTTAGAGCGGTGTCAGGCTCGTTTTTTGTCCCAACATAGAAGAGTGAAACTGATAACAGTACAGAAAGCCCCGTAATACCTTCTGATTTTAGGTATTGCAGGGCTTTTTCTATGAAGCAAGGCTGTGAAATGCCAGAATTACACATATCAAAATAGTTTCACCAAATTACAAGACTAATTTCACACGAAACGCGAAGGCAAATAATTATTATTCAGCCTTTTGGATCATTTTACAAGATAGTAGTCTATATACCAATCTTTGGGCGTCATGATATTTGTTGTGTCGGAAAACGGCACAACTTTAAATGAATAATCAACTACCTTCTCTTTGTAGCAAAAAGAATCATCAATTATTCCCCACCCAAAACATTCTGGCAACGAACTGCACAAAAGGGTGAATCTCGAGTTTTCATATTTATAGAGATTATGATTTTCATCCAGATAATACAGAATACCATCTATAAAGTTTAGACCGTTTCCATCAAAAGTTATTTTATCAAGTTTTTCCGTATCGCTGATTTTTTTTATAAGCTCCGGATAATTTGCGGCTATCATATATACTGAGCTACCATAGTTACAGAAATAGATTGTGTTTCCATTCATAACCCAATCCGCAATACCGGTTCTTATTAATTGTGGTTCCTCCTGGCTGCCTATTTTATAACTATAAAGCTTACTCCCAACATTATAATATATCGTATCATTAAATACGGCTATATGCTCTCCATATCCTGACATAATCGTTGTGCTGAGAATCTTTTCGTTCTGACCGTCGGGCATGAAAGAATAGATATCAATAGTTCTTCCATCAGACAAATTGGTAAATAACAGATATATATTATCATTATATAATGTTATACATTCCATATCTGATTGTTCAAGAAACATTGTGGGGCAAAATGCACGTGATTCGCGTGCCGTTCCTAACTCAACAAGAAAATCTTCTGAATTTGGACTCTTTTTCAATATCCCTTGATTAATAAAAGTGGGACAATGATCGATTAATTCATAATATGTTTTGAACAAATAAATGAATTCTCTATTTATTATAGGGCTGTAGCATTGAGAACCATCATACTGTGATATAGTATAATTTTCTCCATCTTCAGATTGTATTAGTTCACAACCTGGGATTGTTTGGAGGTATTGAGGATACTCAGGACCACAATTAGTATAATTATACGATAATACACTATTTCCATTACCATCACTATAAAACGGAATATGATTCATCACATTCGATTGCTGTGCTAGAAAAGCTTCGTCGAGTTTTGCATCGCTTGACGCGCGTTCACACGGCTCAATAAGTCTCATAATTATTACTGACATCTGCGCCCTGGTTGCATAATAGTACGGGTTGAATTTATTATTATCCATACCGGTGATGATACCGCTTTCATACATAGTTTTAACGGCATTCTGATAGGTAGCATCAATCGTGTTGAAATCGGCGATTACAGCGGCAGTATTTATGGCAGGTAGGTCAGAACTATCAATTGATTTAGAAAACACAAAGGCAAGAAATGCCCTGGTAGCGGAGTGCTTTAAATCAGTATTTCGGCTAATATCAGGCGGCAGCATATTATTCGCTTGCGCATACTGATAGTACATCTCATACCAAGCGCCGGACACTTCGGCTATGGTTTTACCATAGTACTGAGCATGGACTCTTGACGCAACAGTGATTGCCTGCACCATTGTTACTTTTCCGTCAGGATCAAACGATGCGTCTTTAACGCCGTTCATGATCCCGGCTTCATAGACACATTTAACGCCGTTTTCGTACCAGCTTCCCTGCGTTACATCTGTAAAAACACCGGAATATGACTGAATATTTTCAAACGGTTCAAGCAAGCCGGAATAATCCTTATAATCGTATTCAGCGCTTGATGATACAGGTAAGAAAGAGACGATCATTATCAGAGCTAAAATATATGCAGCAATTTTCTTCAAGGAAGCTTCCTCCAGGTAATATTATTTATTTTTCATTTTGTTTTGGATGCTACAACAAAGCAGCATATCACGATATTTCAATGGATAATACAAGGTTTTGGTGCTTAATGACATATGCTGGTTATCAGGTTACTACAGTAATAAATAGAAGTCAATACTAATATTACCAGCACGAAGGAGCTTGAGGTCTATCATTTATGAAGCCTTCGCTTCCGCTTTCCATAGCATTTTTTGGAACAGAATTGTTACCCTTGACCTTCGATTATATTACAATACAACGTATTTCACCGACGATGATTCGGAAACAAGTCTGGTAAATCAATCACCAAAAAAGTGAGCAGGTATGAGGATTAAGATACGATGATAATTATCTTCACAGGTAGAGGGTATTAAAAACTTATTGCTCTGCCTAAAATGCAGCCACTGTGAAACCGATGTTTAGGGGTTCATAAGAATCAACAAAATAATTCGGTATAAAATTAAAAAAGCAGCTGGTATGAAGTGAATAATACCAGCTGCTTGTAAGAAGTGGATGACATTTTGGAGCCCTTATATTATTGCCCGGGAGATTATTCTCCCGGTTTTCATGTTTGATTTCATATCCCGTCCGCCGCATCTTCGTCCTTGTAGGGGACGCTGCCCTCAGCGTCCCGTTCTGATCAAATCCCGCCCGCCGCCCAATAAAGGTATAAGTGCCTGCGGCCCTATGATCCCGCCGTCGAAAGGAAAGGGCCTGCGGCCCTATAACCTGTTTGGGAAGAAAAGAAGGCTTTGCCCACAAAGCCCCCGACGGTGCTGTTTAGTATTATTATTTACCGTAGTCGTTGGGGCAGATTCCATATCTGCCCTTTAACCGCCGCTGCCTAGGCCGTTTTTTAAAGCTTGAACCCTTCCGCGTCCCAGTCCTCAAACGAGGGGATATAGTAGTCGGCGAGCAGCCTGATTTCTGCGGAATTGTGGTGCGGCGTATCGTCGAATACCGCCGCGACGGTGAATCCGGCTTCCTTCGCCGTCTTAAGGGCATAGTACGCGTCCTCAAAGACGACGGTCTCGCGGATGTCCGTCCCAAGGAAATTGAGCGCCTGCCAGAATATATCCGGCCGTTCCTTACCGGCGCCGGCTTCCGAGCATGTGAATATGCGCCCGAAATAGTCCATTATGCCGTTGCGGCGCAGACCGGCCTCGACGAGCGGACGGTCTGTCGCCGTGGCGATGCACATATCGATGCCGCGCCGCTTGAGCGTCTCGAGCATCTCCTTCACGCCGGCTTTGAGCGTGACCTTGTTGGCGTAAAAGTTCATAAGCATGGCGTTGAAGCCGCCTATGATCTCCTCCGGCGACAGCTTGAGCCCGTATTCCCGGCGGAAGACCCGCGCGATCTGGCGTCCCGTCATGGCTTTTGTTTTTTCTCTTAAATCGGGTTTGGGGGTGATGCCGCGGCTTTGCAGAAAGCTTGTCGGCACCGAGTACCACATAAACATGGAATCGAACAGTGTGCCGTCCAGATCAAAAATCGCGCCTTTAAATTCTGTCATAAAATCTCCGTTTTTCTCTTTATTATCTTTAAATCCGATAGGAACGGATAAAATCTTTTTCTATTATGCCTGTTCATATCATTATTTTCAAGGGGACAGTCAAAAAAGAGAGAAACGCCCTGCGGGGCGTTTCTTTTTGTCGGTTGTGGTCTCCGTTATAGCGATGACTTCACACCGAGGCGCAGGCGGCCTCCTTAAGACTTTCGATCACTTCGGCGGCACGTTCTTTCCACATGATGACGAGCGTGCCGTGCAGCACGGAAATCTCGCTGGACGTGCCGGTGAATTCATTGCTGATGCCGACCGAATGCAGATTGTTGATTTCGGCGTTTGTGAGCGGATACTTCAGACCCTTGAGCGTGACGCCGCGCGCGGTGTCTCCGGCACTGAACACGGATACGATGCCGCTTTTATCCGCGTCGAAGCGGATGCTGCCGTTTTGGATGACGGTTACGGCCGTCCCGCCGCCGAGAAGATACCCGCGTGCATTCTTTGACGCGATGTATGCCAGCGTCTGGATGTTGGCGTAGGTGTGGTCAAGCCGTCCGCCCAGACCGCCCAGCACGACAAAGGTTTTATAGCCCCGGCGCAGGCCCTCGCCGACGGCGAGCAGCATATCGGTCTGATCCTTTTCGGCGGGGTGTTCCACGATGTTGGGATGGTTCGGCTTTCTGCTCATCGAATCAAAGTCGCCGACGACGAGATCGGCTACGACCGCGAGGTTCGACAGATGCAGATAACCGGCGTCGGCAGCGATGACGAAATCGTGTTCGGTCGGTTCAAGCGTCATCTCGTCCGTCAAACCTGCGCCGACGATATAGCATATTCCGTTCATAAATGATCACCCTCCGGCGCGTTTAATCTCAATACAGTTTATTCCGAGCCCCGGTTTTCGGGGAGCGGTGTGATTTCAAACGGGACTGCAGCCCTGTTATTAATAGTATTGCCGCTTTTTAGCAATATTTTCATATTTGGATAGCATTCATTAATAATAGCATAAAAAAGCCTCTATGAACAGTTGAAAAGAGTAGGCGGGAGAGGAGCCCGCCGCCATAGTAACATCGGACGGCGTTTTTGAATACCATGTATGAGAAGCCCGGAAGGCGCTGACCGGAAACCAACCGGCGCCTTCTAAATTTAATATGTTCAGGGGAGATGTATCCATGGAACAAAAACCGCCATACGACAACCCAATGGTCTCCGGCGTCATCGTCAATGACGTCAACTACGTTCCCGCAAACGGCAACGATTTCTGCGAGCCGCCCGAAATGGACTTGGATGAAGAGGAAATGCAGCTGGACCTGGAACCGGAAGAGATGGATGTTGAGTGCGGAGAGCCGTGCCGTCCGTGCGGCGATAAGAGCGAAGATGTTACATTTCGGCCGTGCGAAGAATTCAAAGACATAACGATACACAATGTACGGCTGCAATGCGAAGGCCGGGTTTTAAAGGTAAAGGTCCAGCTGTGCGATATCTGCCGGGGCCGCCGCATAAGGCTCGCTGTCCTGCTTTATGAAAAAGAGTGCTTCGAGAAGCGGCTGCGCGGACTGAGAGTCATTGAAGTGGCTGTTCCGGGCATGCACGGCTGCAAAAGAAAGCTGACGGTCGGTGATTTTTGCTTTGTCCTGACGGAAGACAATATCTGCGCAAGCTGCACGGAAGTCAACATACAGGTTATTGCACATTACGCGTCGTTTCCGGAAGATTTTCTGCCCTGCCAGTAATAGTTAAGACCGGCAGTCAGCTCAAGCAGCGACGATTTACATTAGAAGAGGCCGGTAATAACCGGCCTCTTTACACGTTTTACAGTGTCCGCAATTATTGGGTCAGCGCCTGCGCCCACGCCCGTACGGGCGCCTCGCTCCGGTTGTCGATGACTGTTTTGCCGAATATGGACAGGATACCTCCAAAGGCTGCTTTGGCAAAGGGTTTAATGCCGAATTTTGAGCAGACGGGGTCAATAAAATGCTCTACGGCATATCCGATGCGGTCAAATTCTTCCGCGGTTTCGGTTTCCAGAATCTTTTCGGGCGGTGTGTTTTCGTCCAGCACGACGGCTGCCGATACGAAAACGGCGATCGGCTTGTCATATTTGGCCGCCTGCTTTAACAGGCGTACGCCGCTTTTTTTCCAGTTGCCCTTGGTTATGGACGAGCCGATAACGATCCGGTCCGCCCATGCCAGATCGTCTGTTTTCGCTTTTTCGGCGCTTATAACTCTGACGTCGTGCCCGTACTTCACGCGCAGTTCGTCGCCGAGCGTTTCGGCGCTTCCGGCCGTCGCGCCATGCCTGGTCGCGTAAGTAATCAGTGTTTTCATGCGCGTTCCTCCTGTCTGGTTTGGTATCTCAATGATAAAACGCCGATGCAATGTCTGTCAAACAAAAAGCAAGGACTGCATTTTGGATAAAATGATTAAATTTTGACAAATTTGTCCTTGCTGTATAAACTGGACGAAAGAGAAGCGCTGCCGGGGCGTTTAAGAGTATATACAAAGAGAAGCGGGGGAGTCGTTTATTATGGGAATGGACAAAAACATGATGTCGATGGGCGCGAAACCGCAGGGGCTTTTTGGCAGGCTGGCGGGCTTACTTATGAACAACGCGCACAGGCCGGTGCACGCTCTGGCCGCCGGGCGTCTGGATATCAAAAAGGACGCTGTGATCCTGGATGTCGGCTGCGGTGGGGGTAAGGCCGTTAAGAGGATGTCGGGGATGGCGCCGGACGGATTCGTTTGCGGTATCGACCATGCGCCGGCCATGGCGGATATGGCGCGGAAACTGAATAAAAACGCTGTTGCCGGGAAAAAAGCAGAAATAAAAAACGCCTCCGTGGACGCACTGCCTTATAATGACGAGACGTTTGATATCGCGACGGCTTTTGAAACGATCCAGTTCTGGCCGGATATTAAAGCGGGGCTTGGGGAAATCGGAAGAGTCTTGAAACGTGACGGCCGTCTCCTGATCGTGAACAGGTTTCCGCCGCCCGATTCAAAATGGTGCGCGCTTTTGCAGCTGAAGTCGCGGGACGATTATGTGAAAGTTTTATCCGAAGCGGGATTCCGTAATGTGAAAATCGATACGGATTCAAAAACCGGCTGGATCATAGCGGAAGCGCAAAAATAAACAACGAAAAACCGCTGGGCCAATTGTTTTTGGCCCTGCGGTTTTTACCTTGAAACGTTTGTTTTATTCCGCGTCGTCCGGGTTCAGGCGGACGAGCAGCTTCTTTTTTGTCAGCAAAAAAATAACCAGCGCAGTTAGGATCGATATGATCATGACCCGGTACATCATTGCGTATCCGGCCGCTTCGCTGCCGGTGGCGTTCTCCACGCCCGTAATCACGAAGCCTGCGATCACCGGGCCGATCAGATACCCGGAATCCATGCCGATGAAATTCGTATTGCTGGCCGCCCCGCGCTTATTCTGCGGGGATAGCTGCATGCACAGCGTCATGATCATCGGGATACAGATGCCGTAACCGAACGCGCTGACGGCGCCGGCTATCAAAAACATGGTCAGCGTTTCGGAAAAACTTATCAGAACAAAAGATACGGCAAACAGCAAAATGCCCGGTATGATGGTTTTATCGATACCGTATTTGTCTGCGATCCTGCCGCTGATGGGTCTTGAAACGAGCAGGCATACGGCATAAACCGTAAAATAAAGGCCGATATCATCCACGCCGCGCAGCCCGCCGTAAATGACGATAAAATACGTGATGCTGGAATACGCGAGCGCGATGAAGAACGTAAGGATCGCCGGTATGAGCACTTCGGGAACGATCACCCTGTCCAGCTGTATCCTGAAAGGAGATTTTTTTGCTGGCGCGTTTGACTTCAGCTGCAGCGTCAGCAATAAGCACAGGCCCAAAAGACCTGCGACAACGAAAAACGTCGTATTGTACCCGAAATGCTCCGTCAGGCTCAGCCCGATCGAAGGACCGACAGCCGTAGCCACGGCGTTGCCCAGTGAGAAAATACTCATTCCGGACGCCATTTTACTTGCCGGCAGGGCGTTGGACGCCATGGCCATGCTCAGCGGGATCGCCACGCCGATGCCCATGCCGTGGACAAGCCGCGAGACGATGATGAGCGGGACGGTTTTTGAAAATCCGTAACCGATGAAAGCGATGACGATCAGTGTTACCGACAGCATCAGCATCCTGTTTTTCTTGAAATAATCCATTGCCGGCCCTGCAATGGGCCGTATGCCCAAAGCCGTTACGGCAAACATGCCGGACACGACGCCGACAATAACAGGCGTAGCGCCCAGGCTGTCCGCGAACTTCGGTACCAGTGTGTTCATCATAAACTGACCCATGCTGAGCAGGAAGTTAATGATTGTAATAAGTATGAATTTTGAGTTCCAGATGGTTTCTTTTTTTTGTTCTTTTATATCTGACATATAATATCCTTTTCATCCGTTTCCGGCGCTATAAATATTTATTGCCGGGCTTCTGGCCGTATTTATTTAAATTGATAATGTATTTTTACATATAAAAAGCTTTACATAAAATTATATATTTAATAAATTCTTTTGTCAAAGCTTATGTTTTCAAGAAAAGCAATGAAACGAGCCGCAGGGAACACGCATGTGTCACTGCGACTTTTTTCATGCAAAAAGAAGAATACGCAGCATATAATTAAGATGTGCCCGCTTGGAGCACACACAAAAAGCCGAGAGGGGCCGGTGGCGTACCGGTCACTTCGGCTTTTTTGATCTGTGAGGCCGTATTCAAACCGCCTTTTTGCGCGTTATAATTGATTACATCGTAGACAGAAGCGTGCGCTTAACGAGCGTTTTGGCGATCTGCACCTTGTATTTTGCCGCCTCCGGCGGCAGCGCGTCAAGGACGGCAGCTTCCCCGGCCTCAGCGGCGACAGCTTCGCTCATCGTTTTGCCGGCGACGGCTTTTTCCGCCTTAAAGGCGCGAACCGGTTTCGGCGCGACGGCATTAAGACAGATGCGGGGCGCGTCCGAGCCGACCGTGACGGCGCAGTTGACGATGGGGAAGTCGATCGATTTTCGGAGGGCAAACTTCATGAACGCGCTTTTCGTACCAACCGCCGGTTCGGGGATTTGAATTTCCGTAATGATCTCTCCGCTTTGCAAAACCGTATTGACCGGAATCCCGGCCTCGAAGAAGTCCTCCGCGGGGATCGTCCGGAGATTTGTGACGACGCTGGCGCCGAGCGCGATGAGCGCGGGCGCGATATCGGACGGGTGTACGTTATAGCAGCCGCAGTTGAGGCAGCGCCGCGCTTCGGCGCGCGCCTCTTCCTTTGTGGCCGTCATGGAGTCTTCCACATCAATCCGGCGCTTCTCAACGCTGAGTTCATGAAGCGTGAGCGGGCTTTTGACCTTGACGCCTTCGATATCGAAGGTGAGCGCGCCCTGCCCGGCTGTTTCGATCCTGTCGTCGACGCCGAGATATTTGTTCATGCCGCCGGCCGCCTTGCGTCCGGTTGCGATGGCAGCGATGGCAAGGCCGGGTTTCACCGCGTCGCCCGCGCCGAAAATACCCTCGCGGGAGGTCATGGAGGTTTCTTCGTCGACGTCCAGATAGCCCCTGTAGAGCTGGATTTCATATTTCTCGCCGAAGTAGCTGAGGTCGACCCGTTGGCCGGTCGCCAGCATAATGTTTTCCGCTTCGACGACGGTTGTTTCGCATTCGTCGTACTGGGGATTGAAAGCGCCGTTTTCATCCCAGGGGGAGGTACAGCGTTTGAGCTGCATGCCTTTTACGCCGCCGTTTTCCTCGATGACTTTGGAAAGGCCCCAGCCGGGCATGACGACGATGCCTTCCTCCTCGGCGCGCGCGATCTCCTCCGGGCTTGCCGGCATGCGGCCTCTCGGCTCAAGACACGCCAGTGTGACCTTCTTCGCGCCAAGACGCTTGGCGGACATCGCCACGTCCATCGCGACGTTTCCGCCGCCCATGACGAATACCTCCTCGCCGATTTTCCCTTCCATCCATTTTTTGATTTCCACGAGGAAATCCAGGCCGAAGACCGTCAGATCCTCGCCGGAAATGCCCATGACGGGGCGCTTCCAGGTGCCGGTGGCGTACAGGACGCTGTCGTAGCCCTTCTCAAGCGCTACCGGCATCACGTCATCGCCGATTTTGGTGGCAAGCTTGAACGTAACGCCCATGTTTTTAAAAATGTCGACGACGCGCCGGACAAGTTCCTTCGGCAGACGATAGGCGGGGATAGCATACATCAGCATGCCGCCGGCTTCCTCCTTGACGTCGTAAACCGTCACTTTGTTGCCCGCTTTGCGCAGGTAATAAGCCGCGGTCAGGCCGGCGGGCCCGGAACCGACGATGGCGACCGATTTGCCGGTCTCCTTAGCGGGCGGGGCGTAAAACCTGTCTGCGTTTTCCAGGATATAATCGCCCAGCGTGCGCTCGACACCGTTGATCGAGACGCTTTCATCGGTCTGGTTGCGGTTGCAGCCGTTCTGGCACGGATGGGCACAGATGCGGCCGGTGATCATCGGCAGGGGATGGCGCGATAAGAAGAGCCGGGCGGCCGCGTCCCAGTCGCCTTCGCGCAGCTTAGCGAAATAGCCCGGAATGTCGGTTCCGGCGGGACACTCCAGCGTACACGGCGTCGCGCCGACCCTGACGCCTCCGAAAATGGAATGGTAGCGGTTGTCCCCCAGGATAGCAAAACATTCGTTCCCGCCCTTTCTTATGCAGTTAAAACGGTTCTGCGGCTTCCGGAAGTACCAGCAGCGGTTTAACTGCGCGATATTGCCGGCAATTGTCGCCATATTGCGGATGTTCGGCGTGGCGGCAGCTTTGGCCGCCTGCGCAAGCGCCGTATATTTTTCATTTACGGCCGGGCTTTCGGCGATGTCGCTCAGCCGCGTGAGCGCGCCGATTTTAAGCGTCCCGCCGTCTTCTTTGATAAAATCAAGGCCGGGAACGGTCTTGAGATTGACGACCGTAGCCGGATAATCCGGCAGGATCGTGTCCTTGAGCGTGCCGAGCAAATCGGTGCCGCCTGCGTTGAGGCTGGCGCCGCCGTCTTTGAGAATGCCGGCGGCCTCTTCGATCGAGCGTGCGTTTATATGATTAAATGGTTTCATTATTCTCTCCTCTCAGCCTTACGCCTTGCCCAGCGCTTTGAGCACCTTGTCGGGCGTCGCGGGCGGGTCTACCCATTCGCCGATCGCGTTGTGGATGGCGATGATGACGAGATGGGTGTTGGCCAGAGAATGGCTGATGCCGTTGGCCCCGTATGCGGCGTTGCCGGCGCGCGTCTCCAGAAATTCCTGCTGGACCGGCGGCACGTCGAGGATCGTCGGCTTCTTGTGTTCGATCATGTTCGTATTGAGCCGGACGCCCGTCCGCTCGTCGAAGATGAAGTCCTCCAGCAGCTGGCAGCCCTGGCTGAAATACATGACCTGGTCGATCTGGCTTTCAAGGGATATCGGCCGCATGACCTTTCCGGGGTCGGCGACGACGCCGAACCGGAGGATCTCCACTTCGCCCGTCTCCGTATCCACCGCCACCTCACAGTAGGCCGTGTTCATCGTGTCGAGGATTTTCCCCATTTCTCCTGTCGACCACACCGACAGGGGCGGCCTTCCGGAATGGGTCGCAAAGAGATTCAGCGGAACGGCCTGTTTTAGGGGGGCTTTCTTTTCCGAATCGGCTTTGATGAAGACATAGCCGCCCATAAGGTCGAGGTCCTCCGGCTTTAAGCCCGCAAACGGGCCGGGCTGGGGAGGGGGCGGGCCGAAGCCGCCCGGCGGGGGCGGGTTCTCCGCGTATTCAATAGCGCCTTCAAGAATGCGCTGCTTGAGCTTAACGGCGCACTCCTTCATGACCCAGGCGGACGCCGTCGTCCCGTCCGAGCCGCCGCCGACAGGCGTAAATTTCTCTTTATAGTCGAAATCGATACTGATGTCGTCATATTCGAGGCCAAGCTCTTCGGCCGCGACCATGGCGTTGCATTCAACGGCAAACACGCCGAAAAGCGGGCCCTGCGTCGGCATGTGCACGACGCCGTCGCGCAGCTCCAGCTTGGCGTTATACCGCGCGCCGGAGTGCCGCGGGCACATCTGGTAACGGAAGCTCATGCCGTGCATCCGTCCGTCCGGCAGCTTTTTCATGCCGGCCCTGTGCCAGTTCCAATTCATCAGTTTCCGTCCGGCCTCGATGCAGCGGTCAAAACTGGGCACGGGATTGGAATCGCTCTGTGAAGTCGGGCCATGCAGGTTCAGCCGCGCAATATCGATGGGGTCTTTGCCAAGCTTCTCGGCGATCAGATAGACCGCCATCGTGCCGGAATCCCAGTTGAACGGGCAGTGCTGCCCGCTGACATACATCATCCCGCGGTTGGAGTCTACAATCTCCATCTGCTGGCGGATATTCTGGCATCTGAATGTCTTGTACGGGCCCTGTATCAGGTCGCCGACATGTCCGAAGCCGGAGCTTCCCCAGATGCCGGCGTCCGCTATTGAAAAGTCGTCGATGACGGTGATTGTGCCGTCGTCCTTGAAACCGACCGTCATATGCATATAGCGCTCGTTCATGATGAAGTCGTAGGAGTCCTCCCGCGTGTTCATGCACCGGACCGGCCTGCCGGTCCGTTTTGCCAGCAGCGGCGTGATCTCCTGGGACTTCCGAAGGCCCCAGTCGCAGTATTTGCCGCCCATGAACAGGCCCTCCTGGATCGTTTTTTCCATAGGCATATCGTACATGGCGGCAATCGCGTACCGTTCCCGGACCGCGCCTTCTATATGCAGGCTCTTTCCTTCACCGCGGTAAAAGTCGTCCGACCACCACGCGACCGAACCGGAGGGATTGGGGAAATGAGAAGCGAAAGGAGGCAGATACAGGTCGTATTCGAGTATATGATCGGCCGCTTGGTAGCCGCCCTCAATATCGCCCTGTACGGTGTTGGAATATGCGACGTTTCCTTTCTTGGGCGGGTTTTCGGGTCCGCCTTCTCTGGGCGGGCCGAAAGTGGGGGTCGCCCGGTCCTGCGGCCGGATCACAAAGGCGTCCGATTTCCTGCCTTCCATGAGATTCACGACATGGGGCAGGACTTCCCATTCGACGTCGAGTTCAAGCAGGGCCTGCTCGCAGATGTCCTCGCTTTCGGCGACGACGATGACGGCCACCTCGCCGCCCTCCTGGTCGGCGATATTGTCCAGCCATGGTCTGGGCGAACCCCAGTGCTCGGCGAAGCTTTTAAGGTTTTTGATATCGTCGTCTTCCCAGGTGAGGATGTCCACAACGCCGGGAACAGCGCTTGCTTTTGTTGTGTCTACGCTCAGGACCTTTGCGTTGGCGTAGGGGCTTCTGAGGAATTTGGCGTGGAGCATATCCGGGACGACATAGTCGATGCCGAATTTCGCGATGCCTGTAGCCAGAGCGTACGACAGCTTGCCGGGGAGGTTTCTTTTCCCGACGACGCGGAATTCTTCACGCTGTCCGTTTTTTCCAGCTAAATCCGCCATATGCTCAAACCTCCTTTGACATTTCCAGCGCCGCTTCCATAATAGCCGTAGAATGGCGCGGATATGTGCCGCAGATACAGATGTTGCCCGACAGTGCCTCACGGATTTCCGCCTCGGTTGGGTTCGGGTTTTTATCCAGAAGCGCTTTGGCGGTGACCATAAAACCGGGCGTGCAGTAGCCGCACTGCATAGCGTCCCACTTGCAGTACGCGTCGATGAGCGGCTTCCATTTCGAATCGGCCGCGATGCCCTCAATGGTAAGGATGGGCTTGCCTTCACACTCGGCAGCAAGCGTCGTGCAGGCCAAAACAGCGCGGCCGTCCATGATGACCGTGCAGGCGCCGCATACGCCGCGGTCGCACATATGCTTGGTGCCCGTGAGCCCCAAACGGTACTGGAGCGCGCGGTGAAGCGTCCAGTGCGGTTCGATCAGGACCTGACACGCTTTACCGTTGATATTCAGCCGGACGATTTCAGGCAGCGCGCATTCCGGATGTTCCGACGCGCAGTGGCTTTTAAGCTCCGTCAGGCCCTTGAAAATACCGCCGCAGGTAGGGCAGCGGAACTCACTGGGCATAGCGGCGATCGCGTTGATCGCGTCCACGGACAGCGCCTGGGCCGATTCGTGTGAAAATACGATGCCGGCTTCCGGTATGCCGGCGTGAGGCTGTTTTAAATGCTCTTCGTGACTCATGAAAAATCCTCCCTGGATTGACTGATTGTTTAGTTTTAGGATACCCTAAGATTCCCTATAAATCAACAAAAAGCACAAAACCACAAGGGGTTTTGTGCTTAAGTCACATAAGTGCGTCTGCGTCCGGCAGCAGCGCTTCATTTTGTAGATGATCCGTTACAGTTTTACTGCCAGTCCGCGCGCTTTTTCCTTGATTTTTTCCAGATCATCAGCCGACGGCAGCCCGCGGATATCGCCCATGCGGCCTTTTGTGCTCATTTCTTCATTGCCGATGAATTCACTGAGCACATACCATTTATCCAGAACGTCAAAGCCGATATGATCAAAAAACTGCGTTATATACAGGCCGACCGGCAAAGCCTCGTCAATTCCGGTATGCGGCCCGGAATACGTGCAGAAGACGAGCGCGCTTTTCCCGACGCGCGGGCTGCCCGGCTTTATTTTTCCGGCATCCCTGTAGTGCATGAATTTCTTTTTCAGGAAATCGTTGAACGGCTGCGGAACGGTCCAGCTGTAAGACGGCGCTCCGACGCAAACGAGGTCGTAATCAAAATAATCGATATCCCCGGCGTCCTGATATTTTAAAAGCGTTGTTTCAAGGCCGCCTTCCGTCAGCCCGGCTTTTATGGCCCCGGCGACCTTTTCGGTGTTTCCGGTGATGCTGCAGTAGAGTATAAGCGCTTTTTTCATGGCGGGTCCTCCTTTTATAAAACGTTTCTATATCCAGGTGTTGCGTAAAAAATCAACAGCGTTCAGCCGCCTGCGGCCATAGCAATAAACCATATTCATGGCAAACGCTGTTTCCGCACGGTCTTAATTAACGGCGGCTTTAATCCCCGGCATATGATTTGATATCCAGAAGCGGCGTTCCGTCCAGCATATCCACACCGGTAAAGCGGATGCGATTGCCAAAGACGGCCGTGACCGTGACAATGGAAATACCGATCCCGTTCGGGCGGCTGGGGGCGTGCGTTGAAAAGAGCCCCGTCATCGCCCCCGTACCCCGTTTAGCGACGGTCAGCTGGTAGCCGTCGGATTTATGGAAGTAAAAGACGAGCTGATATTTGCTGCCGGGATGCACGTCTGAAATGCCTTCGAGATATTTCTCGTCCAGTATGATTTCCGCTTCGGTGTCGCCGGACTCGGTGCCCCATCTGGGCGTTTCCTTTGTGGTTTGATACGGCGATCTGATGACGCCGATCGGATGAAATACGATATCCATAGGGCCTCCTTTGTGGTTTGCCGGGCCGATAAATCAGGCAATAAATAAAGTTGCCTTTTATCGAATGAATTTAAAGTGTTTTTAAGCTTTCAGTATTGGGATAAAGAGTAATCCCGTCAGGTTCAGTATTTTCCGATGTCCCGGGCGATCGTATAGGCCGCTGAATTGGCGGCGTATACGTTTTTGGCGTCAACGCAGTCACCGACCTGGTAAAACACGGGCGCGCAGCCGCGCAAAGCGTTCGCCTCCTCCCGCAGGGGCGCCTGTCCCAGCGCATAGACGACCGTATCGGCCTTGTACTGTTTTTTGTCGCCGATCTCAACGGGACCGGCCGGTTTTGTTTCGGTTATGACCGACTGCAGGATGCCTTCCCGTATTGTCCGGCACATCGGCGCGGGTGAGAATTCGTCCCCGACATACTCCCCGACGACGCCCCCGGCGTTGATTTCGGCCGCTTTCGTCGATGTGATGATCTCGATTCCATACCGTTTGATTTCATTGTTAACGGCCATAGAATGGACGACGTTGCCCGAGAAGTTGAGCGCATTGGCCATCTCCATGATCGATACGGTTTTTCCCAGTCCCGACAGATAAATCGCGAGCTCAATGCCGGACAGCCCGCCGCCGAGGATCAGGACGGTGTTTCCGGTTTCTTCCGCATGCATATATGCATATTCGGCGCTGAGCACATTTTTCCCGTTGATACCGGGGATCGAAGGGACAAGCGGGCGCGCGCCGAAGGCCGCTATTATAACGTCCGGCTTGATTTCACCGGCGAGGGCCGGCGTCACTTCCGTTCCCATGCGCAGCTCGATATTTGATGCGCGGATCAGCGTGCCCTGCTGATCCAGGTATTTCTGCAGATTTTGCTTAAACGGGACCTTCAGCTCGCAGCGCAGGGCGCCGCCCAGCATATCCGTCTTTTCGCAAAGCACGACGTCATGCCCCCGGCCGGCTGCCGTCAAAGCCGCCTGCATCCCGGCGACGCCGCCGCCCGCGACGAGCACTTTTTTCTTGTTTTTAACGATGGGATCGGCGTACTTTGTCTCCCGTTCAAAGCCGATTTCCGGATTGATCGCGCAGATGCTGGACAGCTTCATAAAATGCGCGGAGAAACACTCGAAGCAGCGGATGCACTTACGGATTTCCTTTTCATGTCCCGATTGGGCTTTGATGGGCGTATCCGGGTCCGCCAGAAGCTGGCGGCAGAGCATAATAACGTCGGCTTTGCCGGACGCTATGATATCCTCCATCAGCGCGGGCTCCGCGATCGCGCCGACCGCCGCGACTTTTGAATGCCGGACGGCCGACTTAACTTCGGCCGCGTACTTCACGTTGACGCCGTCGGGAAGGAACATGCTCGGATGCGTGTTCGTAAAGACCGTCGGCGCTTCATGCGCGCCGACCGATACGTTGATGAGGTTATAATGCCCGTCGAGTTCTTTGGCGATGGCCTTGCCGTAATCGATATCATAACCGCCTTCGAAAATTTCAGACCCGCTGATCCGAACGCAGACCGGGAAACCCTGCCCGCATTTCTTTTTGATGTTTTGGGCGATGGCGACGACAATACGCGCGCGGTTTTCCAACGAGCCGCCCCATTGGTCTTTTCGGTTGTTTTCCGGCCCCAGGAACTGATTGAGCAGCCAACCGTGTCCGGCGTGGACCGTAATCATGCCGTAACCGCAATGCTTGGCCGTCTGGGCCGCGTCGCCGAATTTCTCAATGGTTTCGTAAATGATATCCTCCGGCATTTCCGGGATATCCATCCCAAGGCCGTTTGTCATGGCGACCGCGCCGTAAATTTCATTCCCGAGCCCCAGCTTGCTGTGATAAGCGTTGGCGCCGCAGTGCTGGAGTTCGATGTCGGCAACGGCGCCGTGCCGGTTGATACAGGACGCCAGACGGAAATGCGGCGATAAGGCGTGCGGATCGTCGAGCCTTATCGTCGGCCCGACGGCGCCCCGCGCGTTGTCGGCCATGGCCGACCCGATGCAGACCGTCGCCGCGCCGCCCTGCGCTTTCCGCTCATAAAACGCGATGAAATCGTCTCCGGGACGCACGTTGTCCGACGGATAGTATTCAAGGCCGATCGGCGCGGAGAAGATCCTGTTTTTAAACTGCGTTTTTCCCAGAACGAGCGGTGTGAAAAGTTTTTCATATGTATTCATGTTTACAGGGCGAAGCGTTGCGCTTCACGCACCTCCTTAATTAAATGCAGGGCAAGTATGCCGGTTAAACTGTCCGTATCCGGATCAATCCGAACCCGTATCGGCCGGCTCAGCAGCTTCATGCTGCAAAGTAATGCTTCTGACGTCTGTAGCCGTCCATGTAGACTCGCCGATTTGCAGCATTATCTGCGAGCGCATGACGCCCGTCATCTGATCCCCGGCAACGGTCATGGTGATATTGGCCCAAAGCCCGTCGTGCTGGCCCTTCGCCGTCAGCGTACCGTCATCATACTGGACGTCTTCCATCGTTATATAACCGTCGGACATATGAAACTCGACCGTGTATTGATTTTCCTGCGGATGGTTGATAATCAGGTGTAAACTTGGCAGTTCCGCCGTAGCCGCGCTGTTCGTCTCCGCCACATAGCTTTCTTTTGTATAACCGAATTCCTCAAGCATATTGCTCCAGAATTCGGCCGAGGCTTCACAATCGATATATTGCATATCCGTGAAGTTCCATCGGCCCGTTATATCATTTTCCGTCGGCGCCGCCTTATAGCTGAAACCGAGTGAACCGGACGTGTCGCTGGCCTGCGTGATCATGATGAAATCTTCTTTTCCGAATTCGAGCTCTGATGCCTGGCCGGCTTCGGCCGTCATGGAGAGATTGTATCCCAGGCTGTCTTTGCCGGCCCATGTGAAGCGGTAGATCATGACGTCGCTGTCGGGCGTAATGGTGATCGTCGTGTCGCAGTTGGTTGTGAACTTGTAAAAGTCCGCCGTATAAGCGCCCGCAAACGTCAGCGCGCCCGTGCCTTCGATCGGCTCCTGACCGGCGATCGGGTTTTCCTTGTCGTCGAGCTTAAACGCCAGGTCCTCACCGCTGCTGATGTCGTTTTTTAGGATGTTGTTCATTGTGTAATTGAAATGCATCTGACCGTTGCCGCTGCCGAGCGCGTCGAACGAAGCTTTCAGGAACTGCCGGTAATAGGCCAGCAGATTTGGATATGTGCTGTTGCCGTAGACCGGGTTGAAGAGCGCGGCGAAGGCGGAATACGATTCCGGCAGCGAAGTGATTTCTACCGGGGTAGCCTTGTTGAGCTGCTGGATGTAATACAGGAAATTACCGGCTTCATACGCATGCTGCTGGTCGCTGCCGGTCAGGCTGATTTTAAAGAAATCGATTTGATACTGGTCGTATTGAACAGTTGGCGTCTGGTCCGTGAACTCCCAGAAGCCTGTCAGGCCCATATATTCTGCCGACGCTTCAATCCAGAAGAATCTTTCCGCATAGGCCGTTGCGGAATAATCGACTATGCCTAAAAGCTCACATTGCGTCGCGTGGAACAGTTCATGTCCAAGGTTGCACGCCATGTTGATGTTCGGGCTGTCCATATCGCATACTTCCGCTGCCAGGAAAACGTTCCCGCTGATTGTGCCGTAATGGTTATCGTCCTTGGCAATATAGATCTTCGGATAGGAGAGGACGGGCAGGCCCTGTTTGTTATAAGCCTGCGTTATTTTCACCGCGTAGTCGGCGACGTCCACGACGAACTGTGGCAAATAATTTTTGCCTGTCGTCCGGCCGACTTTTTCTTCATAGGTTTTGTAATACGTGCTGTAATCGCCGCCTGTTGGATATATGACTTTGGCAGCCCCGTTATCGTAGACGAGGCTGTTCTCCCAAAGGGAATAATAGCACCGTACCGTCGTCAGATGATGCATGATCAGGTATATGACGCCCGCATCTTCGTCGACTTCATATGGGACCTCGTCCCAATAGCCTGTTTCCTCGTTATAATACACGGCGATGAACGCCTCTTTGGCGTCGATTTCAAAATCCTTGACTTTTTTCTGGTCATAATTAAATCCGATTTCGATGGGGGTGTCAAATTCTTTCAGGTCGCCGAGATCCACGTCGATGGCGGGGCCGAGCGGTTCGTAATCTTCAAACGCCTCCGGTACATACGCCGGCTCTGTGACGGTAAGGGTTTCATCCTGTGATACGGTTCCGCCGGGGATCATGATACTGAAATCGCCGTAGTCGATAAAGGTGTCCTCATCGGAGGGCTCGACAACGATTTCCTCTTCGCCTTCTATTACATCGGAATCCTCATCGTCCTGAACGGCTGCGGCGGGGACGGAAGCCGTGTCCGACGGGAGGAAAGCCACGAGCAGGATAGAACAAAAAACCACGCCTGCGATAACAAGCAGCACGGTCGCCAAAACGCTGGTTTTTGCCGCCAGCCTTTGTACGACGAAAAGCACGATAAGCAGCGCGAGAGCGGCGAGCATGCCGATATACGAGATATGCAGCATATAAAACACCGCGGCCGCTATGACTGCCAGAACGATAAAACTAAATAACCCGATCGTTTTGCACTTCTTTGCTTTAGCGTTGGGGTTTTGATATCCGGCGTTCGGGGCCGGGGCCGTATAACCCGTCTGCTGCGGGGGCTGCGCCGCTTGCGGATAAGGCGTCTTCTGTATGTACGGCTGATTGTGATTGACGGCGTTTGGCGGGTTGACTGGATTTATGGCTGAGCCGCATTTCGGGCAAAACGCAGCTTGAGCAGACAGGCTTGCCCCGCACGTACCGCAAAAACGCGGCGCGCTCGTTTCCTGCTGATTGCTTGAAAATCCGTTATTCTGATTCATTTGCACTCCTTTTAGGTATCGGGCGATCTGCGCCGTTCGGCTATTGCACGCTTATACGTTGCTGATTTCGGATAGGTTGCTTTTTATACGCTAAATCTAAAATTTAGTTTGAGTCACTGCTTGTACGCTGAAAAGTAACGCTATAGACAAGTATGCCCGTGTTGTATGAATCGTTAAGCTCTACGTATGCATCGGTGCGCATGGTGCCTGTCATGGTATCGCCGTCAACTTTCAGGGTCATAGAAATCCCTAAACCCTCTGAATTAGGCTCTGTCGACAAAGCCAATATGCCGTCGTTATAATCGAAATCATCTATGAAATGAGAAATACCACCATCGTTTAGCTCGATTGAATAAAGATCTTGATTATTTGGATCCTTACCGACGATAAGATCAAAAACCGTTTCTTCCATCGTTGCCTGAATTTGTTCATTAAAAGTCACTAAGTAGCTTTCTTCCGTGTTATAACCACTATATTCAAGCCAATTGTTCACAAAGTCGTCCGAACCTTCAATGTCGACAAGCTGCAATGCCGTTATTTCCCATTTGCCTTCAATGCCGGGAACTGTCGGTTCCGCCTCATAGCTGAAGCTGAGTGTTCCGGCCGCGTCGCTGGCCTGCGTGATCACAATGAAATCATCTGTTCCGAATTCGAGCGCCGTCTCTTGTCCGGCCTCGGCCGTTTTATATAGATCGTAGCCCTGACCGTAATAATTGAAACAGTAGACAAAAACGTCGCTGTCCGGCGTAATGGTGATCGTCGTGTCGCAATTGGTCATAAACTCGAAAAAGTCCGCTGTATAAGCGCCCTCAAACGTTAGAGTGGCAGAGTCTTCAATCGACTGATTGTCTAAGGGGTTTGCGTTTTCGTCAAGGTCAAAATCCAAAGCTATGTAGGTGTTGCCGCCTAGATCATTATCAAGGAGACTGTTCTTGCCGTAATTAAAAAGCATTTGAGTGTCGCTGCTGCCTATGGAATCGAATGAGGCCTTCAAAAATTGCCGGTAATAAGCAAGCAGATCCGGATACGTTTCATTGCCGTAGACCGAGTTGAAGAGCTCTGCAAAGCTGGCAAGAGAAGCTTCGGGCAGCGAGGCGATCTGATTTGGCGACGCCCAGTTGAGCTGCTGCACGTAATACAGAAAATTGCCGGCTTCATAGGCGTGTGTCTGATCGCTGCCGATCAGGCTTGTCTTAAAGAATGCGAGTTGATACTGGTCGTACTTGATGATGGGCGTTTCGTTAGCGATTTCCCAGAATTCTGTTAAGCCCATATATTCCGCCGAGGCCTCTATCCAGAAAAAAATATCCATATATGCTGCTGCGC
Organism: uncultured Sporobacter sp.; assembly: GCA_963663605.2. Taxonomy (GTDB): domain Bacteria; phylum Bacillota; class Clostridia; order Oscillospirales; family Oscillospiraceae; genus Sporobacter. The sequence continues at coordinate 133,546 of CAXXVF010000002.1, forward strand.
CATAACTAATCGAACCAAGGACCTTCAATTGTGTTGCGTGGAACAGTTCATGCCCGAGGTTGCAGGCCATACTAATATCCGGGTTATCCAGCTGGCATACGCTCGCGTCCAGAAAGATTTGGCCTTTGTGCGCCGCGCAGTGGTTATCATACGCGGTTATATAGATATACGGATAGGAGACGACGGGCAACCCCTGGCTTTCATACGCGTCCAGGATTTTTGCCGCGTAGTCGGCGACGTCCACGACGAACTGCGGCATATTATCGTTGCCCGTCGTCCGGCCGACCTTTTCTTCATAGGTTTCATACCACGTGTGGAGGCCGCCGGCCGTGTCGTATATGACCTTGACGGTTCCGTTATCGTAGACCATACTGCTTTCCCACATGGAATAATAGCACCGGATCGTCGTCAGATGATGCATGATCAGGTGTACGACGCCCGCATCTTCGTCGACTTCGTATGGAACCTCGTCCCAATAACCTGTTTCCTCGTTATAATAAACGGCGATGAACGCCTCTTTGGCGTCGAGTTCGAAATCCTTGACTTTGCTTTGGTCATAATTGAACCCGATCTCAATCGGAGTGTCAAATTCTTTCAGCTCGCCGAGATCCACATCAATAGGGTCGCAGAGCGGCTCAAAATCCTCAAACGCCTCCGGAAGGCCCTCCGGCTCCGTTACGGTGAGCGTCTCATCCTGTGATACGGTCCCGCCGGGGATCATGATGGTAAAACCATCGTAATCAATTACGATATCATCGTCGGAAGGCTCGATAACGATTTCCTCTTCGCCTGCTATCACGTCGGAGTCCCCTTTGCCCTGAGCGGATGCGGTGGGACCGGAAGTTGTGTCAGACGGCAGGAAAGCCACCAGCAGGATAGAAGAAAAAACCACGCCCGCGATAACCAACAGCACGGTTGCTGCAACGCTGTTTTTTGCCGCAAGCCTTTGTACGACGAAAAGTACGATAAGAAGCGCGAGGGCGGCGAGCATGCCGATATACGAGACGTGCAGCAAATAAAACGCTGCGGCCGCGACGAGGGCCAGAACGATAAGACTAATTAACCCGATCAATTTGCATTTCTTTTCTTTAGCATCGGGGGTTTGATAACCGGCGTTCGGGGCGGGGGCCGTATAACCCGTCTGCTGCGGGGGCTGCGCCGCTTGAGGATAAGGCGTCTGCTGTATGTACGGCTGTTCCGTGCTGACGGCGTCGGGAGGGTTAACGGGTTTTATAACACAGCCGCATTTGGGGCAAAATGCGGCTTGAGCGGACAGTTTCGTCCCGCACGTACCGCAAAAACGCGGGGCGCTCGTTTCCTGCTGGTTGCCGGGAAATCCGTTGTTCTGATCCATAAGACTCCTTACTAAATTAGAGATGCCTGCTTATTATCAGCTTTGTGAAATACATGGCTGATTTGAATCCGCATACTTAAATTGTCATTTTGCGCATTCATTTCATACACAGCATTATATTAAATGATAAATACAAATTCAATGTAAAAAAGTAATAGCCAAATTGGACTATAAACGACACAATGACAAAAAATACGCGTAAAAGGACAAAAAAGCCTGCGTCTAAAACGACTACAGGCTTTTTTTGCTCGGTGGAGATACAAGAAGCATTTACTTATCCGTCTGTCCAGGTGGCGACGACGATCTCTTCATATTTTTTGCTGAACATCGCTATAAACGACAGCGCCGTATCGTATAAGAGCGCAAGGGCAAAGACGTACATCGCGGCGGCTTCGATGTAATAGAAAGGATACATCGGAATAAAAAGCACGCTGGTGATCGTTCCCTTGCCGACGGCGTTGGCCGCCTGCAGCAGGGCGGCGTAGCCGACGACGGCTGCGGTACCCGTTGATAAAATCCCCATGAGCCCGAAGATAAAGAATTTCAGGATTTTCGGGAAGGCTTTGATGATAAGGGTCATGTTGATGTGGGCTTTCTTCGTCTGCGCGTATGCAAACGAGGCGATGACGGTGCACAGAAGCAGACACTCGGTGAGTTCGTACGCGCCGGTGATGGGACGGACAAAAAGCTTTGTCAGAAGCACGTCCGCAACATTTAAAAGCATGATCGCGACGATGCCGCAGTAGTTGATAATGCTGACTACAAAAGTTATTCCGGAAACGGCTTTTCCGATTTTTATCATATTATCAGCCTCCTTGCAGCAAACCTGGCAAAAACAGCACGATCTGCGGGAAAACCGTGATCAATATGATCCCGATAATGATCGTGGCGACAAACGGCAGCGCGCCCTTGTAGATCGTACCAAGCGGTATATCTTTGGAAACGCCCTGAATAATAAAGCAGTTTAAGCCGACGGGCGGGCTGATCGCGCCGAGCTCCATAACGAGGATGACGTATATGCCGAACCAGATGAAGCTGTAGCCGTAGCTTTCGATAATAGGCAAAAAAATCGGCACCGTCAGCATGATCATCGGGAGCTCGTCCATGAGCATGCCGAGAATGATATAGACGGCGGTCATCATTAAAAGCACGACCGCAAAGGGCAGGTTCATGGAGCTGATAGCGCCGGCCAGAAGCATAGGTATCTTTGTAATTGTTAAAAAAGCGCCGAAAACGCTTGCGCCGATCAGAAGCAGAAACGTCATGGCAAAGGTGGCGACGGTACCCCTCAGCGCTGCCTTTATCGTTTCCCAATTCAGGTTTCCGTTGACAGCCGTCAAAATGATGGCCAGGAAAGCGCCGATGGCGGCCGACTGGTTGACGGAGAAAAACCCGGAGAACATTCCGCCGAGAACGACGCCAAGAAGAACAACGACGCCGATAAGGCCCTTGAGGGATTTAAGGCGCTGCTTCCAGGAGCATTTTTGCGGCGGGGGAGCGAGACCGGAGTTCAGACGGCACAGCAGGACGATCGTGCCGATGCAGAGGACCGCCATCATGATACCGGGTAAAACACCGGCTGCGAACATGGAGCCTATAGAGATTTCCGCCATTATGGCGTAAAGAATCATCGGCGTACTGGGCGGGATCAGGATGCCCAGTGTGCCGCCCATGGCGATGGAGCCGGTGGAAAGCCTGTCCGCGTATTTATATTTGCGCATTTCGGGCAGGGCGATGGTACCCATCGTCGCGCAGGTGGCGGCGCACGAGCCGCAGATCGCGCCGAATCCGGCGCAGGCCGCGACCGTTCCGCAGGCCAGATTGCCGGGAAGGCGGGACAGCCATTTGTTGCCGGCGTTGTATAAGGCGCCGGACATTCCGGCGTGATAAGCAAAGTTGCCCATCAGGATGAACAGGGGTATGACAATAAATGAATAGGTACTTGCCTGCGTGGCGGGGAGCGTGCGCAGAAGGCCGATCGCGGCGGCCGGATTTAAGACGACCGCATATCCCGCAAACCCGATCAGAAGCAAAGCCAGACCAATGTTCATACCCAGAAATATCAGCACAAGAAAGACGACAATACCGAGTATGCCTATGACAACAGGTGTCATTTAATCAATCGTTTCCTTTCGTTTTATAATGAACAGATCCGGTAATACATATCCCGGCTTTTTAAGCAGCCGGGATATGTATTGGTTTTATAAGTGGTCAGGAGGCGTATTGTGCCGCCAGGGCAACTGCCTCGTCAAGAAATGCCTTCGCGTCAAACGCGTCGGTCGTATTACCCTCGGCCCATGCAAACGTGATATCGTCGGCCGCTGACTGGAAAGCGGAGACATCGGCATCCGCTACCGTTACAAAGGTGCCGCCGGCATCTATTATGACCTGTTTTGCCGCGTCGGCGGAATTCTGGAAATCCTCTGCCGCCTTGATCGAGCCGGCTTTGCCGGATGCGGCCATGATCGCTTCCTGATACTCGGCGGGGAGGGCGTTCCATTTGTCAAGGTTCATAACAAGTCCGAAAGCGCCGTCATAAAGCGGCATGTCGGTAAAGTACTCCGTCACATCCTGCAGGGCGAAATTCGTGATGCCGGCAGGCTCAAAGATGTAAGCGCTGATGTTATTCTTCTGCATCGCCTCATAAATATCCGGCGGCGCCATAACGACGGGGCTGGCCCCGAGGCTCGTCACGTAATCGGTGATGGGACCGGCGGGCGTACGCATGACAAGACCCTTTAGGTCATCGACCGAATCGACCGGGCTGCCGGAGCTGCAGAAGATCATACCGGGATTGGCATACAGGTTTAACAGCTTGAACGAATCCCATTCTGCGGCGAGCTCAGGATATTTCTCATAGAGGTCCCACAGCACCTTTGTGCCGACGACAGGATCGCCGAAACCCGACAGCGGCAGGGTCAAAACATCTGAAAGCGTGAACTGCCCGGGATAAAACGAGGTGTAGACCCAGCCGATATCCACGCCGCCGGATTCGACCATGTCGCCGACATCGGCAGCGGAGGCGAGCGTGCTGCTGCCGTAGAGCGTTATCGTTACATGGCCGTCCGTGGCTTCGCTGATCGCATCGGCCCAGGCCTGATAGAACGTTCCGTTGCTTGAGGTGACGGGGTCGTGCATTGAAAGTGAAAGTTCAAAGTTTTCGCCTTCGGCGGCTGATGCATCAAGCTGGTCGCCGCTGTTATCTTTGCCTGCGCAGGCGGTAAAGGCCAGCGCCATTGACAAAGACAGGATGATGATTAACAGTTTTCGCAGAGATTTGGTTTTCATTTGTATCCCCCTTAAATATACATAAATGGAATAAAAAATACAACAAAACAATATTAACCTTAAATGTAAATAAAGTCAACATAAACCCATATGATGACAAATTGGTTTGCCGTATTCGATGAAATTTGTATTACAGAAAAATAAAAAGGCTTTACGCATAGGTAAAGCCTTTCGTGGTTTTCGACCGTAGATTTATTTCAGGCGGACCATACAAAAAAATAAAACAGATGGCTTATAAGTACGCTGGGAGCGCTACTATTCCCGTATGGAATACTTGTGTCAAACTAGAATTGCATACACCGTATTATTAAGACATAATCATAAAAGACAGTCTGAAGTTTTACCGGTTATGTTTTGAAAGGAGACTTTTCTTATGGCATTAGGACGTTTTGTGGTAGAAACACACGGACATATTTCAACGCTGTATGACAGCGTAGGGGATGACCCTTCTCCCGAGGGATGGACCGGATTGCCGATGGCGCCGGGTGACGGCGAGGTCGAGCATGTTGACAATAGTGGTTTAACGCTTTGGGACATGGAAAAATATGGCGTAGACATGGTTCTGCTCTATCCCAGCATGATCGGCACCACGAATGAAGGGCTTCTGGAAATAGTGGACAAGTATCCCGATAAATTCCGGGCCTTCTGCTCGGATCAGTCAACTAAACTGAAATGCCATCGCGAAGGCATCAAATGGACGATTGACGCTGCGGCCGAGGAGATCGACGCCGCAATGTCCACCGGACGGTACATAGGAATCGGCGAATTCGTACCGCGCAGCTGGGATCCCGACCATATTTATACCTTCGAAGAAAGGTTCAATGAATACTGTATCTTTTTTGACATGGCCGCGAAGTACAAATGTCCCATCGCATTCCACGACCTGCAGTGGAACGATCTCTACTTTAATCCGTGGGTGCTGCTCGGACGCCTGGCCGACCGCTATCCCGACGTTAAGATCATCGTCAACCACGGCGGTCAGTCAATCGGCAACTATACGACCGGGGACTTTAATATCCGTAATTCCCTAAGAGAGGCCGGACGTTATTCCAGCCGAACCTGTGAGAGCAACGTTTATCTGGAGGTCGGGACCTGGACGGCCGAATGGATCCGGATGGCGATGGAAGATCCCAACGTCGGACCGACACAGCTGCTTTGGGGTTCCGACTACGGCAACGTCCCGCAGTACCTGACCGTCGATACCCGCAGAGACGGTGTTGTAGCCCGCGGCTACTCTACCTCCATGAAGCGCTGGATGCCGACGCCCGCGTACCAGACAGACTGGTGGGGCTGGATGTCCACCCAGATTGAGAACCTCAAACAATGGATTGGTCAGGATGAAATCAACCTGCTTCTCGGAGGAAACGCCGCGAAAGTGTTCAAACTTCCCGTGCCGTATGAGCGGATGTTCCTGTGCGGACGTCCGGATGTCAATGGGATCCACTGGAAGGAAAGCATACCCTATATTCCCATTGAGCAGGTTATGTACCCCGATGAGAAGGCCGCCAACGAAAAGGTTTTTGAAGAGCGCAAAAAGAATCCGCCGAAATGGCATTAATTCGCATATAAACAGGCTTCCGCAACGTTTTCGGCCAATCCCGGATACGCGGAATAACCTGTTCACAGGTTTTAACAGTAAAAAATGCAAGGTTTAAACCTTGCATTTTTTATTGCTGCATTGAACATTTAATAAAATTGATGAAACTTTTCAGTGCCGGTGAGGTATAGTCGGATTTCTTCCAGCACAACACGTAATCGAAACCGGGCGAGTCGACGATTCGTGTAATACATTGTTCGGGCGTGGCGTTTGCGTGAAGCACGCGCGAAAGACCCATGCAGCAGCACCGCTGACTCATCACGAACTGCTCGGCAATATCCACCCTTGAAGTCCGCATAACGACATTGGGTGTAAAGCCGGCATCAACGCAGGCGTTGTAACAGAGGTCATACAGCATGGATTCCTGCTTGCTGAAAATGAATTTAGCACCCTTCAATTCCGAGAGCCTCAATTCCGGTTTGCCGGCAAGCTCATGGTTTTTGTGAAAAGCAACAGAGAAATCCTCATGACAGACCTTAAGAAAATTGTAATTTTTCGTGCTGATCTTGATATTTGAGCAAAATGCCACGTCGCAGCCGCCGGACTGCAGCAGGAAAAGCACCCTGTCCTCGTCCTGCTCTTCGACGATGATTTCAAAATCCGGGTTATGTGTGTTGAAATCGTTTATCTGGCTTAGAACATCAAAGGCAGCCATAGTAGGCACGCCGGCAAGCCTGATCTGTTTGTCCGAGTATAAACCGCGCCGTATCTCTTTCGCTTCGGACTCCATGTTTTTTAACATGTTAATTATTTCACCGCTGTATTCAAGCATACGCCGGGCGCCAATCGTAAGGGTTACGGTCTTTCCGTTCCTGTCGAACAGCGGAAAAGAAAGCTCCTGTTCCAGTGCGGCAATGTTTTTTGAAACTGCCGACTGGGATATGAACAGCTCCTCGGCCGCTTCTGTGAAGCTGCCGATGGTTCCCACAGTCCAGAAGCATTTCAGCTGCATGAGTGTCATTATGTACCTCCTGATACCGAAGAGTGTACGGGCATAGTGTGCAGACATTTTGTAAAGGTGTATAAATAATATGTATTCTTAATAATATTAGACAAAAATCAGGGGCATGTCAATCTGAATAACTGTTATTCCTACAAATATCGAATTAAATAACAGATAAATCGTGTATATACGTGTCTTGTGTTTTTAACAAAAGATTTTTTGTGTGTGCCGGTTTGAGCGATTAAAACTATTCCTGACATTCATAGAAAATTGTGTAAACAGACGGATATTTGGTGGTTTGCAGGTGAAAAAAGCGCAAGAAACCATTCCATATAGGAATGGTTATTATTTATTTATATTTTACAAATTCCAGTATATATATTAACATTAAATTGGCTGATAACGTCAATCACGTATAACTCTGTCGTTTTCGACAAATGCCTGAAAAACCTCGTTCTGTTTGTGCTCAAAGGCGAGATAACGGTGGCCGATAAAGCCGGCGGCAAGTACGTCATTTGTGCCGGGGAGTCTATATTATTTGCCCCAAATGAGGGTTGTGGCCTTGGCAATACGACGAACAAACCGGCAGGGATGCTTGTGATGATCAATTATCCGTACAATACATAAGGGGATGTGACAGCAATGATCAGCAAGGAATTCGTAAGCAATCTGTTTTCAATAAGGGATAAAGTCGCGATAGTGACGGGCGCGTCGGGCGCGCTGGGAAGCGTCGTCGCGGCCGGATACGGCCTGGCGGGAGCGAAGGTGGTCCTGACGGCACGCAACGAAACAAAGCTGCAGAAGGTTGCCGAAGATATGAAAACTGCAGGATGCGACTGCGCATACATCGCTGCGGACCCAACAGACGAGGACGACGTTATGAAGATCGTCAAATTCGCCGTTGATACATACGGCGAGATCAATATTCTGTGCGCCTGCCACGGGTTCAATGCGGCTAAGGTCGTTCTGGAACAGTCTCTGGCCGAATGGCAGCGGGTCATGGACGCCAATACGAAGAGCGTCTATCTCCTGTCGAAATACGTGGCCGAGCAGATGGTTAAGCAGGGGAAGGGCGGCAAACTCGTCATCACGTCCTCGGCGCGCAGCAAGATGGGCATGAAAGGCTACACCGGCTATTCGACGTCAAAGGGTGCGGTGGACCTGATGGTTCAGTCGCTGGCGTGCGACCTCGGGCAGTACAACATTCAGGTCAACAGCTTTAACCCGACGGTCTTCCGCTCGGATCTGACGGAATGGATGTTCCACGACGACAACGTCTACCAGAATTTCCTCAAGCGCCTGCCAATCGGCCGCTTGGGCGAGCCGGCGGACTTTATCGGCATGGCCATATTCCTCGCCTCGGAGGCGTCGGACTTCTTTACGGCGTCCAACTATGCGGCCGACGGCGGATACTGGGGCAACTGACGCCGAAACAAAAAAGGGGCGTACTATGAAAGAAATTAAAAGAGCGCTCGTTGTCGGCGCGGGGATGATGGGCAAGAACATTGCCTTTGTCCTGACGGCCAACCCGGGCATCACCGTCGCGGTGACGGACATCGCCGATCAGGACATCCGGACGGGCATCCGCAATAACGCCAGGCAGCTTGTCGAGCATGGCGTAATCACCGCATCAGAGCTTGAGGACCGGCTGGAGCGCATTGTCTTTACGACGGATATGAACAGCAGGCCCGTAAAAGACGCGGATATTGTCATCGAAGCCGTATTCGAGGATATGGCGGTCAAGCGCGAGACGTTTAAAAAGCTGGAGGCTTTGTGTTCTCCGGAAGCGATCTTCTGCACCAACACATCTGTCATGAGCCCGTCAGAGATCAGCGCAGAGCTTCGCTGCCGCGAGCGTTTTGCAGGGACCCACTTCTGGAATCCGGCACACCTGATCCCGCTTGTGGAAGTCGTGAAGTCCGACGCCACGAGCGACGAGACAGCCCGGACGGTGATGGCGCTTTTAAAGTCGGCGGGCAAAAAGCCTGTCCTGTGCCGGAAAGACGTGCCCGGCTTTATCGCAAACCGGATGCAGCACGCCTTGTGGCGGGAAGCTATATCGATTGTCGAAAACGGCATCGCGGATGCGGAGACGGTGGACGAGGCGGTCAAGTATTCCTTCGGCCTTCGGCTGCCGCAGCTTGGCCCGCTGGAAAATGCGGATATGGTGGGCTTGGACCTGACTTACAATATCCACGACTACATACTGCAGCACCTGGAATCTTCCGGACGGCCATCGCCGTTATTGGAAGACCTTCGCAGCGGCGGCAATCTCGGTTTCAAAACAGGGAAGGGGCTGCGCAGCTGGACGCCTGCGGAGATGCAGGCGGTCAGGGACGGACTCAATACGTATCTGATTAAAATGCTGTATGACAAAACTACATAATTTGAAGAAACTTTGTATGGGCAAAAAAATCTTTGCCGAGTTAAAAAAAGAGCTTTACATCATTAGAGGTAGGTGTTGATATGACGGACCTGAAAAATAAGCGCATTATTACCGTTGCAACTACAGGCGCGTGGCCGACGAAGGAGAATACGCCCAACGTGCCCATCGAGCCGTTTGAGATCGCCGAAGAGATCTACAACTGCTGGAAAGAAGGCGCGGCGGTCGCGCACATCCACTGCCGCGACGACGCGGGCAAGGCGGCGATGGTCTTTGAGAAGTTCGAGGAGACGGTTCGGCTGGTCCGGGCGCATAAGGACTGCGACATCATCCTCAATATTACGACCTCGGGTGGCGTGAACCTGAAGGAGGAGGACCGGCTGCGGCCATTTTACGAATTGAAGCCCGAAATGGCGTCGTATGACTGCGGAACGATGAACTGGCAGCACAACGCCGTTTTTGAGAACAACCCGCAGTTTCTCGAAAAGCTAGGGATGATGATGCAGGAAGCGGGCGTCAAGCCGGAGATCGAGGTGTTCGACCCGGGCATGATCTACAATGCCGGGCATTACATCAAGAAGGGGATATTGAAAACGCCGTGTCATTTCCAGTTCTGTATGGGCGTGGCCGGCGGAATCAAAGCGTCGGTGAAAAACCTCGTGTTCATGAAAGAAACGATGGACGCGGTTGCGCCGGGCTCGACCTGGTCGGCGTTCGGCGTCGGTGCGGGAGCTATGGAGATCCTGTATGCGGCGGTTGCGATGGGCGGGAATATCCGCGTCGGCATGGAGGACAATGTCCTGTACAAAAAGGGCGTCCTTGCCGAGAGTAATATGCAGTTCGTCGCGCGCGCAAAACGTATCATTGAGGAATTCGGCTGTGAAACGGCAGCGCCCGATGAGGCGAGGGAAATATTGGGGCTGAAAAAATGAAATAAAAAGAAAGCAGCCGCCGACATGCCGAATGTATGTGTTGCCTGCTCATGACCGCGTCCTTCGCGGTCATGAATATATCTGTGTGAAAATTACGGCCCCCGCTGCGGCAAGTTTAAACTTTGTAAAATGAAGCAAAAAAACGAGGAGGAGAGAAGATATGGCATGTAAACCCATTGATGTCAAAGATAAGAAACGCGTGATCAAAGGCCAAAGCCTGATGGGTCCCAAAGCGGGCCCCCCGACCGTCATCGATTCCGACGAGGATGGCAAAGTAATAAGAGTACGTCCGTTTTACTACGATGAAAACCATGACTGGGAGAGTAAAAACCCATGGAAAGTCGAAGCAAGAGGCCGGGTCTTTGCGCCGCCGCGTCATACCGTCCCGTCGCCTTACTACATAACATACAAAAAACGTGTTTATTCCGAAAACCGCGTCCGCTACCCCATGAAAAGAGTCGACTGGGATCCCAAAGGCGAACGCAATACACAAAACCGAGGGAAAAGCGGTTATGTGCGCATATCTTGGGACGAGGCGGCCCAGCTTGTCGCGGACGAGCTTTTACGCGTTCGTAAGAAATTCGGCATGCCGGCCGTCCTCTGTGAGGCCGACATACACGGCGAGGGCAAGCATGTAGCGCCCAGCCATGGCTGCCCCAACAGGCTTTTGAGCATGCTGGGCGGCTATACCGTCCAGATGCGCAACCAGGACAGCTGGGAAGGCTGGAGCTGGGGCGCTAAAAACGTCTGGGGCAGCGAGCCGGTCGGCGAGATGATGCCGGCGGCTAATCTCTGGCCCGACATCGCCAAAAATTCCGAAATGCTGCTCTTCTGGGGCGCGGACCCTGAGGTCACGCCGGTCGGCTTCGACGGCTACATGGCCAGCCGCCTGAGCTACTGGATCCACAGCCTCGGCATAAAATTTGTCTACATCGACCCCGCGCTCAATTATTCCGGCGTCTGCCAGGCAGACAAATGGATACCGATTCTTCCAAATACCGACGCGGCGCTGCATCTTGCCATCGCCTGGATGTGGCTGACGGAAGGCACATACGAAAAAGAGTACGTGGAAACACATGCCGTCGGCTATGATACATTTTTCGATTATGTTCTGGGCAAGGAGGACGGCATTCCAAAAACGCCGGCTTGGGCGAGTGAGAAATGTGGCGTTCCCGAATGGACGATCAAAGCGCTGGCACGCGATTGGGCCAAGAAGACCGTCAGCGTCACCCACGGCAACGGCGGTCCGATGATCCGCGGCCCGTTTGCCTCGGAACCCGGACGGCTCGAGCCGATCCTTCTCGGCATGCGCGGGCTTGGCAAGCCCGGCGTCCATCAGGTCAAATGGCTGGAGTGGAACCTGTTCTCGGAAACCTATCCGATGCCGTATCAGGGCGAGGTTATTCCGCTGCTTATGCAGCGCGCCGAAGTCGTGCGGCCGCCTCAGGTCGTCAAGCTTGTGGACAAGGAAGACAAGGAGTCCTCCGGTGAAGCCGAACGGCAGAAAGGGCGCTATAAGCTGTCGGCGTTAGCGTCCGACATTGAGGAGCTGTCCGAGCTGTGCAAGACGACGGAGATTGCGCCGCAGCAGTCGATCCCGAAATGCCTTGTGCACGACGCCATTTTGGATGGCCACGTCGAATGGTGGGGCCTGTACTCCTTCTGCGGGCCGGCCGAGGAGCAGTGGACGAAACATGAATTCCCGGCTCCGGGCTGTTCGAATATCCATATGATCTGGACGGATTCGCCCTGCATGGTAACCTGTTGGAACGACGGCTTCCGCTTTGTCAAGGCCCTGCGTTCACCCGGCATCGAATGTGTCGTAGCGCAGCATCCGTGGCTTGAAAACGACTGTTATCTGGCCGATATCATACTTCCGGTAGCCACGAAATTCGAGATGGAGGACATCGGCGACGACACGGGCGGCGGTATTTTCACTTCCGTATTCCACGAGTACCCGGCCTGTCCACCGGTCGGCGAATCGCTCAACGACTTTGACTGCGTGGCCGCCGTTGCCAAAAAGATCAATGAAGACGTGTACATGGCCTACACCGGCAATGAGAAGTCGTTGGATCGCGTCATCGAACTGTTCTGGCAGGGCTCCGGCGTGGCGCACCTGGATAAAGAAGACGATTTCCATAAAAAAGACATATTTATACTGCCCGCCGTTCCGGATATCCAGGAAAAGCCCGCAGGCCTTTACGAGTTTTGCCAGGACCCTGCTAAGATGCCGCTGTCTACGCCGACCGGGAAACTGGAATTCACCTCAACGAAAATCGAGGAGCATTTCCCCGACGACGAGGAACGCCCGCCGTATCCGAAGTGGGTCGAATCGAGTCCCATGCACGACGAGCGCCTGTCGAGCAAGCGCGCGGATAATTATCCGCTGTTGTGCATGTCCAACCACGGCCGCTGGCGCTTCCACGCCAACCTCGACGACATCACATGGAACCGCGAGGTCGAAACCATGAAGATCCGCGCCAAGGACGGCTATCAGTACGAGCCGGCCTGGATGCACCCGTCGATGGCGGCGGAACGCGGCATAGAACACGGCGACATCGTCAAGGTCTTCAACGAGCGCGGCACCGTCCTGTGCGCTGCGTATGTGACCGAGCGCCTGATGCCGAACGTCGTCTATGTAGATCACGGCTCAAGGTTTGATCCCGTCGACGCCGAAAAGCTCGACCGCGGCGGCGCCATCAACCTGATTACCCCGACAGCCATTACGTCCAAGACCGTCACCGGCATGGTCGTCTCGGGCTTTTTGGTCGATGTGCAGAAGGTAAGCGATAACGAGATGGCCGAGTGGAAGAAGAAATACCCGGAATCCTTCGCGCGCAAGATCGACGAAGCCACCGGCGTCTGCCTCGACGGCTGGCTGTTAAAGAACTGAGGAGGAGCATACTATGTCAAAAGTATTCTGTATAGACGTCGCCAAATGCAACGGCTGCTACAACTGCCAGCTGGCCTGCAAGGACGAGCATGTCGGCAACGACTGGTCGCCCTACGCCAAGCCCCAGCCCGAGATCGGTCAGTTCTGGGCTAAGCTTCAGGAGAACGTCGGCGGCACTATCCCGAAGGTCAAGATCCATTACATCGCGCAGTTGTGTAATCACTGTGAGAACGCCTCCTGCATGGCTGTCTGCCCCGATAACGCCATGTACCGCCGTGACGATGGCCTCGTCATCATAGACCCCGAGAAGTGCACCGGCTGCGGCAAGTGCGCCGAGGCCTGCCCGTACGACGCCATCTATCTCAACAAGCAGCTGAACATCGCCCAGAAGTGCACCGGCTGCGCGCATCTTCTCGACAACGGCTACAAGCTGCCCAGATGCGTGGAGGCCTGCCCGACGGACGCCATGATGTTCGGGGAGGAGGAGGACCTTCAGGACTTCATCGTCGGCGCGACGGTGCGCCAGCCCGAGACGGGCAACCGCCCCAAGGTCTTCTACCGCAACATCCCCGGCAAGTTCATTGCGGGCACGCTGTATGATCCCATTGAAAAGGAAGTCGTTATCGGGGCGCGCTGCCGTGCCACGAACGGCGGCAAGACCGTTGAGGTCCTGTCCGACGAGTACGGCGATTTCTGGTTCAAAGACCTCGCGCAGGGCAAATACGACGTCGTTATCGAAGCCAAGGGCTTTGAATACAAGGTCTTCGAGAACGTCGACGCTACGAAGGACTTAAACCTCGGCGACATCCCGCTCGACAAAAAAGCATAATACATAATAAAAGGCCATAAGACCTCAAAGCATGCTGTTTTGAGGTCTTTTTGGCGATTGAGGAAACAGGAATTGGACCGGCGATGTTCAGGTTGGCGGTTGTACGGGAAAATCCGGCAGCCATAGAAGTCACGGAAGTTTTCTATGACAGCTGGAGAACAGTAGAACATGGGAAATATACAGATAAATGTTGACAAAATAAAAATTAACCATAAAATATACATATATTTCTGATGTAAGTTTATATTACAGAAATTGCTGAACTGAATAAATCAATGGACAGGTGGACGAGCCTCTCCTCGAGATCAACACGGGCATAAGTGTTTTTATGCCCTTATAGACGTATTTGCAAAAAATACGCCGGTTGATTTTGGGGGGATTTTTTATTATTTCAAAGCTCGGTATTATGCGCAACGCGCAATAAGAGAACCGTTTATAAAGCAGACTGGGTGTGAATCGGCAGTGAAGCAGGGGCGGAATGAAAACCGAATACATCTGCGCGGAGCTCAAAGTGATACCGCCGATTTACAAAATGGCAGGCAAAGGCGCGGCAGAGTGCTTTCCACAACGGCGGTTCTTGGGATAATCCTCTTTTTCCTTTTCTTTATATCCCTGCTGTTTACGGTCAGCTATAAAGAATGGGTTTTCTCGCCCGCATGGATATTTGAATCCGTTAAGCGCCGTTTAGAGCAGCTGTATCTGTTTTTCTTTGCAGGAGGCTCTCCAATCGGCGTGACGGTATATCAGTATCTTGCGGTGGTGCTCACAGGCGCGGGCCTCGCCGCCTGCGGCGCAATCCTTCAGGGCAGCTTTAAAAACGTGCTCGCCGGACCGTCTACCATGGGTGTTATGTCCGGCGGTAGTCTGGGATTTATGCTGTTCCTTATACTATTTACATCTTCCGGCGCGGAGGCGGCGTATTCGGCTGCCGATCTGGCGGCATATTCAAGCCGCGGCTTTTTCGAGATGTTTGGTCAGCAGCTTCTAACGTTTGCCGGCGGGATCGGCGGCGTCGCGCTCATACTTGCTGTGGCTACGCTGGCGGGAAGAGGAAAGCTGTCCGCTTCCGCGATGATCGTTTCCGGCACCGTTTTCGCCTCGCTGACCGGCAATGTATCCATGCTGATACAGTATTACCTCATTAAAAATGACCCTTACGATGTCCGGATCGACGCCATCCGCAATCTTATGATGGGCAGCCTCAACAACATCACGAGCTGGCAGCATATTGCGTTAATGGCTGTGCCGGTACTTATCTGCCTTGCCCTGCTTCTCTTAATCAGCGGCAAACTGAATTTATTGTCTCTCGGTGAGGACGAGGCGCTTACAATGGGAGTGGACATACGAAAACTCCGCTATGCCATGGTGGCCGTTACCAGCGTAATATCCGCTGTCGTAATAGCGTTTTGCGGACATATCGGTTTTCTCGGCTTTATGGTGCCGCTCATAGGACGCAAGCTCATCGGACCCAATATGCGTTTGCTTGTGCCGAATTGTATGCTGCTGGGGGCCATACTGTTAATCGTCATCTTCAACATCGCGTACTTTTTCGGGCTTGCCGGTTACCTCAATCTTTTTACAAGCGTTATTGGATGCGCGGTCATGATTGCAACGCTCCTGAGCAGGAAGGGAGGTGCGTCCGGTGCGGTTATCCAAAGAAGGAATTCGCCTGACATGGGTTGAGGACAGAAAAAAAGAACGTAAAAACCTGATTATTGCGCTTGCCGCTACAATCGTTATTTTTTTGTTCTGTATTTGCTTCCGCTACAACGCGTATAACTTTGCGGACAAGTTCGTCCCGCTTCAATACCTGAAAAGCTACGCTCTGGCGATAAGGCTCTTTTTCTCAAGGCTTTTCGGCACCGGACTCTGGCCCCGGAGCGATGCTGTTATCGAAGCGTTTGGCAGTATTACATATTACGGTGCGATCGCGCAGCTGCGCATTACGCTTGTCGCCCTCATCTCGGGCGCGGCGCTGTCGATTGCCGGCGCCATATTCCAGACTGCCTATAAAAACCCTATGGCTTCCCCGAATATTCTCGGCGCCACTGCCGGCGTGGGTATGGGCAACGTGCTCGTCGTTATGCTTTATTCCGCCGCCGCTGCGGAGTATATCTATCTGCGCTATGAGTTTTGCTATGGCTTCACGGCGCTGTGCGTCATACTCGTTCTGGTTTTAGGCAGACTGACGGGCAGCAGGGCGGAAAACTTTTCCATCCTTGAGACCGTCATGCTTGGCTGTGTGTTTTCTCAGGGCCTCAAGGTCGTGACGATGTATATCATGTTCAACCTGCCGGAGGAGGATTTGCTCCTGTACCAGGAGGTTACGCTCGGCGCCTATATGCAAACCGACGCCGTCAGTATGCTGTTATTTTTTTCGGTGATGGCGGCAGCGATACTGCCGGTTTTGTTGATGCGCTACCGTATGAATATCATCGGACTTGACAAAATGGAGACCACCACCATCGGCGTCAGCTCGATACCGATGCGAATCGTCGGGCAGCTGTGCGGCGTCCTGATGGTGACAAGCGCAATGATCCACTGCGGGAAAGTGGGAATGCTCTCTTTGGTGATACCGTATATCGTGCGCCGGACCGTGGGCGCAGACTTTAAAAAGGTATGCGTATACAGCGCGCTGGCCGGCGGCGCGCTGCTGATGATCTGCAGGCTCCTGACATCGTTTATCCTGCTGCTTAACGAACCCATACCGATTGTCTTCGTCGTTAATCTCATCCTGATACCCGCTTTCATGGTGATATTGGCCAGACAAAGGAGAGCCGTGATATGAAACTTGAACTCAGAGACCTCAGCTGCGGCTATGAGCGGAACAAGCCGGTTGTCAGTAATGTAAATATCACACTCGCTTCAGGCGACGTTTGCTGTATACTCGGGCCCAACGGCGTGGGAAAGACGACGCTTTTCAAGACAATTTTGAATTTGCTCCGACCGCTGGCGGGACAGGTGTGCATAGATGGCGAGAACACGCGCCTTTGGAAGCCGAAGAAGCTGTCGCGGTACATGGCGTTTGTGGCGCAGGCGCACATCCCGGCTTACCCGTACCGTGTGCGTGAAGTGGTAATGATGGGACGCATGGGACAAATCGGCGTAACAGGCCGGCCTTCCCGGAAGGATTATGAGGTCTGTGAGCAGGCGCTGGAAGACGTCGGCATCCGCCATTTGCGCAACATGGTGTATACGGACATTTCCGGCGGAGAGCGGCAGCTTCTGATGATTGCCCGCGCGCTCGCGCAGCAGCCAAAGATCCTCATCATGGACGAACCCTCTGCAAATCTCGACTACGGGAACATGGTGGTTGTGATGAAGTGCATACGGGAGCTGTCGGCGCAGGGCATATGCGTCATATTCACGAGCCATATGCCGGATCAGGCTTTTATGTGCAATGCGAAGACGGCGCTTCTTATGAGGGATTCCCCCGTGATTTTCGGCCCGGCGGACGCGGTCATTATCGAGCGGAACCTCTATTGCGCATATAAAACAGATATTCAGATCCTGGAGGTCATTGGCGCTGAGGGGGACCCCGTCAAGGTCGTGACGCCGAGATTCTCAAGATAGACGAAACGGAGAAAAGCATGGATAAGATATACAGTCTTGAAAAGGAAGTTTTGGAGTATGAAGTCATCCCAGATGAAACGGCAAAAGCCGACAGCGGGATCATAGCCGGAATCATATCTAATATTGAGACGGTCATAAAAGGCAAGAACAAACAGGTGGAGCTCGTGGTGCTGTGTATGCTGGCGGAAGGCCATGTGCTTATCGAGGATATCCCCGGCGTCGGCAAGACCAGCCTTGTGTCCGCTTTGGCAAAGACCATAGACTGCGGCAACAAACGCGTACAGTTTACGCCGGACCTTATGCCGTCCGATATCAGCGGATTTTCGATTTACAACCAGAAAAGCGGTGAGTTTGAATTCCGTCCCGGCGCGGCGATGAGCAATATCGTCCTTGCCGACGAGATAAACCGCGCCTCGGCGAAAACCCAGTCGGCGATGCTTGAAATCATGGAGGAGCGGCAGGTGACCGTCGACGGCTGCACATACCGGATGAACGCGCCGTTTATGGTGCTGGCTACGCAGAACCCCATCGACTCTCTGGGCACCTATCAGCTCCCCGAGGCGCAGATCGACCGCTTTATGATCAAAATCTCTCTCGGCTATCCCGATTTTGAAGACGAACTGGCAGTTGTGCTCGCAGGAAGAAAGGCTAAGCAGGATATAAGCTGCGTCACAAACGCCGAAATAATGAACCGGCTTATTTCCGACTGTGAGCATGTCAGGGTGGACAAGCTCGTCGGGTCCTACATCGTGCGTATCGTTGAAGCCACCCGCACAAACGCCGATGTAAAGCTCGGCGCGTCCCCGCGCGGCAGTATCGCGCTGTACAGCATGGCCAGGGCCTATGCGCTGTCAAAAGGCAGAAATTATGTAATACCGGACGACGTGAAATATCTGGCCCCTTACGTTCTGGCGCACCGACTTATGCTCACGCACGGCGCTAAGACCGAAAAAAAAGATCCCGGAGAAATCATCAGAACAGTCGTAAGCCGGGTAGTCGTGCCTGTTGAGAAGAAATGAGCAGTGTGAAGGATTTGCTGAAAAAAACCCTTGGCATTACGGGCGCTGCAATTCTGTGGCTGCTGGTTTTTGCCGTGGCGGCGCTGCCGGCGGTATTCACCGGCTCCGTCTACGGGTATCTGCCCGTTTTAATGCTGGCTGTGCTGCTCCTTATTTCCCTTGGATGCCTTTTCTGGCTGAAAAAGCACATTTCAGTCGAAACGGACCTCGCCAATGTCCAATGTGTGCGCGGCGGCAGCGTCAATATAGGTTTGCGGCTGATTAACGGCTCGCGCCTGTTTTTCCCCAGGGCAAACGCGATCCTTCGCATCACAGATCTCTTCGGCGGAAACGACAGCGTCCGGCGCATTTGCTTTTCTATGGCGGGGCGGGAAAAGATAGATTTCGGCTTTGACATGGATATGCCTCATATCGGGATGTATTCCGTCGGCCTGGAGCAGGTGGAGATATTTGATTTCTTCGGCGTGTTCCGGTGCAAAGTACCGCTGTCCGGGCACGCAACGGCCTTCGTAACGCCGAAGCTGAGGCCCATGGATGAATTGCATCTGTCCGACGACGTTCTCGCGGAGGCCGACACGGATACGCGCATCACCGTTGTCGGCGGAACGGACTATACCGGCGTGCGTGAATACGCAATCGGCGACCCCATGAAGCAGATACACTGGAAGCTTTCCGCCCATTCAAGGGCATATGTGACAAAGATACAGGAAAGTGCGCGCCAGCAGGAATTCGTGGTGATACTGGACTTCGCCGCAGACGCCTGCGGTGATATAGAGCAGCTGATGGATATTAACGACTGCCTCATAGAGACCGCGCTTTCACTTCTTGAGGACATATCCAGACACGACGCGGGCTTTGCCCTGCTTTACTGCGACAGAAACGGCAGCGTCGTGAGAACGGCGGCAACAGGAAGGGACAACACGATCGATCTCATCAGGTCCTTCTCTGTCATAACGCCGCAGCCGGACAGCGAATACCCGGACGCCTGCCGAATACTGCAGCAGGAGGGTCAGATGGCAAACCGGAGCACCAACGCCGTCGTTGTAACCTCCCGTGTAACGCCGGAGCTGCTGCAGGAGATGCAGCGGGTCAAGCGGCAAAAACGCAGTCCGGAGCTGTATCTTGTTGTGCCGGCAATATGGAGCAGCAGAGAGCTTGAAAAGGCCGCCGCTCCGCTCAGGCAGCTGGAAGATATGGACATACCCTATTATCTGATCCCCACGTCCGAAAACCTGAAGTAGGGACCGATCACCGACAAAGGAGGCATAAAGCATGCGGCAATACATAAAAAAGCGCTTCGCCGAATGGCTTTTATGCCTTGTCATGGCCGCGTGCATGACACAAGCCGTATGTTCCGGGTTCGTTTTGGAAGAAGGGGCATACTTCGGCGCTGTCGTGGTATTCGCCCTCAGCGCCGTTTTGCAGGCCCTGCTGCAGCTTATCAGCTATCGCAGGCGCTTTGTGGTGATCGGCATAACAGCAGGCGTGCTGCTCGCGACGGCAGCCGTCGTTACGATCAAAACAACGCAGCCCTTTTCCGATAACGGCGACAGCAGCTTCATTTTTGCCCTGATACTTTTTTCGGCGTCGCTTTTAGTGTTCCTGCTGACGCGGACGAGAGCGGGCACGGCCGCCCTGTTTCTTCTGGGCACGTTAACCTGCACGGGGGCGTATTTCCTGCAATTTCCGATAATGCTATGGAGCTTCCTGTTGTTTGAGATCGCGGTGTTTATAATGTTTTTCCTGCGTGTGTATACGGCTTCGCTGCTCAAAGCGGATATAGGCAAGGCGCGGACAGGGGCGTATATGCTTCAGACGGGCGCAGTATGTCTGGCCGCTTTTGTTATGGCCGGCGGGATGTATTTCGGCGTGGTACGCCCTTTGGACCCGCCGACGCAGGGGCTTAAACTTATCACGCGGCTGCAGTCTATGCCGCTTATTCAGGTGCTGGGCGTATCGGACACAAAAGTGATATTTGATTCCGAGCTGGAATCTCAGCAGACGCCGGACACTGCGGAATTAACCAGTGACACCGGAAAAGAGCAAAATGAGTCTATCGGGGAAGCGCCCCCGCAGACCCAATCGCAAAATGACGGCATTAGCCTGCCGGAATATTTATCGGATGTTCAGCAGGCGCTCGATACTGTGAACTACGGCCTTCTGCAAACGCGCCGTGTCTGGCTGCTTCTTTTTATCCCGCTGATGATCACCGGTTTGTTTGTCCTCAGATTATTTATCAGGAAGCGCTGGCATTTGCGGATACAGAGCCTGCCGAAGGAGGACGCGGCGGCAAATTATTACAGTTTATTCCTCAGATGCTTCAAACGTCTGGGCATACAGAGCCATAGCTGCCATACCCTGCGGGAATATGCTGAAAACAACGAGATGCAGATGCAGGCGTTCTCTGCACAGGATGTGTGCTTTGCCGCGCTGACGGGTACTTACGAAAAAATAGTTTATGGCGGCGGCAGTATTTCCGCAAAGGACTACGAGCAGTTTGAAACTTATTACGGCAGCTTTTATAAAAACCTGCGCCGAGAACTCGGCAGTTTGAAATACTGCCTGCGCATATTCCAATTCTGATGTAAATGCAGAAATGCTTTTATTAATAAATAAAAAAGGAGAAACGATCATGAAACTACAGAACAAACCGAAAAAAACGCTGTCACTGCTCATCGCAATTATCATGCTGATGGCATTGACGATCCCGTCTTACGCAGTCAACTCTGAAAACGGTACTATAAGCGATGACGTCACAGGCTATACCTACACGGCGCCCACCCAGCCCATAACAGTGGACGACAATGTCATAACCGCCACCGCCCACCGTGCGGCCACGCCCGTGCTTGGCATGCTTGGTGTTAATGCCGTCTCCGGCTTCGGTATGATCAACGGAGGCGCGCCCTCCGATCTTGAAACTGCCGAGCAGTGTCCCGCTCTGGGCGTGTGGGGAACGTCTCTGAATGAAAGCCCCGACCCCTATTACTGGAACTACTTCTATAATTTCTATGCCGCTGAAAACGACCTGGAGGTATCCTCCGACGCCCTGCGCAACAGCGATGTCAGAGCCAGCCCCATGATGGCCGACACAAACCTGCTTGAGGAATACGGGAACATTTCCGTTTCTCTTTCCACCCGCCCTGACATCGCGGTAGGCTGCTCCACAGAAAGATCCGGCGCGGACACCGACGGCTACAATGATCAGCTGGCCACAATAAACGCCTTTACCTCCGACAGCCCCTATTATCAGGAAGGCGACGAGACCTATTCGCCCAAGCTCGTCAGCTATCAGACCACATACATCAAGCAGATGATTGAGTCCGTCAAGCGCATTGCCGACGCCGTCACCGCGGTGGAAGACGAGACGGGAAAAACCACCCGTTACGGCGACGTCCAGACAATAGCCGGCGACTATGAGAAGTATGTCTACGGTATCATCTCCTATGTCCAGGA
Organism: uncultured Sporobacter sp.; assembly: GCA_963663605.2. GTDB lineage: Bacteria > Bacillota > Clostridia > Oscillospirales > Oscillospiraceae > Sporobacter. The sequence continues at coordinate 155,810 of CAXXVF010000002.1, forward strand.
AGAGCTTGCAGCAAAGGATGCAGCGCAAAAAACCGTCGCCGTTCTGACCGCCATCAATGAGGACGGCACCTACACCGTCGCCGACAGCCTCTCCACCAGCTCGACCTCTCTGGTGCGCGCATACGAGTACTGCATGTGCGTTTCCGACAGCTTAACCGACACCTATGGCACAACCCTCACCCTCGACCAGCTGCTTGAGGCGGACGCTATCGTTACCATCAACAACACGAATATTACCAGAACACAGCTTCTTGAGTCCTTCGGCGACAATACCTATGACGGCATGATTATTTCCAATACCCCTGCAACGCTCTACGGTATGACCATGAACTCCGTCGAGAACGCGATGGGTTATGCCTATATCATCGGCAGCCTCTATTGCGACGTCATCGATATCAGCCCCGTTGAGCTCTGCGCATACTTCTATCAGCATTTCCTCCATATCAGCGATATGGACGGCATCGAGCAGGTCGTGCTCACGAACTTCTCGGAAACCATTCTTCCCGAGGGTGTCAGCGCGACTCTGCCTTCAGACTACAGCGCGGCCAAGATAGAAGCCGAGCTGCTTAAGGGCATGCAGTACTATGTCGCCAACACCGCCCAATTCGGCACGGACGAGTGCGCGCTCATCGGACTGGACAGCTGGGTAGTGAGCTACGGCAGCGGCATCGGCTCCGATTACACGCCCGCCTGCACAAGCTCCGCACAGAGCTTTGCGCTCAACGGCGAAGCCGTTACCCCCGAAGCGTACAACATAGACGGCAACAACTATGTCAAGCTCCGTGACATGGCGGCCCTGCTTACCGGCACCGCTGCGGCCTTCGATATCAGCGTCGACGGTCTTGAAGTCTATATTGAAATCGGCGGTACATATGTGCCTGTCGGCGGTGAACTTACCGCAGGCACAGACAAATCCGCCTCCTGCGTATACAGCGCATGGACGCTGTTTGTAGACGGCGCGGAAGTCCCCTGCATGGTCTACAATATCGGCGGCAACAACTATTACAAGCTCCGTGACCTTGGCGCCGCTTTGGGCCTTGAGATCGGATATGACGCTGCAACAAGCACTGTGACCATCACAGTACAGTAAAGCATGGCAATTCCGGGCGGCTTCGGCCGCCCGGAAAACCGGTATGCTGTGGAATGGGCACTTACATGGTACCTGTTCCACAGTTTATCGGCGCTATTGAAGGCAAGGTGAATTCTGATGAGAGTTAAGGCGCGTTTTTGTTTTTTTACAGTAATGATTTTATCCTTCAGCCTGCTGTTGGGCGGATGCCGCAGCAGCCCTGTGCTCGAGCAGATAATATATATGCAGGAGGCTGAGGAGCCGGCGCCCGAGGAGGAGATGCTCGATCCCGGGGACGCGGGCCGGGAGGACGAACAGTTCGACAATAAGCCGGAGGACGAAGCGGAGACCCAGCGCGATACCGAAGCGGAGCAGGGCCTTGAGGGCGAAGCGGACGAAGCGGAAGAAGCGGCCGAAGCCGACCACAGCGAAGAGACGCAGGACGATTTTGAAACGTCGGCCGCCCCGTCGCAGACGACCGAAAACCAGAACGCGGATACGCCTGAAAGCACGCCCGAACCGCCGGTAAACGAACAGACTGAGGCGGACCCGCCGGAAGACGCCGACGGCAGCGATCCGGAGGGCGAAGGCGATGATGATGAAAGCGGCGAAGCTGCCGCCGGGGAAAGCGCCGGCGGGGATGCCGGAACGGGCAGGCAGATCGTTGACGCTGAGGGAAGGGCAGTGGACATCCCGGAAAACGTAGAAACAGTCACGGCGACCGGCGCGGCGGCCCAGTTCGTCGGGCTTATCGGCGGCGAAAACAGGCTCGTTGCGGCGGACAGCGGCATTCTTTCCTCCGCGCTGGCGGTACAGGTGTTTCCCGAGCTGACGGGTATACCTGCGTGGTGGCCGGATGACGCGGACAAGCCAATCTCGCCGGAGAACTTTGAAGCACTCATCGCCGCGCACCCGGACGTGTGCTTTGAGCAGAGCGGCGATAACACATTCACCAATTCACAAGTGCTGCAGCTTGAAGAAGCGGGCATAAGCTATTTTGTGCTGCCCGGACTATCGTCTGTGGACAATCTGAAGCAGATGGTGTCCCTTGTCGCCGAGGTGCTGGGCGGCGAAGCTGCGGATAAAGCGGCGGCCTATATCGGCTGGGTGGACGATTTGTTAGGCGATGTGAGCGGGAAAACAGCCGGTACGGATTTTACGAGCCTGTATATAGCCGACTGGGACAGTGAGGCAAGCTACCAGCTTTCCGACACGGCGGGGGTAATCGAGCCCTACGGCAGCGGTCTTGCCGTGGCCTATTCACCGCTGAAAAACCAGCTTATGAGCGCCTTTATGACGGCCGCCCACGTAACAAATGAATCCACGCGCATATGCGGTATGCACCGGGACAGCAATTACGTTTACGTGACGCCAATGTTTCACCAGTTCAGCGCCGTCGTTTCCGGCAGCAGGGCGGCCTTCTACTCCGGCGCCGGTGAATATGGCTCTGCGTATGACCTTTTCGTAACCCGGCTGACGGGGGAATCCACCTATATTCAGTTGGGCAGCAGTCAGTTTCCTGCCGTGATTGCTTCGTCCGACGGCGTCCGGGAAAAGATCGAAAACGATTATTTCTGGGAATACAGGCAGAGCGACGCCAACGGCTATGTGAATATAGACGGTGAAAGCTTTTATCGCGGCGTGTGCGGCGAATATGATATATATATAAATCCCTGCGGTATGTGCAGCTGGGCGGAAGGCGGGCTGGAGTCCCCGCTGGAGGCCTGTTGGATCGCGTATAAATTCAGCGGTACATACACGTTGGACGAGGTGAAAGAGAAAACAGCCGAATTCTACACTGAGTTTCTCGGCGTTGCGCTTTCAGATGAGCAGCTGAAAAACATATTTGGGGAATAGAAAAGGAGAACAAATGGGAAACCTGAAAGTATTTTCTGCGGGCGTGGCGGCACATCTTGCCCGGCAGGCCGCGGAGCGTTACAGGGATGAAAATGGTGAGACTGAAGTCGCGCTTGAGATCGGCGGTTCCACAGCCGGTGTGAAAAAGCTGATCGCCGGTGAAAAGTACGACGTTATGATACTTGCCGACAGCTCCAATATCGACGCGCTGATGATGCCCGAGTATGCCGACGGATACTGCATATGGGGCGGCAATGAGATGGTCATTGCCGGTAATGACATAACAAGCGAAAACTGGAAGGAAAAGCTACTGGCGCCGGAAGCGGTCTTAACGCACCACGACCCCTACGGGGACCCTTCCGGATACCGCGCCGTTATGGCCATGCAGCTGGCAGACAGGGTGGAGCCCGGCCTCTCCGAAAAGCTGCTCGGACATCCCAATTATAAGGGCCTTGACAAAGCGCAGTATGTAAAGAAGCCCGGGGCACATAAGGGACCTCAGCCGCTGAAGGACGGAGAATATCAGTTCATATACAGAAGCGGCGCGGTGTCGGCGGGGCTAAGCTTCGCCGCGCTGCCGCCAGAGATGAACTTGGGCAGCCCGATGTACGAAGAGGTATATAATACGGTTTCGTTCCAAATTTCCGAAGGCGTTGCCGTCAGAGGTACCGCCATATTCCACGCCCTCGTCATCCCCGGGACCGCAGAGAACAGGGCGGAGGCCGAGGCGTTTGCAAAGATATTCCTTGCAAACCGGTTCATGATGCACGGTTTCACGCCCGTACAGAGGAAGGTCGGCAGCTGGAGCATCAAGCTGCCGAATATGTGGGATACCGAGGCCAAATATTACAGCCTGATGACGCTGATGGAGGTAAACGGCACGAATAAGCAGCTCGACTGCATACCGCTGGAGCCGGACTTCGTTGTTCTCGACTGCGGCTGCGGTCCCGGACGCATTGCCATACAGGCAGCAAAGCGCGTCAAAAAGGTGATCTGCCTCGACTCCTCCGAGGGGATGCTCGAAGAGTGCAGGAAAAACTGCGAGGCCGCCGGCGTCAAAAACGTGGAATATGTGCTTGCCGACTGGCAGGAGGCCGAGCCGGGCAAGACGTTTCCCGAGGTGGACGTCGTCATCCAGTCCAGAGGCGGCGGCGGCCCCAGTGCGCTTTCGCAGCTGTGCAGAACAGCCAGGAAATATGCAGTGAACATCATATGGGCGCAGGGCGCTCCGAACCTTCCGGAGTCAAGAGGCAAACTTTTTAAAGACTGTTTCTCCGCCGAGGCCCTGCAGAAGTATCCGGAGCTGCGCCCGATAGACCGACGGCGCATGCCGCCGCCTCCGGGAAAAGGCATGCGCAGCGGCGCGCTGTTCGGAGGCAAAGGCCCTGTCGATATGAGCGACAAGCTGCCGATGGCCGGCCCTGTCCTTGCCGCCGAACTCCGGGAAAACGGCATAGAGCCCACGGTGACGACCATTGACGAGGGATGGGACAAGGTGTTCTCCACAAGAGAAGAGGCGTACGAGGACCTGATCGCGCTGACAAGGCACCCGGAGCTTGTAGATATGGAGCAATACAAGAAAAACGTCGATTCATTCCTGACGCCGTGCGACGGGGGATTTTTGTTCTTCCTGCCCACTCAAACGGACGTGACCTGGTTTAAAACCAGAGCGTGATAGCTGAAATAAGACCTGAACACAGTAACCGGACTTTTTAAAGCCCGGTTACTGTGTGTTTCCAGTAAAAAAGTACAGCATAAATTTTGATTGAAGTAATGAAAAGGAAAATAAAAACACAAAACCCTGTAACCATTGCACTGCACCAGCGTTAACGGACAAAAAATATAAACCCCAGTCGCAGGATATCGTAAAATTAAGCAGTCTGACGTCGTTTTTCGAGCGGCGTCAGACTGGTTTTTGTCTGGATACGCTCGTTGTTGTAGAAATCAATGTATTCGCCAATCAGTTGTCTGGTTTCATCAAAGGTTTTAAGTTTATGTCGGTAAATGCATTCTGTTTTTAGGATCGAGAAGAAATTTTCTGCCATTGCGTTGTCGTAGCAGTTTCCACGTCTTGACATAGACGGCGTAATACCATACTCTTGAGTCAGGGCATAATATGCTTGTGAGGTATATTGAAACCCTTGGTCGCTGTGGAACTGCAACTCTGCGGCGACCGCCTCTTTATGCATGGCGTCTCTGATGGTATTACGTACAAGATTGACAGTTTGCTCTGTTCCAGTACGGTATGCCACAATGCTGTTGTCATATAGGTCGCGAATTATGGAAAGGTAGAGTACACCTTGGCCGGTATGGATATATGAGATGTCCGTTACCCACTTTGCATTGGGACGATCAGCTATGAAGTTGCGGTTAAGCAGATTCTCATATTTATGTAGCTGCTGCCCCATATACCTGTACTTTCTACGCCGACGTATCTCCGAGAGAAGGCCATACTTATTCATTGCCCGTAGAACCGTCTTTGGATTGAAATATAAGGACTTTTCCCGCATCAGCCATATATGAACGCGGCGGTAGCCATAGGTTTTCCCGCAACGCGCTTGACATTCTTGTATCATCTTGGCCAACGACTCGTCTTTCTGTGGCATGTCCTTTCTTTTTATATAATCATAGTATCCACTTCGGGATACCTCAAAGAATCTGCACATGATCGATACAGGATACTTATCTCTGCGGCTATAGATTACTTCATATTTGAGTGACGGCCTCACATCCTTCCAGCGGCGTGAAGAAAATCCCGTAGCAATTCATTTTCCATTCTTAAACGATTTATCTCATTCTCCTTTTCCCGTTCGGTTGTAACATGCCCTTTCCTTGGTCTGCCACGGCGTCGTGGAAGTATTCCCGCATCTACCTTCTTTTGATTTCGTCGCTCCCTCTTTAAAAGCTCTCTTACGGATTCACTATTACGTAAATTAAAATATTCTGCTATTTCTTTATATGTTCTGCCGCTTTCTCGCTGTTTTTTTACTTCTTCTAATATCTGTTTTCCAAATTGCTTCATACCTTTTTGCCCTGACATAGTACGACCCCCATTCGTAGTTTCATTTTCCTACGAATGGGGGTTTTTGTCACTGTCCGTTTTTTCTGGTTCAGTACACATTGTGGCTACAGGGTTTCCTTGTGGCGATATAAATCGGGAATGGAAGGCCAATTGTGGTGATAGCTGTGGTGATAGATTTTCCGTTGGCTGAAATATGAATCCATGAGGATTATTGGCAATTAAACTAACAGGTTCCTATATCTTCAAGATAGTTTTTACTAACGTGGTGGCTCAATTTATCTGGCTGTTTTTGGCTCAAAATATTTAGCCGGTCTACCGCCATCAAGAAAAGTATCCAGTGAAAAACTAATCTGATTTGATCGGATAGAAACGGTGTTAAACTAAATTAATTACCAGCATAAAAAATGTCCGGCCGATAACTATTCGGGGTATCGGCCGGACATTTGGAACAATGGGAAATAAAGAAAAAAACTCGAAAATTTTTATGACACAACTCCTGATAACATTTATAACAAATTATCTAAATTTAACAAAATATAGCTTATTTAGTATTTTGCATGGACATTAGTTAGCATATATAGTATAATTCGGTTGAAATATTGCATCAATTATTAGAAAATATATACAAATATACAAATGAGAGGACATGGTTTAATGGGAAAAGGGGCTGCAGGAAGGATACTAACGAGGCTGCTTGCCGTTGTAATGGCGGTAGGCTTGTTAATGGGCGGCGTCCTCGAGTGTGTTTACGCCTACGATTCGACGGATATCACGCTGGATATACCGACGCAGCACGATATCGACGTCGTTTTATCCGTCGGCGACACGGAGCAGAACACCGATAGTTTCGAGGCGGACTTAACGACGGCGCTGACCGGACTCGGCATCCCCGAGTCGCGGATAAACATTCAGGCGATTGAGACGTCCGTTACGTCGAGTAATTCAGCCGACGCAAATGCGATTTTCAATGGTTGGACAAGATACAACGACGCAACAGATGATTGGGCTTTAAAAGAGACGGAAACACCTGCGCCACCTCCGGTAATTATGAAGACCACCAACTCACAGTGGTCGGGCTTTTACGATCCGAATTTCAATTCAAGTGATTATACGCTTGAGCTGGAAATGGGTTATGCAACGTCGGATAACGACGATTTGGGCATCACCTTCGGTATGAAGGATTTCACAACGGGTCTTAATGAAAGCCAGAACGGCTATACCTATGTTTTCTGCGGCGGTGAAACCACATCATGGCCGTCGGGCAGCGTGAGCATTAAGAACAACTCTCATGCTACCGGACTTTACGAAGTTAACGGAACGTACTTATATCCGCTGGTGGGTAATGCAAGCGATACACGTAAAGCAGGTTCATGGTATAAATTTAAACTGGTTGTCAAGGATGACAACGCAAAGATCTACAAAGCCCCCTCACTTACGGACGGTGGTTATGGCAATTATGTCTTAATCGTCGATTATACCACCGGCGACGGCAGCAATATTGACGGTACATGGGGCTTCTTTGCCAACTCCCAGCCGAACGCCGCGTTCAGGAACATTACGATGATCACGAGCGCCACCAAGCTGTTCTCCGAAGTCATCCGCGAGCCGGACTGGCGCGACACGGCGCTGCGCTTCGTCGTCAACGCCGACGATACCGACGTTGAGGGCCTGGACGACGGCGACGGCGACCTCCCTGAGATTCTCGCCAGAATGGACAATGAGCAGCTGCATTACATCGGTTGGGGCAGCACAGCCAACCAGGCCCAGGCGAACAGCTTCATCACAAAAATCGACGGCCGGGGCACGTTTGTCAACGGACAGACAAGTACCGGCGCTGAGTCGATATCGGCCATCGCGCAGTATATCTATGACCAGTACGCAGCGGAAAACGCGATGGACTCTACCTATCTGACGCTCGGCACGCCCTTTGAGTTCACGGTCACGCCCGAATCGGAACTGACCGGAACGGCGGACGGGGACTGGCCGGACGGCAAATGGCGTGTGGTACACGACGGTGACTATTATGAAAACGGTACGGGCACGGCGGCGTACAGCGGGCAGTATCTGGCGGACATGGACGTATCGCTGGACAAGCCGGGCAAATACGACATTTACTACAAGGACGGGCTGATCAAAACCGTTTACGTCCATCGGGCGCCCATCAGCAATTTCACTGTTTCGGTAGATGGTAGCTATAACGTGACGCTGACGGATAACTCCTACGATATCGACAATCAAAGCGCGGCAGATAAGGGCATTGCCGATGCGGTCTGGAAATGGAAAAACGTAGTCGATTCGGACTGGACGACCGGGCAGCCGAGCGCGTTCAGCGCAGGCCAAAATTACATCATCCAGCTGACGGTGCAGGATGATCAGGGCGAATCGAGCATACCGTACTCGCGCTATATATCGACGGAGGCGGAGTCGGCAGCCACAACGCCCATCGCGGAGTTTACGATCTCGCCGTCAATAATGTACACGTATAACGGGACGACGCTGACGGTCAACGACACGAGCTACGATCCGGGCGGTGAAAGCATCCCCACAAAAACGTGGACCGTCAACTATGCCGCCTCGGGTACTCAGCTGTATACAGGCTCGACGCCGAAGACGGATTTTTCCGGGGTGGCCGCCGGCGAGTACACGATCACGCTGGTCGTTCAAAACGCGAGCGGCATAGATTCCGAGCCGTTTTCAAGGACGCTGACCATCGTTGAGGATACGGAAGACCCGACGGTAACGGCTTCCTCGGAAAGCGGCAGCATCGTGATCGCCGATACCGTCACGCTGACGTACAGCGATACGGGCGGCAGCGATCTCGACTATCAGAAGTATGCGCTGATGCCGCCGGAAACCGAACCGGGCGCAGAAGACTGGTCGGCATCGAGCAACAACAACACAAGAAATGTAATTTTCAATCAGTCCGGCACGTGGTACCTGTACTATGAAGCGGCGGATAACGCCGGCAATACGCTGTCCGGCCATTTCGGGCCGTATACGGTGACGGACGTCACCCCGCCGACCGACCCGTCAATCACCATGACGAAAACGTCGGACGATTCGACCTACGTAAGCGACACTTGGATCGGCGGCGCCGACAGCGTCGCGGTCACGTTATCCGGCTCAACCGACGATTCCGGGTTCGTCTATTACCAGTATTCCACGGACGACGGAGACACATGGACCGATTCGAGCACGGTGACGATCTCGGATGGTGGCACGACGACACTTCAATACAGAGCACGGGACAAATCCAACAACTACAGCGATACGGCGACGGTCGTCATCAAAATAGATAAAACGGCCCCGACCTTTACGGCAAACATCGGCTTGCAAAGCGGCGATGAAACAACGGTCGTCACGGCATCAATTACGGACGCCGCCGACGGCCAGACCGCGCTGGCAGCGTCGAATCCGTACAGCATCACGCTGTCGTCCGACGATCCCGCCTGGGCTTCCGAAACGGAAACCACCTTTACAACAACGCCCAATACGCAGGTTTCCGTAACATACAGGGTGGCGGATATCGCGGGGAATACCGGTACGCAGACAAAGAGCCTTTATACGCAGGCCATGATCCCGGACGTGAGCACGCTGACGGCCAACCCGACCGGGAGCGTATCGCTGAAAGTGGAGGAACACGACAACCCGGATGCAACGTCCTACTATGTACAAAAGGCGATGCAGCCGGACTTCTCGGACGCGGTTATGGCCGCCGACTGGACCAACCCCGGGGCGGATCATCTGATCACCATAACAGGGCTGGACCGCAGCACGACCTACTACTTCCGGGTAAAAGCGCGAAATAATGAGAGCACGCCGGTCGAAACAGAATACGGCAGTATGACCGGTTCGATCCTGACCATACCGGAAGACGCCGAAGCGCCGGCCGCGACGGCCGTTTCCAGCTCGCGGATCAATCTGGCGTGGTCGGCCGTAACGGGCGCTGCGTCCTACGATGTATACTACAGCGAAAACGGGACGGACTACACGCTGCTGAAGAATGTGACGGGCACGGCGACGAGCGATGTGGGGCTGTCCCCGAACACCGGCAGGCAATATCGCATCGTCGCGAAGAATTCCAGCGGCTCCAGTTCCGGTTACAGCGCGGCGTCGTCCATGGCCTATACGTATGCCGTTATGCCGGGGCTGACCCTGCAGGCGCAGCCGGACGGCAGTATCGACGTCACGATAGATGCAAACGGCAATACGGCGGGCACGGAATACTATATCGAATACGGCGCCGATCCGGAGCTGACCACATCGTCGAACACGGACTGGTTTACGGGTACGACGAAGAACATAACCGGACTGGATGAGGGAACGAGCTACTATTTCCGCGTCAAGGCGAGAAACGGCAGCGCCGTTGAAACGACGTTTTCGGACATAGCCGGCACAAAGACGACGCTGTCGCCGCCAACGATAACGTCGGTCGATACGTCGGTCGACGGTACGACCTTCAAAAACACGGTCACATGGTCGGCCGTCGAAGGCGCGATCAACTACAAAATATACCGGGACGGCGTGTATGTGGGGATTACCGCAGGCACGACGTATGAGGATGCCGGCGTTAAGGCGAATACGCTGTATGAATACACGGTCACGACGGTAAACACCGGCGGCGAGGGCGCGCAATCCGCGTCCGATTCCTGCCGGACGCTGGCGGCGTATCCCGCCGCTGTGACGGCGACGGCAAAGACAGGCGACTCGATTACATTGACCATAACGCCGAGCGCCAACGTTGGGGACAATCAAAAATACAAGCTGACGCTTAAAGACGGCGATACAACGGTCAAGGCCTTTTCATGGTCGAGCAATGTGACGTATGTCATCGTGGGGCTCGACGGGGACACCGAGTACGCCGTGTGGGTCGACGCTGCCAACAGCGACGACCTGGCGCGCGGAGAGGTGCATATGCTGGATACCGGCTGCAACCACGCCGTGTCGGCGTCTCTGAGCGACAATGCCGACGCTGTGCGCTCGGAGGCGGCAGGGTTCAACGATGACTTTGTGCTCAGCCTGAAAGTCTGGGATCCGGACGCGGACAACGTAACGGTTACAGCAAGCATCAACGGGCTGACCCGGACCGTGACGGCAGCGGTGCCGGCGACGCAGCCGGATTCGGCAAACGTCACGCTCAGCTGGGATGTCTACAGTCTCAGCGAGGGCAGCTACAGCAATATCGACGTATCCGTCTCCGACGGCTACGATTCGAATACGAGCGTCACCTATACGGGTACGCTCACGGTTGATAAGACCCCGCCGGTCGTAACCATAACGGGTGATGAAACGATTTACGCCGAGGTGGGCGACGTTTACACGGACGCGGGCGCTACTGTAACGGGAGACGACGGCAATGGACTGACGACGAATGGCACGGTCGACACGTCGTCAGCGAGGACATACACGATGACCTATAGCGCGTCAGACGACGCGGGTAATACGGCATCGGCAACGCGAACGGTATATGTCGTTGAGCCCGTCTCGGAAACAACGATAACGGTCACGGTCCCGCCGGAAGGGATCGGCTCGACGTCGGCGGCGCTGACCGGCACCGTCACAACGCTCGGTAAAGCCCTGCTGCTGAGTGATTACGGGTACATATACAGCACGGAACCGATCACCGAAGCAACCAATAAACAGTCATTGGGGCCGAAAACCGATCTGTCCGATTACGCGGCTATGCTCACAGGGCTTACCCCGGGGACGATGTATTACGTGCGCCCATATGTGACGGCGGACGGTACGACGTTCCTGGGCGCGGAAAAGACCTTTACGACTCTGGCGGCAACCGATGAGACGCAATGGCTGTATATCAGCCCCGTATCCGTCGATAAAACGGAAGCGGACGGGGACGTGACGTTTACGATAGCGCGGATCGGAGATACGACGGAGGAGCTGAATGTGACGGTCGGCTTTGCCGGCACGGCCACAAGCGCAACGGACTATACGGTCACCGGCCTGACCGGGAGCGTACTCACGATCCCGGCGGATAATCAAACAGCGGCCTTCACGGTCTCCGTCACGGATGACGGCGCATACGAGGGTGCCGAGACAGTCGTTATGACGCTTGGGCCGGTCGACGGATACACCATCGCCGACGGGAACGGGACCGCGACGCTTACGATATCAGATAACGACACGATGACCCCAAGCAGTGAATGTGACATAACAGCCTTTGCGCTGGCCGGGAAAACGGCGGCCATAACCGGTACGGATATCACGCTGACGGTGCCGACCGGCACGGCTCTGGCGGATATCGCGCCCGACACGCTGACGGTATCCGACGGCGCGGCCGTTACGCCGTCCGCCGCTGCGGTGAGAGACTTCACATCGCCCGTGGCCTATACGGTGACGGCACAGGACGGCACGACCAAGCGGTATGTCGTGACGGTGACGCTGCGGGATCTGTCGACCGACTCGACGCTCAGCAGCCTGACGGTTAAAGACAGTGACGGGCACGGGCTGACGATTTCACCGCCGTTCTATGCAGACACTACGGAATATTCGCTAAGTGTCGGCTCGGATATCGGTGCACTCGACATACTGGCTGCTGCCAATGATGCCGGCGCGGACGTAACATATTTAGTCAACGGCACAGCCGATACGACGCCCGATTCCATCGCGCTTGACTACGGTAGCAACACGATCGAGATCATTGTCACGGCGGAGGACGGGACGGCGACGACCTATACGCTCACGGTATCGCGCGCGGCGCCGCCGCCCAACGCGAATGCCGACCTGATCAACATCACCATTTTAAACGGCACGCTTGAACCGGACTTTGATACGGGAGAAACAAACTACAACGTCAATGTACCGAACGCAACAACGACACAGGCGGTGACGCCGACCCTGTCGAACGAGGCGGCCTCCTACGTCATCCGGGTCAACGGCACGACGATAGCAGCCGGTGAAGAAGCGGCGTTGAACGTTGGGGCGAACGTATTTACGATCACGGTGACGGCTACGGACGGGACGCAAAAGACGTACGCCATTTCCGTGAGCAGGGCGGAACCGGCTGCTGCGGTTGGCGGCGGCGGTATGCCCTCAGGCGGGAATGACGGAGGCTCGGACAATGGGAGCGACGACGGCAATGACGACGGATCGGGTTCATCCCTTGTGCCTGTGTTGGTAAACGGGGAGACGGTCAATGCCGGTACGCAGACGACCGGTACGACACCGGACGGCAAAGACAGCACGACGGTCGTAGTCGATTCGGCCTTGCTGGACGAGCAGCTTGGGCAGGCGGGCAGCGGCGCGATCGTGACCGTGCCGATTTCCGGCGGTGAACAGGTCAAGTCCGGCGTGCTGACGGGTCAGATGATCAGCAATATGGAACAGGAAAGCGCCATGCTGCAAGTTGATACCGGTGCGGTGACCTACATCCTGCCGGCTGATGAGTTTGACATAGATAAAGTGGCGGAAGCCTTTGGCGGGGCGCCTCTGGAAGACATCGTGATCACCATATCCGTCGATTCATCGTCAGCAACGGGCGCGGAATTTATCGCCGACGAGGACGAATTCACGGTGGTGATGCCGCCGGTCGACTTCACGATTACGGCAGAGTATAACGGTGAAAGCATCGAGGTCTCAACGTTCAGCACCTACGTGCAGAGAATGGTCGAAATACCGACCGATGTATCACCGGACAAAGTAACGACAGCGCTCGTCGTTGATGAAGACGGGACCGTCAGACACGTCCCGACCGAAGTCGTTGAGATCGACGGGAAATACTACGCCGTGATCAACAGCTTGACCAACAGCACCTATGCGTTGGTACAGCATCCGATAGAGTTTTCAGATGTGATCGGACACTGGGCAAAGGACGCCATCAACAACCTAGGCTCCAGAATGGTCGTGACCGGCGTTGGCGGCAACAATTACGCGCCGGACGCGGATATGACCCGGGCAGAGTTTGCAGCAATCGTTGTCCGCGCGCTGGGGCTGTCGCCGGCAGACGGTGACAGCGGCTTCGACGACGTGTTTGTAACGGACTGGTACTGCGGGTACGTTAAAACAGCGGTGGCTTATGATATCATTACAGGCTACGGTGACGGTACGTTCAGGCCGAAAGACAATATTACGCGCGAGCAGGCCATGACAATGCTGGCAAGAGCTATGGTCATCACAGGCCTCGACACAGATTTTACTGTTGATGAGATAGGCGATATATTCGCTTCGTATGCGGATAGTCTTGATGCCTCTGATTATGCTGTTGAAGGCATAGCCGCCTGCTTGTCTGAGGGAATCAGCAACGGCAGGACCGAAAGCACCATAGCGCCGGAGGCATATATTACCCGCGCCGAGGTTGCGGTCATGGTCGAACGCCTGTTGCAAAAATCTAATCTGATATAAAGAATAATGATCGCAAAAACTCTAAAATAATTAAATAGAAAAAGCACCCGGCTAATATCGTATTTGATATTAGCCGGGTGCTATACAAAATAACCACATAATATAATTGTTATCAAATATGAGATGATTTAGTTGGCTGAACAAAATGGTTCAAGTTTTTTTATGTTTATTAACAACGAACGGAACAACCATATATAATTTGAGGCCGTATGATGGAGTAAAGTATATCGGGGATGTAGACAAAGCCGGAGGGTAATACCTCCTGCTTCCTTTTTTATGCCGCAAAATTTTAGTCATTTTTTAGTCACTCGGCCATCTAAAAACCCATAAAAACCGATATTATGTTAAACCGCACAGCCCGAAAAAGCAAAAATAAAACAGCCCAAAAACCTTGATAACACTAGGGTTTTTGGGCTGTTTTTGTCTGGCAGCGGGAGAAGGATTCGAACCCTCACAAACAGAGTCAGAGTCTGTCGTGCTACCTTTACACAATCCCGCTATAGTGCCGGGTGAAAAACCCGGCAGAAATGAATTATAACGTCTTTCACCCGTGTTGTCAAGTGCAAAAAGCGCTTTTCAAGGCGTTTAACGGACGGCCGCCAGCGCGTTTTTAAGATCGGCCAGAATATCCGAGATATCCTCGATGCCGACAGACAGCCGCATCTGCTCCGGCTTTATGCCGGCGTCGGTCAGCTGCGCATCGGTCAGCTGACCGTGCGTTGAACTTGCCGGATGAAGGATGCTTGTGCGCGCGTCGGCCACATGTGTGACGATGGCGATGAGCCCGAGTGCTTTCATGAAAGCCTCGGCGGCAGCTCTGCCGCCTTTGAGGCCGAAGGACACGACGCCGCACGAACCGTCCGGCAGGTACTTCAAAGCGCGCTTGTAGTATTCGTCGCCGGGCAGGGAAGGGTAGCGGACCCAGGCAACTGTGGGGTGGCCTTTTAAGAACTCGGCGGCTGCCATCGCGTTGGAGCAGTGCCTGGGGACGCGAACGTGCAGCGATTCAAGGCCGAGATTGAGCATAAACGAACTCATAGGGGAGGGAGTTGAGCCGAAATCGCGCATGAGCTGGAAAGTCATCTTGCTGATATACGCGCCGCCCCGGCCGAAGGCCTTCGTGTAAACGACGCCGTGATAGCTTTCGTCCGGCGTTGTCAAGCCGGGAAATTTATCTGCGTGCGCGTCCCAGTCAAAATTTCCGCTGTCCACGACCGCGCCGCCGATGACGCTCGCGTGCCCGTCCATATACTTGCTGGTGGAATGCAAGACGATATCCGCGCCCCACTTAAACGGCAGGCAGTTGACGGGCGTTGCGAAGGTGTTGTCGACGATCAGCGGCACGCCGTGAGCGTGCGCGGCTTTGGCAAATAATTCGATATCCAGGACGGTGAGCGCGGCATTGGCGATCGTTTCACCGTAGACGGCTTTCGTATTCGGGCGAAATGCCGCGTTGAGCGCCTCTTCCGTGGTATCGGGGCTGACGAACGTGAATTCGATGCCCATGCGTTTCATCGTAACGGTAAACAGATTGAAAGCGCCGCCGTAGATCGTGGAGCAGCAAACGACATGGTCCCCGCAGGAGGCGATGTTGAAGATTGCGTAGAAGATCGCCGCCTGCCCGGAGGCGGTCAGAAGCGCCGCCGTGCCGCCTTCGAGCGCGCAGATTTTTTTCGCGACGCTGTCGTTGGTCGGATTGGAAAGGCGGGTATAAAGATAGCCTTCCGACTCCAGGTCGAACAGCTTTGCCATCTCCGCGCTGGTATCGTATTTATAAGTCGTGCTCTGGATGATCGGCAGGATGCGCGGCTGGCCGCTTTTTGGCGAATAACCGGCCTGAACGCAGTTTGTATCGAGCTTGTAATCCATAAATTCACCCGTCCTTTATGGTCTTGTCATGATTTGTTTTCGGTTTCCGAAGATATATAAAGAGGGAAGCGCACTTCAAAACGCATGCCGCCGCCTTCGCGGCGCATGGCTTTTATGGTCCCGTCGCTGTCGTGGACGGTCATCCGCACGATCGACAGGCCCAGGCCGCTGCCGCCCGCCCCGCGTGAGCGCGCCTTGTCTACCCGGTAGAAACGGTCGAAAATATACGGCAGGTCGGTTTCCGGCACGCCGATTCCGGTGTCGTCGATGGTCAGAACGGAATTTGTTTCCTCGCGTTTGAGCGTAATGATGACGCGGCCGCCCGGCACGTTGTATTTTATAGCGTTTTCCACCAGGTTGAAAACGACCTGGTGGATATCGTCCTCGGTGGAATAGACGAAACAGCCGCCGTCCATGGAGGTTTCAAACACGATTTCCGATTTTTCGGCCAGCGGGCGGAGCATCCGCATGGTGCTTGAAATGACCGTGCGGATATCCACGCTTTCTTTCTGCGTTTTTATATTATAGTCGAGCCGTGTCAAATTCATCAGCTTTTCCGTCGTTCTGGAAAGACGCTCGGCCTCCGCGCCGATGTCGCTGACGAACTCGTTTACCGTGTCGACATCCATTTCTTCCGTTTGGAGGATACTGTCGGACAGCAGCCGGATCGAGGCCAGGGGCGTTTTCAGCTCGTGAGACGCGTCGGCCACGAAGCGGCGGCGGATCTCCTCGGTTTCTTTGAGCCGGTGTGTCAGGCTGTTGAATTCGTCGCTGATAAGCGCAAGTTCGTCGTTGCCGTTGATCCGTATTCGGTAATTATATTCGCCTTCGCGCACGGAGTTGATGGCGTTTAATATCAGCGTGATCCGGTGCATGAGCGTCCGGATGATCAAACCGACCATAGCAACAGAGAAGATGGAAATGGCGATGGAAATGCTCTTGATGGTGCTTTGCAGGCCTATGAGGAAGGCGCCCTGTTCCGAGTCGTATTCATGCACATAAACGACGCCGATGACGCTGCCCTCATCATCTATCACAGGCGTAAAGGCACTGCTGGAAAATACGCCTTCTGTCAGCCGGGAAAAGAACACATCAAAGCCGTTTATGGCCCGCGTCACGTTTTCCGTCATAAACGCCGGTTCATCGTAGCTCGAGCCGTTGCTGGAATCATAGATCGTGTTCCCTCCGCGTCCGAGGATGGCGATGTTCTTCAGGCCCGTCACATCCACGTCCAGGCGGTCCATGATCGCGTTGACGCCTTCAACCGTCAGATTGTCAAAACTGGCGGAGATGTTCGTGGCGATCAAAACGGCCTGGTTCATGAGGAACGTCTCTTTGGAATTGAAAATCATATCGCGCGAGGCCGTCAGGAAATACGTGTTCATGATGACCAGCAAAACGGCAATGACCGAGAAGTAAACCAACGCGAACTTGGTACGGATGCTGCTGAAAAGCTTCAGCTTCCGCCTGTTACCCTTTGATATAGTATCCAACTCCCCACTTTGTCATGATCCGTTCGGGTTCTGCCGGATTGTTTTCAAGTTTTTCACGGAGCCTGCGGACATGAACGTCCACCGTCCGGATGTCTCCCTGATAATCGTAGCCCCATATGATGTTTAGAAGGTTTTCCCGGCTGAACACCCTGTCCGGGTTTTTTACAAGCAGCTCGATGACGTCGAACTCTTTGGCGGTGAGTTCGACCGGTGTGCTGCCCCGTTTGGCCGTGCGTTTTTCCGTATCGATCACGATATGCCCGACCGTGATGCACGCCTCGCCGCTCGTCTGGCTGAACAGGGAGGAGCGGCGCAGAAGCGCGCGGATACGCGCTTTAAGCTCGATAATGTTAAAAGGCTTCGTCACGTAATCGTCGGCGCCGTATTCAAAGCCGATGATCTTATCCGTATCCTCGCTGCGCGCCGTAAGCATGATGACGGGCACGGTCGAAAACTCGCGGATGCGCATGCATGCTTCGAGTCCGTCGAGTTTCGGCATCATAACGTCCAGGATGATCAGGTCGAAATTGCCGTTTCTGGCAAGCTCAACGGCTTCTTCGCCGTCGTAGGCGACATCGACCTGATACCCTTCCGTTTCAAGATTGAATTTTATCCCCTTGACCAGGAGTTTCTCGTCGTCAACGACTAAAATCCGCATAAAATCACCTCATCCGACCGTAATCATATCTTTTATATCACTGTACTTCTTTTCCCCGATGCCTGAGACCTCCATGATCTCTCCGGTTGAACCGAAACCGCCGGTTTTTTCCCGGTACTCGATGATCCGGCCCGCGAGAACTTCACCGATGCCCGGAAGAATGTCCAGCTGCTCGGCCGTCGCTGTGTTGATGTTGACTAAGACGGCCGCGTCAGCGTCTTTTGATTCATGAGAAGCAGCTGCCGGTGTGCCGGCGGCGTTGGCGCCGCCGCTTGGCTCGGGCGCGCTGCTGAGCGTGTTCCCGGCCGCATCGGCCTCCGTATCGGGCGTTTCGGTGTCAGCGGCTTCCGTGCCGCTAATCTGCAGGTCCGGATCATACGATATGCTTATTGAGGATTCCGCATCGGCCGCCGACGTTTTTTGGATCGTGACGACGCCGGCGGACGTGCTTCTGCCGATAAAGAAACCGGCTGTAAAAGCAAGGCTGAGGAGCGTCAGGGAAATAACGGCAAACTCCGCTTTTTTGAGATTCTTCATGTCAGTCCGCCCTTTCACAAATGATGACGCGCTGCCGGCGGAAAGAACCGGACGCCATGTCCGCCGGGTCAACAATGCTTTATTGCTAAAAAAAGACGGGAATGATTGATTCGCTGGTATATTATTTGATATAATTATAGTAATGACAGACTTAAATGGTCGCCCGGGAGGCGGCCGGTATAAACGGGGTAACAAAACGGCGTATCCGGCAGTAAAAACTTGCCGGTCTGACGGAACAAAAAGCGCAAACGAAAGTCTAAATAAAACGAATCTCCGTTTTAACAAGCATGCATTGCCGCTTTGCCTGATGAACAAGTCAAATGATAACCGCCGCCGCATATAGCAGCAGTCCAGCACAGATTATGTGCCGTAATAACCGTAATAGGACAAAATTTGCAAAACAGACATTGTATCATAACCGCATAGCGGCTGATACCGCTTTGCTTTTAAATGTGTGCCGTCCAAGACGGCACTAAATGCAGATATGATAAATGATTTAAGGACATTATATCACAGGATACGGGAGAAATGTATGAAGAAATTTAATATTTTCACCGTATTTCTTACTGTTGTGACAAGCGTCGCCGTGTCGGTCACACCGGCTGCCTGCGCGTTGGACGACCCGGAAATACAGGCGGGATCGGCGCTTCTGGTTGAAATAAATACCGGTAAGATTCTGTATCAAAAGAACGAAGACGATCAAGTCGCGCCCGGCGATACGGCTAAGGTGATGACGCTTCTGCTGGCGGTGGAAGCTATAGAGGACGGACGCGCGAGCCTTTTAGATACGGTAACCCCGTCGGAGACCTTTTTAGACGGGATCGGGGAAGACGATGATGTTTTGGGGATCAGGACCGGCGAAACGATGAAGCTGCAGGACCTGCTGTACGGGGCCTATATCACCGCCGGAAACGGCGCCTGCAATATCGTTGCCGAGCACCTCGCCGGCGATATCGAGACGTTTGTAGGCTGGATGAACAGCAAAGCCCAACTGCTCGGCTGCGCAGGGACGAAATTTTCAGATCCGAGCGGTCTGGACGATATTGAGCAGTACACAACGCCGTGGGACCAGTATTTGATTTTCAATGACGCGATCGCGCATCCGCTTTTTATAAAAATAGCCGGCACACCGTCGTATAAAACCGATCCGACGGATTACTCGCGCGAGCGCACGCTTGTGAACACGAATCAGATGCTGGACAGCACCAGTGCGCATTACTATAACAATTGCGTTGCGGGATGCTATGATTCCGGAGGCGCTGGCGGACGCGGTTTTCTGTCGTACGCCGAGAGCGGCGAGCTGGCCCTGATAGCGGTCCTGCTGGACGCTGCGGACATCGAGGGGACAGACGGGACGATGCGGGATCAAAGCTATTTTGAGACAAGCCGGCTTCTTGAATGGGGATTTACCGGGTTTACGTGGCAGGTCGTTTTGGATGAGACCGAAATCCTCAGGCGGGTGCGTGTCGAACTTGCTGACGGTACCGGCGACGTCGAACTCCGCCCCGACAGGACGATCAGCGTCCTGGCCCGGACGGATCTGGAGCCGGAGGATATCGTCAAGCAGGTCGTCGTATATGCTCAGGTCAGCGGCCGCCCGTTGACGGCGCCTATCGGGGCGGGCGCCGTTTTAGGCGAAGTGACGGTTATAATCGACGGGAATGCCTGCGGGCACGCGGAGCTCGTCGCCGTGCGCGAGGTCGGCCTCAATGAAAAGATGTTTATAGAAAGCCATGTCAGGGATACGCTGAATATTCCCTGGGTCCAGATGTGCATCGGCGCGCTGCTGCTGCTGGTTTTGGGCTATGCCGTTTTTGTCGTTCGGGATATCAGGCGCCGCCGTCAGCGGCGGCGCGCGCTCGAGGAGATGAAACGCAAAATCATAGAAGACCGGAAAAGTCATGAAAAGTTTTATCAATAACTGAAAGTAAATCGTAGCGTATAAAACAGGAAGCCGCCCGTCAGGGCGGCTTCTAAGCTATAGATAAACTATCATTTCACGTCTTAAACGTCCAATTGCCGCGCAATTAAATTTTTGCCGACGATGGCGAGTCTTGCTGGTCTCGGCGGCGAAAATTGTTTGATTTCAACGCTTTGAGGAATTCATTTCCGAAAAGCGTTTCTCTGCGAGGCCCGCAGGCTGAGAATCTTAATTTGTCTGAGATGCTGCTTTCAGCAGCATCTCAGACAATCTGAAAGATCAGTAGGCGATCTGCGTAACAAGCGAGAAGCCCGTCATATCAAGAACGGCCACCGATGCGTTGGTGACGATATAGGCATAATCACCGATATACAGGCCGCGGCCGTTGCCGTACCATTCGACGGCGTCAATACGCGCCCGGTTGTAAAAGCCCGTGTCGTCCGAGTAGCCGTAGATGTCGTATCCGTTTTCGGCGGGGAAGGCAATGATGGACTTATCCGCTGATATAAGGATTGCCTTGTGATTATACAGGGCGGTGGAATAGTCCGAATCGAGCTTCAGGGTGTGCTTGACCGTCACATCGGCCGGATCTTCTGTGTTGAACATCGTCAGCTTCATGCCGGTTGTACGGCCCGTTTCCTCATCGGCGTCCATACCCAGGCCGAAAAGCCGCCCGTCGCTGTAGACATGCAGGTACTCGGAGAAACCCGGGATCTTCAGAGCGCTGAGAACCGTCGGATTCGCCGGGTCGCTAAGGTCGACGGCGAACAGCGGGTCGACGCGGCGGAAGGTGACGATATAGCCGATCCCGCCGTCAAAGCGGACGCCGTAGACCTGTTCGTCCTCGGCCAGCGTGTCGACGCTTCCGATGATGTTGAGCGTGCCGTCCAGAACATACAGCGCGTTGGAAGTTTCGCCTTCGTCCCAGATGTAGTTGGTCCAGCCCTTGTCTTCGTCCGTGTATTCCGACCAGCTTTGCGTGTATGTCGTTGTGACGACCCGCAGATTGCCGTCATATTCGTCCATGCTGAACTGGCTGTACAGCGAGCCGGGTACTGTGCCGGATGCCTTCAGCGCCAGACTGCCGCCGGATACATCAAAGCTTGTGATGTTGGTGATGTCCGTTCTGGTGTAGTCGATAACGGTATAGACACTGTCGGTATAGGGTTCGCCGGACGTCAGGCGGCTTGTCGATTCGGAGATATACAGCGTGTCGGCGTTCATATAGACGGTCGAACCGCCGCCGAGGACCGACTGGCTGGCGCTCAGTGCGGCGTTCTCCAGGTCATACGCGCAAACGACCGTGTATGAAGTGGCGTCGATATAGGGCATGATTGCGATATCCTCGGCTTTGACGAGCGACGACACGCCGTCCGCGTATACGTTCGGTATAAATGTCTCGTCGTTTTCCTCACGCGCGTTGTATACATAGTACGCGGAGATCATATAGAGGGTCGAGCCGGTCAGCCGCGTTGTGAGGACGTAGCCGTCCTGGCCAAGCTCGGCTTTCATCACGGGAGCGGCGCGGTCTGATATATCGTATATACGCAGCATGGAGAGCTGCTTGTCGATGCCGTAGGGTTCAATAATTTCGGGTTTAACCCCGTCGTCCCCGATGGGCTCTTCGTAAAGGATATAGCTGTAACGGGAGAGCACGACGACGGCCGTGTCGCCCGAAATATAAATATCGGAGGCGTAATCGCGGGCCTGATATTCGTCGTCAAACGTCTCGTCCGACCAGCCGCTGGAGACCTTGGTCGTCGATACACGGGCCGTCGACGCGCCGTCGGCCCGGAAGATGACCAGTTCATCGTCCCGAAGGACGTAGATATATGCGCCGTCGGTCTTAACGATGTCGCCCTCGTCGACGCCTTCGACCTGGACGTTCGTTTCGGAGTAGTCGCCTTTGCCGCCGGTGCCCAATGTGCCGGCTGTCGTATTGGTCGCAGCCTGCGCTTCCGCTATCGGCGCGCCCTCTTCGGCAGCTGCGACATCCATAGCGACACCGTAGCCCGGGGAGCCGTAGCTTCTGCTTTGAGCGGCGCTTATTGCTTCATAGACATCGGTATAATCACCGGCGTAAGCCGGTGTATCCGCGTTTGCGTCCGAACCGGACGGTGACGGCGATTTTGACGGGTCGGACGCCTGCGTCGCTGTGCCGCAGCCGGCAAGCAAACCGGCCGTCAGGCAGATACACAGGAGTATCGGAATAAACCTGGATTTTTTCATTTTTTTCACCTCATTAGACTTTTTCACACCGGTCTTCCATGAAAGGGCAGAATTAATCGCAAAGATGTCCGCTTTAAATGGAAGAATAGTATCATAGAGCCTTGCTCTGACCGTATGACGGCGGAGCGCGCAAAAAAGTTCCGGGAAAAACCCGGCGGCCGTATTGGCCGCCGGGTAATATTTTTCAGCAGGTTTTAATTTACGACGGTGAATCCGCGCCTGAAACGCATTTTTCTGTAAAGGAGCGTGATTACCAGAACAACGCTTGTTTTTGCGGTGCGCCTGTAGCCGGGCTTTTCAAAAAAATTGCCTTTGCCGGGCCGGGTTTGGCAGTATTCGAGCAGGTTTCCTTCAAACATCAGCCAGTTGCCGATGCGTTCCCCGATTTCCTGAGGCGTGAACATGCAGTCGAGTTTGTTGGGGGAAAGCTCAATGCCCATCGTTCGGATCATATGCGCCACGAACTCGGCGCAGGAATATGCCTTGTAGGTCTCGAATCCTTTCATGAAAGGAAAGAAGAGGACGGAAAACAGATTGTACAGGTATCCGTCTGAATCGTGCTTGATCTCAAGGATACGGGTTTTGCCTTTCAGATACTGCTCTCTCGTCACGGGGATTTTATAAATGCGAACGTCCACGTGGTTATGCCGCCTGAGGGAAAACCATTCGGGATGCTCCCGCACAAGGCCCGCATCCAGCGGATTTTTATACTGCCGGCGCGCAAAAGAATATAGCTGTATCAATTCGCGGTCAAACGCGATGGAGGCGTGATTGTATGTGATCCCCGCCAGCTTCCGGATAGCGCCGCCGACCTTCGTCGGCGTCTTTGAAAGCACAACATATATGTAAAAGCCCCTGTTGTCCCGTATCATCTTGTGCGGCATAGTGTTCCCCTGTGTATGAAGTGATAATTGCGCTAATCATAGCACACCGAAGGGCCAAAGTAAATGATAAAAACAGGGAATACATACTGTATATAAAGGTGTTGAAGACACCTTTATATACAAAATAAAGTTCTCGCACTGCGGTGCTCGCAAAGAAATGCTTTTCGGGAATGAATCCCTCAAAGTATTGAAATTAAACAATTTTCGCCTCCGAGACCAGACAACTCGCCGTCGTCGGCGAAAATTAAATCGCACGGCAATTGGACGTTTAAGATGGTAGACGATAACATTGTCGACAGCTTAAGGCGCACAGGAAAAAATCCTGTGCGCCAAACATTTTATTATCCTCAGCCTGTATTTTGGCCTGATTTTAATACATGCCGCCCATACCGCCCATATCGGGCGCTGCGGGCATGGGAGCGGGAGGCTCGGGAATATCGGAAACGAGGGACTCCGTGGTGAGTACCATCGCGGAGACGGACGACGCGTTTTCAAGCGCCGAGCGGCAGACCTTCGTCGGGTCGACGATGCCGGACTTGATGAGGTCGGCGTACTCTTCCTTGGCGGCGTCGAAGCCGTAGGAGGCGGATTTGTTGCTCTTGACCTTATCGAGGATGACGGGGCCTTCGAGGCCGGCGTTCATTGCGATCTGCTTGATGGGCGCCTGGAGCGCTTTGGCGATGAGCGCGATGCCGGTCTTCTCGTCGCCTTCGGCCTTGGCCAGCAGCTTCTCTACAGCCTTGGAAGCAACGACATAGATGGTGCCGCCGCCCGCGACGATGCCTTCCTCAACGGCGGCTTTCGTCGCGTTGAGCGCATCTTCGATGCGGAGTTTCTTTTCTTTCATCTCGGTCTCGGTAGCCGCGCCGACCTTGATGACGGCGACGCCGCCGGACAGTTTCGCCAGGCGTTCCTGGAGTTTTTCGCGGTCATAATCGGAGGTGGTGTTCTCAATCTCCGTGGTGATCTGCTTTACGCGGGCCTTGATGTCGTTTGCATCGCCGGCGCCGTCAACGATGATGGTGTTGTCTTTGGACATTTTGACCTGGCGGGCCTTGCCGAGCATCGACATTTCCGCTTCCTTAAGCTCCATGCCGAGGTCTGTGGAGATGACCTGGCCGCCTGTAAGAGCGGCGATGTCGCGGAGCATTTCCTTGCGTCTGTCGCCGAAACCGGGGGCCTTGCAGCATACGCATGTAAAGGTGCCGCGCAGCTTGTTTAAGATGATGGTTGCGAGCGCTTCGCCCTCGACGTCCTCGGCGATGATGACGAGCTTTTTGCCGGCCTGCACGACCTGCTCCAAGACGGGGAGGATCTCCTGGATGTTGGAGATTTTTTTATCGGTGATCAGAATGAGCGGCTCGTCAATAACGGCTTCCATCTTTTCGGAATCCGTGACCATGTACGGCGTGATGTAGCCGCGGTCAAACTGCATGCCTTCAACGACTTCGGAATACGTATCGGCGGTCTTGGATTCCTCGACCGTGATGACGCCGTCTCTGGAGACTTTATCCATTGCCTCGGCGATGAGCGCGCCGATCTTATCGTCGCCGGACGAGACCGCGCCGACGCGGGCGATATCCTCGCTGCCTGAAACGGGATGGGAGTTTTCCCTGATCGTCGCAACGGCGACGTCGACGGCCTTCTCGATGCCTTTTTTCATGATCATGGGATTGGCGCCCGCCGCTACGTTTTTGATGCCCTCGTTAATAATAGCCTGAGCCAGAAGCGTAGCCGTCGTGGTGCCGTCGCCGGCTACGTCGTTTGTTTTGGAAGCGACTTCCTTGACGAGCTGTGCGCCCATGTTTTCAAACGGGTCTTTGAGCTCGATTTCCTTGGCGATGGTCACGCCGTCATTTGTAATGAGGGGGGAACCGAACTTTTTATCCAAGACGACGTTTCTGCCCTTCGGGCCGATGGTCAGCTTAACCGTGTCGGCCAGATGGTTGACGCCTTTTTCCAAAGCCCTGCGGGCTTCTTCACCGTAAATGATCTGTTTTGCCATATATATATTTACCTCCTGTTATTTGTAGTGTGATCGACTGGCTTACTCGACAATGGCGAGGATATCGCTCTGCTTGACTATTTTCATTTCGTCGCCGTCAACCTTAACTTCCTGCGAATAGCCGGTGTAGAGCACACGGTCGCCCTTTTTAACAACCATCTTAACTTCGTTACCGTCGACTATACCGCCCGGTCCGACTTCAATGACTTCATAGACCTGAGGTTTTTCCTGCGCGGAGCTTGTGAGGATGATCCCGCTTTTCGTTGTCTCCTCCGCTGCGACCTGTTTGATGATTACTCTGTCAGCCAAAGGTTTTAATATCATATAATTACCTCCTGTAAAATTATACTGTCTATTCATGATACCTGCGTTAGCACTCGATGCCAATGAGTGCTAACGCAGGTATAATAATAGTCCAAGATTTACTATTGTGCAACTGCTATTATCGTCATATTTGACCGAAAATAAACTATTTACCGCGTTTAAATAAAAATAACTCCGATTATCTTCCTAAATCTCCGGAATGCTCCGATTCGCTTCGGATGAACAATCGCGTAAAGCGAAAAAACGCAGATTTTCCGGAAACAGGAAATTAACCCCAAGCGGAACGAGCCTGAAAGTGATGTCTTTGGCGACCATAAGCTCGCCGTCTATATTGACAGTCTGCTCGTTTGCGCCTTGTATTTTCATATTCTTGCCGCGTATATATGAAATTATGTCACTGTACTCTTTGTATCGGCCTTTGGCGTATTTGCCGACGACTTTAAGGAATTTAAGACGGGAAACGCCTTTGACGATCAGAAAGTCTAAAAAGCCGTCGTCCGGCATCGCGTCGGGGACGGGATTGAAGCCGCCGCCGTAGTACCGTCCGTTGCAGGCGCACATCAGAGCGAAGCTGCCCGTGTACGTTTCGTTCTCGGTCGTGACGGTATATTCATTGTTGATACCGCGAATAAAATTGACGGCCATGGAGACGACATACCCGGTCGCGCCGCCGATGACCGGAAGCGCGCTGTATTTATGTACGTCCGTGCCGATCCGGGCGTCTATCCCGACGGAGCAGATGCTCACGCCGTAGCGGCCGTTGCAGTCGATAAGATCTATCGGGCGCGTAAAACCGTTTATAAGCGCGCCCAAGTCCCTGAATAGCGCCGCATCGTCTTTCCCGAACATCTTGACGAAGTCGTTGCCCGTTCCGCAGGGATAATGCGTTACGGCCGTGTTTTGGGAGCCGACTGCGCCGTTTATGCATTCGTTGAGCGTCCCGTCGCCGCCGCATGCGTATACGCGCAGCGAACCGCCGGATTCCGCCTCCGCCCGGACTTTCCGGCAGGCATCCATCGGCGCTTTCGTAAAGTAGACCTCGTATGTAAACCCGGACTCGGACATACGTGACCGGATCTCCTGCTCGACCTGCTTACTGCGGTTTTTTTTGCCGCCGGCGGCGGGATTAATGATAAAAAGATGTTTCATAGCTGTCTCCGGCTGACTTTTTATTATTGGAATAAAGACCTTATATTGCTGGGGAATTCAAAAAAACTAATAATACATGAAAAGGTCGCATTTGATCATGCCGTTATACAGCTTGCGTTTCTTGACGGCCGTTTTCCCGAACGTCCGTTCAAATTCCGTATGTGAAGAGAGGATGTAAAGCTTCCAGCCGTCCAGTTTCCTGGCGGCCGCGCCGAAACGCCGGTAAATGCGTTCGGCCTCCTGATGGTCCATGACGCGTTCGCCGTAGGGCGGATTGGATACGATGATGCCGCCGGGTCTGGAGCGCGCAAATTCCGCAGCCTCGGCAGTTTCAAACCGGATATGGGCTTCCACGCCGGCGCGGCGGGCGTTTTCCCGCGCGATTTCGATGGCGCGCCCGTCTATATCGCCGCCCCAGATGTTATAGTTGCCGTGGAACTCCTTGTCCCGCGCTTCCTGCGCGGTACGCGTCCAGACGGTTTGATCGAGCCAGCTCCAGCGCTGCGCGTCAAATTTTCTGTTTAAGCCGGGCGCGCGGTTCAGTGCGGCGAGCGCCGCCTCGATCACAAGCGTTCCGGAGCCGCAGAACGGATCGCAGAGTTCTTCCTTGCCGCGGTAGCGCGCGAGCTTTATGATAGCGGCGGCCAGCGTCTCGCGCAGCGGCGCGGCGGCGCCGGCGGGACGGTAACCGCGCTTGTGCAGGCCCGCGCCGGACGTGTCGATATAAAGCGTTGCCATATCGTTCATAATGGCAAACTGCACCTGATACTTCGCGCCTGTTTCCGGCAGCCAGTTCAGCTTGTACTTTCCGCTGAGACGTTCGACAATCGCCTTTTTTATAATACGCTGGCAGTCCGGTACGGAATGCAGCTTCGAACCCAGCGCGTGGCCCTTCACGGGAAAAGCGCCGTCCTTTGGGATGTAGTTCTCCCACGGCATGGCTTTGACGCCCTCGAAAAGCTGGTCGAAGCTGTCTGAACGTACGGCACCGACGACGAGCAGGACGCGCTCGCCGGTGCGCAGGTTTAAATTGGCCCGGGCGACGTCTGCGTCTGAGCCTGAAAAAAGGACGCGCCCGTTTTCGGCCCGGACATTTTTCATATCCAACCGTTTCAGCTCATCCGATATAAGTCCTTCGATACCGAACAGGCTCGGCACGCACATTTGTAGTTCCATTTAGCGATCTATTCCTTTAAATAAAGAAGATGGCAAGCATCATATCATACGCGAGATTTAATTGCAAACAATGTCTGCTTTTGGTATTCTATATTAGATTGGAAATGATTTTACGCAAATAAAGGTGACATTATGACAGTAGTATCCGTACAGGAGACAAAATCATACGCGGATGCGGACCTGCGCGCCGCGGTTGACCGGCATTTCAAAACGCTGGGGATCGAAGGCGACCTGCGCCCGGACATGAAAGTGCTCATCAAGCCGAACCTGCTCGGCGCGCACAGGCCGGAGCAGGGGGCGACGACGCACCCGGCGCTCGTCGCTGCAATTGTTAATTGGCTCAAGGACAATGGCGTCGAGGATATCGTCATTGCCGACAGTCCGGGCGGGACATACCGGCGTGGATACTTAAAAACCGTATACGACGCCTGCGGCTATCTGCCGCTGGAAAGCAAGGCCCGGCTCAACTACGATACGGGCTTTCAAGCCGTAGCCTGCCCCGAAGGGTTTGAAGCCCGGAGCTTCAACATCATCAACCCGATAGTAAACGCCGACTACATCATCAACGTTGCCAAGCTGAAAACACACGCGCTGGCGACGATGACCGGCGGCATAAAAAATCTGTTCGGCGCCGTGCCGGGGCTGCAGAAACCTGAATGGCACTTCAAATATCCGGACATCGGCGACTTCTGCCGCGTGCTTTTGGAGCTGGCGCTCATCGTTGCGCCGCAGGTGACGGTAATCGACGCGGTGGAGGCGATGGAGGGCAACGGCCCCTTAAACGGCCGGATACGGAAGATGGATCTGACACTGGCGTCCCGCGACGTCTTTTCACAGGACTATGTGGCGGCGCGGCTGATGGGACTTGATCCCGAGACGGTCCCGATGCTGCGTCAGGCGGGAAAGCTTGATCTCATAAAACCCGGCGAAATCCAAACAGCAGGATTTGACGCCAAACCGGCCGAGCCGCCTCTGAAGCTGCCGGATTCCATCAACAGCGGGAACAACCGAAGCTTTCTGCTTCGTTCCATCGCCGGGATCGTCAAACGCGTTTACTGTGCCGTTCCGTATATAGATACTGAAAAATGCGTTGGCTGCGGCAAATGCGCCGAAAGCTGCCCGATGAAGATCATTGAAATCCGTGAAGGCAAAGCGGATATGCCCATAAAAAAATGCATCTCGTGCTTTTGCTGTCAGGAAATGTGTCCGATGGACGCCGTCCGCGTCCGTCACGTTTTCCGGCTGCCGAAAATATAACGCAGCCTGTCAAACAGTCTGAAACGGAGGCCGAAAGGCCTCCGTTTTCTCTGTTTATACGGTCAGCTGTCTCTTTCTTTCAGCAGCTCAACCATTTCGGCGATCTCCGGCTTAGCCTCCTCCATGAGCTCGTCCCAGTTGCCGATATAGTCGTAACAGATATCACCGCCGGACGCGATACGCCGGATATACCCGTCGAACATGCTGTAATCGCGTTCGTAGACGTGAAAGCTGTTGGCGCGGTGCGTATACGTGCCGATGCCGACGCCGAGCGTGTCGGCGATGCGTTTTTGGAGCATAATGAGTGCAAAGGCGTTCATAAACGTGGCCTTTGTCGCGTCGTTGGAGCGGAACAGGACTTTGCAGTGCAGCTTATCCTCGCGGATAAGAAAGTGGATGTTTTGCAGGCAGGCCGGGGAGCCCGTTTCCATATCCTCGTCGCTGCGGATGCTGATGACCGCACGGCGGGTATCCGGGTTTCTCTTGAGTTCTTCAATGACCCAGGGGATCTGGTTTTCCATACGCAGATGGTATGTGTATTCCCATTTACCGCGCGCGACCTCAAAATCCAGGATGCCGTCGAGCATTTCCTGCCGGTACTGCTCAAGCGAGCGGGGATCGCCGATGAACAGCTTGCTGATCATCGGTTCGGAAAGCGGCTCGCGTACGTGTATCGTCATGGAGGCTTCCTTCTGATTGGTGCCGTAGTCGGGGCAGGGGAGTTCGATATTGTTTTCGTGCAGCATTAAAAGCGCTTTGTGATAAGCGTCCGGCAGGGTCGAACCGGTTGCGAATAATTCAAACATCAGTTACCTCCGTTTTTATATATAAGTGGGTTGCTGTTCTTATATCTGAGAAAAGAATACCGGATGCCGTTGTATTCTTTGACCGTGCCGTCCTGTTCCGGAAACCAGTCGTCCGATTCGTCGAGATTCGGGAAAAAAACGTCCGACTCGGGCGCGGCGTCAAGCTTAGTGATATACGCATACGTGCAGTAGGGGAGAAGCATTTTAAAAACGCTGTCCCCGCCGATGACGAAAACCTTGTTCGGCGGCAGATCCTCTATCAGTTTAAATAAATCGTCCAGAGAACGCGCTACGGTCGCACCGTCGATTTTCAAGTCCGCGTTTCTGGACAGGACGATATTGTTCCGGCCGGGCAGGGGCTGCCCTCCGGGGAAATCCAGAAGCGTCCGGCGGCCGACGATGACGGTTGAGCCGTCGGTAAGTTCGCGGAAGTGACGGCGGTCCTCCGGGATCACCAGGGTTTGCGTGCCGCCTTTGCCGATGCCCCAGTTGTTGTCTACAGCGACGATAAGATTCATATTGTGCCCCTCCGATCATAAAATCACAATGGTCATGCCGTTATTATGACGCTCAAGGTCGGGATCGCCCCGAAGATCGGGGCAGGATGCAAACGCATTACGCGTGGGCTCGTCGAAGATGGAAAAGTTCTCGCCCGGTATGAAGTCCCGGATGACGCCGCGGCGCTTCTGGTCGTCAAAATATTTCCTCGCGCGCACTTTGATCTTCCCGCCCGCTCCGGTCGAGCCGTAGCCGTGTATGATTTTCAGCGCCTTATATCCGAGCTTTCTGCTGTTGTGCAGATTATAAGTAATGCGCCGGATGGCGTCGTCTGCCGTCGGCATATCGAATTTGATATTGATTTCTTTTAATGTGACCGGCATAATATAACACCGCCTAATTTGGTTGACATTTATATTATAATCGTGTATCTTATTTTATGCAATACGGAGAGGTATCGAAGTGGTCATAACGGGGCTGACTCGAAATCAGTTTGCGAGCAATCGCACGCGGGTTCGAATCCCGCCCTCTCCGCCAAAAGAACATGCGCCCTAAGGGGCGCATGTTCTTTTAGTTGTAACAGCCTGTCCCGATCTGCCGGGGTATTCATCGTGGGAGAACGCCTGCAGGCGGTTGATGGTTCATCTTGTCCTTGTTGATCTCGCCGGTATGAACTCCTTTATGATGTAAATGGACAAATTAACGGTTAACCTTGAGCCGTTTAGCCTTTTATGAGGGGCGTGTAGCAATTTTGCTTTGCTAAACGCCCCTCTTCACAAGATATAGCACATGCAGCCTGATACAATTTACTCGTTCTGCTGCTTAGTGACAGGATCTATTTGAAAAAATGTCTCTCTGTAATAAACCGGGATCAATTTGCCGGACAGACCGGGACTAATCCGCCTACCGTATATGCAATCGGATAATTGAAGTCAATGTTTGCATAAAGTTCCTCGAATCCTTCGTAGGGGTCTAAGCCGTTTGCACTGCGTTCCGCGAGTATTTCTAGGTGGGCATCCAGTTCCTCTTGTGTATCAAAGTACAGAACCTGATTATTCCCCAATTCCACACTATTCTGTGGCGCGTTCATAATGCTATTGCCCTGTGTTTGTGAATCTTCGGACCTGCCTGCGCCGCGTTCATCATCATATGCCACCCAATTTACCGCACCGTCTGGTACACATTTGTCCGGGCCATATTCTGCGGCTAAAGCAGCGACGGAAGTGCCGATGCATGCGATTGCTACAATTGCAACAACAGCAAAAACCATAATATGCTTCTTCATTTTTTTAATATTTAATAACATGGTTAATCTCCTTTCGATGTGCTTCTTGCTCGAACAAAATGCAGAACAAAAAGCCGTGTTTATGCCGGAGTGGTTATCCAGTGTGTTCAAAATGGCTTCGCCATAAATGATTCTTTCCGCATGGGACATTTTAGATGCCAACGCCTCGTCGCAGGACAATTCTCCCCATATGCTTATATACTTACAGAGAACATGGGCAAAGGGATTAAACCAATTTAGCGTTTCCGTAGTCAGGGCGAGCATTTTTACCCATAAATCCTTGCGTTTAAGGTGCATTAGCTCATGAGTCAAGACGAGTTTCAGGTCAATTTCCCGCATGTTTGAGGTTGGCAGCAATATCATTGGGCTGCGCAACCCTACAAGCATAGGGCTTGTGATATTTGAGTTGAGCATAAGTGTTACATCACCACGAATACCTAACGCGGCTTTGCATGAGGAAAGCAGGGCGACGGCAGTATCGTCTGGTACGGGGAAACTGACTGCCCGGAGCTGTGTCGAAAATCTGCGGTAGCAATAAAAATGCCACCCGGCAAAAACCAGAACCCCTACAAACCAAACTAACAAAAGGGCTTGCATCAACTCAACCGCCAAATGATTCTTCATCAAGGTATCCATTGCATCTGCAAAGCCGTTTGACGATAGTGCTGGCATCGCTTCCCGGATGATGGACGGCTCAGCAGGATAGCTTCCCATGACAGGCTGAGCCAAAGAAAACACTTTGACAAGGCGGAAAACAGGCAGGAGGAAAAAAGCAATTGCCATTTTCCCAATTCCGTATTGCCACTTGGCAGGGAAGATTTTTGCCGTTACAGGCCGAAGCAATAGCATCAACCCGACAACCACGCTTCCCGCAATAGACATGGCAAAAAGATTTGAAAATAGATTACCCATTCTGCTCACCTGCCTTTTCAGAGAACCAGCGCCTTAGTTCGATCATTTCATCTTTTGTCAGTTTTTTGCCGTCATAGAGCGTTGTCAGAAAATTTTTAACCGAACCCTCATACAGCGTTTCCAGTAAGTTCTTTGCTTCTTGGCTCTGATATTCCTCCGGCGACATGCCCGGCTTGTAGATGTTCGCCCGGCCTTGCTTAATGAATGTAAGGACACCCTTTTCAACCAGCCTTGCCAGAAAGGTTGCGATAGTCTGCCCCTTCCATTCCTTACCCTTTTCCCGAGCAAAAATGTCCAGCAGTTCGCCGGATGTCATAGGATGATCGGAAGCCCAGATAATCTGCATCACTTCCATTTCTGTTTCTGATAATTTTTGAAAATTGGCCATGGTGTACACCTTCCGTTTATTGTCGCACGTCTGCGGCTAAATCACTACAATGTTGTAGTGTAATCATCATACTACAACGGCGTAGTGATGTCAATAGGTGTTTATGTTAAATTTATATAACGAGGTTCGCCGACTGTTATAGCATGGAAAACCACTCTAAAATATACCACTTCTTATAGCTTTTGTCGGGTGATATAGGATGATATCATAATGTAGATTGATGCCCGTGGTGCCCAAATGATGCCCGGTTTTCAAAAAAGAGCTTGTATATCGGTTATTGAAACTTATAAAAAGATACGCAGGAGAGCACTGTAAACACAACCTTTACGATGTTAACCTATAAAAACCTATAAGAAAAAAATCGGCCATTTCAACCCTGAAATGCCCCTCGAAATCAGTTTGCGCGCAAGCGCACGTGGGTTCGAATCCCACCCTCTCCGCCAAAAAGTGCTAATAGTGCTAAAAAGTCCGATATTATCGGACTTTTTAGCACTATTATACGTAAATTGACATGCAATTTGTTTCTGTTTTCTCATATTCCGAGACAGCGCTCAGACACCTCGTCATCATAGAGGCTGCGGTGAAGGGCATAGATGAAGCAAAACAAACGTGTTTTGATTCTGACAAAAAGCAGACTCAGGACACGTTTTTGCAACCATACAGCAGCTTGGACTCTCGGCTTTGCGTCCCTGCCTTTCGGCAAGTTTGCCCAATATTATATTTTTCGTATTCCTAATTACACGTTAGCGTTAACCTTCTCCGTGTCCGGCAACATCGACAATTTCAGCTATTTGCGTATCAAGCTCCGTGCCAAGTCCCTCAATGTCTGCGCCTAAGAAGCCCCGGATAAGCATAGAGATTGCATCCTGTTCTTCCATGCCGTGGGACATTAGGTATTCCACCTGCTCAGGCGCGATCTTGCCTAAGCTTGCCTCGTGACTCATCCTTGCATCGGGATGATGCGATCTAAGACCCGGCACCGATTCTATGAACCCACTGCCTGCAGTATCAAGAAGCATTCCCGCGCAGTCCACGTGGGCTTTGCAGGGAGCGTTGCCGATAAGCAGCCCGCCCTGATGCATGATTCCGCCGGTGCATACGGCGCGGTGCAAAAGCTCGGCGCTTGTATCCTCTGCGTTGAGATATACGTTTCCTGCGGTGTCAATTACGGAACCCGGCGTACCCAGAACTACGGTAAGATATTTTGCGGACGCCCCCTTGCCGTTGAGGTAGGTCTGCGGATCGCACTTTACCTGTTTTGCGGCCCGAAGTGAGATATAGTTGCTTTCATACCGCCCGTTTTCTTCCACAACAGCGCCGGTACGGGAAGCGACTGTTACCTCAGGCCCCCACGAATGGACCATAGTGCTGACGAGCTTTGCGTTTTTACCGATATAGTATTCTTCCACCGCAAGGTGCAGCCCTTCACTGACGCTGTGCTCCGATACACAGCCGGTAATGAGTTCCAGATTTGATCCCTCTTCCAGGATCACGATATTATGAACCGCCTGCGTGAGGTTGTTACTAACCATATACATTGCCGTCTGGCATGGGAGGGTTACTTTCGCGCCCTTTTTGACATGAATGAAAAAACCAAGCTGCATTTCCCGGGCAGCGCATTTTTCGGTCACTTCATCAAAATCACTCGGAAGCGCCCTGAAAGCGTATTCTTTACCCAGCCAATCGTAGCGATTGAGTGCCGTGGAGATGGAAAGCAATTCAAAGTTCTGACTGTTGTTTACCGTGCACACCGGTTGTTGGTCACGTACAATCATCGTAGCGGAACGATTTTCGCTGCCAAGCACAACACCCACATCGGCCAGCGCATTTTTATCATTCATCCCGATTTGCTCAGGAGGAATCAGATTTTGTGAAGGCTTTTCATTAAGTGTGAAATCCGGGATACCGTCCCCATGTTTGTTTTTTTTATTAAAGGAACGCATCAGATTCACCTCATTCCCATGCAGCGTACACATTCCTCATAGCCGTATCTGCCAATGCTTTCCAACACCATTACCGGATTTCCTGAGCAGCCGATACAGCCGCCGTGCATGATATGTGCTTTGTCTATATTCAGATTTTTCAGAATGTTGCCGCTGTGCGTAATGATGAGTCCCGCATTTCTTTTTACCGGACGCTGTTCATCAGGAGATAATAGTTTGTTGATCAATTCGCCCACCAATGCCAACGCTTCGATATCGACGCCTGAGTCCGGCTCGTCCATCATGGAAAACGCGGGCGACATTGCCAGAAGCTGCAGCAGCTCGGCGCACTTGATTTCTCCGCCGGAGAGTCCGTCGTTGATACTGCGGTCCAAAAAAGGTTCCATCTGCGCGGTTTTTGCAAGAACGGCCAGGTTTTCCTCCGGGTTTTGCTTATTACGCAGCGTGTATGCCAGAATACTTCGCAGTTTTACGCCGTCTATCGTAGGCGGACGCTGCTGAGCGATGGCAATACCGAGCCGTGCGCGTTCGCAAATGTCCAGATTCGTGATATCCCGACCCATAAACAGGATCTGTCCCTGTGTTACTTCGTAACCGGAAAAACCCATAATGGTCATCATAAGCGAGGTCTTGCCGCTTCCGTTCTGACCTAAAAGAGCGTGCACTTCACCCGCCGGAATGGTTAGGTTCAAATTTCTAATCAGCGCTTTTCCGTTTACCTTTACGTAAAGGTCCTTTATCTCCAATATGTTACAGTTGTGTACCATTTTCCTCTAGCTTTTCTCTCCTGTTTTAGTTGTCCTTCAATGCAGAAATAATAATTCTACGTACTAATTGTCTATGGCTCTCATTTTCCATCCTTTGGCCTTCTGTTGCTCATTCCATAAATGGGAATAAAGGCCGTTTGCTTTAATCAGCTCGTCGTGCGTTCCACGTTCTGATATGCATCCTTTATCCAGAACCAGGATCTGATCAGCGTTTGTAATGGATTTAAATTGATGCGCAATAACAATGACTGTTTTTTCTCTGACCAGGTTTTCAAAACCCTTTTGAATTTCCGCTTCATTTTCAGGGTCAAGGGATGCCGTCGCCTCATCAAGAATCACAATGGGGGCATCCTTGAGGATTGCCCGAGCAATGGAAATCCTCTGCTTTTCCCCGCCGGAAAGCGAGTTGCCACCCTCGCTCACAAGTGTATCGTAACCGTCCGGGAGAGCCTCGATAAACCCGTCGCAGCAGGCAAGTTTTGCCGCTCCTTTAATCTCCTCCAGGCCTGCTCCTTTTCTGCCGACACCGATGTTGTTGGCAATGGTGTCATTAAAAAGGTAGACATCCTGAAAAACCATTGAAAGCTTGGTAAGCAATTTGTCCGGGTCCATCTCAGTCACCGGAATATCGCCTATCCGCACCTCACCCGATTGCGCATCCCAGAAGCGTGCAATAAGATTGGTCATCGTTGTTTTCCCTGAGCCGGACATACCTACCAGAGCCGTCATGGATTTCTCGGGTATATCGCAGCTGATTCCGTTCAGGACATTGCTGTCGCGATAACCGAAGCTGACATCCGTAAACGCAACATTGTTTTTCTCAGGAGGCTTTTTCAGTTCACTGTAATGCGGTTCCTCCGCCTCAAATATCTCGCCGATACGCTTTATGGAAAGGGCGTTATACCGAATTTCCACAAGCTGCGGTCCCAGAGATTTTACCGATTCAAAAAGGAAATAACCAATAACCGCAAAGGAAAACAGCCCCTGAATATGCATGCTGCCGGCCACGCACATTTTTACCGCCGCAAACAGCATTACTAAATATCCTGCATCGAGAAAGAAAAGAAAAACCTGTATGGGAATCGCCGTCCAGACTTCGGTCCGAAAGCTGATTTGCTTAAGGCGAAGCATGGCGTCATTCATCGTTTTAAAGCGATCTCCGGTCAGATTATATGACTTCAGGAGCTTGACGGTTTTAAAATACTCAATAATACGCGAAGACGTTTCAACCACCGTCTTGATATGCTTACGTCCAAGAATACCGACCGTTTTCCGCGCTATAAACAGGAATATACCCGCGATAACAACGAACGACAGTACGATTCCGGCCAAACCAGCATTGATTGTCGCCAGAAAAATAATCAGTATTACCGGCGAGATCACTGCCGTAGTCATATCGGGCAGAATGCGGGCCATAATCGTTTCCGTTTTTTGAACATCGCTTAACAGCCGAGAGGCCACATCCCCGGGGTCGTTTTGTTTAAAGAAGCTTAAAGACAGCCTCCTGAGCTTGTCTCCCATAGCAAGCCTCAACTCGGAAGAAATTGAGTACGCCTCGACATAGGTTTTCGTCTGGCTCCACATTGAAAGCAGGATGTAAAGCACAAAGGTTCCGATATACCACAAGCAATATCGCCATAACACCACGGAGTTTATCTGCTCTCCCATGAGTACGGGTGCTGTAAGCTGCATCACTATCAGGTAGAGGAAAATATAGAAAACACCGGGAAGTATATTTGATGCAAGGTTAACGCCGAAAACGGCGGCAAGCCTTTTTGAGTTTTCATGAAAAAAGCTCCATTTATTTTTTTTCATTTGCTCAGGCCTCCTTTTCGATAAGCTGCCATTGCTTTGCCTTCATATGGGCGTCCCACATGGTTTTATATAGACCGTTTTGCGCAAGCAGCTCCTGATGGTTACCGCTCTCCGTTACCTGTCCCTTGTCGATTACATAGATATTGTCCGCTCCGACAATCGTTGAAAGGCGATGAGCGATTACAACAACGGTCTTATTCACCATAAGCCGTGAAAACGCTTTCTGCATCAGCGACTCGTTTTCAGCGTCGGCATATGAGGTTGCTTCATCCAGAAGAATAATGGGCGTATTTTTAAGTATGACCCTGGCCATAGCGATTCGCTGCTTCTCGCCGCCGCTTAATTGCGTTTCGCCTCCGTCGCCGATCATTGTGGCATAACCATGCGGCAGCTTCATAATGAAGTCATGGCAGGCTGCGGCCTTCGCCGCAGCTTCGACCTCATCCTGTGTTGCCGTTGCCTTTCCCATACAAATATTGGCTCTTACCGTATCGGTCAGCATCTGTACATCCTGGAAAACGGTTCCGACTGATTCCGCAATGCCCTTTGTACCCATTTCCTTTACAGATAAGCCTCCGATTGATATCGAACCGCCGGTAACCTCCCACATTCTGGCGATCAGATTTACAATTGTCGTTTTTCCCGCACCGGAGGGTCCGACCAGCGCGGTAAACGATTTCTCCGGCAGAGTTATATTGATATCCTTAAGCACCTGCGCATTGCCTTCATGATATTGAAAACATACATTTTTCAGTTCGATGTCAAATTTGCCGGGTATTTGGGGAAGCGGAGGCTCATAAAGAGGCTCGGCCGCCATGATCTCGTTTATCCGCTTGATACCCGACGTAATAAGCTCCATACGGGTTGTGATCATGATTGCTTTCAGCAGGCCGCCGAAGCAACCGGTGCCGAGCAGCAGGAAGAGAATGATTTTGGATGCGTCGATGCTGCCGGTTTCCATGAGATAGATTCCCAGCGGAAGGATAAAGAGCCCCCCTCCAAGAATAAAAGTTGATATCAATGCCCGATATGGCGACGCACCCTTCGACCATACTACGACGATATCCCGATATAGCGAAACAGAATCCTTAAGTCTTTTAAACGAATCTGCGTTGAGGTTAAAGACCTTGACGACCGGCATACCGTGGACATATTCCAGCATCGTCGAATGCATGTTTTCTATAGCTTTATGATATTTCTTGGTAAGCTCTTTCCGGTTTTCGCCCGTAAGCACGCCGTTCCACATCATGTAAAGCAGAATAATAGTAATCGGCAGCGGGATAGCCGCAGCCAATGCAAGCCGCCAGTCAACCGAGAACAGGAAGGCAAGCGTGGCAAAGGGAAGGGTAAATCCGGCCGCGGCATCCGGGAAATGATGCGCAACAAAGCTCTCGATTGATTCAACGTCTTCCTGAACTATTTTCAGAATCTTTCCGGAACTGTTTTTCTCCCAGAAGCCCATAGGTAGCCTCCCGATATGCTTTGTGATTTTTACACGAATACGGTAAAGCAGGTCGAAAGCTGCTATATGGCTGAATACGAAGGAAGAAACAGTAAGCGCGTACCTCAGTATAAGCGCTATGGATGCAATCCCCAGCCAGGTTATTACCGGCTCAGGCGAAGCGTTTAAACCCGCCTGCAGATAATACGCCACTATCTTGTATATCAGTGCAAAGGGCACGATCAGCAGCAGCGAGCTGACGGAAGCCAGCGCCACGCAAATAATCAGATGAATTTTCTTGTCTTTAACCATTTTTAAAAGAGGCTTCATAATTTATCTCCCCGAACAAAGTTGATCTGCATTTGTTTATTCGTTTTCTGCAGGTATCCTTCAAGCTTCTCCAGCGTTTCACAGCTGACGAGATGCTCCATCATGCAGGCGTCTTTCTCTGAAGTACTATGATCCACTTCAAGGATTTCGGTCAGAAATTTTTTCAGCAACAGATTCCTTTTTC
Source organism: uncultured Sporobacter sp. (assembly GCA_963663605.2). GTDB lineage: Bacteria > Bacillota > Clostridia > Oscillospirales > Oscillospiraceae > Sporobacter. Next base: position 195,987 of record CAXXVF010000002.1, read on the forward strand.
GTATCGTATCGGCCTTTTGTCTGCCGTCGTCAGTCAGAAATACCGTTCTGTCTTTTTCCCTTGTTACAAGACGCAATGCAATGAGCTTGCTGATAGTCTGTGAAACCGTTGCCTTTGTTACATCCAGCCTATCGGCGATATCCGTTACTCTTGCCACGCCTTTACTTTCATTAAGCTCCAGTATTACCTTGAGATAATCTTCACGTACGGGAGTAAGGGCCATAATAATCGCCGAACCTTTCTTAACCATGTCCGGCTCAACAGCATTGTCAGACGGCAATGAACTGAACCAGATAATTGTATCTTAAATCGATATAGTTACGCTTTTCAAATCCGTACCGCGTCATGTGTCTTTCCAGATCTTCTGCCGATAAACGCACAGCCGGCGGCGGGCCAAACGTCAATTTCTCTTTTTTGCATTCAATAACCGATAACTTGCCGCCGCGTTTCAATACGCGGTGGATCTCACCAAAAAACCGCTCTCCGATCTTGTTCAAGTCAAGTGTATGAATGACAGCCGACAGAAAACAAACGTCTATACTGCCGTCTTCGAAATCCAAATTGCCGCTGATATCGCAGAGCCTTGTCTCAATGTTGGTAAGGCTTTTAAGTGTTGCCTCTTTATTAAGGCCGTCCAGCAGCGCTGCCCACAGGTCAAGCGCATAAACCTTGCCGGACTGCCCGACAATTTCGGCTGCGTAAAGCGAATAATCTCCCGCACCGCATCCAAGATCGAGGAATATATTTCCCGGCTTCAGTGCAAGCGTGTTGAACACAACATCCGGGTCAACCATATCGAAAGTGGTCGGGCCGCGCCTGTGACGGTGACCGTTGGGGCTATGTTCGTTTCTGCATTTTTTATAATCACTCATAACATATAATCACTCCTTGGTTTTTGATTTGGGCAAAATAGTCGATTACAGATAATAGATAAAAGAATCGATCTTCTTTTCGTCATTTTCGTTTCTGTTCCCATCGAAGGTTAAATTCAGCAGAGGTTTAAGATGGTTTCTTTCAAAACTCTTATGCAGAATCCCCAATACGATTGCTGTGTTTTCGTACATGGACGCGACGTTTATGATCCCATCGATGTTTTGCAAATCGCAGAGCATTTTCGCCTCCCTGTACCTGCCGAACGAACCGGCGTAGTATCCGACCGTATCATCAGCCTTTACTGCCAGGCTTTCCAGATCCTCTTCAAATGGACTTTCATCAGCAAGGCATTCGGATATAGTACTAATATAGCTTTTGAATTCCTCCAGCTTTTGCCGGAGCATCGGTGTTTTATCATTTTGATTCTGCTTGGCATAATCCCTCCACATCAGCCACATTGCTTCGCTGAATGGACTGTAAATAACCCTGTGGCCCTTGTTTTCAAGCGCACTAAAGGTGAAGTTGTTCAAATAATCGTTATACACAATCATAGCTTCTCCGCAGGCAAACACACGCTTTTTGAATTTTGTGGCTTTAAGCTCGCCGCAGATTTCTCTTGCTTTATTAACTAAATCATCTATTCCAAAACGGTTTGTTTTTATCAGCTGGCAGACCTCTGTCAAACACTTATCCCGTAATTCTACAGGTGCAAGCCTGACAAGATCTCCCGCAAGAAATCCCAGGAAAAGCAGCCGGGCATCTTCGTAACTTCCGAACAGGGCATCCTCGATAAACGGCGATACGATGTCAACGTCCTTAAAGCCCTCCTCATCAAGCTTCGTTCTCAGCATGCGTCCAAACTGCGCGTCGGCCTCCGTCCCTTCATTCTGGGGAACGAAAATCGCATTTTTTTCATTATCAGTCCGGTTCATTTCACGCAGCTCTTTGAATACATCGCCCAGCAAAGCTGTCAGTGAGAAATACTCCTCTGTGATGGTGAATTTTCTCCCAACATCAACAGACGACCTGCTTGTTGCGGGCAGTACTCGTGTGTTTATGCCTTTTTCGATCAATATCTCTTTAAAAATCTCCGAATAGGGGTGGAGATTGGGCAGATAGACGATTGAATTATCTTCAAGCTGGCTCAGACTTTTCTTAATGTTCACGTCTTTGTGAGCAATACTATTCAAATATGCTTCCATTTCATCGGCTTCTGGAACCTCTGCCTTTTTGAGGCTGTTTATAAAAGCTTCCACTCTGGTTATCACACCGACTCCGGAGGAGTGCTCGTCCACCTCTATGTGCAGATACGGTTTTCCGTTCATTAGTTCCCTGAAGTAATGAGATACAACTGAGTCCGGACCACAGCCATGGTGCGTAAGCAGAATCGCATATAAATTCGGGTGCCGCCTGACAAGTTGGGCAGGTTCCAGGATGTGCTGACCGAAAGGCCAGAACATGTTTGGATGCTCTTTGGAAACATCGCCCTCCGGCAAGTCGTAAAACGGCAGTACCTTGTGTCCCATCTCCATGAGCTTAGCGGGGATACCCATATTCAACACCGGGTCGGCAACGCCATACAGTTTTGAAATAAGAACGAACGCTTTTTCATTTGGTTTTAGTTCCTTAACAGACTTCTCCCCATTCTCACCGATTCTTTCTTCAAACCTGTGAAAAGCCTCCATACCCTTTTGAAGCGCCTTTATAGTTTCTTCAGGACTTTTCCCCAGCTGTTTGCCCATCTTCGAAAAACTTTCCATCATGAACTTTTTGCCAAGGCTGAAGGCGATCGTCGGCGAGAGCAGCTTGATGCCTCTGCTTTCAAGCTCCATTGCCTGGTTGATGACCTTGAACGAAAGCTGCATATAGGCGCATCCGTAATCTTTTCTGCTCATTGAGCCGGGGTGGTCCACAGTATATAAATCAGGGAAGAAGATAAAATCCACGTTTTTCTCCACCAACTCGGCAACATGCCCGTTTATCAGCTTGATCGGATAACAGGTTTCGTCAAGGGCGTACTGCTGCCCGCGTCGGATGGTTTCCTCGTTGGTTGGATCGGAAAGCAGCACATTGAAACCGAGCTCTCTGAAAATCGCGTTGAACATTGAGAACATCCCGTATGTGAAGAGCGCTCTCGGTATACCTACTGTCTGCTTGTTCTTATCCAAAAGCCCGTCGTACCCATCAAATATCAGCTTGTTTATTTTCTGATTGAAGGCCGATATGCTGTCCTGCGTTAACTTTTTCCCTTTCAGCTTTTCAACAAACTGCTCTCTTGTCTCTATTTCAAAGCCTTTGAATTTTGTAACGGCATCTCCCATTTCCTCCATCGCCAGGATGGCGGCGCCGTAAGCGCCGGTGACGCTGAAAAACGGGGGGACAATGATGTCTTTTCCCGTAAGCGCCCTGAAGGCGTTGACTACGCCCTGATTGAATGCCACGCCGCCCTGAAAGAATATCTTGTTGCCTATTTTTTTCTGGCCGACGACCCTGCCAATATAATTTTTAACAATGGAGTAGCACAATCCGGAAGCAATGTCCGCAAGCTTTGCACCGCTGGACAAATTGGCCGCTATGCTTGTTTCAATAAAAACGGTACAGCGCTCTCCCAGATTGATCGGGTTATCGCTGCTCAACGCTATGTCTCCGAAATCGTTTATGGGTATATTGAACTTTTTGGACTGCTCCTCAATAAAGGAGCCGGTACCGGCGGCGCAGATCTTGTTCATTTGAAAATCTGTTACAACGCCGTCCTGAAGACCGATGTATTTGGAATCCTGCCCGCCGATCTCAAATATCGTATCCACGCCGCTGTCAATGGTTACTGCGGCTTTCGCCTGAGCGGTAATCTCATCCTTGATGATGTCGGCCCCAATAAGGTCTCCGATCATGTACCTTCCGGAGCCTGTGGCTGCGGCCCCGATGACTTTCAACTTTTCTCCGAATTCACCCTTCAGTTCTTTCAGACCCGTTCTTACTGCTTCAACCGGGTTCCCGAAGGTCCTTAAATACCTGAATGCGACGATTTCTTTTTCTTTGTCCATAAGAACCAGGTTGGTGCTGGTAGAACCAACGTCAACACCCAAATAGCATTCGAGGCTGCACTGATTTTCTGTTGGTTTGCAGATGTGTTTATCCCGGCTGTCAGCAACAGGGTATGAGCTCAGCCTGGGCAGTTCTTCGTTTTGATCATCGATGAAGCCTTCATCCAGGTGCTTTATGCTGTCCAGCAGTTTGGCCAGGTCAACTTTTGCTTTATCCTGCCGGGCGACCAACGCCGCTCCAAAGGCTCCGATATTACTGAACTGATCCGGTATGATTAACGCGCCCTCACTTAAGCACAGCACATCCTTCAAAGCCGTGATTATCCCATGATTATTCGCCACGCCGCCGACAAACAGGACAGGCTTTATGACAGGAAGCTTTTTCATGACGGCTCCCTTATAATTTCTTACCACGGCATAAGCAAGACCCAGTAAGATGTCTTCAACCGACACGCCCTCCTGCTGATGGTGCGTAATGTCCGTCTTGGCAAATACACTGCATCTGCCGGCTATACGCGGTATGCTTTTTGCCCTTCCGGCATATACGGAATAATCTTCAAGTTTTAAATTCAGCCGCGACATTTGCTCCTCCAGGAAAGATCCCGTGCCGGCGGAACAATTGGAGTTCATTGAGATTTCTATATGCGATTTGTCGTCTTTATTGAAGCCGGTTATATACTTGGCGCTTTCTCCGCCGATCTCAATAATAGAACCGATATCATTGTTTGCCTTGATGCCGCCTTCGACTAATGCCGCGACCTCATTTATAAAATCCACCGCATTGGTTTTAAGCAGAAACCTGCTCCCGCTGCCGGTCACATATCCAAAGTCAATATCATCGGCGTTGAAGCTTTCCAGCAAATCCTCAAACAAATAAATCAAAGTCTCTTTGATTTTCCCTTTATGCAATTGATATCCTGCGTATTTCACTTCGCTTTTTTCGTCTGTCAGCGTTACTTTTACAGACGAATAGCCCACATCTATGCCCAAGCTATACATGTACAACCTCCGTTATCTAGTGTCTTCTTTTTCGCGTGCCTGTTTTTCCGCGCATTTTTTGCATATGCCATAAAGCTGAACCCTGTGATTGTTAACAGTAAATCCATTTTCAGACTGAACCTTCTCTTCCAGGGTTTCCAACAGATCATCCTTAACATCGATCACCTCACCGCAGATTTCACACACAAGATGATGATGCTCATGTTTTTCTTCGGGATCAGCCATCTGATATCTTAAGTACCCGTCATCCAAAGCCAAATGCCATACAAGCCCAATTTTTTCGAAAACCTGCAGGGTCCTGTAAATCGTCGCAAGCCCTATACCGGGATGCGTCTTCCTTACTTCATAAAATATTTCCTCCGTGCTCAAATGTTTTTCTTTGTTGTTGAAAATAATCTCCAATACCGCGCGGCGCTGAATTGTCAGCTTATATCCATTTGTTTGCAAAGTGCTGCCAAATTCGGCCATACTTGCGGTCATTTCAATTACCCCTCTCTATTGATAAATCATTTCTATTTGTTATTGAATATCATTTTCATTTACTTTTGAACCTGATTGTAATACAATTAAACTGAATATAGAGTATCCTGAGATACAATTATTTAAGTTAGAGTAGGAAAACTTATGGATAAGATTCAGCAAGTATTGCAAAAGTGCACGCTGTTTAAAAATAAAAACACAGAGGATATTGAGCGGCTTCTTTCCAGTATCAGCTGCAAAATTGAGAGCTATAAAGAAAATGAAACGATATTCTCGCCAGTCCAGGTTGCCGACAGAATTGGGATTGTTCTCTCTGGAGCTGTGGATATTCAGAAGCTTTTCCCAAATGGCAAGATTGTTATTATCGAAAGAAAGAAAATTGCTGACGTTATCGGAGAAGCCTCCATTTTTTCAAAATATGAATATTATCCGGATAATGTATGTGCGTGCAAGACCAGCAAAATATTATTTATCTTCAAATCCGACCTGCTGCGCCTGTTTAGTTCGGACAATGGATTCATGCTCAATTTTCTGGAAACCACGTCGACATCAACGCTGATGATGAAGCACAAAATTGGAATACTCTCATTGGATTCCATTCAGGAAAAAATTGCCGGATATCTGATCCATACTATTCAATATGAAAATACATCCAATAGTAAAAATACGGTGATCCTGCCGTTTTCTAAAAAGGCCTGGGCTGAATATATGAATGTCTCAAGGACATCTCTGTCGCGCGAATTGAGAAAGCTGGAAAATGAAGGAATAATATCTTTCGTAAAGAGAACAATTAAGGTTAGGGACATAAACAGATTGGGGAAAATCGTTTCCTTATAAATAAAACCGCTTAATTAAAAAATGCGGAAACCCAATACATTGAATGAGTTTCCGCATTACCGTTTTTTAGTGTGTTAAGAAGCCTCTTGTTTATCGCTTTGCAGCAGTTTTAGGATCTGGCTTCTGACTTCAACTAATCGTGTGTCTGTCAGGGTTCTTCCGATCTTCGGTGTTTCAACTATAAATTCCTTCAATACTTTAGCGGGCCTGTTGGATAAAAACAGTATTCTGTCGCCCAGCAAAAGCGCTTCATCAATCTCATGTGTAACAAATATAATGGTTTTTTTCGTGTTTTCCCAAAGCATGAGCAGATAATGAATCATGCCGATCCTCAAGTTATAGTCGAGTGACTTAAAAGGCTCGTCCATGAGCAGCAAATCGGCTTCGTAATTAAAAGCTCTTGCTATGGAACACCGCTGCCGCATCCCGCCGCTTAATTCTGTAGGGTAAAACCCTTCAAATCCTTTTAACCCGACTTTTTGGATAAGCTCCATGATGTATTCATGAGAGCTTCTTTTATTTACAATCCGAATGTTTTGATATACGTCCTTCCAGGGCAGGAGCCTGTCCTCCTGAAAGACGTAGCTTGTATTCTGACTTTGGTTGATTATTTGGCCGCCGGAAGGCGGGGTAAGCCCTGACATAATATTCAACATCGTGGATTTCCCGCAGCCCGAGGGGCCTATGATGCACACGATTTCTTCTCTGTTAGCGTCAAGGGAGAAGTTCTTCAGCACACCGACATCTTCAAAGTTTTTTTCAATATTTATAAACATAAGTATTGCTTTATTTGTCATAATATTTTCTCCGTTTTGGTTTGAACTCAAACATTTTAGCTGTAAGCTTCTGAAACAGGAAACAAAGCAGAACGATGATAATTCCCCATGCAAATACCATGTTTGTTTCAAGGTTCATCCTGGCATCAGTAATCTGAGCGCCTAAACCGGTGCTGGCGCTGAGCACTTCACCCATTACCACCAGTTTCCATCCGAAACTGAAAACAGTAATTAAACCTGCTTTAAAATAAGCGCTTAAAGAAGGCAGTATTATTTCTCTTATTGTTTCAGATTTAGAAAACTTAAAAGCCTTTCCCATTTCAACCAGCTTGGGATCTATGTTTTCAAATCCTTCCTTAATGGTTATAGCCATAACAGGCGCGCTCCCAATAAACACGATAAATATCGTCGCCGCGCCATTGAGGCCAAGCCAAATCATAGCAAGTGTCATATATAAAATAGGAGGAATGGACTGAACAAGATAAACGATGGGCTCAAACAGATTTTTTAATCTTTTGTTGGCGCCCATTATGATTCCAAGAATGCTGCCGGCTGCTATGGATGCCAGCAGCGCTATGACAAGCCTTTTCAGGGTAACGACTATTTCCGACCAAAACCTGCCGCTTTGGATTATTCTGTACAAAGATCGAAAAGTCAAAGCGGGGGAGGGAAGGACCAGCGGCGAATATATCATTGATAAGCCCTGCCAGATCAGCAGGACTAAAGCGAAAATCAGCATGAACGCGATATCCCTATTTTTCTTAGTACGTATATTCATAATAACTTTTTCTGTCTTTTTGCGCGTTCTATGTGAACCGGCGGTTAGTATTTTCAAACGTAATATCCCTTCGATATAAAAAATAAAATTTGTAAGAGGGGAGGAGCCAAAGGCCCCTCGACTAGTTTTCTGTATAATAAAAACTTACTTCAGGCAATTTGCTCCCGATGCTTTCCGGCTTCAGTTCCAGTAAGACATTATAGTATTGTTCCACATCGCTTTTTGCATTGGCAGCTGTTTTATACTCTAAACAAAAACCCGGCATAGCTGCGGCAATAAGCTCTGCGTTAGCATTCATATACGTGTTTGCAAGAACGCCTGCCTCAGTGGGATTCTCTGTCGTCCATTCGATTGCCTTTTCGAATTTATGGTTAAATGTGGCAATTAACGCTTCGTTTCCGCTTATGTATTCTGAGTTTACCACCATACAATTGGCCGGCATGGCATACGCGTTTCCTTGTGTCAGCGTCCATTCCTCCGAGAATTCTGAAATAACCATGTAGCCTTCAATAGTATTTGTGTTCGATGTAACATATGGTTGTACGTCGATGGCATACCTTATGGTTCCCGCCGACAGCAGCTGCGCAATCTCAGCGTGTGATGAATATACGATTTCGATGTTTTCTCCGACCGCAAGGCCGTGCCGGTCAAGAAAGTATTGGGTCAAAACATCCGGAACAGAACCTTTAGCCGGGACATAAAGCGTTTTTCCCTCAAGAGCTTCCCAGTTGTCGCAATCTGGATCGGTCGTACTCAGATACATCCCGCCCCAGCCGTATATATTGATCAATTCAACCGCGACGCCTTTATTATAAAGATTAGCCGCAGTATGCACAGGCGCAATTAGAACCCCGTAATCTCCTTCGGATGCCAGGGCTGTCATCGCCTCCATATCGCTGTAAAGCTGGAGGTCGATCTGAACATCAGATCCCATGCAATTACTCTCAATCATTCTGAAAACAGGGATTGAACCGGGCGATTTAGGCGCTACTACAGTAATAACCGATTGTGTGTGGCTGTCAGATGCTTTGGGTTCTGGGGATTCCGTATTGTTCAAATCGGTGGCTTGCCCGCAGCCGGCTACTAAAGCAAAACAAAATATTAGTGTTAAAAACAATGATTTTCTCATTTTCTGCCTCCATGTAATTGAAGATGACATTCATTATCATTTGGGACAATAGTAATATATCTTCACAAAAAGTGCGTGTATCCGTGGATACACCGGCGAAAAAAAACGAACGTCTTTAAAAAAACTTGGGCGGGATACTTGAACGTATCCCGCTCGTAACTAAAAAGGTTTGTAAATGACCATATAACTATAAATAATCAAGGATAATATATCTGTGCTTAATAAGCAGAAGCTTGAGAAATTGCTTCAACAATAGTCATTTCTGATTTCTGCATTTTTTACATAATCCGAAAAATTTCAGGCAATGATCGCTTACCTCAAAATTATAGTCAACTAAAATCAGTTTTTCCAGATCTGTCAGCAAATCGTTTTTTATGTCCGTTATGGACCCGCATTTCATGCAAATAAGATGATGATGCGCATGGTTTTCGTCTTGATCAAAAAGTTCATATCTGGTAAAGCCGTCATTTAAATCTACGCTTCGGACAATTTGCATCTTTTCCAGCATATTCAGTGTTCTGTATACAGTAGATTGCCCGATAACGATTTTCTTCTGTTTGAGATATTCGCACACGTCTTCGCTGCTTAAATGCAAATCCGGATATTCCAGTAATATATCAAATACGAATTGACGCTGCTCCGTGTATTTATATCCGAACTGGTGAAATATTTCCTTAATGCTTAATGTTTCAAGTTCATCTTTCATAACAACATCCCTCTAACAGCAATTTCTACTTAAATCAATAATGCAGGTCGAATTCATTATACTTTGAATGAGAGTAAAGTCAAAATAACACTGTTTATGCGCCAATCAATATCAGGCAACAGCCCGATTACTAAATCAAAGTTAGCGCCCGTTTTGTACAATGCCGGATTTATTTCTGGATAACCAAACGAAATAGTTCCTCCATATTTATGATCTTTATCATATCTCCGTCAAGTTCAATGATCGCCTGCCTTTCAAGTTTGTTGAGTTCTCTGATCAGAGACGGTCTGGAGACATCCAGAAAACGTGAGAGATCGCTTCTGGTGAATTGAAGTCTTAAGACGCTGGATTTGTTTTTTCTGCACTCGGTATAAACATAAGCCGCAATCTTACTCTGGATAGATGAAAGAGACAAAATTCCCAACCGGTGTTTCAACAGCAGCACTTTGTGGGAGTAATAATTCAGGTAATTAGATAGAATATCTTCATTTCTTATCAACAGAGCACGGAAATCGTCGTATGAAATAAGCATTATGCTGCACTTGCTGCCGGCAGTAATCCTTTCGCCTTCACAGGGCTGTGAGGGAGCAAAAACAAGGTCCTCTCCCAATAGGTCGCCAACCGACCGCGTATCCAGGATGACGACTTTTCCGCTTGGGAAAAATTTGTTGATAAACACAGTCCCGCTTAAAACAATACCTATTTTCGATCGGACATCCTTTTCAAAAAAAATGATGTCGTTTTTTTTGTACGATCTGATATAGTGCGGCGCATTGTAGAGAATCTTATCCGTCTTATCCGGCAGGAAGCCGGAGAACAAACCGTTCCGGTATATGTTTTCATGAATAGCGTTCATTTTAACCACCCGAGATTTATTTTACAACCGTATCTGTGGATACACACAACTGTGTCGAAATTATATTATATTTGTCACTGTTAGTAAAGCGGAACTTAAAACTTATGTATAAAAACTTAATAATATGAAATCGAATTTCATGGTGAAATGTTTCCTTGTTGAAACGTTTCTGAAAAGGGAAAACGGTGAAAATCCGTTACGGTCCCGCCATTGTGAGTGGGGAGCAAAGCTTCACGTATGCCACTGTCAAATATACCTGATGGGAAGGCGAAGCGGCGCTGCGATCCACAAGTCAAGAGACCTGCCATGGAATAAATCTCACGAGGATGAGGCAATGACGATGGATTAATGTAAACAGTAAACGGGATGCGCTTTATCGCGCAGGCTTGTCTTACACGTTGTTTATGTTGTCGCTTTATGCCTTTTCCTTTTGGAAAGGGTGTTTTTTTATGCAAAAAAACGAAACGACATTATCTGCCGGAAGACACCGGGAAATAAATGCTGAACATGCCGCTGAACCGGTTGTTCTGGATTATCTGGACGGCAGTTCCTATGATGCTGTAATTCTTGAAAAGTACGAAAAAAGCGCAAAGCTCAAGACGTTCTTTGTCTGCCTTCTCGTTTTCGCCATCTTAATGATCGGTCTGATTGCCGTGACGATAGGGCCTTTGGATATATCTGTAGCCGACTCGTATAAGGTCATATTATCCCATATATTCCCGTCATCGCCATCCGTTGCGGAAGCGATAACAGACAACACGGTCTGGCAGGTCCGGCTGCCCAGAGTTCTGTCTGCTGTTTTTGTAGGTTTCGGTCTGGCGGTATCGGGCGCGGTTATGCAGCCTGCGCTTAAAAACCCGATGGCCAGCCCGTTTACGATCGGCGTGTCCTCTTCCGCCGGATTCGGCGCATCGCTTGCGATCGCGATGGGCGCGAGTATCGGTTCAATGGCGGTAAACGTCATCGGCTACGCTTTTCTGTTTTCCATGCTGTCGGTCTTGGTGATTTTATTCATCTCTAAACTGAAAAATTCCGCGCCCGAAGTGATCATACTTAGCGGCATTGCGCTTTCTTATCTATTCAGAGCCGGTACGACGCTGCTTCAGTATTTTGTCGATCCGGTATATACAAAGCAGATGGTGTTCTGGCTTTCCGGCAGCCTTTATAAGGGCAACTGGGAAAACCTTGCCTATATATTTCCCGTCGTCGTTGTCCTATCGGCGTTTTTGATATTGAAATCCAAGGATCTCAACTCGATCAGCTCCGGAGATGAGACCGCAAAAAGCGTCGGCATCAATGTTGAAAGGACACGGCTTGTTATGCTCATTGCCGCGACGATTATGACGGCCACGGTCGTTTCATTTATGGGCGCGATCGGCTTCATAGGGCTCGTCGCACCGCACATTGTGCGGTTGGCGATCGGCGCGGACAATCGGTTCGTCGTTATCGGTTCGGGATTTGCCGGCGCATTTTTACTCGTTGTCTCCGATATCATTGCCATGAACATTATGTCGCCTATCTCGCTGCCCATCGGCGTGATCACCTCGTTTATGGGCGTCCCGCTTTTTCTGTATCTGATTTTGAAGATGAAGAAAGGCGGTCTGTAATAATGGTCAATGTGAATGATCTTGAATTCAGTTACGGGAAAGAAAAAATCCTTAATCAAACGACCGTGCATGTGTATAAAGGCGAGTTGATTTCGATTGTCGGCCCGAACGGGACAGGCAAATCGACGTTTATAAGATGTGTTAACGGTTTGCTTAAGGCGCAAAAGGGACAAATCAAGATCGCTCAGTCGGATATCAAAACCCTGAGCAGGCCTCAGATTGCCAAAAGAGTCAGCTATGTGCCCCAGAATACACGCAATATTTTCGACCTCAAAGTTTTCGACATGGTTTTATTCGGCAGAAGGCCGCACAGTTCGTTCAGAACAAGGCGGGAAGACCGGATAAAAGCGCTTAAAGCGCTGAACATTCTGCATATTGAGCATCTGGCCATGCGTAATTTCAACCATCTGAGCGGCGGGCAGCAGCAGAAAGCCATCATTGCGAGAGCTCTGGTTCAGGAAACGGGGATCATACTTCTGGACGAACCGATCAGCAACTTGGATATCCGGCATCAGCTTGAGGTTATGGATACGCTCAGATCGCTCGTCAACAAGGCGGGCATTACCATAATAATGGTCGTTCACGACCTGAACATCGCGGCGCAGTATTCCGACAGGATCGTCATTATGGATAAAGGCAGGATTGTCGGCGCCGGAAAACCGGAGGAGGTGATAACGAAAGAGAGCATCGCGGCTACATATGGCGTTGATGCCGAAATAACCACGGTCAACAACAAACCGCATATCATACCCATGAATGTGAGGTATGAAAAAAAATAAAGGAGAATACTTATGAAGCTTAAAAAAAGATTGTCATTATTGCTGGTTGTTTTGTTGCTGGGGCTCAGCCTGACCGGCTGTGCTACAACGCAGACAGCCGAGCAGCCGCAGGAAACAGAGCAGACGCCGGCGCAGTCTCCCAAGCCGGAAACGTCCGGCCAAAACGACGGTGCAGACGAAACAGTACAGTCGCCCATCATTATAACGGACATTGAGGGACGCACGATTGAGCTTGAAAAACCGGCTGAAAGAATCATTGACTGCACCGCGCTTGGCGGTTCGCGTGTCCTTGTCCAGCTGGAAGCAGAAGATCTTTTAGTCGGCGTATCTGACAATGTTTTGAGTGCAGTGAATAATCAAGGTATGGGACAAAGCGCGTTTCATCCCGTCAGCATAGCGGCGCCGCAGCTTGCCGAACTGCCCGTTATCGGGAAGTACAATGAACCCAATATCGAAACGATCATGTCTTTAGATCCGGACGTTATTCTGATCGGCTGGGGCGGCGAGGAACAGGCGGAATCACTGCTGAAGCAGACCGGGATACCGACGGTGTGCATTAATCGCATGGACGGACACTTCGATTACGACATATATGAGATCATGGGAAAAGTGATCGGCAAAGAGGATAAAGCGAAGGAACTGATAACGTATGCAGAAGAGACAATAAGCGTTGTGACCGATGTGACCGATGAGATACCGGAAGAAGAAAAGAAAAGTCTTTATTTCTGGATTTATCCCACGATGGAAAGTTCTCCGCGGTCGAACGGCATTTACGACGCGTTTGACTACGCGGGCGCAATCAATGTGGCGTCCAACGACGAAGGCATTGCGTTGTATGAGATGACAAAAGAGCAAATCGCTGCGTGGGATGCCGATTTCATCTTTCTGCAGTCGTACATCGCGGCGGGCAGCGGATTCTATACGTGCGAGAACATAAAGGATGATCCAATCATGCAGAACACCCAAGCGGTGATGAACGGCAATGTTTATTATCTGCGCGGTCCCATCAGCGACTGGGATACTGCCATCGAGGTTACCGAAGTCCTTTATGTGGCTAAAATACTTTACCCGGATATGTTTGCCGACCTTGACGTGGAGGCCTACGGAGAAGAGATCATGAAAACATTCTATGGGGTTGACGGTCTGTATGCGAAGATGAGTGAGTTTGTGGGGCTGTACAACTGGGATTGAGGAAATATGAATGGAAATGGATTCGCGTATGAACGGGCACGGCGGGCACGGATGCCCGCCGCCCCATAAAAGCCGGGGCGCGCATTGCCCTGGGAGCAGCTTCTGGATGCAGGACTCGATGAAGCTCCTGTATGAGCTCGATATAAAAAAAGGAAGCGTTTTGGTGGATTTGGGTTGCGGCGCGGGCGACTACTCTCTGTTCATGTCGGATATTGTCGGGCAAAACGGCTGCATCTATGCCGTTGACAAGCCGGATGTGATTGTCCGTCTGTCTGAAAGAATAGCTGCTGAGAACTGCCGGAATATCTGGCCTGTCAGATGTGACATGGTTGAGGATGGCTTGCCGATTGAAGGCGGGCAGGTAGATGTTTGCTTTGTTTTTACCGTTCTGCACCACTTGGCAATTTCAGATAATGCAAAGGACGTGTTATCCGAAGCTTACAGGGTACTCAAGCCGGACGGAAGGCTGTTTGTCCTGGAATGTAAAAAAGAGCCGTCCGACTACGGCCCTCCGCTGCACCGCAGGTTGTCTGAAGAGGAAGTTGAAGCAATGGCCGCGCAGCCCGGTTTTGTTAAAACCGGTATGAAGGATTTGGGATACAATTATTTATTGGAATTTATCCGCGGGTAACCAGGAATAAGTGTTAAGCCCCGGCTTGCAGCATTTCCGGCAGGCCGGGGCTAACAAAATGATTGCAGATAGGTGCTCCAGCGGTAAAACGTAAAGAAAGCAGGTGAAATAATAGTGTTAAAATACAATATGAAAAGGTTGTCGGATATTAAAGAAACGCTGAATCTGGAATCAGATACCGTGTCGCTATACCCGGGATTCCCGTGCGCGTTTCGCGCCGTTTCCACTTTTGCGACGAAAATTGAGCATTCATACGCGCTGATGTGCGGCCCGAAGATATGCCTGTATAACACAAAAATGCATGACGACATAAAAAGACTCAATAATTATCCCTTCAACAACCGGCTTTTGCATCTGGTGCTCGAGCAGAATGATATCGTGATGGGCATCTCGGAAAAAATCCGGGACGCCATCATTGATATCTGCACGACAAAAGAGATCCGGATTCTCTTTGTTGTCACGACCTGCCTGTGCGAGATCATCGGAGAAGACCTGGACGGACTCATAGAAGACGTGCAGAAAGAGGTTGAGCCGAAGCTCCTGCTGATACATACGGACAACTTCACGTCGGAAGACTGTGCGCCGGGAATTGAAAGAACGATGCTTGTTTTGGAAAAGCTGATGCGCGCGCAGCCGGTACTGAAAAAGACAATCAATATACTCGGCGCGATGGAACCGTATCCGGAGGAAACAGAACTGGCCGCGCTTTTAACAAAAAAAGGCGTGAGAATACTTAACGTGCTGCCCGCCGGCGGCAATCCGGAGGATATTGCCCGTGCACCGCAAGCGGAGCTGAATATCGTCTTTTCGCATTATGGCTTACCGCTGGCGCAAAAAATGAAAGAACGGTTCGGGACGCAATATGTCTATATTGAAAAAGCGTTAACGCCTGAGCGCATAGCGGAATATTACGCGGAAATATCAGAAAAGCTGCAGATTGATATCGCGGAAGAAGTCTGCGCAATGAAAACAGACGCGGAAGGGTTAATAGAGCGGAATAAAGGCAAATACAAAGGCAGAAGCTGCGCGTTAGGTCTTCTGTATGGCGTTCAGATCGCAAGATATTTTGATATTACATATTTCTTAACCATGCTCGGATTTGATGTCAAAGTTGTCTTTTTAAGCGAGATATTACAGCCCGATCACAAGGATGCGGACAAACTCATACAAAACAGTATAGACCCGTATATCGTGAGGATCGGTAATTATTCGGTTATCCAATCGGTATTGGAAGAACTGGGGCCGGATTACTATTTCGGGGGTTTTGAGGATATTAAGGAAATTATAAGACTGGGTATTGAAACAAGGAGCTTCGGTATTTGCAACAGCTTTAACGGCTTTGAAGTAATAAAGAGCTTTCTTGAGGTGCTTGAAAGCAGCCCGCCGGGGATGGAAGCTTTGAGATACCGTGAAATGGCTGTTGAAGGGGGCAGATGAACTGTAATGGACTATCACATGAATACCTTTCCGGTGCCTTCGGATTACTTTGGTATCTTATGGGCGCTGACGGGCATAAAAAACGCGATTATCATTGAGCACGGTTCTACCGGGAACACCTCTTACAATGTTATGAATTACCGTGTGATGAACCGGCAGACGCCGCAGGGCAAGCTGTTTTCCTCCGGCCTCGACAAAGACGACGTGATTATGGGAAAACAGGACAGGCTGGTGGAAGCGATCAAGGAGCTGGACAAGCAGTTTAATCCTGAGATCATTTTCGTCGTGGCAACGTCGGTGACCGGCGTTATCGGTCTGGATCTGGAAGGCATTATATTTGAAATACGGGATCAGGTGAAAGCACAGCTGATCGCGTTTCCAAGCGGAGGCTTTTGCGGCGACTACCAGTGGGGCATTAAAAAAGTTTATGAAAGCCTTATAAACGAAGTGGTCCAGGCGCCGAAGAAAAAGGTGGATAAGCTTGTCAATATCATTGGGCCGACAACGGATACATTTAATTACCAGTCCGATATTGCCGAGCTTGAAAGGCTGCTGGGGCTGCTCGATATAAAGATACATACCATATTTACGGCCGATACGGCTGTCGACAAAATCAGGACGATGTCCGAGGCGTCTTTAAATATTGTAGTCAGGGATATCGGATTGGAAGCTGCAAAACGGATGAAAGGCAAATTCGACGTTCCATATCTGTACGGTCTTCCATTTGGCATAAGAGGAACTGTTGAATGGCTTGAGAAAGTAGCCGATTTGCTCGATTTGGAGCTGAAGCCGGATTCTTTAAGGCGCGAGCTTGTCCGTTACGGCGGCACGTTGGAGGAACTGCTGGGTTCCGGCCAAAGAATCGACGCGTTAGGGTTTGCGGTGGCGTGCCCGTATGATTATGCGGTTGGGCTGGTATCCTTTATAAAACAGCAATGGGGCCTTAAGACGCGTCTGGTTGTCTTGCCGGTTAAGCCGGAAAGCGATGCTGTTGCACAATTACAGGATATGGGTGTCAAGGCCGTTTTAACAGAACCGGAAAACGACGTGCTGGTTTCCTGCCTGAAAAAAGAAAAAATAGATGTCATATTCGGCAATTACCATCATCTGCAGCTGGCGGATGACGTGCCCATTAAGTTTCACGCGGCGTTTCCTTCGTTTGACTATATCTATCTGTATGACGGTACGCCCTTCGTCGGGTTCAGAGGCAGCGCCTATCTGACGCAGCAGCTGGTGAATTCGGTTAATCAGCATGTGGAGGTGCTTCAGTAATGAGAAGGATTGCGATTTATGGAAAAGGCGGTATCGGCAAATCCACCGTGACCTCAAATTTATCGGCAGCCATAGCGGCAAAGGGGCTCAACGTCATGCATATAGGGTGCGATCCGAAAGCTGATTCCACGAGTACGCTGATGAGAGGGACTGTCATTCCGCCGATTCTTGAGGTGCAGAGAACAAAAAAAGACAACGTTAAGCTTGATGATATCATATATATTGGGTTTAATGACGTGAAATGCCTTGAATGCGGCGGGCCGACGCCCGGCGTAGGCTGCGCCGGCAGGGGAATCATAACGGCTTTCGAATTGCTTGAAAGTTTGAATGCGTATAAGACTTACATGCCGGACTACGTCATGTACGACGTTCTCGGAGACGTTGTATGCGGGGGCTTTGCCATGCCCTTAAGGCGTGGTTATGCCGAAGAAGTATACATTGTCACCTCGGGCGAAAAAATGTCGCTCTACGCCGCCCGGAATATAGCGACCGCGGTTGAGAATTTCAAAAGCAAAGGGTACGCAAAGCTCAAAGGGATTATTCTCAATTCCAGAAATGTGGCCGGAGAGTATGATCTGGTCAAAAAACTCGCGGACGAGCTGGAGACTGAAATCGTTATCCAGATACCAAGGGACGCCTCCGTACAGATTTGTGAGGAAAACGGCGTCTGTGTTTTGGAGGGAAAGCCTCAATCGAAGATTGCCGGCGCTTTTCTCGATTTGGCAAACATCATTTGCAGTAATTCGGAGATTCAACGCAGTATTTCTTGAGGTCAGATAAGGAGACTATAATATGACAGACAAAGGAATTCTTGTCGCCAGTTTTGGTACGACGAAAGACGAAACCAGAGACAAAACCATTGGAGCCCTGGAGAGAGCGATTACGGCCAATTATCCTGAGTACAGGGTCGAACGCGCCTTTACAAGCGGTGTCGTCGTACGGCGCCTGGCTTCAAGAGGCGTCGTCATAGACACGCCGGAGCAGGCGCTAATCCGTCTAACAAAGGAGGGCGTAACAGAACTTTACATCCAACCTACACATCTGATACCAGGTGAGGAGTACGATAAGCTCTGCAGAGCCGTCGAACCGCTCACAAGTAAATTCTCAAAACTTCTTATTGCAAAACCATTGTTATACAACACTGACGACTTCCTGGATGTGGCTGAAGCAATCAAGGCGGCTTGCCCCACCGAAGAGGACGAAGCGCTGCTTCTGATGGGACATGGTACGACACATTTTGCCAACTGCGTCTATCCCGCTATGGATTTTGTGTTGAAAAGAAAGATCGGCGGCCATGTCTTTATGGCGACTGTAGAAGGGTATCCGAACATCGAAGAAACACTGGATGCAATCCAAGCGCAGGGGTACCGCCGTGCCGCACTTCTTCCTTTTATGCTGGTGGCCGGAGATCACGCTATGAACGATATGGCCGGCAACGAAGCCGACAGTTGGAAAAACCTATGCATAAGCAGGGGCATCGAGCCGCGCTGCATCCTTAAGGGGTTGGGTGAGTGTTCTCAGGCACGCGACATATATCTTGCGCATCTTGCTGACTGTATGAACAGCTGATTTTTTATCGGTCTCTTAAAACATATATTAATGTATTTACTTATATGCCGTTGCTATTTCAAAAAGTAAAGAATGCGTTGCGGGAGCTTTCCCGGATATTGAGCAATTTTCCTGGAGTGCATCTGCATTTCCGAAAATACCGCATAATTGGGGGCTTAGCGCCCTGAATTTTGAAGTTTTTCAGGGTTATGGACAGACGTGCAAACCGTGGCATAGGGGCACTGCATAGCTCCGAAAATAAATATTGATGGCTTAGTAAGCCAAATAACCTGAAACAGAAATACGGCTATTCTAAAATTGCATTTTAGAATAGCCGTATTTCTTTATATGTTCCGCCGTAATCTTCTGGAATCGGTTGGCGCTAATTGAATATTATTCCACCATCGCAGCGTCAAGCAATTCGCCGGCAATGGTGCTGTTTTCGAAGCGCATGATGCTCTCCTCACTTTTGCCGAAAGAGAGAAAGTTGATGCTGCCGTACCAGACAACAGTCTTGTCGAACACGGCGTATTTCTGGTGAATTCCACTGCGTGTAATAACCGTGATGCCTTCAGTTTGCATCATATCAACGATTTGGGCAATACCGGTCTGCTGCTCCGGTTTGTAATCTTCAGGCGGGCGCGTGACAATCGTGATTTTTATGCCTTGTTTGAGTGATGGTGCAAATAATTTCATGATTGATGTAACCCGGGCTTTGCGGATAAAAGGACTGATGATCAGGGCGTCATGCTCGATTTCCACAGCATCCGCAGCGAACGGCGCATAAAAGTTTTGGCCGTCGAAAATGACGCTTATTTTACTGCTGTCCTCATCGGCTTTTACCTGATAGCCCAGCTCGGCATAGCCGCGAAGGCGATTCTGATACATTTTCTCCAGCACCCTGACATGTATGTCTACATAGTCATAGAAGCGCACTTCGCATTTGCCGGCATAATCCCTGTGCAGCCCGCCCGGCATACTGGGCCAGCGTGCCCCTCCATGCGATGGGCATGGCGAGGAACAATGTGTCGAGACGAGGCTCGTCGAACCCCTCTCCGATGTATTTTCCGGTGGCGACAACAATAAGGGGCTCATCCGGCGATATGGCTTTGAGTTCTTCCAATTTCTCACGTTTTTGCTTTTGCCCATCGCTGCCCGTAAGCAGCAGCACATGTGGGCAAGTGTTTTTAAGAAGCTCCGCCATCGCTTCGGCGTGTTCCTTACGCTCTGTCAGAATAAGCGGGGAGCGTCCTTCATCCAGCGCGGATATAACATCCTTAACAATGAACCGGTTTCGCATGTCGTCGGTTATCAGCCTTGCGTAAACCTCCTGAATTGCAAGCTCTGCCGCATCCGGAATTCGGGTCGGAACAAAGCGCGGGAGGATAAAGTGCTCAAAATCGCGTTTATCCGCCTGCGTCCTGGCATCCACGCGGTAGCGTATGGGTCCGCACTGCATAAAAATGATAGGCTGGTGCCCGTCGGCGCGCAGCGGTGTTGCGGTAAGGCCATATACATATTTTGCATTGACGGAAGATAATACCCTTTCAAAGCTCACTGCTGGAACGTGGTGGCATTCGTCACAGATGACAAGCCCGTAATTTCGAACGATCTCTTTCACTTCGTCGCCTTTTGTGAGGGACTGCATGGTAGCGATGTCCACGATACCGTTCAGTGTGTTTTTTCCGGAACCAAGCTGACCAACCGCAGAGTTCTTGCGTCGGCGCCCACGTTTCGGAGGAAGCTCCTGCAAAGGTTCCTTAAAAACAAGGAACTGTTCCAGTGCCTTCTTCCACTGTGCCAGCAGGGCGCTCGAATGAACGAGAATAAGCGTATTTACCTTTCGCGCGCCAATCAGATATGCGCCTACAACGGTCTTGCCGAAGGCAGTCGTCGCGGATAAAACGCCCGTTTCATGCTCCAGCATCGCATCAGCGGCCGGAACCTGTTCATCACGCAGCTCGCCGCTAAATGATACATCGATAGAATTCCCGGGATTGCGCTCGTCGGAGACATTGTATTCAGGCAGGATTTCTGTCAGAGCATCCAGGCATCCCCTCGGGATTTTGATATAACCTGACAAGTCTAGCGATGTGTCTATCACACGCGGCTTGTTATATGTAGGAAGCCGCATGGCCTGAGCCTTATAAAAATCCGGGTTGCGAAACGCGGCCAGGCGCTTTATTCTGTTCAGAGCCGCTTCGGAAACCCCGTTTTTATTGACGTATATTCCATCTGCAAGCGTAAGTTCGACTTTTTCGGGGAAATCCGTTGGTGTAATCTTTGCGGGTTGCGGGTGCTTCCACGGTTTATCGTCCTCAGCGCCATTCGCCAGCTCGCCGAGCTCACCGCCACGGCAGACGGTATGTACCAGACTGTCCAGTTGCTCTGCATCCAGCTTTCCCATGCAGGATAAAAAGGCCCATTGATCCGGCCAAGGCTCAAATTGCTTGTCAACAAAAACGCTGTTTCCCGCGCGGCGCGCTTTTCCTTGAAGCGGCAGAGCGATCAGATTTCCGAAACCGCCCTTTGGCAGGGTGTCCTGATTTGGAAACAGCCTGTCGTACGATTTCATTTTAAGTGCCGCGTGATGTTCCATTGCACGTGAGAGGAGACCGCTGCCCAGTTTTCTGGCCGTTGCAGCCGACACGGGTTCACTGAAAAAGAACCAGGCGTGCACGCCGTTACCGGAACGTGATCTCTCCACGGCGGGTGAAAGGCCATATTCCGAACATGCCGTACAGAACGCGGTGATATCTTCATGCCATCCCTCACCGTCAAAGTCGATGACAAGGATGTACGTTGTCTCGTCCTGGAGCATGGGATACAGTCCGACCACATCACGGGCATGCTCATCTCTGCCTTCAAGGTGTCGGTAAACGACTCCGTCCGTGATCGGCAGGAGTTCCCTGTTGGGGCAGTTCCCGCAGGAAATTGCTTTCTTGTTGCACAGGCCGGCAGCCCATTCGTTCCCGCAGGTAGGTGAATAACCTGATTGTCCGGTTTTGAGATTGTACCAGCGTTTTGCGTATAGATCCTCTCGCCCGCGGAACAGGGAACGGAACAATGCAACCTTTTCATCGGAAGAGCTCCGGTTTGTGACTTTCGCGTCTGAGAACACCGAAACATGCGCTGCATGTTCTTCCCAGATTCTGAGCGAGCAAGCGAAGCGTGTGCCGTCTTCTCTTCGGCAAATAACAATCTCGCCCTCTGACCCAAGTGTCGAAAGCGATTCCTCAAACGTATAGCGGCAACCGTCAAAGATAGCATGTCCGTTCATTTCAGCGAATACCTCGTTAATTTCCCATTGAGATGGTTATCTTATCCGTATTAACTGTTATCGTATGCAATATGATATTCCGTGTTTTTTCCTTTACCCTTCTGCACAAGCAATTTCATATCGCACATTTGCCGCAGCAGTCTCCCCGCTGTGGTTTGCCCACAGTTTAAAAGCGTCTCAACTTCTCCGCGAGTGATGAAGCCTTTTTCTTCAGCCAACTTCAATACCTTTTCCGCATCAGGACTGTTAGTGTATTTTCCCGTGTCGGCGGTCATGCTGTAATTCAAATTTGGAAGGATGATTTTAAAGGCATTATCTGTTGCTTCAATCTTTGGCTTTTTTCCAGAGTTTTCATACGCGGTCACGATTTTCCTCATACCGGTACCGTATGCCTCGATAAGCTGCAGCCGGTAAAATACGTTGGCAAGCTTTGAATTGCGGCAGACCGATATGCCCATCATAATATCATTAATGGAAATTCCGTTTACCAATCCGCCGACTGAGACAAGCTCTATTCTATCGTCATAAACGCTGATTAGTGTACTGGCACTGTATGAATAGTCCCGGTGTACAAGTGAGTTGAGCAAAGCTTCACGTATGGCAACTTCGGGGTAATCTCTCTGATCGACACGCAGCAGCTTGTCAAATGTGGCATGGGTCTGATTACGCAGATCAATATAGTCATATGCATCGTTCAACTGCTGAAGCAATGAACCAGAAAATTCTCGTCGATCTTTGAAGATATTTTGATTGATACCTTCAAAGGTGGCCGTTTTAACTGTGTGGCTGCATTGATCAGAAAGTAGCAGCCCCAGGTTGGTATAGATCCCATCTGCATTCAGAATACCAAGTGTTTTCATCTGAGGTAAACCAAAAGCAATATTACGCCGTTTGAATTCTGTGTTTGTTTCCCGGAAAGTCAGCTCCTGTTCCAGAGAGCGCATATCTTCAAAACTATCTCCATCGGTTTCCTTGATCATTCGGCGAATCGCCGTATCAGTAGACGGCACAGCGGAAGTACCCTGCCGGACATAGACGCCTTCCGGGCGCAATCCCTTATTAGCAAGATAATAAGGCCGATCCGTGCCTCGCTGCACATCAATAATTACAACAGTTTCGCCATCCAGCTCCATCGTGTCATAGCGGACGAACATAGTTACATCCGGCTTTATGGAATCCCGTACCATATTGCTGACTTTCTGAATCACTTCGTCAGAATTTGTTATGCCAACAGCTATGCCGTCGTCATTCACTCCAATATAGAGTTTACCGCCGTCACAATTGGCAAATGCTATAATCTCTTTCTTAATGTCGTCAACAACGATTTCTTTTAGTTCAACGGTTTCGCTTTCCCTCAGCATACTGTGATCACTCCTCAGCTTTATTCTAACCACATTCTAACCGTGCTAACCGTTCTTGTCAACAGCTTGAATAGAATCTGACTGCTCTGCCTGCTAAATAATAAAAGCCCCGTTTATTAGGCTTCTCATAAGCAGGTCAAACGGGACTTTTGCTCTATCTGATTTTTATAGCGCCGGAGGAATTCCCTAAATCGGTGCAATATGAAGAGTGTTTAGCGGCAAATTCAGCGTTCATCGTCCCGGCTCTTTTGCAGTTTGCGCTGACGTTCGGCTAGCATCTGAAGGATGGAGTTCTCCATCTGCTCCGCGGTATAGCCTTTTGGGAAATAGGCGGCGAATCTGTCGGCGCGGAAGGTCAGCTTATCCCGCTGATTGGCCTTCTGCTCGGACATAATCTTGATGAGCTCCGCCTCAGCCAGCTTGCCTGTCTGTTGAAGGGTTTTCAGGTCTGGGCCGCACGATGCCCGGGGTGAGGACACCGTAATCTGCAATACTTTTCGCCAGCTCCCGCAGTTCATCCGTAATGAATGGGTCTGGCTCACAACGGATTAGTTTTGCAAAATGTACGAAAACAATTTTTGACTTTAAAAGATATGCTTATAATATTAACACTAATTTGCAAATTTGATTCTTTCTAAATTGAAGTTTGACTCGGCAAGGGATGCGGCCCAGAGACTGATCATCTGATAAATCTGCGTTTTCATTTCATTTTTGGAAAGTACGTGGGTCTGCGTGGAACCGGTGCCGTTTATCTTGTCATAATTTCTACGGCGTTTATACTCAAACCGGACAAGCTCTCCAAGCTCCTCCTCTGAAAAAGCCGGGTTCTCCGCCTTGTCATCGACATAGAGAACGTCGTATTGTATCAGCAAAAGCGCATCAGGAATGTTTTTCACGTGATTTCTATAAAAGCCTTTTGCAGCTTCTCTTAAGCTATCCCATTCCAAGGAAGCGTCATCATCGGTAATAGCAATGGGGTTTTCCGAACCATTAAATTTATCTCTTAAAAGTTTGGCTATTGCCTCGACCTTTTCACTAAAAATAGCATCGTGCATCATATATCTTAAGAACAGCTTTTCATCAAGATGAAGCTTGAGTTGCTCCTTTGGGGGCAAAGACGACTGCTCCCATTTTTTGGCCTGTGCCAATGTACTCATATCCATAATGGCTTCCACTGATCTTGATTCATGTTTGTATCTTGGTATTTTAAGCATGGCCCTGAGAACACCATCATCAATTTGCGCTTCTCCCTTTTCGTCAATTAAATGCGGAAGCTTTTGTTCAATTAATGACCGCATCAGCATAGCCCGTCTAAGCATAAAGAGCTGGTCGTTGTCGTCGCTCTGATTGGGTCCGAGTATATTGATATAGCCCCTCAAACGGCTGACAAAATCAGGCCCTTTGTTTGCTTTAAATTCATTCAAAAATATCTGCTTATTGTCTGCTCCTTCAATTTTCTCTCCGCAAAATTCAGAAAATGAACTGCTGGTTCCTCCAACAAAAACGAAGATCGCCTTTCCAATTGGGTGAAGGGTTTCCTTGCCTCTGTAAACGCCATCCTGCATAGGAGACAGAAAATATTTCAGCCAACCGAGGGTCCCCTCGAAGTAAGTGTCGAATTCGTCAAACACAACAAGCGGAATTTTCCCCATAAGATTTAAATCGCTTATTTTATGAAATGCCGTTTGTAGTTCAAGAGACGTTGAAAATTGAGAAATGTTATAATTCATCTTTTGAATGTCTTCAGGAAATGTGCTTGTTGCCATCTCGGTAAGCCCGTAGGATTTACCGGAACCCGGCGTTCCGAATATGGCGATGGATAACGGACGAGTAGTATTCT
The DNA here is from genome assembly GCA_963663605.2 of uncultured Sporobacter sp. Lineage (GTDB taxonomy): Bacteria > Bacillota > Clostridia > Oscillospirales > Oscillospiraceae > Sporobacter. Next base: position 221,411 of record CAXXVF010000002.1, read on the forward strand.
TGGATGAGATATATTCCGAGATCAGATTGTGTATAGTTCGGTAGCTTTCAATCTCGATCCTGTCCACTGTTTTCAGCTTGCCGAATCTGGCGGTAGGGACACGCATAAGGACATTTTCCTCGCCGTTTTTAACTAGATCGAAAGCCATTTGTGCAATACTCGCGGAACTTTTTCCTTGTAAGATGTACCAGCTGTCCTGATAGTCCCTGTTTAAAACACTGGGGATTTTTACATCCTGTATATGATTCAGAATAGCCGTATCGATAGAGTTGCGCTCAAATATCAGAGGGTTGGGGAAAAGGAAAGAATCCGGATTTCCCCCAAAACCATAATGAAAGCATTTTCTGATTGCGTTCATTCCTTCAGGAACACCTTGGGAAATCAAGGCAGAAAGTTCATCCGTTTCTTTTTCTAAAATGGCAGCCGAAAGCCCCGCTACAAAGGCGGAGGTAAGCCCATACATTTTCCCCCAATCCTTTTGCTCGAAGTCTCCCTCAAACTCATAAGGCAAAAAGTATAAGCGGGCTTCAGGATTGCTGTCATTTTTATAATAGATAACGCCTTCCAGCCCAAACAGGACAATCAGGTGTCTACATGTTGATAGAAAAGACAGGCTTGGGTTATTGCTGAGCTGCCAGACGAAATCAAGGGCCGTTTTTTCCCAGGATAAGCTTTTGCTGATATTGACGCCTTTTGAACGGAGATTGTCGGCATTAATGATGACTATAGTATTGTCATTATGATGCTGGTCTAAGTGTTGCCAAAGTGCGTTCCCTCTTATTGGATTATTCATTTTATAAAGAATAACCGGTGTTTTTTCCGAACTCCTAATTGCTGATGGCCAGAAACTGTCATCGTTGTTAAAGCCATTGTTTTTGTCATCTATAATAACGATTTGAGCATCAGAAACATCATTTTCTATAGGGAGCAGCGCCGGATTCCCACTTACCGTGCCAGAGAACCCCATAAACCGGTTCACTCTGTAGACCTTGGATTTTTTCTTGTCGGCAGAATAGGGGAACGGCTCGATCTCAACAAATGAGTGTAAAAAACGGTCGGTATAAGGGCCGATACCCTTGGGAATAGACGGAGAAATAATCTGTTTTCCGGTCGCCAACGCAGTCATCTCGGCTAGAAGCAATGATTCACCCGGCTTAGATATACTGTGCAAATTAGTTCTATTTTCCCAGTTCAAACCTTCATGTCCCTGTGGCAGCACACTCCACATCAGCGTGTTGATACATATATCGCCTGTAACAACAATTTTAGGCTCTTGACTTTTTATATTAAATAGCCTCCTTATTTTGCGTTAGTTCTTGGTAATGAACAGACTCATACGCAGATGTTTCTTGAACATATTTATACAAAATAACCTTACCTTATTTTATTTCGGGACTCTTTAAATACTCCATTATTTTCAGCCAGGTTAATTTAGTGTTTTCAAAATCCTTATAATGGTCTTCGACATGAGTGTTGAAATATTCCAGCTCATCTAAAATGATTTTGAAACCGTCATCTTTAAAATAATCGCATATTTTAGGGATTACTTTTCCCAAGTTTTCTTTTGTTTTTATTATTTCATCTTCATAGTTTTCTCTCTGAGTGACATACAGCAAGAGCGGCTTATACCTGACCCACCCGATAGAAGCGTTTAAAAACCTTTTGGTATTTAGCCCTGAATCAGCCCTCATAGCTTTCAACTCATTTGGAAGCACTCCGGAAAGCAAGCGATCATAGGCTGAGAAACCGTCATGAAACGTATAGCAGGGAACTTTTCTTATGGTGCAGTCACAAATGCATGTACTCAAGAAAGTATCTTCACCTCTTGCTCCCGGCGGGTTATAAAACGGAAACAATTTATCGGGATTACTAAGATTAAAACCCAGATTAGCGCCAGAAATAAATTTCATTCCGTTTTTCTCTTTAACAACTTCAACTATTTTGCTGTTAATAGTGTCAGGATCGGCGTATGTGACTCCGCCGTCATTCATTTTTTCTTTGATTGAATCCCAATTAATAATATCGTTGCTTATTGACTCTATAAAAACTCGGAAATCATTTTTTGAGAGCCTGTCATTGAAATCAAATTGAGGAATTGGAGAGATGTAACCGCAATGATGCCCGTGCGTCATATCAGCATGCATGATATTTTTTATATGCGTTGATAAAACCTCTTGACCTTTCCACGCAATGCCATTGTCAATCCTTATATTAGCTATTGGATATTCATCATCATCGAAAAATATGAGATAGTCCATTTTGCTTTTCAGGGCAAAATATAAAACCGCATTTCTTTTCATCGCGTAACCTTCGCCAAATATCAACTCAGCTTCTCCTAAAGTAACAACATTTTTGCCGACCAGTAATTGCGCTTCATTTGAAATTGCAGCATTGCCCAAGTAATAAGCGGAATCCACCATGCCCAGTATTTCTTCGTCAGTAATATTATAGTCGCTTATTGTTGTGCCTTTATAATTCAAATCATATGCAACAAAAAGGTGAAGTGCAATCTTTTCGTTATCTACCAGACCGGATTCATTCCAGCTGTTAACATATGTTTTAACTACACTTTTGAAATTTTTACGCCCGGTCACAAAGCCGATGCCAATATTTATCTTCTGTTCTTTGATGTTTATCTTTCTACCCCCGTTCATATTTTATCTACGTCATTTTTCGAACAAATACTTTTTTTATCAAAAAAGCCACTTTAATAAAAAGTGACTTTTCGTGGTTATATCAGTTTTTATTTTTTGCTTTTTGTTACGCTCTATGGTTTTTTGACACTCTAAATATCCGCTTTGTGGATGTCATATCACAGCGGCGTGATCTGATATTCCCTCATATATCTTCCTGAAGTGAAATCCGTATATTGAAAACCTGACGGCCATCGGGAAGACCTCCGGCCTTCGGATAAACGACCATGTGAGAAGCTTCCAATAATAACGCCGCTCTTTTCCAAAAAACCCAAGCCTGAAAATTGATTTTAGAAAAGCAATAATATTGCCTGGATTGATATCGTGCTTCGCCGGCCTTTTGGGGTGATAGGATTTCAGAAAATTCAGATCGCGGTCATAATAATTCTTTGGGGAATATATCGTTGATATAATTGATTCATATCCGCTGACCAGCTCCTTCCTGTCCATTTTCGGTGTGAAATTCATTGTGAAGTCCGTATTGTCACCGGAAAATTCATCCGTTAAACGTCCCTCGCTCTGTAGGCGCTTATATAAGTCGGTGCCTTTTGGCGCGTTAAGCAGGCCTACCATTGCGGTAACGATGCCGCTCTCCTGAATGAAGCTAACCATACGATTGAATATGTTGGGTTTATCATTATCGAAGCCGACGATAAATCCGCCTTGAACCTCAAACCCGTACTGCTGTATCTTTTTAACACTCGAAATCAGGTCCCGGTTCTTGTTCTGGACTTTTTGCATTCGGTGAGGCTTAATTCGTCGGGTGTTTCGATCCCAATAAAGACATTGTTGAATCCGGCTTTGATGAGCATCGACATAAGCGCGTTGTCATCCGCCATGTTTATGGATGCTTCGGTAAGGAACTGAAACGGATGATCATGCGCGTCCATCCATTCAATGATGGCCGGAAGAATTTCATCCATTAGCTTTCTTTTGTTTCCGATAAAATTATCGTCGACAAAAAACACGCCTTCCCTCCATCCGGTACGATATATCGCTTCAAGTTCACTAATCAACTGTCCGGCGTCTTTCGCCCTCGGAACATGCCCGAAGAGCGCTGTAATATCGCAGAACTCGCAGTTAAACGGGCAGCCTCGGGAGTATTGGATATTCAGGGTGACATATTTTTTTACATTAATGAGCTCCCATTTTGGAACGGGAGCCATTCGCATTTCCGCCCATTCAGCCGACCTGTAAATATGTTTTGGTGTTCCAACCTCCAGGTCATGCAAAAACTGAGGCATCGTGATTTCTCCTTCGTTCAAAACGAGGTGATCGACATCGTCATAATTTTCAAATTCAGATGTAAACAGAGGCCCTCCGGCGACTGTTTTTACACCAAATTTTCTGCAGCGGTCAATGATGTCACGAACCGATTCCTTTTGTACGACCATGGCGCTGATAAAAACATAATCAGCCCAGCGGATATCGCGATCCTTGAGCTTCTCTATATTTATATCAATCAGTTTTGGCTCAAAATGCTCCGGCAGCATTGACGCGACCGTCAAAAGTCCCAAAGGCGGAAAAGCCGCCTTTTTTGAAACAAATTTCAGGGCATGCTGGAACCCCCAGTAAGTGACGGGTGTTTCCGGGCATACGAATAATATTTTCATGTTTTCTCTCTTGGACTTATTTGGGTTAATCTATTCATATTATTGCTCTTTTTTTACAGCCTTATGTTTTGGAGCTTTACGCGTCGGTTTTTTGGCGCTTTTCATTTTTGCTGTTTTTCAAGAGTTTTTTTAACTTCGCTCTCTTTTTGCGCATCTGCAATACTTTGGGCAATCTCATTTTATAGCTCTGTATCTGTTTGACAAGCTGTTCATTTTCCAAGTTCAGAAATCGTCCGAAGGCACTCGGATAGATAAATTTTTTGTTTTCATTCAATTCAAGGAACCGAACTGTTACGCGGCTATTTTCAAGTCCAATGATCCGGCCTCTGCCAAATACTTTATGTGTAACAAATTCACCGCAAAGGTCCATGGTTTCACCCCTAAACTGTTTATTACGCTCCCTGTTCGTGGCAAAAATAAAAGGGCGGAACTCAACAAGAGCCTTCCACCCCAAGATACTATTGCTAATAATTTTATTATATCTTAATTAAAACAAATTGTCAACAATATATTATAATAATAAATAGAATTATATGTTGACATATATTTAGAGTTATTATATGATGTATTCAAATCAAAGAGAAATGTTGGGGGAGAACAATAATGAATATTTCTACAAAGGCGATCGTCTCAAACTCTGATATGATAAAAAATTATAAAGGCTGCCGGGAAAAAGCAGAAAGTTTAGGTAAGATTTTTGTTTTGAAAAATAACCAGCCGGACGCCGTTTTATTCTCCATTACCGAATATGAAAGGCTTTCAGCATTTATCGAGTATATGGAGAGTCTTGATGATATAGATATGGAAAAAGTCATCGAGTTGTTGCCAAAGGAAGGAAGCCGCAGAGGATACTCATTTGATAGATTAAAAAATGATTTAAAATAAATCGCGGCGATTGGAAATAATTCAACATCATAAACATCGGGAGTTTTTTAAAAATGCGCAGGGCTGTTCCAAAAAAAGGAGGTCTCATCATGATTTTGAGAGATCAGCATCATTCGTCAGACGTAGAAACAAGAACGGAAGAAAGCATGGCAACCCGGAGGCTCGTCGCAGGTATCGGCATCATTGCTGCGCTATTCGCAGTGATAGAAATTCTTTTTATTCTAAAGCAGAGAAATCGGCGCAAAGTGAATTGAAAGCAATATCTAATAATTTGGGGATAACTTCAAACTAGCAAACCTTTATCGCGAATTCGTTTAAAGCATAAACCAGACGCCCTGTGACTCACCTATCAGAAATGACAGTTCAATTTGAAAGGAGTTACCAAAATGAAATATAAATATCAAAAGCATTTGAATCCTCTTATGTCGGGAAATACGGCAATGGGCGCCCAAGCGCTCAAGACGCCACAGGGTATGTCGGCCAAAGCCAATCCTGTTGGTGGATTCTCTGAAAACGCCATGGAATACTATTCAAAGCGCTCAAAACACGGAAGTGATCCGAACGCCGGCGTTAAATACGCTAAATACAGACGCCGCAAATATAGCCACGTATAAAAGATAATATCACCCCCGCTATAACTTTGCGGATTTCGCATTGACAAGATCCATGCCATTCAAAAAAATTTGGGGGGATGAGAGCCTAAACAGTTTATAAATAAGGGAGCAATATAATGGGCTATACAGTTATTATTACCGGTGTTCTGATGCTTGTACTTATTATTTTCGTTGCAGGCATCCGGGTCGTAAGGCCGACAGAACGCGGATTGATAGAAACACTTGGGAAATATACAAAATTTGCAACTTCGGGATTCCATTGGGTTATTCCAAGGGTACAAAAGCTTTATAAGATCAATGTTACCGAGCAGATGGTCGATGCCAAGCCGCAGGAGATTATTACAAACGACAACCTGAATGCTACTGTGGACGCGCAAATCTACTTCAAGGTCAAACACGATGAGGAAAGTGTCAAAAGTTCACAGTACAACGCCGACAATTATAAATACCAGATTGTCAATCTTGCACGGACGACGCTGAGAAATATTATCGGCACCATGTCGCTGCGCTCCGCCAACAGCGAAAGGGGAATCATCAACACCGATCTTCTTCACACTCTTGAAACCGAAACCGGTAAATGGGGCATTGAGATCGTCCGGGCGGAGCTCAAAGAAATTGACCCCCCGAAGGACGTTCAGGAGACAATGAACAAAGTGGTTAAAGCCGAAAATGAAAAGATCGCGGCCATTGATTTCGCAACAGCCGCCGAGACGAACGCCGACGGCATAAAAAGGACCGAAATTAAGAAAGCAGAGGGCATAAAACAGGCTAGAATTCTGGAAGCCGAGGGAGAAGCGCAGGCCATCAAGCTTGTGAACGAAGCGGCGGAGGCCTATTTTGTGGGGAATGCACAGCTTTTAAGAAAATTAGAGACGACCGAGACATCTCTCAAGAATAATGCGAAAATAGTCATCCCCACCGACACGGAGTTAATCAACGTGATCGGTGAGCTTGCGGGGGTTTTGCCGATTGAAAAGCATACTACAAAAGTCCCGGCGAGAACATGAACATGTCGCACTTTCAATCAAAGCTGCTTTTTCCTTAAAACCGACATTGTCTGCAAGCATCAGACTTGTACAGCTGTGTCGGAAAGAATCAAAACGGATTTCCCGAAAGCCGTATGCTTACAGAAAATTCGTTAATTCACCCGTGATATAGTCCGGCTTGATCAGCTCGTTGATTTCAGTGACGCAGGATGAGTCATAGTACCGCCTCACTTCATTTAGATAGAAGAGCGTATCACAGTTTCACGGTACTTTCAACGCTCATTGTCCCGGGACTTTTGCAGTTTCCGCTGACGTTCGGCCAGCATCCGGAGGATGGAGTTCTCCATCTGTTCCGCGGTATAGCCTTTGGGGAAATAGGCGGCGAATTTGTCGGCGCGGAAGGTCAGCTTGTCCCGCTGATTGGCCTTCTGTTCGGACATGATCTTAATGAGTTCCACATCGGTCAGCTTACCGGTCTGCTGGAGGGCTTTCAGCCGAACCGCCTGGGACAGGGACGGCGTGCACTGCTGCATCCGGCAAACGTCCAGAAGGATCTCCTGCTTTTTCTTCGGCAGGTAGGAAAGCTCCACCGCCGGGGACATGGCGATGTTTTTTTCATCCACCATTTTCAACAAATCGGGGATGAGGTTAGTAAGGCGAATATAGCGCTGGATAGTGGCGCGGCTATCATCTGTTCCATCAGCTAAAATCTGAACAGATCGGTCTTTGGGAAAATTGTGCTCAAGTTGAGCACAATTTTCTTTGTTCGGCCTACCAGCCTTTCATTTCATTGCTTCAAGCTTCATTTTGTAGGCAAATGCCTTTTCGCTGGGCAGCAGGTTTTTCCGCTGTTGATTTGAATCCACCATGATGATGGTGGCAGCGTCATCGTCCAGTTCCCGGATAACCACGGGCATGGTGGCCATGCCCGCAAGCTCGCTGGCGGCTTTGCGGCGGTGGCCGGAGATCAGTTCGTAGCCGCCCTCCGGTTTAGGGCGAACGATACCCGGCGTGACGACGCCGTGATCGGAGATGCTTCGGGCAAGTTCCTGCAGCTCGTCGTCTTGCTCCATATGGAAAGGGTGGTTTTTGAACGGATGTAATTCTGTCAACGCGATCTCGTGGATCTTCTCCCGCTCGTCGTTGTCCATGATAATTCCCCTTTCATTCTTCTGCCTGTTCTTTGATTTCCTGTTCCGTCAGCCGCTTTGCCGCCACATATTTCTGGTGGACGTAAGCAGGCTGGTCGGGCTTGGTCATGACGAGAGTCCCCTCGGCCACCAGCGGCTGCAGGACAGATTCCATAAAGAAGCGTTTGTCCGAAAGATCCAGAAACTCCTGGATCTGCTTGCGGCTTTTCGGCTCCTGACAGAACACGGTAACGGCCGCCTTGCGCTGTCTGCGGAAGCTCTCCTGCTGAATGAAGCCGTACCGCTGGACGTATTCGATGATCCACAGCTTGGCAGTGCGCACGTCCCGTCCGTCCTTGAAGCTCTTGATCTCGCCGGAGCGGAACATCCTGTACACCCGCTTGACCGGCAGGCGAAGCATGCTTGCCGCCTCCTGGGCCGTTACGATATCCTCGTACTCGGAGAACATCATCAAATAACACTCGTCGATGGTGTATGTATTCTTGTTCTGTTTGCTCATAGTCCGTCTCCTGTTACTGTTTTTCGGCAGACAGAAAAAGAGCGGGCATTTTCGAAAGAATCTCACACATTCGTTCTCGATTTCGCGCGTTTTGCTGTCAAAAAATCGAAAAGACGTTTTGAATCAGGTATTTTCGGAAATGCCCGCGTATCAAGGCTTTCCAGGTTTCAGGCCCCGGAAAGCCTTGTATTGCAGGGGTTTTGAGGTCGCATGGATCAGCCTTGTCTCACCACAGCTCGCCTCAGGTCACCAGAGCAGAATGCCCCTCGAAATCAGTTTGCGCGCAAGCGCACGTGGGTTCGAATCCCACCCTCTCCGCCAAAAAAGGACGCCTGAAGGCGTCCTTTTTTCAATAGGCTATCCGCGTACCCATCGCAGGGCGGTATTGCGGCGCTTGCCGTCCTTGCCGATGCGCACGGGGTCGGCGGTCAGGACGAGTGTTTTGCCGTCGTCTTCGAAGTTAACGTAGCGTTTCTGACGGCTGCCGATCCAGTTGGGGATAAGACTGAATTCCAGTTCATGATAAACGATCTGATTTTCCTCGTCGACAGTGAAGCGGCCGGCATACGCGAACATGCCGCGCGCTGCGGCGAGCGTCTGCGCGTCGGAGCCGAGTTCCGTGTCCGGGATGTCGTAGCGCGGCCTGTCCGCGCGCAGGATCTCGACGGATACCCAATCGTCCTGTGAATAGCAGATAAAGCCGGTTGCGCCTTCGCCCATGATATGGACAGTCTCGCCGTCCGCGTCCGTTCCCGTGAACGAGGCCAGTTTCCACGTACCGAGCAGTTTGTCTTTTAGCATTGTGTTTCCTCCCGATAAGGCAGTTTGTTTTTTTATAATATCTTTTGCTGTTCTTTTTGATATCTATTCGCCATAAATACGGCGGCTACTTATATTATCAGGAAAATCTGCGATTACGCAACCCCTATGGGTCGTTTTATTTATTTTCGGTATTATTGCCTGAACATGCAGCTTTGATTTGAAGGCCGATACAAATTATTCTTATGCCGCCCGCCGCCCTTTAAGGTGTGGGGCTTCGCCCCACGCCCCGGGAAGCCGCCTTTGAGTTACAAGCTGAGATATGAGTTTTCGCCTCGCGTACGCCCGGTATAAGGTACTGGGATAACAGCGTTGCTTACAGGACACCGCCACTCTCTAAAGTGTGGAGCTTCGCCCCAAGTACGTCCCGTATAAGATGCCGAAACAACAGCGTCGGTTACAGGACGATGCCCGCTGCCCTAAAAGGAACATGCTCAGTCCGTTCAAGCGAAAAAGCTGCCGCACTCCGGCTTAAAACGGGAAACGCCGTACTTAACGCCTGTGCTTGCGGAAAAGAATGGATTTGTAGTAATTCTCAAAAAAAGCGACGTTTCGACAGCTTCCACCAAAAAACGACCCAATAGGTGTATTTGCGAAAAAAGTGCACATAGTGAGACAAAGCATCTCACCATGTGCCGCTCGGTTGACGCTTCATTCAAAAATACAGCAAAAGCCTGGCGGCTGGACGGGAAGGGCGGGGCGGATATGCGGCGCGGTGGCCGGCCGGCGCGGAAGATGAGTATGATTAATTATTGCATTATATTATGGTAAGCGCTATCCTCATTACAGAACATAAAACGGCAACCGCTCCAACCGGGGGCGGGGTGTGCATAAAAATCCTATATTTGGTTTTCACCTGTAAATATGATATATTAATTTTAGCGTTTTTATTGTATAAGCGGACGATATTCCGCGATCTGCAAAGTGTTTGGAGGGAAACAAAGTGACTGAGCTTGAAAAACTGCAGCGCGCAAAAATGTATCTGGACAAACTGGCAAACGGCATAGACCCAACGACCGATTCGGAGGTGCCGGACGACAGCGCCCTGAACAACATACGCCTGTCACGATGTTTTTTCTATGTATCCGATGTGTTGAGACAGGTTATCGAAAACGGCGGTGCAGTCAAGCCCGTAAAGCGATCGGAAAAGGAAGACTTTGTGTTTGCCGCGTCGTGCCGGGAAGCGCTGCAATATTCAAAAGAACCCCTGCAAATAAGCAAATTTGTTGAACGGATCAACGGCTGTATTGATACAGACCGCATGAAAAAACTGACAACGGTCGCCGTTACAGATTGGCTGCTCGGCAAGGGCTTTTTAACGCAGGTTACGAATGAAAACGGGCGGAAAAACAGGGAGCCGACGCCGCTTGGCCATAAAATCGGATTGTCGGACGTGGCCCGGCAGGGACAATACGGGGAGTATAAGGCTGTATTTTATAACGAGGACGCGCAGCGCTTTCTGATCGATCATATCGACGAGATTATTGAGAGCAGGCGGGGAAAACGTCCTGAGCAATAAAATGGTTCCAGGCCGACGCCGTCCAAATAAGTAATATAATTCCGGGAAGGAAAGCATGATGCATTACAGAGAAGCCAAAAGCATCCTGTCGCCGAATAACGGCATGAACTTGTACCGAGGCTGCACGCACGGCTGTATCTACTGCGACTCCCGCAGTAAGTGTTACGGCATGACGCACGATTTTGAGGACGTCGAGGTTAAGCGCAACGCCCCGGCGCTTTTGGAAGCGGCTTTGAGGAAAAAGCGGCAGCGGTGCATGATCGTGACAGGCTCCATGTGTGATCCGTACCAGCCGCTTGAGGATACGGAAAATCTGACGCGCAGCTGCCTGAAGCTCGTTGACCGGTATGGATTCGGCTTCTCGCTTAAAACCAAGTCCGCACGCGTTCTGCGGGACATTGAACTGCTTAAAAGCATTAACGATAAGACCAAATGCGTCGTTCAGATGACGCTGACCACTTATGACGAGGACTTGTGCCGCGTGCTGGAACCAAACGTCAGTACGACACGGCAGCGCCTCGAGGTGCTTTTAACCCTGCGCGACGCGGGTATCCCGACGGTCGTCTGGCTGTGTCCGGTCCTGCCGTTTATCAACGACACGGAGGAGAACCTGCGCGGGCTCCTCGGGTACTGCTTTGAGGCAGGGGTCAAAGGCATCCTATGCTTCGGCATGGGCGTAACGCTGCGCGAGGGTAACCGGGAATTTTTTTACGCTAAGCTGGATGCGCATTTTCCCGGTTTGAGGGAACGGTATATGCTGACTTACGGCGGCAGCTATTCCTGCATGAGCCCGAATAACGAGCGGCTGATGTCGGTTTTCCGCGACGCGTGCCGTGCCCGCAGCGTCCTGTGCGATAAGGACGCGGTATTTAAATACATCGGCGAATTTGAGGACAAACAAACCGGAGAGCAGATGAGCCTGTTCTGACAGGCTGCTGTAAAAGATATGATAAAACCGCGCCTTTCGGCGCGGTTTTGTTGTGTTTGTACGTCTTATCCGCCCGCGCTTTTCAGCGCGTCTTCAATAGCGAGCAATATGACCTTGCTGCTGTATGTCGCGCCCGTAACCATATCCACATGAAGCGACTGCGCCCCGACCACCATTGAAGGTATCGCTTCCGCGTCCTTGCCTTTGCCGTTATCGTGTTTTGTGAGATCGACGGCGGTTATCGCGCCGCCTCGTACGGTCACTTCGACTTCGGCCGCTACCGGGAAAGCGCTGTAGCTGCCCGAATATGTACCGTCAGGTATTGCGGACAGGTCAACATCCGCGATCGATATGTCGGCCAGGTTTTCGAGATTCTTAGTAGCATTTGTCATAATAATCGCGCCGGCGGCGACCAAAACAACGACGACGGCCAGAATTATCAGAAAAATCTTAAGTCCTTTACGCATATCGCTGCCTCCTTTAAACGGCCTAATATTTATTCCAGGAACAGACAGGTTTACAGATAAAATGCACCTTTATCATAACGCAATGAAAAGCATTCGTAAAGTTAAGCGTTTGTAAAAAGCTGCTATTCTAAGGCACGCCGAAAGGCGCGATGTTGTTTTAGGAGTCGGGGTTAACCAGAAGCGATGGGAAAAACAGGTCCGTAAATTCCTCCATGCGTTTTGATATGGAATAATTTCCGTCTCTTCGTGACCAGTCCACGGCAACGCCGCTGAGAGCGACTAAAATCAGGTCCGCTGTTTTCTCGGGCGGGTAATCTGATTTAAATTCGCCTTTTTGCTGGCCGCTTGTGATGATATCTATCAAAATACTGTATAGCGGCCGCTTTTCATTATCGATACTGTCCGCGATCGGACGGCATCTTGAGATCAGTTTTGATATTTCAATCCCGCTTTCCTCTATATAAGCCGAGAAACCGCGTATGACGATTTTAAGATTGTCATACGCACTTTCTTTTACTAAAAGCGGGGATACGTTTTCCAGCATATAAATATCTATTAAACCCATCAGGCCGGACAAAAGATCGGATTTCTGGCTGAAATAATGATAGAAGCTGCCAACGGAAATGTTTGCGGCTTTGCAAATATCCTGAACACTGATTTCCTCAAATGGTGTTTTCTTGAGCAGCACGATAACCTTTTCGAGGATCTCGGCACGCCGCTTCATTTGTTTTTGCCGTATTTTCGACACATCTACACCCCCTGCGCTGATTAATATATCTTAACGCAAGATCAGGAGATAGTAAAGTTTCTATTGACTTTCAAGAAGAAAACTTGTAACCTAAAAATAGAATGCGGTTCTAATTATTGCGTTGAGGTGGCTGTATGTTCAAATTGAGACTGGAAGGTAAAGTGGCGGTCGTGACCGGCGCGTCATCGGGTATGGGTCAGGCGATAGCCAAAATGTTTGCCGAGGAAGGCGCCAAGGTCGTCGGCTGCGACTATAACGCGGCGGCCGGACAAAAGACCATTGATGAAATAAACGAAGCCGGAGGGGACGCGCTGTTTGTTCCCTGTAATCTGCGAAAACGTTCGGATATCATAAGAGTCCGTGAAGAGGCACTGGCCCGCTACGGGCACGTAACGACGCTCGTCAATGCCGCCGGCATCGTTGTTTTGGATCGATTTATGAATCAGACGGACGAGGACATGCAAAAACTTTTCGAAACGAATTACCGCGGCACGGTCTGGATGATGCGTGAGCTCCTGCCATATCTCGTTGAAAGCGGGAAGGCGTCCGTGACGAATATCGCGTCCATCTCGGTTTACCAGCCGGAATCGTACGCCTATTACTACGGCTCGTTTAAGGCGGCGATCGCCATGCTGACAAGGAACCTAGCCCGCGAATATTCGCCTCAGGGCGTCCGGCTTAACGTGATTTGCCCCGGACCGTGCGATACCGGGATGACGCCGGAAAGCTGCCGAATCGAAGGCGGGGACCCGGCTGCGATCAGGAATCTGCTGAGCGCGCTGTTGTGCGACCGCATCGGCAGCGCCGAAGATATTGCCTATTGCGCAACGTATCTGGCGTCGGACGAAGCGGAATGGATTACCGCATCGCAGTTTACGGTAGACGGCGGCGCGTCGTTTGCCGGCGGCGACCATTTTGAGCTTTGATACATCGGGCGGATAATGGAAGGGGACAGCTATGAAAGTTGGTTTTGAAATACTGGTAAAGCATACGCCGAAGCTGGTTTTGACGAAAGAGCATTTCGAGTATCTTCAGCCGGCGCTTATGCGTTTGCCGCCTGAAAAACGCGCGGCCTTCTCCGTGGTGCCGGATGAGGTGCGCACCTATTCCGGCCGTGAAGGCGGCAGAGCGGTCAATATGGCAATAGAGGTCGCGGGGGAAGCCTTGAAGCAAAGCGGGCTCCAAGGTACGGACATTGATTTTGTCCTTGGGACCGAAGTGAGTATCCATAAGGAGCTTGGACTGCGTCCGGATACGCCGATGCTCAATGTGGCCGACTGCTGCGCGAGCTTTGTCGACCTGCTGCAGATCGCGTGGATGCTGGTTGAAACAGGCGAGGCTAAACGGGTGCTCGTCGTTGCGTCTGCGGCTTTGGCAGGCGGCGAACCGTGGTCGACGACCGATATGACAGACCCCATCGCGCCCAATTTCGGAGACGGCGCGGCGGCGGTCATCGTGTCCGCCCAAAACCTGAAGTGCGAGTTTCTGGCGTTTGATACGGCTGCCGACGGGCGCGGATATCATTCGGCCTGCGGCGATATCTCGCCGCTGCGCAATCCGGAGCTGGCGGAAGTTTCGGGCGCGCCGTGTCCCTTCGGGCCGTTTTTCCGCATGGACGACATTTCGTATATCAAGGTCGCGACGGAGCAAGGCTATCTGGCCGACAGCCTTCGGAGGATGTGCAATACGGCCGGCGTCACACCGGCGGATATAGACGCTTTGATCTGTCATCATCTGGGCGACTGCGAAGCCGCGTGGAAACGCGAGCTCGTCTCGTGCGGCGGCAGGGAAGACGCCTTCAAAAACCTGCGGCTGAAATACGGGAATACCGGCCACACGGATATTCCGCTCGATTTACTTTATTTTGTCGAAGAAGGCATCGTAAAAAAAGATGACGTCGTTGTGCTTTGGGTGCCGGGTTCGGGCGTTTCGCTCGGCGGCCTGATGCTGCGATGGCTGTAAGCGGGAGGGAATCGATATGAAAATTGGATTACAGTCCGTTGCAAGCTATCTCCCCGGCGAAACGCTGAATGTCGGAGAATACTATAAATATCTGAAACCTGAAGTTGACAAGCTGGCGGAGGAAGAACGAAGCAGCCTGCTGGATACGGCGCCGGCCGCCGTTCACCGGTTGAAAGACCCGAGCGCGCTGGAGCATATCGCGCTCTGTTCGGCGCAAAAAGCACTCGACGCGGCCGGACTGCAGGCCGGCAGTGTCGCCGGCCTGCTTGTCACGCAGACCGGCGGAAAGCAGTTCATGCCGCTTCTGGCAACGTATCTGCAGCTGAATCTCGGATTGCGCAAAGATATCATCGCGCGGAATGTAAGCGACAACAATGTCAGTATTCACAATATTTTAAACCTGTCCCGCGTATATGTAAAAAGCGGCCTGTGCAAAAAAGTGCTGATTGTTGCCGCTGCCGCGCAGATCGGCGGGAAATACGGTTTCGGCGCCGACCTGACGGAGCCGTGGAGCATGCATCTGGGCGACGGCGGTGCCGCAGCGCTCGTGTCGTCGGAAGACCTCAAATGCGAGATGCTCGGTTATCATATTGAGACGTATGCCGTCACGCCCAGAACGACGGGAACGCTCAACGGCGATTACGGCGCCGTCCGCCGCCCGAACAACCGGGCGCTGTGCTTTGACGCCGAGATGAACGACACATATGGCGCTTTTTTGAATGCATATGATCCGAAACTGCGCGAGATCGCGGGCGGCAAATCGTTTTTGTCCGATACGCTCGGCCGCGCCGCGCGCAAAGCCGGCCTCCGCCTGGAGGACATAGACCACATCGTGACTGCCCATATCGGTGACCTGCTCGGCGTATGGTGTCAGGATCTGATCGATGCCGGTCTGAACCCCAAGACGCTTAAAACGCAGCAGCAGACCGTCGGGAACACCGCCTGTGCCGATACGCTCATAGATCTTGCCGGTTTCAATGACGCAGGCATGTTTTCAAAAGGAGACGTCATAGCGCTTATTACGCCCTGCACCGGCGTTCAGGTCGCCGTGAATATCCTGAAATGGCTGTGATATAGATCCCGCCCGCCGCCCTTGAAAGACATAGTTGTTTATTTCAAGGATTTGAGGAATTCGTTTCCGAAAATCTTGCTTTAAAAAGCTTTAGTGAAGATAACCACCGGCTCTGCCGGTGAGGATAAAAAATCTTTAGATGCAAGAAAACCTCCTTTTGCTAGAATAGATGTGGTCTGCCAACCGCATCTGGAGCAAAAGGAGGTTTTGTCGCATGAACGACATACAAAGTTTATCACATTCAAAGTGGCGATGCCAATATCATATAGTATTTGCGCCGAAGTATAGACGGAAAGCAATATATGGGAAGATAAAAAAAGACATTGGAGAAATACTGCGAAAACTATGTGGGCAAAAGGGGGTAAATATAATTGAAGCAAATGCATGTAGCGACCATATACATATGTTGGTGACGATACCGCCGAAGTTGAGTGTAGCGCAGTTCATGGGATACCTGAAAGGGAAGAGTAGTCTGATGATATTCGACAGGCATGCGAACCTGAAGTACAAGTACGGGAACCGGCATTTCTGGTGTCGAGGCTACTATGTGGACACGGTAGGCCGCAACAAAAAGGCGATAAAGGAATACATCAAAAACCAGCTCCAAGAGGACATTGCCAGCGACCAGATAACAATGAAGGAATACATAGACCCGTTCACGGGTAGCAAGAATACATAGGCAAAAAAACAGGCCGCTTTAGCGGCGGCCTGTAAAAATGATGCGGTTGGCGGACAATTCGGTACGTCTTGAGACGTTTGCCGGTACCATGCCCTTCTAGGGCTTGTGCATACCACTAGTTTCACTAGTGGTTTTGATTGCGTGGTACGCAGTGCGAAACTTAATTTTGTCTGCAAAGGTATCGGAGATACCTCCGGCGACAAACGAAAGCGCCCGTCAGGGCGCTTTCGTTAAAGAGAGGATTATAAAAAAGAGAGAATAACGAATCTATTGGTGCCTCAGTGCACGCCGTCGAGTATGACTCGCTGACAGCGCAGGATGCTCTGAAGCTCTTTGATGTGCTTTTCGGCCTCGAGCTGACGCGGGGTTATACCGAGCTGAACGCACAGGGCGGCGGCCGCTCCGGCGGCCTGTCCGGTCACCATCGTCTCCTGCAGGAAGCGCTGGTAGGCCGCGCGTTCGGCGGAGACGTGCTTTCCGGCTATGAGCAGGTTCTCGATCTTTTTGGGGACGAGCATCCTGTAAGGCATGTCGTAAGTGCCGCCGTCGGGCGGCTGCACGACACCGCGGCCGGACGCCGCGATCGTTCGGTTGTCGGCGACGTGGACGGCGCCTGCCGAGAAGGTGTTCTTGCCGATGCAGTCATAATGACGGCGACCCTCCGCAACGTCGTCCCAGCCCAAAACGTAGTCGCCCATGATCCGCCGGCCTTCGCGCAGACGCAGTTCCATGCCGATTTTCGTCAGGTAGGCGTTTTTAAAGCCGGGCATGTATTTTTTGAAGGCTTTGATTGCGATTTGGATCTGGCGGCGGCATTCTACTTCGGCATACGTGAGGTCCCAGGGGTCGCAGCTCCAGATGTTCGGCACCTGCGCCGAGTGCTGGCAGTGCGCCTGGAGATGACCGCCGTCCGGTTTCGGGCCGATGAAAAATCCCATACCGGCGTATGGATGCCAGTCCCCGTTAACGGTTGCTTCTTCCATGATCTCAAAGAAGCCGAGCATATCGCCGAGCTCACCGATATCCTTGACATTGCGGATGAGTTCATACCGCTCTTCGGGCGTGCGGTTCGGGTCGCCGCGCGGTACGAGCTGGTCGGGATGCGCTTTGATGTACTTGAGCGTCTCGTCCCAGTCGATGCCGTCCAGCGTGAAGCAGACCGACTGCGGCTCGCATTCCTCACGCGGAAGAAGCTCATATTCGCATCCGGCTCTGACGGCGATGTCGCCCTCGCCGGTGCATTCGATGACGACTTTTGACTCGAAGTACTGGCGGCCGGCCGCGTTTTCAACAACGACGCCGTTCACATCGCTGCCGTTTTTGATCACGTCGACGACCAGTGAATGCAGAAGCAGGTTGACCCCGCACTCCGTCATCATTTCAAAAATCAACAGGCCCCACCATTCCGGGTCGACAAAAGACAAGATATAATCGGAACCGGAGCGGTATTCGTTCAAATCAGACGGCCTTGCGTGGTTATCGGCAAGGAGCCGGTCATGCGTTTCGCCGATGATACCGTCGATGACACGCTCGCCGCGCGCGTTGTACAGGTACGCGAAGGAAAAACCCGGAGGTCCGGAAACGTTCATCTGTCCGCCCAGCGTACCGAGCCGTTCAATCAAAAGCGTTTTTGCGCCGCCGCGTGCCGCAGCTATCGCGGCCGCTACGCCGGACGTGCCGCCGCCGCAGACGATGACGTCGTATTTATATTCTCTGACCATGTTTATTCTCCTTTTGAGTTTTCAAATAATAACAGATCAACGGGTTTTAAGTGTTCACCCGCCTCCGGCGGGGGACACAAAATTTGGGCAACCGCTTAAATCCTGTGGGAATACGCCTGAAGCTGGTTTACGGGGTTCGTATATCTCCCGCCGGCGGTGGGAAATACACGAGACCCAATTTGCAGCGGATATCCCTCTGCGTTATTTTATTGCTTTGAAATCGCTGATACTTTTCGCTGTCGACCCGTCCGGCAGCCGGAGCGGCTCAACGATCCCCTCGCTGTGGAGCGCCCACGGCAGGATGACTGCGGAATGGCCGCCTCTGCCGCCGATCGTGACGACTTCGACGTCCCCGGGGCTCCGTGTGACGGGCATGGGATGCCGGTCTTTGAAATCGGCAGGGCGTACGGGCACGAGGCCGCGCCCGTTGACCATCGGGGTTTGATGATAAGCGTACGTGTGGATGTGCTTCTGAATCATTTCCTTCGTATAGCCGTCTTTTTTCAGCATGATGCCGTGATCGGGCGTGAGGCACACGACCAAGGGGCCGGGGATATACGCGTTGTTGGAACCAAGCGTCGTGCAGCAGTCAGTGATGGTGTCCAGCAGGTCATGGCCGTTGAGGCTCAAAAAATCGATGATATCATGCTGCGGCTCCGCCTTTAAGACGTAAACCGTCGTTGTCTCGGCATCGTAATGGTCCTCGTTGATCATGTTCCACTGCGCAAGGGAAGGCTCTTCCGCGAAGCAGTAGGTGAACTCCGCCTGCGAAGCCAGACAGTCGAGATCGATAAATCCGGGGAAGGCCCGGCAGATGTTGAGGATTACGAGATTGACCGCGCGCCCGATGGTCGCGTTCGCCGGATAGCCGGGACCCATGCAGCCCTGCTTGCCGGAGATGCCGAGCTCCTGCGCGATGGGGCCGCTGACCAATATGAGATTGCCGCCGGGATGCGACGTCGTCACGGACTGAATGAGGTTGTACTTCGGACTGTTGAGCGCCTTGAACGCCGCGATGAGCACCGGCATGGCCGTCGGCTTACAGCCGGCCATAACGGCCGCGGCGGCGATATCGCGCACCGTGATGTTCTGTCCCGTCGGGCCGACTTCCTCGCATAGGACCATATCCTCCGCAAACGGGCAGTATTCAAACATTTTTTCATAACGCGCCCGCGTCGGCGGTATAATCGGCAGCCCGTCGCTTATGTGCTCGTCGTTGAAGTAATCGTTGATCTCGTCCATATAACAGCCGGGTTCCAGCAGCTTTTCGGGCTGGGCGTCAATTTGGCCGATGACCGGCAGCAGACCGTTTTCAGCAGGGGGTACCTTGTCGAGTTTAAACGGTATCTCCGCGGTTTTTGCGAGTTTATCGCCGGTCGCCGTCAAAGAATCCATTATGTAATCCCATTTCAAATCGATCTGGGCGGCAATTTCCTCGCGCGTGCTGGCCTGATATACGTCCACCGAGCACAGGCAGAGGTTCCCGGCGCGGTACGCGCCGACGCCTTCGGTTATACCGGAGCCCGGAGGCGCCGTCATATAGACGGTCGGGATACCCAGCTTTTCAAGGGCGATCGTCACGATGGTCGTAGCGGCGGAAGTGCCCATGTCGCCGAAAGCGACGACGGCGGCCGTCGGTTTTTCGTTTGCCATCATTTCCGCGTAAGCGTAAAGCTTTTCCGTGTTCTTGCCTCGGACTGTCTCGTAAAAGTCCGTAAAATTTGTGATGTCCAGCGCTGTAAAGCGCTCCTTGATGCGGTCGAAGACGGCCATATAGTTGCAGAAATCAAGTTTTGTATTATTATAGAAAAGTATTTTGCCTTCTTTTAAATTTTCCAAGGTGACGCGCGGGGCGAGTTTAATAAGCTCCCGTTTCTGGGCCCCCCGTGGATCAAGCAGATCGTGCAGCCTGTTCATAATAAATTTTCCCTTCTTTGAGATTTGACTTAATGCTGCTTAAAAAAAGATATTCCCTTGCTGATGCCGGTTTTTTTAAACTTCTTTCCCCAGTTGCCGGCAGGGCAGTAGGTAAGGCACTTGCCGCAATTGTGGGAGGGATGATGCTGAAGGCCGAAGTCAGTAATGGGCATGCGATGTTCCGCGTCCCGGATTTCCTCCGGCGTCGGGTCGGACGTTGTTATATAATCATCCGCGCCGCCGAGCTCTTTCGTCATGGCCAGCGTCGCCATTTGGCACTTCGCCCAGTTGATACGGCAGTATTCGTAGTGACGTCCGCCGGTATTAACGCAATAGGGTTCCCCGTCCCCGTATTTGCCGAGCGCATGCGTCGGGCATATATTGACGCATATCCCGCATTTTTCCGGATCGCACAGCTGCGGTCCGTCGTACATGGGATCGGGTGTAAGTTCCATCGTCGTGAGGATCACGCCGAACCGGTTGCGCGGGCCGAATTCAGGCGTCATGACAAGGCCCATCCACCCGAACGCCCCAAGCCCCGCCGCGACGGCGGCGTGGCGCAGGCTGAGCTGAAGCCCGTTTGTCATCGGGCCGGTGGAGCATGGGGTCGTGCAATATCCGGTTGCCCGCTCAATATACTGCGCGATGCCGTAGCAGGCGTATGTCAGCGCGAAATTGGGCAGTATCGCGTAGCCGTACATACCATACAGGCCCTTGAGATCCCTTCTGCCGTCTTCAAAAGCCCGGAAATTGGTCTGCACCGCGCCGTCTAAAAGCCGCACGCCGATGACAATGACGGATTTGCATCCGGGCAGTATGTCACAGGGGTGACGCCCCGGCGGAGATTCATCGAACCGGTCAATGCCGGCGATGCCGCACATATCCATTCCGTGCCGCCGCGCGACGGCTTTGATTTTTTTCTCCAAAGACATAGCATATACCTCCAGTGAAAACACCTGTAATTCATTAATTTAAGCTTAATAAATGCACCGTGACCTGTCAATCTCAATTGAGGGTGCTGGTTATAACTAAAAAGTCATAGTCAGGGCGTAAAAAAAGAAAAACTCCTAACGGAGTTTTTGCAGACTGTAGACAAAGATATCGGAGATACCTTTGTCTACAAAATAGAGTTCTCGCACTGAGGTGCTCGCAAAGTAATACTTTTCGGAAATGAATCACTCAAAGCATTAAAATTATGCAATTTTCACCGCCGAGACCAGACAACTCGCCATCGTCGGCGAAAATTAAATCGCACGGCGATTGGACGTTTAAGACGGTAGAAGATAGTAGTCGAAAATTTAAAAAACTCCGTTAGGAGTTTTTTAAATGCAATATGTTTAGTGCTTGAATACCGTCATTTCTTCCGGATCGTCCGGGAACATGTCGATAAATTCCTGCAGTTGTTTTGAAACATCATTTGTACGCCAGGCGGCCGTCAAAAACGGGTAATCCGGAAACGTTGGAAGGACGATAAATTTGATTGCTTCATGGTCCGGCGTTTTTGAAAAGTATCCGCATAAACTCATGCCTTTTCCCTGCCGGAGCGCCCGCATAAGCGATTGGAAATTGGCGGTGAAGCGAATGTCTTTCGGTTTTATACCGAACATGGACAAACGTTCAAGCGCATTGCCTTTGGCATTTACTTCATCGTCGAACGATATTGTATAAAAATACTCCTTGGAGAGTTCGGTGATGTCGAATTCATCAATAGAGTCGTATGCGGCCAGCGGATGATCGGCGGACATGGCAAGGCACATTCGGCTTCTGCATACGTTTTTTCTGGAAAATTGCGGAGAATCAAGCGGGATGAAGTTATGTGAGAAGGCGATATCCACATCGCCGTAAATCAGCACTTTTTTCAGCTGCAGAAAATCATAAAGAACCTCAACGAGCTCGATATCCGGATGCTGTGCCGCGAAGTTGCTGATGAGCTGTTTGAGTTTGTCATAATCCTCGCTGGAGTCGTATGTGCTCGGATAGCCGATGCGAAGGATTTTGGTTTCAAGCATATTCTTGGCGTTTACTATGTTTTTGCACATGGTATTATAAGGTGCATAAAGCTCGGAATACAGGTATTCGCCTTCCTTTGTCAGCATAAGCCCCCGGTTGCTTCTTATGAAAAGCTTCAGGCCCAGGCCCTCTTCAAGCCGGTGTATCGTTTTGCTCAAAGCCGATTGGGAAATATACATCGCGTTGGCGGTTTCCGAAATGTTCAAGCGTTCGGCAACCGCAAAAAATGTCTCGAGCTGCTGAAAAGTAATATTGTACATAACGGCAGCCTCCTAATATTGCAAACCATATGTAAACACAAAGAAAAGTATCGATTTTAATTTTAATATTATACCATGACACGCTATTTAGTTCAAGATGACCGCTGTGTCAGGACGTTAAATTCAAGCAGATAATACGTTGACGTAATACCAGTTGAACAAAACGGAATTGTCAGGGTGTACCGTTAATATTTATAATTATAAAGGAAAAGGGAGTATGAACGCTTAAACCGCCGACTTAGTAAAGCAGGTAAGAAATATGAACAGAGAATATCTGAAAAAGATCACCGCCGGATTTTCCGGGGATTCCGAGACGAATTATCTCAGCCCCGCCGTATCCGATAAAACCGAACTGAATGAACTGGCAAACAGTTTTTATGCCAATAATTTTGCGCGCAACAATTATTACGGGCAAAAAGCGGACGGGACCGATCTCAATGCCGATAAACAGGATCGGTATATCGGCATGCGGTTTTTCCTGCCGCCGCTCATAGCGGTCGGCGCGGCCGCCGACGACGGTTTTGAAAAACTCAGGGAACCGGAAGTCGTCGGCCCGCATCATTTGCTGCCGACGGACTGGCTGCCGGAAGCCAAATCCGTCATTTCACTTTTTCTGCCGTTTACAGAGCGCATTGTCAAATCCAATACGGAAGATCCAAAAATCCCGTCACGGGAATGGCTGTTTGCGCGTGTGGACGGGCAGCAGCATCTTCTGGCAATGGGCGTGTTTGTACGGGATGCGCTCATAAAGCAGGGATATAAGGCGGTTGTGCCATACGCCGACGACCGGTTTATCATGCGCGTATCTCCGGAGGAGACACATTTGCCGATTCCGACGTATTCCAGCAACTGGTCGGAGCGGCATGTCGCGTTCATTACCGGGCTCGGGACCTTCGGGCGGATGACGAATTTCATTACAAAACGCGGGACATGCGGACGCCTGATCAGTGTTGTGACCGATTGGGAGACGGAGCCGGACGTTAAGGATTATAAAGGCATTTACGACTATTGCTCCGGATGCCAGGCCTGTTTCCGCGCGTGTCCGGCGCAAGCCTTTGACGAAAACGGTAAATCCATTAAAAAATGTTCCGAGTATATACGTGAGACCTGCAGTTCTTTCGCACCCCGGTACGGCTGCGGGAAGTGCCAGTCAGGACTTCCGTGCCAGTCAAGAAGTTTTCCGAATATAGACGATTAAATGGAGTAATGAATGAAAGAGTATATTGTTGAACCGACCAAAACCACAGATGTCAAAGCATCCTGTGACGTTTTAGTTGCCGGCGCCGGCATTGCGGGCATGGCGGCGGCGATCGCAGCCGCGCGCAACGGAGCGGAAGTCATTCTGCTCGAACGTGAATACGGTCTCGGCGGGATGGCGACGCTCGGGCTTGTGACGATTTATCTGCCTTTATGCGACGGCCGGGGTGAACAGCTTGTTTTCGGGCTTGGAGAAGAACTGCTGAAACTGTCCATCGCGCACGGCGCCGAAGCCGCTTATCCGAAGGCCTGGCTGGAAAACGGTACTTTGGAAGAACGTATCAAAAACCGGTACTTAACGCAGTTCAACCCGCACCTGTTTGCGCTGCGCGTTGAAACGCTGATGCTGGAGCTGGGCATCACGATCCTGTATGGCACAACGGCCTGCGGCGTTACGAAAGAAAACGGGCGCATTGAGTCTGTCATCGTTGAAAACAAATCCGGCCGCAGCGCCATATTGGTCAAATCGGTCGTCGACTGTACCGGCGACGCGGACATCTGCGCGCTGGCCGGGGCGGATACGGCTTTGTACAAAAAGGGCAACGGCCTGGCCAACTGGTATTACTATTTCAGCGAGGGACGCGTAAAACTCAAGATGTTCGGACTGGCGGATATCGCGAATGAAAAAAGAAAAAACGAACAGGGCGCAGGCAAGCATGTCGTCCCGGACAATACCGCCATGGTAACGAGCCTGGACGAGGATCTGCGTTTTTCGGGCGTCGACGGTTTTGAGCTGTCGAAAGCGGTTATCGAGGGTCACCGGAAGATGTACGAAGATATTCTGAAAATGCGGGAAGAAGACCCGGACTATGTGCCGGTTTCAGCATCGGCGATACCGCTTGTCCGGATGTCGCGGCGGCTGGTCGGCGCTTATACGATGGATGAGTCCGAGGACAAAAAACATATGCCGGACAGCATCGGCATGACGGGCGACTGGCGCAGGCGCGGCCCCGCCTTTGAATTGCCCTTCCGTTCTCTCTATACCGGAAAGGTTTCCAATCTGCTGGCTGCGGGAAGAGATATTTCCGTTACCGACGAGATGTGGGACGTCACGCGTGTAATCCCGCCCTGCGCGGTCACGGGCGAAGCGGCCGGTACTGCGGCATCCATGAGCGATGATTTCCCGTCCATGGACGTGGACGAACTGCAGAAAAAGCTTCAGGATCAGGGCGTTAGGCTGCACGGCAGCTGGTAATGATATAACTGGGTATTCCTTTTAGGCCATATCCATAATTGTTTTTGATATTGTACATTTCATCCAACCTATCCTATACTTTATCTTGTCAATCATTGTGTTTATACACAAATGTCAAACATGATTTGAAAGGAGAAAAAAGGTGAAAAAGACAATCTCAATTATTCTGGCTCTGATCCTGGTATGTTCATTAGTCGCATGCAAAACTAACAACGAACAAGCTGCCGAAAGCGAAGCTCCAAGTACGAGTGCCGCTTCAGAAAGCACTGCTCCGGAGACAGCTGAAGAAACCGACGCTTCCCCCGGCGAGGAGGAAGCTGCCGCCGAGACGCCCGCGTCGACCGGAACGGTCGGATATATTACAGACGATGTGGACCACAACGCAAGAGACACGTATAAGATCGCTTATCTCTATCTGGATGCGCTGACGCTTGAAAAAGCGCATTTTGAGGCTATGACAAATATGCAGGAAAGGCTGAATATCGAAGTAACGGATTTCAGCGCAAAAAATGAAGCCGACGTAATGCTGACCAATATCGAGGTCTGCGCCTTCAATGATTTTGACGGCATGGTCATAGAGCCGAACGCGGATATCCATCAGGCTATTTACGATACTGCAATGGAAACGGGCCTGCCGTTTATTTACACGGTCAACGCTTTTCGTGATGAAAACGGCGCCAACATGGTGCCGGTCACCGTTCTGAACCAGTACAAAAACGGAAACACCCAGATGGAATGGATGTATGAGCATTACACCGACTATTGGGGTGACGACATCGATACATCAAAAATCGCTCTCATGACGCTCGAGTTTTCAACGAATCCCGATCTGAAAACAAGAAGCCAGGGCGTCAAGGACAAGTTTGCCGAGTATTTCCCAGACAACGAAATTATAGTCGGAGACGTTTCGCAGTACGGCTACAGCGCACAGTATGCGTACGATCAGTGCGCGGCGCTTCTGGCCGCTAACGCCGATATCGAATACTGGTGGATCGCCGGCGCGACCGAAGACTTCGGCCAGGGCGGAGCGCGTGCCGTTGAAGCCGCAGGCAGGGAAGACTCGGTCCTGATCGTCACAAGCGGCGCAAACGTCCTGCCCATCGAATGGGATGCCGGTTATGACGGCATCTGGGTGGCATCCTACGCCGTTTACAATTACAACTATGTCGTACCCGCGCTGTGCGGACTTGTAGCCCTTATTGACGGCCGCGCCACGCATGAAACGCTCTGGGCCGAAATCCGTGACCCCAACGATATTGCCACGGCTTATATAGCGGGCGACCAGATGGTAACCGTAGATACTTATAAGACCGTTCAGGAGGACATCAAGGTTGAATTCGGTATCGCCTGACCGCAGCGTTTGAACGTCGGGAAATCAATCAGATTTACTCGCATTTCGATTATTCTAATAAAAGCAACGGGCCGAAAACACGCGAAAGCGTGCTTTTGGCCCGTTTTTCAGCGCATTTATAATCGGTGCGGGTCATGCTTTTTTGCAAATACAAAAAAATAGAAAAATTCCTTGACTTTACCCTTACGGGAAGCCGTATAATCGATTTCAGAACATGTTCTATTTCCAAACAGGGGGTAAACTGATGCTCACGATAGGAGGATTCTCCGTAATCGGCAGGGTGTCTACGAAGACGCTCCGCTATTACGACCGGATCGGGCTTTTAAAGCCGGAACACGTCAGTCCGGAGACCGGATACAGATATTACGAAGTCTCACAGCTAAAAGACCTGCTGCTGATCAAACGCCTTCAGCAGTATCAGTTTACGCTGCCTGAGATCGCCGTGGTCTTTGCCGAAAAGGAGAACAGCCGTCTGGGCGAGCTGCTGCGGGAAAAGAAGAAAATGCTTTCATCTCAGATATCCGTTCAGCAGCGTATCCTGCTTCAAATGGAGCGGGATATCCAAAAAATCGAAAGGTGTGAAAACATTATGCAAAACGGTTATTTAGTAAAAACCATAGAGTTTAAACCGAGATATATTTATTCGTGTCGTCAGATGATGGGACTTAAGGATTTTGGGGAAGTTTTTGGGAAGCTCTGCGCCGGACTGGAGGAAAGCCGGATAAAACCAGCCGGGCCGTACCTGGCCGTATATTATGACGATGAGTTCAACCGAGAGTGGTCGGATATCGAAGTCGGCGTCGTCGTATCCGAGACCGAAGGCGATAACATCCGAAAGCTTGACCCCGGTCTTTGCTGCTTTGCCGCGCATATAGGCCCGTATGACGATTTCACGCCGTGCTACACGGCGCTGGCGGAGTGGATGGAGCAGGAAGGGTATACAGCCTCCGGCCCGTCCGTAGAGCTGTACGTCAAGGGGTGTGACGACGGCGTCGAGCCCGACGCGTACGTAACGGAGATCTATATGCCGATAAAGAAACAGTAGGTTATGACTGTCAGTAAAATAAGGGCTGCCGGAAGGCAGCCCTTATTATTCGTTAAAAATGCTTTGAAGTGTTTAGAATTATTTTTTATCCAGATACAATAATTTGTCCTTGGGGATATATGCGTAGCGCGGTATGGTTTCAAGCGCCTCATATTTTTCGCGGCTTATTTCAAGCCGCATCGGCTTGCAGTTCGAGGAACACTTGTTCCGGATCATCAGAATGTAGCTGAACGTGTCTTTAAGCGTGCTTAACACGTCAAACTCAAAGCTGTTCGGAAGGCCCGCTTCGTCCGTCAGGACGATCTCATGCGCGCGGATTCCGATATAACCGACCCCCTCAGGCGGTCTGCCGTCTGTTTCAAACGGCAGCGCCCAGTCTTCGGCAATGACGCTGTGCCCGGAAGCCGCCGTGGCCGGAGAAATGTTTTTGCAGCCGGTGAGCAGGCATGCGTCGAAGTCTTTAGGATCATTGAAAATGTCCCATTTGTCGCCGCAGGCGGCAACACTGCCGTTGGCTATGACGGCAATCCGCGCGCACAGCCGGTAGACTTCGTCCCTGTTGTGGGAGACAAAAACAGATACGCCGTCGAAAGCGCTGAGGATACCGGCGAGCTCCTGCTCCAAAACCCAGCGAAGATAGCTGTCAAGCGCCGAAAAAGGTTCGTCCAGCATGATGACGCCAGGCTCCGATAAAAGGATTCTGGCCAGCGCGGCGCGCTGCTGCTGTCCGCCGGAAAGCTGGTTCGGATACCGGTCCTTATAACCGTCAAGCCCCATGAGCGCCAAGAGCTCCTTTGCCCTTAAACGATTCCCGGAGCGGTCGGATTTATCTTTAATGACGCATAAGAGATTCTGCTCTACGGTCATATTCGGGAAAAGCGCGGCATTTTGAAAAAGATATCCGGTCCGGCGTTTTTGAGGCGGCAGGTTTATTTTCTTATCCGAATCGAACAGCGGTACGCCGCCGGAAACGATAATGCCTTCGTCGGGCGTTTCGATGCCCGCGATGCATTTGAGCGTCATGCTCTTCCCGCTGCCGGACGCGCCGAGCATGCCGAGGATCTCGCGTTCGGCTTTAAAGCGGATCTGAAGCGTGAAATCAGGAAACGTCTTTTTGATATCGACCTCAAGGGGCATTTAAATGCCTCCTTTCGGTGCCGGCGCTTTTTTGGCATGCCTGCTTTTCGTCGGCCCGGTGAACAGGTTCATGATGAGAATTATGACAAAGGAGATGGCCAGGTCGATAAGTACCCATTTAAACGCCAGATCGTTGTTACCGGCCGCCATTGCCGAGTAGACCGCGATGGAGATCGTCGTCGTCCGGCCGGGGATATTGCCCGCGAGCATCATGGTGGCGCCGAATTCACCGAGGCCTCTGGCAAAAGCCAAAACGGTTCCGGCAATCAAGCTGTGCCGGCAGTTGGGCAGGATGATGCGCCAGAAAATAAACGTGTTCTTAAGCCCCAGTGTCTGCGCGGAATAAATGAGCGTCCGGTGGAATTGCTCGAACGCGCCGCGCATGGTCCGGTACATGAGCGGAACTGCGACGACCGTCGAGGAAATGATGGGCGCGTACCAGGAAAAAACGACTTTCGTATTGAATACGTTCATGAAAAACTGCCCCGCCGGCCCGCGTGAACCGAAGAAAACGAGCAGGCAAAAGCCGACGACGGTAGGAGGGAGGACCATCGGCAGCGTCAGCACAGCGTCGGCGACGCCTTTGAGCACCTTCCCGAGTCGGATAACATAATATGCGGTTATGATGCCGAATACAACGGCCAATGCGGTTGCTGCAAAAGCCGTGCGCAGCGAAATCCAAAGAGGAGAATAATCCAAATGCCCACTCCCTTAGCTGTGTGATGTAACGCGCGGAGGCGGCGTCAACAATCGTTATTATTGCACATTTTTAAAGGTGCAAGGTTTTTCAGCGTGAAAACTGAAAAACCTTGCACTTAAAACCGAACCGGCTGCAGTCGGTTTCAAGAATCGGAATGCTTATATTAGTATTTATTTGTATTAGTAAGCCAGGAATCCGCTCGCGTCAAACACGGTCATCGCAGCGTCTGTCTTAAGGTATTCGATGAATGCGGCAGCCGCTTCCTGCTGCTCGCTGTATTCGACGATAGCTACGGGATAGACGACTGCTTCATGGCTGTCGTCGGGGGCCAGAGCAAGGATTTTGACCCCTTCGTCCGATACGGCGTCCGTTTTATATACGACGCCGCAGTCCGCTTCGGCCGTGCTGACCCAGGAAAGCACCTGCTTGACGTCGGAACCCAGGACGGCTTTCGCGCTGATGGCGTCCCATATATTCAGATATTCAAAGGTCTGCTTGGCATACTGGCCGGCCGGGACGCTTTCCGGATCTCCGACAGCGACGGTTGCGGTGAGCTCGGTCGCCGCGTCCTCAAAGCTGGTCAGCTCCAGCGCCGAATCGACAGGGACGATCAGGACGATCTCGTTTCTGAGCAGGTCGACCCGGGTGCCGTCGGCGATAAGGCTCTGCTCTTCCAGCGCTTTCATCTTACTTGTAGCGGCGGAAAAGAAAATGTCGGCCGGCGCGCCGTTTTCAATCTGCGTCTGCAGCTTTCCGCTGGAAGCGAAGTCGAGCGTGACGGTGACGTTTTCATTTTCGGCCATGTAATTGTCGGCGATCTCCGTCATCGGGATCGTCAGGCTCGCGGCCGCGGCGACAATGATCTCAACCGGCTCATCCTTTTTAGCGCCGGCGCAGCCGGTCATAAAAAGACCGATAGTCAGGAGCAATGCAATAAGTACCGAGATGTGTTTTCTGTGTTTTGTCAGCATGTAAAAACCTTCTTTCGTAATTTCGGCTAAAGCCGATGGATAACAAAAACAGCCTGTCTTGCATAAGGGCAAAACAGGCTGTCGCGTGAAGCGCTTTTAAACACTGACGGCTGTTTTGTCCCCTTTTCAAACACGGAAGGCCATATCGTTTCCAACATAGCCCTTTGAGCGGTTGCCCGCTCTGGCTTTAAGTCATGAACAAAAGTTTTTAGACGTAAAGCTCGGAGACAGTTTGTTTTGTCAAATTATAATTTGTCTGGATGCGTTTGTCAATAGGAATTCAATCTATAAACGGGTTTTATCAGGATGTCAGCGCACCGGCGGCGCTGTCAAGATCGTCCTTGAAGAAAACCAGGCTGCCTTTGTTGCACTCATATATAAAGTCATTAAGGCTCTTGCTGTTAAAGCCGGAGAAATCGCCGACGACGGCAAACCGGAAGCGGTAATTGGAGCATTTCTGGAGCAGCTCTCCGGCCACGCGCGTTTTAAGATCGAAGAAATCTTCGCTCAGGCTTTCTCTATAGACGATCAGGCCGCTGCTGCCGTGCGTATAGCTTGCCGAAACGAACAGATCGAGCAGATCCTGCGCGGTATTGATTTTCTCCGTACGGTCAACGACCGCAACGGTTTGTCCGTTTTTAACGAGGGGCGTCATGTTATACCTTCTTTCATAAGAAACGGCAGGATATACTTCGGCGCGTTCAAAATCATATGCCCGGCGTTTTCCAGCAGGTGTACCTGCGCGTGGGGGAGGAGTGTCCGGATGCGATTTGCCGCACCGGCGGCGTCGAGCATATTGTCAAGCTTTCCCCCGACAAACAATACGGGCATCATAAGCCTTTCAAGCTGTGCGTCCGTGAATACCGGCAGCGCGTCTGTAATAGGGTCATAGCTCAGAAGGATCAGATTCATGAAATCCTCTACCTCCTTCGGCAGCTGCGCGCCTCCGGTGACGGACGGATTTACCGTCAACGGCTCGTTTTTTTCCGAAGCGGCGGCCGCCTGGTCCGTTATAGCCTGATTTTGACCCGACAGGCCGCCCGGCGAGATCAGGATGAGGCCGGTAACGCGGTCCGGGAAAGAAGTGGCGAATTTAAGGGCCGTCCAGCCGCCCAGCGAGTTGCCGACTAAAACGGCGGATTGTATACCGAGCGCGTCCAGAACTTCCCGGAGCCAGTCGGCAAACGCGCCGGACTCAAGCGCGGGGCGGTGGTCGTCGCTGTTGCCGGCTTCGCCGATGATATCCACGGCATAGACGCGGTGACTGCCCGAAAGGGCCATTAGTTCCGGCGTCATGAACGCGCTGTTGCTGCACGAGCCGTGGAGCACGATGACGGGCGGTTTCGACGCGTCGCCGGCATACAGGACAAAGGTTTGCCCGTATGCGGTATCGACGTATTTTTGTCCGACGGGAAAACTGCTCAGGATGCCGTTGTATTGCGCACGGAAGGCCTCCCGGGCTTCTGTTGATTTGAATACTGATTTTGTCATTTTTTTCACTCCGTTTCTTTATCCGTAAGCGCGGCGATCGCGTCCATCATCACGGCTGTGAAGCGCGCGCCGCCCCAGAGCGTTACGCGGACTTTTGACTGCGCTTCGATAAACTGCGTGTGAAGGGAAGACCGGCCGCAATCGGGCGGCTTGGAATTCAAAGCCGCGGTCAGTGCGTTCATTATGCGGATCGCGTCGTCTCTTGCGGCAACGTCAATGTCGGCTACGGCAGAAACCGTCACGTTCGCCGAGGTATCGCCGTTCATGGCGTTCCCGCCGTTCGGCTGAATATTTTCAGCGAAAACGCTCAGGTCATGCCCGGCGATCCGCCATCCTTTGCCGATTTTCGATGCGCGCAGCTTTCCCTCACGGATGTAGCGCTGGACCGTCTTTGGGTGCAGGCTCAAAAGCGTAGCCACCTGTTCGACCGTATAATACGTATTGTTCATAAAAAAGCTCCTTATCATTCCTCGATAAGTAATTATAAGTAATAATAGGGAATATGTCAAGTCGTTTTTGAGTTAAAGAAATCAATCAATCACTGCAGGATGCTTAAACCTTTCACCGTCGGGTTTATGCAGCTTGTTATTTAAGACAAGAACACAAAAAGAAAACCGCAGGCTTCGCTGAAGCCTGCGGTTTCTTATATCGTTAAAGTGTCAGGTGCTGCCGTCTTCCCGCATGGATCTGATGGCTGCGGCGGCGGCGTCATAGACCTGAGAAAAAGGAACGCCGTGTTTATCGGCGGCCGCTCTGACGTCGTCATACTCCGGCTTTTCCTTGAAAACGCCGTAGCCGTTGGCGGATTTGATGCGAATATCGCCGAACGCCGTCGCGGCGCGGTAAAAAGTGTGCTCGAGCACGTCGCGCCGAAGCGTCTGGTAACGCAGCCCGAACGTCGACGTATGCTGAAGGATCAGCCGCGTCAGTTCGTTCTTATCCTCCGGGGAACACAGGCAGGTCAGCAGGACGGCGGGCCTGTTTTTCTTCATGGTCACCGGCGTCGTATACACGTCGAGCGCGCCGCTTTCCATTAAAATCTGCGTCGCGTATCCGACCGCCTCCGGCGTCATGTCGTCTATATTGCACGCGATCTCGACGACCGTTTCGTTCGACTGTGTATGCGCGCTCAGATAAGCGCGCACACAGTTGGCCGCCTCAAAGTCCTTTGTGCCCATACCGTAACCAATTTTGGAAACGGTCATCGGTTCCATATCCCCGAAACGGGTAACGAAGCGGCGCAGGAGCGCCGCGCCGGTCGGCGTGCACAGTTCGCCGTTTATCCGGCCGCCGTAGATCGGCACGCCTTTCAGGATATGCGCCGTCGCGGGCGCGGGTACCGGCAGGATGCCGTGCGCGGTGTGTACGCTGCCGGAACCGACGTGAACGGGCGACGCGTCTATACGGTCGGCGCCGAGCATGTGGAAAAGCAGGCAGCAGCCGACGATGTCGGCCACGGCGTCGAGCGAGCCGACTTCATGAAAATGTATCTCATCGAGGGAAATACCGTGTACGGCGGATTCCGCCTCGCCGATCAGCCGGTAGACCTCGAGCGCTTCTTCCTTGACGTTTTCAGCCAGTTCAAGGCCGCTGATAAGATCACAGATATCTTTATAGCTGTAATGTCCGTGTGTATGCGCATGCTCGTGCTCGTGCTCGTGTGTATGTTCAAGTGTGTGCTCGTGCGCATGCTCGTGTTCATGCTCGTGCGCATGCTCGTGCGCATGCTCATGTTCGTGTTCATGGACAACATGCCCGTGTCCGCCGTAAACGGCGGGCAGTTCCTCAACGCCGCCCACCAGGACATGCATTTTCGTGCCGGTGATGCCGCACCTCGTCACGCGCTCGCAGCGGATCTCGACGTTCGGCAGACCCAGATTCTGCATCCGCTGCAAAAACAGGTCTTTGTCAGGTAAAAGTTCCAAAAGCGCGCCCATGAGCATATCGCCCGCAGCGCCCATATTGCATTCGAGATAGAGTTTCATTGAGGTGCCTCCCCGATGTGATTTATAAGGCTGGCGAGATAGCCCGCACCGAAGCCGTTGTCGATGTTGACGACGCTGACATTGCCGGCGCAGGAATTGAGCATGGACAATAAAGCGGAAAGCCCGCTGAAGTTTGCGCCGTAGCCGACGCTTGTCGGGACGGCGATGACGGGGCAGGAGACAAGGCCGCCGACAACGGTCGCGAGCGCCCCTTCCATCCCGGCGGCCGCGACGATGACTTTGGCCGTCATCAGCATGTCCAGACGGCTGAGGAGCCGGTGCAGTCCGGCGACGCCGACGTCGTAGAGGCGTTCGACGCGGTTTTTGAGCACCTCGGCCGTTACGGCCGCTTCCTCGGCGACCGGCATATCGCTTGTTCCGGCCGTGACGACCGCGATGAAGCCCTGCGTGTCCGGTTCCGGTTTTTCACCGCAGATGGCGATGCGCGAAACGGCGTCGTATTCGATATGCAGACGATTGCCCACCGTCTCGGCTTTTTCCGGCTCCAGACGCGTTATCAAAACTGTTTCGCTGCCCCGGCCTTTTATGGCGGCGACTATTCCGGCAATCTGTTCGGCTGTTTTACCGGCGCCGTAAATAACTTCCGGTATACCGTGGCGCAGGCTCCGCTCGTGATCGACGTTGGCGTAACCCAGATCCTCAAAAG
This sequence comes from uncultured Sporobacter sp., assembly GCA_963663605.2. Lineage (GTDB taxonomy): Bacteria > Bacillota > Clostridia > Oscillospirales > Oscillospiraceae > Sporobacter. The sequence continues at coordinate 255,753 of CAXXVF010000002.1, forward strand.
GCGCCATTTTCAGCTGCAGCAGAGCGTCCTCCGGCGACAACGCGCCGTTTTGGACGTTCGTGAGGAGCTCCAGGAGCTTGTCGCGCTGCACGGATCATTCCTCCGTTCTGCGGGGTTTTAAGTCTAAAAACACCTTGCTGTAATAGGGCTTGAGCGTATCGAGAATCTTTTTTCTTTTTTCGATGACGTTCTTTATCTGGTTTTCAGGGACCTGGATATTGGCGCATTCGCCGACCAGACGGATACGGAAATTCGTAAAGCCGAGCCCGTGCAGAGCATGCTCGGAATCCTGCACTTTGTCCAGAAGCTCCAGCGTAACAGGCCTTCCGGTCGGTATGCGCGTTGCCAGACAGGCGTAGGACGGCTTGTCATGCGTGAACAGACCGGCTTCGCGGGACAATCGGCGGACTTCTTTTTTCTTCATGCCGCACAAGCGCAGGGGAGAGACGATGCCGACCTCGTCGAGCGCGCGCATGCCGGCGCGCTCGGACGCGTCGTCTGATGCGTTGGTGCCGTCGCAGACGACTTCGAATCCGTCCGCGCGGGCGAGCTCCGCGATACGGCGATATACCGTGCTTTTGCAATGATAGCAGCGGTCTATCGTGTTTTCCGTGATGCGTGGGTCATTCATGATATCCGCTGACTCGATTGCCATCGGGACGGACATGAAATAAGACATTTTTTTGGCGTCGTCTAATTCAAACTGAGGCTGAAACGGCGTCTGTATGAAATACGCTTTGACGTCGCAGCCGTGTTGCTTGGCCGCGTACATCAAATAGGACGAATCGACACCGCCTGAGAAAGCGAGTGCAAAACGGGGCGTTCGGGCAAAAAATTCTTTCAATTCCATGAATACTCTCCTTCGCGGTGATAAGCGCGGCTGACTGCAGGAAACGTTTTAAGCTTAAGCATATCGCTTAAAAAGAAAAACCCGAACATAAGACCGCGCCACGCGGCCTATTCCGGGTTTACCCAACGATGTTTCCCTTCATCATTGCTCTCGTTTCCTTTATTTACTTTTTGCATTTTATCACACAAACGGTCTTTCTGTCAATTTCATGGATCAATCAAAAGCTATTAAAATTCGATGCCTTTTCTCGCGTAAACGCCTTTGTCATACGGGTGTTTTATTTTGGTCATTTCCGTGACATAATCGGCGGCGTCGATGATCTGCTGATCCGGCTTATGCCCGGTGACGACAAGCTCCAGCTGCTCCGGCTTGTTAAAAATCGCGCCCAGAAAAAGATCTTTATCCAAAAGGCCGAGCTGATAGGCGTCGAGTGCTTCGTCGAGTATCAGCAGATCGCAGCTGCCCGAATCGACAAGCTCGAGCGCGCTTTTTAAATTGTCGTTTTGCATTATTTTCGTATCGGCGAGCTGATCGGGATTCATATCGCGTACGAAGACTTTCGCGGCCGTGCCGCGCAGGATCGTCACATTCGGGATGTGTTTGAAGCTGGCGAGTTCGCTTGTGTTGGTGTCTTTTAAGAACTGGACGATCACGACCTTCTTGCCGCTGCCTGCAGCGCGCACGGCCAGACCGAGCGCCGCCGTTGTTTTGCCTTTGCCAAAACCGTAATAAAGATGGATGAGTCCCTGAGCCATTGTTACACTTCCTTTTTATGATTGAGGGTTTCAAATCGATTCAAACATTTCGCAGCCGGTCAGCGCGGGCGTATCCGCCCAGCCCCACGCGTCGACCTGTGCGCGGTAGCCGCAGCAATTGTCGACATACCATTCGTAATAAGGGCGTTTCGGATGCCCGTACCGGCCTAAAACAGCCATCAGGCTGCCGCCGTGGGCGACGATGTGGATTTCTTTTTCGCCCCGCTTTATACAGCTGCGGACGATCTCGTCAAAAGCGAAACATACGCGCTCGGAGAAATCGGTCATGCTCTCGCCGTTCGGACAGGCAAGCGTTCCGCCGCTGTCGAGCCAATTAACGTACGCGCTGTCGTGCTTGAGCTCGTCGTAACTGCGTCCCTCAAAATCACCGAAATCCATTTCGCGCAGTGCGTCGCAGATGATTATCTCCGCGTTCGGATACTTAATCCGGGCCGTCTCGACGGCACGTTTCATTGGGCTTGCGTAAAGTGTTTTTACGGCCGGGTCCGTACCGGATTTTCCGGCCTGGTCAACGCCTTCCGGGCAAAGCGGGTCGTCCGTCCGGCCGTTATACAGTTTTTTTTGGTTTGCGGCCGTAAGGCCGTGGCGCATAAAAACGACTTGCATAACGCTACTCCTTGATGACGGACGGGATGCCGCAGCAGATTCTTACGACTTTTTCCGCGTTTTCGGCCAGCGCGATGCACAGCCGCCCGGTAGCCTCGCGGGCCGCGCGCTCCGTCTTATCAATGGGAACGACGCCGCTTCCGATTTCGTTGCAAATCACGACCTGTTTTTCAAAAAGCGCGGGCAGAAGCGCGTCGGCCGCGCTTAAATTGCCGGCGATCAGGTCCTGCAGGTTGAATATGACGGGGCGTTCGTCCAGGACGGCGTCCGCCATATCGTTTTCCGAATAGCCCAATTCTTTCTTTACATAGTCCCGCTTTCCGGAAGCGAGGCCGCCGATGACAAATATCACAGTTTAACCGCCTTATCCACGAGAATGATGGACGCGAGCATCACAAGCTCGGTCAGCTGCAGGAAAAATCCCGCCAGATCGCCGCTCATGCCGCTAAAAGAACGGCGCGACATAAAAAACAGGTAAACGGCGCAAATGAGCGCGCCGCCGAGCATGACGACGCCCGTAATACCGCCGGTTAAAACAAGCCCTGTCGAAACGGCGGCGCAGAAGATAAAAAGAATGATTACGGATATCCGTTTGTCCGCCGATTCTCTGAAGGAGGATAAAAGGCCTTTGTTCCCGTTTTCAGGAAAGAGCAAAACGGAAAGGGCCGACAGGATGCGGCACAGAACGTATATCAGAAGAAGAAGAAGCGGCGTATGGGTTTGATCCGCCAGTTCCGTAGCCAGACCGAAATACAGGAGCATATAGGCGGCGACACCGATAACGGCAAACGCGCCGACATGCGGATCCTTCAAAATTTCGCGTTTGCGCTCCGTGGGCGCGCGGCTTGAAAGCGCGTCGACCGTGTCGCAGAAGCCGTCCAAATGTATCCCGCCCGTTACTGCGACCGGTATAAGTGTCAGGCCGGCCGCGCGCAGAATCATGCCGAAACCGAGCCAGCGGCACAGGAGCAGCCAGCCCCAGGAGAATATGCCGACGGCCGCGCCGACAAGAGGGAACATGACCAGCATGTAGCGCATGTTGTCGTCCTGCCAGTCCAGAGTCGGCACAGGCAGGCGTGAAAACATGGAAAACGCGGATAATAAAGACCGAAAGACAATCATGCAGGATCTGCCTCCTTGATCGTAAGCGGTATCCCGCAGACGATCTCAAATACGCGGTCGAACCGCACGGCCAGCGCCTTGTTGACGTCGGCGGCAATACCGATATACCGGCCGGTATCCCCGGCGTAAGCGCAGCCGCCGCAGAAGATGTCGTTGGATACGACGACAAGGTTGAGGCTTTGTGTTTCAAGGTGCATTATGCCCTTTATAATTGCGCCCGCCGCGTTGTCGCCGGCGCCCTCGGCGGAGAACAATTCGTTGGCCGTCAGATTGCCCAGGCATTCGAGCAGGACCGTACCGCGGCCGGGAAGTGTAAGCCCGGAGAGATTTGTGTAGCGCTCAATGGTTATAAAACCTTTTTCGGCGCGCATGGCGCGGTGTTTTTCGATCCGCTGCCAGTCCTCCGAATCGCATGGCTTCATCGTCGCGATATAGTAGCGCGGTTCGGGCAGGCTTATCGCCAGCGCTTCGGCGTATTCACTTTTCCCGCTGGCGGCTCCGCCGATTACAAGTGCGCGCATACACATGCCGCCTTTCTATTAGTTCCGTCCTTTGCCGTGCAAAGGCGAGGTGTGAATTTAATCCGCACATATCCAAACGGGACTTGTCTCCCGTGGATTTACTGCGGTGTATATGCGTCGATCCCGATATCCGAAAACGAAGAGGAGCCGTGATAAACGGCCAGTGCCATATCCAGAAGCGGCAGCAGGGCGACGGCGCCCGTGCCTTCGCCGAGGCGCATCTCGGCCGTGATGAGAGGCTTCAAGGACAGAGCGTCGAGCAGCATCCTGCCGGCCGGCTCCACGGACCGGTGGCTGCCGAGCATCGCGCTTTGCGCTTTGGGGCACAGCCTTGAAGCTATAAGCGCGCCAATTGAGCTGATAATACCGTCGACGATGATCGGGATGCGGTACAGAGCGCCGCCGATGAAAATGCCGGCCATTCCGGCAATATCAAACCCGCCGAGCTTTGCCAGCACGTCCAGGGCGTCCGCCGGGTCGGGCTTGTTGATTTTGATGGCTTTTTCAATGACGTTTATTTTACGCTCGAGCGCATCGTCCGAAAGGCCGGAGCCGCGCCCGGTGACTTCCCGGACCGGCATGTCCAGCAGGACGGACGCGATTGCGGAAGACGTTGTCGTATTGCCGATGCCCATCTCGCCGGTGGCGAGGATGTCATACCCTTGCTCGCGGCAGCTCTCCACGAGTTCGATACCCGCCTTGATTGCTTTTACCGCCTGCGGGCGCGTCATGGCGGGGCCGGCGGCGATGTTTTTCGTGCCGTCGGCGATATGCCGGTCGACGAGAAGAATGTTGTCCAGCCGGGACGCCATGCCCATATCGACCGGTATGACGTCCGCGTTTGTCGTTTTAGCCATGCGGCACACGGACGTCTGGCGACGGGTCAGATTTTCCGCAACGATTTTTGTGACCTCGCTGCCGGACTGCGAGATGCCTTCACAAACGACGCCGTTGTCGGCGCACAGGACGATTACGCCGCGTCTTGTCAGGTTCACATTTGCGCTGCCGGTTATCCCGGCGATCCTTATGACCGACGTTTCAAGCAGGCCAAGGCTGCCGAGCGGCTTGGCAATGCCGTCCCAGCGGGTTTTGGACGCCTGCGCGGCCGTGTCGTCGAATTGCGGAATTTTATCATTGAGTTTTAAAAAGTCCATACTGTTTTTTCCTCTATAATCAGATTGATATGAAGATTTAAACGGAATAAAAAAACCCTCCGCCTGACGGAGAGTACCAATAAAAAGTCGTCACAACGCCAAATGTCCGTCAGCTTGTGTGTGATCCAAACGACAGGTATTCTGGCTCAGGCTTTGAGGCCTCGTTTCGCCTTCCCATGTAACCACAGTGGCCGAGGATTCATTTCATCCTCATGAAACGGGCTGATGCCTTTACAGCGGCGGCTCCGCGCGGGATTTACACCCGGCTTCCCATGCGCATTTGAATGTTTTCCGATGTTGAATTTTGATTTAATTCATTCTATCCGCCGTGCGGCTTTTTGTCAAGCGCCGACGACAATTGACAAGTTTGCCCAAGCGTGTTACCGTTAACCTGTTTGAGGTGATAACTATGAAACAAAAGATAATGCCCGAACGGCTTTTTTTATCGACTATTGCCGACGACGCGCCGGTGACGGCGGGCGCGTTCGGCCTTGGCCTGGAGCTGGCCGAATTCTGCACGGCTTCGAATATGGATACGGATTTTGAGCATTGGGACGCAGCGGCGCGTGAGAAAATGAAAAACGCCCGGCGCTTTATCCTGCACGCGCCGTTTAACGAGCTGTGCCCGTCGGCGATTGACCCTCTGGTTCTCGACGTAGCGAAAAAACGTTATATGCAAGCTTTCAGGCTGGCCGAAAGCTACGGCATCAAACGCATGGTCGTTCATTCCGGTTTTGTGCCACTTGTCTATTTCCCGGGATACTTTACCGAACGCTCCATCGATTTCTGGCGCGCTTATATAAAGGAATTACCGGCCGATTTCACGGTCGTTTTGGAAAACGTATTGGAGGACGCGCCGGATATGCTCCTCGATATCGTTAAAGGCGTCGACGATCCCAGATTCAGGCTTTGCCTCGATGTCGGACATGCCAACATTACAAAAAACGGCCTGACGATCGGGTCGTGGACAGAAAAAGTGTTGCCGTACCTTGGGCATGCGCATCTGCATAACAACTTCGGCTGGCCAGATACGCACAACGCGCTCGACGACGGGGAAATGGATATCGAGGCACTGCTGGGCATCATTCTGGAGGGGCAGCCGGACGCCACGCTGACGCTGGAGGTCCGCGAGAGCCGCAGGAGTGTCGAATGGCTGATAAAAAAAGGGCTGTTATGAGATAATCACCGAACATACGGAGGGTTTACCGCAATGATCTACGAATGCCACGGACATATCATAGCAGACGGCGTCAGCTATAAGGATTCCATGCAGCGGCATAAAAACGGCGTGGATAAAAAATACGTCCGGCGAGCACTCGAAACGGTTGCCGGCTGCGGCGTCGGCTTTTACAGGGACGGCGGCGACAAATACATGGTTTCTGCCTTCGCGAAGACAATAGCGGGGGAGTACGGCATCGATTACCGCACGCCCGGATGTATACTCCACAAAAAAGGATATTACGGCTCTATGTACGGCAGAAGCTACGACGATATGGCGGGTTTCCGCGCGCGCGTCGATGAAGCAAAGGAGCACGGCGCTGATTTTATAAAAACGACGGTGACGGGTATGCTGGACTTTGAAAACGGCGGCGGGATCATGGGGCCCGTGCTGAGCGCGGGCGAACTCAAAGAAGCCGTCCGAATCGCCGAAGGGGAAGGCTTTCGCGTCATGGCGCACGTCAACGGCGCTGAAAACATAAAAAAAGCGCTCGAAGCAGGCGTTTCGAGCATTGAGCACGGCTTCTGGCCGGACAGCTCCGTCATCGATTATTTTCTTCAGACGGGCGCCGTGTGGGTGCCGACCTGCGCGACGGCATACAATCTGATCGGCAGCGGCCGGTATGCGGATACGGTCATGCATAAGGTGTTCGAAAGCCAGAAAAGCATCCTGATCGAAGCGTACGGGCGCGGCGTGCTGATTGCTTCCGGCAGCGACTGCGGCGCGTGGAACGTCCCGCAGGGTAAGGGCACGCTCGATGAGATCGCCATATTAAGAGAAATGGGCATCGATCCCGACAAAGCCAACCGTGCCATTGAAAAACGTTTCAAACGGGGATGAAAGATATTGTTGCTTTTATGCCGGATGCGCGATTGACAACGGCAGCCACATCTGTTAGATTGATGGAAGACCAATGGAAAGGGGTTATATATGGACAAATTCATACCGTTTGAGAAGCTGTCCAAGCGGAAAAAGCGCGAGCTCCTGGCGAAAAAGCGCGGGACATGGGGCGGCTTCAATCCGGTCACGAGAAAGCCGGAAAATCCAAAAGCTTATAAGCGTGAAAAAACACGGAAGTGGCATGATGATTCATCTGCGGACGTGTTTTTTTATTTTTTGATATAACACCCGATCATTTAAATATCAGGTCGTCGTCGTGAGCGTAATGTTCACGGTCGCAGACGGCATTGCGGCGGCCAGCACCGTCATTTCCGCGCGGGTCATCGTGCCGCCGGGCTGATATGTCCCGTCCGGGAACCCTGCCAGCACGCCCGTTTCACCCAGCGCTTCGATCGAATCGTACGCCCATGGATTTGAAAGCGGCGTCACGTCCGTGTACAGGTCGTCCTCAAGCTGATTCTGGTACATGAGTATGTTGTTGACCATCACAGCAATCTCCTCGCGCGTTATCGGCCTGTTCGGATCGAACATGTTGTCGCCGATGCCCTGGATGATATTGTGTTTTCTGGCCGTTTCGAGGTAAGCCTGCGCCCAGTGGCCGACACAGTCGTCAAAGCGGCTGGCCGGGTCGAGCTGGGGGGTCAGGCCGAGGCGCCGTATCAGGATCACGGCCGCCTGCGCCCGCGTGAGCGGCTCGTCGGGGGAGAAATTGTCGGCGCTGTAGCCGGTCACCCAGCCTTTCATATACGCGTCGAGTATATACGATTTGGCCCAGTTGGTCTGAACATCGTCGAACGTGCAGTCGTTGAGCCAGAGCTTGTAATAGTTCCATGTGCTGTCGGACTCCTGTCCGAGGCTCCAGCTGCCCGTGCCCTTGATATCATATGTGTTCACGAGTTCAAGTTTCGACTTGACGGATGTCTCGTTTTCGTACCAGATGGTGTATGTACCCGCCGCCAGAGCCTGCCCGCCGATGACCGGCTTGGCTTCCGATTCATCGATTGTGATGACGGCGCAGGTCGACCGGCTGACCGGGTCGATGGAGACGGTGCCGCCGTAATTTTTGATGAGCTGGGCGATCTTCGTGTTGCTGACGCCGTAGCCGCTCGGATGTCCGCCGCTGTTGTTCCAGATCCGTCCGTAAAAGGGAAGGCCCAGGACGATTTTTTCCTTCGGCACCACGCTGACGGCGTATTTCAGGGATTTTTCGATAAACGACAGGCTGGAAACGGGACCCGCCGGGCCGCCGTAGTAGTGCTCGTCGTACGCCATGATCATGAGGTAATCGCAATATACCGCCAGTCCCGCGTAATCGTAGGAACCCTGCCAGCCGGTGTCAAGGCCCCATGGATTGGCGGCGACGGAGACGGCTATGGTTTTCCCCTCGGGCAGAAGCGCGCGCAGAAGCCGCGTGAAATCGACATACGCTTCGCGCTCCGTTGACGTCACGTTTTCGATATCGATGTTGACGCCGTCCAGATCGTACAGGGCGACGGCGTCGGCCAGATCCTGCGCCAGAGCTTCGCGGTTGTTCAAAGCGGCCTTTCCGACCGGACGCGACCAGTCGTTGGTCAGATACGGCACGACGGTGATGCCCCGCGCGTGCATATCCCGGACGAACTCCGTGCTGACCGATGAGCTCAGCGCGAGATTGCCGCCGGAATCGAGCGCAAAGTAATTCGGCGCGACTTCGCTCAGCGTATTCTGCGTACTGTCCACAAGCTTCGTGTAGTCTGAGGAACTCCCGAAATATATGTAAGACATATTGAACCTGTATTCCGCCGCTTCTGCCTCATACTGCGTCAGCAGCGGCAGGACGACCGCAGTACAGATAAACAGCATAACGCACTTTTTTAGGGACTTTCTCACCGTTTTCAAAATATCACTCCACTCAGCTTGTCATCAGTATAAGTGTAATGATTTGGCAGTGAAAAAACAGTCGGAAAATGGCAGGAAATATGAAAAAGGATAAGAATAGAGTGAAAACAATATCAGCGTGTAAAACAGCATAAAAAAACCTGTGTTCAATCTGCAGAAAGAACACAGGTTATTATTATTCTATATCAGGCTTTAGCCCATGTTGCAGGCGCCGCCGTCGACGACGATGGAGCTGCCCGTGACCCAGTCGCCCTCGTCGCTGCAAAGCCATACGGCCGCGTAAGCGGCGTCGTCCGGAACGCCCAGCCGTCCGACCGGACAGACCGCTTCCTGGATTGCCTTCTGCACATTGGGATCGTTTCTGACCCAGTCCGGCGTCAGATTCGTCTGGATCGGACCGGGGCACAGGACGTTCAGCCGCACGCCCTGCGGTGAAAATTCGCGGATCATATTCTGCGTCATTTTATTGATGGCAGCCTTGAATGCGCCGTAGATATAGGCGTCCGACTCAGGTTTGTAAGCGGATATGGACGCGACGTTCAGGATGGAGGAATGCCCATGCTCGATAAGCGCCGGCAAAAAAGCCTGCATCATCCAGTAATAGCCGCGGAAATTGGTTTCATATACTTTTGCGAGGTCTTCGTCCGTGTGCTCGAGATACGGTTTGTGTACGAGAATGCCGGCGCTGTTGACAAGCGTTGTCACCTTGCCGTACGTATCAAGCGTTACTTTTAAGAGATTTTCGATGTCTTCTTTTTTTTGGACATCGGTTTTGACATAAATGCCTTCGCCGCCGACGGCTTTGATGCCCTCAACGGTTTCGTTTCCGTCTTTTTCATTGCGGTTGGCGCAGACGACCTTCGCGCCCTCTTTTGCGAACATGATCGCAGTACCGCGGCCAATCCCGGAACCGGCGCCGGTCACGACAGCGATTTTTCCGTCCATACGTCCCATTAAATCATATCTCCTTTATTCTGTAATAAATTACGCAGAAATCAGCGAAATAGCAGAAAAATTTACACTGATTATATCTTGTTTTGGATATGTTGTAAAGCTGCAAACACACATAAATAACGCGGCTGAACTGTGCAAACGTACATTGACAGTGCGGTTTATTACAGATATACTCATTTTAAATAAGCAAAACAGGAAAGAAAGGGGCGGCATCATGAGTTTTCATGATGCGCAAAAAGGAAATGAAACAATCACAAGACAGAACATACGGCAGACATATCGTGCAGTATGCACCGGACTATTCGTTCTGTGCCGGATGCACGTCCTGTGAAGTCGTCTGCACGCTGACGCACGAGGGCTATGTCAGTCCGAGCTGCTCAAGACTTTTCGTTGAGAGGGACAACCGGAGCATGGTGCATACGATCCTGACTTGTCAGCACTGCTCGGATCACCCCTGCTACGACGCCTGCCCGAAAAAAGACAAGGCGATGAAGATAGATGAGAACAACATCGTCTATATCGTCGAAGACGAATGCATAGGCTGCGGCCTGTGCCAAAAGGCATGCGTTTTCGATCCGCCGCGTATCAATCTCGTCAAATCGAAAGACCGGTCAAAGAATAAAGCCAAAAAATGCGACATGTGCCGCACGCGCCCGGAAGGGCCGGCGTGCGTACAGTGGTGCCCCGTCCGGTGCATCGGTATAAGCGACGATCCCGTACCTGTACCCGCTTCTAAGGAGGGCAACTGACATGGAAAACATTTCATACGGCTACGTCGGCAAAATCGCCCGCATAAACCTGACGGAGAGCACTGTCGAGCTCATCCCGACAAGTAAATATGTCCCTAAATACATCGGAGGGCGCAGCGTCTGCAACCGTATATTCTGGGACGAGGTGGGGCCCGGCGTCGGCGCGTTCGACCCGGAAAACAAAATCATTTACATGACCGGTCCGACTACTGCGACCGGCATCCCGACCGGCGGCCGGACCGTGTTTACCGGCATCTCGCCAAACAGCTATCCCGAGCAGTATACATGGAGCGGCATCGGCGGCTGGTTCGGCGCGGAACTGAAGTTCGCCGGCTACGACGGTTTTATTCTGGAGGGCAAAGCGCCTGTCAAAACGCGTATCCTCATTGAGGACGGCGAGATCAAATTCCTGCCGGCCGACGACGTTTGGGGGCTGCTTGTGCATCCGGCGCAGAAAAAGCTCGAGGAGCTCCATGGAAAGGATGTTAAGAGCATCGTCATCGGCCCTGCGGGCGAAAACCTCATGCGCAACGCCACCATTACGACATCCAATGACAACGTGGCCGCCAAAAGCGGTTTCGGCGCGGTGTTCGGCTCAAAGAACCTGAAAGCAATCACGGTGCGGGGGACGGGAAATGTGTATCCGGCCGATATAGAAAAGCTTTTCGAGCTGCGAAAAAAGATGGGTGAACCATATATGCGCCCGAGCCCGGTCATAAAGGAAGAAACGCACGGCATGGACGAAAACGAGATACCGGTTGAAGGCGGCTGGTACCGCGGGCAGGTTGCCTGCAGCCACGGCTGCAACCAGCATTGCTGCCGGCTCATGATGGACATGAAATCGGCATTCGGCGAAGAGCGCATCAATCAGGTCGAAAAGTGCGTCGGCATTTTTGCCTACGGTTTTAAGCAGGACTGCAGCTGGACGCCGATCATGAGCTTTGAAACGGAAAAGAATCATTTCCTGCCCTGTAAGATGCTCAGCTGCGAGATGCCGGAGATCGATATGACCGATGAATATATCGGGGAATTGTTCCAGAAGGTACCGGGCGACACGGTCAACTTCTGGAAGCCGGATTTTGATAAGGGCAGCGTCATGATGGACATGTGCAACGAATACGGCATCGATAAATGGGACGTTATCGTCTGGTATATGACGTGGCTGTCCATGGCAAAGAAAGAAGGGCTTCTGGACGAATTGGATTTCGGTATGGAAGTGGACGTTGAAAACGTGGAATTCGTCAAGTACTTCCTCGATATGATCACATACAGAAAAGGCAAATACGGTCCCATTTTTGCCGAGGGCATGGCCCGCGCCATCCGGACGCTGGGCAAGGAAAAATTCGGCGATACGATTTATCAGGGGCGGTATTCACAGGTTCAGGGCGGCAAACGCCTCGACCTTCCCGTAAGCCTTGAGACGGCCTGGGGACACAGCTATCACTGGCAGGGCAGAGGCTTTGAGGGCAGCATCCCGAAACCGGGCTGGCTTGCGACATCCCTTGAACTTATGACGTCGACGCGCGACTGTCAGACGGTTGAGCATCACCATCAGAAATATGAGGAATATCTCCAGTTCAAGGATGACCCCTGCCACAGCCCCGTGCTGGTGGACGGCATTATCATGAATCAGAACAAAGGGGAACTGAAGGATTCCGTTACCTCCTGCGAATGGCAGTCGCCGGATCTTTTCTGGCCTGAAATGGAGGCCGAGGCTTTTTCGGCCGCGACGGGTCTTGCCATGACAAAGGAAGAACTCGACAAGGCGGCCGAACGCTCCAGGCTGCTGTTCCGTGCTATCCTGATACGCAATTTCGGCCGTGACCGGGACATGGAGGTAAATGCCATATTCCCAACGATGCAGTATCCCGACCCATGGGGGGAGACCGTCAGCTGGGAGGACTGGAACGATCTGGTCGACTTGTATTATGAAAAACGCGGCTGGGATCAAAAAACCGGCTGGCCGACCAGAGTGACGCTTGAACGCTTCGGCCTTGACGATATCGCGGACACGCTAGAGACTTTGGGGAAGCTGCCGTCATAAATCCGACGGGATCGGTAAATAGCTAATTGCAGGAATAGAAAACGCGGCCGGCAGCAATAGCCGGCCGCGGAAGAATGGGGTACAAAGTGGCTTCTTTTATCGCTGAGAATCTGGCGACGATCCTCATAGGAGCGGCTGTGCTGGCCGCCGTCGTTTTTGCTGTTTACCAGCTGGTGAGAAACAGGAAGAAAGGCGGCTGCGGAATCGGCGGCTGCGGTTCCTGCGATGCCCGAGGCAGCTGTCCGAAGGCGAAAAACGACGAAAAAACACGTAATAAATGACCTTTATCGACGAAATGGCATGAAGCTACAGGCGTAATAAGTGCCAATATAATCATGAGAAAAATGGGAATAGAATTAAAATGTGAGAAAAAATGAGAAAAATCCTTGACAAAAACCTAAAGGTGTGTTAACTTGTCAAGAGAAAATAAAATGGACAGATCAGGACGAAAAGGCAAACCTGCTGAAAAGCAGGGACGCAAAACTGAGGGTCTAAGGTCGAAAGACTATGACAGCCGGTTGCCGAACTTGAAGGATATGATTACAAACTCCTTCCCGAGTGTTCGGTGAAGGAGTTTTTTTCATTGATCACTCCAACATAATTCGGATCGACTGAACGGTGTCAGAAGAGGAGAGAGCAGATGTCCAAGGAAACATTTAAACAGCATATGCTGGCGCTCTATCGGGAAGGGAAGAGCGTGGATGAGATCGGCCGGGAATATGACGTACCCAAATCGACGCTTTACAGATGGATAAGAAAATCGCGCATGAACCAGCCTGAAATATCTGAAGAGGATATAGAGATTATTGTAACAAGGCTCAGTAAGATAGAAGAAGAAGCGAAAACGTATAAAAAGGTTCTGGAGCTTCTTAAGCAGGCGGAGAAATAGTGATATGAAAAAAGATCTGCTATTGCCGACTGCTTATACGGAAAAGAGGTGAGCGCACTGTGAATGGGAAGAATACTGCAAGAAAGCTCCTGACTTTCGTGGCGGACGCACTCAGCGTCGTTGCAGGAAGTGTCGTATGCACGTGGATGTTTTATCCGGCTTCAATTCTCAACGGCGGCGTCACGTCATTTTTACTGGTACTTGTCATATCGATGGGGCTTTTGAGCATCATATTCAAAACCTACGAAAATCCGATATTCGATAATATTGCCCTGAGCGTGATGTCGGCCGTCGCTACATTCGTTCCAGCGTTTATCCTGGCCGTCGTGTTCATGTTCGTGAGCAATATGGAGCATATCAACATCGTGCAGCTCGTGAATCTGGTTGTGTATTCTGCGTGCTTTTTGAGCTTATACCGGCTGTCCCTGTTTTTAGCCCGCAGGCTGAATACGTATTTTATTGTCAGGGACAAAAAATCCGGAATAAAGCGCGTCGTTATTATGGGCGCCGGCGACGCTGGGAAATACCTGGCCGATATGCTCCGAAACGATAAATCTAAAAACATGTACCCGGTGGCCTTTATAGACGACAACCCGGAATTGACCGGGAAAAACATAAAAGGTCTCAAAGTTGTAGGGAACCGTTCGCTTATACCATACGCGGCCGAGAAGTACAAGGCGGATATCATAGTTATCGCGATACCGTTCGTCGACAATTCGACCATCCGGGACATTTTCAGGCTGTGCAACGAAGCCGACTGCACTGTCCGGCGTTTTGGCAACATGACGACCTTCACCGATGAAGCGCTCAAGAAAGCAACAATCAATGAAATTAAAGTCGAAGACCTTCTGGGCCGGGATGTTGTTAAGCTGGACCTGAAATCCGTCAGCGACTATATTGAAGGGAAGACCGTGCTTGTTTCCGGCGGCGCGGGATCCATCGGATTTGAGCTGTGCAACCAGATCCTCAACTATAAAGCTGAGCTCGTTGTCATATTCGATATCAGTGAGAACAATATATTCAAGGCCGAAATCGAACTGAGCAAAAAGTATCCCAGGACGCAGTTCGTATCCTGTATCGGCTCTATCCAGGACCGTGCGCGGCTGCGTGAAGTTTTTGAAAAATACCGTCCGTCCATCGTGTTTCACGCCGCGGCCCATAAGCATGTTCCGATGATGGAAAACAACCCGCAGGAAGCGCTGAAAAACAACGTCATGGGCACGCTCAATATGGTCGAGATGGCGATTAAAAGCAAGACCGAACGCTTCATCCTGATATCGACGGACAAGGCCGTCAATCCGACCAATATCATGGGCGCCACGAAACGCGTTGCGGAGATGCTCATCCAGCGCGCCAACGCGTGGGGGGGCACGTGGTTTTCAGCCGTAAGGTTCGGAAATGTTCTGGGAAGCGAGGGCAGCGTCGTGCCCCTGTTCAAAAAACAGATACAGGCCGGCGGACCGGTGACCGTTACGGACAAAAGCATCAAGCGTTATTTCATGACGATCCCGGAAGCCGTCCAGCTTGTTTTGGAGACGGGCGCGATTTCGCAAGGCGGCGAGATATTCGTTCTGGACATGGGAGAGCCCGTCTACATATACGATCTGGCAACGTCGATGATCCGGCTTTCGGGGCTCCAGCCTGAAAAAGATATCAAGATCGAGATCACGGGTCTGCGCCCGGGCGAAAAACTGTTTGAGGAAATAAGCTTAAACAATGAATCCGTAAGCAAGACGGAGAACGACCGGATCTTTATCCTGAAAGCCAACGGGAAACCGCCGGTGTTGTTTGAAGCGGAGTTTGACAAGCTGTGCCAGTCTATAGACAACAGGGACTTCCCGGCGGCGTTCAGCAAGGTACATGTGCTCGTACCGACATTCAGGGATAAGATCAGCGGCATGTCCGTATAGACAAACAATTAATGACCCCCGGGCTGAGGCCCGGGGGTTTTGCCGTTTGTGCCATATAAAGCAAAAAAGGAATTTTATTTCTTCCGGTTACAGGACCGTCACGGGATGCAGGCTGTTAATCATTTTCAGAACGGACGGTTTTGAGTATGTATAGGGCGTCGTACGCAGATATTCTATCCGTTTGTCGACAACAGCGGCCTTTGCCGGGTTCATCGCGATTTTTTTGACCATAGTAAGCCTTTTTAGTGAAACGTCGCGACCCGTTGCGGCGGAAGCGACGATGTCTGCGCGAAATTCAAAGCGGATATCCCACGGCTTGAGAACATCCCCGTAGTATAAATGAGAGACCTCGTGCCACAGACGGTTTGTGATAAACGCCTCGTGCCACATTTTTAAAAGGTCGCAGCTGAGTATGATGAAGCTTGTACCGTCCTGATACAGAGCGCTCATCGTATCCGTGTCGTCATTTGCCAGATAAACAGGTATGCCGTTCCAGCTGCGGTAATAACGGCAAAGCCGGATTGTACCGTTGTGTTGGAAATAAACCATTTTCCCGACATCCATCGTCAGCAGCTCCCACATTGTTAAAGTAAGGCTGCGGGTATCGTACCCGCCGGGGCTGATTCGCGTCGCTTAATCGGCTGTTTGTATTATATTACCACAGAATGGTGAAGAATGACAAATTATGTCGAAATAACCCACAAAAAACAGCTGAAAATCCCTTAGTTATCGGGATTTTCAGCTGTCTTGCCCATATACGGCCGTTCAAACGGCAAATAGAGGCCGGTATGACAATGCATGCCAGCTAAGTAAATACTTGGCGGGGCGTGAAAGAAATGATATATCGGTAAAATGAAATACTAACAAAGAAAAAAAGTACGGAGAGGTTCCATGTTCGGTTTTCTTCTTAAAAAAGCGGGTTTCTGGTTCGCGAAAAAACAACAGACGGATCAGCAAAGCCGGCCGGAAGCACAGGATGAGAAAATCCCAGGGACGGTTGGTGATATCATAGCCGCCCTGAAAAAAGGTTTAGCGGGAAGCAACGACGTCGTTATCCGGGAGTTTTATATCGGCGGCGACGTCTGCGCCGATGCGGTGCTTGTTTATATAGACGGCCTGGCGGACACGGATATATTAAATGACGACGTCATCAAGCCGCTGATGTATGAGGTGCGCCGCGACGCTGAGCCGATGAAAAAAGACACCGTCATAGGATATATTGAAAAGTCATTGCTGTCTGTCAACGAGCTCAAGCGGGCGGACAGCCTGTACGCCGCGGTCGACGGCGTTTTGATGGGCGACGTCGCGCTGTTTGTGGACGGGGCGGAAAGCGCTTTCGTCATCAACACAAAGGGCTGGGAAAACAGAAGCATATCCGAACCGGCAAGCGAAGCGGTCATCCGGGGGCCGAGGGAGAGCTTCATCGAAAATATGCGGACCAATACGGCGATGCTGCGCCGGAAGATAAAGAACCCCGCGCTGATCTTTGAGCAGATGGTTATCGGCAGACGGACGCGGACGCCCGTCAGCATCGCCTATATCGACGGCCTGGCGCAGCAGGCCGTGATCGACGCGGTCAAAAAGCGCCTGAAAGCCATAAGAACCGATTCGATCCTGGAATCCGGTTATATTGAGCAATATATAGAAGACGCGCCCGCATCGCTTTTCGCGACCGTCGGCTATACGGAAAAGCCGGACGTTGCCGCGGCGAAGATGCTTGAGGGACGCGTTGCGATACTGGTGGACGGTACGCCGTTCGTGCTGACGGTGCCCTTTTTGTTCGTTGAAAGCTTTCAGGCGGCCGAGGACTATTATTTCCGGCCCTTTTTTACGACGATCACGCGGATCATCCGGATTATTGGTTATGCAATAACCGTTTTGGGTCCGGCGTTTTATGTGGCCGTCACGACGTTTCACCAGGAGCTTATCCCGACGAGCCTGCTCATAACGATGGCCAGGGCAAGGGAAGGCGTGCCGTTTCCGGCATTTGTGGAATCACTCGTCATGATCATTACGTTTGAGATCCTCAGGGAGGCCGGTATCCGCCTGCCGCGTCCGGTCGGCCAGGCGCTGAGCATCGTCGGCGCTCTTGTTATCGGAGAATCCGCCGTATCGGCCGGACTTATCGGCGCGCCGATGGTCATCGTCGTTGCTATAACGGCCGTTTCAGGCTTTCTTGTGCCGACGCAGAACAACGCAGCGGCAGTGCTGCGGATCATCCTTTTAATACTGGGCGCCACCTTCGGCGGGTTCGGCCTCACGATCGGCATACTGGGCATACTGGTGCATCTGACGGCGCTCGAATCGTTTGGATATCCGTATCTCTTCCCGAGCGTGCCGTTTGATTTGGATGATTCTAAGGACGCTATGATCCGGGCGCCGCTGTGGCTCATGCTAACCCGGCCGAAAGGGATGGCAAACGACGCGCAGCGCAAGGCGTATATGGTGCCGCCCGTCGGGACGGATAAGGAAAACCCAGAGGAAATGCGGTGAACGGCAATGAAAAGATTCATTAAACCAACGGTAAGCATACTTTTGATTGTACTGTTTCTGCAGTGCCTATGCGGGTGTTTTGACAGGCGGGAACTCGATACGATCGGTATCGTTATGGGCACGGCCATCGACAAAGCCGAACAAAATGAAGGGTTTGAAGTAACGATACAGCTGGCCAACCCGACAAAAGGCGGCTCCGACAAGGGATCGAAGACTAAGAAAGACGGCTCCGGCGGGGAATCGTCCGAGTATATAAACATCAGTGAAACCGGCCGGAGCATCAATTACATCATACGTGAGATACAGAACAAAATGAGCCGGATGATCTATGTGGCGCACAGTCAGAACATTGTAATCGGCGAAGAACTTGCTAAAGAAGACGTCAAGGACTGTCTGGATTTTTACGCACGGGCTCCGGAAGCACGGATGACGCAGTTTCTTTTCGTGGCAGAGGGAAAAGCAAGCGATATATACGACGTCCCGGCTGAATTTGAAAGTATGCCTTCAACGATGCTGACAAAAATGCTGAAAGATCAGCGCCTCACGTCGCAGGCGCCGGTCGTTACGGAATTTGAATTTATGTGCTGTATGATCCGGAAAACAAAATCCCCGGTCATGCCGATCGTCCGGATCATAGAGGACGAAGACAAAAAGAGGCTGGAAGTCGACGGCTGCGCTGTGTTTAAGGAAAACCGTATGGTGGGGACGTTTGACGAAACCGAGACGCGGGGCATGCTGTTTATTGAAAACAAAGTCAAATCCGGGGCTATAACGGTCGAGCTGGAAGACGCCGTTTTGACGGTTGAAATCAGTAAAGCGCAAGGCTCCGTAAATGCGCATTTATACGAGGATGGATCCATTCGATATGATGTCCGGGTGAATGTAACGGCCGGTCTCGGCGATCAGACCGGCACATTCAACGCAGCCGACCCGGACAACGCGCCCCAATTTCTGCATGCGGTCGAGGACGCTGTGAAAAACGAGATCCAAAGCGCCGTCGATAAATCCAAAGAACTCGATGCCGACGTTTTTGGATTCGGAGAAAGCTTAAAACGGAAATATCCGGACCAGTGGGATGCGCTTGCGGATAAATGGGACGAACTGTATCCGGAGGCTGCGGTTGACATTTCCGTTGAGGCACGGGCCGACGGCAGCGGGCGCATCTCGATGCCGCTTGTACCGGAAACGATATAAACCAAATAATATTGTATGATACGGCAGTCTGTCGAGAGGGGGAGTCCGGCGCGTGAATAAATCCATTTCGACCAACCAGCTCGCTTACTCGGTCAGCGCGTTTATTCTGGCATCAAGCCTGCTCGCAAGCAATTTATACCAATTTGCCAAAAATGATTCCTGGGTCTCGGTCCTTATGGGTTTTGCAGCGAGCCTGTTGATCGTCAGCATCTATATCGCTTTGTCAAGACGGTATCCAGGAATGGGACTCTTCGATATAAACAACGCTGTTTTAGGAAAAATCGCCGGTAAAGCGGTTTCTGCGCTTTATGTATTTTTCTTTTTTGAATTGGCTATGTTCAACACGCGTGACCTTGGAGATTTTATTAAAAGTTCCGTTTTGAGGCAGACGCCGCTGATGCTCGTTATTATCATATTCCTGATCCTGTGCGCCTGGGCTGTCCGGAAAGGGCCCGTCAATATGACGCGCTACGGTTTTTTGGCGACGGCCGTTTCGGTCGGCGCGACTATTGCCGTTACGCTGTTTTTGGTCGACAAGTTTGAGCTGAGGCATTTGCTGCCGGCCTTCAAGCTGCCGGTCAGAAATTATCTGATCGGCGCGCATATTGTGGCGATGCTCCCATTTTGCGAGATTCTCGCGTTCATGACGCTGATACCGTCTATGAACCGGCCGTATGGGTTTGGTCATGCCATGCGCAAGGGCATTATTATAGCCGCCGTCATGATGCTCGTTGTTGTGTTGAGAGACACGATCGTTTTGGGTAAGTTTATCTCTGTTTTTACGATGCCGTCTTATTATTCGGCGCGCTATATCGATATCGGCGACATTCTGACGCGCGTGGAAATCGTTTATGCCATTGTTCTCATCGGACTGCTGTTTTTCAAGGTGAGTATCGCCTACTACGCTGCCGTATCCGGCGTCGCGCATATATTCGGAATAGATTCAAACCGGCCGTTTATATATATAATCGGCGCGCTCATATGTATTTATGCGTCGGCCTGTTTTACGTCCATGGCGGAGCATATCAAGTGGAACATGACGGCTGCTTCAACAAGTTCGACGTTTTTCATTATTCTCTTGCCGCTGCTGACGCTTCTGGTATCCGTTGTCCGCGAAAGCATCTCAAAGTCCGAGAACGCATCGAAAACGCAATGAACCGGCACGGCCGCCGTATGCTGGAGGGGATCGTTTGTTTATTCTTGTCATCGTTGTATTCTGCTTGCTGGCGCTTTCGGATTTTCCGAGTCTGATCAAAGGCGGGAAGTGGAAAGCCGTTGTGGTGCTGGGCTGTTTTTACGCGGGCGTGCTGACCCTGGCCTTGCTGATGTCTTTGGATGTAAAGCTGCCGAGTCCGTTTGTCGGTATGCAGGAATTAATTGTAGACGTATTGCATCTGGGATACCCGAAACCGTAAAATTGCGAAGAAAAGGAAGCTTTCTTTGGAAAGCTTCCCTTTTTGCCAGCAGGGGAGAGAGAAAGCGTAATGCGAATACTTAAACCGCGGATAACAGCATATAAAGGATCAACGCCGCTTCGTATCGTTTCATATATGTTGACAGGTTGAGCGTATCCGCGTCGAGTATTCCGGCATATATCAATGTCTCAACAGAATCAACGGCGTAATCCGCTGCGCTGCCGTAATCCACAGAGCCCTCAAGCTCTGCGTCCTCCGGTATTTGCGGCAGTTCGCCGATAACGTTCAGCAGCCGGCAGAGCATCGTCACAGCGTCCTGAACGGTGATATGCGCATCCGGCAGATACAGGTTTCCGCCGACGCCGTTTGAGATGCCGAGGCTTTTAGCCGCTGCGAGATATCCGGCATACCAACCGTCGCCCGCGTCGTCAAAGTTGTCCTCGGAGTCTTCCGGGATCGGGACGCAGTAGGCGCGCAGTATCATGGCCATGTACTCGCCGCGCGTCAAGGCTTTTTCCGGCTCGAACAGCCCGTCTTCAGCGATATCGTCCAGGACGCCGCGCGCGGCGATAAACGTGACGGCGTCATAGTGCGCGCTGTCTTCCTCGACGTCCGAATAACGGATCTCATTGTAGCTGACGCCGTAGACCGAGAAATGATTGACCGTGAATACGACTTCACGCGCAACCTCATTATACGTTCCCCGGGTTTCCTGAAGCTGGCCGGAGCTGTCCACATAATAAACGACAACGGCGTTCGGGTCTTCGCCTTCTTTTGGTGTATAGTGTATTCCTATACTGGCTTTTCCGGCCAGATCCGTGATCTGTTCATCGCCGATTTTCAAAGAAAAATCCAGCACCGGTCGGTCGCCGATTTTCTCTTTCACATCGTCGTCGAACGAATCGACGTCGACCTGTTCCACTTTGAAAACAATATCGCCGTCTTTTTCATTTTCGCATAAGTTCTTAGTGGCGTCGGAATCGAACGTTATTCCGGCAAAATCCGTACCGACGTAAAAGTCGGCGTAATAATCATAATAGCATCCGCTGTAAAGGCTTTCCTTGAGTTTATCTTTATTGACCGTGACCTGATTGGACGTGGCGGTATTCGACCATGATGCGCCTTTGATTTCGACGTTTCCGTTGTCCCAACTGGAATACAAGACGCACTCGTTGCTGACGCTGTTTTCAGGTCTGGGCGTCGGCTGTATGTATGGCAGCTGTATATTGTGTACGTCAAACTTCAGCGTCTCTTCGGCGCTTTCGTTTCCGGAGGCGTCTTTAACTGCGCCGGACGGCATTTTCACTTCATACCGGCCCGCTTGTTTGAATGTCTGATTCGCCGTTTCCGGCGTTAAGAGGACGGTCATTTTACTTTCATCGTTAAGATCAACCGTCAGATCGCCGTATGTTGTGCCGTCGGCCACCGCGCCGCTGCCCCCGCCGAATGTAGCTTCCTTTGTGTTATCGACCGTGACGTCCTCGTCGTAAACGATCCTGACTTCCGTCACTTTATCCAACTCGAGCGTAAAGTTAAAAGTGTCGTTCGCATCCGGCTGCTGCTGAGAGCCGTTGACCGTAACGGTGATGCTTTCGATAACAGGAAAATCTGTATCTTCCTGTGCGTTGATTGTTATTTTTGCTTCATCGTTGCCGTTGCCCGCAAGATCGCTGAACGTATTCTGGGGGATCGTGATCTCATACGTGCCGGACTGGGAAAACGTTTCATTGCTGGATTCCGGTGTGATGATCAGCGTTTTACTGTCTGATCCGGGCGCGGCGTCGCCGAATGACGCGCCGGGCGTATAAGCGCCGCCGTCGATCGTAATCTCTTTGCTCTCATCGACCGTGCCCACTTCGCTGAACACGACTTCTACTTCCGTCAGGTGATCGAAATCGATTGTGAAATCAAACGCGCCGCCGGCATTTTGTAAGTGTTCTGCGTCGTTGACCGTTGCGGTTATGCTTTCAATGACCGGCAAAGTACTGTCGCCCGTGGCGTTCACCGTTATTTCGATCGTTCCGCTGCCGTTGCTTTGACGGTCAAGCAGCAGGCCGTCCTCCAGCGTGATGGTATATGTATCGGCTTGTGAAAACTTTTCATTTCCCATGAGCGGCGTAATAATAACGGTTTTATTATCCGAATCGCCGGGATCGAGCGCCGCGCCGCCATATGGCGTACCGGCCGTGTAGGCGCCACCCTCTATCGTGATGGTTTTAGTATCGTCTACGGTGATGCCCTCATTTGCATGAAGCGTAAGCTGCGTCAAGTCAAAATTGACGTCTTTCGTCAAAGTATTGTTCGTCAGGCAGGTGCTGCCGGTATCGGTGGCCGCCCATATGCTCGAAATGTCCGGAGGCGTCTGATCCGGTATCAGCAGCAGGTTTACGCCTGTGACATCGGTCCCGCTGACTGTTACAGTCGATGTTTCCGATTTGTCATAATACCCGGGATACGGCTCAACATAGACCGTATAAGCGCCGTCTAATGCATAAAGTGTAAAGTTGCCCAGAGCGTCCGTCTGTGTACTGGTGTAAATAGAATTATATGAGGTGTCTTTCAGGTAAACTGTAACGCCGCTCAGATTGGCGCCTGTGCCCGCGCCGTCGACTAATTTGCCGCTGACTGCATACCCTCCGGCTTGCGCTATGTTCAATGGCATGAGTGCAAACAGCAAAACCATTGCCAAAAAAACAGACGCCGGTTTCTTAAATCCCTTCATTTGCGTGTCTCCTCTCTGTTTGACATACCGGCAGTGCGCGGATAAACCGTGATAACGGCGTGCGCCGCCGGTATGTCTTATATTATGAAATGCCTTTCCATAAAACATTGAACAATGATTCGCAATACGCTCCGATATCCAGCTCCGGATCGGTAAAGCGCATGATGTTCGAACCTTCCATCAAACAGCCCAGCAGCAGGTAAACCGTTTCCGGGTCCGTATCCGTGCTGATTTCATTTTGTGATTTCGCTTCTGTGATCTTCAGTTCAAGCAGCTGCCTGTAAGCTTGATTTGATATGTTGAGATGCTCGAAGGCTTCGGGATATATGGCCGCTATATCCAGAAAAAATTGGTATTGGCCCGCTTTTGTCTCGGCGCCGTAAAGCTCATATACCAGCTCGTTATCCATCCCGAGCGACATGCATGTCTCGTAAATAAGCTCTTTAAGAGTGCCGGAGCGTGAAACGAGCGCGTCCATCCAGATGCCCCATTTTTCAAAAAAGGCAACGGTACAGGCCTCGAATAGCGCCTGTTTGCTTTCGAAGTGGTAAAAAATACTCGCCTGCCTGATGCCCGCCGTTTTGGCGATCTCCTTCAGCGGTATATTGGCAAAGCCTTTCTCGAGAAAGGCCTTTAGCGCGATATCAATAAGTTCCTGCTTTTTATTTTTCATATTTCACACTACCTACTGGTTGGTAGGTAAATTATAGCGGAAAAAATCAGTTTGGTCAACAGTAAAAATAACGTAGCAAAACAGCTTAACCCAAGAAATACTTTTAAGACGGCTTGAAGCGATGGATACCGGCGGAGGCGAATGTGATCATATCACAGCAGGAGATGCCGGAAGGGGATTATAATCAAACAAAAAAACAAGGCGATGAAAATAATGGGTCAACAAATATTCAGGGCTTTGAGCGCGCTGCAAAAGAATCTAATCATCAGCATACCGGCGGCAATGATCTTAGGCCTCGCGGCAGGTCTGTTGTTCAACACGGCTTTTTTGAAAGAGCTGATCGTGCCGTTCACATTTTTGATGGTTTATCCCATGATGGTAACGCTCAACATCAAAGAGCTCTTTAAAAAAGGCGACATGAAGCTGCAGCTTACGGCACAGGGGATCAATTTTCTGATTATACCGTTTTTAGGGCTCGGGATCGGCCTGATGTTTTTCAGGGACAATCCACTGGCTATTCTGGGCCTGCTGCTTGCGGCGCTGCTGCCGACGTCGGGCATGACCATATCCTGGACGGGTTTTGCCAAAGGCAACATGCCCGCGGCCGTAAAAATGACGGTGATCGGGCTGATATTGGGCTCGCTGCTCACGCCCGTCTATATCAAGCTCCTGATGGGGACCGCCGTCGATGTCTCATTTGTGAAGGTTTTCACGCAGATACTGTTTATTGTGTTTTTGCCGCTGATCGCCGGATATTTAACGCAGGCGCTGCTCGTTAAAAAATTCGGACATGAGCGCTTTCAAAGCGACATCAAGAAGAAATTTCCGGTGGTTTCGACGATAGGCGTATTGCTGATTGTTTTCATATCCATGGCGCTCAAGGCGAAAAGCATCTTTGAAAACCCGATGATACTGCTGTATTATCTGCTGCCGCTGGCTTTGCTTTATGTGGTCAACTTCCTGCTGAGTACCATCCTGGGAAAACTCCTGTTCAAGCGGAGAGATGCCATAGCGCTCGTATACGGCACCGTCATGAGGAATTTGTCCATCGCGCTGGCGATTGCCATGAGCGCGTTCGGCGAAAAGGGCAGCGATATAGCGATCATCATCGCGCTTGCTTATATCATCCAGGTGCAGGCGGCGGCATGGTATGTCAAACTGACGGACAAGATATTCAAAAAAACCGACGCGGCTAAAGTTCCGGCCAAATAAGGCCTTTATGATATAAACCGGTTCCGGCTGAGCCGGGCCCCGGATTCCGAAGCAAACGGAAACCGGGGCCCGGTTTGTCTTTACATATACATAAAGCAGGGACAGATGCCGAAATACCTTTTAGTTCCCGCACAGGCTGCAGTTGGAACAATCTCCGCCCGTACAGCCGGCACTTGGCATAACGTTGTTATAGACGACAAATGTATCGCTGAACGCAAATTTGTTTTCAGCGCCGTCGGCATCGGTGATTGTGACCGATCCGCTGTCATAATCGAATGCGGCTTTTATTGGGTAAACCTCGGCGGATTCATCCTGAACATAAACGATTTTCGGCATGAACGTGCTGGACGCGCCGCTGCCTTCACGATATGTGTGGATCCGGTCGCCGGCGGTTATAAGGCTGATGATGCGTCACTGTTCATCAAAGCACAGCGAGTTCATATCCGCGTTGATCCCAACGGCGTTTGGGTCAAAGGCCGTCAATGTCCCGATCGGCGTCCGGAGCTTGACGGGTGACGCCGGTTCAAGCGACTGGAGCCTGCCGCTTTCATGCAGCGAGAAGCCATGCCGGACATCGATCGTCCCGTTCGGTTCGTGGCCGATCCGGATGATCTCATTCGGGAAAAGCGTCACGCTCCGGATGCAGACGTTTTTATAAAAGCAGAGTCCGGATATCAACGCTGAGAACGATGCAAAATCAAATTCAAAGTTCAGCGGGACATTTAAACCCCGTTCGTCTTCTTCCGACCAGAAACCGCTGACTTTTCCATCCAGCGGGAATATGCGTTTCAGTTCGCCCGTGTCGTAAAACGTTACGAGCTCCGCCGGCATTTCCCCGATCGGTGTGAGGACGTCCTGCTGAGAATCAAGCGATACCGATTTGAGTGCACCGTTCTGATGGAAGGTTATAGAGGCCTTGTATTTGCGGCGGGGGGACTCCGCGCCGAAATAGGGGATGAGCTGCCCGGCGTGCGTTAAAATCATATTTTTTTCATTTAGCCGCAGTCCGTTGACCGCTCCGTTCTTATAGTATGTGATATCGCTTATATCGTTATATATGTCGCTTAGCGTCTGGCGGACATTTTCCTGTGTCATATACATTCACTCCCATACTGTTTTTTCCGAACGGTGACAGACGGTCTGCCGCCTTTAGCCGTGCCGATGTCCACTTGATAAGCCTTCTCCATTTGGGCAGCGCCATGAAACCGAGATGCCACGCTCGTTCAAAAATACGGCAATAATATCGTGCTGCATGCCGAAACACCTCGAATAATGAAACATATGATACCGAAACTTTCATAAACATTCTATTTGACAAATGGCCCGGTGTCAATGAAACAACGCCCGTTTCTTCCCCTCCGGCAAAATTCTGTAAATGTTACATAACAAATCGGCTGAAACAGTCCGTTTTTTCAAAATTAGATGTATAGAAAATAATGAGAAACGGCTTGCTGCGGCTGCAAATTGAAGCCGGCGCTTTATATCGTTGAAATTCAAAACAGCCGGAACAATAAAAAAAGCACCCCGTTTCGGGGTGTTTTTTGGATGCAGAGACCGGTAAAGTTTTTTGCAGCTTCATCGATTGAATAGGGCATAACTTCTTCCGCCAAAAAAAATCATAAAAGGGCTTGACTTGAAGTTAACTTAGTATACGCTGTCTAATGGAATAGAGATTCCGAAATTAGGGCTGGGGACATGGTTTATAAGCAACGGCGATGCTGCACAGGCGGTTAAAGATGCAGCGGAAATCGGGTATCGTCATATCGATACGGCACAGGCCTACAACAACGAAAGCGGCGTGGGTAAAGGCATCAGAACTTGCGGCGTGAAAAGAGAAGACATGTTTGTGACGACAAAACTTGCCGCGGAAGTTAAATCATATAAAAAGGCGGTTTCATCCATTGACGGCTCACTTAAAACAATGGGCCTTGATTATATTGATCTGATGATTATACACAGCCCGCAGCCATGGACTAAATTCCGTGAAGGAGACCATTTCTTTGAAGGAAACCGTGAGGCTTGGCGCGCGCTTGAGGACGCATATAAAGCCGGAAAGCTTCGCGCTGTTGGAGTGTCAAATTTTGAGGAAACGGATATTGACAATATTCTTGAAAACTGCACGGTCAAACCGATGGTGAATCAAATTCTCGTTCATATCAGTAATACCCCGATAGAGCTGATTCAATATTCGCAGGAAAAAGGTATACTTGTTGAAGCATATTCACCGGTTGCACGGAGAATTACTGAAAAACCAGGAAGTTGCAGAAATCGGGAAGAAATATGGCGTTTCTGTGCCGCAATTGTCAATTCGCTATGATCTGCAGCTTGGACTTCTGCCATTGCCAAAGACCGCAAACCCGGAACATATGAAAAGTAATGCAGAAGTTAATTTTGTTATCTCTGAAGAAGATATGGAAACGTTAAAAAACGTAGAACGCATCAAGGACTACGGAGAGGCTGGCGTCATGCCTGTGTTTGGAGGAAAGCTTAACGCGAAATCAGTTGTAAAAGCCATAATTAAAACACGGCGCAAATAGGGATTTTATATTTTTGAATTAAATAATGAGACGTATGTTTTGTCCGATCTTATGGTTAAAACGTTACCCCCTGTAGTCACACATTGAAACTACAGGGGGTTCTTGGCTTTTTAGCGCCTATACGAGACGCTCGTTATCATAAAACTCGCGGCCATAGGAGTAAAGCTCACTCAGTGCATTCCAAATACGCGCCGGATCCTGCTCAAAAATACTTGCATAGAATCCGCCGCCGGAGGCATAAGTGTCCACTGTTTTGTGAATACTTTCGATTAGCTCTTCAACAGGGACTTCGACGCCCGGTACAATGCCTTCAAGACCCACATTAAATCCGATTTTATCTCCGTACATCGTTTTCAATTTCGGAATATCCACGGCTCTTCTTTGAAGCTGTAAAAAGTCTATACCCATAGATACCATATACGGCAAAAACCGCTCAACATTGCCGCAGGAATGCAGTTCAAATATGATACCCTTTGATTTTATGTGGTCAACAATACGCTTTGTCGGCGCGTAGACTAATTCCTCAAGCATCTTCGCAGAGAAGAACGTGTCCTTTTCCGTGCCCCAATCGTCATGTAAAGTAACCATGTCAACAGGGTATAGCGAATACACCTTGTCAAACAGCTCGATTACATGGTCGGCGTAACGTTCGAAGAAATCGACAATCGCTTCCGGTTCCACAACAAGCGCCATCATACTCTCCGTGTATCCGCCCATAACGGACACTAGGCGTTCAGTGCATCCGAGAAAAATATTTATGGACAATGCCCGGTTCGGGTCATATTCGGTTTTTAAATAGTCCTCGGCGCGTTCCTCGAATCCCCACTGTGACAAGTCGGGGAACTTAATTATGCGCTCCCATTGGGTTATATCATCGCAGACGCACGTTCCAGGCGTTAACATCGGGCCGCCGGCAGTGGGAACCCATGTCCATGACGCGCCAAACCAGTCGGTATATACCAGTCCGCGTTCTTCCTGATCGGTAAAGCTCGGAGCAAGCTGTCTGCCGTCCACGCGTTTTGATATCAGTTCTTCCGGCATCATCCATTGCACATCGGTCAACATGTTTGGAACCCAAAGGGGATTGTCCCGCCGCGCGGCACGAATAAAGTTTTCCTTCGGCGTAATAGGCGTTTCGAAAAGCGGCACAACAATCTCACCCTTCGTAAACGGTCGTATCACTTTAGTTTTTTCTACAGCAGGATCCAAATACTTATATCTGGGATATTTCATTAACATTCTCCTGTCGTCCCAAGAGGGCGTTTTAAAGTGCGGGGAAATAAGAAGTATATTCAAAGCACGGCATGATTAACGATTAGCCAGTGTCGATTATATTTGACCGCAGCTCATTACCGGGTCCTTAAAGTCAAAAAAAATACAGTTGATTTCTATTTTCGCTGTTTAATAAAAGCGGCGCGGACACGTACCAATGCAGAAACGAATCCACTCCCGCAGTCAAAAGGTAAGTTCCGGAATCTGCCTTGCCTCAGCAGGGGTCGAACCCCTGCTGTTGCGTATGGCTTGATGGGCCGTTGAGCATGGTTTCTCTTGATCGGCCACGGATCGGCAGTTGCTACAGGAAATTTCATTATTTAAGTCGCATATTGTTTACTTCAGATTCTGGTTTTTCACACCGAAAAGCTTCTGCATATATTCAAGACAGCTTCCGCCGCCTGCTTCTTCATTGCCGTAGCCGGTACCGCCGTAGGTGTAGGTGCGGTCTGGCACATCGTTGAGGTCGGCTTCGTCGATTTCCGCTACGCAGCGGGCCATGGACCCGTCGCCAAGATACCAACGGAGAGGGAAGCAGTAAAATCTAAAGCGTTTGCCGACAACCTTCGCTAAATCGCCGCCAAGATTTTCAACGCCGACAATGCCATGCCCCAGCATCAGCTTGTGGCACGGTTCCCAGGTGCCCCAGATGCCGATGTCCTCTAAGATGCCGAACTTCTTGTCGTACGCGTCCTGACCGTAGATGCGGATATATTCAAACTTGTCGAACTCCGCATATGCTTTTTCGCCGAAAAGCTTTGCATATTCAACGGTAATCGGGTAACCTGTTGCGCCCAGCAGGTTCATACGCGTCATGCCATTGTTGCCCATTGCCGTGTGAAGCGGATGGTCAAGCGCTTGCGAATCCATTGCAACACACTTAACCTTCTTCTCAACAAACCACTTGCCTGCTTCGATTCCGGTGCCTGCGGAATAGTGGTAATATGCCTTGGAATCGTCAAACAGCTTGTGCATGCCTGTTGCAAGGCAAAGAACCATGCCCTCAAGCTCCGATGGACTAATACCCACTTTTTTGCAGCCTGCTTCAAGGTGTTTTGGCTCAATAAGTCCCCACGGTTCAATGTCGATGGGAATGCAAACCGCATCGCCGGTGTAGGCATCTACCGGCATTTCATGCGTGTAACGGGCACGCTTGCCGTCGAACTCGTATTCCATGACATGACGCGGTGCGTCACAGTGCGTACCGGTGTGCATCGTGCAGGTGATTTTTTGCGTTAAAACGCCGCCCTTTGCCATTGTGTGAGCATTGTCAATTTCCGGTTTATCAAAATACGGCCAACGCGGAATCTCTGCGCTAAACGGATGTGTCAGATCAACAAATGTTTTCTTGCCCATAGTAATTGCTCCTTTTTATATAAATACAAAATTAATCACTAAACTTCGAAGTAAATTCGCCTTGCGGCAACAATATCCTTCCTGCTTTCGGGGAGAACCGGCAATTATGTCAAAATTACTATTGATTTTTCTGCTTTGAAGTATATTCAATCAGATATTCCTGCAATTCTCTTCTGATCTCCTCGACTCGCTGCGGCGGCCATTCCTGCCAGCCCTTGCCTGACTTCATACCGAGGCTGCCTATGGATAGCAGGTATTGCAGCAAGTAGGACGGTTCGTGATTGTCAGCCAGGGACTTAAGTATGCAATTATGGATTTTATAGGTCAGTTCAATACCGACAAGATCGGAATTCTCCATTGGACCAAGCACCGGCAAGGTTAACCCGGGCCCGTACTTACACGCATCGTCCACTGTTTTAGGGTCTGCGATATCTTTTTCGACCAAGTAAATCGCCTCGCGCCACAGTGCGTGCTTGAGTCTGTTGGCAACGAATCCCGGCACGTCTTTTTTGCAATAGATGGGCTTTTTACCCACGCTGGTGAGGAGATCCATTGTAGCCTTTATAACCTCCTCGGCAGTGTAGTCGGATTTCACAACTTCAACCAGGGGTACCAGATGCGCGGGATTCCAGAAGTGAGCGCCCACAACGCGTTCACGATTATTGCACTTTTGCGATATGTCCGTGGGACTCATGACAGAGGTGGTTGTGGCAAGTATCGTATCCTCCCGGCAGAATCGTTCAATGTGGGCCAGCAGATCCTGCTTCGTTTCCATTACCTCCGGGCAGCACTCGATGATAAAATCGGCATCCGCATATGCCTCGCTGTCATCGGTTACAAAATTTATGCGCTCGATAATAGCGTTCTTCTCCGCCTCGGTCATTGCGCCCTGAGAAATCATCGTATCAAGGTTATTTTCAATCGGCTTATATCTATCGGCTGTCAATTCCCGTGTTTTCAATCGCACATTTAATTGGGGATTGACAGCAAAGACGTGTGCAAGCGAATTGCAGACTATTCCCGCATCGACGATTACTACATTTCTAATTTTCATATGGGTGTCCTCCTCAAAAGGGGCCGTGCTGAGGCCGTTGGGAGATATGCGAAATCCTCCGGCAGCGTATCGGATTCATTCTTGCTAAAGCGGGTAAAAGCAACGGATATAATGACCTTCGCCCAAATCCGTTAACGGGGGACATTTTTCCCGGCAGGCATCGGTTGCGTAAGCGCACCTGTCGGCAAAGCGGCACTCATCCTTGGGATTAATCGGAGATGTAACCTCGCCCTTTATTATGATGCGGTCCTTTTTACTGTCGATGTTCGGCGATGGTATTGCCGAAAGAAGCGCCTGTGTGTATGGATGACGCGGGTGCGCGAACAGCTCTTTAACAGGAGCTTTTTCTACCACTTGTCCCAGATACATGACGAGCACTTCCTGACAAAAGTGCTTGACCACGCTCATATCGTGCGTAATAAAAATGTAGGTGTATCCATAAGCCTGCTGCAGACGTTTAAGCATATTTAATATCTGCGCCTGAATGCTGACATCCAGAGCTGAAACCGGCTCGTCGCAGACAATCAGCTCCGGATTAAGCGCCAGAGCTCTGGCAATACCTACGCGCTGCCGCCGTCCGCCGTCCAACTCGTGCGGATAACTGTTGACGTTCCGTTCGGCTATACCGACATTTTGCATGACCTCAAGTACTTTGCTCTCCACATCTCTCTTTTTCCTGAACATGCGCTGCGTGATTATCGGTTCGGCAATCGCGTTATATACTGTTATTCTTGGGTTGAGAGAAGAATACGGATCCTGAAAAATCATCTGGATTTTACGGCGCAAAGCTTTCAGCCGACGGCCTTTGTAATCCAGAATATTCTCACCTTCGAGGAGGATCTCTCCGTCTGTTGCATCTAAAAGGTTTGAAATGATCCGGCCCAGCGTGCTCTTTCCGCAGCCCGACTCGCCGACGACTCCAATCGTATGTCCCTTTTCAAGCGTAAAGCTCACATCGTCCACAGCATGGAGCCAGCCCGCAGGTCTTTGAAAGTACTTTTTAAGGTTCTTCACTTCCAGATAAAGCTCACTCATAATGCTGATCCTCTCTCCTGGCTTCCGCGGTTTTTAGCAAACCATTATATATATGGCATTTCACGATATGGTCTTCTCCGGGAAGGCTCGTCTTTTCGGGTTTTTTCGTATGGCAAATTTCCTCTGCATAGGCACAGCGCGGAGAGAACGGGCAGCCGGCAGGGAGGTCCATCGGATCCGGCATCAGCCCTTTGATTTGGTATAGAAACTCCGTTTCACGCTCTAAGTTTGGTATGGCTTCGAAAAGGCCGATCGTATAAGGATGCCGGGCGCTTTTGAAAATATCCGTCAGCGTACCGCTCTCTACGATTTCGCCGGCGTACATTATGGCTACCTTGTCACAGGTCTCGGCCACTATGCCAAAGTCATGCGTGATCATAATCATGGAGGTATTAAACTCACTGCGAAGGTCTTTCATCATCTTAAGTACCTGCGCCTGGATCGTAACGTCAAGCGCAGTGGTCGGTTCATCCGCAATAAGCAGGCTGGGGTTGCAGGCCAGTGCCATAGCTATGACGACACGTTGTTTCATTCCTCCGGAGAATTGGTGCGGGAAGTCATTTGCGCGCTCCGCTTCGATACGCACCACCTTCAGCATTTCAATTGCGCGTTCTTCAGCTTCTTTCGCGCTGACCTTCTGATGGTTTTCTATGGCTTCTGCTATCTGGTCTACAACCTTCATTGTTGGATTAAGCGCTGTCATCGGGTCTTGGAATATCATGGAGATTTCCGCGCCGCGTACTTTGAGGTATTCCTCCTCACTGATTTTTGTGAGATCCCGGTCTTTATAAAATATTTCCCCTGAATGCAGACGACCGGGCGGGCAGTCGATGAGGCCCATTATTTCCAATGCCGTCGTGGTTTTGCCTGCGCCGGTCTCACCGACGAGCCCCAGCGTTTCACCGGCGTTCAAGCTCAAATCAAGGCCGTTCACGGCATGGACAATACCGTCGTCGGTGTGGAATTTTATTACCAGATCATTGATTTCCAGAAACTTGTGTTCCATAGCCCTACCTCTTCATTCTAGGATCCAAAGCGTCGCGCACCCCATCGCCGATAAGCGTGAGCGATATTATAGTAGCCACCAGCACTGCGCCCGGAATCGTCGTTATGTGCCATGCCACGCGCAGATATGTCCTGCCGCCCGCCAGCATAGTGCCCCATTCGGGATTGGGCGGCTGTACGCCAAGCCCCAAAAAACTCAGTGTGCTGATTATGCCGACAGCAAAAGCGATGTCCATGATGACTACAGTGATAACGGGACTGATAGCGTTTGGAAGTATGTGGGACATGATGATCTTCAGGTCGCTCGCCCCTTGTATGCGCGCCGCCTCGATATATTCGTTTTCCACAACTTGTAGTACCTGCCCTCTGATCATCCTTGCCTGACCGGGCATCATCCCCAATCCGATAACGAACATAAGGCTCACCGTGGAAGGCGTCATTACGGTGGCAAGCGCGATCATAAGCAAAAGCGGCGGAATTGACATAATGATATCCATCAAGCGCATGATCAGCGTGTCTGTCAGACGGCCGTAATAAGCCGACGCCGTTCCAAGTATAATGCCGAGAAAAAGACCGATAGCTAAGCCGAAAAAGCTTATAAGGATAGTGGTGCGTCCGCCCCAGAGAACGCGTGCAAAAATATCACGCCCAAGCTCGTCAAGTCCGAATATGTGATCGCTTGACGGGGCCTGAAGCTGATTAGGCACATCCATAGCTATGATGTCGTCGTTATAATTGTAAAACAGCGGGGATATAACGCAGGGGATCAATATTATGGCGAATAACACCATACCGATAATAGCTGCCTTGTTCCTGCGGATCCGCTTCCAGACGTCCCCCCAAAGAGAACGCCTTTTATACGTACTTTTATTAAGCATCCGCCTTCACCGCCTTCGCTTTTCTCTTGTGTTTCGTGTATATTGACTTGATACGCGGATCGATGAACGCATAGACAAGATCCGTCAGAAGATTTACGATTATAATAATGCAGGCGGAAATAAGGACGCTGCCCATCATGGCGGGTACGTCTTTTTGACGCAGCGCGTCCAGCATCATTTTTCCGATGCCTTCGATCCCAAAAATCTGCTCAATGACAACAGAACCCGCAAAACAGTTGCCCATCATACGCCCATAGATGGTTACCATCGGGAGCATGGAATTTTTTATAGCGTGCCGCCGAATGATATAGCCGTGTTTTAACCCTTTTGCACGCGCTGTTTTTATGTAGTCCTGGTTTATTACGCCCAGCATTGACGATCGACCGGTACGCGCGCACATGGTCATAGGCTGAAGCAGCAGACAGACAATCGGCAGGATCGCATGCTTGACGCTGGTAAATCCGGTTGACGGCAGCCAACCAAGCTTGACAGTAAACAGAAGCAGCAGCATCAAGGCCAGCCAGAAAACCGGAACCGACGTCAAAATGACCGTAAACACCCGCATGAAGTTATCAAAGAAAGAGTTTTGCTTGACCGCCATCGATATCCCGAGAATCAGCGCGATGACGATCGTCAGGGCCAATGATGTGAGTGATAAAAATAAAGTAACGCCCACACGCGGGGCAATCATATCAATAATAGGCTGCTTGGTGTAATAGGATGTGCCCAAGTCACCTTGGACAACGCCTTTCATATAGTTCAAATACTGCATCGGAAGGGGAACATCGAGGCCGTGTTGTTCGCGGAACAGCTGCACCTGTTCTTCACTGACACCGCCACCCAGCGCAATCTGCGCCGGGTCCCCGGGCGTCAGCGCCAGAAGGAAGAACAAAAACAACGAAACCCCTACCAGCATGGGTATGATCATCACTAAACGTTTAATTATGTATCTGGCCATAAATACCTCCGAGACCCCAGAATTTTATTCTGGCGCGGGTAAAACGCCCGCGCCAGAACCTTCATGACCTAGCCGGTATACGATGCGTTTCTGAAGTCCGTTCTGCCCCATCCGTCATACCTGAATCCGGTCAGGCCGTTGGCGGCGGCGCAGCGGCTGGTAGCATTGTATAAGGCGACCATCGGAACGTCATTGGCGAGTACTTCGTTTATCTGCTGGATAAGCACCGTCATCTCTTCTGCGGTAGTGGCGGGAGAGCGCATCTGGTCGATGATTTCCTGAGCCTCATCCGTGGTATAAAGGCAGAAGTTGCGCGAGCCAAACATGTCGTTGCTGAAGCGATCCAAATCTGTAAGCGCGAAGTTGCCTCTGTTTCCCTGCCCGGTAAAGAGCATGTCGAAATCACTGCTGGTCTCTCTGCCTATATATACGCTGAACTCCGGTCTGTTGATAGACATTTCGACACCGATGCTCTTCAAAGCAGATTGATACATCTCCTGGCCCGGATGCGGCACAGCGCATAACAGCTCGAATGTTAACGGGTTTGATTCGTTGTAGCCCTCTGCTTCCAGCATGGCCTTTGCCTTTTCCAAATCATATTCGGGTAAGCTTGACGTATCTTCGAAATACATATCAGGAAAGCCTGTGAAGAGCATGCTCTTAAGAGGCGGATCGTTATAGAACGCAGCCCAGCTTTCTCTGTCCATGGCATGGATGAGCGCTCTGCGCACATTCAAGTTGTCAAACGGCTCCCTCGTTACATTAAAGCCCAAACATTCGGTTGTCTGGGAAGTCCACGGTGATGCCTGTACATCCGGATTCTCCTCTGCGAGCGTAAACGAAACGTAATCAAGGTCTCCTGCGAACTGCAGCTCCCCGGATTCGAGCGCTATATAACGGGCATCGTTTTCCGCAATGCCGACAAAGTTGATGATGTCGATGTCCGGTTTCCCCGCGTAATAATCATCAAACGCTACGAGCGTAGCGGTTGCGAGCGGTGTGAATTCCTCTACCATGAATGGGCCGGTACCGACAGGATTTAAGTATATGGCGTCCTCGCCGCCCGCCTCTATATAGGCTTTGTTTACGATAAACGCATTGGCCAGGACTTTCTGAGGTGTGGTAACATAGTCATTCGTGAATTTTATCGTCAGTACATTGTCGGTGTATGACACGCTGTCCATCATGGCCGCGTTTTCCGCCGATCTCGGGAACTCCTTTAAACGCTCCAAGGAGTATTGGACATCATCCATCGTGAGCTGGTCGCCATTGTGGAACTTATTGTCCAGGTTGATCTCAAACGACCAGGTAGTGTCATCGATCTGCTCCCACGATGTAGCCACTTGGGCGATCCAAGCGCCGGTGTCATTATCAAAATCAACCAGCCTGTCAAAAATGTGCCATGTAATCGTGTTGGCAAAGGGATTATCCTCGTGCAGAGGCTCCAGGGCGCTTGGTACCGTGAGCCTGGACACGGTGATTTCACTTGGGGCTCCTGAGTTGTCAGTATCTCCCGAACCGGTAGAATTGCTGGCACTGTCAGAACTGCCGGAACTGTCAGGGCTGTTAGGGGTGTCCGTTGTCGTTTGCGAATTACACCCAGCAGTGAAGCTAAGGAGTATCATGCATGCCAGCAGGAGGGTAAATAATTTTCTTTTCACCTTAATAATTCCTTTCACTAATAAATTGGTTATTACTTCCTCGGTATGTGCTGAGAACTCTTTTGCCTGGGTATCGTGCCTTTTTTTAAAAAGCATGCTGTTAACATTGTGCATGCAATTTTCTCTAAAACAGGTTACACAGTGGCAGCGTTACGGTTCGGGTGCTTATTTAGTGTGCCCCATCATCTTCTCTACGGGGATACGGAAGCCTTCGTTATCCTGGATTTGTTCATCGGGGATAAACGGATACCAATCTTCTTTCCAGTTATCGCCGAAAATGTCAGGACGTGCTTCGGGGAACAGTCTGGGCAGGGGAACGGGCAGTTTGTAGAGCCTGGCCGCTGTGCCGCCCATAATGAGGTTAATCTCATCCTGAGTAAGCCAATCGCCGACCCTGTCGATCGTACGCAGGCCCCAGCCATAGAAATCGGGCTGATATGTAGGAACAGAGGGGAATCCATCATACTGTCCGCAGAATTGGGAATCGGTTTTTCTGTATGTCCATACAGGGTTATATTCACCGGTTGCAACCTCGTTATTAATTCTTTGTGTGAGGGTGCCGGGACGGACAATATGCTGCGGCACATTGCCGTAATCATGACCCCACATGAGGTTGCAGGCGCGTACGCCTTCTTCAAAGGCGATTTCAAAGTTAGCTTCGCACCAGCCGCCGGTTTCCATGTACAGATTCTTCAGGTCGGCAGCCATTTTATAAAATTCATGCATGTTTTTTACGGGGTCGCCCGCGCCAATATCAGGATCTTTATAGCCATGGTTAAAGAGTATCTTGGCTTTCGGGTTTTCGAGACATATCGTCTTAAGCAGCTCATGGTAATTCCATTGCACCGGACTGTTCGGATTGGTAAGCGGGGTGTGGAGCATGTGATCATGAAAATGCACGGGGACATCATACTGTACAGCCAGATCACACATGGCTTTATACTGCTCTCTGCGCTCCTCGAAGGACGGGATGGGCGCCGTCTGAAGGTAGTACATGCACAGTCCCGGCGAAAATTCGCCGATACCGACATAATTACCGGTCTTCAAAGCAGCCGCTACTTCATCAAGGGACATTTCAAATTTCCAATTCGGAAGCTTTCCCTGAACTATTTTAAGCCTCGTGGTCTGGTCGGAACAGCAGGCTCTGAATCTGTCGGGGTGCTTTTCAACCAAAGCTGCCTGATGCTCGTTCGTTGTGCCGGGGATACTGGGGAGCAAAATGGCCATGTCGATGCCATAGCGATCCATATCATAAATGGCGATTTTGTCATTATCATAGTGCTCGACCTCCCATGTCAGGCCGTTCCACACGCCGTCTTCCCACATTTGCAGACTTTTTTCATTGTCTTTTGCAGGCATGTACAAAGTGCTTATATGCATATGTGTATCAACTGCAAATCTTGATATACTTCTCATAAATACTTCTCCCATCTTAATATTTTACGTGATATCTTTTTGATATCACTATTTTCATCAATTGGAGTACGTCCGTTGGCGGCGTCCGGTTCATACATAGCCGGCTCGATTCAGCAGCTGGCTTAAGTCTGATGGCGTCAGAGCATTCGCGTATCCGGTCACTGCATACACCTCCATTCCCGCGCTTATGAATGCTATGCTCTCGATTTCCATTCCTTCAACCATGGGTTCCCTTGCGGTTTGGCACCTCGATCAAACATAGTTTTTGATCTTAAGCAGTTAAAACCGGCCCTTCCAAACGAACGTGGTGTTCATTGATTTTGTGATTTCCATGGGAAGAGATACCAATAGACACAGCCTCCCATGACGCTTTTTATTAAAAACTTTTGGCTGTTTTCGTGCCCGAGCTGCGCACGGCTTTTATCCGCCGGCAGCCCCTTGTTATTACGAAATCACATATTAAGGACTCCATTTATATGGAATTGTCAATAGACAATACGGCCAAAATGCATTATGATTAGAACATAACATACAAAAAAGTTGTTGTGAAATTCCATTATTCTATTACAGTTATAACTACTTGGAGGCTCGCCAATGACGCTTTACCAGATAGAATCCTTTGTTAAACTGGCCACAACGCTCAACTTTACCAAGGCATCCACCCTGCTTCACATGACGCAACCGAACTTAAGTAAACTAATAAACAGTATGGAACAGGAGTTGGGTGTTCAGCTGGTATTACGTAATCGAAGAGCTGTAAGCTTAACCCCTGCTGGTAAGGCGTTTCAGAAAAGCGCCGAAAAAATTATAGATATCTATAAAAATACAGAAATGCAAGTTAAAGATATAGATGTCGGCAACAGCGGTACAATTAAGATTGGTTTTCTCAGTACCGCATTGATCCATCATCTGCCCATATTGGTAAGGAAATTCAATGAGACTTATCCTGACATTTCCCTCAAGCTATATGACTATACTTTTTCACCGTTGATGTCATCGTTGCTCGACAACACTATGGATGTCGCGCTGCTTCCCGACCGGGAACTTGATAATATTCCCAAGCTTGAAAAGAAATTTCTATACGCTGACGATATGTGTGTTGTTCTTCCTAAAGCGCATCTGCTAAATACCGGAGACGGTGTTGATCTGAACGATTTTGCTGAAGTGCCTTTTATTATGATGGACCCGAACGTCTCCGACAGAGATTATGACTTAGTTTACTCAATTTGCATGGAAAACGGTTTTTATCCAAAAATTAACCATACGGTGAATTCGCTCAATAACCTCTTGCTCATGGTTGAATGCGGCCGCGGCGTATCCATATTGGCAAGACACATGGAGCATTACGCTACAGATAACATAGCTTTTATAAGTATCAAAGGCAGCGAAAAGAGCTTTAAAATGGTTTCTGCCTGGAGAAGAGATCAAAATCCATGTATTGCAAAATTTAACGAAATTATCGACGCGTGTTTTAACAAGGTCGGTAACGAGAGTTGACATTTGGCACAGGAATGCATTGCGGAAATTCTAGTCGGCATATTCTTGCGCAGCGTTCTCATTATTTACATAACAGCTTGATAAAAAAACAGCCGAAAATTGCAGTCTTTAAAACGCAACATCGGGTTCGATGTATTAACAGAAAACCGGGGTAAGCAAGCAATTCTTACCGCCGGTTTGTTTTATTGTCCGGACTATGCTCTATCCGGCTCGGATAACTGAGGCTGACTTTCCAAACGGCTTCGATGAGTAGGGGGAAAGGACGCGCGCTACATAATGGTATCATCCGTGTGATTTTGAATCAATATACACGGAGAACAATATTATAAAGCGGTTCATTGTTCGTTGGCACAGTGCAGGGGCAATGAACAAAGAGCCGGTAATACACCCTGAAACAGTCTGTTTTCAGGGTGTATTACCGGCTGCGGAGCGATTGATGGCATATCAAATCCGTAAAAGGCAACCAACGATAAAAAACCTCGTAACCGTTGCAGTTACGAGATTTTCTGTTGGCGGAGAAGGAGGGATAACCCTTTTATAAATCCGGCAACCGCAACGGTTTGCGGGCGCTGTTGTCTGCCTGTTGTTTGCCCGTTTTTACTTTGCGGCATCCATAAGGCGCTTTTTCCGGCGCTCTCGTTCGGCCTCATTTATCTTTGCGTTCATCTTATCGACTTCAAGAGATATGCGGGAATCCCGTATATATGTATATACTTTAAAGTGTTAAATTTAAATCAGCATTATTTTTAATACTATGGACATGCAGGATAATAGTCCGTATCCCATGTCCTGCTTTGGGACATATAGGAATCATTGACTAAGAAATACTGCGTGGACTGTGGACCAATGTCATCCCATGTTGCGTCCACATGATAATACTTCCCATCTACATTGACGATGTTCCAGGCGTGTCCCTCGTCACTGTTATAAACATCACCGCTAACAACCCAGCATTCGACTCCGACTCTGTTAAGCAGCACGCACAAGGCATTGGCGTAACCATTACAGACAGCGCTTCCATCCATAATAGCACCATAGGAGTTGTATATATCATCATTATTGGGTAAATTATGATAATTATAATTATAGGATACACTATTCAGCAGGTAATCATGGATCGCTTTTACTTTTTCTCTATCTGTCATATTATGCTCAATGTTGTTATCAAGAATTTCGCCGATCTTACCGGCAAATGCTTCATAGTCGTCCAGTTCTTCTGCTATAAGACAATCGTAACTCTTGCCTATATGTGTACTAGTATTACTAATATATGTAATAAAAACATCAAACTGCTTTGCGTTGGGGAAATTAGCAACAAGCTCTTGAACACTATGACTGTAGCCCCAAATGCAAATCTTCAACAGTTTATTTAAAGGTGAAAGTATTGAGGCGAGGTCGGGTACCGTTGCGCCCGGTGCTTGTTTAAGGGTAATCGTTGTCAGATTCGTTAAATGGGTCAATGGCTGTAAATCCATATCAGGGCTATTTGATAAATATGATAACGACAAACAGTTCAGATTATTCAGCTCGGATAAGCAAGAAAAATCGTTGACTTGAGGTTCTTCTATAATCAGAGTTTTCAGCTCGTTTATAGTTGCCAAGATGCTTATATCGTTTATTTTATTCTCATCTAGCCTTAAGTAATCAAGGCCTTTCATATATCCAATTGCGGAAATATCACTTATTTGAGTTTCCCATATAGTTAAAAGCTGAAGATTTGTACAATATTTCAAAATGGAAATATCATAAGCATCCACAAACATTATACGCAACATTTCTATTGTCCTCATATCGCTGGGATAAATGGCTCCCGTGCTGATTTCCAGCTCATCCCTGATAACAACTTCTAAAGCATTATCATTGAAAAATATTGGTGCCGTGTCTAACCCAATCGTTTTTGTGCTGTCGTCCCAAGCAACATGAAAATCTATTTCAGTACCGATATCGCGAAGCTTGAAAAAATTGTTCCCGTCTATAAAATATGCTGTAAGCTCAATTTTCTGGCCGTCGAGGTAGATGTTGGAGGTTGTCGGGACAGCTGTTTTTGTGCTGGTTTCTCCCGAAAGAGACATCTCGCCGCCAACCACGTCATAGGGTTGTCCGAAAGTCAGGCTGATGCTATTGTTCTCACTGTTATAACCCACGTTGAATTGCTTCTGGGTACCGCTGAGCGTCATGGCAATGTCACGAAGTTTGAAGTAATTGTTACCATCGATGTTATATGCTTCGAATGATACCGCAGATCCGTCTACTATTACGGAAGAAGTTGTGGGCATTGCCTGCTTGGGTGTGTCTTCTGCCGCATGGACTGTAAAAGAAAGCGTGAACAGCATAAGCAAGATAATAAAAAACTGAATAATATGTAACGGTTTTCTCGATAATTTCATAAGAAGATTCTCCCAAAATGTATAATATTATGTTAACAATACCAATGTGAAAGCACCCTGTCAAACTAAATAACGTCCGCGTTTTTTATGCCTTCGCATTGGCAATATATGAGAATGTTAAAAAATTATTTGTCTGTTATTTGTCTGCCTAATATTGCATCATAAATATTGGGAAGGAATCGACACATGTCCTAGATGTTTATCGCTTTATGAATAAGTTCTTTTTTCGTATCGACGCCAAATTTTGAATAGATATGCTTAATATGTGTTTTAACGGTGTTTAAGCTGATATTCATTGAAGATGCAATTTGATTATAAGTGTGTTTATTCAAAAGCAATACGAGGATATCGGTCTCTCTTTTTGTAAGCAGGAATTTTTGCGCCAATCCCTCAATGTCCTGTCTTTCCTGCATGATCAGCGCATGGTGTTGCTTCGTTTTATTACATTCATCAACTATGTCCTTATGCAGAACGGGAACAAGCAGTATGCCGATCACCGACGCAACGGCGGCAACGGCAAGGCAAAGCGGAAGTATATCGGCGTCTTCCAAGGCATAGGAGGACGAGATATATCCAATAAACACGGCAATGGAATTACTGCCGACCGCAAAGGCCACCAGCGTAAAGGCACGTTTATATACCATGTTAAGCATCAGGCCGATTCCCCATAATATGATGTCCATTAAAACCAAACCGACGATCGAAATGATTATTGTTGTCGGAAAAAAGTTATATAGTATGAAGCCGGTAATAATCAGCCCCGCTCCCACGGATGTCCAAAGCTGATTGTTGACGTTTTTTTCCCGAATCAGCAGGAGCATTGCGGGAAGCACGATATAAGGGATGATCAGAATGAAAACGCCGTTATACATCTGGTCATTGTATAATGCATCAAACAATGCCCAGACAACACCGTCCCCCAGGTTGAACAGAAATACGATCAGGAAATACAGATATGGCTTTACTTCACCGTTTATTTCATATCTCTCGATAACAGGCATCCGCATTCCGTTTGTCAGCATAATCGATGTTATCAGTGAAAGGATCAGACAGGCCGGACTGAGAAAAACAGCCAGGCGGTCCATTTGAAAGTATAAAAGCATCCATGTCAGTAAAACAATACTGTACGATATGAGTATCACGCAGGCCATAAACCGCATCGTATGATCAAAATCAAACAAATTGCGGTGCAGAATCACAAAGCTGTACAAAAAGCCCAACATTGCCAGACCGATCGTAATCATGAGAAAAAGCGAGAAATATCTGGATAGTGTAAAGCCCAGAAAATAGCTTATTACAAAAAACAAATATCCCGCAAGGCAAAAACCTGCGCAGAACGGATTTAAGTATTTCGTGTAATTTGCTGCGCGCCGATTGACAAAAAGAACAAACAAAACACAGGGTATAATTAGCAAAAAAATAAAAATATTGGCGTCTCTGTTAGACGGAAACAATACATTATGTAAAGGACCATTGTACAATGTGGACAGTGACCAGCCGATGAACGATCCTCCTGTTATTATAAGTAAACTAAACGCCGATACCGCACTTTATCCTCCTGTTACTTCAGTTATTGGACCATTTTACCAGATTATA
The DNA here is from genome assembly GCA_963663605.2 of uncultured Sporobacter sp. GTDB lineage: Bacteria > Bacillota > Clostridia > Oscillospirales > Oscillospiraceae > Sporobacter. The sequence continues at coordinate 299,686 of CAXXVF010000002.1, forward strand.
ATGGCAGACACAATTAATATATTTAGCGTCGTCTCGTAAAATCACCCATTTATTCTTATAATGGGTGATTTTTTATTGCCTGTAGCAAAGTAAACCACCGGCTCTGCCGGTGGGAAAAAAAGCTTCTAGCGAGGACAAAAGTAGACAAGAAAAAACCTCCAGAATTAGAGTAGTACAGGTTTGCCGACCGTACAAACAAAAACAAGGAGGTTAATTCATGAAAGCCGTAGATGTGAGTAGTTTAGAGCACACGACGTGGAGATGTCAATACCATGTTGTGTTCGCACCAAAATATAGGAGGCAAGAGATATACGGGAAGATAAAGCAGGATATAGGGATAATCTTACGGAAGCTATGTGAACAAAAGGGTGTGGGGATAATAGAGGCAAATGCTTGCAAAGACCATATACATATGCTGATAAGTATACCGCCGAAGTATAGTGTTTCGCAGATAATGGGGTTTCTGAAAGGGAAGAGCAGTCTGATGATATTCGACAGACATGCAAATTTGAAATATAAATACGGAAACAGGCATTTCTGGGCACGAGGGTATTACGTAGATACCGTGGGGAGAAATAAAAAAGCGATAGCAGCTTACATCCAGAACCAATTGCAAGAGGACCAGATAGCGGATCAGATCAGTCTGAAAGAATACACAGACCCGTTTACGGGTAGCAAGAATACGTAGGCGTGAAACAATGCCCCTTTAGGGGCGGCCCGAAAAAGCAATGCGGTCGGCGAACTTTTCGGGCCCCTTGAGGGGCACCGCTAGCACCAAGCCCTTCTAGGGCTATTCATGCCTCCGGCTTAGCCGGAGGTTTTGACTCGGGAAAACAGAGTACACTAACGCTTGAGTTTTCGCAGAATCATTAATAAAAGCTTAAGTCTTGATGCAGGGAGATCAGATATGAAAAGAAGCTGTTATTCGCTATGCGTACTTTTGTTCTTCTGCGCTGCCTTATGTCTTGCCGCGTGCGGAAAAATTGATGACACAAACGGAGAAGCCGATACGCGCTTATCCCAAATCACAGACGAAGAGCTTTACGGACACAGCATGGGCTGGAACGCTACCGGCTTAAAAACAAACAGCAGGAGAAATGTTGCGAGAACCAGCAATTATTACGCCAACGAGGGATTCAGAGAGACCGATGATTATGACTATTATGAGGTCGGCTGTAAATCAGCTTCCGGGACCACGAACTTAATCGCAACAAAACTCAATGACGGCGATAAGGTTGTTTTCGAGGTGAAAAGTCAAATCAGCTCCGGTAATCTCAAAGTGGTTTTACTGAAAAGAGGTGAGAAAACGAACGAGCTGGTTTACGAATTTGAAACCGGCAAGACCGATACGTTTAAACTGACGTCGGATGGATTCGGGATTTATTATGTAAGAGCCGGCGTGGAGAGTTTCGGCGGAGAAATAGTTGTTACAAGAGAAGTGTCGGAAAGCAGCCAATAGCGTTCCGACTTATATTAATAAGATTTTAGTAAAGAGGAGTCATTCTACTTATGGAAAGAAAACGTATTTATGTTATTATTGCGGCCGTCATGGCCATGTTGATGCTTGCCTCCTGCTCAAGCGCCGGCAACAGCGATGCAGGCCAGGGGGACGCGCCGGCAAATGAAGCTGCGGGCGATGTGCAGTCTCCTGAAAACGACGGCGGTGAAAATGATCCCGCGCCGGCAGAAATTGACGGAACCGAGATAGAGCTGGATTATATGACCATCATCGTGCTGGACGGCTGGAGCACGATGGAAATCACGGACGGCATTCAGATCTATAAAGGCAACGAGGTCCTGCAGATAGAACTGCAGGGATTGGGCGTTGATGAGGATTATGTGAAAACGTTCATAGAAACGTCAATCGATACCAATGACGGTACGGACATGGTAACCGTGCAATTGTGGGGAGAAGATTTCCTCGGGACGACTTACGAATCGGGCGGCTATGACCAAATCGTTTATGCGCGCCTTTTTAACGACGACGGACAGATGCTGGTCGTGAAGCTGGCGGGCGTTACGGCGGACGATATTCCGGAAGATATCCAGGCGATGATGGACAGCGTCGTGTTTAAGTAAGGAAGAGGATGATAAGATTCATGAAAATGAAGAGGCTTAGCTTAATATCGGCTATGGAACAATGAAGACGACCTTGTCTTTACCAATGAGATTGGAAGCCATCTGCAATCCATACTGTGAACGGTTTGTGCAAAGTGTAAAACACGCTTGATAATAGAATACTCGGTCTTTCAACCGTCTAAAAATGCAAAATAATTCCTGCAAGTCGTCAAAGTTATCCTCAAACACAGCTGGTTAAAGCAAAGAAAAACCTCGTAACCGTTGCAGTTACGAGGTATTTCTATTGTGTTTTCTTTCCAAAATCGATATCTTTTGATTTGCAGCTTAAAAATCAGTGTATTCGAACTCTCATTTCACAAACAGATAGAAACTCAGGCATTGAAACGCATCCTAAAAGTCAAGTATATCAGTAAGTGATGGGAAAACGGGTGCCACAAGAGCAATGCAGTTGACCATAATTAATTCATTTCACAAAATAGTCGTGAGGCTCCAGCCATAAGTTGTTTCAAAGTAGTTGTCGTTTAATATTTGGGCTTGCACTGTCTGACCAATTTTAAATTCATTATTAATATCCTCAATCCATCGTCTGGCAATGCGTGAGATGTGAATTGAGCCGCGGTTTCTTTCATCGTCTGTTCGCAATTCAACAGTTACATTATAGTCATTTATTGCTGTTACAATGCATGAAACGACATTGCCTTTTTCTAAAAAAAGCATATTCGATTTATCGAATAAGTATTTGGACAATATTTCTGTAAGTTTATCTGTTACAATTTTTCTTCTGTTAATTAAAGGTTTATCTACTTGAGGTAACTGTTTAAGTGATTCGTCAAAACAAGAACATGCTGTTTGTAATAACTGTTTAAATTCTACAAAATCTTTCAATTTAGCGTATAGGGTTTCACAACTTTTTTGCATATCTCTGCTATTTGAGCGAAAAATTTTATTTCCAACACACAAGACTTTAATTGCATATATCAAATGATATTTATAATCTTTCCAACGCCTTTCTATAACACCTTTGCGAATAGCATCTTCAACTAAAAAAAGCGCATAAGCAGAAATGAAATATGGATCACAAAGGCTCCCCTCAGCAAACATTTTACCTTTATAAGAATTAAGGATTTCACCATAATATCTACTATTTACGCTTTGTGGCTCGTTGAGAAAGCAAGCTGTATACGAAAACACTTGTACGGCCAATGAAATTACCTTGTTTTTATTAATGCTCTCGCTATTATCATATTGCTTGGAACGTCTTTCGTAATACAACCTACTGTCTATATCAACTGACTTATAGTACTCTTCTAATTTTTTATGAAACTTTTTTGAAGCTGCAAATGCTTCAGATTTCACTTCGGTTTGCCGATTTGTGGTGTAAACAATATCTTCTAATGTTGGGTCATTGGCCACCTGAACAACTCGAACTAAAACATATGAATTATCCAGCAATTTATCTTGGTTATCAAATAGCACTCTACTTGTTTGGCACCCATTCACAATTTGATAATCAAAAATAGTTAGATTATCGCCAGCGGGTTTAATTTCCTTAGCAATAATTGTGATACCATTATTTAAGACAGCAAATCTTTCTTGTGAGGATTTATCAGACACAGTTGCTTGTATCTCACTATTAACAGGATTATATCCTTGAAAATCTCTAACATTATCTTCAAATACATTATTGAACAAATTACCATTATCATCTTGCAATAGTCGAACAATTTCTTTACAGCTAACTAATCCAAAATAAGCTTCCTCAATTGCGTTCATGGAATTGAAAGATAGCTTTTTGGGCATCATTATGGTTTTGCTAATTTTTCGACGTAGTTCTTTATACAGCGTAATAATTCTATCGCTATCAGCCGGAATGAAAGTCACTTTTTGATAATCCGCAGTATCTTCAAAATATTTGCACTCTGTTTGGACACAGTTTGTTAAATTATTACCGCTATTCCACGTCCCGCAACATGCAAAATACGCTTCAAAAAAAGGTTTTGTACCTTGATTGACTACTTCAGCAAATATGTAGTCCTTCGCTTTGATTAGTTCTTCGATTTTATCGTTTGTTGTTGGCCTGAGTTCTTTTGGTTCAAAAAAATGCTTAATTCCTCTAAAAAAAGTCGATATCTCGCCGCTATCAAAACTGGGGCTACGCTTAGCCTGAATGAAAACAAAAGCAACCTCAATATTACTGTTTTTTTCGTAATATTCCTGGGTTTCGCTTAATGTGGTAATAATATGTCCATTCAACAGTATTGCTATCCCGTCAAGGCCAATTTCACCATTGCCAGTTATTATATCTGATGGGTCAAATCTTTCGAGCGAATATTTATTAACGACACATCTGTTTATAAAATGCTCAAATCTTATTTTCTCTTCCCAATCTTCAATGTTATACTCAGCTGTATGTGCCTCTAACGCAGCTTTAATAATCTGATTCATAATACCCCTCCACGCCAATTTGCAATAATATTACTTATATAGAAATTGTACAAGTTCTCAACCCAATTATTAAACAAGTTTAACTTCTTCCCCAAATCGCTAACAATCTGTTCTCATCCGGACTTTGAACTAAGCTCCCAGCAACAGCACAACTTGCTTAAATATATCGATAGGTATTCGGATATGCTGCGTCTAATGATTTACAGCAATTTGATCTCTTCATCGGAAAACCAGCCATTTGAAAGTGCTGTATTTTTAACGGCATCTACATTTTCGGTATAAGCAATAACCGCTAAACTTTTTTGAGCTCTCGTACAGGCGACATAGAAAAGCCGCGTCGTCCGCATGATGCTTGTATCTTTACCTTCCCGTTCATTTTTGATGTCTGTATTGGTTTTGGCTTTCACGCCAAAAAGTTTTTCATAACTGAACAGAAAACCTCTTGCTTCCGCATCATCCATGATAACCATAACTCGTGGAAACTCCAATCCTTTGATGCCCTGATGTGTAGCGAATCGAGTATTACCGGTAACATATGCCGAATATCGTTCAAGTTCATCAAAATGCACAGTAAGAGCTTTCCTTAAAGCGGCTACTTTTTGATCCTCATCTTCTATCGAATCTCCCAGAATATCGTCCACACGACTATTGAGCTTAAAAAGATTGGTTTTCTGGATAGACTTTAGTACATCAAGGCAAGTGGGATTAGAGCCATCTCTCCAAAGAGAAAGCAAATCCTCAACTGCGTCTTCGGCAACTTGCAACAGCCCGGTTTGGTTGCCGGTTCTGTCACGAAAAGCTTTTTTATCCAAGAGTGGTGAATATTGCCGCACAATTCTTGTGACCTCAAAATCATTTTTATTTTGATACGCTTTAATAAGCGGCGAGATAATATTTGAAAGAACAGACAACTCGGATATCGACCCATCACGTAAAGACGTATCGAAAGAACCGGATTTATTAAGTGGAGCATAAAGATTATAGAAACCAAACCTATTGGCTGCCATGTGATGCTCAAGTATCAGGCTTTTATACATGGATGCTTCGAGCCAGTCATTGTCTTCAGTTTTCTTGGCCATAATTTCGGCAACTTGATGTTCAACCGATTCTTTATCAGAAGCAGATTCCGCCACAAATAGGAGCACAGTACCCGTCTCGGCATCGGAACGCGCCCGTTGACGCTGTCCATCAATTGAGCCTCGGATCGTATTGGCTAACTCTACTATTCGGGTAGCGCTGCGGTGGTTCATGACTTTTTCTGGTTTTTCCCACTCATTAGGGATGCATTTTGTTAAATTATCTTTGCCATCCATATATATTCTTTGCATCGTGTCGCCAAACATGCCAATAATAAAATTAGCTTTGTATTTCTCATAGACCGTAAACAAAGCATCAACAAGTTCTTTCTTTGTATCTTGGCTTTCATCAATTAACAAAATGGGATACTTACCCACCAATATTTTCTGCATGGTTTCTTCTTTAGCTATAAACTCTGACCCCATTTTTACGACTTCACTGTGACTTAGAGAGTCGTAGCCGACATTGTCACCATTAGGATTGTATGAAAATCGTTTTACGGTTTCTATCTTAGCAAGGCGTGTGGTCTTTCGTTTGATTTCTTCGGCTCTTTTGGCAGCAGCGTCACCACCCCGTCCCTTAACCTGTTTTTCGTTTAGTTCGGAAATTTCCTTTTTGACGGATTTAATAATCCATTCTTTAATATCTGATTGATAGTTTTTAATAAGCTCCCATAAAAAGCTGTGAATGGTAGAAACCACAAAGATGGGCTTATATTGAAGTCTTCTGGATATTTCGTCACAAGCGGCATTTGTGTAGGTTATGACTGCAACCTGTTTTGCATGTGTGCATAGTTTCTCGCCCATTTCTTTATCCAAAAACGAGAGTGCATTAATTAAACTCCTGGTTTTACCAGAACCAGCTCCGGCAAACATGAAGAAGCTTTTGGGGCTGACATTAGAAAAGCACTGCCGGATTTCATCATCAACATGGTCATCTATGTGATTGTCCGTTAATTGCACTTTGGTATTCATTTCTTTTATCATCGCGCTATTCCTCCGGATGCATTAGGGTTTGCAGCCACGCCAATCCCTCGGCAATGTAGGGCGGGATAGTAATGTCGTTCGGGTCAACGGAATAAATTATATCCAAGGCAAACTCCGCCTTTTGATCGGATTTGCCGTTTCGCAGCATATCGTATATATCTACATGAAGTTCATCAAATGACTTTGAGGCATTGATTGCGTCATGCACTTTTTTAACGAAACTACCTGCATCGGTTGTCTCGATATTTTTAAACAACTCGTAATTTGTGTAAACTAAGCAGTCCTCGAACGTGCTTGATAATGCTTCGGTCGGCGTTCCGCCAAAAGAAACTGTTACTGGAGTCTGGTAGGCAATCCGGATGGAATATCTGTAAGTGGTTTCGTTCGAAAATACTTTTCGTTTTACTGAAAGATCAAGAAGACTGTCCAAATCCTTTTCTTTAATCAGCCAATCGGTAATAGCATAATTGCCGCTGATTAGCCCCTTGTTTCGCTCAGGTCGAGCCGACTTATGGTGGCCGTCCTGTCCAACGGAATCCAAATCTGAAATAACAAGCGTTGGCAAGCATAGTTTTTCAATTAGAGGGCTTAGGCGATGCGAATGTCGACCATTAATACTGAGTATAGAGATATACCTTTGGCTGAGCTCAGGATATTTATCGCGGATAAAGTGAGGCAGCAACATGTTCTCAGCAGAACCCTCTACCAATATCGCCGCGTCCGCGAAGAACAAGTCGCAATGGGTTGTTTGCAAGTATCGCGTTACGAATTTAACCGTATTATCCTCTTTGCCGAAAACATCAGAAAGATTAATAACTTTTGCTGTCGCAATGCCACACTCAGCACATTCCGGAAGACGCTTAAAGTAACGTAAATCCGCGAAATCAGTTTCACGAGCTATGTGGCTGGAATGCGTACTAATAACAAGTTGCGTTTCAAAACCTGGATTTTCCGCAAGAAATTTATGCTTGCGCAGTATGGAGTAGGCTTTCCGGATAAATACCTGCTGCACCTGCATATGTAGATGGGCTTCTGGTTCTTCTACTAAAACCAAATGTAGCGGCTCAATTGTGTCATCAGCGGTTTCCTTCGCGTGTCTGGCTTTTCCTTCTCTCATCCAGCCATCCCGAAAACTCATGAGGTCAAAAACCATTGAGATAAGATTTTGATAACCCAAACCATTATATTTTTCTGGTAGCTTCATAGCATCATCGTTTTTGCTAAGCGCATACTGTACGGCAGACTCATGTTTCAGAGTTTCGCTTGTATTAACCTTAGTCGCAATAGTGATTTTGGGATCGGTTACTCCTGGATACCCTAAACCTTGCAGTTCCTGAATTGCCGGTTCAAATTTCTCGGCTAGATTTTTATCGAAGACGCATCTCGATTCCTCGGTAACTTTCAGAATCTCTAAGTCCTTAGGAGTGGGGAGCTTCTCTGGATCAAGGTGCTTATCATAATAACTGCGCATCTGACTGGACAATTGTTTTCCGGAATTTCCAGTGCCGTCGGAAGAATCCGGATCTGAAAAGCCACGCTGAGCATCAATCATATCTATTTTTATAATCCCTTTCAACGGATTATCTGTAAAACACTCCATTCCAAAGGGGGTAGCCTGAGGTGGTTCCAGTTCTGATTTTCCAGGATCTAGAACATACGATTTAATAGAAAAGTGTGCAGCCAGTTTTTTTTCAAGAAAATCGCACAAATTCTTTGGGTATAAATTTATTGAAGAGATACCTGCTTCAGCTCCGGCAGTTTCGGTAGCACGAGCCGCAAAATATTCTTCCCGATATTCCGCAAACAGCTTTGAAATGTCTTTGGGCTGAAAGACCAAGCGAATCCCAAGCTTTCCTCCGCGCCACTTCAATGATGGAATAATGCTGGCAATATAGTGAATTTCACTGTGTCCGACCTCTATCCAGCCATCCATCGTTGGCAAAATCGACTCCCATTTCGCCAAGTCTTCCGGCATTGAGCATTCCTTAACGCCCCACTCGTCACCAATCGTATTGATAACTGCGCGATTAGATATAGTAAAGTCATTGAATACAAAGCTTCGTCCTGCCAGGAATTTACCGAGTGCATCCATGGCGGATGTCTTGCCGCTGTTGTTAGCGCCAACAAACAGCGTCGTCTCCATACTAAAATCTATACGGCACTGCCGCAGCTTGCGGAAATTTTGGATATATATAGACGTGATTCTCATATAAGCTCCTCCACAGCACCCTGCATATTATTCCATTCTTAATTCTACCATATTTCAACAATTTTACAACTGGAACCATCACAGAAAACAGCGATTGATATTTGAACACGCAAAAAAATGTTCATAATACCAACCGCTGTTCAGGTTATTCTTCATTTAGAGCTTTTCTATTCTGGTATACCGCTTCAACTTTAATTGCGGATATGATTTTGCTGGTAATCGCAGGATCTCATATTGTCTCCCACGCCGTAAAACTAATCAAGAAACAGGCTTTTAGATGGTGTCCAGTCGCGAGCCAGTTCATCCGTTTTTTCGAGCCAACGGCTTATCCGCTTTTCGGGCGGAACACTTTCGCCCCAATACTCAATAAATAGGGCATCCTCCATAGTTGAAGCCGCCTCGCGCATTTCTTTCTCAATGAGTTTCAAGGCTCTCTCAATGTAAATCCCGCCTTCGTCATCGTTGGCAGGGTTTGCTACGCTTCCGGCTGAAAACAAATCTCGCGCTTGGTGGCAGAGAACACCATGATAGGTAAGCAAATACAGCACCATATCGTCGTATTTATTTCGGGTACGTCCTGATTTTACTATACTGGGGCATAACAACGCGGCCTCAGCGCGGAGGCGTGTTTTTTCAGCAGAAGTAAGATTTGTATAAAGCCTTGCCTGAATAGGCACTGTATGCTCATCCGTTTCCTTATCCTCAATCCACCACAAGCGACCATCTGGGTGAATTTTTCTAGCATAGGTTCGGATATATCGCATCTTCTCTTCCATTTGCAATTTACGGAAATCGTCGTACTTGATGCCCATCTCCTCAAAGAGAGATTGCTTTACAGTAGCTTTCCCTATGGGTAATTCTACCTCAAAACGTGGAACATGTGACGTGCGAACATGAATAACACTCTGCTCATACTCACCCCAACGAACTTCAGGATCTCCACCCATTTTCCCGAAGACTATGTATATCTGTTTGACGGAATCAATCCTTTGAGTTTCAAGGACACTATTTGCAACGCTTCTCCAAGTGTCATTTAATGTGAATTTTACTTCAACACCGAACTCCCCCATAGCGATATCCGGGAATGCTTGTGGATGCGGAGCAAAATCTATTTCGAATGACTTGTCCTGTAAAGTCAGTTCCTGTAAAACTTCACGCACGCGATTCTCAAATTGCATAGATGATTTGAAGCCCGTTGAACGGGCTTCGTCGGTTAATTTTGCGCAACATTTATTAAGTATATTTTCAAATTCCGTTTTCGTCATGGCGCTTACCCTCAATCACAGATTTTACCGCGTTAGCTACATGCCAAGCCAACACGGGCGGCACCGCATTGCCAATCTGTCGTTCTGTCTCCCTTAGCTTGCATGGAAAAAGGAACGAATCGGGGAATGACTGAATGCGGGCGGCTTCACGCATAGAGATCCGCCGGGGTAGACTGTAGTGAAACTGAATATTGCCGTGGCACTCTGCGCGTATTGTATAACCCGGCCTGTCCGCAATAAGACGGCGGTTACCTTGCTCGCCACTTACATTTGCCAAACTCCAGATTTGCGAGAAGCTTTCGTCTATCTCACGCGTTTCAAGATCTGATATGGCTTCCTTCGCGGTAATAGGCTTCTCGCAGGTGGATTTTGGCGGAACAAATTCAGCCAACTCTTTTTGTGTGCCGACGATAAAAACTCGCTCCCTCGTTTGCGGAACACCATAATCTATCGCGTGATATAACTGGTAACTCACATTGTAGCCAAGGGAGTTGAAGTCCTCAAGAATTTTAGCCAAGGATAATGAATTCTTTTTAAGAAGTAATCCTCCCACATTTTCAGCCACAAAAACCTTGGGATGAATCTTCTTTACAGCTTCAACGATGGCCGTGTACAAACTGCTCCTTTTCCCTTTTATACCAAGCATTTTACCATTGACGGATATGTCTTGGCAAGGGAAACCGCCGATAACGATGTCCGCGTACTTCGGTAAGTCATGGATAGCATCGTTAATATCACCCTCAATAATATGCTCACCAAGATTTTTTCTATATGTTTCGCAGGCGGCGGGATTTATCTCATTTGCCCATATAATACTAAACCCGGTTTTTTTAAAGAGTTTGCCCAAAAAGTCAAATCCTCCAACGAAACCCAAGTCCATACCACCACAACCAGAAAACAGCGAAACTACTGTAATTGTTTTTTTAGCGGATCTCATTTTAACAGGATAAATCTCTTCGCTGTCAACAACCCAGTTGCGACCGATTTTTTGGGCTGTCATAAATGTGCCCCTCTCGGCCATTCGTCGAAGTGTATCACCACTCTTGTCGTGCTTTTTTGCGTATTCCGGAAGAGATATAAGCATCATTGTACCCCCAAAACTTCTGTTTATAAGTCAATGACATTATGCACGATAACGTGTATAATGTCAAGCTGTTTTTGCATTCTTCACCCATGTGAAAGGCCCTCAACTGAGCCCCCAGTATCAACCTCGTACGATCTTTCTGATTGACTCCAGTGGTGAAATAAACCTTACGCCACCCGGTTGATTTTCTTCACCTTCGGTTGTATGCGCTGCTCATACTCCAGGCCGTTTTTGAAAATCACCAGTAGCTTGTCGGTGCCGATGACCTTAATGGTGTCGATGAGCTGGCGGACGAGGCTGTCGTTGTACTCTATGTTTTCCTCCGGCTCGGCCTCCAGCGTATCGGTCATTTCGGCGAGCTTGAGATCGAGGCTCTTTTCGGCGGCACATGCTTTATGATACTGTTTCAGGTGCTCATGGAGCGCTTTGATTTCGCCGGACATGGCTTTCAGACGGTCAACATTGTCGCTAACGGTGCCGCTGTCGGTGCTTTCGGCGACCAGCTCCATCGTCGCGGTTTTGAGTTCTTCAATGCGGCTCTCCATCTCAGCGATATCCAGAAATCCACTTTTTTCCTCCCGTAGCGTCCGTTCCACATGTGACATAAAATATGGGATCATCTCATGACGGCTCTTGCGGGTTGCGACGATGGCCTCCACAATGGCGTCGTGGAGGCTTTCTTCATCCAGTGTGGCGGCTTCCTTGCAGTAGCGGGTACCGTAGTCGAGGCGGTTGCCACAGCGCCACACGACCTGCTTTTCGCCGCTCCGTTTTGTCCATATCACCCGTCGGTAGGGGGTGAGGCAGTCGCCGCAGATCAAGATTTCGCTGAGCGCGTATAAGCTACTGTATTTACCCTGCTCAGTAATGGCATTTTTCGCGGTTTTACGCTTGCTGCTTCTACGGGCGCGCTCCTGCTGAACCCGCTCGTAAACCTCACGGCTGACGATGGGGTCATGGTTATTCTTTATATAAACCTTGGGCAGCTCGCCGTTGTTCTTTTTTACCCTCTTACTGATTGGGTCTGTGACATATGTTTTCTGCAGGATGACGTCCCCGCAGTAGCGTTCGTTTTTAAGGATGCCACGCAGAGTTGCCGCACTCCAATCACCCTTTTTCGAGGGGGAAGGTACCCGATCAGCATTGAGCGCTTCGGCGATGGCGCCGACGCTGGCCCCAGCAATATAGCTCTGATAGACCTGCTTAATAATTTCCGCTTCTTTGGAGATGATTTCCGGCTGATCGTCCGCGCCCTTTTTGTAAGCGTAGATTTTTTCGTAGGCGAAGAATACCTTGCCCTCCTTCATTGCCATACGCTTTCCCATTTTAACATTGCCGGAGAGGGAATTCAGTTCCTCCTGCGCGAGACTTGCCAGGATGGTAAGTATGACCTCGCTGTTTTCCTCCAGCGTGTTTATGCTCTCTTTCTCAAACAGGACGCCGATGCCCATTGCCTTAAGCTTGCGGACGTACCCAATGCTGTCTAGCGTGTTTCTGGCAAAGCGGCTGATGGATTTTGTGATGATCAGGTCTATCTTGCCCTGCTTGCAGTGGCGTATCATCCGCATGAAGTCCGGTCGCTTTTCGGCTGAGGCTCCGCTCAGCCCCTCATCGGCGTAGGTACCGGCCAGTGTCCATTCGGGGGTGCGCAGGATCAGGTCGGTGTAATAGGTTTTCTGCGCGTAAAAGCTGGTAAGCTGTTCCTCAAAATCGGTAGACACGCGGCTGTAGGATGCCACGCGTAGCTGCCGGTTTTTTCGTTCTTTCAGCTGAGTACTCTCCAATGCAGGTATGATGGTGATTTCCCGGTCAGGTCTAAGCATGTCGAACATCTCCTTCCAAAAGGCTTTTCCCGTTTTTCAGGACGAGAGTAACCTCCCCGCAGGGGCCTACCGTGATATACCGTGTGATTTTACATATTAGTTGCGTGTCAAGCTCGCGCATAGGTTCTGCGTTTTTCAGCAGGTTGAGGATGGATTGCTCCGCTTCCGCATCCTCGTCGCAGAGAGCATACTTCTCAGCCGCGAGGCTTAGGATGCGCTCCCTGATGCCGTCAGCGTCCGGCGGCTCCCGCTTCATCATCAGCTCCAGCTCATTTTGCAGTTTGGCGATATTGAAGGAGAGCCGCTCCGAGCCACTTGTGCTGCCTACGATTATTGCCGGTGAGGAGATCAGCCGGTTCAACTGAGCTTGCATGTTTTCCAGCAGGGTGGCATCCGTGACGCTTATTCCGATGTGATGTAGGTCTGCCGGGCAGAACCAGCGTTCTTCGTCCTTGAATTTCAGCCGCCGCTTGGCGGGTTCTCCGCAGGCAGAGCAGACGAAGAGACCTTTTAGTTGCTTGATTTCTGGCGGCGCTGTGAGCGTATATTGCTTTTGCGCCCTACGCGCGGCCTCGCCCTCGTTTGGTGCTATGATAGTCGGATATTTATCTGTGCCGAGGTAGTTTGCGTTTTGCAGGATTCGAGCGACCATGTTCTTATTCCAGACTGGTTTGTCCGGCATATATGGGATGCCAGAAGTGGTCAGCTCTGCGGCGATTTGCTTGTAAGAGGCACCCTCGGCATAGCGTCTGTAAATACCTCGGACTGTATCGGCTTCCTCCGGCTGAGCCGTAATCGCGCCGTTTGCGATCCGGTAACCAAAGGGGAGGTACCTGTTCTGTGCCATTGTGTCACATCCTTTCCGTCAGCGTCAGACCGTTGACCAGAATGAATTCGAGGCTGACACTGTCCTTTGCGATGATTTTTTCTACCAGCTCCCCGAAGAGGTTTGCGTCCATTTCCGTGAGACGATCCGGCCCGGCGTCCAGCGCTTCCAGTAGATTCTCGGTTTTTTCAAGCATATCGTTCGAGTCGAGTTCTTCCAGCAGCTTTGCTCTGGTGATCTTGAGCGCCTTGATTTTTCGCGCCAGTTCATCGGTTTGGGATATAAAAAGAGCAGAATCAAGGATGCCGTCGGACAGGAGTCCGTTCATCACATGATTCTGCTCGGAGAGCTGGGCAATTTGTCTGTTCAGAGTACCGATTTTGGGGTGGCTTCGGGCTTTCAGCTCCTGTAGTCGTTCAAGCTGTGCCCGCATCGGGAGCAGAATGCTGTCGCGATTATGCTTCAGTCGGTTGTACAGTCTGATAAACGCTCCGTACACGGCTTCTTCGGTGATCCGTTCCGAAGTGCATTGGGTTCGATCACGGTCATGCTGTCGGCAGACCCAATAGGTCGTGCCACTGCTTGCTTTTCGGCGGTAGGCTGTGCCGCAGACGCCGCACCTGATTTTTCTGCTGAGTATGTATTCGTTATAGGGCGCACTGTTAACCTTTGTCGCGCGTTCGTCCAGTAGGATATTGACAAGTCCAAACTGGATACGATCAATGATTGGCTCGTGGCTGTTTTTAACGTAGTATTGTGGGAGCTCACCGCGGTTATGGCATTGCTTATACGGAATGATGTCTTCGTTGTAATGCTTTTGCAGAAGCATATCTCCTATGTATCGCTCATTTCGCAGGATCAGGAGCACAGCCTGGTGCCGCCACCTGAGTACGCCGTCTTTTCGGGGGATACCATCCTGCGTGAGTCCCTTCGCAATCTCCGCCGTTCCGTGTCCCATGAGGTATTCCAAAAAAATCCGGCGCACCACCTCGGCCTCCGGTTCGTAGAATTCTGGCAAATTATTCGTCAGCCGATATCCGTAAGGCGCGTTGGCGGACACATAAGTGCCGCGCTCCATACGCATCCGGTTACCCTTTTTCGCGTTCTTTGAAATGTTCTCGGATTCGTTTTGAGCAAACATGGCGTATAGAGTCAGCAAATTTTCGCTGGTGAGACTTTGGGTGTCGATGCTTTCCTTTTCGAAGTAGACCGATACGCCGAGGGATTTCAACTCCCGGATCACGCTTATGGTATCCATGGTGTTTCGGGCAAAGCGGCTGGTCGACTTGGTAATGATGCGGTCAATTTTTCCCTTGCGGCAGTCGTACAGCATTCGGTTAAAATCCTCACGCTTTTCAGTGGAAACACCTGTCAATCCTTCGTCAGCATAGACTTCGACAAGCTCCCAGCTTTCGTTTTCCTCAATCAGTCTGGTGTAATATCGAACCTGCGCTGAGAAGGAACCCCGCTGGTCGGTGGAATCACTGCTGACACGGGCATATCCCGCCAACCTCAGTTTGACCTGCGCCTGAGGTTCTGCGGCTTTGATATGGATTATCTCGCGGCTTCGCGGATCTAACGTGCTTGTGCCTGCAATAGCTTGTGATTTCACAGTTTTTCTCCTCCTTTCGCCAGCTCAACACATTACCATAATGAGAGTTCGAAAGCTATACCAATACCCACTAAAGATAAATTGGTGAGAGTTCATTTTCCGAAGCGATGCGCTGAAGGGTAATTTCAGCCTGTTTTTTGGTAAGCAAGCCCTTTCTGACCAGCAGTCCGGCCATCTCCAGAAGAAGTGAAAAGTCGTTTTTATTCAGCTTTTCAAGCATAACAATCATATTCGACCTCCTTTGATTTTTTTAATGTCACAAAAACAGGGACCGCCGTGCAAACGCCGCATTTTGAGGTGTTTTGGGCAGGGCGATCCCTGTGGCTTCTGACATTAAAATTACTTCTGTGCTTTATTTGACACTACTTCCCAAGCACACAGAGCCACGGCTGTGCCGAACTCGTAGGGCGACGGCCTGAACTGCGGCTGGCTTTGCCGCATCATGGGAATCCCACCCCCGCCAGGATCTCTGCCGGCCGTCCTCGTTGCTTGATCCCCCGGTCAAGAGGGGCTGCGACTGGACGGAAGTATCATTATAGGCTGACGGGATCATTGCGAAACAGCTTTCCATAGGCTGTTTTTTGGACGGATGGGTGCCGCTTTGCACCTTATTTGGCCGTCTTTGATAAAAGAAACGAAGGAACAAACAAATATTTGTGACCTCGTGTTTCTCCCGTTCTTTTACAGGTGGTCTTGGCGCATCCTCCGTGGTCGCTTTCCCTCATCGGGTCCGTCAGCTAACGTATTCAGGTCATCGGATATGAAATTTTCAAGGAACAATCAGGGGAATGGAAAAACCCCCTCACTTACTTCCACGTTGAGCGAGGGGGTTGAGCGGAAAAACTTTTACTTTTCCATAAGTTTTTTTACTTTTCCGAGGATTTTGTTCTTCCTGTCGTTGATAGTTCGTTGAGGTACGCCAGTTTGCTTCGCCAGCTGACGTTCGCTTTTCCCTTCAAAAAACAGTCCGGTAATCAGTGACCTTTCTTCAGGGCTAAGCAGTTTTAAGCACTCCAGCATTTTTTGTATCATCAGTGTTTTCACAGCGGTATCCTCGACACTCTCATCGTCTGCTGCAAACTGCCGGTTTTCCTCCAGTAACCGGTCATAGGAATCCTCTCGACTCGGAACGCATATTACGGCTTGCTCTATGTAATGGATTCGGAAGCGTTCCGTCTTCAAATCGTATTGCTGATATTCCATCTTTCTATCGCTCTGTTCCAAGACATTGATAATTTCATCGTTTAACTCGGGATATTTCTTGCGGTAATCCGTTTTTTTCTTCAATATAGCCATATGGCTTGTCCTCCGTTTCATGATTTTTTAAACCCGAAAACGAAGGACGAGCGGCGGTGAACGGCATCCTATTGAACTTGTTTTTTTATTTAGGAAATAAAAATAGCCCGCAATTTGCCAGCAGCAAATTACAGACTTTATTACACGGTCCGAATTACTTTTAATTTCATTTACAAAATAGGCACTTTGAAAGACATGGTCGTCTTTATTTCAAGCCTCTATAAGCTTTCTGAATCCACATTTTGCTCTCCTTTTTATGCGGGCAAAATGTAAAAAAGGCAAGCCAAGCAAATATGGCTATATTAGAGTGTTTAAAGCTCCGAATTTCTCCATAAAAATAACCCTGCCTGTGAAAGGTCAGGGGTACGCTGTATACACACTCAGTTCGGTAGCCAGGCTATCATAGTACTACTTAAAGTAGCCCCTTAGACCCTACGGCTTTGCGTAACTGCCTTTTAACAGTTTTGCCCTTATCGCATGATTATTAAATTTTTGAAGTACGTTAAGGTCGGCAATCGCTCCCTTCCGAAAAACAACGAAAATAACCTTATTTAATGTCATTATAGGACAAATCTATTACATATATTGTCAAATATTGTCGTATGGATAGCAGCGAAGGTATAGCCGTTTGTCAAATATTTTTAGCAGTATTCTTTTTTTTGTGAACCAATCTCAGAAGAAATTTCAACAAAAAATACTGGGTGCGAATAGCACCCAGTCCAGACTGCAGATTATAATCTGCTGCTAGTTTTATTCTTTAGGTGCTAATAATTTAATGAAATTGTTAGCATGATTGAAACAACATAATGACGAAAATATATAAGGTTTTGCACCCCAATAGTTAAGAAATGAATTATGTCTTCTATTTAATGTCTGCTGAACAATCGAAAAATCCTTAAATCACAAGACATTGCGGTTTGGAAATGGTAAAATAGATGCAAGGGAAACGCCAAAAGAGCGTTAAAAAGATTGCATTTGGAGTGACATTCAATTTACAAATTCAAGGATAACCAACTGAGTCTGACGGATTTCGGCGCGGCAGTGGGTTTGAAGCTGAACCCGGAAAACCGGTGGATAAAGAAAGCTTGGAGTATCCCATGGGAAGAAATTGAGACACGGTACGCCAAGCTCTTTTCTAATCGAAAGGGCAACGTGGCAAAACCGTTGCGCCTGGCGCTGGGTGCGTGCATCATTCAGGCTGATTACGGCTATTCCGATGGAGAAACCGCACTCCAGATTCAGTAAGGGGCATATCTTCAATATTTCTGTGGGTACAGAGAATACGACGACAGCAAACCGCCGTTTGATCCATCGCTGATGGTGTATTTCCGGAAACGGATGACACCGGAGGTATTGGGCGAGATAAACAAAATGATCATCGCTAAGGCGCAGCCGGCAAAGGTGGAAGAACCGACGGACGATGATGAGCCAGGTAACGGTGGCACGATGATCATAGACGCCACCTGTGCACCTTAAAACATCAAATACCCGCAGGATGCCTCGCTGCTCAATGAAGCGCGGGAAAATGCGGAAAAGATCATAGACGCGCTTCACACGCCGGGGGAACCCAAGCCGCGTACTTATCGGAAAGAAGCACACAAGGAATATCTCCAGTTTGCCAGACGCCGGAAACGGAGTCGCAACTTTATTCGAAAGTCCATCAAAAAGCAGTTGGGATATCTCTCACGGGATCTTGCACACATAGATACCCTGTTGTCCGACGGAAAAATCCTTAATGGAAAACTTTCTGTCCGGCTGGAGACAATCTGAAAAGTCTTTGAACAGCAGAAATTTATGTATGACAACAATACCCATTCGGTGGAAAATCGGATTTTCAGCGTGAGCCAGCCATTTATACGTCCCATCGTCCGCGGCAAGGCCGCCAAGCCAGTTGAGTGTGGCGCAAAACTTGACATCAGCGTTTGTGCTGGTTGGACAAGGTTAGAGGTGCTTTATTTGAAGCATACAATGAGTCCTGTAATCTGAAGGAAATAGCGGAACGGTATAGGGCCGCGTACAGGCCGTTACCCCAGCCGGATTCTGGCTGACAAGATTTACAGAAATCGAGATAATCTGATTTGGTGCAAGTTGCATCACATACACCTTTCCGGCCCAGCACTGGGCAGGCCGGGAAAAGATGCTGTCCAAGACAAAAAACAAAATTATCGTGACGAATGTGAACGTATAGAGGTTGAGCGCCGGTTCAGTTTGGCCAAGCGAAAATGCGGTCTTGGTTTGATCATGACAAAGCTGGAGAAGAGCATTTATTATAGTATTGCCATGTCTATTGTCGTGCTGAATCTGAGAAAGATTCAGTCTGCCTTTTTTAAGGTGTTGCTCAATTGGCTGATGCTGCGTGGCTTGTCTGGAAAATTCACTTTTGTTCAATAGGCATTATTTAACAAAAGTATTCCTTCTGGAATGTCTGTTAAAGCAGCGGCAGAACGACTTGGTATTGGCATAGGTAGGCCACCATTATCAAATTTTCAAAATGGGAACTCTTCTTTATCTCCTACTATGGCTACAAGGCTGGAAATGACCTTCGGCTTCGATCGACAGGAACTATTAGATTTAAAGGAATCTTTTGATAGCCAGACTTGTCGGACACGGAGAACGACTGATAAAACAAAGAAAAGGTCAGGAAGACAGTGTTAGGTGATGAAAGGCAAGCGATATGATGCGGCATTTAAGCAAGCAACGATCAAAAAGATCCGAGAAGACGGCGAAAGCGCAAACGAAGTCTCAAGGCGACTGGGGCTTCATATAAAGACAATATATCGATGGCTGGACGAGGGGAGAAGATGCATTCCCGGGAAAAGGAAGGCGTAAACCGGCCGATGAGGAAATGCGTCGCTTGAAAAAGGAAAATGCGGATCTTTGCGAGGAGAATGAAATTCTATAAAAAGCGGCGGTCATCTTTGCAAAGAACCACAAATGAAGTATCGTTTCCTGTACGAGAACCGCTTCGAATTCAGGGTGAAAAAGATGGCCGCAACGTTAAGCGTATCAAGAAGCGGTTATTATGCATGGATTGCGCTCGGCTGTACAAGTTTCGCAGAAGCGAAGGATGCTGCATTGCTGAAACAAATCAAGCTGGCATTTATGAAGAGCCGAGAAACGTACGGACCCAGACGACTGGCAATGCATCTTCTTGCGGAGGAAACGAATGTGGGGCACGTGCGTGTAGGGCGTATCATGCGTGAAAACAATATCATTCCTAAGACAGTAAAGAAATTCAAAGCAACTACAAATTCTAATCATAATTATCCTGTGGCGGAAAACCTCTTAAACCGGAACTTCAACGTAGCTGCACCCTGCACTGCTTGGCATGCAGACATTACATATGTTGCAACGGAAGAAGGATGGTTGAATTTGGCTGCAGTAATGGATTTGTACAGCGGTAAGATTGTCGGTTGGGCGATGAACGGCACAATGACTGCCAATCTTGTTTGTGATGCCCTAAAACAAGCGGTAGGCCGAACCAGAGCACCTCGCGGGATTGTGTGTCATTAAGATCGCGGCGTTCAATACGCAAGCAAGAAATATCGATCTTGCCTAAAAAAGTATGGTTTTATCCAAAGCATGAGCCGCAGGGGAAACTGTTGGGACAACGCCTGCATGGAATCGTTTTTCGGCACATTAAAAACTGACCTTATCTACCATGAGAAATACAAAACAAGAAACCAAGCCAAGGCAGCTATCTTCGATTATGTTGAAACCTTCTATAACCGAACCAGACTGCAGGAACGACTTGGTTATCTATCTCCGGAAAACAATGAAATACTGAGCATGTCAGCGTAACTGCGTGTCCGAAGCAGCTGGAGGGGGTCACTTGACGAGGCCACCGCCAGCGTGGGCGCAGATAATGAAAGCTACATCCAGCAGGCTATCAGCGAACTGTGCCGAGGCAAGACGCTGTTGGTCATCGCCCACCGGCTGAACACCGTCCGAAGCGCGGATGAGATACTTGTTATCCGAGGGCTGCATTGCTCAGGCGGGAACTCACGACGAACTGATGAGCGCCGGCGGCATCTACAGTGACCTCGTGACTGTCCGGGAAAACAGCCGAGGCTGGAGTCGAAGGAACGAAATGTAAGACGAGTAGCCGATTAAGTGTATTATTTAGAAGCAAAGGAGGCAAACAATTTGAATATGAAAGTGCTTTATGGAATTTTGATTCCCTTTTTAGGAACCTCTCTAGGCGCGGCCTGTGTTTTCTTTATGAAGGAAGCAATGAGCGATACCGTACAGCGCGCACTGACCGGGTTCGCGGCAGGTGTTATGGTGGCGGCTTCTGTTTGGAGCCTTCTGATCCCGGCGATCGAACAGTCAGCTGATATGGGAAATTTGTCGTTCGTCCCTGCCGTTATCGGCTTTTGGATAGGTATTTTATTTCTGCTGATTCTTGACCACGTTATTCCGCATTTGCACCGGAACAGTGAAAAAGCAGAGGGTCCGAAAAGCCGACTGCAAAAAACAACGATGTTGATGCTAGCTGTCACGCTGCACAATATTCCGGAGGGGATGGCTGTCGGTGTGGTTTATGCCGGTTATCTTGCCGGAAACGCACAGGTTACGGCAATGGGTGCGCTGGCGCTTTCCCTTGGAATTGCTATTCAGAATTTTCCGGAGGGTGCGATTATATCCATGCCGCTCAGGGCGGAAGGTATGGGGAAACCGAAAGCCTTTATCGGTGGCGTGCTATCCGGAATCGTGGAGCCCATCGGTGCGGCGCTGACTATTCTGGCAGCCGGATTAATCGTTCCGGCGTTGCCGTATATGTTGAGCTTCGCTGCAGGTGCGATGATCTATGTGGTGGTTGAAGAACTGCTCCCCGAAATGTCAGAAGGAGAGCATTCCAACATCGGCACGGTGTTTTTTGCCATTGGTTTCAGCGTGATGATGGTATTGGACGTGGCGCTGGGTTAATGTATCAAATAACGAGATGAATACTTAATGAAAAACATTTTTCAGAATACCCGCAAACCAGAAGGGTTCGGCGGCAGGATTATGGTCAATATGATGAACAGCGGTCACGCAGCGTTGGCAAAGTGGGGCTTCACTCATATTTCACCGAGTACGGACGACGCAGTATTGGATGTCGGCTGCGGAGGCGGGGCAAATATCGCAGTCTTATTGTCCCTGTATCAAGACGGAACCGTCACCGGAATCGATTATTCATCGGTGAGCGTAGAGAAAGCGCGCAAGGTGAACAAGAGTGCCGTTCGGGCCGGCATATGCAAAGTCCTCCAAGGAGATGTGTCCGCGCTGCCGTTTGAAGACGGATCTTTCGACCTTACAACTGCGTTTGAGACAATCTATTTCTGGCCAAATATCGGGAACGCTTTCCTTCAGGTCTTGCGGGTCCTGAAGCCAGGTGGAATCTTTATGATCTGCAACGAAGCAGACGGCATGAAGCGGGCCGATGAAAAGTGGGCGAACATTATCGAAAGCATGACCGTCTATGACAAGGAACAGACTGTGAAATTATTGGAATCCGTTGGCTTTGCGAAAATAAAAGCCTACGGCGAACCAAAGAAATGCACAGCACCAGAGTTAACAGACATGAAACAGAAAAGCCTATCGTAGAATATCGCAAGATTACGCGAGCTGGCGTCGTTTTTCAAACGGCGTCAGTTTGTTTTTAAGCTGAAACCTCTCGTTGTTGTAGAAATATATGTACTCCTCAATGCGTTCTCTCGCCTCATTAAAGGATTTCAACTTGTCCCGATATATGCATTCGGTCTTGAGAATAGAAAAGAAATTCTTAGCCATTGCATTGTCATAGCAGTTTCCACGTCTTGACATGGAAGGCGTGATGCCGTACTCTTTGGTTAGGTTGAAGTATGCTTGTGAGGTGTATTGACACCCCTGGTCGCTGTGGAGGTGCAACTTCCCAGCGACCTTCTCTTTTTCAACAGCATCTTTAATCGTATTCAAAACGAGGTTCACTGTTTGCTCCGTGCCCGTACGGAATGCAACAATACTGTTGTCATAAAGGTCTCGTATAATAGACAGATAGAGCACCCCCTGCGCGGTGTGAATATATGAAATATCCGTTACCCACTTGGCGTTGGGCCGATCTGTCGTAAAGTTGCGATTGAGCAGATTCTCATATTTGTGAAACTGTTGTCCCATTTGACGGTACTTTTTCCGCCGCCTTATAACCGACAGGAGGTCGTATTTTCGCATGACACGCAATACCGTTTTAGGGTTGCGATGGATACCTCTCTGTCGCTGCAACCACAAGTGAACATACCTGTAGCGGTGAATTCTACCGTGTTTCTTCTGGCACTCAGCTATCATTTCGGCCAGTGGCGCATCGCGACCCGGCAGATCCTTTCGCTTGATATAATCGTAATACCCACTACGTGATGCTCCGAAAAATTTACACATCTCAACAATTGGATATTTCTCACGATGCCGGTAAATAAGTTTGTATTTGAATTGTGGCTTCACTTCCTTCCAATGGCGTGCAGAAAATCCCGTAGTAATTCATTTTCCATTCTTAGCCGGTTTAGTACCTGGTCTGTGTTCATAGCGTTCTTGGTTGGTCTGCCTTTTGGTAATGGCGTGCTATGACGCAGCTCCACTTCGGGGCGTAGCCCACACCAACTCTGGATTGCATATCGGCTTATTCCATACCGCTTACTAAGCGCGTGGACACTCATGCCGCTCTTGTTCTCCCGGATGATTTGTTTTTTCACTTCTTCACTATACTGCGTCATGCCTTTTCTTCCTGACATATGAAAACCTCCTGTCGTAGTTTCTATCCTACGACAAGAGGCTTTTTTCTTCAATGTCCGTTTTGGCTGGTGCGGTGCAGAAACGCTGGCTGTGCATCACAGCTGAAAAGCCTGTGTGAACATTTAACTGAAAGGATCGATATATCAATGAAAACCTTAGTGTTGCTTCGTCATGGAGAAAGCGAGTGGAATCTGGATAACCGGTTTACGGGCTGGACGGATATGGAGCTATCTCCAAAAGGAGTGGAAGAGGCAAAGAACGCCAGAAGGGTTCTGAAAGAAAATCATTATGATTTTGATGTCTGCTATACCTCCTGTTTGAAGTGCGCGATTCATACGCTGCAGCTTGCGCTTGGCGAAATAGGACGTGAAGATCTTCCTGTGGTGAAAAGCTGGAAGATGAAAGAACGGCATTACGGAGCTTTGCAGGGATTGGACAAAGCGGAAACGGCGAAAACTTACGGTAAGGAGCAGGTGCAGATTTGGCGCAGGTCTTTTGACGTGTAGCCACCGCAACTGCAGTCCGACGATGAACGCAACCCGGCCTTGCAGGAGCTATACCGGGACGTTGCACCATCGGAGCTGCCGCTTTCGGAAAGTCTCAAGGATACGATTGTGCGCGTGATCCCATATTATGAACAGGAAATCCGTCCGCAGATGGAAAGCGGCAAACGCGTCATCATTGCCGCACATGGAAATTCGCTGCGAGCCCTCATCATGTACTTTGAGCATCTGAGCGAGGACGAGATCACACGGGTCAATGTACCGACCGGGATTCCGCTGGTCTATGAATTTATTGAGGACGGTCAGGTATATAAAAAATATTATCTGGGCGATCCGTCCACAATTGAAGCCGAAATGAAAGCTGTTGCAGCGCAGGGAAAAGCAAAATAAACGCAGATTACCTTGAAGCTGCCGGAGCTTATTATTGCCAATGCTATATTTGCTGAAACAGTTCGGAATATTCATTACGGTTATAAACACGTTGGTCTCGTTGGTAATAAAAAACTATGCTTCTGCCGCCCTTTGTAAAGACAAAACGGGCAAGCTAGACTCCGTTAGAATTCCAAATCACACTCTGGAAATTGGTTCCATCTAGGATTACCGGCGTTTACACAGAGGGGGGGATGCAGATATCAAGTCTTGGGGCGCCAACAACAGTATTACATATCCCTGAGCGTTATGAGCTTGAATTCGCTTACTCATATGTTGAACAGCTTCATGCCGGGCATAGCCTCTCCTTCAGTCAACAAAAGAAGTCCGCAAAGAAAACAAACTTATGGTGCCGATAAAGACGAAGTGCTGAAGCGTCTGTACGGGCTGAGATAATTCATTTTGTAATCCCAGCTTTTCATGTCGGCAGAGCATTTCATCGTTCGTCGGGATAACTTGTTTTTCGAGATAAAAACCGTTATCAATAAAACAAGAACAAGACGCCGGAAAAGCCGCGTAACAGCAGGCGATTCGGTGTCTTGCTCCTAAATAATTGATGATAACAATACAGTCATCCCAGGTAAAACAGCAAAACGCCATCATACCACAAACAGCAAAATTGATGATAACAATATCACTTCAAGCCATAGAGCTTTTTCAAGGTTTCTTCATCGTCAATGTGGTATCCGATACTTTTACCGGCTTGCTTCATCGGATTATCCGCGCCGGTCGCAAGCTCGATCGCGGCGCGCTTTTGTTCGGTGTCAGCGTGAGCATATACGAGCGTGGTCTGTAAATTGGCATGTCCGAGCCACTGAGAAATAAGCGTTAAATCCATGCCGTTCTGGTAGAGGTGCATGGCGCGGCTGTGGCGGAAAAGATGCGGATGTACGTTTTCCGGTATCTCCGGACAGTATTTGCGCGCTTCAGCACCGTAGCCGAGTAGAAATACTCGGACGGTCTGTGCCGACAGCTTGTCGCGTGTTCCTCTCCTGACCGTGTAAAAAAGAGGCTCCACGGAATATTCGTTTTCACCGGCGTGGTATACGCGAAGATAATTCTGAAAATGCTTTACCGTTCGCATGGTCAGCGGTACAGTTCTGTATTTGCGTCCCTTGCCAAGAAGTGTTAGTGTCGGGGTCTGTCCAAGGTGAACATCACATATTCTGAGGTCAAGCAACTCCTGAACACGGGCAGCGGAATCGTAAAGGAGTACCATAAGGAACAAATCGCGCAGCTCCTTTTTATCACTCGTGTCGGGCTGCTCAAACAGAATGCGGATTGCTCGCTCGCTCATGTATTCGATGATCTCGTTCGACGCGCTCTTTTTAACTGGGACTGCACCGACGTCGAGATAGTATTTTGTAAGTGATGGCTCCGCGTCCGAGCAGTATTTCAGGAACGCTTTTATGCTTGCCAGTCGCTGGTTTCTCGTCGATACGCCGCAGTGCTGCTTTTCCTCAATATCGTCAAGAAAACCGGCGACGGTATCGCGATTCAGCATATCGAAGGTCACATCAAAGAGCTGGATTCCACGAACGCGCTTAGCGTATTCAAGAAACATTTCGAGCGTTTTTTTGTAAGAACGGATTGTATTCGGACTGGCGCACCGCTGCTTCGGCAGGTATACCGTCAGATACTCACGAACCAAGTTAAACAGGACACGATCTTTCAGCTTTCCCATTCTTCCGCCTCCGGTATGACTTCCCGCAGATTATCCCATTGAACGCCTTTGGATTTCAAAAGGTTCTCGGGGAGAATATGGATGTAGTAGGCGGTCTGCGTCAGAGATGAGTGACCCATATATACTCGCAAATACGGGAGCATGTTGTATAAGTTTTTGCCCTCGTCAAGCCATCGGCATAGTGTTGCGGAAGCAAATCGGTGACGAAGATCGTACACACGTACACAAGGGAGAGTGTCAGGATCAATTTTAGAGTTAGCGCATTTCCAGCAGTTGTTCATTACGTTGCCCAACCATCCTGTGGTATACGCTGCCCCCTTCGGATTTGAGAAGAAAAACTCCATTTCAGATAAGCCGGACAATTTCCGCAGACGCATATATTTCCGCATGAGCGCGGTCATATCGTGGCTCATGACCACCATGCGTTCTTTTTTCATTTTCGTTTCGGCAACGAGAATTTCACCCGTGTCAAGGTTCACGTTGCCGCATTTTAGCCGCAGTCCCTCGCCCGGACGCAAGCCGCAGGTATAGATAAGCCTCAGCAGAACCGGAACTGTGTATTTTGAAAAAGTATCGTGAACCGTATCTTTAAGCTTGTCCGTCTCCAGGAACAGCCCGGCAAGCTCCTGATCGGTAAAAATATACGGAGTAAAAGCGGTGCTCCCGCCGATAAATTTTTCGGGAAGAACATATGCCTCCATACCCATCGAAACGAGATAATTACCAAAGGTTCGAATTGCGCTTGCCCGTCCGCGATGACCTCCGGCATTTTCGGTTGGACGCCTTTCAAGCCATTCCGAGACCATCTCAAAGGAAAGACGCGCTTCATTCGGATAATGCTCCGCACAAAAACGATCAAATTCGTGAAGGCGAGGAGCGTAGGTCTTAGGGGAATAGCCAAGCGATGCTTTGTATTCCAGCAGGCCGCTCATATCCCGCGCAAATCCACTGACAAATTCACTCATGAAAAAGCGCGCCCCCTTCCATTTCTATACCGGAAAAGTCGAGTGCGCACAACTTCAGATTAGCACTGTCAAAAGAAAGGTATTGCTTAGCGGAATCAAGCTCCAAATGTCCGAGTATCTGCGATATCGTCGTTATTGGAACGCCGGAAATGACCATCTTCCGCGCCACGGTTCTTCGCAGCGCGTGAAAACCTTTGCCGTCGAACGCGGCACGTCTAATACCTGCCAACTGCTCATATTTTTCAAATACATATCCCAGCGACGTTCCGTCTGCGAGCTTTCGCACCGGATATTTTGTCGTAAGAAAGATGAAGTCAGACGGTGACTCCGGCCTTCCGCTTAATATATATTCCTTGATGGCTTCTCCGGCTTCCGGCAGCAGAGGAAGCGCAACGGAAGCCCCAGTTTTGCTTTGAATGAGTTTAATTTCGCCCTTCATCCAGTCAATATCGCAGAGCCGGAGATTGATAATATCCACGGCGCGCAGACCGGTCGTAATTCCGAGACGGATCATCGCCATATCGCGTTTTCCCCTGATGGTTGACGTATCGATTTGAGCGAGTATGCGCCTCAGCTCATCGTCCGTAAGGTAGGATCTGATTTTGTATTCCCTGCGGATTTTAGCCGAAAACAATGGTATATAATTGACATCGCACAAGCCTTCTTTATGTAAGAAGGCGCTGAACTCATTCAGATAAGACAGAACATTTTTGAGACTTCCGTCCGTCATCTGCTGCGACATTGATATGATGAACCGGCGAATATGTTCTTCCTTGACCGTATGCAGACTGAAATGTCCAATCTGTTCGAGGTAATAGAAGAATCTTCGTATCGCCCATTCAATATCATCGCTTGTATTCGGGTGGAAGGCTTGGGATTTCAGATAGTCCGCAAGAATCGCTTCGTAACGCTCACATAAGCGGAATTTGGTGCCGTTGGGTCTTCTCGTCGAGATGATTACGTCCTCCGACGCATAATCGACCAGCACCTTTGCCACATGATGCAAATTCAAATAATACTGATACGTTATCTCCTGCCTCTCATAACGCTCATCAACCATTTTCAGATATGCCGTTATGGTATCAGCATCGTATTGTGTCACGCCGCTCTGATGAAAAAACTTGCTGATTGTTTTGTAATACCTCTGATAAGACCCCCACCCGCTTGTGCTTTTCAGCCCGGCGCTGATTAAGGCCTCCATCGTCTCGATGATCAGCTCGTCGATTGTTAGCTGACTTCGTTCCATAAGCCACGCTCCTGTGTCAAATAAAGTCAGATTTCTCTGCTGACAATATTCTAACATGGCGATATGGATTGGATATTGTTATCATCAATTTCGTATTTCGTGGCAAGTGGCGATATCGGATTTTGCGACCGGATTTGGGTATTGTTATCATCATTTTTTCTCTGCACAAAACCACAGATATGGCGTACTGTTTGGCATTTTTCGCTGATTGGCAGCGGGATTGAGTATAACAATTTTTTGATGATAACCAGCCTTATCCTCAATTAGTGATAAAAGTGGCAAGCAGGGCAAGTGTTTATACAAACACTTGCAAGACAGGCGGGTTCACTCCCGTGACGCCGCCTGTCGTTTGTCGGGGGAAGCATCCCCGAACACCTTTGAACGCACAACAAATTGTGCGGCTGCGCGTTCTGCAAACGCTTATTGGACATGACAGTTTACTGCCGGTCATGTCCTTTTTCTATCTCCGCTTTGCGTTCGATGGAGCCGAGAATATGGTCTATGTTATTTTTATGGATAAGTAGTTCCTTCATCTCATCGCAGGCGACGCGCTACTCGGCATACGCCGACTTTTTTACGGTCAGCAGCTTTGCGTATTCATCCTGTAAGCTCCTGACGGCAGGCAGCTTCTTCATACCTAATTCGTCGAACGCTTTCTTCGCCGCCTTATGGATGATGATGTCGCTCTCATGCTCAGTGAGGTATTTTTTTGAGTAACCGGCTGCCTTATATCCGGCGTAAACGTCGCGGGTTTTAGAATAATTGATGATATGCGTTTTCAAAACGGCAATCTCCGCCATGCGTTTTTCCACCTCTTTGATCTGCGTGGATAGCGTGTTGAAATGAGCCATGGCGTCAGCGGTTTTTGCCTCCAGTTCATTGTAATCGGTCCGCGCATTCTTCTGCAAATAGATGACTGTCAGCGCCATTTGCTTGAGGTTATACACCTTTGCCCACTGCGCGTAGCCAGCACCTTTTCCGGCGTCCAGCTTGGCCTGACCGTCAATAAGCAAATTCGCTTTTTTGGGTGCGGCGGCAATACGCTTTTAGCGCGGTATGTCTGTCTGCCAACCGGATATAACGGCACGGAGTTCTTCTTCGGAATAGCCGCCTCCGAGAGAGCGGAGCCGGACATTCTGCTTTTGTCCGGCGCTGCGGAGCGTGATGTGCGCACCACGCTTCACCTCATACCCAGTATCCTCCATGAACGTTAGAAAGGCTTCAATGTCCTTCGGCTTTTTCGCAAGAGCGCCGTCTATGGCGGCGCAAAGCAACTCGCGGTGTGACGGCTTTGCCGGAACCGAGGAAGTCGCGAAACTTATGCTTGCAATCAATTGTGGTCGAGTTAAAAATAATATGCGAATGGACATGAGCTTTGTCCCGATGGGTGCAAACAATAAAGGCGTCTGTGCCTTTCAGAAAACGTGACGCCAATTCATAGCCACGCCTGTTCGCTTCCTCCGGAGTGACTTCTCTGGGTTTGAAGGACTGCCGGATTTGGTAAGCGATCACGTTGTTTTCCGGCGTTCTGTCAGTTATAGTTTTGTACTGCCTCTTTGAAAGGAGAAACTCCGTGTCGGCGGTTTTCGGGTCGCAGGCGTAGGATGAGATTAACTCGCCGCCGTCGGTCTTATCCGGGGCTTTTGTGTAGTCGGTGCGGTCTGTCATGCATTGGGCAATAGTTTTGCCCTTGTTTATATGCATGGAAATAATGCGTGTTGTCGCCATCCGGCGTATCCTCCTTAATAAAAAACTCAGGAGACGCATTTTGCGTCTCCTGAGTTTTTTATTAAGGAGGATGGAATTGTGTTACTTCAACAAGACCATATCGGGTGAACACCCTGCGGAACCATTTGATCTGCTGGAAGAAGCCCTCCACCAGAGGGAGTTGGCTATATATCACAAAGCAAGGAGCTGTCCATCAAATTCTTTAATTCCGATTTCCGCGTATTCTAGACCGCAGTTGTCCATTTTATAACGTAGCATATCTTGGATTCTACCATCGCATGTAGAGAAAAACAGCTGCCCAATAGCACTATCTTCACTGGAAAGCTGATACTTAATGAAATCCAGGAACGCCAACATGTTAACGTCGTCCATGCAGCTAGTAATGTCATCAACAAAATAGACTTGGAATTGTTCGTAAGATTCCATCCAGAATATATTACCCAGAAAGGATGAAAGCATAAATACACTGAGTTGACCATAGCTGAGCATGTTAAGGATGTGCTTATTCTGATCACCCGTCAGCATCAGCAGGTCATCCCCTTTGCCGCATTTGAGTTGGATGCCGGAAACGTTTACATCGCGGGACAGCTTGCGAAAAATCTTATATAGATATGGGTCGACCTGATTATATTCTTCTGTGTTCATTTTTTTGAGTAAAATGCGAATTTGCTCTGCGCTCATCTTTGCCTTAGCAGATAGCTTTTTAAGTTTCTCAATCTTATGAGTGGCTATATCGTTTTTCTTGGTAGCGTCATCCAGCGTTCGAGACGCGTCTAAATAGGGGGTGCGGACAAAAGCTAGGGCTCGTAGCTTGAGTCCGAGATTTTGTCCGCACCCCCTAATATTCTTTCTTTTATGTAAATTGTCGGTATGCTTTATACATAAGATATAAAAATATTGACAAATTCGCTCTTCGAGTGACGTGTTCCCCAAAAAAAATCCACCAAAAATGATAAAAATATGATAAAATGAAAAGCACGGACGAAAATAAAAAAAGCAGGTACATATAAGAGCATATCGCATTTGCCTTGAAACAGGCGGAGCCAGGCACGCCATGGAAGTCTGATCTTCACTAACATACCTCACGCCTGCTGAACTTGTCTTTGAAAATGGAAATTTAGCCGTTTGAACACCGTGTTTTTCTCATAAAGATATGGTTTGCCTTTTCTGGAAACACCTCAAACGTTATTTTTCTATTTCGTAACATTATTAATTAGAAACGAGGAAATGAGGATGGAGAAAGAGCTGAGTCTAACAGAATCCTTTCCAGAGACGGAGGATGACAAGACTAGTAAGTTGTATATAACTGAATCTGGCTTCCCCATTGTTGGTATCGGGGCTTCAGCTGGAGGCTTGGAGGCTTTGCAAAGCTTTCTACGGAATGTCTCGGGAAAAAGTGGTATCGCTTATATATTAGTGCAGCATCTGGATCCCACACACAAGGGCTATCTGGTA
Source organism: uncultured Sporobacter sp. (assembly GCA_963663605.2). Taxonomy (GTDB): domain Bacteria; phylum Bacillota; class Clostridia; order Oscillospirales; family Oscillospiraceae; genus Sporobacter. Next base: position 331,145 of record CAXXVF010000002.1, read on the forward strand.
GATATACTTAATCGTGAGACGGACATGCCGGTTTTACAGGTAACGGAAGGCACTGCCATCGAGCCGAATTGCGTCTATATTATTCCGCCCAACAAAGATATGTCACTTTTCCACGGGGTACTATACCTTTTCGAGCCGGTAAAGTCTAATGGACTCCGTTTGCCAATAGATTTCTTGTTTCGTTCTTTAGCCGATGACCTAAAGCAACAAGCCATCGGCGTTATTCTTTCAGGCATGGGTAGCGATGGCACACTTGGCCTTAAGGCCATTAAGGAAGGTGGGGGCACCATATTTGCCCAAGACCCTGTCCAGGCAAAATTCAATGGCATGCCTCAAAGCGCCATCGATACCGGCCTAGTCGATATCATCTTGCCTGTGGAGGAACTCCCTTTGAGAATTATCGCCTATCATAAGAATAAATCCATTATTGCCAAGCCTGAGCCGGATTTGGTCAACAAAGACCGCAATTCCTTTGAAAAAATTATTAATCTGTTGCGCGCAGCAACCGGACATGATTTTTCCCTTTACAAGCGGACCACAATCTACCGCCGCATTGAGCGGCGTTTGGGCGTTCACCAAATTGACGATCTCGCAATCTACATACGCTTTATCCAGGAGAATCCATCGGAACTGCAAGTGCTTTTCAAAGAACTATTAATTGGTGTAACCAACTTTTTCCGTGACTCGGAAGCATGGGAGACCTTGAAAGTAAAGATCCTTCCGAAGTTGTTTTCCACAAACGACCAAAACCAGACCCTGCGGGCATGGGTGACCGGCTGCTCCACGGGGGAGGAAGCTTATTCTCTGGCCATTATTTTCATTGAAGCACTAGAACTCGCTAAACCTCAAGGTAACTTTTCCCTGAAGATTTTTGCTACAGACATTGATCAAGACGCTATCGAAAAAGCCCGCCAGGGATTTTATGCGGACAACATTACAGCCGACATTACCCCAGAAAGATTGGACCGCTTTTTCACAAAGAAAGCAAACGGTTACCAAATAAGAAGTGATATTCGAAACATGATCATTTTTGCCACTCAGAATGTAATAATGGATCCGCCTTTTACAAAAATTGATATACTCAGCTGCCGTAACCTGTTCATCTATATGACCACGGAACTGCAGAAAACGCTTCTGACACTTTTTCACCATAGCTTAAATCCTGACGGGGTTTTATTTCTGGGTAGTGCGGAAACTATTGGTAACCTGACCGACATTTATAAGCCGTTGGAAGAAAAAACGCGTATTTACCGCCGATTGGCTGCCAACCCTAATAATGGATTATTCCAAATAACTCCCCTGAGATTGAGCTATTCAATTGATAATCCGAAAGCTGATATAACGCAAGCAAAGACACAAATGCACGTTATAAACCTCGAGGACGCGGCCAACCAGTTTATCATGCAGCGCTACGCTCCAGCAGCCGTGTTGGTAAACAACAAAGGTGATATCCTTTATACTAGCGGGCCGATAGGTAAGTACCTTGCGCCAGCCGCCGGTAAGGCTAACTGGAACATTTTCGCTATGGCCCGGGAAGGGCTGCACTCTAATCTAAGCAAATCTTTTCAGGAAGCAGTCCACCAAGATAAAAGTATTACCCTCAAAAACATTATGATTATAGATACCAATAACGATGAAAAAATGGCAACAGATGTTGCCATCCAGCCCTTCGCAGCTCCCGCAACTCTGCAGAATCTGGTCATGATTGTCTTTACTGATGTAAATCTGCCGGCCAAAACAAAAGGAACTCACCAAACCAAGCTCTCCCGCAACAGTAAAGACCGAGTAGTAGAGCTGGAACTAGATCTTGAGAAATCCCATCAAGAGCTGCAGAATTTACGCCGAGAGATGAAATCCTCTGAGGAAGAACTTGTAACCGCCTATGAGGAATTACAATCTACAAACGAGGAACTGCAGTCCATTAACGAGGAAATAACCACCTCCAAAGAAGAACTACAGTCCCTAAATGAAGAATTGCTCACAGTTAACTATGAACTGCAAACAAAAATAGACGAATTGTCCTTTGCAAACAATGACCTAAAAAATTTACTTGAAAGTACAGACATTGCCACTTTATTTCTGGATAAGGCGCTTTGCGTGCGGCGTTTTACCGAACAGACAACACGAATTATCAAATTAATACCCGGCGACGTAGGACGACCCATCACTGATATTGTTACCGATCTTTGCTACCCGGAATTGGCAGAGGATGCCCAGGAAGTACTTCGTAAACTTACATTTACAGAAAAATCAGTTGCTGCTAGTGACAACCGTTGGTTCCTGGTACGTATCATGCCCTACCGTACGATGGAAGATAAAATCGATGGTATCGTAATAACCTTTTCAGATATTACAACCTCCAAAATACTTGAGGCTTCCCTGCGTAAGCAACAGGGGATGTTAGAAAAGCAAATAATCAATAAGGATAAGAAAATAAATGGAGTTAAAAAGAAAACGGAAAGTCGTCCACAGGGCCAGCAGAATACGAAGGTAAACGATACTTAAGGACAAGCTGATTTAATTGAGCAAATGAGACGAAATATGCTTGATAGTGTTGCACGAGTTAAGTAAGAATATTTGCCCAAAGAACAATGCAACGAATCTGGATAGCAGAAATGAAGGAAGCCGTGATTATTGCATAGCGCGTAGCAATTTCGCGTCAGCATTTGAGATGAAGAAAAGCATTTTCTACCAAGTGCCACACGATTTAGGTATTTATCGTAATCCCGCTGCTCTTTTCGATTACCTTTTTTGGGAATAACAATTTTCTTACCTCGCAGCATAGCTTTCTTAATAATTAAATTGCTGTCATAATCGCGATCAGCCAGCAAATACTCTGCGGTAAACCCATCAATTAAGGCAATTGCCTGTGAGCACTCCGCAATGGTACCTGCTGAAACAAGTACTCTGACCGGTATACCATTTGCATCCACGTCCAGATGTGTTTTGGCGTTGAGCCCCCTTTTGCGCCGGCGGCATGTGGATGTAATTTTACATGACTTGCATCAGTCTTCTGATGCAACTGGAGATAATGCCGAAAGTCTCCGTTCAACAATAGGCGATGTACTACCAACGGGTAAATGAATGTGACGACAGAATCATCAGTTTGCATCAGCCGCATTGTGCGGCCAATCGTACGCGAAAAGGCACCAAATCCCGCAGAATTTGGTCAGAAGCAACATTGCCGATTGTTGGTGCTTTTACCAGTTTTATTCACATCGGCGTAATGAAGGACATTTTAATCAGCGTGTCCCAAAGTAACATCCGTAAAATATGAAGAAAACATGGAGGGAGTATGATTGTCATGAATAAAAACAAGTCAGCGGAAGCATTGCGCCTTCGGGCAGAGGAACACTTAAAAGAAAATACGCAAGAAGTACTTCCCCCTGTGGGAACCACGGAATTACAGCGGCTTGTTCACGAACTGGAAGTGCATCAAATTGAACTGGAGATGCAAAATGAGGAACTCCAGCAGACACGTCAACAATTGGAAAAACATCTAAGCGAATACACCGAGCTCTACGATTTTGCTCCAGTTGGATATTGCACGCTGAATAACCATGGCTTGATTCTGCAAGCTAACTTGAGCTTAGTGAGTATGCTCGGGGTGGAGCGCTCGCGGTTGGTCAATCAGCACTTCGTCCACTTCGTTTCTGACGATTCCCGGCTTGCTTTTATCTCGATTATTGAAAAAGCATTTCAAAACGAAGGCCAAGAGAACCCTGTGTTTGAACTGAAAAAAAATGGAGGCAGAAAATTCTATGCGCGCATGGCAATACGGCTTTCGGAAGATGTGTTGAACTGTCGCATTGCCCTGCTGGACATCACAGCTCAAATACTGGTTGAACAAAAGCTGCAGCTAAGCGAGCGAAATTTTCGCACCTTATTTGAAACCATGCCACAGGGTGTTTTACTTATGGATGTGGAAGGGAAAATCACCGCCGTTAACCCCTCAGCCGCAAGCATCCTAGGCCTATCGATTGATGAAATACTAAAAAAGCAATTAAAAGACACTGGCTGGCGATTTATTAATGAGGATGGCACTGACTTTCCGCGTGAGAATCACCCATCTCTGGTAGCCTTACGCACAGGGAAAACGATCAAAGATGTGGTCATGGGATTAATTCCATCATCAGAACATAGTGACTGCGTATGGCTTCTTGTTGATGCTATTCCGCAATTTTCGGTTGGTGAAGATAAATCATTGCAGGTTTTTATTATATTTGAAGACATCACATTCCGCAAGCGCATATTGGTATATAACACTCTTACCCAAAGAGAAAAAGAAGTTTTCCGTAGGGTGGTATTGGGTATGAGCCGTACAATAATCGCAGAAACCTTGAAAATAAGCCCCAAAACAGTAGATAAGCACAAGGAAAACCTGATGGAGAAATTGCATTTATATACAAAAAAAGGTATGGTGGATTTTAGCAAAAGTATAGGGCAGACATGAGGTTTGTCAACAGATCCCAAGTTTTGTGTAAACTCAAGAAGCGGCGCAAAATAGCGCAAAATTAATGAGGGGGAATGACGGGATTTTCCTGCCGTCTCCCTAGCGCCATATTAACGGCAGAGCTGCCGTGTGTCCATGTGCAGCCAACTCAGTCTGGCATCCGGTCGGCATAATACACCCCCAACTGGACGTGAACCATGCTCAAGTCCTACCGTCAGACGGTCAACTTTTTCGTTATGTCCATCATCGCTAGATACAGCATTTTCAGCAGGCTGTCATCTATCTGAAAAACAGAATGGGACTTAGTCACTTTCCGTTGCTGGTGGTTGAATCCTTTGATGGCGTTAGTCGTATAAATAAGCCGGAGAACTTCCAGCGGTTACTTGAAATAAGTGCTCAAATTTGGACAGTTTTGATACCCCAAGGCAGAAGCCTTGGGGTATTTTCTTGTCCAAGGAATACCACCAGCTGTGCTGGTGGCTCCAAAAAGCTTTATCTTTGCCCAGTTCGTTTATCCGAGCGTAGCGAGGAACCTCATCGGAGCCCAGCTATAAATTAACACCGAACTTGGATGAAAAGATATCGCTAGTTCAATAGCAGTAGGGCGAGTCATGCAAGCGAAAGCTTTTCGATGAGCCTATAGGCTCGGCTGGTAATGGGCCCTAAGGGGGGCCTGTGCAAGCCACCGGCACGGCCGGTGGTCATGTGACTGTTCCAACGTCCGGTGAACACGTCCAAAGCCTCCAGTGCGGCAGGATCGTCGGCAGCGCCGCAGACTGCCCTCAGGTTAGTCATCCGCGCCTTCGAATCCTTGTAGGTGACGTACTTCGTAGAATTTTTATCTGGTGAATCACACAGTTCTAAATTTCTGTTTTGGGAAATGCCGCCTCGATTGCCGCCGAAAAACCGATCAGATTTTCCGTGCACGCAATGAAAATATCCTCAACGCCCCGGTTTCGCAGACCATTTAGCACGGTAGCCCAGAACTTGTCGCTCTCATTTTCACCGACACACATGCCCAGAACATCCTTCCGGCCATCCAGATTGATGCCAATAGCAATATATACGGCCTTCTTTACGGGTTGGCCTTCGCTGCGCACGCGGAAGTGGATGGTGTCCAAAAACACCACTGCGTAGACGCTCTCCAGCTGCCATTCCTTTGCGATGGGCAAGATTTTGCCCGTGAGACCCGGCTCGCCATTGTGTCGGAGACCGCTACGCCGTAAATGTCGCGGATGTGAGCCTTGATGTCGCTTGTGGTTATGCCTTTGGCGCAAATGGACAGGATTCGTCATATTGCTAATAGATTCCTTAGCACTTTGTTAGTTAGAATGTTAGTAAAGAAAAAAATAAGCGAGGATGTGAAAAAATAACGTGTCAGATTTCTGTCAACATAATGATCGCAACAGCTGCCAAGCCCAGAGTAGCGTGGACGTAGAAGATCTGATTTTCTCGGCTATCCCATCATCGCCACCGATATTCTCGACAGGCTCATCTTTAAAACTGAAATGAAGGACGGCGGCCACGAAATCAAACAAGATATGTATGGAACGGCCAAAAATATCTCAAAAGAACTAAATGGTGCAGGAAAGTGAGGAGTCCACGCTTGAAGTATATGCGGTAATAATATTTGTTAACATAGCTGTATTTGCAATTGAAATATGGATTGTCTTGCATATTACGAATTGCAAATACATAATGGAATTTTTCTGGCTGCACCCCACAAAAATCTGGCTGATGAATTCTGTGGAAGTTGAGCACGATAGCTATGCAGAAGAAAAAAGCCCCGAGTCGGAAGATGTTAAAATATGGGTTCCTAAGCAACAAATTATAGGCCTTTAAAGGATATGAGTTGCAATGAAACCGTTTGGGGAGGAATAAAACGATGAATGAAAACAGCGTTGGAAACAACGATAAAGAAAGTTTTACAGCCAAAAGAGCCATTTATTTTATTTTGGGTCTTTTAGAGGTTCTCCTTGCATTTCGCCTTGTTTTTAAGCTTTTAGGCGCGAATCCGGATAATGGCTTTTTATCTTTTATTTATTTAATTACGCAGATATTTCTGGTCCCTTTTAGCGCCATATTTAGGACCGTAACAACACAAGGTATTGAGACAAAAGCGGTTTTAGAGCCAAGCACAATAATAGCAATGGTTGTTTATGCTCTGATTGCTTGGGGGATCGTAAAATTAATCGTTGCAATTAGAGGCCAAAAAGAAAACAATATGTAGCCTTGACGCTCAAACTCGGATTCTTCAAGTAAGGAGAGCTTTCCGGGTGAAACATTATGAAAGAGGTGAAGAAGTATGCTATGGATCATAGCCGTCATACTCATAGTCTTGTGGCTTCTTGGCATGGTTACCTCGTATACCATAGGCGGATTTATTCATATCCTGCTGGTCATTGCGGCAATAGTCATATTAGTAAGACTAATTAAAGGGAAACGGATGTTCTAAAGGTAACAGGCTCCAGCCGCTTGGTTTTGAAACATCATGATTTGATAAGGAAAAGGCGTTGAAAATGCAGCATTTTGAATCAAAGCTAAAGAGTTATGATAATACATATAAAGACTTGTTTGTTCGCTATAAAAACAATCCGATTTTATCGGCGAAAGACTGGCCGTATCCGGTTAATACAGTTTTCAATCCGGGCGTGACACTCTATCAAAACAAGGTATTGCTTCTTGCCAGAGTAGAAGACCGAAAAGGTTTTTCCCATTTTGCAAAAGCGGTCAGTGAAAACGGAATCGTCAACTGGATAATCGATACAAAGCCCACTTTTAAGCCAGACCCACAGAATTACCCTGAAGAGGCATGGGGGGTTGAGGATCCGCGGATTGTCTGGATTGACGAGCTAGAAAAATACGCAATAACCTATACGGCGTTTTCAGAGCCCGGGCCCATGGTTTCATTGGCGATGACAAAAGATTTCGTTGAATTTGAGAGAATGGGCGTCATATTGCCACCGGAAGATAAAGATGCCGCTTTGTTTCCCAAAAAAGTAGGCGGCAAGTGGCTGCTAATTCACAGGCCAATGGCAGCAAGCACTATTCGAGGCACTCATATCTGGGTGTCAAGCTCCGATGATCTGAAAAACTGGAGTAACCACAAGATACTCATCCCTGCCCGCGCAGGGGCATGGTGGGATGCAGGCAAGGTTGGTTTAAGCGCACAGCCGCTTGAAACGCCGGAAGGCTGGCTGGTTTTATATCATGGTGTCAGACAGACCGCGGCAGGTTCAATCTACCGTTTGGGGCTGGCCCTACTTGACCTTGAAGATCCTTTTAAATTATTACGAAGAAGCGATGAATGGATATTTGGGCCGCGGGACAACTATGAGAAAGACGGCGATGTGGGAGGGGCTGTTTTCCCGTGCGGCTGGATACTGGATGAAGCCACGGGAAAAGTCAGGATGTACTACGGCGCGGCCGATACTTGCATTGCGCTTGCCACGGCGGATTTAAGCGACTTGCTTGAGTATATCAAATCCTGTCCGGAATAAAAGCAGGCAATATAATAAAATTGCATTAAGAATGTTATCGCAACTATTATGTTCGGGCCTGTTTTGACTCAGCAAAATAGGCCTGGCTTTTTTATCTGCATGCTAAATAGTGTTGGTATATGGAGATGGCCATAAGCTTGGTATGACAGCAGTTGTGCAGTTGATTAGGAATAATCAACTGAAATGAAAGGATAAAATGAAAGCATTATTTTTAGCAGGAGGAATGGGGACAAGGCTTAAACCTTTAACCGACGAGTTACCTAAACCAATGGTCCCAATTATGAACAAGCCCCTTCTGGAGAGAAGCATGGGAAATCTCAGAAAGCACGGTATAAAAGACATTGTCATCAGCACCGGTTATAAATCGGGCCATATAGAAGAATACTTTGGCGACGGTAGAAAATTCGGGCTAAATATCGAGTATATCTGTGAAGAGCCGCCGATGGGAACGGGCGGAGCGATCAAAAAGACGGGGCATTTATTTAATGACACATTTTTAGTTTTCAACGCCGATATCCTTTGTAATATCGATTATTCTGATCTTGTTAATTTCCACAAAGAAATGAAAGCAGCAGTATCAATTGCCGTCACAGATGTCAGCAATCCCAGTGCATACGGTGTCATTGAATATGATGAAAATGGTTATGCTGTTTCTTTTACAGAAAAGCCGGAAGCGCACCAAATAAAATCAAATTTTATCAACGCGGGCATCTATGTGTTTGAACCTGATGTGCTCAGGCAAATAGCTGAGGACAGACCTGTATCCGTGGAGCGCGAAGTCTTTCCACGGCTTTTGGAAAATGGTTATAAAGTGGCGGTATATAAAGGCTGCAAGTATTGGATGGATATTGGAACACCGGAAAAATACATGCAGACGCACGATGATATCATGTCTGGAGAATGTCAAATATCGGATATCCAGTTTAACAGTAATCATATTTATATCGAAGGCATGACGCAAATAGACACTACCGCAAAAATTCGCGGCCCCGTATATATCGGAAATAATGTAAAAATCGGGGCATATGCAAAGATCGGGCCGAATGCAGTGCTTGGGGACAATGTTTGCATTAATCAAGGAGGATGTGTCATAAACAGTATTCTTTGGAAAGACGTTGACCTGCAGAGTTCTGCTGAAATGAACGGAATCATTGCCTCTACGGTATTTTCAGTTAAATACAAAGCCGATGTTGATGATAAGATAATATTTCGTAACGAAAGAGTTCTTTTAAATGACATAGTTGCTGCTAATAGAAAGCTGGCATACAACACCGTAACTTTACTGCCGAAAGCGGCTCGGAATGCAATTGGAGTGAAAAATTATGAATTATAACAAACCGATAAACATCGCATTTTTAAGTTCATATCCGCCCAGAGAATGCGGGATTGCAACGTTTACACAAGATCTTGTAACTCAAATGAGTTATTCAAAAGTGACCGGGAAAATTAGGGTCGTAGCCGTAAGCAATGAACTCGTGCGGTATGACAATAAAGTGATGATGGAACTCGCCCAGAATGATAAAAGCAGTTATGCGCAGACGGCACACAAACTGAATCTTTCCGATGCCGATCTATTGGTAATCGAACATGAGTTTGGCATATATGGCGGAGATTGTGGGGAATACATATTGGAACTTGTTGACAATCTGCAAATTCCGTTTGTGACAACGCTACACACTGTGCTCCCGAAACCGAATAAGTTGCAGCGCTACATTGTGAAGACGCTCGGGGAAAAAGGTGAAAAAATAATCACAATGGCAAGTAACACCGTTGATATGTTGATAAATGTTTATGATATTACGCCTTCAAAGATTGAAGTGATCAGCCATGGAGTGCCATCGATACCCATGAAGTCCAGAGAAAAGCTCAAAGAGGACTATGGACTGGAAAACCGTTCCATTATCAGCACATTCGGGCTGCTCAGTTCGGGGAAAGGGTTGGAATACGGTATTGAAGCAATCGCTCAAGTGGCGAAGGAGCATAAAGACGTACTCTATTTTATCCTGGGACAGACACATCCTGCAGTTCAAAAAGAGTCAGGAGAACAGTATCGAAACACACTTAAAAAAATGGTTGAGGAGTTCGGCATTCAGGACAATGTCAGATTTGTAAATAAATATCTGACAAAAGGTGAGATCATCAGTTATCTGAACCTTTCCGACATCTATATGACCCCATATCTTAACAAGGATCAGGCGGTAAGCGGAACGCTGGCTTACGCTGTTGGTTCTGGACGTGTTATTGTTTCAACTCCTTATAGTTATGCAAAAGAGATGTTATCGCAAGGCCGAGGATTACTTGCAGAGTTCAGGGACTCCGAATCAATTGCCGACTGCATCACGTATGTGCTCAACAATCCGAATGAAAAAAAGAAAATGGAACAAAGAACACTTAAAACCGGCGAATCCATGACGTGGGAAAAAGTCGGGGCGGCATATCAACGATTATTTGCCGACGTCATTAATGATTATGAAAGCTATCCAAATATCGATAGAAACTTACTGGCTGCCGACTGTAAGGCTGCTGCTGCAAACGGAAAGTTCTCGGCTGTTATATGAAAGCAAACGCCAGCTTAATCGCTATTAAGACAGATCATATTTTCCGTATGACGGATGATACCGGAATGTTCCAGCATGCCATCTACGGCGTACCGAATCGCGCCGAGGGATATACGTCCGACGACAACGCAAGAGCGCTCATCATGGCGGTCAAGCTATTTGCACAGAAACCAGATAAAAAATTCGAGAGGCTGATTTACATATACATTTCCTTCCTGTGCAATGCACAAAACGAAGCTGGGACTTTTCGGAATTTCATGGGATATAACCGCGAATTTCTGGAAGAGGAAGGATCTGAAGATTGTTTTGGCCGTTGTATGTGGGCATTGTGTTTTACATTTTCCAACCCCGTCACGCCGCAAAACGTGAAGCAAGCGGCATGGGGACTCATTCTTAAGGCATTGCCGAACTGCATGAAGCTTATATCCCCAAGAGCAAAAGGATATTTAATCATCGGCCTTAGTCATCTTAACGGGATAGAGACAACCGTCTATATTAATAAACTGGCTGTCTCTCTCGCCGACCAATATGATCATTATACCGACGGAGACTGGCATTGGTTTGAAGACAGCATGACCTACTGTAATGCTATATTGCCGTGGGCAATGATTCTGGCATACAAAGTCATAAGAAAAGACCGATTTAAGCGAATCGGATTTGAAAGTCTGAAATTTCTTGAAAGTAAAACTTTTAGCAATGGCTACTTTAAGCCTGTCGGCTGCAACGGGTGGCTTAACAAAGGCGAAGAACCTGCCGCATATGATGAACAGCCGGTTGAGGCCTGCGAAGCAATGCTTGCTTATATATACGCCTATAAAATTTCCGGGAATGAAGAATTGCTTGGCAGGGCTAAAACCTGTTTTTCCTGGTATTGCGGAAAGAATTCAAAAAATCTCAGTCTGATCGATTTCGAGACGGGCGGCTGCTACGATGGTGTCGAATCAGACGGCTTAAACCTTAACCAAGGAGCAGAAAGTGTTGTTTCATTCTGGGTGGCATTCGCTGAAATGAAGAAATATCTAAATGCTGATAAGAAAAACAAAACCGTTTAACTGTTCAGCTTACAGTAGCCAAGTGTTTTTGGTACATAAAAGTATCTATAAAAGGTTATGGGAAATGAATATTAAAAAACTACAATATATGGCTGAATGAAATAGAAGATTGCGATTTAAAGAACCAGCTGTCGTTTATGAGCCAGGCAGAGATAGATGATGCGTTTTACCATGAGCTGAAATTCGGTACTGGGGGGCTGCGCGGCATCATGGGCGCCGGAACGAATCGCATCAATGTTTATACAGTGCGCAAGGCCTATGCGATTTTCTGAAAAGCCAAAACAAACTGACGTCCCTCGCAAGCGGTTATGACAACCGGATAAATTCGGAGCAATTGGCAAGGTCGGCAGCAGAGGTTATTGCCGCCAACGGAGCAAAGGCCTATATCTTTACGGAGCTGATGCCCACGCCCATTCTCTCTTATGCGGTCCGGGATCTTGGGTGTGACGCAGGGATTGTCATAACCGCAAGCCATAATCCTGCTGAATACAACGGCGTTAAGGTTTACGGAAGCGACGGTGGCCAGATCACTCTCCAGGCTGTCGAATCAATACAAAAATTTATAAGTAAAACAGATATTTTCAGTGATGTTAAAATAAAACCTTTCGGAACAGCGCTCCTAGAAAAATCTATCAGCTTTATTTCTCAAAACCTTGTTGAAAAATATCTTGATCTGGTTGAGGCTTGTTCGATTCATCCGGAGATTCTAAAGCAAACAGACTTAAAAGTGATCTATACGCCGCTCAATGGATCGGGTAGCAAGTCTGTAAGAGAAATCCTCAGGAGAAGCGGACTTAAAAATCTGACACTCGTTCCTGAACAGGAAAATCCGGATGGGCTATTCCCTATATGTCAAAAGCCAAATCCGGAGGAGCCTTCCACGCTGCCGTGATGACGGAACAAGCATCGTGTCTTCGGGCGATTTAAAAGGTATGAGTCTAAGTAGCTTGATTCTAAAGTACGAGGACAAACTGGTGGGCGTAAAAACTTTTAATGAGTTCGGAACTCAATTTCCTCTTCTTATAAAAATAATCGATGCAAATGAAAACTTGTCGGTTCAAGTTCACCCGGATGACGCTTATGCCAGAGGTAACGGCAAAAATGAGCTATGGTACATATTAGATGCAAAGTATCATGCCAAAATTGTTTTCGGGATTAGAGCGGGCGAAACGAAAGAGGCTTTTATAAAGTCCATTTCAGACAATAATGTCGGACAAGCCTTGAATATTGTAGATGCAAGTGCCGGAGATGCTTTTTATGTGCCTGCCGGCAAAGTGCATGCTATCCTAAGCGGCGTCTTGGTTGCCGAAATCCAGCAAAACAGCAACACAACTTACAGGATATATGATTGGGACAGAGTGGATCTGAATGGTAAGGGCAGGACGCTGAACACCATCAAAGCGCTCGATGTCATCGATTTTAATTCACAAAACGAGCAGGAACGCTGCCCGCAGATTGCGAATAATAGCGACTATAATATCGATGTTGTGGTGAGATCCAAGTATTTCAATATTGACAGAATCAACGTACATGATTGCTTCATAAACTCAACAGTCAGCAGCTTTATTATATTGATGTGTATTAAAGGCAATGGCATCATTGTTTATGACGGCGGAACCTGCAGCATCATTTTTGGTGAAACAATATTTCTTCCGGCTTGTATCGGGAAATTCACGATAGAGGGGACTATGACGCTGCTTTCGATATACATGCAGTAGATCGATAAATCCAGCCAGAAAGTTTTACCTTTGGACAAAAATTTTGAGACTTCACTAAAACAGAACTATACGAGAAAGGATAATATCATGCTGTACGCTGTGAATAAAGAAGAGCTTTAAGTCTGAGTTGATTTAACTAAAAAGCAAATAGAGAATAGCCTACCGCTGGACACGCACAAGCCCCTCTCAATGCAAAGTGGATTACCATTAAAGAATAGGGATAGATGATAAGCGTTCATTTTCTAGGGGGTGAGCAACAACAAATTAACCAAGAAACTGGGAATGGCATTACTTGGCATCTGGCTGATCTTGACTGGATTACTGCAAGTAATGAGCATCCAAATACCATATGTTGGCCTGATACTCAGCATACTCGCTATTGCCGCTGGTGGGTTGCTCCCGTTGGGTAAATAAAAAATTATAAGGAGAAATAAAATGAAAAAAATGATGTGCGTCATTCTTGGCCTGGCGTTTCTGGCGCTGGGTATCCTGGGGATAACAGGATTGGTAACAATGTTTCAATCTGATCCGGTCTATTTAAACATCGCCGAAATAGTTCTTGGCGGTTTGGGCCTTTTAGTTGGGGTATACTCCCGACGGGATGGCGGGTACTCTGCTCAAAAAAACATGTTGGCTCAGCAGGAAAATGATATCGATGAGCAGAGAAAGGATATCGACCAGCAGAGAAAAGAAATCGACCAGCAGAGAAAAGAAATCGACCAGCAGAGAAAAGAAATCGATGAGCAGAAAAAAGAAAATACAGAAGGAAATAGAGCATTATAAAAATATACATATAGAACAATTGCGATTTTGACAAAAGATCATATCTCCCAGGGCTATAAGGATATATGATCATCTGACTCAGTCATCTTAACGGGATAGAGACAAAAGGCTATATTAAAAACTGACGAAATATCTCGCCGACCAATATGCTCGTTACACCGACGGAGACTGGCATTGGTTTGAATATGGCGCGACCTGCTGCAATGACATATTACCGTGGGCAATGTTTCTGGAATACAAAATCACAAGAAAAGATCGATTTGAGCGAATCGGTCCTGAAAGCTTGCAATTCCTTGAAAGCAAAATTTCAACAATGGCTACTTCAAGCCTATCGGCTGCAGTGGTTGGCATCATAAAGGCGAAGCGTCAGCCGTGTTCGAAAGCAGTGTAGTCTCTTAGGCACCGGAAAACCGTGGAGGATGAACAATTGAAAAAAAATCATTTAAAAGAGTTGGGAACACTTGGCCAGTCTGTCTGGCTGGATTATATCCGGCGCGATCTGATTACCAGCGGTGAACTTCGACGAATGATCGAGGAAGATGGACTGCGGGGAATGACCTCGAATCCGTCCATCTTTGAGAAGGCGATTACACATAGTCATGAGTATGACGCTGATATTCGGACTATGGTTCTTGATGGAAAAAACAGCAAAGAAATATATGAAGCCATCAGCCAGCGTGATGTACAGGGTGCAGCACGCGAGTTCCAGACAGTGTACAAAGAAACTGACGGTAAGGATGGATACGTCAGTCTGGAGGTCAATCCCCATTTGGCTCATGATACCGAGGGCACGATTACTGAAGCCCGCCGTTTATGGACTGCATTGAAAAGCCCAAATGTCTTAATAAAAGTCCCTGCAACTTTAGAAGGGCTAAAAGCAATTCAACAACTCATCAGCGAAGGGATCAACGTCAACGCGACACTGCTGTTTGGATTACAGCGCTATCGACAGGTAGCGGACGCTTATATTACTGGCTTGGAGGAATGCCTCGCCCAAGGAAAGCCTGTGAATAACGTGGCCTCTGTGGCCAGTTTGTTCGTAAGCCGAATGGATGTACTTGTGGATCCAATGCTGGAAAAAATAACAAATCTGGGGAGTGATAATTTACACCTTGCCAAGCAAGTGCACGGGCAGGTTGCTGTCGTCAACGCAAAGTCAGCCTATCAAATCTACAAGGAAATTTTCAGCAGTGACCGGTTTAAGCGGCTTGTCGACCATGGTGCCCATACACAGCGACTTTTATGG
Organism: uncultured Sporobacter sp.; assembly: GCA_963663605.2. Classification (GTDB taxonomy): domain Bacteria; phylum Bacillota; class Clostridia; order Oscillospirales; family Oscillospiraceae; genus Sporobacter. Next base: position 346,455 of record CAXXVF010000002.1, read on the forward strand.
GCCAGTACCGGCACTAAGAATAAAGACTATAGCGATGTAAAATACGTCGAAGCGCTTATTGGCGCAGATACAGTGGATACAATCCCGATTGAAACTCTGGACGCCTACCGAGATCACGGCGAACCGAAAGCACGTATCGAAAGCTATGCTGATGGGGATCGCCAGGTATTGAAGCAGTTGCAGTTGCTCGGAATAAATATTGATAAAGTGACACAGCAGCTTGAAGAAGAGGGCGTTGAGAAATTCACCCATTCTTTCGATGAACTGATTGACACCTTGGCCAAGACGTGTCTAAGCGTTGAGAGGAGTGCCCATTAAGACGAAGGACTATTCGGGTAACCGCCAATTCAATAGCATTGATTAACTAAATTCAACAACTAACGAAATGGGGCTATAGGCATAATGGAAAACGCACAACCAATTGACGCGCTGTTTCTTGATATTGGCGGCGTTCTGCTTACCAATGGCTGGGGCCATCAATTCCGTGAGCTTGATGCTAAGGTTTTCGATCTGGACCTGGCTGAAATTAATGAACGCCATAAACTGACAGTTGAAACGTATGAGATTGGAAAACTCACTCTGGAAGAATACTTAAACCTTGTGGTGTTTTACCGGGAGCGGACATTCTCACTGGCGGAGTTTCAGAAATTTATGTTTGAGCAGTCAAAGCCTTATCCAAAAATGATTGAGCTTATTCGCAAGCTCAAGGGAAAATACAAATTAAAGATTGTCGTGGTCAGCAACGAAGGACGAGAACTAAATGAGTATCGGATTCGAAACTTCAAGTTGGACGAGTTAGTGGATTCTTTCATATCCTCTTGCTATGTCCACGTCCGCAAACCTGATGCCGACATCTTTCGGATTGCATTGGATACCGCCCAGGTGCCCGCCAAACGTATAGCCTACATCGAAAATAACCCGATGTTTGTTCAGATTGCAGAGGGGTTAGGAATCAAATGTATTCTTCACACAGATTACAAATCAACTTGCGCAAAATTGGCTTCATTAGGGTTAGAGGTTGAAGAATGATGGAACACTCATCAGAAAAATGCTATAACGCTAGTGTGTTGGCGGTCAATGGAGGCTCATCAAGTATCAAGTTTGCATTATACCAAATCGGAGAACCGTTAAGGCGAACGCTTTATGGAACTATTGATCGCATCGGTCTGAGTGGAACCAATCTAAAGTGCAACGACTCACTTGGGAATCAGTTATATAGTCATGATATTGTAGCCGTAGATCACAAGTCAGCGGTTAATATACTTATTGATTGGCTCGAAAAACGTGACGAATATATTTCGATTGAAGCGGTGGGACACCGTGTGGTTCATGGTATGAAACACATTCAGCCTGAGATTGTCACCCAGGATTTATTAGATGAACTGGATTGTATCAGACCATACGACCCGGATCATCTGCCGAGTGAGATCGAATTGATCGAGGCGTTTCGTCGGCGTTATCCGGATCTGCCTCAAATTGTATGTTTTGATACTGCTTTTCACCAAACCATGCCTCGTGTAGCAAAGTTGCTTCCGATTCCGCGACGTTTTGACGCAAAGGGCATTCAGAGATATGGTTTTCATGGCCTTTCTTACGCATTTCTGATTGAAGAACTTACACTCCTTGGAGACCCGGTGGCATCAAACGGTCGTGTGATCCTCGCACATCTCGGCAACGGGGCAAGTCTTGCGGCCATATACGAAGGTAAAAGCATTGATACCAGTATGGGCTTCACACCGACGGCGGGATTGGTGATGAGTACCCGCTCGGGTGACCTGGACCCCGGTCTTGCACCGTATCTGGCGCGGACCGAGAAGATGACCACGGAACAAATTTTTGAAATGGCCAACCACAAGTCAGGGCTCTTGGGGGTTTCAGAAACCAGCTCAGACATGCGGGATTTGCTTGCGCATGAAGGCAGTGATATCAGAGCATCGGAAGCGGTGGCGCTGTTCTGCTATCAGGCAAAGAAATGGATTGGTTCATTTGCGGCGGCATTGGGCGGCCTGGACACACTTGTTTTCTCCGGCGGCATTGGAGAAAATGCTCCCCAAATACGCGCCCGGATTTGCGATGGCATGGATTTTTTGGGAATTAAACTTGAAGAAAAGATAAATAAGGCAAATGAAGGATTGATTTCCGCTGAGTCCAGTCGTGTTGTGGTTCGCGTTATTCACACAGACGAAGAACTGATGATTGCTCGAGCTGTACTCAGCATACTCGGACTTGGTATGAATGGTGAAAACGAAGAACCCTACCACATGTCGAAATAAGTCGGTTGCCTTAATAGAAAATGACAGATAAAAACGCTATTAATGAAGAAAGGATGACTATTATGTTAAATAAAGTCAAAGAATTAAAGGGCTACAAATTACATTGCCTTGACGGAGAAATAGGAAAGGTTAAGGAATTCTACTTTGATGACAAATTTTGGACGATTCGCTATTTGATCGCCGAAACAGGAGGCTGGCTTACGGGTCGGCAAGTGCTGATCTCACCATATGCGCTGACTGCTGTAAATAAAGAAGAACAATATCTCTCCATTAATTTGACAAAAAAGCAGATTGAGGATAGCCCCTCTTTGGACAATGATAAGCCGGTATCTCGGCAATTTGAGGAGGCATACCTCGGGTATTATGGATATCCAGTGTATTGGGGAGGTCTATATATGTGGGGATATAATTCCTACATTGTGCGTGACACCCAAAAGCGGATTGAATCTGCCCAAGATGAAAAAATGTGGGATCCCAATCTACGCAGCACTTGCGATGTAAGCGGCCACGCTATCCAGGGCACAGACGGCGAGATTGGCCATGTTGAAGATTTTATCATCGATGACGAGACATGGACGATTCGTTATCTGATCATTGATACGCGGAATTGGTGGCCGGGGAAAAAGGTTTTGATATCGACGCAGTGGATCAAGCGCGTCAGTTGGAACGAAAAGAAAGTATTTGTCAATCTTCTCCAAGAAGCCGTCAAGCTGTCGCCGGAATACACGGAGGAGGCGCTGCTGACCCGGGATTATGAGAACGGACTGCATATGCACTACAATCGCCGTGGATACTGGTTCAATGAACAGCCTGACAGGGAGAACTAAAATATGATAACAAAAACACTTTCCCCGGAACAGCTGCGCAAGATGGATGCCTACTGGCGAGCTACAAACTATCTGTCGGTTGGTCAGATTTATCTCTACGACAATCCTCTACTGAAAAGACCGCTGAAACTGTCTGACGTGAAGCAGGAGGTGGTCGGGCACTGGGGCACGACCCCCGGCCAGAACTTTATCTATGTGCATTTGAACCGGAGCATCAAAAAGTATGATCTGAATATGTTTTATATCTCCGGCCCTGGTCACGGCGGCCCGGCGCTGGTGAGCAATACTTATCTCGAAGGCAGCTACAGTGAGATCTACCCGAACATCAGCCAGGACGAAGAGGGAATGAAAAAGCTGTTTACACAGTTCTCATTTCCTGGGGGGATTTCCAGTCATGTCGCGCCGACGACTCCGGGTTCGATTCACGAAGGCGGAGAGCTCGGCTATTCGCTCGGTCATGCATTCGGAGCCGCACTCGACAACCCTGATCTGATTGTCGCCTGCATTATTGGAGACGGTGAGGCCGAAACCGGACCTCTGGCTACGGCTTGGCATTCCAACAAGTTTCTCAATCCAATCCATGATGGCGCCGTGCTGCCAATCCTGCACCTGAATGGCTACAAGATCAATAACCCCACCGTTATGGCCCGCATTGAGCCCGAGGAATTGGAGCAATACTTATTCGGTTGCGGCTGGACGCCCCGCTTTGTGGAAGGTGACGACCCGGAAAAGATGCACGAACTCATGGCCAGTACAATGGATATGGTAATTGAGGAAATCCGGCAAATACAAAGTAATGCACGGAACATGAATGACACCAGTCGGCCGCGCTGGCCAATGATAGTTCTCAAGTCACCCAAAGGCTGGACGGGGCCAAAAGTCGTTGATGGACTGCAAATAGAGGGCACCTCCAGGTCTCACCAAGTGCCGATGCTGGTTGATTCTGCGCATCCCGATCATGTTGAGCTACTTGAAAATTGGATGAAGAGTTACAAGGCCGAGGAGCTCTTCGACGACAGCGGCCGTCTCATTACGGAACTAGCCGAACTGGCTCCCGAAGGCATGCGGCGGATGGGTGCAAATCCGCATGCCAATGGCGGTGTCCTTTTGCGGAATCTGCGCATGCCGGATTTCCATGTACACGCGGTGGATGTGTCTTCACCAGGGTCTATTGACGCGCAAGATACGCTCGTATTGGGTTGTTTTCTGCGCGACGTTGTTGTCGCAAACCAGGATCAACGAAACTTTCGGATTTTTGGCCCTGACGAGACACTATCAAACCTACTTGGCGCGGTTTTCGAAGTCACCAACCGCCAATGGAACGCACAGACAGAAGAAGTTGACGAATTTCTTTCTCCTGCCGGACGTGTGATGGATGCCATGCTCAGTGAGCATCAATGCGAAGGATGGCTTGAAGGGTATCTGCTCACCGGACGGCATGGCCTATTCAACAGCTATGAAGCTTTTATCCGTATCATTGATTCAATGTTCAGTCAGCATGCTAAGTGGCTGAAGGTCGCCTCGCAGTTGCCTTGGCGTAGGGGGATTGCCTCCCTTAACTATCTGCTGACTTCCCATGTATGGCAACAGGAGCATAACGGTTTTACACATCAGGACCCGGGGTTTCTCGATCACGTTGTATCAAAGAAAGCCGATATTGTGCGCGCTTACCTTCCGCCTGACGCCAACTGTCTGTTGTCGGTCTTCGATCATTGCCTGCGTAGCCGTAACTATGTAAATGTTGTGATTGCCGGAAAACACGCGATGCCGCAGTGGCTGACGATGGAAGAGGCGGTCATTCACTGCACAGAGGGTATTGGAATCTGGCAATGGGCAAGCAACGATCAGGGGGCAGAGCCAGACGTGATTATGGCCTGCTGTGGAGACACCCCTACACTGGAGATTTTAGCTGCCGTATCCATCCTGCGCAAATATTTGCCTGATCTGAAAATCAGAGTAATCAATGTCGTCGACCTGATGAAATTGCAGCCCAGTACAGAACACCCTCACGGGCTGAGTAATACTGATTATGATTCGCTTTTCACGAAAGACAAGCATATCATCTTTGGTTTTCACGGGTATCCAGGGTTGATCCATCAATTGACGTACCGCCGGACCAATCGCAACCTGTACGTTCGTGGTTATATAGAAGAGAGTATATTCACGACGCCCTTTGACATAAGGGTGCAGAACGAACTAGACAGATTCCATTTGGTGCAGGATGTAATTGACAGGCTTCCGCAATTGGGAACCAAAGGGACTTATCTAAAACAGATTGTTCAGGATAAGCTCGTTGAGCACAAACTATTTATCGCCAAGACTGGTATAGATCTTCCAGAAATTCGCAACTGGAAATGGAATCCTGAAGGAACAACGATTGAGAAATTGCAAAGCGATGATGGAAAATGATGCATATCAGTAAAGAACTGTATTACAAGGTGAACGGTGCGCGTTGCCATTAAAAATAATTTTCCCGCTGATAAGGAGTTGCATATGCCTGAACTAAAAACTGTGAATCGTCATTTTTGTGGAGAGATCATCTCTGTACGCGGCAGTGTCGTGGATGCACGGTTTGAGAATCATTTGCCGCTGGTATACTCCCTGCTACACGCCGGTGAGAACGGGCAGATTGTTATTGAAGTTTTGACTCAGCTAGATGAGCATCACGTGCGCGGGATTGCTCTAACCCCCACCCAAGGACTCGCCCGTGGTATGGAAGCTAAGGATACCGGCGGGCCGTTAAAAGCGCCGGTTGGCAACGCGGTACTTTCACGAATGTTTGATGTGTTTGGCAATACCTTGGACCACGAACCGGTGTTAACTGATGGTCATTGGCGGTCTGTACATCAGGCGCCGCCGCCGCTCTCACGACGTTCTACCAAATCCGAAATTCTTGAAACCGGCATCAAGGTTATTGATGTTCTGGTGCCCTTGGAACGCGGCGGAAAAGCAGGACTTTTCGGTGGCGCAGGTGTGGGAAAGACGGTTTTACTTACCGAAATGATACATACCATGATCGGGCACCAGCAGGGTGTCAGCATATTTTGCGGTATCGGCGAACGCTGCCGCGAAGCCGAGGAACTGTACCGAGATATGAAAGAAAGCGGCGTGCTACCGAATATGGCCATGATCTTCAGTCAGATGAATGAGCCGCCGGGAAGCCGATTCCGTGTGGGTCATGCCGCACTGACGATGGCCGAGTATTTCCGTGATGACGAACACCGTGACGTGTTGCTGCTCATCGATAACATTTTTCGATTTATTCAGGCGGGGATGGAGGTATCCGGCTTAATGGGCCAGATGCCCTCGCGTCTGGGATATCAACCCACAATGGGTACCGAGTTGTCAAAGCTGGAGGAACGCATTGCCAACACCGATGCCGGTGCCATCACGTCGATCCAGGCAGTGTATGTTCCAGCTGATGATTTGACCGACCCTGCAGCTGTGCATACGTTTTCACATCTCTCCGCCTCAATCGTGCTTTCGCGGAAGCGGGCGAGCGAAGGACTGTATCCGGCCATAGACCCGCTCCAATCCAGCTCCAAAATGGCTACCCCGGGCATCATCGGTGACAGGCATTATGGCTTGTCTCAGGAAATACGGCGGACATTCGCTCAATATGCTGAGCTCAAGGACATCATTGCGATGCTTGGCTTAGAACAACTGTCACCGGAAGACCGTAATGTTGTCGCCCGTGCCAGACGGCTGGAACGCTTTCTCACTCAACCCTTTTTTACAACAGAACAGTTTACCGGCCTAAAAGGAAAGCTCGTCAGCCTTAAGGATGCGCTGGACGGCTGTGAGCAAATCCTCCACGATGAGTTTAAAGACTATCCAGAGAGCGCACTATATATGATCGGGACGATTGATGAGGTAAAAGAAAAAGTCAGAACCGGCAAGCCTATCGTTAAACCGGAACTTGAGACCAAAATCGAGGCCAAAGCCGATCCAAAAGCAATTGCCGATTCCAAGCCCAACCGGCAAGTCAATCCTAAATAGGAGGGCGAGCATGCAGCAGGAGATATTCATGACACTTAAGATTTTGCTACCATTTCAAATATTTACCAAGAAAACCGATGTTTTGCGCATTGTCGCGGAGACACGCGACGGTTCCTTCGGACTCTTACCGCACCGGCTGGATTGCGTTGCCGCGATTGCTCCGGGGATCTTAATATATGAAACTAAAGAAGCGGGAGAGGTTTACTTGGCCGTCGATGAAGGGGTACTCATCAAGATTGGTCTGGATGTAAGTGTATCTGTACGTAGCGCAATATTAGGCACAGAACTTGCCAAACTGCGAAAAGCAGTGGAGCAGGAGTTTTTGAATTTGAATGAGCAAGAGCAGATTGTCAGCACAGTGATGTCTAAAATGGAGAGTAGCTTCATCCATCGTCTTAAGGAGGTTCATAATGAGTGAAGAACCGGATATTAAGAGAGAGAAAGACCAGACTGCACTCAGCCGAGAAATTGGAGCGAAGGCGGCGCGCAAGCTCAAGGCGAAGCGGAATCCCACGCCAGGTGTCTGGTCCGGACTGGGAATGATGGGGCTGATAGGCTGGTCTGTGGTCGTTCCGACGCTGCTCGGTGCGGCGTTAGGATTATGGCTGGACCAGCACCATACAGGAAGCTATTCATGGACGCTGATGCTGCTTGTTCTTGGATTAATCCTCGGCTGTTTAAATGCGTGGCATTGGGTATCCAAGGAAAACAAGGAAATGCATGAGGATGAGGAGGAGGATAAAGATGAATGAAATTATGAGTCTGGCGCTGGCCGTTGTAACCGGTATCTTGCTTGGTGTGATTTTCTTTGGCGGCCTTTGGTGGACCATTCATAAAGGCGTTGAGTCCAAACGGCCGGGGCTTTGGTTTTTTGGCAGCCTTTTGCTACGGACGGGTATTGCTCTTGTTGGCTTCTATTTTATTGGGAATGGGCACTGGGAGCGGATGATGGTGTGCTTATTGGGATTTGTTATGGCACGTATCATCGTGAATAAGATGACCCTGCGTAGGGAAATCAAGCAAACCCCGATCGGTACAGGAGGGCAGCCATGAGCCTCAGTCCTGATCAGACCATATTCTGGCAATATGGGTTTATAAAATTAAACGCTACAATTTTGTTTACATGGGGACTGATTCTCGTACTGGTCATAGGTTCAAAGCTGATTACTCGCAAGCTCTCGACAGATCTGAAGCATTCCCGTTGGCAAAACCTCCTGGAAATAATAGTCATCGGCATCGAAAAACAAATTGAAGCGGTAGGCTTAAGTCAACCACAGAAATATCTAAGTTATCTCGGTACACTTTTCTTGTTTGTTGCAACGGCCAGTCTCTGCACGGTTATTCCCGGTTATGTTTCACCGACAGGCTCGCTGTCGACCACGACGGCTCTCGCTTTAAGCGTATTTATCGCGGTGCCGTTCTTCGGCATAAGGGATACAGGGTTGGGCAGCTACCTTCATTCGTACTTAAAGCCCACATTCATTATGCTGCCCTTCAACATAATCAGCGAGCTCTCCCGAACGCTGGCACTGGCCATCCGGTTGTTTGGCAATATGATGAGCGGGGCGATGATTATCGCTATCCTGCTTACTCTTACGCCCTTTATAATTCCAATCATCATGACAGTCCTTGGTCTTCTCACCGGCATGGTGCAGGCTTATATTTTCAGTATACTGGCGGCGGTATATATCGCAGCAGCCACGCGCGTGAGTAAGCCAAAGCGTATGTCCGAGGCAAAAAATGAAAACAAATAACACACAAAAGGAGATATTATGGATAGCATGACTATTATCGCGGTGGCATCAATTGTTATTGGAGGCATCACTACCGGTTTCGGTACTGTGGCACCTGCACTCGCGGAAGGTAAGGCGGTCGCGACGGCACTGAGTTCGCTGGCCCAGCAACCTGATGCCTCAGCAACCATCACCAGGACCTTGTTCGTGGGCCTTGCGATGATTGAATCAACGGCCATTTACTGCTTCGTGGTCTCAATGATTCTCATCTTCGCCAACCCATTCTGGAACTACATCATCGCCCAAGTTGCAGGGACGTAATATATGAGTATTGATTGGTTCACCGTCGTTGCGCAAATAATCAACTTTCTCATTCTGGTATGGCTGATGAAGCGATTCCTTTATAAGCCCATACTAAAAGCTATAGACGTTCGTGAGAAACGGATTGCAACGGAACTTGCGGATGCCGATGCAAAAAAGGCTGAAGCTGAAATAGAGCGCGATGAGTTTCAAAAAAAGAATGAAGATTTCGATCGCCAGTACGCCGTGCAACTGAGTAAAGTAAGTGTTGAAGTTAAAGCCGAACGTGAGCGACTCCTAGACGAAGCTCGAAAAGAAGCCGATAATATGAGCGCCAAGCGACAAGAATTGCTGAGAAATGACGCCCATAACCTCAATAAAAGCATCAGTCTTCGGACGCAGCAGGAAGTGTTTGCCATCGCGCGAAGGGCTTTGGCAGATCTCGGAACGACGAGTTTAGAAGAACGTCTGGGTGATGTGTTCATTCGTCGCTTGAGAGAGATGGACGGTAAGGCAAAAGAAGTCCTCTCCAAGGCGCTTAAGGCCGCGACTGAGCCTTCGCTCTTGCGCAGCGCGTTTGACCTGCCCGCGGAGCAGCGCGTTACAATACAAAATGCGCTCAACGAAACCTTCATGGGTGAAATCCACTTGCAGTTTGTGACTGCGCCAGACCTGATCAGCGGCATCGAATTCTCTGCGAATGGATACAAGATAGCATGGAACATAGCGGATTATCTGGTATCAATGGAAAAGGGCGTAGATGAACTATTAAAAGTGAAGGACAAACCTGAAGCCAAGGCCGAGACTAAATCTATAGAGGCAATACCTGAAAAAAGGAGCTGATGAACATGGAAACTGAGAGCCTCAAGATCGTTTATGACAGCGTATTCGATGGGATAAGCCATGGACGGGAAGCGTTCGCTCCACAACTGACACCGCGGGAGGTGGGCAGAATCATCAGTGTCGCGACCGGTATTGCCAAGGTTTCAGGACTTCCAAGCGTTGGTTATGATGAATTGGTGGCGTTTTCCGCAGATGAACTCGGTATTGCGTTCAACTTGGACCCAGACGAAATAGGCGTCGTTCTGCTTGGAGAACACTCGCATCTCAACGCAGGAGATGAAGTCCGACGGACGGGTCGGGTTATGGATGTAGCCGTGGGTGATGGATTATTAGGGCGCGTTATCGATCCGCTTGGACGGCCGCTTGATGACAACGGGCCGGTGGTCGATGGCAACCGTCTGCCTATTGAGCGACCTGTTACGCCCATAATTGACCGCGCACCTGTCTCAGTGCCTCTCTACACCGGGATTAAAGTTATCGATGCGCTCATTCCCATAGGTCGCGGACAGCGTGAGCTGATTCTTGGTGACCGGCAGACGGGTAAGACCGCTATTGCGATCAATACCATTCTTAATCAGCGAGACCAAAATGTAATTTGCGTTTATTGTGCAATTGGTCAGCGAGCATCCGCAGTTGCAAAGGTTGTGGCAACCTTGCGGGAAAATGGAGCGATGGATTATACCGTCGTCGTCGTGACAGAGGGCAACGATCCTCCGGGTCTTATCTATATCGCGCCTTATGCCGCGACCAGTATTGCGGAGCATTTTATGGAAGCGGGTCGGGATGTGCTGATCATATACGACGACCTGACGCAGCACGCCCGTGCCTACCGCGAGATATCCCTCCTGCTCCGTCGGCCACCGGGCCGGGAAGCCTTCCCCGGAGACATTTTCTATATTCATTCGCGAATGCTGGAAAGGGCGACTCATTTATCTGAGGAATGCGGTGGTGGTTCGCTCACAGCTCTGCCAATCATTGAGACTGAAGCACAGGATATTTCCGCCTACATACCTACAAACCTTATTTCTATAACAGATGGGCAGATATACCTTTCGCCGTCGCTGTTCGAATTGGGCGTGCTCCCCGCAGTTGATGTCGGAAGATCCGTTTCGCGCGTTGGCGGAAAGGCACAGTGGGCGGCTTATCGCGGAGTGACGGGCGACCTAAAACTTGCTTATGCGCAGTTCGAAGAACTCGAGACGTTTGCTCGGTTTGGAGCGCGTATGGATGAAGCGACGCGAGAAACTATTGAGCATGGAAGGCGTATTCGCGCTTGCTTCAAACAGCCGGAATTTGCCCCGGTGTCCGTGCCCGAACAGATCGCTATACTTCTGGCGTTGGCTGCTGAACTATTTGACGCTGTACCGATTGAGAAACTGCCGGATGCCGAGCAAGTTTTGCGCAATGCGGCGGTTGACATTCCTTCAAATGTTTGCAAGAGATTCGAAACAGCAGCAAAATTGAGCGATGAGGATCGGGAAACCATTGTTGATATCGCCCGCAAATCCCTCGCCCGTTTCCAGCCAGAGTCTCAAATACAGACTAACCCCGCGACAGAGACTGCACTTAAGGAGACGCCATGAGTGACACTACAACCAGCCTGCGACGAAAGATAAGCAGTGCAGAAGATCTTCAGTCCGTCGTTCGCACGATGAAAGCCCTGGCCGCCTCGAATATCGGGCAATACGAGGAATCTGTGCAAGCGTTAGCTGACTACTATCGTAATGTAGAACTGGGTCTAGGCATTTGTTTGCGTGAAAGTGGAACGTTGCCCTTGACAGCAGAACATAAAAACCAGACATCTGTGGGTGCGATCGGGGCAGTTGTGTTTGGTTCAGATCAAGGTCTGGTAGGTCGATTTAATGATATGGTGGCTGATTATGCAGTTGCGGCGCTCGCAGCTTTGCCCGGAAAACCAAGAATCTGGGCTGTTGGCGAGCGTGTTCATGCACGCCTGACAGACGCGGGTTTATCGCCGGCAGGACTCTTTGATGTGCCAAATTCCATTGCGGCCGTTGCGCCGCTCGTCGGACAAATTCTTGTTGAAAGTGAGGCGCACGCCAGACAGGAAGCTGTCGCCGAACTTCATCTTTACTACAACCGCCCCACGTCAGGGGCGGGGTATGTGCCTGTCAGTCAGCAGCTACTGCCGCTGGACGAAAACTGGCGATTAAGGCTGTCCCAACTGCAATGGCCGGCAGGAAACTTACCCGAAGTTATGGGCAGCAGCACCGAGGTCCTTCGGTCACTAATACACGAATATCTTTTTGTCTCACTTTTCCGCGCATGCGCCGAATCTCTGGCGAGTGAGAACGCGAGTCGGCTAGCGGCGATGCAGCGAGCCGATAAAAATATTGACGAATTAATGGAGGACCTCAACAGCACGTTCCATCGTTTGCGTCAGAGCGGCATTGATGAGGAACTGTTCGACGTTATTGCTGGCTTCGAGGCGTTAAAAACGAAGGAGAAGTAGTGAAAAATGGTATAGCTGTAGATCATAGCGGGTTTGCGCTGAAAGCGAAACTGTCTGCGGTTCTCAATGACGTCGGCTATGAAGTTACGGAGTTCGGCGCCCGTGATCTGGATGCGGAAGACGATTATACGGATTTTGTGGTGCCCTTGGTTAGGGCGGTCTCAAGGGGGAAAATCACCCGAGGCGTTGCCATATGCGGAAGCGGAGTAGGAGCCTGCGTCGCAGCCAACAAGGTGTTCGGCGTGCGTGCGGATTTAATCACAGCGTCCTTTTCCGCACGTCAGGGAGTGGAGGAAGATGACATGAACGTGATGTGTCTGGGCGGGCAGGTCACCGGATATGCTTTAGCCTGCGACCTGGTTCAGGTGTTCTTAAACACCCATTTCAAGGGGACAGAACGGTTCAGGCGGCGGCTCACAAAAATAGCGGCATTGGGAAATGAGGAATAGTTTTAATAAGAGAACATGCTTTACCTGCATTTCTGAAATTCGGTCAAAGCATGTACGATTTATAATCTAGAAAATTACGGAGGTATCATAGATGAGTTCACAGGAGCTTATGGCCACTGCCAAAGCGATGGTGGCTGCGGATAAAGGACTTTTGGCCATGGATGAGAGTACCCCCACATGTAACAGGCGTTTTGAAAAAGCGGGAATTCCTCAAACTGAAGAAAACCGTCGTTCCTATCGGGAATTGATCGTTACCACTCCCGGGCTTGGTGAGTTTATTAGTGGCATTATCCTTTATGACGAGACCATGAGGCAGTCAAAGAAAGACGGAACCCCATTTGTTAAGGTCATCAGCGACGCGGGAATAATTCTCGGCATCAAGGTTGATGGCGGTGCAAAGGAAATGGCAGGTCATTCCGGGGAAAAAATAACCGAAGGTCTGGACGGATTGCGAGACCGCTTGGCAGAATACTTTCAAATGGGCGCTCGTTTCGCAAAATGGCGTGCAGTAATTACCATTGGCGATGGTCTTCCAAGCAGGGGATGTCTTGAAGCCAACGCTCAGGCACTGGCTCGTTTTGCCGCATTGTGCCAGGAAGCCGGAATGGTTCCAATAGTTGAGCCGGAAGTTTTAATGGACGGAGATCACACGATCGAGCGTTGCTGTGGGGCAACAGAGGAATTCCTGGTTGCCGTTTTCAACCAACTCTCCACACAAGGGGTTGATCTGGAGGGTATAATTCTGAAGCCAAACATGGTGCTTCCGGGACTGACCTGCCCTGAGCAGAAAACGACGGACGAGATAGCTGACATTACCATTAGGTGTTTCTTGCGAACTGTCCCTGCGGCCGTTCCCGGTATTGCATTGCTGTCAGGAGGGCAGCCCGGCGACCTGGCATCGGCCCGACTGAATGCTATGAATGTCAGATTTAAGTTGCGATTGCCTTGGGGGTTAGCATTTTCGTTTGGTCGCGCCATCCAACATCCGGCGTTGGAGATTTGGCGAGGCGACGAGGCAAATATTCAAGCTGCACAGCAGGTTCTTTATTATCGAGCTAAATGCAATGTATATGCACGCCGAGGTGATTACAATGATGCAATGGAAAAGATCATAGAGTCACTTTCCATGCCACAGGCCAATCGATCCGCTGGGCAAGAAATACAAGCGGTATGAGCATGGAAAAAAAGAACCAAGCTCTGGATCAGAGACTGCTTTATCCATTGAAATTTGAACCAATTTATGAATATCGGCTCTGGGGTGGTCGGCATTTATCCGAGTTGCTTTCCGCGCCGTTGCCCAACGAAGGCCCGATTGGCGAGGCATGGGTACTCAGTGACCGTGATGACTACCCCAGCCGCATCGCCAATGGCCTTTTCAAAGGACAAACTATCGGTGAATTGCTGGAACAGTTTCCGGAGCAAATGCTTGGCGCTGCTGCCGGTCATTTCCGGCGGTTCCCATTACTTTTAAAGTTTCTTGATGTACACGACATGCTATCGGTTCAAGTGCATCCATCTGATCGGCAGGCAGAATATCTACAGGAGGGCGGACAGGGGAAGACTGAGGCATGGGTCGTTCTTGAGGCAGAAGAGAAAAGCCGTGTCTACGCGGGACTGAAACCAGGAACCAACGAGAAAGATTTGCGCCTGGCACTAGCAAATGGGTCGGTAGTGGATAACCTCACATGCTGTACACCAAAAGCCGGCGACGCTTTCGTTCTGCCTGCAGGCACAGTTCACGCTCTGGGCGGTGATGTTGTTGTATTCGAAGTTCAACAGAACAGCGATGTAACATTCCGCCTGTACGACTGGGAGCATATCGATCTTAAAACAGGCCAACAACGCACGTTACAAGTCGACCAGGCGCTTGCCTGTATTGATTTTACGCAAGATGCGGAAGCGCTGGTTGCTCCCTATGTGGAGAGCTCTGTACCGGTGCTGCGCGAGAAGCTCTTTAATTGTGAGTATTTTGGATTATGGCGCCTGTGCGGAGAATTACCATTCACGGTTGGTGCGGCTGGGATGCCGCGTATTCTGGTGTGTATTGCTGGCACCGGCAACTTGGATCACGATGGTAACAATTATGCCGTCGGCAAAGGAGATGTACTGCTCTTGCCAGCTGTGGTTGGCGCTTGTGCATTCAGGCCAAGCGGTACCGTGAGTCTATTTGAAATATCACTGCCAAAATAGACTAACTACAATTGGAGGATAATCATTCGCAAGGCCCAGAATACATAAGCTATATTCCTGAAATTTGGAGGTGAAAGGACTATAAAAAAGCTCATCGTGTTTGATCTGGACGGTACTCTTGCATTAAGCAAATCGTCTTTAGATAGCGAAATGGCTGCTCTACTGCACGACCTTCTTGGTATTATCAAAGTGGCCGTGATCTCTGGTGGTGATTGGCCGCAGTTTAAAAAGCAGCTACTCTTCAATCTTCTCCACGACGAACGGTTGGCGAAGCTATCACTCCTTCCAACATGCGGTACAAAGTTCTACCAATATAAAGAGGATTGGGAGAAAATCTATTCTGAAGACTTTACGGCAGATGAAAAAGAAAAAATCGTCGATTCTCTGAATACGGCACTTGGAATTTCGGGTTTCAAGACCGAAAAAAGCTGGGGAGAGGTCATTGAAGATAGGGGAAGTCAGATAACATTTTCCGCACTGGGCCAACTAGCACCTTTGGATGAAAAGGATAGATGGGATTCTGATTTCACTAAGCGGAAGAAGCTTAAAGCTATCCTTGATACGTATATTCCCGAGTTTTCTGTCCGAATGGGCGGCACGACATCTGTTGATATCACTAAACTCAATATCGACAAAGCCTACGGCATTAAAAAGCTGCGGGATATTCTTGGAATTCCGTTGGAAGAGATGCTATTTATCGGTGATGCAATCTTCGCCGGCGGAAACGACTATCCTGTCAAAGAAGCGGGTGTTGTTTCAATACCTGTTCGAGGACCCAATGAGACAAAACAGGTCATTCAGACAATAATTGCCTGTTTGGATGGCACTTAATTTGAAATTTAGGGTGAGGTGTATGTGTCATAAATAGATTTGAGCTGAAGCGATTAGGGGTTGTGATGGAACCGGAGATGGGTAATCCCCAAGAGATCGAAGGCGTACTGAACCCGGCTGCCGCGCGTGGCCCTGATGGTGAATTGTACCTGTTTCCGCGGTTAGTAGCACAGGGCAATTATTCACGCATTGGCATTGCCAGAGTATTGTTTAATGAGTCCGGCGACCCATTTGGCGTAGAGCGGCTGGGTATTGCATTGGAGCCGAAAGCCGATTATGAGCTGCGGCCCGGCGGCGGTGGCTGTGAGGATCCTCGTATCAGTTTTGTGGAGCCGCTCCAGCGTTACATAATGACTTATACGGCGCTCTCCCCTCTGGGCCCGCGGATTGCTCTGGCTGTATCCACAGATCTGATTCACTGGGAACGTCTTGGGCTCGCGACCTTTGATCCATACGACGGTATTGATTTTGTACACGTAGACAACAAAGATGCAAGTATCTTCCCCATTGCGATTCCGAATCATCGCGGGAAAATGCAGATGGGCATCCTCCATCGTCCTCTTTTCCCGGGCACTCGTCCAGAAGAAACAGAACGCTACCCTACAGCCCGTGATGTTAATCTTGGTCATGAAAGCATTTGGACTTCATACAGCCCAGTGCCTTTAGAAGACGGAGAATCGATTCGCCTCGGGCAGTTCAACTCCCACCAACGGCTGGCAACTCCGGTGATGCCTTGGGAACGACTCAAAATTGGAGGTGGCACTCCACCTGTTTTGACCCGGCACGGATGGCTAATCATTTATCACGCGGTGGGTGAAACGGATACTCAGAGGGACAACGCACAGCACTTGTGCTACTCTGCAGGAGCGATGGTTCTATCATCGGAGAATCCGCAAGTTATCCGCTATCGTTCAAAAGAACCCATTTTGACGCCGTTGTTGCCGCAAGAACGCATCGGAATCACCGCAAATGTTGTGTTCCCCACTGGAATTGACCAACGGCTCGATCTTAATATGCCGGATCGTTTCGACGTTTATTACGGGATGGCAGACTACCAGATTGGCGTTGCACGCCTGGACTTGCCGGATTTCTTACCGCCGGGAAGAGTTGCCGACAATCCGGATGCAAAGGTATGATGGGGTTCATGTTAAAATTTCGGACAGTAGCGTAGGAAATTTCAAAATTAAAAAAATAGACGCGTCTCTTTTGATAAGTATTTGACCAAACAAACGCATAAATAATAAGTCAAAGATCTGACATCCGTATAATTTGTACAGCTGCGAAAATACTGCTGTTATTGATTTAGCGTTACTGGCAGCGCAGCTTTGTATATAATAGAAAGGTAGTTAAAATGTTATATAAGATCGCACATCAATTCCCCGATGATATGATCCTTGAAGAGGATGGACCGTTTATTTCGCTTTACCAACCTACCCATAAGCATTTTCCGGAAACCAAGCAGGATCCCATAGTGTTTAAGAATTTAGTTCGGGAGATTGAACACTCATTGCAAAAACAAGCTGAAAAAGGTTTCGTGAATTCAATTATGAAACCATTTTATGAACTCGAAGAGAATAGAGAATTTTGGAATAATACCTCAGCAGGGATAGCAGTTTTTGCAAACCACGTCAAGTGCATTATATATAACCTTCACATTTCGGTAAATGAATTTGCTGTTGTAGCTAATAGTTTTCATATCAAACCACTTATTCAGGCCTTCCAGGCCATGGAGAGTTACAACTTGTTGTGCTTAAGTCACGATAGTTTTACCCTTTATCAAGGTAATAGGTATGGGTTTTCAGAGATTGAACTAGCGCCTGATGGGCCAAGGACTTTGGAGGAGGTTTTGGGAAAACAACTTACTGAGTCTTATTTGACACAAGGGTCTTTTGGCGGCACTGGCAGGACCGCAATATACCATGGACATGGAGACAAGAAGGAAGAAGTTGATAAAGATACTGAAAAGTATTTTAGGTATGTGGATCAGTTTGTATTTGAAAACTATTCTAAACTTTCAAAATTGCCACTTATTCTGGTTTCATTGCCGGAGTATCATTCGCTTTTCAAAGGAATAAGTCATAACCCATATCTAATTGCTGAGGGTATAAATGCTTCTTATGCTGCTTTAGAAAAGGAACAACTGAGCTGCAAAGCTATTGAAGTTATAGAACACATCAATTCGGAAAAGACACTTGAACTTACACAATCTTATGAAAAGGCAGAGGCGGAATCATTGGGGTCATCGGATATAGCACAAGTTGCAAAAGCCGCTTGTGAAAGTCGAGTTGAAACGATTTTAATTGAAGAGGATAAGATCATACCGGGTAATATCCAAAACGCTGGTGATGTAATGTTCGGCGATATTGACGATCCGGATATTGACGATATTCTAGATGATTTAGCTGTATTGGTTTTGAGGAAAAAAGGGCATGTTGTGGTCCTTCCAAAGGATAAAATGCCGAGCATTACGGGTGTTGCCGCTATCTACAGATATAACTAAAGAAGACTAGGCAGGAAGAAGACAAGGCAGAAAAATGGCCATCGGCTTTTCTATAGTTTAACTTGATGGAGATAAGTGGAATCGAACCGTTGATCTCTTAAATGTTTCTGCCACGAAATGAATTAATTTACGGTTTTGCTTATGTTGGGGCTATAATTGGTGCCCTTATTGCAACACTATGGGGAGTTGAACTTGCCTTGAGGATTGCCAGCCCAACAGGAAAGAAAATGTAATGCAAATGTTTGTTTCCTGAACAAGGTGAATGGTTTAATTATATTTTGTAAATTAAAGTATGGTAGTCCATATATAACGTGTTAAAATCAATCTCAAGCATGCTGTCTGCGGTTGTTTGCAGCAAAAAAGGAAGAACATGGGGGGTAATAGAATGATGAAATTGACGCTGTTGCGGCACGGTGAAAGCTTGTGGAACAGGGAAAACCGTTTTTCTGGGTGGTCGGATGTCGATCTTTCTGACTATGGCAGGATTGAAGCTCAAGAAGCCGGCAAGACGCTCAAATCTGAAGGCTACCAATTCGATGCCGCCTATACCTCAGTGCTGAAGCGCGCCATACGCACACTTTGGATTGTGCTGGATGAACTTGACCAAATGTGGATTCCTGTCGAACGTTCGTGGCGACTGAATGAGCGGCACTATGGGGCTCTGCAAGGGTTGAACAAGGCGGAGACCGCAAAGCGCTTTGGGAAGGATCAGGTACTCCTTTGGCGCAGAAGCTATGATATCAAACCCCCGGCCTTGGAAAAAACGGATGAACGATATCCGGTCCATGATCTACGTTATCAGGAATTGGATGATCGCAATTTGCCATTTACAGAGTGTTTAAGAGACACGGTCGAGCGTTTTTTGCCCTATTGGCACGGATCTATTGTACCTACTCTCAAAGCGGGAAAAAGAGTAATCATCGTAGCTCATGGCAACAGTCTACGGGCACTTGTGAAGTATCTCGACAATGTTTCAGACAAAGACATTGTCGGGCTGAATATTCCTACCGGGATACCGTTGATATATGATCTGGACAAGGATCTGAAACCTGTCAAACATTACTATTTGGGGGATTCAGAAAAGGTGGAGCAGGCAACGAAGGCTGTAGTGGATCAGGATAAAGCTCGATAGACAGGTAAGATCAGCCCAAAAGGCAGAATCAGGCGACGACAAGATGACAGTTGCTATCGTTTTAGACAGAAGGAAGGAGGTGATTAATATGCCAAATAAAAATGGAACTGGACCAAAAGGTCAGGGGCCGAAAGATGGTCATGGGAAGGGTAATGGCAAGGGCGAAAGCTTTGGTCAAGGCCCTATGACTGGAGGAAAGAAAGGAATTAAGGAAGAAATTAAGGAAAAAACCAAAAAGTAATCCAGATTCAAAATCGAGAACTGAGATATTGCGAACAATCGCATGAACGCAGACTAAAAAAGTCCGGGCCTAACATTATTGTTGGTCTTTATGTTTTGTGGCCCGGCCTTTTTTGGCTGGTTATACGGAGCGTTGGCAGCATGAACACGGCGATAAAATGGTTTACACTCAGCCGTATATGCCATATCGAGACAAATTATGGGATACCTAAATCAACGCAGTATGCAACACTTCCAAGACACGAATTTTGGCCTGTATAGAAACTGTCGATTTAATATGTCACAGTTTCTCTGTGAGGAGAAGAAATATAGAGATGCGCTGACTATGCTTGCGGAGGTGGTGCTTTTTGACCTAAGCGGAGCGAATAACAACTACGACCCACAGTTCCTTAAAATCCACGCACCCTTTCTCTTTCCTTATGAAGAGTCCTTAGCAACAACGGCACCCGGCATTATTTCTGCGATTGTCAGTTACCAGAAAGAATTGGGATATTCGGATGACGAGATTAGAGTGGCACTTATGGAGCGGATGGCAAAACTGAGTGCGCCATTGCAATTATTTACTGTCGAAGAGTGCGTCCAGATAGTCTTTTTAGAACGCGACCATGATACCGAAGCACTTACTAAGATGTATGCAAAGGCAAAATGAGCATTCAAGCAAAAATACCCGATTATCAAACTTGAAAAAACCGTTTAGCGATGTTTTAGCAACACTTGTCATCGCCGGGATATAATTGACCTAAGGGGGTGAGGACATTTTTTGGACCTGATTTACGATCTTACCGCAGGAACTTCCGCACTTTTTCCGCCTCAATATCGATTCGGAAGGTAGGGCCACACGTATCCTCTACAATCGTGATATCAGCCGTGAAATCGATGTATTTCCCAGAAATGGTTTCATAGACCTCAATTTCAATCTCGTCGTTGTCGTTGCAGGTCATCAACAGATCAATCAAATCGTAGCTTTCATTGTCTCTTTACCTCCGCCCTCTTTATCCGGCCAGCCCAAGACTGTGCCTATATTTCAGCGGGCTCATCCACCCAAGGGGGGCTCCTTGATACGGTCTTTCTTAGACATTAATCGTGTGAGGGGCTCGCTGTATCCATCCGGTCAATCCGCCCCCCGGCCAACGGTAGTGGCTGCCGCGGTCGATATGAATGATTGGGTGTTTCTCTCCCAGAAGAACAGATATAGCTTCATCCAGAATGGCATTAACCAGTTCTGCAGAAGGGGATGTTCTGATGGACCAAGAAACGACCAAACCATCGAAGCAATCAATGATCGGAGACAGATAGACTTTGCCAGTAGGGATGCTGAACTCGGTGATATCGGTAAGCCACTTGGTATTTGACGCTTCGGCGTGGAAATCCCGGTTGACGATATTCGCCACTTCTGGGCTGATTTCGCCGGCATAGGAGCTGTATTTCTTGCGCTTCACGCAACGGCACGCCAAATTTTTTTTTCATAAGCCTGCGGACAACCTTCTCAGAAACCGTAATGCCTCCCTTTTTTAGCGTTGCATGGATGCGTCGGTAACCGTAGCCGCCATCCGCTGTGCTAAAGACGATATGGATGTCTGTGCGAAGTTGAGCATATTTATCCGGGTTACGGAGACAATTCGCCTGGTAGCAGTAACTGCACTTGGAGATATGTAGAGCTTGGGTGAGATATTTCAGTCTATACTTATCTCTTAGGGCATCAATCACTTCGGCCTTTTTGTGATTGCTTATGGTGTGCAGATTGATGCCCTAAGCTTTTTTTGAGATTTCACTGGGTTTTTTGAGGATGTCATATTCCATTTGGAGCCGGTACAGCTTGTCCTGCAAGGCGGGTTCCTTAGCCATTAGCTCTCCGATTTCTTTCGTAAGCTTGGTTACATCAGTAGGGTGCGAGTCTTTCTTTTTAGGCATGGCTGCACAACGCTCCTCACCGAGTAGCTGTTTCTTCCACTTGTAAAGAGATTCTCGGCTGATGCCATGGGTATTGGTAACCTTTTGTGCAGAGCCCTTGCGGGTACATAGATCGATGACAGCTTGCGCTTTCTTTTCTTGAGAGCATTCTACCAGGGCCTTCTGGGAAATACAACGCTTTTTCCGGTGGGGAAGGCTCCGTCGAGCCATTCATGAAAGGTCGTTCGATTGGAATAACCCAGAACGTTAACGGTTCTGGAGGCACTTCTTCCATGCTCCAGATAATACCGAATAACTTTCGGCGTTTCCTCCTCAGTAAATTTTGCTTGCTTCTAATAAGCTCTATGCAAATCTCCGGTTCCCAAATACTCTTTGTACCATTTAAGGAGCATTTGATGGGATGGATAGCCTAATTCACGAATCACCGCTGCGATGCTATTAAAGTTTGACTGCTCTCATCCGGTCCTCGTAGGTAAATATGGGATGCCTCCTGTACCATTAATTTTGGTCCAAGATTTCGTCCGCATTCCCTTTGCTAACATTTTTTATTGACAAACACATCGCAGGGCCAGTGATGCGAACTGATGCCTGAATTATTTGTTGAAATATAGGTATATATGGGATATCCTATAATCAACAATTCGAAATTATTACATATATAAAATCAATCGTACTGGAGATGAAAATGATTGAACGGGAGAGTAAAAATCGGTTTGGCACTTGGTGCTGGCGCGTCCAGAGGACTGGCTCATATAGGCGTACTGGAAGTGCTGGAAGAGTATGGTGTGCCTGTTGACTTCATTGCCGGATGCAGCATTGGCTCGATTATCGGTTGTATGTCCGCTAACGGCGAAACGGGAAAAACGATACACGCCAAAGCTTTGGAAATATGCGATTTTAAGCACATTAACCTATTTGACATTACAATTCCCCATGCCGGACTGATCCGAGGTCAACAAATCGAGAAGCTCATCTGTATGGTGTCGGATGACCTCGATATCGAGCAGTTAAAAACCCCTTTTGTCGCCGTATCGGCCTGCCTAGAAGATGGAGACGTACGCATATTTGATTCCGGCAATACGACTGACGCAGTGCGTGCAAGCATCTCCGTACCTGGGGTTTTTGAGCCCGTAATTCTGGATGGCAAGACCTATGTGGACGGTGGCGTGCTGGTGAGGGTCCCTGTAGACGCGGTGCGTAAAATGGGTGCGGATATCGTAATCGCAGTGGACGTTGGTTATGTTGGCGGTTCCCGACCGTCTCCAAAGAATATCATAGACATTATGATCTATTCATTCGAGCTGCAGCAATGGGAGGTCATGAGAGGCCGCCCAACTGGCGCGGATATTACAATTGCACCGAACACCAGCGGCATTAACCCAGCTATGTTCAACCAAGTTGAAGAATGCGTGGAAATGGGTAGAGCCGCGACGCTACTGGTAATCGACGATGTGCAGAAGCTTATTGGCGAGGCGATGAGTAAAACTGTTAAACATCAGGGATTGAAAGGATTATTGCATAAGATGAGTTTTTTAAATTTCAGGAAAAACTCGACCGTGCCGTGGAAAACACGCTGGTAACAACCATGCCTGTATTAAATGCAAGCCGTTACAGACAATAAATATTTGAGGATTACCTGTGTTATATGGAGGGTTTATTTTTGTACCGAGTTTGATATAAAGAAAAAAGCCCTCTCTGGCCGGAAACGGCTGAAAAAGGCTTGAAATAAGGGCTTCCGTGGTCAATCTGAACCGCAACCCGTCAAGAGGACAATGAAAAAATATAAAGTTTTCCCGAACAGCAGCACAAACTGCTGTCCGCTTTTTATGCAGCAAGGAACAGGTTGTGCTTCTCCACGGGCGCCAGGACACCAAGATTGCGATGTACACGCCGGGTGTTGTAATAACTGATGTAACTCTCAATCATCTGAATAAGTTGCTGCTTACTGGTAAATCGTCTATCGTAATAACGTTCATGTTTCAAAAGGCTTGCCTCGCCCAACTCTTCAAAGCGCAGTGTCCAATCGCGAATCTACTGGTAACTCACAGTATACGTCAACGTTTTTCGCTTCTAGACTGTAACCGGGTTAAGCCTCGGCAAGGTTATAGGCCTAATTTGGTCTGACATAAAAGGCGGCAAAGTGTTCATAAAAAGGAGTATAAACAGATACGCAGAGGAAACGAGCGGGAAGAACGAGAACGCCATGCGCTCATACCGCTTGCTGTTTTGGTGCGGCAAAAAACGGAGGAGTGAGAAATCAACGATATTTCGGACAATATGTTAAGCACTACATGGTAAAGCCCGTTTGTTCCAAGAGTTCAGGAATTGGATTGGGCTAAGATAGCCCAGCCGTTTCTGAACCCTGAGCCTGTTGTAAAACTCCTCAATGTATTCAAATATATTTACTCTGGCTTACTGTGCATCACAGACAGTGCAGCCGAGCGATACCCCGCATATTGCATCCGATGTGGAGATGATCTTCAATTCCGAAAGCTCCGTGGGAAGGCGGTAAATGGGTTATCTCGCAGTCCGGCTTTACGTCCGAACAGGAGGGGTGTTTCATCGGCTCGTCCGATGTTGCTACGGGCCATCAGAAAAATTACGTTTGCCTGATGCATGACGGAAGCGAAACGTGTACAGAAACGGGCAATGTAAACGACGTGTGACCTCGAGGCCTTACTTGCAGAGCTTGCGCCAACGATAAAGTTGGCTTCCTGTGCTTCAGGTATGATATCGAAAACTCGGGAAGGATTTACCGCACAACGGACGGCGGCAAAACGTGGTTTCGGTTTGATTTAGGCTTAGCTTGGAGTTTGCCCGACAAAGACAATGTTGAATTGTTCTGCGAAGTACGCAGTATATGCTTTTACGGTAACAACGGCAACGGCACATTGGAGTATTTCGTTAAGCTCTCAGGTGACGATCCTGATAACGGCAGTATTATTACGGCAAAGAAGACGCAATCGCGGACGGCGTATATGTAAATATCCAAGGCGCGGAAGTGTATAATCAAGAAGCGGTCGATTCTTTCTACACAAACACATTTGCCAGTTTAGCCGCATTCATGCGGACGATGGAATATACAACCGAGGGCGACCCGATAATCTCCGATTACTCTTTTGATGGTAAGGTGTACACAGTCACAACCGATACAAGCCGCAGTAAATTTGCTGGGGCAGACAGTGAAAAATCACGACTACAACGCATAAATATCTTATACCTTTTGACCACACGAGTCCTCAAGGGGCTTTAAAAACCTACTATTTAAGCAATGATTTAAATATCTTCACCGAAACGAGTGATGGTGGGACAACGCTGATTGAGGGGATGAGCAGAATTCCCTCGCCGTCAGATGATGTCAAACGGCCATGATTGCATCAATTTCCTACTCTATACCAGCAGTACTTGAGTAGCTTTGACCAAAGGCATCAAGAAACTTTATTCGTTAACAAATATCTGATATAATAACCAAAAGTGAAGTGAAGGGGTTGTTTGCCAATGAAACGAAACCTGTTATGGGGAATCCTCGGTGGTTTTATAGGTTTCGTGGTCGGAGTTATTGCGGGTGGTTACCTCGGCTTAGTTGTGGGTGGAACTTTTTTAGGGGGCCTTGAGGTCTATAAATATACCGGCCTAGAAGGATATGAGTTATCAGCATATGTTGGGGCTATAATTGGTGCCCTAATTGCAACACTATGGGGAGTTAAGCTTGCATTGAGGATTGCCAGCCCAACAGGAAAGAAAATGTAATGCAAATGTTTGTTTCCTAAACAAGGTGAATGGTTTAATTATATTTTATAAATTAAAGTATGGTAGTCCATATATAACGTGTTAAAATCAATCTCAAGCATGCTGTCTGCGGTTGTTTGCAGCAAAAAAGGAAGAACATAGGGTGATAGGACGCTATACAAACAAAAACTGGATTGATTTATTCATTTTGGATGTTCAGCTTATGTTCTGCCGGAGTTAACCGATCCCGAGAGACCGTGTCAAGGCCCGAGGCTGGGCATATAACCTAATATCTTTGACTTGCGGAAAATATATCCTTGGAAGCAAATGCTTTTACAAGCTATTAGCAAGCACTAGTTTCATGAATTCTATATTTGGCAACTAATAGTTGACAAATAGTTGGTAGAAAACGGTTGGTAATTTAAATATAATTCATGTGAATGGACGTGATACTGATGTGCCCGGGTGTATCCCGGAATCTGTGTAAAATCGCAATTGGCATAAAACAGGGCATAATATTTTATGGGGCGGAAGACCGGAAAACGGGCTTCCGCCTTAGCCGCATCATTGCGGGAAAGAGGCGGCGTGTCAAAGGCAACTGCCACGTAGCCGTGCATTTTACCCTTGACGCGGCGGCTGTTTTCTGCTAATCAGGCAGCCTGTCGGCAAAGAATATCTCCATCTGAGAGTGGATTACGCCCCAGTCTTTCCTCCGGCCCGTCCACTTTTTCGTGATGTCGATCATGGCCAGATACAGCATTTTCAGAAGGCTGTCGTCCGTCGGAAAAACCGATTTCGATTTCGTACCTTGCGCAGTTGTCGGTTGAAGTTTTCAATCGCGTTGGTGGTGTAAATGGGCGTCCTGACCTCCTGCGGATACTTGAAATACGTTGACAAATTCGCCCAGTTGACCCGCCAGGACAGGCCGATTTTCGGGTATTTTCCACCCCATTTTTCATCAAAAGTATCCAGTTGATACAACGCAGTTTGTTCATCAACGGCAGTGTAGACCTTTTTTAGGTCGGCCATGAGCACCTTGATCTCCTTGTAGGATACGAACTTTGTGCTGTTTCTGATCTGGTGAATGACGCACTGCTGGATTTCCGTTTTGGGGAAAACAGCCTCGATTGCGCTCGTAAAGCCTGTAAGCCCATCCACGCAGGCGATGAGAATGTCCTCCACGCCCCGGTTTTTCAGGTCGTTGAGGATACCGAGCCAGAACTTGGCGCTCTCGTTTTCTCCAACCCACATGCCCAGAACGTCCCGGACGCCGTCCATCTTCACCCCTATGGCCACATTATACCGCTTTCTTCACGATCTGTCCCTCGCTGCGGACATGGAAGTGCACTGCGTCCATGAATACAACGGCGTATATCTCTTCCAGAGGCCGCATCTGCCAGTCCTTAACCACGGACGGAATCTTGTCTGTAACCCGGCTGATCGTGCTGCCCGACACCTCAAGCCCATATATCTCCCGAATATGCGACTCTATGTCGCCAGTCGTCATGCCCTTGGCATACATGGACAGAATTTTTCCCTCGATGTTTCCGCTGAGCGTTGTCTGATTTTTCTTGACGATCTGCGGATCAAACTCACCCTTGCGGTCTCGGGGAATGGCAAGCTCCAGATCGCCCACACTGGTCTTCAGCGTCTTCTCACTGTACCCGTTGCGGCTGTTGTCTGTTTCCTTGTTCCGGTAGTCATACTTGCTGTAACCGAGTTCCTCGTCCAGTTCGCCTTCCAGTCCGTTTTCCAGTACGGTTCCAACCATTTCCTTGAACAGCTCCTGGACCCCCGCCACATCGTTTATCCCGGCCCCCTGCAATAGCTCCAATAATTTATTCCTCCGCTCCCGGCGCTCCGGGGTTATCTTCCTTGTTGCCATAACAAAACCTCTGAGTTGGTGCTCCTATTTTACACCAACTCAGAGGTTTACACAAAATTTCGCACCTCCGTCTCATGTGCCCCCGGTTGCTGTGCCACTTTTTTGTAGAGAAAGCCACAGGTTTACAGTAGTATTCGAGGCGTTAAACTGTACGCAAACGCAATGCGTTTTCCATCTTTCAATGTTTTTTATACAGCCCACAAATAGGTTTCCGGCGCCGGTGGCCGGTAACCCAGGGCACTGCGAGGGCGTATCGTGTTGTATGTCTTGACCCAGCAGGCCAGGAGCACTTTGGCTTCCGGCAGGGTATCAAAGATTTCTCGATTGAAAAATTCGGTTGCCATCGTACCGTTCAACGATTCAACAAAGCCATTTTCCCATGGGCTACCTGGCATAATGTACATCGGAGATACTTCCATTTCCGACAGCCATTCTCTTAGGTGCCTTGTAATGAATTCACTGCCGTTGTCTTTTATCAGATATTCAGGTGTTCCTTTTTGTACCATGAATTCCCGCAGTATATTTTTGACATCTTCCGACCGTAGTCGGAATGCCGCATGACTGGCCAAGCATTCCCGTGTGTATTCATCGATGATATTCAGTATCTTGATTTTTAGTCCTTTGCTGGTTCGACTTTCTACGAAATCATAACTCCACACATGGTTCGGATGCTCCGCTCGCAGCCGGATACAACTGCCGTCATTCAGCCACAGTCTTCTTCGTTTGGGCTGCTTTTCCGGCACCTTAAGCCCCAAGGCACGCCAAATCCGGTATACGCGCTTGTGATTGATCCGATATCCTTTTCGGCGCCTATGGCCGTGATCATCCGGTATCCATACCGGCCATAGGCGCTGGCCAGTCCAACGATTTGTGCTGTGATCTTATCTTCATCTGCAAGCCGTTTTGGCTGATATCTTTGACTGCTGCGGGGTTGTCATATCATCTTACACGCCCGCCGTTCGCTGATCCGGTATTTCTCCAGGACTGCCTTAACAGCGGTTTTTCGCTTGGACGGGCTTAGAAGTTTCCCGAGTTGATATCCTTTAATATTTAATTATCCAGCATGACTTCTGCTAGCAGCTTCTTCAGCCGGTTATTTTTTTTCCAGTTCTTTCAGTCGCTTCGCCTGATCCGGGAAGCCCGGAATACTCTTTCTTCCACTGGTAGTAGATGGCCTCGCTGATTCCCTTATCCCGGCAGCAGTCCGCTATGCTTTTGCCCTTGCCGTTTAGAATTTCGACATCCCTCAGGATTCCTACAATTTCTTCCGCACTGTATGTTTTCCGTGGCGTCTTTCATCATTGGTTTTTCGTATTTTACCACGGCTTTTCTCTACTGACAATTGGTTCCGTTTTCCGGGTGCAGGTCAACTATGTGGCGGTTTTTATACAATAAAATCTGTAAGTAAGAATGCCGCTCGCTGGTTTACATGGAAAGGAGTGACAACGATGCTGTTAAAACAAGCTGACGGCTGCAACAACTTTTTAAGTTGTTGCAGCCGTCAGCTTGTCGAAGAACCGGAGTTTTGTTAAGCAGAGCACCGGTTCTTTGAGAAAAAGCTTGGGAAAAAGGTAAAAGCAAAGCTCGACAAGGAAGTATTCCACTTCCATTTCGCCAGCTTTTTAAGATTCATAAATGCATATTTTAGCTTCACCCAGTTTGTCACTTGAGTCAAGCCTCGGTATGGCGTATAACGCATCGCGTATTTTTCTTTGGCATCCGCGAAACATCGCTCAATAGTTTCTTTTCGCAGTTTATACAGTTTTGCATATTCAGGTGTATGCCGGGCATCCTCGGCTAGCTCTATGTCGTCGTGCCAGATATGACGGGTTACTACCTTTGTGCAGTCTCGGCTCGTAGTACACTTCTCTCGGCTGGGGCATTTTTCGCATATGTAGCTGCGACTCTTGTATTCCCGGTATCCGTCCCTGTTGGTTGTTGCGTAATGCAGTATTTTGAACGCGGGGCATATGACGCAGTCATAATATTCATCATAAACGTACTTCCACCATTCGTGGTGACCATCATCCGTCTTCGGTCGTGTATACGGCATTGAGGGTACTCGTTCATCATCAACAATACGCTTGCATATCCACGGAGTCTTGTATGCCGCGTCAGCCACAATGACTTTTGTATCCGGAAACCGCGTTGTCACTTGATCGTATACGCTATCAAATGCCACGCTGTCATGTGTATTACCCGCCGTAACCTCCACGCCAAGTATATATCCATGTCTATCGCAGGCCGTATGAGCTTCGTATGCAAAACAGTTCTTGTGATCCCCCTTGTGAAATACACCGCTATCCGGATCGGTCGTTGACTCCGTTACTTCTTTCAGCTTCGGCGGCTTCGGCTCATCGTCATCATTGAACGCCTTCTTGCCGTGTTTTTTTCGGTCTTCGTTTATCTCTTCCAGCAGCTGCTTACTGTATATCTTAGCAGCTTCGGGTATCTGCTCCCTGATTCGTTTCTTGAAGTTGTAGCTTATAGTTGAGAAATGCGGGATTTGCTCATTCATCGTGTATCCCAAAAACCATCTATATGCCACATTCATGCTGATTTCGCTCGTCGTCCTGCGAAGCGAGATCAGGCCATACAAATGCTTTATCAGCGCCATTTTTATCAAAACCACAGGGTCAACGCTTCGCCGTCCGGTGTCTTCGCAGTATAGCGCACCGACTATATCATAAATCTTTGTAAAGTCCACCGCTCTGTCGATTTTTCTGAGCAGGTGTTCAGTCGGCACAAAAGCATCCGTATTGATAAATTCTACTGCATCTATTATAATTTTACCGCGTTCAAGCATCTTTCATCACCAGCTATATTTTACCATATTCATCAGAAAAAGCCCAGCATAAACTGAACTTTTGCACAGCACCAGAGTTAACAGACATGAAACAGAAAAGCCTATCGTAGAATATCGCAAGATTACGCGAGCTGGCGTCGTTTTTCAAACGGCGTCAGTTTGTTTTTAAGCTGAAACCTCTCGTTGTTGTAGAAATATATGTACTCCTCAATGCGTTCTCTCGCCTCATTAAAGGATTTCAACTTGTCCCGATATATGCATTCGGTCTTGAGAATAGAAAAGAAATTCTCAGCCATTGCATTGTCATAGCAGTTTCCACGTCTTGACATGGAAGGCGTGATGCCGTACTCTTTGGTTAGGTTGAAGTATGCTTGTGAGGTGTATTGACACCCCTGGTCGCTGTGGAGGTGCAACTTCCCAGCGACCTTCTCTTTTTCAACAGCATCTTTAATCGTATTCAAAACGAGGTTTACTGTTTGCTCCGTGCCCGTACGGAATGCAACAATACTGTTGTCATAAAGGTCTCGTATAATAGACAGATAGAGCACCCCCTGCGCGGTGTGAATATATGAAATATCCGTTACCCACTTGGCGTTGGGCCGATCTGTCGTAAAGTTGCGATTGAGCAGATTCTCATATTTGTGAAACTGTTGTCCCATTTGACGGTACTTTTTCCGCCGCCTTATAACCGACAGGAGGTCGTATTTTCGCATGACACGCAATACCGTTTTAGGGTTGCGATGGATACCTCTCTGTCGCTGCAACCACAAGTGAACATACCTGTAGCGGTGAATTCTACCGTGTTTCTTCTGGCACTCAGCTATCATTTCGGCCAGTGGCGCATCGCGACCCGGCAGATCCTTTCGCTTGATATAATCGTAATACCCACTACGTGATGCTCCGAAAAATTTACACATCTCAACAATTGGATATTTCTCACGATGCCGGTAAATAAGTTTGTATTTGAATTGTGGCTTCACTTCCTTCCAATGGCGTGCAGAAAATCCCGTAGTAATTCATTTTCCATTCTTAGCCGGTTTAGTACCTGGTCTGTGTTCATAGCGTTCTTGGTTGGTCTGCCTTTTGGTAATGGCGTGCTATGACGCAGCTCCACTTCGGGGCGTAGCCCACACCAACTCTGGATTGCATATCGGCTTATTCCATACCGCTTACTAAGCGCGTGGACACTCATGCCGCTCTTGTTCTCCCGGATGATTTGTTTTTTCACTTCTTCACTATACTGCGTCATGCCTTTTCTTCCTGACATATGAAAACCTCCTGTCGTAGTTTCTATCCTACGACAAGAGGCTTTTTTCTTCAATGTCCGTTTTGGCTGGTGCGGTGCACTTTTTCGACAAGCTGACGGCTGCAACAACTTTTTAAGTTGTTGCAGCCGTGTTCCTGCTGTAAAACGAGATTCGCTTTTTCACCCGCTTACCAACAGGTAGTACTCTTCTTTTTATGCCTTATTGCTCTTTCTGATTGCTCATAGCAACAGCTTCCAAATACTTGTTGATGATTACTTTTAGAGGGTTTATATATTTGGCATCAACATTCTGCAACTGCTCTATAATTAATGTAACGTCGTTATAGTCACATTTACCCATCAAAATGGAGTCGCTTGATACGGAGGTTACATCCCTGATTCTTTTTAATGTTGCTACAGAAATGCCTACATTGCCTCTTTCTACATCAGATATGTATTGAGCCGAAACATTTAACAACTCCGCAAATCGCTCTTGAGTATGGCCAATCTGTTCGCGCACGGCCTTGATACTCTCGCCTATTTGAATATTTATGTCCTTTTTCTCTGGTTTTGGCTTCATTTCCCATTCCTCCTGTCACCTTTAGTTTACATAAGGGCAACAGCCTTATACACAAAGTGCCACTATTATAATAATTAATTGTATTACTTGAAAAGACTGTTTAATTATGGTAACATGATCAAAAATGAGGCTAAAACAAAAAAATAGTCGAACTCAGATTAGAATCGGCCTGAAGAATTCAGAGAAGGCCGGTACTATATCAATTACTCCCGGTTTGATGTAAATGCAAAGCAGGAGTTGCCGCAAAATGACAATCCTGCTTTGCGCTTTTTTTCATATATGAAAGCTATAACTTCGAACAGGAGGTGACGATATGATTTCGAGAAAGGCAGAGCATTTTCGGGCCAGCATTCTAAAAGAAATTTCAAGAGAAATTCTATTCGAATATATACCTAGTGGAGATATATTGAAGTATTCGTATAAAAAGTCGGACGAAGCAGTGAATGGGAAAATGTACGGTTATATCAACGATAAAAAATATGCAGAAATAATACATCCCGATTCGCAAGAAGTGTTTACAAAAATGTTGGAAGATACATGTAAAAGGAATATTAGAGTTGAATTTGAAACCTTAACTAATATCTGTGGCAGCGGGTATAGATGGTATAACATAACCCTTCAAAGCAAAACGGATATATGGGGGAAAGTAAAAAAAGTGGTCGGACGCGCATTGGATATTCATAAATTTATAACAGAACGCGACCTTGCCGTTGAAAGGGCAGCTACCGACATGATGACAGGAATTTTCAATAAAGTCACGTTAGCTGAAAAAATACAGGAATGTCTTAAAATAGATGGCGGCGTAACGTGTGCGATGATGATGATAGATTTAGACGATTTTAAATACATTAACGATCATTATGGACATGCTGTTGGTGATGAAGTTATACGAAATGTAGCCAGCCTGCTTCAACGCATTTTTGATGCCGATGATCTGATCGGTCGATTTGGCGGTGATGAGTTTGTTGTATTTATGCAACACGTGTCAACCGATACTGTGCAAAGGAAAGCAGAGCAATTCAGGCGCATTCTTGCACATGAACAAGATGATGCTTTTACACTAACTTGCAGTATTGGCGTTCTTATTATAGATCAAGCTGAAATTTCCCTTGATATACTATTCAAGAAAGCGGACGCGGCTATGTACAAGATTAAACATAATGGAAAAAACGGTTACCATATATGGAAATCGGAAGAATATCAATAATCTCCTTTTGCCCATCATTGCGTAAAAATCATAGCGTTAAAGGGAGTGATTATGATAGGCGCCGGTTTAGAGCTTTTTAAATGGGCAGCAGAAAGAGGATTAGAAGCATCATTGCCTATTCTTTCGTTTATTGTGCTGATTATATTGATTATCATAGCATCGAATTTGGAAAACAAATCTTGTTTTACTTCACCTTTGTCGTAGTTGCAAGCATGAAAATAGGAGACAAAGAGGCAATACACTTTCTTGCAGTTCATATAAACCTAAGCTGCTATTTATGCATAGGAAGTGATCACAATGCCCGGTCGAGAAACTGATTAACGAGGTTAACTAGAAGAATGGCCGCACATAACTCATATGATATCTTTAGTGAACAAACTGTCAGTAGCATGAGAATATGCTTTTTATCTGAATAAAACTACCAGTGTTTTATTCAGTCGGCCACGAACGCAGTATTTCACCTGGGTAATATCGTAGATGGCGTAAGTGCCACAGGCGATTTAAGGGCAGGCTTTGCCTTCGAAGATAGCGAAAGCTGAAATGCGACGCGTTTGTATCTTTCCTTACTTTTTATGTACGCAGCATCCACATGTTGTAGGTATTGCCCGCCATTTCCAAACAAATGACGGGAAATACCGTTATAGAGTTTACGGGACATTAAAAAATAAAGGAACAGCATAGTCTTGTGCTATATCGTTCCCGGCAAAAATGCTGAAATATTATTCCGGTGAGGGGCGGTAACTTGAATAAAAAGAAACAGAGAATAACGGAAAATGCTATCAGGAAAATTGCTGCACGGGAAGGCGTAACAACCGAGTATATAAGAAAGCAGATGCAGATTGCCATGCTAAACGGTCTATGCAGCACAGACCCAAAGGTCAAAGCGTTTTGGGCCGGAATTCCAAAAGAAAAGGATATACCCACGCCGGAGGAACTTATTATATATGTTTCCGAGATTATAAAAGGCAAAGGTCAAATATAACAACAGTAACCGGCGCAGGGGAATTGAAACTCCTGCGCCGGTTACTGTTCAGGAAGGAGGTAGAGATCAATGGCGACCACGCGGCTGATGCCTCTGCATATTGGAAAGGGGCGGGATGTCGGCATGGTGATCCGAGACATTGCACTTTCCTCTTGTCGGAATGTAAAAGAATATATACCTATTCGCACAAGACCTACCGAAGATGTGAATAAGGATTCTGCTGTTCGTACTTTAGCAGATATTCTTTTTTTCTTTTCTGTAATAAATCTTTAGAGTGGAAGATTCAAGGCGGTTCATAATGAACCGGGGCTGGGATCACCTTGAAAGCGCAATAACCCCTTTGCGGCGCAGCTTGTTTTTCGGCATAATCAGTCCTTTAAAATCAAGCGGTTGCTAGAGCGGCTGCCGTTTTCACGATATCGCGCTTCCTTCTCAATCAGCCCCGCCTCGACTAAATCGTTCAACGCGCGCTTGACGGTGCTTCGGGAGAGCTGCAGTTCCGCCGCTATCGTATTTACCGCCGGCCAGCAGTCGGGCTTAGTGCCAGAGCGGTCCTTCAGGTACATATAAACAGACCGCGCCCGATGAGGAAGCTCGTCGGGCGCGGCTTTATAAATTATACTAAAATAACCCACCTAAAACCTCCTATGTCTTTACCTGGTGACGGCGCTCATCGGATTTCTCCGACGCCATACTCTGCGTGTAAAGCGTTCCCGCGCCATCCTGCGATTCGAGTGGCGCTTCTTCTGCGCTGTCTGCGGATTCTTCAGCGTTTTTTTGCCGGGCGATGCTCCTTTCCAAGGTGTGCTTATCGGCGTAAGCGACCTTGCGATGGGATTTTTCTTCTACAGTATAAGGCTTACCGAAGGTAATACCCCAATCCAGAAACAGTTTGAGCCGGGTACGCATCGGGTGCGTTCCTGTTTTCATGACAATAAAGTTACCCTTGGGGAGCGATTTTAGCTCGTCAGATGTCATGAGCGGACGCTCCATCATTTGCAGGGATTGGCTGGGATCGTTTTTGCCGCGGCTCACGCTCCCGCTCATTACCGTTCGGCTGCCCATTGCTGTTGACAACACCTCTGCGGTCTTACTGTTCGGCGCGAAGCCGCCGAAGATGGTTACCTGGCAGTTGTCAACTATGATCTCGGAGCCCTCCTTACCGTAGTTTTTCTGGAGCTGCCCGAAGGATTGAATGATTGGCACCATGGTCATTCGGCGGGAGCGGGAGGCGGAGAATATGAGCTCCAGCGATTCGATGGTCGGAAGCGTGCCCAGCTCGTCGCAATAAAATACAACGCGGTTTTTGAGCTGGCCGCCGTTCTCGTCCGCCACCGACAGAATTTCACGGTAGAGCTGCTGGATCATAAGGCTGACCATGAAGTATTTCGTCAGGTCCTCTTCGGGGAGTACGATAAATATAGCGGACCTTTCGTTGCAGAACCTCTCGGCGTCGATTGCCGTATCGAAGCACAAGACCTGCTCCATTTCTGTGTCGAGGAACGAATTTAACCGCGATAGCACGGTGGACAGCACCGACATCATTGCCTGCTCCGCCGAATTGAGGGCCGCGCCCGCGAACCACTTCGCCTTGTGCTCCGGCGGGAGTTGATTCATCAGGATTTGAAACTGGCTTCTCCTTTTATCCTTGCTTGGCTCCAGCAAATCCTGTACCAGCTTAAACACGCTGATGATATGGCGGCAGTCTTGTGTTGTTCCGTCTGTTTGCTTTTCCGGTGAAAGGTATTCCGCCACGAGCAAAATAACAGCGCATAATAGCCCCTCGGCGGCATCGTAGAAGAAAGCGTTTTGACCGTAGCTTGAGCTGTCGCCGCTTGAGTTGATGATTGTCTTCGAGATGATTTTCGCGTACTTTTCCGCACGAGCTTTTGAGGCCAAGTCGTCAGGGTTTGCGCGGTAGATATCCATGTACTTGTTGACGAGATGGAGCATATTGTTGCCGTCAGAGCGGGTGGGGTTGCGGAGGTCTATGACCGCAATACTGTAACCATAGTAGTCATGGGCGATTGTGCCGTAATTTCGAAAGAGATCGCCCTTAGTGTCTGTGCATAAAAAGCTCATGCCCGATGCACAGGCGTATTCCAGATTGGGATACAAGAAAAACGCTGTTTTGCCCACGCCGGACGCGCCGATCATGAGGCAGTGAACGTCGTCGGAATCCACCAGGGCCGTGACTTCCTTTTTATGCACGACACTGCCGAGAATGATACCCTGCGTTTCAGGACGATTTTTGCCCTTGCGCCACGCAGCAACATCGAAGGGAATGCGTGTGTAGATTTTTTGTATCTCACGCTTCGTGGCAAAGCGGGCCGTGCCGTGCTGTCCGTCGCCCACAGTACGGGATTTAATACTGTTTAGGGTGAAGTTATGAGCGATTATGGCGAGGCCGCCGATGACGATAAACATTACGGCGGCCGCGGCGAGGAGGATGTATATTTGTGAGTTCATCTGTAGCTCCTTTTATATATTATTTCATATTCATTGTGTAGCTTTGCTCATTTGCCTCCAGCTCTGCCGTGACCGCGATCAAATCATCGTTCCAGTCCTTATTCTGCGGAATGTCTCTGTCACAGGCGTAGCCTCGCTCCGAAAGAGAAGCGGCAAATTTCTCCTCTGCGTTTTGACCGGCGTTGTCGTTATCAAGGCAAAGTATGACATGACTGACATGCGGATTTGTTTCCAGCGTTTTCAGCATAGCCTGCTCCGACAGGCCGCAGAGGGCCACATAACTGTTTTCACGCCAGTCCTGCGGGCGGAGCGTTATGTATGACAGCATATCTATCGGAGCTTCGAAGACATACAGGCGATTGCCTGTGCCCAGATAATGAAAGCTGTACGCCGGATCGCTGCCGTCCACGTTGCCCTTATAATTTTTACCCTCGGTATAAAGCCCGTGCTTATGGGCGTGACGAGCAACGCCATGTTCATCGAGTCCGACGAACACGGCGTTGTGGTATTCCTTCAATCTATCTTTGGATTTTTCATAGCTTTCATACAGGAGCTTTTCCTTTACGAAGGCACGGACTATCTCCCCGTCGAGCTGTCTTGTTTTTACAAGGTAGGCGAAAACTCGGCGCATGTCGCTGTGAGCGCTCGGCAGTTCAAACGGCTTTTTTTGTTTTTTTCTTTTGGGTTGAGCCGCACGATATATTTCTCCCTGCTCGCCGCCGAGCAGGAGTGTTACAGCTTCCGGGAAGCTGAGCTTGTAATACTGCCGGGCGAAGTCAATGGCGTAGCCGCCTCGCTCCGCCGAGTGATCGTACCATTGGTTGCCGCGCACCGTGATGCTGTGGTCGCCGGCGAGACGCTTTTCCCGGCCGCTTGGCAAAAGCTTTTCTCCGCGCCTCCTGAGAAAGTCTTCAAGATCAACGCTGTTGGCGCGGTATTTCTGGTCTTCGGTGAAGTGAATGTATGTATTCATAGTCTTCCTCCTACATTGACAGGCTCCGTATACTATCGTCCTTGGCGTGCCCAGCCGCCTGTTTTTTCTTGCGGAGCTTTTGCTGACGCTTCCGGTCAATTTGAAGCCCGCCCGAATTGCGTATAGGCGCGCTGTCGGCAAAAATCCGGCTCATGTGGTGAAGCAGACGCGTGGCGGTCAGCATAACTGACGGCGAATGCTGCTTATCCATATTGTCGAGAAAAAATTGAGCATAGATATTGCCCTGCGCCGCCGAGAGCGCAAACCACTTGGCTGACGCTTCCTTGTCATGCGGCACGTCCTCGCCTGTAAGATAGAGCTTCCCGAGCGTATACTGCGCGTATTGGTTGCCTTGCTCCGCCGACGCGGTCAGATAGTGCAGCGCGGCTCCGATATCCTTCGGCGCGTCCTCGCCGGCAAGATAAATTTTTCCGAGGCGATACCGGGCAAGAGGATTTCCAAGCTCGGCGGCGCGATTAAAATGACAGATGGCTTTTGCGCTGTCCTTTTGGATGTCATCCCCCTTGAGCTGTAAAACTCCGAGCGCGTACTCGGCATAAAAGTGCTTTTTCTCAGCGGCGAATTCAAACCAGCGCACAGCCTCATTCACGTCCTTCAAGATGCCCTCGCCGCCGAGATAGAGTTTGGCGAGTCTGTACGCGGCGAACTCATTTCCGCTCTCCGCCGACTGCCGATAAAGCGCGGCGGCCTCGGCAACATCTTTTTCGATCCCGGTGTACTCGTCTCCGTAGTGATACTGCTTTGCCCGGTTGAAAGCTCTCCAGCTAATATCCGCGCTCTGTTCCGGCTCCGGTGCGCCGTCGGGTATGTTATTATCGGAATAACCCTGTTCCTCAAAGGTAAATACGTGCTCAGATATACTCAGCGCCTCGCGGATTACCATATTGCGAATCGGCTTGAAGTCGGCGCATTTAGAAAGCGGGAGCATTTTATTCGGTTTATCCGTATAGGTGTTTTCTATCCTTGACTTTAATTCCCACCAAGCGCGGTAGGCTTTTTCGACCCGTTCGTCACGAGCCAGCTCATCCACAATTTCATCCACTGTGGTTTTAAGCTCATGCTTAAGATAACCGTATTGCTTCTTACCGCTTACATATTGCAGGCGGTCGGCAAGATGGGAGATGAGCTGTTCGATGTGCTCGTTTTGCAGAGTTCCGTTTTGCATCCGCGTAATTAACTCGCTGGCTACCTCTGCCGCCTGGTCTTTCAGGTCGTCGCGCAGCTCGGTTTTCTCAGCATAGAGGGGCATCAGCTCCTGCTTAAATATTTCGTTTGCGAGAGTGGACTTCATTTTTTCGATGCCCTGTTTAGTGAGGTAGCCTTCCTTTGGATTTACGCTGTAGCAGACCATGTGGCAATGAGGGTGGTGATTCTCGTTATGAAACGCTGCGTACCACCTCAGATTGTCGGGATGGATTTTCATATTCTCGGATATCTCAATCGCTTTCGAGGAGAGGAGCGATTTCCATGCGTTTGCGCTATCGAAGCCGAGACGGGCGGCATCCTTGCGGCGCAGAGAAATGATGGGAGTCCACACGTTTCCTGCGTGTTCGGATATCTCTTTTGCGACGCTTGATAATACAAGGGGCTCGTTCCCTGATGTGAAAAGTCCGTGCGTACCGAGCCTCTCTACGCGGGGGCGGTTGGCGATGTAGTCGAGATATTTTTTACTGTCGCGAAGCTTGGAAAGATTTTGTTCAAGCGCGATCGTGATAAATTCGGAAGCGTTTTCACGGTTCGGAGTATTGTGGTAGTCCTCGTATTCAAAAAGCTCTATGCTGTCTGGAAACTCGCGGAATATTTGAGATATGAGCTTCTGTTGACCTTGCGTTGCTTCAAGGAGCGCGTCATTGTCACTTGGTCGCTCAACACCGTCGCGCGTAGCGACGTAGTTCACGAGATTCCCGCGCCGCGCCGCGGCTTCTTTGCCGCTGCCCTTGATATAACCGTTCTTTATTACAATGCGAGCCATTATTCATCGCCGCTGTGCTGAAATGCCATCGCATCATCAAGCCGTATCCTGCCTCCGGTCTTTTTCACCTCGGCCACGCACCGCGCGCGCAAGCGGCGGAGTTCTTCATCGCCGACCTTCATATTCGCGGCTGTCAGATGCATCAGCATATCGGTTTCGACAGAGAGCCTGAACAGATTATTCGCAATGCGGTTTTCTGTATTTTGTATAACGCCCTCGACGCCGGACATCACCGCTTTGGAAAGAAACGGCGTCGTGTCTTTTACGCTGAGATAGCTGATGTAAAAATCGGCCGCCTTTTCAACAAGCTCGCTACGGCTTTTACAGTTGTCCTTCTGGAAGGTCGCGTCAATAGCTTCTATTGTCTCGGGATATAGCCACACGACGGTTCTCTTTTTATTTTCATTGCTATGCATAGAAATCCTCCTTGTTTTGGGTACGACCACCTTGAGGTGACCGCAAGAAAGTCCCAATTTTCTTGGTAAATATCAAATCGCGACCACCTTGGACAGCACCAGGCGCGAATTCCGACCACCTGCCTGAAAGCGCGAAAACGCCCAGCACTGCTGGGCGAAGTGGACGGCAGTGGTCGCTTGCGACCACCTGCCTTTCTCCTGCACATTTTTCGTCCGGGGGGGCACCAGTATATTCTGCCGGAAGCTCTCCCGACCGCGCGTTTTCAACGCTCCCGCACAAATCGCCGACGTTGCGAATTGCGGTGTCAGGGGCATACCGGGCCGCTTGGTTTGAACAAATGGCACACAGGGGCACACAGGGGCACACAGGGCGGCAAGCGGCGGTTTACAGCTCCGGCTGGCTTTTGGTTGTTTCCTTTTTGGGGGCTGACGGTCGAGCTTTGCTATCCGTACCGCACTTGTCGATGTACTCGCGGACGGCGGCGGGGGCATACTTCTCATAGATTTTCTCAAGCGCTTCACCCAGCTCCCGCTCTAGGTCGGCGTCCTTTTTGCCCATGTAATACTTGATCGCGTTCAGCTTGTCTTCTTCAATTTTTATGATCAGCGATACTTTTTTCATATTTTTCTACGTCTCCCTTCACTGCATAGTCTGGCCTGCCGATTGTTCCTCCCGCCAAGGCTCGTCGCGGCAGTCTTCCGACAGTTCGGCGTATAACCGGTTGCAGAAGCTCATTTCAATAAAATTATCTTTCGCCGCGACGCTTTCAAGCAAATCGTTTATTTTAAGCTTTTCGAGAAGAAGTGTGCCGAGTCCGTTGCCCGGCGCGACCTCCACGCCATATCGTTCTCCTATTTCGTCAAAGCCGATACGGCAATAATCGCCGTCCGTATTTTTCAGGCCGTCCTCGATAATTCTGTCGGCTAGCTTCTGTATCTGTGCTTCAAAATATGGCTTGTAGCCGGGCAGCCACGCGGAATATCTGGCGTATGAATACCCTTGGCCATCTACCAGAATTCCGTCGTCTGCGCCCTCGCTCAACACGAGCAGGGTATGTCGAGTGCCGTTATTGTCAAGCCCCATAGCGTCAATATGACGTTCAACTACATCGCTGTCACACATTAGCCTGTTGCTGAAGGTCAGAAATTCCGTATGCGGAAGGAATTCCACAGCCGATATTACGGCGTTGTCGGTGTTGAAGCTTGTTGCCTTGCGTTCAAAAATGGCTTTAATATTAAGCATTATTCATTCCTCCGTTATGTAAGTGATGTACGGTATCTCCAGCCACGCCGTCCAGCCTCGGTCGACCAGCTTGGTCTTGACCACGCCGTACTTGGTACCCATAGCCTCGATTACCTCGCCGTTGCCGATGTAGATCCCGATATGTCCGTCGTGCCAGACGGCGAGTCCGGGCGTGTCAGGCATGGACGAGATATCTCCCTTGACCTCGGCGTATTGATACATTTGGTTCGCTCCGATGTCCGGCATACCGTTCGTGGCGTA
Source organism: uncultured Sporobacter sp. (assembly GCA_963663605.2). Classification (GTDB taxonomy): domain Bacteria; phylum Bacillota; class Clostridia; order Oscillospirales; family Oscillospiraceae; genus Sporobacter. Next base: position 387,946 of record CAXXVF010000002.1, read on the forward strand.
GTCGATGGTGAGCGTGTCGGGGTTGAGCCAGCCATAGCCCTTGATGAGCCCGACGCAGTCCGTTGTGCGTCCGCCGAGCCAATTGGCCTGAATGAAATCGGCGTAGTTTCCCACGCCTTCGGGGTACTGCGCCAGCTTGGACTCATAAAGCGCTTCTGTGAGAACGTTGCCGAAGGTTCCCCACACATAGCCCCAGCCGGACTCCCAGGCATGTACGGCATAGACCACCAAATCCTGATTGTTTTTCGCCGTAAGATCAACAAACGCGGAGATATCAAGCTCCAGACTCGCGCCGCCGCCTCGCTCGTATTCGCCGGAAAAAACAGCGCCGCCGCTGCGCGTCCTGCCGTAGATAGCATCGGCGTTTTCCCTAACTGTGTCGGTGATCTCCGCGCCCATGACGGCCGCGATGTTTTTATACACCGTCTCCAGAGATGCGATGGGCACGGCGACGGTATATGTGGTTTCATGCGCCACGCCTTCCTCATCCGTCCATGTGTCGGTTCGCTGTTCATAGGTGACAAAGCAATCGACAAATTGCGAGATCGGGGCTGCGGATGGGTTCTCACAACCGAAATACAGAGCATAAAAAACGGCCTTGACCCGGTGAGAGTCGAGACCGTTTCCGTTTTCCGTCATGGCGCTGACTGCGGCTATATTACTGTCAACGGCGGCGAAGCTATTCCGCATTTCCTCGATGTATTGACGGTACGCCTCGGGAACCGTCCCGGAGATCGTGCCGCCATAGTAGCACAGGTCAACGGCGGCAATGTTGTGTTCCGAGCCGCCCGACATAAAAGCGAATATGAGGATAAAGATCATAATAAGAGGAGACAGAATAGCGGCGATTATCCAGCCGACCGCCTTGCGGCCCTTTTCATATGTGAGAATGGCGGCGGCCAACTTAGCAGCCGCTGCGGTAGTCAGCCCGGCCATTATCTTCCACCCGCCGTTCCGAACAGCTTTTCCTTATACGGCGGGGCATGGACGGCGAGGTTGTACCGCTCGTTGCCGCATTTGTAAAGGCACACGCCGCGCTGGGGGAAACGGATCAGATTGTATTCGGTTTCCTCAAGCTGAAGCGTGTCGATGTAGAACCGCTTGTCAATGTTTCCGGCGTTAAAAAGAAACGCGTGCGTTGGGATGGAAAACAGCGGCTTTGTCAGCTCCGCTATGCCGGGTATGGCGAAATCCTCAAGGTTCTGGCTGGCGAGAATGACCGCCGACTCCCTTTTCCTGACGCGCTTCATGAAGTTGCGTATGTATTCAATTGCCGTCAGGTTTGTGAGGAACAGATACAGCTCGTCTATACTCGCCGCCGTGTTGCCCTCGGTAAGGAGCTTGTCCGACATGAAGGACAGGACGTTGAACAGCAGCGCGTTTTTCACATTTTTACTTGCCTGCAGCAGCCCTTTAACGCCGAATACGATTAAGCGTCCGGAGGTGATGTTGGTGTGCCCGTTGAAAAATTTGCTTTCGGCGCCCTTGCACATCGAGTGAAGCCCGAGCAGGATTTCCTGAAGGAGCTCAGGCGTATAGAGCTTCGGCTCGTTCTGACTGTACACCTTATACTCGCTTTCAATCAGCCCGTACAGGTCGGAGAGGATCGGGTAAGCCGCGGGCTTCAATTTTGTAAAGTCGGTACAGTCGCTGATTCCCCATTTCTCATAGAGCGCGCACAGCATGATTTCGATTGTGTCGGTGTGGCGATCATCAAATTCCTTATATGAGTGGAAAAAGTCTTTAAGAAACGAGATGTGCTGGCTGAGCCTGGTACGCTGCCGGAACGCTTCGGGCGCATCGTCCTCGCCGCCGCCCTCGTCCCAGGTCTTAGGTTCCAGCGGGTTTATCATATACTGTCCGCTCATCAGGTCGATGAAGCAGCCGCCGAGGTTTTCGGCAAGCTCCTGATACTCCATTTCGGGATCGAGGCAAATGACATTTTTTCCTGATTCGAGTATGTTGCAAAGCAGGAGCTTGAGCAGGTAGCTTTTGCCCTGGCCGCCGTTGCCTAGTATGAGGATATTAGCGTTCGTTTTGTCGTTCTCGCGCTTGTCGAAATCAACGATGACATTCGAGCCGTACTTGTCCCGTCCGATAAGAAAGCCATGAGCATCGGACTTACCGGAGTAGTTGAAGGGATAGAGATTAGCGACGGAGCCGGCGGGCAGGACGCGCTCATATGTGCCGCCGAATACGTTGTATCCCGCCGGGCTGACTGATAAAAAGCCGTCGCGCTGGCGGAGCAGAAGACGGTCGACATTCAGCTTTGAGCGGACGAGCTCAGTCTGCACGTCGGTCTGCAGGAGCTTCAGGCCGTCCATGCCGTTGGCAATCAGCTCGATGAAAACGGCGCAGTGGAGAAGCGGCTCGCGGTTACGGTGCATTGCTGATACCATCGCCGCCACGTCCCGCAAATTGCTTTCGGCTGTGACCGTTTTCTGGAGATCTTCCGTATTGGCCCGGCTCATCCTGTTTCTGTTCGCCGCGTTGTGGATGATTTTCTTTTCCTCGCCGGGCGTGACCTGCCGGGTATAAATACGGAGTGTTACGCCGTCCTTTTCCCCAAGGTGGCGCAGGAGAGCCTGCTCATCCGTAGCGGTCGGGTATTCCCGCAGCGCCCACACGCACCGGTAGGTGTTGCCGCATATGTAGTGGTCGATGTTAAACTTAATAATTCCCGGGGCGATCATATCGAGGAAGTCTTTTACCTGGACGCTCCCTCCCGCGGGGGAATCGCTTTTCTTTTTATTCGGCATCAACAATCCACCTTTCACCTTCAAAATTCTCAAACCTCTCCGTGGTGACGTTCTGCTCAAAGTAGACTCCAAGCAGACGCATATAGTCCTGCTCGGATGCGCACTGCACCGTGAACCCCTGGTCCCTGACGCTCTTTTCAACGCGCGCTATGTACGGGGAGGCGTCCGTTTCCGGCTCGTCCCGCAGGCGCAGAATGATACTGAATTCCCGTGCCGTCGCCATTTGCGTCTGTGTCTGGTCAAGGTGCAGGAGATCCTCCTGCAAAAGCTTATACAGGGCGGGGTTTGCTTCCTCATCGGCTCTGCGGCGCAGATATGCCTTATGGCTTTCAAAGTTCTCCCGGCTGTTCAGACAGAGCAGCTCCAGCTCCGGCATGCCCTTGATCACATCCATCAGTGCGTTAATTCTCGCGCGAATATTATCGTCGGACAGGACGCTGATGTTTGTCGGCTTGATGATGAAAAACACAAGCTCGCCGCGGGGCGTATCCAGACTGTAAGCCGTGATGCCTTTGATGTTCATAAGCTGCCGGGTTGACGAGCGCTTTCGGGAGCTCTTTTTTTCTTTTCTGTTCATTGGTCGAAGCTCCATTCATATAATTGCTGCTTGGTGATGAAATACGCGGCGGCGTATCGGATGAAATCGAGAATGCTTACGTCCTCAACGCGGATTGATAAAAAGGCGTAGAGTGCCGTCAGCACAATAGGTAAGAGCGTTCCCTGCTGCGCTAACGCAAATACGGAAATAAGGCAACCGACGCCGGTAACGCCGATGTCCTTCAGCTCCCAAAGCCAGAGCGTTGCTCGGGCTTTCAGATTATCGGGGTATATGTACATTGCTTTCACTCCCTCTTTTTAGGTAAAAAAATATGCGATACCGCGCAGGACATAGTCCACGCATGGTATCGCCACACTGTTTCCCAATGCCTTGTAGCGAGCAGAATCCGACGCGCCGGGTATGTCAGTCCAGCCGTCCGGGAAGCCCTGGAGCCGCTCACACTCCAATGGAGTCAGTCGGCGAATGAGGCTGCGCCGCTCTATAACGCACTTGTCTTCTCTGACATATTGGTTATTAATGCCCTTGTGATCCGTGTACCCGATGATCCTCACCGTTTTCTGATAGGGCTGACAGACAAGGTCGGTGGCGTCCTTGTGCTGCCGGGCGCTTTGAGTGGCAACCACATCGTTCTCAGCGAACTCGTCGCTTTGCTGACGGCTGAACACGGCGTGGCGGTCCGCCCCGGTTAATGTGTAGCAGATGTCAGTCTGATAACCAAAGCCGTTGCCACCGTTTTGCGCCTCACGGTCGATGATGTTGCCCGCTATGCAGAAGCTGTCGGCATCATCAGTTAATAAAGGCACGTTGTTTCCGCCGGTACCATAACGGGCGGACATGGTTGGTGCCACCTCGTGGGGCCCCGTATAACGCGAGTCAATACCGTGGTTTTCAAACAACACCGGCTGATTATTCCCTGACATGCCCGCTGCCGATGTAATTGTTGGACATAGATCTTTACAAATTTCCGCGCCGCCTTGCTGGCTGCCCATGACGAGCGGCGGGTGCCCGTCCATATGAGCGCGAAGCGTCGCCGTTATATTTTCCGTTACATCCATACGATTGCCGCCCTGGTCGTTTAAGCAGAAAGTCGGCTCGGCTACAAAGGTCTGCCGCTTCATGCCGGGCCGGGCTTGCAACACTCCCGCGATATCGTGTAAATCGCGTACCTCGTCACGCTGGTTTGCGGTAAACGCCGCCATTTCAAATAAGCCGGTTGTATCCAACCCATTTGCAACTCCGGCCTGGAGTATCAGAGCCGCTTCAAGTCGCGGAGGCAGCTCCTTTTCACGAATCTTCGCCCTCCGCAGTATTCCCAGGCAGGCTGTCCTGCTTAAATAGTATTTCCGGGGCACGTTCTCCTGCAAAATCCGCGACAAGGTAAATACGTTTTCTTCTTTGAGGGGTGCGGGGCCAGTATTGAGCGTCCATAACTCGCCAAGATAAGCTGAACTCTCTTCCCAATATGATAGTCCCAGAAGGTTTCCAGCGCCCGGAGTCAGGTCGAGGAACATATGCGGCGCCGTCTTTAATTCTGACGATTTCTTCGAGCACCGCCCGGAAGTCCTCGCCCCCGGCGGAGGAGAAGGCTCCGGGGACGTTCTCCCAAACGAGGAATCGAGGTCGAACAAGGTGAGCTGATCGCCCTCTGTTGATATCCGCATTTCTCATCTCCTTTGTAATTCGCGTCTGATGCATAAACAGGCCGGAGCGCTCGCCTGATAAACCAAGGCGGTGTCCTGAAGCCACAGAAAGATCCTGACACGGTGAGCCGCCGCAGATAACATCCACGGGCGGCAGCGTCGCTCCGTTCAGCCTCGTTATATCCCCGACATGCAGCATTTCGTGGAAACGGATTTTAGTGACCTCGATAGGAAAGGCTTCAATTTCACTTGCCCAAACCGGAGTGATTCCGTTATGAACGGCTGCCAGAGGGAAGCCACCGATCCCATCGAACAGGCTTCCCATCGTCAGCATCAGATCATCTCCAATGACATATCGGAAGCTTCGCTTGCCGTAAATTCTCCGTTTATCACTTTAATGCCTTGTGTAGGAATGCCGAGCCGCCCGGCTTCTTTTACTTCCAGCCGCATACCGTTTGATAGGTGTTTCCCGAAATACCACAGCTCGTCACATCTTTCCAAAACGGCGAGTCCCATCTCCAGCCCCGCTTGCCGCTCCCGCGGGTTCGTGTCATCAAGCAAGGCCGGATAAAGCAAATGAGGCGCAAAAAAAGCGTGCCCCTGTTCCATCACATGGCGGCACGCTCGCTTGGCAAGCTCCGTATTTGCTTTAACATCCCCGGCGTATGGGGACGCCACATATATCAGCTTCATAGGTATCCTTCCCTCCGTTATTTCGCCACCGCCTGAACCACGGTTCGTGTCGTGTTGACGGCGGCCTGCGCCGTGTATACGGCGCTCATCAAGTTTGCTTTTGTGGACGTATCCATCCCAAACGCGCCCGCAACTCTCGGCACCTCTCCCGCGGCAAGCATGAGTCCAAGCCCTAAAAGTGCGTGGTCGGGGATTACCATCAGCCCCGCCGTGAGGATTGTCGCCTGCAAAAACGTCGTCAGGCACAGCCCGATAATTTGCTTACACCACTGCGTGAAACCGTCCATGTAGCCGCGCGGCACGCTGAACATATACAGGCTGCCCACCGCTATCTGAATAAGTAAAATCCCGCCGCGCTTAAGGTTTGCGAAAAACACCTTTATGACGGCGTAACCCATCATGATGAGCAGGAAAATCAGCATCAACGGATTCGCAATTGAGCCCAGGCCGCCGAAGGCGCCCTCGCTCACGGTTGTTCCCATGTCTGACAAGGTATTGGCGGCCAAGTCGCCGATGCCGGTTCCATAGCCGGTTATGCCCGATGTAAGGCTCGATTGCAGATTGACGGAAAGCTTAAAGAGCTCCACGGGCACGACGGTGAAAAGGCTGACCGCCATAAAGCCCTTGATAGCGTTCAGGGCTGTGTCTTTAATGCTCCCGCGCCCACCCTGATACTCAATGCCAGCTTCAAAGACCGATACCACGAGCCCGGTCACATACAGCGCCCATGCCAGATAGGAGAAAAACAGGACGATGGATTGCACCCAACTCATGTCGAACAGCTCAACGCCCATATTACCCATCTGCGCGAAAAAGTCGCCGAGAAAGCCGACGATCTGTCCGTATGCCCAATCTATGACCTGCTCCATTACGTCGCCGACTAAAAAATCCCATATAAACAAGTGCTGTGTTCACCTCTTTTCATTTCAATTTTGCGCATGTCAACATTGGTTCATCGACATGCCCTGCGTTTGCGTCGGTTCGCAGAAAACTTCCATATAATCGTTAAGAGCGTCCGAGAGTGTTTCGTAGTCTCTTGGAGTCGGCTCGTATGCGTACCATTCAGTTTTTCCGTTATATGTCCAGGCATAGGGTAAATTATCGTTCGAGTCCTTTGACGTTGTCTTCCCGCCGAGTACATCTGCAAAGCGAAGTATGAGCGAGTCTACCGGGCCGTCGTTGCGGTTTATTACTGTTGCCTTGATACCCTCGTAATGATCAGCGGTTCCCATTGTCACAAATTCCGCTTTAAGCCGAAGATTTTTGCCGATGCTTGCGTAATATGTCCGCCCGACGACCTTAACGTCTGCGGTGTAATAATTGCTATCGAGTATATTCCTTAGTTCTTTTTCAAAAAAATTCATAGCGCTGCTCCTTACATCCCGAGAATACTCCAAGCAATACTTGCATAAGGGCGGTGGCTTAACTTATTTCATGGCAACCTCCTTGATAAAGATTTGTAATGTTCAACTAAAGTCAAAGCTATTCATCAGAGTATACAATTACAACCTTGAAAACATTGCTTTGCTGTGGTAAACTTTTATACATATACTACCAAACAAAATGTTTTTGAAGTGGTAGTAGTTAACTTTTACGCTCTTGGAGCAAATTTATATATTCTTTATTGTAGCTGTTTGCATTTGCAGACAGCTATTTCAAAATCTTTTTAAAATATGCAACCAATTACAAATAAATCTTGTTATATAGGGTGAAAGTAGGTTTTTCTATGAATGGTGAAACAATAGTAGATTTATATCTACAAAAAGACGAAAAAGCAATTTTTGAGTCGTCCTCGAAGTATGGCACAAAGCTTAAACGAATATCTTTCAATATCGTTCAGAATATTTCTGATGCAGAAGAATGTGAGAATGATACATATCTATCTGCATGGAACAGCATACCCCCTAATTCACCCAAGCAATATTTGTTCTCATTTTTAGCAAAAATCATACGAAACTTATCTATCAACCTATATAACAAAAACCATACACAAAAGCGGTATGCGAATATAGTGGAGCTTACAAAAGAAATGGAAGAATGCATACCCTCGCCCAACGATGAGGTTTGCAAAATAACAGAAACTGAGCTTGCCGAAAGTATAAGCAAATTTCTTAAGACCCTTGCAAAAGAAGAACAAGCTGTATTCGTGACAAGGTATTGGTATTCTGAACCGATTAAGGAAGTAACCAACAAATTCGGCATTAGCGAAAGCAAAACAAAATCAATGCTTATGAGAACACGGAACAAATTGAAAAAACATTTTGAGAGTGAGGGCTTAGAATTATGAGAGGAAAAGATTTATACGAAAAGATTACTGATATAGATGATGACATCATTTCAGATACTGTAAATGCCAGTAAATCAAGAAAACCAATTTATCTAAAATGGGTTGCTGCGGCAGCTTGTTTTGCCATTATAATATCTGTCGTTTCTTTTTTAAACGGAAACAAAGTGACAACCGACCCCAACTTACCCATGCTTTCTATAAATACGGAATTTAGCGGCGGTATGGGTTATGAGGGATATATGGCTCGCGATATAACGGATTTGATAAATGCAAATCCGTGGAATGAAGATATGAAACTCACGCAATTACCTGTTATAACGAATAAACTTACATTTAATGAAATGCAAAAATTTGAAAGCCCAGATTATAATCTGATGGAAAAGCTTTTAATAGAAACAGCACAAAGCCTTGGGATGGACACAGAAAATATTCCCATCACAAATGATGTTCCTGATGAAGAAATCAAAAAAGTTATAATCACAAAATTCGGTGGTGAAGTACAAAAGGGATATTTTGATATCAGTAGGTTGTTTATTGAAGATGAAAATTATGAAGTTGAAGTTGAGACAAGCTATACTGTAAAGGTGGACTTCAAACTACCTGTCAAATTGCCGAGTGCGTACAATTTTACACACTACGCAACATATGAGGAAACATATAAGGTGGCAGAATATTTAAAAGAAGAATATGCGGAGTTTATAGGAATGAAAAATCCCGTTATTAACATTTCGGGTGGTGACTTTAATATTAATGCAGAGCAATCATACAGCATATCTTTTTATAAAGAAAGCAGTGATAATATGCAGAGCATTTTAAATTATCACTTTAATACAGTAGAGTTTTATTGTAATGACGATGGCGCATTATTCCTTGCAAGAAAATACTATACAGACTTAAGCGACGTTGTAGGTAAATACCCTATTATTGATACCAAAGAAGCACTAACTTTACTTGAAAATGGAAATTATATCACAACTGTGCCACAGGAGTTTGAGGGTGTAGAATATGTGAAAAAGGTTGAACTGGTCTATCGTACAAGTACCACTGAAAAACTGTTTATGCCTTATTACAGATTTTATGTTGAACTTCCCGATATGAAGCACGAAAACGGACTTAATGACTACGGTGCATATTATGTTCCGGCAGTAGAGGGTCAGTACATTGAAAATATGCCGGTGTGGGATGGTAGCTTTAACTAATATCTTCCCATTATGATCCAAACACCTTAGCAAGCCTAAATTGGCTCTGCTAAAGCTAATCTTGATAACTACGAAAGTGTGAGCAAACCTTGCTATTAAGCTCGGTTTGCCCTCTTTCTATTTTCACCGTCCTTATGCGAGTATCTGCCAAATATATAGCGGCGCCGTCAGCGTAAACACAAGGCAGGCAAACAAGATCGCCGGCGCCGTCCACTCGAACTGACCTTGCTTGCGGTAATCAAAATACGCCGTACCTATTTTTGCGAAGAAAAATACGGCAAGAATGAGGTCTATTGCGGGGAATACCACGTTGTTCACTACGGTCTTGATCTGCACGGAAGCGTCACTCCATGTGCCCTCGATAGCGCCGGCAACGTCGCCGGTTCCGGCCGCGAGAGCGTTTGTTCCGAGCAGCGCGGTTACAATCAGCGCCATGCTTAAAAAGATGACAAGTTTTTTATTGCTCATATAAGCCGCCTTTCGTTAATGCTTCGAGGCCGCGGATTTTCTCCGCGGCCTCGATTGATAATTATTGCCGGTGCGCTACATCCTGCTCATTGCCGGCTGCCCCTGCTCCTGCTGAGGGCTTTGGCTTGGAGGCGCCTGCTGCTCGCCCGTTTTCTGAAGCTGCGAAAGCTCCTGTCGGTAAGCGTCGATAACCGCCTTATCAAATTCGGCTCTGGCCTCCTTGGTGCAGGGGAAGCAGATGTCTTTGTAGCCGTCCTTGACCTTGACGCTGGGCATGGACACGAACAGTCCGTTCGTACCCTCCATGACGCGGAAACCGCGCATGGCGAAGGCGCCGTTGATGTTCACATTGGCCGCCGCCCTTTGTGTTCCGGAGGCTTTGAGATCATATATCCGCACATCGTACTTAATGGGATATCCGTTTTCCTGCGTCCGTTCTTCCGAAGCCTTGGGTGCCGCAGCGGGCTTTGCGTTTTTGCTCATGTTTTGTCATTCCTTTCTTCGTCGTTATTGCATTTTCATTCCGTTCATTTGCTGCAGGCCGTTTTGCTGGGCGGTTAGCTGTTCCAGCTTTTCCCGCGCCCACTCGGGCAAATGCTCGTTTTTGAGTATGCCGACGAAATCGCTTCGATTCCACCGGGTTTTTTCGCCGTCCGAAAGGCAAGTCGCAAATACCGCTCTGCCGGAGCTGTCCGGATTACAGCCGAAGCCGCCCGTCGCCAGCCACAGCTGATTCTCACCGCTCCAGGCGCTCTCCTTGAGAATGTTAGGAGATAAGACAAGCACCTTCCCCTCGTAGTCCCGCTCCCTGGAATCCGCCTCGCACTGCCTGTGCTCAAACAGTCCCAGCGCGTCATACGCTCTCCGGGACTGATTAATAAAGCCGTCGAGGACGGCGGGGTGCGAGCCGACGACGATGTAGTGGTTATGCTCCTTATCGGGCGGGATATAAGTGCCTTTCGCCCATACCTTGTTGGCGTCGCTGAACCTGCCGTCCCAATCGAGACGCTGAACCGTGTTGGCAAGAACGTGGTTGACGCGCTTGAAGCCGTATTCCTCAATGACTCTTTTTGCACAGTCGGCGTTAAGGTGCATACCGTCGAAGTTATTGCGAATCGCTTCCTCGATGGCTTCCTTACAGGCTTTATTCAGCCTGTAGCTCTCGCGCCATTCATGAATCTCGCCCAGCCGCCGCGCCAAGTCAGCCGAATACGGATAAAGGTATGCTTCATTCATCGCCCGTTTCCTCCAGCATAATTTGCTCGTCCAGCGCGGCGATGCACACGCCGTTCTCAATGAGCGCGGTCAATACCTGCGGTGGGAAATCGGTCACGTCGAACTGCCTCTCAGATTCAATAACCACGATTTCGCCGTCACCGCCTGTGAAGGCCTCCAGCTTGGCGTCCTTGGGAATGCCAGCTTCTTCCAACAGATAATCGGGAAGTGTAATTCCGACGCCTTCCAGAATGTCCCTGCACAGCTCACAGCCTTTTACGCATTCCGCGCGGTCAAGCTCACAGCCTTCGCCGCAGTTGTCGCAGAAGCCGGCTGTCCTTCCAAGCACTGTGGTTAGTTCTGCCGCCAGGTCGAGAAGGGAGGATATAAGGCGCACCTGCTCTTTAACCGTCGGCTTCTGCCTGCTCAGCACGATTACGCCGTCCCTGGCTTGAAGGGCGAGCACCTCACTCTGATCGAAGCCGCAGATATCAAAAATGTCGCTCGGGATGCGCGTCACCTGACGCTTCATTGTCTCTTTCTGATTATTTTCCACAAATTATTCCTCCTGATAATAATTGATGAGCGGCGCCGGTGTTGCGGCCAGCACAAGCTCGTTGCCGCTGGTTATATCGAACAAACTCATCTGGGCGGGATTACGCCTGCTCCGCTCGCGCATATCGTAGTTGGCGATGAGCAGCTCGGAAAACTGCGCCCCGTTATCGTAGCGCTGCTTGATGTTATTCAAGCGGGTATGCGTTTCCATTTGAATGCCGGGCGCGTCGTAAAGCTCGCGTATAAAGGCGCAGTCGTTGTACGAAAGCAGAAATTTTCCCTCTATGCGCATCAGAATGTCCCGCAGCCGAAGGTGGTCAGCGGCAGTAAAGCCGTTTTCGCCGATGTTCATGTAATAGCCCTCCGTTTCAAAATACGGCGGATCAAGATAGAAAAAGCTCATCGGGCGGTCGTACTGCCTGATGAGCTTTTCAAAATCCTTATTATCAATTACCACCTTAGACAGCCGATTGTGCGCCTGGTCAAAAAGCGGGAAATTCGAGCTCATATCGTGCGGCTGGCTGCCGAAGCTGGTCAGCCCCGAAGCGTAGCTGTAACGGATAAGCTGATAAAACCATGCGGCCCGCTCCACGGGATCGGCGGGGTAAATGTTGATTAGCGTGTCCTTCATGCGGTTGAATTCCGAACGGGAGTTCAGTGCGTATTTCAATGAGCTTTTGAGTTCTTCAGGATATTCCTTAACGCATCTGTACAGGTTGACCAGCAGCTCATTGAAGTCGTTAAATACCTCGAAATCCTTGCCGGGGTTTTTGTGAAAGAGCACCCAGCCCGCGCCGCCGAAGACCTCGATATACCGCTCGTATTCAACGGGAAAGAGCGTCACAATCAGATCCCGCAGCGCCATTTTCCCGCCGATCCAGGACATAAAGCTATTCATTTATCACCACCTCCCCCGGTAGCGGGAGCGTGCTTCGGCTATATTTTTTAATCATGGAAGACCTCCTGTTACGGACGTTTTCCCGAAAAAAGAAAAACAGGGCCGCTTATCCCTTTCGGAAAAACGGCCCTGTCTGTTATGGTTTTTCAAACAGCGGCAGGTTTCCCCGCCGCCGCGCCTTATTAATTACGAATCGCCCGTGGCGTCATCCTGATACATACTGCCGTCTATGGTCACGGCAGAGGTTCTCGTCTCTGTCAGGTACACAGCATGTCCGCTAAGTGCTGTCGCCTGCGGGTCAAGCGCTCTGACGGTGAAGGTAATGGTGTATGTGCCGTCCGGAGTTTCGACAGGAATGTAGATTTTTCTCGCTTCTGTCACGCTATCTGAATTGACGGGGAACTGCCATGTGCCGCCGGCATTTTGGAGTGATACGGTTTTTGTGTCGGTGAAATTATAGCTTGCCGTCACCGTAACGTCCTCAACATGTGCAGCGGTCACGGGAAGGCTGACTGTTATGCCGTATCCGCTCTTGGTCGCGTTGCCGGATTTTAGGGTCCCGGAGCCGCCGTCACCGAGCGTGGGTGTTCCGGCGCTCAGAGATGCGGAGGTGGCAAACTCGGCACTTATGGTGTGCGCTGAGGTTATGTTACTGAAGGTGTAGCTTGATACCGCGCCGACAGACACGCCGTCCACTTTAACATCCGCAAGCCTGTACCCGTTGTCCGGTGTGATGGTGAAGGCTTTGCTGCCGCCCTTGGCGACGCTTTGGCTGCCGGAGGGAGATATGCTTCCGCCAGTTCCCGCGCTTGCTGAGATTGTGTAGGTTGGGGTGATGTCAACGGTAAAATAACCACCGCTGGAGTCGCCGCCGGAAGAGTCGTCGCCATAATAATAGCCGCCGTCCTCGGCGGTACTTGAATCGCCCGAATAGTTATATGTTGTGCGAACAGTCTGAGCATCATCGTGAGCGGCGGACATGGCCGTCTTCGCGGCTTCCGCCGCCACTGTATTCCCACTCGCTATTGCAACGTCGTACTGAGTTTTTGCAAAATCATAATCTGTCTTTGCATCTTCAAGATCGGTCTGTAATTGCGCGGCTTGGCTGTCAGTTAAGCCCAATAGTTGCTGTGCAACGGCAACCTCGTTTTCCGCCGAGGTCGTGGCGTTTGTATCGCCGTAATCGCCGGACGCTGTAACGGCTGAGGCGGCATTGTTGTAAGAGGTTGTGAGTCCTGCGTTTGTGCCACCGCTTGACATGTACGCATTAATGGACGAGCTTGTGTATGAGGTGGAAGAAACAGAAGATGCGCTCCCGCTACTGGTTTCCGTACTGTATGTCGCTGTATTGGTCTTGCCATTTGAGGAGCCAGACGACGTAGTGGTGCCGGAGGAGTTGGATATCGTCCATGTTCCGGCGGAGGAGTTATAGCTGGTCGAACCGGACGAACCCGCAAGCCCGGTGGCCAGCGACTGGTTCGCCTGATGGAGCGTGCTCATGGTAGCGGTGTCGCCTGCGTTATACGCCACCCACCACGCGGAGCTGTTCGCCGCCATTTGATTCTGTATTGAACTGTTTGAGGCGGCAAATGCCGAAAAAGAAAGCACGGCGATCATCAGGATCACCGTGCAGAGAAACGTTATTGACTTTAGTTTTTTCATTTAGTACCTACCTCCATAATCATTTGTACTGGCTGGCAAGGGGCATGATGGCCTTAATGTTGACGTAATAATTTGCCTGAGTATTCATGTGAATATCAACGGCAATATAAACGGTCTCACCTCTTTGAAGCTGCGTGAAACCATACTTGGTCGCCATCGCTATTTCATCACCGGGAAGCGGCGCGGTATTTGTACTGCATGTCATAGCAATGATACCACGTACTGTCGTCGTAATAACACTTACATTATCTTCTTGATAAATGCAGGATGAGTCCGTTATAAACTCGAAGCTGATATTATCCGAGGTATAGGCAACCTCGGCTTTCGCTTCCTGAACAACAAGGTCAAAGAACTCATCGTTAGTTGTATCTTCTAAAACCCTATCAATTGCTTTAAATGGATAAACCGATATTCTGCTGATACAATTGTACAGATGCTCTCGGGCGTTGGCATAGCCGAACTCGCCGTTAAAGCTCTCGCGGTCGGCGCCGTAGAAATACTCCAGATCCTCAGCGGTCTTTTTTTCCTTTGCCGTTTCATAAGAGACGGCGGCCTTGCTCTGCGTATAATCGTATGCTCTTAATGTCGCAATCTGCTCCGCAGTCAGGACATCGGAATGTATTCCGACAACCCTGTAGACGTCCGAGTAGTCCACATATGCGCCAAGAGCCTCGGCTACAAACCTGATCGGCACATAGGTGCGACTCTCGCGTATGATCGCCGCCGTGTCCATAGTCACGGTCGTTGTCTCACCGTTTTGCGTAACCTCGAAGTCGGCATCGCCTATGCTGATTGCAACGGATATACCATCTCTCTTTATTGTCGCCGTCTTAGTATCGTTATCCCAGCTCACGTCCGCGCCGAGCTGCTCGGTGGAGAATCGGACGGGTATCATTGTACGGTTATTCGCGTCGACAAACGGCTGCGCGTCAGGAAAGTCCACTGTGTAGCCGTTGACACGCACGCTGAGCTCAGTGCTTTCTGCCGCCGAGGCTCCGGTCACGCAGAACGCGCTGAGCATGAGCGCAAGGGCGATTATCAGTGATATTTTTTTCTTCATAATGACCTCCAGTTTGTTATTAAGCCGCGAGAAGCGCAAGCGCTTTGACGGCGATGTATGCCGGGGCGATGTAGGCACACAGGGGTATACCCCGGCTGATGGATTTTCTTTGGATAGCTCCGCATATTATCGCGCCGGCAAGCGCGAGGAAAAGGATTGCCGCCAGCTCCGTCAGCCCGCACGCGAAGCCAAGACCGCACAGCAGCTTGAAGTCGCCTCCCGCGAGCCTGCTTTTTGAAATTTTTGCCGCCGCTATCAGCAGCACCGCAGGGATTACCAAACACATTATACCGTATGGTACGGAAAAGCCTACTAAAATTCCTGAAAAAATCAGAATAATATGAACGAAATTAGGTATCTCACGCCGTGTATAATCGACAACGCCGCCATAAATCAAGGCGGCGGCGCAGAGGATTACGGCTATTGTGTTCACCATCGTCATATTACCCTGTAGTTGGTGGCTTTCACCGTAAAGTCAAAGGTCAGGTCGTCGAAGCCGTACTGCTGAAATATGGTGGAGAAGGTGACCGTACCCGTGGCGGTGAGGGAGGGCGTCGATTCTGTTCCTTCGATTGAGGTGATTGTTACGGAATACCCGTCCGGCATGTCGCTGGCGATGAAGCCACGGAAGTCTTCCATAGCTCCCTGCACGTCCAGCCGCAGGATATTGTCCGCCCGGTATTCGTCCTGTATGTTTGCTTCAACGGCGCTGTTACAGCTTCTCTGCAAGATGGTTTCCGCCGCGTAGTAGCGCTCGAACGTCGCCCCGGTCTCCATGACCAGAAAGGCTGCGACAAGCAGGAAAAACACCAGCCCGATAAAGATTACGGACAGGCCGCCCGACCTGTCCCTCAGCAGCTTTTTCATTCCTTGTGATACACCTCGCTCATTCCGGCCACCTTCACCTCGATTGGCAGGACGATTTGAATCGGACTTTCGCCAAACCGCAGGATGGTGATCCTGTAGCTTGCCGTCAGCGTTACGTTAAACGCCTGCCGGAGCTGGATTTTGTTGCCTGAGAGGTACACAGCGTCAACCTGAACATCAATGTCCTCTAAGCTGTCATTTGACATACCGTTTATGATATTCATGGTTTCTGTCTCGTCGTATAGTCCGGTAACCTCAATGCTGCGCACGACCCTGCGGCAAAGGTAGCTCGCGTTGTAGTATTGCATGATGTATATCATGCTCGATATGAGCGCCAAAAAGATTAAGACGAGCATGGCGGTCGTAAGCAGAAATGATACCGCTTCATCGCCTTTCTTGTCGCGCAGCAGACTCCTTATCTTGCCTAAAAACGCCATGCTGTACTACCCCCTTACCAGTTGGCGTTGAGCTTCTGCTCCATACCGTTGAAGATGTTCTGGAAGAAGCCGGGGAAAAAGGAATTGACCGCGAGGATAAGCAGCCCGATAATGACAACAGCGAGAATAATGCCGCCAATCGTATTGACCGCAAGCTCGCCCCTGTTGTCGCCGAGCAGCGACGCCGCCCTGACTGTGACGCTTCTTACCTTTTCTGTGATTGTCTTTACGATTTTTTTCATGTTTTTTCTCCTTTTTAATATAGATTTTGGAAATTATTGATAACGTACACGACGAGGACATACATAACGATGGCGACGCAGACGGCGACGGCGGGCATAAACGTCCCGCGCATTTTCGCCGGTCTGAGCGACAGTTCCTTCCTGATACCCTCTCTGGCCTGACGCGCCATGTCGTCAGCTATATACTCAAGCGCCGCCGTCTGGTCTATTCCCAGGCTCATATCCCGGAGCGCGCCGCATAGGCGGAACGCCTCCGAGGTGCCGAGGCTGCTTTCAAAATGAAGCAGCGCGGACTGGGTGTTGCCCGCCTTCATCTCCGCGACGAGAATATCAAGCTCTCCGCCCAGCTCCGCTCCCGCAACCCTTCTGTACGAGACTATCGCGTTTAGCAGGTCGCGGTCGCTTTGCAGGCTTCGGCTGAGAGTTCGGATAAATCGGGGCATTTCCCGCGCGATAAGCTGCTCCTGCTTTTTGACCCTTTCGCCAAGGGAGCTGTGCTGCTTCAGAAGGGCGTAGGCCGTCAGCAGGAACGCCAGCAGGACGCCGAAATAAAAGTGAAAAAGGGCGCACACCACTGTTAGGCAGACCCCGGCGGCGATAAGCAGATATATTTGCGCCGTATACTCCCGCGGAGTGATAGAAAGCCCCGCCTTGGAAAGCCTCCTGTTCAGCCTCAGGGCGGCGCTTTCATCCAGATAGACCATCCTTGAAATACGGGACAACAAGCTTTTAGCAAAGGCTGTTTTCCAGATATCCAGGCGCCTGCGCTGCCATTTAGACATTTTTTTGAGCGTGTTTCGCCCTATAAACGAATGCCCCCGCGTTATGCAAAGGCTGTTCGCCGCATAAAACACGAGGGCAAGGATCAGTACTAAAGTCAGTATAATCAGCATGGTTTTTCTCCCTTACATCAGCAGCGGCTTGTTTACCTTCATCGCTTTCACGACCGAGAACACCACAGCCGCCAGCAGGAGCAGTATGAGCAGCTTGCCGATTGGAGAGGTGACAAGAATGACGTAGGCGGGATTCATCAGCACCCTGAAAATCATGGGAACAGAAAAGATAAGTATCAGCAGGGTGAAATACTCCCGCCATATGGCGAACATCGCGGTATCGGATTCCCGCTGAACCTCGTGCGCGTCATTCATCTCGTCGACAACCGTTTTGGCGACGTATTTCAGGCTCCTGTCACTTTGAGCCATGACCAGCGCGTCCACCCACTGGGGAAAGTAGCTGTTGTCCACCTGATTATTCATGCGCCGGAGCCCTTTTTCCACGCTGTTGTCAATGTAGGTTGTGTAGGCCAGAAGGTCGCGAAACGGCTGCGGGTACTCCAGCGCGTCCACGTTGTCTCGCACGGATTTTAGAAAATCCTCCGTTACGATGTATGAGTTTGAGAGTATCATCATGGTTGAGCGAAGCTTATCCGCGCGGGCGCTCTTTGCCGCCGTTATCTTAAGGGCCAACACAAAAAGCGGCGAGACCGCGCCGAGACCGCCGGTGATTACGGCAACGAAGGTATCGCTGAAAAACAGCTTGCCGAGAGCGAAGCCGACTGCGCCGCCGAGTGCGGTCATTGTGTAATATACGGACCGAGGCATCCGCGCCGCCGCCGCAAGCTCCTTTTGGCGCTGGATTATTTTTGCCGCTATGCTCCGCTTTCTCAGCTTCATGGAAGCGGCTTTTTCCTTTTTTGACTTCTGTGCCTTATACGCGCCGCTAAGCGCCCTGTCCAAGCCGAAAAGCAGGAAGAGCGCGAGCACGGTCAGACAGAACACGCCGATGTAATAACTATGCATAATCTCGCTCCTTTCTTGCGGCATCGGGGAACAGTCTCAAAAGCTCCGTTTCCGGCACGCCGTTGTCGCGCAGGCGGGAAAAAAGAACGGGCGATATACAACCCGTTCTCTGGTGCTCGCCGTGAATCTTCACGACTTTTCCGTGCCCGTCGCGCTCGGTTTCCCTTATCACGAATTTAAACAGTGTGCTGCCGATGAGCTTTCCGTTATCCACGCCCGTGGCCTCGAAGATTTCCATGTACTTTCGGCTGTTGTCACGAAGCTGTTTTTTGAATACCATGACAGGCCACGCACCGGCACAGATTTCAAGAAGCCGCTCATCCGACAGGCCTGTCCGAGCCGTCACGCACATGGACACGAGCCGCTTGTACGCGTCGCGGGCGTTGTCGGCGTGAAAGGCCGTGAGGATTGTATGCCCTGTCTGCCCGGCGATCGCCGCCTGGTACGCCGCGCCGTCGCGCACCTCGGCGGGAACGATGAGCGAGGGGTTAAATCGCAGGGAACCGACTATGAGGTCGAGCATAGTGATTGGGTTCGGCGCGGGCTTCGTCGTCGTATGGAGTACCCGCGCGGGTCTGTCGTTCGCGGTGTCGTAGCTTAGCAAATTCAGCTCGCGGCTGTCCTCGATAACGAACACACGGTTGTTGTAATCCTCGTTTCGGCGTATGTACTCGTTGAGCAAAAACGCCTGATCGGTCGTTTTGCCGGAGCCCGTGCTGCCGGAAAGTCCAATTGAAATGCTGTTGCACAGGCACAGGGTAAGAAAATCCAGCATTTCCGCTGTTGCCGAGCCCGAGTCGAGCAGTTGGCCTCTCGTAATACTGCTCTGGCTTTGCTTTCTGATGGACGCGATCACGCCGCACTCCGGTGGCACGGCCGGCGGGATCATCGCCGAAATACGAGTGCCGCCGCCGATATAGCTGTCCACGCGGGGTGTCTGGTTGTCCAAAAGCATACCGCCCATACGCACCATGCGCTTGACCATATCCAGCGCGGCCTCGGGCGTGGGAAACGCTTTATCGTTACAGAGGTATCTGACATGGTCGGGGTAGGTTATCTCAATGAGACCATAGCCGTTTATATTCACTTCCTCCACATTCGGATTGTGGAGATATTCGGTCAGTATCCCAAGCCCCGCCATGTCCTGATAGATTTTCTCCACCAGCGTCTCCTGCTCGAATTCCTGTCCCGCAAGCTCCTGTACGCAGTATTTAAGAATAAGCGCTTTCAGCGTCTTCGCCGCTTCCGGGCTGTCGAGCGCCGAGGCGAGCTCTCCGGAGTTCTTTTCGGCAATCACCGTCCGCACGATATCCAGAAGCCGGACATAGCTGAATTTATCCGCCTGGCTCTCCGGCACGGTGCTGCTCGTCGCCTGTACGACGGATAGAAATTCGGTTGATGTAATGCTCATGTATTTATCACCTCATAAATCCGACTTAACGCTTCTCGATACAGCCTGCCCTTTTTACCGGCAAGTCCATAGATAAGCCGCCGCTCGTTTTGCAAAAGGGTCGCCTGGGCAATATGCGGTATGGTGACGGCGGGGCTGACCTCCAGCAGCTCGTGCATGGCATTGTAGTCATAGTCGGAGGTTGTCTCCGTGCTGACATAAAACACCTTGTTACCGAGAGCCCTTATTGCCCTTGCGTTCGCACTGTACCAGACGGCGCACGAGGCCTGCCCGCCCATGCAGAGGGGAACGCTTGAAGCCTTGTTCATAGCCCAGGCCGCCGTGAGGCTGTTCGTCTCGGACGGGCAATCGACGACGACGTGATCAAAGGTGATGTCGCAGAGCTCCAGCAGCAGCTTGACCTGCTCGTCCGAATAGTTGTCATCGAACGCGTCGGCGTTTGTCGGAGCGGCGAGGATATACAAAAGATCGCCGATTTTGAGGATGGTCTGCTTGAGATTGTCAAAGCCGCGGATTGCCGCTGGGAGGCTTCTGTTTCGTGGAATTTTCACGCCGAATATGGCGGACAGCTCGCTGAACGGCTCGGGTGAAATGAGACACACGCTTTTACCGCTCCGGCTGACGGCGTGGGCAAGATTAACGGCGAGAGTTGTTTTCCCGCTTCGGGGCGCCCCCCATATGGCATGGATGCCCACGTCATTCACCCGCTTCCCGTAACGCTAAGTGCAGGGATTTTTCACGCTCCAGCCGTATGAGCGTTTTCGCCTGCTGCCCGTCGACAATGAACACGACGTAGGCAGGCGCGAAATCGTAATCCGACGCGTCCGCGCCCGGCGCGGCCTCCAACTCCGCATCGAGGTCTGAAAGCGACAGCAGCCTGGCGTTTAACACCTCGTATACGCGCAGGGAGGATATGGCCAGATTGACCGCCGAGCTGCCGGATTCGTCAGTTCCATATTCGTAAACGTCCACCACGTCGCCATCGCGAAGCACGCCCGCGACGCCCGACGAGGTAGTCGGGAAGCTGACGGTCAGCAGGTATTGTCCGTCGCCGAGAGCCGCACCCGACCCCGCGATTTCCAGTTCATATTCCTCTATGGCGACGAAGCGGTCGCGCCAGAGATACTCACCGGCGTAAACAGTCGAGACGGCAACCTGCCCGATTATTTGATCCGCTTTTGTAACAACGTCGCCAGCCAGCCCATAGGAGCCGACCTCGGAGACCGTCAGCATCGTATCGTCGATCACCGTGCCGCGCTCGACCGTCTGATTGAGCCGCACGATTTCCGTGGTTGCGGAGCGCGTCTCGTACAGCCGGGGCAGCAGAACAAACGCGAGTACGGCCGCCATTACCAAACACGCCGCGCCGATGAAAATTCTGTTTTTTAATAGCTTCAACATGGGTTTTTCTCCTTAATACATATTCATACCTGGCTCTTCCGGCTTCGACGCAATAATCTGCCCGCCGTCGTAACGGGAGAGCAGCCCGTAGGAGGTCGGCCGCATTTCCTCGCCCAGCCGTTCATGTGCGTAGGCGTACATATTGACGTGTGGGCACAGAGCCTCATACTCGTCGCGGGAGAGGAGTTTTTGCAGATGGAGCGCCGCCGCGTCCTGTGTTCCCGCCGCGCCGTACAGGAGGTTGTATTCGTCAAGCCTGACGGCGATAAGCGCCGCCTGCTGAACGCTGTCGCAATCCGTGGCTTCAAGCACGGCCTTGAATTTACGGAAATCCTCATGCTCAAGGGCGGCGACGGTCTTCGCGAGCGCGTTCAATTCATGGAAATCCTCCAGAAAGCCGAATGCCTCTGACAGCTGGGGTATAGCGCTTTCATACCTTAAAAAGCAGCAGCCCTCGATATCGTCCGTGCCGAGCTCTTCAAACGCCGCGTTTATCTCTTCATCGGTCGCCGGAAGCCTTATCGTCACGCCGCGCTGTGCGTTTTCCTCATCTGCCTCTGGGAGCTTCGCGATATCCAGGGCGAAAACATAGTCCGGCTTTTGCGGATAGGGGATATTATCGCTGCTGTATACCTGCCTGATATCTCCGAGAATAACGTAGCCACCCCGTGTAAAAACACCTCCCTCGCCCGAATGTGACGCGCGCCCCAGCTTTCCCGTGTCCAGCATCGCTATCATATTCTCGCTCATACCGGTAATCCGATCGTCATAAAAGCCGTTTTCCAAATAGAAAGCGCCGAGCGCCCTGTCGTCGCGCACGTTGTACGCGATCTGGCAGTCGTCCGTGCTGTAAGTCATATTGATCAGCCGTTCAAGCCGGATGGGTTCGCAGCCTGTTTCAACGCTGTCCCGCGCGACGAGCCCTTCGAAGCAGTCCCGCTGCCAGTCGTCAAGCTCCGAGAGCCGCTTTGCCAGCAGGTTCAGTTCGAACAGGTTCGCCGACTCGGGGATAAACTGCGGTAGATAGTCCTTCTCGCATTGATGGACCGTCACCGAATAGATATCCCTTTCGTTTACAATACGCGCCCTTTCGAGCGCGTCCAGCAGCTCCGCGTCGGTGGCCGGAAGCTTCAGCGCCGCGGAGGCATTGAAGCCGGGCCGGCTCAGATATACCTCAAACATTGGTTTCCTCCGTTCACGAAAAGAGCATTGCCGCAGTCGGCAATGCCTCCGTTTTATTTATATAGATGGATGCTTTATATGATTTGAAATTAGGTAACGCGGAACCAAGCTTCAAACCAGCTTTACTCAAGCCGCATCCTCGGCTGTTGATTCCGCCATAACAGCACCTCGTCCTCGGTATAAAGCCGCCAGCCGTTATCGCCGCTCCAGAGGTGGACATACAGCTCTCCGGCAGGTGTTTTTATGGGGTGTTGCTCGAACGACTCGCCCCAGCCGTCTGCCGCCTGTCCGGTCACATAAGCCTCGAAGCTTTCCGTTTCCTCCGGCGTGAGTTCACCCGTGGACGTATACTCGACGACGCCCCAAAGCCAACCGGATATATTCTCAACAGAGAACTCAGCGGAGCGAACTTTGTCATTTACTCCGTCTTTTTTGTGATACCAATTCATGATGCCCCGCTCTTTTTCCTCCGGCATGCGAAAGCGCGCGATAGTTGCGTTGATCGTGTCCGCGTAATCGGCCGCGGCGCAATTGTCTATTTCGGTGGGGTATTCCTCCAGATCCCCGTATTCATTGCGCTCATAGGTATCGACAAAGAGCGGCATGTACAGCTTCATTTCCGTCAGCTTCGGCGCTATCACGCTGAAGCGGTCTTCCCCTGGAAGCAAGCTGAGTGTACGGCCATTGTCCCAAAGCATATGGATATTACAGGCGTCGTCGACAAAATCGACCGTTCCCTCCGTGCCGGGTGGCACCGAGGCATAGGGATCTTTCATCTCGTTAAGCTGGATGCGCGTACCGGGCGGGAATTGTTCCTTCATAAATTCCACCCATTTCGGATGCCGGTTCATTTCACATACCTCCCATCGTCATATTCATACGTTCTGTTTCGATTCCCGCCACTACTTCTTCAATGGAGACGAAGCCATGATAACTGACATAGCCGGTTGGTACGAACATCCCGTCTTCCTGCGAACTCCGTTCCTCGCCGTATTTCTTGAAATCGTAATAGCGGTCGAGTTCGCCGTCATACTCATAGTGGCCTGACTCTGCTATCATATAGCGACCATAGTCCTCAAGGCTGTGCACATCGGGAACAAAATCAAAAAGGTCAAGCTGGCTTAATAGTTTCCTTGCCTGGGTAAGATCGGCTGGGGATACCATTTGAAGTGCCGCTTCCGCTTTCTGACGACAGCCGCCATCCAGTTCCTGAAAGCGTGCGCACAGATTGTTTAGCTCGTAGAGATTTTCTTCCGTGCCCATCAGGTCAATCAGCGCGGCAGGCAGTTCGCTGTCAACATACTGTAGTCGCATATCCTCATTCTGGATTCCAGCACGCAGCAGGGCGCGTTCAATCTGACAGTCCTCCGCCGGCAGGTACAGCCATGCGATATCCCTGGTATCTTCCGGGAGACTTCGGTCTGTGACCGCCAAGGTCAGCAAGGTGTCGCCGCTATACCGGTAATCAGGGAAATACAGTCCATCATAGGAAAGCTCCAGCTCCATGCCATTTTCGTAGACCACACCGTAAGGCGTGACGGTGCATTTCTCATTTAACAGAAGTGAATGGGCAGTGTTGCGGAAGTCCACTGATTTGAGATCATCCTCGGTCAGCCCGCCATGAAGGTTCATATAATGTTTCCGGCCAGTAGCAGTCAGGTCAGTAAAATCCTGAATGATAGTGACGCCCTGACAGCAAAAAGTCAGGTTGATGAGATCCGTCATATTGGAAAGGTCCCGGCTGATGGCTGCGCCTTGAAATTGGGCAAGCTCGTATGTATCGAAGCTCTCCAGCCGTTTGGCGAGATAATCGAGCTCATCTACGTTAATTTCTGTTTTCTCCAAGCGCTTGAGAATAGGGTAATCACCGCCAAGCTCTGAGACAAAACAATCCCGCACGGCGATACTTCCGATGCCGATGGATTGGAGGCTTTCGTAAATTGCTGTATAATCTCCAATGGGGAAGCAGGCCGGTACGGGTGCTATATCCGGCCGGTTGCGGTTGGATAGTAACGCTTGTATCATGTTTTCACCGTCTTTCTTCTGCTTTCAAATTTCTCGAGATGTGTTTTCAGACAGTCGCCCTCGGCGGTGTAGCACTGAAAGCCGTGAGAGGGATAAGGGCAGTTACCACAGCTTGCGAATGGACCGCATAAAGGTTCAGGCGGCTCCGGTCTGCCAGTTACGAAGATCTCCGAATCGTAATAGGCTGTTTTTTTATTCCTGCGGTATTGTACTAACATGGTTCTTCCTTCCCTGAAGACAAAAAAGGCCGGAGAATGGAGGCGCGTTTCACGCCCCGATTCTCCGGCCAATGTTACTTACATACTTAATTCCTGTGCCATTCCTTTTGCTTGTCCAACCCTGTCCTGTATATCAGGGACGGCGTACTCGATTTGCGACGCGGTTTTTTCAATTAGCTTCTCCTGCTCATATGTCAGCTCATGTTCGGAATCCATAGTGTTCCGCAAACATCGGTATATTTCCGTGAACTGCTCATTTGTAAACAATCGGTCGCGCGGTACGAAACCAGCGCGTTCAGCGAAGTCCTCCTTTGCCGCTGTGTAATTGTCAATATAATAGTGACCCTGTCCCACGCCGGTGCCGTCGTAGTCGCGCTGCCATGTTACAAATTTGTATCCATAGCCTTTTTCTGTTTCCCGTTCGGCAAGGACAGTACCATTAAACTCGGTAAGCAGGCGGAAGTCCTCATCCAAATCCCTTGCCTTGAGGAGAGGAGCCTTTTCTATTGCCGTCATGTATTCTCTGACCGTTTCGGCGATAGGCGATGTCCTGTGGTAGAGCTCATCGGCATCAGGCGTCCGCAGATCGCCGGGGGCAACAAACATCTGGCTTGTAGCGCCCACGTGGCATGCGGGTAGACCGTCAAGCAGGATAGTGAGGTTGTCCTCGCGCTGGACTGTGGACTTGATTCCTTGTTTGGCGAGAATGCGGGAGAGTTCATTAAAGTATTTTCTATCCATATAGAAACCTCCTTAAAAACAAATAAGCCGGGATTCCGTTTAAACAGAATCCCGGCCTGATATTGTGATGCTTTTATATATTTGCGTTATGTGAGAAACGATTGGTTCGTAACTCAAAAGACTGCGCGCCCTTGCTTTGCACATTTGCCCCCATAAAATCAGGCAACTAATGAACGCCGCCTTGGTTTTCCCTCTGGTGCGCTTTTTCGTAGCTCGATTGGCGGGGTTTTCTGCCGACTTGTGCGTTGTGAAAGTTCGAATCCAAAGACAGGTCTGAAATCACTGAAAGACATCACCAAAACTGCAATACTTTTTGACGGGCAAAAAATGCCCAAAAAGCTTGATGTCCTGCGGGTTTTACCGCAGGACATCGTTTTTGGGAATAAATTATGGCGGAGAAGGAGGGATTTGAACCCTCGCCCGCTTTAACACGGCTACTCCCTTAGCAGGGGAGCCCCTTCGGCCACTTGGGTACTTCTCCAAGCCGATTTATAAACGCCTGACGGGTTAACTGGCGGAGAGAGTGGGATTCGAACCCACGGTACGTTTCCGTACGACGGTTTTCAAGACCGTTCCGTTATGACCACTTCGGTATCTCTCCATATACCGTCAGACGCAGAAAGTATAGTAACATAAATGACTGGTGTTGTCAACGATTTCGGGCATAGAACTAATACAATATCAGCTTTTTCGGATGACGCTGAAACGGGCTGTAAAAAGTACGGAATATCTGAGAAAATCAAATGTGCCGCTTACAGCCGACCTATATGTAAATTATAAATTCAGGAGCTTTACGGCAAAAATAGTCGCCCAGCCGACAGCAACGACAAACGGGAAAAAACGATGGGGCATAAGCCAGGCGAATGCAGACGGTTTCGTATATCCGACCACGGCGACGGAGCGGTGTTTATCGGGAACAATTTCATCAAAATATGCCTCTAATGCTTTAATCGCTTTCGTCGCCCGCCCGGTGCCGATACCGGCTGAAACGGCAATCAAAAAGCCGAGGGCGCTGAGGATGAGCGCTATGCTGAAACTGGAACAAGTTATTGCATATGCGGCAAATAAAAAACCCTCAAATGTCCCAAGCCAGGACAAGCGCCGGTCAAGCAGGTTGTTTTCCTGACGTATGGCGTCTTTTATGCTTTCAAGCTCTTCCTTAAGGTTTGAACGTTCGACTTCCAAATTAAAATACCAGCCTTTCTGTTTCGACTATTTTATCACCGCGCAAGCGCAGCGGAAAAAGACGCAGTTATTATTTTTCTGCAGGATTATCACTGTGAGAGCCGCGCGTTTGCGCGGCCTTTTCATCCGGGGAAGGTTCATCCGGCGGCAGCTTCGTCAATAAAAACCGGCTGACGAATCTGCTGTTTCTGCTTTGGCCGCGCTGTTTGATGTAAAAATATCCGATGACAGAAAACACGGCCGCTCCGACGAAATTGACGAGCAGGTCTTTCATGGTGTCCATGATGCCGATATCCAGATAACCGTTTAAAACGATTTCCGTCGGCGCGCCGTTTACCGTGCCGTAAAGGACCGTTTCCGCTATATCCGAAACGACGACCGGTATATTCCGTCCCTCCGGATTCAGCTCAACGGTGCTGATCGCCGATAAAAGCGTGTCCTTCTGCATGTCGGTATGTAATAACATATCTCCGGCATATTCAAAAAACTCCCAAAGGACGCCGATGGTCATTGAAAAACAAAACGCGACGAGCGCCACGAAAACAGGGGACATGCTGATGGAGAATTTGTCATGCCTGTTGAGGATGTCGATCATGGCAATGCCGATGGCCGCGCATAAAAATCCGTTGATCGTATGCAGCATCGTATCCCAGCCGGGTACGTTGAGATAGCATTCGTGTATCTCGCCCAGTATCTCGGCGGAAAATATAAACAGCAGAATAATAATCTCCAGCGTATCCGGGACGTCGACCTTGATCTGCTTCTCCACAAAGGTCGGGATCATAAACAGGACAAGGGTCAGTATGCACAGGAACACGTTTGCGTAATCCCTGTTAACGATCTGTGCGATCATGACGCCGACGACAAGCAGCCTTAAGATTAAGTAAGCCGCGAAAAGACGGGGTTTTTTCCTGGCGGAGGCCTTTGTGCGGGACCAAAACGCATGGCGTTTTTTACGTCTAGTTTTCATGGCGGCCCTATGCTCCTTTGACCGTGAACTTCCTGTGGTGAAAAATCATTTTCGCCCGATATCCGTCCGGTAATGGACATCCTGGAATCGTATCCTTTCGATGCCCTCGTAAGCGCGGCGAACCGCGCCGTCCAGCGTTTTGCCGCTGGCCGTCACGCCAAGTACGCGCCCGCCGCTGGTCAGGTATCTGCCGTCCTTTTTTACGGTTCCGGCATGATAAACGGTAATATCGGCCGGGACGTCGTCCAGACCCGTGATTTCATAGCCCTTTTGGTAGGAGACGGGATAGCCGCCGCTGGCCATGACGACGCAGCAGGCTGCGCCGCTGCGCCATTTGATGTCGATATCGCTGAGCCGCTCGTCGACGACGGCCTCAAAGATATCCAAAATGTCCGTTTCGAGCATCGACAGGATCGGCTGCGTCTCGGGGTCGCCGAAGCGGGCGTTGTATTCCACGACGCGCGGACCGTCGGGCGTCAGCATCAGCCCGAAATATAATACGCCCTTGAACGTGCGGCCCTCCTTGTTCATCGCCTCGACCGTGGGACGGAAGATCGTCTTCATGCAGATGTCCGCGATTTCTCCCGTGTATTTCGGACTGGGGCAAAAAGCGCCCATGCCGCCCGTGTTCGGGCCTTCGTCCCCGTCAAACGCGCGCTTGTGATCCTGAGAGGAGAGCATCGGGACGATGGCTTTGCCGTCCGTAAAGGCGAGTACCGTCACCTCCGGACCCGTCATGAATTCCTCGATGACGACGGTGCGGCCGCTCTCGCCGAACTTGTTATCCTGCATCATGGACGTTAAAGCGCCGAGCGCCGTCTCGACGTCCTGCGCGACGACGACGCCTTTCCCGAGCGCCAGTCCGTCGGCCTTGACGACGATCGGCGCGCCTTTGGCCTTGATATATGACGCTGCAGCGTCGAAATCGGTAAAAACCTCATAGCCGGCTGTGGGAATGCCGTATTTTTTCATCAGGGACTTGGAAAATGCCTTGCTGCTCTCGATGATCGCCGCGTCCGCGTGCGGCCCGAAGGCGCGTATGCCCGCAGCTTCCAGCGCGTCGACGAGGCCGAGCGCCAGCGGGTCGTCCGGCGCGACCATGACGAAATCGACCGGGTTGCTCCGGGCGAAATCCACAATGCCGTCGATATCGGTCGCTTTGATATCGACACATTCGGCGATTTCTGAAATACCGCCGTTTCCGGGCGCGCAGAAAAGCCTGTCGACGCGCTCCGACTTCTTCAGCGCCAGGCAGATTGCGTGCTCGCGGCCGCCGCCGCCGACAACCAGTACGTTCATGGTGAAACCTCCAATGAGTGATCAAATCCCACCCGCCGCCCATAAATGTATAGGGCTTCGCCCTATGACCCTAAGAGAATAAAACGGGCATGATATATGAGAAATCATGAGAATAGTGGGGTGGAGAATGAGAATATGCGATAATCGTTTGTAGGGGCGGATTCCATATCCGCCCTTTGAAGAAATATTTGATTTACCGGGCGGATACAGAATCCGCCACTATTTATTCGGGCGATTGGTTGAAGTCCAATACATTATTTGGGCGGGTAATCAGTGGTGGAATAATCTCATGCCGGTGAACGCCATAACCATGCCGTACTTATCGCATGTCTCGATGACGTTGTCGTCGCGGATGGAACCGCCCGGTTCCGCGATATATTTAACGCCCGATTTCTGCGCGCGTTCGATGTTGTCGCCGAAGGGGAAGAAGGCGTCGCTGCCGAGCGCAACGTCCGTCATGCCGGCGATCCAGCTTTTCTTTTCCGCCCGTGTGAGCACGGACGGCTTTTCCGTGAAAACAGCTTCCCATTTGCCGTCGGACAGTACGTCTTCATAGTCGTCGGAGATATACACGTCGATGGCGTTGTCGCGGTTCGGTCTGCTGATATCGGGCAAAAACGGCAGCGTCAATACTTTTTCATGCCGGCGGAGCAGCCAGTTGTCGGCCTTGCTTCCGGCAAGGCGCGTGCAGTGGATGCGGCTTTGCTGGCCCGCGCCGACGCCGATGGCCTGGCCGTCTTTTACGTAGCATACGGAATTGGACTGCGTGTACTTGAGCGTTATGAGAGACACGACAAGATCGCGTTTAGCGCTCGGCGGCAGGTCTTTATTTGCAGTAACGATATTGGTGAGCAGGCTGTCGTCGATCCTGAAATCATTATGTCCCTGCTCGAACGTGATGCCGAAGACGTCCTTGAATTCCGCCTTTTCGGGCGTATAGTCCGGATCTATCTGAACGATGTTGTAGCTGCCTTTGCGCTTTTTTTTGAGAATCTCCAGCGCTTTTTCCGTATAGCCCGGGGCGATGATGCCGTCGGATACCTCGACAGCCAAGAGCGAAGCCGTCTCCTCGTCGCAGACGTCCGACAGCGCCGCCCAGTCGCCGTAGGAGCTCATGCGGTCGGCGCCACGCGCCCTGGCATAAGCGGAGGCGATGGGGGACAGGGGGGACGCGCCCGTAAAAAAGACGGCCCTGTCAAGCTCGGACAACGGCGTGGCGACAGCCGCGCCGGCGGGGGAGACATGCTTAAAGGAGGCCGCCGAAGGCAGGCCGGAGGCGGCTTTCAGTTCCCGGACAAGCTGCCAGCTGTTGAACGCGTCCATAAAGTTTATATATCCCGGTCTTCCGCCGAGTACGCTGATCGGCAGCGCGCCGCTGCGTATGAAGATACGTGCGGGCTTTTGATTGGGATTGCAGCCATATTTGAGTTCAAGTTCTGTCATAACAAGTACCTCAGTTTTGATTTTTATTGATAATCGTGCTTTCAATCCTGCCTGTTAACAGCTCTTTCGAAAGGGCAAAAAGCGAGACTTTGTTATCCGCGTTAAGCGCGTCCCAGACCGTGTTTGCGTAATCGTCAAGGCTGCCGGTTACGGCAACGGCCTTCGGTTCGCCTTCGTAAGACGGGATGGGCGCGCCGTCGCATTTATAGGTGTGGATCAGATGACCGATGCCGGGGACCGGCGCGTCGTATTCGAAAAACTGGCGGCAGCAGCAGTCCGGATTACCGTCTGAGCTTTTTAAAATAGACATTTTATAACTGCCGTCCGGCAGTACGAGGCCGGAAATACGGGGCGTGTAGTTCGGCGCGTCCGGCTCGAACGTGCGTGTTAAAAGCGCTGAATAAAAAAAGTTCTCCGCCGGGGCGGCGCTGCGTATCGTATCGGTCTGGTCGCCATTGGTGACGATGATCGTATCATCAAAAAAACGCACCGGGCGGTAGATGATAAGGCTGGGATCCGTTATTTTCGACGGATCGAAGGCCTCGGTCCGTATACCGTCGTCCGTTCTTTTAAAAACCCGGTTGCGGCTGTTTTCACTCCGGCCCATGATGAAATAGATAAGGACGGCGCGCAAGCCGTCCTCGCTGCGGCCTAAAAGGATGCCGCGGCCGGGATACGTATTGGATGAAAGCGCAGTTTTAATGTCTGTGGACGTCATTTCGCGGCCTCCTTTATATGAACGATGCGCCCCGCGACGTGCAGACGTCCTTCGCAGTACAGGGAGATGGCTTCGGGCAGGATCTTCCACTCGACCTCTTCCATGACGCGCTTTTGCAGGGACTCCGCCGTGTCGTCCTCATGGATGTCGATGGCGCGCTGGAGGATGACCGGACCTGCGTCGGCAACAGCTGTGGCGAAATGCGCCGTTGCGCCTGTCAGCTTGACGCCGTAATTGAGGGCGGCCTGATGCACGCGCAGGCCGTAAAGACCTTCGCCGCAGAACGACGGGACGAGCGACGGGTGTATATTGATGATTCTGTTTTCAAACGCCTCGACCACGGGGGAGCCGAGGACGACGAGAAAGCCCGCCAGAACGATGAGTTCAATGTCGAGGCTCACGAGTTTTTTGTAGATCGCTTCATTGAAGCCTTCCCGGTTCGGAAAGTGCTTATAGTCGATGACGAATGTCTGTATACCGGCGCTTTTAGCGCGCTCGAGGGCATAGGCGTTCGGTTTGGTTGATATGACGGCCGTAAGTTCGCAGTTTTTTATCCTTCCGAAATTGAGCGCGTTGATGATCGACTGAAGATTTGTTCCGTTTCCGGAAACCAATATAGCGGTTCTTACCATTTTAACTCCACTCCTTTTTCACCTTTGACGCAGCTTCCGATGACGTATGGATGTTCGCCGATCTGTATGAGCGCGTTGACGATATCGCCGACGTCTTCGCTGTCGACGGCCATGACAAGGCCGACGCCCATATTGAAAGTATTGTACATATCCCGGACGGGGATGTTGCCTGCCGTCTGCAGGTATGAAGAGACTTTGCACCGGGGGAAGCCGTTCGGCATGATTTTTGCTGTGATGCCTTCCGGCAGCATGCG
The DNA here is from genome assembly GCA_963663605.2 of uncultured Sporobacter sp. Taxonomy (GTDB): domain Bacteria; phylum Bacillota; class Clostridia; order Oscillospirales; family Oscillospiraceae; genus Sporobacter. The sequence continues at coordinate 419,765 of CAXXVF010000002.1, forward strand.
CGGAACGTTTTCATAAAGACCGCCGCCAGTTATATGGCAGAGCCCTTTGATGTTCGCGCCCAGCGTTTTGATAAGGTGCATCACCTGACGCACATATATGCGTGTCGGTTTTATCAGCTCCGCGCCCAGCGTCGTGAACAGCTCGGGTACATTTTCCTCAAGCTTTTCAGGCGTTAAGTCAAGCACTTTGCGCACGAGCGAAAAACCGTTGGAGTGAAGGCCGGAGGAAGCCAGACCGATCAGCCGGTCGCCGTCCTTGATCGTGCTGCCGTCGATTATTTTGTCCCGGTCGACGATGCCGACGGCGAAACCGGCCATATCGTACTCGTCTTCCGCGTAAAAACCGGGCATCTCCGCCGTTTCGCCGCCGATGAGAGCGCATCCGGCCTGGCGGCAGCCTTCGGCGATGCCGGTGACGATCTGTTCCGTCCGTTCCGGGATGTTCTTGCCCATGGCGAGATAATCGAGGAAAAACAACGGTTCCGCGCCGCAGCAGATGATGTCGTTTACGCACATGGCCACACAGTCGATGCCGACCGTATCATGCTTGTCCATCAGGAAAGCGATTTTCAGCTTTGTGCCCACGCCGTCCGTACCGGATACGAATACGGGATTTTTCATCCCCTCCAGTTTCGGCTGGAACATACCGCCGAACCCGCCGAGACCGCCGATAACGCCCTCGCGGAATGTGCTTGCAACGAGCGGTTTCATCCGTTCGACCGAATCGTAGCCGGCCGTAACGTCAACGCCGGCAGCGGCGTAGCTGTCAGAAAACGAATTTTGCATACGCAAATCCTTTCAAAAATCGGATCATTTGCCGAAGATGCGTCTTTGCATCTCCTGATAGGCGTCTTCAACATTGCCGAGGTCCCGGCGGAACCGGTCTTTGTCGAGCTTCTCGCCGGTTTTCGCGTCCCAGAAACGGCAGGTGTCCGGCGATATTTCGTCGGCTAAAATTATTTTTCCGTCATTTGTTTTACCAAACTCCAGCTTGAAGTCGACGAGCGTGATGCCGCACTCAAGCAGGTAGGATTTCAGAAATTCATTGACTTTGTATGCGTATTCGCTGATGAGTCCGACTTCCGCGGGCGTCGCCAGCCCCATGGCGTATACATGGGTTGTATTAATCAGAGGGTCGCCGAGGTCGTCGTTTTTGTAAGAGAATTCAAGCGTCGGTTTTTTAAAGACAACGCCTTCCTTTACGCCGTAGCGTTTGGAGAAAGAGCCTGCCGCGATATTTCGCACGATGACTTCAAGCGGTACGATATCGACACGCTGTACGAGTGTTTCACGATCGGAGAGCTCTTCAACGAAATGCGTCGGGATGCCTACGGAAGCCAGAAGACGCATGAAGTGGTCCGTCATACGGTTGTTGATGACGCCCTTGCCGACGATCGTGCCCTTCTTTTCCCCGTTGAAAGCCGTGGCATCGTCCTTGTAATCGACGATGACGAGCTCGGGGTCGTCGGTTTTGAAAACTTTTTTTGCTTTTCCCTCATAGATCTGTTCAAGCTTTTTCATAGATTTTTTACCTCATTTTGAAGTTTTGCATCCTTGTCCCCGACGGTTTGAGCCATTTTTGTTTTAAAATCTAAAAGACGGCGCGTCAGTGCGTCGTCGGACAAAGACAGTATCTGTGCAGCCAGTATCGCCGCGTTGTCGGCACCGTTTATAGCCACGGTCGCCACAGGGACGCCGGACGGCATCTGGACGATGGACAAAAGACTGTCCAGGCCATCCATCGTTGAGGATTTTATGGGCAGTCCGATAACCGGGAGCGTCGTATAAGCGGCCAGGACGCCGGCCAGGTGCGCGGCTTTGCCGGCGGCCGCGATAATGACGCCGAAACCGTTGGCAGCGGCGGATGCGGCAAACTTTTCGGCCGCGTATGGCGTTCGATGAGCGGAGATAACGCGCGCCTCAAAGGGGATATCGAAGGCTTTGAGCTGTTTGAGCGCGCCGCCTACGACACCCAGGTCGCTGTCGGAACCCATGACCACCGCAACTTTTTTCATCTTGAACCTCCAAAAAGCGTTTAAATATGAAAATATTCAATGAATATACACTTTTAAATCGATATTATAGTATAATAATTTAGACTCATTTTCAAGATTATCAAAAATCAAAACGTAAATTTGTATAATTAACCAAGGGCCTGTTGTAAAGGCAAAGTATTTGCGTTAAAATAGCAACAATGACGAATTTAGGGGGATGCCCATGCCCGTTTCCTGCCTTGCGAAAGTGCTTGAAAACAAAAAACTGAACGAAACCATTTTCCGGTTGCGGCTGGACGCGCCGGATATAGCCGAGAAGGCCGGACCGGGCCAATTTGTCCACGTGCGCTGCGGCGACGGGAATCTGCTGCGCCGGCCGGTCAGCATCTGCGATGTTTCCGGCGGCATTATAACCGTCGTGATCGAAACGCGCGGTGCGGGGACGCATTGGCTTTCAGGACGCCTGGCCGGAGAGATGGTCGACCTTCTCGGCCCGCTGGGACACGGCTTTGACGTTGGCGGCGGCAGCATTCTTTTAGTCGGCGGCGGGATCGGCGCGCCGCCGCTTCTTTACGCCGCGCGCAGGGCCGGCGGCAAGGTGATGGCCGTCCTGGGCTTTCGCACCGGCGGCTGCGTAATTTTGCAGGAGGAATTTCAAAGCGCCTGCGATGAAGTATATCTGGCCACGGACGACGGCTCGGCCGGCGTGCATGGATTCGTGACGGACGTGCTCAAAGGGCTTTTGGAAGAAAAGACCTATGACGCCGTTTTGGCCTGCGGACCCAGGGCAATGCTCAAAGCAGTAGCGGCGCGCACGCAGGCGCGCGGGATCAGATGCCAGGTGTCGCTGGAGGAACGCATGGGCTGCGGCGTCGGCGCGTGTCTGGTATGCGCCTGCCGCACCGTCAAAGACGGCAGGGAACAGATGCGCCGCGTCTGCAAAGACGGGCCCGTGTTCGATGCCGGGGAGGTGCTTTGGGAATGACCGATCTCAGCGTCAGATTTGCCGGCGTGGACTTCAAAACGCCGGTCGTCGTATCTTCCGGGACCTTCGGCTTCGGGCGGGAGTACGCCGAGTTTTTCGATCTGTCCGCGTTAGGCGGCATTGCCGTCAAAGGACTGACTGTGAAGCAGCGGCAGGGGAACCCCCCGCCGAGGATCGCCGAGACGCCGATGGGCATTTTAAACAGCGTCGGGCTCCAGAATCCGGGCGTAGACGCGTTCATCCGCGACGAGCTGCCGTTTTTGCGGCAGTTCGACACGAATATTATTGCCAACATATCGGGAAATACCGTGGAAGAATACTGCGAAATGGCGGAGAAGCTGTCAGACGCGCAGGTGGACCTCATAGAAGTCAACATATCCTGCCCGAACGTGAAAGCGGGCGGCATGGCGTTCGGGACTTCGGCCGCTTCGGCCGCTCAGGTCACGGCGGCGGTCAAACGCTGTTCAGCGATGCCGGTGATGATCAAGCTTTCGCCGAACGTAACCGATATCGCGGAGATCGCGCGCGCCGCCGAGGAAGCCGGCGCGGACGCCGTCTCGCTGATCAACACGCTTTTGGGCATGCGTATCGATATCGATACGTTCCGCCCGATCCTAAAAAACAATACGGGCGGCCTGTCGGGGCCGGCTGTATTTCCCGTAGCGCTTCGGATGGTGCATGAAGTCAAAAATGCCGTTGGAATACCGGTCATGGGAATGGGCGGCATCTCAAAAGCGGAAGACGCCGTTGAGATGATGCTTGCCGGGGCCGACCTCGTGTCGGTGGGGACGGCGCTGTTTTCCGATCCGCGCGCGCCCGTAACGATCACGGAGGGGCTGGAAGACTACCTGCGAAGGAAAAACATAGAAAAAGCAACAGAAATAACAGGAAAGGTACATCCATACTGATATGACAACCATTTATCTGATCCGGCACGCCGAGGCGGAAGGGAATCTATACCGCCGCATCCACGGGCATTACGACAGTCTGGTCACTAAAAGAGGACAAAAACAAATCGCGGCGCTGAAAAAACGCTTTGAGGATATTAAGATAGACGCTGTATATTCAAGCAACCTAATAAGGACGATCAAGACGGCCGGCGCGATCTATTTAAGCCACAATCTGCCGCTCATCGTCTCGCCGAGGCTGAAGGAAGTCTCTATGGGTGTCTGGGAAGACCGCACATGGGGCGAGGTGGAACGGTTCGAGCCGGAACAGCTTAATAACTTCAACAGTGCCCCGGCAAAGTGGAAGATCAAAGGCTCCGAGGATTATTTCGACCTTCAGGCAAGGATCACGCGGGCGATTATTGACATCGCGGGCAAGCATGACGGCGAGACCGTCGCCGTTGTCTCGCACGGGCAGGCAACGCGGGTGTTTCTGGCCGGGGTGCTGGGCGTTTTGCCGGAGGACATAAAGCAGGTCCAGCACAGCGACAACACGGCCGTAGCGCGCCTGCGCGTACAGGATGAGCAGATCAGCGTTGACTGGTACGGCGACAACGACCACCTGACCGACGAGCTTTCGACGTTTGCCCACCAGAAATGGTGGCGGGAGAACACGTCGTATGACTCAACGAACCTGCGCTTTGCGCCGATTGACCTGGAAAACGACGCGGAACGGTATATGGGCTATCGGCGAGACGCCTTTGAGGCAGTCTATAAGACAACGATGCCGGAAGATGACTTTACAGCGCGTGCCGTGACGCGCGCAAACGCTGCGCCGCGCGCCGTTTGCCATACGCTCATGTATGATACGCCGGTTGGGATGATCGAACTGGATCCGGCAGAGGGCGCGGCGGGAAAAACCGGCGTCATCGATTTCTTTTATATGGTGCCCGAACACCGGCGCACCGGGATTGCCGTGCAGCTTCTGGGCCATGCGGTCTCCGTTTTCCGCTCGCTTAAACGGGAAAGGCTGCGTATGACGATCGGTGAGCAAAACGCGCAGGCGCTCGGCTTCTGTGAAAAATACGGTTTTGACGTCGCGGGCATATTTGAAAACCATCTGGGAAAACACTTTATAATGGAAATGGATATCGCCCTGGTGTAATATAGAGTTTCGTTTGTTGTCCAATAAAGCTATAGGCTTGGCCGATACTTTATATTAGACGGTCAGATTTGATATAAAGGGGTTTAAATGACACGCAGTGATTTTCTGCCGGTTTCCCGCGACGATATGCGCTCGCGGGATTGGTATTATTACGACTTTCTTCTCATAACGGGTGACGCGTACGTCGACCACCCGAGCTTCGGCGCGGCCGTAATCGGGCGTGTATTGGAGGCGGACGGCTTCCGCGTCGCCGTTTTGGCCCAGCCGGACTGGAAAAGCGCCGGCGATTTTCTGGCGATGGGGCGTCCGCGATACGCGGCGCTTGTGGGCGCGGGGAACCTCGATTCCATGGTCGCCCATTATACGGCGGCTAAAAAGCCCCGCCATGACGACGCGTATTCGCCGGGCAGAAAGGCCGGACGCCGGCCTGACCGCGCGGCGATCGTCTACGCAAACCGCGTCCGTGAGGCGTTCCCCGGACTTCCGGTCGTTATCGGCGGGCTGGAAGCGTCGCTGAGGCGGTTTGCCCATTACGACTACTGGGAAGACAAAGTCCGCCGGGCGGTGCTGTTCGACGCCGGGGCGGACCTTCTTGTTTACGGGATGGGGGAGGCCGCCACGCGCGAGATCGCCGTGCGGTTAAAGGGCGGTGCGCCCGTGGATGCGCTGACGGATATACGCGGTATGGCTTATATCACGCCGGAACTGACGGACAGTACGTTTGACGCCGTGGAATGCCCGTCGTATGAAGACGTATCTGCGGACAAACGCAAATACGCCGAGGCGGCGATGCTGCAGTACGACGAGCACGACCCGGTTAGAGGCCGCGCCGTCGTCCAGGGCTGCGCGGGACGGCAGCTCGTCGTCAATCCGCCGCAGATGCCGCTCAATACAAAAGAGCTTGACCGCATCAGCGCGCTTAAATTCACGCGGGAAGTGCATCCGTCTTATTTAAAGGACGGCGGCGTACCGGCGATTGAAGAAGTCCGGTTTTCCGTCATCCATAACAGGGGCTGCTTCGGCGCGTGCAGCTTCTGCTCGCTGGCGTTTCATCAGGGGCGTATGGTCACGTCACGCAGCCACGACTCCGTTTTGCGGGAGATCGAAGGATTTACAAAGCACCCGGAGTTCAAGGGATACGTGCACGACGTCGGCGGGCCGACGGCGAATTTTCGTCAGCCGTCGTGCAGACAGCAGCTAAAAAACGGACTGTGCCGCGATAAAAACTGCCTGGGGCCGTCGCCGTGTAAAAACCTCGACGCCGACCACTCGGATTATCTCAAACTGCTTCGGAAAGCGGAGGCGATCCCCGGCGTTAAAAAGGTCTTTATCCGCTCCGGGATTCGTTTTGACTATCTGCTGGCGGATAAAAACGGCGACTTTTTCGCCGAGCTTGTCAAAAAACACATATCCGGCCAGCTCAAAGTCGCGCCGGAGCACTGTGTCGACGGCGTGCTGGAATACATGGGGAAGCCGCGCCACGACGTATATGAGCGGTTTGAGGAAAAATACAAACGCCTCAACGACCGTTACGGCAAAAAGCAGTTCCTCGTGCCGTATTTCATCTCGTCGCATCCGGGCTCAACGCTGGAGGACGCCGTGTCGCTTGCCGAATACCTCAATAAGCGCGGCGTGCAGCCCGAGCAGGTGCAGGATTTTTACCCGACGCCCGGGACGCTGTCCACCTGCATGTATTATACGGGCCTCGACCCTAGAACGATGCAGCCGGTCTATGTGCCGCGCGCACCGCATGAAAAGGCGATGCAGCGCGCGCTCCTGCAGTGGAAACGGCCGCAAAACCGGAAACTGGTGACGGAAGCGCTTAAAAAAGCCGGCAGGGAAGACCTGATCGGAACCGGCAGGCACTGCCTTATCCGGCCGGAACGCCCGGCGGACCCGCGGCCGGGAAAAAAGATGTCCGGGAAATCCAAAAAGAAAGCGCCGCAAAAACGCGCGCGAAGATAATGACGCCCCCAAACAGGCGTGAAATCCTTTTTGTTAACTCTAAAAAAAGCCGCCTTTTAGGCCGGCTTTTTTTGTTTTGTTTACATTTTTATAAAGAATATTTCAGCCTGTTTTAAGTTCTTTTATTTATACTGCAGACACAGGGATGTTAACAGGGCGTATAAGATATGTTAAAACCATGTAAAATGCACCGTTCTTTTAACATTCCAGGCGTTGTCCGTATACGGACGACGAACTGAAACGGAGGTGATCGGCATGGGTACCGTACAAAACGTATTCAGCCGTAATGAGATAAAATTCATCGTCGACCAGGCGCAGTATAAAGCCTTGACCGATTTTTTGAAAGCATACACGCACGAAGACACATACGGACGGTATACGGTCGGCAACACCTATTTCGACACGCCGGACCACATGCTCGTCAGACGATCGCTAGAGAAGCCGGTCTATAAGGAAAAACTGCGTGTACGCTGTTATACGGTGCCGGACAAAGATACGGACGTCTTCGTAGAGCTCAAGAAAAAGTTTAAAGGCGTCGTCTATAAAAGGCGCGTCGTCATGACGATGGAAGAGGCGGGCGCATACCTTATAAGCGGGAAAAAGCCATCCGGTTCGGATCAGATTCTCAGCGAAATCGACTGGTTTTTGAATTTGTACCATCCGAAGCCCTATATGTATCTGGCCTATGACCGCATTGCCTTCACGGGGAAAAAAGACCCGACGCTGCGTATAACATTCGACAGCAATATCCGCTGGCGGACGTGCGACACGGATCTTTCCTGCGGTACTTGGGGAAAGAAGCTGCTCGACGACGGACTGCACGTTCTGGAGATCAAAATATGCGGCTGTATGCCGCTGTGGCTTGCCGACAAGCTGTCGGAGCTCGGCGTATTTAAAACGTCTTTTTCGAAATACGGCCGGTGCTTCCTTAAAGAAATGGCAGAAAGCGCAGGTATAGAACGAGAAGACGGCGCGCCCGGCAAAATAATAGATATCGCAGACGCGCGCGGATTTGTACCGAATGCGTTATGCGAAGAAGACGACGGGAGGAAAACCATTCATGCTTGAAAGTGTTTTGGAACTTATGGGCGATAAAGCGTCCATATCATTGAGCGAATTTGTTGTTTGCATGGCGGCGTCGTTAATATTCGGCCTCGTCATATCCCTGGTCTACATGTACAAAAACACGTATTCGAAAAGTATCGCGCTGTCGCTGGTCCTGCTGCCGTCGGTCGTGCAGCTTGTCATCATGATGATAAACGGGAACATCGGCGTCGGCATTGCAGTCGCGGGTGCGTTTTCACTCATACGGTTCCGGTCGGTGCCGGGAAGCGCGCGCGATATCAGCAGCATTTTCATCGCCATGGCGGTCGGCCTGGCGTCGGCATCCGGTTATCTGCTTGTGGCCGCTTCATTTTTGGCAGTTGTTTCCACGGTCAGCATTGTTCTCGTCAAATTCAGGTTCGGCGATCCTAAAAAAGGCGTACAGGAGCTGAAAATTACGATCCCGGAAAACCTGGACTACGTCGGCGTATTCGACGACCTGTTCGACAAGTACTTAACGGGATTCGAACTGATCCGCGTGCGCACGACAAATATGGGCAGCCTCTATCAGCTTCAATATAAAATTACGATGAAGGATATCCGGCAGCAGAAGGAATTCATGGATGAACTGCGCTGCAGGAACGGGAACCTCAATATAATCTGCGGAAGGCTTTCCGCTGAAAGAGACGAACTATAGTTAATACCATAAGCGTGTGACTATATCTAATACTGTTATAAGCACAGATTATGAAAGGAATACTTATGTTTATAAAAAAACTGCAAGCGGTTTTATTGCCGATATTGTCAGCGGGCTTACTTGTGGGATGCGCCGCGGCCCAGGATAATACTCAAAATACAACCGTTGACCAAACGTCATACTCGAGCGCTTCCGAAACTGCTGCCGCATCAGGCGATGATGGTGCATCAAGCGAATCGTCAACAATTATTTCGTCAGCTGAAGGCTCGATCTTAGATACAACCGATATGTTTTCCGACCGGGATCTAAAGCAGTCGGCCGACCTGACGGACGCAGTGTATTATGCTTTGGAAAACGATGAAGACGTGACGATCAGTCAGGAAGGCGTTTATGTTTTAAGCGGCGAGGCAGATAATGTTACGGTGTACGTTGAAGCGGAGGATGAAGCAAAAGTGCAGATTGTCCTCGACGGCGTGACAATTACGAACGAGGACGCGCCGGCGATTTATGTTAAATCGGCAGATAAGGTGTTTGTGACAACGACTGACAGCGACAATTATTTGGAGGTGTCTGGCAGTTATGCAGCCGATGGCGATACGAATCTGGACGCAGTCATTTTCTCAAAATCGGATCTCGTGCTTAATGGTACGGGAACACTGGAAATAATCTCCCGGGAAGGCAACGGCGTTGCCTCGAAAGATGATCTTAAAATCACAGGAGGCGCTTATACGATCACAGCATCTGCCGATGGGCTGGAAGCCAACGACTCCATACGGATCTGCGGCGGCGATATCACCATTTCCAGCGAGAAAGACGCCCTGCACAGTGAAAACGACGACGATTCATTGCTCGGTTATATCTATATCCAAGACGGGACCTTAAACATTCAGGCGGCTGACGATGCCGTACGCGGGACGAGTATTGTTCAAATCGATGGCGGGAGCATTAACATAGAAACATGCACGGAAGGCATTGAGGGAACATACGTCCAGATCAACGGCGGGGAGATAACGATTTACGCAACGGATGACGGTATCAACGCCAGTTTAAAAAGCACGTACGATGTTGTCATTGAAATAAACGGCGGCACGATAAATATAACCATGGCCGGCGGGGATACCGATGCGGTTGATTCAAATGGCGATATATATGTCAACGGCGGAACGATCGATATTACCGCACCGACTTCAGTCTTTGACGCAAGCGGCACGGCGCAGCTCAACGGCGGAGAAGTGACTGTTAACGGCGAAATAATTACTCAAATCACGCAATCACCAATGGGCGGAAATATGCACGGAGGCATGGATCCCGGGGACATGGATTTCGGCGACATGGATTCCGGCGGAATAAAACCCGGTGGAGCAGGCGGAGGTAAACCCGGAGGCTTCGGTGCATAGCGATGCATGAAGCAGATTAAAAAATAGTATTGAGTTTGTAGTTTGAGCCCCGGCTTAAAAACCGGGGCTTAATTCATGTTCTGCGTATTGAATTCGGGTAAAAGATAATAATACATTCATTAACAAAAAAAGAGGGGTATTATGAAAAAGGTATTATATATAACGGCAAATTCAAAGCCCGAAAACCTATCCGCATCTAAAACCGTGGGACGTGCCGTCATAGACCGCCTGAAAGCGCATTATCCGGAATTTACGTTTGAGGAGCTGGATTTATATGCGGAAAATATTCCGCGCCCGAAATACGCTTATTTCAGCAGCAGGAGCTGTCCGGTCTGCGGTACGGCCCTTCAGGCCTTGAGCGCTTCCGAGCAAGAAGACGTGAGAAAAATGATCCAACTGTGCGATCAATTCATATCCGCGTCGATATATATTTTGGCGGCGCCTATGTGGAGCTTGTCATTTCCGGGGATATTGAAAGACTATCTGGACTGCGTCATTCTAAAAGACAAAACGATCACATTCAAAAATCAAAAGCCTTCCGGACTTTTAAACGATCGGGATCGTTTTTTCCTATACGTTCAGTCTTCCGGCGGAAGCGTTCCGTGGATTGTCCGGCCCGCTTTGAACAAGGGACTAAACTATGTGGAAGATATAATTAAATTTCTTGGGATCAGCCGTGTGGAGACGCTGCTTGTTGATGACACGGGTATAACGGCTGAAGAGGGCAGACAGGCGATTGAAAAAGCTAAGAAAAAAATAGACACAATATTGGAAAGCGTTGACCTGCGTCCGAAAGTGCACGCAGGTACACACAGATACTGAAAAAAGAAAACCCGAATTATACAAAAGTGAACAGCACCCCAATTGTTAGACAGTATGATAAACTGATAACAATTGGGGTGATTTAATGCCAAAGGGAGTACCAAATAAAAGATACACAGCAGAATTTAAACAGCATGTAATCGAAACGATGCAAAAAGAAAGACTAAGCTATAGCGAAACAGCACGACAATTTGAGATAAATGACCATCACAGGATACAAGCATGGGAACGAATCTACTTGATAGAAGGGCCAGAGGGCTTTCAGATCGAGCGTCGTGGTCGAGGCAGCAAAGGTCGTCCTTTAAAGCTGCCAAAAGAAGTGGAAGAAGATTTGCTGTCAGAAGTACAGCGGCTTCGTGCGGAGAATGCATACCTAAAAAACTTGCAAGCCTTGGTTTTGGAAGAAGAGCGACACCAGTGCAAAAAACGCAGGTGATCCAAAAGCTGAGGCGAGACCATAAGTTTGCTTTGTTGCTGGATATCGCTCAATTACCAAGGGCAACATTTTACTACCACGCCAAGCGCATGACAAAGCCGGATAAATATGCGGATGTAAAAGCTGAGATTACAACAATCTATCATGAAAATCGGGGACGCTATGGCTACCGCCGGATTACTACAGAGCTACGTCGGCGCAATTTTGCCATCAATCACAAAACCGTACAGCGGATCATGAAAGAGCTCGGTCTGTTTTGTCGAGTGAGGATGAAAAAATACAAGTCATATAGCGGCGAGGTCGGAAGAATTGCACCAAACTTGTTGGAACGTAATTTTGATGCCGATCAACCAAATCAAAAATGGGTGACGGATGTCACCGAATTTAGTCTGTTTGGGCAAAAGCTCTATCTGTCGCCGATCCTTGATCTGTGTAGCCGGGACATTGTGAGCTATACCATCTCTGACAGGCCTGTGCTTTCCTTGGTGACAGAAATGCTGGATAAGGCATTCCTTCAAATACCAGATGGAACAAATCTGATTCTACATTCCGATCAAGGTTGGCAATACCAGCATAACCTTTACCGGAAAATGCTGAAGCATAAAGGTATCATACAGAGCATGAGCCGTAAAGGTAACTGTCTAGACAATGCAGTAATTGAAAACTTTTTTGGTTTGCTTAAAAGTGAACTGCTATACCTGCAAAAATTCGAATCCATGCAGCATTTTATTAATGAACTCATTGACTATCTTGATTACTATAACAACCGTCGCTGCAAGGCAAGACTAAAGGGCTTGCCGCCTGCCATTCACAGACTGCAAGCCCTCTCGGCTGCGTAAGAATAAATATTTGTCTAACTTTTTGGGGTCACTTCAAAGTGTAATTCGGGTTTTCTGATAAGATATTTCTAATTTGTTTTAGCAACTTTCAGGATACCGAGTTATAAAGGGACTGGCGGTAATAAAACGCCTCGGACGTCTTCATGAACGTGATGACGTTGTCCAGATCCACATCGGGCGAAAGGTCGCAGCCGGAGGATATGACAAAGTTGTTGTATTTGCCGCATTTGTTTAGGAGCTTGAGCGTCTCCAGCCGTACGTGCTCCGTGGACTTGCAGTTGAAAACTTCAGCGGGGCTGATATTACCCAGGACGAGGTAGTTGCGCGGCACCTTTTCAAGCATGCTCAGCATATCGACGGAATTTCCGAAGTGATAACCGTAGCAGCCCGTATCGATGATGGAATCCATTAGATGCGGCACGGAATTACCGCAGTTGTGGTAGATGAATATAAAATTCTTGTCCTGCAGTGTATGAACGATCTCGCGGACATAATCGGTGGAGAATTCATCAATAAGCTGTGGGGACAGCAGTCCTGCCAGCGGCTCGGACATCACGATGCCGTCCGCGCCGATCTTCTGCAGGGCGGCTGCGTATTCCATGATGAACGCGGTCGCTTTTTTCAACACCTTATGGACCAGTTCCGGATTCTCAAAGCATTGCAGCATGATATCGTTGACGTTCATGAGACGTCCGGCCAGCGAAAACGGCCCGGTGCATTGGGCAAACACAGGACGGTCCGTAACGAGCATCTGCGCTTTCCGGATGGTTTCGATGTTTTCCCCGGTGCGGCCGGCGCCTATTTTAGGCACTTCAAGGGCGTCGGCATCCTCATCCGTAGCAATAAGTCTTCCGATGATTGTCGGGACTTCGTCGGCCTTGAAAACGGTATGTGCGCCGAACGCCTCCGCCTCAACGGATAAATCCATATAGCTCAGTGCGGCCGGCATGTCGAAATTGTCCGCGATCAGGCGCATGCCGATGGCCTGATGGTTGCTGTTTGCAACAAGCTCCCTGACCGTTACGTACAGGTACTGAACGGCGGGGAAAGACAGGATGGGGAGCGCTTTTTTGCGCTCTGTGTAAATGATCTGCTCGACCCAGTTATACATATTCATATGCGTACCTCCCGTGTGATCATTTTGTTTAAATATAATCGATAAAGATTTACTGATTACAGTATACGCCGTTGGTGTAACTGTGTAAATATGATGTGACGATTATAGTTAAATAATACAAAACAACAGGTAAATATCAATAAAATAATAAGTATACATTTTTATAATGTGTATAAAAAAGGGCCTGCCGCTTGGCAAGCCCTTGCGTTATGAAATGCTGAACAGTCAGTCGCCGCGCTCCCTGTCGTAGTATTCGCGGCTGTATGCGTAAAGCTCGCTCACAATGTTCCAGACGTTCTCCGGGTCCGGATCAAAAACGTTCAAGTAGGCGCCGCCGCTTTTGCCGTAGATATCCACGGTGTCGCGAACCATTTTCACGTAGTCCTCTTTTGAATAGGGAACGCCTCTGTCGGCGCCCTCGATAGCGATGTTGAACCCGATCTTGTCGCCGAATTTCTTTTTAAGCTCGGGTATGTTCATGGCACGCCGCTGGATCTGCAGAAAATCCATTTTCATATCGGTCATATACGGAAGAAAGCGCGTGTTGTTGCCGCAGCAGTGGAATTCAAACAGGACGCCTTTTGATTTGACGTGATCCACAAAGCGTTTAGTCGGCTCGAAAACGATCTCTTCCATCATTTTTTCGCTGAAAAATGTATCCCGCTCCGTGCCCCAGTCATCGTGATACGTTATCATATTGACCGGATACAGGCTGCAGATCAGATCGAAATACTCGATAGTGAAATCGACGAAACGGTTTAGGAAATCACGGACGGCGTCCGGCTCGACGGCGAGCGCGATCATGCCCTCGGTATAGCCGCCGACGATGGAAATATAACGTTCCGTTGCGCCCTGGCCGACACTGATGTGCAGGAGCTTGGACGGGTCGTAGACGTTTTTCATAAAATGCTCGGCAGGCGTCTTGAAGTCCCATTCCCTCAGGTCGGGGAACTCGACGGTCTTTTCCCACTGTGTAATGTCTTCACACAGGCATGTGCCGGGCGTGAGCATCGGTCCGCCGGCCGAACAGACCCATGTCCAGTTTGTGTTGAACCAGTCGTAGAACGTATAGTTCTCGGAAGCGATTCTCGAGAAGTCCGCGCTCGACTGCATGCCGCGCACATCGCCGTTGACCAGTTCCTGCGGCATGATGAGCTGATCGTCCGTCAGGGAATTCGGCATCCAGTACGGCGTCCTCCTGGCTGCCGCCAGTTTAAAATTCTCAGCCGGCGTTACCGGATAGTCAAATACGGGATAGTCGACCTCGGCGCTGGAAAACAGCAGCTTTTTACGTGCCGTCGGCACACCCGGCGCACGATAGACCGGTCTTTCGTACTTCATTTATGAATTTCTCCTTTCGTGTGCGCGTTCTATGATTCGATTTTCTTCGATTTTATCATTTTGTGCTGCTAAGTCAAGAAAACCGGACGGTCGAAGCATGCTCAAAAAAGATGAAAATACTTTTGGAAAAGCAACAGAAAGTGAATATCAAAACGGCGGTGTTTTTAGAAGTTTCACAAGGCGGCTTTATTTATGCAAAAAGAGACGCGCATGAAGGCGCGTATAACAGCTTTTTTCGGCTTCCGTGTTCACGCTCAAATCAACTGTCAATATTATGTTACCTGCGTAAACGGATTCATACAAAACGCAAAAGCCCGGCCTGCCATCTATACGGCCAATCGCCGTGCGATTAAATTTTCGCCGCCGAAGGCGAGTTGTCTGGTCTCGGAGACGAAAATTGTTTGATTAAAACGCTTTGAGGAATTCACTTCAGAAAAGCGTTACTATGCGAGGCCCGCAGGCCGAGAACCCTGAGTTATCAAAAAGCTGCTTTAAGCAGCTTTTTGATAACCTGACGCAAAAGCCCGGCAACGGCCGGGCTTTTGCGTTTTATATGCCTTTATATTTCATTCTTGTTGCCAGTCCGCCTCGTATATGCCGTTCGGCCTTGTTGAATTCCAGGACTTCCTTGACTTGCAGGTATAAAGGCCTGTTGATGTGTTCAAGCCGCTCAGATAAGTCTTTATGTACGGTTGATTTGCTTATGCCGAATTTTTTCGCCGCCGACCGCACCGTCGCCCTGCTTTCTATGATGTATACCGCCAAATCACAGGCGCGCTCCTCGATGTTGGATTTCAAAAACATCACTCCCGGCAATAGTCATGCTAGACTATATGCAGAAAAAGTGACGGTTATGAGGATGTTGGGTAAGGTTTGATTATCAACAGGCGTCAATAAAGTACCCGTTATGGCTTTTTGGCGGCAACCAACCCGATATATGGTATTCCGACCGGATTTTCACAGCAGGCCCGCTTCCGGCGTAAGACGCGGGTTTTCAGAGCATATTTCTTCATAAATTAACGTAGCATAGGGGCGGTTATAAGTCAATTCACTCTTCGTCCGCCAAACTTCACAAAAGGTGATGCGTCCGGATGTAGATGGAAAAAATGCCATGTCGAAAAAACATGATACAAATCCGCCAAGTACAAATAAAAACAGGCATATGCCAGAAATAGCGTTGCCAACCCAATAATATTAGTGTATAATTCACACGATTAACAAAAAAAGTATTGGAGGAATCGATATGTTGAGCGAAAAAGCCAAAAAAGCGTTTGCGGATCTGGACATGCCGTACTGCGCCGTTGCGATCAAACTCTGCCGTAATAAACCGGAAGGATACGAACAGGCGGAGGGCGTGGACGTGTTCTGCAGCTTTCTGAAAAAAGTCCAGACGGAGAAAAAGCCTTTTTACTTTACCGTTGACAACGGCAAGTGCATGGGGCGCGTCATTCTCGGCATGATGGATCTTGAGACGAATCACGGATCGGGCCAGGTTGGCGCGGAGCTGTCCGTATTCAAAACGCCGGCGCCGAATGCCCGACTGTATTACGACGCGCCGATGATCAAACGCGGTTTATGCAACTTCGTCGTTTTCTGTCCGCTTGACCAGTGTACGTTTGACCCCGACCTTGTTATCTGTATCGCGGATACATATCCGGCGCAGCTCTTGCTGCGCGCGACGAGCTATATATCCGGAGACCTTTGGGAATCCAAATGCTCATACGTCATGAGCTGTTCATGGACGTACGCTTACCCGTACGTGACGGGCAAGGTCAATCATCTGTTCACCGGCATGCATCTCGGCCTTCAGCTGCAAAACGCTTACCCGCCGGGACTGCATATCATATCAATCCCATACAACAAGCTGGATGAGATCGTTACGGCGCTCACTGAAATGAAGTTTGAGCCGGATGATATGAACGAACGTATCGAGCAGATAAGGGATGATATCAACTTCCCGGTAAAGATCTAAGAGCCGGCCTGAATTTTAATAACGTATAAATAACGCCGTCCGTATCAAACTATAATTTGGTACGGACGGTTTTAATATTGGCGGAGGAGAAGCGGTAAGCGACTTCGGAACAGGGGACAAAGGTGGACAAAAATACGGTTTCATATTGGAATAAAACGGTGCAGAAAGCGTTTTATCCGAAGCTTCAAAAAAGCGTGACCGCCGACGTTCTGATCATCGGCGGCGGCATTACGGGCGTGACCTGCGCGTACTGTCTCGGCCTGAGAGGACGCGCCTCGGTTCTCATAGAGGCCGGGCGTGCGCTTTGCTGCGGCACGACGGGGAACACGACGGGAAAAATGACGGCGCAGCACGGCGCCGTCTATTCCGGACTCATTAAAAAACACGGATTGGACGCTGCGCGCGCGTATTGCCGTTCGCAGACGGAAGCGCTGGACTTTGTCCGAAACGCCGTACAGAAAGAAAAGATCGACTGCCAGCTTCTAAATTGTCCGGCCTGCCTGTACGCGGCGGACGAAAACGACTGCGAGGCCGTCAAAAAAGAGTATTCGGCGCAAAAACGTGTTGGGATGGAAGCGGAGATCGTTGAAAGCCCATGTTTTCCGGTCAAAAACCTCGTCATGGCGCGCTGTAAGGATCAGGCGGCGCTGCATCCCGTACGCTATGTAGAGGCATTGGCAGCTTCTGCAGCCGGGAAGGGCGCGGAGATCTGGTGCGGCACAAAAGCCATACAGGTAAAGTCTTGTGACAGCATAACTGTACGGTGCGAGGATGATATCGTCATCAAAGCAAAACACCTCGTAATGGCGACGGGTTATCCGATCTACGACGGGCCGAATCTGTTTTTTTCAAAGCTGTATCCCAAGCGGTCCTACGGCATCGCGGTCAAAACTAAAAACGACTGGCCGGACGGCAGCTTCATAACAGCAGGCAAACCGGTCCGCTCGTTTCGGACGCACACGGAGGATGGGCAGCGGATACTGATCGTTGCCGGAGACGGCCATACGACGGGACGCGGGCATGAGGATACGGCGCTGCATTTTGAAAACCTGATGCAGTTTGCAGAAAATCTGGCAGGCGTCCGGGAAGTTGTCGCCATGTGGTCGGCGCAGGATTATCAGTCGCCGGACCTGCTGCCGTATATCGGCAGGATATCCGGCCGATCGAATATTTATGTCGCCTCCGGCTACCATAAATGGGGTCTGACGAACGGCACGCTGGCGGGGAATATGCTCGCGGAGCTGATCGACACCGGCAGCTGCAGATACGAAGGCCTGTACGCAAGAACGCGTTCGGACTTTTTGAGCGCGCCGGGGACGGCCATCGGCAGCAATATACGTTCGGCAGCGGCGCTTGTGAAATCCAAGCTGGAGGGAGCCGTGCCAATGGAGGCGCTTGCGCAGGGAGAGGGGCGCGTAATCCGTTTTCAGGGCGAAAAAGCCGGGATTTACCGCGATGAAAACGACGACGTGACGATCCTTGATATAACGTGTACCCACATGGGAACGGAGCTTAATTTCAACTCGGCGGAGAAGACCTGGGACTGCCCGGCGCACGGCGGGCGGTTTTCGGCCGACGGCAAGCTCCTGGAGGGGCCGCCAAAGGACCCGCTTAAAGTCCTGTTCAAAGGCAAATACGACGATTTAATTCAGTAACAGCTTTTTTTAATATCCAGCAAAAAAACGGGACAGGGCAAGCGCCCTATCCCGTTTTTATCTGCATAATGTTAATACGCTATTTGTTGTGACCGCCGCCGTGCTGGCCGCCGGAATGGCTCTCGATCTCAGAAGTGTCCACAGAAGACGCATAAGACACGCCGAGCGCGTCGGCAACTGCCTCGATGATCCCGTTGCTGCTGAACGTAGCCCCGGATACGGCGTCCACGTCTAACTCCTGGGACGAAAGGATCGAATCGATGACGCTTTCGGCCTTTACCATGTATGGATAGTCGTCGTCATATGAAACAACGGTGATGTCGGTAATTTGGCCGCCGGACACTGTGACGGTAACGCTGATGCTGCCGCGAAAACCGGTGCCGGTACCGGTATACGTGCCGTCTTCATAGACGCCGGACAAAACGGATGCGGCAGCTTGCCCGGAAGCGTCTGTAACGGTATCCGCCGTAGCTTCAGAAGCGGAAGGCGATGCTTCCTCCGATGTTTTCGGCAGCTCTGAATCGGAAACGGAACATTCGGAATCTGCATTATTACTGATGCACCCCTCAAGCGCGTCGGCGACCGCGTCAGTTATGGCGTTGCTGGAAAAAGTTGCGCCGGAAACGGCGTCCACGTCTGGTGACTGCGTGAGCAGTATCGCGGTGACGATACTGTTCTCGGCACGGTTGAAATACTGCAGGTCGTCGTCTGTCGAAATTACGGTGATATCTTCGATATACCCGTTTTCTATAGTGACCGCGACATCCGTTGTGCCTCTGAAGCCTCTGGCGGAGCCTTCGTATGTGCCGTCAATATATGGCCCCGCTTCTGCCGTATACGTTGAAACAGCGGCCGTTTCAGCTGTTTTCGCTGTTTCCGTTTCGGCGGCGGATGCAGTAAGCTGCGTTGGTATCAAATTGCCGGCGTAATATAGACCGGCGATGGACGCGGCCGCGCAGGCGGCGGCGACCGGCGGCGCGAGTCTGGCGGAGACGTTTTTGCGGCGGCAGGACTCGATGCAGTTGAAGCAGTTGATGCATTCGCCGGAACGGATGACGTCCGTCTTGTACAGTTCGATGCCCATCGGGCAGCTTGACGTGCAAAGCTTGCACGCCCCGCACTCCGTACGCGGCTTTTTGATTTTAAACGGCCGGATAAGGGAGACAACGGAGAAGACCGCGCCGAGCGGGCAGGCGTAACGGCAGAAGAAGCGTTCGACAAAAAGCGACCCGACGATGATAAGGAGCAAAAGCGCACCGCCGACGGATATCAGATAGCTTGCCGCAGGCCAGCCGGAAATCGACGCGTACATGCCGAAGATCGTCCAGGGATTGGCTGTGGGGTCAAACGAAACCACGCCAAGCGTCCATACGAACACGACGATAAATATGAGTAAAATGTACTTGAAGGACTTTAATATTTTATCTGTTTTTTCACCGATGCGGATGCGCTTTCTGTGGATTTTTCCCGCGATAAACCAAAGCAGATCGCCCATGGAGCCGAAAGCGCACAGGTATCCGCAGAAAAAACGACCCAGAAGCATCGTGACGGGAATTACGGCAAGCAGGATCAAAAGCTGGAAGCTGAGCGCGGTCACGCTGAAGCTTCCCTGTATAAGCGCCTGATAGACATCTCCCAGCGCGCCGAATGCGGTTATGAACAAACCGGGTATCAGGATAAATGCGGCAAGCTGTATGAGTCGCCGCAGGACTTTTATAAATGTAATTTTCTTCTTTTTCATGATTCAGACCTCATTGTGGATCAATTTGAAATTCTCTTTCAGGTTTTCGGAAACGTAGACGTTTCTGCCGGTGTCGACAACGATGGCTTCCGCACCGGATGATGATGCCAGCTGCATGCCTTTTTGAGCGCCCAGCACAAAAAAAGCCGTCGACAGCGCATCGAGCGCTGCAGCGGACGCACCGACAAGCGTGACGCTTAAAACATCGGATTCCGCCGGGTAACCGGTGCGCGGGTCGATTATATGATGGTACCGCCTGCCGCCGAACGTCCGAAATTTTTCATAGGAGCCGGAGGTGACGGCGCAAGTATCGATTAAATAAACGCGCCCCATTATCTCTCCGGTCGGCTTGTCGGGATGCTGGATACCGACAGGTTTTTTATGGCCTATGACGGCAACGCTGCCGCCCAGGTTTATGACCGCTTCTTTGATTGCGTTTTCCGACAGGATACGACGAACCTCGTCGACAGCAAACCCTTTTGCGATGCCGCCCAGGTCAATACGCTGGCCTTTGTGGCGCAGCTTTACGGCGCCGGCCGCCTTGTCAATCAGGACATCCGTCCAGCAGACGCTGTTTTTAATACGTTTGATATCGCGGCTGCCCGGTATAACAGAGGGCGGACGGCCGCCGAACCCCCAGAGCTCCACGAGCGGACGGATGGTTGCGTCGAACGCGCCGTCCGACGCTTCTGCGAAGTGCGCGGCCTGTTCCAGAAGGTAAATCGTATCCGGTTGCACCGGGACATAGCCCTTTTCGGCCGCGGCGTTAATACGGGAGACGTCGCTTGAACCATCAAAGGCGGAGAAAAGCCGGTGTATCTGACGGACCCGGTCTGCAGCTGTCTTTATTATGTTTTCATCCGGACACGACGGAACGTCGATCGAATTGACCGTGCCGAGCGCCGGGAATACTTTATGAACGCTTTTATTCATACGCTGATTATAAATTAGAATCGTGGCAAAACAATGGCGGCATTGTGAATTTTTTCGGAATACACCCAAAAAATATGTAGAATTATGTCTAATGCTGAAATAAATTCAATTGACGGGTTAAAAAGCATCTGATAAACTTATTTAAATATTCATTACCGGCTTGCCGTATTTGGAGGCGCATATATGGATCCAGCAACATCAATAAATGATTTGCCAGAAGAAAAAACAATATGGAACAG
The DNA here is from genome assembly GCA_963663605.2 of uncultured Sporobacter sp. GTDB lineage: Bacteria > Bacillota > Clostridia > Oscillospirales > Oscillospiraceae > Sporobacter. The sequence continues at coordinate 440,994 of CAXXVF010000002.1, forward strand.
AAATTTTATCGGTTCCGTTATTACGAATCTTTTTTTATGTCTGGGGCATTTTTCAGTAAACACGCATGTGGCGACATACGCCACTTTTTTAGGTGCCGTGCCCGTTGTGATGGGGCTTTTGACCGGAATGTTTTTCGGGATCTCGCTCATGCTCAAGCCCGTAGCCGGCCCTGCGATGACGAAAATCGACAAGCGTTTACTCATGATCCTGGTTTTTTTTGTCGGCGGGATTTCAAACCTGGGCTACGCACTCTTTCACGATATAGGGATGTTTATATTCTTCCGTGTCCTCAACGGCATTCAGTATGGTTTTGTCGGCTGCCTTACGATGACAATTGCCAGCGACGCCCTTCCGAAGGACAAAATGGCGTCCGGCATGGGCCTTTATGGTATCGGTGGCGCGATCGGTGCCGCGTCCGGACCGTCTATCAGTCACTGGCTGTTTGAGCTGGGCGCTAAAATGCAAAACGATGATCTCGGGTATACTTTTATTTTTCTTTTTGCAGCAGTCGTATTCTTTTTGGCGCTGATTCCCTGTTTTGCCCTGCATCCGGACAAAAAAACAAAGGAGCAGGTGGCCAGTACGGGCGCCTGGTATAAAAATATCGTAACGATTCACGCGCTGCCAACGACGATCGTCATGTTTTTTATAATCGCGGGCTATGCGATTTACAATTCTTATGTCTTTAATCTGGGCGACGAACTGAATATCGGCAATGTCAGCCTGTTCTACACATTCATGGCAGGTACGATGATCGTATCCAGGCCGCTGTCCGGCTGGCTTTGTGACCGCTACGGCGTATCGACGGTCGTTATACCGGGTATGATTTTATTTGCGGCGTCATTCATCGTCGTCGGATTCAGCGGAACGATTGAAGGCATGCTGGTCGGCGCCGTATTAGCCGCGCTTGGGATCGGCGGGACGCAGCCGGCGATTCAGGCCATGTGCATGAAATCCGTCGAACCGCTCAAACGCAGTGTTGCAGGCAACACAATGTATATCGCGATGGATTCCGGCTTTTTCGTCGGTCCGATTTTAGGCAGCATCGTTTATAAATATACGAGTTACGCTTTCATGTTCAAGGTCGCTGTGGTCCCTGTTTTGATCGCGTTCGTTTGTTTCCTCTTCATCCTTCCGATGTATAAAAGGCGCCTGCGCGTACTGGAGGAAGACGAGCGGAAATAAAGCGTACGGACCGCGACGGTTCAAAAATATGTATCCGGAGGTATTATGCCTCCGGATATTTTACGCGTGCTCTCCGCGCTCTTCTTCGCGTTCTCTGAACAATAGGGAGATCAGCCAGATGGCGGCCAGACCGACCAGCGTATAGATCACTCTGCTGACGGCTGCCGCCTGTCCGCCGAAGATATAAGAAACGATATCAAACCGGAACAAACCAATCGATCCCCAATTGAGTCCGCCGATGATAGCCAGGACGAGCGCGATTCTGTCGATGATCATAGCCGTTTCCTCCTTTTTATCGCTCCGCCGGCGGAACGATAGCTACGTGCATAATATAACCGCGCGCGCCGGATTTATGCACTAAATACAATGAAGCAAAAAAATACGAAGCCGATGAATATGAATATTTTTTACAGTAAAATAAATAATTGTTTGATATAATGACGGCGAGATTGTATAATAGATAAAATTGAGTTCAGGGATTATTTAAGTTGGAGGTTTTGTCATGAACGAAATACTGAAAATTCTTGAAAAAGAAGGCAGGCTTTCTGCACAGCAGATAGCAGCAATGCTCGATATGGATGAAAAGGAAGTTGAAGCAGTCATCGCAAAATGCGAAAAGGACGGCGTCATTTTAAAATACATGGCACTTATCGACTGGAACAAGGTGACGGAAGAGACCGTTACGGCGCTCATTGAATTGAAGATATCGCCTCAGCGCGGCGAGGGATATGAACGGATTGCCGAGCGCATTTACCAGTACGAAGAAGTCGACAGCCTTTACCTGATGAGCGGAGATTTTGACCTTGCAGTATATATCACGGCGGACTCCATCAAGGATGTTGCCCAGTTCGTATTTGCGCGGCTTGCGCCTATAGACGGCGTCACGGCAACGTCGACGCACTTTTTACTCAAAAAATACAAGGAAAAAGGCTGCATATTCAGCTTGAGCGAAGAGCAGGAAGAGAGGGTGATGTTTGTATGATTGACTATAATAATCTCATAAGCGATAAAGTCAAGGGGATCAAACCGTCGGGCATCCGGAGGTTTTTTGATATACTCGAGGAAATGGACGACGCCATCTCCCTGGGAATCGGCGAGCCGGATTTTGTGACGCCCTGGCACATCCGCGACGCCGGTATCTATTCGCTGGAAAAAGGCTTCACGAAATATACGGGCAACGCAGGGCTCACGCGCCTGCGTACGGAGATCGGCCGGTACTTGAAACGGCGCTTTGACCTTGAATACAGCTATAAAAATCAGATTATCGTCACGGTCGGCGGCAGCGAGGCCATAGACCTTGCCGTTCGGGCGCTCGTGAACCCCGGTGAGGAAGTCGTCATACCGGTTCCTTCTTTCGTCTGCTACGGTCCGATCACGGAGCTGGCTTCCGCCAAGACCGTGTTCGTCGAGACAAAAGTGGAAAACGAATTCCGCCTGACGGCCGACGAGCTGCGCGCGGCGATAACGCCGAAGACAAAGCTTCTGATCCTGCCGTATCCGAACAACCCGACCGGCGGCATCATGGAAAAAGCCGATCTCGAAGCGATCGCCGAGGTGCTGCGCGGCACCGATATCATGGTTTTGTCCGACGAGATCTATGCAGAGCTTACATATGGGCAGAAGCATTTTTCAATTGCGAACATTCCGGACATGTACGAGCGTACGATCATCGTGGGCGGATTTTCAAAGAGCCATGCGATGACGGGCTGGCGCATGGGCTACGTCTGCGGACCGGCTGAGATCGTTGTGCAGATGCTCAAGATACACCAATACGCGATCATGTCCGCCCCGACGACCAGCCAGTACGCCGCCATCGAGGCCATGAAGGAAGGCGACGACGATATTGAATCCATGCGCCGCGACTATGATTACAGGCGCCGTTATATATTGGACGGCCTGCATGCGCTCGGTATGGAGTGCTTTGAGCCCAAAGGGGCTTTTTACGTATTCCCGTGCATCCAAAGCACCGGTATGTCCTCAGAACAGTTCTGCGAGAAGTTCCTTATCGAGGAGAAAGTGGCGGTCATTCCGGGCAACGCCTTCGGCAGGAGCGGCGAAGGCTTTGTGAGGATGTGCTACGCCGCGTCCATCGATGACATCACGCAGGCGCTTTCCAGGCTCAGCGATTTTCTGAAAAGACATAAATAAAACAGCAGACAAAGGGGCTGTCAGGCATATGAAATATATTCTTGTGATCGGAGACGGCATGGCCGACAATCCGGTCCCTGAGCTCGGCGGCAAAACGCCGCTTCAGGCGGCGGACATACCGGCGATCGACGCGCTGGCTGCAAAAGGGACGATCGGCTCGGTCCAGAACGTACCGGAAGGGCTGCCCGCCGGCAGCGACACGGCGATCCTGTCGATTTTCGGATGCGACCCAAACGTATGTTACACGGGAAGGGCGCCGTTGGAGGCGGCCGCGGCCGGTATACGGCTGGAGCCTGGCAACGTGGCCTACCGCTGTAATATGGTCGCCTATGAAGACGGCGGCAAGCCGTTTGGCGAAAAAAAGATACTCTCCCATTCGGCCGGTTCGATCGAGGGAGAACAGTCGGCGCAGCTCGTTAAAGAGCTCTTTGACGATCCGGAATTCAAAAAGCTGGCCGATCAGGCCGGCATGCGCGTATATCCGGCGCTTTCGTTTCGGCATATCGCCGTACAGAAGAAAGCCGATATTGAAGGCATCGTCCTCATTCCGCCGCATGACCATCTGGGCGAGGAGATCGGGCCGCTTATGCCGGCCGGCTGCAAAAACGCCGAAACACTGAAAGAACTTATGATCGCATCACACCGTTTTCTGGACAGGCACCCGATAAACGCGCAGCGGCGCGCCGGGGGCAAACTACCGGCAAACGGCGTTTGGTTCTGGGCGGAGGGGACAGCCGTGGCGCTGCCGGATTTTGAAAAGCAGTACCATAAGACGGGCAGCGTTATCTCCGCAGTGCCGCTGTGCCACGGCATCGCCGCGCTGACGGGACTTGATATCGTGACGGTCGACGGCGCGACCGGCGAACTGGACACGAATTACGAGGGCAAGGTGGATGCCGCCCTGGACGTTTTGAAGACGCGCGATTTTGCGGCGATACACGTAGAAGCGCCGGACGAATGCACCCACAACGGCGACCTGAAAGGCAAGATGCAGGCCATAAAATGGCTGGACAGCCGCGTCGTCCACCCGCTGACGGAAAAACTCTCCGTCCGCGGAACGGATTACCGTCTGCTGCTCTTAAGCGACCACAAAACGCTAACATCGACGCGGGGGCACGACGGCGACCCCGTGCCGTATCTGATTTACGACAGCCGGAAGGATACAGCCTCTAAAGCCGCGTATACGGAAGCAGACGGACATAAAGGCCCGTATGTCGATGCGGGCGTGAAGCTTATGGGGATGCTGTTTGAAGAGTAGAAGAGTAAAAAATGAACATTAAAGTCAAAGCCTATGCGAAAATAAACCTGTCCATCGATATCGTTTCCAGGATGGAAAGCGGCTATCACAACATGCGCATGATCATGCAGAGCGTAGCGCTGCATGACGAGCTGTCGATTGCCTGTGAGCAGGGGGCGGGCGTCACCGTGGCGACGAATCTCAGATACCTCCCGAACGATAACCGGAACATCGCCGCACGCGCCGCCGACGCTTTTTTTACGCATACCGGCATTTCGGGTTTTAAAACCGATATCGTTATCAAAAAGCATATTCCCGTCTGCGCCGGACTCGGCGGCGGCAGTACGGACGGCGCCGCCGTACTGCGCGGTATGAATACGCTTTTTAAAACGGGGCTTGACCGCAGCGCGCTTGAGCGGCTCGGAGAGCAGCTCGGATCGGATGTGCCGTTTTGCGTTGCGGGCGGAACGGTTCTTGCGGAAGGAAAAGGGGAAAGGCTTATTGACCAGCCGCCGCTTCCGCCGTGCGCCGTTGTGATTTGCAAGCCGCCATTCGCTATTTCGACGCCGGAGCTTTTTTCGAGGATCAACTGCGACAAGATACGTCTGCGCCCCGATACCGACGGGCTCATCGGCGCGCTCGAAGACGGGAACCTCCGGGACGCGGCGCGGCGCATGTACAACGTATTCGAGGACGTGCTGCCTAAAAACGCCGGCGCAATAGAAGAGATCAAGCAGCGGCTTTTGGACCACGGCGCGCTCGGCGCGGCCATGACGGGCACGGGTTCTGCCGTGTTCGGTATATTTGACGGTGAAGTCAAAGCCAAACAGGCCGGAAAAGACCTGAAGAAAGACTACAGGGAGTGTTTCCTGACAGCCCCGACCGGACGGCTTGAGATTGAATAAAACTTCATACGGTATAAAAAGAAAAAACCTCGTCGATACTTGATTTAGCGGCTTAGTATCATGGAGGTTTTTACTTATGAAACTGAAAAAATGGGAGCTGGCGCTCATTGCGGCGCTGGTGATCACGTTCATAATAGGCGCAGGCCTGAAAAAAGAGCAGTCGGATCTTTCCGAAAAGCTCATCCGCCTGCATGTCGTAGCCAACTCGGATTCGGAGGAAGACCAGGCCCTCAAGCTGAAAGTGCGCGATGCGGTCACGGAAGATGTCGCAGGTCTCCTGGACGGCGTTACAAAGCGCGCCGAGGCCGTCCGGCTGATCGAGGAAAATCTGGACGAAATAACGGCGGCCGCGCGGGAAACCGTTATTAAAAACGGCTGTGATTTTGACGTAGCGGCAGCGGTTGGGGAGGAGACGTTCCCGACACGGGACTATGAAACGTTTTCGCTGCCGGCCGGAGAATATACGTCGCTGCGCGTCGTGATCGGGTCGGGTTCGGGGCAAAACTGGTGGTGCGTCATATTCCCACCGCTTTGCGTTTCGGCGGCGACGGACGCCGGGGAGGCGTTAAGCGGGCTGACGGACGAGGAGATCCGTTTGATTACGGAGGAAGGGCCGGAGTACGTACTCAAATTCAAGGCCATCGAGCTGATCGAAAAACTGAAGGAACGCCTCGGCCTGTAAAAAAATCGCTGATATAATGTTAAACGAAGACCCTGTGCTTTTGCATGGTGTCTTCGTTTTTGTCTGCGCGGTTAAAAAATATTGTTGCCCTTGCCGCGCATTTGTTGTATTATATAGTTCCATACAACCATATTATGGAGATCGGTAAATGTTCATATTTCGCTAAACGAAAGGAATGATCATTATGAAGGTGCTGCTTATAAACGGAAGCCCGCACAAGGAGGGCTGCACGTTCACCGCCCTCAGCGAGGTAGCGGGCGCGCTGGAGAACAACGGTATTCAAACGCAGATATTCCATATCGGGAGCAAACCGGTTATGGGATGCACGGGCTGCAATAAATGCAAGGACTTAAAACGCTGTATATACGACAATGACATATGCAATGAAATGGCTGAACTGGCCGTCCGCGCCGACGGCCTCGTCATCGGGACGCCGGTTTACTTCGCCGGCGCAGCCGGAGCGCTGTGCGCGCTTTTGGACCGGATGTTCTTTTCGGTCGGACAGCAGCTGTTACATAAGCCGGCCGCGGCCGTCGTCAGCTGCCGCAGAGGCGGCGCCAGCGCCGCGTTCGACCGTATCAACAAGTATTTCACGATCAGGCAAATGCCGATCGTTGCTTCACAGTATTGGAATTCTGTGCATGGCTTCGTGCCGGAGCATGTGAAAAAAGACCTGGAAGGGCTGCAGACGATGCGCACGCTCGGCAACAATATGGCGTGGCTGCTCAAGTCCGTCGAGGCCGGAGACGGTCCGGTGCCGCTCGATGAGCCGCCGCGCGTCACCAGTTTTCACGACGGTAAATAAAATTGACGGGGAGCATTAATGCTCCCCGTTGTTTGTTTTTAACAAATAATTATTTACCAGGATGTGCCGTAATCCGGCCGCGCGTCGTAGTCAAAGACGCGCGTGGCGTCGTAGAATTTTAAATACCGGTTGAGCTCATACCGCAGTGTGTCGCCGTCGGCATGCATCCGGTCGCAGATAACGGCGCAGATGTCCTTTTTGATTTTGGAATAAGACTCGATGCCGACGGAGGCGAAAACGCGGAAGCCCTTGCTCTGGAGATATTTGAATACCGCGCCGGTCTGCAGCACGTCGTCCCCGTCGGGCCGCGCGCCGAAGGGGTAGATCATCAGCTTCGTCGAACCGACGAGCGAGCCGACCTCGTTAAGCCAGCGGAGCGTGTCCTCCTTGACGAGCTTCATGCCGGAGGAGGATAAGCTGATGTGTCCCCAGGTGTGACTTCCAAAGTACCAGCCTGTCTCCTTGAGCATGGCAACGATCGGTTTGACGGCTTCGATCTCCTTTTGGCGCGCCTCTTCCATTTCCGCCGTCATGCCATGGGTGTCCGTCATGGTCCTGTAGCCGAGGATGCCCTCATAACCGGTCAGGCACAGACAGCCCTTTACGCCGTTTAAAGAGAAGTCGGGGTGTTCCTTGACAAATTTATCGAGGATCGTTATTGCGTCGAGGTCCTGAGAGTATACCTCGTTTCCGTCCGGATCCAGCCCGTAGCTCCAAAGCTCGCCGTCTTTGATGACGAGCTTATAGGGAAATCCGTTCTCAATCATGTAATTGTAATAGTTAGTGTCGTCAAAAGAAAGGATGAGCGGCTTTTTACCCTCGGGGATCTTCAGCGTGTTCCGCACCATGAGGGGAGCGCCGTCGTCCCCGACGGTCTCCGTCCAGACGTCGTTCATATCGACAAGGATATAGCCTTTATCGTACATGCTCTGGAGCATCAGGTTATACTCACTGACGGTCACCATGTAAGAATCAAGCCCCTGGGCCTTGGCGTCTCCGTCGAAAGCGAGCTCCGTATATGCGATGACCGGATGGAAGAACAGATGCTCGACGATGCCGTCGTAATCAACAAGGTTCACGGCCGCGACCGACGGCTCGGCGGATGCCTCCGGTATCGAGACAGACGGACTGGCCGGCGCATCCGAAGCGGGCGTGTCCGACGGCGAAGCGGAAGGCGCTTGGGAAGGCGATGCCGGCGGCGTTGCAGATACGGCCTCCGGCGGCGTTTCTGCAGAGGGTTCCGTCTGCGACGGCGCGGGCGACCCGTCGGCTGCAGCGGCGTATTGGACTTCAATGCCGCATCCGCACAGGCCCGCCGTCAGGGTCAATATTAAAAGCAACGGTAAAAACCGCTTTCGTAAAATAAACATGATTACACCCAAATCATTAAAAAATCATTTATTAAGTATAATATACTATAATTCGATAAAATTCTCAATTTGTTTACAAATTATATCATGAAATTATTTTTTTCGACAATTTTTATGCATAAGTGGATATGTATACAAATGTTACGGACAAAAACGGCATAACTCTGTTATAATGAATATAAAAAACGCATATGAGGTAGTGATATGCTGACGCTTGTTTTAGGGCGGGCCCTGACCGGCAAAACGCGCTGGGCGACGGACGACTTCGCGCGGCGAGCCGAAAACGGAGAAAAAAATCTGTATTATATCGTTCCCGAACAGTATTCGCATGACGCGGAGCGTCAGCTTTTAAAAACCTGTTCGGACGCGCTGAGCCTCCACGGGGAGGTTTTAAGCTTTTCCCGCCTTGCCAGCCGGGTCTTTGCCGAAACCGGCGTTCCGGCGTCAAAAACGCTCGACAGAGGCGGCAGGATCCTTTACATGAACCGGGCTGTCGACGCCGTGACGGACAAACTGGCGATGTACGGCGGCTCGGAGCGAAAAGCGAACTTTCTGGAAATGCTGGCCGAGGCGGCCAGTGAGTTTAAAAGCGCCTGCGTCACGCCGGACGACCTCTGGCGCGCGTCCCGGTCGGCCCCAAGCCCGCTTCGGGAAAAGCTCAGGGACCTGTCGCTCATCACCGGCGCGTACGACAGCTTTTTCGGAGACGACACAGCCGATCCGGACGACCGGCTCGGCCATCTGGCGCAAGTTTTGACGAAAAGCACGATGTTTTGTTCGGGACGCGTTTATTTTGACGGATTTACGGACTTCACGGCGCAGGAGTCGGCCGTCGTCGAAACACTCATCGGCATGGGCGTCGATATGACCGTATGCCTGACCTGCGACGGAACGGACGGGACGGAGGAACATTTTGAGCCGTCGCGGAAAACGGCGCTGCGCCTGCTGCGCGCATCGTCCGAGTGCGGCGTGCCGTCGGAGGTCATAGAAAAGACGGCGCAGTCCGTCAGGGCGGACCAGCTGCGGTACATTGAACGCAACCTGTTCGCGGCGAGAGACGGCGCGTACGGCGGGCCGCGCGGAGCCGTCGAGCTCTACCGCGCCGATACGCCCGCGATGGAATGCGAATACGCCGCCGCGCGCGTGCTGGCGCTCGTCCGGGACGGATACAGGTGGCGGGACATCGCCGTAGCTATGTGCGACTTCCCGTCCTACGGCCGTATGGCGGAGGATATCTTCAGTAAATACGGTATCCCGGTATTCGTCGGACAAAAGACAGAGGTCACACAGAAGCCCCCGCTCGCGCTCATCGACGGCGCGCTCGGCCTCATAACGGGCCGGTGGGACTGCGAATCGGTCTTCCGGTATCTGAAAACCGGCATGACCGGTCTGGCGCGGGAAGACTGCGACGATTTGGAAAACTACGCGCTGCTGTGGAACCTCAAAGGCGCGATCTGGACGCGGGACGAAGACTGGACGCTGCCGACGTCCGGGTATGAGCCGGATCACGGCGGCGACGGGCAGGCGCGTCTGGCGCGGTTAAACGCAGTCCGGCGGGATGCGGTCGGGCCGGTCGTTCATCTGCGGGACGCCCTTTCGGCTGCGCGTACATACGGCGGGAAGCTGCGCGCGCTGTACCGCTTCACGGAGGAGATCGGGCTGCCCGGACGGCTTGCTCAAAAGGAAGCGGCGCTCCGAAAAAGCGGCGAGATCCAGCTGGCCGACGAATACCGGCAGCTGTGGGACGTTCTCGTCCGGGCTTTTGACCAGTTTTACGAAATATTGGGCGACGTCACGGGCTCGAACGCCGAATTTGCGCGGCTTTGGAAGCTCCTGACGTCGCAATATGACATTGCCTCCATACCGGTTGCTTTGGACCGGGTCAGTCTGGGGGAACTGTCCAGACAGCGCCGTCGGAATTTGAAATGCCTAATCGTCATTGGAGCGACCGACGACGTGATGCCAAAAACGGGCGGCGGCGGCAGCCTGCTGTCCGACGGTGAACGGCGCGAGGCGCAAAAATACGGCATCCGGCTCCCCGGCGGCGCGGAAGAGCGCTTGTACAGGGAACTGGGCGCGGTCTATTCAACGCTGACGCTGCCGTCGGACAAGCTCGTCGTATCCTGGTACGCGGGCGGCAGCGGCGGCGAAAAACGCCCGTCCTTTGTCGTACGGCGCCTGTCGGAGATGTTCGGGATAACGGAAGAAAACGACGTTGCGGCGGACTTTCGCGTCAACGCGCGGGGTCCGTGCTTTGAACTGGCCGCATCTTACTTGGCGCACGGCGGGAGCACGGCGGCAGCGGCTGCCGCGCACTGGTTCAGGGAAGAGCCGCAAACGGATGAAAAGCTGCGGCGCATCGCAGAAGCAGCCGACCTGTCGCGCGGGAGACTGTCCGCCGATAAGGCGTCGCGGCTATACGGCAGCGCGCTTGTCATGTCGGCCTCGCGCGTGGATACGTTTTACGCTTGCCGGTTTTTGTATTTCCTTCAGTACGGTCTCGCCGCCAAACCAAGACGGCCCGCGGGGTTCGACGCGCCGACGGCGGGCACGTTCATGCATTACGTTCTGGAAAACGTGACGCGCGAAATTAAGGAAAGCGGCGGGTTCGCCGGCATAGACGACGAGACGTGCCGGCATCTGACTGAAAAATACGCGGACCGGTACGCCGAGGACGTCCTGCAGTCGTTTGCCGACAAGTCGAGCCGGTTTATATACCTCTTCAACCGTCTGAAAAAGGACGCGGCCTTCATCGCAATCGACATGGTCGGCGAGCTGCGGGATTCCGACTTCGCCCCGCTTGATTTTGAGCTGGCGTTTTCGGATGACGGCGACATACCGCCGCGTGTTATAGACGGCGAAGAAACGCGCCTGAAGATAAAAGGCTTTATTGACCGGCTGGACGGCTGGGAGCATGACGGCAGGCTCTACGTCCGCGTCGTAGACTATAAGACGGGCAGGAAGAAATTCAGCCTGTCGGACGTCTGTTACGGCATGAACATGCAGATGCTCATTTACCTGTTCGCGCTACGGGAAAACGGCGGCGGGCGGTACGGCAAAGAAATCGTGCCTGCGGGCGTTTTGTACGCGCCTGCGCGCGAGGAAATCCTGCAGGCGCCGAGAAACGCAGACGACGCGGAGCTGGAGCTTCAGCGCGCCAAAAAACTCCGTCGCAGCGGCCTGCTGCTCGGCGAGCAAAGCGTTGTGAATGCGATGGAGCACGCAGGTGAAAAAAAATACCTGCCGGTCAAAACGGCGAAGGACGGCGCGCTGTCCGGCGACGGGCTGGCCTGGGCCGGCCAGTTTGATGACCTGTCAAAGTATATAGACCGGATGCTTTTGAAGATCGCCCGGAGCGTCCGGGGCGGCAGCATTGAAGCGCGGCCGTTTTACAAAAACCGTTCGGAAACCGCCTGCTTATACTGCGATTACCGCAGCGTCTGCCATTTCAGCGAGAAAGACGGCGATACCCGCCGGTATCTGAAAAAGCTCACGAACGAAGAGTCCTGGCGGAAGATCAGGGGGGAGGCGGACGCATGAGCGAAAATATCAGATTTACGCCGGAACAGACGGCGGCCATAGAAACTCGCGGCGGGCCGCTTCTCATTTCGGCCGCCGCCGGTTCAGGCAAGACTAAGGTGCTCGTCAGCCGGCTTATGCGCTTTATAACGGATGAAGACTTACCGTGCGATATCGGCGACTTTCTGGTCATAACGTATACGCGTGCTGCCGCCGCTGAACTGAAATCCAAAATACGCGACGAAATATCAAAGCGGCTGTCCGCGCAGCCGGACAACCGGCATCTGCGCCGGCAGTCTGCGCTTGTCTACGCCGCGCCGATCGGCACCATCCACAGCTTTTGTACGGAGCTTCTGCGCGAAAACGCCCATCTGGCGGATATCCCGCCGGATTTCCGCGTCGCCGACGAAAACGAGTGTCGGCTTATTAAATCGAGCGTGCTCGAAGAGGTGCTCGAAGCGCGCTATGAAACGATAGCGGACGCGCCGGGATTCAAGCTTTTAGTCGATACGCTCTCGGCCGGGCGGGACGACAGCAGACTCGTCGAAGTCGTCCTGGACGCGCACACGAAGCTCAAAAGCCACGCGGACCCCAAAGGCTGGGTGAATGCGCAGATAAAGCAGCTGCGTCTGCCGAACGCGGCGGACGCGTCCAAAACGCTTTGGGGCGGCTATCTGATGGCGGATGCCCGGGATAAAGCGCTGTACTGGCGCGGTGTTTTAATGCGGCTGCTGGCGGAAGCGGAGAGTTATGACGATTTTATAAAAGCCTACGGCGGCAGTATCGGCGCGACGGTGGACAGCATCGATGCGTTTGTAAGCGCTCTGTGCATAAGCTGGGACGCAGCGCGCGCGCATGCGTCGATTTCGTTCCCCAGGGCAAAAAGCGTCAAGGGGTATGACGTGCTCAAGGCCGTGCGCACAAGATGCCGTGACGCGCTCAAAAAGCTCGCGGACGTGTTCGCGTGTGCGTCGGCGGAGCTTTTTGAGGACATGGATGCGGTGCGTCCGGCGGCCGAAGAGCTTCTGGCGCTTGTCCTGGATTTTGACTGCGCCTATGCCGAAGAGAAAAAGAAGCGCGCGCTCATAGACTTTTCCGATCAGGAGCACATGACGGCGCGCCTGCTCGCCGATCCCGTGACCGGCGGCCCGACGACGCTGGCGGGGGCCGTGTCGTCGAGGTATAAGGAAATACTCATTGATGAGTATCAGGACGTCAACGCCATACAGGAGCGGATATTCCAGGCGGTATCGCGCGGCGGGAAGAACGTTTTCATGGTCGGCGACGTCAAGCAGTCCGTCTACCGCTTCCGGCTGGCCGACCCTACTATCTTCCTCGGGAAGTATAAAAGCTTTTCGGATATGGACTTGGACGATACGGGTACGGGACGGCGCATCTTCATGTCGGCCAATTTCCGCTCGAGAAACGGTATACTGGACGCTGTGAACTTCGTTTTCAAAAACGTCATGTCCGAGTCGTTCGGCGAGATGGATTATACGGAAAATGAATATCTGCGTCCGGGCCGCGATGACGCGCGGTCGGCTTTACCGGCTGTCGAGCTGGACGTTCTGGATATGTGCGGCATCGAAACGGAAGACGACGCGGAGAGCCCGGAAAAAACACAGACGGAGGCCGCGTTTGTTGCCGGCAGGATAAAAGAGCTGCTCGACGGCGGACTGGAGCTCCCGGACGGGGCGGGTGGAACGCGCCTTGCGTCTTGCGGCGATTTCGCAATCCTCCTGCGTTCGGTCAAGGACAAGGCGGGCGTTTACGCCGAGGCGCTGGCAAGGCTTGATATCCCTGCCGGCATGAACGGCACGGAGGGCTTTTTCGAGTCGCTCGAGGTGTCCGTTGCGCTGTCCGTTCTCGATGTCATCGACAACCCGCGCCAGGACGTGCCGCTCATCACCGCGCTTAAAAGCCCCGTCTACGGCTTCACGGCGGACGAGCTCGCCGCGATCCGCGTTGTGGACAAACGCGGCTGTTATTACGACGCGCTCCTTAAAGCCTCGGAGACCGACGGCAAATGCAGTGCCTTTATAGACGAACTGGAAGCGCTTCGGGCAGCAGCGCCGGACATGACGACGGACCGGCTGCTGTTTTTGATCTACAACAGGACGGATATGCTCGCCGCCATGGGCGCCCTGCGCGACGGGGAAAAGCGGCGGGAAAACCTCATGAAGCTCATTGAGCTCGCGGCGCGGTACGAGGCAAACGGCTTGAAAGGCCTGTTCGGCTTCATGCGCTTCGTCCGGCGGCTCATAGAAAACGGCGACGAGCCGTTTGAGACCGGCGAAGCATCGTCCGGCGACGCGGTTAAAATCATGAGCATACATAAATCCAAGGGACTGGAATTTCCCGTTGTCGTCTTAGCCGACACGGCCAAGCAGTTCAATAGGACGGATACGAAGAAGCCGCTTTTGATGCACGCGCACTTCGGCGTCGGGCTCAAGCGGACGGATCTGCAGCGGCGCATAACGTATACGACGCTGCCGCGCATGGCGGTGGCCAAAAAACTCGCCGACGAGCTTGCGGCCGAGGAGCTGCGCGTTCTGTACGTCGCGATGACGCGGGCGCGCGAAAAGCTGATCCTCGTGTCGACCTTCAAAGACGCCCGGCGCGAACTGGATAAGTTTTCCCGTAATGCGGCCGCGCCCGCCGCGCCGCAGGTGCTGGAAAGCCTGAACTGCTTTGCGGGTTATATCTTAACGCCGGTGCTGACGCGGCCGGAGGCCGCGTGCCTGCGGTCGGACGGTGTGCCGGTCATTGAAACGGACGATGCAAAATGGGATATCCGGCTCATAGCGGCGGAAAAACCGGAAGGCGTTCGGAAAGCAAAACCGGAAGCGCGTCCCGGTCACGCAGATGCGGCGCAATCGGACATTGACGCGCTCAAAGAAAAGCTCAGCTTCACATACCCGTTTCAAAATTCACAGAATCTGCCGTCGAAGCTTACGGCAACAGAACTCAAGGGGCGATACACGGATTACGAGGCGGCGGAGGAAGCACAGACGCCGGATTATTCAAAAGGCGGCGACAGGCCGTATGACCGTCCCGTATTTATCACGGAAAAGACGCGCCTGACGGCAACGGAGCGCGGGACGGCGCTGCATCTGGCCATGCAGTTTATAGACTATGACGCCTGTACGGACATCGAGCGCGTAAAAAACCAGCTGCAGCTGCTGAAAAAAAGAAACTACATAACCCAGCAGCAGCTTGCGGCCATTGATCCCGGGAAGATCGTGACGTTTTTCAATTCAAAGCTGGGGCGAAGCGTGAAAAACGCCGTGAAGCTGTATCGCGAATTCAAGTTTTCACTGCTTGTGAGAGCCGGGGATTATTTTAAGGGCGGGGGAGACGACGAGATACTGTTTCAGGGTGTCATCGACTGCTGCTTCGAGGAAGACGGACAGCTCCACATCATTGATTTCAAAACGGACGCGGTGACAAAGGATACGCTCGAGGAGAAGAAAAAGCTTTACGCCGGGCAGATAATAGCCTACGGGCGCGCTATGACACGCATCACGAACAAGCCGGTCGGGCGATTGATCCTGTACTTTTTCTCAACGGGCGACGCGGTAGAAGTCGACGGGGACATATGAAAAATGTATATAAGTATTGCATTTTTTAATAAGCTGTGTTAGAATGCTCGTTGCGCATAAAACAAGTGAGATTGAAAGAGGTGAACATGATGAAACAAGGGATCCATCCCGACTATCAGCAAACGACGATCAGGTGCGCTTGCGGTGAGGTTATTGAAACGGGAAGCACAAAGAAAGATATCAAGGTGGAAATCTGCTCGAAGTGTCACCCCTTTTATACAGGTAAGCAGAAACTGGTAGACACCAGCGGACGCGTCGATAAGTTTAACAGAAAGTTCGGCCTGAATAAATAACTGTCAAAAACGCCCGCACTTCTTAGTGCGGGTTTGTTTTTCTTTACGGCGAAAAGACCGCCTGATCCGGCAGGAAAGGTGATTAATATAGAAAATATTTTGGATAATGAGCTTGAAAAAGCCGTACTGGCGGGCCTTTCGGCCGACAGTATGGAAATATCTGAGCGCTCGACGGAAGAAAGCCTGGACGAGCTCGAGGCGCTTTTGGAGACGGCGGGCGGCGTTTCATGCGGGCGGATACTGCAAAACAAAGCCACGCCCGAACCGCGCACATTCATCGGCACAGGTAAAGTCGGCGAGATGAAAGCGCTGGCGGAAGCCGAGGAATGTACGCTGGCCGTATTCGACAACGAGCTGTCGCCGTCACAAATGCGGGCGCTGGAGGAAGACCTCGGCGTGCGCGTCATGGACCGGTCGTCGCTCATACTCGACATTTTCGCGCAGCGGGCCGCGACCCGGGAGGGGCGGCTTCAGGTGGAGCTGGCGCAGTACAAGTATCTTCTGCCGAGGCTCACCGGCATGTGGACGCATCTGAAGCGCCAGGCGGGCGTATCGGCCCCCATCGGGACGCGCGGCCCCGGCGAGACGCAGCTGGAAACAGACAGGCGTCATATACGGCGCAAGATAACAAAGCTTGAAGAAGAGCTTGAAAGCGTAAAGAAAGTGCGTTCGACGCAGCGCCGACGCCGCGAAAAGAACGGCGTGCCGGTCGTGGCGCTCGTGGGGTACACGAACGCAGGGAAATCGACCCTTTTAAACGCGCTGACCGGAACGGGCATCCCCGCAAGAGACCGGCTGTTCGACACGCTGGATACGACGACGCGCCACTTGAAGGTCAGCGATACGCTGGAGGTGCTTTTGTCCGACACGGTCGGCTTTATCCGGAAGCTGCCGCACCATTTGGTGGAAGCGTTCAAAGCAACGCTTGAAGAACTCACATACGCCGACCTGCTCGTGCATGTCATAGACGCGTCCAGCCCCTATTGGACGCAGCAGGCGGAAGTCGTGGACAAGCTTATAGAAGAGCTCGGCGCGTCGCAGACGCCGCGCATCGAAGTTTTCAACAAATGCGACTTGAGGCTGCCGGAGCAGCGCCGCCGGGATGCCGATACCGTTGATGTTTCCGCGAAAACAGGCGCGGGGCTCGATACGCTTTCAGAAATGATCGAACGTGTCCTGCAGAAGACGAAGAAAGAAGTCGTTTTACACCTGCCTTATGAAAGAGGCGGATTATTGGAGCAGCTGCACCGCGAGGCGGCCGTCGTCGGCACCCGTTATCTGGATGACTGCATTGAAGTCAAAGCGGTCGTCGGCCCGGATACCTACGGAAAGCTGCGCGGCTATATAATATAGACAATACCGAAGACGCATACGGCATAAATTTCGGTTTTCGCAATTTGGAGAGGGAAAAATGAACGAGGCATTGAAAAAGGCATACGCGTCGAAATACTTCAGGACCGGCGCGGAGGTACGCCTTCCAAAAGAAGAAAATCCTTACCCGCAGATGAAATATGATTCTGTAAGGCTTATGAGCACGCCGGATTTCGGGAATCTGAACACGGCTTCCTACTGGCAGTATATCTGCGCGCCGCTGTCGCTGAATCCGCAGATGAAGAAAAACGACAGGGACCGGTATCTGACGCTTTTAGGCGGCGATATGCGCAATACGCTTTTGCTCGGGGGCGTCGTTGAGATAACGCTCGGGAGAAGCGCCGACGCGCTCCAGAGCTTTGAATACGACCGGGCTGTGGCGGTTTTTATCCCATCCGGCATTTATTACAGTGTGAACGTGAAAAAAATCAAAGATGCAAAATACCCGATATTGTATAACGAGCTTGCGTTCAGCCCGTCCATTAAAGAAACGTTACCCGAGGATATGACGGATTACGCCGGATTATTCAAATCGGGCGAGGATATCTGGCTCAGGCCGAAGCAGCCGACGGAAGCGCTCTGCCCATGCGTCAGCTTTTCAAGCAAAGCGCTGAGCGGGCAGGAACCGCTCAGCCGCAGCTGGCTGCCTGTATCGCAGCCGCTTGAACAGGAAAACATCCTTCATTCACACACGTTCGACCAGTTTTTATGCTTTATGGGCGCCGATCCTGAAAACATGCTTGAACTCGGCGGTGAGATTGAATTCACCATCGGGGAAGAGGGCAAGGAGCCCATCACGTTTTCATCGACCGTGGCCTGCCAGTTTTTCATAAAAAAAGGGCTTTTACACGGAATGCCTGTTTTCAAGAGGGTCAAAAACCCCTCAAAACCGATCCTTTTCACGGAAACGTCCTTCGCGGAGCATGACGAGCAAAACGATACGCTTTGATGAAGCGGTGAGATCAGAGATGTTTTTACGGAAATATTCAATACGGCACGGCAGGGGAGAAGGACATGGGTTATCTTACGCCCGCTGGATACGGTGAAGCGGAGTTTGTCGAAAAACGTTCGCGGTTTATCGGTCAGGTTTGGCCTGCTGTTTCGGAGGAAGAAGCCCGCGAAACGATTGCACGGATCAAATCGAAATATCACGACGCGCGGCACAACTGCTGGTGCTACACCATCCGCGACGGCGGCATCGTACGGTATGCCGACGACGGCGAGCCGCAGGGGACGGCCGGTCAGCCGATGCTGGAGGTTTTCCGGCGCGGCGGCGTCGAAGACGCCGTGTGCGTCGTGACGCGCTACTTCGGCGGCATACTGCTTGGCGCGGGCGGACTGACGCGGGCCTACGCGCACACGGCGAAGCTGGCGCTTGACGCGGCCGGCGTAGCTGAGATGCGCCTTTGGGCGGCCGTTGAGGCGGTCTGCCCGTACAGCTTGTTTGAACGCGTCAAAAACGAGATCGAATCCTCCGGCGGCGTCGTGGAGCGTTCGGACTACGGCGCGGACGTGACCGTTACGGCTTTGTTTTCGTCGGAAACAGCGGAAGACTACATAAGACGGCTTGCCGAAATGAGTTCCGGCACGGTTTCCGGGAAAATTACAGAAGAAAAATACATGGCGGTAACGCTTAACTAAAAACAATGCCGTTCTGCAGGCAGCAGGACGGCGTTTGCCTTTGCTAAAGCATTATACCTAACAACTCCGGAAAAATGTTTAAATCACCGGGCTTGATTAAAGAATATAGACATGCTAGCATAGAAGCAGGCGCAGTGTATACAGAACAGATAAATAAAGAGGTACGGCTATGACGGCATACTCCGTTAACATAAAAAACGAAAACAGATGGTACCGGCTGGATAACGCAGCCAAAATATACCCTGCCGTCAGAAACTCCAGACGTGTCGGCGTTTTCAGGATGGCGGCGCTGATGAAAGAGGCGGTAGAGCCGGATGTTCTGCAGAAGGCCCTGGCGCTGACCCTGCAGCGGTTCCCGTCCTTTAATGTCCGGATACAAAAGGGCTTGTTCTGGTATTATTTCGAACACAATCCCGCCGAGGTGATCGTAACGCCGGAAATAGCGCCCGTATGCCGGCCGATAAAAATCGAAGAAAACAACGGGTATTTGTTTCGAGTGTGTTATTATCACAAACGCATCAGCCTGGAGGTTTTCCACGCCGTTACGGACGGTACGGGCGCAATCGCATTTCTGAAATCCATCGTATTTAAATATCTGTCCCTGAAGGGCGAACCGGTCAAAGATGATGACGGGACGCTGGACGGCCAGCAGTATCCGTCTGTCGGGGAAGTTGAAGACAGTTTCCTTCAGTTTTATGACGAAAAAGTTAAAACAGGCTGGGCCGGGAACAAGGCTTACCAGATAAAAGGGACGAGCATTCCGCACGAATACGTGCGGATTACGCAGGGGATCGTGCCGGTCAAGGCGTTTAAGGACCTTTCCAAAAACTGCGGTGCGACCGTAACGGAGTATTTGTCGGCCCTCCTGATTGCCGCCGTATATGAAACGCAGCTGAAAGGGAAGGGGGACAAGCTGCCTGTCGTTGTCTCCGTGCCTGTGAACCTCAGACGTTATTTTCCGTCGAAGACGCTGCGTAACTTCACTTCTTATATCCATGTCGGACAGGCCTTTTCCGCCGGAGAATACACCTTTGAGGATATTTTAAAGACAGTTAAGGAAGACACCGAAAAAAACTTAAAAAAAGAGACGTTTATTGAGAAGATCAGCGCAAATGTCGCCGCGGAGCGCAGCCCGTTCATGCGCTTAACGCCCCTGTTTATGAAAAATATTGCGCTGAGGACCGCGTTTAACCTTTACGGAGATCGTCTCATGACCTCGACATTATCGAATCTTGGCGTCGTTGAACTGCCGGAGTCCATGAAAGAACATATACAGCGGTTCGATTTCATACTCGGCGCACCGGTGAAAAACATGCTCAGCTGCGCCGTATGCTCCTTCGGCGATAATATGACGGTTTCGTTTTCGAGCATCATGGAGGAAACGGACATTGAACGGTTTATTTTCCGGTTTCTTGCCCGGAAGGGACTGGATGTTGTGATCGAAACTAATTATGGAGTTGCCGAATGAAATACTGCAGGAAATGTGCGCTAAAAATAAATACGAGACAGCAGTTCTGTCCGCTTTGCGCCTGTGATTTATCCGATGCTGAAACAGACGGCGGCCGGACAACGTCCGGAGAAGGAAACGAAACCGGGACGGAATACGACCTGTATCCGTTAAGCAGCGACGGCATCAAATACGACCTGACTTTCAGGATCTTTCTGTTTCTGACCATTATAGTCGTTTGCAGCTGCGTGCTGATCAACATTCTGGCCTACGACGGCATGCTCTGGTCGCTGATCGTCGCGGGCGGCGTGGGTTTTGCCTGGGCGGCGATTGGGTATCCGGTCATTGTCAAAAAAAACATCGGCCATCATATCATGGTGGATGCCGTCTGCTTATGTCTGTTTTTTATCATGGTGCAGTTCGTAACGAAAACGACAGGCTGGAGCCTCGACTACGTCATACCGTTTATGTTCATTGGCGCGACGACGACCATCTCTTTTACTATACTCATCAGACGTATGAAATGGCGGGAATACGCACTATATCAGTTTATAACGATCATTTTGGGATTGTTGCCGGTGATTTCCGTCATCGCAGGTCTCGTTGAAATCATCTGGCCCAGCATCGTCTCGGCGTTTTATTCGTTTATCACGCTGCTCGGCATGTTTATATTCGCGGATAAAAAATACAGAAATGAGCTGATCAAGCGGTTTCATTTTTGAAACATATCCGATGATAAGAAGACATAAAAAATTGCCGGAACGTGTTGCAAAGCGCTCCGTTTTGTGCTATTATCATCTGGCGTCTGTTTTATGTATGAAAAGACAGACGCGAAGTGGTTGAGAGCATGTTAGTTAGTCACCCGTTAGCCACGCAGATTGCAATACCTGTTTCGTGTTTAAATCTGGATCGTATACATAATGAGCAAGCCGAGGGATTAACCCCCGGCTTTTTTTATTATGTTTTTAACAGATATCGTAATCTACGATTTCGTATTCGTCCTCGTCAACCTCTCAGTAAATCGATTTAAGAGTATATTTTTCAACCGATGCGTCCCGGTATCCAGTGCCGGAGCATTTCCAGCAGTTTAAATAGACTTTGCCGTTCCATCCGTCGAGCGTAAAAACCTATCCTTTCGTCAAATTACAATAATATTATATTCGTTTTGCGATATCTTGACAAGAGAAATGTTATTGTGTAAAATTAAAAATTATCATACTTTAGGGGTTTATAGAATGGAGTTGGGAAACAGAATCAAAAAAAAGCGATTGGCGCTTGGGTTAACGCAAGAGGAATTGGCGGAAAAAGTCGGCGTGAAATTTGCCGCGATCCACAAGTATGAGAACGGAATCATAACGAATATTCCACTAGATAGGGTGGAGGCTATAGCTAATGCACTGAACACAACACCGGCGTATTTAACGGGGTGGGACAAAGAACTCGCCGCCCCGGAATGGAGCGACGAGCAGGAGAGAGAAAACGCGGAGATGTTTAAGGCGCTGACACCTGAGAAGCGGGAAGATGTTTTGAGGTACATGCGGTATCTGTTATCATCTTTAGAATCAGGCAAGTGATTTTTGTGCCGATTAAGTGTTCCAATTTAGTAAATTCCGACATGCACTGCGCCTCCATATTATTTAACGCAATATACCGATTGCGGACTGTGTATATGATATTGCGTGTGAGTTGTGCGAAAGAACGGATAAAAAGATATTGACATTGCCTGAAAAGAAATGGTATTATACCTATCACGCGACACTTCAAAGGCTCGGTATCCGCGATCTGAACGCGCACTGCTGCCGCCATACTTGCGCGACGGCTCTGGCTGAAGCGGATGTACCACCGGCTATCATCCAGGCTATCTTAGGACACGGCGATTACTCAACCACGTTAGGATATACGCACATAAGCGTGAGGGAGCTATTGGCAGGTGTCAACAAACAATACAGTTAGCCACCTGAGTTAGCCACCGTGTTAGCCACCGGAGAACATTTTAGACAATTTCGCACAATTATTGCCAATCGAGAAAAACCCGCAAAGCATTGAAAACACTGATAAAATCAACATTTCCGGGTGTGGCGCAGTTGGTAGCGCGCCTGACTGGGGGTCAGGAGGCCGCTGGTTCAAGTCCAGTCACTCGGACCAAGAAGAAATCCTGTAATCAAAATGGTTGCAGGGTTTTTTGTTTTTATCAATATTTGTAAATCACCATTGTTCAAACACTTCTCCCGGCAATTATGAGCAAATTCTTACAGCGCGGGAATCTCGGGCCGTTCAGAATTTCTGCCTGTGATTAATTAAAACAGATTGACTTATATATATTTCTGTGCTAATATGCAATAGCTGCGATGTGAATCGACATCGCAGCTATTTTACTAAAAGAGGTATTTAATGTTTAACGACAAAACCCTCGTCTGCAAGGATTGCGGACAAGAATTCACTTTTACCGCCGGCGAACAGGAGTTTCACGCTGAAAAAGGCTTCACAAACGAACCGCAGCGGTGCAAGCAATGCCGTGATGAACGTAAGGGCAACAGAAACGCCCGC
The DNA here is from genome assembly GCA_963663605.2 of uncultured Sporobacter sp. Classification (GTDB taxonomy): domain Bacteria; phylum Bacillota; class Clostridia; order Oscillospirales; family Oscillospiraceae; genus Sporobacter. Next base: position 463,747 of record CAXXVF010000002.1, read on the forward strand.
GGCAACGGCCCGCGTCAGATGTACGATGCCGTTTGCGCAGAGTGCGGAGCACCATGCAAGGTTCCTTTTGAACCACGCAACGACCGGCCTGTTTATTGCAGCGACTGCTTCAGAAGATAAACAAGTGACTTCAGGGACACGTTCCATTTCGGGGCGTGTTTTTCTTTTTTCGTTTTTTCGTTTTGAAACCGCTGTCATTGCAAAAGGCCGGCTGAAAAGGATCGGATTTGTTTGCGGATTTCACATTCTATTGCGACGGGAACGAATCGATAATACTGAGTGACTATGTGTCAATATATGAACCACAAAAAACTTACCCAGCAGCTGAAATAACAACAGATTATGGAACCTTCGAACTTCGCTATGCATTATCCGAAAATCCCGGCAACCAATATGGCTGCCGGGATGTGTCTGTTAATATTCAAAGCCGTCCCTGAACAAAATATCCCGCCAGCTTTACGTATTCGGACATAACGAGCCTGAAGCTGTAGCCGTTCGACCACCATTTTGCGGGCGTAAAACCCTCGTCGTCGGAGCTGCAGTAAACAAAGCTTACGCCGGTGTCCCTGAAAGCCTTTTTGAAAACGAGCATGGACCTTCTCGTATGATAATCCGAAGTGACCACGATCGCGGATTCAAAGCCCATTTCCAATACAATATCCTTCGTGAATACGGCGTTTTCATAGGTGCTGGAAGATTTGTCTTCTTCGAGTATATTGTCCGCCGATATTCCTGATTCAACGGCATACTGTTTCATCAAAGCGATCTTGTCCTCGCAGCCGGTAAGCAGCAGCTTGTCGCTGTAGCCTTCCTTGCAGAGCGTTACGGCATGAGCGATGCGCTCATCACCACCGGTCAAAACGACGATAACATCCGATTTGACAGGCGTGTTGTTTACGACCAGGAACTTCCCAAGATTGATGAAAAGGACGAATAGAACTATTAATATTGCAGCAATTACAAAAATCATTATCCAACACCTTTTAAGATTTTTTTTCTTTCGAACCGGCTGACCGGAAGCGCCGGTTATTTTTTTGTTTTCGCTAAACTTGTCCATCTTACATCGCTCCTTGTCTGCGCACGTTTGACGGCGTTTAATCAGTTGCCGTAGCTATTCTACCATATTCCGGCGTGTTTGGCAGCCTGTTAAAGCTATTTTATTCAGAGGTCGGCCGCCTAGCCCAAATGGAAGCCGGTTGGGGGAGGGGACCGGATATTACGCATTAATAAAGACTTTTCTATTTTTTGATTATATAGGAAGGTTTGCAGTGAGAAAACGGGAATTTATGAAGCGTGATATTTGTATTGCCGAAAAATTCATCTATTGCGAGGGTTTCGCCCTCGACGGTCGCATAGTCGTCAAATATGATTATGCCGCCGTTAACGACCCGCTCATACAGCAGTAGCAAACCTGTTGCTGCGGGCTCATAGACATCGGTGTCGATATGCAGCAAAGCGATACGGGTATGCGGATTGTCCGACAAATACCGGGGTAGCGTTTCGGAAATATCGCCCCGTATTAAATCGACGTTTGATATTTTTTTGAGCGCGAAGCTTTCATAAAGGTCATCTTCCGTCAGGAATTCATCCGCAAATTGACTGTTCCACCGCGCGACAAAACGGTGATCACTTTCAACAGCGTTCGATGGAGGGAATTGGCCGAAAACATCAAAACCGATGATTTTCCTGGACTTTTCATTTTCAAGCAGTTCGCGGAAAGTACCAAACTGAATAATTGACGCGCCTTTGAACACGCCCAATTCAATAACGTCGCCGGGCAGGTTGAGAATTTTTTTATATAACTCATAATGCGCAAGGATATTGCCCAGCCTGTACGTTTCCGACGTCAGATAAAAACCGTTTTCGTAATCAAAACGATTGTTTTCGTCGTATTTTGATATCATAGGAATTTCTCCGTTCAAATGGATTTTAGCATCTGCCGTGCTATCAGTTTATTCAGGAGACGCATGTCGAGTTAATAAATATTTCAATCGGGCGAATCCTTGCCGGTCCAATTGAAAACGGACTGTTTCGGCAAAGCGGTCATAGCCGGCCGGCACTGCAAACATTGACAAGTGCGTACTGCGGCGTTATTTTATTTGTAATAACAAACAGCTTCTGCGGGATGCCCTATACGCCGGCTGTTCGGATATCGAATTTACTCCACGCCTCGCATGCGGCGGTTTCAAGCATCAAGTTCCGCTTTATTATGCTGATAAGAATGAAACGAGCCGGCCGCTTTTGCCGGCAATAAGAGGAGGCCGACTGATATGAACATGAAGGAGATTGAAGTATTAAGCGAGCTTGTCAGTTATCAGAGCTTTTCCGACGCCGCGTTCAGCCTCTCGTATTCGCCGTCCGTGATCTCAAAATATGTTTCCAATATCGAACGGGAGCTGGGCGTAAAGCTTATTGTCCGCGGCAACAAATCAAGCGAGCTGAGCCTAACGCCGGAAGGGCGCGTGCTGATCCGGAATATTCACAAGCTCAAAGCCGATTACCAGCGTATGGTTGAAATGACCAGACAGCTTAAAGGGTCGTTTGAGAATGTCCTAAGGGTCGGATCGCAGGCAAGGTACGGCAACAATATCGAACAGGAGGTCCTTGCCTCCTTTCTGCTCAAAAACATGCATGTCGATCTGGAACAGGTGAAAATGAATTCAAAGGACCTGATGAAGCTCCTTCAGGCTGGCAAATTGGACGCGATGTTTATTTCCGTTCATGAAAGCGTGAATATTGAACACTTCTTTCAGGATATCGAAGAATATCAGGATGTTGAAATCATATTTTTGACATGTGAAAGAGAGATATATTTCGGAGTCGGCAAGCAATATCTGCCCGGCGTCACAAAAGAAGCTAATTTTGCCGACTTCAAGGATTTCAGTTTTGCCTTTGCGTTTCCCATGTCCGGGGATGAAAACGACGCGAAAGCGATCGAATCCTTCAGGCGGCTAGCCAGGCAGAACGGATTTCAGCTCAACACCGCCTATTTCGGTGCACACGACGCAACGGTCCTGAAGCTTGCCACGAAGCTGCCCATCGCGGTAACGACGACGAATATACCGGCCCATTATGAAGGCATTAAGTTTATACGGGTTTCGGACTGGAACGCCTATACGAACATTTACTTCCTCTGCCTTAAAAGCAACCGGAAAAAGATGCTTTTAAATCTGAAAAAAAGCATCAGAGACACTATCGAAAAGTCAAAAGCCGGGGCTTAAGCCTCCTGCCAAAGAAGAAAAACCCGCAAGCACCCGGAGATATTTTCATCGCGGAACAATAAAATTCCAAAATGAAAACGCATCTTTAAAATCGAAATTTTAAATGCTGCTGGTATTCGGTAAAATATATTCAGGTCGAAAGATGTAAAAACGGCTGAAATATACAGAAATTCGGAGGAATGAACATGGGCGACTTCAAGTATCCGCATTTGTATACACCGATCCGGCTCGGAAATACGCTTTTTAAAAACCGCATATTCGCGGCGCCTACCGGCTGCCTCGATCTCAGCGAAAGCGGCTTTCCGACGCCTTCGGCCGTTGCCTGGTATGAGCGCAAGGCGCTGGGCGGCGCGGCGGCCGTCACCATCGGGGACTGTATCGTCGATACGAAAACGGGGCAGATCACAGCGTATCAGGTGTGCCTTGATAATCCGCTCTCACTGCCGCACATGTCGTCCATGGCAAAAGCGATCTCAAGGCACGGAGCGGTCGCGTCGGTCGAGCTCCAGCACGGCGGGATGTTCTCGCATCTTGTTTATGAGCAGAGAAGGCCGCTTTTGGGTCCGGTGGATATGCTTATACCGGACGAGCACGCGATCAATAACGACGGGCATGAAACGGTTTCTTCAGAAGACGGCTTCCGGCATATCCACGCGATGACGGAAGAACAGATATTAAACCTCGTGGAAGCGTTCGGCAAAAGCGCGGCCTTTGCCAAACAGTGCGGCTATGGCATGGTCATGATACACGCAGCGCACGGCTGGTGCCTTGCTCAGTTTTTATCGCCGCATCTCAATGCAAGAAAAGACAGATGGGGCGGAAGCTTTGAAAACCGTATGCGGCTGCCGCTTGCGGTCGTTGAAAGCGTCAGGCGGCGGGTCGGTCCGGGATTCCCCATTGAGATACGCATAAGCGGCGCGGAATGCACGGACACCGGCTATGACATAAACGAGGGCGTGAAAATAGCAAAGGCGCTCGACGGCCATGTGGATTTGATACACGTATCCGCAGGGCATCACGAATCCGTCTATGCCAGTACGATCACGTTTCCGAGCATGTTTTCATCCGACGGATGCAACGTCAAGTACGCGGCCGAAATCAAAAAACACGTTAAGACACCCGTGGCGACCGTTGGCGCGCTTGCGGAGCCTGAGCAGATGGAGGAGATCATAGCCTCCGGCCAGGCGGACATCGTGCAGATTGGCAGAGGCCTGCTGGCCGATCCCGATCTGCCAATAAAGGCGCGGATGGGTATGGATAACGATATAGACACGTGTATGCGCTGCAATGCCTGCCTGGCGAACAGCACCCGCACGCGCCGGCGCGCCTGTGCGATCAATCCGGAAAACGGGCACGAGCTTGAAAGCTTAAACTACATACCGCTGAATAAAAAGAAAAGCGTCCTTGTCGCCGGCGGCGGCGTCGCCGGGATGCAGGCGGCCCTGACGGCGGCCGTGCGGGGCCATGCGGTCATGCTGTGTGAAAAAAGCGGGGAACTGGGCGGTATCCTGAATTGTGAAAAGAACGTACCGTTCAAAGCGCGGCTGCACGCGTATCTTAAAAGGCAGGCCGGACGCGTTTGCGATGCGGGCGTTGACGTGCATCTTGATACCGTCGTTACGGAGGATATGGCGCGGCAGGCCGGCCCGGACGTCATCATAGCGGCGCTCGGCGCAAGGCCCGTCAAGCCGAATATTACCGGAATAGATGGTGAAAACGTGCACCTCTCCCGGGACGTTTACCTGAATCCGGATTTGGCAGGGAAACGCGTTGTGATATTGGGCGGCGGCCTTGTCGGGACGGAACTCGCTGTGTTTTTAGCTGGCATGGGCCGGGACGTGACGATTCTGGAAATGCTGCCGGGACTCAATGACGGCGGCAATATGGTGCATTTCAACGCGTTGAGGATCGAAATCGATAAATTGGGTATTGCACTGGCGCTGGGTACGTCGGCGGCAGAAATTACAGAAAAGGGCGTTAAAGGCCGCAATGAAGCGAAGGAGAAGTTTTACGGAGCCGATACGGTCGTTATCGCGGCAGGTCAGAAGCCGCTGTGGGAAGAAGCCGACGCGCTGAGGTATTGCGCGCCGGAATTTCACCGGATCGGCGATTGCCGGTCACCGAGAAACATATTGCAGACAACCACGGAAGCGTATAACGCGGCGCGATTTCTAGGAAGGATCTAAGGGCAAACGGCGCGCAGAAGACGGCGCTTGCGGGCTTTGCAAAATACAAGTCATCGGGAACCGGATTCCCGGTGGCTTTTTTGCGTTCGGTATATATGCAACGTTTAAATTAACATTCCGGATTGGAAAACAATCAAAAAATCTTGATTTGTATAATATTCTTGACCATTGTATGATATGTCTATAAAAGAGCGTTATTAAACCTGAAATATTATTCAGAATGGAGGTAAATAAGTTGAAAAAATGGAAGAGCACCCTGTATCTGGCGGTTGTTTTGGTTTTAGCGCTGTCGCTGTGCGCATGTGGTGGGACACAATCGGCTGCTGATACAACTGACGATTCAACAGCAGGCACGGAATCCAATAGCGGCGCAGCTGATGATGCGGGCGGTACGGAAGATGCAGGCGGAACGGAAGATGCACAGGTGGATTCAGGAGAGTCCTATGTACTTAAATTCTCCGCAAATGACCCTGCAGACAGCACCTATGACAAACTCGTAGTCCAGATTCTCCAGCAGAAACTTGAGGAGAAATCCAACGGACGCTTAACGCTTGAGATCTATTACAGCAGTTCTCTGGCCAAGCAGGGCGAATGTCTCGGCGGAATCCGGGACGGCACGGTGGACATGGGTGTCGATATCCCTGTTATGTACCCCGGTGAATTCCCGTATACGGAGCTTTACGGAACGCCTGGAATCAATCTCGGAGACGTGAGGGAAATGACCTATACGCTGCAGGAATACATGAAAGCATATCCGGAAACGGGCATGGAAGATTTCGTGACCATCTGCCGGTTCAGCAGTGGTTCGTTCGGTCTTCTGACAGCGGACAAACCGGTAACGAAGGTATCAGACATTGACGGCCTGTCCGTCCGCGCGTCCAGCCAGCTGATGCCTTGGTATGAAGCCATGGGCGCGAGCGCGACATTTATCCCCATGGGCGACCTGTATGAATCCCTCAAACTTTCCGTCATCGAAGGCGCGCATACGACGGTGGGAGGCACTTATGCCTTTGGTCTGCAGGAAGTCACCAATTACTTCACGCCGCTGACGATGGCCAACGGCGACCAAATCATTGCTATGAGCAGAGAGCTATACGACTCAATGCCCGCAGATCTTCAGGCTGTGATCGACGAGGTTTGCAGCGAGATGATAGACGTAGCGATCGATTATGTTTTCACAACCGAAGAAGAAACGATGAACAATATCTTCGACAGCAATCCTGATTTCCAGTTTGTTGAACTTGAAGACAAGCAGGGATTCATCGATGCCGCGCTTCCGACGCTCGAGGCAAAAGCGCAGGAACTCAACGACGCCGGTCTTGATGGCAGCGGCGCGCTTGCATGGCTTCTTGAGCATACTGCAGACTGAGCAGACTGTCCGGAAAGCTTAGGTATATCTTAAGCTGAACGATACCTATATCCTTGTAAAAAACTGCCCTGATAAGCGGCACGGGCGCGACCGTGCCGCTTTTTCACAAGCAGCGTAAAAAGAGGTGTATTAAGATGAATCGCCTGATAGAAAAAATCACAAAGGTATTTTCGTATATAAGCGCCGTTATTTTTGCGATTATTGTTGTGCTCGTGCTTTCGAACATCATCGGACGGACCGTGTTTAATTCGCCCATAAAAGGCACTGTTGAAGTCGTGCAGTATGGCGTCATGTTCTGCGCGGGTATCGTCATGTGCCGTTCAGGGCTGGAGGAACGGCATATCAGCGTTACGTTTTTGATTGACAAATATCCGAAACGGATCAGGGCCATACTTATTGCATTTGGCAAGCTCCTTGGCACTGTGGTGTTCGGTATCCTTGGCGTGATTTATATAACCAAGATTTCTGAAGCTGCGCAAGCGGGAAAACTGACGGATACCTTCCGGCTGCCATTTGAATATATATATGCGATTATGGCAATCTGCTTTGTAACAAGCGCTTTGATTTTCCTGTATCAGTTTATCGTGGTGCTTTTGGCTGTTGGGAAGAAAACGCCGGAGATCCCCGGAGGAGAAGAAGCGGATAAGATCCTGTAAAGGCAGCGCAGCTGTATTGCCGTAAAACTTACTTTCAGAAATTGAAAGGAGCAAACTCTATGTCCATCAGCATATTGATAGGGATCATTATACTGGTCGTATTTATGATTCTTATTTTCCACGGAGTTCCTGTGACGATATCCATGATGGTCTGCGGCGTCGTGGGCAGCATGTTTCTGCTCAGGACACCGATGTCAGCGATCACGCTGCTCAGCGACAGCGTTTTCGGGAGCTTTACTAATTACATAACCTGCGTTGCCCCGATGTTCATCCTGATGGGGGAATTGGCGACGGAATCGGGTGTCGGAAAGGATCTTTTTGATTGTTTCCAGAAATTGATCGGGCACAGGAAAGGCGGACTCGCCAGCGCGTGTCAGGTCGTCAGCGGAATTTTCGGAGCCATATGCGGCTCGACGGCGGCGACGGGAGCGATGATGTCACGCATCGCGTATCCCCAGATGAAACGGTTTAAATACAGCGACCGTCTGTCAACGGGCTGTATCGCGTCCGGCGCCTGTCTGGCCAGCCTGATACCGCCAAGCCTTCATCTGATTACATACGGGATTGCCGCAGAGGCGTCCATAGGAAAGCTTCTTCTGGGCGGGATCCTTACCGGCGCCGTGCTTATGGTGCTGTTTGTAATCACTATTCGGATATGGTGTATTATTGACCCGGACATCGCGCCAAATAAGGAAGCGAAAGCGGAACTGAAGGAGAAATTTATAGCGATCCGCAAGGGCGGATTTATAGAAATCATACTGGTTTTCGGACTTGCGATGGGCGGTATGTTTCTGGGTTGGTTCACGCCAACGGAAGCCGGCGCCGTCGGATTTGCCGGCATGCTGATCGTCGCGGCCGCTTTTAAGCGGCTGAAACCGAGCGTGCTTAAAAAATCCTTCGTTAATACGATGGTCGTGGCCGGTATGATTTACGCGATGATGGCCGGCGCCCATTGCTTCGGTAAATTCTTTACGCTGTCCCGTATTCCGAATGCGCTGGGTACGCTTGTCGACAGTCTGCAGGTCCCGTCTGTCGTGGTAATTGTCATTCTTTCGCTGATATATCTGATATTGGGCTGCTTCATTGACGGTGTGCCGCTTATATTGATAACAACGCCGATTTTCCTGCCGGTGGTTGAAGCGATCGGATATGACGCGATTTGGTTTGGCCTGTATCTCGTCGTTATCGTCGGTATGGGAAGCGTTACGCCGCCTGTCGGCGTCTCCTGTTACATCGTGTCGGGAACGTGTGATGTGCAGCTTCAAAAAGTATTCAAAGGATCCGTTCCATTTGTTCTGGCCTATCTGGGAATGGCGGTTCTGCTTGCACTGATCCCTGGCATCGCGACATTTATTCCGAACTTGCTGATGTAAAATAGCCTGCGTCGAAAACTGCCGGAAAAACAGGGTTTAGAAATTGTGTTTGATGTTGCGCTCGGCGCGCAAATACAAAACCACATATAGTCAAGCGGCATTGCAGGCGCGCTGTGTTTATCTAAACGTGCGCGGCAAAACGCCGGATCAGCATTACTTTGATATGGAGGAAGAAGATGAGCGGATTGAAATATCCACATTTATGCCAACCGATCAAACTGCGCGGTGTCCTGTTCAGGAACAGAATGTTCGCGGCGCCCACGGGATACCGGAATATGACTTACGACAGCGTCCTGCCGCGTGAAGCTGCTTATTATTACAGCAGGAAGGCAATGGGCGGCGCCGCGTCTGTTTCCACAGGTGAACTCGTTGTCGATACCGAGCTGGGACGGGGCGCTCCGCATCATATCTGTATCGACAATACGCAATCGTGGAATCCGCTCGGCAAGGTCGCAAACGCCATATCGCGATACGGAGCCGTGCCGACGGCTGAGCTTCAGCACGCCGGTATCTACGCCAACAGGGATCTTGCCGTAAACGGATCGACGCCGCGTGGGATTGCCTACGGGCCGACCGAGTTTGAGATGGATGGCAGGATCATTCGTCAAATGAACGAGGAGATAATAGAGCACACCATCGACAAATACGTAGCGGCGGCGCAGGCGGCCAAGGATTGCGGTTTCGGTATGATTCTGATACATGCGGGACACGGCTGGTTTCTGCATCAGTTTCTGTCACCGTATATCAATACCAGGAAAGACAAATGGGGCGGGCCTTCGATTGAAAACCGCGCAAGGCTGACGGTGGAGATATGCAAGGCCATACGAAAAAAGATCGGGCCGGCCATGCCCATAGAGATCCGGATCAGCGGCAGCGAGTGTTATGATGGCGGATATGATATAGATGAAGGCATTGCAATCGCGAAGCAGCTGGACGGCTACGTGGATCTGATCCATGTCTCTGTAGGCAACCACGAAGTTCAGGAATCATTCCCCATTACCCACCCGAGTATGTTTCTTGGGGACGGGTGCAACGTAAAATATGCTGCAGAGATCAAAAAACACGTTAAGACGCCCGTTGCCGCCATCGGCGCGCTGGGCGAACCGGAGATGATGGAGGAGATCATTGCCTCCGGCCAGGCCGACGTTGTCGAAATGGCCCGCAGCCTGATTGCGGACCCCGACCTGCCGAATAAGATACGGACGGGGAGGGATGATGAGATCCGCTGGTGCATGCGGTGTCTGAACTGCTTCTCGAATCAAATCAGACACGGCATGAAGTATTGCCCGGTCAATCCCTTGAGCGGATACGAGCAGGAAGAAGTATTTCAGATGCGTCAGACCAAAACAAAAAAGGTGCTCGTGGTCGGCGGCGGTACCGGCGGGATGCAGGCGGCGCTGACATGTGCCGAGCAGGGACATGACGTCATATTATGCGAGAAAAGCGGCGTTCTCGGAGGCGCGATTCTATGTGAAAAAAATGTGCCGTTTAAAAAGAAGCTCGATATGTATCTGACGGCACAGGCACACGCCGTTGAAAAAGCGGGGATAGACCTCCGGCTGAATACGGAAGTGACGGAAGCGTACGCAAAATCCGTGGGTGCCGATGTTATCCTGGCGGCAACAGGTGCGCGTCCGATTGTTCCAAACATACCGGGCATAAACGGAAAAAATGTATTTGGGGCGGAGGAAATCTATAAGGCTCCGGAGAAGGCAGGCAACAAATCCGTCATAATCGGCGCCGGACTGGTCGGCCTGGAGCTGGCTATGTACTTAAGCCTGCTGGGAAAAAAAGCGGATGTTATCGAAATGACAGCTCAGGTCAATGACGGCGGCAACATGCTTCATTCCAACGCGCTCATGGTACAACTGAAAAACAGGCAGATCGCCGTGGATTTCAATACGACCGCGTGTGAAATAACGGAAAAAGGCGTTTTATGCAGGACGCCGGATGGGGAGAAGCTTTACGAGGCGGATACAGTGATCTATGCCGTGGGGCAGATTCCCCTTCAGGAAGAGGCGCTGGCGCTTCAGCTGTGCGCGCCGGAATTTTATATGATCGGCGACTGCGTCAGCCCCGGCAGCATAACCGGCGCGACAGGCCGGGCCTATCAAATCGCGATGAACATAGGCCGTATGTAAAAACAGGATTCTGCCGTGCGTAAAAGCAGGAAATATTAAGTCAACTAAATGGGTACCTGCACATGTCAGGTTCCGCAGAAAGGGGGAAACGCATGGGTAAATATGACCACCTCGTCGTTTATGAGCCAAGGCCGCCGATACCGGGGAAGGAAACGGACCCTTCAATAATGAAAAAGATTGTGTTCATGGATAAGGGCGTTATGGAAGGCGCGCCGTATTTTGAGATCATGTGGTTTGTTAAGCCGCGGGAGCCGAAGCCTCCGACGCATGTTCACGATTTTGACGAGTTTATCGGTTTTGTCGGGAGCAATCCAGATGATCCGTCCGACCTCGGCGCAACGGTGAATTTCAAGATCGAAGACGAATGGCTCGTTATTAAAAAAAGCGCGCTGATTTACATACCGGCCGGCTTGAAGCACAGCCCGTTTGTGATAGAAGATATGAAACGGCCGATACTTCATTTCACCGGCGGACCGAGCGTAGAATACTTCAAATAAGATCGGATATTACTATAAGACGTTGTCAGGGCGCACAAAAAAACAGAACAGCATATGCTGTTCTGTTTTTTTGTGCGCACCACTATTTGTTATTATATATAAATTATACAATTTACACAATAATAGTTGATTCTGACGTTGCCTTATAGTACAATATCAGAAATGCAACAACGTTACATTGAAAGTAATATAAATACAAAACAATTATAATATGGTATATATGCCATAAATGATTACATATAGTTTTTTCTGTTGTGTAACAGAAAAAGGGTTGTTGACCTCGCTTCACTCTACTGAAATGCGCATTGCTTCCGTCGCACTGGCTTAAATCGGTAAATTAGAAGTTGTGGTCGATTTCTTTTTTTGATGACAAAACACAGTATTTCAGGCAACCTATAGGGAGGTGTTTATCAAAAAAAGCAGGCGGTATCAGCGATTCGAAAAAATATTTAGGAGGAAGATATATGAAAAAATTTAAGAAGATCATTGTATTGGCACTTATTGTCGTAATGGCGGCTTCGCTGCTAATTGGCTGCGCTGAGAAAACGACAACGGAAGAATCATCGGCGCCGGCATCGTCCGCGCCGGAGACGTCAACAGCGGCTGAAGCGCCGGCCGAAACCGAAGCGGAGGCTGAAACTGAAGCGGCGGCCGAAACCGAAGCGGCGGCTGAAGCGCCGGCCGAACCGCCCAGCGATCCGAATCACGAAGTATACAGCTTAATGGAAGAAAACATGGTCCCGTGGCAGGGCGTCGATACGGTCGAAACGGCCTCCCGCGCCGCGATTGATAAGGCGATCCAGGCGAATAATGTAAAAGATGATGTAACGGTCGGCTATATCACATGGAACAACAGCACCCCGTTTTTCGCCGCCTCGGAGCAGTTCCTCAAGGAACAGTGCGAGAGCTGGGGTTATAAGTTCCAGTCGATTAGCTCCAACGGCGACATCAACGCGCAGGTAGCCGGTATCGAGAGCCTGGTCACTATGGGCGTCGACGTCATCATCGACTGCGACTACAGCGTAGAGGCTGAGCTGGGCGCCATCGAGGCGGCTGTTGACGCGGGCGTCCCCGTTATCGGGTACGGCCTCGTGTTCCCGCCTGATTCGTCCGTTATTACGACGAGTGCCTGCCCGTATTACGAGCAGGGCTGGCTGTGCGGCCGGTATGTCGCGGACTATTTCAAGGATGATACGGACCTGATATCGGCAACGATACCCGGCATGATGGGCCACCCCATCGGTGAGTCCGCGCTCAACGGCTTCCTCGGCGGCTTCGTTTATGAGCGCGCCCTTCAGGGTCTGGGCGAACCCTTCGCCACGAAGGAGGACGCCATGCTCTACGGATACAACCTCATGCAGGAGATTGCTTCGAACGCAAGCTTCGACGATTCGGCCCGTGGCTGGAAGGTCGTGCAGTCCATTGACGGTTTCTGGTCCGAAGACGGCGGCCTGACGGCGATGGAGGATATCCTCACCGGTCACCCCGACCTTGAGTTTGTTTGGGCGGCAAACGACTCTCAGGGCTTCGGCGCCATCAAGGCGATGGAGAACGCCGGCTATGAGGTCGGCAAGGACATCAAGATCGCCAGCATCGGCGACGGTCTGGAGGACGCCCTGGAGCTGATCAAGGAAGGCAAATACCTCTGCATCAACCTGTGCAGCCCCTATACATATGTCGGCACCTGCGCAAACCTGGTGTATAAAATATTCACCGAAGGCTTTGACGCGACGAATCTGCCGCACGCCTCGTTCTTCCCCAATGTCCTTGTAACGCAGGATAACGCGGACGAATGGCTTGGCAAGGTCAGAGGAGAATTCACGGTTCTTGAGGATATTGAAATCGTACCGATCGGCGCATAACAGACAGATAGTTTAACAGTACGGCAAGTCCTGAGGGCTTTTTAAGCCCACAGGACTTGTCGGCGCACTTACAATAAGGGGAGATAAGCGATGTCTGGAGTACAGCATCACGTTGACATGCAAAACATCTGCAAGGCGTTCGGGGGCGTCAAGGCGTGCCAGAATGTCAGCCTGCGCGTCAAAGCCGGGGAGATACACGCTCTGGTCGGAGAAAACGGCGCGGGCAAATCAACGCTCATGAAGATCCTGTCCGGCGCTTATATAAGAGACAGCGGCGACATTTATATAAACGGTCAAAAGGTCAGCATCAATAGCCCGAAAGAAGGGATTGAACAAGGAATCTCGGTCATATATCAGGAGTTTGCGCTCATCAACTCCCTAACGGTAGCCGAGAATATATTTATTGATAAGCTTGCCGAAAAAGGCAAGCTCATCAACTGGAAGAAGCTGAGGGAAAAGGCGAGGAACGTCCTGGAGAGCCTGGGCTTCGGCAATATTCCCGCGAACAAGATCGTATCTGAGCTAAGCGTCGCGCACCAGCAGGTGGTGGAGATTTGCAAAGCGCTGGCCCGTGAGTCGTCCGTACTGATACTGGACGAGCCGACATCGGTGCTGGCGTCCAGCGAGGTCGAGCAGCTGTTCAAGCTGTTAAGGGATCTCCGAGCCAAGGGCGTGGCCATCATCTACATATCGCACCGGCTTGAGGAGATATTCAGACTGTGCGACCGGATCACCGTCATGAAGGACGGCGTCTATGTCGGGACCTATGAGACGGTGGAGATGGACGAAAAGAAGCTGGTCAGCCTGATGATCGGCAGGACGCTGGAGAGTTATTTCCCGACGCGGGAATCTAATATCGGCAAGCCGGTGTTCAGGGTTGAGAATGTAAGTGCCGGCAAAGCCGTTAAAAACGTTTCTTTCGAGGTGCGCGAGGGCGAAGTGCTCGGCATTGCCGGGCTTGTCGGCGCCGGACGGACAGAGACGCTGCGGGCCGTTTTCGGCGCCGATCATATGGACAGCGGCCGCATTTTTTTGGGCGGCAGACAGATTAAAATCAAATCGCCGATGAGCGCCGTGAAGCAGGGCATCGGCATGTTGCCCGAGGACAGGAAGTCCCACGGCGTACTCCTAAAAATGCCGATCAGGACAAATATCACGCTGACGCGGCTGAAATCTTTTAAAGGGCCCTTCAATGTCATCAACAAGAAAAAGGAGACGGAATATGTAGACGAAATCGTCGCGAAGCTGTCCATTAAGGCTGCTTCCATCGACGACAATGTCAACAGCCTGTCGGGCGGAAACCAGCAGAAAGTTGCCATTGCCAAGCTCCTGGCGTCGGATTCCAGAGTGCTTATACTCGACGAACCGACGCGCGGCGTGGACGTCGGCGCGAAGATTGAAATCTATAAGATCATAAATGACCTTGTGGGACAAAATTACGCCGTCATTATGATCTCCTCGGAGATGATGGAGATCATTGGCATGTGCGACAGGGCGGTCGTTATAAAAAGCGGCAGCGTTGCGGGTGAGCTTAATAAGGACGAACTTACCGAGCAGAACCTGATCAATTATTCGATGGGAGTTAACTGATATGAATACAACAACAGAAGAAAAAATGACGTCCGTCACGGCGAAGAAGATATCGGTCAGGGACATCCTCATCAAGTACAACGCGCCCCTCATACTGCTCCTGCTGATCATTGTTTCGTCCATCATATCCCCGGTCTTTTTGACATGGCGGAACATTACGACAGTTCTGCTGCAGCAGGTTCCGTATCTGATTATAGCCCTGGGCGTCATGCTGACAATCATGACGGCCGGTATAGACCTGTCGGTCGCAGCCGTCGCGGGTTGTGCCAATGTCTTTGTTGCCATGCTGATAACCCAGTGGGGGCTTTCCAGCGTCGGTATGCTGTTTGTTGCCATCGCCCTTACGATCCTTATGGGATGTGCCTTCGGCGCGCTGAACGGTTTGCTGATAGGGAAGCTGCGCATGGCGGCGTTTATCATTACGCTCGCCATGATGTCGGTGGCTCAGGGCGTAACCTATATCATATCGGGCGGTGCGCAGTTTCGGATGAAGGATGAGTTCCCGGCGGCAGAGGCACTCAACTGGTTTGCCGCCTACAGGGACCCCGTGCTGCATATGCCGATTGCCGTTTATCTGGTCGTGATCATCATTCTTGTCTTCTGGTTTGTCATGCGCTTCACGTCTTTCGGGCGGCTTGTATTGTCGGTTGGCAGCAACGAGGCGGCCGTCCGCCTGGCGGGTATCAATGTGACGAAATACAAATTCATTGTCTATGTTATCTGCGGGGGCCTGGCTGCCGCGGCGGGCGTTTTCATCACAGGGCGCACCGCGCTGGGTACGCCGCTCAATGCCATACAAAGTGATTTCGCCCTGACCACTGTTGCAGCCTGCGTCATCGGCGGCGTCACGCTGGAAGGCGGCAAGGGCACCGTCGCGTTCACCGTTGTGGGTGTTTTGATTCTGGCGCTCATTACGAACATAATGAACCTGGTGGGTCTGGCGTCTTACCCCCAGTATGTCTTCAAGGGCGCGATCATCATCCTGGCCATATTCCTCTCCAAGCTCGGGCAGAAGAACGGATAGCCGTCCGCCTGCACATATGCCTAGAACTTGAAAACAGCTGCTCTTTTATCACGGGAAGAGGATAAAGTAATAAATGGAAAAAAGCCTTGCAGAGCACAATCTGCAAGGCTTTTTTCTTGTGAGAGGTTCAAAAGAGATCCTGTGATATTATTACTGATAATTGTCGTACATTTTGCCGATTTGCTCGGCCATGACCTCGTCGGTGACCGGCTTGAGCGAACAGGCGACAAACCAGTTTTTGACGATGGCGCCATGGGCGCACGCGACGGCGTCCTCGCGTGAAATGCCCTGTGCTTTCAGAGACGGTATATTCAGCTTGCGCAGGAACTCCCGTATCTTGGCGGCCGCAAGCTCGCCGGCTTCCGTTCCGCTGATACCTTCCGGAACATCGGCGCCAAGGGCTTCGGCGATCTTTTTTGTTTTTTCAGGAATAACATCGGCTGCAAACGTAACGACTTCCGGCAGCGTCAGCGCGCAGCCGACGCCGTGCTGCATATGGAACTGGATGCCGAATTCGTGCGCCGCGGCGTGACCGATATGCAGGCTTGCCTCGGTAAACGCCATGCCTGCGATGTTGCTGGCAAAGCTGAGATTTGTCCTGGCCTCTATGTCGCTGCCGTCCAAATAGGCTTTTTCAAGGTTTTCGACGATCAATTTGGTAGCCGCGAGCGCGAGCACCTCCGCTTTCGGATTGCCGCAGTTGGTCGTTAAGGATTCAACAGCGTGAGATAAGGCGTCCATGCCCGTTGCGGCCGTGATGTGCGGCGGGACCGTCAGTGTCAGTTCGGGGTCTACGATGGCCAGATCGGCCGCTCTTAAAACCGCTTCCTTGATGTGATTGGTTTCGTCATGGATAACGCTCATGATCGTAACCTCGGAGCCGGTTCCGGAAGCCGTGGGGATTAGAATCAGAGGCGTTGCCGATTTGAAAGCTTTGCCTCTTGAAGCAAGGTAATCCGTGATGGGAAGAGGATTTTCAACAAGGACCGCAACCGCTTTAGCCGTGTCCAGCGAACTGCCGCCGCCGATGCCGATGACGACATCCACTTTTTCATCCTGAGCAAGCTGGCCGGCTTTGTTGACGACCGTATCCGGCGCATCCGGCATGACGCCGTCAAAGACGACGACTCCGATGCCGTTATCCTTGAGATGCGAGGTGATCCTACCGGCTATGCCGGTCATTTCAACGCCCTTGTCATAGATGCAAAGAGCTTTGGTGCCCCCAAACTCTTTGACTTTGTCCGCTGTCTGCGATACTGCGCCCGGTCCGAAAAGCACGGGACAAAGTTGATTGTAGGTACTGATCATAATGTTTCTCCTTTACCAGTCGTACAGTTTATTGTGTGCTTGCCATAAGCGCGAATAATCATAGATGGTATTATAATATCATTGCAATAAAAACGAATCCATTACATAATAGACTATATATTGCAGTAAATATTTATAAATTATAAAAAATATAAAGAAATAACAGCGGGAAATAATTTTTAAAAAAGACGTAAAATTTAATTCTTTTACAAATGGCACAAATATTATATAATAATATTTATGATAACATAAAAAGCGAAGCGGCTTCATGATGTTTGGAATAATGCAATCCGGGCGGAATATTGCGGAATCATACGGAGGGGATATCCATGCAGTTTTCTATTCATATCATTCTTGATATTTTGAAAACATATAGTATTGAAAACCATGTAAAAAGGAATGAAACGTTTAAATTTAACGAATGTCTTCCGCTTCCGGAAACGAATAAGGACATAAAAGAAGAATGTGTCTATGTCGGGCTCCTTTCAAAAGCGCTTACATTGCCGGAACATATATGCTGTATCTGTGTACGGGACAGGATCAGAGATGCAAGGGAATCCGAAGAAAACCTCAGCGGCCTTGTGATCGTCAATGAGAATATCACGCAAAATGAGCTCCTAAGCAAAATAATCAACCGTGTTTTCGAGATATTCAACTGGGTCCAGAAAATGAACGAGGTCCTGGTCAACAACGGAACGCTCCAGGATATTGTCGATATGTGTCAGCCGGTATTGGACAACTATATCGCGATAAACGACGCGTCGCTCATGCTTATCGCGTATTCCAGGAATGTTCCCTGCGACGATCCCATCTGCATCGAGTTTGTCCGCCATGGGTATCATACCGATGAATATATCCGGAAATTCAGGGAGCATAACCTGCTGAAGACCTGGGAAAACGCAAGCGAGATATTTATTGACAGGACCTGCGAAGTCGCCAAATACGTTGTGGTACACAAAGTGTTCAAGTTTAAGAACAAATATTTCGCGCATATCGTCATGACCTGCAACCGTATGCCTGTCACCCCGTGCCTTTTGGAGCTGTTTTCGTTTTTTGTGGCGGTTGTGGATAAGTACATTAAACGCATGTGCGAGGGTAAAAACACTTTTATCCATATCTATGACACACTGCTGACGGATCTTATCGAGAAGAAAATTAAAAAGAGGCAGATCATTGAAGAACGCGCCCGGTATGTCGGCTTGCCCGTAACCGGACCATACAGCCTGTTTCAGATAAAATCCAACGAATCGGCCAATATATCCATCGGGAACATGGTGAACGAATTCTCGGATATGTTTCCGCGCTTCAAATTCGTCACCTATAATAAAAGCATTGTGGCGATAAACGCATTCCAAACCAGCGATGTGGACGGACAGATAAAGATCATTTGCGCCGACATGGGGAGATATCTGGATAAATACGACGCGCAATGCGGCGTCAGCCAGCATTTCGGCGGTTTGGACGAAACGCCGTATGCTTACCGGCAGGCGACGCTGGCTCTGGAGTATATGGATCACCGGGGCGCTGTCGAGCTTTTCCACGTGGATCACATCGAGTCTTATGAGCGCATCCACTTTTTCTCGCAGAAATTCATCTACTGCATGATGGATGAAACGGGAAGGCACTCGGAGCTTTGGTACCACAGCGACTATTGCAGGATGCTGAAAATACTTCATGATTATGATCAGAAACATAAGAGCAATTATATCGACCTGCTCAATATATTTTTAAGTCAGGGGCAAAACGCGACAAAAGTCGGTAACATTATCATGACGCACCGGAATAATATCATGTATCATATTAACCGTGTAAAAGAGCTTATAAACGTTGATTTTGATGATCCGTCGGTTTGCTTTGCCCTGCAAATGTCGATCGTTTTGGTCGAGCTGTACGGTTATAACGACGAAAGCTGAGAAGCTCGGAGTGAATATCGCCATTTTTTCAGTCTGCAAACAAACAGTCGTCTACCGTTTAAACGTCCAAACACCGAGCGATTTAATTTTCGCCGTCGACGGCGAGTTGTCTGGTCTCGACGGCGAAAATTGTATAATTTCAATACTTTGAGGGATTCATTTCCGAAAAGCATTACTTTGCGAGCACCTCAGTGCGAGAACTCCATTTTGTAGACAAAGGAATCTTCGATACCTTTGTCTGCAGTCTGAAAAAACCAGGCCACAGGCCTGGTTTTTTCGGTTTTATACGACGGTTAATATTCTTTTACAGCCTTCAGCAGGCGTTTGATGCCCGCGTGGATCTCGTCCGGTTCAAGATGCCCGTAACCGAGCATCAGCTTGCTTTCATGACGGCCTTTTTCGATACAGTGCGTTTCAAGCGGCGTTACAAATATGCCGTTTTTCAAGCAAAACCGCCGAAACGCCTCGTCAAAGCGCATTCCCGAAAAATCAATCGCTATGTGAAGGCCCGCATTATCGCCGTAGGCTGTCCAGTTGCTGCCGAAGTTTTCTTTAAGTGCGTCCAATAAAGCTTCACGGCGGCGGCCGTAGGTGCGGCGCATCTTCCGTATATGGCTTTCCAGCTTCCCTGAGCGTATGAATTCGGCCAGCGCAGCCTGGGAGAAGGGCGGGTTCTGGATATCCGTATGGGTCCGAAGATCCCGCCAGCGCGCGTGAAGCGGCGCGGGCAGGATTACATATCCGATACGCAGCGCAGGAAAAAAGACTTTGCTGAACGTGCCGACATAGACGACGCGCTGCGGGCCCATCGCTGCCAGCGGCGCGACGGGGTCGCCCGCATATCGGAATTCACTGTCGTAATCGTCTTCGATGATATAGATGTTTTTCTCCCGGGCGTATCTGACAAGCGCGGCGCGGCGGGCGGCAGGCAGAATGCCGCCGAGGGGGAATTGATGCGACGGCGTCACATAGACGGCGCCGGCTTCGCCGCTTTGCGGCAGGGACCATGTCTGCATGCCCGAAGCGTCGACCGGTGCGGGAATGATCCGGCGCCTTTTGCCGACGAAGGTATGCAGCAGCCCGCTGTGGCAGGGGTCTTCCATCAGGACGGCGCTCTTGTCCGAGCAGAGAAGCTCCGTCAACAGATACAGGGCGTGCGTAGCACCCGCGGTGATGAAGATATCGTCCTCTCTTGCCGAAAAACCGCGGCTTCTCTTGAGCCAGGCGGCGATTTCCGAACGCAGGGATAAAAGACCCTCGGGGCCGGTGTAGCCGTAAAGCTCCGTCGGAAGCTCCCGAGATGCTTTGCTCAGAACCTGACGCCACTGATACTGGGGGAAAAGCCGCAGGTCCGGGCGGCCTGTACTGAAATCCGCCTTAAGTATCCGATGCGGCTTAGATCTGTTACCGGCCGGGGCAGCGGACGTTTTCTCAATAGTAAGACCGTCCGAGACCCGCGTGGGCGCGCCCTGACGGCTTTGAACATAGCCTTCGGCAATCAGCATTTCGTACGCTTCAACGACGGTGCTCCGCGAGACGTTCAGGATGTCGGCAAGTTCTCTTGTGGATACGAGGATATCCCCGGCTTTGAGTTCGCCGTTTGTGATGAGTTCCCTGATGCGCTCATAGATCTGACGTTTCAGCGGTATTTCGATTTTCCGGTCAAGTACGATCCCAAACATACGCCCTCCGACTGGTATGGAATAAATAACGATAAACTAGTTGTTTACATATACCAGTATGCCCGCTATGATTATACCATTCATCCGGCGGAAAGCAAGACGAACGGGGGTGGCGATGCTGGAAAGACGAAAGGGCCGGGTCTTTTTGTTTTTTGCTATGACGCTTGCCGGAACGAGCGTTATAGCGGCGCGGCTTGCGAGTGGGATATCGGGTCCCTTCACGATTGCCGCCGTCAGTTTTTTATTTGCGGTTTTGTTTTTGCTGCCGCTTAGCCTAAAGAAGCTTGCCGGGGAAATGCGGAACATGACGGGCGAAAAATTACTTATGATTCTTCTGCAGGCCTTGTTCGGCATGCTTTTGTTCCGCCTGCTTCTGATCAAAGGCCTTGAATATACAAGCGCGTTCGAAGCGGGCATCCTGACGGGCGCGACGCCCGCAATAACGGCTGTTCTGGCCATAACATTTCTGAAAGAAAAGAACACGCTCAAAAAATCCGCCGGGATTGTCTGCACCGTTGCCGGGGTCCTCTTAATTCAAGGCCTCATAGAAGCCGGGGACCATTTTTCCGCCGCGCATCTGAGCGGTAATCTTCTGGTGCTTGGTGCGGCGGCGTGTGAATCGATTTTCAGCATCCTCTCGCGCGTATCGGCCGTCCGTAAACACGGCGGTACAAGAGAGGAGATCGACCCGCTTGTCCAGACGACGCTTGTGGCGTGCGCGGCATTTTTGCTGTGTCTGATACCGGCGCTTTTTGAATCGCCTGTTAAGGAGCTGGCGGATGCCGGCTTGCGGGAATGGCTGGCGCTGCTCTGGTACGGCCTTTTGGGGACGGCGCTGGCATATATGTGCTGGTTTGCCGGCATCAAGCGCAGCACGGCGCTGACGGCGGCGGCATTTTCAGGGATGATGCCGTTTACCTCCATGTTCCTGTCGGCGGTTTTCCTCGGCGAACAGGCCGGATGGCAGCAGTGGGCGGGCGGGCTGCTGGTGGCTGCCGGCATGTTCATTATCGGGACAGCCGGCGGCAAAAACAAGCAACTGCTTATACGAAAAGGTGGAAAGGCGGAAAAATGACGGCCGGATATACGCGCTGAACGTGTATATCGGCATGTGGAGGACAACGCGTGCCGTGTCAAGCGCTCTTCAGGCAGCGCCCGCACCGGCATCAAAGAAATATTCCGGTGAGAAGGTCACGGAAAAGAACGTCCCGAGGGTATATAATACGGGACGTTCTTTTATTTTGTTGTGCATACGCAGATAAAAATGGTAAAATAATGACGGATGACCTGTAAAACAAAAAAGGAGGCGCTGTATGGACTCTTTGGGAGGCTGCATCCGAAAATATAAGGAGCAGGTAAATAAAGGCGAAATCGTCACGGCGTATCGCGGCATCATGACGTTTATGAAGGACCTGAAAGTGCGCATGGGTAAAAACCACCCCGGCTGTGACTTGTCGAGCAGTATTTATTTCGGAAACATGGACATGACCTATTTCTCGTTCACGCCGGCCGACTTCAAGGAAAAGAAGCTGAAATTGGCCATCGTGTTTTTACATGAGTACTGCCGGTTTGAAATATGGCTTTCCGCGCAAAACAAAAAAATACAAATGGAGTATAAAAGAGAGCTTGCGGACAAAGAGCTTGCGGATCTGAAAATATCGGAAGATCCGTCCGATTCGATCATTGAATATATCCTGACCGATGCGCCGGATTTTGACGCGCCTTTGGCGCTCAAGCGCCTGCTCGAAGATGGAACGATGGCATTTATCGAAAGAATGCGCAGCCTGATCTGACGGTGTTGCTGCGCGGCAAAAAAGGCTCAGGCAAATGAGGAAACGATATGGATTGTACGAAATGTAAACAAAAAGGCTGCCGCAGCGGGCGGCCCTGCGTCGACGAAAGCGGCGAATATCTTGAGAGATACTTAAACGGCGAAAACCGGGAAATCGTCAAAGCGTCGTCAAAGCTGGTGGATGACGGACGTGCCGGGACGCTGAGCCGTCTGGAGGAGATCGCGGAATATGCCGCGCTGCGGGGCTACAATAAGCTCGGCGTGGCGTATTGCTACGGGCTTGAGAAGTATGCCGAGCGCCTGAAAATATTCTTTGACCGCCGCGGTATAAAGGCTGTTTTTGTCTCCTGTACGGTAGACGGCGTGACGGAAAGCAGGATCGATCCGGATAAGACGAACAGCGTCGTTTCCTGCAACCCCATTGGACAGGCAAACGTGCTCAACAAAGCCGGCGTCGAGCTGACACTGCTCATGGGCCTGTGCCTCGGGCACGATATCCTGCTCCAGAAGCACCTCAATATGGATTTCACGACGTTTGCCGTAAAAGACAGGGTGTATGACCATGCGCCGCTGCGGGCCCTGACCGAGCAGGCTTAAACGGAAGACGGCGCATAAAACGCTTGCCGTGTCCGGTATATAAAGAAGGTGTACGCTTCATGAACAAACGCAAATTCCTGCTTATACTGGTTTTGTTCCTGACGGTGATCCTGGTCGGCGTCATAGGCTATTCACAATTGCTGGGCGTCGGGATCGTTGACGCTTTTTACATGACTGTCATCACGATTTCGACGGTCGGCTACGGCGAAGTTACAGCCATGACCGATCCGGCCAAGATATTCAGTATCTGTATCATATTTTCGGGGCTGGCGGTCGTCGGCTACGGCCTGACCAGTGTATTCTCGATTTTCTTTGAAGGCGAACTGAAAGACGCGTGGAGGAAGAAGCGTATGGAATCCAAAATAGACAAGCTGAAAAACCATTTCATTGTCTGCGGCGCGGGAGACGTGGCCGTTGCGGTCATCGAACGCTTTAAGGAATGCGGCGCGGATTTCGTTGTGATCGAAAAGGACGAAAGCCGTGTCGAAGAACTGGTGAACGAAGGCTTTCTCACCGTACACGGGGACGCAACGCATGAAGGTGCGCTCGAAAAAGCCGGCATCCGGAAAGCAAAGGGCATCGTTTGTGTTTTGGCGGGCGATGCGGACAACGTCTTTACCGTGCTGACGGCTCGGCAGATGAACGACCGGATATACATCGTGTCAAAGGCCGTTGAAAAGAGCGCGCACAATAAACTCATAAAAGCCGGCGCGAATAAAACGATCTCGCCCAATGAGATCGTCGGGCAGCGCATGGCGGCGCTCATGATCCGCCCGTCGGTCATATCCTTTCTTGACGTCATAACGCGTGCCGGCGACGTCACGCTCGACCTGGAGGAGGTCACTATCCCGCCGCGCTCCGAACTTGTCGGGAAAAAACTGTTCGAGGCCAGGATACCGGAGAAAACCGGGCTTATCGTACTGGCCGTGAAGAGCAGGGACGAATCAAATCTCGTATTCAACCCGAACTCAAATGAAGTGCTTGACGACGGCGACACGATGATCGTCATGGGTACAAAAGAGCAGGTCCAGCAGCTGCGCGGCATGGTGGGCGTGAAATAAGCAATAATTAAAAAGCAGGTATCCGTTTTCGGATACCTGTTTTATTCATTGACCGTTTGCTTTCCGGATGCTTTCGACCGCCTGCGCCGCCTTCTCCAAAAGCGATGCCGGTACGGGAACCGTGACTGTTTCCGTTCGCAGCGCGGGATACGTTACGGCTGCGTATGTAATTCGGATACACGGGCAGGGGAGCGTCGGCCCGGTATCGATTGTAACGGCGGACAGCTTCGCGCCCGGGACGCTCCAGCTGTGATGCTGGCCGTATGCATAAATACCGCCTTCGCTTAAAAGAACGAGCGCCTGCGACCGCTTGACCTTTTTGGTGCGGTAAGCCGTGACGATAAAATAAACGGCAGTGAAAAAAACGGCGATGCAAAGGCAAATGAGCAGAAAGAGGGGATCGATCGTAAGCGCAAAGATCACGCCGAAAAGAAGGCAAAACGCGAAAATAGTGAACAGGACCGCCGTATTGCCGGCCTTTATTTCTTCGGCCTGCTTATTGCTGTAGCTGCTATACAGGCTGCGGGGGAGGACGAAGGCCAAAAGCGCCTGCCCGCAGAACATTTTTTGAAATTGTTTGTTTAAGCGGCCGTAGTAATAAAAGATCGAGCCGGAAAAAATCAGGAGGAAAATACCGCCGGCGATCAGCGCGAAGCCGCCGTCCATGCCGTCGAATTCACGTATAAGGAGCGGCAGGTACATCAGGTTCAGCGTGCTCAGGATGCCAAGGATCAGCAGTATCCACGCGACAAGTATCGGTGTTTTATGCAGCATTGGTTTTTTCATAAAATAACAGCCTTTTAAAAAACAGATTTTTGTTTAAGGAAAAGCCGATGGGAAGAACCATTGGCTTTTCCTTGTTTTAATAAATCATTTAGCAGATGGTTTGAGCAAAAACTAATGGGTCAGCGAATACCCGCCGTCGATTGTCAGGATGTTGCCGGTCATGGCGTCGGAAGCGTCGCTTGCCAGATAAGCTGCGAGCGCGCCCATCTCGATCGCTTCGGCGAAGCGGCCGATTGGAATTGTTTTGCACATGGCGTCAAACAATTCCTGCGGCACGTTCTTGGTGAAATTTGAGAACGTAAAGCCGGGCGCAATGGCGTTGACGCGGATGCCGTACTGGCTGACTTCCGAGGCAAGGACTTTGGTGAAGTGGTTGAGCGCTGCCTTCGACGCGGCATAGGCGATCATCCTGGGCTCCTGGTTGCAGATGGTGCCCGCGTTGGAAGTGATATTTATGACGCGGCCGCCCTTGCCCGTGTCCCGCATATGCTTGCAGATGAGATAGCACATACGCACCGCGCCGTTTATGTCGATATTCTGGCACTCAAACCAGTCGGAAAGCGTCTCGTCCATATCAAGCAGGTCGCCAACCGTCCCGATACCGGCGTTGTTGACAAGCACGTCGATGCTGCCGAATTCCTTAATGGCGGCGGCAACAGACGCCTTGCAGTTATTAAAGTCGGCGATGTCGGTCTTATAAAAAGCAAATTTACCCTTATACTTGCTTTTGAAGTCTTCGACGACCTGTTTTGCGGTCTTTTCGTCCCGGGCCATAATGATGATATTCGCGCCCTGATGCGCAAATGCCGTGGCGATGCCAAGGCCGATGCCTTTGTTGCCGCCCGTTACAACGGCGGTCTTACCGGTGAGAGAGTACGCGTTTTCCATGGATGTAATATGCATAAATGTACCTCCATAAGTAGTGTAATATAGCGCGGTTCTAAAAGGCACCAATGGACGTTTCTGTGCCGTTTATTCGGTTTTATTCAGCAAGGACTTTTTTGAGCCGGGCAAAACGCGGCAGGCCGTTTTCAACGACACGCCGGTTTTCGCCCTGAATGAGCGGCAGCGCATAATCGATGAAAGCGGGCAGGACGTTGTTGCCTTCCTTATTGATCCATTCGCGCGGCACCTTCTTTTCGAAGTTTGCCACCATGGAAAGCGGCTGCAGTATCATTTTGCAGGTATACTTGCCGCTTTTTACGACACGCTCGAATGCCGCCATTTTTCCCGTAGCGCCGTCCAGAGCGCTCAAAACGGCAAACCTGCCGGCTTCATATGCCTCTTCGATGTCCGTCTGTGAGGCCAGGTGTGCGCCGCAGCGCTGCAGGAGGCTCAGTTCGATACCGCGCACCTTGGAGTCGGTCTGAAGCCTTAGAAGGCCTGCCAGGGTAGCTGCAAGCCCGCCGAGCTGGACGTGACCGAAACCGTCGGTCGTTGAAAGCTTCGCTTCGGATACGAACGTCCCGTCTGCGTAATGGATACCTTCGGAGACGGCAACGAGGCACTTGCCTTTCTCGTTGTATGTCTGCGTAACGTCTTCAACAAAGCGCTCAACGTCAAAAACGACTTCGGGCATATAGATCAGGTCCGGCGGCGCGCAGGAGAGCGCGGCCAGAGACGCCGCGCCCGTAAGCCATCCGGCATGGCGGCCCATGATCTCCACAACGGTGATCGTACCGACGTCGTAAACGTGCGTGTCCTTGCAAACCTCGGCAATTGAGGTCGCTATGTATTTAGCCGCGCTGCCGTAGCCCGGACAGTGATCTGTTCCGTTTAAATCGTTGTCGATCGTCTTCGGCACGCCGATCACGCGGCATTCATAGCCGGATTTCTCCATAAAGCGGCTGATCTTGTCGCAGGTGTCCATGGAATCGTTGCCGCCGTTATAAAAAAAGTAACGGATATTATGTTTTTTGAAAACTTCAAGGATACGCCTAAAATCGGTATCGTTTTTATCCGGATCGGCGATCTTATAGCGGCAGGAGCCGAGCTCGGACGACGGCGTGTTTATCAAAAGCTTCAGTTCGTTTTCGTCCTCTTTGCCCATGTCGTAAAACATATCTTTCAAAACGCCCGTTATGCCGTGGGCCGCGCCGTATACGTTCGTGATCTCCGGGGCCTCGAGCGCTGTTTTAATAACGCCGTAGGCGCTGGCATTGATAACGGCAGTAGGGCCGCCGGACTGCGCGAACACACAAGCGCCGATGAGTTTTTCTGGCATAAATTGTCCTCCCGATAAGCTCTGAATATGTCAAAAATAATACCATAGTCACGCTGTAAAATCAAACCGTAAAATCAGATACACGCCTTGAAAACGGGGCGAGATGTGGTAAAATAATGTAAGCATTAAACGAACAGATGATGTTTAAGTGAAAGGAGACACGGTATGCCGATCGTAACATCAGAACAGATGTTTAAAAAAGCCTACGCGGGCGGATACGCCGTTGGGGCGTTCAATGTCAATAATATGGAGATCATACAAGGGATCACGGAGGCGGCCGCGGAAGTCGGCGCGCCCCTTATTCTTCAGGTTTCGGCAGGCGCGCGGAAATACGCGAAGCATGTTTATCTGATGAAGCTTATAGAAGCTGCGGAAGCGGACACAGGGCTCCCGATCGTCGTCCATCTGGACCACGGGGAAAACTTTGAGGTCTGCAAATCCTGTATCGACGGCGGATTCACCTCCGTCATGATCGACGGCTCAAAGCATTCGTTTGAGGACAACATAAAGCTGACGCGGGAAGTCGTCGAGTACGCGCACGCGCGCGGCGTCGTCGTCGAAGGCGAGCTCGGTAAGCTGGCAGGCATCGAAGACGACGTGAATGTCTCGGACGAGGACGCCAGCTTTACGCGGCCGTCCGAGGTGGAGGCGTTTGTGACGAAAACGGGCGTCGATTCGCTCGCCATCGCCATCGGGACGAGCCACGGCGCATATAAATTCAAGCCCGGCCAAAAGCCGCGCCTGCGTTTTGACATCCTTGAGGAAGTCGGCCGCAGGCTGCCGGGGTTCCCGATCGTCCTGCACGGTGCGTCTTCCGTCATACCCGAGCTGGTAGATACAATAAACAGCAACGGCGGCGCGATGCCGGACGCCGTCGGCATCCCGGAGGATATGCTCCGGCAGGCGGCAAAGCTTTCCGTCTGCAAGATCAATATAGACTCGGACCTGCGCCTGGCCATGACGGCGGGCGTTCGGCAGCATCTTGCCAATAACCCCTCGGATTTCGACCCGCGCAAGTATCTCGGGCCCGGGCGCGACATGATACGCGATCTCGTAAAAAACAAGATCGTCAATGTCCTTGGCAGCGACGGCAAAGCGTAATAGTGAAAAAACCGCCGGCATTGCCGGCGGTTTTATCGCATTGAAACGGGACGATAACGGGAGGTATTGTTTTGAGCCACTGGAAAAGCGTATTAAAGAAGGACTCTGTCGACTGGCTGCTGGAAGATGATAACCCGTCCGTGCGTTATTTTACGCTGAAGGATATACTGGACAGATCCGAAGACGACCCGGAGGTGACCGGGTCAAGAAAGGAGATCATGCAAACCGGCCTTGTGCCGGAATTTCTCCGTCAAATGAACGAGATGTCCTATATTAAGGATTACCCGCGGTTTTATACATACAAATACAAAGGGCTTGTCTGGCAGACGATTGTGCTCGCGGAACTGGGCGCCCAGGCAAACCGGCAGATAAAAGACCAGTGCGAATACTTATTTTCGAAATCACAGGAAACGGAAGACGGCGGCTTTTCCATGCACGAAGCCGTAAAAAAGGGCGGCGGCCGCGTTACGGAGGTCATCCCATGCCTGACGGGGAACATGGTCTGGAGCCTCATTCGTTTCGGTTATCTCGACGACCCTAGACTTCAAAAAGGCATCGATTGGCTTGTCCGGTTTATGGTTTATAACGACGGCGCGGAGGATACGCCGCAGGCGGCGCCATACGACCGTTACGAGATGTGCTGGGGCCGACACACCTGCCATATGGGCGTCGTGAAGGCGCTCAAGGCATTCGGCGCAATTCCTAAAGAGGAAAGAACGGACGAAATAAAAAAAGCGATACGGGAAGCTTCTGAGTTCATGCTCGTACATCATGTTTATAAACGCAGCCACAACTTAAACCGCATTTCCAAGCCCGGGTGGCGTCAGTTCGGTTTCCCGCTGATGTACCAGACGGATGTGCTTGAGATACTCGACATACTTACAGCCCTCGGCATTCATGACAGCCGCATGGACGAAGCCATAGAGCTTGTGATCTCCAAGCAGGACGACGAAGGCCGCTGGCTACTGGAAAACACATACGGCAGCGACCGGCTTCTCGTTCCCATGGGGCAAAAAGGCCAGCCGAGCAAATGGCTGACGTTGCGCGCCATGCGTGTGCTGAAACGATATTACGGTAATTAGATCTTATCCCGCCCGCCGCCCAATAAAAGTATAGGGCTTCGCCCCATGCCCCGTTAAAAGGACGCGGCTGCGTCCCTTGCCCCGGAAATCTATGCCACGGTATAATGGTTTTCAGATCATGTAACGGTAAAGGGCCCCGCACATGACCCGGGAAATTATAAAAGCAAAAAGGGCAGGGGATTAACCCTGCCCTTGAACATGGATTTGTTTATTTAAACTTCAGGCTGATGTCGAGCGCCGTTACGGAGTGGGTGAGCGCGCCGATGGAGATAAAGCTGACGCCCGTTTCGGCGACGGCCTTTAAGTCCTTGCCGCCCATGTTTCCGGACGCTTCCGTCAGGGCGCGTCCGCCGATATGCCGGACGGCGTCGGTCATCTGCTGGACGGACATGTTGTCGAGCATGATAATGTCCGCGCCGGCCGATAGCGCCTCGTCTATCTGCGCGAGCGTCTCCGTTTCGACTTCTATCTTAAGCGTATGCGGCGCGTCCTGACGCGCCTTTGAGACGGCTTCCTTGATGCCGCCGGCCGCCACGATGTGATTATCCTTGATCAAAATGCCGTCGGACAGGCCGAACCGGTGATTTTTGCCGCCGCCGCAGCGAACGGCGTACTTCTCGAGCACGCGCAGGCCGGGCGTCGTTTTCCGCGTGTCGACGATCTGCGTGTTCGTGCCCATGACGCTTTTGACGGCCGCGTTCGTCTGCGTCGCGACGCCGGAAAGGTGGCGTATGAAATTGAGCGCCGTGCGCTCTCCGGTCAGGATTGCGCGGGCCGGGCCTTTGATTTCCGCTATCACGTCACCGGATTCGACGCTGTCGCCGTCCTTCAGGCGCGGCGTGACGCGTACGCGCTCGTCGAGCGCGGCAAAGACTTTTGAAAGCAGCTCGAGGCCGCATAAGACCCCGGATTCCTTGGCGATAAAGTGGCCCTTTGAAACGGCGTCGGCAGCCACGCAGCTTGTCGTCGTGATGTCGCCGGTTCCGACATCCTCATTAAGCGAAGCGGCAATCAGTTTGTTGACTCCAAAAGCATCGAACTGTCCGGACATTTACGCGTCCTCCCTGTAATGCGACCCGATGCTGTCGGGCCGGTTGATTGCAGCCTTCAGGATCGCAAGAGCCACGGTTGCGATATTTAGTGTTTCCAAATATTCAACCTTTTTATCAAAAACGGCTTCAAGCCGTTCGTAAATGCTGCTGATCTGCCCGATGGCGTAATTCAGGCCGTCCTTGTTGCGGGAAACGTAGCCGTATTCGCTCATGAGATCCTTAATATTATTCCGGAGCGCCTTGTAATCCAAATCGGAGTCAGGGCGTACAGGTAGCGCGTCTAAAACGGGTTCACTCCCGGCGGGACGCGCTTTAAGCGATTGGTTTATATCCTCGGCGGCGCGGCGTCCGAAAACGAGACATTCAAGCATGGAATTCGACGCCAGGCGGTTAGCGCCGTGAACGCCCGTATAGGCCGCTTCGCCGGCGGCATAAAGGCCCTCGATGCTTGTCCGGCTGAGCAGGTCCGTCTCGATCCCGCCCATAAGATAATGCTGGACGGGGCAAACGGGTATCCAGTCGTGCGCGATATTTATGCCGCGCTTGAGGCATTCCTCATAGATGGTGGGGAAGCGGTGCTTTAAAAAGTCCTCGGATTTGGACGTGATGTCGACAAAAACATGATCTTCGCCGCTGCGCTGCAGTTCCTTGACGACGGCTCTGGCGACGATGTCGCGCGGGGCAAGCTCGTTGAGCTCGTGCGTACCCTCCATGAACCGGATGCCCGCGCTGTTTTTCAGCAGGCCGCCTTCGCCGCGCACCGCTTCGGATATAAGGAACTCGCGGTCCTCCGGCTTCGGACTCCATAGCCCTGTCGGATGAAACTGTATAAACTCGATATTTTTAATGTTCACCCCGGCGCGCATAGCGGCGGCCAGACCGTCGCCCGTAGCAACGGATGGATTCGTCGTCGACTTATAGACCTGGCCGATGCCGCCGGTCGCGATGACGACCCGTGACGTCTTTATAAGAATAAACGACTTGTCATCCTTTTTAACGATGATACCGGAAACAGCGCCCGCTTCGTCCTGAAGGAGGTCGTAAAAGCAGGTGTTCTCGCTGAAATAGATGTTGCTGCGCTGGGAGACGATGTGCGAGAGCGCCTTGACCGTCTCGCGGCCCGTGGCGTCGCCGCCTGCGTGAACGATGCGGTTTTTCCTGTGGCCGCCCTCCCGCGTGATCTGAAGGTCGCCGTATTCGTTGATGTCGAACGGTACCTGCAGCGAAACAAGCCGATTGATGTCGTACGGGCCTTCGGCGACCAGCACGCTTACGGCATCCTTGTCACAGAGGCCGGCCCCGGCAATGAGCGTGTCCTCCTGATGGAATATCGGCGCGTCCTCTTTTGAAATAGCGGCGGCTATGCCGCCCTGAGCGAACCAGGAATTGGAAATGTCGACCTTGTCCTTTGCAAGCACAAGGCAGGAATACTGTTCATCGATGTTCAGCGCCGTGTATATGCCTGCAAGCCCCGCCCCGATTATAACGATATCGTAGGTCAGGGTTTCTTCTGTCTTCACGGTGCCGTCCATGGCAAATCGCACGAGATCACCTCGGTTAAATTCCACCGGACACGAAGCCGCGTCCGGAGGTTTATACCGTCTGTCGGACATCTGAGTTCAGTGTGTGTTTTTATGCGCGAACGTCAATGGATAAGACATTCGTTTTTTTGAGGCTGTATTTTATGTTAATCGTAGCGTTTATTATAGCACACGTTGGTTGAGATTAACAATATGTTTATGCTATAATGACCTGAAAATATTAAGGCGCTCCAAGAAGCGCCGGAAAGCTTAATACATCGGGGATATCTATGGCAGAGATTACGGTACTGAATATTAAAAAAGCCTTTGAAGAGGGCAAAGATATACTGGACGGACTTACTTTCAGCATCGATGAAGGTGAGCGCGTCGGCCTGCTTGGAAAAAACGGGGCGGGGAAGACGACGCTTTTTAGGATTCTGTCGGGGGAGTGCACGCAGGATGAAGGTGAGATCGCGCTTGTTAAGGGCAGGCGGCTCGGCCTGATCTCGCAGATTCCGGTCTATCCGGAGCAGTTTACGACGGAGGATGTGCTTGTATCGGCGCAGAAACGGGTCACGGACATCCGGACAAGCATGCAGGCGCTTGAAGAACGCATGGCGCGCGGGGCATCGGCGGCGCTGTTAAAAGAATACGACGCCCTGGCGTACGCTTTTGAGCGCGCCGGCGGTTGGGATCTCGATTTTGAGCGCAACCGGGTGGCAAACGGGCTGGAGATACCGCAGCAGCAGCGAAACCAGCTTTTCTCGACACTGTCTGGCGGTGAAAAGACACGTGTTAATCTAGCGCGGCTTATTTTGGAGGATACGGATATCCTGCTGCTTGACGAGCCGACGAACCACCTGGACATCAATGCGACCGAGTGGCTGGAAGACTACCTGAAAAAATTTAAAGGCACTGTTGTCGTCATCTCGCATGACCGGTACTTTCTGGACAGCGTCGTAAACCGTACGATAGAGATCGTTGACGGAAAAGCGGTTTTTTACAGCGGCAACTACAGTTTTTATGTGGCCGAAAAGAAACGCCGTTATGAACAGCAGCTGAAGAAATACGAACGTGAGCAGTCGGAGGCTAAGCGCCTTGGGGAGGCGGCCGACCGGCTGTACCAGTGGGGGACCGGTAACAAAAACCTCATGAAAAAGTCGTTTGCCATTCAAAGCCGCATAGAACGAATTGCAACAACGGAGCGCCCGACCGCGGAGAAAAATCTGCGCGCCCGGTTTTATGAGAATACTTTTAAAGGCGATGAAGTCTTTTCTGTGAAAGGCGTTTCAAAAACGTTTGAAGGCCGAACGCTTTTTTCGGATGTGGAGCTGACGGTGCGCGGCGGCGAACGGATCGCCCTCATCGGGGACAACGGAACGGGCAAAACGACGCTCCTGAATGTTTTGCTGGATGAAGCCCGACCGGACACCGGAAGCGTAAAAACGGGGCCGTCCGTAAAGGCCGCTTATATGCCGCAGATCATTCGTTTCGCGCATCCGGAAAGGAGCCTCGCGGATACGCTTATTTATGAGACGGGCTGCACGATGCAGACGGCCCGCAACCGCCTGGGCGCGTATAAATTCAGCGGTGAGGATGTCTTCAAACGGGTCGGCGATCTGTCCGGCGGAGAACTGTCGCGTCTTCGCCTGTGCATGCTTATGAGCGAAGAGATCAATTTTCTGGTTTTGGACGAGCCGACGAACCATCTGGACATCGCGTCGCGCGAGTGGATCGAAGAGGCGCTTGGGGAATACAAGGAGACCCTGCTGTTTGTTTCCCACGACCGGTATTTTGTCAATCGTTTCGCCACGCGCGTCTGGGAACTGGAAAACGGCCGCATCACCGATTTCATGGGCAGTTATGAGAGCTACCGCAAAGTAAAGAACGCCCGGATAACTGCGCAAAGCAGCGTGAAAACGGAGCGCACGGAAAAGAAAAAGAAACCTGTAAAATCAAAATCAGCGGAAAAACAGGCGTCAAAGCTCGAAAGGGAGATCGCGGCGCTCGAAAAGCAGCTGCGGGAACTCGGCCAGCGCCGCGACGCATTCTGCGCAGACTACGAGAAACTCATGGAAATTGACGCGGAGGAAGCGGAGATTAAGACGCAGCTCGACGATAAATACGACGAATGGGCCATGCTGCTTGATTAAACCACACGAAACAATTTAAAACGATTAAGCGGCCGGCGGGGTTACCGCCGGCCGCTATAGTTTATACATTTGATCCAACTTATTTTGTCCCGAATATCCTGTCGCCGGCGTCGCCGAGGCCGGGGACGATATAGCCGTGATCGTTGAGTTTTTCATCGACGGCGGCTACGAAGATGTCTATGTCCGGATGATCTTCCTGTACGCGCTTGATGCCCTCGGGCGCCGAGATGATGCACATCAGCTTAATATGGCTGCAGCCATAGTTTTTTATAAATTGTATGGCGGCCGTAGCGCTTCCGCCTGTGGCGAGCATCGGGTCGACGATATAGACTTCCCGTTCGGAAATATCATTCGGGAGCTTGCAGTAGTATTCAACCGGCTCAAGCGTGTCGGGGTCCCTGTACAGTCCGATATGACCGACCTTCGCGGACGGAACGAGCGCAAGCATGCCGTCGACCATGCCGAGGCCCGCGCGCAGGATCGGTACGATCGCCATTTTCTTGCCGGAGATCTTTTTGACCTTTGCCATGGCTACGGGCGTCTGGATGTCATGCACT
This sequence comes from uncultured Sporobacter sp., assembly GCA_963663605.2. GTDB lineage: Bacteria > Bacillota > Clostridia > Oscillospirales > Oscillospiraceae > Sporobacter. The sequence continues at coordinate 498,494 of CAXXVF010000002.1, forward strand.
TCGACGGCGACGTCACGCGTGGCCTCGTAACACATGAGGGCGGCTATCTCGGAGATGAGTTCCCGGAACTCCTTGACGCCGGTATTCTTGTCTCTGATGATCGAAAGCTTGTGCTGCAGCAGGGGGTGATCCAAAACGTGAAGAGCCATATTTAACATCCGTTTCTCCGGCGGTAAATTTTCTCATCCATTTCGCCGGCGAATAGATGAGGCTTGTTGACGGTGGGGCTATATATTATCCGGCAGTGCCGGATGTGTCCTGAAGTCGGCGTTTTTCCTGCCGTTCGCGTTCGGCCTGTGAAACACGCAGATAATTTGGTTTAAGCTCGGACGGAGAAAGCTTCGGCGCGTCAAGAGAAGCGCAGGCTACGCCCCATGCGCTTTGAAGCCGCAGTAATGTCGGCGCGAGCCTGAAACCGGCGTGCGCCGCTGAAAACGCTTCGCCTGCCAGCTTATAACCGTCGCCCAGCAGGATATAGGGCTTGCCGGAATCATGCGCCTCAGCCGCGAGCTCAGAAGCAGGGATGGCCCGGTCCGGCGTGAGTCTTTTATAACATCCGTCCGCGTATAAAAACGTTGCCGTATAGACCTGATTTCTCCTGGCGTCCATGACGGGGCATATGACGGCGGGTTCCTCGATCTGGCGCGCCATCGCTTCAAGCGTGGATACGCCGCAGACCGGCAGCCCCGCGCCCAGAGAAAGCCCGATGGCGGCCGATACGCCGATGCGTATGCCGGTAAACGAGCCCGGCCCGTTGGCTGCGGCGATCAGATCCAGATCCCGTGCTTCAAGCCCCAGATTCCGCAGCATATCATCGATCATTTTTAAAAGCGTCGCGCTGTGCGTCAGACCCGCGTTCATGAAATACTGCGCGATAAGCGTATTGTCGTCACATAACGCAACGGAGGCCGCTTTGGCCGAAGATTCGATGGCCAGTATTTTCATAGGTCGCCTCCCGGAAAAGAGATATTGATACTGCGGCTGTTTTCACCGGTTTTTTCGATGCGGACGAAAACCGTGTTTTCCGGCAGGGAATGCGTGATCTTATCGCTCCACTCGGCCGCGATGATCCCGCCGCTCTCCATGTAATCATCCCAGCCGAGCTCAAAAAGTTCGTCCTCGCTTTCGATGCGGTACATATCAAAATGAAACAGCGGAAGCGCGCCGTCGTATTCGTTTACTATAGTGAAAGTCGGGCTTGTGACGCGGGTCGTCAGACCCAGTCCTTTGGCCATGCCGCGCACAAACGCCGTCTTTCCGGCGCCGAGTCCGCCGGAAAGCGCCGTGACACTTCCACGGCCAAGCTTTTGGGCAAGCTCTCTGCCGGCTTCCTCCGTTTCCGTAACGCTGTTTGAAAAAATCGTCATGCGCATTGCTTTCCTTAGTTTTTTTAAAGTATACCACTTATGAATAAAATGTTAAAGAGTCATTTTGATGTTTACTCGATATGGAAACAATGATAATATTAGTTGATAGTATAAACGAAAATTGTTAGGAGTACAGGTATCCGTGAAGAAGCGTTGGGATTCTGTTTTAAAATACATAAAGCAGTCGGACATGCTCCTTTTGGCGTTGTGTCTGTTCAGCACCGTATACGGCATAATACTGATCGACAGCTCGACAAGGCACCTGTCAAACAGCAGCCATGTCTATACGCAGATCGTCGCTCTTTTTATAGGCATCGGGCTTTACATCGTTTTCTCGCTTCTGGACATCGACACGATCGCCGACAAGTCAAAGATCCTGTTCGTCCTGAGCATCCTGTTTATCTCAACGCTTTTTATATGGGGCGTTGAGGGCGATACGGGAAATAAGGCGTGGCTGCGGTTCGGGACGTTCGGCATCCAGCCCGCCGAGGTCGTTAAGATACCGTTCGTTATCATCATAGCAAAAATGATTTCAGATTTTAAAGAAAGGCGTATGCTTAACGCGCCGGCTTCTTTTTTGAAGATCGCCCTGGTGTTTGCCGTTTTGTTTGTGCTGATCATCGTATCGTCGAGGGACCTGGGCTCCGCGCTCATCTATCTGTTTATTATAGCCGTCATGCTTTTTGTGGGCGGCATCGACTTCAAATGGCTTCTGCTTGCCGGCGTCATCGTCGCGGCGGCCATTTGGATCGCGTGGAACAGCGATTTATTGTCTACGCTGCAAAAAGAGCGCATCATGGCGCCTTACGACCCGTCGATCGACCCGAAAGGGCTCGGCGTAAAATGGCAGCCGAATCAAAGCCGGATCGCTATAGCCGCCGGCAACTTCGTCGGACAGGGTCTTTTAAACGGCACTTTGACACAGGCCGGCAAAGTGCCCAAGCAGCATACGGATTTCATATTCTCGGTGGCCGGGGAAGAACTCGGCTTTATCGGGGCCTTTGCGATCATCTTCCTGTTGATGGCCATTATCGTCCGCTGTTTTCAGGTGGGTATCCGTTCAAACAATACAATCGGCCTGCTTGTATGCACGGGCTTTTCGGCCATGCTCATCTTCCAGACTTTCGAAAACATCGGTATGTGCCTGGGTCTCACGCCCGTTATCGGACTGACGCTGCCGTTTTTCAGCTCCGGCGGCTCGTCGATCATCACGGTGTTTGCGGCGATGGGGATCGTGTCGGGCATCAAGATGCGCCCGAAACCGGCGCGTTTCCGCAGCTATATATAAACAGTTGCAAAACCTTTTAGGAGAAGCTGCAGACAAAGCGAATCGGGTACCTTTGTCTGCAGGTTAAAACGCGTTTAAGGCGCGTTTTTTATTATGCCGGGGCAGCAGCAGCGGCAGACAGCGTATACGCGTAAAGAAAAAAAGGATTTTGTTTAATCGTGTCGTATAAGGTTAATGAGCATATATTAATCATGGTTCGATCAGCGCATTATATATGAAGGAGACAGTCAGATGACGAACGCCGGAGAAGCAAGGCAGGCGCTGGAGCGAAAGATCATGTCGCCGAACGCCGTCTGCGCTGCGGATTCAAAAGGGCGCGCAATCCCCGAACCCCCAGGTGAAGTGCGAACCTGCTTTCAGCGCGATATAGACCGCATAACGCACAGCAAATCCTTCAGGCGGCTGATGCATAAAACGCAGGTTTTCCTGCAGCCGGAAGGCGACCATTACAGAACGCGTCTGACGCATACCCTTGAAGTGTCACGCATCGCGCGGACGATTGCGCGCGCGCTGACGCTCAACGAGGATCTTGCGGAAGCCATAGCGCTTGGGCATGACCTCGGGCACACACCGTTCGGGCACGCCGGAGAACGCGCGCTGAACGAAATCCTGAAAGACGACGGCGGCTTCAGGCACAACGAACAAAGCCTCAGGGTTGTCGACCGTATAGAAAAAGACGGAAAAGGCCTGAATCTTACATATGAGGTCAGAAACGGCATCGTTAACCACACGGACGCGCGAATGCCTGAAACGCTTGAAGGCCGGGTCGTGCGTCTGTCGGATCGGGTGGCCTATGTCAATCATGATCTGGACGATGCGCTCCGGGCGGGTATATTGGCGCAGTCCGATATACCGGACGAAATAAGCTGTGCCTTTGGAGACAGTCACAGCATCCGGATAGACACGATCATTAAAGATATTATTAAGGCCAGCGAAGACAGCGGGCGTATTACTATGAGTCCGGGCGTCAGTTTCGTTTTTGATGGTTTTCACAGCTTTATGTACGGCAGTGTTTACACGAATATGCGGGCCAAGAGCGAAGAGCGGAAAGTCTACGGGATCATGCGCGGAATCTTTGATTACTACGTAAAAAATCCGGACATGCTGCCGGACGATTACGCCCGTATTGCCGGCGCCGACGGACTGCATCGCGCCGTGGCGGACTACGTATCCGGCATGACGGATAAATACGCCGTTTACAAATACAGCGAGCTGTTTATGCCGGAGGCATGGCAGGTCCGCTGAGCGATTCGTATCGTCTTGCGGAGGTTTCCCCAAAAAAGGAAGGCGCGGCTATTAAGAAATGTATAAAAACGACGATGAAATGGTATAAATGACAGATGCGGGGCAGCTTTTTCACGTTGGCAGAATTCGGACTGAGGGATAAAACAACGCCGGTGCTCGAGGTTAAACGAACACAAGAGAAAGGAATGGACAGTTTTGGCATTTCCGGGAACATTCCTTGATGAACTGATCCGAAAAAACGATATTGTAGATGTCGTGTCCGGTTATGTGCATCTGACAAAGAAAAGCGGCAGCAACCTGTTCGGGCTGTGTCCGTTCCACAGCGAAAAGACCCCGTCGTTTTCCGTCAGTGCGGACAAGCAGATCTACCACTGTTTCGGCTGCGGGAAAGGCGGCGGTGTCGTTAACTTTATAATGGAGATCGAAAACCTCTCTTATCCGGATGCGGTCGGGGTGCTCGCAAAGCGGGCGGGGATGACCGTTCCGGATGATCGGGTATCGAGCCAGACGCAGAGCCGGCGCGCAAGGATTTTCGAGCTCAACCGGGAAGCGGCGCGATTTTTCTATTCCGTTTTGCTGTCGGAACGCGGAGAAGCGGCCAGAAATTATATCGTGAAACGCGGCATTTCAAAAGAAATGATCAAACGTTTCGGGCTCGGCGCGGCGCCGGATTCCTGGGAAGCGCTTTATGAAGCGATGTCGCAGAAGGGTTTTTCAATAAAAGACCTTATGGACGCTGGCCTCGTAAAGCAAAGCAAAAAAAAGGGCGGGAGCGTTTACGACACATTCCGAAACCGGCTTATGTTTCCGGTCATTGACGTCCGGGGCAGCGTTGTCGGCTTTTCCGGACGTATTCTGGGGGACGGCGAACCGAAATACCTCAACTCGCCGGACACGTTGGTTTTTGACAAGAGCAGGAACCTTTTCGCACTGAATATCGCCAAGAAATCAAAATCGGGGATGCTCATACTGACAGAAGGCAATATCGACGTCGTCGCGCTGCACCAGGCCGGGTTTGACGGGGCGGTCGCTTCGCTGGGCACGTCTCTCACGCAGCCGCAGGTACAGCTGATACAGCGATACACGCAGAACGTCATACTCGCATTTGACTCCGACGACGCCGGAGTTAAAGCCGCACAGCGCGCAATCGGAATGATCGAAAAGACGGGGCTGGATGTCCGTATACTGCGCATGGAAGGCGCGAAGGACCCGGACGAGTTTATTAAAAAATTCGGATGCGACGCGTTTCAGACGCTTTTGGAGCGCAGCGCGCATCATGTGGATTACCGGCTGACGGCTATTAAAAACCGGCATGAGCTGGAAACGGACGAAGGGCGGATACGGTATCTGGCGGAGGCCACGGAAATGCTCTCCGGCATCCCGAACGCCGTGGAACGTGAGATCTATGGCGCGAAGGTCGCACAAATAGCCGGCGTATCTTCGGAGGCTGTAAAAAACGAACTCAAAAAGGCTTTTAAGAAAAGAATAGCCGCCGATAAAAAAAGGCGGGAAAGAACGGAGCGAAACGCCGCCCTGAACCTGCAGCCGGAAGACCGCGCGATAAGATATGACAATGTGTACTCCGCTGCTGCCGAGGAGGGCGTCCTGCATCTTTTGATTTCAGACGACGGTTTGTTTGAAATATTGGACAAGCAGGACTTCAGGGAGGACGAATTTACATCGCCGTTTTTATTAAAGGCCTATCAAGTCATACGAAAGCGGCACGAGGAAGGCCTGGATATAACGCCGTCTTCCATACTGGCACAGGTGGACAAGGCGGAAGCGTCCCAGCTGTCGCGGATTCTGCAGCGGCCGCAGTCGCTTAATTACGGTGAAGCCGCGATGCGGGATTACATAGAAAAAATACGGGCTGAAAAATTAAAAGTATCAGCTAGGGAGGACCCAATGGCACTCCTTTTGAAATACAGAGATCAAACGGGTTGTGGAGGAAACTAAATGGAAAAGAAAAAGAAACAGAACGCTGAGGAAAACGAAGCGAAGAACAAAGAGCAGTCTGCTGAGGAAAAGCTGGCGGCGCTTATCGAGGAAGGGAAAAAAAGAGGCAAACTCAGCTCGAAGCTCCTGCTTGACATTCTGGAAGAAATGAATCTTGAGCAGGAACAGATCGACCGGTTCTATGATACGTTGGAAAACTTCAATATTGAGACGAGCGACGATGATGACGCCGAATTTCAATCCGTCGATGAAATATCGCCGGATATTGAAGAGCTCGAGGAGATCGAGACGCTCAACGAGGACGAACTTATCGACCCCGAAACGCTCGTGGACAACTTCAGCGTGGACGATCCGGTACGGATGTATCTTAAGGAGATCGGGAAAGTCAATCTCCTGACGGCCGAGGAAGAGATCGAGCTGGCTATGCGTATGGCCGACGGCGACAAGGAAGCCAAAAAGAGGATGGCGGAAGCCAATCTGCGGCTTGTTGTCAGCATAGCCAAGCGCTATGTCGGCCGCGGCATGCTCTTTTTGGATCTCATACAGGAGGGCAATCTCGGTCTTATCAAGGCCGTTGAAAAGTTCGATTACTCCAAAGGCTACAAGTTTTCAACCTATGCCACATGGTGGATCCGTCAGGCCATCACGCGGGCCATAGCCGATCAGGCCAGGACGATCCGCATACCGGTCCATATGGTCGAAACGATCAATAAGGTCATGCGTATATCGCGCCAGCTGCTTCAGGAGCTGGGCCACGACCCTACGCCGGAAGAGATTGCAGACGATATGGGCATGCCGGTCGAAAAAGTGCGTGAGATACTGAAGATCGCGCAGGAGCCGGTATCGCTCGAAACGCCGATCGGCGAGGAGGAGGACAGCCACCTCGGGGATTTCATCCCGGACGAGGACGCGTCGGAACCGGCGGAGGCCGCATCCTTCACGCTTTTAAAGGAGCAGCTGTCCGAAGTGTTGGGGACGCTTACGCCGAGGGAAGAAAAAGTCCTGAGGCTGCGATTCGGCATCGAGGACGGGCGTACGCGGACACTGGAGGAGGTCGGCAGGGAGTTCAACGTCACGCGTGAACGCATCCGCCAGATTGAAGCGAAGGCGCTCCGAAAGCTGCGTCATCCAAGCCGCAGCAAAAAACTCAAAGATTTTCTCAACTAAATCTCAAAGGATCATGATGAATCTGAAGATAATCAGTTATGCTTCAAAGATTAGTAACTTTTAAATAACGGATACAATCATGCAGGATGAACCGTTCAGAATTCAAATATTAGAGGGGCTGAAGTTATTACTTCAGCCCCCGAGTTATGCTTTGAGTCCATGTGTCAAAAGTGACTTCTATATACAGAGAAGAGCAACGGCCTTTATTCAGTTGTGTTCTACGTCATATGTCTGACCACAGAAGGTGATCGATTTAAGCCTGCTGATGTCGAAGTATTCCGTATTGCACCACCATGAGCCCATGGTGGAGTCTATCATAGAATTTCCGGCATCTTTTATTTTGACGGACGTCCCGTCATCAAGCATAAGGATTGGTTTGGGATATGATTCAAAATACGCCACAAACGTCTCAAGTTCCTGATTCCCGCCTTTAGCGGTGAAAATCACTTCAAATGTCGCTGGACGTAAATCGAAGGTGATTTCGTCGATATAAGCCGAATCTACGGCAGGTACCGTATAGGTCATGTGGGTTAAACCCGAATCGGGCAGCTCAACATCAAATGTGAGGTCCCAATTGCCCGGTATGGTGCGCTCGACAGGTGTGTATGGGTCGAGGACAATCTCGGTTATGACGAACGCCACATGACCCGTCTTTTCCGCTTCAGTACCCGGCAGGTAGATCGTCGCGGGCACGTTGATGATACTGTCCGAGACAGTAAAGCCGTCCTGGGTAAAGACAAAATACCCCTTTGGATCTGACCGGAACTGAATGCAGTCAAACGCCTCGTCCACGAGTCCGGTTACCTCAAGCGCAAGGTGTGTCGTGAGTCCGTCCGTGTAGGCGTTTGTCAGTGTGATCCCGACGCTGCCGCTCTTGGATGAGACATTAGGCGTTACGGCGCCTGTTACCTCCGAATTCTTAAAAAACGAATCGTAGAAAGCTCCAAAATCTATGACGCCGGAGACGGCGAGTGCAGCGCCGGACAGGGTGACAAGCGCGACTGCAATAACGGCTGCGATGAGATATTTAACACTGCTTTTTCTAAAAGTCTGTTTATAATCATGACCGATCTTTTTCATGGTCAGTTCCTTTATCCTTTCTGCGGAGACGGCGTCTTCCGTGCGCGGACGCATGTCGTTCATAATACCGTCCAGAATATCTGAGATCTTCTTTTCCATTATGAATTAGCCTCCTTGTTTAATTTTACCCGTAATTTTTCTCGGCCGCGGGCAAGGCGCATTCTTACTGTCGAGGCATTGAGGCATAATTCCTCGGCTATCTTTGAGGTCGGCTGGCAGAAGTAATAATGCCGCAGAAATACATCGCGCTCAGCGGACGGCATATCGAGGACCGCCTGATAAACCATATGCCGCTCCTCGTGCTCCGTCAGCGTATCCTCGGGAGAGCAAAGGTCATCAATGATTATGTAGTCGTTTTCAAGTGGCAGCTCCGCCTTGTAATCCCGCCGCTTGTTTTTCGCCTTGTTTCGCGCGATTGCGCCGAGGTAGGATCTGAGTTTTTCCGGTTTTGCCTTCTCAGCGTTCTCCCACAGCGCAAGAAAAACGTCAGAAGCGGTTTCTTCGATATCCTCACGCGTCATTCTGCCGCCGATGATGCTGGAAATCACAGTGCCGACATAGGCTGCGTACTTGTCTATGATGCGCGTCAGCGCGTCGGCATCCCCGCGACGAATCGCACGTATTGCGGCTTTATCGGTCAAATGCGTTACCTCCATTATCTGTAATAACAGCTGTCACTAATAATAACACAAGAAAGCTGCCCATTGTCACATTTACAAAAGCAAAAAAAAGCTCAAAACCCGTAAATATATGAATAAATATTGTGCAAGAAGAAAGATAAAAATATACTAAGATGGGTAAAGTAGAGTATAAAAACTAAAAAAATGACAGTTTAGAACAAAAAAGCTAAAAATAATGATTTATGAAAAAATATAACTTGTCGGAATTGTAATATATATTTGAAAATAGCGTTTTATTGTGATAAAATTTAATATATTAAATTTGGAGGATACAATGACAACGCTTGAGCGGATAAGCGATTATATGCAGAAAGGCCGCTCCGCCAAAGTCATCGAGGCGGTAGGGCAGGCTTTATCGGAGAACATTCCTCCCAAAATCATATTGGAGCAAGGCCTTTTAAGCAGCATGCGCGCTGTTTCAGAAAAATTTAAAACGGACGAGGTCTTTGTGCCGCAGGTTTTAATAGCGTCCCGTGCGCTGAAAGCCGGACTGCAGGTGCTCAGGCCGTATCTCATACAAGACGAGGCCGATTTTTCAGGTGTCGTCGTAATGGGCACCGTAAAAGGCGATATGCATGATATAGGCAAGAACATCGTGCACATCATGATGGAATCAAGGGGACTTAAAGTCGTCGATCTCGGCGTGGACGTATCTGCCGAGCAATTCTATGATGCCGCCGTCAGCAGTAATGCCGATATCATATGCTGCAGCGCGCTTTTAACGGCGACGATTGAAGAGATGCGGCATATCGTCGAATTTATAAAAGAAAAAGACTATCGGGACAATGTCAAGATTATGATCGGAGGCGCGCCCGTGACACAGCGTTTTTGCAATCATATCGGCGCCGATATCTACACGGATGACGCTGTCGAGGCATCCGACGTCGCGTATGATTATTGCGTTAACATAAAAGCAAAAACGGTTTAAGACAACCGCATGCATAAACAGGTATGTTTTAAGCAGGCGCCGGCGGCGCCTGCTTTTTAACAATAAACGAAAAAGTTGACAAAAACGGGATTAATCATTATTCTTATTTCAGATAATAAGTATACACAGAAATGAGGGCAGCATATGACGTCGCGTTTGCAGGAAAAGTGCGAAAAATATCAAAATCATTTTTCGGAGCTGCTGGATATCGATTGTAAAATCGTCGATGTGCCCGAAAACGCACCGCCGCGCCTGCTCAATCAAAACGATAAAAAAAACTTCTGTGAAAACTGCCTCTATGAAAAAAAAGATGAGCTTCGTACGCACCTGTACGGATGCCATGAAGCGCACCGGTGGAACGGGCGGTATATTTATTATTGCCCAATTGGCCTTACGTTCATTGCGGCATCCATATCGGGCAGCTCCGGAGACCTGGCCGGGGGGCTTGTCCTTGGCCCGATTACAATGGGGGAGACGCAGGACGTGCTGGCAGATTTGGCCGTACCGGAAATGTCCGGAGCTGTCTCTGAACTGAAAGAGATTTCAGCGCAGGACGTCCAGCACATTTCGGAGATTCTGGCCGTTGTAACGGCGCACATTTCGGGCGTGGAACACCAGAAGCTGCAAAATCTCCTGTACGACCAGGAAAAGATACTGAAGGAGATATATGTCGCTAAAGACTATTACGAAGACATGGACTCGCAGAGCGCGGATATGCTTCTGGATTTTGAAAAAGATTTGCGTATCGCCGTATTGCGCGGCGAGAAGACTTCGGCGCTCCAGATGCTCAATGAAATGCTTGCGCACATCTATATTTACTCCAATTTCGACATCAGCGCCATAAAAGCGCGTCTTTTGGAGCTTCTTGTCATATTGTCCCGCGCGACCATCGAAGCGGGCGCGGATCCGACTGAAACGTTCCGCCTGTCGGAAAATTTTATACTGCAGATCGAATCCTACAGCGACGTCGACCAGCTGGCGTTCTGGATATCGGACATCGTCCGGCGCTTTATCGTTCAGGCGTTCGATCTGGCGCAGGTCAAGCATTCGGACGTTGTCTTCAAGATTACGAATTATATAAAGAAGAACTGTTCGGAAAAGCTGACGCTCGATTCGCTGGCAAAGGAGGTTTACCTGTCGAAATCCTACCTGTCGAGTATATTCAAGCAGGAGACCGGCATGAGCCTGACGTCCTATATCACGAAAGTCCGGATAGAAAAGAGCAAGAAGCTGCTTCTGGAGGACTGCATCAGCCTCGCCATAATTTCCAGTCAGTGCGGCTTCAAAGATCAGAGCTACTTTACGAAGGTGTTCAAAAAGGAGACCGGCGTATCGCCAAAGCGATTCCGCAACAACTACTTCAACGACGCAAGCAAAAAAGCGATATAGCAATAAAAAGATACGAAAAGCCCGTGCCATCCGGCACGGGCTTTCCGATATACATCATATCAGTTGTTGTCAAACCTTAGATATGATGATATATTAACGGTAATAAATGGGAATCGGGTTGATGACTTGTTAAATGAGTTTATTCTTTTTATTTTTATAATGGCAGTATTATTTACGATATTTTATTTAATAAGACGAAAATATCTTAAAAATCAGGAATATGAGCAACTATTTTTTCTTTTTTCATTTATCATTTTTTTAGTTGAGATATTTTTCATATTATTCTTTTTGTGTACAACAACTATGTGAATAATAAAGATGATTATTCTTAATCTGTTCCCGCCCGCCGCCCCAAAACAGGGGTTGCGCGCCTATGACCCCAAAAGGCTTCGTCAATAGAATGTCTTTAGTTTATGAGATTAACATAGCAGTTTTATTACATAGATAATTTTGAGCACGGCGCTGAAAGGTTGCGATGAAATGCTTATACCCGTACCACCAAGTTTATTTGATGTTGTCAAGTTTATCCCGGGCGGATGTGAGTTAAGCGACGATGCCACACCGGCTCAAAAAGAAGCCTTTGAAAAATTTTATACTGCGTTTCAGGAAGAACAGGAGAAAATGATTACATCAGAAGAAATATAGAATATCACACCTTCATTATACTTGGGGGATGTATCGAAGCCCATAAAAGGGGCGGGGAGGGAAAAGAAATATAATACGATTGTACGAAAAACATCCCATACAGGAAAGCCCGTGCCATCCGGCACGGGCTTTCCAACTCATAACCTGGTTGTGAAGGAGAAATGAATAATTACGATACGAGCTCAACAGCCTTGACGGCGGCAGCGCCGGCGTCGGCTGTGTAAGCGTCCGCTCCGATCTCGTCGGCAAATGCCTGGGTGATCGGAGCGCCGCCGACCATGATTTTGACCTGGTCTTTGCAGCCGGCGTCGATCATTGTCTGGACGGTGTTCTTGAGGGATTCCATCGTTGTTGTCAGAAGGGCGGAAGCACCGACGACCTTGCAGTTGGGGTTGGCCTTGATCGCTTCGACAAACTTCTCGGCCGGGACATCGACGCCGAGGTCGATGACCTGGAAACCGGCGCTTTCGATCATCAGAGCCACGAGGTTCTTGCCGATATCGTGCAGGTCGCCCGCGACGGTGCCGATGATGTAGACGCCGTTCTTGCCGACACTGTCGCCGGCCAGGTGGGGCTTAAGGATTTCGACGCCTTTTTTCATCGTCTTAGCAGCTACGAGCATTTCGGGAACAAAAATTTCATTTGCTTGGAATTTGGCGCCTACGATGCCCATGGCGCCGATCATACCGTCGTTAAGAATTGCGTTAGGATCGTCGCCCGCGTCGAGCGATTCCTGAACGAGACCTTCGATAAGTTTTACTTTGCCGAGTTCGACGGCATTCGCGACTTCCTGGATCTTTGACATTACATTAACCTCCTGTAAATAAATGAAAATTATTTAAATGCGACTTTGCGATTGATATACTATTTCTTCTGGCCGAATATACCCGCGCGGTAAGCGGTGATATATTCCATGCACATCTCGTCCATGCCCAAAAGCGCTTCCGTGGCGAAAATAGCGCCCATCAGATCCTGATTAAGCGGATCGAGCACGCCGCTGTCCATACCGGCGTTCATAGACAGAACTGTAAATGCGATATTGACGATCTTGCGGACCGGCAGGTTAAACGAAATGTTCGAAACGGCGCCCGAAATATGGACGTCGGGATAGTTTCTTTTTATATGGTTCATGACCTCGACGACCATTGCGATGCCGTCTTCCGAGGTGCATAGCATTTCGATCAGCGGGTCGATGTGGATACGGCTTTCCATAATGCCGTATTCCTTTGCTTTTACCATCGCGGCGTCAAACACCTCGATGCGCTTTGCGGCCGTCTTGGGAATACCCGTATCGTCGCACAATAAAATCATAACGTCCCAGTTGTTTTTTGCGAGAATCGGAAACGCGACGTCGAATTTATTGCCCTCACCGGAGACGGAGTTAAACAGACCTTTTTTATCGCCGTATTTTTTTTCCAGGTATTGCATACCTTTGACGCAGACATCAACGTCGGGGCTGTCAACGGAGATCGGGCAGTCGGTGACCTCTTTAACGAGGTCGAGCATCCACTGCATAGCCTCAAATTCGCCCTCTTTAACGGAGGAGCACACATCAATGAAGCCGCCGTCCTCGACATCTTCAATAACATCCGCCTGTTTTTTTGCAAAATCCTTGATATAGGTTTCGTCGCGCGCGGCGATCGCTTTGGCGCAGGACGGGATCGAGCCGTTCAGCTTTTCGGCTATGATAATCATAACATAAACGCTCCTTTGCTTACAATAATTTTTTGGCCGCTTCCACAACGTGGCCGACTAAAACGGATGTTGTGACCGTCCCTACGCCGCCGGGTACCGGCGTGATTGCGCCCACGATCGGTTCGGCGTCGTCAAACTTAACATCGCCGCAGAGCTTGCCTTCGTCCGTCATATTGATACCGACGTCGACGACGATCTGACCGGGCGATAGGTATTCCTTCGTAACGGCTTCCGCTTTACCGGCCGCTACGACCAGCACTTCGGCGTTTCTGGCGACCGACGGCATGTCAACGGTGCGCGTATGGCAGACCGTGACGGTCGCGTGCTTGCCCATAAGCATGATCGCGACGGGTTTCCCGACAACGAGGCTGCGTCCGATGACCGTGACGCGTTTGCCCTTGAGCTCAACGCCGTAGAAGTCGAGAATCTCCATGCAGGCCTGCGCCGTACAGGGCGCGAACCCTTCGCCGCTGGCGGTGAAAACGCCTGCAAGGGAGCCGTCGGTGATGCCGTCGATGTCTTTTTCGGGTTTGAGCGCTTTTCTTACGGCTTCGTCGTCCAGATGCTTTGGCAGGGGCCGGAAAATCAAAACGCCGTGTACGCTGTTGTCGTTGTTGAGGTCTTCGATGTTTTTCATCAGGACGTCCTGCGTCACATCGGCGGGAAGCACGACGTTTTTGACGTCGACGCCTACGGTGGCGCAGCGTTTCGTCGCGCCTCTTTCATAAGAGATATCGTCCGGCCGCTCGCCGACGCGAAGAATGGCGAGGGTAGGGGAGACACCCTTTGCTTTGAGTGCTTCGACGTCCGCCGTCAGTTTTTCGTTAAGTGCGGCTACGACGTCTTTGCCTTTTAAAAGTTCTGCCATATGGTCACTCCTATCTCAGACGGGAAATGACGGACGCGTAGATTTTATCCGCCTGTGCGCAGTATTTGTCGAGAAGCCCGTCTGCCTCGGCCTCGATTTTGGCTGCGTAGTCTTTGTCCGTCATGGACTTGGTATTGATAAAGACGTTGAGGCTTGCGCCCATAAGCGCGGATTTGCAGAATACAACGCCGACGCCGACGTCGGAAAGAGCGAGTTTGCTGCCTTTTTCGGCCAGCTCTTCGTGCAGCTCAATCGCCTTGCAGCAGGCGCGCATGATGTCCATCGGGACGGTACAGGCGTTTTTAAGCGCATCTTCCATGATCTTTTCGCGGCTGGGATCGTCCTTCGGGATGCCGTAAGCTTTGGAAAGGGGTTCAAAAACGACGGCGTCCTCGTCCACAAGCCTTAAAAGCTCTTTCTGGAGCGCGTCCGCTTTTTCCATGATGGCGATTATATCCGCCTCAACATCGGCATATTTCTTTTTGCCGACCGTGAGATTGCCGACCATCGACCCAAGCGCCGTGCCGACCGCGCCGACAAGCGCGGAAGCGCCGCCGCCGCCGGGAACGGCCGCTTTGGAGGCCAGAACGTCGACAAACTCGCTGCAGCTTACCGTAACAAATGACATTGTATCATTCTCCTTTGTTCATGCGTTGAAGTCCGCCGTTAATTTTTCTGAGCTATGCCGCCGTTTTTTCGGCGGCATAGCATTTTACGGACTTTTAGAACAGGCCGGAAACCTGGCCGGTCTCGACATCGACGTCGATGCGGCGATATCCGGGGTCGGAACCGGTGCCCGGCATCATGCTGATGGTGCCGGCCATCGGACACAGGAATTCAGCCCCGCCGTACTCGAGTATGTCGCGGATGGGCAGACGCCAGTTCTTCGGCACGCCCTTGAGGGTGGGATCGTGGGACAGGGACAGATGGGTTTTGACCATCATGGTGGAGTAATTCTTGTATTTAGGATCATTCTCGAAGCGCTCGGCCTTCTCGATGGCCAGCGGCGCCCAGTCGACGCCGTCAGCGCCGTAAACTTCCTTGGCAACGGCTTCAACGCGCTGACGCAGTGGCATTTCCAGCGGATACAGATATTTCAGATCGACAGGCTCCTCGCAGGCTTCGATGACCAGCTCGGCAAGCTCCTTGGCGCCTTCGCCGCCATACTGCCAATGCTCGGAGAGCGCGCAGCGGACGTTTTTCTCTGCGCACAGCTTCTTGATGAGCGCGATCTCTTCGTCGGTGTCGGTATAGAACTTATTGATACACACGACAGGCTTGATGCCGGATTTCATGACGTTGTTCACATGGTGGAACAGGTTTCCGGTGCCTTTTTCAAGCAGGTCGAGATTCTGCTCCGTGTACTCCTTCGGCAGGGGACGTCCGGCAACGACAGCCGGGCCGCCGCCGTGCATTTTAAGGGCGCGGACGGTGCAAACGACAACGGATACGTTGGGTTTGAGGCCGCTTAAGCGGCACTTGACGTTCCAGAACTTCTCGAAGCCGATATCGGCGGCGAAGCCGGACTCTGTGACATGATAGTCGAAGAGCTTGAGGCCGAGACGGTCGCCGATAATGGACGACTGGCCGATGGCGATATTGGCAAACGGACCGGCGTGCACGAAGCAGGGCTGATGCTCAATGGTGTAGCACAGCGTCGGGTTGATCGTATTGCGCATCCACGCGGTCATTGCGCCGGCGACCTCGAGGTCGGATGTGGTGATGGGGTTGCCCTTCTTGTCGTAGGCGAGCACGATTTTGCCGATGCGCTCGCGGAGATCCTTCAGGTCGCGGGCGATGGAGAGGATGGCCATGAGCTCCGAGCCGACGGCGACGCCGAACTTGGATTTCATCGGGAAGCCGTTCTTGGTGCCTTCGCCGAGACCGATCTGGATTTCTCTGAGGCCCTGCGCGCAGAAGTCCATGATAAAGCCGAATTCGACGCGCTCGGGATCGACATCGAGCCTCTTAAGGCCGCGTTCCGCCAGCTGCTCGTCGGTGTAGTTGCGCTCGTGCTGCATACGGGCGTTGAGCGCGACCATCGCAAGGTTATGTGCGTTCATGATGTCGTTGATATCGCCGGTGAGGCCGAGTGAAAACTCGGTCATCGGCATGAGCAGCGCGTTGCCGCCGCCGGCCGCCGTGCCCTTGACGTTCATCGTCGGGGCGCCGGAGGGCTGACGCAGGCAGCCGCCGACGTTTTTACCGAGCTTGCCCAGGCCTTCGATGATACCCAGGGAGGTGGTGGACTTGCCTTCGCCAAGCGGTGTCGGCGTGATGGCGGTGACTTCGATGAACTTGCCGTCGGGTTTGTCCTTCAGGCGGTTCATGATCTTGATAAAGTCAAGCTTCGGGGTTTTGCCGTAGGGGATGATCTCCTCAGGGAGAAGGCCCATTTTTTCGCGGAAATAATCGACGCCGGGCAGCGTTTTTTCAGCCTCTTCGGCGATTTGCCAGTCTTTATATTTGGTGGGGTCCAACATTGATCATATCCTCCTTGATATTTCTGTTATTTGTTTAGGCCGCTAAAACGGCTTGTCTCGTAATTGGATGCCTGCTCACATGTCCTTGATGCCAGATTCTTTTACAAGACGTGCGACATCGTCGTATTTATTCAAAGCATAAAGATGGATACCGGCGATACCGCAGACGCGGTACTCGTCGATGAGCTTGATGGTGTATTCGATGCCGGCTTCCTTGAAAGCCGCCTTCTTGGCAGCGAGGGAATCCTCGGCCTCGTTCGGGGCGAACGGGTTGGGGAAAATCCAATACTTGGAGATGAGCTCACTGAGCGCCCTGGGCATAACGCAGCCGTTTCTAGACAAGGCCATGTTGATGGTGGCCGAGGCGTCCAGTACAGGCATGATGCCTACGTCGACAGGAATCGTGATGCCGGCCATGCGGATGGCGTCCATCCAGTAGCGGAACTGGTCCATATCCCAGCAAAGCTGCGTCATGATAAAGTCCGCGCCTTCATCCTGCTTCTGTTTTAAGAAAGAAATGTCGGCCTCGAGGCTGCGGCACTGGATGTGGCCTTCGGGAGAACCGGCTACGGCGATGGTGAACTTATCGCCGAATTCGTCGCGGATGAACTTGACGAGCTCGGTTGCGTATTGAAGGTCTCCGCCCGTGCCTGTCCAGCCGAACGGGAGGTCGCCGCGCAGGGCCAGGATATTATTAATGCCGTGATCCAGATAAGTCTGGAGCTGTTCTTTGATACCCTCTTTAGTATTGCCGATGCAGGTGAAGTGGGTAATACCGACCGTCTGTTTCTTCACAGCGTCTAAAACCTCAAGGTTTTTACCGACATTGCCGCCGCCCGCGCCGTAAGTGCAGGAGATATAGTCGGGTTTCATCGTGCAAAGTTTGTCGAGTACGCCGTCTTTACCAACCAGCTTCTCCATGCCTTTATCAGTCTTCGGCGGGAAGACCTCGAAAGAGAAAGCCATACGTTTTTCCATGATCTCAGGGATTGTCATAAATTGCTCCTTTCAAAATAACATGATTGTGCTTTATTTAATATTAGAAAAAGGCAGAAAACCTTTGAATACTGGTTTGATTCTAACATTTTGTTTTCATTAAGTAAACAAAAATGCCGCCAAAAAACGCGATAAACTGGCACTTTAATACAATACTCCAAAAAACGAATGAAATAATACAAAAATATACGGAGCAAAATATTGCGTTAATGACAAAGTAACGCAATGAAGCCTTTTCCGCGGCAAAATGAAAAGTACATTTCCACTTGCAAAGCGGCAAAAATATTAGAAGGTCTTCGTTTTATTTTGAGTAATGGCGATTGCTTTATTCGTATATAAACAGATATTTATAACACTTTAACGGCAGCGGCGAATCGATACCGGCGGGTCGTTTGAACGCATGTTTTTATGGTGAACGCCGCGCAGCCGGTGACCGCAGCGTTTTGCAGGAAATATAAAATCACAATTCACATTTTCAATTCAATAAGGGATTGCCGATCAAACCGCTGTGACGATAACAGTGGTTTTTTTGGGACTGTTATTGACAAAGCGCTTTAAAGTGATATAGTGTTATAGAGTTAAAGCGATGTATTGCTAAAGCGTTATATTGTTAAAGAAAAACGCGACGCTAGAAAAGGGGAGTAGCTAAATGAACGATGAACCGACCAAATGGGTAAAAGACAAGTCCTCCGTTATAAAGGAGATCGTTGGCAAATGGCTGTTTTTTTTGTATGCCGTATTTTACGTATGTTTCATTGTAATAAACATTGTCAGCCCCGGTTTTATGGGTATCGAAATCGGCGGACTGAATATGGCGATAGCATACGGTTTCGGACTCATTTTATTAGCGATGCTACTTGCGTTTGCTTATAACCATATAAGTACGCGGGCCGAGATACTGTTTACCGAGCTTGAAGAACAAAAAACAGAAGAGGAGAGCGAAACTGAAGAATGAATTATCAACCTTCCATATGGGCTGTTGTCGTATTTATACTGATAGTTGCGGCCGTACTTATGATTTCATTTCATTTTTCCAGAAAAGCAAAATCCGCGTCGAATTACCTGGCCGCGGGAGGCAGCATTCACTGGTCTGTTAACGGTGTGGCTTTCGCCGGGGATTATCTCTCCGCGGCTTCATTTTTAGGCATCTGCGGGATGATCGCCGTTTCCGGGTACGACGGTTTTTTATATTCCATAGGATATCTCGCGGGCTGGATCGTTGCCCTGTTTGTCGTAGCCGAGCCCATGAAGCGCATGGGGAAGTTTACGTTTACGGATGCAATCGATTGCAAGTTCAATTGCAAAGGGATTCAGTTGTGGGCGGCCATCAGTACGATTTTGGTATCGATTTTTTATCTCATTCCTCAGATGGTCGGCGCCGGTTCCCTCGTTACGCCGCTTTTAGGCCTGCCGTACTGGGCGGGCGTCGTGATGGTCGGCGTCATCGTCACGATCATCGTGACGACGGCCGGCATGGCATCCACGACATACGTACAATTTTTAAAGGGCGGGATGCTCGTCATTTTCTCGCTGGTACTCGTTTTTCTGGTGCTTTCAAGAGGCATTTCCACAGCGCCGGACCAGGGCGGGGAAGTCGATTATCACGAATTTATCACACTGTCCGCGACAAACACGGAAAACGGCGCTGTTTCCGTCACGGACGCTTCTTATACGGTCACGGAAGATTTTACGGACACAAAAGGGTTGCATTTCGCCACGCTGAGCAAAGACGGTATCGACTCCATCTGGCTGATTGACGACGATACCGGCATACTGACGGAAGCGCAGTATATTGCCGAATTAAATGACGGACAGACGCTCTATAACGGGCTGCCGAAAGAAGCGAATGCTTTTTATCAGGTGGGCAATATGTCCGAGATCTACGAGGACGGAAAAGCTGTGGAAGAAACAGCGACGCTTGACCCGTTTTCCTTTATCGACACGATAAAAAACGGCACGGTCGTCCGCTGGGAAAAGACCTTAGTGACAGACGCTGCGGGCACGACGACGATCTATTATCAGGTCCCGACCGCAGGTGAAGACGTCCTAACGCCCGGGCTGAAATACCACGTGGACGCCTCCCGGGGCGCGACTTTCCTTGAACAGATCGACTTCGTCTCGCTGATGCTGGCGCTGTTTTTAGGTACGGCGGCGCTGCCGCATATCCTGATACGCTACAACACGGTGCCAAATCCCGCCTCGGCACGGAAATCCACCATCGTCGCAATTGCCGTCATCGGGCTGTTTTATGTGCTGACGCTTTATATGGGCCTTGGCGCGATGGTCAGCGGCGTCATAGATCTGACGAACGACAACATGTCCGCGCCGCTTCTTGCAAAATCATTCGGCGTACTTATCTTCGCGATCATATCCGCGGTCGCTTTCGCAACGGTTCTGGGGACGGTCAGCGGTCTGATCGTTGCTTCATCCGGCGCCGTTTCGCACGACCTGATGGACCGGTATGCCGGCAGGAACATGAAGGATAAGCAAAAAGTCCGGATTACGCGCATCGCGTCCGTCGTCATCGGCGTGCTGGCGATTTGCCTTGGCCTTGTATTCAAGGGGATGAACGTGTCGTTCCTCGTAGGCTGGGCGTTCGCCGTCGCGGCATCGGCCAATCTGCCGGCGATCGTTATGATCCTGTTTTGGAAAAAGACGACGAAAGGCGGCGTCATTGCAGGGATCATCGTCGGATTATTCCTGGCGCTTGGGCTCATACTGCTTTCACAGGAGACATTCAACAACGTCTATCATCTCGTAGGCGTGACAGCGCCGATCCCGCTGAAGAATCCCGCCATTATTTCCGTACCGATGAGTTTTCTGGCCCTTATCGTTGTGTCGCTGATAGAACAAAAGAAAAACCAGAACAAGACGAAGGTGGCGGCCGCAATAGAATAAAACTATATATATTCCTGAATAAACTGAAAACCTCCTGCAATGCAGGAGGTTTTTGGCTGTATACAAACTATCGTCTCCCGTCATAAAGGTCAATGCAGGAGGTTTTTCGTTTTACAATTTGAATTCAGGCGGGTATCTTTTCTGCCAGTCGTTTTCCGGCGGCGCTTTATCCGCTTCGGGCGCAGCGGTGTATGCATCCGGGGCCGGGGCAGTATAGGTTCCGTATGGCGGGGCTTCACCGGCGGCCGGTTCAGACGGTTCCGCCGCAGCGGGTTCCGGTTCGGCTTCTTCCTCTGCAGGCGTGAAGTCCACGTTGACATAGCCGGCGTTTTTGAGTGCGTCGAGCTCCTTTTGTTTGGCGTCGATAACCTCCATGGCGGCGTCGACTTCGGCGCAAAGCTGCTTAAACGGCGGTTGGGGATCGTTCTTGTTCAGTTCATAGTATGTTTTGCCGATTTCTTTATATAGATTCCTGACGCCGCCTTTTTCGACGGCGATCTCAGCCGAAAGCCGCGTCCTTTTGGCTATGATCCGAGTCTTCTCTTCCGCGATTTTATAAAGTTCAACCGATCTGTCTGCAATCGTTTCCATCGTTTCTTTGGCTGTCTTTTTCAATTCGTCAAAGTTACTCATTTCGTACCTCCAATAATATGTTATTCTGATGGGCGTTTCAGTCGGACTGTTCCGTATCGGAGCGGACCGGTTTATCCTCCGGCGAACCGACATCACTAGCGTCTTCTTTCTTTTCCGGGACCTCATTGTCTTCCGGTATATTCAACCGGTTCGCGAAAAGACGATCCGGCGTGAATTTGCCGCGCAGTTTAAAACGGATCAGCAAATAGACAGCTGCGCCGAACGATACTGCGGCGACAAGCTGGGATATACGTATGTCCGAATTGAACACATACAGGCTGTCGGTACGCAGGCCCTCGATGAGAAACCGGCCGAAGCCGTACCAGGCGAGATATAGAAGGAAAACCTGTCCGTCGTATTGCCTGCGCTTTTTTGAAAATATGTGGATCCAAATGAGACCGATGAGATTCCAAAGCGATTCGTAGAGAAAGGTCGGATGTACATAAGCCGTGCCGGCGTCCGTTACGAGGCCCATTTTCCACGGCAGATCCGTTGCGTAACCAAACGCTTCGCGGTTGAAGAAATTGCCCCAGCGCCCAATCATCTGGCCGATAAGCAATCCAAGCGCACCGACGTCCAGAAACACGCCGAACGGTATCTTCTTTTTCCGGCTGTAAATATAGATCGCAATGACCGCTGCGATGACCCCGCCGTATATGGCCAGGCCGCCCTGCCGGATCTTGAAAATATTGAGCCAGTTCCCGGCGCCAAAAAAACCCTCCGGATTGAATAGCACATAATACAATCGCGCGCCGACGATGCCGGAAGGCACCGCTATGATGAACATATCGAGGATATTGTCCTGCGTAAGGCCGTAAGCATCGCGTCTTTTGAGGATGTACAGTACCGCCAGCAGGAAACCGCTGGCGATGATAACGGCGTAAAAATAAATATTGAATCCAAATATGGTGAAGTGTGTCGGCGGATTTAAAACAAAATTATCGCCGAACATTGGGAATGTTATCTGTATATCCAATGGAAACACCGTCCTATCCATATTATCATATTAATACCAAAATGTCGTTTGTTTTCTGTCGACTATATCCGACATATTTTCAGCGTTTTTTCGGATGAATTACAAACAGCGCCATATTGTCCGGCTGCATATACAGCTTCATAAACTCCGTTACATCGGCGGGGGTTATTTCACCGAGCAGTTTCGTCGATTCATTGGCGTCATAGCCTCTGAAATAACCGCCGGACAGATTGGTGCAGATATATTCAAAGGAATTCAGCGAACTGATCTGACGGCCCAGCATGGCCTTTTTCTGCCGGCCGAACAAGGCGTTGTCCGGTCCGCGTGCCAGCAGGCTTTCAATTTCTGCTTTATAAAGTTCAAAAACCTTTTCCGGGTCGTTGCTTTCACCGCCGGCAAGCGTATATGAGACGCCGGCGGCAAACTCGTACGCTGCGGAAAAACCGCTGTTGATAAGCCCCGCGTCGTAAAGCCGCTTGTAAAAAGGGGAGGAGCGGCCGGCCAGGATCTGCAGCGCCAGGCTCCCGACGAGCTCCTGACGCAGGCTTTCGATGCCGCTTGTGACCGGTTTCGTTTTTGCGCCCATATTGAAAATGGGACGGGCGATCTCCATCTCGTCCTCGCCGGATTTCGATACAGGTTTAATGGATTCCTCGGGACCGTAATCGCGCTGCGGAATCTCGCCCGGCTCTCTCGGCAGGACTTTTCTGGCCGACGCCGTGATCTGTTCCGGATCGACGTCTCCCGCGACGCAAAGCACCATGTTGGACGGATTATAAAAAACCTTGTGGCAGCTGTATAGCGTATCCGCAGTGATCTCGGATATGCTTTCAACCGTCCCGGCAATGGAATCACGGATTGGGTTGTTGGCGTACAGTGCCCGCATCAGCCCGTAGTAGACGACATGATCCGGATCGTCCTCCGTCATGCGGATCTCCTGACCGATGATACCCTGTTCCTTCTGTACGCTTTCAGGCGTGAAATAGGGCTCTGCAACAAAATCGAGAAGCATTTCAAGGTTCTCGATGAATTTCTCGGTGCTTTCAAAGTGATAGGCCGTCATATCGGGTCCTGTGAACGCGTTTGGGGACGCGCCGTTTGCCGAAAGGTTTGTCAGCGCGTTGCCGTCTTTCGTGTCAAACATTTTATGTTCGAGAAAATGCGCCACGCCCATCGGCGTGTCGATCCATTTCCCGCCGTATTTAAAGCGCCTGTCCGCTCCGCCGTAGTCGGTCGCGAAAAAAGCATAGCTTTTGTTGAAGCCCTTTTTGATATCGACCATGATTTTCAGGCCGTTTTCAAGCTTGTCGGTATATACCTGCTCGCCGATCAGATCGTAACCTTTAGTCTTCATTCTCTTCACCTCCGGAAGCTCCCGTCAGATAATAGACAGCGTCCGGCTCCACGCCGAGAGCGATCTCCATGATCTCCTCGCGCGTAACGCCGTCTGTGAGCGCGGCCATTTCGTCCGGCGTTATTTTTATGGAAGCCACCGCCAGATCGAAAAACAGCTCCTCAAGGCCGACCGGCTTGTCCATCGTGGATTTAATGGATGTGATAACGGCGCGTTTGGCCGATAAAAGCTCCCAATCGCTGATCTCGCCCCTTTTTACAGCGTCCAGCTGCGCGCGTATCTCGTCAAGCGCCTCGTTGAATTTGTCAAACTCCACGCCGGACGCGACGGCCATAATACCCTTGTGCTTTTCAATAAGGGAGCTGGCGTAATAACAAAGCGACAGCTTCTCCCGGACGTTTAAGAACAGCTTCGATGTTACGGAGCCGCCGTAAACGGCGTTGAAAACCAAAAGCGCCGCGTAATTTGGCGAAAGCATCGTTTTGCCGAGGCGGAACCCCACGGACAGTTTGCCCTGCGTGACGTTCATGCGGTCTGTAAAGGTGCGTATGTTATCGCCTGCTGAATGAAGGCGTACATCGGTCGTGACTTCCAGGACGGGTTCGCTGCGGGGAAGGGCGGACAGCGCCGAACGCACGGCCGCCTCAACGCGCTGCAGGTCGTGCGCGCCGCAGTAGAAAGCCTCTAAACGCGAAGACGACAGAATGCTCCTGTAATGCTTTGTCAGGGAATGCGCCGTTATAGTCTCGGCCGAGCTCTCGCGGCCGAGCCGGTTTATACCGAAGGCCTCGTCCCGGCACATCAGCTCGAAAAGCCTGTCGATGCTGTAGCGGCGCTTGTCGTTGATCCCGGCGCGGATGTCGTCTATAAGGTTCTTTTTTTCACTGTCGACATACTTGGTGACCAGCAGACCGCCGTGCGTGTTCGGCGATAAAAGCATTTCACCGACAAGCGACGTCGTTTTCTCAAGTATGTTTTCGCCTTCCGGTACAAAATCGTCGTCAATGAAGCTGGCTAAAAAACCGATGCAGTGCATTTCGCCTTTTTTTCGCACCATCGGTATAATGCGCGCGCCGTACAGCGCGTCCAGATGATTGTTGACGCTTTCCATATCGGGATAAGTCGAGGTGCCGCGCAGCAGTACGCGGGGAAGCAGCGCGCCTTTCGCGGCGGTATCCCTGTCGAGTTTCGTTATGAGATTGAACGACAGGCAGCACGTTTTGAATTTATCCGTTTTAACATAGGTCAGATACGTGTCCGGCATGATCTGTTTTCGCACGACTTCCTGCATAACGGCCTCCAGTACGTTTGAGTTATGGTCAATTGAAGCGCAGCTTGCCGTGAAAACGGCACCGCAGGCGCACGATTGGCCGTCTCCTCCTTGAGGAGACATAAAAAAACAATTTTTCACTATTATACACCGTTTCATAAAGTTTGGTAAATAAAATTATTGTGAATTTTGCGTTTGCGCCAGCCGATGCCGTCTTTTTTCGACGATAACTGCGCCCTTTTCGATCTCCGCTTCCGGCGTTACGTCAATACGGCCGTCACGATCGGCCCGGATGCGCACCGTATGACCGTCTTTTTTCCAGAACGCTTCAAAAGCGTCCCAGCCCGACGGGAGTGCTGCGGCGGCATGCATCACACCGCCCTGAAGACGCAGTCCGAGCAGGTTTTCAAGCGCGACGCGCTTAAACCATCCGGCCGCGCCCGTGTACCACGTCCAGCCGCCGCGCCCGATATGGCCCGGTGCGTAATAAACGTCCGCGGCCAGGACATAAGGCTCCGTGCGGTAGACAGCGTTAATACGGCCCTGCGGCAGCAAAGCCTCGAGAATTTCCCAGCCCGCGTCGGTCATGCCCTCCAAAAACAGGCCCATCGCGAGCCAGACGGCGCCGTGCGTATACTGGCCGCCGTTTTCACGGAAGCCGGGGCTGTAGCCCTTGATATAGCCCGGAACGCTCATGCCTTTTGAAAAAGGCGGGTCAAATAACCGTACGACGCGGTCATTATCGTCATAGAGCTTATTAACGGATGAAACGAGCGCTGTTTTCGTCCTGCCGGGATCTCCTCCGGCAAGCGCGGCAAAGCTCTGCGCGATGGAATCGATACTGCACTCGTCCGAGCTGCATGAGCCGAGCGGCGAACCGTCGTCATAGTAGCCGCGCACATACCAGTCGCCGTCCCAGGCGTCTTCAGCGGCGTTTTTAAGCTGTTTCGCGGCTTCGGTAAAACGCGCGGCGGCGCCGGGGTTGCCCGAAGACAGGCAGGCTTCGGACATTTTTTCGGCGGTAACGCTTAAAAACCACGTAAGCCAGACGCTTTCGCCCTCGCCCCGCGCGCCGACCAGATTGAGCCCGTCGTTCCAGTCGCCGCCGCCGATGAGCGCCAGCCCGTGGCGGCCCGTGCCGCGCGCCAGCACCAGGTCGACGGCCCTGACGGCGTGCATCAGGAGCGGCTCCGTGATATCGCTGCGCTTGGGTTGTTCGTAGCGTTCCGATTCATCCTCGTCCAAAGGCGGCGACGTGATATACGAGACAGGTACGCTGAATACGGAACGGTCGCCCGTGGCCTCTGCATACGCGCACAGCGCGTAAGGCAGCCAAAGCAGATCGTCGCTGCAGCGCGTTCGAACGCCTTTGTCGCCGAAGTTCTCCGAATTATTAACGGGATGCCACCAGTGCTGGACGTCGCCCTCTAAAAACTGATGCCCGGCCGCGCGGATTAAATGCGCGCGCGCGATATCGGGCGTCTCGTCAAATAGGGAACAGATATCCTGCAGCTGATCGCGGAAACCGTAAGCGCCGCCGCTCTGATACAGCGAGCTTCTCCCGAAAACGCGGCAGGCCAGCGCCTGATACGTCGCCCATCCGTTCAGATAACGGTTCAAGTTTTCGCTTGGGGTCTTAACAGTGAGCTTCGACGTGACGCCGCGCCACCATTCGATGGTCGCGGATAGTTTTTTGAGCGCGTTGTCCGGCACGGCGGCATCGCGCAGCTTTTCTATACTGTCGCAGCCGGTGACGATGACGAGCGTCCCGTGCGTTTTATAAACGGCGGCAAAGCAAGGGGTAAACCCGATGCCCGTCTTATTGTCCATACAGCCGGTAAAGAAGCTCGATTTGGAGCAGGTGAAAGACGCTTCAGGCACAGATGCCGTCAGGTGAAAGACCGTATCCGGGAAATCCGAGTTATAAAGGTTTTTCGCACTCAGCATGCCCGGTGCGTGCTTCGTTACGACATAGATGCCGTTTGCCTCCTCCGGTGATAGGACGAGATCGGTGTAGTAAGAGACCTCAAAATCCTCCGCGCCCTCGTCTTCGACGATCAAAATCCGCGCGGCCATATCGGTCGGGACAAAGGCCGTCGTTTTGAAAACGGCGGTGCCGATGCTTTTTTTCCATTCCGCCCAGCCAAATCCGTAGGTGACCTCGCACGGACAGCCGTCCGGCGCGGCAAAAAGCGACAGGCTTTTTCCGTCATGCGTAACCGTCAGCCGTTCCGTGCCGTCTGTTGTAAGGCTGTCGTTGAGCCAGCGGTTGATCTTGTTTTCCCGGGCGTTGAGGTGCCACATATGCCCGGTACCGGCGTCTGTGGCGAGATACCCGAACGTCTCGTTTGCAAGCATGTGGCTCCAGGCGTTTTTCGGCATCTCACCGACGTCAAATGTAAAACTGTTGTCGTCGTTATACCGGTATTCCAACGCTTTGTCCGGACATGCGCAAAGAAACGGCCGTCCGACCGGCTGCGAAGTTTCGTCACGGGTTCTTTCGTTTAAGGGCCGGCCCGAACGGAAATACAAGGTGGCCGCCGCGCGCACGGATTCCGCGCCGGATGACGGAAGCTGGGCGATATGGACGCCGCCGCGCGCTTCAAGCCGCCGGTCCGGATCGGTCAGCTTCAGCGTCTCGACCAGTTCGTTTTTGAGCTTGCTGCGGTAGTCGCCGCCGCCCTTTACGAGATAGACGAGGTCGAATGCGACGTTGTTGACGGATAGCAGGCGGTGCGCGTTTAAGATTTTTTCGGCTTCCGGGATATCGTTCTCGTCGCTGATTTCCGAAGCAATGATCGGAAGATCGCCCGATACGCCGATTGACCACAGCCCCTTCTGGCCGCGCAGGAGCGCCGGCGCATCTTCCGGCAGGATGCGCCGGTCGGGGGAATGATAAACGATATCGGGCACAAGCGCCATCGCTTCGTCGATCTGCCCGGGGGAGAGACCGAGCTGCCGCGCGGTTTCGTCCAAATGCGAATACCCGCCGCCGCCGGAAGACAAAATGCGTTTGGCGGCGGCTGACGCGCTTTGCCCGGTCGATGCCGTCGTCAGCGAGAACCGGACGCGTGTTGTGACGTCCGGTTCCAGCCGCAATCGCACGCGCATGAGAACGCATGGATCGAGCACCGCGCCGGCGCTCCCGCCGGCGGGCCGTGAAAGCGCCGTTTTCAAAGAACGAAGGCCGCCGCGTCCGAGCGACAGCTCCCGCGACGTATCGAACGTAAACGGGCAGTCGGAATCAAACGCCAGCGCGATCCCGCGCCCTTTGGCGCGCGGACGGCGTTTGACAACGACGGAACCGTCGCACTCGGACGTTTCAAGCGACAGCTTGGAAAAGGCCGGGTGTGCTATATAATCGCTTAACCGCGCAAGGACCGGCTCGAAATAGCATACCAGCTCGACGTCGCGCCGGACGGACGAGGTGAGCTCAACAACACGCAGCTCACCGGCCTCGGCCTCAGGGACGGACACGGACACGGAGGCGCATAAATTGCCGCTTTTGGCGTCTATGCGGCACGCTGCGCCGGAAAGCTCGGCCGAGTAGCGCACGTTCGGGTCGAATACGGGAGAGGGGAGCAGGGAAACGAGTTCGTCGCCGCATTTGACGAAAAACGATATCCCGGAATCCGGACCGAGCTGGTCCGGAGACGATTTTGTCAGCGTGATGCTGTTCCATACCGAACGGGTCCCGCCGGTCTCGGACGCGACGACGGTATACGCGCCGTTTCCCAAAACGGTGCAGTGCGGGTTTTTACAGTCGATACCGGGGCAGACTGCCTGCCACCGTAAAAGAGCGCTTCTGGCAGGCTTTTCGGGCACGTCCCGGGGGGTCGGACGCAGGATCAGACCACCGACCGGCACCTTCTCCTGAAGCAGCTCGGCAAAAGACGCCATCGCGCGGTCGCGCATAAAGCGCCTTTGTATGATACCGGAATTGAGCGCGTTGTCGATCGCCACAATACTCATACCCAGATGATGCGCCATGAATGTCCGCACGATCTCGCAGGAGCCGTTTCTCAAGCGGCTCTGCGTGAAGTCGACGGCCTCGAACAGGCCGTAGCGCCCCTCCATGCCGAGTTCGGAGAGCTTCCTTAAATTCTTTGCCGACGCTTTCGGGTCGAGCTGAAGCGTCAGGAAGGTAGAATACGGCGAGACGACGGATTCTCGGCCCATGCCGCGCTTGAGCGCCAGCCGCTGCGCGCCGTGTGCCTTGTAACGGTAGCTGAGCGTGTGATCGAACGCGTAAAAAGCGCTCTCGGACATGCCCCACGGTATGGCTTTAGCCTGTTTTTGCTGGACATACAGGCAGAATTTCAGGCTTTCATAGATGAGCGAGCTGGTATAGCAGGGAAGGAGCAGCTCCGGCATGAAGTACTCGAACATTGTGCCGGTCCACGAGGCCATGCCGCGGTACCCGTCCTTGGAGACGAGCGAACGGCCAAGTCTGCGCCAGTGCTTGCGCGGGATGTCGCCTCTGGCTATGGCGATATAACTCGTCTGCCGTGCCTCGGATGCCAGAAGGTCGTACCAGCCTTCCGTCGGCGCGTTTTTCTCAAGGTCGATCCCGATATAAAACAGCTGTCTTTTCTTGTCGAAAAGCGGCGTGAAGCGCATACCGGAAAGAAGCGTTTCCGCAGCTTCGGCCAGCGCGTCTTCACCTAGTTCCAAAAGCCCCTCCCGCAGGGCGATCAGGCACCCGGCGAAGTTGCCGCTGTCTACGGTCGAAACGTAGGCAGGCCTCAAAATACGCAGCGTGAGCGTATCGTACCAGTTATACAGGTGCCCGTTCCACTTGGGGAGCCTCCCGACGGTTTCGAGAATGTTCGATATCGTCTCGACCGCCCGCTCCTTACTGCAGGCGTTCAGATCGTACGCGGCCAGCGCGGACAAAAGCGCCATGCCGATGTTGGTAGGCGACGTCCGGTGCGCCGTGCCGACGGACGGCTGAACCTGGAAGTTGTCCGGCGGAAGGAAGTGGTCCTCGTGCGTTAAAAGCTCGTCGAAGTACCGCCAGATGCCGCCGGCGAAACGCGCGAGCATCAGCTTGTCCTCGACCTCAAGGCCTTCGGGCCTCCGGTTGCCGTGCCCGAGAGGGATCACAAGCAGCGGGGACAACACCCAGATGCCCGCGACGATTTTTGCGGAGATAAACGGCGAGAAAAAGACGATCGACAAAGCGGCCGCAAGGCACGGCCACATCCGGCGAAGAACGTGCAGAAACGTATTTTTCGTACGGCGCTCGCTGTCGGCGGCCGTTACCCATTCGAGCATGCGCCTGCGCGAGATGCGCATACGGTAAAGCGCCGTAAAAATAGCGCTCAGGCTGACCCACGCTTCATACGGCAGAAGTACGAGACGTATGAGCGTCTGCAGAAACTGGCCGCCTACGCCGCTTATAATGGCTGAATGGTATTTTACGCGGCTGCGTCTGCGGCTGAGCATGTCGGCGGCCGACGCGATAATAAGATGCGAAACGGCAGCCAGCACGGCGACAAGCGCCGCCCAGAGGAAATCGACGCTGCCGATGAGCATACCGAGCGCCAAAGACGCGAACGTAAAGACCGGCACTAAGCTTCGCCGCAGATTGTCGGCGATCTTCCACCGGTCGATCTGGCTGAGGACGTTTTTGCGCCGGATGCCGTCCGCGCCGGCGGCCTTCCGGCACATCCAGGGCAGGGACTGCCAGTCGCCGCGCGTCCAGCGGTGCATGCGGTCGTAATAGGTCGTGACCTTGGCGGGATATCCGTCGGTCAGCTCGATATCGCCCGCGAAGGCGCAGCGCAGGTACGCGCCCTCCAAAAGATCGTGCGACAGCACGGTATTGTCCGGGAAGCGGAAATCAAGGCACGCCAGGTATGCTTCAATGTCGATAAGGCCCTTACCGGCGAAGCTACCCGTCCCAAACAGGTTTTGGTATATATCGCCCGTCATGCCGCCGTACGGGTCGATGCCGCCCTGTCCGGCAAAGATACGCGTATAGCTCGTCTGATTGGCGGCCTTCAGGTCCACGGCGATGCGCGGCTGGATGATGCCGCTGCCGGAAACGACGACGCCTTTGGACCGGTCAACAGACGGACGGTTTAAGGGGTGCAGGGCGGCGCCGATGAGTTCTCTGGCCGTACCGGCGCAGAGCCTCGTGTCGCTGTCAAGTGTTATAAGGTAGCGCATCTTCCTAAGCTGTTCTTCCGGGCCTGAAGCACACCGGACGTTGGAAGTCTTTTTCTTCAGATACCGGCAAAGCTCCAAAACCGCGCCTCTTTTGCGCTCCCAGGCCGTGTATTTGCCGTCGCGCTCATTGAGGCGGCGGCCCCTGTGAAACAAAAAGAAACCGCCGCCGTACCTGTTGTTGAGCCGCATGATTTCGTCCGCTGCGCCTTTAAGGAAGACGCCGTCGCGTTCAATCGTTTCGGAGGCTGCGTCCGGCATGTCCGCCAGGATGCCGAACAAAAGGTTACTGCCCGCGTCGCGGTTTAAAAGCCTGTACTCTTCCAGAAGACGCGCCGCCGCCGTGCCGCTCTCCTCAGACGAAAGCAGCACCGAAACGACGCAGAGCGTCCGTCCAGTGTCCGGCACGCCGTCTTTAAGCTCAAGCCGCGGCACCCGACGTGGACGGCTGAAGCGCAGTATCGCGTAATCCGTGACGTTCTTGATAAATTCGGAGACGGGCAACAGCAGCAAAATCGAAACGGCCGGGTCGTCCAGCGCGAAACTGATCAACAGCGCAATGAACAGACTGGCCAGGATAATAAAACCAATGTAAAACGCGCCGGAACGCTCTTTTTTTTCGCTGCCCGGCGGGTGCTTGAAGATATAGTTGCCGACATGGCTGCCGTCCGCCCTGGACAGCTCAAGCGTTTTGACGGCGGTATCATGCGCGCTTTCCCCGTTTGCCCGGGCAAGGCGGGCGATCTCGTGCCGGTAGGAAAAGCGCGTGTGCTCGTCCATCGAGGGATAGACGCCGGACGGGTCCTGACGCAGCGTGCGCTCGATACGGTTGACGTTTTCCAAAAGCTCGGATGCGTCAAACCCGGACAAAAACCGCAGAGAAGTGAAGCATTTTTCAAATGCCGACGCCAGGTCGTCGTCGTAAACGCCGGATAAAAGCGCTTTTTTGAGGGTGTCGCAGGCGGCCGTCAGCAGGTCGACAAGCGCCAGCTTCAAAGACGGAATGAAAACGGAAAGCTCGGCTTCGGATAAACAGATTTCCTCCTGGAACGCGTCGAGGAAAACTTCGATCCGCTCCGCCGTGACGCACCCCCCGCCGGACGCGACGAGCGCGCGCGCGGCGCGTGTGACGACCAGCTGGTTTTTAACGCCGGAAACGGCGCTCAGGCGCGGTGAAGCTCTCAGATCGGCAATCGCGCTTTTGCCTTCGCGTTCGGCGATATACCAATTGTCCAAAAGCCATTCCACGCTCTGCGGGACGCGCACATGCGCCTCGGCGAATGCGGTGGCGTCGTGCATAACGGATTTTATCGCGCACAGATGCCGGTGCGCGGATTTAACGGTATTTAAGACGGAAACCGGTCTGCCGGGCGCCGTTTCTTTTGCGGCGGCGCGGGCAAACCGACCGAGTTTATCCAGCTTGATGTCGCTGTCATATCTTTGGGATGACATTACCTGGCAATTCCTCCTGCAGATGCTAATCTATGATATTTTTTGCAGGCATCGCGCCAAATATGCAAAGCGGACGCGTTTTAAGCGCCGGGTAAAAACAGAGGGTTTAATAACGGCAGCATTTCGCATCATTTATTATTGGTTTACAAACGGATATAATTTCTATAAAATTAAATCCGCAGATACAGATTACGACATAAACTGCCGGGGAGGCGCTGCGTGAAAAAGCTGTCGGCCATATTTTTGATTATTATACTGATGCTGTCGGGCTGCGCCGGCAGGAAGACGTCTGAAACATATAAGTCGGAATTTTTCGCCATGGACACCGTCATGCTGCTGACCGTCAGCGGCGAAAACGCCGAAGCGGCGGCAAAAGCCTGCGAGAATGAGATTTACCGGCTCGACGGCCTGCTGTCAACCGGGGTCGAAACAAGCGAGATATCAAAACTGAACACAAACGGCGGCGGAACGGTCTCGGCCGAGACGACGGCGCTTCTTAAACGCGCATACGAGATATACGGGTACACCGGCGGCGCTTTTGACGTGACCGTCAGTCCCGTCGTTTCGGCGTGGGGCTTTTATTCCGGCGACTATACCGTTTTGAGCGAAAGCGGCGCGGCGGCGTTTTTAAGGCTTGTGGGCAGCGACAAGCTCCTGTTTGAAGGCGACACGGTTTCCTTCGGTGCCGAAGGGATGGCGGTGGATCTAGGCGGCATAGGAAAAGGCTACGCTTCAGACAGACTCAAAACGATTCTGGCGGAACAGGGGATAGAATCCGCACTGGCGTCGCTCGGCGGCAACGTGATGGCATACGGCTTAAAACCGGACGGCGCGGGCTGGAACATAGCCGTTCAGGACCCTGACGACACGGGCGGATATGTCGGAATTCTGAATGTCTCGGACAAGATGGTCGTGACGTCGGGCGGATACCAGCGGTATTTTGAAGACGGCGGCAAAACATATCACCATATCATTGACCCGGCGACAGGGTTCCCGGCCGACAGCGGCTTAAAATCGGTAACGGTTGTGAGTGCGGACGGAACGATGGCGGACGCGCTGTCCACTGCGCTGTTCGTCATGGGGAAAGATAAAGCCGCAGACTTCTGGCGTGCGCACAGCGGCTCGTTTGAAGCCGTGCTTATAACGTCCGACGATACGGTTTACATTACGGAGGGCATTTCGGCTGTCTTTTCTTCAGACAGGGATTATGAGGTAATAAAGCCATGAAAACGCGCTGTTGGATCATTATGTTTTCAGTTATTATTGCCGCCGCGCTTGTTGCCTCGTGGCTTGTAATGCACAGAAGCCATGACGGGCGTGTCGCGGGCGTGTACTCAAACGGAGCGCTCGTTGAAACGATCGACCTGTCTCAGGTGACCGGGACATACGAATTCACCGTCACATACGGCGGCGGTTACAACACGATTGAGGTATCGAAGCAGGGCATCCGCGTCACGGATTCCTCCTGCCCGGACAAAATATGCATCCGGCACGGCATGCTCGGCGACGGACTGCCGATCGTATGTTTGCCGAACCGGCTCGTCATACGGTGGGAGAAGCGTGATGATGCCGAATATGACGCGATGACGGGGATATAAAGATGAAAAGTGCGGGAATAAAAAGAATCGTGACAGCTGCGCTTCTGGCGGCCGTGGCCCTGGTTGTATGGGTTGTCGAAGCGCAGATACCGTCTTTGACGCCGGTGCCCGGCATCAAACTCGGGCTTTCAAATATCGTGACGCTTTTCGCGCTGTACAGCGTCGGGCCGGTGTTTGCGCTTGCCGTGCTCGGCGTTCGTGTTTTGCTCGGAAGCCTTCTGACCGGCCAGCTGACGGCGCTTTTATACAGCCTGCTCGGCGGCCTTCCGGCCTTCGGGCTTGCGGTTTTATTGTACCGGCGCTTTCCAATAAAACAGATTTGGGTCATAAGCATACTGTCCGCCGCCGTCCACAACACCGGGCAGCTGGCGGCGGCAGTGCTGATCACTCAAACGCCGGCCCTCGTCGCGTATTATCCGATGCTCATTATTTCAGCGATCGTGACGGGGGCATTTACAGGGCTGACGGCACAGCTGCTTTTGATAAAATTGCGGGTCTCCGGCATAATTGAAATATACGAGAAACATCAATAAGAATTATTTTTATTTTATGTATACGTTAAAAGTCAGGCCGAAATTTTGTATAATTTATGGCGTTATTGACTGGACAAAGCTGATAAACAGGCATATTATATTTATCTGAATTCAGCGCACTATTTTTTATGTCAAACGACCTCAGAAGGGGGCACATCCGCAGATGAAAAGGCTTGGCGGCGTACATGCGCCGCATAGAAAAAACACGGCTGCTAAAAAACCGGAAACGTTGCCGGTACCGTCTGAAATTATCCTGCCGATGTCGATGCATATCGGGGCGCCGGCGAAGCCGGTCGTCAAAGTCGGCGATGAAGTCAAAGTTGGGCAGCTGATCGGGGAACCGGGCGGCTTTGTTTCGTCTCCCGTATATACGGGCGTTTCAGGCAAGGTTAAGGCGATCGGCGATTTCATGACGCTTACCGGGCAGAAAACGACCGCCGTAACGATCACCTCCGACGGTGAGCAAACGGTCTATGAAGGGGTTTCACCGCCTGAGGTCACCGATCTTGAGACTTTTTTGGCGGCTGTAAAGAACAGCGGCGTCGTGGGCCTCGGCGGCGCGGGGTTCCCGACAGCCGTAAAACTTACGGTAAAGGACCTCGGACAGATCGATCACATCATCATAAACGGCGCGGAATGCGAACCGTACATCACGTCGGATACACGTACGCTTTTAGACGACGCCGATGCTATTAAGGGCGGCGTCGAACTCCTGAAAACGTATATGAAGACAAAAAAGATCGTTGTCGCAATTGAAAAAAACAAGCCGGAAGCAATCGCTAAAATGAAAGAGGTTTTTGAAGGCGCGGACGGTGTGGACGTGACGGTGCTTCCGTCCGTTTACCCGCAGGGCGGCGAGAAAGTGCTGATTTACAGCATAACGGGACGGATCGTACCCGAAGGCAAGCTTCCGCTGGATGTCGGCGTCATCGTTTTGAATGTAACGACGCTGGCGGCAATCCATAAATATGTGAAGACAGGCATGCCGCTCGTTTCAAAATGCCTGACGCTTGACGGCTCTGCCGTCAAGACGCCGAAAAACGTAATCGCGCCGATCGGGACGCCGATCCGCGACGTATTCGACTACTGCGGCGGTATTGATAATTCCGAAAAGATACTGTTCGGCGGTCCGATGATGGGCATAGCCGTGCACGATCCGGCGATGCCCGTGATGAAAAACACCAACGCTGCTTTGGCGTTTGATATAAAAGCGGCCGCGATACCGGAACCGACGGGCTGTATCCGCTGCGGGCGCTGTGTCGAACACTGCCCGCTGCACCTCATGCCGCTCAATATCGAAACAGCCTTCAACCTCAAAAAGCCGGAGCTTCTGGAAAAGTACAAAGTCAACGTTTGCATGGAATGCGGCTGCTGCGCTTTTATATGCCCGGCAAAACGTCCGCTCGTGCAGGTGATGAAACTGTCTAAAATCATGCTGCGGGACTATCAGGCAAAAAAGAAGGCCGAGGCTGAGAAAGCGAAGGCCAAAGAGGAGAAAGACAGTGAGAAAGGGGAGGTGAGCGGCAAATGAGCAATCTGACGGTATCCGCATCGCCGCATATCCGCGACAGGGCGACGACCGGAAGGATCATGCTGGATGTTATCATCGCGCTCGTTCCGGCCTTTATTGCGTCCGTATGGATATTCGGCGCGCGCGCGGCGCTCGTAGTGCTTGTTTGCGTGGCGTCTTCCGTATTGAGCGAATGGATATACGAGAAGGCTATGAAAAAGCCGTCTACGATCAGCGACCTTTCCGCAATCGTTACGGGCCTGCTTTTAGGCTACAACCTGCCCGTCACCATACCGATCTGGCAGGCTGTTATCGGCAGCGCATTCGCCATTATAATCGTAAAGCAGCTGTTCGGCGGGATCGGCAAAAACTTCGCCAACCCCGCAATTACGGCGCGCGTATTCATGTTCCTTGCTTTTTCCGTTTCAATGACGACCTGGGCGGACCCGGCGGTGATTTCAAAGACGTCTCTCGTCATGCCGGACGCCGTAACAACGGCGACGCCGCTGGCGCTTATCGCAAAAGGAAACGTAGAAGCCCTGCCGTCCATCGGGGACATGCTGCTTGGCATACGGGGCGGGTGCCTGGGCGAGACGAGCGTCATTGCGCTCGCGCTGGGCGGCATTTACCTCATCGTACGCCGGGTCATATCCTGGCACACGCCGGTGACATTTATCGCCACGGTCGCTTTGCTTACCGCGCTGCTTGGTCAGCAGCCGCTGTACCAGATGCTGTCCGGCGGACTGTTTATCGGCGCATTTTTCATGGCGACCGACTACGCCACGACTCCGCAAACGAACTGGGGCAAGATCGTATTCGGCGTCGGCGCGGGGATTTTGACCGTTTTGATACGCGTTTTCGGGAGCTACCCGGAGGGCGTATCGTACTCGATATTGCTGATGAATACGCTGGTTCCGTTCATTAACCGCCTGACACCCCATAAAGCGTTTGGAGGTGTGAAGGCATGAAAAAGGACTTTTTAATACCCGTACTTGTCTTAGCGCTCATTTGCCTCGTAATATCGGCGGCGCTTGCACTCACGAACAGCGTTACGGAGCCCGTCATAGAAGCGGCAGCCGCGGCGCGGGCCGAAACGGCCAGAAAAGACGTTATACCGGACGCGGAAAGCTTTGAAAAACTTGAGATCGACGGTTTGCCGAAAACGGTCACCGAGGTCTATGCCACGTCCAACGATATCGGCTATATCTTTATGCTGACGACGAAAGGCTACGGCGGCGATATGAAAATCATCTGCGCCATAGACCCGGACGGTAAGATCATCGCCTGCAAAACGCTTGAACAGACCGAGACAAAGGGCCTCGGTTCGCGTGTCGCGGAGACGCCGTTTGAAAGCCAGTTTGACGGAGCGGACGCGTCGCTTGACGGCGTTTCGGCCATTACCGGCGCGACCATATCCTCAACGGCATATATCGGCGCAGTCGAAGACGCGTTTGCGGCGTTTGAGATTGTAAAGGAGGCATCTTAATGGGTAAACTGTCTGTCCTGACACGGGGCATTATCAAAGAAAATCCCGTCCTGGTTCTGATACTCGGGACCTGTCCGGCGCTGGCCGTATCGACCCAGGCGTCCAATGCCATCGGCATGGGCGTGGCCGCGACGGCCGTCCTGCTTTGCTCAAATATTGCCGTTTCGCTTTTAAGAAAAGTCATACCGGATAAGGTGCGCATACCGTGCTTTATCGTTTTGATCGCGGGCTTCGTTACGATTGTTCAGATGGTCGTCGAGGCATACTCCTATCCGCTGTATCAGGCGCTCGGCATTTATCTGCCGCTCATCGTCGTCAACTGCATTATTCTTGGGCGCGCGGAAATGTTCGCGAGCAAGAACACCGTCATAAACTCGATACTCGACGGACTCGGGATGGGGATAGGCTTCACGCTTGCGTTGCTGCTTATGGCTTCCATACGCGAGATTCTCGGCAGCGGGACCTGGTTCGGTCTGCCGATACCCGTTTTGGAAGACCATAACATGTCCATCATGACCATGGCGCCCGGCGGCTTCATCGTCTTTGGGTTTTTAATCGCGCTCGTAAATAAAATTACAAAAGGCAGGGCGACAAAACGGCCGGAAGGCGGCTGCAAAGGCTGTCCGGCGGCAGGGGCCTGCTCTGAAGAGGAAGGGGCGTGCGCTGAATAATGGCTGATTATGATTTCAGGACCCTTATTGTCATCATGATGAGCGCCGTGCTCGTCAACAACTATGTATTACAAAAATTCCTGGGCATCTGCCCGTTCCTCGGCGTTTCGAAGGAACTGAAGAACGCCACCGGCATGAGCTTTGCCGTTATTTTCGTCATGCTTTTGGCAACGGCGGCGACATGGCCGATCTATACGTATCTGCTGTATCCAAACGGACTCGGATACCTCCAGACAATCGTATTTATCCTTGTGATCGCATCGCTCGTACAGCTCGTTGAGATAGCGCTTAAGAAATATGTGCCGTCCCTTTATACGGCGCTGGGCGTATACCTGCCGCTCATCACGACCAACTGCGCCGTGCTCGGCGTCACAATCGCCAATATCGACAGCGAATATAAATTTGTTCCGGCTATGGTGAACGCTTTGGGTTCCGGTCTCGGCTTCCTCCTGGCCATGGTGATCTTTTCGGGGATACGCGGCTATACGGAAAACAGCGAGCCGCCGGAGTCTTTCAAAGGATTGCCTCTGACGCTCATATCGGCGGCGATTTTGTCGCTGTCGTTCTTCGGATTCAACGGCGTCATTGAGAACCTGTTCGGTTAGAAAGGCGGAGGTGAACGATAATGAATCCAATTTTAATTGCTGTTTTATCGGTCGTGGTCATCGGCGTCGTCTGCGCCGTTATGCTTGCGGTCGCTTCAAAGGTCATGGCGGTCAAAACGGATGAACGCATGGCGGCGCTTCGCGCGGCGCTCCCGGGCGCCAACTGCGGCGCCTGCGGCTATGCCGGCTGCGACGGTTACGCCGCCGCGCTGTCCGACGGATCGGATGCGCGCACAAATCTGTGCATTCCGGGCGGCGATACCGTTTCAAAGGAAATCAGCGACATACTCGGCGTCAGCTTCGCCGACGTCATCGAAAAGGTAGCCGTTGTCCATTGCTGCGGCGACAACGCGGCCACATCCGAAAAGATGAATTATACGGGCATTAAAACGTGCCTGGCATCCAAACAGTTTTTCGGCGGGAAAAACGCCTGTTCGTTCGGCTGTATCGGGTACGGGGACTGCGCCGCTGCCTGTCCGAACGGCGCCATAACGATTATAAACGATCTCGCATGTGTCGATACGAGCCTTTGTACCGGCTGCGGCATCTGTGCCGGCGTATGCCCGAACAAAATCATATCGATCGAACCGGACGTTATCCATCAGGTCATTATGTGCAGTAATCACGACAAGGGCGCCATTGCCCGTAAGCTCTGCAAGCACGCATGTATCGCCTGCAAAAAATGTGAAAAAGGATGCCCGACAGGGGCCATCACCGTTGTGGACAACCTGCCTGTAATAGATTATGAAAAATGCATCCTGTGCGGGAAATGCGCCGAGGAATGCCCCGTTGGATGCATCTCAACGGCGGACTACAAGGGCATCAATACCCTCGCACAGCAGCAGGCTGAATAAAACAATAAAAAAAGAACGCCGCCGGACGATACGAAAACGTCCGGCGGTTTAATATTTTAAGATTGCTATTTGACAGAAAAGGAACAACGCTACTGAATGACTATGATATATTCAGCTCTTCATAGGTAAGCGCTTCAGCCATGTTGGCTATGAACTCCTTGTTGGTCTGGTCCAGATGCCTGAGCGTATAGCGTATCGCCCGCTCAACGCTCAGGGGGTTCCTGTTGAAATCTTTCGCTATATCCGAATACAGCACATTGACATTTATATATCTTCTCGGTTGTTCTGCCATAAGCTGAACACACGCAATGAGATACCTGTATCCGAGATTGGACGGTTTGATACCTTTTTCAGCGAAATAAAGCTGTGCCTGTCTGTGATTATATACCATAGTCGTCACCGTTTCTCTTTTCTGTAGAGACCTTTCGGGTATTGCCGTTGTTATCGGAGTTGCCGTTGTTATCGGAGTTGCCGTTGTTATCGGAGTTGCCGTTGTTATCGGAGTTGCCGTTGTTATCGGAGTTGCCGTTGTTATCGGAATTGCCGTTGTTTTCAGAAGCGCTGTTGTTGCCCGAAACGCCGCTGTTCCCCGGCTGGCTTCCGCCATTGCCGGGGTTAGCAGTATTGTTTGAGGGATCTTCTAGGTCATCCTTATTGCCGCCGTTGTTCGGATGGGCGTCCTGATTGCCCGGTTTCTCGCCGTTCTGCGGCGGAGAAGACGGCGGAGATGTCTCCTTTTCAGGCTTGTTGCCGTGATTACCGGCGTTCTCCTGCGCGCCCGTTTCATTGTTGTTTTCATCTGCATTACCGTTTTGTTCCTCATTTTGCTCCATATTCTCCGTATCTTCTTGATTCTGTTCCTGATTTTTTTCCTGATTCTCTTCTTTTTTGCATTCAATGAATTGCTTCTGGATTTCCGTAACGGAAGCATCCAGGTATTCCTCGATGTTGATACCCGGATCGAGTTCGGCAAGTTTTTCGATAAGGTTGAGTTTGCCGGGCGTTATTCCGAGTTCTATAGCCTCATTTCGACGCTCTAAACCGATCTGCCCTGTCTCAACGGCGGCCGCGCCGCCCGATTCGTCCATTGCTTCTTCTGCGCCGTTTTGCGCCTGCCTGTTAAGATTGTTTGCCGCGGCTTCACTGTTCGTCTCCGCTGTTATGGATATAAAGGTGCTGCCGTCGTCGCTGATGAATCCGAACTCGGACGCGGAACATATGATCTGCTTGACGGCTTTTGTAACGTTGCAGTTTAAAAGCGACAGGCCGTCTATGACGGTTTCCCCGTCTTCGTTATACGCCGTTACGGAGACGACCTTGCCGAAGGCATTGATACCGAGTTCCACACTGGGGTTGATGTCGACGCTTACATAGGACGTCGGCGTTTGGTATACCGCGTAGGCTCCGATTGGCAAGGCGCATAAAATAACTGCTGTGCAGGCCGCCACGGCAAGTTTTTTTATAGCCGGCGGTTTCTTACGGACAGTAACTGACGATGTTTCGGCCGTTTTCAATACAGCATCGAGCGTCTTATTTTTGAGGTCTTCACTTGCTTTGACGCGGTCGAACGCTTTCTTAAATATATAGACCATTTTATTTTTCAAGCCTTTCTTTCAGTACCTGTCTTGCCCGGTGCAGCTGTGAATATACCGTATTCTCAGCAGCGCCGGTGATTTTTGATATCTCGGGCGCTGTATAGCCCTCATAGTAAAACAGATACAAAACATCCCTGAATTTCTGAGGCAGGGCTAAAAGCTCGCGAATCAAATCCTGTTCTGAATCATCTTCAAACACTATTTCGATATCGTTAAGCGAAATTACCCGGCTTCTGAAAAAACTTTTATGAAGATCCTTACATTTATTGACGGCGATCCTTATAAGCCACGCTTTTTCATGTTCTTCGCCGTTAAAAGCTTTGTCATGCCGCAGCAGCTGAAGAAATACTTCCTGAAAAATGTCTTCGACGTCGTGGGGGTGTTTAAGATATAAAAAACAGATCCGGCGTACCGTGTCGGCATGTTTTTCGATCGCCTGCGCTGCACGGTCACGCTTTTCCTGCATGCTCAGCTCCATGTTTTTT
The DNA here is from genome assembly GCA_963663605.2 of uncultured Sporobacter sp. Classification (GTDB taxonomy): domain Bacteria; phylum Bacillota; class Clostridia; order Oscillospirales; family Oscillospiraceae; genus Sporobacter. The sequence continues at coordinate 540,372 of CAXXVF010000002.1, forward strand.
CCCCTTTGCTTATAATACGATTCAAAACGCTGAATCCTTGCATAAAACAAAAATATTTTATAAAAACAGGCAACAAACCGGGTAACCGGTGTTGCCTGAGATTATCAAGAAGGGATATTAATCCCGGGTATTGAGCTTAAGATGTGAAAAGCGAATAGAAGATTTTATATGTCTTTTCCATTCCCTCCATAAACGGCGTGTACTCAAAGTCAAACGTATCGGAAAACTTTTTTCCGGAAAACAGTTCGTCTTCCGTCAACGGGAAGGGGAGCGGTATGTTTTCGGCGGCTACTTCATCGACGGTGACGGATTTAGACAGGAAAGGCCCGCCGTTGAATTTTGCGAAAGCCTCCAGCAGTGACGCGTAAGTTATTTCTTCGGGTGCGGAGAGGTTAAAAACCTCGTTATAGGCCTTTTTATTGGCGATCATGATCATAAGCGCCCGGGCAATATCGAAAACGTAGACCATGTTGAACCTGGCCGTAGCGTCAGACGGTATGGGCACAACGTGCCTGCGCGCTATCAGTTCGACAAAATAGGATTCCCTCTGGGCGTAGTTGAACGGCCCGTAAATAAAGGTCGGGCGCAGGATCGTATACGGTATCCCGAGCTGCTTACAGGTGGCGATGGCTTCCTGCTCCAGAAGAATTTTGCTGTAGATATAATCGGAGATACGGTCGCCTTCCGATTTTGAAACGAGGGGGTCGCGCTCCGTCTTTATTTTGTGGTCAAACGGTTCATAGACGCTTGCGGTCGAAAAGATGATATAGTGCTTGATCCGGCCTTTCAGCATTTCCAGAAGGGAACTGGCGTCTCCGGGGGCATAGGCGCAGAAGTCGACCATCGCGTCGAATTCAATATCCGGCAGGAGATGCTTGACCATAACGGGGGTATGGCGGTCACATTTATATTCCCGGACGTTATCCAGATTCAACGGGAACTGTCCTCGATTAACGACATGGAGTTCAAAATCACTGTTTTTAGACATCTGTATAGAGAAAACGCGGCCTGTGAAGGCGCTGCCGCCGATGGCCAGTACTTTCTTGCTCATATGGTTCCCCCTTATTCATACTGCGCGGGCAAAGCGCGCAGAAAATCATCCTTGATACCGGCGCGGATTTCTTCGGCCTGCGTCGTTAAAAACCAGTCGTCCGAAGATGAATACCCCTGACGCCGGAGCTCGGCTGCGATTTTTGCGCAGATAGTATCGATCCGCTCAGAAACGGCAGCGTACATTCCGTCGTCGTTCATGCCCGCGCACGCGACGGCGTCGAGCATCGGCCCGAATTCACCGCCCAGAAGCGGTAATTGGGTCATTTTTCTATAGGCCCACTTGTAATACGGCCGATAGACTTTGTTTAAAAGAAAAACGGTGGATATGACGGCGTCTGTAAAACGGCACAGGACCGTCCTGAGCGTCACCCGGTCATTTCTCTTATAGCTGCGTGCGAAGTTGTACTGTCCCGTCTGCGCGAGCGCCATGCAGCCTGCGGAAAGCTTCTTACGCCGTATATCCTCCGGGAAGTGCGCCAGCAGCTTATTGCGCGTGGCCGTAAAACTGCCTTCGTTATCCATGAAAACGCCGCCGTTTACCGCCATAGCCAGGTTTTCCTCCGGCACGCGCCGCCATTGCTGAATTGAGCCGGGGCCTTCCGGATAACCGATGAGGCTTTTATAGAAATCGCCGGCCGTCATGACGCCGATCCGGGCGCCGTATTCCGAACGGGTGCGGCTATATTCCGGCGGATCGCTTTGAAACAATGCGTCTTTCCACGCGTGAAGTGATGGAACGGCCTCCCGGTCGCTTTCCGGAAGCCACAGGAAAAAATCAACGCCCCAGTCATGGTCGCGCGAAATCTCGTCGTCAAAACCGAAACACTCGGAACCGTTGCCGACGAGCCCGGCCGCCATACGCGTATAGAGTTCCGGGAAGTTTTCTTTAAGCCGGGGTTGGGCCATGTCGAAAAAATATTTACGGCTGAGCTCCAAGCCGTTCATGAGGTGTTCTCCTTTTAGCCGTGATTTTTATTCAGACGGCCGAGCATCTGACGGCATTCCGATACGCGGGGATGCTCCGGCCCTAATATATCCTCAAAAAGCGCAAGGGCGCTTTCAATATGTATAACAGCTTCTTCCGTTTCTCCGAGCGCGTCATAGGTCATGGCGATATTTCGTTCGGTCGCGGCGTATTCGATATTCCTGCCGAAAAACCTTTCCGTCAGCTCCAGCGCTTTTTGGTAGCGCGCCAGCGCGTCCCTGTAATTGCCCGCACGGGTGAGCAGAGCCGCTTTTGTTGAAAGCGCTGCCGCGTGGTGGACGTTTGGCTCGCGCATGTTTTCGTAGAGCTCCAGCGCGCTGTCGGACGCCTTTTCCGCTTCGGACGCGTTTCCCATCCGAAAGTATATCGTGGCCAGGTTGTTCAGCGATGTCGCGGCCTCGTGTTCGTTGTCCGGGAAGCTGCCGACAAGCGCGTACGCCTCTTTGGCCGCGCCCAGCGCCTTGTCGTAGTCGCCTGTATCCTGATATGTCAGCGCCAGATTGTTGAGGACGCCGGCATACGCGTAGTCGTTTTGCATATTACAGGCAACTAAAATATCCTTAGCCTCAAGAAAAAGTCCGGCGGCCATTTCGGGTTTGCCCGTCAGCCGGTAAAGTCCCGCGAGGTTTAAAAGGACCGTTGCGTAATGGACCGACTCGTACATTCCGCTGCGCTTGAATATTATAAGCGCTTTTTGAAAAGCGTCCTCAGATTCGCCGTACCGGCTGACCCCGCGCAGGAATCCGGCCAGTTCGTTCAGGACTGAAGCGTATTCCAGACTGTCGGCGTGTCCGGAATCCTCAAGTTTGCTCAGATGCGATTTGATATGCGCCTCGACGCTTTTTTTATCGCCCGCCTGGTACAGCGCATCGAGCTTTTCAAAGAAATCGTTCATAGCTTGACGTTGGTGCCGGTGCCGCTTTCATTGTTGAACGTCACCTGGATACCCGCCTCTTCGATACGTTTTCTGGTGGCGGCTTCCGCGTCCTCGAGCGTTTTATAGCCGTAATGCTTTACGGAATTTGCGAGGATGTTCTCCGCAAGAGACTGTCCGTCCGCCTCAAGCGCAAGCAGGTGCTTTTTAAGAGCCTCCAGCGTCTTCTGAGAGTAGGTGAGCAGTTCGCCCACCTGATACGTCTCGATAGACGTGACGCCGGCCAGGTCCGAAACAGAGCGCAGCGGCCGGCCGGAACCGGACACGTACGGATATTTTTCAAACAGCGTGACCGTCTGGTCGAGCAGCTTGTCGGATATATCCTGCGCGAGCCTTGTTACAGTGTCGTCCGGCATTTGCATCTGCCCCAAGAGCTGTTCGTACTGGCCGGGTTCAGCGTGTTTCATCATATGGATGTATTTTTCCATCACTAAGTTGCGCCCATCCAAAACGGCGCCCGTCAGGTCGTCGTAATAAGACGACAATACATCGTCCGACCAGGCCTGAAACTGGCCGCGGCGCATGCCCTCGAACGTCTTGCGGTCGTTCTGGCAGGATGCGCGCGGGCCGCCTTCGTTAACAGCCTGAAACATGTCCCATTCAAACGAGATGATTTTTTTGATGAGTTCGTTTTTCGTTTCCATTTGGCTACCTCCGTTTGTTAAAAAGGCCAAATACCGCTCTTTTAATTTAGTATAACGGAAAACATGTATGTGTCAACTAAATATATAACTGATATTTGGTAATTTGTTATGCTAAACATACAATGATTGCGTTATATTACTGAAAACTACCTTTTGCGTATTGCATGTTGTTTATTTTCGATTTAGAAAAACGCGGCTCCATAAAGCCGCGTTTTTTCGTTTCTTCATCAGTCTTTCAGCAGGGCCTGCATGTCGTACATGCCCGGTTTCGTGACCGTTGCCATGAACTTGGCCGCCTTGACGGCGCCCGAGGCGAAGACATCGCGTGAATATGCTGTGTGCTTGATTTCCAGGACTTCATCGAGCCCGGCAAACACGATGCTGTGCTCGCCGACGATGGTGCCGCCGCGCAGCGAAGAAATCCCGATCTCATTGTCGGCGCGCGGCTTGCGGACGCTTTGGCGTTCATAAACGTATTCCGAGTCGCAGGGCAGGGAAGTGCGCGCGGCATCGGCCAGCATAAGCGCCGTGCCGCTCGGCGCGTCGACTTTCCGCCGATGGTGGCGCTCGACGATTTCGACGTCAAAGCCGGCGCCCAGAAACGCGCAGGTTTTTCGGATAAGATCCATCATGAGGTTGATGCCTACGGACAGATTGCCGGTCTTGAAAACCGGTATATTTTCCGACGTTTTGCGTATCAGCTCCAGCTGCGCATCGTCATATCCCGTCGTGCAAAGGATGACGGGCGTTTTTTTGCGTTCGGCGTAGCTTAAGAGATTCGACAGCGCCGCCGGGTTTGAGAAATCGATTATGGCGTCGGCGTGGCCGCCGAACTCCATAGGATCCGCGTATACGGGGAAATTACCGGGCTTTTCTGTGTTGATGTCGAAACCGGCGGCGACTTCAATGGCGTCGTCGCTGTCGGCGATACGCGCCACGGTCCGTCCCATATAGCCGTTGCAGCCGGATATGATTATCTTTAGCATTATTATTGTACTCTCCAGATTATTTGATGAGGCCGAGCATTTGCATGGAACCCTTGAGTTTTTCCAGGTTTGACGGCTCCATATCGCAAAGCGGAAGACGCGTGCCGCCGACGTCCATGCCCATCAGGTTCATAGCCGCTTTGATTGGGATTGGATTGACCTCAATGAAAAGCTTGTTGATCAGGTCGAGGTATTTAAGCTGGAGCTCGGTCCCGCGCTTGAAGTCGCCGCTCAAGCATGCGCCGGTCATCTCGGACACAACGGACGGTATGATATTCGCGGCCACGGAGATGACGCCCTTTGCGCCGAGCGCCATCATCGGAACGGCCTCGTTGTCGTTGCCGCACCAAATGTTGATGTTGTCTCCGCAGGCGGCGATCGTTGCGGAAAGCAGCGCAAAATTGCCGGAGGCCTCTTTGATGCCGTTTATATTCGGGTGCTTGGAAAGCTCCGTGTATGTCTCCGCCGTAAACGAGACGCCCGTCCGGCCCGGGACGTTGTAGAGTATGATGGGAATGCCCACCCGGTCGGCAACGTAAGTATAATGCTTGATCAGGCCGCGCTGGGTGGCTTTGTTGTAGTACGGCGTCACCATTAACAGCGCGTCGGCCTTCGAGGCCTCGGCTTCCTGTGACAGCTCGAGCGCCGCGATCGTGTCGTTGCTGCCGGAGCCGGCGATGACCTTGACGCGTCCCGCGACATGGCGTACGCAGAAATCGACCGTTTCAGTATGCTCCTGCATGGACTGCGTAGCGCTTTCGCCTGTCGTGCCGCAGATGGTTATGGCGGAAGTGCCGCCCTTTATCTGAAAATCAATGAGTTCGCCCAGCTTGGCGTAATCGACCTTCCCGTCCCGGAAAGGTGTGATGATCGCTACGGAAGAACCGGTAAAAATCGGTGTTTTCATAAATGAACCTCCTTAAGTCCGGGCCGGTCATATTATGACGCCGGCCCCCTTTGGCCTTCATTTTTTTAAATAGCTTTTAAATATACCCCTCGGCGCACAGCAGCTCCGCCATCAGGACGGCGCCGCCGGCAGCGCCGCGCAGCGTATTGTGGCTTAAGCAGACAAATTTGTAGTCGTACTGCGTATCCTCGCGCAGCCGTCCGACTGAGACGGCCATACCGTTTTCAAGCATACGGTCGAGTTTCGTCTGCGGGCGGTCGGGCTCTTCAAAGTAGTGTAGGATTTTCTTCGGCGCCGTCGGCAGCTTCAGCTCCTGCGCACGGCCGGAAAATGAAGCCCATCTGTCTTTTATGACCTCAATGGAGGGTTTATTCTCAAAAGACATGAAAACGGCTGCCAGATGGCCGTCTGTCGCGGCGACGCGGATACACTGAGAGGTAATGGACGGAGAGGAAGCGTTGACGATCTCGCCGTTTTCGATACGGCCCCAGACCTTCAGCGGCTCGCGCTCGGATTTTTCCTCCTCGCCGCCGATATACGGAATGACATTGTCGACCATCTCCGGCCACGTTTCAAACGTTTTGCCGGCGCCTGATATGGCCTGATACGTACATACGAGCGTTTTCGTCAGACCGAACGCGTCCTTGAGGGGATGCAGAGCGGGGACATAGCTCTGAATGGAGCAGTTGGATTTAACGGCGATGAATCCCCGCTTTGTCCCAAGTCGTTTTCGCTGATCGTCTATGACTTTGATGTGTCCGGAATTGATTTCCGGTATGACCATCGGCACGTCGGGCGTCCACCGGTGCGCGCTGTTGTTAGAAACGACCGGACATTCGGCCTTGGCGTAAGCTTCCTCCAGCGCCCGGATCTCATCCTTCTTCATATCAACGGCCGAGAATACAAAGTCGACAGAGTCCGCCACCGCGCGTACGTCGGCGGCGTTTTTGACGACGAGACGCCGGGCGGCTTCCGGCATGGCCGAAGCCATGTGCCAGCGGCCGTCCACAGCCTCTTCATATGTTTTTCCGGCGCTGCGGGCGGATGCCGCGACAACAGTAAGCTCAAACCAAGGATGGTTTTCCGTCAGCGTTACGAAACGCTGGCCGACCATGCCCGTGGCGCCGATAATACCGACTTTATACTTTTTCATAATTAACCCCTCGCAAAAAACTTATAATTCATCCTATTCATATTGCGCTTTGTTTTTACTCAAAACACAGCATATTGTATAAAAATTAATCAGCAGGCTGGTAAACCGGCTGATTTTGTAATATAATGTCGATAAAATATCAACAGTTCATACTTCAAAAGCAGTCAGTACTCCACCTTTCTCAGGTGACAGTCGCCGGGCTTTTAACCCGAAAACCAGGACGGCCACATCCGAATATGGCATTCCTTCGGCGGTCTGCCCTTTCACAGCGGGTCGTTGGATTGTCGGGATCCTCGCCGCAGTTACTTATTAAGACCGCGCCTCTGCGCTTTCTTTAATTAGATATAAATATTAACATACAAGTATTTTAGTGTCAATACGGCAGTTTCTTTTACGGCGCATGGCCGGCTGCCTTATTTTGAAAGGAAATCCCATGAAAAAAGCCGCAAAAATCAGTCTTTTAACGCTTCTGATACTTATGCTGGTATTTACGACTTATTTCGGTTATCCCAAAGCCGAAGCGTATACGCCTCCCTATACGATGATACGGGTCGGCCTATATTACGGCTCCAATACGCTGCCGTCGGCCAATCTGCAAAACGTCACGGGCTGCGGAAGCGGCTATCAGTTCGGGATACTGGACGACGACCGGAATTTTATTCCGCTGAACGTAACGACTGCTGAAACGAAGATCACGATGCTCCGTGACAGGAATATGGTCTATAACAGCAGCAAAAACCGCTACGACCCCGGTTCGGAAGGCAGCATCGTCGTCGGTTGCTATCATATCCAGATGAACGTGCCGTATACAACCTATGCGGAGGCGGCGGCAGCCGTATCGGGATTTTCCACAGGCTTTGTCAAGTATTCAAACGGCAGTTTTTACGGAATGACAGGCAATTACATATCTGCCGAGGACGCCTCGGCCGCCATAACCGCAAACGGGCTCACGGAATGCGCCGTCAACAGCGGCTCGTCGTATACGATGACCGTCGTGGCCACCGGCACGAACCGAATACTGTTTGAGTTTGAATACGGCACATCGTTTTATCTCACCGTCATGCCCCTGTCGCAAAACGGCGAGAAATGCGTTACATGGTTCAAGGGCTACCGGTATTACGGCGGCTTCCAGTATCACCGGGAAGGCGGAGGCGACCTGATCGTATACAACGCGGTCGACGTCGAGGATTACGTCAAGGGCGTTATCCCGTATGAAATGTCGGCAAGCTGGCCGCTCGAAGCCCTCAAGGCACAGGCCGTCTGCGCGCGGTCTTACGCCATAGCCAATCTGGGCAAACACAGCAGTTACGGCTTTGATTTGTGCACGTCCGAATGCTGTCAGGTATACAGGGGCGTAGGCCTTGCCAACGCCAATTCGGACGCTGCCGTTGACCAGACGGCCGGAATGTATATGACCTATAACGGTGAGCTGTGCGTGGCGTATTACTCGTCCTGCGACGGCGGCGCGACTGAAAACAGCGAAAACGTCTGGAATGAGGCGATCCCGTATCTGCGCGGCGTCATCGACCCGTATGAGGCGGACGTCGCCGGCAGCCTTTCCTATTATAACTGGACGGTTACATATACGCCCGCGGAAATAACGTCGCGGCTGAGAAGCAAGGGGTACAACTGCGGTACGATCGTAAGTATGACCGTATCACAGTTTACGGATGTGGGCAACGTCTATAAAGTGACGCTGACCGACTCAAACGGCGTCAAATGGAACTTTACGAAAGGCGACAGAATCCGCTCGGCGCTCGGCGTGAGCTCCATACGCTTCACGATAAACGGGGATACGCAAAACACCTATTACATAAACGGCGCTTCCGGCACGATCACCGGCAGCCTTGAAAACAGCTATGCCGTCGGCTCAAACGGTATCGCCGAGATACTCGGGCATAATAACGTCTATGCAATCACAGGCACTGGTGAGACACTGGAGATCGGAGAAGACACGCAGCAAAACACTTCCGGGAATTTCGTTATTACCGGGACGGGTCGCGGCCATAATGTCGGCATGAGCCAGTGGGGCGCATACTCTATGGCAAAATACCACAACATGACGTATGATCAGATACTGAGATTCTATTTTACCGGGGTTTCAATAGGATGAAAAAAAGCGATTTTTACTATGACCTCCCGCCGGAGCTCATCGCTCAGACGCCGCTTGAGGATCGCGACGCGTCGCGGCTGATGTGTTTGGACAGGAAAACAGGCAAAATCGCCCACCGCCGGTTTTACGAGCTTCCGGACCTTCTCAGGGAAGGGGACTGTCTTGTTTTAAACGATTCCCGCGTGCTTCCGGCGCGGCTTTTCGGGAAACGGGAGACCGGCGGCGCGGTCGAGGTCGTACTTTTACGGGACGAGGGAGACGGCGTCTGGGAATGCCTTACGCGTCCGGGCCGCAAAACGAGAAAAGGCGCGCACCTTACTTTCGGGGAAGGTGCGTTGACGGCGTGCGTAGAAGGCGAGATCGAAGGCGGCAACCGGCTCATTAAATTCAATTATTACGGCATTTTTCTCGAAGTGCTCGAACGGCTGGGGAAAATGCCGCTGCCGCCATATATACATGAAGAGCTCGACGAAGCCGAAAGGTATCAGACCGTCTATTCCCGCGTAAACGGTTCCGCTGCCGCGCCGACGGCAGGGCTGCATTTCACGTATGAGCTTTTGGAAGAACTTAAAAAGCGCGGCGTCATAACGGCGAAATTGACGCTGCACGTCGGTTTGGGTACGTTCCGGCCCGTCAAAACGGAAAATATAGAAGAACACATGATGCATGCCGAGTACTTCGAGATCCCGGCGGAAACGGCCGAAGCGGTGAATGATGCCCGCAGGGAAGGCCGGCGGGTCATCGCCGTGGGGACGACAAGCTGCCGGTCTCTGGAATCGGCCGCGTCGGAGGACGGTTTTATAAAGCCGTATTCCGGTTTTACGGATGCGTTTTTTTATCCGGGGTATCGTTTTAAATGCATAGACGGGCTCATAACGAATTTTCACCTGCCGGAATCGACGCTTATCATGTTGGTATGTGCTTTCGCGGGACGCGAAAACGTTTTGAATGCGTATCATAAGGCTATAAAAAACGATTACCGGTTCTTCTCATTCGGCGATGCCATGCTAATACTCTGACTGCGGAGGTTTTATGTTGGAAATTACAGCGCGGGACGCGCGCGCAAGAAGAGGCGAATTCATAACGTCGCACGGAGCCGTAAAGACGCCGGTCTTTATGAACGTCGGCACGCAGGCCGCCATAAAAGGCGCGCTTTCGGCGGACGACTTGAAGCGTATCGGCTGCCAGATCGAGCTGTCGAACACGTACCACCTGCACATTAGGCCGGGCGACGACATCATCCGCGCGCAGGGCGGCCTGCATAAATTCATGTCATGGGACGGGCCGATCCTAACCGACAGCGGCGGCTTCCAGATTTTCTCGCTTGCCGGTCTGCGTAAAATAACAGAGGACGGCGTCACATTCTCCTCGCACGTAGACGGCCGGCGCATTTTCATGTCGCCGGAGGACTGCATGCGTATCCAGGCAAACCTCGGCAGCGACATCGCCATGGCGTTCGACGAGTGCGTCAAGATTCCGGCGCCCTATGATTACGCAGAGAAATCCTGCAGCCGTACGTACCGATGGCTTGTGCGCTGCAGCGATGCGCTAAAACAGCTTAAAATGCTGCCCGACACAGTAAACCCGGGGCAGATGCTGTTCGGCATCAATCAGGGCGCGACATATAAGGACCTGCGTATCCGTCATATGGAACAGATTGCGCAGCTGGATCTGCCGGGCTACGCCATCGGCGGTCTTGCCGTCGGCGAGACGGCGGAGGAGATGTACGATATCATAGAAGCCGTCGAGGCGTACATGCCGCAGGACAAGCCGCGCTATCTGATGGGCGTCGGGACGCCTGTGAACATTATCGAAGCCGTCTCCCGGGGCATCGACTTCTTCGACTGCGTCCTGCCGGCAAGGAACGGCCGGCACGGCCATCTGTTCACATGGTCGGGCGTCATGAATATGAACAACGAAAAATATAAGGACGATCCGGGCTGCATCGACGAGCGCTGCGGCTGTCCTGTCTGCCGCAAGTATTCAAGGGCATATCTGCGTCATCTGTTCCGTTCCGGGGAAATGCTCGCCATGCGCTTGGCGGTCCTGCACAACCTTTATTTTTACAACAGCCTGATGGAACACATACGAAATTCAATAAAAAACGGTGAATTTCAGGCGTTTCGGTTAAAATACAGTAAGATTTTGGACCAAAGGATATAGTTTTTTTGATTTGGACTTGCAATTTATTCCGTGTAAACGTATAATTCAGACAACACAAAATAGGAGGTTTAAAGTTTGGAAGGACTTGGACAATACGGCTCAACAATTATAATGATAGTTGTTTTGGTGGCTGTGTTTTATTTTCTGCTCATCCGCCCCGAAAACAAGAAAAAGAAAAAGCTCAAGGAAATGCGTGAATCGCTGTCTGTCGGAGACGACATTACGACCATCGGCGGTATGATCGGATCAGTCGTATCCGTGAACAACGAAATGATTACCTTTGAGACCGGCGAAGACAAAGTGCGTATCCAGATCGCGAAATGGGCCATCTCTACGGTCGGCAGAGCGACGGAAGATCAGACAAAGAGATAAATATAATTTTTCAGCTCGCGCGCAGCGTGGATTCACGTTGCGCGCATTTAAAGGTAACCTGAAGGTCATTTTATGCCCTCCCGGCGAATAGTATGTGGTACAAACTATTTGCTTGGGGGGCTTGACTATGCGCAAAAATGAAGATAAAAAAAGCTCAAACCAAAACCTGATCTATTCCGTACTCATAGGCGCGGCATTCGGTTTCATACTGGTTATAATCCTGTTTGCGGTTTTCTCGGCTTTTATCGCGGCAGGGAAGGCTTCCGAAAGCCTGATGCCGTACCTGACCGCCCTTGCGGCTGTTTTAGGCGCGCTTACAGGCGCCGTCATTGCCGTGAGAAACTACAAAGGCAAACTCGTTATCGTCGGGCTGAGCGTCGGCTGCGTGATGTTCATCGTTACTTTTATTTTCGGCTTGCTGGCCGGAGGCGCGAACGTAACGGGGAGCATGACTACCGTGCTGCTCGTTTCATTTTTGGCCGGCGGTATTACAGGCAGTTTTTTGAGCCTGAGAAGAAAGTCCCGCAAACATACTTGAAAGAATCTCCCGTTATAGCGCACATTAAGGCATAATAATAGAGCGAATTTACATAATATTTCTTGCGGATTCGACATATTGTGCCTTAACAGCTTGTGCGGCACAACATATGCTTGTTCAAATTACGGTGCTTTCAAGTTGATGGAGAGCAGGGAGGCAGTGTACATAATAGTAGATACATAATAAATGGACATAATTAACAAAAATATGAAAAATCGCATATATATATTGATTCTTGAACGGCTTTGTAATATATTAAAAGACGTAGCCGGAATAAAGAAAAACTGTTTTGTCATTTTTTAAAGTCATGTCCCATATTTTATATGGGGTGATTTACTTGAACAAAAGACTTTTTTTCATACTGCCGCAGAATGATAAGGCGCATTTTTTTGGCTTGTTGATCTGCGGCGCAATGTTTTTATGCGGCTGCATAATCGGGACGTTCTCTGCGGGGTTCGTAAAGGACGGGACGAAGCTCAGCGCGATCCTGACGGAGTACCTGTCGTTTTACATAAACGGCGGCACAGATAAGCCGGATTTCTTTACGGCTGTCATTGACGCTTATAAATACCATTTAAGCGCTGTGTTTTTGGGTTTGTCCGTATTGGGCGTGCTGTGCATACCGCTGTTATCCGCCGTACGCGGCTTCATGCTCAGTTATTCCATATCTGCCATCGTGCGTTTGCTAGGCGGTAAGGGCGCGCTGCTGGCTCTATCGGTTTTCGGGATCCGCGCATTTATCACGATTCCATGCTTTTTCATACTGTGTGTTTATGCTTACGCGTCATCGACCTATATATTCCGTCAGGCTTTTTCGAAAAATATGAAAATCACAGCTTCGCCGTTTAACAGCAGAACGTTAATAGCATGCGGCATCTGTCTGGTCGTTCTTCTCGTATCGGCGATTATTGACACTTATCTGACACCGCATCTGATCGGTTATGCCGCTTCGCATATTTAGACTTAATGGAGGTACAGGGGATGCTTGATTCTGAGTATATCAGCGAATTCCAGAATTATCTCGCGCATGACAAGCGGGCTTCTAAAAATACGATATCCTCATATATGCGGGACTTAAATCAATTCGTGCGCTATATCGGTACGAAGAGCCAAAACGATATTAAGGCGGTTTCTAAAAGCGACATCGAGCGCTACATTGACCATATGACGAAAAGCGGGAAATCAACAGCGACCATATCGCGCGCTATTGCATCTTTAAAATGCTTCTTCAGCTATCAAATATTGAAAGGTCGGATCAAATATAACCCGCTAAACGACGTTGAAACGGTCCGGACAATCAAAAAACTGCCGCAGATTCTTACGAACGCGGAAGTTGAAAGATTCCTTGAACAGCCGGAATGCACGGATATGAAGGGTTACCGTGACAAGGCAATGCTGGAGCTGTTATATGCTACCGGAATTCGTGTCAGTGAGCTGATATCTCTGAACAAAGACGACATCAATCTCTCAACGGGGCTCATATACTGCCGCAGCGGCGAGAAGGAACGTATGATCCCGCTGTACCCGGCGGCGGTGAAGGCGCTTTCCGACTACATAAATCTCGTCCGGCATCAGATGCTGGCGCTTCCAAACGAACCGGCCCTCTTTGTAAATATGGCCGGTGAACGGATGTCCCGTCAGGGGTTTTGGAAAATTATAAAACACTACCAGGAGAAAGCGAGCATCGAAAAGGAAATCACGCCGCATACGCTGCGCCATTCATTTGCCGCGCATTTGCTGGAAAACGGCGCGGACCTGCGTTCACTGCAGGAAATGCTTGGACATGCCGATATATCTTCTACGCAGGTCTATACGCAGCTCGTAAAAAAACAGCTCAAGGACGTTTATAACAAAACGCATCCGAGAGCATAAAGCTGACGACAAAAAAACGCGTACGTGCAATACGTAAACGGACAGATTGCTTTCCTGCCGTATACGCGGAAAAATCGTCCGGATACAAAAATGTGCCGCATGGCAGACATGCGGCATTTTTTGCGGACATAATGCATTTAAATGTCAGTTTTCATCCAGAATGAGCTTTATGATGTCGTTGTAAAGCGCCTCCGCTTTTTTTGTGAAACCGCGTTCAAGCGCCTCGGCCTGTTCTTCGCTTGCGGCGTAAAGCCGCATGTCGATGATGTCGCTGATGCCGTCGGACATGCTCAGTTCCACCGTGTAGCCACCTTTTCGCCGGATGGAATGCGATGCGGAGATATGCGATTTGCGGCTAAGCGTCACCCGCGCGTCGGACGCGTTTTTCTCGGCTTTCAGCCGGACGGAAAACGGGATGCTGTTTTCCGTGATTTCACTGTTTTTGACGCCTTTTTCCGTTATGACATACGTATGGCCGTCCGTTTTCACATGTTCCGTCTCAACGAGCTCCGAGACGCACTCGGCAAAATCGAAGTAGCTGATGCCGTCGTCGCACAATGAAAGCTCGCTGAGCGTTTCAAAGGTGACCGGCTCCGGCAGCCGCCTTAAGATGAACAATACAAGGATTTTAATTTCCAGCTTTTCACGAATAAATCCGACGCGCGGCTCCATACCAGCACCTTCCTTAAAAAGAAAAACATTTTGTTGTTTACGGACGAGCTATCAATTATAATAATTATAATATAAAAAAAGGATTTCGTACAGTGTTTATGCATAGCTGCCCCGGTTAAAGACACATGGTCCAAATTGGAAGTGATTTTATGAAGATATTATTAAAGATTATACCTGTTGTTCTGATTATAGCGCTGGCTTTCCTGACGATCATCAGCGTTACCAAAGACGATGCCCCGGAGATTTCCGAAAGTCCGTCTCCGGAAGTGTCCGTCTCGCCGTCTGCGGTTATATCGCCGTCGCCGTCTGTCGAGCCGTCGGAGGACCCTTCGCCGTCGCCGAGCGTTTACGACGGCCCGGTCAATCCGCTCACAGGCATGCCTTGTGACGAGAGTATTGTTAACAACAGGCCGTACGCCGTCATGATCAACAATATCATCTCGGCGCAGCCCCAGCTGGGCGTTTCACAGGCGGACATAATCTATGAGATCGTCGTGGAAGGCGGCATTACGCGTATGATGGCGCTGTTTCAGGATGTTTCGGATATCGGCGATATCGGCAGCGTCCGAAGTGCGCGGCCTTATTATATACGGATTGCGCTTGGCTATGACGCCGTTTATATACATGCCGGCGGCAGCCCGGACGCATACAGCGTGATGAAATCCACACAGATACTTCATTATGACGGCGTCAACGGTTCCCGGCAGGATATCTTTTACCGCGATCCCGAGCGCCGCAGTCAGCTCGGATTCGAACACAGCCTGCTGACTAACGGCGCGCTGATATCGGAGTATTTGCCGGCATACGGCGTGCGTTTGGAGCATACGGAAAGCTATGATAACGGCATGGTGTTTTCCGAGGACGCGGCGCCTGACGGAGGGGTTTCAGCTGAGGATGTAAAGGTCTATTTCTCCTCGTCCAAAACGACGTCGTTTAAGTATTCCGAAGCGGACGGCGTATACTACGCAAGCCAGTACGGGGATATATACGCCGACGGCAGCAACGGCGAACAGATCGGCGTTTCCAACATCCTCGTGCTTTATACGGACGTTTCTAGGGTCGCGGGCGATACGGAAGGGCGCATGAGCGTTGATACGACCGGCAGCGGCAGCGGCGTCTTCTTCTGCGGCGGATATTGCGAGCCGATAAAATGGTCACGCGCGAGTATAACGGACCCGTATACGTATACCAGAAACGACGGCTCAAGCCTGTCTCTTTGCCCCGGAACGACCTACATAAGCATCATTTCAAGCGACAACAGCCTCGATATATCTTAAACTAAACTGTTTATTAAAAAAGGCGGCTTTATTAAGCCGCCTTTTCTGCATGTTTAATCAGATTTATTTAACGCCTTTAAAAATAAGGCTGCCCAGATATGCCCACAGCGTCGGGTGGGAATACAGCCTGGATTCCGGTCCGGAGGGCTGCAGCTTCAGGCAGCCGTTTTGAATGTCCGATATGGCTTTCTTTTCAAGCGCCACGCCCGAGGCCGTCTGCAAGTACGGATACGTAACGAAGTTGTCCCTGCTTTCCGTTTTTATCACGGTTTGATAAATTACCGAGCCGGTGTCTATGCCCTCGTCAACGAGATGAACGGTGACGCCGCAGTTCTCTGCGTCCGCGTTGGCCAGCGCCCAGTACGCGCCGTGGACGCCCCGGTACTTAGGCGTTATGCCCGCGTGCATATTGATAAACGTCGCGGGGACGCTCTGAAGGACGCGTTTTGAGATGATGCGCGTGCCGTTGACGACGACAATGTCCGGCTGCAGGTCACGGAGCAGGGCGATCGCATCGTCGCTGTTGGCGCTGTCGACATGGATCGCCTTGTCCGCGTCGATTTCGCTGTCGTTGAGCTTATATTGCTGCTTGATTTCCCGGATCCTTTTTCTTGACGTGCGTGATAAAAGCGTTTCAACGAACAGCTTAAAAAGAATCTGGCCCGCTACCGTGACGAGCCCCAGCTTCTTTATACGCTTCTTCATAAAAACGGACCGCTCCACCGGCTCCTCGATCAGCACCTTGTCGATATCAAACTGTTCGGACAGCGCGTGAAAAACGATTCTGGAAGAAATGCCTTTTCCGGCAAGCATGACAATTTTCAAGATTTTAATACCTCTTTTGACAAACCGCGCATGTTGATGGATTCAAACCCGTATGTTTCGTTTAAAAAAGCGTAATAATCCAGTATCCGTTCAAGGTTTTCGATGTTTTTCCCGGTATTGGACCCAAAGTTATGCGGATGCCACCATAAATGAAAGATCAGGCCGTTTTTTGCCGCGTATTTCATCTGTGATTTGATGCGCCGGATTTTGAGCCCCTCCAGAAAGCGCAGCTTTTTTGAATAGGGCCTGAAAAATCTCCCGGCGCGTATGTTCAAAAGGCCTTCGCGCACTTTCATGTCTTCCGGCGCGTAACAGTTGTGTCCGGAGATATTAAAGTAGGCGTCCATTAAGCGGAGCAGGCGCATGAAAAGCGTCTCGTCGCTCCTTTTAGAGGAAGCGTACATAAAGCCTTTCGGATTGCCACGGTAAGCGGTTATCCCGTTTTGAACGAAGACGTCCAGATAATCCGTGTTGATCTGGTTTCGGGGCAGTACGATGCTGCTGGTTTGAAACCCGAACTTCTCTGCGGCTTTAACCGACATTTTGATATCCGCGTCGAAATCCTCCTGCGTCTGACCGTCCTCATCGCAATAAAAGTGAGAGAACGTATGCGACGCGATTTCCTGATTGTCAAACCGCGCGATCTGACGGATCAAATCGCCGGCATAATGGTACGGGTCGTCTTTTTCGCCGCTTCCGAGACGGTCGAAATAAGAGTAAACGGAAAGGTTTTTGTTCTTATAGTCCGGCTTGCGTTCCGGCATATTCGACAGGATATCTTCATACGTATCACTGAACAAAAGGCCGACCGTTGCCCAGGTGCAGTGGATGCCTCTGTCCCCAAACAGCTTCAGGACGGCCGGTATGGCTTTTCTGGCGCCGATGACGTTATGGCCGTATTGCAGGGCCGATCGTTCCTCGACGCCCCACATCAGTTCAAAATCCAAAGATATAACAAAATAACCGTTGTTCACTTTATACCTCATCGTAATTTAATGTTCTCATTAATTGTGCCGATCCGACAGGGAAGGGAAAACGGCGGCTTAATGAGAATAAGAATGCTGTTTATATAATGCATTATAAAAAACATTGCGGTAAAATACAATGATATTCCGCTAAAAATGAGGTCCGTTATTTACCGACGTACCGGAATTTGTTGTAGTAACAGTAGATAAGAATTATTGATTATAAAACATACCTGTCTGATAAATAAATCAGGCAGGTATGTTTTTAGACTTTGTAAGTTTACGGTTACAACAGCCCGTTTCAGGTTTTGCCCATGTCCGGCATAAATGCCGGATTGACGGCGTAGATGTTTTTTTGGTCCAGCTTGTCGGTCGCGAGCCTCAGACCTTCTCCGAAGCGCTGATAATGCACGATCTCGCGTTCCCTGAGGAAGCGGATAACGTTGCTGACGTCCGGATCGTCCGACATTCTTAAGATATTGTCGTATGTGACGCGCGCTTTTTGCTCGGCCGCCATGTTCTCGTTCAAATCGGCCAGAACGTCGCCTGTGACCTGCAGCGTTGCGGCGCTGGCAGGGAAGCCAGAGGCGAACTGCGGGAATACGCCGAGCGTATGGTCGACGAAATAAGCCTCCCATCCGGCGGCCTTTATGTCCTGCACCGTGGCGTTTCGCAGCAGCTGATGCACAAGCGTTCCTACCATTTCTAAATGGTTAAGTTCCTCCGTGCCTGCTTCGTATGCGCATTTGTACAAAAATTATGCGGTACAGGCAGTAATTATGCTGCCGGCGCATACGTATTCATGGGAGGTGATAGCTGTGAAGCACCGGGATACTATAGTAATCAAATACGACGGACAGGAAGATCATACGGCCTTCGCACGCTTCTTTTATACACAGCTGCTGACGGAACTTAAAGGACGCGGCCTTTTGTCCGAGGCGCAGTACTTAAAAAGTCTCAGACAAGCCGCGTCGGCGTCGTGACGCAGCGCGTGGCGGCGTACTGCCGCGTTTCTACCGACAAGAACGACCAGCAGAACTCGTTTGAAAGCCAGAAAGCATTTTTCAGGGAATACGTACGCAGCCGTCCCGAATGGACGCTGAAGGACGTATATGCCGACGAGGGGATCACTGGTACGTCGGCGTACAGACGCGCCGGATTTTTAAGCATGATCGGCGACGCGATGTCGGCCCAAATAGACCTGATCGTGACAAAAGAAGTAAGCCGGTTTTCTCGAAACATTTTAGACGCTGTTTATTTTACGCGCATGCTGAAAAACGCGGGCGTCGGCGTTATATTCTTAAATGACGGCATTTGCACGCTGGACCCGGACGCGGAGCTGCGCCTGGGCATCATGGCGTCGGTCGCTCAGGAGGAGAGCAGGAAAACGAGCCAGCGCGTCAAATGGGGACAGCGGCGTTCAATGGAGCGCGGCGTTGTTTTCGGGCGCGATCTTCTGGGTTACGATGTTAAAAACGGAAAAATCGTTATCGAGCCGGACGGCGCGGAGATTGTCCGGTCTATATACGCCATGTACGTTTACGAAAAAATGGGCGCGCGCGCCATCGCCGGTGCGCTGACGCGGTGCGGCGTTTCGACGAAATCCGGCAGGTGTGAGTGGTCGCCCGCGACCATACTGAAGATCATAAAGAATGAAAAATACAGCGGCGACCTGATCCAGCGCAAAACCGTCATATCGGATTACCTTACGCACAAAAAAACAGTAAACAGGGATGAAGCGGCGCTTATAAAGATCAATGATCACCATGAGGCGATCATTGAAAAGCCGTTGTGGGAAGCCGCGCAGGCGGAACGGCGGCGGCGTTCCGCGTCCGGCGGCAGCCCGAACGGTCACGGCAACCGTTACCCGCTGTCGGGGAAAATCAGGTGCTCGGGATGCGGCGCCGTTTACACCTGCCGGACAAGAACGCGGCAAAACGGCAGCGTATACAGAACGTGGTGCGGCGGAAGCTGTAAGTGCTTTGAAAGAAACGTTAACATCCGGGAGGAAAGCATAACCGACGCCATTAAAAAAATAGTTGCTTTTCTCGAGGAAAACGGCGCGTTTGACGCTATTTTGGAAAGGATCAAGCGGCTTGAAACGGCAGGTAAAGCGTCGAAAGCGTCTGTGCAGGAAAAAATACACGATCTTGAACAAAGGAAACTAAGTCTCATAAATGCGTATATTGCAGGGGACATTGATACGGATGCGTATCAGACGCTGAAAAACCGGCTGGACGGCGCACTTGCGTGCAGGCGCGAAGCGCTATCCGCTCCAAACGGCGGCAGCTTGCCGGAAAAAACAGAAAAAATTGTCCGGGCTGCCGCGCTGCTCAGCTCCGGGCAGGAAGCTGAGCAGCGCTTTTATCAAAGCCTCGTTGAAAAAATCGATGTCCGCGGGCCGCGCGAACTCGACGTATTGTTAAAAAAAGACAGCGGACACTGGAATCTTACCTATACGTCTTAAGAAATGATTAACTTTTAATTGGAATTGTGTTAATATTAGTGCAATAACTGACAAACTAAAAAGCGGCCGGCAACTGAAAAAACGGGGGAGTATTCCATGCGCGTATACGATATCATTCAAAAAAAACGTGACGGTCAGCTTCTGACAAACGACGAGATCGCTTTCGCTGTAAACGGATACACGAACGGCGACATACCGGATTATCAAATGTCGGCGCTTCTTATGGCTGTTTTTATAAACGGAATGGATCCCCGTGAAACATCCGCTTTGACGGAAGCCATGACAAAGTCCGGCGAAAACGTCAATCTGACCATGTTCAATAGTCTGACGGCGGACAAGCACAGCACCGGCGGCGTCGGCGACAAAACGACGCTGATTGTCGCGCCGGTCGTGGCGGCGCTTGGCGGTAAGGTCGGCAAAATGTCGGGCCGAGGACTCGGCCACACAGGTGGTACGGTGGACAAGCTTGAATCGATACCCGGTTATAAAACGACGCTGTCCCGCGACGCGTTCATCCGTCAGATACGCGATATCGGCGTCGCCGTTATCGGGCAGTCCGAGGGCCTCGCGCCTGCGGACAAGAAGATATACGCGCTCAGGGACAAAACAGCCACGGTCGAAAGCATACCGCTCATCGCGTCAAGCATAATGAGCAAGAAACTGGCCGCGGGCTCAAAAAATATTGTTTTAGACGTCAAAGCCGGTAACGGCGCGTTCATGAAAACCGTGAAAGACGCAAAACTTCTGGCGGAAACGATGGTAGAGATCGGCCGTTCCTGCAAGCGGAACGTTACGGCCGTTATTACAAACATGGATATACCGCTCGGAAACGCCGTTGGAAATACACTCGAGGTCAAAGAAGCGGTCGAAGTTTTGTCCGGGCGCGGCAGTAAAGACCTTGTCACCGTCAGCACGGAGCTGGCCGCGCGCATGCTCTGCCTATGCCGGAGCTGGAGCTATGAGCGCAGCGCGGAAGCGGTATCCCAAGCGCTCTCAAACGGAACGGCGCTTGAGAAATTCAGGCAGTGGATAACAGCTCAGGGCGGTGCGTCGGACTTTATAGACGATCCGGCACTCCTTAAAAGCGCTGATTCAAAATATAAATTTAAGTGTAATGCGGACGGATATATCTATCATATGGATGCTGAACTCATCGGAAAAGCGGCCTCGGCGCTCGGCGCCGGACGCTTTAAAAACGACGATGTTATAGATCCTGCAGCAGGTATCCTTTTATTGAAGAAAACGGGTGACTCCTGTTCCGAGGGAGATACCATAGCTGTTTTGCACACATCTGAGAAAAAGCGTCTTGCAGAGGCGGAGGCTATTTTTTCAAACGCCGTTTACGTCAGGAAGACCCGGCCAAAACGTGAACCGCTGATATATGACGTTATTGAATGAGTTGTGGAAGAAGTCAGCCGCCGATTGGGCAAACCTGCATACGACGTACCTATGTCGGTCAACAGCCCTTTAAGCTCCGGATACGGCATCGTATAGCGCTGACTTAAGTATCGGATGGACGCGCCGAGCTCGCCGTCCGGTCCTCCGTATTGGCTGATGATGTATTTGGCGAGCGCGGGATTCGGGTTTTTGATCCGAACCGGATATTGAAGTATTTTCTGGTATTCAAACATCAGTCCTTCACCGGCCTTTCCATGTAATCCCACGGCCACGGATTTTCAAGCCATGTATAAGCGTCGCCGGAGACGAGATTTGAAATTGTTATCGGTCCGTACGTTTTCTCATACCGCGCGCTGCCCTCCGCCATCAGCTTGTTCATGGACTGCAGCATCATCAAAGCGTCGGTGTCGTCCGGGTGCGTATCGAGATACAGATTGAGCTCCCGGATTACGAAATCAAGAGACATCAACTCTCCGAGCGGCGTTCCGGCGTACGGGTGGTCTTTGTTCACGATATTCAGGTACGGCAGATCCAGCCCAGGGAACAGGGTGCCGCGCGTAAGCGCGTCGCCTGCCGTGTATTTCGGCGGATTTTCCTGCTGGAACGGAACGTAACCGGCGGACAACGGTGCGCACCACGGCTGCGTACCCATTTTGTAGCCGCAGTCGGTATTTTCAGTCTGTCCGGCGGCGCCGGCGTTTGACGGATTGGCTGTCTGCGGCATCATGCCTGTGTTCGGGTTTTCTGCCGTGTATGGCATAGCTTTTGTGTTCGGGACGTTCATATACGGCATCGCGCCGGTGTTCGGTGTCTGCATCCGGTCTGCCGCGCCGGCGTAGTAAGGCGGCGGCCCGACCTGCGGGTCGGACGCCGGATACTTGCCTGCGGCTCTGGCGGCGCCTACGGAATGCGGAGAATTCTGCATATACGCCGAATTGGCGTTGTTTGGCTGCCGATACGGATTCACGGGATTGTTCCCTGCGTATGGATATGGTGGATATCTGTCTTCCAAGTGTTTACCTCCTATGTTCATGGCATATGGGGGATTTCCCCGAACCATTATATGAGGCCCTTTTATGCGATGTGTCTTTATAATTATTCGAACAGCCGGCAAACAGCCGGATGTTATTATTGCCTATAACAGGCAGTTATAGTATAATCTGGGTATCGCTTCAGGCAGTGTATGCTTTAAGTGAAAACTGTGAGGAGGTATAGTTATGAAAAATAAGAGAATAGCCGCATTTATTATCGTTATTGTTCTGCTTCTTGCGCTGACGCCGTCGGCATTGGCCGACCCGATTATTGCCATCGGGAATCTAAAGGACGCGACCTATCTCGTAGGGGAAACCGCCGAGCCCCTGCACGTCGGCCTTTCCCTGGTCGGCACGACCTACCAGTGGCAGCACGCTGCAGGCTCGGGACCGATTATGCTGTATATAGACATACCGGGCGCAACGGAAATCAGTTATACGCCGTCAACCTTAAGCGCGGGCGTGCAGTATTACCGATGCATCAAGACAAACGGAAGCGATGTGGACCATTCAGACAGCGTTAAAATTACGGTGCTCAACGAACCGGAAATCAGCGTGACGCCGCTGTCACAGAGCGTAAATGTCGGCGGGCAGGCGACGTTTACTGCAGCAGCTTCCGGAACGGATGGCTGGGTTCTGACGCACAGTTACTGGGCCTGGGGCCCGACGGACGACCCGGCGGATATCACAGGCGACTACAGTGCGGGCGGTGTGCTTGCCGATACCACTTACAATAAACAATTGACCGCCCTTGGCTCGATCTACTATTTCTACGTCGGGGAATACACGGACGAGGCCAACGGCACGAAGAATGTTACCGTCTGCAGCAACGGGGCGCAGGCCATCGTTTCCAGTACGAATCCGTTCGTTGATATTACGCCCTCGGACTGGTTTTACGGCGACGTGATATACGCGTACAACCTGGGCCTGATAGACGGCATGACATCGACGACGTACGTCCCGAACGGCAACCTTACCATCGTACAGGCGATCAAGCTGGCCGCCTGCATGCATCAGTACTATAACGACGGGGCCGTCACACTCGTAAACGGCGCGGCCAACTGGTACGATACGTATGTCGATTATGCAATCGCCAACAGCATTATTTCATCGTCTACATACGCCGGACGCTACAACGACTACGCCACGCGGGCCGACTACGTCAAGATATTCTATTACGCGCTGCCGCCCGCCGAATATACCGAGACGCATACCATCGCGGCCGGTGCGATTCCCGACGTAGCCATAACAGACCCGTACGGCTACGAGGTCTATACGTTCTACAGGGCGGGAATTCTGCAGGGCAACGACGCCGTCGGCACCTTTGCGCCGGACAGCAATATAAAGCGAAGTGAGGTCGCCGCCATTATAGCGCGCATGATGGATCCCGCAAACAGGATCACGGACCCGTACGTCTGGGAGGCTCCTTAAGTACCCTTAAAGGCTTCAAAAAGAGGGAATTATCCTGTCGAAAAAGCTGCTTTCAGCAGCTTTTTCGACAGTCTTATAAGCCTGTTTTCAAGCAGGCTTCTTTTAATACAAAAAAGGCTGTGTTTAAACGTCGGCCTTATTGCAACAATACGCTTTGCGTTTTACTTGAAGAGTCTTTTCCGATGTATTACAATTGATGTCAGATAATAATATTTAAGTTTTTATGAGTCATAGGAATTGCCGTCCAGCAGACGCTGCCTTAATAAGTCACATATAAAACAGGCCCCTTTCATAACATCTAATGAAAGGGGAGAGGCTGTTGAAACGGCTGCTGCTTAAGGGAAGATTTATCCTGCCGGTGCTTTTGGCCGCCGCTGTTTTTTTACTGTTCATATCTTCGCCGCTTGACGAAATGGAAGTCACCGTGGCGGACGTTGCCGATTACGGCGGCTATACGGTCGTCATTGATCCCGGTCACGGCGGCGCGGACGGCGGGGCCGTCTCGGTCACGGGCGTCAATGAGAGTGAACTGAATCTGGCTATAGCCGAAAAGCTCGACCTGATCCTCGCGTTTTACGGCGTGCGTACCGTTATGACGCGCACGACGGAAGAGCTTGATTACAGCGCGGATTCAAATACAATACATGAAAAGAAAGTCGAAGACCAAAAGCGGCGTCTGAGTCTTGTGGAATCTGTTGACAACGCCCTGCTCATAAGCATCCATCAAAACAACTACCCGAGCGGCGGCCCGTTCGGCGCGCAGGTATTTCATGCGCCGACGGACGGCAGCAAAATGCTTGCCGAAGCAATGCAGCAGCTTCTCGTCGACAAACTCAATCCAAAGAATCGTCGAACCGCCGTAAAGATACCGTCCGGTATCATGCTTTTAAACAGCGTGACATGTCCGGCCGTCCTGGTTGAATGCGGCTTCTTATCCAATGCCGGAGAGGAAAAGCTCCTGCGGACCGAAACCTATCAGCTTAAACTCGCCTCGGTCGTCGCGGCCGGATACTTATACATGAAAGACAGCCTTAAAGACAATATAAACGGAGGCCCGAATGAAGACGAAGACATCCTTTTATTGTACGGACTGCGGGAATGAGACGCCGAAATGGCAGGGCAGATGCCCGGCCTGCGGCAGCTGGAACACGATCGTTGAACAGCCCGCCGAGAAAAAGGCGAAACCCGCTGCGCGCGCCGCCTACGTACAGGCGGCACGAAAACCAAAACTGATCGGCGAGCTGGACGGTTCCAGCGAGCTGCGCTTTTCAACCGGTCTGGACGAGCTCGACCGCGTCCTCGGCGGCGGCGCCGTCGCCGGTTCGCTCATTTTGGTCGGCGGCGCGCCGGGCATCGGCAAATCGACGCTGCTTTTGCAGATCTGCGGGAATCTCGGTCATAAATATAAAATACTTTATGTAACGGGTGAGGAATCAGAACGGCAGCTGAAAATGCGCGCGCTGCGCCTGGGCGCCGACGGCGGCGGCGCGTTTTATGTGCTGGCCGAAACAAGTTTAAACGAAATATTGTCGTCAGCGGAAGAGCTGAGGCCCGATATCATGATCATAGACTCGATCCAGACGCTATACAGCGACGAACTGAGCGCGTCGCCCGGCAGCGTCGGACAGGTAAAGGAATGCGCCATGGCGCTGCTCCAGCTATCAAAAACGTCCGGCGCGACGGTATTTCTCGTTGGCCACGTCAATAAAGAGGGCGCAATAGCGGGCCCGAAGGTACTCGAGCATATGGTGGACTGCGTTTTATACTTTGAGGGCGAGAAGTCGTCCAGTTACCGCATACTGCGCGGGGCTAAAAACCGTTTCGGTTCGACCAATGAACTCGGCGTATTTGAAATGAACGAAGGCGGCCTCAGAGAGGTGCAAAACCCTTCCGAACTGCTCCTGACCGGCCGGCCGGAAAAAGCGTCCGGCACTTGCGTCACTTGCGTCATCGAGGGCACGCGCCCGCTTCTGGCCGAAGTGCAGGCGCTTGTGACACAGAGCTTTTACAATATGCCACGGCGTAATTCAAACGGCATCGAATATAACCGCGCCATGATGCTTTTGGCCGTGCTGGAAAAGCGCAGCGGTCTGCGTGTCGGCGGCTGCGACGCGTATCTGAATGTCGTCGGGGGGCTGACGATCGACGAGCCTGCGGTTGACCTGGCCGTCGTTATCGCGCTGGCATCCAGCTATAAGGACAAGCCGGTCAAAGACGACCTCGTCGTTATCGGAGAAGTTGGACTGACCGGCGAGCTGCGGCCTGTTTCGGGACTCGGCCTCCGTCTTACAGAGGCGTTGAGGCTTGGCTTCAAAACCTGTATCGTTCCGAAAAACACTGTTGGGAAAGCGTCCGTGCCGGAGGGCATCGAGGTGAAGCCCGCCCGGACGATTACCGAAGCGATCGGCCTTGCGCTGGCCTGATTTATTTCGTCCTTTTGATATAGTGGATGCAGCCGTCGGATTTGTTCTTCGGCTTTCCTTTGGACGCTGCGCGTTCAAGACAGCAGCAGCCGTCTTTTTGATAAACGCAGTCCTCGGTACACGGAATCAGACTCATTTGTTGATCGCCTCCGCTATGTAGTTTGCTCAGACGATCAAAAAAAATTAGACAAGCAGCGCTGTCAATTATAGTTATCCGGCGTCTGTGCTTGTTATACGCGTGTTTTCATCGTTGGAACGCTGCGACGCGATGGTGTTCAGCGCTGCGCCGAGCTGCCCGAAAACGGCCGCAAGCAAAAACAGGTCGTTTGTTTTTTTGATGTCTTTGGCGATCGCGCACGCGAGCGCAGTGATTCCTCCGGGCAGCAGGCATTCGTTCATATCAAACCCTCCGCTTTTATAGTATGCCGCGGCCCGTTTTTTGGCAGGGAAGGGAATAGCCGTTGTCCTAAAAATAATTGATCATGAAGGTTTCTTTGTCCAAAGACTTGTATTATAATGCAGTCATGGGGGTAAATTCTAAATGCAGATTAAATATTCATTTTTATGTGAAGCGGCAAACATCTCAAACGGTTCGCTCAACGCCCTTGGGATATTCGATACCATCCGAACGCTCAAATTCCCATGCCAGCATCCGAGGTTTACCTATGTTGCAAATATAGAATTTGAGAGAAACGAAGTCGGCAAGCATCCTTTTAAGCTGTCGTTCGTCGGCCTGGACGGCAAGGACGTCATGCCGCCGCTGTCCGGAGAGATCAACGTCAACCCAGTAGGCCTGCGAAACAGTCTTGTCCTTCAGATGAATAATATCAAATTTTCGGAAGAAGGCGCATACAAGTTCGACCTGACTGTTGACGGCGAACTTATTTGCTCGGAAATCCTTAAGGTGCTGCAAGTCAAGCAGATAAACAAACCGGGTGTACAGCGCCAATAGACGGCGTATCAGCAGTATTAGCTTTTTAAGGGGCAACACACAATAGTTGACATTGCAACTATTGTGTGTTATTTTATTGTTGACTTTGCAACTATATTAAGTGGCAGAAACATGCGGTATACAGAAAGGGAAGTGCAGAAAATGGCTGAAACCGCGCCTGAAAAGATTAAATCTATAGGCAAATGGATCTCCGTGATTTACAGGAAATCACAGATAGAAATAAACAAAACACTTAAGCCATATGGATTGATCTCATCTCATTTCATATTTCTGATTCAGCTTTATAAAGGCGACCGCGTAAGTCAGGATTATCTGTCAAAAGCGTTATATATTGATAAAAGCGCAACGGCCCGTGCCATAAAACAGCTGGAGGCAAGCGGCTATGTTATTAGAAAAGTCAATGCGGAAGACAAAAGAAGCAATTATGTTTGTTTGACGGAAAAAGCGCTCTCCATGCGGGATGAATTTCAGACGATATTGTTTTCCTGGAATGAAAGACTGACGCGCGGCCTTAATGGCGAAGAATATGATTTTATCTACAAACTTCTCAGGCAGATGGCTGGGGATATTCTTGAAAACGGAGAACCTGAATGAAAAAAATGAAGAAACCGGATATCCTCGGCGGTGATATTTCAAAAGTGCTCAGGCAACTGACCGGTCCGATGATTATAGGCGCTTTGGGCATCGTTGCTTTCAATCTTGCGGATACATATTTTGTCGGCCGTATAGGGACGCTTGAAATCGCAGCGCTGTCTTTTACGTTTCCGGTTGTGCTTATAATAAACAGCCTGATCCTCGGGGTCGGGGTCGGCGCATCGGCCGTTATTTCAAACGCAGTCGGCGCAAAGGATGAACATAAGGTAAAACGGCTCGTTACGGCCAGCCTGCTGATGGGTCTGCTGATTGCGCTTGTCGCAATGATTATCGGAGAACTTACCATCGTGCCTTTGTTTACGCTTCTGGGCGCCGACGCGCAGGTTATGCCTTACCTGATCAGTTATATGCGTATCTGGTATGCCGGAGCCATGTTTCTTGCCGTGCCAATGGTTGGCAACAGCGCAATCCGGGCTTTAGGAGACACAAAAACACCCAGTATGGTCATGATGGTGTCCGCTCTTGGGAATATTGTTTTGGACCCGATTATGATATTCGGGCTCGGCGGATTTGAAGGGCTGGGCGTATCCGGCGCCGCGATAGCGACGGTTTGCTCGCGGTTTATAACGTTTGTGGTCGCTATGTATGTTCTTATAATCCGGGAAAAAGCCGTGACCTTCAAAGACACGAAGCTCGCGCAAATATTCGCGTCGTGGAAGTCGATCCTGTTTATAGGCATGCCGAATGCGCTGGCCAGGATGATATTGCCGATCGGCGCCGGTATCATAACGGGTCTCATAGCGCGTTTAGGAAATGATGCCGTAGCCGGATACGGGATAGCGACTAAAATAGAATTTCTGTTCTTCTCCGTATTTATGGCGTTAGCTTCCGTTATGCCGATATTTGTCGGTCAGAATTACGGCGCAAAACAATTCAGCCGTATCCTCGAAGGAATTCGGCTGAGCGAAAAGTTCTCTGTATTCTATGGCCTGGGGGTATTCGTTGTTATGTTCATAGCCGCAAAGCCGGTTGCCAGGCTGTTCAGCGACAACGAACGGGTCGTGGAGGTTATTGTAACTTATTTCAGGATAGTCCCGATGGGTTACGGTTTTTACGGCATTATGCAGGTGCTCAACAGTTCGTATAACGCCCTGAAAAAGCCAATTAAGGCGGCGTCCATAAACCTCATTCAAGTTCTCGCGGTTTTCGTGCCGCTAGCTAGCCTGACGGTCAACCTGTTGGGCATATACGGGGTTTTCGGCGCGCTGGCGTTGTCTTATATCCTGGTAAGCGTCGTATATCACTTGATTTGGAAGAGAGACAGCCTGGTTATTTCATGACGCCTGACCGGGAAACAGCTTGAAGCATTCGGTCTTGAGACTGTAGCGGATGCTTGTGTTTTCCGCAGCTGTAACCGAATGCGTAAATACTTCCATCTGCTTTGGGAGCATTATTTCCGTAACGGGAACAGATTTTGAATAAAGCAGGGTGTCGTTGCCGTCATAGATCATTAAAGTATAGCTTGTATTGAACAGGATGCCGAATGTCTCATTTTTAATATTGAACGAGAGATAATAGTTATTGTTCGATGTGTTTATTTTAGAAAAATTCACGGTCGCGACAAGCGGCTCTTTATAAAACTGAGGGGAAATAATTAAGAACAGCAGGAATACGGCAAGTATGATATACGCAATTCTTTGAAGCTTCGTAAGCGCCCGTTTACGCGCTGCACGGTCTTCCGGTCCGCCGGCTTCATATTTCATAATTTCCACCTGCCCGAATTTATTTTAGCCTGTTAAGCCGCCGGAGCGCCTTAACTTTGTAGCCGTAGATTATGCTTGGTATTTTTGAGCGCGACAGTTTATTGGCAGTTTCTCTTTTTCTTTGATAACCGTAGCTTGATACGCTTTTAGCATAGATATAATATCATCTAATGTCAATAGATGATACTTTATCTAATAATTGCCGTATATATAGATGATCTAAATCTGCCGCTTTCCACAGTCCTACAAGGAATAGACTTTTTAATAAATTGCAATTACTCCTCTGTTTATAACGGCAGGGGAGTTGTTATTAGTACTTCATTAATATATTATGAAAGTGTAACACATGTAAACAGCATCTGATCGTTGAACAGCAGCTGACCTGCTGTGGTGCAAACGGGAGTGTGTACACGAGCAAGAAAACTTAATGAGTATAACAAATTGAGGAGATTTAACAAATGGAGTACACAATTATCGCGGACAGCTGCTGTGACATGACGCCGCAACTTAGGGAACGGTTATGTTTGAAATCAGTTCCCTTAACCATGATGTTAGGCCAAAAGGAATTTACCGATGATGATTACTTAGATATTTCCGGCTTCATGGCAGAAATGAAAGCATGCACTAAACGGGTTGGCTCCGCTTCTCCGCCACCCTATCTCTACCAGAAATCAATCGAAAGTGCGCGACACTCCTTTATTGTGACTTTATCCAGCCAGCTTTCAGGGTCGTATGCCAACGCGGTTGCGTGCAAAACACTTGCGGAAGAAAACGGTGAAACCGATACATACGTGTTCGACTCGAAAAGCGCTTCGGCCGGTGAGGTGTTGATTGCTGTGAAAATACGGGAACTGCTCCTGAATGGAATGTCTAAAGATAATATCATTAAAACCGTCAATCACTTTATTGATAGCATGAAAACCTATTTTGTCCTTGAGCGATACGACAATTTACAAAAAAATGGGCGACTTGGAAAAATAAAAGGGAAGCTGATCAGCACTTTGAATATAAAATTGGTGATGGGTGCGGACGGTAGCGGAAATATCAAGTTGTACGATAAGTTCCGAGGGGAAAAACAGCTTGTAGAAAGACTACTCTCGCTTATTGAAAGCAGCGGCAAGAAAACGGAGGGCGAGAGTTTGGCAATCTCGCATTGCAACAATTTGGATCTGGCAAAATCGTTGGGAAAAGCAATTGAGTTGAAATACCATTTCAAAGAAATACTCATTTTACCAACCAGCGGATTAAGCTCCCTTTACACGGACGACAAAGGCATTGTGATGGCCTTTTAAACAATGTGTTTATGGCGAGATCATCATTAATGCATATGACGGAGCAAATTGGACACAGGCGCAGATAGGCGATAAAATCTAATATTAAAGAGTTGTAATATAATACAGCATAATACGTATGAGGGGATGTAATTGCTATGACGGTAGTTTTAATGGTCAGAGTGCTTGATGAAAACAGGAACGGAGTTGAATGGTATAGTCAGGTTACGGATATGCCGTTTACGCCTACAATCGGGATGAAAATACAAGGATTTAATTCATGCGCTTTATGGGAAACCGAAAATGCCGGGTTGCTTGTACCGGAGATTAAAGATATATCACACGATATTGATGAAAAAATAATGTTTTGCCTATTTGAAATAAATGAAAAACTTGTGTCAACATCCTGGAACAGGATTGATGAGAACAGTTATGGCTTTAAGCATTTTAGAGGTGTCAGCCAGTAAAATATCGTGTTAACAATCGCAATATCTTCCTGATATAAACCCACCCTAAATTGATCAATATTTTTACTAAATTGCAATATAATGACTACATATCCTCTTTATTGATATAAGAGGATATGTTATTATAAAAATAAAAAATAGTTAGGAATTTTAGTAATGGATAATAGTGTTTATCATTATACAAGTTTAGATGCATTTACTAAAATAATAAAAGGTGAAAAATTATGGTTTACACACATAGATTGTCTTAATGATACATCTGAATATAGTCATTATGATATTGTATTAGAAAAAGCAATTGATGAAGTGAAAAAGGAAACAATAATAAATACAAATGAATTAGAAAACAGACTGGATATAATACATAAATTTAAGAAATTGTTTCACCCTGATATATATACTTTTTCTTTTAGTAACAATGGTAATAGTATACCAATGTGGAATTATTATTCTGAGGTATCGGGAATATCTTTGGGTTTTAATAAAATATTATTAACTAAAATGATGTCTGAATATTATATAAGGAAAGCAATTGCATTCAGCGGGAATGATATTATATATGATGAAGATAAGCAGATAGTAATGTTTAAAGAAAATATATATAAAACAATTAATGAGAGTAAAAACTTAGAATTTGATTTTCATATAATAAAAAAAGATTGTTTTAAATATGAAGATGAATATAGGTTTGCTTTGTTAAGTAAAAATAAGGAATCTGATATAAATATAATAGCAACAAAAACGGATTTAAAAAAAATATGTATTGTTGAATTACCAGAAGGTTGGAAGAAGACAATAACAGAAATATATATATCTCCATATAATAAAAGTGAAAACTTAAAACAAAAGATTATTGAATTTTTAGAATTTAATAAAATTAAAATAGACCACGAAAGAATAATAAAGTCAGAATTACCAGTAAGACAAAAATAATAAACAAGACCGTTGGACTAGTTATTTTTTGTCAACTGGCGATACTTCGGGGTGTAGATTTTCGCCCAGGGCGCCCCGGAAGAAACTGACGGCGGCCGGGACGATGTATTGTCAGACATTGAACAAAACATGATTTTAAATAGAGCAGATGCAATCATCGAAAGTCTTGCAAAAGAGCCAACAAAGCCGCTTTCCTCTGCCCTGCATTGAACAAAATTTTTATTTTGTTCAATGTTTAGTGAATATGCCAATAGACCTTCCCCGGCTAAAATGTTAGAATATTCATGTAAAAAGCATACTCTTCTCTCGTGAGGTGCGCGATGCAGGACTACAGAAACGAAACGCCGGAAATCCTCCGGGACTTTCTTGTCTACCACGAAACCATCAAAGGCCATTCAAAAAAAACGGTCGACGAATATTTTCTCGACCTCCGGACGTTCTTTCGATATTTAAAGAAACAAAAAGTCTTGTCCGAACGTGGCAAAAAACTTGATGAGATCGACATACTTGATATCGACCTGGCGTTTATAAAAAACGTCAAGCTTTCCGACGTCTATGATTATCTCGCTTTTCTGGCTCGGGACCGTGTTAAAAGCGCGCGCAGCAGCAAATCAAAATACGGCCTGTCCGCGACGACACGCGCCCGCAAGATCGCCGTAATACGTTCCTTCTTTAAATATCTGACGCTTAAAACAAAGCAGCTTGAAACAAATCCCGTCGCGGAGCTTGACTCCCCTAAAACGCTTAAGAAACTCCCCCGCTACTTAAGCCTGGAAGAAAGCACCAGACTGCTCATGTCCGTTGAAGGCCCGAACCGTGACCGCGATTACTGCATCCTGACGCTTTTTCTAAACTGCGGCCTGCGGATATCCGAGCTTGCCGGTCTGGATATTGCGGATATACGTTCCGATTCCCTGCGTGTGCTCGGCAAAGGCGGCAAAGAGCGTATTGTTTACATAAACGACGCGTGCGCGGACGCGATCAACGACTATCTATTGATACGCCGCGATATAAAAGCCAACGACGCGCGCGCCTTTTTCCTGTCGTCCAGACGTGAGCGCATATCGACGTCGACTGTTCATTACCTCGTCAAGCGCCGCCTGCTGGCCGCGGGTCTCGACGCCTCAAAATACTCCTCGCATAAGCTGCGCCACACCGCCGCGACGCTCATGCTCAGAAACGGTGTAGACGTCCGGACGCTTCAGGAGCTTCTTGGCCACGAGCATCTCAACACGACGCAGATCTACACGCATGTCGAAAGCGACAGCCTTCGCGATGCGGCCAACCGCTCCCCCCTTTCAAATATCGTAAAACCGTCAAAAAAGACGAAATAAGCGTATCAGTAGCGAACGGTGTCATAATGCACAGATAGATGGTCTAGTAATTGTGTTATATCACTAATGTGGTTTTATCTTTTCCCGCCCGCCGCCCTTAAAGGAATAGGACTTGCGCCCTATGGCCGATTAAGATTTATCCAACCGTTAACGGGCAACTCCCCTGCTTTCGCTTGTTACTGCTGACTTGTAGTCCCAACATTTTATTGATCGCTGCGTTCGATGCTTATAGCTAAAGCTTACAGAAAACCTCCACCGGCAAAGCCGGTGGTTTCCAAACCAACAAAAAAACCGCCCGGTGATTACCGGGCGGCCATTTTGTTGTATTGTTTCAGCGTTTTTTTGGGATGATCAGAAGCTGGCCGGCGACATTGTCTTCCCGTTCCAGTCCGTTCGCCTCGACAATGAGCTTTGACGACGACCGGTTCTTCTTGGCGAGGTTCCAGAGGGTGTCCCCCTGCCCTGCCCTGTAAACGACGAGCGACGGCGCGTTGGAATTGTCGATCGGCTCCGTTTCGTCGTACGACAGGCCCGTCAGCGTGCGGATCTGCTTGCTGGCGACCTGCGTTACGTCGAACTCCACCGGTATGCGCAGCTCTATGCCGCCGCCGACAGCCACGCCGTACACGTCCTTGCCGCAGTTGGCGTTTGCCGAACACTCCGCGTTCTCGTCCGTTTCGGCGTTGGCCTCCACCTCATACTGGCGCATCACGGACAGTACGCGCCCGTCGTCGGAAGCGTATACCGCATTGACGCTGAGCTTGCATTTGAGCGATACGCCGCCGGTCTGATTTTCTGTTTCGACGTCGCCGGCGTGGACGTTGAGTGACACGACGTGCGATACGTTTGTCGGCGTATCAAGCGTTCCGTGGAACACCGTGTTCGCCGTCAGCTTGCTCCGGCCGTCGAATACACAGTCTTCGGTCGTCTGCTCGAGTGCATATTTCGTGCTGTACATATCGGATATGTAAGACAGCCGCTTCTTTTCGGACAAAACGCACTGCGCTACGGCGTGCACCTCCATGATGACCGTCCGTCCGTCCGGATTGTGCGCGGACTGGTCCGCGTCGAAATAGGCGTTTGTGAGCATAAGAATGAACGCGCTGCCGCTTTCTCCGCCCGCGCCGTCGAGCTCGATGATCTGCGAAAACTCGGTGGTGAATTCCGAACGCGACAGCTCGTTTTCATCCGCCGTCTTATAAAGAAGCGACACATATGCGCTGCCGCGCAGTATCAGCTTGCTGCCGACGACCTTCGTATCCTCCGGTACGATATCGACCTTGTACTTCATGATCTCGCCGATCGGCGGATTAGAGGCCGGGACGCTCAGCTCATCGGAAACCACAAACGTTTTCTCCTTGACATCAGTGGTGGTGTCGATCTCGCAGTTATCCGTCAGCAGCTCGATCTCCGCGTCGTTGTCCTCGTCCATACCGGAAGCAACTGAAAGCTCCGCTTCGTTGAAACACGATACATTCGTGAGCAGATTGACACGCGCGATGATCTTTCGCGGATTGATCATAGATGCATCCGACGACGTCACGGCAATGCTTGCCGTGACCTTTGTGCCGGGCAATATCTCGCCGTCCGAAGCTGCCGCCGTGAACGGGATCTCCAGCTCCAATTTATAAACGCCGCTTTCGTTTTCCCCGCAGTATATGACCGTAGCGGCCGCAACGCCCGTGACGGTTACGCGGCCGAGGTCTGTGGACTTGCTTCTTAAAAACACGGTTGCGTCGGCGTCCACGATACGCAGGATATCCGGCAGCGCGTCGGGGACGATCATCTCCAGTGTCTCCTCATTAGAGATACGCGTATTGAGAACACACTTTACATGGTTTATTTTTTCTTTATTGAGATAAATGTCCATAAATCGTCCTCTCCTTAATAGAATTCTTCTTAATTATATTAAGTCGGGAAACAGTTTATGACAGCTTGTATCGTGCCGTACCGTACGTTTTAAGTTTTTAGCCGAATAAAGCCCTGAGAACCCCTTTCAGGAATCCCGGAGCTCTGAAGACGATAATTTTCAATACTATAAGCCCCCTCAGCAATATATTGGGATTAGCAGCACCTGTACAGCCAGAGCCCGAGGCAGATGAGCGCCAGCCCGAATACGAGCCACCACAAAAGAGGCGGCAGCAAAATGGCAAGCACGATCAGCGCGCCGATGCCCGCTATGTACAATCCGATCGGTCTGCATGGCCGCCGACGCATAAAAAAGCCGCCTTTCCGTTAACCAACTGCACAGGAGTGCTGTTACCAGTATACGCAAAAAGGCGGTATTTTGTTACAGGGCTTATGATACGGCCTATTTACCGGACGGTTTATCCCATTCGTTATGGCGGCTGGCCTGCTCATAAAGACGCACATAGCTTGTATGCCTTGATTGGGGTATTATGCCGCTCTCAACGGCTTCAAGGACGGCACATCCCTTTTCCTTGATATGCGCGCAGTCCGTAAAGCGGCAGGTCCCGATAAACGGGGTGAATTCAATAAACAGATGCTGAATTTCCCTTTTGTCCGTCAGCTCCATCATATCCGTGTCGAAGGAGGAAAATCCGGGCGTATCCGCAACGATGGCGCCGTTTTTCAGCCTGAATAGCTCCACGTGCCGTGTCGTATGCCTTCCGCGGCCCAGTTTAACGCTTACCTCGCCGACCGAAAGCCCGAAGCCCGGCTCGAGCATATTGAGTATACTGGACTTCCCTACGCCGGAATTGCCGGTGAAGGCGCTGATTTTATCTTTGATTGCTTCGACCAGCAGGCTTATCCCTTCGCCTGTCTCGGCGCTCGTTTTGACGGTCGTGAAACCGGCCTGCGAATAGGTATAAAACAGCGTATCGCCCGGATGCAGGTCCGTTTTGTTGATGCAGATGACGCATTCACAGTTTTTATACGCGGCGACGGCCGTCATCCGGTCAATGAGAAACGGGTCCGTCACCGGGATCGCGCCGGACGCGATGATCACCAGCTGGTCTAAATTGGCGATAGGCGGCCGTATAAAAGCGTTTTTGCGCGGGCGGATGCTTTCGAGTATACCCGTCCCCTCGCCCGTATCGGTGATCTCGGCGATGTCGCCGACGAGCGGCGTGATCTTCTCACGCCGAAAACGACCGCGTGCTTTGCACTCGATCGTTTCATTGCCGGATTCAACATAGTAAAATCCGCTTATGGCTTTTAAAATAACGCCTGTTTTCATCAAGGCGATATTGCCGGCGAGGGCGAAGTATCCGCGCTCGGCGACGCTGAAGGCTCCGAACTCGGCGACGTCGTAGGCTCCGTGCTCGGAGACGTTGTCGGCTCGCCGCTTGGCGACGTTGTCGGTTCGCCGCTTGGCGACGGCGACGTTTCCTCGCCCGGCGACGGCGACGGCTCCTCCGGCGGGCCGCTGGAGACAATCAGATGGATCGTCGTATTGATCGGCACTTCATTGCCGGCCATTATATCCTGTGAAATGACCTGATTCAGCGGAATCTCAGGGTCCGGCAGTTCCGTGACTTCCCATTTCAAATTGGACCCGGACAGACGGCTTTCCGCAATTACCATGCTGACGCCCTCGACGTCCGGCACGGTCGTCGTCTTGATCTCCGGGCCGTAGCTGTACGTGATATATACAGACTGACCCTCGATAAGCGGCTCGTCCGCCTGCGGCAGTGTGCGGATGACATAATCCTGAGTATACTCATCGCTATACTCCCAGTCGGTCTGGATATCAAGGTCAATCTCCATATTCTGAAGTATGATCTTGGCGTTTCGCCAATCCTTGTTTATGAGATCCGGCATGGTCTGCTGCGGCGATTGACCAAGAGATACGGTTAGGCTGACTTCTATGATACCGCTGGCCGGCAGCTTCTGCTGCCTGTCCGGTACAGGAGACTGCGACATCACGATGCCCGCATCCGTATCGTCGCTGTATTCTTCCGATACTTTAAAGTCAAACATTTGCGTATAGTCCGCGTTTTCTTCGATAGATGCATAACTTTGGCCGATAAATCTGGGTATCGTCACAGTTTCTTCAGCCGGATTAAATATATCCTCGAGGAAGGTTACCCAGATAAACACGGAAGCTGCTATGAGGAACACGATGATCAGGAAGACGCCGACGAGCGCCGATGTGCGTGTGGCGCGCCGGTTGGTCCTGCGGTATTCCTCCTTGCTGAGATCGACTTTGCGGGAAGGCGTACGCACGGGCTTGGGCAAAATACTGTCCGCCTTTAAGACAGAGCCGGAAGGCACTGCGCGCGTGGCCTGAGCGGAGCTGTCGCGGGTCAGGGCGACGCTGTCGTTCGAAAGATACTCAAAGTTTGTGGCCGGGTTCTTGCGGAATTCCTCCAGGTCCATGAGGACTTCGTCCGCCGTGGCGTACCGGTTGTTTACATCGGGCTCCATGGCATGCATCGTGATGCTCTCAAGGCCGGCCGGTATATCGGAGTTTATTTCCCTCGGCAGAAGCGGGATGGCGCTGATATGCTGAATGGCGATAGAAACGGCCGAATCCCCTTCAAAAGGCAGATGGCTCGTCAGCATTTCATACAGGACGACGCCGAGCGAATAGATATCGCTTCTCGCGTCTATATGGCCGCCCTTTGCCTGCTCCGGCGATATATAGTGTACGGAACCGAGCGCCTCCTGCGTCAGCGTATTCTGCGTTGACTGCAGGTGCGCAATCCCGAAATCGGCAACCTTGACGCTGCCGTCTTTTAGTATCATGATATTATGCGGCTTGATATCGCGGTGGATGATGCCGCGCGAGTGCGCGTGTGAAAGGGCCTTTGTCACCTGTGTGGCGAAATGCAGCGCTTCCTTCCAGTTTAAAAGGCCTTTTCTGTTGATATACTGCTTGAGGGTGATGCCCTCAATCAGCTCCATCACGATATATTCAATATTGCCGGAACGGCTGACGTCGTAAACCGCCACGATATTCGGGTGCGAGAGCATGGCGACCGCCTGCGATTCCGTATGGAAACGCCTTTTGAAGTCCGCGTCCTCGGCTAATTCTTCTTTAAGTATTTTAACAGCGACGAGTCTGTTGAGCCGATGGCAGCGCGCCTTGTAAACGACTGCCATGCCGCCGACTCCGATTCTTTCCAGTATCTCGTATCGGTTGTCCAAATACTGTCCGATATACTTATCGGTATGGTCCATTTGGTTTCCTCCTGTCAGAAGGTGAAGTACTTTATCTTGTAAACAGTACGGCCGTCACATTGTCCGGCGCGCCTTTATCGATCGCGGCTTTGATAAGCCGCTCGCACTTTGTCTGGATATCCGCGCCGCTAATGATTTCCGACTTCAGGAGATTCTCATTTACGACGTTTGAAAGACCGTCCGAACAAAGCATTAAGTATTCACCGGACTGCAGATTTAAAAAGAAAATATCCGGTTCCGTATCAAGTGAAGTGCCGAGCGCCCGCGTGATCAGATTCCTGTTCGGGTGACTGTTTGCCTCCGAGCGTTTCAGGTCTCCGCGGTCGATCATATCCTCAACGACCGAATGGTCTTTTGTGATCTGTTTTATCCGTTCGCTTGACACGTGATACGCGCGGCTGTCGCCGACATTTACGATGATTGCGCCGCCGCCCGTTATAATGGATGCTACGAGCGTCGTGCCCATGCCGGAGCATTCCGGGTCGCCGACGCTTTTTTCATATACCTGACGATTGGCTTCGCGCACCGCTTCGCTCATCTGCTGCATGATATCGATGATGTTGTTTTCTTCATCAAGGCATTTTTTCGCCAGTTCCATGAAACTGTCCGCAGCTATAGCGCTGGCAATATTCCCGGCTTTTGCGCCGCCCATACCGTCGCAGACAACGATAACAGCCGCGTTTCTCTCTTCGTCGAGAAACGTCAGGCAGACATCCTGATTTATTTTTCTGACCTTACCTTTATTGGTAATCCCACATAAGTTCATCTTAATCTTTTCTCCCGATTATAACAGATGCGGCGATTCTTTTTTTCGCAGCTGTCCGCAGGATGCGTCTATATCTCCGCCAAGCTGCCGCCTTATTGTAACATTGACGCCGCTTTCTGTGAGAATATCGGCAAATTTCTTAATACTTTCCTGTGAACTTGATTTAAGGCCGCTTTCTGTGACTGCGTTCAGCCGTATCAGGTTAACGTGGCTTCCGGTACCTTTGAGCTTTTTTGCCAGAAGCCTAGCCTGCTGCGGTGTGTCGTTGACGCCGTCGATCATCGCATATTCAAAAGAGATCCGCCTGCCTGTTTTTTCAAAATAACGTCTGCAGGCCGCCAGCAGTTTATCGACGCCATAGGATTTATTGACCGGCATCAGCTTCGAGCGCGTAGCGTCGTCGGGCGCATGGAGCGAAACCGACAAGGTAAATTGTAATTTATCCTCACCCAGTTTGTCAACTTTTTCTGTAAGCCCGCAGGTGGATACGGAAATGTGCCGCATGCCGATATTCAGCCCGCGCGCATCCGTGACAATATTCAAAAAACGCTTCACGTTTTCGAAGTTGTCCAGAGGTTCCCCGATACCCATCAATACGATGTTCGAGATCCTTTCCCCGGCGTCCCTTTGTGAAAACAACACCTGGTCGAGCATCTCCGAAGGCGTCAGATTCCGTACGAGCCCGCCGATTGTGGACGCGCAGAATTTGCAGCCCATACGGCATCCGACCTGCGTTGAAATACAGACCGAATTGCCGTGATGATACCGCATCACGACGCTTTCGACCGCATTGCCGTCCAGAAGCTTCCACAGGTATTTGACGGTCCCGTCTTTTTCCGACGATTGCTTTTTTATAAGTACCGGCGCTGTTATATAAAACCGTTCATCCAGCGCCGCGCGCAGCGTTTTTGGCATGTCCGTCATTTCGGAAAAGGAAACGACCACGCCGTGCAGCCATTTGAAGATCTGCCCGGCACGATAGGACGGCTGTCCCATAGAAATTATTATATCGCTTAATTCACGAAAAAGAAGAGATTTTATGTCTTCTTTCATATTAACCTCTCACGCATACGTCACTTAAATCTCCTGAGCTTGCAGATAAAAAAGCCGTCCGTCCCATGGATATGCGGCCAGAGCGTTGTCATGCCCGTTTCCGCCGCGCCGGCCGGCCCCGGCAGGCAAAAAGCTTCGGGCCTGAAGCTGTCGGTTTCCGCCAGAAAAGCCTCGGCTACATCCTCGTTTTCGCTTTTTAACAGCGTACACGTCGAGTATATAAGCACGCCGCCCGGCTTGACGTAACGTGACAGATTCATCAGTATCTGAAGCTGAAGCTTCGGCAGCGTATTGAGCTCCTCCGGATTTTTATACCGGATCTCAGGCTTCTTCCTTATAACGCCGAGTCCGGAGCACGGCACGTCGGCTATAACCGCGTCTGCCTGAGCAAACAGGCCCTCGTCCGGTTCCCGCGCGTCCTTGAGCCGTGTTTCGACACTATTAAGGCCAAGCCTGTCCGCGCCGTCTTTTATCCGCTGCATCTTCTTCTCACGGATATCGCAGGCGATCAGCCGCCCGCGGTCTTCCATCCGGATGGCTGCTGTAAAGGTCTTCCCGCCCGGCGCGGCGCAGCCGTCTATTACGAACATGCCCGGTTTAATATCCGCCGCCGTTACCGCAAGCGCGGCCGCCGGATCTTGGATGTATATCCAGCCTTCACGAAAAGCCTCATGCCTGTCAAGCCGGTGTAAGCTTCCTGCCTCCAGGCAGTTGTCAAGCCAGGGATGCGCGCGCGCATCCGCCTTCGCTTCGTTCAGAGACGTTATTGCCGCCTGTGCGTCTGCTTTGAGCGTGTTGACCATTGCCGTTATGCCGCTCGGTTCGTTATCGGCTTTAAGCAGCGTCTCGGCGCCGCCGGTGCCGAGCCTGTCGATAAACGACCGGACGAGCCACTCCGGATGACTGTATAATAAGGAAAGCCTTTCGGGTTCTGTGTTTGCCCGGACAGGCGGAAGTTTTTCGCGATTAGCCGATATCTTCCGAAGCACGGCGTTCGTAAACGCGGACGCGCGCGGGTTGGCAAACCGTTTTACCAACTCAACGCCTTCGTTGACGGCGGCGTTTACTGGTATTTTCGACAGAAAAACAAGCTGGTAAACCGTCAGGCGCAAAATATTGAGTACCTGCGGCTGCATTTTAAAAAGCTTTACGGATGAGAACGATGCGATATAGTAATCGCACAGCGACAGATTCTGTA
Source organism: uncultured Sporobacter sp. (assembly GCA_963663605.2). GTDB lineage: Bacteria > Bacillota > Clostridia > Oscillospirales > Oscillospiraceae > Sporobacter. Next base: position 582,060 of record CAXXVF010000002.1, read on the forward strand.
CGACGCCGTAAAAAATGCGCGAGGCCAGCGCGGCTTCCCTGTCATTTAGGTTCTCTCTGATTAGAACGCTGTTTAAGACGGCGTCCGTCCAGACGCCTGTTTTTCTATGTGCCGAAAGGGCCTTGAACGCAGCCTCCCGCGCTGTCATCGTCATAATGGGTGTCCTCTCAAATAATCCTGAGCGCGCATTTTTTTCCCGCCCGGCGCCTGCAGCTCATGTATCACGACCGTGCCGTCACGGCACGCCATAACGACGCCTTCCTCACCGGCGCGCAGCAGTGTTCCGGGTGCGTTGCCTGTCTTGTCGTCCGTGGCGGAGGCCTTGAATATCTTGAATGTTATGCCGCCGATTTCAGCCGTCGCTGCCGGCCACGGGTTGAGCCCGCGAATCTGGCACAATATATCACGCGGGAGCTTATTCCAGTCTATCGGGGACATCTGTTTGGTCAGCGGCGGGGCGTACGTTGCGTCGGCGTCGTTTTGTTTCGTGCGTCCGGCTTCCCCGTTTGTTATATCCGCAACCGTTTCGCCGAGGAGTTCCGCGCCCAGCGCCGCAAGCCTTTCATAAAGCGCTCCTGCGGTCTCCTCTTCCCCGATCCGCGTTTTTTTGATTTTTATGATATCGCCTGCGTCCATGGCTTCGGCCATATACATGGACGTCACGCCCGTTTCCTTCTCGCCGTTCAATACGGCCCATTGGACGGGTGCAGCGCCCCGGTATTTCGGCAGTATTGAACCGTGTATGTTGACGCAGCCCAGCTCTGGAAGCTGTAATATCTCCTTCGGCAAAAGCTTGCCGTACGCCACGACGGCAATGAGATCCGGATTCAGGCGCTTCAATGTATCCAGCGCCTCCCCGTCCTTCAGCGTCCACGGCTGGTACACCGGCGTTGACCGGCTTATCGCAAGCTCCTTTACAGGGCTTTGCTTTTTTTTCATCCCGCGGTTTTTCGGTTTGTCCGGCTGCGTGAAAACGCCGCAGACGTTAAGGCCGTCGTTGTAGAGACGCTTAAGAGATTTTTGGGCAAAATTGGGCGTGCCCATAAAGACGATTCTCATAACTCCTTTTTCTGCTCCCTGTCGTTTTCTTCGTCATCGTGGCCGAACATTTCCTCAAGCTCTTCCGGCGACAATATCTTGTCCGCGACCGACGGGAACAATATCCCGTCCAGATGATTGATTTCGTGGCAGAACGCCCTGGCCGTCAGCGCCGAGCCCCACACTTCAAACGGCTTCCCGTTTCTGTCCTGCGCCTTTACCCGCACCATATCCGGCCGTTTGACGATGCCGTACACCCCGGGTATACTCAGGCAGCCCTCCGGGCCGATCTGTTCGCCCGACTGGGCGACGATCTCCGGGTTTATAAGCTCAATGAGCTGTTCTTCCGGCGGCAGGTCATCTTTGTTTGTATCCAAAACAAGAACGACGCGCCGCAGAATGCCGACCTGCGGTGCGGCCAGGCCGACGCCGTCGGCGTGCAGGATCGTTTCACGCATATCGTCTATGAGTTGATGTAAACGGGTATTGAAGTCTGTGACTGCGCGGCATTTTTTATTGAGAACCGGGTCGCCTTCCGTAACGATATTCCTTAAAGCCATTTTGCTGATTCCTCTCTGTTTAGATTGGGTTTCCGGACGAACTTTCAAAAAGCAGCCTGCTATATATCGTAAGGATCTGCGTCCGCATAGACGTGCAGGCCCTTGAATTCCCTGTCTTTAAAAAACGCTCTTTCCACGTGCGCCGCCGTATCGCGGATACGGCGTGACGTCTTGCAGCTTAAAAGTATCCTGTACCGGTAACGGTTATTGACCCTGGCAACGGACGCGGGCGCCGGTCCCAGGATACTCAGGTCCTCTATATCACTCAAATAACCGGCGAGCGCCCTGCGCAGTCTTTGGCAGCCTTCCAATACCGCCGTTTCCTCCTGCCCGGATACCGTAAGCGCAATGAGGTCTTTTATCGGCGGGCTGTTTGAAAACTGCCGAAGCTCGATCTCGCGTATATAGAAACTGTAGTAATCCTGATTTGCCGCCATTGTGATGACCGCGTTTTTCGGCGTAAACGTCTGTATAACGGCCCGTCCGGGCTTTGATCCCCTGCCTGACCGCCCGACGACCTGCGTGATCAGGCTGAACGCGCGTTCATGCGCTCGGTAATCGCCGACATACAGCATCTGGTCCGCGGATAAAACGCCAACGAGCGTGACATTTTCAAAATCAAGTCCCTTTGCGACCATCTGCGTCCCGAGCAGGATTGGGACTTTTTTGTCACGAAAGCGCGTCAAAAGCTCCTCATGAGATTTTTTCATCGTCACCGTGTCGGTATCCATTCGGATGATCCCGACTCCCGGTAAAAGCGTTTTAAGCTCTTCCTCGGCCTTCTGCGTACCGGCACCGACAAATTTGAGCTTACCGGAACATTCCGGGCAGTCATCGCGCAGCGGCTCGGAATATCCGCAGTAGTGGCACATGAGCCGGCGGTTGGCCGAGTGATATGTCATTGAGACGCTGCAGCGCGGGCACTCGAACGTAAACCCGCATTCACCGCAGGCGATGAGCGTGCTCGCGCCCCGCCGGTTTATAAACAGGATGCTCTGCTCGCCGCGCTCTATGTTCTCTTTCAGTTCCCGCAGCAGCATGGAACTGACCGTCGTGCCGTTGCCGTTTTGCAGCTCCTTTTTCATATCGGCGATCAATACGTCCGGCAGGGCCCTTTCATTATACCTGTTTTCTATGCGAAAAAGCTTATACTTTCCTGTCGAAGCGTTGTACATACTTTCAACGGAAGGCGTAGCCGAACCTAAAAGCAGAAGCGCTCCGGATGCTACGCAGCGATATTTGGCGACATCACGCGCATGGTAACGCGGACTGTTTTCGGACTTATACGTGTGTTCCTGTTCCTCGTCGATGATGATAAGACCCAGATTATTGACAGGCGCAAAAACAGCCGAACGCGTACCGACGACAACGTGGACAGACCCGGAACGGATGCGCTTCCATTCATCATACCGCTCGCCTATGCCGAGCGCGGAATGCAGCACCGCTATGCTGTCGCCGAAGTAGGCGGCAAACGTAGCGATGAGCTGCGGCGTCAGCGCAATCTCAGGTACCAATACGATCGCGTCCCGGCCGCTCTCCAGCGTTTTCTCGATGAGCTTTATATAAACGGACGTTTTTCCGCTTCCCGTAACGCCGTATAGCAGCGCGGCGTTCGCAGCGTCTTTTTCCAGCAGCTTCAACAGCCCTTCAAAAACAGACTGCTGCACGTCGTTTAGGACGACGGGGCCGTCCGACGGCGCGGCGTTTATTTCCGGCCTTCTGAAAACCTCTCGTTCCTCGAACGCAATAAGGCCGAGCGATCGCAGACGGTTGACGCTTGAACGCGACGCGCCTGTGAAATACAGGATCTCCTGTATTGAAGCGCTCCCGATCTGCGACAGCAGATCGAGTATATTTGCCTGCTGCGGCGCTTTGCGGCGCTTGCTTCCCGCAAGTATGAGCGCCTCTTCGGCCGGGATGGCCAGCTCGGCCATCGTAACGGTCTTGTCGCCGAGCCTTCTCCCGCCTTCCTTAAACCACATGCCGGACGGCAGCATCGCTTTAACGGCGTCATAGACCGTGCAGAAAAAACGGTCGCTCATCCAAAGCGCGAGCTTCATCTGATCCGGCGACAGTACGGGCGACGCGTCGAGCACCGACTCGATGCATTTGAGCTCGGCGTAATCGCTCGTTTCCGAAACGGACAAAACAATCGCTTCACTGCGTCTGTTGCCCCTGCCGAAGGGAACGACGACGCGTACGCCGATTATGACGTTTTCGGCCAGGTTTTCCGGAATTCTGTAATCATACGGCTTGTCTATATGATAGGCCGCGGACGCGACCGCCAGTTTTGCGACCACACCGTCAGCCCCCTTAAGCCGTTATCGTTGGCCGTCCGTTATAACGGACTTCTTTTTAACGTTTTAATTTTACGAAAGTTCAGTGTAAGACATTTTAAGTCTTACACTGCAGGCTGCCAATTTTTAGACAAAGGTATCGAAGATACCTTTGTCTAATATTCTCAGCAGGGTATGTCGTATTTTATATTCATATCGCCTGCGGCGATCTCCTCGATAGCCGATGACACGGGTTTTTTCTCCGGCGGTTCTCCGGACTGTTCGGCATTCATGGCGATCTCCCGCGCCCGCTGGGCGATGATGTTAACGAGCATATATCGGCTGTTGACCTGCCTGAGCAGATCGGATAACGAAGGGTATAACATTGAAAAACGCTCCTTTAAACTGATTGTCTGCAGCTTTATTTGTCCATTGACAAATGGCCGCAGTCCGGGTTCTCCCGGCTCATGATGTTTATGATCTCCCGCGCCGCCTTGTCGACGCAGTCGTTGACGATAATATAGTCATAGCGGTCCTTTTCCGCCATTTCCGCTTTTGCTCGCTCCATGCGCTTTAGGATCTTTTCCTCCGGATCGGTCCCCCGCTGCCACAGCCTGCGTTCCAGCTCATTAAGGCTCGGCGGGACGATAAATATTGTAACGGCTTCCGGCATAGCTTTTTTGACCTGCTTGCAGCCCTGCACGTCGATATCCAGGATGATATCGCTGCCGTAGCCGATATGCTCCAAAACCGGTTTTTTTGGCGTCCCGTAGAAGTTGCCGACATATTCGGCGTATTCGAGCAGGTCGTCGCTGCCGATAAGCTCCCTGAACTTATCGTGCGTCAAAAAGCGATAGGACGTACCGTCCGTCTCGCCGGTTCTCGGCGCACGCGTCGTCGCCGATACCGAAAAAAACAGGTCGCTGCGAAGCTCCATGATCCGCTTTATAACGGTGCTTTTCCCGGTGCCGGACGGCGCCGATATAATAAAGACCCTTCCGCTTGGCTTATCCTTCATCATCCGGGACCTCCGGCGTCTCCTGTTCGTTTTTCGTGCCCAGCCTGCCGGCGACTGTTTCCGGCTGTATGGCCGACAAGATGATATATCCGCAGTCCGTAATGATAACGGCGCGCGTACGCCGTCCGTAAGTCGCGTCGATCAGCTGGCCCTTTTCACGGGCGTCGGTGATGATGCGCTTGATCGGCGCCGATTCGGGGCTGACGACCGCAATGAGCCGGCCCGCTGAAACCATGTTGCCGAAGCCTATATTGATCAGTTTCATGAGACATACCCCTATTCTATATTTTGTGCCTGTTCCCTGATTTTTTCAATCTCGGCCTTCAGATCGACAACAATGCGCGCCATTTCGGCGTCATTGCCCTTTGAACCGATCGTATTGGCTTCACGGTTGAGCTCCTGTATCAGGAAATCGAGCTTACGCCCCACCGGCGTACGGCTTTGAAGCATTTGCCTCAGCTGCTCGATATGGCTTTTCAGGCGGACGGTCTCCTCGTTCACCGATACGCGGTCGGCGAATATCGCCGCCTCCATTAAGATCCGTGTTTCGTCAATGTCCTTGTTTTCAAGCACTTCCGCCATTTTTGTCTCCAGGCGCGTCCGATACTCTTCAACGCTTCTGGGTGAGCAGGCTTCCGCTTCCGACGTCAGACGCCCGATCGCCTCCAGACGGCGCAGGATATCGTCCGAGAGGTTCTTCCCTTCCCGTTCACGCATTTCGTTAAGGCCGTCCAAAGCCTGTTCCAAAACGGCCCGCACGCCGTCGGCGAGCGCTTCTATATCCGTCTCGCTTTTTTCCAGTACCAGAACTTCCGGGAAACGTGACAGTTCGGAGGCGGTAACGGCATTTTTTAGCCCGTATTGCTTTACGAGTTCCTCCAGCGCCGAGACGTAGGCATCCGCCACCGGCTTGTTTATCCGGACGGAGACCGTATCGGCCTTCGACGTGTCGATACTTACGTAAACGTCTACCTTGCCGCGCGATATGGCGCGTGTCACGGCAGCCTTGAGCGCTTCCTCCATTGCCGCATAAACGCGCGGCATTTTTATGGTGCAGTCGAGATACCGGTTATTGACGCTTTTGACCTCAACCGAGATATCGATGTCTCCGGACGCGCCCTTGGCGCTTCCGTAACCCGTCATGCTTTTTATCATATTTCCCCCGTTACTTCCTGTCTTTTTTCAGATTCTTTGATATACGCGCGATATACAAACCAATCAGCTTTGTGAGCCCGATATCAAACAATATGAACGCAATGTTGCCCAATGCGTAAATTATGAACACGTTTGTTTCCAGAATTTGCGCCTCAAACAGAAGTTTTCTGAAAATGAACCAGACAATCGTCAGCGAAACATTGAAAACGGCTATTTTAACCGCAAATGAAAAAACGGCTTTCCGAATCTTCTCCGCCAGGCTCTTAATAATAGGGTAATAACCGAAGAACAGCGCGAATAACAGTGCCGTCGTTTTGTCCGGAAGGATGAGCGCCGATAAAATACCGCTTCCGAAAAAAACGAATACGGCAGCGCCGATTCCGGATTCTATGACTGCCGCCGTTGCAAAAAGCGAAGCTAACGCTATGATGCCCAGTCTTCCCGCCGGCAGAATGTTCGCCAGATATAAGAAGGAAACAGTAAGGGCCGTCAGTACTGCCGACAGCGTGATCGTTCGTACTTTTCTGTCCATCGTCAGTAACAGTTACAGCATAAATTTGCGCACATCAGACCCGCGCAGATATCACAGGCGCTGCATCCGCCTGCCGTCTGATTGTAATTGTATCCGTAAGGGTTATAGGCCTGTCCGCCCTGTTCCATAAAGTTGAGCGCCTGCACGTATTCCTGATTGCCCGGCTCCATTGTAACAGCCGTCTGGAAATACCGTCTGGCCTCGTCCAGCCAGCCTTTTCTGTAGCACAGGCTTCCCATAAGGAAATTCCATTCCGCGTTATGGTTTGACGCCCGGTTTAAAAGCTCCTCCGCCAGCTGAAGGTTCCCGGCATTGATGGCGGCGCGCACCTGGTTGAATTCCGCGCTTCCGCCCTGCCTGCGTGTGTAGCCGCCGGGATTGTATCCGCCGGAGCTGCCCCCGTTTCCGCGGTTTTTCGTGATTATATCGTACGCCTCGTTGATCTCCTTCATTTTTTCCTGAGCCAGATCAGCCAGCGGATTGTTGTGATAACTATCCGGGTGGTATTTGCGTACCAGCTCTCTGTAGGCCTTTTTTATTTCCTCGTCGGTTGCTGTCTGCTGTACGCCGAGTACACTGTACGGATCGTTCATATATGTTTGTTCCTTTATCTTTGTTTTGTGTCGCCTTTCGTGTTCCAGGTGCCTTCCAATACGCGCCTTAACGCTTCCGGCATTCCGAGGTATATGATATTCCGCGTGATCGGCGACCAGGCGTTTTCGGTCAACAGCTCGTAAGCCGTGCCGATCATGTTTATGGAATGCTTCAGCGTTATATCCAGCGTCCGTTTCGCCTCGTCGTTGAGATTACCGCCGCTGAGCTTAAAACGCCTTTGTACGGCGTTGTACCGGCCCGCGCGCGCGTCTTCCTTCAGGTCATTGATGGCGTCGAGCAGATAGATGAGGCGCCCTGTGTGGTATAACAGCTGCATAAGCGCGCGTCTTCTTGCTTCGTCCGGCGTTTTTTCGGCCAGAGCTGCCGTTATGGCGGCGAATTGATCCGCTGCTTCATCCAATGACGCGCCGGCTTCTTTTTCAAGGGTGGCGAGCCTTTCAAGCTTGTCCCGGACCGTCTGCACAAAATCCGGATGCTTTTTTGACGCTTTCTTATATGCCTTTCTTGTCAGAAGAGAAAACGCCCAGGCGCGTGTTTTCCCGAAGAATCCCTCGTCGCTGACTGCGTCTTTGAGCTTCCACCAGGACAGTATAACGCTGTATCCGGCGCAGTCATAAAGCGCGTTTGTCGGCGCGCAGTAGTTCTTTTTCGTAATGGGGCTGACGGGGCACCGGCCGCGCAGGGCTTCCGGTTTTTCGTCCGCGTCCCACAAAAGCATAGAGAGAAACGTGAAGTCATAATTGAGGAAAAACCTCGAAACCGCGCCGTATTCGGTTTTCAGCGTGTGACACAGCGCGCAGTAGCAGGCTTTAAACTGCTCGAACTCCCGTACCTTAAGCTCATCCTTCAAGGGCCTTATATATCCGAACATACCGACCTCGCCGTCAAATCTTCGAAACCGCCAGGGTTACCGTATAATCTCCAATCGCGCCGACGCTTTCAAAGCCTCCGATGATGTACACCTTGGCGGTGACGGAAAACGCCCCCGTCGGGTCCGTGTATTCGCTCATATCTGCCACAACACTGATATTTGCCTCGGTGATCGCTTCGATCTCCTCGGCCGTTCCGCGCAGGAGGATATCCATTGTAGTCGTAATGATGGACACGGTATACCCCTCGGGCAGATTTGTCACCTGAATATTCATCGTGTCAACACGCTTGGACTCAAGTCCCGTTATATTGACAGCAACGGTCGCCGTTGTTGCGCCGGTCAGGTTGTTTATGCCGTCGGGCAGGAGAATAGTGAATTCCTTTGTCGTGGCTGTCAAAAAACTACCCAGGTCGATTGTTCCCAGCAGTATCGAATTGATGTCGTCTAGCATTTCGGCATCGCCGGAAACCATGATCGTAGACGGTGAAATCGTCTTGACTGTGTTCGTATCGTCCGCGCCGGCTGCCGGCGTCAGGGTGACCTCCAGCGGCAGTTCCTTAAGCATATCGACCTCTATGCGCACCAAAACGGTATCCTGGCTGAAGGTCAGCATGTCCGACACGACCTCGTGCCCTTCCGCATCCATCAGCATGAACGACAGGTTCTCTTCAACCGTCTTGGATATGTTGTCTCGCTGTACGTTTACCCACGCGGATTCGATCTGAGAAACGACCTCCTCCGGTCCGTAAACCGTTATTGTGCCGGGCGTTATTTCCATAGGCTTGGCCTGATACCCTTCAGCCACGCTGCCGCTGAAGGTTCCTTCTAACGGCACTTCCTTTTTATCCTGCTCGTCAACCGTCAGCGTAACGGTATTAGGCGTGCCCGACGTCGTCGTGACGGAACTGTCATTTACTTCAAGCGGCAGATTCGGATCGTAAGACAGCTGCCAGACACCCTTGGAGTCCACCTCGGCCAGATCGACCGTCACGGTCACGTTCTGATTGTCAAGCTGCACGACGCTGCTGCGTTTTCCCGTGAAGCGGAGCGTAACGGTATCCGCGCTTCTTTCGGTGATAACAAGCCCTCTGTCCGTTACATAATCCTCGTTGATATATTCTATCTTAACGCCCTTGACAGTGAAATCTTCTTCCGGATTTTCAATATAAGCCACATACAGCCAGATCGTTAATGACGCCAGGATTGAAAAAACGATATAGAACGCTTTGCTTCCAAATACTTTTCGTATCCCGTTTCTCATCTTCATCTTCTCACCCTGCCTCTGTCCAGCCCGTTATTGTCCGAACGTGCGGCGTTTTCAGGCAGCAGTTCGTTTTTCAGCAGTTTTTCAAACGTGTCCTGCGCCAGATGCCGCTTGAGCATCCCGCCGACAGCGACGGAAATAGAGCCGGTTTCCTCCGATACGATGACGACGACCGCGTCCGTGACCTCGCTGATCCCGATTGCAGCCCGGTGGCGTGTTCCAAGGTCCCTGCTTATGTTTGTGTTTGAAGACAGCGGAAGCATGCAGGACGCCGCGATTATACGGCCGTCCCGGACAATTACGGCGCCGTCGTGAAGCGGCGATTTCGGAAAGAATATACTGGTTAAGAGCTCGTCCGACAACAGGGAATCCAGCCGCGTGCCGGTCTTCACAAAGTCGGCAAGCGGTATCTCCCGTTCAAAGACGATCAGCGCGCCTGTCCTTTTTTTGGACATTTCAACACACGCGGCAACGGTGTTGGAAATGCTCTCCTCGATCACTCCGATATTGACCTTCTTGCCGAATATAAACTTGATGTTGCTGCTGCCCATCTGTTCAAGGAAACGCCGCAGCTCCGGCTGGAACAGGATTATAAGTACCAATACGCCAAGTTTCAGCGTCTGTCCGATCAAAAAATTGATAACGTCAAGATTGAGCAGATAGGAGATCCACATGACCGCCAAAATAAGAATGATGCCTTTTATGACGCTGCCGGAGCTGGTTTTCCGGACGACCGTCAAAAGGCGGTAAATGATATACGCGACAATGGCTATGTCAAGGATATCCCAAGGAATATCCATTGTCATTATTATGTTCTGCAGTATGACCAGAACTTCTCTTATGGAATCCATAACGTACTCATCCTCAGTTACACATTTTATCTTTATGTACTGCCGTTTGCGGCCTTCTCCGGCTGCACTATGTAGTATTTGTGCATTATTAACTTATTATATTATAAATAAAGTCAATTGGCAACGCCTCATCTGTGAACATTTTGTTTTATTTTCCCGTTGCTGCCCGTGCTGACGCTTTAATACGTCCGTACGATTTCCCGGACAGCGCCCACGAGGTACCGGATGTCCCTTTTGGTATTGAAAGCGGATACGCTCACGCGCACCGTCCCTGTTTTTATCGTACCGGCCGTCCTGTGCGCCAGCGGCGCGCAGTGCAGTCCCGTCCGAACGCAGATGCCGCGTCTGGCCAATTCTTCTCCGACGGTCTCGCAGGGCATTTCCTCTACAACAAACGACAGGACGCCGCTCTGGCAGTATCCGTATTCACTGAAGAAAACCCGTACCCGGTCTGTCTTTATAAGCGCGCCGGCCGCTTCGTCGATCAGCGCATGTTCATGCGCGAATATCTTCTGCGGGCTTTTTTTTGCTATAAAGGCCAGTCCCACCCTGAGGCCGGCGATGCCCGGCATATTATGCGTACCGGCCTCGGCTATGTCCGGCAACTCCTCCGGCATTTCTGCATAAAGCGACCGGCTGCCCGTACCGCCCTCGAGTATGCTGTCCGGTCTTTTTGCGCAGAGCAGAAGGCCGGTCCCCTGCGGACCGTAAAGCCCCTTATGGCCCGGCATGCATACGAAATCCGCGCCCAGTTTTTGAAAGTCTATGTCTATGACGCCCGCAGACTGAGACGCATCCAGAATAAACGGTATCCTTTTTTCGCGGCACGCCTGGGCGATCCGTTCCACCGGCATAATATAGCCGAACACGTTTGAGATATGATTGCATATGACAAGATCGATGTCGCCGCTTAAACGCCGTTCGAATTCATGCAGCGCCATTTCCGGCTCGAAGAGTTCCGAGGCGGCAGTCGTCACCCGCGCGCCGACTGCGTGAAGCGGCCGCGTTACGCTGTTATGCTCGTATCCGGAGATGATGACTTTACCGTCCTTGCGTGCAAACGTCTTGATTGCGATATTCAGGGCGTGCGTAGCGTTGAATGTAAAAACGACGTTATCCGGATGCCCGACGTGAAACAGACCGGCCGCGGCCACCCTGCATGCGTAAGCCGTCTCAGCCGCCTTCAGCGCAGGCGGGTGCACGCTCCTGCCCGGGCTCGTCATGTGACCGATCGACCAGGCCGCGCTTTTTGAAACGCCGGGCGGTTTGCAGAGCGTTGTCGCGGCATTGTCCAGATAGATCATAAATCGACCTCGCCGTAATTGCCGTCGGCGTACAGGACAAAAATCTTGATCGGATAAAGCTCGGCGTTTTTAAGGGCAATGAGGGCATTTGAGACTTTGTTGGACGAGACCTTGACGCAGTATCCGCAGCCGTCCGGGGATATATGCTGCGGGACTTTTGTGAGGATGGATGTTATTCCGGCATGCTCGAGCGCTTTTGCCGTGCGCTGCGCATAGGTGAGCGACCGGCAGATCAACATATAATACACCATTGGGATTTGCCCCTCCCGGCAATGTTTTCGGCGTGGTGCTTAATACTAATGTTCAATAGAAAGTTTTAAAAGTTCAGCGAGTACTAAGTGTCTCTATTGAGTACTTGTATAAACCTTCGGCGGAAATAAAACGACGAAGGCACGCCGTTATCCCATACTATGCCGGCTAACGTTCAATGGATTTTATTTTATACAAAAAAATCAGCTCTCCGGGCCGGTCCCGAAAAGCTGTCTTTATAATTATTATACTCTTCTTATACGTCAGTCTCTTCCAGCAGTACGACGGCGTGGGAGGCTATGCCGAGCCCTTCGCCCGTAAAGCCCATTTTTTCCTCCGTTGTGGCTTTGACGCTGATGCGGTCAATGCCGACGCCCATCGCCGCCGCCGTTTTTTCCCGCATCTGTCCGATATACGGGGAAAGTCTCGGCCTTTGCGCAATAATGGTGATATCGGCGTTTTGAAGCCTGTAGCCTTTCTCCGTGATCATGCCGCAGACGGTTTTCAAAAGCGTAAGGCTGTCCGCGTCTTTATATTTATCGTCTTTATCCGGAAAAACGCCGCCGATATCGCCGAGCGCCAAAGCGCCTAAAAGCGCGTCCATCAGCGCGTGGATGGGCACATCCGCATCCGAATGCCCGTCCGGGCCGACGTCACAGGGAACCGTCACGCCGCACAAAATACATGGCCGACCCGCTTTGAGGCGATGCGCGTCATACCCGTGGCCGATTCTCATCATTCTGCCTCCTGTCAAAAAGCGCCTTGGCGTAAAGAATATCCGTCTTCGTCGTCAGTTTTATATTTTCCCTTGAGCCCGTTGTCAGCTTGACCGGGCATCCGAGCGCCTCAACAGCCATGCAGTCGTCCGTTATGTAAAGGGATTTATCAATGGCGTTTTGAAGCGCGCCTTTTATAAGCTCCGCCGTAAAGATCTGCGGCGTCTGTATCTCGAACAACGAGGACCGGTCAACCGTCTTAACGACCATGCCGTTTTTAGCCTGCTTGACCGTCGAAGTGACGGGTACGGCCGGCGCCGCCGCGTTGAATTTTGACGCGGCTTCCATCACGACGGAAATAAGACCTTCCGTAATAAACGGGCGCGCCCCGTCGTGAATGGCGATGAGACCCGCCTTCGGCGACGCCTGCAGGACGCCTTTATAGACGGATTCCAGCCGCGACGCACCGCCTGCTATGATTTTACTTACCTTTTCGATATGATGCTCCGTGCACATCGCCGAGACATTTTCGATCTCCTCGGGCCGCGTCACGACGATGATTTCCTTTACGCTGCCGCTTCTGGACAGCGCCGACAAAGTGTGCGCCAGAACCGGCTTGCCGCCGATCTCGATAAACAGTTTATCCAGGCCGCCCATCCGGACGGACGAGCCGGCCGCGGCTACGACGGCGCTGCAGGATCTTTTTCCGGCGACCTTGTTAAACGCTTTTTTCAGTCCCAAAATCATCTGCGTCCCCTCCACAAGGCGGAATTTACTTATACGGTCGTTATACAGATCCTTTATAAGAAAAAGGCGGAGGTATTCCTCCGCTTAAACTTGATGCGCTGCAGCTTATTACTTTCGTATAAGCGAATAAACTTCCGGCCGTCAGGCCAGTACGGAATTTATGCGCGTCTCGACCTCTTCATATGTTTTCTTTTGTGATAACACAAGCTCTGATATCAGTATCTGTTTGGCAGAATGCAGCATCTTACGCTCGCCTGTTGATAATCCCTTTTCGCCATCGCGCGTCATAAGCCCCTTAACGACACGCGCGACCTCTATCAGATCGCCGCTTTTCAGCCGCTGCATATTTTCACGGTAACGCCTGTTCCAGTTTGATGTCATATCGGCTTCAATCTCCGACATCAGGTTCATGAGAGACTCCGCTGTTTCAGAATCGACAATCGGTCTTACGCCAATCGCATTGCAGCTTTCCGTCGGTATCATTACAACCATTCCGCCCGCGGGCATTTTTAGTACATAATACTGTCTTGTGCAGCCGTCAATCTTCTTCTCTTCGATTTTTTCTATGATACCGGCTCCGTGCATGGGGTGCGCAATCATATCGCCAACTCTGAACATATCCTACTCCCTCTTACATCCAATAAACCTTTCATACCATCACACATAAAACTATTATATACCCTTTTTGCATGATAGTTCAAGTGTTTTCGTCAACTATTTCCTTATATGTGCTAGCTGTTCACGCATTCTTTTGTCAAAATCACGGAATATATCAGTAGTCATTTTTATTATATAATTAGTTTTTTGCCATTTTTGAGAAAAATATACCGGAAACGTTTCATGTACGCTTCCGGTATTTTTTTCATATGCAGTATTTCCGACGCGAAATCAATCCGCTGTCTTCAATTAGTCCGTTTCGTCTTCTTCGGAATTTTCAGTATCAAGCGTTTCAGACGACGTTTCGTAAACGATTTCCATCGGTTCATCCAACGGCGCGGAGACCGGTTCGTTCATTAAAGCGCGTATACTCAGGGAAACCTTGTGTTTCTCCATATCTATATCGGTGATCTTTACGTCGGCCGTCATACCCTCGGACAGCACTTCCGAAGGAAGACCGATCCGGTGGTCTGTGATCTGCGATATGTGGATCAATCCGTCCACGCCCGGTATGATTTCGGCAAAAGCGCCGAACGGCATAAGCTTCACGATTTTCACATTGACCGTTTCCCCGATGCTGTGTGCCGTTGTGAACTTGACCCAGGGATTATCTTCATCTTTCTTGTAGCCCAGAGAAATCTTGTTCTTTTCCCGGTCAAACGAAATAACGTAAACTTCGATTTCGTCGCCGATCTTAAGCAGATCGGACGGCTGGTTGATCCGCGTCCAGCTCAGTTCGGAAACATGGACCATACCGTCGATGCCGCCGATGTCGACGAACGCGCCGTAAGAGGTCATGGACTTAACGACACCGCTGTAAATTTTACCCTCTTCGATATCTGCCCATATTTTTTCCATTTTTTCGCGGCGCTCGTCATTCAATACGGAACGGATCGACCCGACAACACGGCGTCTTGAATGGTTTACTTCCGTGACGCGCAGCCGCACTTTCGTTTTGATGAGCGGCGTCATCGGCTCGTTTTTCGGGATCCCTGTCTGAGACGCCGGCACGAACACACGCACGCCCTTGACGGATACGACGATGCCGCCCTTGTTTTCTTCCGTTACGGTTCCTTCGACAATCGTCTTGTCGTTTTTAGCCGTTTCGATATCTTCCCAGTTCTTCACGGAATCCAGGCGCTTTTTGGAGAGCATCACCGTGCCCTCCACGTCATTGACGCGCAGAACAAAGGTTTCGATCAGGTCGCCGATCTTTATGATATCCTCAGCCTTAACCGTGGGATCGTCCGTCAGCTCCGTCAGTGGTATGTAACCCGACTGCTTTGTGCCCAGATCGACAGAAATTTCCGTCTGCGTGATCGCGGCGATTGTTCCGGTCACTTTTTGGCCGGTGGTCAAGGTTTTTATCGACTTTTCGAGCATTTCCTCGAATGTCTCGTCGGCCGTTGCGTCCTGATTTCCATCTTCGTCTTCTTCCGTGACCGCATCGGCTTCGGATGCGTCTGCTGTTTCCTCGGATATATTTATTCCGGCTTCGCCGTTTAAATCATCACCAGATTCATCTGCCTCCGGCGCTTCAGCCTTCCCGGCATCCTCCGTTTCGGCAGTTTCCTCGCCTGCAGCAGCTTTTTCGCCAGCATCTTCGGCTGCGTCTGCGCCGTTTTCTTCAGGCTCGGCTCCAGCTGCCTCCGTTTCACTCACGGCTGCAGTATCGACGGGCTTTTCTTCTTCGTTCTTGATTTCGCTGTTTTCACTGACTTGTGTTTTACCGCCTGTTTCTTCGATATTCATTTCATCACTCAACATCTGACAGACCTCCTCAATTATCCACGCCGGCGTTGAAGCGCCTGCAGTAATTCCGACAGTGTCAGACTCACTGAGGTTTGAAATGTCAAGCTCATCCGCGGTTTCGACAAAAAATACTCTTTTGCAATACTTCCTGCATATTTCGGCAAGCCTGTGGCTGTTGGCACTGGACTTGCCTCCGATAACAATCATTGCGTCTGCTTCACAAGAGATTTCTTTGGCCTCTTCCTGGCGCTTTAACGTGGCGTTGCATATTGTATCAAATATTTCGCAGTTTGTACACTCTTTTTTTAGCGTTTTACAGCATGAATCAAATACGTCGCGTGTGTTGGTCGTCTGGCAAACAGCCGTTATCGGCGCGTCCTTATTTTCAGGTGATTCATTTATCCAGCGCAGCAGCTGCTCGGCCGTTTCAATGATCACGCAGTCGCCGCACCAGCTGGAGATTGCTTCGATTTCCGGATGGTTTTTTTCGCCGATTATGATGATTTTTCTGCCTGCTTCCGATTCCGAACGCACGATCGAGTGGATTTTAGCAACATTTGGGCACGTCGCGTCGATCAAATCCGCACCGAGTTTTCTGAGCGTATCTATATCGGATTTCTTTGCGCCGTGCGAGCGTATGATTACGGTGTCGCCGGCGTTTATCTCGCAAACGCCGCCTGCTTCGCGCACGCCCATCTTCGCCAGCTCTCCGGTAACGCTCGCGTTGTGTATGATGGGTCCGAGCGTTACGCAGCTTTTACATTCGCCCGCTGCTTCCCGGCACAGCTTTACGGCGCGGCGAACGCCGTAACAGAAGCCGGCTGATTTCGCCAGTATCAGCTTCATGACGCGGCTTCTCCGGCGCTTGTATCTAACGCGTCTATACCGTCCATAAGCTCCTTGGCAAGGCTGACATATTCCTCTTGTGACAGTTTGCGCCGTTCCGGGTTGACTAAATATGGCTCTTTAAATACGATCCTGATCTTATGAAACGGTTTTTTCCTTCTTGGCAGGTAGACCGGCACGACTGGGGCGTTCATCTGGTCGGCAATGCGTACGGCGCCTGTTTTTGCTGATTTGACGCCCGCTTCGCGCACGCGCGTGCCCTCCGGGAAGATACCGATCTTTTCGCCATCTTTTAGATACTTGAGCGCCGTCTTGATTGTACGGGTATCTTTTTTTCCGCGATCCACCGGAAACGATCCGATCGCTTTGATGACTGCGGACAACACCGGTATCTTGAACAGCTCGTTCTTGGCCATATAATGTATATGGTTGTCGATTCCGGCGGCCAGCGATATCATGACCGGGTCAAAATTGCTGGAATGGTTCGCGCACAGGACCGCAGGACCGTCCGGTATGTTTTCCTTCCCGACGACGTCGAAACGGTAAAACGGTGATAAAACAATGATTAAAAAATAGTAAAGACGCCTGTATGCGCGGTATGCCTTATTCATAAGCTCAGCTTCGATTCCGCCAGCGCCGAAATCGCCTCCATACATTGCTCTAAATTCAATTCTGTCGTATCCAGCATGACGGCGTCGTCCGCCGCCTTCAAAGGCGCCGCAGTACGCTCGCTGTCGTTTTTATCGCGGTACGCGATATCCCGGAGTACATCCTCATACGTCGTCTCGACGTTCTTCTCCTTCAGCTCGCAAAAACGCCTTTCGGCGCGTACCTCCGGCTTTGCCGTCAAAAACACCTTCAGGCCCGCTTCCGGGAGTACGACCGTGCCGATATCCCGTCCGTCCATGACGACGTTATATTTAACGGCCATTTCCTTCTGCATCGAAAGCAGGAACGCCCGAACCGGCTTCATGGCCGAAACGTCGGATGCGTATATGGACGCCTGCGGGAGCCTTATGTCCGACGTTACGTCTTCGCCGTTTAAAAACATGCGCTGGACGCCCGCGTCGTCGTAGCGCATTTCAATATTGATTTCCGGCAGAAGCGCCGTCACCTTTTCCTCGTCCTTTGACGGCACGCCGCTTCTAAGCGCGAACAGTCCGACCGTTCGGTACAAGGCGCCCGTGTCGACGTATATGAGGCCGAATCTCCTTGCGGTCATTCTGGCAAGCGTGCTTTTTCCGGCGCCGCACGGCCCGTCGATGGCGATGCTATTTCTTTCCATTAATCGATTGTCCTTTCGGGTTTAGTATAATCAAATTAAATCCGGTCATACCAGATGCTCATTCTGATGCAAGATGCCGCGCTGCGGCATATGCCGTCGACCACGCGATCTGCAGATTGAATCCGCCCGTATATGCGTCCAGATCCATGACTTCGCCTGCGAAATGCAGCTTCCCGACGATTTTGGACTGCATCGTCTTCGGGTTGATTTCGCTTGTCGCAACCCCGCCCGACGTTATGATGGCCTCATCGACAGGCCGCGGCCCGTCGACCTCCAGCCTGAAGTCCTTGAACAGGGCCAAAAGGCGTTTTCGCTCCTCGCGCGTAACGGAATGCACCTTGGTGCCTGCCGGTATGCCGGAGCGTTCCACTATAACCGGGATCATTTTGCCCGGCGCCAGGTCGCCCAGCGCATTCTGAAAATCACGGTTCGTAAATTTCTCGAAATCCCGAAGGAGGCGCATATCCAGCTTTTTTTCATCCAGCGCCGGCTTGAGGTCCAGAGAAATCGTGTATTTCTTTGTCCCGAACGCGCGCATGTGCGCGCTGGCCGATAAAACGACCGGCCCGGAAACGCCGAAATGCGTGAACAGCAGCTCCCCGAAATCTGAAAAAACCGGCTTTTTGCCGCCGTCGGTTACCGTTATACGTATGTTTCTTAAAGCGAGCCCCTGCATCGCGGAACATATGCCGGGCTCGGCGCACAGCGGTACGAGTGACGGTTTCGGCGGGATTATCGTATGACCCAGCGCCGATGCGATCGCATATCCGTCGCCCGTCGACCCTGTAAGCGGATACGACACGCCGCCGGTTGCGAGCACGGCCGAATTGCAGGAAATGACACCGTCATCCGTTACGACGCCGGATACGCTGCCGTTTTTAGTTTCAACAGATTTCGCCGCGCCTTTTTTTATGGTCACGCCGTTTTTCTGCGCATTTTTTATAAGCGCTGAGACGATATCGGACGCCCGGTCGGACACGGGAAACACACGGTTCCCCCGTTCCGTCTTAAGCGGCACGCCGAGGCTTTCAAAATATGTCATGACATCTCCCGGCGAAAAAGCGCTCAGCGCGCTGTAGAGAAATTTGCCGCCTGTCGGGATGTTTTCGAGAATCTCCCTGAAGCTGCAGTTGTTTGTGACGTTGCATCTGCCCTTGCCGGTGATGCGCAGCTTCATGCCGAGACGGTCGTTCTTCTCCAAAAGCAGTATATTCAGTCCGCGCTCCGCTG
The DNA here is from genome assembly GCA_963663605.2 of uncultured Sporobacter sp. GTDB lineage: Bacteria > Bacillota > Clostridia > Oscillospirales > Oscillospiraceae > Sporobacter. Next base: position 601,026 of record CAXXVF010000002.1, read on the forward strand.
CTTCCGCTGCGGTCAGGAGCCCGGCCGCGCCGCCGCCTATAACGACGGCGTCATATGTCGAGTTTTTCGTAGACCCCATACTCTTCCCATATTTTCTCGAGTTTCTCGAAATTTGAAAACAGATCGCCTTTTGCTTTTGCCGACGTTGCCACGATCAGGGCGTTGACGAGGCTTAAGGGCGCGACCAGTGTATCTAAAAACGATATCATATCGCTTCTTGCGTAAAGCGGGATATCCGCAAGCTTCGCGATCGGCGACGCTTCCGTGTTCGTTATCCCTATTACCGTAGCTTCCATTTCACGCGCATAGCGCATCGCTTTTATGGTGCGCTGCGAGTACCTCGGGAACGACATCGCGATAAAAACGTCCCCCTTCGATATACGCAGGATTTGTTCAAACACCTCGCTCGCGGACGAACCATTTACGATGCGTACGTTAGCGAACAGGAGGCCGTAATAAAACCCCATAAAATTGGCAAGCGCCGACGACGAACGCAGCCCGCATATATATATGTTGCCGGCGTTGACGATGGCGTCGACAGCCGCGTCGAAATCCTTGCGGTTGACCTCCTCGAGCGTCATGCGTATTTGGTCTATATCCGATGACAGCACGTAAGACAGGATATCCTGGCTTTCCATGAGGTCTTTTGCGACTTTAATCCGCTGTACGGAGGTCAGACGGTTTCTTACCATGTCCTGCAGCGCGCGCCGCATTTCCGGATACCCGTCATAACCCAGCTCCGCTGCAAAGCGTACAACGGTCGATTCACTCACATCGACGACCTGCCCGAGCTTGCTCGCCGTCATGAACGCTGCTTTATCATAGTTTTCGCTGATGTATTTTGCGATTCTGCGCTGCCCTTTTGAGAATCCGGGCGCGGCTTCTTCCATCAGCAACAGGATCTCTTTATTCATACTGAAGCCTCCTATTTCGACAGGATTTATGCGTCTATCATACCGATGAAATGCGCATAAATCAAGTTAAATATGCAGCTTCGCAACCCGTTTCCTGCATTTTTGTACTATTTGTTGTTTATGCAACGATAAAAGCGCACCGGACCTATCCTTCTTTTCCCTTTTTAAGCCGGTAAACCTCTTCCTCCGTCAAATTCCGCCAAGCGCCTGATTTAAGCCGCCCCAGGGTCAGTCCGCCCTCGGATACACGTTTGAGCGAGACGACCTTCAGGCCTGCCTGCGCGCACATTTTCCGTATCTGCCGGTTGCGCCCCTCGTGGATTGTAACGGACACTTCGCCGCCGCCGGACGTCTCATCCAGCAATCGGATTACAGCAGGCCTTATCCTGTAACCGTCTATGAGCATCGGCTCCGAAAGCGCTTTCAAAGCGCCATTCAGATCTCCGGACACCGAAACATGGTATGTTTTTTCCTTTTCGTTTGACGGGTGGGTCAAAAAATGTGTCAATTCGCCGTCGTTCGTTAAGAGCAGAAGTCCCTCGGAATCGATGTCCAGCCGTCCGACGGGATAAACGCGTTCGCCGCAGCCGGCCACCAGTTCCGCAACGTTCCTTCTTCCCTTTTCGTCATGAAGCGTCGTGACGACGCCCTTAGGCTTGTTGAGCATGATATAGACTTTATGTATACCTCCCCGGATGGGCGCGCCGTCGACGCAAACTTCGTCCGTTTCAGGGTCGGCGCTCTGGCCCAATTCGGCCGGAACGCCGTTGACCGTTACACGGCCCGCCTTTATCATCCGTTCCGACTCACGGCGCGAAGACACGCCGTGAGCCGACAATATTTTTTGAAGCCTTTCTTTCATACGCTTTCCTTTTCCGTGAAACGTCTTAACCGCCGTACGTCATGACCGTACGCTTATCCAAATTCAAAAACTGCCGGAGCTTTTCCCAGCTTGTCAGCGGTACGGACTTGTCCAGCGCGACCGACTCGCCGTATACAAGCTTTATGGTCTTTTCCGTCCTGCCGTTTTTTATGACTTTTATGACGCCTGCCTGTTTACCCTCTTCGGCCGGCGCGTAAACGAAATTCGGCGCCTCCATTATAACATCAACATCGTCGCTTTTTGGGAACACGGCCGTATATTCCTCAAAAGCGCGCGTCATAACCTCTTCCTTTTCACCTGATATGACGGGCAGCCTGAAAAACGCGTCTCCGCTTTTCGTTACGCGTACGATGCGGTAACTTGAAAATGCCCAGTCGTACAGGGACGTATGGTCGTTCCAGTCGTCCGGGGCGTTGAGCGTTACGCAGACAAGGCGCATGTCCTCACGCTCGGCGCAGGAAACGAGGCTGCGTCCGGCGCTTTCCGTGAAACCTGTTTTGATCCCGACGGCGCCCGGGCAATTCCAGAGCAGCTTATTGTGATTTCTCAGCGAACGGCCGGCAGCCGTCGTGTGTTTTGTCGAAACGATTTCCCTTAACGTATCGTTGCGCATCGCCGCGCATGCGATAATCATAAGGTCGCGCGCCGTTGAATAGTGGTTATCCGCGTCCAGGCCGTGCGGATTGACAAAATTGGAATCCCTGCATCCTATGCTTTGGGCGTATTCGTTCATCACAGCGGAAAAAGCTTCGACACTGCCGGATACATAAAGCGCCAGCGCGGCCGCGGCGTCGTTGCCGGAAGCGAGCATCATGCCGTACAGCAGGTCGCTGACCGTCAGTATCTCGCCGGGCTTAATATACATGGACGAGCCCTCAACTGCGGCAAAATCCTCAGCGATCATAACGCGTTCCCGCGGATCGCACAGTTCAAGCACGACGAGCGCCGTCAGCATCTTTGTCGTGCTGGCGATGAGCATTCGGCTGTCCGCGTTCTTTTCATACAGCACCGCACCGCTTTCCGCTTCCGCCAGAATACAGGATTCGGCGGACGTTCCGGGCGCGTTCTGCGCGCCCGCCGTTGTGATACAAGCTGCCAAAAGCGACAGCAGCGTCAACAATACGGCCGGTGTCTTCACGGATTTATTCAAAATAAGCACCACCTCTGTTCTCTCGTTAAGGCAGTGCTTATTATTGTCATGCGGCTTTAAAATATCCGCTGCTTTATCGGACGCGCTCTTTTTTCAAGTGCGCGCACGGCGCGGTTTATTCTTCCTTGCCTATCAGGTCGTTTACCTTGTCGATGACGTCCGGAACCATTTCAATGATCCGGTCGACCGTCGTCGAAGCAGGCGGCGAAATATTAAGCAGCTTGATGTTCGATCCCTGCACGATCAGAAAAGCGACCGGTACGACGTGCACGCCCGCGCCGCTGCCTCCGCCGAACGTATTGTTCGGGTTCGGCTGCTTGGCGGGGAAATCCGATCCGCCGCTGGCAAAGCCGAAACTGACTTTTGAAATCGGTATGAGCGTGATTCCGTCCGCCGTTGTGATCGGCGAGCCGACGATCGTATTTGCGTCGACCATTTCCCGGATCTTCTGCATGGTTATTTCCATCAAATCGCCAATCGGGTGCTTCTCCATTTTTATACCGCCTTTCTGATATTATGATCCTGTTTTGCTTGGGGCTTTACCGGAGGCTTTTTAGCGTTTGCCATACTCATGAGCAGCCCGAATCCGACGTAAACGGCTTCCCACACGGCAAGCGATAATTTAGCTTTGATATATATATACGGCTCTTCGGCGTCAAAATCTACATTCGCGCGCAGATCCCGCTTCTTTATTCTGAAACTGTTCTCCAGTATTGCGGTGATCACGCCGTATCCTGCCGAAACGCCGCCAAACATCATGGCCGCCTGCGCCGGGTCCTCGCCAGCCGCCAGATAGTAAATCGTCAGCTCCTTGATGAGCAGCTTTCTTTTAAGGCGCGAGAGCGCTTTTTTAATCGCCGGGAGCTGCTGCTTCAGCTCCTCAAACAGACCGGGCTTCGGCTTTTCTTCCTTCTTCTTTGGTTTTTTCTCTTTTTCTTCTTTTTTCTCCCTTGGATACAGCAGTATGCCTATCGGACCGACATGCGCCTTGGCAACAATGCCGCCCGCGCTGTACTCGGCGCTGACGCCGACGCGCAGAAACGAAACGAGCAGAAAAAACGCCAGTATACTTGCCAGTACGATTAGGAATGTCATATCTGCAGCTCCTCCGCCGTCTGAAGCTGCTGCTCCGGCTGAAGCTTTGATGCTTCGCCGCCGGCCAGGTCTTCTTCCGTGAGATTATCGCTTTCCGTCTCGGGAAGCTCCGGCAGCTCATCAAGCGACGAAACGCCGAACGTCCTCAAAAAAGCCTGCGTCGTCTGGTAAAGCAGCGGACGCCCCGGCACGGACAGCCTTCCACACGTCTCGATCAATCCGCGGTTGACCAAAACGCCGACGGTATACGAGCTGTCGACGCCGCGTATCTGTTCGATATACGTTTTGGTGACAGGCTGGAAATACGCGATGATCGCAAGCACTTCCATAGCCTGCTGGGACAGCTTCGGCGGCTTTCTCGCCTCAAGAGCCAGCCGGATGGTCTCGGCGTATTCCGGCGACGAGCACAGCTGTACGGCTTTATCCAAAAACACGAGCCGGATGCCCCGGCGTTCAAAGACGTACATGTCGCGCAGCTTGACGCACGCCTGGGTGACCGTCTCCTCCTCGGTATCGAGCACCAGCGCCAGCCGTCCGATACTTACGGGCTCGCCGGAAACGAATAATATTCCCTCTATGACACTTTCCAGGTCAATCAGCTTCATATTAACCTCACATACGTTCATCGAACGAACCGTAATGAATTATTTAAGCGCGCCGCCTAAGCGTCCGCTTCCGCCGCCTCTGCGGCGTCTTCGGAGCCTTCGGCATCATCCCCGCCGCCGGCTTGCCCCTCCGGGGCGGACGCGCACAGCGTCAGTTCTTCGTCGCAGCCGATAAGGTACAGGCCGCCCGTACGGCAAAGCTCCAAAACGGCTACGAAAACGGCGACCATCTCGGTCCGGCTCTGCGCCTCGTGGAAGAGATCTGTCAGATGCATAGTCCCGCGCGTCTTTATACGCGTCAGTATCTCGGACGTTTTTTCCGTCACGGAGTACCGGATTGCCGTGGGATATACGACCGCTTTTGCTTCGACGGCAGCCGTCAGGGCCTCTTTATCGATGAGCGAGGCAAACGCCGTCAGCAGGTCATCCGTGTCGTGCTCGAATGTGTACGTGTTATCCGGCTCAAAGAATTCCGGCGGCTTCGGCATATAACCGCTGCCGCTTCGGTACATTTCAACTAGCGGCTCGGTAACGGATTTTATCTGTGTATAGCAATCCCGCCGCCGCAGTTCCTCGAGGGAATTTATGAGATCCGTCAGCTCGTCAACTTCTTCAGCGCCCGAGAGCAGTACCTTTGTTTTTATATACAGGAGATAGGACGCCATTGCGACAAATTCGCTTGCGATTTCCAGGTCCATGGCCGTCAGGGAATCGAGATATGACAGATACTGTTCAAGGATCAGAGAAACGCTTATGTCATTGATTTCAATCTTGTTTTTGCGGAGCAGCTGTAATATCAGTTCCAGCGGCCCGACAAAATCCTCCATCTCGCCTTTCGACTTGACGATGCCCTCGAGCCTGAAAATAGGGTTTTCCATCGAGCACTCCTGTCAGAACAACAAATTAAAAAGGTCTAAACCGGCCTGCCCGATAAAGAGCAGCTTCTCAAACACGAAGTTTATCGCAGCGCTCAGCGGCTGCCATAGCTTGCCGGAAAGCGCCAGAATTATTATAAGAATAAAGCCGTACCGCTCGTAACGCATTAATTTAAAGTATGTCTGATCGGACGCGATCGCGAAAAAGACTTTCGAGCCGTCCATCGGCGGGATCGGCAATATGTTGAAAACCGCCAGAGACGTGCTGAAAAGCGCCAGACGGTAAATCACCTGCAAAACGATCAAGCCGACCGTGCCGCTGCTGAGCGGTATCAGCAGCAGCCCATATAAAAACAGCACAACGACGGCAATAAGCAGATTTGAAACCGGACCGGCCAGAGCCGTGAGCGCCATGCCGTTTTTTGGCTTTTTGAATTTTCTCGGGTCGATCGGCACGGGCTTAGCCCACCCGAAACCAATGAACATCATCGCCAGAAGACCGAAAATGTCCAGATGCTTGAGCGGGTTGAGCGTCAGCCGCCCCATTTCCTTGGCCGTATTGTCGCCCAACCGGTATGCCACGTATGCGTGCGACATCTCATGAAGAATGATGCAGATGAGCGCGGGTATGACGGATATCAGCGCGTCGGTCAGGATCGACAAGTCCAGATTATTGATAAATTCCGCCAAAATTAAGTCCCCCAGCTTCTTTTTTCCAGTATATCATCACGATACGTATTTTTCAATCTCGGATATAAGACGCGCGCGGTTTGTTCCCTTCTCTGCTGAAAACGCAATGACGGGCGTTTCGTCGCCGATCCCGAGCGACTGCCGTATCCTGTCGAGGTTGCCCTCGATTTCGCGCGCCTTCAGCTTATCCGTTTTATTGGCGACGACGGCAAAAGGCCGTCCGGTTGACATAAACCATTCCGCCATGAGCTTGTCATCCTTCGTCGGCTCATGCCGCGCGTCCACGATAAAAACGCCCAAAGTAATGCAATCCGGCCGCGCAAAAAAGCGCTCCATCAGCGTTTTCCAGCGCGCCTTCACCGCCTTGGAAACCTTCGCGTAGCCGTAACCCGGAAGGTCTACGAAAAGTGCTTTGCCGTCGATGTCGAAGTAATTGATATGCACGGTTTTTCCGGGCGACGCGCCGACACGCGCGAAATTCTTCCTGTTTAAAAGCTTGTTGATAACCGAAGACTTTCCGACATTGGATTTCCCGGCAAATACGATGTGCGGCAGGCCGTCGTATATAAAACCCGACGGTTCTGCCGCTGACTTGATAAATTGGACATTCTGAGTATTCATCTTATACCTACTGTCTTATGGATGTTCCCTGTTCGCTGCGCTCACTGCTGTCGCCGAGTATCGGGAGCACGTTCCCGCCGTCCTTTTTCGGGGCTTTCACCGATGAAAAATCAAGCGCAATCTTCAGGACGCTGTCGATATGCTCCGCCGTTACGAAATTTAGTGCCTGCGTACCGTCTGGTCGATATCGTCGAGATCCGGCTCGTTTCCGGCCGGTATGATGACCGTTTTAACGCCGGAACGGAGCGCCGCCATCGTTTTTTCCTTCAAACCGCCGATTGGAAGGATCCTGCCGCGCAGCGTGATCTCACCCGTCATGGCCAGATCCCGCCGTACCGGCGCGCCTGTGAGCGCGGATATGACAGCGACGGCTATAGTTATGCCGGCGGACGGGCCGTCCTTCGGCACGGCGCCTTCGGGAAAGTGGATGTGTATATCCCGGTTTTTATAAAACTCGGGATCGATTGCAAGGAGCTTTGCGCGGCTTCTTATATACGAAACCGCCGCATGCGCCGATTCCTTCATGACGTCTCCGAGATTGCCGGTCAGCTCCAGCTTTCCGGTACCCTCCAGGATGTTCACCTCGACGTCGAGCGTTTCGCCGCCGGCCGACGTCCACGCAAGGCCCTTAACGAGCCCGATCTCATCTTTTCCCGAAATTCCCTCGGGCTTATATTTCTTAACGCCCAGATACTCCTCGAGCATGCCCGTCGTAATCGTTGCCGTTTTGATCTCCCCGGCTACGATTTTAGAAGCCGTCTTCCGGCAGGCCGCAGCGATCTCGCGCTCCAAAAGACGAACGCCGGATTCCTTCGTATAACCCGATATGATCTCCAAAACGGCGTCGTCCTTGATTTTCAGCTGACGTGCGTTCAGGCCGTGCTTTTTCCGCTGTCTCGGGATCAGGTGCCTTTTTGCGATCTCAAGCTTTTCCATATCCGTATAGCTGGACAGCTCGATCACTTCCATGCGGTCCAAAAGCGGACGCGGTATCGTCGCCGTCGTATTGGCCGTCGTGATGAACATCACGCCGGACAGGTCGAACGGTACCTCCAGATAGTGATCGCGGAAAGTGGCGTTTTGTTCGGGGTCAAGCGCCTCTAAAAGCGCGGATGACGGGTCCCCCCTGTAGTCGCTCCCGAGCTTGTCGATCTCGTCGAGTAGTAAAAGCGGATTTTTGGTGCCCGCCTGTATTATTGCGGACAGGATACGCCCCGGCATCGCGCCTACGTATGTCTTTCGGTGCCCGCGTATCTCCGCCTCGTCATGGACGCCGCCGAGCGCCATGCGCGCGAGTTTACGGTTTAATGCCCTGGCGATGCTGATAGCCACCGACGTCTTGCCGACGCCCGGCGGCCCGACAAGACACAGGATCGTACTGTTTGACTTCTCGCTAAGCTCCCGTACGGATAAAAATTCAATGATCCGCTCTTTGACCTTATCCAGGCCGAAATGATCGTTATCGAGTATCTTACGGGCGGCCGTAACGTCCAGGCGTTCCTTGCTCGTTTTGTTCCAAGGCAGCTCCAGGCAGGTGTCCAGATAGTTTCTCAGGACCGATGCCTCCGAGGAGCCGAACTGCTGTTTTTCAAGCCGGTCGACTTCCTTGAAAAGTTTCTTCTCGATTTCCTTATCCAGCTTTAAAGCAGCAATTCGTCTTCTGTAATCCTCGTATTCCGACATGCTTTCCGAGGCTTCACCCAGTTCGGACTGTATCACCCGCAGCTGCTCGCGCAGGACGTGTTCACGCTGCTGGCGTTCCAGCCGTCCGCGCAGCCGCTCGTCGAGCTGCTGCTCGATCTCAATGACCTCGATTTCATGCATCAGCATATCGCAGGCAATCTCCAGCCTCTTGACGGGCGCGGTCGTTTCCAGAATAAGCTGCTTTTTCTCCGGCTTTAAATACATGTTCTGCGTGACATAGTCGGCGATATAACCGGGTTCGTTCGATGCGTAGATCGCTATTACGGCCTCTTTTGTGACGTTACCGGTTACGGACGCGTACGCGTCGAACAGCCCGACGCTTTTCCGTATAAGCGCTTCTACCCTGGGCGTCACTTTTTCCGTCTTGTTTTCCTCTATCGGCTCGACGGTTGCATGGAACACGTCTTTTGTTTTCTCGATATTTACGACGGATGCGCGGAACTGGCCTTCTACAAGCACTTTTATGCCGCCGCCCGGTATCCTTAGAAGCTGCCGTATCGAACAAACCGTTCCGATCTTATACAGGTCCGCTTCCTCCGGCGATTCTTTGGTGATATCTTTCTGTGCCAGCAGGAATATCCGGCGGCTGCCTTCCGAGGCGTTGTTTAAAGCCGCGACCGACATCGGGCGTTCCACGTCGAAATTTAGGAGCATATTCGGGAATACCGACAGTCCGCGCAGCGCCAGCATCGGCAGTCTTTCATGTGTTATGTGCATATCTCTATTCATGTCAGTTGACCTCCCTTCATTCAAGGAGTAGTTTTATATGTTACAACGAGCCGCACTTAATCGTGCGGCTCGATCGTGTCTTTCTAGGATGCGCTGTTTACGTCTGGGTCGATCTGAGGCTTCGACCGGCGTATGACCTGCGGTTTCTCGGTCTTTGAAACGCACGCTTCCGTTATTACGACTTTTTCGATCTTGCTGTCCGACGGTACTTCGTACATGATGTCCAGCATGATCTCTTCCATGACGCTTCGCAGGCCTCTGGCGCCGATTTCCATTTCGATCGCTTTATCGGCTATAGCTGCCAGCGCTTCGTCGGTAAACTCCAGCGTCACGTTGTCGTAACCTATGAGGACAGTATACTGTTTTGTAAGCGAGTTTTTCGGCTCCGTCAATATACGCACCAGATCCTCCTTGCTGAGAGATCTGAGCGTCGTAATGACCGGCATGCGCCCGACAAGCTCCGGTATCAGTCCGTACTTCAAAAGGTCGTGCGACTGGATATTTTCCAGCGTCTCGCCGATGTTTTTGTCTTTTTTGCTTTTGATCTCCGCGCCGAATCCGATATTCTTTTTATCCATGCGGTTCTCGATGATCCGTTCGACCTCGTCGAACGCGCCGCCGCAAATGAACAGGATGCTCGTTGTGTCGATGCTTATGAATTCCTGGTGCGGATGTTTGCGCCCGCCCTGAGGCGGTACGTTTGCAACGGTGCCCTCCAGTATCTTTAAAAGCGCCTGTTGTACACCCTCTCCGGATACGTCGCGGGTGATGGATGTGTTCTCGCTTTTACGCGCGATCTTGTCGATCTCGTCGATATAAATGATGCCGCGCTGCGCGCGCTCGATATCGAAATCGGCCGCCTGCAGAAGGCGCAGCAGGATGTTTTCAACATCGTCGCCGACATAGCCCGCTTCCGTCAGGGTCGTCGCGTCCGCGATGGCGAACGGCACCTGGAGGATGCGTGCCAGCGTCTGCGCGAAAAGCGTTTTACCGCTGCCTGTCGGTCCGACGAGCAGGATATTGCTTTTCTGCAGCTCCGTATCGTTGTTACTGCCATAGAAGATCCGCTTATAGTGGTTGTAAACGGCTACCGCAAGGGAGATCTTGGCTTTTTCCTGCCCAATGATATAATCATCAAGCACCGCGCGGATTTCGGCCGGTTTCGGCAGGCTTTCCACATCGCCTTCGTTTTCTTCCGACCGTACGATTTTCATCGGGACGAATTCATCTCCAAGTATGCTCGTGCACAGCGCAATGCATTCGTTGCAGATGTATGAGGCGCCCTGTCCGGCTATTATGCGGTTAACTTGATCCTGTCGCTTTCCGCAGAAACTGCAGCGTACGATCTTGTTATCGTCATATTTTGCCATCTATAACTCCCCTAACGCTTATATATTACGTTATCTATAAGTCCGAATTCCTTGGCCTCTTCGGCGGTCATGAACCGGTCGCGCTCAAGCGCAGCGTGGATCTCTTCGACCGTTTTGCCTGTATGCTCTGAATACAGCGTGTTCAGGCGCTGCTTTGTGCGCATGATATTCTCCGCGTGGATCTGTATGTCCGTCGCCTGTCCGCGGAAGCCGCTTGACGGCTGATGGACCATGATCTCGGAGTTCGGCAGCGCGATGCGCTTGCCTTTTGCGCCCGCAGCCAGCAGGAACGAACCCATGCTTGCAGCCAGTCCGATACAGATGGTGGACACATCCGCCTTGATATACTGCATCGTGTCATAGATCGCCAGGCCCGACGTAACAGACCCGCCGGGGCTGTTGATGTAAAACTGTATGTCTTTATCCGGGTCCTGCGCCTCCAGATACAGAAGCTGCGCAACCACAAGGCTTGCCGTCGTATCGTTCACCTCTTCGCTCAGAAAAACGATCCTGTCGTTTAGAAGCCTTGAAAAAATATCGTAAGAACGCTCACCGCGTGATGTCTGTTCCACAACATATGGTACGAGACTCATATTATTCAACTCCTTTGTTATATTGTTGTCGTACTATTCAAAAGATAACAATATATTGTAATCATGTCAATGATATTGCCCAAGGAAACGGGCCTGTATTCAACATTTTACAGTTTATTCATTATTGCCTTTGTCGCCGGAAGATGTCTTTTTAGCCGCAGGCTTCTTTGCGGGGGCCTTCTCGGCTGTTTCTTTTTTAGCCGCAGGCTTCTTTGCAGGGGCCTTTTCGGCTGTTTCTTTTTTGGCTGTCGTCTTCTTTGCCGGAGCCTTCTCAGCTGTTTCTTTTTTAGCCGCAGGCTTCTTTGCGGGGGCCTTTTCGGCCGTTTCCTTTTTAGCTGCCGGCTTTTTGGCGGGGGCCTTCTCGGCTGTTTCCTTCTTTTCCGCCGTCTTCTTTGCCGGAGCCTTCTCGGCAGCCGGTTTCTTTTCTTCCTCAGCGGGCTCTTCTTCCGTCGGTTCTTCCGCTATCGCGTTTTCAACGACCAGATCAGAAGCTTTTTTGATGCCGAGATCGCGCATGATCGTATCCTTCGGCACATTCTGTTTTACCGCGTCGACCTCAACGCCGTAGCTTTCGGCCATTTCGGCATAGTATTTTTCAACATCCTCGTCCGTAGGTTCGAATTTTTCAAGCTCCGCGATTTTTTCCAGCGCGAGCGTAGTTTTGATCTGACGGACGGCATTCGGGCGCATATTCTCCCGGAACGTTTCCGGCGTCATACCCATCATGCTCATATACTGCTCGAGCTGCATCCCGTAAGAAGCCAGCTGCGCGCGCATATTCTGGATCTGGTTGTCCATGAATTCATTTATCATGGCTTCGGGCACGTCGTCCTCAATGACTTCGGACAGCTTCGTAAGCACTGCGTCCTCGAACGCTTTCTGCGCTTCCGTTTCTTTGGATGCAGTCAGGTTTTCGAGAATGCTTTTCTTATATTCCTCAATCGTGTCGAACTCCGAGACGTCTTTTGCGAACTCGTCGTCGAGCTCCGGCAGGATCTTTTCCTTAATCTCCTTGACCTTGACCTTAAACAAAACCGGTTTGCCCGCGAGGTCTTCTTGATACTCTGTCGGGAAAAACAGGTTCAGGTCGCGCTCTTCGCCCACAGTCATGCCCTGGACTTTTTCCTCAAAGCCCGGTATGAACGTGTTGGAGCCAAGCTCCAGCTCATAATCTTCACCCTTGCCGCCCTCGAAAGCCACGCCGTTTACAAAGCCCTCAAAATCTATCGTGACCGTATCGCCGTTTATGGCCGGCCTATCGGCCGTCTGGATACGCGCGTTCCGAAGCTGTACGGAAGCGATCTCGCTGTCGACAGCCGAATCCTCGACTTTGGCTTTCGGCTTAACGGCCTTGATCCCTTTGTAGTCGCCGACCGTCACTTCAGGATAAAGCTCAACGGAATATTTCACCGTCACTGTCTTGTCGTCTCCGAAATTGACGTCCTTTATATTCGGATATCCGACAACACGTAGCTCCGATTCCGAAACGCCCTGACTGCAGACTGCCGGTAGTATGATATCCAGCGCATCGTCATAAAAGACGTTTGCGCCGTACATATTTTCAATGAGCTTGCGCGGAGCCTTCCCCTTCCGGAATCCCGGTACGGCTATCTGCGCTTTGTTCTTCCGATAGGATTCCTCCAGCGCTTTGTCGAATTCCTCTGCCGAAACAACGACTGTCAGCTCTGCTGTTTTGTTTTCATTTTTTTCGCAGCTCGTTACGTTCAATATTTCTTCCTCCTAGTTAAAAAGCAGCCAATTATTGGCCATTTACAGGCATGCTTGCGTAATTGTATCAGATACTTCTGGTGTTTGCAATATTTTCAAAGAACTTTTACAGGCTCAAAACCAACGTAATCTGCCGATATCATATGATACATTATGCCCTCGTGTCCGCCCGTTAAAGCCCATCTGTGACCCTGACCGTGTATATGTCCGTACCAGCAGCTTTTAACGCCGTATGCATTCATGACGTCAATGATCCCCCGGCTTACATATTCTTTGAATATGGGCGGATAATGAAAAAAGCAGATTCTTTCCGCCGCGCCGCCCGCCGCCTTCAAGGACGCCTCCAGTCTCAGTACTTCTCTGTCCATGATTTTTTTATCGTGTATCGCGCCGTTTTTTTCATCATAGAACCATCCGCGTGTTCCGCAGATTGCCGTATCGCCGTACAAAAAGCAGTTGTTGAACAGGATGTCGATACTTGTTATTTCGTTATCTTCGAAGAATTTCTTAATTTTTGTTGCCGTCGTCCACCAGTAATCATGATTGCCCTTGAGCAAAATCTTCTTACCGGGCAGCGCGTCGATGAATTTAAAATCCGGCAGGCTTTCCTCCAGAGACATCCCCCATGATACGTCCCCGCATACAACGCATAAATCAGAAGGTTCGAGACGTTCGAAGCCAACTTTTATTTTTTCCACATAATTGTCCCAGCCGCCTCCGAAAATATCCATCGGCTTGTCGGAGCCCAGCGAAAGGTGCAGATCGCCGATTGCATAAAGAGACATCTTCCACATTTCCTTTTTATACTAAAAACAAGTGGAAAACGTTGAAAGCTGACGCGCCGGATACAATGGATTCCATTTGTATTTAGTATTGATGATATATACAATGCATATTACGTTCGGGCCGACTTATGCGCACGGTGGTAAATACACAATCAACAAGTCCTCGTCATAAACCACTGCGTACCGGCAGATACTAGGTTTCGGCGGGCAATATCGATTCGTTGTAATATGCGCCTGCCAAGCTAAACTTAAAGGAGCGATCATATGGCTGATATGAAAACGGGCGATACGCTTTACGGCGTTTCATGCGACGCTGTCCACTGTAAATACCACGGGCATGACAACCGTTGCATGGCTGAAAACATCATTGTGGAATCGCCCAATGCCATTAAAAAATCCGAGACCTTCTGCGGAACGTTTGCGCCGCGCCCATCCGACCGTTAGCCGGTCGCCGCATAAAGGCGTCTGCGCATAACGCCTGCCGCCTTTTTGTGATCGGGGATGGCGTCTGCCACCCCCGATCTTTTTTATGCGCGTTTAAATTAAAAATCGTTTGACCGCATCCGCCATTTCAGAGCGTTCGACGCATTCATGAAACCGCACCGGCTTGCCGCGCAGTGACTTTAACGGCGGCGGCGCCGTTACGCCTGCCGCTTCCTCCAGCTTTCCGATGAGCGCCAGGCCGTCCCGGGACGTATCCTTTCCGAGCGCGTCGAGTACGCTGTCGCAGAATTTAAACGGGCTGGCGGTCGATACGACGGCTGCGTACATGTTGTCCCCGGTCTTCTCCCGGTATTTTTTCAAAACACTGTACGCCACGGCCGTGTGTGTGTCTATCAGGTATCCCTTTTTCTCAAACATTTCCCGGATGGTTGTTTTTGTCTCTTCGTCCGAGCTCCAGCCGGAACCGAAAAGGCTGTCGACCGCGTCCTTGATCTCCGGCGCCACCGTATAGACGCCGTTTTCGGAAAGCGCTTTCATATAAGCAGATACAAGCGTATCGTCCCTGCCGGACAAGTGAAACAGCAGACGCTCCAGATTGCTGGAGACAAGTATGTCCATCGACGGCGAGATCGTCGTCATGAACGCCCTGTTTTTATTGTACACGCCCGTTTCTATAAACTCCGTTAATACATCGTTGCAGTTGGACGCGCAGATAAGCCTGTTTACCGGCAGCCCCATTTTTTTGGCGTAGTAGCCCGCCAGTATGTTGCCGAAATTACCGGTCGGCACACAAAAATTGATGGGCTTGCCGGACTTGACCGCGCCGCTTTTAACAAGATCGCAGTACGCCGAGATATAAT
Source organism: uncultured Sporobacter sp. (assembly GCA_963663605.2). GTDB lineage: Bacteria > Bacillota > Clostridia > Oscillospirales > Oscillospiraceae > Sporobacter. Next base: position 616,072 of record CAXXVF010000002.1, read on the forward strand.
AAACGATCTGCGGCAGGAGCCGTCCCCAGTTTATCGAATTGGCCGAAGACAGGAAATACCCGTTTTCCGCGAGCTTTTCCCTTATGGCTTCGTCCGAGAATATCGCCTTGACGCCCGCCTGAGCGTCGTCAAAATTCCCGTCGACCGCCGCGACGCCGACATTTCCGCCGTCCTGCGTCGTCATCTGCAGCTTCTGGATGTCGGACACGCCGTCGTCCGGGTAAAACACCATGATCTTCGTGCGCGGCACATCCTTAAACCCTTCAAGCGCCGCTTTCCCCGTATCGCCCGAGGTGGCCACGAGGATACATACGTCCTTCTTCTCCGACGTTTTTTCCAAAGACGCGGACAAAAGATGCGGCAGCATCTGAAGCGCCATATCCTTGAAAGCGCAGGTCGGACCGTGCCACAGCTCCAGAAAAGACGTATTTTCGTCGTAAGCCTCTACGGGCGCGACGGCTTCATGGTCAAACGATGCCGGTCCGTACGCCGTTGACGCGTAGGACAGCAGCTCTTCCTCCGTGAAGTCGTCCAAAAACAGCTTCATTATATAAACGGCCCGTTCAATATAGGTCATCCCTGTCATACGACGAAGGGCGTTGTCGGGCAGTTTCGGGAACGACTCCGGCACAAACAGCCCGCCGTCTGCGGACAAGCCTTTCGCAATCGCCTGTGAGGCCGTCAATGCGGCCGATTTATTTCGTGTGCTGTGATAAAGCATGCTTTTTTTCCTTCCGACACATAATACATTTTTATGCCTTAGTATACGCATTCTTCCGATCTGACGGCGTCCTGCTATTGGAATGCGTTTTCGATATGGTTTATCCTCGGGTTTTTCGTATCCGTGCCCTCGGGCGCATATATCTCAATGACATCGAACCTCGGCTGAAGCGCCGTTTCATGCTCCGAGAGCCATATCCCGGCCGTTTTCCGTATGCGCTCCTGCTTCGCCGCGCCGACAAATTCGCGCGCTTCGGCAAACCGGCTGTTTTTCCTTACTTTCACCTCAACAAAGACGATAAACGCACGGTTTTTTACGATTACGTCGATCTCTCCGAACCGCGTCCGGTAACCCATGCCGACGCGCTCATATTTCTTCCGCCTGAGGTACTCCAGGGCTAGCGCTTCGCCCCAGCTTCCGCGCAGCTTTGTATCCAGCTTGATCCCTCCAAAAACGCGAAGGATGTTTCTATTGAATATTAGTATCAGTGCATCTTTTTGAGGAAAGTCCTGCGGTGGACGTCCGAAGGGCCGTGCGTGCGTATAATTTCATAGTGCAGCGCCGTGCCGTAGCCCTTATGTTTCTCGAACCGGTACGCGGGATACGTTTCAGAAAGCCGGGTCATAAAGCGGTCTCTCATGACCTTGGCGAGTATAGACGCCGCCGCGATGGATGCGCATTTCCCGTCGCCGCCGACGATACAGCGGTTTAAACTCCGTATGCCCTCCGAACGGTTGCCGTCTATGAGCGCGAGTTCAGCCTGCGGCTCAAGCTTTTCGATGGCACGGTTCATTGCAAGATATGTAGCGTTTAATATATTGTGCGCCTCTATTTCCCTTTCACTGGCGGAGGCCACGCCATAGGAAACGGCGCTTTCTACGATGATATCAAAAAGCGCCTCCCGGGCGGACGGTTTCAGCCGTTTCGAGTCGTCAAGCCCCGGGATCGACAGCCCGAAAGGCAAAATGACTGCGGCGGCAAATACCGGCCCGGCCAGGCAGCCTCTGCCCGCTTCGTCCACGCCGCACAGGATTTGCCAGCCGTCCTGGGCGGCCGCTTTTTCATAAGCCCACCAATCCATATTATGTCTCCGAAACCGACGGGTTCTCCAGCGTAACGCGCCCGAGCTTCCCGCCCCTGAATTCGTCGAGCAGAACGGCCGCCATGCGGTCCGTGTCGATTTCACCGCCGCTCAGTAAAAAACCGCGTTTTTTTGCGGCCGCGCCGAGGAGCGCATAACCGCTTTGCCCCTCATCCGGACTGATTTTGTAGCGTTCCGACAGTTTTTGCGGACAGATAGCGTTCAGCCGCAGCATCAGGTTGCCCGCGAGGGCTTCCCTGTCCACGACTTCGTCTTTTACGGCGCCGGTAAACGCCAGGTTTTCCCCGACGATTTTGCTGTCGAATTTCGGCCAGAGGATTCCGGGCGTATCCAGCAGCTCCAGGCCGTCGGCGATTTTTATCCATTGTCTTCCGCGCGTGACGCCGGGCCTGTCCGATGTCTCGGCGGCCTTGCGACCGGCCAGGCGGTTTATAAACGAGGACTTGCCGACATTCGGTATCCCCACGACCATGACCCGTATCACCCGTCCGGCCTGCCCCTTGGCTTCGTATGCCTGAAGCTTTTCTTTGAGCAGGTTTCGAACGGCGGCGGGAAAGGCTTTTACGCCTTTTCCGCTTTTTGAGTCCGTTTCCAAAACGTTGATTCCCCGTGACCTGAAATACGAGGTCCAGGCTTTCGTAGCGGCGGGATCCGCCTGATCGGCCCGGTTGAGTATCAGCAGACGGGGCTTCCCGCCCGCCAGTTCGTCCAGATCCGGGTTCCTGCTCGAAACCGGGATCCGCGCATCGATGATCTCACATAAAGCGTCTACGAGCTTTAAGTTCTCCGACATCATGCGCCGCGCTTTTGTCATATGGCCGGGGAACCATTGTATGTTTATTTCTTCACGCATAACTTCTCATCCGTAGACCGAGCCAAAACGGTCCCAGCCTCTTGAGCCGCTTTCTTCCTTGCCCGGTATGATTAAAAACAGCACCTTCCCGAGTATCTCGCGCGTATCGATCATACCGACGCGCTCGTCACGGCTGTCGGAGGATGCGTTCCTGTTGTCGCCCATCACAAACACGCAGCCCTCCGGCACGGTCTGTGGGCCTTCAAAATCCAGCTGCATCGTGGTCGGTTCCCGGATATAATTCTCAACGATGACCTTTCCGTCGATCATGACGTCGCCCGTTTCAAAATCCATGTCGATGGACTGTCCTTCCGTCGCGATCACGCGTTTTACAAGGGGCTTGTCGAACGCATCCGTTTCGATTATTACAATATCTCCGTATCTCGGCGTATAAAGCAGATTTGACATGACGACGATGTCTTTGTTGTGAAGCGTGTTGAGCATGGAAGTACCGTCGATTCCCGTGATCCTGCCGATAAAAACAAAAATCAGGATACCGCACAGCACGGCTGAAACAATACACTGCAGCCAGTCATACAGCTCCATGCCGGCGTGACCCACTTCCGTTTTCTCCTGCTTCTTCTCCGGCGCCGGTTTCTCTTTCACCGGCGCTTCCGGTTCATCGTCAAACTTTATGCCATATTCCAGCTCATAAAGCTCATAGTCGAAATCCTTGTCGTTCATCTGCTAAACCCCTTTAACTGCATTGTGAACATAACCTGTTGAATAATACATATATATGATTATACACGATTTAAATTTAAAAAAAAGGGGCATAAACCCCCTTTTTTTCATTCTTCTGTAATATGCTGCTAAATGCGTTCTTTGACTTTCGCTTTCTTTCCGATGCGGTCTCTGAGATAATACAGCTTCGCTCTTCTGACTTTGCCGCGCCGTACGGTCTCAACCGACACGATTGTCGGAGAATGGACCGGGAATACTTTTTCGCAGCCGACGTTGTAGGAAATGCGGCGTACCGTAATCGTCTCATTGATGCCGCCGTGCTTTTTGGCGATGAGCGTACCCTCGAAAGCCTGATTCCTCTCACGGTTGCCTTCCTTGACGCGGATTGTAACGCGTACGGTGTCACCCACATTCATCTGTGGCAGTTCCGGCTTCATATACTGCTCGCTGAGCGTCTTTACGAGATCCATAGATAATTATCCTCCCTTCGCATAAGGCGTTCATGCTAAGTCTTTTGCAGCGGACCGCCCAGATGATAAAAACGGTAGTTTATGCAGGGGACCTCTTTTAACGGTCGGTTCCCGGATAAACGCCTAAGTATATTAACATGAACCGGTAGTTTTTGCAAGTATTTTGTTCTCTCCGTATTTGTGCCGTATTTATGGCCTTGTTTTTTCCTTCACGGCGCCGTTATTCTGCATACGCGTTCTTTATACGGCTCCGGCTGCATTGATAAATCCGAGCCGGGTTGTTTTTATATAAATTTTTAATGAACAGGACTTTATTATGAGTAAAACATGTTATACTATAAGTTGGTAATATTCTCTATGGGGGTACTGCTTTTGAAAGCGCTTATCCAAGCAATCGACAGATTCTGCCTGAAACACCGCCGGTTCGGGTTAAAGAACCTGATGCTTTATATTGTGATCGGCTATGCCGCCGTTTTTCTGTTGACTGTGATGGACACGACGGATACCCTCGCCAGCCTTATCTACTTCGACCCGGCGCTGATTCTGCGCGGTCAGGTTTGGCGGCTCGTAACCTGGGTGTTTTTCCCGATCTACGGCGACTTATCCATAAGCTCATTGTTTTTCACAGCCATCATGCTGTACTTTTACTATTTCATCGGCTCAACGCTTGAGCGCGAATGGGGCACGCCGAAATTCACCGTCTACTATCTGTTCGGCATCCTCATGCACGTTATTTTAGGGTTTGTCGTGCGGTTCCTGTTTAAACAGTTCGTCCCGATCAACTCCGTCTATTTAAACCTGTCTATGTTTTTTGCGTTTGCCATTTTTTATCCGGACCAGCGCGTATTGCTGTTCTTTTTTATCCCGATAAAAATCAAGTGGCTGGCGCTTGTAAACGCCGCGTTTTTCCTGATTACGATCATCTCCGGCATCATAAACGGCACATATGCTTCTGTCGTCGGCCCCGTTGCCGCTATCCTGAACATCCTCGTATTCTGCCTGGACGACCTTCTGCGGTACCTGCGCCCCTATAAAGCGCGTACATCCGGACAAGCCATCAATTTCAGGCGCGTTGCACGTCAGCAGAAGCGCAAGGAGGCCGCCGCGCCGTACAGGCACAAATGCTCTGTCTGCGGCAAAACGGACACCGAATATCCCGACCTGGAATTCCGCTACTGTTCCAAATGCAACGGCTACCACTGCTTCTGCATCGACCATATCAACAACCACGTACATTTTAAATGAACCCGCCCGCTACTCATAAAAGTATAGTGGCTTCGCCCTATAACACTGAAAAAACAACTAAAAAACACCATACCCCGAAACCGATATAATGCAAAACCGCGCGGAGATTAAACCTCCGCGCGGTTTTTCTTTTTCAATTCGATCACCAGCTGTAATATTCCTCTTCGGTGATCTGCACACCGTCGATGCGGAAATGCCGCTCCAGATGATTGAGCATCCCCTCAAAATATTCCGTCACTTCCCCGATGATCGCGATGCCGCCGTCGTCTCCGCCGGCAAACGTTATGTATCCGAACCCGTCTGAAGCTTCAACCGCTCTGAAATAAACCGTCGAGTTGACCATGCCCGAACCGTCTTCCAGTTCATAGCTCGGCTGATAGGATATATCCACCGGAAACCCGTGTTCTAAATAAATAATATCCGAACCGGGCTCGTGCCACACCTGAATATTATCCTGTTTATATGAAAACGTCGTCTTTTGTATTTCGTTTTCCTGTTCCTGTTCGGCTTTTTCATACCACTCGCTTTCGCTCAGTTTGCTGTGATTGTCGGGATCATACGGCTGTATCTCATATACATAGTCCAAAAGCGTAAATTCCAGCGCGTAATAGCCGGAGTAATCAAATTCAACGGGAACGACGCCGTCATTATACCCATCCGCCTGCCCCGGGCTCGGCGATGCCGTAACGCCGGTATCGGAGGATGAACCCGGTTTGTCGTCCGCATCCGCAGTACCGCCGTCATCTGAAGCCCCTTCCATCGCCGTGTAATCCCCGGTTACGGCATCGGCCAGCGCCTGCCATATTAAATTGCTCGACACCGCGTCTTTTAGGCCTTTCAGCAATTGTGCCCATTGCTCGAAACCGTTTAAGCCTGACAGATGCTCTATAAGTTTGTCAAGCGCGTCTTCGACCGCTTTCACCGGATCCTTGGAAAACTGTGTTTTAAAATCCTCCAGCATATCGTCAAAAACCTGCGCGATCATCATGGAGCGGAATTCTTTAATTCCATCGATAATCGATCCCGAAAAATTGTCTGAATTTTCTGAATCGTCCGTTTTTGAGGATACTGCGGTAGTTATTTGCCTTTTAAGGCTGCCTGTCAGCGCGTCGGTGCCCGGCGCGTTGTCCGTATCGCTGCCGTCAGCATCGTCTCCCGAGCCCGTCATGACCGTCAGCGCGTCGTTGACGTCTTCTTCCGCATCCGGTGACACGGGCACGTCCCGGTCCACGAGCTTTTTCCCGACGGGGTCATCGCATATCCTGTCGGTCGCCTCTTTGACGCTTTCGGGCAGATTTTCCGACCCGTCTATACGCACCCTGCCGGATGAACCGGCATCGGATGAACTTTGGGTCATTAGGATGGCCAAAAGTTTGTCGAGCTCGGCGTCGCCCGTAAGCGTCCCGTTTTGCCCGGCGTTTGATGCGGCATTGTTTCGGTCTTCGGCGGCCTTGAGCGCCCCGAGCACCAGCATATCCAGCTCCATACAGCCGAACATGCTGCCCATCGTATCGCGCCGGTCTTTCTCGTTCAGTTCATCCTTCATGACGGCAGCGGCTAAATCCGGGTCATACCCGCGCTCATGCGCAGCCTCAAGCGTCGCGTTCATCACGGTGTGGAACGCGTTAACCTTATCGTTTCCCGTATCTGTCGGAAACCATAGTTCGATCGGCTTGATTTCCTGAGACTCCGTTACAGGCTGCGGGTCGGGCGTATTGGGCGCATATTCGATCCCCGACAGCACAAACAGGGCGATTACCCCTTCCGCGTCGTCCGTATCGTAAGTAGGCGGATACGATACTTGATCCGGTTTCGACCGCTTTTCGTCGGAATCTTCCACGGCCTTGTCCAGCCGGTCCGCCGACTGGTCATATTTTTCGTCGTCCTGCCCGGTCAAAAGGCCGCAGCCCTGCATATAGCCGGCCTTCATGAAATACGCATCATCACCCATTGCCGACCGCATGCTTGCGTCTTCCGTATCCGCAGTGATCCAGCTACCGTATGTATCGAGTATCGTCTGCGCCTTTTCGGCACTTTTATCGGAGGCTTCGTCCATATAGTCCGTAACGCGCTCTCTGAGCGCGTCATACGACTGTCCCAGCTCTTCCATCGCCGTATCATATAATTCGCCGTCGGTTCCGACAATTTCAGAAACGAGCGCGTCGAGCTTTTCGGCTTCAACGCACATATCGTCAAAATCCGGTTCCGCCTCTTCCCAAAAATCCATAACGCGTTTCCAGAAATCTTCGGATGACGAGGCGTCCCGCGCCGATTGTAGCGAAGCGTAAAAGCTGAGCGCCGTAAGCAAATGCATAACGGCATCCTGCATGCAGGAAGCCGCAGTCAGCGCGCCAAGCGGCGCCGCCGTCTGACGCAGCTGTGCGGGATAATACTCCAAATAGGCGTCGTCCAGCAGGCAGGCCGCCTGCAAATGGGCTATACTTGCAGAATTTAAATTGTATAAAACCGGCCAGGCCACCTCCGTCCGCGGCATGTCCCAGATTTCATCGAGCATCGACGCCAATCCGGCGCTTTGACCGAGCATCGCTTCCGTTTTTTCGTTTAGATCATCCGTCAGTTCCCGGACTTTCAAAAGCGCTTTCAGGCGCGCTGCGTCGTACGCTTCGTGCCCGGTCGGGTAATACTGTAAAACACCGGCGGCCAACGCCGTTAACGGCGTCAGCGTATCCTCGGTAAAAAGTGCGCCCGCGTGAAGGGCCAGCGCCACCTCGGTCACCGTCGCGTAGAATCCCGAGAGATCTCCCGCGTCCTCACGAATGTTGATTTTAAAAGCGTGTCCGTCCGGCGTCGTCCCGGACAGCACCGTTGCCCCGGATGCTCCGTCCGTTAAATACAGCGCAACATGCTCTGTCTCAAAATACTCCGTATAAAATTCAACGATATCTTCCTGACGGGAATCCGAACCGTAGGCAATGTAAAAAACGGCCTCCTGTTCATTGTCCGTACAGTCAAAAACGACCGCATCCTCAAAAAGCGGCACGTCGTCATCCGGGTATTCTTCATACGGAACACCCGTTTCATATTTATTCGGCCGGCATGCGCACATAGATAACGCAATTGCGGCGCTCAGTATCAACGCGAAGGCTCGTTTAAACATATACCCTTCTCCTGATCCTGTTGTAATACATTCATTTTATCACATCATGCTATATACGAAAAGAAAAATCCCCCGGTTCGCGTCTATTGCATTTGATCTTTTTTTAATAGGTATCAGCAGGCGTCTTTACCTGTACGTCGATCCTGCAGATATAGTTCTGCCCGTCTCCGGTCGACAAGAACCCCGCCAACTCGCGTTCATAACAATTTCCGCATACCGTAAGGCCGTTTTCAGTAATATAAGTCATAATCTGACTGCATGCCGGGCGCGTATCCGGCACGCCCTTATAGAGCATGGATACATACGTCCCTTCCGGCTTTATGAAAAGCCTGTCGCACCGGCAGCGCCTGAACAGCCTGCTGCAGAAATAATCCGGCCTGAACGCGCCGCTCAAAAGCTCATCTTTTAACACGATCACACCAATCTGAAATTCCGCCCCGATATTGTTTGTCGAGCAGTAATGCACATGCTCCTGCAGGCGGCTCAATTGTTCAAGTTCCGTTTTGTCCTGAATATCCGGCGCGGGGGTCGCGATAAAGTATTCTTCCGGACAGTTTATTATTTCAGGCCTTCCGAAATCGTTTCTTTCAGACAGCGCCAGTTCGATGTTTCCGATGGACTGACCGATAAGCTGCTCCATACGCTCGAGCAGCATCTTCTCGTGCTGCAGATTCTGCCGCTGCCTGTACAGTATCTGAAGGAACTCCTTTGCGTCCGGGCTCTTAAGATAACGCCGGATATCCTCCAGCGGGCTTCCGGCCCGCTTGAGCGAAGTGATCAGATAGAAATCAAAAAACTGCGGCTGAGAATAGTACCCATAGCCGTTTTCTCCGACTTTTTCCGGTTTTAATATGCCGGTCTTGTTATAATGGCGCAGCGTCTGCTTTGTCGTGTTGCACAGCGCCGCGAATTCCCCCGCTGTGAAGTAACCGTCCGCTCCTTTTTTCATAAATCCCCCGAATAAATTTTTATCTCTTGACTATGTTGTAACAACATAGTTTACAATAGCCCAATATATATATCTTGTCAAATAAAACCGGAGGACCCGCATTTGAATACAGCAAACAATTTTACCGAAGGCAAGATCCTTGCCCCCCTGCTTCGTTTTTCGATCCCTATTTTTATCGCGGTATTCCTGCAGGCCATGTACGGCGCTGTTGACTTGGCCGTCGTAGGCCAGTTCGGCGATAAAGCGGACGTATCGGCCGTATCCACAGGAAGTTTCGTTATGGTGACCGTCACGAGCATCATCATAGGACTTACGATGGGCCTTACGATCCTGCTGGCCCAGAAGATCGGCGAAAAAAACGACAAGGACGCCGGCAATACCGTTGGCTCAGCCATTTTACTGTTTTCGGCAGTTGGGTTGGCCCTGACGCTCATAATGGTTTTCCTGGCCCGTCCGCTCACATCTTTGATGCAGGCGCCGCCGGAGGCTTTCGAGCAGACGTACCTTTACATATTGATCTGCTCGTCGGGATGTATCATCATCACGGCGTTCAACGCCGTCAGTGCCGTCTTTCGCGGCATGGGGAACTCAAACGCCCCGCTGCTGTTCGTCGCGATCGCTTGTGTTTTAAACATTCTCGGAGACCTGCTTTTAGTCGGCGTATTCCGGCTCGGCCCTTCTGGGGCTGCATACGCGACTTTATTCGCGCAGGCCGTCAGCGTTTTCTTTTCGTTTTGGTTAGTCAAACGAAAAGGCTTCCCTTTTTCATTCAGCAGGAAAAACATCCGTTTTCATGCGGGCGATATCAAAGCCATACTCAGATTCGGCTCTCCGATCGCCCTTAACGAGACGCTTACAAACATCTCCTTTTTATCGGTCATATCAATTTTGAACGGCCTCGGAATCATTGCTTCCGCAGGCGTTGGAATCGGCGAAAAATACTGTGTTTTCATGATGCTTATTCCGTTTGCGTTTTCCTCTTCCCTGGCGGCTTTCGTGGCGCAAAACGTCGGTGCGGGCAAGCATGAACGCGCCAAAAAGGCCATGCTTTACGCAATGGCATCTTCTGCCCTGATCGGCCTCGCCGTCTTTTCCGTGACCTTTTTCTTCGGGGGCGTTCTGGCCAAAGCCTTCACGAAAGAAACACCCGTCATAGCCGCCGCCGCCAGTTATCTGAAGTCGTATGCCATTGACAGTCCGCTGCTCGCCATTTATATGTGCATGATCGGATATTTCAACGGATACGGTAAAACGCTTTTCACCATGCTGCAGGGCATTTTCTGCGCCTTTCTGATACGCATCCCCTTTGCATGGCTGATGAGTACGCTCCCTGGCGTAACGCTGTTCAAAGTCGGACTGGGGACGCCTCTGGCTACAACTGTCGGCATCATCATCTGCTTTGCTTATTACAAGGCAGCCAAGTGGCGCAGAGAGATATCAATAACACATCCGCATTTGAAAGCGGAAACCTAAACCCGATAACTTCACCCCCTAGTTTTTCTTCTATAAAGCAGGACGCCGCATCCTATGATGCGGCGTCCTGCCTTATATTGTAGACAACATACTTGAGATACCTTTGTCTACAGTATTGAGTTCTCGGCCTGCGGCCGCGTTATCTAAGTTCATATCAAATCAGGTCCCGGATCGCCTCGCCGGCAAGCATCAGACCCGCTGACGGCGGGACGAATGAAACGCTTGCCGGTATCGGCCTGCGTGCGGCTTCTTCCTCCGGCGGCAGGACCGGCTTTTTGGGCTCTTCCGTGGAATGAACGACCCTGAGGTTTTTTACACCGAGTTTTCTAAGCTCCCGGCGCATGATCCGCGCCAGCGGGTCGCCGGACGTATTATATATGTCGGAAACGCTTAGCATAGACGGGTCCAGGCGGTTCCCCGTGCCCATGCAGCTGACGACGGGCGTCCCCGCCCTGCGGCAGCCGTCTATGATAAGCAGCTTGGCAGAGACGGTATCGATAGCGTCGAGCACGTAATCGTATTTAGAAAAATCGAACCCGCCGATCGTCTGCGCCGAAACGAACACGTCATGCGTGACGATTTCCGTATCGGGGCATATATCGCGTATACGCTCGGCCATGACATCCGTTTTCAAGCGTCCGAGCGTGGAATGCAGCGCGACAAGCTGCCGGTTCAAATTCGTCAAGCCAACCGTGTCGTTGTCAACAAGTTCAATATGACCAACTCCCACGCGCGTAACGGCCTCGGCGGCAAACGAGCCGACGCCCCCAAGCCCGAACAGCAAAACGCGGGAGTCCCAAAGCCGTTTTACAGCCTCCTGGCCCAAAAGCATTCTTGTCCTTTCAAACTGATCCAATTAACACAACCTCTTTATGTATTGGCGCTTTACAGCTTCTGCGGATTGAGCCATTGTATAAACGCCGTTTTGTCATGCCGGTTATACCCCGCCCGTTCATAAAACCGGTATGTGCTCTCCAGTTTTGAGCCTGTCATCAGCATAATTTTATAACAGTTTTCACGAACGGCGATGTTCCTGGCGTGGTTCATACACGCCGTAGCCAGCCCTTTGTTTCGGTGTTTTTTGCCGGTTACCACGTTTTCTATAAGCGCGTAGGGCCGCTGGTCGCGCGTTAAGCACGGTATGACGACGCAGACGCACGACGAAACGATCTCCCCGTCCTCTTCGGCCACTACAACGTGATGACCGGCATCATCCAATATCCGTTTCCAAAGCATGTCGGTCTTCTCCTGCGGCTTGGGCATCGCCGTGTCATGCAGCTGTGTATAAAGCCGCATCAGGCCTTCATAATCCCTGCTTGTTATCTCTCTTATCATATCGCGTACCGCCTTTTAAGTCAAAATCAGGCTTTATTCCCCGACGGCGGCCTGAAGCACGGCGTTTGCAACGGGGCCCGCCGCGCGGCTGCCCGACCCGCCGTTTTCAACGACCGCTACGAACGCCAGCGGAGAATCCGCATTGGTAATGAACCCTACGAACCACGCGTGCGGGGCTTTGTCGCCGCCGACCTCCGCCGTTCCCGATTTGGCATACAGCTCCAGCCCCGGGTAGTTCTCCTGTCCGTACGTTTTGTATACGTTGTAATTCATCATCACGGCGATCTTCTCCGCCGTTTCGCTGCTCATGAGCCGTTCGGAGCCGACCGGCAGAATGGCCCCGATACCCGACGGCTTGAGAAGCGTCATATCGACTGCCCGTCCGCCGTTTGCGACCGCGCAGACGAGCCGCAGCATGGCATACGGGCAGACCGTGTCCTCATACTGGCCGATACCGGACCACGCCAGATTCGCCGTCCCGTCCTCCGCCAGCGTGAAATTGCCCGACGCCGTTTTAATACCGTCAATTTCAAGGCTCTGTGTCAGCCCGAATTTCTCTGCGTAATGCCCGAGCGTATCCGCGCCCAGCTCGAGCGCGAGCGAAGAAAACGCGCTGTTGCACGACGCGGCCAGCGCGTCTTCTATTTTAAGCGCACCGTGGGCACCTGTGCAGGCGACCCAGTCGCCGCCGACCGTCAGACCGCCCTCGCATGTGAAGACCCTGTCGTACAGGCCGTCAATATTTTCTATCGCCGCTGCGAGCGTGACGAGTTTGAAAGTCGAACCTGGCGCGTACGCGCCTGACAAAAACCGGTTCAAGTAAACGCCCTCGTACGCTTCCCCTTCCAGGTTCGGCATGTTTTGCGGATCATATGACGGAGCGGATACCATGCAAAGAAGCTCGCCCGTCTCGTAGTTGACGACCGCGACCGTGCCCTTCCGGCCGCCCAGCGCCTCATACGCCGCGACGTTTAAGTCCGCGTCGATCGACAGCGCCAGCGTTTTCCCATCGCCCGCGCGCGAATAAACGCCGTTTATATAATCATATCCGATCAGGCGGGAAGCAAACGCAGACAGCGCGCCCGTACCGATATTGCCGCCGAGGTCGCCGACCGCGTGCAGCGTCGATGCGCGCACCGAAGCGTCGTCCGCGTACATCCGCTGCCCGTTTTCAACATCGGACAAGACGACGCCGTTTCTGTCGGTTACCGTACCGAGCATCAACACGCCGTCTGTATAGACCGTCTTGTTCGACGGGAAAGACACCCAGCCGCTCCCGTCCGAAGCCAGACGTGCTAAAAACAGCGTAAGGCCTGTCAGTATGAGCGCAGCCAGAATAAGCAGCGCGTTTGTCCTGCCGCCGACTTTTTTCACGGCGCACCCCCTTCTTTCCCGCTACAGGGCTTAGTAGTCTTCTTCATCATAATCACCGTCAGGGATATCTTCACAATTGCCTTCAGCGCCGTCAAAGCTTTCGTCTTCATAGCCCGCGTCATACTCCGCGCCGTATCCCTGTTCACATTGCTCTGCGTACCGGCGCTCTCTGCGGCTCAGCCGCTTCGGAAGCCGAACGGCGAAGCTTGCGTTTTGCCGCGTATCCGCCGCCTTCACAAACGCCAGAAGTCCCCAGCACGCGACGAGGCTCGAGCCGCCGGTCGAGACAAACGGGAACGTCACGCCCGTGAACGGCAGCAGGTCAACGGACCCGAACACGTTCAGTATCATTTGCGCGAGCATGATCGAAACGGCGGCGCACGCGCCGATAACATAATACGTACTTCTGGCCCCGGTGGAAGAGCGCACGGCGTAAAACGCCATCACCATAAGCGAAAAGACTGCGGCGACCGCTATGATCAGGCCAAGCTCCTCGCAGACAACGCCGAAGACCATATCCGTATCGGCGGCAAAAATGTGCTTGAGCCATCCGTTACCGCCGCCGACGCCGAACAAGCCGCCGCTTGCTGCGGCCGACATTGTCCGAGTCTGCTGATACCCTGTAGAGTAAGCGTTTTCCCACGCGTGCCCCCACGCGGAAAAGCGCTCCGCGATGTAAGGCCTGAATATGACGGCCATGAATCCGGCGAGTCCCGCGCCCGCGATGCTCAAAACGATCGTCGCCAGATTGCCCGACCGCAGGAACGATATGGTCAGATACGCCACGAAAAACACAAGTGCCGTTCCGAAGTCGCCCATCAGCGCCAAAACGATGACACACGCGGCGGAAAAAGCGATAAACAGGATGAGATTTCGCCGCGCGAACAACCTGTCCAGAGTCGCGGCGCCCGCACATACAAACGCGATCTTTACAAATTCGGACGGCTGGACGGAGAAACCGCCGATTTCCAGCCAGTTCTTCGCGCCTAAAAGCGCGTCGCTCAGCAAAAACGTCGCGCCGAGCAGGACAAGGCCGACGACGGCGATCGGCCAGCGGAGCCGGACGGCCGTCGTCAGGTCCCGCAAAAACCAGCCGAAAAGAAAATACAGGCAGATGCCCGCCGCAATCAGCACAATCTCTTTGTACAGGTTTTCCGGCGCGGCCGTAGCCACGACCGCAAGGCCGAGCGTACACAGGAAAAACGCCAGCGTCTCGATCTCAAAGGCCACGCGATGCAGTATCCGCGTAAAAACAAAACTGAGCCACATCAGCGCCGTGAGCGCTAAAAAGCACAGCGGTACGGCCGGCTTGAGCACGTCGTCGTAAGCAATGCACAATTGAAGCCCGAGGCCGACCTGAAACGCCGTTAAGTACAAAAGCGTCATGGACGTCCGGATTTCCTTCCCCGGTTTCTCGCGTGCCCTGGCCTGTTTTGCCTGATAGGCCCTGTCCGCTTCGAAAAACACAAGCTCCGCGCCGCCGAGCTCCAGAATGTCGTTGTTTTCGACCGGTGCGCTGACGTCGACTTTTTCGCCGTTGCGCAGCACGCCGCTTTTAGACCCAAGGTCATATATACGCCAGTTGCCAAGGTCGTCGCGTATGAGTGCCGCGTGGTTTCTCGAAACCGTCGGGTACTGTATCGATACGTCTGAGGACCTTGCCCGCCCTATGATGTTTTCCCAGTGATTCAGCGGTATCTTCGTCCCGTTAGGAAGGCTCAGACAGCCCCATTCCTCAAGATCGTATTCCTTGCCGAGCAGCGACCGCAGCGACCGCCCGACGATGATTACGGCAAAAACGGGCAGAATCAACCGGATAAAGAGCGTAAAATATGAAAACACATCCGATGTGTTATCCGTTATAAAAGCACTGATCTGTGCCAGCAGCTCCGTCAGCCACTCCATTTCGCAGCTCCTTTGCCGTCATAGGCTTCGTCGTTTTCTTAAAAAGCGGGCAGTTCACACACCCGGTAGTTAACCGGTATGATTTCCCTGCCCGCCCTTTATATAATCTTATAACCTTTTTTCGCCGGTCTTTATTCGGCTTCGTTCAACGCTTTTGCTTCTTCGATGATCTTCGACTGCGCGGCAGCCGGCGCTTCTTCATAGCGTATGAACTCAAACTTGAAAGAACCTCTGCCCTGCGTCATGGAGCGCAGGTCTATAGCATATCCGGACATCTCGCCCATCGGCACTTCCGCTTCAACGACCTGATTCCCGTCGGCGTCGAGGTTCATGCCCATCGGACTGCCGCGGCGTTTGGAAAGGTCGGACATGATATCGCCCATATACGTATCCGGGATCGTCACGGTCAGGTATCCGATCGGCTCCAGGATAACGGGACTGGCCTGAGGGATACCTTCTTTATAAGCCAGCTGCGCGGCCGTCTTGAACGCCATTTCCGAGGAATCGACCGGGTGATATGAACCGTCGACGAGCGTTGCTTTCAGATGGACCATCGGGTAACCCGCCAAAACGCCCTTTCCTATGCTGTCGCGCAGGCCTTTTTCAACGGCCGGGAAGAAGTTCTTCGGTACGCTGCCGCCGAACACCTTGTCGGCGAATACCAGATCTTCTTCTTCGCCCGGCTCGAAATCGATAATGACGTCGCCGAACTGGCCGTGACCGCCGGACTGCTTCTTGTGGCGTCCGCGCGCCTGGACTTTTTTGCGGATCTTTTCGCGGTATGCGATACGCGCCGGCGACAGTTCGACTTCTACGCCGAACCGGTCTTTCAGCTTCGCGCACAGCACATCCAGCTGTATGTCGCCCGCGCCGGAGAGTACGAGCTGTTTTGTTTCGGCATTATTGACGAAGGTAAATGTAAGGTCTTCCTCGCCGAGCCGTGTCAGACCGGACGCGATCTTGTCTTCCTGTCCCTTCGTCTTGGGCGCGATCGCCATAGCGTAGCACGGCGGCGCAAAATCGATGGCTTTGGCCGTGACAGGCTTCTTTGGATCGCAGAGCGTATCGCTCGTCTTTGTATCGGTGAGTTTGGAAACGGCGCCGATATCGCCGCATACAATTTCTTTTACCTCGGAATTCTTTTTGCCCTGCATTTGATAAATGTGCGCGATCTTCTCCTGAGCGCCGGTGCGCGTATTTAAAAGCGACATATCAGGTGTAACCTTGCCGGAAAGCACTTTGAATAAGCTGAATTTCCCGTACTGGTCTGAAACTGTCTTGTAGATGATCGCACAGGTTGCGCCGCTCGGGTCGGCCGCGATGACCGCGCCGTCCTCCGCCTCTTCCTTCCGGGCGTCTGTCGGCGACGGTACGAGGTTCACGACGGCATCCAGAAGCGGGAGCGTACCCAGCCCGTTTGTCGCGCAGCCGCAGAATACGGGATACAGCATGCGGTCCTTAACGCCGGACTTAAGTCCCGATATCACCTCAGCTTCAGTGAACGCGTCGCCGGAGAAGTATTTCTCCATGAGCTCCTCGCTCGTTTCCGCTACGCTTTCATTGAGCGCCGAATACAGCTCTTCGAGCTTCGCGTTCATGTTTTCGGGGATATCTATCTCCTTGCGTTTTCCGCCTTCAACGGCGAACGCCTTTTTACTGATGAGGTCAACGAGGCCCTCGACCTTACCGGAAGCGTTTTTAATCGGCGCGATCAGCGGGCACACAGACGAGCCGAACTTATCGCGCAGCGCGCTGAAAGCGGTCTCAAAATCGCCGTTCTCTTCGTCGATTTTCGAAACATAAAACACGCACGGCAGTTTTTGGTTCTCCAAATACTTCCACGATTTTTCCAGGCCTACCGTCACGCCTTCCTTGGCGGCCGTGACGATGATGCCGCTGTCTGCGACACGGAGCGCCTCCGCCACTTCTCCGGCGAAGTCGAAATAACCCGGAGTGTCCAGAATATTTATTTTGCAGTTTTTGTGTTCAGCAAACATCGTCGCCATAGATATCGAAATCTGCCGTTTGATCTCCTCCGCATCGGAATCTCCGACGGTGTTTCCGTCGTTTATCTTGCCGAGCCTGTCGGTACCCCCAGTTAAAAATAGCATGCTTTCGGCAAGACTCGTCTTCCCATTGCTCCCGTGTCCCAAAAGAGCTATGTTGCGGATTTTATCGGTGGCATAGGTCATATTTGTTGTTACACTCCTTACTAATTTTCTTATAACGGAAAATATGCTTATGTCGGAAATTATACACTAAGCAAAAATAAAATACAACAGAAAAGATGCTATTGCCGGTAACGTGCAAATCCGCATACGATAAGCACCATCACGGTCATGGAAATCATGTATAAAAGCAGGTTGCCAGGGCTGCCGGCCGAAAAAGCGCCCGTCATGCAGATGGTATACATAATTACCATGCCGCCGACGGCCGTCATCAGCGTCAGTATCGTCGCGACAAGGGACGTCAGGCGCAGGCGTCGTCCGCCTATGATGGCCTCGACATACGGTCCCATACCTTCACGCGTCAAAACGGCAGCCGTCCGCCTCGTATCCAGCTTCAAATCGTCTGAAATGTCATATGTGTCCTGGATCGGTATGTATTCCACATCGTCTACCGGAACCTTGAATTTCTGCTCGAGCATAACGGGTGAAATATTAAAGTCGCGTACGGAAAAAAGCAGCTTTACATGATGCCGGAGAACGGATACGAGCGCGTTTTGCACCGATTTGACCGGCACATAGTCTATGGTGAAAACGGCGATCAGCTTTTTGTCTACAGCGGTGAAAACGCCGTTTTTCATATTGAGGCTTGCCGGCACCCGGATGCCCTGCAGGTTCATTAGGGCGGCCGAGCCCGTCACGATGCGCTCGCCCCTGATCTCGCCGCCGATCCCGCCTTCGTAACATGAGAATTCGTCAACGCGCAGCTTGCTGAGGCCCTGTTTTGAAAGCAGACGCTCAAAAAGTGTCGCCAGAACGCTTTGGGATGCGATTATGAGACTGGCCGTATACCTTATGGCCTTTTCCGGCGCTACCTCGTCGAAAATCTTGATACCACCGAGCGATACCGTCCCTTCCGGAAACATATCTTCATCTTTGATGCTCGCGCCGTCCGAGTGAAATAGCTCGTCCGCGCCGCCCCAGCCTGCTACGGCCGCGCCGGACTGTCTTGTCCTTTTTGCCACCGCGTTAAACGGCGCAGCGTACGCCAGAATCGCCGGGAACGGTGCGGCCGCTGCCATGATCGCAGCAAAATTGTGTATGAAATATTGGCTTTGATCCTGTCCGAAGGATGAAAAGAACCCGAGTACGACCGCCGCGATTATCAGTACGGGCGCGGCATACAGGAAGGCCATTTCGCTGACGTCCGCCTGTATGAGGTTGTTGTAGAAGCCGTCCGTTTTACCGACGATCTTTTTGATTACCGAGCGTTCGATGTCCTCGCACATCGAGACGACGACGCCGGTCGGCATCGTAGTGGCCTGCGCCGTTCGGAGCGTCTCTGTGAGCGCCCTGTAGTATACCCGTTCCCCCCAAAGCGTAAACGTGAGGGAAAACGCGGAAACGGCGCAAAACGGCATCCCAACCATCGTATCTCTCGTCATCATGCTGTAAAAGGCCGCTGACGCCGTAGCGAGGCATGAAAACAGGTTAAGCGTTTCAATGCCCGGCCGTCCTTTTATGATATCCATGAAGCCGTCGGCGAGTTTTTCGGCGCTGAACATCATCGTTATAAAAAGCAGCACCAGCAGTATGCCGGTACAGACAGCCATGTTTTGACCGATTCCAAACGGCAGGTTTGCGTTCGATTGAAAAACAAGCGTCAATATCGTCAGCAGGACAGATAGCGACAGGCTTATAAAACACCTAGTGGAATACCTGTTGCATTTTTCCGCGAAATTTTTAATCGCGATGTTGAAATCCGGTTCCGGAACATACTTGTCCTCAAAAACAGCAGGCGGCTCTTCGTATGCGTCTTCATATGCTTCTTCATAACCGCTGTCAAACGCTTCGTCAAATGTATCTTCGCCTTTTCTGTGAAACAGACTGAACGCTTTTCCTGCAGTCTTTCTTGTCTCCTGCTCAAACTGCGTCTGCTGCTCGATCGCCTTTGTTACCTCCCGGACGATCTCCTCTTCCGCAGCGTCCTGTTCGCCGTCATATGAATCGAACGCGATAATGTCGCCGGGCGCGTCTTTTTTATTTGCGTCCGTATCGTCTGCGCCTGCTTTTGCGGTCCGGTATTCAAGGCTTTTTGCCATGTTCACCGCATCGATATCAGGCAGCCGCGCCGTGTTCCCGTTAAGCTTCGGAAGCTTTTTCGTGCTTGCCTTCTTAAGCGCGCCCGTATCCTGTTTCGGGAGTCTTCCCGTCTCTTTCTTTGGCAGCCTTCCTGTATCCGTCTTTGGTATCCGGCCGGTCGCCGAGGCTTGATGATTCGGCGCCGCCGCCGGTTTGACCGCCTTTTCAGGCTGCGCTCGCGCGTTATCCGGCGCGTCTTCTTCAAATCTTCCGGTCACGGACTCCCGTATGATTTTATCTGTTTTCGCCTGCAGCACCGTACTCGGCGTTCTCTTGTCGCCGTCGATGTAGGCCGATCCTTTGTACTCGGCCAATATGGACTCAAGCGTCATTGCGTCGTCCATTAAAAATTCTTCAACGCCGTCATCTTCGGAGGTTCCCGTCTCTATAATGTCCCGGTCGGAATAGTCTGTTTGTTCATTGCGCTTTTTCTTCTCATCACTGGCCAAAGAATTCACCTACTTCACAAAAAATAACAGGCAGGTCAATCATTTCCGGACATTCTTTGCCGGAGTGCCTCATACAGGATGATGGAAGCGGAAACGGACGCGTTGAGCGAACCGATTTTCCCGACCATCGGGATACGTATCATAAAATCACAGTTTTCACGAACAAGCCGTCCGAGCCCTTCGCCCTCCGAACCGATCACGATCGCGGCCGGTCCCTTAATATCCGTCCGCCAGATCGCCGCATCGCCGTCGCTTGATGCGCCGTATACCCAAACGCCCGCCTTTTTCAGGCTTTGAAGCGCTGACGTTATGTTGGAAACCCTTGCGGTTGCCATATGCGCCACCGCGCCCGCGGATGTTTTTGATACGACGGCAGTCATTCCGGCGCTCCGCCGTTTTGGGATTACGACGCCGTGCGCGCCGGCGCATTCCGCCGTTCGGATGATTGCGCCCATGTTATGCGGATCGGATATCTCGTCGCATACGACGATGAGCGGCGGCTCGTTCCTGCTTTTTGCGATCTCAAGGATGTCCTGAAGTTCAACATATGGCTTGAAGGAGACCAGCGCGATAACGCCCTGATGCGAGCCCGTCCGGCTCATGGCGTCGAGCTTTCGCCTGTCCGCTTCGGCAACGACAGTGCCCGCAGCGCGCGCCAGCGCCGCTATATGCCCGAGGGATGCGTCCTTCTCTCCCCTGGCGATATAAACCTTGTCAATCGTCCGCCCGGCCCGGAAAGCTTCCGTGACGGCGTTTTTCCCTTCGATCCGGTCGTCCGGGAAGTCGTCCTGGATGTCCGGCCGGTCCTTTCCACTGTACGGGTCATAGTGCCGCGCCGGCGGTTTTCCCTTTTTGTTCGGCCTGTCGCTCATATCGACTTTACCTCAATGCTTATACTAATACTAAAATGCGGCTTCCTTGATCTTCTCGGCCATATCCAGCCTTTCCCACGGCAGATTCAGGTCGTCCCGCCCGAAATGTCCGTAGGCGGCCACCTGCTTAAATATCGGGTTTCTGAGATCGAGGCATGAGATGATTTTGGACGGCCTTAAGTCGAACAGCCGGCAGATGATCTCTTGGATCTTCTCGTCGGAGATGACGCCCGTGCCGCGCGTGTCCGCCAGGACGGAAACGGGGCTGGCCACGCCGATGGCGTAGGCAAGCTCTATCTGGCAGGCCTTTGCAAGGCCGGCCGCAACGATATTCTTGGCGACATATCTTGCCATATAAGCGCCGCTCCGGTCCACCTTCGACGGATCCTTACCGGAGAAACAGCCGCCTCCGTGGCTGGCGTATCCGCCGTACGTGTCGACGATGATCTTGCGGCCGGTGAGGCCGGAATCGCCGACAGGCCCGCCTGTTACAAAGCGGCCGGTCGGGTTTACGAATATTTTTGTATCTTTTGTTATGAAATTTTCCGGTATCACAGGCTTTATGACGCACTCCGTGATGCCTTCCCGTATCTCCTTGATATCGACGTCCGGCTCGTGCTGCGAGGAAACGACTATCGCCGGACAGCATACGATATTCCCTTCGTCGTCGTATTCCACCGTCACCTGGCTCTTGCCGTCCGGTCGCAGAAATGCAAGTTCTCCGCTTTTCCGGACTTTCGACAGCCTGAGCGCGAGCGCGTGCGCCATCGATATGGGCGCCGGCATATACTCCGGCGTTTCGTCGCAGGCAAAACCGAACATCATTCCCTGGTCGCCGGCGCCTTCTTCGCTGGCGTCGTCGAAAGCGCTGTTTACGCCCATGGCGATATCCGGGCTTTGTTCTTTTATGGACGTCAAAATCGCACAGCCTTTATAGTCAAAACCCAGCTCCGGGTTTACGTATCCGATATCCCGGATCGTCTGTCTGGCAATATCGGGTATGTCGACATAAGTATCTGTCGTGATCTCGCCCATTATGAGCGCCATACCGGTGGAAACGATCGTCTCGCACGCAACGCGCGCCATTTTGTCCCCGGCAAGGATGCTGTCGAGCACCGCGTCGGATATCTGGTCGCATATCTTATCGGGATGCCCTTCCGTTACCGATTCGGATGTGAATATTCTGTTTGACATGTCTGGGTGCCTCCTCGCGTTTTAAGTGTAATTTATTTCATTATTTCATATAGTAACATAATTTGATTTATTATAACACAAATCGACATCTACATAAAGAATAACTTCTCTATATATTGATATGTTTTTTAGTATCAGACAGCGTATATACCGACTGCAGACAAAGACATGTTTGTCGACGTCTTGTATATATCATCCGCTTTTCGACGTCTGTTATTTCTATATGGATTTCCATTCTCAAAGGTTCTGAATTTCAATCCCCGTTTTTCCGTTTAAAAAACTGCCGCTTATATTTAGCGGCAGTTTCTTGATGCATCGTGTTTTGCGCGTTCGTTTATTCCACCGCCAACATATTATCTGTCGGCCAGCGGTATATAATCCGTCTTCGGCATGATCGCTTTGTACGCAGGGCGCATAATGCGGTTGGAGTTGAACGTCTCCTCGATCCGGTGCGCGCACCAGCCGACCATCCGCGCGATTGCGAACAGCGGTGTGTACAGCTCGTTCGGGATGTCCAGCATTTTATATACAAGACCGGAATACATATCGACGTTCGCGCACATGGATTTTTCTATCTGCCGCTCAGATGCGAAGGCTTCGGGCGCTAGGCGCTCGACAGACTCGAACAGCTCGAATTCGTCCAGCATGCCCTTCTTGTCGGCAAGCTTTTTTGCCAATTGTTTGAGCCATACGGCGCGCGGGTCACTGATCGTGTAGACGGCGTGCCCGATGCCGTAGATCAGCCCGTCGCCCCTTGCGGCCTCCTTACGGAGGATTTTACGCAGATAGCTGACGATCTCCGTATCGTCCTTCCAGTTGGATACGTCTCTTTCGATATGCTCGAACATATCCATGACCTTCTTGTTCGCTCCGCCGTGGCGCGGACCTTTCAGCGAACCGACGGCGGCCGCGATCGAAGAGTATATGTCCGTTGCGGTCGACGACAGGACACGGCAGGTAAATGCCGAATTGTTGCCGCCGCCGTGCTCGGCGTGCAGGACAAGGCTCAGGTCTAGAAGCTGCGCTTCGTCCTGTGTGAAATTGTTGTCGTTACGCGCCGAATACAGGAAGTTCTCGGCCGTCGACAAATCGTCCTTCGGCCAATGTATATACAGGCTTTCATTGTCGTAATAGTGTTTTTTCGCCGCAAACGCGTTTGCAACGACGACGGGACAGCGCGCAATCAGATGCAGCGCCTGGTCGAGCTCCTTGTGGATGTTCCTGTGCTCCGGCTCCGGGTCCGGGTCGTAGGAATACAGCGCCAGCACCGCCCTGGCCAGCTTGTTCATGATGTCCTGGCTGGGGGCGGCCAGGATCATGTCCTCTGTGAAACCGTCCGGAAGCGTGCGGTATTCCGCGAGGATCTCATTGAAGTCCTCAAGCGTTTCCTTATCCGGCAGGTGCCCGAACAGCAAAAGATAAGCCGTTTCTTCATAGCCGAA
Source organism: uncultured Sporobacter sp. (assembly GCA_963663605.2). Classification (GTDB taxonomy): domain Bacteria; phylum Bacillota; class Clostridia; order Oscillospirales; family Oscillospiraceae; genus Sporobacter. The sequence goes on from CAXXVF010000002.1 coordinate 639,565, forward strand.
CCTGTTTTCATTGATAAAGCCGTCTACGAGGTCGTTGACATCTATCCCGCGGTATATGAGCCGACCCGGCATGGGCGTCTTTTCCCCGTCCTGAATATAGTATCCGCGCACGTTCCCGATCCGCGTTACGCCGGCCATAACACCCGTACCGTCGGCGTTTCGCAGGCCTCTCTTAACATCAAATTCTGCATAACGCGATTTATCTATGGTTATGCTCCGCTCTATTTCGGCAGTGCATTTGTCCAAAAACTTAGATACTTTCCCAGACCTTTCTTTTGACATTTTTTTGTTCCTCTTTTCCTGATGATGCGGTTATGTTAACGGTTGCTTTTATACCGTAAAAGGCTTTGAATAAATCGTCTTAGCAGCTTGAAATACGGATGATTCAATATGAAATATAATACAGCGGCACACGCTTATTGTCAACTAATATGAAAGATGTTTTGTCCGATATTGCAAAATCGAGGCTTTACACGCGATGGTACTATTGGTCATAATTGGCATATGCAGCCAATTATTATGAGATAAACGTATAATTACCATATTACGGCAAATCCTAATCGTGATCCGGTTTTTTAGCTGGGCAAAGCAGCCGGATACTCTTTCATTACGGAGGTACATGTCATGAGAAAAAATAAAAAGACTTCAGCGCGTCTGGTAGCGGTCATTTTGTTCGTCGCGCTGTCGGCGGGACTCTTGTGCATCGGCGTCCCGTCATTGGCAACAGGCGCCGAGATCGTATCCGTTATAGCGCAAAATGGGCGTCCGATTGCAAAAAATCTGGAGCTTAGCACTTTCAAAGGGATTGCGATCAACGGTAAAATGTCCGCAACGGATCCAGACGGGGACACCGTGACTTTTGAAATCATGGATATGCCCAAAAAAGGAACTGTTGAGGCGCAAAACGACGGGAGCTTTGTTTATACGCCGAAGGACGGCAAAAAAGGCGCTGACAGCTTTACGTATACGGCCGTAGATTCCTACGGAAACCGTTCGGAAAAAGCGACCGTATCAATCAGCATCCAAAAACAGTCGGTAAAAATAACGTATTCCGATATGCAAGGCAACAGCTCGTACTATTCAGCGCTCGTATTGGCAGATGAGGGCATCTTCCTGGGCGAAAAACTCGGCGGCGCGTATTTCTTCCGGCCCGATGCTTCCGTGACGCGCAGCGAATTTCTTGCCATGTGTCTCGGGATAACCGGCGAAGAAATGCTCGAAGGCATCACACGGACCGGTTTTTATGACGATGCGGGCATTCCCATGTGGGCCAAGCCTTACGTTTCGACGGGCCTGATGGCCGGCGTCATTACCGGTTACCGCAATCCCGACGGCCGGCTCGTGTTCTCCTCGGAAGAACCCATAACCTTCTCCGAGGCGGCGGTTATTTTAAATAACGTGCTTCGTTTGACGGACGTCGTCAGCGTTATGGCCGTCGAGGACGAAGCCGCGCCCGTCTGGGCGTACCAGGCCGCAGTCAACCTGACCGCCTGCAGTATCCTGCCGCCGCTCGGTACTGCGTCGTACACCGAGACCGTCACGCGCGCCGAAGCGGCCGATATGCTGGCGTCTTCCCTTGCGCTTTTACAGGCGCGTGACGGCGGCGTCTCTCTGTTAAACTGGGCAAAGCAGTAATCGTTCATGTCAGCCTTTTCGCCGTTTTCGCCGTATCCCTTTACACTTTTGCCTGCAAATAGTAAAATATGCGCAGAAAACGTAAAGGGGATATTGATCTATGACCGCATCCATCACACGCGATAACGCGCTGGCTTTGCTTCGCAGATACAACAAAGAGCCGTTTCACCTTCTGCACGCCCTTACGCTCGAAGGCGTTATGGGCTGGTTTGCCGATGCGCTCGGCTGCGGCGCGGACAAAACGTACTGGTCGCTCGTCGGCCTGCTGCACGATATTGATTATGAGGAATATCCGGAGGAGCACTGCAAAAAAGCACCGGAACTCCTGAAAGAAGCGGGCGTCGGCGACGATATGATCCGCGCCATATGCAGCCACGCATACGGTATCTGTACGGATATAAAGCCGGAACACGAAATGGAAAAGGTTTTGTTTGCCACCGACGAGCTGACGGGGCTGATCGGGGCCGCCGTCAGAATGCGTCCGTCGAAGAGCGCTTCGGACCTCGAGGTTTCCAGTCTCAAAAAGAAGTTCAAGGACAAAAAGTTCGCCGCCGGCTGCTCGCGCGATATCATCCGGCAGGGCGCGGAAATGCTCTGCTGGGAGCTCGACAAGCTTTTCGACCTCACCATTCAGGCCATGCGCGCCTGCGAGGAAAGCGTCAGCGCCGAAATGGCGCAGATGCAGTAAGCTTTCATAATCTATAAACAAAATGAAGGGCAGATTTACTGCCCTTCATTACTTTATATTTTATATATTTATTTTTCGCGCTATCGCACCTGCCCGCTGCCGTAAACGACATATTTTATCGTCGTGAGCTGCTCAAGCCCCATCGGGCCGCGCGCGTGCATCTTCTGCGTCGATATACCGATCTCGGCTCCCAGCCCGAACTCTCCCCCGTCCGTGAAACGTGTGGAGGCGTTTACATAAACGGCCGCCGCGTCCACCTCGTCGAGGAAACGCTGCGACGATGCGTAGTCGCTGGTCACAATGGCTTCGCTGTGTTTTGAGCTGTATTTATTGACGTGCGCGATCGCCGCGTCAAGGCCGTCGACAACTTTGACTGACAGAATGTAGTCGCCGTATTCGGTCCAGTAATCTTCGTCCGTCGCCGGAACGACACAGTCTCCGAGTATGTCCGCCGTCTCCGGACAGCCGCGAAGCTCCGTGTTCTTCTGATCGAGAAGCGCTTTGGCCATGGGCAAAAAATCCTTCGCGATCTTTCGGTCAACGAGCAGCGTTTCGGCCGCGTTACAGACCGAGGGGCGCGAGCACTTTGCGTTGTATATGATCTCCGCGCCCATTTTAAGCTCGGCCGTGGACTCGACGTAAATGTGGCAGTTGCCGACGCCCGTTTCGATAACGGGCACCTTCGCGTTCTTTACGACATGCTGGATAAGGCCCGCGCCGCCCCTTGGGATCAAAACATCCAAATATTCGCTCAGCTGCAGGAGCTCCGTGGCGCTTTCGCGCGTCGTGTCCTGCACAAGCGCGACGGAATCTTCCGGAAGTCCGGCGCCGCTAATGGCCGCGCGCATGATGTTTGTCAGCGCGTTGTTTGAATTGAACGCCTCTTTGCCGCCCCGCAGTATGACGGCGTTTCCGGCCTTCAGGCACAGCACGGCCGCGTCTACCGTGACGTTCGGGCGCGACTCGAAGATGATCGCGATCACGCCGAGCGGCACTTTTTTGCGCCCGATCACAAGCCCGTTCGGGCGCGAACTCATTTTGTCGTATGTGCCGATGGGATCCTCGAGCGCGGCGACCTGCTTTACGCTTTCGGCTATGCCGTCTATGCGTTTTTCGTCGAGCAGCAGGCGGTCCATGAGCGCCGGACGCATATTGTTTTCCTTCGCTTTTTCCATATCGGCGGCGTTTGCAGCCAATATGTCTTTTTTATGGTCGATCAGAGCCTGCGCAATGGCAATGAGCGCCTTGTTCTTGGCGTTTGTCCCGCAGGTCATGAGCTTCATGGCGGCGGCTTTTGCGGCCGCGCCTTGTTTTTCCAATGCGGTCATGACATCCTCCTTGTTAATTTATTTGCTTTTAAACAGCGTCCCGACGCGGCCGCCCTCGATGATCGCGTACAGCCCTTCCGGCTTCGCGCCGTTTGTTATGACCGTATCGATACCGGCTTCACCCGCGTATTTTGCGGCCGCTATCTTTGTCGTCATCCCGCCTTTTCCGAACGCGCTGCCCGCACCGCCTGCACAGGCTTCAACAGACGCGCTAAACGACTCAACGACCGGTATGAGGCGCGCTTCGGGGTTTATCCTCGGGTCGCCTTCATACAGCCCGTCGATATCGGATAAAATGACGAGCAGATCCGCTTCAACGAGCACCGCCACAACGGCGGAGAGCATATCGTTGTCGCCGAATATCTTATGTTCCGACTCGATCTCTTCGATGCAGACCGAGTCATTTTCGTTGACGACCGGTATGACGCCGAGGCCCATAAGAGATATAAACGTCCCCAGCAGATTCTGCTTTACGTTCGGCCGGTCGACATCGTCTTTTATCAAAAGTATCTGTCCGACAGCCGCGCTGTATTCGCCGAAAAACTTATCGTATATATGCATCAGTTCGCTTTGACCGACAGCCGCGACCGCCTGAAGCTCCCGCAGGTCGGTCGGCCGCTCCGGCAGATTCAGCTTGCCGCAGCCCGCGCCGATTGCCCCGGACGTTACGAGTATGACCTCATGCCCGGCGTTCTTGATATCGCTGAGCGTCTTGGCCAGCCGGTCGATATTCCTGTAGTTGAGCCCCTTGCCCCCATGGCAGAGCGTGGACGTACCGACTTTGACGACGATGCGTTTTTTATCTTTCATAAGGCGCCGCCTTCCCCAGCGTTAGTTTTAACCATACCGTCAATTTTGATCAATCGTCAAAGATCGCTGTCGCGAAGTAGTCCTCCGGCGTCTCCGCGCGGCGGATGAGCTGCACCCCGCCGTCTTCTTTAAGGAGCAGTTCGGCTGAGCGGAGCTTTCCGTTGTAGTTGTAGCCCATCGAGCGTCCGTGCGCGCCCGTATCGTGTATGACGAGGAAGTCCCCGACGTCGATTTTCGGCAGCGCGCGGTCGACGGCGAATTTGTCGTTGTTCTCGCAAAGCGAGCCCGTGACGTCGTAGACATGGTCGCTCGGCTTGTTTTCCTTGCCCATGACCGTAATGTGATGGTACGCGCCGTACATCGCCGGGCGCATCAGGTCGCACGCGGATGCGTCCAGCCCGATATACTCCTTGTAGATATGCTTTTCGTGTATCGCGCGCGTCACGAGACAGCCGTACGGGCCGAGCATGAAGCGTCCGAGCTCGGTGTAAATGGCTATGTCGTCCATCCCGGCAGGCCCAAATATGGACTCATATGTCTTGCGCACGCCTTCACCGATTATCATAATGTCGTTTTCAGGCTGGTCGGGCATATACGGGATACCGACCCCGCCGGAGAGATTGATGAACGTTATATTCGCGCCCGTTTCGCGCCTTAAGTCAACGGCCAGCTCAAAGAGCTGCGATGCCAGCTGCGGGTAATACTCGTTTGACAGCGTATTGCTGGCCAAAAACGCGTGTATGCCGAACTCCTCCGCGCCGAGCTCCATGAGCCGCTTGTAGGCCAGGATCATCTGCTCTTTCGTCATCCCGTACTTTGCGTCGTTCGGGTTATCCATGATCTGGTTTGCGATAGCGAAGTAGCCGCCCGGATTATACCGGCAGCATATTTTCTTCGGTATGCCGCCCAGCGTGTTTAAAAATTCGACGTGCGTATAATCGTCCAGATTGATCGTCGCGCCGAGCTCCAGCGCTTTTTTAAACTCCTCCGGCGGCGTTGCGTTTGACGAAAACATGATCTCGTCCCCGGTAAACCCGCACATCTGGCTCATCATAAGCTCCGTCATGGAAGCGCAGTCCGTTCCGCAGCCTTCCTCTTTCAGGATCTTCAAAATCGCCGGCGTAGGCGTGGCTTTTACGGCAAAGTATTCCTTGAATCCCGGATTCCACGAAAATGCTTCATTCATGCGCCGTGCGTTTTCACGAATGCCCTTCTCGTCATAAAGATGAAACGGCGTCGGGTACTGTGTCGTTATTTTCTTAAGCTGATCCAATGTCACAAAAGTCTTCTTCATGTCTTTTCCCCTGCTGTTTTTTTATTCCATACGTTTTTTTGCATTGTACTGTATTTATACATAATTATCAAGAATAAGTGCTGATATTTATTCAATATTTCTCAGTATCATGCGCGATTGCTTTATTATCCGCCGCCGCGGCCTTCATATAAGCGCCAGCCTTTCATTTTAAAAAGCCACTTTCCCGTAAGTATATATAACATATAGCCGAGCGCCCTTATTTATTCAGTGCCGGACTGAAAGCCATTTCATCGCGGCATATTTACATAAGCTCCGGCGCCTGTGTCCGGACATTCAGCCCTTTTTTCCTTACCACGAAAAACAGAGGCAGCAGCACGGCGACGATGACCGCCCCGCTGACGATAAAGGAAATGCCGGAGCCGAGCTCCTCGGCTACCGCGCCCGCAAACAGGTTGCCCAGCGGCGCCGAGCCCGACATGACGATCGAATACACGCTCATCACGCGCCCTCTGTATTCGTTGGTGGAATTGAGCTGGATCGTCGTGTTGACGCTCGCAAGAAAGATCATATACACGAAGCTCATGAGCGCCACGGCTATTGCCGTAAGCGCGTAGACGCTTGAAAATCCGATTGCCGCCACGAGTACGCCGACGATCAGCGGCAGCACGAACACGAAAGCGTTTTTGATGCCGCCCTTTGTGATGCTTGCCATCGTCAGCGCGCCCGCCAGCGCTCCGACGCCGCCCATGGACATCAGAAAGCCGTAGCCCGTCTCCTGCTGATGAAGCACTTCATCCGAAAACACAGGTATGAGCACGCCGAGATTCATTGCGAAGATGGCGGCGATTGCCAAAAACAGCATGGGCATATACAAAATCGGTTTTCCGAAAATAAATTTCAGTCCGTCCCCGATATTCCTGAAGATATTGTCGATTTTGACCGTCTTTTTTTCAACGGTCATCGGCTTGATAAAGAACAGGCTCACGAGCACCGCGCCGAAACTGACGGCGTTGATGAAAAAACATACCGAAATGTCCCATGTCGCCATAATGATGCCGGCAAGGGCCGGTCCCAGCATCCGCGCGAGATTATACTGCGCCGAATTGAGCGCGATCCCGCCCGACAGGTCTTCCTTCCCGACCATCTCGATAATGAACGCTTGCCTGGCCGTTGCGTCAAACGTATTGACAAAACCTAAAAGCGTCGAGGATATGAGCAGGTGCCAATATACGATGCGTCCCGTCGCGACTAAAATCGCGATGACCAGCGTGATCACAAGCGACGCGGCCTGCGTGATCATTATGATGTTTTTTTTCTTGAACCGGTCGATCAGGACGCCGGCAAATAATGAAAAAAGCAAAACCGGCGTGAATTGAAGCGCGCTTACGATGCTTAAAAGGAACGCCGAATCCGTCAGCTTGTAAGCCAGCCAGGGCTGCGCGGCATTTTGCATCCATATCCCCGTCGTAGATACCGCTATCCCGATCCAGTAGTAGAGGAAATTTTTGTGTCTGAGCGCGGCGAAGGGATTGGATACCGCTGCTTTTTCATTTTTCTTTGTCAATCGCTTTTACCTTCCCGATTTTTTCCTCTAGTATATATATAAACAGCCATGTTTTCAATGGTTTTATGGACAAAACTCAAAGCCCGCCAAATGGCGGGCTTTGTTGTTTGGACATTTTCATACTTGAAAATTCCTGTAAATACAGCTTGTTGCTTAAAAGCCAAATCATTTGTCCGGACGGCCGGCGCGGCCGGCAGCACGCCTGATAAGGTAAACCGCCAGCATAATCAGCGGCAGGATGAATCCGACAAAGATCGTCAAAGGCGTATAGGCCTCAAGTATCCAGCTCGAATGCTCGACGGCTTCCGGCAGGACTGTAAACGACAGGATAAAAACTATAAGCCCGAGCGGCAATATGATCCGGCGGTGATCCTTAAGCCTGAGCACTTCTGAAACGGACATGATCGTAGAATAAAAATAAAGAAACCCGATAGCGAACTGCGAAAGCGTCCAGATGATGGATATAACGTATTCTATCCGCGTCAAAATCGGCATAATATTGATTTCTCTCGTGAGAAGGATCGTTGCAAACGACGAACTGGCCACAATGCCTTCTCCCAAAACCAGAATGGCCATCAACAGATTGATTATGACCATGCTGTTTGCCCACAGAAAGCCTCTGACAAACCCTTTCCGCCCCTCCTTTTTATCTTTGACGGCAATCGGATAAATCATCAGCAGCGTTATATTCTGTATGGAAATAAAAACCGAAAGTATAACGGAGCCGCTTAGTACCGGCGTTATGCCGTCCTCCATAACCGGGAGCAGATATCCCGGCTTTATATTCGGCAGAACAAGCAGCATTGATAATATAAATAAAATCGTAAAAACTTTTATAAATACTTCTGTTGCGCGCGCGACGGATTCTATGCCGTAGTAGACGCCCACTATTATAGACACAGTGAATAATGATATCGTAGCCGTCACCGGCACTTCAGGCATCACTGCGCTGCCAAAACTTCCGATGTACCAGGGGACGCCGTAGGCCGTAATGAAAAAAAACAGTATATATATAAGGGACAGGAGCTTCCCCAGCCACGTTCCGAAGAGTTTCTGAAGAAGACCGATCAGCGTAACCCCGTCATACCGCGTTCCCAGATAACAATAAACATACATCATCACAAGTCCGGCAAGCATTGTAACAATCCCCGACAGCCACGCGTCCCGCCCGGCGGCGGACGCGACGCCCGACGATATGACCAGAATGGAACCGCCGAGCGTCGAAAGTCCCGTCAGCGAAAAAAGCTGATGACGCGTTATCCTCTTGTTTTTCACGCAGTCACCTCCCGTTGTTTTCAGGTGTGCCGCTCAAACCCGCTTGAACATATATTTCTTAATGATATAGACCAGGACCATGATAAAGGGAATAATAATTCCGAATGTTACACTCCATGGCGTGTACGTGTAATTGACCCAGTGCATCTGATAGATCGTGCTGGGAAAAACGACGCCGGACATTATGAGCAGGATGAGCGCCAGTGGCAGTATGATTTTTTTGTGGTCTTTCAGCCCAAATAGCTCTGAAAGCCCTACGGCTCCGGAGTAAAAAAAGGAAATGTCAACGTATAGCTGTGTGATCCGCCAGACGACCGACACCACATACTCAAGGCGCGTAAGCGCCGCGCCCGCTTTAATCTCCTGCACCAGTGTCAGCATCGGATAACTGAGTATGGATGTCATATTGCTGCCCAGAACAAGGATGCATAATGTCACGACGATCGTCGAGATTGCGCCGGACCATAAAAAGCCTTTCAGTATCGCACCATACGCTTTGGATATATCTTTCAATCCCGGAATAACCATCAAAATCATAATAACAGGGAACGTGATATAGCAGGACAGGAACACCGAGCCTTTAAAGACCGGCGCGATACCTTTCTCCAGGACCGGCAGCATATAGTCAAACCGCATATTGTTCAGCAGCAGTATAACCGTAAAACCGAACAGCAGTGACACGATAATCAAAAACAACTCCGACGAACGAGCAATCGTTTCGATACCGTACAGCAATGCCACCACGACGCCTACCATAAAAACGATCGACAGGATATACGTCGGCGTTTCACACATGACCCGTTTGCAAAGGCCCGTTATATACCACGGTATGTGTGACGCGACTGTCAGGAAAAGGATGATGTAACCGACACACACGGCAAAACCGACGTATTTCCCAAATATTTTTTTCGTTATGCCGATGAGCGTCAGGCCGGGGTACCGGCTGGCCAGATAATAATAAATCGATATGACGCCGATCCCGAAAACGACTGCGGCCACGCCGCTCAGCCATGCGTTTTGTTCCGCGATCCCCGCAAGAGTCGCCGCGATCACAAGCAGCGAGCCTCCGAGCGATGAAAGCGCCGTCATAGCATAAAGCTGATGCGGTGTGATTTTTTTATTACCCACGCTGCTCCCTCATTAGCCTTAAGGTTTTAAAAGTGACTGCATAATATCATTAAATGGCGAAAACACCCACGCGAAAAAGTCCGACGGATTCGGGATTTTGATATTCAGGCTTTTCATAACGGCCAGAACGGTTCCCAACAGCAATAATACGGAAAATGTCACAAGCTCCCGCATAAGCTTCTGGTTAAGCATCTTGGGGATTTCGACAATACATACGATAACGTCGAATATCAAAACGGCCATGATAGATATTAAAGCCATGGTTAATCCCTTTGTGTGATTGATTTCGTCATATCTCCCGTCGCCAGGACTTTGACGTCTACTTTGATGTCGACGGGCATATCTACAAAAACATCATTCCAGCTGTCCATGACGGTCTTCCAATAATCCGGGTCATGGGCGTGTATTTTTTCGCCGAACCCGAAGATATCCGTGTTCAGTTCCTTTTGCGCTTTTTCCAGCGACTCCCGGCACATCTGAGTTATTTTTTCTTTAAGCATCCCGCTTACGGTTTCCGTGTTTTCTTCTTTTGAGACCTCAAGGCCGCCTTTCACGGCGATGGCGGCGCATTCAACGCTGATCTCCACGGCGGCTTCGGGCGAGTTGTCTTTGACTGAGGGTTTTATCTTGGATTTTGCTTTCAGTATCTCAAAGGTGACTTCGTTTTCGTTTTCCGATGCGTATTCCGTAGTACGTTCGACCGTGCCTTTAATATAATTGTAGCCTTTTGATTCCGACGCGCTCAGCCAGCCTGCAAGCTTATCGTTCTTAAAAGCGCCAAGGTCCGAGAATTTCAGTTTTTCAAAGTTCTCGCTTTTTCTCAGGATTTCCGTTCGGTCGGGTTTTTCATCCGCGCCGCTTATTTCAACCGCACCGATAACAGGATTTGTTCCTTTGGCCGTAATATCGTTGGAAAGCTCTATGATGCGTACGTTTTTTGTTGAGGCCCATGTTTTATACGCCAGCTCCAGCTTGTCAAACATAGATATACCGGGGATAGCCTCAATCGGCGTCAGGATCGTCAGGATATCTTTTGCCGAGCTGCCTCTGGCGACGGCAAAATAAAAGTCGGTCCGGTACTCGTGGTACCGCAGAAAATAATCCAGGATGTCCGAAATGCCTTCTTTTGCAATTTCCTCGCTTAAAATGACCATCCTCAGATGCGAACTGTATATCGCTCTGGTCGCCAGCGCCGCCATCTTGTTGATCGCCTCCGGAATATTGGGGCCCTCCGCCGTATAGACCGTGACGGGCGCCTCGTCCGTCGCCCTTTGGGATGCGATCGCCTTCGGATTAATGAGCTGCTCCGATATGAGATATCCGCCGTCCGTTTTATCAATGCCGATAGCGACCGTCAGTCCGAGCGTATTGACCTCGTGGCTGCTCCAGCACCCTGCAAGCGTCAGGTTCAGCAGCAGCGCCAGTGTTATAAAGATACATTTTTTCTTCATGACGTCACTGTATCTCCTGCTTCCCTTTTATTTCACTGCTGAGCTGCTGCGGACCGCTCGTCCTGTCCGAAGTGTCGGCGGACGAAAAGACAGGCCGCTTCTTCAGCATCCATAACGGCATGCGAATGAACGTGTCCTTGTTCATTCCTTTCACTCTGGGCGCGACGGGCGTTAAATACGGGACGTTTGCGGATTTGAGCTTGCATAGATGCAGCACCAGGATGATGAGCCCCATTGAGACGCCGTAAAGGCCAAGCACGGCGGCCAGGACGATGAAGACGAATCTTAAAAGGCGGATGCTGTTGGACATGCCGTAGTTCGTGATGGCAAAACTCGATATAGCCGTTATGGCTACAACAATCACAACGAGCGCCGATATAAGTCCGGCCTCGACGGCCGCCTGCCCCAGAACGAGCGCGCCGACGATGGAAATGGCGGGGCCGATGGCCCTCGGCATGCGGATGCCCGCCTCGCGTATGATCTCAAACGATATTTCCATGATCAAAACTTCCATGACGGCGGTAAACGGCACGCCTTCGCGCTGCGCTGCAATGCTCACGAGGAGCGGTGTCGGTATGATCTCCTGATGGAAGGTCGTAAGCGCGATAAAGACTCCCGGTACTAAAAGCGTCAGGAAAAGCGCGATATAACGCGTTATACGCATGGCCGTAGCAACTAAAAAAGTATAATAAAAATCTTCGCTGGCCTGTATGAAATCGTTGAATACCGCCGGCGCTGTCAGGACATACGGCGTCCCGTCGACGATGATCGCGACCCGGCCTTCCAGCAGCGCGCCGGCCACGGCATCCGGTTTCTCGGAATTGAGTATCGTCGGAAATATCGAGTATTTGTCTGTTTTTAAAAGCTGCTCGATATACCCGCTGTCCAGTATCCCGTCATAGTCGATCCCCGCCAGCCTGTCGCGTAAATCCTTTACGATATCCGTTTTGGCGATCGACGAGATGTACAGCATTTTTATTTTCGTATGCGTCACCTTGCCGAGCGTCATGTCCTCGACTTTAAGCGCCTTGTTCCGGATACGCTTTCGGATCAGAAAGAGGTTTTTATTGATATCCTCGGTAAATGCGTCTTTCGGCCCCTTTATGATCGTCTGCGATGTCGGATGTTCAACTGCACGGCCTTCTCTGGAACTTGCGGCAATGGAAAAGAATCCGCCGACGCCGTCGACAAGGAACGCGATGTTTCCATCGAGTATTTCGTCAAACAGCGCGCTGAATTTATTGCTGTCGTATCTCCGTCTCACATTCGAGATATTTTCCTGCAGAAAAGTAAAATACTGCTCCGGTTTCAGTTTGGGCTCAGCGAGCTTTTTCCTGTTGAGCTCTTCCGACAGTGAAACGACTGCCTGGTCATCGACCATTTCCGCCAAAAAGACGACTGCAAATGTTGTTGCGGCCCTTTCATTCGCGTCTACATTGACGATCAGATCGCTGCTTTTACCGAATTCCGAAATAATCGTTTCGATGTTGTCTTTTAAATCCCCATACATCAGCTCGGGCGGTCCACCGCCCGTTTTGTCTCCCGCTTTCCTTTTGCCGGAAGTGTTCATCAATTCACTCCATTATTTCAGCTGCCTAAGCGTACTTTTATACAAAATTATTATCTCCTGCCTGTTAGCGCCTATTTACGCCATTTTTTGCTATGTGTTTTTTTCCGCGCAGACAATCCGCTTCGTCGGATTTCCGGCATGTTTTTCTTCCGCTTCCATGGCAGAAACTACAGTTTGACGGAGCGGTTACAATTTGTTACCCTTTCTTCTGACGATGTGCATATTTACGCATCCGTTCACGACTAAAAAGGAGAACATGCAATGACATTACTCAGGAGATTTCGGAAGACGGCCGTAACCGTCCTGATTCTGGCGGCGCTTCTGGTCGGTTCCGCCGTCACAACAGGGGCTGGAGCCATGGGCGTCACGTCTGCTGCGGGCGTCGTCACAACGACGACGACCAATTTGAATGTACGCAGTTCGGCCGGCCTCACCGGTTCGATCGTATATAAGCTTCCGCCGGGCTCTTATGTGACGCTGATTTATAAGACAGGCAACTGGTGGTATGTAGAGTATGCCTCGGGTATTTACGGCTACGTCAGCGCCGATTACATACGTTATGTATACGGCACTTACGCGCTTCAGGTATCCGGCGCCGTTGGCGGCCTCAACGTCCGAAGCGGACCCGGCACGTCTTACGGCATTGTCGATCAGCTGCCGCCCGGCCGGTTGGTGCTCGTTTTGTACGAAAGCGGCGGCTGGTATAAAATACTCTGCAACGGCGCGGTCACCGGCTACGTCAGCGGTAAGTATCTCAACTCTACGATGGCCTGGCCCGTTCCGTCCAGCACGAAGATTAACCAGTATTTCGTATCCGGCTCCCATCTGGGCATTGACATAGACGCCTCTGTTCAGGATGTAACGGGCGACGCCGTTGTCGCCGTCCAGACCGGGTCCGTCTCCTATGCCGGTTACTTAAACGGCTACGGATATGTCGTCTATATCAATTCCGTATATAACGGGCAGCCGATCCAGACGCGCTACGCCCATCTCGCCTCCGCGCCGCTCGTTTCAGCCGGCGACACGGTCGGCGTCGGGCAGCGGATCGGATATATGGGCAGCACCGGGACCTCTACGGGCGTTCACCTGCACTTTGAAGTACGCATTCGTACTTCCGCCCTGCCCTGCATCGCAAATGCGGACTCGACTGCAGCAGACCCATTGGACTATCTTTAATCGCACGATAAAAAACAACTGGCTGTCGTGAATTTTTCGACAACCTAAGCGGGGGCTTTTTTAGCCACCGCCTTCTTTATTTATCCATTTTTCTTTGTATTTCAAATATTACTGTAGTATGATATTAAAAACCGCCATTTGTAATCAAAACAACGGTGCCGACGGAGGTCAGCAGCATGACAGTGCAGTATTTACGCTATTTCATTGAAATTTATCGAACCGGCAGTGTTTATCAGGCTGCCAAAAACCTATTCGTTACGCCGCAGGGCATTAGTCGGGGGCTAAAACAACTGGAAAAATCGATTCATCTTCCTTTGTTTATACATAAGCAAAACAAGCTGACGCCGACCGACTTCGGCAATGCGTTCTATTCGCGGGCCGTTATCGCATACAAAAGCCTTGAGGATCTTGAGGTTTTCGCTAGCAATTATCTCCTGAGCGGCGAAAACAGCATACGGATCGGGCTGATGGGCTATAGCCGCACTTCATACATGATCCTGTCCTTGATCGAGAACTTTCAGAAGGAAAATCCCGAAGTGCTTATCAACACGACTTTTTATGAGCAAAGTCAGCACAATTTACTGACGATGAAAATCTTAAACGGCGAACTTGATGTCGGATGGTGCTATCACACGAAAATCGACCCGGCTTTCGCTTATTCAACCGTCAAAAACGCGCCTTTGAAATGTCTTATCAGCTCAGATAATCCGCTTTCTCAAAAAGACATACTCAATTGGAGCGACCTTGAGGACGAGCCGTTCATTTTTTCGGGCAAGAATGATCTTCTCCCCATGCTGATCAGGAAACACTGCCTGCAATGCGGGTTCAAGCCTTATGATAAATTCTTTTCTACAGATTCCTCCTTCGTGTCGCAGCTGGTGGCACGAAATCACGGCGTCGCTTTTCTGTATGAAGACCAAATCAACAGGAACCGGCATTTTTACAAGAACGCCGCCATAAAGTCCGTCCACCCGGAACTGCTTGTACAGCTTTCTTTTATTTTAAATAAAGAAAAAGAAAACGCGCCATTGATCAAGCGTCTGCTCGCTTACTTGACGCCGGGTTTGAAGCAGCTCGAAAGCAATCCCGACTGACCGCCTTTTGTGCCTGATACATCCGTCATTAAACCGTACCGCCGGTACAATTCTGTAAAATGCTGTTAAAAGGGGCCGTACACACCTGTACAGCCCCTTTTTTATTTATTTCATAATTGATGTACAGCTTACCTAGGCTTATCAGAATTGATCAAAAACAGCTTCCGACTGCGCGATGTAATCCAAATAGGTGTCTCTCGTTACCACGTCCACCGGGATATTATACTGCGTAGCAAAATCTCCCTCTTTCCGCATGTCGGCCCACAGCGTCTCGTAGGTCGCTCTTTGATCCATGAGCGCCACAAGCCCGCATGCGATGGGAACGGCAAGGTCCGTTTTGTAAACCGGAACGGTAGCGACCCAGCAGGGCGTATCGCCCTCGTTTGCCCAAAGATCAAAACAGGTGTCGCAGCCGGTCGAAACCACTATGGCCGAATCCTCTTTCTGAAGTGATTCCACCGCCCGCGCCGCGCCGACCGCGAATTCTTCCGCGGCGCCGAACAGGATCCAGTACGCAACATCGGAATTTGCCGACATCGTTGCGGCGGCTTTGTCATAGCCCGCGTCTATCGAAAACCCTATATCCGCTAAATCGACGTCATAAAGATTATCCGCCAGTTCCGGATGAAGCTGAAGATATTTATCCTGCGCGCCCTGCGTGCGTTCCATGAATTCCTGTGCGACGCTGAAATTGATCGTCATGTATCCGATGTCCGACAATTCGGCGTCCGGGAAATAATCCTTGAAATTATTGACCGCCCATTCCGTCACAGACGCGCCGGCATCATAGCAGTTTGGTCCGACGATCGGCCTTAAATTCCGGCCGTCCTCATCGGTATAGGCTGTAAGCATAACGACAAGCGGAACGTCTGCTTCTGTGCACAGCTCATCTGCCCTGAGAATGATGTCGTTCTGGGGCATGAATATAAATCCGTCTGTGCCTGTATCGATGCATGTTTCCGTGAGATCGATGTATTTCGCCATATCACCTTCCGCGCAGTAAGAATTGATGTTGAAATTCATCTTCTCCCCCAGTTTCTCCAACACCCCGATTACATTTGGATTAATCGGTACGCTCAAGGCGTATATGTAGGCGATCTCATACGGGTCTCTTGCAAAATAGTCGACTTCATCCGTAATGAAGCCCACCGTACCGGTGCCTTCCGCCGCGCCGGTCTCGACGGCTGCCGACTGGCTTGCGTCCGTTTCGCTTTCCGTACTTGGCGTGCCGTTTTCCGAGGCGCTTGCCTGCGCGCTTTCGGACGGCGCTGCAGCGGTCTGTTTCTCCGCGCATGCAAAGAGAGACAAAAGCATAATTATAACTAATATCAGAGCTGCTGTTTTTTTCATTTCTTTCCCTCCGTAATGTACGTATTTGTCACTTCGTACATTTTTTTGATAGCTTAGCACAGTATTTTATCCAATCCTAACAATTGTTTATTTATCCATGTAAATCATTTCTTTCGTTGTTGCAGAAAACGAATCAGGTAAATGCGCAATCGTAATTGATTTTACTTTGATCACTTTTTTTCTTATTGATTCTGCGTTTTTTTACTGTCTTTCTACATTTTCCGCTGTTCGTCTTGAAATTTTTTCAGCACAGCGCAAACTGTATTATCTGATGTCTGCCATACGCCAAAGACGCGATTAATCCTTTCATCTTATCAATACAAAAACCCTGAAAGCCAATTACAACTACGACTTCAAAATCGTATCGTCAAACGTACCGATACGATTTTGAGGTCGTTTAATATGAAGAGATACCGTGCCGGCATCCCTCGGTGACCGCCGAACGGCCTTAAAAAAATCTTAAAAGTTTTGACGCTTCATTTTTAAGAATCTATCCGGTACAATAGATCCGGAGAGTGATGGTATGTATACTATATTGATCTGCGACGACGAAAAGGACATCGTTTCCGCGCTGAAAATCTACCTGACGGCGGAGGGCTATCAAACCATAGAGGCCGCCAACGGCCGCGAGGCGCTGGTGCTTCTTGACCAGATGGATATACATCTGGTCCTGATGGACATCATGATGCCGGAGCTCGACGGGATCGGCGCTACGGCCCGCCTCCGGGAGTCCCTCAATATCCCCGTCATCCTGCTGACGGCGAAAAGCGAGGATACCGATAAGGTGCTCGGTCTCAATATCGGCGCGGACGATTATATAACAAAGCCGTTTAATCCGGTGGAGCTGCTCGCGCGTGTCAAAGCGCAGCTGCGCCGGTACACAAGCCTTGGCGGGATGAAAGCCGGCGATGAGAGCATCCGGATTGGCGGCATAACCCTCTGCGACCGCGAGAAGCAGGTCACACTGGACGGCGATCCGGTCTCCCTCACGCCCACGGAATACGAAATTCTGAAGCTCCTTATGGAAAATCCCGGCACGGTGTATTCTTCCCGGCAGATATACAGGCATGTCTGGGATGACGGCGCCTACGGGTCGGAAGGGGCCGTTGCCGTCCATATCCGCCATCTGCGCGAAAAGCTGGAAATCAATCCCTCCGAACCGCGATATCTCAAGGTCGTCTGGGGACAGGGCTATAAAATTGAACGGGGTGTAAACCGATGAAAAAACTTACGCACAGCACGGCCGCAAAAGCTGTAGCCGTCATTTTGTTCGCCATCCTCATTGCCGCCGCGTCCGGTTCTCTTTTAGGCATTGTTTTTATGGGCGAAAACGGCTACTACGATACGGACGAATATTGCTTCTACGATTCGCGCGCCTGCGCCGATATTACGCGCAACTATGCCAACAACGTGTTTTATAACTACCTTCCTTTATTACAGCAGTCGGAATTATCGGAAGAAGACACATTTCAATTAAAAAAATACGAGCAGGCCTTTTCCGAAGAAAACACAAATTTTTTCTTTACCATAAGAGATGAGACCGATACAACACTGCTGACAAACTATAACGGCCAGAATTACGGAACGATAAAGACTTATCATTTTGACAGGACTTCTTACGAGTACGACGGCTCTACCGCATCGTACTCCCCGATGACGGAAGCTGAGTATGAAAATCAGGCGGGCA
Source organism: uncultured Sporobacter sp. (assembly GCA_963663605.2). Taxonomy (GTDB): domain Bacteria; phylum Bacillota; class Clostridia; order Oscillospirales; family Oscillospiraceae; genus Sporobacter. The sequence goes on from CAXXVF010000002.1 coordinate 657,576, forward strand.
AAACATATACCGTCACCTGTTACGTCAAAGACCCCATTACGGCTCAGGACAAATACTACGCACCGTATATGACGTCTCAGACGTTATACGCGTCCCGGTATCTGATTATCTCGGCCGCTGTGATAGCGGCGGTTCTGGCACTCGTCATTTTCATCTTTCTTATGTGCTCGGCCGGGCGTAAAAAAGACAGCGACGGCATCGTCCTGACGGGCCTCAATAAACTGCCGTTTGATCTTCATCTGGCCGGTATCGGCATCCTCGTCTGTCTCGTATTGCATACCGCGTTCTCGTATGGGGATACCAGTCCTCTGCTGCCCGCGCTCGTGATTGTAATCGATCTCACGGCGCTCGGCCTGCTGGTGCTTGCCGCGTGCATGTCCTTCGCCGCGCGCGTGAAAGCAGGCAGCTGGTGGAAAAACACGATCATATACCGCGTTCTGAGGCTGGTTTACCGTGGCCTGCGTCTTATGGCCGGAACCGTTGGGCAGATTTTTAACAACCTGCCGCTTCTATGGAAGGCAATTTTGCTATTTATCGCTTATTTATTTATCAATTTTATCTTTGTCCTCCTGCTTTTCGGCCGGCTCTGGGGTGCCGGCGTCCTGTTCGGCCTGCTGTTCAACCTGGCCGTTCTCATCGGTCTGAGCATGCTTCTGCTCCAACTGAATACGATAAAGCGCGCCGCCAAGCGGATTGCGACCGGGGATTTTGAAACGAAGCTCGATACGGCGCGTATGCGCTGGGACATCAAGGACCATGCTGAAACCTTAAATAATATAGGAAGCGGCATGGCTCTGGCCGTGGAGGACCGGCTTAAAAGCGAACGGTTTAAAACGGAGCTGATCACAAATGTCTCCCATGATATCAAAACGCCGCTGACGTCCATCATCAACTATGTCGATCTTCTAAACAGAGAACCGCTGGAGAACGAGACCGTCAAGGGGTATATTGAGATTCTGGACCATCAGTCTTCCCGGCTGAAAAAGCTGACCGAGGACCTGGTTGAGGCCTCTAAAGCCGCCACCGGCAACGTGGCGATGAACCTTCAGCGCACGAATGTCGTGGAGCTGCTGAATCAGTCGGCCGGCGAATATGCCGAACGCTTTGTAGAAGGCGGTCTGGAGCTGGTGCGCAGCGTCCCGTCGGGCGAGCTGTTCATCACGGCGGACGGACGCCTTTTATGGCGCGTGTTTGACAATCTCCTTAGCAACGTCTGCAAATACGCCCAGCCGGACACGCGCATGTATATCGATATCGCACGCATCGGCGGATGTGCTGTGATCACGCTGAAAAACATCTCCCGATATCGGCTCAACGTCACCGCCGACGAGTTGCTGGAGCGCTTTTCACGGGGCGACAGCGCCCGGGCAACAGACGGCAGCGGTCTCGGCCTGTCCATCGCCAAAAGCCTAACAGAGCTGCAGCACGGCGTTTTCGACCTGTCGATCGACGGCGATTTATTCAAGGTTATGCTCCGGTTTGAGATATATCCCGGCCAAATGCCTGAAGAGCCGTCATCGTAATAACGAAACGGGCAGCCTGAGTCCCGTTATGACTGCAGGCATCAGGCACGCGGAATACACCTCGTCGTCTTTGAACAGCCACACCTCTGAAAAGACGCTGTGCATTTGTACGCGCGGTTACGCCCTATAACTGTAAGCCCGCTGCTTGAAAAAGAGATTTCAATACGCACGCTTGAGACCCTGAAAGCCAATTACAACTACGACTTCGAAATCGTGACGTCAAACGTACCGATACGATTTTGAGTTTTTTTAATCAAAACCACTAGTGAAACTAGTGGTATGCACAAGCCCTAGAAGGGCATGGTACTGGCAAACGTCTCAAGACGTACCGAATTGTCCGCCAACCGCATCATTTTTACAGGCCGCCGCTAAAGCGGCCTGTTTTTTTGCCTATGTATTCTTGCTACCCGTGAACGGGTCTATGTATTCCTTCATTGTTATCTGGTCGCTGGCAATGTCCTCTTGGAGTTGGTTTTTGATGTATTCCTTTATCGCCTTTTTGTTGCGGCCTACCGTGTCCACATAGTAGCCTCGACACCAGAAATGCCGATTCCCGTACTTATACTTAAGATTCGCGTGCCTGTCGAATATTATCAGACTGCTCTTTCCCTTTAGGTACCCCATAAACTGCGCCACACTCAGTTTAGGTGGTATTGCCACCAGCATGTGTATGTGGTCGCTGCATGCATTTGCTTCGATTATTTCCACTCCTTTTTGTTCACTCAATTTTCGCAGTATCTCTCCGACGTCTCTCTTTATCTGTCCATAGATTGCTTTTCGCCTGTATTTTGGCGCAAATACTATATGATATTGGCATCGCCACTTTGAATGTGATAAACTTTGTATGTCGTTCATGCGACAAAACCTCCTTTTGCTCCAGATGCGGTTGGCAGACCACATCTATTCTAGCAAAAGGAGGTTTTCTTGCATCTAAAGATTTTTTATCCTCACCGGCAGAGCCGGTGGTTATCTTCACTAAAGCTTTTTAATATAAAGAGCGCCGCCAAAAGGCGGCGCTCTTTCAAAACGACAGGTTTAAATGACCTCGAAAGTCTGCAAAATATCCGTTAGCCGTGCGCCCCACCCCTCCGAAGCTTCCAGATAACAGCTTATTCTTATGGTATAGCAGCCGCCGCCGGCCTCGATAAGGTAGACGCTTGTCGTTTCGCTGTTCCAATCCGTTCCCGAAGAAGCATAAAGCGCTGTGGCTGTCTGTTCGCCGATCCCGACTTCGCCCTGACTTTCAAAGGCAGGCTCCGGATTGCTCAAGAGCGCGTCCGCTTTCTCCTGCGCCGCAGCGCTCTCTTCATAACTGATCGCCATGGATATGTCGGGATATTGATCCGGATCGGGATTGTTCAGCAGGAAAACAGTTGTTCCGCCGTTCTCGCTCACGGTAAAACCGTCGGCATCATAGTAGATAATAAAATTGTCCCCCGAATGCTTGTTGAGCGTCATGGATTCCTGCATGCCTTCTATTTCAACGGGAAACTCTATAACATCCGGCCTTTCCGGTTCAGAGGCGATTTCCGGTTCAGGAGTGACATCCGGTTCAGGAGTGACGTCCTGTTCAGGGGCGACCGATATTTCAGGTATTTCAGACGGCGACGGGATAACTGAAGCCGATGCCGGCTCGGTGCTCGCGTCCGGCATCGCGCTTGCCTCAGGCTGGGCCGCAGGGACAGCGCAGCCACCCAGAAGCACCAGCGCCAGTAAAGGGATCAGATATTTTGCTTTCTTCATCGTTCGTCCTCGCTTTCAGTCATTGTATTTCTCTTTATGACGGAAGATATCCGTATAAGTTCCGTCTGTGACGAATAGTCCATAAATGCCCGGCTGCTCGGTGAACAGCACCCCAATTGTTAGACAGTATGATAAACTGATAACAATTGGGGTGATTTAATGCCAAAGGGAGTACCAAATAAAAGATACACAGCAGAATTTAAACAGCATGTAATCGAAACGATGCAAAAAGAAAGACTAAGCTATAGCGAAACAGCACGACAATTTGAGATAAATGACCATCACAGGATACAAGCATGGGAACGAATCTACTTGATAGAAGGGCCAGAGGGCTTTCAGATCGAGCGTCGTGGTCGAGGCAGCAAAGGTCGTCCTTTAAAGCTGCCAAAAGAAGTGGAAGAAGATTTGCTGTCAGAAGTACAGCGGCTTCGTGCGGAGAATGCATACCTAAAAAACTTGCAAGCCTTGGTTTTGGAAGAAGAGCGACACCAGTGCAAAAAACGCAGGTGATCCAAAAGCTGAGGCGAGACCATAAGTTTGCTTTGTTGCTGGATATCGCTCAATTACCAAGGGCAACATTTTACTACCACGCCAAGCGCATGACAAAGCCGGATAAATATGCGGATGTAAAAGCTGAGATTACAACAATCTATCATGAAAATCGGGGACGCTATGGCTACCGCCGGATTACTACAGAGCTACGTCGGCGCAATTTTGCCATCAATCACAAAACCGTACAGCGGATCATGAAAGAGCTCGGTCTGTTTTGTCGAGTGAGGATGAAAAAATACAAGTCATATAGCGGCGAGGTCGGAAGAATTGCACCAAACTTGTTGGAACGTAATTTTGATGCCGATCAACCAAATCAAAAATGGGTGACGGATGTCACCGAATTTAGTCTGTTTGGGCAAAAGCTCTATCTGTCGCCGATCCTTGATCTGTGTAGCCGGGACATTGTGAGCTATACCATCTCTGACAGGCCTGTGCTTTCCTTGGTGACAGAAATGCTGGATAAGGCATTCCTTCAAATACCAGATGGAACAAATCTGATTCTACATTCCGATCAAGGTTGGCAATACCAGCATAACCTTTACCGGAAAATGCTGAAGCATAAAGGTATCATACAGAGCATGAGCCGTAAAGGTAACTGTCTAGACAATGCAGTAATTGAAAACTTTTTTGGTTTGCTTAAAAGTGAACTGCTATACCTGCAAAAATTCGAATCCATGCAGCATTTTATTAATGAACTCATTGACTATCTTGATTACTATAACAACCGTCGCTGCAAGGCAAGACTAAAGGGCTTGCCGCCTGCCATTCACAGACTGCAAGCCCTCTCGGCTGCGTAAGAATAAATATTTGTCTAACTTTTTGGGGTCACTTCACGGTCATATCCGGCTGCTTTTACTTTTTGCCCGGATTCATACGCATTATAACATATACTGCCGGCCTTTTTAGCGGTATTTTATAAGTACAGCGCGCCGCGGTCGTGTTATTGCCGCGAAGAAACCGGAACCGGTCAAAAAGCAGTCTTCCTGATACCGGCTCCGGCTTATTTTATTTTTAATTGCATAACGGTTTCGCAAAAAGCTTTATCCGTTGTTCAAAATCCTTCTCACGCGTCGCGATCATCCTTCATCCGTTCGAGCTTTTTCTTCAGCTTCTTCTTGTTGATTATGAAGACAACGAGCGCCGCCAAAATTGGGATTATCATCATCAGGTACATGATCTCGTATCCTGCAATTTCATTGCCTGTATGCGTATTGACGCCGGTCACGACAAAACCGGCGAATATTGGCCCCACAATGTAGCCTGTATCCAGGCCGATGTAGTTGGTGTTGCTGGCCGCCCCGCGTTTTTCAGCGGGGACAAGCTGCAAAGCCAGCGCCATCAGAATCGGCACGCAGATGCCGTACCCGAACGCGCTGACTACACCGGCGATCAGGAACATGGATAGTGTCTTTGCCATACTGATCAAAACGAAAGAGACCCCGAAAAGCACAAGTCCCGGAATGATCGCCTTATCCGCGCCGTATTTGTCCGCGATCTTTCCGCTCAGCGGCCGTGAAACCAATAGCGCAATGGCATACGCCGTGAAATACAGGCCGATATTCTCGACGCCGCGCAGGCCGCCGTAAATAGCCATAAAAAAACTGATGCTGCTGAATGCGATCGTGCTTAAGGACGTAATGATCGCTGGCACGATGATATCCGGTACAATGATCCTTTTGGGCTGGAGTCTGAATTTTGATTTTTTTGGCGTCGCGGTTGATTTAAGCTGCAGCGTCAAAAGAAAAGCTACGAAAATAAACGCCGCTACGATCAGGAACGTCGCGTTGTATCCGATCGAACCGGAAAGCGCGAGGCCGACGGAAGGTCCGACAGCCGTAGCGACCGCCTGCCCGAGCGTAAAGACGCCCAGGCCGGACGCCAGTTTGCTCTCCGGTAGCGCGCTGCTCGCCATCGCCATGCTCAAAGGCGCGGCTACGCCGATGCCCATACCATGGATCAGCCGCGATATGATAATCACCGCAACGCTTTTTGAGACGCCATAGCCGATAAACGCCAGTACGATAAGCCCGAGCGCCAGGGTCATCAGCCGGTTCTTCCTGTAATAATCCATAGCTGGCCCCGAAAATGGCCGGATACCCAGCGACGTGACTGCAAACATGCTCGAAACGACGCCAACGACGGCCGCCGTGGCGCCCATGCTGTCCGTATACTTGGGTATGAGTATATTCATCATAAAGTGCGCGATGTTGAACATAACGGTTATGATCGCTATGCGCGTGAATTTAGCATTCCATATTTTTTCTTCAGTTTTTTTGTTCATATTCTCTTTAGCATATCCCTGTTTCTTTGATTATTTATTCTTATAATAAAAGTATAGATATTATGTTTACATTTGTAAATGTTAAAAACTCATAATAAACAGCATGGTTTTCACGATATTTTTATTTTTCTCAGATAATCACCGTTTATTTTTATGTTAATTTTTGCGCAATATATCATATGCAGCGATAATTTTGCCGTACCCCGGCGAAGCCTGTCTTCTTGCAAAGTATTATCATCCCTGTCTGTCTGAGGTAAATAAAAAACTCCCCCGCCCTTTTGGGGCAGAGGAGTAAATTTAACAATACTTATTTTCAGAATTTAACTTATTTTTTCAAAAACAAATTCCAAACCGCCATAGTTTAGTATCAATTCACCTTCAGCCAGCTCCATATCTCTTTCGCCGCCCACATTAATCTCAATTGATGCGCCGTCCTGTGCGTATGTACCTGTTTCAGTTGCTCCGTTTGACTGAACATCTACCGCTCCGTCTGTTTTAAATGAATATATGATCTCTCCATAAACAGCAATATCGTCACCTGTTTTTTCAGTATTGCCATCTATAATTTTATAGACCTGCCAGGTAGTTCCTTCCACAGAAGCAGCTTCAGAAGCAGCATCCTCGGATTTTTCACCGCTGCAGCCAACAATCATAATACAGATCATCATAGCTGCCATTATTAATCCTATTGTCTTTTTCAATTCTTGATCCTCCAAATAATTCTATTGTTAAAAAAATCGCGGCAAGCCGCCACAAAAAAATTATAGTATTGGATACAGAGTATTTCTATTACCCCTCGTGGAATATAGGGGTTATTTTTGCTGTTGATGATTGAGAAAAGAAGTAGTTTATATATAATAAGAAAAGAAATATTCTTTAATTTATCACATACAATAAAGCAACTCCCCACCCTTTTAGGCAGAGGAGTAAAGCGGTTTAACCGGCTCTTCTATATATCAGTTGTTATACATTATCCGGATTATTGACATGAACGTCCATTTGCGGATACGGGATAGTAATTTTTTCTGCATCAAAGCGTTCTTTTACTTTTTCAATGATATCAAAATGTACCGTCCAGTAATCCGCGGACTTGACCCATACTCTCACCGCATACATAACGGCGCTGTCCCCATGGGCCGACATTCTTACGAACGGTTCGGGTTCTTCAAGCACCAGCGGATGATCTGCCGCCACATCGGATAATACGCTTATGACTTTCTTGTAATCCGCATCATATCCCGCGCCAAACTCCAGATCGACCCGACGCGTTTCCTTTTCGGAATAGTTTACTATGCTTGCGTTGGAAAGGCTTCCGTTTGGTATCCGTATCACCTTATTGTCGAGGGTAATGATATCGGTATACAAAATCTGAACCGCCTCGACCGTGCCGGTTTGACCGGCGGCTTCAATAAAATCACCGACTTTGAAAGGCCGCGTAATGATTATCAGCACACCCCCGGCGAAGTTTGCCAAAGACCCCTGAAAAGCCAACCCGATTGCCAGACCCACCGCGCCGAAAAGTGCGACAAAGGACGTCGTGTCTATACCAAGAATACCGATTATTGCAACGATCAATAATACCTTCAGCAAAGCGCTGACTGTAGATTTTACAAACGGTTTTAATGTTGCGTCCAAGCCTTTTTTGTCGATCAGTTTTCCTATAAATTTTGTGATCCATTTAATCAAAATCAGCCCGACAATAAGTACTACAATTGCAAAAACAATACTTTTTATTACCGGCAACGCAATAGTTAATAAATCCAGCACTGGTTACACATCCTTTGTATTCTTAAATATGATATTTAAGTGAATTCCGTATCTATTAAATAATACCATGCTGTATTATTAATAACAACTCCCTGCACTTTCTTGCAGCAGAGCAATTGTTATTCCTTCTCCAAAGAAAAAAGACTCTTTTGTCCGGCAGACAAAAGAGTCTTTTTCGTGGAGCGGGCGACGAGGCTCGAACTCGCTACCTCCACCTTGGCAAGGTGGCGCTCTACCAGATGAGCTACGCCCGCAAAATATTCAGTTTAATACTTGCGCTATTTAGAATATAAAAAGCCTGCAATCCATTATGCCGCAATGGTCTGCAGGCTTATATTCTTTGGAGGCGACACCCGGATTTGAACCGGGGAATCAGGGTTTTGCAGACCCATGCCTTACCACTTGGCTATGTCGCCGGACTAAAAACAGGCGCCCAAGCGCCTGTTTTGGAGCGGGCAACGAGGCTCGAACTCGCTACCTCCACCTTGGCAAGGTGGCGCTCTACCAGATGAGCTATGCCCGCGTATCGCGCAATATCATATTATGAAATTATTCATCTATGTTGACTGCGCGTGGTGCCTCCGGTCGGAATCGAACCAACGACACGAGGATTTTCAGTCCTCTGCTCTACCGACTGAGCTACAGAGGCATGTCGGGCACGATTGCGCCCGTTTTGGCGACCCAGAACGGGCTCGAACCGTCGACCTCCAGCGTGACAGGCTGGCGTTCTAACCAACTGAACTACTGGGCCGTATAGATGGTGGGAACAACAGGGCTCGAACCTGTGACCCCATGCTTGTAAGGCATGTGCTCTCCCAGCTGAGCTATGCTCCCCAAAGCTGCCTTGCGGCGACTTTTGCTATTATACAAAAAGAACGGTACGTTGTCAACAGAAATTATTGTGTTTTTCTTCCGCTGGCAAAACGCGCTGCAAAACCTATACACAGGGGCATTTTCACGTTTTATGACGTTTGTCTCGTTTAATGTTTTTTTCGATACGTTTCGATCTCGTCCGGCACTACGGAATAAACGATATCGCAGAACTGGCATGTGACCTCGACCGGCTCGCCCTTTTTTTTGATGTCCTCCAGCTCTTCCCCGCCGATGCTGGAAACAGCCGCTAAAACCCTGTCCCGGCTGCAGTAGCACCGGTATTCAACGGGCGCGCGTTCGAGTATTTTCGGCTGAAGGCCTGCCATTACAGCGCACACCAGCTTTTCGGCGTCTCCTTCTTTGAGGACATCCGTTACCGGCCCCGTCTGTTTTACGTTACTCTCCAGCGCGTCTATCAGGTTTTCCGGCGCGCCCGGAAGAAGCGAAACGATATATCCGCCGGACGCTGTTACAGACTGGTCCCGCCCGACGAGTACGCCAAGCCCGACGGCGGACGGCGTTTGCTCGCTTTCGAAGAAGTACCGCGTGAGGTCCTCGGCGATCTCCCCGCTTACAAGCCGCGTTGTACCGATATACGGCTCCTTTAGACCCAAGTCCTTTATGACCGTCAGCGTACCGTCTGTGCCGACGGCCGCGCCCACATCGAGTTTCCCGCTGTATTTACGCGGCACGTCCACAAACGGATTCTGGACATATCCGCGCACGTTCCCCTCGCTGTCGGAAACCGCGATGATATTTCCGATCGGGCCGCCGCCCGATATCCGCACCGTCACCGAGGCCTTCCCGTCCTTGAGCGTATGCCCGATCATCGAAGCCGCTGCCAGCGTGCGTCCCAACGCCGCCGTCGCTACCGGCAGCGTTTTGTGTATACACCGCGCGCGTTCCGTTATATCTCGCGTTGATACGGCGGATATTTGAACAAAGCCGTCCTGTGAGACGGCACGTATGATTTCGTCCATAGTTACCTTCCCGAATTTATTCCGGTTTTCGCGCTGTGAAAAATATCCGGCGCGCGCTTTCAGGCGGCGCCTCAAACGTCATGTCTCCATAGTACTTCACACCGCAAAACCCCTGTTTTGTGAGCAGTGTTTCCAGTCCGGCCGGATCATATGCGTACTCGGTATGCTCCGTCGTGTTCCGGACCCATCTGCTTCCGTCACGCGTAAAAAGATCCGTGACGTAACCGCACGCGTTTTGCCTGTCGTCAAAATCGGCGCGCCATACACAGTACACACCGTCGGACTCGTCTATAAAAATCTCCCCGTCCATGCGTCTGAGCGCCCCGGGGGTCAGGATATCGAAAACAAAAAGCCCGCCGGGCTCTAAAAACAGCAGGACCCTGCGCAGCACCTCGCCAAGCATTTCCGGCTCGATGTGATTTATGCCGTCCAGCGTGCATACGGCGGCGTCCACCGTACCGTACAGGTCGAGGCTCTGCATCGGCTGGTTTATGAACATCGGCGCGTTTTCCATATCCAAGGCTTTACCGGCGGCGACGGCCAGCATTTCCGGCGACATATCCGCGCCGATCATATCAAAGCCGCGCTCTGCCAAAAGGCATGTGAGCGTCCCCGTGCCGCACGCCAGGTCGAGTACGGATTTAACGCGCGCGTTCTCTTTAAAAAACAGCGCCTGGAGATAATCGGCCGTCTGCTCATAGGGAACGTCGCGCGTTAAAATATCGTAGTTTTGCGCCAGCGCATCGTATGCGCTCATTTTTTCTTATCCTCCAGCCTTTTAAATGCGACATCGTAGCCGTCCGCGCCGTACATCAGGCTGCGGTTTACCCGGCTGATTGTCGCGGAGGAAGCGCCCGTCTGCTCCAGGATGCTGTTATAGATATGTCCCTTGCTTAACAAAACGGCCACCTGATAGCGCTGCTCCATTGCGCGCAGCTCCGTAACCGAACACAGGTCGTCGAAAAAACGCATGCACTCGTCGACGGTCTTGAGCGTCAGGATCGCTTCATACATCTCGACATTTCTTTCTTTTTTATTCTTGAGACTTTTATTCATAAAATAACAACCTCACATGCGCATAGCTGCGCTAAACATTATGTATCTTTTACCGTGCGGTTACCGATGCCCGCATTGCTTTCTGCAGTCTTCGTGCAAAAAAAAGCATCATCGCCATTTCGCGTATATCTGATGCGTGATTGCCTTCAAACTGCTTACATTTCTTATATTACAGCACTAAAGCATTAAAGTAAAGAGTTTTTTTAACGCTTTTTGAGGCCCCGTCATATTGTAAAGCGAAGGGGCGTGATTGATTCATGATGCGTATCACGGAAGGCCGCATAGCCGAAGAACTCACTTATGAAGACATCGCCATGGTTTCAGCGGATTTCCGCTACCCGGTCGTTGAAAGTGAGAACGCGAAAGCGGATAAAAAAATCAACAGCTACTACCGTCATATCGCCAGAACGCTTATGCGGCGCGCCAAATACGAGCTTCTGCCCGATGCGGCCGACGAATGGCGGTTCGCCACGGAAAACGGTTACCCGTTCCGCCCGTTTGAGATCGTTATGAAATACACCGTCACTCAAAACAGCGACGATGTGCTGAGCCTGTATTACGACGTATATACGTACACGGGCGGCGCGCACGGCACGACCAAACGCAGCGGCGACACGTGGCGCGCCTGTACCGGCTGGTTCATGGAACTGTCGGATTTTTTCCCGCGCGGCACGAACTACAGGCGGATCCTTACCGACAACGCTGTAAAGATCGCTGCCGAACAGACCGCCGCCGGTACGCACCAGTATTTCGACAACTATCCGAAGCTTATTAAAAAGTATTTCAGCCCGTCCAAGTTCTACATACTGCCGTCGGCAATTGCGATCTTCTACGATCAGTACGCCATCGCGCCCGGCTACGAGGGTACGCCGGTATTCGAATATACGCAGCCGGACGAATAATCACAACCGGGCAAACGCCCGCGTCCAAAACGGTACCGGACCATGTGCATTCCGCCTATGGTCCGGTTTTTTGTATGTGTTTCTGCACGATTTATTAAATCATCAGCTCATCAGCGCATCCTGCATCAGGCACGCATCCTCGTCGAGCCCCTTTTTCATATTGAGCGCCGTTTCCAGATCGTAATCGACGCAGCTCTCGCCGTTTAAACAGACGGCCCTGTTGAACACGCCGTCCGCTAAAAGCCGTACAGCCTTATAGCCCATGCGGGAAGCCGTCACGCGGTCCCTGACGAGCGGCGTGCCGCCGCGCTGGATATGCCCCAGCGTCGTTACCCGCGTCTCGACGCCTGTCGTCTGCTTGATCTTTGCCGCGATCTCATGCGCCGAACCCGCGCCCTCCGCGACGATGACCGTAAAATGGTCGTGTCCGTCAAGCCGCGCGTTTCTGATGCGGTCGGCGACGTCTTCTTCGAAGTCGATCTCCATCTCCGGTATGAGCGTCACCGTCGCCCCGGTGGCGATGCCGACGTTGAGCGCCAGATGCCCCGCTTTATGTCCCATGACCTCCACAACCGAGCACCGTTCATGCGACTGCATCGTATCGTCGAGCTTGTCCACAGCGTCTATGGCCGTATTGCAGGCCGTATCGAAACCGATCGTATACGTCGTGCAGCCGATATCGTTATCGATCGTGCCCGGCAGGCAGACGACCGGTATGCCGAACTTCGACAGCGCCAGCGCGCCCCTGTAGGAACCGTCTCCGCCGATGATGACCATACCGTCGATCCCCATGAACCGGCAGTTGTCCGCCCCGCGTTTCTGGCCTTTTTTCGTCATGAACTCGGGACTTCTCGCCGTATAAAGGCGCGTACCGCCCAGCGCCGTGATCTCGGCCACATCCTCTGCGGTCATCTGCACGATATCCCCGCCGATAAGCCCGTTGTACCCGCGCCGTATGCCGACGCACTCGATACCAAGATGAAGCGCCGTCAGGACGACGGCCCGGATGGCCGCGTTCATTCCCGGCGCGTCGCCGCCGGAGGTCAGGACACCGATCCGTTTAACGCTGTGTTCCATAACATGCACCCCGCTTTTTTATATGTCGATTCTCAGGCTGTTTATCTGAAGACGGCGCCGCTTTCATCCAGTACCTCAAGCCGCGTAAAGGACGCGAAATCCGGCGTTTGCGCGCCTGTAAGATGCGTCCGGACCGCCTCGATGAGATACTTTGGATTGAGCGCCGGTTCCTGCGCGGATATGACCGCTTCTATAAGGATCTCTTCTTCGCCCGTCTGCGTGGCTTCAAACTGCTTTACGCAAGGTATTATGTCCGATTCCGCCGCGCCCTTTTTCGTCTTCTTTGTTATGATAAGGCTTTCCGCCCTGAATAACCCCTCCAGCGCGCCGGCCGTTCCGCCTGAAACGCCGTTGTCATAATCCAGCCGTCCTTCAATCTTCAGCCATTTGAGCGCATTGAATTTACGCACGGGCTCATATGCTTCAAGCGCCGTTATGCCCTCCGGCATCGCGCGGTTGAGGCGCTCCGTCATATCGTGCGGCTCGATATCGCCTTCCAGCTGGAAATCCAGCAGCTCGCAGACGCTTTCCGTCCCGACCGACAGCGGCAGCGCAAAAGACATGACCGGATGCGGGTTGAACCCCTCCGAGTGCTTAAGCCTGATATCCGCACGCAAAAACGCGCGCTGGAACGTGCGCATGAGGTCCAAATGCGACAGGAATTTCGCCCGGCCCGTCTTCTTGAATAACAGCCGCCGCCTAAGCATCGCACACACCTCCCGCCAAAATCGCATTTGCGCCGCAGCCGGTGCACTGCGCTCTGCAGTCCGGTGTGATCTCATTATTATAAGCGGCAGACCGCTCCTGCCAAAGATAATCTTCGTTAACGCCCGTTGAGGTGACGTTCCACGGGAACATCTCGCCGTGCACGCGCTCCCGGTGCGCGTAAAACGACGGGTCAAGGCCGCAGGCGCGAAACGCGTCCATCCACCGCTCAAAGGAAAAGCACTCGTCCCATGCGTCCAGCCGCCCGCCGTTTCGGACGACGGTCTCAAGCGCCCGGCCGACCCTCCGGTCGCCGCGCGCGAGCACCGCTTCGATCATGCTCGTTTCCTTATCATGCCATATATACCGGATCGCCTTTGAGCGCATATTGTCGCGCAGAAGCGTCACTCGGCGCGCATACTCCTCCGGCGTTACCTGCGCCTCCCACTGAAACGGCGTATGCGGTTTCGGTACGAAACACGACGTGCTGACCGTTATGCGCACGCCCCTGTTTTTATTCTTGGCATGCCGCTTCCATGTATTCAGGACTTTTTCGCCAAGGGCCGCGATCGCCAGGACATCTTCGTCCGTCTCCGTCGGCAAACCGAGCATAAAATACAGCTTGACGTTGTTCCAGCCGCCTTCGAAAGCAATACGGCACGTATTTATGAGGTCCTCCTCCGTGACGTTTTTATTGATCGCGTCCCGCAGCCGCTGCGTGCCCGCCTCGGGCGCGAACGTCAGGCCCGTTTTTCGGACCTGCTGTACCTTTTCCATCAGCTCGATGGAAAAATTATCGGCCCGCAGCGACGGCAGCGACAAACTCGTATTCCTTGGCCGGCACCAGTCTAAAAGGCCGTCGCACAGGTCGCCGAGCTGCCTGTAATCGCTGGTGCTCAATGACGAGAGCGTTATTTCCTCGTATCCGGCGTGCTTCAGCGCCGCGATGCCGTAGTCCGTCAGCTTGCCGACTGAACGCGCGCGCACCGGACGATAGGCGTATCCCGCCTGGCAAAACCGGCAGCCGCGTATACATCCGCGAAACAGCTCCAAAACGACCCGGTCATGCACGATCTCCGTTGACGGGACGATCGTCTCCGCCGGAAAATAAGACGTCTCAAAATCCCCGGCGATCCGCTTTACGACAGGCATCGGCGCGCCGTCCCTTTGCGCAATGTCCTTTATCGTCCCGTCGTTTTTATATTGTATATCGTATAAGCCCGGCACATAAACGCCCGGTATCCCGGACGCCTCTTTCAAAAACGCTTCCTTACCAAGCCCCCGGCGTTTGGCTTCCCGGTACGCCTCGATGACCTCTGTATTGACCTCTTCCCCCTCGCCGATGATGAACAGGTCGATAAAATCCGCCATCGGCTCGGGATTATAAGCGCACGTGCCGCCCGCTATGACGAGCGGGGCGAGCGAACGGCGCTCCGACGCGCGCATCGGAATGCCCGCCAAATCCAGCATGTTGAGCACATTCGTGTACGCCATCTCATAACCCAGCGAAAATGCCACGATATCAAAATCGCCCACAGGGTCGCCGCTCTCGAGCGCGTACAGGGGCCTATCCGCCTCCCTCAGCGCGTCCTCCATATCGCACCACGGCGCGAATACGCGCTCGCACCAGACGCCTTCCATTTTATTGGCCAGCCCGTACAGGATATGAATGCCGAGGTTTGACATTCCGATCTCATACGTATCGGGGAAACACAGCGCCACCCGCGTATCCGTTTCTTCTAAGTTCTTTATGACCTCGCCGTACTCTCCGCCCGTATACCTTGCGGGTTTTTGTACGTCCAGCAGTAATCTTTCAAGTTTTTTATCCATAGTTCACTTCCACGCGACATTTGATTTATCTAATTTTAACCTAACGCCGCTTCTTTTACAATAGCTGATGAAAAGCCATACGGCTGCCAGGAGGAGCGTGAAGTTCGTCCACGTCTCAATAAACAATGCCGCGCCCGATACGAGCAGCGCGAAAACGACGGCGCAGCTTGATATGCACATTCCGCGTTCCGCGGCAAAAGGACCGAGCGCCAGCGCCAGCGCGTTATGCAGGATCCGCCCGCCGTCCAGCGGCAAAACAGGCAGCGCGTTGAACAGTCCGAATATGAAGCTGACGCCGGACGCGATATAGAGTTCCTGCAGCACAAAAAGCCGTCCCGCCGCCGACAGCAGCACGGCAAATAAAAAGCTCGCGGCGGGGCCTGCCGCCGCCGTAACGATCTCTTTCCCATAGGACAGCGCGCCGGTATAAGACATTTCAAAGCCCCACGGCTCTATGCGTATATCCGACACGCGCGCACGAAACAGCCTGAGCGCAGTCATATGCCCCGCCTCATGCGCAGCCGCCGATACCAAAATACAAACAAGCAGCGGCGCGTCTATAAAAAAAACGGCGCCGGCGAACACGAGCGCGCCGGCGCTCACCCGCAGCTTCCCGAACGCCGCCGTCATATTACAAATAGTATTCGGGATTGACGTAGACCCCGTTGACCTTCAGCTCAAAATGCAGATGCGGATTCGTCGCGTCGCCGGTCATTCCGACGGTGGCGATCTTCTGCCCCATTTTAACGGCTTGTCCGATCTCAACAAGCACCTGCGCGCAATGCGCGTACTGCGTCTCCACGCTGCCGTGACTGAGTATTATATATTTGCCGTATGTCGCGTCCTCCCCGACGGCGATCGTTTTGCCTTCGGCGAAAGCGTTTACAGCATCGCCTTCATCGGCTGCAATGTCGGTGCCGTAGTGGAACCGCACCGCGCCGTCCGTCGGATGTACCCTGTACCCGAATGACGAAGACACCACGCCGTTTAGCGGCGCGGCATAATCCATCAGGATTTTCGGCATTGCGTATGTGACGCCCGCCGGTATATCGTAATCCGAATATTGCTCCTGATCCTGCATAAATGCGGCTATAACGGCGTCGGCAAAACTTTCCCCGGACGTTTTGTCCGCCGCCTCATCATCCGACAATGCGCCGTCCTGATTAAACGCAGCCACCGCCGCTTCTGTCCCGGCGCTTTTCTTTTCACTGCCACCCTCCGTACTGCTTAGCGCGTTTTCCGACGCGTTTGGCTCCTTATTGTTTTCGTCGCCGTCCGTCACCGCGTCCTGACCGGTGAACGCATACGTAAACGCTTCGCCGAGCGCCGTCGTGAATTTTTTTTCGCCGCTGAAGCCCTCTCCCAAAGTAGTGAGCGCCGCTTTATAATTGACGACGGTGTTGATCTTTTCGCCGATGCCCGCAAACGTTGCCGGAAAAAGCAGCTTTATAACGGCAGCCGCGACAAACAGGCCGACGCATATATAAAGCCGCACCGCCCAGCGCGACGAACTACTTTGATTATCGGAGGACGCGTAGGTCCTGCGGCGGCGCGAAGCGTTTTTCCTGCCGTGATACGGCCTGTATTTATCCAAGCTTTGATCACCTCTTTTAAAACCGTTAGTATTCCCTATAGTCATACTTTTTTAACGAATAATTCAGCGCCTCGTTCAATGTGTTATGTTTATATTTTCGCCGCCTCACGACCATTATATTCCAATTTGTACGAGCATATGCAATCCGGGACATTTTTACGTAAAAACAGCGCATCACCCGTTTTGGGTGATGCGCCTGCGTTTATATTCTGATATAATTATATTGGAAAGATATATTTTATATACATTGGGAGAACGTTATGAATAAAATCAATGATATGCTTCCGGCAAATCCGGAATCACGCAATAAGAGAAGGCTTTCCCGGCATACCGGTAAATGGCTGTCCGCTGCTTCTGCGCGGATTCCGGCAATCGTTTTACTTATCTCATTTTTGTTGACCGGCTGCGCTTCCGGCTCATTTTCCGGAGATGCTTCCCAGCCGTCCTCCGGGAACGCTTATCAGATAGAAGACGGCGTTTTATCCGGCGACGGCGCAACGCTTGAATTCGAAGATTCTGACGACGCAGCCGATGCGGTGATGACCGTTTTGGAGCCCGACGAGGACGAAGCGCCGGACGGCCTCGCCTCAGACCTTTTCCAGCTCGATATGGGTACGGTCTATGAAGATGCGGTGACAATCGCCATACCGTACGACGGCGAATGCCCCGTCGACGACGACGAAGCTGAGCTTGTGCTCGGTATCGGCACTACAGTTGAACTGGACGCCGGCGGTGCCGACACGTTTTACACCTACATACCGGCCGACCTTGACGACGGTGTCGCAACGGCCGAATTCACACCGGCCGATTACGCGGAAATGGCCGTACACGGCGACGCGAGCACCGGCACGTCCGCGCCGTACAAGGAACGCACGAGCCTTGGCCTGTTCTGGATTACTTCTACCTATAAGGACGGCGGTCACTTCAAGGTATACATGCCGCTTCAGGCGCATACGTTCTACCTTGATTATAATGAGCGCTGCGCGCTTTTGGACGACCTCGAAGCGGTCTACAACGATTACATAGGCAAGGGCTACACCTATTCAAAACGCAGCGATTGGCCCATGAACGTGACGCTCAAAAACCTGCAGACATGGACGCAATATGCCACCGGCACATCCGGCGCATTGGGCTACTACTCCTACGGTAACGACGGCGCGCAGGGACAGATCTACTTAAACCGCAGCCTGCTCGATAACGGATATACCGCCGGCGCGCTCAATCCGCTTCTGGCGCACGAATTCTTCCATTTTGTGCAGCTTAACTACGTGGACGTCGGCGCCGATCTTCTTTGGTTCGACGAGGCCACGGCCACATATTTCGAGTCGACAAAAATGAGCAACGCAGTGCCAAGCATTGTTGCTCAATACAAAGAACTTATCTTCTCGGGCGTCTTTCCCGAAGACAACACCGCCGCCAACGGTTACTGCCGCATGCCGCTCATCAAGTTCCTGGCTGGTCTGCGCGGCGAGGAATTCATACTAAACGCCTATAAGACGGCGGGTCAGGGCGCGGACTGGGATTCTACGCTTAATTCCGCCGCCGGCCCTCCGGCTGTCTGGACGGCTGATTTTTATCAGGCGCTTGTTACCGGTAAAGTGAGTGATTACGCACCGTTTACAATATACAGTAATCTTGCCGACGGCAAGGCATCTGCGCTCGGCACATCGGTTGCGCTCGTCATGCCGGAGGCCGACGAGATCGCACAGCTGCTGGAGGACGGTGATCCGGTCGCGCTCGGGAAAACGACATTGAGCACAGCCGCCTTTGGCGCGCAGCTGGCGGCGATCACCATCGACGAGGAAAACCTGAAGCTGCTCCCCGACGGCACGGATCCCGTCGTCAAGCTCAGCGGCGCCGACGGCGACCTCCGCGTATTCGCGATACGCGGCAAAAACGTCCAGACCGCATCGGACACGGGCGGCGGCGTCTCTCTTAAAGACTTTAAGGACGCCACAGGCAACAAATACATATTTTTGGCGCTCGTCACGAATCTTTCCGACAGCACGCAGGACTTTGAAATGTCGGTCGAGGTCGAGCCCTTCCCCACCCTGGACGAACTGGTAGGCGTCTATAACGACGGCTGTATGACCTATACCGAGGTGTTCATTTCCGACGCGCTCAGGGCGGAGGCGGCCGCCGAAGCCGCCGAACCGGAGTCTGACGACGACAGCGAAGACGACCTCGGCTGCGACCTGAATCTGGACATCATAGCCGCTATAGACAATATGGAAGGAACCTCCCAGTACGGTCAGATCATTATTGAAAAAACGGGCGAAAACACCGGAACCTTCTTTATGAAAACACCGGAGATGGATGAAGCCGGAGATGAAGATGATTTCGAACCCATGACATTTACCTATGAGAACGGCTATCTTGACTTCGGTGTTATTGAACAGGACGATTACACCACTGAAGGACGCATTGCCGCAAGGTATGGCAAAAACAACGATGTCGTCATAGACGGCACCTTTACCGTTGTTGTGTTACCGGATGAATTTTGGATTGAACTGCGTTATACCGGCAGCAAGCCGCTGGAGACCACCTGATATGCATCCTGATATAAGCCTGACGCTTTTCGGATCGGACATCGTATGGAAATCCTACGCCGTTTTCACTGTTTTAGGCGCTCTTGCCGCCGCAACGCTTGCCGTACCTATGCTCCGCCGCACCGGCATGCCTTTTCGCCGGTCGCTCATCCTTCTCGTTTTTATGGCTGCGGGCTTTCTCATTGGGGCAAGGCTTCTTAATTTTCTTGTCAATCCGGACGCCTACGGCGGCAGCCTGCGCCTATGGACGCTCAGGCTGAAAGGCTTTTCACTCTACGGCGGCATCACCGGCGCTTTTGCCGCGCTGTTTATCTGGCTGCGGCTTAACCGCGTCAAAGCGCGGACTGTGCTTGACGCCATGACGCTGCCGTTCGGCGTATCGTTCGCCCTTGCCCGCGTCGGCTGTTACCTCAACGGCTGCTGCGGCGGCAAGCCGACGAATTCCGTCTTCGGCGTGGTTTTTCCGTCAAACCAGCTCGACGAAGAGGCCCTTCCCATCCTGTCAGGTGTGTTCGACCTGTTCGGGAAACCTCAGATCGCCGTTTACCCCACGCAGCTGTTTGAAATGGCGCTGGCGCTTTTAGGGCTCGTCACCGCCCTCATTCTCTATTTCAGGGGGAAGTCCCCGCCCGGCACAGCCTTTCTCATTTATGGCGTCTGGTTTTCCGCTATGCGCCTGGCCGTCCTGCCGTTTCGCAGCCTCCCCTACCCCGACATCGTCGTGCGCCTCATCTATCCGCTGCTATACGCCGGCACGGCCCTTTTGGGCATCTTCCTGCTTATACACATGCATAGAAACCGGAAAGGAAAACCGCCTGCCATCCAGCCTTCTTTAGAAGCGGAAGAAAAACCCGAATAAACGTTAAAAAGCGGAGGCCTCTGCCTCCGCTTTTTTTGCCGCTGAACCTGTTTATTTCTTTATTTCCCCGCGCCCATGCGGATAATGGACTCCGTCACAAGCCGTTTAAAGTCCGGCGCGACACGGGCCGCCGTCTCCTGGACCTCCGCGTGCGTCAGCGGGTTTTTCGAGATGCCCGCCGCCATGTTTGATATGCAGGATATCCCCGAGACCTTCATGCCCATATGGACGGCCGCAACGGCCTCGCACGCGGTGCTCATCCCGACGACGTCCGCCCCGAGCGATGCGTACGCCCTTATCTCCGCAGGCGTTTCGAAGTTTGGGCCGCTCGTCTGGATGTATACGCCCTCACGAAGCGGGATACCAAGCGATCCCGCCGCCTGCCGGATCAGTTCCCTGTATTCATGGCAGTAAACCGCGCTCATATCGGGAAAGCGCGTGCCCAGCTCTTCGATGTTTTTGCCGATGAGCGGCGACGGGACGCCGTGCAGGATATGATCCGTTATCATCATAAAATCGCCCGCCGAAAACGACGTGTTGACAGCGCCCGTGGCGTTCGTCAGCAAGAGGCTTTTCGCGCCCATCATCCCCATGAGCCGGATCGGCATGACGACGTCGCTGACATGGTAGCCCTCATAGTAATGGACACGCCCCTGCATGATGACGACGGGCACGTCCCCGACGCAACCGAACACAAAACGGCCCCGGTGTCCCGGCACCGTACTCACGGGGAATTCTTCTATATCGCTGTAATCGATGCTGGCTTCTATTTTGAGACCATCGGCATAATCCCCCAGTCCCGAGCCGAGCACCAGCGCGACGCGCGGGACAAAATCCGTCTTTGCCCGGATGATCTTCATGCTTCGTTTGAGTTTTCTGTAAACCCTGCCCATATTGCTTTGATCCTTTCTCTCCACTTGCTTCATTATTCTGTTTGCGTTTTGCATCGTATCATTATTCACGCGTTTAATCAATATCTGCGGTTGTTGTTTTCTTTCATCGCGTCATATTGACAAAATCCGCCCCGTATACTATTCTGATATTATTATCGAAGATGGGAGTGATCACGCAGTGAATTACGCACCTGTTTCCCCAAAAAGCAGGCTCGCCGCCCTTCTGCTCTGCATTTTCCTGGGCGTGCTTGGCATTCACCGTTTTTATGTCGGCAAGACCGGCACGGGTATCATATGGCTTCTGACCGGCGGTGTGTTCGGCATCGGCACGCTGGTCGATTTCATCATGATTCTCGTCGGTTCCTTCACGGACGGCGGGGGTCTGTTTGTTTTAAACTGGGACGCTTAATTTGGTATACTTTGAATGCGGGCAGTGTCCTGTCAGGCTTCTGCCGGGGCATAACCCGCCCGTATGTTCTTTTTCATCTCTGCGAAAGATGAAAAAGGACTTGACAGCGCGGTGAAAGTGTTTTATGCTACTGTCTACGAGTCTAGATCGGACACGTTAAAAATCGAATATCGGGGTGTGGCGAAGTTTGGTATCGCGCATGGTTCGGGACCATGAGGCCGCGGGTTCAAGTCCCGCCACTCCGACCACAAAAATCCGTCGTTTTTAAAACGACGGATTTTTGTACTACGCTGGGCCAAAAGCAGAATGGCTCGATGAACACATATAAATATCGGAAGAATACATTTCATGCACTCTCACCGTCAACTCGTTTGCCATAGTGTAATTTCTTTATGCTTGCGCCCAAAGAAGCATATTGTTTTCAAAGCATGCAATAATTTTTCCCGTATCTTTTAACCATGCAAGATAGGACCGGACGGTACTGCCGACCAGAACATACTGCTCAAAATTCATTGCCAAACCATAGTCTGCAAAAAGTCGTTGTAAAATTACTTCAAAGCAAAGCGGCTCGCCGCATAGTTCGGTAATCTTCTCGGAGATTTCCAGCACTTTATCAATGTTGTACTGTGCAAGAAATGCAATATCTTCCGTTGCCGCCGCATGAGCCGGCACAAACATTTTCGCTTGCAGCGATTTCACCGCTTCAAGCGTCTTTATGTACGAGTCAATATCATAAATAAAACCGATCTGATACTTATCCAGCGTTTCTCTGCTGGAAAGGCAATCGGCGAGGTAGACCACATCATCGGGTGTCCTGAAGCCTACCATATTAAAGAAATGTCCCGGAAGATCAATGAATTCAAAGCCATCCGGCAGATTATCCTTAGTCAAATACTCTGCGTCGCTTTCCTGTGCCATGAGAAACTTATGCTTCAAATCTTTTGGCGGAAATGCGCCATAAAGAAATGACGGCTCTAAAATCGGGTGTCGTATAAAATCACAGTCAATACCCGGTGCATAAATTTTGCACCCTGTCTGGCTCTGCAAATACTTGTTGCCGCCGATGTGGTCTGCATTGGAATGTGTATTATAAATCGCGATTAGATGCCAGCCGTTAGCGTCCAAAATCTGACGCACCTTTCGTCCTGCATCTTTATCGTTGCCGCTGTCAATTAGACATACATCCGTATCATTTATCCTGACAAGTCCGATTTTTGCGGGGCTTTGTATATAATAACTCTTTTCTGAAACTTGGATCAATTCATACATTTTTCTTTTTCCTTTCGTCAATGGCCCGGATAAAAAATGTTGTTATAGATGATGCATACTTCATCAAAAGGATTGCTGTAACCATGGGTAATATCTGCTCGAAAACGAATTGCCTGCTTCTTGTCCACGACAATTTCATTTCCATTTAAAGAAAGCAGCAATTTCCCGGAAAGAACGAAAACATATTCCTCCACACCGTCGTTATGCTTATCTGACGCATGGCAGCAGCCTTTATCAAATTCGATGTAAAAGGTTTCGACATTGCGAACAGGATCATAGGCGAATAATGGGTAAGCTCTCATCCTGCCACTATCCTCCAATATGATATTCTTTTCCTCAATACTCACAACAGAATATTCCGCTTGCTGTTCTTCCAAGAAGGAAGATAGCGGCGTTTTCAGCCCGGATGCAATTTTCCAGAGCGTCGTGATGGTTGGAATGGATTGACCTCGCTCAATCTGTCCAAGCATTGGCTTGCTGACTTTTGTCAGCCTTGCCACTTCATCCAAACTGAGATTTCTATTTGAGCGGATTTCTCTCAGCTTTTCTCCTATAGTTGATACTGGCGGAATCATGGATTACTCCTCACCTCTGTATGTTATAATATACTGTTTGGATATTATAACATATATCCGAACTTTTTCAAGGACAGAGATAAGTTTGCTTCCTTTCAGGGATAACTACCGCACAATTTGATGTAAATACTGCTTGCCGATTACCTTCAAACCATTTTTATTACTGAATTTATCCAAGTCCTATAATCTCACTACAAAAAAAGCTGTCGATTTAAATCGGCGTTTTTCCTTTTTTCACTGTCTCATTTCTGTCGTTTGCGAATATTCAAAATAGACTTTATAGACTTCTGATTTTTTGTTGCGATTTTAAAATCATGTGCTATAATAATTTTTTAGTTATTTGAATTCAAAACAAGGGAGCGCGGTATTTCGTGAGACAATTTACGGCGTTTGTTATTGTAACGGCTGCCGTTTTGATGCTTGGCGCATGCGGCAGCGGTGAAACGGATACCCCCGTCGTCAACGAAAACCTTATTCAAAAAGATTGCTTCAAAATATCCGCAGAATCATCCGGGCTTGACACCTGCGCTTCCGGCACGGTTTTTTGTGAAAGCGGAGACAGTACATCCGTTCATATAAAAATCGCCGCGCAGATTGAAATCGATCCGGACGACTGGGGCGGCGTGTCGTTCAGTTTTACGGACGGCTGGGAAATCACCGGCGCTTTGTGCAGTTATCCCGACGATCAGACCGCCGTTTCCTATCAGGCAGCTATATGGCGTACTGCCGACTCGGATGCTGAGTGGGATAAGATGATCGAGATCGGGCGCGACCGGCTCGGAAACAGCCCGTCAGACGGTGGTACGGGTACCGTAATCATCGACCTTGAACCTGCTTCGAACGACGTGCAGCCGGACGCTTTCAATATGATCGTCGCGGTCGGCTGCGAAGAAAAAGACGGCTTCAATGCTGTCGGCACCGATACCGTCACTGTTAATATGCCGATAGTTTTGAGCAATAATAATTAATAGGGCCGCCGACATTTGCCGGTCTGCATTCTGAAAGGAAACAAAATCATGCAATTTCTTCTCTTGGTTGTCGGACTGGCCCTGATCGTTAAAAGCGCGGATATTTTGATCGACTCCGCAGCGAAAATAGCCCGTATATACGGCGTTTCCTCCTTCGTTGTCGGTATAACCGTTATTGCGTTCGGCACGAGCGCGCCGGAACTCGCCGTCGGGCTTATTTCCGGCTTTGCCAAAGCAAACGAACTCACGCTCGGCAACATCATCGGCAGTTCTCTGTCGAACATCGCGCTCATCGTCGGGCTCGCCGCGTTTTTAAGCCCTTTGATGGTCAAGGATACCATCGTCCGCCGGGAAATGCCGATGCTTTTCATCACGGAGCTCGTCATGTGCCTGATGCTGATATTCGACAACAATCTTTCAAGGCTTGAAGGCATTATCCTGCTTTTCTGCTTTGCCGCTTTTATGATATATGTTATCCGGGGCGCTAAGAGTTCCATGGCGATCCAGATCGACGCGGAGGGCGACATAGACACCGATTTCGACGGCAACAACGTCCCGGACGAAGCGTTAAAGGTCGCCGCGGCCGCATCAGCGGCTTCAGAAAAAAGCGGCAGTCTGCTCAAGCTTTGGATCTTCTCTGTTCTGTCGCTGGCCGGTCTTTTCATAGGCGGCAGACTGACTGTATCAAGCAGCACGAACATCGCCGAAAGCTTCGGCCTGAGCGAAACGCTCATCGGCCTGACGGTCGTAGCGATCGCGACGACGCTGCCGGAGCTCATCACAAGCCTTATCGCCGTAAAAAAGAAGGAACCGGACATCGTTTTAGGCAACTGCATCGGGAGCATTCTGTTCAACGTCATGCTGGTACTGGGCGCTTCGTCCGTCATCAACCCCATAATCGTACATACGGATCTGCGTTTTGACCTTATCGCAATGATGATCGTCACGCTTCTGCTTCTGATCCTATCCATGTTTTTCAAGAAGCTCAAGCGGGGAACGGGCACTTTCTTCCTGCTGTGTTTTATCTCCTACATGACGATTAAGGTCCTTTCAGCGCTCGGTATCCTGCAGATATAACCGGCGCCTGTTAACACCCAAACTGAAAATGCCGTGCCGTCCGCTTTTTGCGCCCGTCCCGGCTTTAAATAATCCCTGTCTGAAAAGGAGTATTATAATGGATAAAACGGAAATTGCAAGCGAATTGTTTCTAAACGGATTCAATTGCGCGCAGGCCGTGTTCGCCACTTTTGCCGAAGACTACGGCCTCAGCCGGGAAACGGCGCTCAAGATCGCCGATCCGCTTGGCGGCGGCGTCCGATGCGGCGAAGTCTGCGGCGCCGTGACAGGCGCTGCGCTCGTCATTGGACTCAAGCACGGTCATACCGACCCGGACGACCTCGCGTCCAAGGAATGCTGCATCGGCGAGATTCAGGAATTCCGAAATCGTTTTTTGAGTTATAACGGGAATTTGGTCTGCCGCGATATCCTCGGCGTTGATATCTGCGAACCCAAAGGGCGAAAATTTGCGCACGATCACAACCTGTTTCACACCGTATGCGTGGATATGGTGACAAGCGCCGCCGAGATACTTGAGGACATGGGCTATTAATCCCCTGCCCTTCTCTCTCCTGTAACCGCGCAAACGCCTTTGACCTTTACAAGCACCTCAGTGCGAGAACTCTGTTTTGTAGACAAAAGTATCGAAGATACTTTTGTCTACAGCAAAAAAAGATTCTTCAAGGACATAAATCCTCGAAGAATCTTTTTATATACGGCTTATTTCAGATGATATTCTTTAATAAGTAACGCCCTGTGCAAGCATCGCCGAAGCGACCTTCATGAAGCCGGCGATATTCGCTCCGATGACGAGATTGTTCTCAAACCCGTACTCTCTGGCGGCCTCGCTCGCGTTTTTATAAATGTTGACCATGATCGTCTTCAGGCGCTCGTCCACTTCGTCAAACGTCCAGGACAGCCTCATGGAATTCTGGGTCATTTCAAGGCCGGAACAGGCGACGCCTCCCGCGTTGGAAGCTTTGCCGGGCGCGAATACGACGCCGTTCTTCTGCAGATACTCGACGGCATCGGGCGTCGTCGGCATGTTGGCGCCTTCGCCGACCGCGAAGCAGCCGTTTGCCACGAGTGCTTTTGCGCCGTTGATATCCAGCTCGTTCTGCGTTGCGCACGGGAGGGCTATATCGCACTTGACGTTCCATATCCCGGAACAGCCTTCCGTATACTGGGCGTTTGGACGATACTTCGTATACTCGCTGATCCTCTTGCGCTCGACTTCTTTTATCTGTTTGATCGCATTCAAATCGATACCGTCTTTATCATAGATATATCCGGAGGAATCACACATGGCGACGACCTTGCCGCCAAGCTGGTTCGCTTTCTCAGTCGCGTAAATAGCGACGTTGCCGGCGCCGGAAACAACGACCGTTGAATTCTCGAAGGATTTGCCCTTGATCCCCTTCATGGCTTCATCCATGAAATAGCACAAGCCGTAGCCGGTCGCTTCCGTTCTTGTAAGGCTGCCGCCGAAGGACAGGCCCTTGCCGGTCAGAACGCCTGTAAACTCATTTCTGATTTTCTTATACATACCGAAGAGGTATCCGACCTCGCGGCCGCCGACGCCGATGTCTCCGGCCGGCACGTCCGTATCCGCTCCGATATGCCTCGACAGCTCAAACATAAAGCTCTGGCAGAAACGCATGACCTCGCCGTCCGATTTGCCTTTCGGATCGAAATCGCTGCCGCCCTTGCCGCCGCCCATGGGCAGGCCGGTCAGGGAGTTCTTGAATATCTGCTCGAAACCAAGGAATTTGATTATGCTGAGCGTTACCGACGGGTGGAATCTCAAGCCGCCCTTATACGGACCGATCGCGCTGTTGAATTGTACCCTGTAGCCTCTGTTGACAATGACTTTCCCGTCATCATTGACCCACGGCACTCTGAATATGATCATTCTTTCAGGTTCAACGATTCTGTCGAAGATACCCGCCTCAAGGAATTTCGGGTTCTTTTCCGCAACCGGTTCCAGTGAATCCAATACTTCCTTCACCGCTTGCAGGAATTCGGACTCGTTTGCGTCTCTCTTGAGTACCTTCTCGTAAATGCCCTGTAATTTGCTCATCCTCGTTTGTCCTCCTTATTCTGACGCACCCCATTGTACGCCGCTCGATTTGAATGCGTAAATGCCATTTACTGCATTTTTGTATTTAACGTTATTATTATAAAGTTTTGCGCCCGTCAAGTAAACACCATAGTTCGTTCTTAGTAGACAAAGATATTCAACACTCGGCGTTACTATTAGTGCATTTTACACATATTTCGCCTTTTGGGGCGTTATTATCATTTTTTGCCATTTTTATTTGTGCAAGATTTTTCTTCAAACCGTCATATTCGCCGCTTCATCAATTTCCGGATCGCCATCCCCATAAGCCGTGCTCTGCGCTGTGTATATGGGCATACGTCTTGTAATCCGCCTTCAGATATGTAATACTAATACGACAACGGCGCCCTGCGCGAAAAAGACCGTCGATAGTTTAATTTTCTTTTTCAAAATTAGTTTCAGTTAATAAAACCAGGGAAAACAACGTTACGAAAGCTGGTGACGACATGAACGATTATATCCAGATTGCAGCCTGTTTCGCCGCAATCGCCTTATCTGCATTCATGGCGGAAAAAACAAAACTGTTTTTCGCGCCGTTTTATATCATTGCCGGTATCCTCGTCGGGCCTGAGGTGCTGGGTATCGTCACCGAGACGCACATTGTTTCGCTTATGGGCGAAGTCGGCGTCGTCTTCCTGATGCTTTTTCTTGGGCTGGAATTTTCCCTTCACACGTTTCTACGCAACAAAAAATCAATGCTGTCGGCGGGACTTATCGATTTTGTCGTCAATTTCGGCATCGGCTTTCTCGTCGGCCGGCTCCTCGGCCTCAATGTCTTCATGAGCCTCGTCATCGCCGGCACGCTCTACATGAGCAGCTCCGGGATCGTCACAAAAAGCCTCATCGAAATGAATGTGAGCCGCCACCCCGAAGGCAACCTCATCATGGGCATCATGGTGTTTGAAGACATGGTCATGATTTTGTTTTTGATCTTCGTATCGGCGTTCATGTCCGGCGGCGAAGCGGTTACGGCCGGCGCGGTCGCGCTCGATATCGGCAAGGCTGCGGCGTTCTGCGCCGTCCTGATCGTTCTGGCTAAGTTCAAGCCGCCTTTTTTGGACAAAATGCTCGGCTTCAAGCGCCGGGAGCTTCTGATGGTCACGTTTTTCGGCATCGTCCTTTTAGTGACGGCGCTCGGCGAACTGGCGGGCGTTTCAAAGGCTCTGTCGGCGTTTTTCCTCGGTGTCGTCTTCTCCCAGCTTCAAAACGTCAAAAACATCGAGAGCGTCACCGTCACGTTCCGGGACATTTTCGGCAGCGTCTTCTTTTTCTCCTTCGGACTGGCGCTGCAGCTCGGCAACCTTATGACGTATCTGAACGTGCTCATCATCTGCGTTGTCGCCGCCATACTCGGGAAGATCCTCTCAAGCATTCTCATCACCCTCGCGCTCAAGCGGGATAAAACCATGAGCCTGTTCATCGCGTTCATCACGATCCCGCGCGGCGAGTTCTCGCTTCTGATCTCAAAAATGTCGGCGACCGCCATCCCCTTTATCGGCCCGGCCATGGTCGTGCTCGCTTTCGTCACGACCGTTGTGAGCGCGCTCGTACTGCGCCTGAGCAAAGCGCTGTGCAAAATCTACAACGTCTGCATCATCTTCCCCCGAAGCCGCCTGAATACGGACAACGCAAACGACTGGGGCGAAATCGACTAACGGCACTAGAGTTCCCGGCGGATGATTTTTGTGGCTATGTTATTTAAATTTCATTATAAACGTTAATGTCTTTACAGCGTTAATATAATACCATCCTTATATTTTCATATTTTATAAAATATATATATAATTTACATTATTTAGTTCTCGGGTTACGATCAATGACGATATAAATACTATAATGGAGTTGACGTAATGGAGATCAATACTTTTTTGGAGCACAAGGAAACCGATACGCCGAATGTTTTGCTCGTTAAAGCCCTCTACAAGGCGCTCAATGGCGGAGATAAAACTGCTTTATACAGGTAAACCCACATGGAACGTTTGCCCCGGCACTCTGGAAGGCGGTACCTACTGCGGCATGGACGAAGTCTTCGGCACGTTTTATCGGAAGGTTCTGAAAAACTTTCATTCCTTTAAAGGAGAACCTGAAGTATTTATTGATGGCGGTGATGTTGTTGAGGCGCTTGGCTTTTACAGCTTTAAGGTTAAAGCGGGCGGTCCTATCAGGCGCGTCAGGTTTTCACATTCCTGGAAGATATCATCGGACAGCCGAATTGAAGGCGTCTGGCAAGTCTGTGATTCCTCTGAAATGCTTTCCTTTTTAAAGGCCGAACAGGCTCATTGTTAATCAATAATTTGCCTCCATGTTCTATTTTAATACAGCAAAACGGCTGCTCGACGCAGCCGTCATGAGAAGTGTCATTTCCGGCGCGCATGTCCGCGGAAATGACATTTTTATTATTGTATCCCCGGGGCGCTAAAACTCTGCGATACTTCCCCCTACACGACCCCCGACGTCAGCACCCACGCGATCGCGGGCAGCGTAACGAGCGAAAACAGCGTCGAAACGAAAATGACCTTTGAGGCAAACCCGGCGTCCTGCCCGTATTTCTGCGCCAGCATCGCTGTTATGAGCGCAGCGGGCATCGCCGCCGACAGGACGGATACGCCCCGGACAATCGGGTCCGTGCCGATAAGCGTCAGAACGGTGAATATAACAGCCGGTATCGCTACGAGGCGTATCGCCGAATAAAAGAACGCGGCCTTTTCAAAAACGGTTTTAAAATTGACCTCGCTCAGGATCGAGCCGACGATGAGCATCGCCAGCGGCATGGTGCACCGGCCTAAGATATTTACGGCGTCCGTTAGGAACACCGGCAGCCGCCACGGCATGAACATATACGCAAAGCCCAGTATGACCGCCCAGATGCACGGATGCGTCGCCAGCCGCTTAAACGACTGTTTTTTGTCCGACTTCGTGAAGAGCGACAGCCCGACTGTCCACATGAAAAGCCGGATCGGTATCAAAACGATCGACCCGTACAAAACGCCTGTTGCCCCGAAGACCGATTCGATGACCGGCAGGCCCATAAACCCGGCGTTGTTGCAGATGGTGGCGTACTGCATGACGACGCGGCGCTCCTTCGGGAAGCGCCTGTAAAGGATCGGGTTCAAAATGAGATATAAAACCTGTACGCACATGGCGATGATAAACACAACGAGGCACTGCCGCAGGACATCCACCGTCAGGCTTTGTACGAACGAGTAGAAGATATTGCACGGCAAAATGACGTAGATAATGACGTTCGTCATGTCGCCTCTCGTTTTAGCAGAGAAGATCCCCTTCTTCGTTATAAAGAACCCGACGGCCGCGAGCAGGATTATTTCAAGCTGTATCTGTATAATTTAAATCACCGGCTTAAGCAATAATGAAGCTATTATAACAGAAAACAAAAAAACAGCACAATAGATACTGTGCTGTTTTTTCAGTCGTTTTTACCGGTTATTTCAGCGCCTTTAACGCCTCGCGGACGTCGCCGGAAAAATACAGCGACCCCAGCGCGCACACAACGCCGTCCTCCCCCGCCAGCTTCACAGCCTTGCGGACGCCCTCCGGGATGCCCGCGCAGGCCGTGACCGGCCTGCCGTAAACGCTCAGCAGCTCCGCCAGCCTGTCGGCCTTCATCGCGCGCGGATTCGGCGGCGCGACGGCCACGAACGCCTGCGCGATGTCCGATATGATATCCATCATCCCGCCGACGTCCTTGTCGGCCATGACGCCGACCAGAAAGACGATCTTTTGTGCCGGGAAATGCGCCCGCAGGCTCCCGGCTGTCGCCATGATGCCGTGCGGATTATGCGCGCCGTCCAGGATAAAAACCGGCCTTCGCAGCAGGACCTCGAAGCGCCCCGGCCATTTGACGGCGGCAAGTCCATTGACGATGTCGTCGTCCGATATCGTTAAGCCTTTATTGCGCAGACATTCGAGCGCCGTTATAGCCAGCGCTGCGTTTTTCGGCTGATATGTCCCCGCAAGCGGCAGCCTGATGTTCCTGTATGGCTCAAAATCAAACGTCACGCCGTCTAAATCCTGCGCACAGACGGCAAGCCTTGTGAAATCGGTGCGGTGCAAAACGGCGCTTTTATCAGCGCATGTCTTTTCAAATACGGCTTCAGCCGCCTTGTCGCCGCCGTATATAACGACGTCGCCGCCTTCCTTGATGATCCCGGCCTTTGCCCCTGCCACATCCTCGATTGTCGGCCCGAGGTCTGCCGTATGGTCAAGCCCGATAGCCGAGATAACGGCAGCCTCCGGCGTTTCGATCACATTTGTGGAATCGAGCGCGCCGCCCATTCCGACTTCCAAAACGACGATGTCGCACTGCTTATACACGAAATATTTCATTGCCAGTGCCGTGATAAGCTCGAATTCCGTCGGCGCGTCGCGCATCGCGTCGGCATGCGGGCGGATCTCGTCCGTCAGGCGCTCAAGCTCGTTATCCGAGATATTTTCGCCGTCCACCTGCATGCGTTCGTTGAAACGGATGATATATGGGGAGGTATAAAGACCCGTTTTGTATCCGGCTTCCTGCAGGACCGCGGCGATACACGCGGCGGTCGAGCCCTTGCCGTTCGTTCCGGCGATATGAACGAATTTTAGTGACTTCTCAGGATTCCCCAGCGCCTTCAAAAGCGCCCGGGTCCGCTCAAGGCCGGGCTTACTTCCCTGCCACTTTACGCTGTGGATGTAATCGAGTGTTGATTCGTAGCTCATAATTTTATGCGTGCTTCCTCAAAACAGGCGCGATGGCGCGCTTATAAGTCGACTTGTGAACAAGCCAAACAATCAGCGCGTCGCAGCCGATCGTGACGAACTTGGCAAGGCGCGGTATGAGCAGTATCATAAACGTTGCCGTCTTGTTCGGAACAAACAGCTGATAATACCATGTCAGCGCGTAGGTGCCGATTAACATGCTGGTTATGATCTCGGTCACGACGATCATAGCGATGCACTTTATGAAGTTCATATTGCCTTTAAACAGATACCGGTAACACAGTCCGGGCAAAACGCCGTTGAGGATGGGCGTTAAGGCAAGCGGCAGGAAATAGACACCGTAGCCGCTTATGACCGTACCGGCAAAATCGCTTAAAAAGCCAACCAGGAATCCCGCCATCGGCCCGAGCCATATACCCGCCAGGATGATCGGGATCGCTTCGAAACTGACGCGCAGCCCTTCAGACACCTGTATCCCCGCAAAACGCGCGAGTACAATCTGAAGCGCGATAAGAATAGCCATCGAGGTCAGTCTTCTTGGTGCAAAAAATGATTTAACCTTATCTTTGGACATAATAATGCCTCCTTAAATGTGTGCGCGCAGTCGGGATACGGCAAAAAGCCGTACCAGAGGGCACGTGTTGTGCGCCACATATAGGAGGTTTTCTCCGGTATGCAGCAGCGGGATGCGGACACCGAACCGTGGAATTCATCCTTCGTCCGACTGACAACTCCCCGTCCAGTCGGCACTTTACGAACTGCGTCCTACTCTGCCAGGCTGTTAAAGTATTACAGCCAAGTATACTTCATAATACCACGGCGTATTCAGCTTGTCCATACCGTGTTTTGTACATTCATTCGGCATATTTGTACTTTTTTCTTAAATTTATGCGTCAGGATTTTTTTGTTTTCTCAGGACGGACATGCTATAAAGGCTTTATTGTTATCCTGTATTATTTGAAATCAAGGAGGCCATGTTTATGGGACGCCGTATCGTAACATCAAAACAGAAGGACGCAGCCGGCATTTCATCAAGCGTGTACAGCACTGTAAGTGCGGCGGACGACCAGGCGGCGGTGACGCCGTCCGAACCGTCGGTTTCTGAAGAAAAAACAGCTTCAGCCTCAGCGCTCTCGTCGGCGTCTTTAACGGCAGCGCCGGACGACTACATATCAAAGCTTATCAAATACATCCCGGCAGAAGTCATAACGCTTTACTTATTCGTAGACGGTATCCTTAATTCCTTTACAGCGAGTCCTGTCATGAACTGGGTCGTTTTCTTTCTGCTGCTGGTACTAACGCCAATATATATGTGGCGCATGACGCAGGAAGCGTCTAAATCTCCGGCCTGGGATCAGATCATCGTCTCTTTTGTCTCCTTCGCGCTTTGGGTATACGTCATCGGCGGACCGTTTGAAGCCCTTTCTTGGTACGCGCCGCAATACGGCTCGATCCTCGTGGCCATCTTCACCGTATTCGTCCCCCTTATCAGAAAATAACGGTTAATTAAAAAAAACGGCGCGGCCATTAGGCCGCGCCGTTTTTTAATTTCTATGACGTAACGTTCAGGATGTTTCAGTACCGATATTCTGCATTTATTTCAGCATATTTAACGATGACTATTATTATTTTCTGAACATAATAGTCATTTTATAGTATTTTTTGATTATTATATCAATTTTACTAACAATATCCACGATATAGATAACGTACAAAATAGTACCATGAGAGGAGTTTTATTATGAGCATAATCACCAATACCACACAGGAAAAAAATAAGGTGATACTACGCAGTATGACTGTCAAGATCATAGCACTCATCGTATTGGCGGTTGTTGTGACCGCTTTCTTGTCTTTGACCATAACGCTCTACTTTATGGGAACGATTGTGAATCAGGCGATGGAATCCGCTGCCAGCGCCTCCATAGATGTACTGCAAAATGAGGTTGATGCATTGCAGGACCGCGCCAGTCTGACCGTCAAATCAATGTCATCGAACGAAAGTTTCATCGCATCTGTGGCCGCAGGGGATGAAACCGGCATTTTAACGATTGTCAACGATCTTACGAATGACTTAGGTTTCGATACAGCTATCATTACGGACAAAAGCGGCAGCGTTCTGGCCGGAACGAATGACGTTTATGCCACGGGTGATAACCTGTCCGGACAGGCCGAAATTCAAAACGCGCTGGCCGGACAAATCTTCTCGGGAATCCTTGCCGGCAATGAGATCCGGTATTTCATAACGAGCGCCGCGCCCGTGTACAGCGGGACGGGCAATGTCGTCGGCGCGGTCGCCTTATACTACTCTCTTGCGGATACGGTTTTTCTTGATCAGCTCAAATCCGATACTGGCAGTGATTTTACGATTTTCATCGGAGACGAAAGGCTTAACACAACCATTATCAAAGACGGAGAGCGCGTTATCGGGACAACATTGGGTTCTGCCGTCGCGGATATTGTTATCAATGAGAAACAGGAATACGTCGGGCAGGCCGACATACTGGGCGCAAACTATGCCACCGCCTATGTCCCGATATTCTCCTCGGACGGCGGCAGCGTGACCGGCGTTTTATTTTCCGGCACGCCGCTGGTCGAGATTGAGCGTTCCGAGTCAAACGTGCGGCTGCTTGCGATCGGCATCAGCGCCGTTATCGTTATTGTATTCGCCGCTGTAGGCGTGCTCCTGATAAAACGCTGGTTGAGCGCACCCCTTAAAAAAGTCGTTTCGGCAGCACAGCAGATCGAAGCGGGCACCATGGGAGAAGATACCGTACATCTGCTCGGTACGATTAAGAACCGGGATGAGATGGGACTTCTCGCAAATTCCATGGAGAAAGCAACCAATTCCATCGGAAAACTCATTACTGATATCAAAACACTCAACGATGCCGTCTCCAACAACGACCTGACCATGAAAATCGATACAGAAAAGCATAACGGAAAATACAGGGACATCATTCTGCTTGTGGAAAGTCTTTTCGGCGAGTTGGGCGATATCATAAAGAATACTGGCCTTGCCGCCAACCAGATCGCAAGCGGTTCGGATCAAATAGCTATCGGCGCACAGGCACTGGCTCAGGGTTCAACCGAGCAGGCCGCGTCGATCGAGGAAATGGTCGCGACGGTCGGAGAAGCGGTGGAGCAGACGAAGAGAAACTCCGAAAGCGCGCAGCGGTCAAAGGATATATCCCAGCGCGTACATAGTCAGGCGGAGGAAGGCAATGAGAATATGCAGAACCTTCTTAACGCGCTTATGGAGATCGATCAGGCATCCTCGGATATCTCTAAAATCATCAAGACAATAGAAGATATCGCGTTCCAGACCAATATCCTCGCTTTAAACGCCTCCGTTGAGGCGGCGCGGGCCGGCGCGAACGGTAAAGGCTTTGCCGTTGTCGCAGAAGAGGTCAAAAACCTGGCGGCAAAAAGCGCGGCTGCAGCCAGCGAGACAAATCTGATGATCAGCACGAGCGTCGACAAAGCCAAAGACGGTGCCAAAATCGGCGAAGATATGCGCGAGTCGCTCGACTCCATGGTACTGGGCATCAAGGAAACGCTGACTGCCATCAAGGAAATTGCAGAGGAGTCAGAGCGCCAGGTTTACACGATCAACCAGCTGAGCGCCGGGCTTGACCAGGTCTCGCAGGTCGTGCAAAGCAATACGGCAACCTCCGAAGAGAGCGCTTCGTCCAGCCAGGAGCTGTCCGCGCAGGCGAAGATCTTGAGCGAAATGGTCTCCCGCTTTAAGGTGGAATAATAAGACATTAAAGACCCGTCCGGCGTTCTTCATAAAACGCCGGACGGGCATCACTATAAGAAAAGGGCCGCTTCTTAAAAGCGGCCCTCGGTTTTATGGCTGTTTTACTGTACGAGCTTGTTGATCTCGTCGGCGAAGTTTTCCTCTTTTTTCTCGATACCCTCGCCTTTTTCATAGCGCGTGAACGTCTTGACCTTAATCTCTCCGCCGGCGGCTTTTGCCACTGCTGCGACATGCTTCTCAACGGAGATCTTGTCGCCCTTTACGAAAGCCTGCTGCAGAAGGCAGTTTTCCTCATAGTACTTATTCACTCGGCCTGTGACCATCTTCTCGATGATATTGTCCGGCTTATTGGCGTTCTTCGGGTCTTCCTTCGCCTGAATGGTGAGTATTTCCTTTTCCTTGTCGATGACGGACTGGTCGACGTCCGACTTGTCGAGATACGTCGGGCGCATCGCGGCGATCTGCATCGCAATGTCCTTGCCCATCTCTACGACTTCCGGTTTGGACTCAAGTCCTGCGGAAACTTCCATATTGACCATGACGCCGATCTTGCCGCCCGCGTGGACGTACGGGACGTTAAGCCCCTCGGTATAACGCACGAAACGGCGGATCGTGATGTTCTCGCCGATGACGAGCACCATATCCTGCTGCATCTCTCGGATAGACTTGTCCGTACCCGGCATTTTCGCGTCCATCAGCGTTTCCACATCGGCGGGCGCGATTTTCGCCACGGCTTCCGCGACCTGCTTGACGAACGCCACGAACTTCTCGTTTTGCGCAACGAAGTCCGTCTCCGCGTTGACTTCGACGACGACGCCGATATTATCGAACACATCCGCGTACGCGATGCCTTCGGCGGCGACACGCCCGGCTTTCTTCTGTGCCGCGGCCAATCCTTTTTCGCGCAGCCAGTCGATCGCCTTGTCCTTGTCCCCGTCGGATGCTACGAGCGCTTTCTTGCAGTCCATCATTCCGACGCCGGTCATTTCACGGAGGTCTTTAACGTCTTTTGCTGTAAACGGCATAATTATTCAGCCTCCTTCTTCTCCGGCTCGGCTTTTGGAGCAGCGGGCTCTGCTTTCGGTGCAGCAGGTTTAGCGGCAACCGCTTCCGGTTTGCCTGCCGTCTCCTCGTCCGTTTCGGCGTCGGCGCCCTGGCGGCCTTCCTGCACGGCGTTTGCCATTGTGGCGGAAATGAGCCGGATGGCGCGGATGGCGTCGTCGTTACCGGGGATGACATAGTCGATTTCATCGGGATCGCAGTTTGTGTCTACGATCGCAACGATCGGTATTTTCAGTTTGCGGGCCTCGGCGATCGCGTTGCGCTCCTTGCGCGGGTCGATGATGAACAGTGCCGCGGGGAGCTTCTTCATGTCTTTGACGCCGCCGAGGTATTTTTCAAGCTTCATTATTTCGTTCGTAAGCTTAATAACTTCTTTTTTCGGCAGGATGTCGAACGTGCCGTCCTCCTGCATCTTGCGCAGCTGGGCCAGACGGTTGATGCGCGTACGCATCGTCTTGAAGTTTGTCAGCATGCCGCCGAGCCAGCGGGCGTTTACAAAGAACTGCCCCACGCGCTCCGCTTCTTCACGGATGGAATCCTGCGCCTGCTTTTTTGTGCCGACAAAAAGGACCGCTTCGCCTTTCTCGCTCAAAGTGCGGATAAAGTTGTACGCCTCTTCGAGCTTCTTGACGGTCTTCTGGAGATCGATAATATAGATGCCGTTGCGCTCCATATAAATATAAGGAGCCATTTTGGGGTTCCAGCGCCTTGTCTGGTGCCCGAAATGCACACCTGCCTCCAAAAGCTGTTTCATAGATACGACTGCCATTTAATTTCCTCCTGTTTTTTTGTTTTTTTCCTCCAGCTCCGTCGTTTCCCGCGCCAACCGCATGGCATACGGCACATGGCGTGAGATCGGGATGCTGTGCGTTTTAAAGCAAAGGATATTCTAACAGATACATGCTGTAAAAGCAAGTATTATTATAAGCAAGTCATTACAGGGTCTTTGTAATTTGGAATTTGCGGGGTTATTAAACGCATTTTGTACACATGTCGGACCGCGGGACTGGATAACAATTATTTGCTATGCTCATTACTTATACCAAGTTTACTGTGTTTGTTAAATATGCTATAATTCCTTTAGTATTTTAGTGCGCTTTTTGTTGTTTAATATTTTAAAGCTAAGATACTCCGGGCCGGCACCTCACCGTCTGTATTTTGTCATTGTGTCTGAAGGTATCATTATGGATTTCAAACAATTAAGCATAGCCGCGGCCGTTGCCCGGTATCTCAGCTTCTCTGAAGCTGCTGAGAGACTTTGCTATTCCACCTCCGTTATATCCAAACAAATTCTGTCTCTTGAAAAAGAAATCGGCGTCAGGCTTTTTAACCGAAATGCCCGTTCCCGCGTTTCCCTGACCTTGGAGGGCACAGAGATTATCTCATATTTTTACCGGATTCTGGACGATTATGATCATCTGCTCGATTATCTGAAAACCGCGATCAATCATGAATACCTGAATTTTTCCTGTCCCTCTCCGATAAGGAGTTTGAATGAAGAGTCTCTTGTCGTCCAATTTTTTCATAAGTTCCCGGAATTCGTCGTCCGACAGATTGCTGCGGACGACGCGCAGGCATTAAAACTTATGGAAAAAGACGAAATCGATATCGGCATGTCGGTTCTTCTGGATGACCCGACAGGCAACCCCATTTTTTCACGCTGCCCATATTACGACGCAATGGAATTTATTCCGATCGAAAAACTGTCGCTCGGCGTCGGCATTTCTGAAAAGGATCCGCTTTCCTGTAAGTCGGAGCTCTTTTTTAGCGATTTTAAAGATTATATCTTCGCGTTCAATCAGGGCTCTTCCGAGATTTTCGGCGGAAACCGCCTGGACATTTTCAGGCAGATATGCCGCCGCGAAGGCTTTGAGCCGAATATCGTCTTACTCGGCGGTTTACCTAACAAGGCCGTTTGTGAAATGATCGCGTCCGGCCAGTTTGTTTCGCCGGTCATGTTGAAAGTTGAAGGCGCGATCACCGGCGTCAATTACGTCGGCATGCGCTTCCGTCGTTTTCAGCGGATACATATGCCTGCCAAATCTGTTCTGTTTTATAAAAAAATGCTGAAAACGGAAAAGGTCGAGAATTTTCTGAGCTGCTTCGAAGAACTTAACCGGGACAAGTAGCCTTTAGAAGCAATATAACTGCAGCCTGCGGTATAACCACAGGTTGTATTTTTATTTCCCGATGCTTTATACGGACAGGATACGCCGCCGACATTTTCAACCTTAACACTTTCTTGCCGATACGGAAATATAGTGCGCAACTTTTGAATTGAATCGGTTAATCTGATATGCTACAGTTTTTTTGCGCATGTAGACAGTTAAGGCATACAGATTAAAGGAGGAAAATCAATGAAAAAAATATCTGCGGTAATTCTAGCTTTGCTTATGCTCTTTTCGATTGCCGCCTGCGGTGGAGACGGTACCGAATCAACAGCTCCCGAAGCAAGCAGCTCCGGTGAACCGGTCGGCGAAACCAGTGCCGTACCATCCCCTGATGACAGCACGGACGCACCCGATGCCGTAATAACCGACGGCATCAGCACTGTCTTTTACGATTCAAGCAAGGATTACTTCTCCAGAGATCCCTACAAGATCGTTTATATGACGATTGCCAACAGTATCATCACTCAGAATTTCAGCGACGCGTTTGATCTTTGGGGCACGCGTCTGAATTACGATTATACCTATTATTCCGCCAATAACGACACCGACGCATATATAAACACCCTAGAAGTCTACGCGTCTCAGGGCATAGACGGCTATCTGCTTGATTCAGACACAGCCCTCTCCAGCCGCCTGATTGATGTGTGTAACGAACTCGAACTAATCTGGATGCCTGCCATGACTACCACGCGGTACGAAGACGGCAGTCTCGCGCATCCTTCTGTAACGCTCGACAGCGAACAGTTCGGCAGGGATATGGTCACCTGGCTCGCTGAGGAAGCAACAGTTGAATGGGGCGACATCGACACCTCCAAACTTGGCTTTATCATGCTAGACTTCACACCGGTAGCCGAGATCCACAGCCGTGCAATCGGCGCTGAAGCACAGTTCAGAGAGCTTTTCCCGGATATTGCCGATACCAACTACTTCACGGGCGACGCAGCCGTTGCCGGCACGTTGGACGCGGCTACCGCCTCGACGCTTACGAGCACAATCATGGTCGCAAATCCTGAGATCGAATACTGGCTCGTCGCGGGCAGCGTGGATGACTTCGGACAGGGCGCCGCGCGAGGCGCGGAGTCGCTCAACAAACAGGACTGCACGCTTGTCATTACAGTTGGTGGTACAACGCTGATTTCCGAGTGGGACTACGGCAATTCAAGCTGCTGGAAAGCCTCGATTTTCTCGGCGCAGATGCTCTACACGGAAGGTATGGCCTGTGGACTTATCACCCTGATAGACGGCGAAGCCACGCCTGAGACGCTCTGGCCCGAATACATCAAACCCGGCACACAATACGCCGAGGTCGTCGTTCCCGGCGCTATGCTGACACAAGACATATATCAGGAATATCTGGAGTTTGTGGATAACTACACGGGCACCAACCTGTTTGATTATGAATACAACGGAACGCAGTTCGACGTCAAACCGATCCCATATAACTGACCGCAAGGAAAACAGCGAGGGCGCACCCATGCAATCTGGGTGCGCCCTCTTTTTCGTTAAGCAACCGCTTTACACCATCAGCTCCGTCCTGCGGATCAGATCCTCCTGCGCCTCCTGGTGCAGCTCGATGAAATACGCCGAAAAGCCCGCGACGCGGACGACCAGATTCTTGTAGTCCTCGGGCTTTTTCTGCGCGTCTTTCATGGTTGAGGCCCCGACGACGTTGATCTGCACCTCCATACCGCCCATATCAAAGTACGTTTT
Source organism: uncultured Sporobacter sp. (assembly GCA_963663605.2). Lineage (GTDB taxonomy): Bacteria > Bacillota > Clostridia > Oscillospirales > Oscillospiraceae > Sporobacter. Next base: position 698,575 of record CAXXVF010000002.1, read on the forward strand.
TAAGAGGCTTGACAGCTTTGTCACGCCGTCCGCGCCCTGCATCGAGCTGGGGTGGAACTTCATGTTCAGAAGCGTGCCGTTCGGGTACTTGCGCTGGTTAATATTCGCCACGGACACAAGCACAGCCGTCGGTCCGTTTTTGTCCATCTGCTGAACGGGCGAGATCCCGTCTGAAAGCGGCTCGTGCGCGTGCCGGCCGTCCGGCGTCGCGCCCGTCATCTTTCCAAAGCCGATATGGCTTGTCACGGGATACAAGCCCGCGCTGTAGCGCCCCCTCGGGCCGGTACAGGCGTTAACGGCATCGGCGAACACGGCGGCCGCCCAGCCTGCCCATTCGTCGGCCTGCTTTATGCCGTTGCCGTAGTGCGGCGCTTCGTTCAGAATATAACGGTGCAGTTCTTCGTAGCCCGCCCAGTCTGCCTTCAGCGCGTCGAAAAGCTCGCGCCCCGTGCATTTCTTTGTATCAAACACAAGATGCTTGATCATCTGTAGGCTATCGCCCACATTCCCGATTCCGACGCCTGCGATCCCAGTCGAATTATACCTTGCGCCGCCGCACATGACGTCCATGCCCTTTTCCATGCAGCCGTCCATCGTCGCCGATACGACGGGCAGCGGCAGATATTCCCGCGCGACGTATTCGAACAGGTTTGTGCACGTAACGTGCCACCGGACAAAATATTCGACCTGCCGTTTAAACGCCTCGAGCACATCGTCGAACGACGTCATCTCATACAGATATCCCGTCGCAGGGCCGACCTGTCCGTAATTGGCGGCGTCCTCCTCTCCATGCCAGCCGTCCATCGGCATCGGATTGTATCCGTTGTTGATGGCAATGAGCAGCGCATTTGCCATATTCCAGTACGTCTCGGTGCCGTTGCCGCCGCAGGCGGGCCACTCGTCGCCGCAGCCGGCGGGCTCGACGCATCCGATGAGGCAGTAATTGCGCGCGCTCTCCAGCGGCAGGCCGCGGTCCATCAGCGCAGGAATTATGATGTCGTCATTTTCAAAGGACGGCACTCCGCCTGCGATCTTCGTTGTCTCGATGGCGGCCTCCCACAGCTCCAGCGGCGTGCTTCTATGGATACGCAGCGCCTGCGGCGGGGAGTGCAGCAGAAGTCTTCCGGCCGATTGGAGCATCATGAAGGTGACGGGATTGGTCGCATCCGTCCCGTCTTTCTTGACGCCTCCAAGCGTCATGAGCTGCCCGCTCGTATAGCCCGGAGCGGCCTCTGTCGCCTTTGCGCTCCACGGCCTGTTCATCTCGGCGATCTTTAGGTAAAACAAATCCATGATCTCCTGTGCGTATTCAGGCGTGATCCGCCCGTCCGCGGCATCCGCTTCGTAGTATCGGCCGAGGTACTGGTCGACGCGCCCCATACTGATGCCGTGCATGTTGGCATCGAGGTCGAGACAGGTCTGATACATAAAAAGGCACTGCACGGCGTCGATGAAATTACGGCAGGGCTTCTCCACCGTCCAATTGAGGGTGTCAACCATCATCTCAAGCTCTTTTCGGCGCGCCGCACCGGTCTCCGCGGCGAGTTTTTCCTCCGCGAGCTTCGCATAGCGCTTCGTCAGCAGGATCATCCCGTCGCATACGATGGAGACGGCGCGGTAGAAGTTGTACGGGTCGGCCGCGCCGTCCCGCATCCCCTCCGCCTCCATCCGTGCGACCTTTTCGTCCGCTTCGGCTTTGATCGCGCCAAAGCCCTTGTCCATGGCAGTCTGATACCCGGTACAGAAATGGCCGACAGGTCCGGGCCCGCAGCCAATCAAGCCAAACGTCGTCGTGCCGCTTCCAGCATGCGCACGGTAGGCATCGGGAATATATGCTGAAAATTTGGCGCTCATGTTCTCCTTTGTCCAAAAGCCGCCCGTTTCAAGTATATACGTCCTGTCCTCCTCGGATAATATGTACGGGTCAAGCTTACGCGTTGAGATAAGCCAGCTCTCCGCCTCCGGTAGAAGCCAGTCGATGCCGTTTTCCGGATAAATCGCCGCGGCACGGTACTTCCCGGACTGCGCGCCGACGATCACCTCGCCGTCGTCGATGCGCACGGGTATGTGCTCGCAGATGTTCCTGAAATTCTTCGCGCGTTTGAGGATACCAGTGATCTCCGGATTCTGCATATAAAACTCCGTTATCAGCCGGTAGCGCGCCGTACAGATCTCCGGTTGCGTCTCACGGTATTTTTCACGCATTTTGCCTACGCGTTCCGTAATAGGTCTGAATGTATACATGGAATTCCTCCCGTTTGTCAGGACATGGACACAGCATGTCATTTTATTACTGTTTGAATCATAACAAAACGGCCGGGAGCATTCAATTCCAGTTAAACGCGCTATATTTCCAAATCAGAAACAGAGCATCGCTTTTTGTTACAGCTGCAGCGCTCAATCCGAACAAGTCAAAACACGGGTGTTGCCATCCGCAGCTGCCCAGATTCCATGCTTTTTTCTTTACGCCGAGCTTTTATTTGCCGCCCCATTACATCCATCCCCCACGCCGGCGCTTTTCACGCCTGTAATCCCCTTCCACGTCGACGAGGATAATGTCGTCGCCGATGCGCCGGATGCACTCCCACGGGATGACATAGTCGTCTTCATGCCAAAATAACCCCAGAAAACGGCACGGCCCCGGTACAATAATCGCGACGAGGCACCCGGTCACGACGTCCAATAGAACGTCCGACACGAATCCCAGCCGAAACCCGTTGTGTATGTCGATAACCTCCTTGCACCGGAGATCAACAAGCCTGCACTGCATTTTTTATTCTCCCTTCTCAATGGAAAGCGTTCTTTTTAAATCTATTCACGCATACCCGCGCTCATAACCGCAGTATCGCTCGTCTAAAACCCCCTTTTTTCGCTTGACAATTTCTAAAGCATCCTGTACACTATGCATGTAAAGTATTATTGCTTAACACGGAGGCGATCCCGTGGCGGAAAAAACGCTGCAGAAAACGATGCTGTTTGATTTTTACGGCGACCTTCTCACAGACAAGCAGCGGGAATATTACGACCTTTATTACAACGAGGACCTGACGCTTTCCGAGATTGCCGAAAATGTCGGCATCACGCGCCAGGGCGTTTACGATATTATTACCCGCGCTGAAGCCACGTTATTGGAGACGGAGCGGAAAACGGGCCTTATAAACCGTTTTGTCGAGCTTCAGGCCGGGCTGTCCGAGGCTGTCCGGCTTGCCGAAACCATAAAAAACCGTTCCGGCACAAATGAAGACGCGGCACTCGCGTCAAAGCTGATCACCCTGCTCAACGCGCTGAAAGTTTAGGAGAACGCTATGGCATTTGAGAACTTATCCGAAAAACTTAACGCAGCTTTTAAAAAGCTCCGCGGCAAAGGCCGCCTGCACGAAGCCGATATAAAAGAAGCGATGCGCGAGGTGCGCATGGCGCTTTTGGAAGCAGACGTCAGCTATAAAGTCGCCAAGGACTTTATCGCCGCCGTCAGCGCGCGGGCTGTCGGCAAAGACGTTCTGGAAAGCCTGACGCCGGCGCAGATGGTCGTCAAGATCGTCAACGAAGAACTCACGAATCTTATGGGCAGCCAGAGCGCCAAGCTGACGATCGCGTCCAAGCCCCCCACCGTCGTCATGCTCGTCGGCCTTCAGGGCTCCGGCAAAACGACCAACGGCGCGAAGCTGGCGGCCTGGGTACGCAAAAACCAGAGCAAGCGGCCGCTTTTAGTCGCCTGCGACATCTACCGTCCCGCCGCCATCCAGCAGCTTGAGACGGTCGGCAAACAGGTCGATATCCCCGTTTTCCAGATGGGCACGTCCGATCCCGTAGATATCGCCAAAGCCGCAGTTGCCCACGCCGTGAAGCACGGCAACGACGTCGTCTTTTTGGACACGGCCGGACGACTGCATATTGACGAAGCGCTCATGGACGAGCTCAAAAATATAAAATCTGCCGTAAAACCGACGGAAATCCTGCTCGTCGTTGACGCCATGACCGGCCAGGACGCCGTCAACGCGGCCACCGCCTTCAACGACGCGCTCGGGATTGACGGCATCATACTGACGAAGCTCGACGGCGACGCCAGAGGCGGCGCGGCGCTTTCGGTCCGGGCCGTCACCGGCAAACCCGTCAAATTCGCCGGCATCGGCGAGAAACTCGATCAAATCGAACCCTTCCACCCCGACCGAATGGCATCGCGGATACTCGGCATGGGCGACGTTTTGACGCTCATTGAAAAAGCCGAGCAGAGCATCGACGAAAAAAAGGCCGCGGAACTTGCTGAAAAGCTGGCTAAAAACCGTTTCACGCTGACGGATTACTACGACCAGCTGACGCAGGTTAAATCCATGGGAAGCCTGTCGGATATCGCGGGCATGCTTCCGGGCGTCGACGCCAAGGCGCTGGCCGGCGCGCAGGTGGACGAGCGGACGATCGGCAGGACCGAGGCCATCATCCTGTCCATGACGAAACAGGAACGCGAAAACCCGTCGATCCTCAATTCCAGCCGGAAAAAACGCATCGCAGCCGGCAGCGGCACGCAGGTCGTGGACATCAACCGCCTTCTCAAGCAATTTGAAATGATGCGTTCGATGACGAAGCAGATGGCAAAAGGAAATATGCCGGCTATGTTCGGCGGCAAAAAAATGAAAGGCAAAAAAGGCCTGTTCGGCTTCTAAACGCCTGATAGTAAAAACGCGGCTATTACCGGATTACGGTATTGCTATAGATTATTTTTATTTTAAATACGGAGGCATAAACAATGGTTAAAATCAGACTGCGCAGAATGGGCGCCAAGAAAAATCCCTATTACCGGATCGTCGTCGCCGACTCCCTCTCCCCGCGTGACGGCCGGTGCATCGAAGAGATCGGCACATACGACCCCCTGACCCAGCCGTCGACGCTCAACGTCAATACGGAGCGCGCACAGTACTGGCTCAAAAACGGCGCACAGCCCACGGACACCGTCAAGGCGCTTCTTAAAAAGTCCGGCGCTATATAATTGGGGATGATGTTATGAAGGATTTGCTGCTGTATATCGCACAAAATCTTGTCGATAACCCCGATGAAGTCACGGTCACGGAGCGTGAAACCAAAAACGAAACGGTCTTCGAGCTTCATGTCGCGCAAAGCGATATGGGCAAGGTCATCGGACGTCAGGGCCGGGTCGCAAACGAGATCCGCAAACTTATGCGCAGCGTTGCCCAGCGGCAGGGCAAGCGCATCAGCGTCGACATCGTCGACTAGTTCATGTCCATGAACAGTTCGTTACTCGAGGCCGGCAGGATCACTGCCCCGCACGGCATTCGCGGCGAAGTCAGGATAGAGCCCTGGGCCGATTCGCCTGACTTCCTGCGCCGCTTCAAGACTTTTTATATCGACGGCGCGGCGGTCAGAGTACTCGCCGCGCGCGTTCATAAAAGCGCTGTTATCGCGCAGTTTGAAGGCGCAGAGCGTCTGGAAGACGCCGAAGCTTTCCGGGGTAAAAAGGTGTATATAGACCGAAACGACGCAGCGCTCCCCGAAGGGCGTCATTTCATTGCCGATCTGATCGGCCTTGAAGCTGTTGACGACAATACCGGCGAACGCCTCGGCGTCATTAAAGACATCCTGCCGCTTACGCCGAATAATATTTATGTGATCGGCGGCGCGCGCGAGATCCTCGTGCCGGCCGTCGACGAATTCGTAAAAAAGATCGATATCGGCGCGGGCTGCGTCCGTTTCAATCTGATTGAGGGCATGTAATGAGGATCGACATCATGACGCTCTTCCCCGAAACCGTCGGGGACATATTGTCCGAGAGCATTCTCGGACGCGGCCAGGACCGCGGCTATATCCGTATCGAATGCCACCAGATACGGGATTATACGCTTAATAAGCAAAAACAGGTGGACGACTATCCGTACGGCGGCGGACGCGGCTGCGTCATGCTCGCGCAGCCGCTTTTTGACTGCTGGCGCCATATCTGCAGCGAGGCCGGCGAACGCGTGCATACGATCTGCATGACGCCCGCCGGGCGTGTTTTCACGCAGGCGGACGCCGTACGCCTCAAAGACGGCTACAGCCGCCTTATCATCGTCTGCGGCCGGTACGAGGGCATAGACGAGCGCTTCATCGAAGCCTGCGTTGACGAGGAGATATCTATCGGCGACTTCGTTATGACGGGCGGCGAAATCCCCGCCATGGCCGTTGCCGACGCCGTTTGCCGGCTCGTCCCCGGCGTTTTGCCGGACTCGGAGTGCTACGAGGACGAAAGCCATTGGGACGGACTTCTGGAGCATCCGCAGTATACGCGCCCCGAGATCTGGGAAGACCGCCGCGTGCCGGAGGTGCTTTTATCCGGCAATCATGCTCTCATAAAGCGCTGGCGCCGCAAACAGTCGTTTATACGTACGCGGGCACGGCGTCCCGACCTGTACGATAAGCTGGATTTTACGGAAAAAGTCGATATTGCACTTAAAAAAGAGATTGAGAATACAAAAACAGAAAAAGAAAATCAAAAATAATTATAAAATTCTGGATTCACGGATAAACCTCTGCTATACTTCTTAGCAGAGGTTTTTTATCTTTATCAGGAGGTAAGTTGGTTAATGTTTCGTATTGTCACGAAAAAGCATTTGAACGACACGGTCACCCTTATGGAAATCGAAGCGCCGGACATCGCCAGGAAAGCCCTTGCCGGGCAATTCATTATATTTAGAGTCGATGAGTTCGGCGAGCGGGTGCCGCTCACCATCTCGGATACGGATCCCGCACGCGGGACGGTCACGATCATATTTCAGCTCGTCGGCCGCTCCACCATGATGCTCGGCCAGCTTGAGGAAGGCGACAGCATCTTTGATTTCGTCGGTCCTCTCGGCATCCCGACGCATCTTGACGGCATCAAAAAAGCCGCTATCGTCGGCGGCGGCGTCGGATGCGCCATCGCCTACCCTGCCGCCAAAGCGCTTTATAATATGGGCGCCGAGGTCGACGTCATCGCCGGCTTCCGCAGCAGGGACATCATCATCCTTGAAGACGAAATGCGCGCGGTCAGCCAAAATTACTATCTCATGACGGACGACGGTACGGCCGGGGAAAAAGGCTTCACGACCACGAAGCTTAAAACCCTGCTCGAAACAGGTAAAGATTACGACATGGTCATCGCCATAGGCCCGATCATTATGATGAAGCTCATCGTTGAAACAGCCAGGCCTTTTGAAGTGCCCACCATCGTCAGCATGAACCCGATCATGATCGACGGCACGGGCATGTGCGGCTGCTGCCGCGTCACCGTCGACGGCGTGATGCGCTTTGCCTGCGTTGAAGGCCCGGACTTTGACGGCTACAAGGTCGATTTCGACGAGCTCATCAAACGAAACGGCATGTATAAGGAGCAGGAGGAACACGACCGCAATCACGTATGCCGTCTTACAGGAGGTGTACGCAGCGATGGCTAATATGGATAAGAACAAAACGCCGATGCCCGAACAGGAACCGCTGATCCGGAATAAAAACTTCCAGGAAGTCGCGCTCGGCTACAGCGAGCAGCAGGCAAAAAACGAAGCCGCGCGCTGCCTGGGCTGTAAAAACCAGCCGTGCGTAGCCGGCTGCCCGGTCAATGTCCGTATCCCCGAATTCATCAAAAAGATTGCCGAAGGCGATTATGAAGAAGCCTATAAGATCAATACGTCGACCAACAGCCTCCCGGCCGTCTGCGGCCGCGTATGCCCGCAGGAAACGCAGTGCGAGGCGCTCTGCGTGCGCGGCATCAAAGGCGAGCCCGTCGGTATCGGGCGTCTCGAGCGCTTTGTCGCCGACTGGCACATGGCGCACGACTCCGGCGAAAAAACGGCTGTCCCCGCGCAAAACGGCCACAGGGTAGCCGTCGTCGGCTCCGGCCCCGCCGGACTTACGTGCGCGGGCGATCTTGCAATGTCCGGCTTTGACGTGACGGTCTATGAATCCCTGCATGCCGCCGGCGGCGTCCTGATCTACGGCATACCGGAATTCCGCCTACCCAAAGCCATCGTCAAAAAAGAGATCGACAGGCTTGAGGAAATGGGCATCACCATCCGTAAAGACGTCGTCGTCGGCCGAACAATCACGGTGGACGAGCTGTTCGAGGACGGCTTCGAGGCCGTTTTCATCGGCAGCGGCGCGGGCCTGCCGCAGTTCCTCGGCATCGGGGGCGAATCGCTCCTCGGCGTGTATTCGGCCAACGAATATTTAACGCGCATCAACCTGATGAAATCTTATCTTGTCGAATACGACACTCCGGCCGTTAAAAGCCGGTGCGTGGCCGTCGTCGGCGGCGGCAACGTCGCTATGGACGCCGCCCGCTGCGCGCAGCGCATGGGCGCGGAAAAAGTCTATATCATATACCGCCGCTCCATGACAGAGCTCCCGGCGCGGGCCGAGGAAGTCCACCACGCCGTCGAGGAAGGCATCGAATTCAAGCTCCAGAACAATCCCGTTAAGATCATCGGCGACGAAAACAGCCGCGTCAAAGCCATCGAATGCATCCGCATGGAACTCGGCGAGCCCGACGCTTCCGGACGCCGGCGTCCCGTACCCGTTGAAGGCTCCAATTTCACCATCGACGTGGACACGGTCGTCATCGCCGTCGGGACGAGCCCGAACCCCCTGATACGTTCCACGACGCAGGGCCTTGAAGCAAACAAGTGGGGCTGCCTCGTCGCCGACGACTGCGGCCTTACGACGCGCGAAGGCGTCTGGGCGGGCGGCGACGTCGTAACGGGCGCGGCCACCGTCATACTGGCCATGGGCGCGGGCAAGACGGCCGCCAAAGCCATCACGGACTATATAAACGGCAAAAAATAAAACGGCAAATGCGATATAAAAAACGGCTGCGGAAAATGATTCCGCAGCCGTTTTAATGCTTTTATTATACAAGGAATTTCTCGATATCCTTTTCAAACTTTTTAGTATCGTTCTCATCATCAATGACCAGCTTCAGATCCGTCTCGATCGTGCACAGCATAAGACCAAGCAGGGATTTTGCATCGGCATATCCGGTTTTTCCGTGTACCCAGATTTCAAAGGGGTATTGTTCCGCAATCTTGTTGAGCTTCTGAGCGTCTTCAGACGACGTTATCTTGATATTAAAAGTCATTTTAATATCCCCTTTCCTGCAATATATTATTTTTACGGCAGTTCCTATAAATCATACAGCATAATTTTAACAGCGTCAAGCGTTTTAAGCGCTTAAAAGCGACATTTCACCCGCTGCCCCGGCACCTTTTTTACCGGCTGTTCTTCAGACCTTCAGTTCGGGCGCGGCGGCGTCATTTTCACCCTGCAGCTGCTCCAGCCGGGGCTTTATATGATCCGTTATAAACTCCGTCACCTGCTCGGGCGCCCGCCCGATGTATTTCGACGGCTCAAGCTCCGATAAAAGCTCCTTTTCAGAAAGGTTGAACTGCGGATCGCCCGCGATGCGCGCGATCAGATCGTTCGGCTTCCCCTCGGACTTGACGGCGTTGCCCGCCGCCACGGAATGCACCCGGATCGCCTCATGCAGCTCCTGGCGGTTTCCGCCGGCCTTGACGGCTTTCATGAGAATGTTTTCCGTTGCCATAAACGGCAGCTCTTCATTGATGCGTTTCCCGATCACCTTCGGATAGACTTTGATGCCGGACGCCACGTTGATATAAATATTCAAGATCGCGTCGACGGCTAAAAACGCTTCCGGTATGGATATGCGTTTGTTGGCGCTGTCGTCGAGCGTACGCTCGAACCACTGGCTCGAGGCGGTCATCGCCGTATTCAGGCTGTCGGCTATGACGTACCGCGCAAGGCTGCAGATCCGTTCGCACCGCATGGGATTCCTCTTGTACGGCATCGCGGACGACCCGACCTGAGATGCTTCGAACGGCTCCTCGCATTCCTTGAGGTGTGACAGCAGGCGCATATCGGTCGCGAATTTCCCGGCGCTCTGCGCGATACCGGACAGGCACGAGAGCACAAAATCGTCCGTCTTTCTAGAATACGTCTGGCCGGACACCGGCACGACGTCGTCAAAGCCCATTTCCCGGGCAATCAGCGCGTCGAGCTCAACTACTTTTTCATGGTCGCCGTCAAACAGCTCCAGGAAGCTCGCCTGCGTGCCGGTCGTACCCTTCGAGCCGAGCAGCTTTAAATCTTTTATGCGGTACTCGACCTCGCCCAAATCCAGCAGCAGGTCGTTGAGCCACAGCGACGCGCGCTTGCCCACGGTCGTCAGCTGCGCCGGCTGGAAGTGCGTGAAGCCGAGCGTCGGCAGCGCCTTGTATTCCTCGGCGAAATCCGCGAGCCGGGCCATCGCGCCAAGCAGCTTTTTCCTTAATATCTCAAGCCCCTCGCGCATGAGGATGATATCCGTATTGTCTCCGACGTAACAGCTTGTCGCGCCCAGATGTATGATCGGGAACGCCTTCGGGCAGACCTTTCCGAACGCGTGCACATGCGCCATGACATCATGCCGGAGCTCCTTTTCCTTCTGCGCCGCGTACGCGTAATCGATATCGTCCAAATGCGCTTTCATCTCGTCCAGCTGCGCGTCTGTGATGCCCAGGCCCAGCGCCTGCTCGGCGCGCGCGAGCGCCAGCCACAGCCGCCGCCATGTTGAAAACTTCTTGTCGGATGAAAACAGATGGAGCATCTCATCGCTCGCGTATCGGGTGGAAAGCGGGCTCACATACATATCAGTCGGCATAATTCATGTTCCTTTCAATGGTGGTCGATATTCTTTCGCGCTGCTCAAAGCCTTCCCCTTGGGGAAGGTGGCGCGCAGCGCCGGATGAGGGTCTGCCGTGCGTCGGACTTTTACCCTCATCCGTCTCACGGCACTCGACAGCTTCCCCCTGAGGGATGCCTTTTCAGTTCGCCTAAATCAACAAGGCCGTCTCTGAATAAGGACAGCCTTATTATATATTAATCTGCCTGTTTATTCTAGCCTTTCAGGAATTTTTCCAGCCGGTCCATTCCCTTTTCAATGCTTTCCATAGACGCGGCGTATGTCAGCCGGAGGAAATCGGGCGCCCCGAAACCGGTGCAGGATACGGCCGCCACATGGCCCTTTTCCAAAAACGCCATGGAGAAATCGTCCCCGTCGCCGATGACGCGTCCGCCGAGCGTTTTCCCTTTGAACTCGGAGATGTTCAGCATAACGTAAAACGCGCCGTCCGGCTTGATGCAGCTGACGCCGTCCATTTTATTGATCCGCTCGACGATGTAGTCGCGCCGCTTCTCAAACACGTCGCGCATCGCGTCCACCGTTTCCTGCGGCCCCCTGAGCGCCTCGACTGCGGCAATCTGCGCCATCGTCGCCGGTGCGCTCGTGGAGTGGCTGAGATAATTGGCCAAAACCTTGGCGATCTCCTTGCTCGAAGCCGAAAAACCGATGCGCCAGCCCGTCATGGCATACGATTTCGAAACGCCGTTAATAAGGATCGTGCGCTCCATAATGTCGCCGCCGAGCGACGCTATGCTTGTAAATTTCTTGTTGTCATAGACAAGGCGGTAATATATCTCGTCGGATATGATATACAGGTCGTGCTTTACGCATACCCGGCACAGCGCCCGCAGCTCGCTTTCGCTGTACAGCATCCCCGTCGGATTGGAGGGGTTATTTAAAATGATCAGTTTTGTCTTGTCGGTAACGGCCGCCTCCAGCTGCTCCGGCGTGATCTTAAAGCCCGCTTCTTCCCTGGCTTCGATGAAAACCGGTACGCCGCCGGCCATTTTCACGGCCTCGGGATACGTCACCCAGTACGGCGCGGGCACGATCGCCTCGTCCCCCGGATCTAAAAGCGCCCTGAGCGCCGCATAGACGTTATGCTTAGCGCCGCTTGCAACAACGATCTGATCGTACGTATATGAAAAACCGCAGTCGGCGTTTATACGCTCCGCCGCCGCTTCCCGCAGCGAAACAAGCCCGGCTGCCGGCGTGTATTTTGTCTGTCCGTCGCGAATTGCCTTGATCGCGGCTTCTTTTATAGCCTCCGGCGTATCGAAATCCGGCTCGCCCGTTCCGAACCCGACGATATCGAGCCCCTCAGCCTTCATCTGCTTTGCCATCGCGCTCACGGCCAGCGTCGTGGAACCCTTCACCTGAGAAGCGATTTTTGATAAACCCTTCATGGTATATACTCCTTAATTTCAACCAGTTTAAAAGCGCCCTGATACGGGCATCATTTTTTCGCAACCATTATATTTGAAATACCGCCGGGTTTCAAGTGCAAATTTATAAATTGCGTCATCTTTTCCAGGCGTCGGTGCGCGCGCTCCGAAAAAGCCTTGAATACACAAGGCCCGGCGCATATTTTTGCGCCGGGCCTTTCGTTTGACCGCTTGTCTAATTATCGAATAATTCCTTTTCAGATGCAAGCCTGACGCCTTTTTCCTTCATGACGTCGATTGCGCGCTCATTTTCCTCCACACGTATGATCACGTAGGCCGTGCCCTCCGCGTGCGCGATAAACGCGTAAACGTACTCGATACTGATGTTCGCGTCGGACAGAATCCGAAGCACCTTTGCAAGGCTGCCGGGCGTATCCGAAATGGACACCGCGATAACTTTGTTTACGCTCGTTATGTATTCTCCCTTACCCAGAACGTCGAGCGCCAGATCGGGTTTGTCGACAATGAGCCTCAATATGCCGAAGTCGGATGTGTCGGCTATGGACATCGCACGCAGGTCGACGCCGTTTGTTCCGAGCGTTTCGATCACTTCGACCAGCTTGCCGGGTTTGTTTTCCACAAAAACGGATATCTGATCAACCGTCATTACTATTCCTCCGATCCAAAATAAGTTTACTGTATTTTCATCAGCGATTACTCGGTGAGATGCTTATTGCTAATGATTTTATAAGGTGCTGTCATGTGAGATGCTTACTGCTGAATATTTTGCGAGGTGCTGCTAGGTGAGATGCTTACTGCTGAATATTTTGCGAGGTGCTGCCAGGTGAGATGCTTACTCAATCGCGTTGGATGACTGAGCGAGAGGATTTTTCGTTAGTTCGTTCAGAAAACGCAGGCAATACTTTGTGTATTAACGAGGCTTTCTGGGCGAAATGGCGGAAAATAATCCGCTCAGGCGCCGACAGTCGGTTTAGTAAGCATTTCACTATTTATATCTTGCGTTTGTCGATGACGCGAACGGCCTTGCCTTCGCTGCGCGCCATACTTTTGGGCGCTTTAAGCGTGACCTTCGCCGTAATGCCGAGCATGGATTTGAGCTTGTTCATGATTTCGCTCTCCCGGTTCTCGATCTGCTTGACCGTATCGGAAAACATCTCGGGGTTCATCTCCACGCAGACCTCGAGCGTATCGGTATGGTTTACCCGGTCGACGATGATCTGGTAGTTGGCCGACAGGCCGTAGCCCAACAGCACCGTCTCGATCTGCGACGGGAAAACGTTGACGCCCCGGATGATGAGCATGTCGTCGCTGCGCCCCATGGGCTTCGCCATCTTGACGAGCGTCCGTCCGCAGGCGCATTTACCGCGCGTCAAAACGCAGATATCGCGCGTACGGTACCGAAGCAGCGGGAACGCCTGCTTCGTGATGCAGGAAAATACGAGCTCGCCCTTCTCGCCGTCCGGCAGGACTTCCCCTGTTTCCGGATTGATGATCTCGGCGATGAAATGATCCTCATTGATGTGCATGCCCGACTGGTCTGAGCACTCGAACGAGACGCCCGGCCCGATGATCTCGGTCAGTCCGTAGATATCGTAGGCTTTTATGCCGAGATTTTCTTCAAGCCGCAGGCGCATCTCATGGCTCCAGGGCTCCGCGCCGAAGATGCCGGCCTTCAGGCGTATCTTGTCCTTAAGGCCTGTCTCCCCGATCGTCTCAGCCAGATATTCCGCGTACGACGGCGTACAGCACAGGATCGTCGACCCCAGATCGCACATGAACTGGAGCTGCCGCTCGGTGTTGCCGGAGGACATCGGCAGCGTCAGGCAGCCCACCTTGTGCGCGCCGCCGTTGAGGCCCATGCCGCCCGTAAAAAGACCGTAGCCGTAGCCGACATGGACGACGTCGTCCTTCGTGCCGCCGGCCGCCACGACGGCGCGCGCGCAGCAGTCGTCCCAGAGGTCTAAGTCGTCCTGCGTATAAAACGCCACGACGCGCTTGCCCGTCGTTCCGCTTGTGGAGTGGATGCGTACGCACTCGGACAGCGGCGCGGCCAGAAGCCCGTACGGGTAAGCGTCGCGCAGGTCCGCTTTAGTTATGAACGGGAGCTTGTGCAGGTCGTCCCGCGACTTGAAGTCTCCCGGCCCCACGCCTTTTTCATCCATCAGTTTTTTATAATAAGGCACATTGGAATACAGGCGGTTCACCGTATCGACAAGCCGTTCGTCCTGCAGCAATTTAATAACGTCCGGCGATGCGCATTCGATCTCCGGCTGGAAGTACTTATGCAATGAAAACCCCTTCCTTTCATACGGTCGTTTTAAATTTCATAAATCTTATTTTCGCCTCGATCAACCGGGTTTGTTCTGCGGTTAATCATACATTTCTTCCGAGCTCAAACGCCTTTTTGTTGAGCTCTAAAAATTTCGGCGGAACGCTTTCCTCGAGCGCCTTCTGCCAGGCCTCTCCGGGAAGCTCAAAATATTTGGACAGGCGTCCCATCAGGACGATATTCACGGCCTTGGACGAGCCCGCCTGCTCCGCGAGCGTCAGCGCGTCGAACGCGTCGACATCCGCGCCGGTCTCTTTCATTTTTTCCACAAGCTTTCCGGGATACGCGGCCGCGCCCGTAATAACGGGCATCGGTTCGATCTGCTGCGTGTTGGTGATGATGCGGCCTTTGGGGCTTAAATACCCAAGCCACCTGGCGGCTTCCAGAATTTCAAAGGATATAATGTAGTCGGCCTCTCCGGTATCGACTACGGGCGAGCTGACCTTGTCGCCGTAGCGTACATATGTGACGACGGAGCCGCCCCGCTGGCTCATGCCGTGGACCTCCGAAACCTTGACGTCATAGCCCGCGTTTAAAAGAAGGCGTCCCAGCAGCTTGCTGGCGAGAAGCGAACCCTGCCCGCCGACGCCGACGATCATGATGTTCTGTGTTTTCATGCTTCAGACCTCCTTCGCCGTCTCGGAAAACGCGTTGAACGCGCACAGCTGCGTACACACGCCGCAGCCGACGCACAGCGTCTGGTCGACCATGGCTTTTCCGTCTTTGAAGCTGAGCGCCGGGCATCCGATCTTCATACAGGAGCGGCAGCCCACGCACGTATCCGGATCCACTTTAAGCGGCGGCTTCGGCTTGACGGTCTTGAGGAGCGCGCACGGCCGCCTTGAGATTATAACGGACGGTTCCCCGGCCGCCAGCTCTTCCTTCACCGCCGTCTGGCATTCTTTGAGGTCGTACGGGTCTACGACGCGCACCCTTCTTATGCCGATGGACTTACACAGCGATTCGAGGTCGATCTTCCCCGCTGGCTCGCCTTTGATATTGAGGCCGGTCGTCGGGTTTTGCTGATGGCCTGTCATGCCGGTGATCGAGTTGTCCAAAACGATCACCGTCGAGGCCGAGCCGTTATAAGCGATGTTGATAAGACCCGTCACGCCAGAGTGCATGAATGTCGAGTCTCCGATGACGGCGACGGATTTCTTTTCGCCTTCAGCGCCCTGCGCTTTGTTGAAGCCGTGCAGGCCGGACACGGACGCGCCCATGCATATGGTGGAATCCATCGCATTGAGGGGCGCCGTCGCGCCGAGCGTGTAGCAGCCGATGTCGCCCATGACGTTGGCCTTGTTTTTTACGAGCGCGTAAAACAGGCCGCGGTGCGGGCATCCGGCGCACATGACCGGCGGCCGCATCGGGATATCGGCTTCGAGCGTCCGTACGGAAGGCACGTCAAGGCCGAGCTTTTCCCGAATGAGATTCTGCGAGAATTCGCCCATCGGCGGGAAAACGGCCTTCCCCGTGACGTCCAGTCCGAGCGCCCTGCAGTGCGCCTCTATAAACCCGTCGAGTTCCTCGACCACGACGAGCTTTTTAACTTTCGAGGCGAAATCCTTAATAAGCGCCGTCGGCAGCGGGAATACAAGCCCCAGTTTCAGTACGCTGACCGTATCGCCCAGGGCCTCCTTGACGTATTGGTACGCCGTTCCCGACGTGATGACGCCCATGTCCGTACCGCCCATTTCAACGCGGTTTAAGGGCGACGTTTCGGCAAACGCCTCGAGCGCTTTCGTCCGCTCCACCACAAGCGGGTGGCGGCGGCGGGCGTTGGCAGGCATCATGATGTATTTCGCGGCGTTTTTCTCATAAGGGACGGCCGGCGGCACGACGCGCTCCGCCGTATCGACGATGCTCTGGGCATGCGCGATACGCGTGCACGAGCGGATGATGACCGGCGTATCGAACTGTTCGGACAGCTCGTAGGCCGTCTTTGTAAACGCCAGGCATTCCCCGGAATCCGAGGGCTCGAGCATCGGCAGCTTGGCCGCCTGCGCGTAATATCTGGAATCCTGCTCGTTCTGCGACGAGTGCATGCCGGGGTCGTCGGCCACGGCAATCACCATGCCGGCATTGATACCGGTATAGGCGATCGTAAACAACGGGTCGGCGGCCACGTTCAGGCCGACGTGCTTCATACCGCAGAAGCTCCGACGGCCGCCGAACGCCGCGCCAAAGGCTACCTCCATAGCCACCTTCTCGTTGGGCGCCCATTCCGAATAGATCTCGTCATATTTAGCCGCGTATTCCGTGATCTCGGTGCTGGGCGTCCCCGGGTAACTGGAAACGACGCTCACGCCGGCCTCAAAAAGCCCTCTGGCTACCGCCTCGTTTCCTAGCATCAAAGTCTTCAATTACTGGGGCCTCCTTGTCGTTGCTAATCGTTAATCTTATGTAGGTTGCGATTTCTTTGATTATATCATTGCCGTGTCTGTTGCACAAGCAAATATCGCCTTCGATATAAGCTTTTAAGTCTCGGTTTTGCGCCCCGCCGCCTTTTATCAGAACCGGCCGATATCGCGCGCGATTGTGGCCGCAACGGCGTTTACCTCGCCGATATTACGCGGCATCGTGCAGTCGCCGATCGGGTAAAAACGCTTGGCGCAGCCGTAATATGCTGCGGCCTCTTTCATAAGCGGCCTGTGCCCGACGGCATAGACGACGGACTCGGCCTTTGAATACATCTCGCCTTCCGGCGTCTGGCACCATACGCCGCCGTCATCTATCCGGACGGCTTTTGTATTCAGCCGGACGTCGATGCCCCGCTTGTCGAGCTGCGCCTGAACAGCCATGCCGTGCAGGTCGTTTCCGCCGGTACTTATCTGCTCGTCCATCTCAACGACGTGCGCCTGTATCCCCTGCATGTCCAGATAAACGGCAAGCTCGAGGCCCACAAGGCCCGCGCCCAGTATGACGGCGGAACCCCCGATTTTCTCCGGCGTCCTGTACGCCTCCTGCGCGCCCAGTACGTTGTCGCCGTCGATGCCTTCTATGTCCGGTATGACCGGCGCCGAGCCGAGCGCGGCTATGAGCACGTCCGCACCGACGGACTTGGCGTACGCCGGCGTAACTTCCGTCATTAGCCGCAGGTCGATTTCCGAGCGTCCGATCAGCCGTTCCTGCAGCTTTATGTATTGCTTCAGATGCTTTTTAAACGGCACGTTCTCCTCGCACAGGATGTTCCCGCCGAGGCGGCTCCCCTTTTCGCACAGGATGACTTCGTGTCCGTTTTTTGCCGCCGTGAGCGCGGCCTGCATACCGCCGATGCCGCCGCCAGCGATCAAAACCTTCTGCTTTTTCACCGCCGGCAGCGCGCGCTCGAAGGTTCGTTCGCGGTTTGTCTCGGGGTTGAGCGCGCAGAAAAAATGTCCCTGCGCCCTGCCGTGGGAAAAGCAGCTCAGGCAGCGCATGCAGTGTATGATCTCGTCCTCGCGCCCGTCAAGCGCCTTATTCGGGATATCCGGGTCACAGATGAGTCCGCGCGCCAGTTCCACGATATCCGCCTTGCCGGACGCGATGATGTCCTCCATCATGACGGGGTCCGTCAGCGCGCCGACCGTTGCGATTTTTGATTTGTATACATGTTTTTTGACTTCGGCGGCAAACCGGACATTTGCGCCGTCGGGCAGAAACATGCTTGGATGGGTCGTTGCGAACACATTGTTAATATCCGTCAGCGCGGTCCAGCAGCCTACCGAAACGTGTATGATATCCGCGTGGCCGTCCAGCTGCTCGGCATATTTTACGCCTTCTTCTATGCCGTATCCCGCGGCGTGGCATTCCGTGGCGCTGATGCGCACTTCCACCGGGAATTCTGGGCCGCAAAGACGATGTATGGCGTCGGTTACCTCAACGGCAAACCGCGCGCGGTTTGCCGCGCTTCCGCCCCACCTGTCCGTCCGCCTGTTGAGCCGAGGCGCGAAAAACTGATTGAGCAGCCAGCCGTGTCCCGCGTGGACCGTCACCATACCGAACCCGCAGCTCTTCACGAACGCGGCTGCTTCGGCAAACTTGCCGACGATCTCATGGATGATCTCCTCCGGCATCTCCTTCACCTGCACGCCGTCTACGACACATTCCGACGGGCCGTAGACCGCTTCTCCCATTTCCGGCGACGCCTGCATGCCCGAATGCTGCAGCTCGATCGAAACGACCGCCCCGTGGCGCGAGACGGTGTCGGCGAGCCTCGACAGGCTGTGCTTGACGTTTATATCGTCCAGCCGTACCTGGTAGGGATGGCGTCTGCCGTACCTGCTGTCGACGATCGCCTCGCCAAGCGTCACGACCGCCGCGCCGCCCTGCGCTTTGCGTTCGTAGTACGCGACGGCGTCCTCCGTGAAGCTGCCGTCGAGGGTTACGTCCGGATGACCGGTCGGCGATGCGAATATCCTGTTTTTCATCAGCGTGCCGCCGATCCTGACCGGCATGAAAAGGTGCGGATAATCTTTATAACTCATGGTATTTTTCGCCCGGACGCATCCGGACGCGCTCCTTCCCGAATCGTACCTCTTCCCCGTCGCAGGAAAGCGTTTCCGATACTTATACCATTATAATACCATGTTTCAGCGCACGGTCAAGAACACGCCTCGCTGTGCCGGCATAGTGCAAAACACAACCTGCCTTTTCGGCAAATTGTGTTTTGCGGATGAAATATGGAGGGATTGTTTATGTTACGGTCTCTTGATCGTGAAATTGAGGACAAGCCCCACCACGGAGAAACCGGCCAGGATTACAAACGTCCAGGTAAACCCGCCTGTCGCGTCCTTTATGACACCCGCAAGCGTCGCGGCAAAAGCCGTGAGGATCAGCTGCAGGTTCAGGATTGCGAAGTTCAGAGAGAAATTCTTCTGACCGAAGAACGCACCGATAAACGCCGTCGAGCCGGTTGGCGCAAAGCCGTACGAGACGCCGCAGAGGATAATACCCGCAACGGCGATTCCAAGCGTACCCGTCTGGAGCGCAAGTACAATGGTTAAAGGCGCGATAATGGCGATACCACTCGTAACAAACTGCGTCCTGCGCCGGCCGATATTGTCAAACAGCCATCCGGATACGAGACGTCCGACACCGTTGGCAAGAGATATGATGCCGACCATCGTCGCGGCAAAGGCGTCCGCGCCGCCCGCGTCAATGATGATATCCTTGGCAAAGCTGATGGATGCGCTGCCGACGGAGGCCAGCAGGATAAAGAAGACGAACAGCTTCCAGAATGACAGGCGCCTTAGCATTTCACCCGCCGGATAATCTCTTTTCTCTAAGGTCGTTTTTTCTTTTTTCGAATTCTCCTTGGGTTTCGGAAAGATAATATCCGCCGGCGGAAGCTTAATTACAAATGCTGCAATGATAAATATGACGGCCGTAATAATCGCGATCCCGATAAATGTCGTGCGCCACCCGATGCGCTCTATGTTGAATGTCGCGGCGGCGATTTTCCCGATGATGATGGAATTGAGCCCGAAGCCCATAAGCAGCGTCCCGGAGGCCAGGCCTCTTTTATCCGGGAACCATGCCGAAACGGTGCCGATGATCGTATTGTAGGCAAAGCCGATGGCCATGCCGCCCAGCAGTCCGTAGGAAATATACAGGACTAAAATGCTGCCCTGCAGCTGTGACGTAATAAAGAAGCTCGCGAAAATGAGTACCGCTGCGGTTAGCAGCCTGAGCATCGGTGTCGTCTTTTTTGTAATAAGGCCCGAGATAAACCCGCCGATGCAGAACACTGCCAGTGTGATGGTGAAGTTGAGGCCGAGCTGCGCTGAGCTCCAGCCAAACTCAGCCGCCAGCGGCGCCTTTAGGATAGACCATGCGTAGATGATGCCCGCGAACAGCAGCACGATAACACCGACGATGAGCTGCATCCATCTGATTGCTGTTTTGCTTTCCACTAATTAATTCCCTTGTTTCTTTCGCTGCGCTGAGTTTAGCGTGGCTTATTATAGTTATTTACGGCCTTTGTATTCCGGTTATTATTTTCCGCTGACCGCATCGGCCGGATCGCCGGCCTCTGACTTTTTGCTTTTCTTTTTGAAGCATTCGAACATTTTTTCATTAGCTTCGGCATCGGGCTTTTTCGTCACGAGGGAAACGACCGGCACTATGACAAGGCTTACCAGCATGGCCAGCACGCCCGCGTTGATCGGCGAAGCGATATATCCGATGAACATGTTCGACACCGTTATCCCGACGCCGGTGATGAAGCTGGCCCAGACCGCCTGTTTCGTGGTGCGTTTCCAGTAAAGGCCGAAGATGAACGGGCCCAAAAACGATCCCGCGAGCGCGCCCCAGGAGATACCCATTAGCTGCGCGATAAAGGTGACGGTCGATTTGTACTGGATCAGCGCGATAACGACGGAAACCAGAATGAAGACCGCAAGAAACACGCGTATCATCGTGACCTGCTTCTTCTCATTCATGTTCTTTACAATATTGCCCCGGATGAAATCCAGCGTAAGCGAGGAGCTGGACGTCAAAACGAGCGAGGAAAGTGTTGAGATGGACGCCGCGAGCACCAGTATAACCGCAATGGCTAAAAGCACATCCGGAAGCGTATTCAGGATGGACGGTACGATCCTGTCGTACATGAGCTTGCCCGCGTCGTTGTAAAGAGCGGCAGAATCGAAAAGCCTGCCGAAGCCGCCCAGGAAATAGCACCCGCCGGCGATCACCAGAGCGAAGACCGTCGTGACGACCGTACCCTTCACGATGGCTTTTTCGTCCTTGATCGCGTAGTACTTATGTACCATCTGCGGCAGCCCCCACGCCCCGAGCGACGTCAGGACGACGACTGCTAAAAGCCCCAGGGGATCAGGGCCGAACAGCGACGTAAATATCCCCGTATTCCCGGCGGCGTCCGGTATCTGCGAAAGGCTGCCGATCGCTTCGGAGAACCCGCCCTGTCCGTTTATAGCGGTTATGATGATCGCGACGATGCCCACGATCATGACGATGCCCTGTATGAGGTTATTTATCGCGGTTGCGAAATAACCGCCCACGATCACGTAAACAGCCGTCAGGACGGCCATCGCTATGATGCATATGGAGTAGTCGATATTGAAGGCCATTCCAAAAATCCTGGACAGTCCGTTATAAAGCGAAGCCGTATAAGGGATCAGAAAGATGAACAGTATCGCTGAAGCCGCTGTTTTCAGGTTTTTGCTGCCATAACGCTTTTCAAAGAAATCAGGCATTGTGGCGCTGCCCAGATGATGCGTCATGAGACGCGTCCGGCGCGCTAAAACCAGCCAGGCGATCGTGCCGCCTATGAGCGCGTTACCGATCCCGATCCACGTTGCCGAAAGGCCGTACTTCCAGCCGAATTGTCCCGCATAGCCGACGAATATGACGGCTGAAAAATAGGTCGTTCCGTACGCCAGCGCGCTCATCCACGGACCTATGCTGCGTCCGCCGAGCACGAAATCATTGACGTTTTTGGTCCTCTTCCGGGCATAAATGCCTACGATAACCGTGATAATTACGAACACCAGGAGCAATACGATCTTGATCACCATAACAGACACCTCTATATAAATTTATTTTTTGTCTATTCGGGGTTTCTAAGCATTACTTTGGGTCGCGACGATGCTGTCGGCGCCGTATATGGTCCGCAGCTTTGGTTTTTCGATTTTTCCGGTCGGGTTTCTCGGCACGTCGGCGAATATAATCTTTCTGGGCCGTTTGTATCGCGGAAGCTCATGACAGAATTTGTCGATATCCGCTTCCGTACAGGTATGGTCTTTTTTAATCTCAATGATCGCCGCCGCGATCTCGCCCAGACGCGCGTCGGGCAGGCCGATGACCGCCACATCCTTGATGTCCGGATGGGCGCTCAAAAAGTCCTCGATCTGTACCGGGTAGAGGTTCTCCCCGCCCGTGATGATGACGTCCTTTTTGCGGTCGACGAGGAAAATGAAGCCGTCCTCATCCGTATACGCCATATCGCCCGTTAAAAGCCAGCCGTCCTTCAGGACATCGTTTGTCGCCTCTTCGTTGTGGTAATAACAGGTCATGACGCCCGGGCCCTTGACGCAGAGCTCGCCCACGTCCCCCTTCTTTACGGGCATACCGTTGTCGCCGATGATCTTGACTTCCCAGCCGTAGCCCGGTATGCCGATTGCGCCGACCTTGTGTATGTTCTCGGTGCCAAGGTGTACACAGCCGGGGCCGATGGATTCCGACAAACCGTAATTCGTATCGTAGTCGTGCTTCGGGAAATACTCCTTCCAGCGCTTGATAAGACTCTGCGGGACCGGCTGCGCGCCGATATGCATCAGCCGCCACTGGTCGAGTTCATAATCCTCAACCTTCAGGTCTCCCCTGTCGAGCGCATTCAAAATATCCTGTGCCCACGGGACGAGCAGCCACACGATCGAGCATTTTTCCCGCGATACGGCTTCAAATATGTACTTCGGGTCCGTCCCCTTGAGCAAAACGCCCTTGCCGCCGACGAGAAAGCTCCCAAACCAGTGCATCTTCGCGCCCGTGTGGTACAAAGGCGGGATACACAGGAAAATGTCGTCCTTCGTCTGCCCGTGATGCGCCTGTTCGCACGCGCATGCGTGCATAAGGCTCTGGTGCTTGTGCAGGATCGCCTTGGGAAATCCCGTCGTACCGGACGAAAAATAGATTGCCCCGTAATCGTCGTCGGAAATCTTGATATCCGGCGATACGCTTGAGCAGTCGGCCGTTAAAAGCGTATAGTCCTCTGCAAACGGCGGGCACTCCCCGCCGCCCGTGTACATGAGCAGACGGTTCCCGTTTATCGATTCGGCGATCTCCTCGATACGCCCGATAAATTCCTGCCCAAAGATCAAAACGTCCGCCTCGGCTAAGTTGAGGCAGTATTTAATCTCTTCGGCGGTATACCGGAAGTTTAAAGGCACGGCCAGCGCACCCGTCTTCAATACGCCAAAATAGATCGGCAGCCATTCAAGCCCGTTCATCATCAGAATGGCAACTTTCTTGCCTTTTTCTATTCCGATGCTCAGCAGGAAATTCGCCAGCCGGTTGGCTTTCTCATTAAAAATGTTCCAGGTGATCTCCCGTCGGTAATACGGCGCGTGCGACGGCTCTATCAGCTCGTATTCCTTCCACGTGACGTGGCGTTTCTTCTGCTGTTCGGGATTGATCTCCACAAGGCAGACGTCGTCTCCGTACAGCATGCAGTTTTTTTCCAGTATCTCCGTTATAGGCATAAGTAACCCCTCCATTGTTGTTACTTCAAATTAAGATTTCTTTGTGATGCGCCGCCTGCTCCCGTACGTTCACAAAAGCAGCGCCCGCATTGCGGGCCGCTTCAAAATGCACGTTCTTTAATGACTTAAATATCTTCGGATTTAACGAATTCCGTCTTTAAAGAGTTAAAGTGACTATACCAGACAACACCCCCGTTTGTCAAGAGCTTACAGTCATCATTTTAGCGCCGTTTTTTGTTTTTTCGACGTTCGCCGTCCGCCTGCCGCGCATGCAGGTAATTCTTTACAAAAACAGCGCCGGGTGTTACCATAATAAGGATGCTGAATATGTCGTATCACGTCGGTAGGGGGCTTAAAACGGATGCGAAAACTGGCTTTGGCGGCCGCAGCGTTTTCCGCCGCCGTTTTCCTTTCACATTATGTGCTCGGCGCGCCGCAGCTTTTTTATGCTGCGGCCGTCTGCGCCGCCCTGGCGCTTTCCGCTTTTTTCTTCAAAAAAACCCATCGCTTGCGGATCGTTATTATATGTGTTTTTCTGGCCGCCGGTTTTTTGTGGAACGCTCTGTATGCGCGCCTTTATCTCGATCCGGCCGCTTCTCTTGACGGCGTTACCGGGACTGTTTCCGCCGCCGCCCTCGGCGCGCCGGAAAAAACGGACTACGGCTTTAAGCTGCCCGTCTCCGTCCGTCGGAACGGCGCGCCCGATATCAAAACGCGGCTGTACGTCTTCGGCGGACTGCCCGGTATCGAGGCCGGCAATCAGCTTTCATTTACAGCCCGCTTCAAGCTTGCCGACACCGTTTACAGCGCGGATACGGACGCTTATTTCGCCAAAGGCATATTCCTTTTGGCCTATGCCGAAGGAGAAATCACCGTCACGGACGCAAAAACGCCCGTACGGTTCTGGCCTGCCCGCATAGCCGACGCTTCCGGGCGCATGGCTGACCATATATTCCCGGGCAACATACAGGATTTCATGCGCGCGCTCCTGCTGGGCGATTCGGCCGGCGTCTACTCTGACAGCGTCTTTTCGTCTGCGATGTCGGAAACCGGCGCGTCCCATATCGTCGCGGTATCCGGGATGCACCTGTCCTTTCTCGTTGGCTTTTTAAACCTCGTTATCAAAAAAAAGCGGCGTCTGGCGGCCTGCGCCATCCCGCTTATTTTTATTTTTATATCTTTTGTCGGCTTCAGGCCGTCGCTTGCCCGGGCCGGCGTTATGCAGGTCTTTCTGCTCGCCGCCCCCCTTTTCAAGCGTGAATGCGACGCGCTGACCTCTTTGTCCGCGTCGCTTATGCTCATCCTGCTCATTAACCCTTTTTCCGCCGCGAGCGCCGGCCTGCAGCTGTCTTTTGCGTCAACGCTCGGCATCGCGCTGTTTGCAGACAAGCTGTATACGCGTTTCGATGAGCCGCTGCGCTTTAAAAAGATATATCGGTATAAACCGGTACGGAGCGCCGTGCGCTTTTTTACCGGCGGGCTTGCCTCGACGCTCGGTGCGCTTTCTTTTTCCGTCCCCCTCACCGCATTGCATTTCGGGACTGTTTCCCTCCTCGCGCCGGTCACAAACCTTTTGATCCTGCTGCCGACGTCTCTGGCATTCGGCACCGGGATGCTCGCCCTTATCCTCGGCTTCATCTGCGCGCCGGTCGGCATAGCCGCAGCGTTTATTGCCGCGCTTCCGGCGCAGCTTGTCACCGCCGTTATCCGCCTGTTGTCCCGCGCGCCGTTTGCCGCCGTTTACACGTCGAGCCCCGCCGCCGTCATCTGGCTCGTCTATGTCTATTCGCTCCTGCTCGCCTTTTGGTTTATGCGCGCTCGGCTGCGTCAGCTGCTGCTTCCCGCCTGCTGCTGCGCCGTTTCCCTGTGCCTGATTTTGGTCGGCGCGGCCGTCTTTTCGGACAGCCGCGGTTTTAGCGTAACGGCGCTCGACGTCGGTCAGGGGCAGTCGATCGTCCTCACGTCGGGGCGTTACACGGCGGTCGTCGACTGCGGCAGCTCAAGCGGGAAAGACGCGGGCGATTTGCTTGTGCGGCATTTAAAAAGCTGCGGCCGATCAAAGATCGACCTGCTCATTCTGACGCATTTCCACACCGACCACGCCTGCGGCGTTGAGGAGATCCTTGAACGTTTTCCCGTCTCCGCCTTAGCGGTCCCTGAACCGTCCGAGGACAGCGGCGGGCTGGCGGCCGGTATCATGGCGCTTTCTGCGGAGAAAGGCATCCGGACCGTCTGCGTGACCGAAAACCTGACGGCTTATATGGGCGATACATCCTTAAATTTATACGCGCCGATCGGCGATTCGGACGAGAACGAACGCGGCGTCGTGATCCTGGCGTCCTCCGGCGATTTTGACGTGCTCATTACCGGCGACATCGGCGCGGAAACAGAACGTCTTCTTCTGGCCGCCGGGGATTTCCCGGACATCGAGGTGCTCGTGGCCGGTCATCACGGCTCAAAGTACGCGACATGCGACGAACTCCTCACCGCCGTGACGCCGGAGCTTGCCCTCGTTTCCACCGGCTACAACACCTACGGCCATCCTGCGCCCGAGACACTCGAAAAACTCGCGCGCACCGGGATTTTGACATACCGCACCGACATCTTGGGCAACCTGACCGTCAAAGCATGGTAATCCGCGTATCCACGGAAATGGTTATGGCAATACTTGCTGTAAGGATGTATAATAATCTCGACAAAAAACGCCACGGAGGCAGACATGGCCAAAAAAACATCCCCGGACAAACAGGCGGCGCTCGAAGCGCTCAAAAACGACATCACAGCGGGCAGCCCCCAAAAGCTATACGTGTTCCACGGCGCCGAACGCTATCTTGCCGAGCACTACATCGGCAAGATGCGCGCGCTGCTGTGCCCCTCAGGCGCCAGCGACTTCAACTACCGGCGCTACGAAGGCAAAGGCCTTCCGGCCTCTGAGATCGCTGCGGCCTGCGAGACACTGCCGGTCTTTTCCGAACGCACGCTCGTCGAGGTGCATGATTTCGACCTGTTCAAGGCCGCCGAGCAGGAGCGCGAAACGCTTATAGCGCTTTTTTCCGATTTACCCGAGTACGTGTGCCTGATCTTCGTTTACGACGTTTTGGAATACGCGCCGGACAACCGCCTTAAAAAACTGGCCGCCGCACTCAAAAAGGAAGCGTCCGTCGTGGAATTCACTGCGCCGCCGCAGCCCAAGCTCATCAAGTGGATCAAGACGCACGTCAAAGACTGCGGCAAACAGATCGACACGGAGACGGCGGAATACCTCGCCTTCACTACGGGCGGCCTCATGACGACGCTCAACCTGGAGATCGAAAAGCTTTGCTTTTACGCGCCGGGCGATACCGTGACGCGCAAAGATATAGACGCGGTCGTCCCGGCGGTTCTCGACGCGGTATCCTGGAAACTGACGGACAACATCGTCAGCGGCAGATTCGACGATGCTTCGCGCGTCCTGTCTGATCTTATGAATATGCGCGAGCCGCCCCACAAGCTGATTTTCTCCATTACAATGACGCTGCGCCGGCTGATGGCCGCGCGTTTATGCCTCGATAACGCGCTCGGCGAAAACGACCTTATGCGCATGTGCGATATCCGTTTCAGTTTTCAGGCACGCAACCTCCTCGCGAGCGCGCGGAAAACAACGACGGCGCGCTGCGCGCGTTTCGTCCGCCTCTCTGCACAGACGGCTTTCAGCATGAATACGGGCAGCGATCCACAGCCGCTTCTGACGGAGCTTTTGATCCGTCTGGCTTCGTGTTATAAAGGATACGCGTCATGCTGAAGGTTAAGGAAGTCATCGTTGTGGAGGGACGGCACGATAAAAACGCCGTAAAAGCCGCCGTCGATGCCGCAGTTGTGGAAACGTCCGGCTTCGGCGTTTTTTCCGACGACAAGAAGCTCGCGCTGCTACGTAAACTTGCCGACGCGCGCGGCCTCGTCATTTTGACGGACAGCGACAGCGCCGGTTTTCTGATCCGCAATCACTTAAAGGGACGTTTGAACGAAAAAAGCGTCAAACACGCATACATACCGGACGTACCCGGCCGCGAACGCCGGAAACGCGCGCCGTCCAAAGAGGGCAAGCTCGGCGTCGAGGCGATGCGCCCGGACGTAATAATCGCGTCACTGCGCCGCGCGGGCGCGACCTTCGCCGAAGAAGACGCCGCGCCCCAAAAAGACGGCGAAATTACGAAGGCCGACCTGTACGAAGCGGGCCTTACGGGCCTTCCGGGCTGTACCGGAAGAAGGCTGTCTCTTCAAAAGGCGCTCGGCCTTCCCGAACGCCTTTCCCCCAACGCGTTTCTGGACGTACTTAACGCTCTTTATACAAAAACCGAGTTTTTCCGGCTCGTATCGCTTCACTGCGCGGAAATTTAGTCAAAATTGATTAAGCGTAAAAAATAAGGCCGTTTTTTTGAAGGGCTGCTAATTGTTGTTGGCGGCCTTTTTTTAGACCCCCAACATTTTGTATGTTCGTCGAACACTGTCGAATACCGCGTTTTTTTCCTGTGGCATTATTTGGCTGGATATGAAATAATCTCAATTGACCAGCTGAAAAAAAGAGAGGAGACGCGGGGGATGCGGCATATGGAGATCTGTAAAAAAAGAACGCGTTTTGATGCGGATTGCGACTGCACGTTGGTTTATTATGTTACCGTCGACGAACTTTTTGACCCCCGCACCGGCATAGAGCTCGAATCCTTCGGCGTTGGCGTTACGATCTGCGAAAACGGAGAGACCGGCATCGTTCCGAACGTGACTTTCAGCAAGGCCGGGATTCTGTCTTTAGCCGACCTGATCGCTTCGCATCTCGTTACGCCCGTTACCATTCGGGACATCGTGGAGGACTGGCTGTGCGCGGACGGCATATGATTTGTTGCACGTTCATAAAAAAATAAGCATTTACATATCGAAGTTTGGTGTGTAAATGCTTTTTTATATACACAAAATATTGTGTATATGCTATAATGATGTCTATAGCAAACACCATACGGACCCATAAATAACATAAAAAGAGAACGGAGGTCCAGCATGAAATGTCCATACTGCGGTTATTCCGAAAGCCGCGTCATTGACTCCAGGCCCGCCGAAGAAGGCGCAACCATACGCCGCCGCCGCGAATGCCTGTCCTGCCAGAAACGGTTCACCACCTATGAGATCATGGAACGCGTGCCTCTGATTGTTATCAAAAAGGACGGCAGCCGGCAGACCTTTGACAAAATGAAGATTTTAAACGGCCTGCTGCGCGCGTGCGAAAAGCGGCCCGTCGCGCTTTCCGATATGCAGCGGGTCGCCGACGAGATCGAACAGGAGCTACAAAACGCCCTTGAGCGCGAGATCGAATCAACGGTCATCGGCGAGCTCGTCATGAAAAAGCTCAAAGACCTCGACGAAGTCGCCTACGTCCGCTTCGCCTCCGTATACCGGCAGTTTAAAGACCTCAACACGTTTATGGCCGAGCTGAACAAGCTTTTAAAAGACAAATAATATAGGCAAACTGGCGGGCAATAATCCGCTCAGGGCGCCGTCAGCCGGTTCAATCTTCACTTCCCACTAAAAGATACTGCCGAACCGGATCTCTTCGATGGACGCAAGGCTTTCGATCCGCGCCCGCGCGGCCTGCGCCGCGCCTTTCACAGCGCCCGCCTCTCTTGCGTATACCTTTTCCAGAAGGCCGTAGAGCGCGTCCGTTGCCGATTCGATCTCCGGATGCCGCAAAACCAGATGCGTGTACGTGTCGCTGCCCGTCCAAAGCTTTGCCGCCGCTTCCGCTTTCTTTTCGGCCTCGGCCCAGTCTTCGTTTTGAGCGGAGCCTTCGGCCTCGCGAACGAGCGCGACGACGTCTTCCGTCAGCGCGTTCAGATAGTGGATATTGACGAACGCGGCCGCCAGCATTAAAATCAGGAAACATCCGACAATGATTTCTTTTTTCATACGGCGCTGTCCATAACGGCAAAGTAAACGCGGCCGAATTCGTCGACCGTCATCAAATATACGTCATCGATTTTTTTGATATTTCTGTTTTCCAGCTGGCCCTTGAGCCACCGGTCGTCAAAACCCATCAACAAGAGATTGTCCCTGAGCACGCGGCCCTGATTGATGATCATTACCGGATACCCGATATCGTCCGCCCGGACGCTCATCTGTTTTGGCGTCAGCGGCTGCTGGTCGGCGTACAGGAGCGTTGAGAGCGAGCCGTCCGGCTCCAGTACAGCGTATTTGATGGTGCTGATGTCTGTAATATTTTTCTTTCGCAGCTGTTCGGACAGCTCGTCAAGCGTTATCCGGTTCTTTCTCATTTCCTTCTGTTCGATCTCACCCTTTCGGATGACGATACAGGGCTTGCCGCATATAAATGCGCGCAGCTTGACGCTTCGTACAATCGTGCCGGAAATGAGCACCTCGCAGCACAAAAGCGTCAAAACGGGTATGAGCCCATATAATAGCGGGGTGCCGATATCCTGCAGCGGGTGCGCGGCAAGGTCCGAGATCAAAACGGCCACAACGAGCTCCGCCGGTTCGAGCTCACCGATCTGGCGTTTGCCCATGATCCTGAAAGAGATAATGATCGCCGCGTACAATATGAGCGTTCTGATGATCGCGATTGCCACCGAATCACATCCAACGTCAAAATTAATATAAAAATATTATTTACCGGACGCCGCCGGGATATTTATATCCGTTATAGCGCGGCGCGTTTTGGTTTTACGATCCCTTCAAAGGTCTTTTTCAACACTGGTTGTGCGCGCAGGCGCATGGGAGGCTTTTACAATGTCCATACATGAAGAATGCGGCGTTTTCGGTATCTACGATTCGGCCGGAAACTGTGCCTGGAGCACCTACTACGGGCTTTACGCCCTGCAGCACCGCGGTCAGGAGCAATGCGGGATCGCCGCCGTCAACGACCTGGAGCTGACCTGCTACCGGGATTCCGGCCTTGTCGGGGATGTCTTTTCCAAATCCATACTCAACGATCTTGGCGGCACTATGGCCATCGGCCATGTCCGCTATTCCACGACGGGCAGCTCCCGTCGTGAAAACGCCCAGCCGCTGACCCTCAAATACGTCAAGGGCTCTCTTGCGGTCGCACACAACGGCAACCTGACCAACACGGATCAGCTCAAACTGGAATATGAATACAAAGGCGCGATTTTTCACACGACGACGGATTCGGAAGTCATCGCCTATATCATCGCGCAGGAGCGGCTGCGCTGCGGAAGCGTCGAGGAAGCCGTAGGGCGGACGATGCACCATCTCGCAGGCGCTTACTCGCTCGTCGTCATGTCCTCGCGGAAACTGATCGCAGCGCGGGACCCCCTTGGCTTTCGGCCCCTGTGCATGGGCCGGCGCGGCGACGCGATCGTTTTCGCGTCGGAAAGCTGCGCCCTGGACAGCGTCGGCGCGACGTTCGTCCGGGATATCGAACCCGGCGAGGTCGTCTGCGTGGAGGACGGCCGAATTACAAGCCTCAAAGACAACTGCGGCGGAAAATCGCATTTGTGCATCTTTGAATACATCTACTTTTCCCGCCCCGACAGCATCATCGACAGTCAGAGCGTGCACGACTCGCGGATGCTCGCGGGCGCGTATCTCGCGGAAGAATACCCCATTAATGCCGACGTCGTCGTCGGCGTGCCGGACTCCGGCCTCGTCGCCGCCAAAGGCTATGCGCTGGCCTCCGGCATCCCCTTCAACGACGGCTTTATCAAAAACCGCTACGTCGCGCGCTCGTTCATCAAGCCCACGCAGGCCGACCGCGCGATGGCGGTCAAGCTGAAGCTCAATCCGCTGCGCTCTACGGTCGAAGGCAAACGCGTCGTGATGATCGACGATTCCGTCGTGCGGGGCACGACCTCCGGGCAGATCATCCGGCTTTTGCGCGATGCGGGCGCCAAAGAGGTGCATATGCTCTCCTCCGCGCCGAAATTCATCAGCCCCTGCTATTTCGGCACGGATATCCCTTCAAAAAACGAGCTTTTCGCAACGAGCCACACGACGGAAGAGATGCGGCGTATTATCGGCGCGGACAGCCTTGGTTTTTTGAGCATAAAAAACCTCCACAAAATCGCGCCGGACTCAAGATGCGGCTTTTGCGACGCCTGCTTTACGGAGAGCTACCCCATTCCGGTGGAGCATCTTGAAAACTGCGGCGGCTGTGAAGGCTGCGGCGGCGGAGGAGGCGAGGACCTGTGAAACTGACGAAAATGCAGGGCGCGGGCAACGACTATATCTACATCAACTGCTTCGAGGAGACGGTGCCCGACCCCTCTTCCCTGTCCATAAAACTTTCCGACCGGCATTTCGGCGTCGGCGGCGACGGGATCATCCTCATTTGCCCGTCTGAAAAAGCCGATTTTAAAATGCGCATGTTCAATTCGCTCGACGGCTCCGAGGCGCAGATGTGCGGCAACGGCATCCGCTGCTTCGGCAAATACGTCCATGACCGCGGCCTGACCGGGAAGACCGATCTCGATATCGAGACGCTCGCCGGTATAAAACACTTGAAGCTCAACCTGGAGGGCGGCGTTGTCAAAACCGTCCGGGTCGACATGGGCGAGCCGGCCCTTGCGTCCGGACAGGTTCCGGTACTGACCGACCTGTCCAGGTTTGTAGACCAGCCCGTCACCGTCGGCGAGGTCACCTACCGGATGACGTGCGTCAATATGGGCAATCCCCACGCCGTTACCTATGTGGAAGACGTCTCGTCGCTCGAGCTTCCGGTCATCGGCCCGCCGCTCGAAAATCACAGACTCTTCCCGGAACGCGCCAACATCGAATTCATCGAAGTGCTGGACGATCAAACGCTGCAGATGCGCGTTTGGGAGCGCGGCAGCGGCGAGACGCTCGCCTGCGGCACCGGCGCGTGCGCCAGCCTCGTCGCGTCCGTATTGAACGGCAAAAGCCGGCGCCGCGCGCGTCTGATCCTTTTAGGCGGCGAGCTCGATATCGAATGGCGCGCGGCCGACAACCACGTATATATGACGGGACCGGCGGAATTCGTCTTCGACGCCGAAATTTGATATTCCCGCCCAAAATATTGTATAAGGGCCTTCGGCCCTTATGATCCCGGACAAATAATTGCGCGGCAAATCGCTCTTTTTTCAGAGGACGGCGGCGCGCCTTCGGCCTTGTAGGGGTCGATGCCCGCATCGACCCGTTATCCACCGTTATAATACAACAATCCAGACAAAACCATCCATCTTATCGAATAAACTAAAGGAGAGTCTCAATGGTCCGTTTAAACGAAAACTTTCTGAAACTTCCCGGAGGATATCTGTTTCCGGAGATCTCGCGCCGCGTCAAGGCCTTTTCTGCGGAAAACCCGCCGAAGCCGCTTATCAAGCTCGGCATCGGCGACGTAACGCAGCCGCTGTGCCCCGCCGTCATCGGCGCGATGCACAAAGCCACCGACGAAATGGCGAAAAAGGAAACCTTTAAAGGCTACAGCGACGATTCCTCCGGTTACGATTTTCTGAAAAACGTTATATCCGATATGGATTACAAGGCGCGCGGCGCCGACATCACGCCGGACGAGATCTTCGTTTCCGACGGCGCGAAAAGCGACTGCGGCAATATCGGCGATATCTTTTCATCGAGCAATACCGTCGCCGTCTGCGACCCGGTCTACCCTGTCTATGTCGACACAAACGTCATGTTCGGGCGCGCCGGAACGCTCATGGACAACGGTAAATGGTCGGATATCGTCTATCTCCCCTGTACCGAGGAAAACGGCTTTTTCCCGGACCTGCCGGATAAAGTCCCCGACATTATCTATATCTGCTCCCCCAACAACCCGACCGGCGCCACCGCAACAAAAGAGCAGCTGAAGGTCTGGGTCGATTACGCCAACGCAAACGGCAGCGTCATCCTGTTCGACTCGGCGTACGAGGCGTTTATAACAGACGCGTCCCTCCCGCACAGCATTTACGAGATCGAGGGCGCCAAATCGTGCGCCATCGAGTTCCGCAGCTTTTCAAAGACAGCCGGCTTTACCGGCACGCGCTGCGCGTACACCGTCGTTCCCAACACGCTCGAGCGCGGCGGCGTGAAGCTGAACGCGCTGTGGATGCGCCGGCAGAATACGAAATTCAACGGCGTGGCCTATGTCATCCAGCGCGCCGCCGAAGCCGTATACTCCCCCGAAGGGCAAAAACAGACAAAAGAGGCAATCGCCTATTATCTAAATAACGCCAAAACCATCCGCGACGGCTTGACAAAAGCCGGCATCACGGTCTACGGCGGCGTCAACGCGCCGTATATCTGGGCCAAAACGCCAAACGGCATGCCCTCCTGGGATTTCTTCGATCTGCTTTTGAAGAAGGCCTGCGTCGTCACGACGCCGGGCGCGGGATTCGGGCCGGCCGGCGAAGGGTTTATCCGCCTGACGGCTTTCGGCGACGCCGACTTAACGAAAGAAGCGGTCGGGCGCGTCGTCGGCGTGCTTTAAGCGCGCAAGCATTCATTTAGGAGGATTACGATTCATGTGTGGTATCGTCGGATACACCGGGACCCGGCAGGCATCCCCGATCATGCTCGAAGGACTCAAACGGCTTGAATACAGGGGGTACGACTCAGCAGGCGTCGTCGTCAGCGGCGCGGACGGGCTGCAGCTTTGCAAGGCAAAGGGCTATGTCGATAATCTGTCCGACATGATCGACGGCGGACGCCTTTTAAAGGGCGTCACCGGCATCGGTCATACGCGATGGGCGACCCACGGCCGCCCGTCGGACGAGAACGCGCATCCTCACGTCAGCGCCGCCGGAAAAATCGCGCTCGTACATAACGGCATCATCGAAAACTATCAGAAGCTGCGGGAAATGCTCATATCCAAGGGCGTTGCTTTCAAATCCGAGACCGACACGGAAGTCGCCGTCAACCTGATCCAGTATTTCTACGAGGGCGACATCAAAAAAGCCGTCAGCGAGGCCGCGCTTCGGATGGAAGGCTCCTACGCCCTGGGCATCGTCTGTGAGGACTTCCCGGATATGCTTTTGGCCACCCGCAAGGAAAGCCCGCTGATTCTCGGCGTCGGGCAGGGCGAAAACTATCTCGCCTCGGACGTCGCCGCCATATTGAAGTACACGCGCGACGTGTATTATCTGGACGACGACGAGATCGCCGTTTTGACCCCGAACGATATAAAAATCTACACCAGCGAGCTGGAGGAAGCCGACAAGGAAGTGTCCCGTGTCGACTGGGACATCTCGGCGGCTGAAAAAGGCGGGTACGAGCACTTCATGTTCAAGGAGATCATGGAGCAGCCCGATGCGCTTTCCAAAACGATCTCGCCGAGGCTCAAAGGCGGCCGCGTCGTTTTGGACGACATCCAATTCGACCCCGGTTATATCGAAAACCTTAAAAAAATCTTTATCGTCGGCTGCGGCTCGGCCTACCACGTCGGCGTCGTCGCAAAATACAATCTGGAGAAAATGTCGCGCATTCCCGTCGAGACGGTCCTGGCCTCTGAATTCCGTTACGCCACGCCGCTCGTCAACGAAGAAACGCTCGTCATCTGCATCAGCCAGTCAGGCACGACGGCGGACACGATCGCCGCCATGCGCGAGGCAAAACGGCTCGGCGCGAAAGTGCTCTCGATCGTCAACGTCGTCGGCAGCGTCATAGCGGTCGAGTCGGACTGGTGCCTGTACACATGGGCCGGGCCCGAGATCGCCGTGGCAACGACGAAGGCCTACAGCACGCAGCTGGCCGTCACATACCTCATCACGCTCTGTCTGGCCGATATGCTCGGCAAAATCACGAAGGAAGACTACGACGCGGCGGTCGCCGGGCTAACCGCCCTGCCGTCGAAGCTCGAACAGATCCTCGGCGACAAGGAGCACATCCAGTATCTCGCATCAATCTATTTCAACAAGGAAAATATTTTCTTCATCGGGCGCAATATCGACTACGCGCTGACGCTTGAGGCTTCCCTGAAACTCAAGGAGATTTCCTATATCCATTCCGACGCCTACGCCGCGGGCGAACTCAAGCACGGCACGATATCGCTCATCGAAGAGGGCACGCTCGTCGTCGCCATGGCTTCCTATTTGGAGCTTGTGGAAAAGACGGTCAGCAACATCGTCGAGGTCCAGTCGCGCGGTGCAGAGATTTTGACGGTCACGACGGAGAGCGGGCGCGCACATGTCGCCCACGCCTCCGACAACATCATCGCCGTGCCGGACATCCATCCCCTGCTTCTGGCATCCCTCGCCGTCGTTCCGATGCAGCTGTTCGCCTACTATGTGGCCCTCATGCGCGGCTGCAGCATCGACAAACCGCGAAACCTCGCCAAATCCGTCACCGTCGAGTAACGCGGCTTATATAGCAACAAAGACCGAAGGGCTGTAAAATCCCTTCGGTCTTATTTTTATGCCTTTTTACCTTAAATGAACTATTCCGTGTCGACCGTCACCATCCAGTTGCGCGCTTGGAGCGCATTTACAAGGTTCATCCCGTAATCGGAAGGCGGCGCGTTGTCAAACAGCTCCAGCACGCCGTCGTACGTTCCCCACGACAAGACCTCCTCGAGGATTCCGTCAACATCGCTCTGATCGAGCAGGTTGCCATGGGCGTCCAGAAACGTCAGGCCTGCGCATCCGGTCAGATTGATTTCGGACAAATTGCAGTTATACGCCTCGACGAATCCGTTCCGGCCTTCGGGAAACTGGTTTGCCAGGTCCATGGATGTCCACTGGTTGTGGCATGTTATGACGCTATTTATTGCGGAGGAACGGATAATCAACGCGCCGGTCTGTCCGGAACTCCAGTCCCACCATTCCTCGATCACCGGCAGCTGCGCCGCCGTCGGATGATTAATAACTCTTTCGCTCTGTGCGCAATAGTGGTAAAGCTTCTCCATTGGGGCGTTGAGCGGCGTGAGCGTCACGGTGCTTTGATTGCCCGACATTCTCAAATCGCGAAGGCAGCCGCTGACCGGATTCAAGTCGAGTGCAGCCAGATCGTTGAGCTCCATGCAAAGGCGTATAAGGCTCGTACACCCCGTTAGATTGACGGCGGAAACCTGCGCGCCGTAGCATTCAATGTATTGCAGCGACCGCATTCCCCCAAAATCCAGCGCGCCGCGGAGCGTCGGCGTCGCGGCCAGAAACCGTACAAGCCCCTTCATGGCGTTTACGCCGCTAAGGCCGGTAACGCATTGGGACGTATAGTCGTAACCGCTTCCGATATTATACTTGCCCGCGTCCTGCAAGTGATTAAACCCGACGTTGAACGTGACGATATCCCCGAGCGCATTCGTACCGTCCGGATTTACAGCAGCCATCCGGACATGCCGGACGCCTTCTGTCCCGAAAGTAAAGCTCGGCGTAAGGCCTTTTTGTATATCACCGGTCTCTTCCACATACCAGGCGACGTCCGCTGATGAACCGCCCGCCAGTTCGACAGACGGCGCAAACGACGAACCGTTAACCGTGATCCGTACATAAGACGTAAAGTCCGGTACAGCGGTATTCCCGGCCTCCTGCTCCGCGTCATTACCGGTTGCCGCCGGAAGATCTGCATCACCGCTCCCGGCTTGCGGCTCCGGGTCTCCTGCCGCTTCATCAGTGTCGTCAGGCGCGGGCGCGGAATCCGCGTCACTGCCCCCGGCTTCCGTCGCAGGTTCCTCAACATCTGCCTCATTATTGTCTTCTGCCGCTGCATTATCTGTATCGCTGTTCCCGGATTCCGGCGCGGGGGCATTGCTAACGTTGTCATCGTCTACAGCCGCAGTTGACGAATAGGCATCGCTGCTTACAGCATCCGGTGCAGCCTTCTCTATAAATGGTTCGTTACAGGCAGTCAAAGCAAAAATTAAAATAATACTCAATATGACGGTCCGTATAAATGATATTATGGTAACACTGTTTTTTTTCTTTTTTATGTAATATACCCCCTTTTATTCTTCCTCCTTTTTTAATAACACACTTGTTTGACTTCTCACATCACCCAATATATTCTTTACGTACAAGACAATAATACTTAAAATACGCGCTAAAATCAAGCTCGTATTTCCCAGCCCGTTCCCGCCGTTTAGGTTCACGGCAGTGTAATTACTATATTATGTTAATATTGTCGCTTTCGCTGGCATTGATCTGATGATATATTTATACAGGCTGCCGCAGCGGGGCCGCGTTTTCCGCATCCTGATAAGCCTATGAAGCGCAGCCGGTTCTTTTTATCGACGGGCGGGTAAATGCAGCACTTGTAAATCTGGCCCGTCAGCGCTTATAATAATTAAAAAAACAAACGGGACAAACAGTATGGAACAGGTGAATAACAAATGAAAAAATTACTTGCGGGCATCCTGACAGTATGCGGTGTTTTAGCCTTTTCGATCCCTACCGCCTCGGCGGTCCCCGGCGGCGTCGCCGGCAGCTATTATTTCACCGATATCGTCACGTATCTGCGCGGCATGCCCATCAGCGCCATCAATATCGGCGGACAGACGCTCATCAGCGCGGAGGCCATGAGCCGCTACGGCTTTAACGTAACATGGCACGCCGAAAAGCGGCGGCTTGAAATCGCCGACAACGGCACAAACGAAGTGACGCAGGACAACTGGCGAATACAGGACAAAGCTTACGGTACGCCTGGCCTTGTCGCGGGCCGATACTATTACACCGATATCGTCACGACGCTGAACGGGGTTGAGATCACAAGCTATAACATCGGCGGGCAGACATATATAGCCGCGGAAAGCATGAGCGGCTTCGGCTATAACGTAAGCTGGGACGGCGGCGAACGCACGCTGCGCATCGGTACGCCGTCGCCCGTAACCATATCGTGTACCATAACCAGCATGGAATTTCGCGAAGGCGCGCTGTATCTGGGAACGGGCGGCGGCTCATTAACGGACGACTGCACGGTAAAAATCACCGTTCCCGCTTCGTGGGAATACTCGGAAGACCTAAACACGACCGACTACACCCCCAAAGCCATCGATAAGCTTTACGGCGTCCGTCTGTATCATTACGACGATATATACGACATGCCGGAGGCCATGTTCGCCTATAATACGCGCGACGTCTCATACTCGGAGGAAATGGCGGAGGCCGTTGCGTCAAGCGAACATTTCGCGCTGTCCGGACGGGAGGTCTTTGTCGAGCATCTGGACGGGGCCATGCTTTACGATCTGGACATGTTCATGCACGATTATTACATCCGCGTGGATGACGCGCATGTGCTGCGCGTCATAATGATCTCGCCGTCCATGGACGGCGAGTACGTCCGCCGGTCAGCGCTCGACAGTATTGATTTCAACTACGTCGTCGTCGAGCCGTCCGACCCTTGGGATGATTATACCTATAATTACGGACTGCCGGACGCGTATACGCTAAGTAACAATGAAGTACTGGATGCGGACGGGCAGCTCGTCGGCCTGATCCATAAAGGTTTTTATGGCGGCGGATATACCTCCTGCGAGGAGGCTATTCTGGATTCGACGGACACATGGTACGACACTTCCGAGATTCTTTCGGTCCGTGATAACGGCAACTATATACTTCAATGCGTTACATTCGCGGGAAACGGTTTATTCGGAATGTCCGATCTGGAAGCAGCCAAGGATGATACGACGGTCTATACCGTCGCCGTCTGTGATGAAGCTAAATATGTCGTTGTGATGATTTCAATTTTAGCCGACGGCGTCTCAATGGAAACCATGGAAACCATCGCCGAAAGCGCGTCCATTTCATAACGCCTTGTAAAAAAGCGCCGCAGTGCAAACTGCGGCGTTTTTTTCGCCTTACACGAGGCGCTTGTCATTTTGCCTTTACTGCGCTTATAATAAAATAAAAACATATAAAGGAGTTATCGCTCTATGTCGCTTGCCGTACCGGTCACTGCGCGCGTCGAGGCGCTGCTTGAAAAGCGCGCGCGCGCCAATAAATCCGCCGTGCCGCTCAATATCGAGCGGACAAGGCACTACACCGAGTATTATAAAACACATGAAAACCAATATTCCGTCAAAAAGCGCGCCGGTGCGCTGCTCCACTGGGTGAAAAACAAAACAATCACCATCAATGACGAGGACATTTTAGTCGGCGGCATGAGCGGCGACTTCCGATGCATCAGCTTTTATGTCGAATGGTCCGTTCAGTGGCTCGAGGCGTGCATGTTCGACACGGACGAAAATTTTCGTGCTGCCTGGCAGGTTCCCGGCTGCTCGTATATTAGCGACACCGACCGCGAAATGCTGAAGGACGCGGCGCTGTACTGGAAGAGCAGGACGTATAACGCGCTTGCCGAAGGCATCATGCCCGACGAGGTCTGGGGCCTTGCCGAAAACAGCATCAACGGCATCCCCAAAAAAGGCGGCGGCATATCGAGCCTGCCGCACGGCCACTTTATCGGCAATTTTGATAAAGCCGTCAACACCGGCTTCGCCGCCGTCAAAGCGGAGGCGCAAAAGAAGCTCGACGCGATGCGCGGACGCGTCAACGGGGACTTAGCGCGCACCTACGCTTTCTACGAAGGCGTCGTTACCGTCTGTGACGCAGCCATGCTCTTTTCCAAACGCCATGCCAAGGCCTGCCGCCTTAAGGCGGAGACCGCATCGCCGCAGCGCCGTGCGGAGCTTCTGGAAATGGCCGATTCGCTCGATTGGATTATGGAAAACCCCGCCCGCACGTATTGGGAGGGCTTGCAGGTCATGCTGTTTTATGAAATGCTCCTGTGCGCCGACGCCCAGCAGCACGGTCAGTCCATGGGCCGCGTCGACCGGTACGCGGGCCATTTGCTTAAAAAACAGCTTGAGGAAGGCTCTATAACAATGGAGCGCGCGCAGGAGCTGACGGACGCCTTTATGCTCCGGATGAACGACCTTTTACGCATGATGCCCTTTATGAACAACGCGTGGCTGGCGGAGCTCAACCGCGAGGGGCGTTTCCTTGTCGGTTCGCTGTCGAGCGCCATCACGGCAACCGGCGGCATCGCCATCACCATCGGCGGCGTTGATAAGGACGGGGATGACGCCACGCTTCCCTCCACCTATATGATCCTGCAGTCTCTCCTGCGGCTGGGCCTTGCCGACCCGACGACCGCCCTGCGTATCCATGACAATACGCCCGACGACCTGTGGGAACTGGCCATCGAGGCCAGCCGCGTTAACGGCGGCCTGCCGCAGTTCCAAAGCGACAACCTGATCATCCCCATGCTGACTGCGCGCGGCCGCACCTTAGAGCACGCGCGCGACTACGGCATCGTCGGCTGCGCGGAACCGACCGGCTGCGGCAACGAATGGCCCTGCTGCGGCGGCAACGGCAACAACAGCGGCTTCTGCAACGAAGGGAACCTGCTCATGGCCATCCACGGCGGCGTCCACCCCGTCACCGGCGCGAAGGGACTGCCGTGCAAAAAGCTTTACGAATACGACAGCTTTGAGGAGCTCAAGGAAGAAGTCGCGCGTCAGGGCCGGTATTTCCTGGACTGGCACGTCACCGTCACAAACTTCTGCGAGGCGGTATTCGCCGAAAACTTCCCGTCCGTTATGGCCTCCGCGCTCCTCGACGGCTGTATTGAAAGCGGGAAGGACGCGACCTGGGGCGGCGCGCTGTACAACCAGTCGGCCTTCTGCGCCATGGGCACCGGCAACATCGCCGACGGCCTCGCCGCGATCAAGAAGCTCTGCTTTGACGAAAAGCGCTATACGCTCAAGTATTTCTACGACGCCCTGTGCACAAACTGGGAGGGCTGCGAGGCGCTCCGCCAGGTCATAAGGAACGAATGTCCCCATTACGGCAACGACATTGAAGAGGTCGATGCGCTCGCCGAGTGGAGCCTGCGCTACTACGCGGAACATCTCAACACGCTCAGCTGCCCGCGCGGGCCGTACTGCGGCGGCACCTTCACCGTCACGACCCACGTCTATCAGGGCTTCACCTTCCCCGCAACGCCTGACGGCCGCTTTGCCGGGACGCCGCTTGCCGACGCTATTTCACCGGTGCAGGGCATGGATACGAACGGACCGATCGCCTACATGAAAAGCGCGTCAAAGCTCCCGCACGACATCCTGTATAACGGCGACCAACTCAACATCCGCTTCTCCCCCACCGTCATTCAGGGCGGCGGCCAGAAGAAGCTCCGCGACCTTATTGAAACGTATTTCGAGCTCGGCGGCATGCAGGTGCAGTTCAACGTCGTAGGCTCCGACATCCTCCGGGCCGCGCAGCGGGACCCGGACGAATACGCAAACCTCGTCGTGCGCATCGCCGGATATTCCGCTTACTTCGTGGAGCTTGGGAAGCCTGTTCAGGACGACTTTATAACACGTACCGAGCAGTTTATTTAAATTGCCGGGAATACTTGACAATTCAGCTGCTTACTGTGTAAAATCAATTCTGTTACTGCTTTATTTTTGCAGGAATTGTTTTCGTCATTCAGCGTTTTCATTCATTTTATTCTCGTCCAATATCTGACCGATTTATTTACAGAAAGGGAGTTATTCAATGCGATATAATATTCAGGGGGACAGTCTTCCGGTAGTTATCTGCCAGCTCGATCCCGGCGAAGTCATGATCAGCGAATCCGGCGGGCGCACATGGGCGCGCGGCAACGTAGTTACCGAAGCAAAATCCGGCGGCGCAAAAAAAGCGATCGGCCGCATGTTTTCCGGCGAAAGCCTGTTCATGAGCCAATACACGGCGCAGGGTCCGGCTGAGATCGCTTTCGCTTCTTCTTTCCCCGGGCGTATCATCGCGCGCCAGCTGAATCCCGGTGAATCGATCATCGCGCAAAAGAGCGCCTTTTTGGCGGCGACGGCCGGCGTGGAGCTGTCCGTGTTCTTCCAGAAGAAGCTCGGCGCGGGGCTTGTCGGCGGCGAGGGCTTCATCATGCAGCGCGTTACCGGTCCCGGCATGGTCTTCCTTGAGCTTGACGGCCACTGCGTCGAATACGATCTCGCTCCCGGCGAGCCCATTGTCTGCGACACGGGCGTCGTTGCCGTTATGGACGCCACCTGCTCGATTGACGTCCAGATGGTCAAGGGCATTAAAAACGTCTTCTTCGGCGGCGAGGGCCTCTTTGACACGGTCGTTACCGGTCCGGGCAAGGTCTTCCTGCAGACAATGACGCTTCCGCACATCGCGGGCCTGCTCGCGCCTTTCATGCCGAGCAGCAGCAAATAATCTACATAGCCGAATATGGAAAACCGCCTTTTCAGGCGGTTTTCTTTTTATGTCAATATACGCGGTTACCCGTATGAATTGATAAATTTGCTTTTATTTCAAATCCCGCCCGCCGCCCAATAAAGGAATAAGGGCTCCGCCCTTATAATCCCGCTTGAAAACGAATAGGGCTGAATCCTTATGATCCCGCCAAAAACGGCACACAGCATAACCCTTTGAACATTTTTCTTTAATACCCACGCGCATCTATTCGCAGGATTATCACCTTTTTGGCATAATTGGCAATAATCTCATATTTATCATTTTGTCATTTTTTTAAATTGACTGCGGCACCTGCCGTTTTATTGTAGGGGCCGGCTTCCATGCCGGCCCGCGTGTTTTCTCCGTCCTTGTAGGGGCGACTATTAGTCGCCCGCCGCTTGCTCCATTCCCGCAGGGGCCGATGACATCGAACTGTGGGTCTTCTTTGCCCTTTTCGCTCCGCAATGGAAACGGAGTAATTATTAACAGTTTGAATCAAGCATATCACAGGGCGGCAGGCCCTGTTCCTTTTAAGGGTGGGCGGGTGGGATTTCAAACAGCCAATTTTCGGACATGACACCATGGCCCCGCGGCATATAGTAATAGTGTTAATTTGCACTGCGGGGGGAACGCCGATGAAGCGCGGAAGAACCATGCTGCTCAATACGCTGCTTCTGACGGCGACGGCGATCCTGATGCGCACGGTCGGCATGGTTTTTCAGGTCTACCTGTCCAAGAAGATCGGAGCGTCCGGCATTGGTCTCTTCCAGCTCATTCTTGCCGTCAGCATGCTTGCGGCCTGTTTTGCGATATCGGGCGTGCGCTTTGCAACGACGCGTCTCGTCTCGGAGGAACTCGGGCGCGGGGATCACGGCGGCGTCAAGGCTGCCGTGCGCCGGTGCCTTATATACGCGCTCTCGTTCGGAACGGCAGCGTCTCTTGCGCTGTATTTCGGCGCGGAGCTGATCGGTCTCAAATGGATCGGCGACGCGCGGACCGTCCTTTCGCTGCGCCTTTTAGCGCTGAGCCTTCCGGCCTTTGCAATGTCGGCCGTCCTGTCGGGATACTTCACCGCCGTGACGCGCGTTGTCAAGTCCGCCGCGGTCCAGATCGGCGAACAGCTCGTACGCATCGCCGTCGTCGTCGCCGCGCTTGACCTGACGGCCGGCCGCAGCGTGGAGACCGCCTGCGCCATCATTGTCATCGGCGGCATTGTCGGCGAGGTTTTCTCTTTTTTAATGCTGTACCTGC
Organism: uncultured Sporobacter sp.; assembly: GCA_963663605.2. Taxonomy (GTDB): domain Bacteria; phylum Bacillota; class Clostridia; order Oscillospirales; family Oscillospiraceae; genus Sporobacter. The sequence goes on from CAXXVF010000002.1 coordinate 742,605, forward strand.
TGTACGTGTTTGACAGGCGGCGCTACGCCTCCGGCAAAACAAAAACAGCCGGCCTGACAAAGCGGCTTTTAAAGATATCGCTGCCGCTGGCCGTCTCGGCCTACGGCCGCACCGCCCTGTCCACGATGCAGAACCTGCTCGTACCGCGCGGGTTTCGGAAATCGGGCGCGTCGAGCGAGGCGGCGCTGGCCGACTACGGCATGATCCAGGGTATGGTCTTCCCTGTCATTGCCTTCCCTTCCGCGTTTTTCTATTCACTGTCGGAGCTGATCGTGCCGGAGCTGACGGACGCTCAGGTCAACGGCCGGACAAAGGAGATATCCGACAAGGTCGGCCGTATCCTCTATCTGTGCATCCTGTTCTCCTTCGGCGTCACGGCACCCTTTTTTCAATTTGCCGGTGAACTCGGCCAGTGTATCTATCAGAGCGCCGCCGTCGGTCATTACACCCGCGTGCTCGCGCTTTTGATGCCGATCATTTTTCTTGACAGCGTGACGGACGGCATGCTCCGGGGCCTCGGTCAGCAGATGTACTGCATGCGCTATAACATCCTCGACTCGCTTTTAAGCGTCGTGCTCGTCTGGTTTCTGCTTCCCAAATACGCCGTCGCCGGTTTTATATTCATGATCTACTTCACGGACCTTTTCAATTTCGCGCTCAGCGTCCGCAGGCTGCGCGTCATCACGAAATTCCGTCTGCCCGTTAAAAACATCTTTAAATCCGCCGTCTGCGCCGTCGGCTCGGTCAACATCACGCAGCTTGCCCTGCGTGTTTTGGGGCTCGGACTGTCGCCGTCAACCTGGAACCTTACGCTGCATATAGTCCTGTCGCTTCTCGTTTACGTCGGGCTTCTCATGGTGTTCAAATGCGTCGCCGGACGCGACATCGTCTGGATCAAATCTCATATCACTGCAAAAGGCCGCGCCCAATGATCAAAAACCCACCCGCCGCTCATAAAGGTATAGGGCCTGCGGCCCTATACCCCGCCGGGAAACGGCTAAGCATCTGCACGGACAAAAAGTCGGTTCATGCGTCTGAACGCTTTCCGAAATATACGGCCATGGCTATAATATTAAGTATAATCGTAACGCCGAGCAGCATTCCCGCGGCCGAACTGACAAACCTTGAAGTATCCATCAGCGCCGCCCAATCCTGCGCTGCCACCCGATTGCTAAGCTCCGATATCTGAAAGCAAAATGATATCGCGCAGCTGAAAATGCTTGCTGCTGTCAGTACCGTAAACCTTTTATGGTTTATTTTTTTATGCAGCACAAGGCTTAAAACAGGAAATAATAGCGCAAACAATCCAAAGATAATGCTAAAGACATTATTTAAAACTGTAAAAAGCATAGCTTCTCCTTTCAGGCTATATCAACACAGCGTTTACTTTATTTTACCATATTGGTTTATTCTTGTCATTTTATCTATTCCCGCCCGCCGCTCATAAAGGTATAGGGCCTGCGGCCCTATGACCCGCCGTGCCATAAACCATATTACTGTACCCGATAACATAAATCCGCCGGGAAACGGTTAACAGCTTATAAAAGACCGCCCGCCGCACAAAGGCTTCCCCCGGGGGAAGCTGTCTGCAAAGCAGACTGATGAGGGTCCGGCGCCCTCACAAGGGCGCCGATTGTTTTTTCTTGCGCAAATAAAAGGATAAACCAATCCGGAAATCGGGTCACTCTGATGTGACAGTCGTGTCAATAATACTGCATACCGCCTGATTCGGATAAAACACTTTCAAAAAAATCCATTTCCGTTTATAATGCATTCAAGAACAAAAACAAAGGAGATAACGGTATGACTGAAAAGTTTCTGGGCGAATCCGTCGGCAAACTCGGCTTTGGGTGTATGCGTCTTCCGACAATCGGCGGCGCTTTTGATTACAAACAGATCAACGCCATGGTCGACGCCTATCTGGAAGCCGGCTTTAATTATTTCGATACCGCGTACGTTTACACCGGCTCCGAGGAAGCCATGCGCGAAACACTTGTGAAGCGCCACCCGCGTGATAAATACACGATCGCGACAAAACTCCCCATGTTCCTGCTCAAGGAACCGGCGGACATGCTCCAATCGTTTGAAGTATCGCTTGAGCGCCTCGGCACGGACTATATCGACTATTACCTCCTGCACGGACTCGACGCCGTACAGAATGAAGGCGCCGAGAAGATCGGCGCGTGGGAATTCGCGAAAAAGCTCAAAGACGACGGCCGCGTCCGCCATTACGGCTTTTCCTTCCACGACACTGCGGACAAGCTCGACGAGATGCTGACGAACCATCCCGACGCCGAATTCGTCCAGCTTCAGATCAATTATCTCGACTGGGACAGCACGGACATCCAGTCCCGCCTCATTTACGAGACGGCCAGAAAGCACGGCAAGCCGGTCATCATCATGGAGCCGGTGAAAGGCGGCCTTCTGGCAAGCGAAGACTCGCCGATCAGCAAGGTATTCAAAAAAGCCGCGCCGGACAAATCCATCGCCTCGTGGGCCGTCCGCTTCGCCGCCTCGCTCGACGGACTCATCACCATGCTCAGCGGCATGAGCACCCTTGAGCAGGTCAAGGACAATATAAAGACGGTCAAAAACTTAAAACCGCTTTCGGACAGCGACAGGGCCGTCATAAAGCAGGCCGTTGACATTTTAAACAGCATCCCGAGGGTGCCGTGCACAAACTGTAAATATTGCGTTGAAAACTGTCCGCAGAAAATAAACATTCCGGTTCTTATGAAAATTTATAACACCTACCTTGTGCACAACTCTACAGCCAACAGCGAATTCCCGTTCATGATGGCGACGAAAGACGCCGGCAAGCCTTCCGACTGCATCGCCTGCCGGCTGTGCGAGGCCCACTGTCCGCAGCACATCGGCATATCGGATATCATGAGCACGATGTCGAAAATATACGAATAGACGGAGGAACACGCGCATATGCCGGACAACAAACTGCTTACAAAAGAAGAGATCGAAAAAATGTTCGGGCGTTTTGCCGCCATTAAACTCGACACGTCGGGTATCCGACGCAAATTTATTGACTGCGCCTATGGCGAGGACCATAAACAGGCGCTCGATATCTACCTGCCGAATACGGGCGACGGCCCGTTTCCGGCCGTTTTATTCCTGCACGGCGGCGGCTGGTCCGGCGGGAACAAAAAAGACGCGCAGATCCTGCCGTTTATGAGCGGCGTGCAGCGCGGCTGGGCCGTTATCGGCGTCGGCTACCGACTTGTTCCAAACATCCGCTACCCGGAAAATCTTTTTGATGTCAAGGCGGCGCTCCGCTGGCTTTACGAAAACGCCGGCACGTATCTTATAGATCCCGAACGCGTCGCGCTCAGCGGCGCGTCGGCGGGCGCGCATCTGGCGATGATGGCCGCTTTCACGATGGGACAGGCCGTTTTCGAGGGCGCGCCTTTAGGCCCCACCTGCACCGTACGCGCCGTCGTCGACCAATACGGTCCGGTCGACTTCTTAAGTCAGGACCGGCAGTTTGAGGAATCCGGCTGCCCCAGGATCAGTCTGCCCGACCCGGACGCGATGGACGCATCCGCCGTCATGCTCGGCGTGCAGCCGTCGCGCATCCCAAATCTAATGCGGTTTTTAAATCCAATCGACAACGTTCATCCCGGCATTCCGTCCGTTTTGATCCAGCACGGCACATATGACCCCGTCATCCCCTGTCAGCAGGCGACACAGCTTTATGAAAAGATCTACCAAACCTGCGGCGGCGGACGGGCAGAAATTGATATCAGCGACGTATATACGCATGCCGACCCCGGCTATGCCGACCCGGAAAGCGTCGAGCGGATCTTTTCATTCTTGGACCGGCATGTGCAGTAACATGTGCAATAATATGCGCAATAGCAACATAATTTGACAATTTTACAGTTTTTTATTATTATAAGGTGTAATGCTGAAATGAGGTGAGTACGGCAGCCATGCGAAAAAAACCTGTATTTGCGTTAATGCTCATAGCGGCAATCGTTGCTTTGGCAGCTGTCGTGGCTCTGGCATATATATCGGCCCCGCGAAACGAACTTCTTTTCGGCGGCGGCGTCGAATCGTTCACCGGGGGCTGGCGGACTTCCGACGGGCTGGACGTATCGCTCCCGAGCGCCGTCGGCACAGACGGCGAGACCGTTTTGGTGCACACGCTGCCCGAAACGCTTCCTGAAAACGCCGTTATGATTTTAAAGACCAATTATCTGTACATAACGGCAACCGCCGCCGGAAGCGAGGTATTCAGCTGGACAGGCGATAGCAACGCGCTTTTCGGAGATACGTTCGGTCTGTCATGCTATATCATACATATACCGCCGGAGGCGGCCGGCCAGACGCTGGAGCTGTCTCTTATCCCCTCCGAAAACGCTGAAAACCGGGTCTACGACGCAACGCTCGGCAGCGCGCTGGCTTCGGCGGCGCTTCTCATCAATCAAAACCTGTATACGATCGTACTCTTTTTCATCCTGCTGTGCGCTTTTTTCCTGTTCTCGATGCTCAGCATCATCACGCGCAAAGGCGTCACAGGCAGAAAATCGAAAGGCCTTTTATACTTATCGGCGTTTATCGGCTTAACGGCCGTCTGGATCCTGTCCGAATGTGACGTCATGCTGCTTTTAACGCGCAGTGTCTCCGCTGTATATTACTGTGCCAGCCTGTCCTTTATGCTCATCAGCGCGCCCCTGCTGCTTTACATACGGCGCTTTCTCGGGCGCAAGGGCGTTATCCTGAACATTCTGGCGCTTCTCGTTTTGCTCAATTTCGCCGCAAACATCGTTTTGCTTTCAGCCGGGATAGCGACTATTTCCCAGACGCTGTTCATCACACAGTATTTACATATCGCGGCCTGCTTCCTGGTCGTTGTTTTGAGCGTCTGGGAATACATCCAGACCAAAAAACAGGAAACGATAGAAGTGCTCGTCGGCACGGGACTGCTTTCTCTTTTCAGCCTTGCGGCTTTCTTCCGGTATTACCTGACGGGCAATCCGGACAGCACGCTGTATTTTATCACGGGCCTCACGGCATTTATACTGACGCTGTGCATCGGCGCCATTCGTCTGGGCACCTCCGAAATGATCAAATCCAAGGGCTTTGAGAGCCTGACGGCGCTTATCCCAAGCGGCATATGCAGATTTGAGAATTTTGAAACCTCCAGCATCCTGTATGCCAACAAATTCTATTACCGCATGTTCGGCTACACCGAGCACGAGGCGAAAGAATCGGGTTTCACAACGGCTGATTTCACCGTCTTTCCGGAAGATCTCGCACCGATGAAAGAAAACATTAAAAAATACTTTGCCACCAGCCTCGACCGGTTCGAAACGGAATCGCGCCACTTGACCAAAAACGGGGACATCATATGGGTGCTTTCCCGTTATCGTCTCGACCCGAGAACCCCCCGCGAGGTCACAGCCGTCATGATCGACATTACCGACCGCAAACGCATGGAGGAACAGCTGCGTGTCCGCGAGGAAGAATACCGGATCGCTACGCGCCACAGCAACAAGATGATCCTGCGGTATGACGTCGCAACCAACGTATGTTACCGCCAGCCGGGCGCCATGCCCGATTTCGGGCTGCCGCAGAAGATCGAAAACTTCCCGGAAGTCATGACCCACTCCGATCTCGTCTCGCATGACAGCGTTCCCGCCATCCGCACCCTGTTCGACTCGATTCATAAGGGTGAGCCGGAAGGCAGCATCATCGTCAGCATGCGCGACCGGGACGCCGAAGAGTACCGGTGGTATCATTTCGACTTCACGTCGATTTTCGACAGCAGCAGCAAGCCCGTACAGGCTATCATATCCTATTACGACATCACGCTTCAGCGCCAGAAGGAACTGGCATTCCAGAGATGGCAGCAAAGCTATAATTCTATCCCGAAAAACGCGACGAACTATTTTGAATACAATCTGACAGACGACGTCTTTGAGCGCGAAGAGGGCGAAATGCTGCCGCCTGTCCCGGGTAATATCCCGCGCAAACTTTCCAATATAGCGGAATATATCGCCAGCAATCATATTTACCCCGACGATATCAACAGCTGGCTGGAATTCATGTCGAGGGACCGCCTTTTAGACCGATATTCAAGCAATCAGGCCACGGACAAAATGGATTTCCGCCGTCTCAACGGGCAGGAAGCTTTTTGGACCACTGTGAGCATCCAGCTTATACCGGACCCCTATTCCTCGGATGTCAAAGCCTGTTTTCAGCTTGAAGACATAGACGATCAAAAACAGGCGGAGCTCCATCTGCAGGAGCGCTCCATGCGCGATTCCATGACCGGCCTTTTAAACCGGGGCTCCTTTATAGAGAAGTTCAACGATATCCTCAGAAAGAGCGACCTTGAGACGCAGCACGCGCTCGTTATGTTCGACATCGACAATTTCAAAACAATCAACGATACATACGGGCACAGCGCCGGTGACGCGCTGCTCATCGACATCGCCGGCAAGCTCAAATACGCGCTGCGTACCGATGACCTGTGCGGCCGTCTCGGCGGCGATGAATTCGTCATATGCCTCAGGCACATGAATCTTGGCGTACCCCTGGAATCACGTGTCAGAGACCTGTGCAGCCTCATCTGCGACGATTCTGTTTTAGGCATCCCTGTCACCGCCAGCTTCGGCATCGCCGGATTCCCCTATGACGGGCTGACGTTTGACGAACTGTATAAAAAGGCGGACGTCGCCTTATACACAGCCAAGGCAAACGGGCGCGGCGGCTTCGCGGTATATGATCCGCAGCTGAGCTTCGACGACATGCAGTCCCCCGAAAACAAACGTATGGCACAGTAAAAGGCAATGTTGCGCATACAATGGACACAAGACCTCACGCGTCATTTCGCGCGGGGTCTTTTTTTGCTCCCCGCCGGCTTAAAAGCTATATTGCCGCGCTCCTATGTCCCCGCTTTTTCTGAAATTCCAAACTGATGTATGAACCTTTCAGGATTCTCGGCTTAAATATCAAACAAGCAGTATATTTCATGGATGCTCCTCATACATATTATCGAAAGGCACCGCCTGTAAAGACGTCAAAACCGGCACGGGTACGACGCCCGCTGCCGCAAGGAGGAGTTTAAGTGAACGAGCACAGCATTTATGAGGACATCGCTCTGCGTACCGACGGAGATATATATTTAGGCGTCGTCGGGCCGGTCCGGACGGGTAAATCCACATTCATTAAACGCTTCATGGAAACGCTTGTCATTCCGAATATCGAAAACGTCTATATGCGCGAGCGCGCTCGCGATGAACTGCCGCAGAGCGGCTCCGGACGCACGATCATGACGGCGGAGCCGAAGTTCGTGCCCGAGGATGCCGTCGACGTCACAATGGACGGCGGCGCGACGTTTTCCGTACGTTTGATAGATTGTGTCGGCTACATGGTGCAGGGCGCCATCGGGCAGTTTGAGAATGATGTCGAACGTATGGTGACGACACCGTGGTTCGACCACGACATACCGCTCACGGAAGCCGCGGAGCTCGGCACGCGCAAAGTCATCGCCGAGCATTCGACGATCGGCCTCGTCATTACGACGGACGGCACGATCACCGACATCGAGCGACCCAACTATGCCGAGCCGGAAGCGCGCGTCATCCGGGAACTCAAGGAGATCGGCAAGCCGTTTCTTATCATCGTCAATTCCGCCAACCCGACGGGCGAACAGGCGGAACAGGTCCGGCGCGAACTGGCCGAACGCTACGGCGTCACCTGCCTCGTAAAAAACTGCATGACGCTCGACAAGGACGACGTCACAAGCATCATCAAATCCGTCCTTTACGAGTTCCCGCTGTTTGAAGTCGGTATTTATCTGCCTTCATGGGTCAACGCGCTGCCGATGGATCACGGTATCAAAAGCGAGCTGTTTTCCGCCATCCGCAAGAACCTCGACCCGGCGTCTAAGATCCGCGACGTGAACGCGGCGGTTGCCGGCATCGCCGAATCGGGCAGCGTCAGCGTATCGTCCGTTCGTGAAATGGACCTTGGCCGGGGCGTCGTGTCCGCGACGCTGGAGCTGCCGCACGAGCTGTTTTACACAACGCTCAGCGAGCAGTCGGGACTGGACATCAAGGACGACGGCGATCTGTTTTCCCTCTTGTCTCAGCTGTCGAAGATAAAGCGCGAGTACGACCGGATCGATTCGGCGCTGCAGGACGTGCGTCTGCGCGGCTACGGCATCGTGATGCCGAGCCCGGAGGAGCTGCGCCTGGAGGAGCCGGAGATCGTCCGTCAGGGCGGACGCTACGGCGTCCGGCTCAAGGCCAGCGCGCCGTCCATCCATATGATCATGGCCAATATCGAAACGGAGGTCTCCCCTGCCGTCGGCGGCGAAAAGTCCTCCGAGGAGATTATAAACTTTCTGCTTCAGGAATTCGAGGGCAACGTGGGCAAGATCTGGGAATCCAATATTTTCGGGAAATCTCTGTACGACATTGCCGGAGAAGGCCTCAGCTCCAAGATCAAAAAAATGCCCGAGGATACGCAGGCCAAGCTTCAGGAGACGCTCCAGCGCATTGTCAACGAGGGCTCCGGCGGCCTCATCTGCATCATCCTGTAACGCCTCTCGATATAAAACACTGGTTTGACCTCTGCCGTTATTTTGATAAACCTGCCGATGTATTTGTCGGCAGGTTGTTTTTTGCTTTTTACTCTCTACGTTAGACCTAACTCATAAGCAAGTAGCTGCCGAATCCAACAATAACTTCATCAATCTCATAAATCCCGCTAGGTTTTGATGGAGCCCCGTATGGTAGTTGGAGTACACTGGAACTAACTATATGCTTATTTATGCACTAGCTTGAACAGAATGGTATTTGAGCAACTGAAATTGGAAATTCTAAGTATATGAAATATCTACAAGCAAAGACTTAAGGGTTTGATTATATAATATTTGCCAACACTATTTTTATCCATTATAATAAAAGGGAGTGATCTTGATTGGAGAGATTTTTAATGGAACGTTTAAATTATATAGTTGAAGACAGCACTATTGCTGAACTTTTGGGCGTTCAGAACTTTACCAACAAAGAATCTGCTGTTTTGGAGTTGGTGAAAAATGCATATGATTCTCGAGCCAAAAAAGTTATAATCACCATTAAGTCCGGTATGCTTGTTATCCAAGATAACGGAATCGGAATGGATAAAGATACCATACGCAAAAATTGGATGCATGTAGGTAAAAGCGATAAAGGATACAGTGTTGTGAATGAAGATGAAGAGCGCGTACTAGCCGGATCAAAAGGCATTGGGCGATTCGCATTGGCGCGCTTAGGAGCATGTGCGACGGTTTATAGTGCAAAAGATAATTCGGAGCCTTTACTGTGGAAAACAGATTGGAATGAAAGCGTCTTAGATGATTGGAAAAATTCTCAGAGTAGTTTTATTGGTACACGAATTGAAATATCTTCGCTTAGAGATAGGTGGACTGAAAAGGCTATTGCCAAGCTAGCTGAATATTTATCAATAACGTATAATGACAGTAAAATGGCCATCGAAATCGAATCATCGACGCAAAAGTATGAAGTCTTACATTATTTTTCAAATCCAGTGTTGGGAAAAAACTGCGTTACAACTATTCAACTGAAATATGATAGCAGTAATACCTCTTTGAAATGCAGTATTTTTAGTGATGAATTCAGACCAGAAGCAAAAAAATATTGTCCAGATAAAAATATTTCCTTATATGAAAAAACAATTAATATAGTTGACGAATTTGTTAGTGATAAAGATATTGATTATGACAAAAGTGAACTTAATAATTTGCTAAAAGCATTAGGGGATTTTAATTCAGAACTGTATTTTTCTCTTAAAGCTCCTGCCACTAAAGATTGCGAAAGCTTTCTATATAAGTATGATGTTTTGCCGTTGCGATATGAAAAAGGTGTTGTATTATATCGTAATGCTTTTAGTATATCATCTTACGACGGTGGAAAAGATTGGCTTGGTTTTGGAAAACGCTCACGTAAATCTCCAGCAGCAGCTACACATCCCACAGGGGCTTGGAGAGTGCGTGAAAACCAGATATCCGGAAAAGTTACTATTGATAAAAAAGAGAATATAAATCTAAAAGATCTATCGAATCGACAAGGCCTTGATGAAAACGAGTCATATACTCTATTTGTTAAAATTATTGTGGCTGGTATTGCTATTTTTGAAAGATATAGACAGGATATTATCAAACTAATCAATGTGAAAAATGTTCTTCCTGAGCCCCCCAAGTCTATTCTTCTTCGTGATATTTTGAAGAACCCAAGTAAGGTAAAAGAACTCACACCATCAGATGTGCAATCTCTTGCAAAAGAACTTTCAATAATAGAAGAGGAATCCGAAGCATATAAGGATGAAAAAAATTCAACAGAGGAACGTTATCGATATGACGTTCGAATTCTAAATGTACTCGCAACATCCGGTTTAAAAGCCACTTCAATTGCTCATGAACTCAAAAACGATAGAAATAGTGCAAGTGTCAATTATGACTATATTATTGCAGCATTGAAAGAATATGATTTTTGGGATGACCTAAATTCTCCCGAATATACAGCGCATAGCTATAAAAACGTTCCGCAACTGCTTAAGCGAAATAAGAACATTAGTGAAAAGATATTAATTTTCATGGACACTATGCTTGACGAAGTGGAGAAGCAAAAATTCATTTCAAAAAGCTTAAGTATTCTGAGTATATTTGACGTTATTAAGGCTAATTGGGAACGTGATTATGCATGTATGAAAATAGCATTAGATATTGATGATAGTCTTTACTTTGATACGTCAGAAGATATTTTCACCGTCATTTTTGATAATTTGATATTAAATAGTCTGCAGCAAAATGAGCAGCAAAATAGAATCAATATAACGATATCTATTAAAAAGAAAAGCAACTGCTTAGACATTTACTATTCTGATGACGGAGTCGGCTTACCCCAGAAGTATATAAATGACCCCATGAGAATTCTGAATGTACACGAAACATCAAGAAAAAATGGACATGGCTTAGGAATGTGGATTGTTAATAATACTGTTTTAATGACAGGCGGCATCATTGATCGGATCGATGGAAATGATGGATTTAAGATATACCTTGAGTTGGGAGATAAATTATAATGCCAGAGATAAGAATAGTATATGTCGACGATCAAATTGACGAAATATTATCAAAATATATTAGCGAGATTTATTGCGCCAAACTAACTCCGGAAAACATATCAAAACTAGAAATTAAGAAAATCTACGATGAAGTAACGTTTGAAGGTGAGCGCGGATATGAGAACTTACTCTATAATCTGAAAATTCGCTCTGCAAATGTTATACTCATTGATAATCATCTTTTTGAAGAACGCTCAGCAGGCTCCGGAAAATTTTCTGGAAAACAATTCAAGGTTATCTTACGAAAACTGTTACCGTTTGTTGAAGTCATAATAATTACCCAAGATGATCTGCTTATTGGAGATAATATTATTCATAAATTTTCGGGAAGACATGGAGAAGATACAGATTTATATTATGGGGAACATCTTGATATTATTTTAGATACTGCAATAAAAGAGGTACTTGAATTCGAAGCATTAGCTGATGATTTAAAGCAAAGTACAGATGTCGAAAAGGCCCTAGTAGAAAAAATATTACAATCTCTACAAGGTGATGATTCATACGATGCATTAACTAAAGTCGATATTGATAGTTTAATTTCCAGTTTTAAGGAGTTGAAGGACAGCTGTGGGCATTAGTACAGATTATAGAAATACAGATCAATGCCCTTCTCTCGCAGAGGTGGCTGCAAAGAAAAATAAACTTGAAAAAATAATTAGAAAAAAGCATAAAAAAACAAAAATAATATACAATCAGATAAATGATAAGCAAGGCGAGTATTTTATAGAATTTGCTTCGATATATAATTATAAATGTGCTTATTGCGGTGCAGCTCTCAAATTCACTGATATTAGACTTTTCGAGATTGACCACTTTATCTGCGAATCTGCATTTTCAGACGATACTGAGGGTCGAATCGAGGCTGGAAAAGTTCAGAATCTTGCATTTTCTTGTTATTCATGTAACAGAGGAAAAGGTAGCTTACATATTAAAGTAAATTATCAACCCAAATTAAATCCTGATGACAATTCAATTGCAAATGTGTTTTTCCGAGACGAGGAATACTATATTAAAATCCATAATGATTATTCTGAAGATATATCTATACAAGTGTTTTATGAAAAATTGTTGCTCGGAAGCGAATCCAGACGATTAGATTATTTGCTTTTGGAGATGGATAATCTTATAGCTTATTTGCAAAACAGTAATCAAGCATTATCAAATAAGCTTGAGCAATGCAAGAGTAGATTACTGCAAAAAAAGAACTATGCTCTTATTCAAGCACGATAAATGATTTGAGGACGAATAAAAAATATGGATGAAAAGCTTTCGGGTTCGTATTATACACCTTTTGAGACGGTTAGATTTACATACAAATATATCTCTAATCAAAACAAGTTAATACGTACTATGCTTGAGCCTAGTGCGGGTGATGGACGCTTTATAGATGAATTTGTTAATTTATCTACGATTGATAGCATTGTTGGAATTGAGCTTTATAAGGAAAAAACATTTGAATTGGGTAAAAAGAATTACCCTCCTAGAGTCACCGTTATCGTTTCTGATTATTTGCTATATGCACAAACCTGCAATGAGAAATTTCATTTGATAATTGGAAATCCTCCTTATATCAACATCAAGAATATGGATAAGGAATTTTTAGATATAGGAAGAACTATCTGTAAAGAATTTGAGCTATCAGAAAGTTTACTTCAAAACGCTTGGGTTGCTTTTGTGTTGGCATCCATAAAATTAATAGATGTTAATGGAGCTATTTTTTTTGTTTTGCCTACTGAATTCTTACAGGTTCAGTATGCAGAAAAGCTTAGGGGTTTTCTTGAAGAAAAGTTTAATACTATACATATTCTCTCTTTTTCTGATCGTATGTTTCCAGAGATTGAACAAGAGGCATGTTTAGTCTATCTCACTAATGAAGAGGAGGCTCTCCCTTATATTTTATACAGACAGTACGAAAAACTTGCTTCAGATAATTATCTTCTTGAATCAAGAATTGAAAGAAATAAGCCGTTAAAGAAATGGTCTAATGCCATACTATCCGATTATGACATTGACCTTTTGAATCGAATTGCAGCTAATTACACACGTATAAGTAATTTTGCGGAAAGTGCGCCAGGCATTGTGACTGCAGCGAACAATAAATTTATATTAACCGAAAATGAAGTAGCTCAATATAACTGTAGACAATATGTTATTCCAATTATATCCAAAGGTATAATGGCGCGTAATATATTTGAGATAAATTATGATTTAATTACCCTGCTTGCACAGGAAGGGAAAAAAGTCTACCTGCTAAACCTAGCAAAAACATCGGAAAATGAACTTCCAGATTCTTTGAAAGAATACTTAAGTGCTGTAGCAACAATAAAAAGAAATGGAATAGAAATACAAAACAGCTACAAGTGTTCAAGACGAAAACCATGGTATGCTGTTCCTATAGTAAGAAGCGGAAGTGTAATTTTTTTTAAACGATATGATATATGCCCTCGCATATCTACAAATCCTTTTGGAATTCATACTACAGATATTGCATATAATCTTCAATTACATGATGAAATTGATGCAGAAAGTTTAGTATTTTGCTTCTATAATTCACTAACATTAGCGCAATGCGAATTCGCAGGTCGGTATTATGCTGGCGGAGTATCAGAACTAACTCCAAACGAATTCAGATCAGTAAGTATTCCATACAAGCGTATTCAATCAGTGGACATTTCGAAATTAAAAGAGATGTTTAACAATAATACGGCTCTTAATATAATTATTGATTTTGTAAATTCAAAAACTCTCTCATTAGATTTACCTTCAGATGAAATTAAGCAATTGGAATCTATACGCAAACGATTGATAAAAAGGAGAAAATAGCAGGAGCGCATCCACTGGAATGAACACATCATATAATAATTCCATTTATCGTTGACCCTGATGTAGATGAGGTCAAATACACTTACATAAAATATTACACGATACGGAGTCAGATATGCACTCCCATCTCTCATTATACTCATACTTTTTCTCTGCCATCTATATGATAATAGCCAATATCAAAACGGAGGTCTCCTCCACCGTCATACATACCTTGAAATTGTTAGAAAGTAACACGACCTCCTTCATCTCACGCCGTTCCAGTTGTTTTTTAGCCATATATCTGGTATCTTTTTTAAAGAGAAAAAGGAGACGGATATGAAATTTCAACTGATCGGCTGGAGCCTGTTTTTACTTTGCAGTATTTTTTACATTATATCGAGCATCATCGTCCGGGACTGGTTTTATCTGTCCGGCAGCATCCTGTTCTTCATTGCCTGTGTTGTTTTCATGCTGCCGGTGCTCAGTACGCTTAAAAAGAAAAAGAACGAACCGGATCATAAAAACTAAAAAGTCCCCTTTCGGGGACTTTTTCATCGTTTGTTTAGGTTTTCTACTCCGGCAGAATGCCGGAATTGCATAGCTTATAGATAATGGAGCTGAGCTCCGCGCGGGTTATGCTGTTTTCCGGATAGAACATCAGCGCACCCGATTCGTCGCTGCTGCCTGCGATGATATCGCAGTAATACAGCATCAGCACAAAGCCGTCCGTCGTGTCCTTGAAGACCGGTTCCGGGTCGAGCGGCGGCAGACCCAGCGATTTCGCCGCGATCTCCGCGACCGCCTGCCGGTCGATATCGGCGTCCAAACCGCTCACCGTGCCGTCGACGATGCCTTTTGATTCGGCAAGCGTCAAATAACCGCTGGCCCAATGCGCATCCGTCGGGCTTTGAACGTCGAAACCGACGGCGCGCAGTATCAGCTTGAGCGCCTGTCCGTATGTCACATTATCATTCGGTTTAAAGGTGCCGTCGTCATATCCGCTGAAAACGCCGCTTTCGCTCAGCTCGATGACGTAATCATAATACCAGTCGTCCTCGGAAACGTCTGAATAGACGGCTTCCGGTATCGTTACGATCCCCTCCGTCCAGGCAGCCGAAACGGCAATATTCTCACTGGCGACGGTATACGCGTTGATTGTTGTCCCGGCATCCGTGACCCAGCCCGTCAGCGTATATCCGCCGCGCTCAGCTTCCTGCAGCTGGCCGTAGGGCTTGCCGTATTCATAAAATATCATGCTGTGCTCGACTTCGCCGCTGCCTGCGTCGTATTCTATGTACCGGTATTCATGCCCGCCGAACCCGTCGTATTCGTCGTACAGAAACATGACGGCTTCCCGCAGGCGGCGGTTGACGAGCTGTTTGATGATCTGCCCCCCGTACATATGACACCAGACGCCGATGGCGTTGACGATCTCCAGGTCCGAATAATTTTCCAGCCCTCCGGTTATGTACCTGAATATTCTATTTTCGGAACTCATCCAGCCCGTTCCGATATTGTATGTAAAGCTCATCAGCGCGTCGAACTGACCCTGCGTCAGTGAAACGCCGTATTTATCCATCACCCTGTTTAGCGTATCCTCTTTGACCCCGAGCGCCTCACGCATGAGTGCGTCTGCACCTTCCCGCGAAATTCCGTTGGGATAGTCCCAGGAATTGACGCACGTGCCGTAACCGATATAGGCTGTTCCGCCGTCCCAATAGACGTAGCTTCTGAAGCCTTCGTAGTCTTTGATGAAATCGATAACGGCCTCACTGCACGTCATATCGGAAGCCTTAACAGGCCCGGACGTCTGCGCAAGAATCAGGAATACAAGAACAACGGCAAGAGCGGTGGATATGTATCTTTTAATTTTCAAGCGGCTTCACACCTCCTCGGCGGCAGTACGGCGGCATCTTTGCCCCGTTTTTGCGTCTTAGGTCGGATCTTATGTCGCTTTGTATCTTTTTGTAATCTTATGTAACAATTTCGATTTGAGTTTATATTATAAGTCCTTTAATCCGTTATTTCAACACAATAGGAGCAATTTCGTGATAATCATGATATTGTTTTTTGTTTTCTGGCAGTTTTGTATACTTTTGTTACGCATATTGCCAAGCACTGCCAATATGCCCAATTTTTATGTTTTTAAGATATATCCCGGCGCCGGCGCAAAAAAGTGTACGCGTACAGTGTGCTTTCGAAATCTATGAAAAAAAAGCCGCCGGATAACCGTCCGGCGGCAGTAACATCTCTATATCGCGCGTCAGTTAAGCGCATTGGCCGACAGCGCGAACAGCGCGTCTACACGCGCTCCCAGCGCTTTGTTTTCAGGTTTTTTAAGCTCCGGATCCTCGCGCAGCAGGTCAAGCGCCGCCTTCTGCGCTCTTGAAAGCGCCTGCATATCGTAAGCAAGATTTGCAACGCGCAGTTCCGGAAGTCCGTGCTGACGGGACCCGAAAAAGTCGCCCGGCCCGCGCAGCTTCAGGTCTTCCTCGGAAATTTTGAAGCCGTCGCTGGTTTCCTTCATAATTTTCAGCCGTTCCCGCGCCGTTTCGCCGCCTGCGCCCTCGAACAGAATACAGTAGGACTGATGCGCGCCCCTGCCCACGCGGCCTCTGAGCTGATGCAGCTGCGACAGACCGAACCGGTCTGCGTTCTCCACGACCATAAGCGCCGCGTTCGGCACGTCGACGCCCACTTCGATGACGGTCGTGGCCACAAGTATGTCGATCTCCCCTGCGGCGAATGACGCCATGACGCGCTCTTTTTCCTTCCCTTTCATCCGCCCGTGCACGAGATCGACGCGCAGGTCCGGGAAAATATCGTTTTTCAGCTTCCCTGCATATTCCTGCGCGGATTTCAGGTCCTCGTCGGCCGTCTCGCTCTCTTCGACCATCGGGCATACGACATAGACCTGCCGCCCTTCGCCGACAAGCTTGCGTATAAAATTGTACGTCCGCTCGCGATGCTTTTCGGTCACCGTATATGTTTCGACATGCCGCCGCCCCGGCGGCAGCTCGTCGATTATGGACACATCCAGGTCCCCGTAAATTATGAGCGCGAGCGTCCTGGGGATCGGCGTCGCCGACATGACAAGCACATGCGGCGAATCGCCTTTTTTACCCAACGCCGAGCGCTGCTCGACGCCGAAGCGGTGCTGCTCATCCGTTATGACGAGCGCGAGGTCGAAAAACTCGACATTGTCGGAAATGAGCGCGTGCGTACCGATGACGACGTCGATCTCTCCGAGGGCAAGCCCCGACGTAACGGACCGTTTCTGTTTGGCCGTCATACTGCCCGTTAAAAGCCCCACGCGAATACCAAGCGGCTCCATGAGCTCGGAGAGCGAGCGGAAGTGCTGTTCGGCCAGTATCTCCGTCGGCGCCATAAAGGCAGACTGGCAGCCGCTTCTCCACGCATACCAGCAGCAGGCCGCCGCAACGGCCGTCTTGCCGGACCCGACGTCGCCCTGTACCAGCCGGTTCATGGGCGTATCACGCCGCATGTCGGAAATCGCTTCATCGACGGCGCGCTTCTGCGCGTTCGTCGGCTTAAACGGAAGCGCGCTGTAAAAAACCGATACATCGTCATTGTAGAGCCGGCGGCCTTTTTTTTCGCTGCGTCCGCGTCTTAAAAAGCCCATAGCGGCGGATATGACGAACAGCTCTTCAAATATGAGCCTTCTGCGCGCAAGCTCCAAAGCCTCCGGCGACGCCGAAAAATGGATATTTTCATAGGCGTAGCGCGCCTGCGCCAGCTGGAACGTCTCGCGCACCTTCCCCGGCAGATAGTCCGGCAGCGCATCCCCGCAGGCGGATAGCCCCTGACGCACCGCGCCCGCCAAAACGTTTTGCGATATACCGGCCGTCAGCCGGTACACCGGTATGATCCTTCCGGTCAGAGTGTTGGCGTTTTCTTTTTCAAAAACCGGATTGAGCATCTGAAGACGCCGGGATTTGCCGTCGACCTTGCCGTAAAACACATAGCTCTCGCCCGGCTTCAGCTGGTCTTTAACAAAGCTCTGATTGAAAAACGTAAGCTCGAGCGCGCCGCCCTCGTCCACCACACGGACTTTGACGAGGTCAAGCCCCTTCCGGATATGCGACAGCCGCGGCGCGGCGGCCGGCATCGCGCGTACGCAGACGGTCTCCCCGGGGATGAGCATGGCGATCGGCTTTATGACGGTGCGGTCCTCGTACGCGCGCGGAAAATAGCAGACGAGGTCGCAGAGCGTTTTGATGCCGAGCTTCTCCATTTTCTTCGCCCGCTGTTCGCCCACGCCTTTGATATACCGGATATCCGTGTCGAGCGACGCCATACGCCCGTCTCCCTTCGCAAGGTTAATACTATGTTATCAATTAAAGCGCACAATTACTTGTCATTATATATAAATAATGAGATAATTAGTCAAGTAATAATCCGCTGCTAATCACTGTACTGGTTCTTATAAATTCGGAGGATTCGAATGTCACTTAAAATCAAACCCGCTTACGCGGACATCGATCAGGTCAGACTGCTCTTTGGGGAATATACGTCCATGCTGGGCGTAGATCTGGCATTTCAGAATTATGATGACGAGTTAAATAATCTGCCCGGTGATTACGCGCTGCCCGACGGACGGCTGTATATAGCCGAATATGACGGATGCCCTGCCGGCTGCGTTGCCCTGCGCCCGTTCGACCAGCATACCTGCGAAATGAAGCGCCTTTTCGTCCGTCCCGAATTCAGAGGCAAGCGCATCGGTCTTGCGTTAATTAAAACAATAATAGCGGACGCGAGGGAATTAAATTATAAGGCTGTCGTCCTGGATACGCTGAAATCGCTGACGCATTCTGTCGCGCTTTACAAGCAGCTTGGTTTTCACGAGATCGAGCCCTATTGCTTCAATCCATTGCCGAACGCCCTGTTTTTTCGCTTTGAACTTTAGCGAGGCTTTCTTCCCGGTTTGTAGTTCGTCTATTATTTTTTATCTCTCCGAATTTTACCATGCCGCGTATCGTTTTGCAAAGACTTCATATCCCCCCCCGCCGCCCCTAAAAGTATAGGGCTTCGCCCTATGACCCGTTAAAAAAGAATAGGATATCCCCTATGTCCCCGCCAGGCAATAGCAGGGCCTGCGGCTATTATGAACACGCTTTTTAATGGATGTGGTTCCCCCCCCATGCTCCCCATTTATAAACAGATAAGTACCTGCGGTCCTGTGATCGTTTAATATACAATAATGCATCACAAAACGACTTTTCAAGAATTTTTTCATCACATGGGCAAAAAATAAAGCCCTTACGATTGCAAGAGCTTTAAAGTAATACAATATACTATACTTGAATCTGAGTCCGGGCTCTGACTCGTTCACGTTGCCTAATCTTCACTTTCTCACTCAGCTTTTGGCGTAGTTGAATATCTTCTTCATTATCGTATGAAAAAGTAATGGCTAATGCATAAGGTTGAGGCTCCGATTCGTATGGGTGCTTGAATTTTGCTTTTCCCGTAACAAGCACATAGATATATGGATCGTTGTCTTCCCATAATAAACCGGCCCCTCCTCTTACACCTGTTTCCCACACTCGTTGCTGGAGCGTTGAATTTCTTATTTCGGTGTAGCCTGGGGAAAATGGTGCTCCATGTTTACGGCTGAAATTTTCGATGACACTTTCAGCAGCTTGCTCGTCGGCGTTAGCTTTTTTCCCTTTATAGTTAAGTAATGCTTCTACATCAATACGCCTAAAAACCTCAAACCACAAACTATTAGCTATGTACGCTTTGCGACTTAACCGAGTTGGTGGACTATATGCAAAACCAATTGAAATCCTTTTGGTTGTCCGCAAATCTAAAAATTCACTTGGCACAGGAACTTTGTAAAGATGTATTTGTCGTAGATCCAAAGCATCTTCTGTAAATAGCGTAACATGATTACGATCAGTAAACAGCGTGGAATCATCAACCTTGCCATAGCCAGTTAGCCTCATGCGCCATGCTTGCGGTTGCCTTTGTGAACCCTGAACGTAGTCAGGAGGGGTTACAGATTCAAGCCAATTGCGCTGACAACACTTGGCGGAACTTGCCAATAGCGCTTTTATTAAATTTGCGGATGGGGATTCACCAATTTGCGATTGCAGCGCCCTTTCGATTCTTGCGGCAACATGCGTAACATGCGGAGCGGCAAAACTGGTGCCCTGCCATCCCTTGAAAACTCGCTCAAGAGTATTGTTGAGTGTAGGTTCATTTAGGATGCGATTGGAGTTCCAACGTGTTTTTCCACCATAGGGTTGCATTACCGCAATATTACCACCATAATCAACAAATTCAGGTTTAATAGCTCCATTTACACCATCGCCAGTACGAGTAAATACAGAAGGATAGTCTTTTTTTCCTACAGAAAGCGGGGTTGGCCTTTGCGGAAAACTCTCTGGTTCCTCGTATCTTGTAATTGAGCCGACAGTAATCCCAAGTGCTGTAGTTGCCGGGTCTATCAGTCGATGGTCATCAGATAAAAGTTGATCCCGGCATTTATTCATTAAATCTTCTCTGCCTGAAAAATCCGGGATTGCAGGTGGAGATACATTTCCGCTGCTAACGACTATTATA
Organism: uncultured Sporobacter sp.; assembly: GCA_963663605.2. Lineage (GTDB taxonomy): Bacteria > Bacillota > Clostridia > Oscillospirales > Oscillospiraceae > Sporobacter. The sequence continues at coordinate 763,149 of CAXXVF010000002.1, forward strand.
ATATCCAATTCACGCGAAAGTTCATCCAGCAATGAGGCCCATGCCATTTGTCTGCCTCCGCTGTAAACACGGTCTGTGTCGCCCGATGATAAGTTGAAGATACGACAATGGTATTCCTTATGAAAATATCTTATCGCTTCCTCAACAAGTTGTTCAGGTCGTTTGTCAGAGGGATACGCCGCTTCGTCACCAAAAGGCGTTTGCTCATTGTGCATTACTTTTCCATTGCATATACGAACAAGCGGCATAAAAATGCGATTTGTTTTATCAAAGTCATGAAAATCACCATACGCCACTATACCAGCTACACCAGTTCCATGCCCATTCATATCAGCCGATGTATTTTCTGCTAAGTCAAAGTCTTCTTCCCCAACTATCAACGAAGACAACAGGGGATTACCGGAAAAAACACCTGAATCGATAACACAAGCAAGCGGAGCATTTTCGTCAAGTTCGTCATTAACCTGCGAAATAAAATCTGCCGAATATAAATCACAGTGCTCGCCAAAAAGTACACCAATCGGCAAATCAACCATTGCTATCAGATCAAGTTTACGTAACACTTCGAGCGTATATCGATTTACCCTTGCTCGTCCAAGAAGTAAATTTGGCAAGACAAACAAATCACCGAGCAAACAACTGTCGCCAGTCCCCAATGCACGTCGGATTTTGCCTTCAATTACATTTTTAATTGATATATCACCATTATACCAGACATCAATATCCACCGTGAACAGGCCATCAGGCAAACTATCTTCGGCAATAGCCGTTGACAGTTTTTTGCCGGTTCTATCTTCTATTGAAACTTGGCGTATTTCAGCGATGCAGGCAAAAACATCACTTCGTTGCTTATATGTAAGTAACCCAGCATCAGTGCTGTTACTTTCATACAAAGCGCGTTCACGTTCAAAAGCGTCTATATCATCATTATTGTCAAATTGAACAACAAGTTTTGAAGTGCCGTCTTTTTGTACAATTTCTTCTACAATAGACAGTCTTAACTTGTTTTGCAATAAATCAACATCAGGTTCCATTGTTTCGCCTGATAATTCAAGTACCAATAATCTGTCAGATTCCACACCGGCAGCTTCACGCGACTCAGTAATGGCTTCAATCGTCTCTGATAATCCTGTTTTGAGTGATCTGCCATGACTTCCGCGATTACGAGTAGGAGGTTGTGGGGCTCCGGGAAAAGGCTGAAATTTATATTCCCAAGCACTTATATCTTCCTTGGCAATTTCAATATGGTCTGCCATTTAGATTCACCTCCTTAATACTCAGTTTTTCGTAGGGATACAAGCTTTTCTTGCTGAAATACTGCCTGTTCTACATCTTTTTTTGTATACATGCGCCGACCATCAAGAATGCATTGCTTCATCACAGAACCTGCTGCTCTCTCTATATCGGCGTGAGAAAATTTCTCCATATGGGGTAAAAACTCGATAATTATGTTCTCCGATCCTTTGAATTGCTTCAATTTCAGATTAAACAATCTGACTCTTTCGTCGTTGTCAGGCATATCGAATTTCAACGTGCTATCAAATCTACGCCATACAGCATAGTCAAGCGACTGTTCAAAGTTCGTAGCAGCAATAATCAAAGAACGACCTTTGAAATTATCTAATTGCTGCAAAAATGTGTTTACAACTCTTTTTATTTCTCCGTGTTCATACTGGTCATTACGACTTCGCGCAATAGCATCGAATTCGTCAAACAGCATAACATAACTATCTCCGTTGACGAAATCAAAAACCTTACGAATATTACTTGCTGTTTCTCCCAAATAGGACGAAATAATTGCATCGAAGCGTACATACAAAAGCGGCAACCCAATTTCAGAAGCAATTGCGTTGGCTGTTAGTGTTTTCCCGCAACCTGGGGGGCCATAAAACAAAACTCGCCGAGTTGGGTATACCCCGTTGCTCATTAGCACATCCCAATTTGAAAACTCTCGTATTACCTGTTCAATCTCTTGACGATTTTCTATGGTTAGGACAACGTCCGAAAGAGTTTTTTCAGGATAAATGATTTCAAACAATTGAGCATCGCGTAATATGTCATTTGCTGAAGAAACGGAAAAAGTTGATAATCCTTTTCTGGGGAAAGTCGTCCCATTGCTTATAATCATTTTTAGTTCATCCGCAAGTATTCCGTGATTCTTTTTTCTTTCGTCTTCAATAATCTCATTAGCTACCTTTAGAAAAGTTTCTCGATCCTCTGTCTTAAAGCTGCTAAAGAGTTTTTTTATTAAGTCAGCTCTGGCCATAATTAAAATCTCCTTCTATAGATGGTCTAAAAACACAGAGCTTGCTACAATTCTTCAATATGGTTTAATAGATCAACTGACAGATTATGTTTTTTGCAAAACTCCATAAGACTCATCTTCGCCAGACGGCTAGGGGTCGTGTGTCCATTTTCCCAACGGCTTAATGTTGAGTAACTAATACTCAGTTCACGCGCAAATTGCTCTTGCGTAATGTTTAGTTCAGTACGGATTTTTTTAAATAATTCATCAAATGTCATTTGTATACATCTCCTAGCACAATTGTAGCACTTGCTATAGCAAATAGCAAGTGCTACAATTGTGCGCTCTTATTTGAAACTATATTTCTATCATATCAGGCATTACTTCTTCTTATGATAATCAAGAAGATATCCAACTACGCAAAAATTTGAGTAAAAGTAAAGAATATGCAACGTGAACAAGTCAAACTTATACTCATATTCTTGTAGAGTAGTAATGTGTTATTTTCCTGCCGCCATACTTAAAGGAATAGTATTTTTCTTATGACCCGGACACATGCCTATCGCCTGTAATGCTCCGCATTCACCGTCTTGCAATCTCGCTCATCCGGCTGTATTATGGGAAAAACCGCACCGGAGGCAAACCATGAACAGAGTTTACACGCTCCAGACAGCGCTTTTAAAAGTCATTCAGGCGCAGGACGATTCACCGGACCGAGACGAAACGCTTGAGTGGGAGGTACTCCACAGCGCGTCGTGCGCGCGCCTGGGCTGGATGCTTGCCATAGAGCGCGGCGCGGACCCGGCGCTTGCCGCAGCGGCCGCCGCCGTCCACGACTACGGACGCATCGTCACCGGAAACCAGAAAAACCACGCCGAAGCGGGATACCTGCCTGTACAGGATTTTCTGCGCGGCACGAACCTGTTCACGGAAGACGAAATCTCTATCATCGCGCTTGCCGTCAAAAATCACAGCAGCAAGACCGTCACCGGCACACCCATTGAAGAGATCGTCAAGGACGCCGACGTCATCGACTGTTATCAGTACGGCCTGCCGTTCGACCGCCCGGAAAAGAAAACACGCTACGACGCCTGGCTTGCCGCGCACGCGGATAATTCCTCTAAATAAAGTGCAAGCTATCTTAATATTATTTAATTCTTACCCACCCGCCGCCCTTAAAGGAATAAGGGTAAGCCCCTATGACCCCAATTAAAAGGAACGCGCCGTCCTTGTAGGGGCGGATTCCATATCCGCCCGCCTCAACATCCCGGCGTCTCAAGGCTCCTTTTGAAAAAAGCTGTCAGCTTCGCTGACTGAGGCCTAATTCCCCCGCAAAACAAACGGGTTGACAGAAATCCCTAAATAGCATATAATTTTTTAATCGAAGACTCCGCTTTAATGGAAAGTCCGCCAGAGAATCCGCGTCATCGGCTGCAAGCGCGGAACGGACGAGTAGGAAGCCGGGGAACGCTTCGGACGAAACCGGAAATTCAATACGAAAGTGGACGCGGCCTGCCGCGTCAATGCGGGTGGCACCGCGGGTTTTTGCATAAAAAGCTCGTCCCGGAAATTATTAAACGATAATTTCCGGGTCTTTTTGTATTTTGGAGGTAACGATATGTACAGAACACACACCTGCGGCGCGCTTCGCACGGAGGACATCGGACAGAGCGCAAAACTTGCCGGCTGGGTCGACACCGTCCGGGACCACGGCGGCGTCAAGTTTTTGGACCTGCGCGACGCGTACGGCGTGACGCAGGTGGTCTTCAACGACGACTCGCTGCTGGATAACATCCACCGCGAGACGGCCGTCACCGTATCCGGCGTCGTCGAGGCGCGCGACGAGGAGACCGTCAACCCGAAGCTGGACACCGGCAGAATCGAGCTGCGCGCGGACGCGATCACGGTACTGGGCCCGTGCAAAAACGCGCTGCCGTTCGACATACGCGAATCGACGGCCACGCGCGAGGACGTGCGGCTTAAATACCGCTATCTGGACCTGCGAAACCCGGAGATACACAAAAATATCGTGCTGCGCTCGAATATCATCCGCTTTTTGCGCGCCCGCATGGAGGAACTCGGCTTCCTTGAGATACAGACGCCGATCCTTACGGCGTCGTCGCCCGAGGGCGCGCGTGACTATCTCGTGCCCAGCCGCAAGCACAAGGGCAAATTCTACGCGCTGCCACAGGCGCCCCAGCAGTTCAAGCAGATGCTGATGGTGTCCGGCTTTGATAAATATTTTCAGATCGCGCCGTGCTTCCGCGACGAGGACGCGCGCGGCGACCGGTCGCCCGGCGAATTCTATCAGCTCGACTTCGAGATGGCGTTTTCTGAGCAGGAGGACGTTTTAAACGTCGCCGAATCGGTTTTGTTCGACACGTTCGAAGCCTTTTCGGACAATCGCATCTCCCCCGCCCCCTTTAAGCGCATCACCTTCGCCGAATCCATGCTGAAATACGGCACCGACAAGCCGGACCTTCGAAACCCGCTTATCAACTGCGACCTGACGGACTTTTTCTCCGGCGTCGACTTCCCGCTGTTCAAGGGCAAGCCTGTGCGCGGCATTGTTGCCGACTGCAGCGCTTGTTCGCGCAGCTTCTTTGCCGCGTCGCTCGAATTCGCAACGTCCATCGGCATGAAAGGCCTCGGGTATCTTACCCGCGCGGGCGAGACGTTCAAGGGTCCCATCGATAAATTCCTCTCCTCCAAGCAGAAGCAGTACCTCATCGACACCTGCGGGATCGGCGACGGCCAGACGCTGTTTTTCATCTGCGACGCCATAGACGTCGTCGACAAATACGCCGGTCAGATCCGCACCTGGCTCGGCGAAACGCTCGAGCTCATCGACAAAGACGCGTTCGAGTTCTGCTTCATCGTGGACTACCCAATGTACGAGCGCGACCCGGACACAAATAAAACTGAATTCACGCACAATCCTTTTTCGATGCCGCAGGGCGGCCTCAAGGCGCTTGAAACAAAAGACCCGCTGGAAATTCTGGCATACCAGTACGACATCGTCTGCAACGGCGTGGAGCTCTCCTCCGGTGCGGTGCGCAACCACAGCCCCGAGATCATGAAAAAGGCGTTCGCCATTGCCGGATATTCGGAAACGGAGCTTGAAGCTCGGTTCGGCGCTTTGTACACGGCGTTCCAGTACGGCGCGCCGCCGCACGCCGGCATGGCCCCGGGTATCGACCGCATGGTGATGCTTTTAGCCGGCGAGGAAACCATCCGCGACGTCATCGCCTTCCCGCTTAACGGCAACGCGCAGGACCTTTTAATGGGCGCGCCCGGCGAGGTCACCGAACTTCAACTCCGAGAAGTACACGTAAAGCTTCGCTGATTTTATCTTTACCCACCCACCGCCCTTAAAGGTATAGGGGTAAACCCCTATGACCCCAATTAAAAGGAACGCGCCGTCCCCGTAGGGGCCGATGCCCTCATCGGACCGTCCGCCTTTTTCCTCACAAAACACAGATAAATTACAGCACTCCGTCCACCGTCTCCAATGGGATCACAAGGGCGAAGCCCTTAACTTTCGTTGGGCGGGCGGGCGGGCAAAAAGGAGTGGATAACATGATCACATACGACGAACTGAAAAAACTCGCGGCGCTCTCCAAACTGTCACTCGACGGCGAGGACACCGATTCGCTGATACGTGACATCAGCAGCATTCTCGAATTCGCCGACGCCGTGGCCGAAGCGACCGTCGATTTATCCGGCGACGCGCAGGAAGACGACGGCTGGAGCTTCCGGGAAGACGTTCTCGTACCGTCATATCCCGTTGAAGAAATATTAAGTAACGCCGGCGAACAGCAGGACGGCTTTTACGTCGCGCGCGACAGAGGGGGGCTTATCGGATGATCACCATCACGCAGGCCAGCGGCCTCCTGAAAAGCAAACAGATCTCCTGCCGCGAGCTGACTAAGAAATATATCGAGGCCGCCGCCAAAGAAAACCCGAAGCTTACCGCCTATATTTCCCTGACATCCGAAACGGCGCTGGACGCCGCCGATGCTGTCGATAAAAAGATACAAAGCGGCGAAGCGCTCAGCGCGCTCGAAGGCATCCCGTTTGTCCTCAAGGACAACATATCGACAAAGGGGCTTAAAACGACCTGCGCCTCGCATATGCTCGAAAACTACGTCCCGATCTACGACGCCCAGGTCTGGTCGCGCCTGAAGGCCCAAAACGCCGTTTTAGTCGGCAAGGGCAACATGGACGAATTCGCCATGGGCTCCACCTGCGAGAACTCGTACTTCGGCGGCGCGAAAAACCCGCACAACCTTGAACATGTCGCAGGCGGCAGCTCCGGAGGCGTTTCTTCGGCGGTCGCGGGTAATATCGCCGTTTACGGCATCGGCTCGGACACCGGCGGCAGCATCCGCATGCCCGCGTCCTTCTGCGGCCTCGTCGGCCTCAAGCCGACGTACGGCGCGGTCTCGCGGCGCGGCCTCATCGCCTACGGCTCCTCGCTTGACCAGATCGGCCCGATCACCGCCTGCGTCGAAGATGCGGCATTGGTCTTTGACGCCATCTGCGGCAAGGACCCCGGCGACATGACAAGCCGCGACTGCGCACCCGTCTCGGATAAACTGAGCGGCAGTATCAGCGGCATGAAAATCGGCCTCGCACCGGAATACTTCGAGGGCCTGCCGGACGGCATTCAAAAATCTATTGACGCGGCCATTGAGACATATAAGAAGCTGGGCGCGGAGATCGTTGAACTCCACTTCCCCATGCTCCGCTACAGCCTCCCGGCGTACTATATCCTCGCGTGCGCGGAGGCGTCGTCGAACCTTGGCCGCTACGACGGCCTGCGCTACGGCCACCGTGCCGAAAACTTTTCCGATCTCAGCGATTTTGTCTGCCGCACGCGCAGCGAGGGCTTCGGCAAGGAAGTCCGCAGGCGCATCCTGCTCGGGACATACGTTTTGAGCGCGGGCTACTTCGACGCGTACTACAACAAAGCGCAGCTTTTAAGGCGGCGCATCGTCAAAGAATTCTCCGCCATGTTCGACAACTGCGACGTGCTCCTGACGCCGACGGCGCCTGTTACGGCGCTTAAATTCGGCGCGGACATGACGCCTGTTGAGACTTACCAGGCAGACATCTGCACGTGCTCCGTCAATATCGCGGGCCTGCCCGCTATCTCAGTCCCCTGCGGCTTCGACCAAAAGGGACTGCCCGTCGGGCTGCAGCTCATCGGGGACAGATTCCGGGAGGACGTCATATTAAACGCCGCGCGCGCCTTTGAGCGCGAGACATCGAACGCCTTTATAAAAACGGCCGATATGGGGGTGACGCTGTGATGTTTGAGATGGTCATCGGGCTTGAGACCCACGTTGAGCTTTCGACGAAAACAAAAATTTTCTGCTCCTGCACGACGCAGTTCGGCGGCGAGCCGAACACCCACTGCTGCCCCGTCTGCACCGGCCAGCCGGGGAGCCTTCCGGTCTTGAATGCGCGCGTCCTGGAATACGCCGTGACGGCGGGACTGGCCCTGAACTGCCGCATCAACCCGCTTTCAATCATGGCGCGCAAGCACTACGTCTACCCCGACCTTCCGAAGGCCTACCAAATTTCGCAGTATGAAGAGCCTTTGTGCGAGGGCGGCTATGTAGAGCTGGACAGCGGCAAAAAAATCAATTTGACCCGCATCCATATCGAGGAGGACGCGGGCAAGCTCGTCCACGGGGGCGGACGCGTCTTTATCGACTATAACAGAGGCGGCGTGCCGCTCATCGAGATCGTCTCCGAGCCGGACTTCCGCAGCGCGGAGGAAGCGACCGAATACCTCGAAAAGCTTCAGACGATCCTGCGCGCCGTCGGCGTGTCCGACTGCCGTATGCAGGAGGGTTCCATGCGCTGCGACGTCAACATCTCCCTGCGTCCTAAAGGACAGGCGGAATTCGGCACGCGCTCGGAGATCAAAAACCTCAACTCGTTCACGTCCGTGGCCGCCGCCATCGAGCACGAGTACGACCGGCAGGAAGAAATCCTCCTTTCCGGCGGCACGGTCGAACAGGAAACGCGTCATTTTGACGCCGACACCGGGGAAACGTCCACCCTGCGCGGCAAGGAAAACGCCGACGACTACCGCTACTTCCCAGAACCCGACATCATCCCCGTCGTCATCCCCGGCGACGTACTGGAACGTTTACGCGCCGGACTGCCCGAATTACCGGGTAAAAAGCTCACCCGCTATGTCTCCGAACTCGGCGTACCGGAAGCCGACGCGCGCATGCTGACAAAATACCGTAAGGTTTCGGAATACTTCGAGCTGGCCGCCGGCGGCCTTAAAAACCCGAAGACGGCCGCGACGTTCATGGTCACGCAGATGTTCGGCCTCATTCAGACGGAAGCCGAACGCGAACACTGGTCGCCGATCGTTACCGCCGCGCAGTTAAACGCGCTTTTGAAGCTGCTCGAAAGCGACAAAATAAGCCGCAATCTGGCCAAGCGCGTCTTCTCCCAGATGCTCGAATCCGGCAAACCGGCCACAGCGTTTTTAACTGAAGAAGACATGGCCGGTTTCGACCCCGCGCAGCTGGACGCGCTGTGTACGGCCGCCGTCGATGAAAACCCAAAGTCCGTAGCCGACTACAAAGCCGGCAAGGAGAAAGCCATAAAAGCGCTTGTCGGGAACGTCATGCGCGCCAGTAAAGGCCGCGCGAACGCGCTCGAGGCCGAGGCCCTCATCAAAAAACTGATCGAAGAGCGCTGACCCTGAAGCCATATCGCCTGCAAAACCGTCCGCTGCCATTTGGCCGCGGACGGTTTTATGCTTTTTTTCAATTGCGCCGACACTTCCGTGAAGTAGTTCTCTCAGGCTGATTATCTTTGTCCGGCAAGCCATGCGGGAAGATCGTACCAGATCTGCCGGCCCTCCGGGTCCGGGTACGCCGGGATCATTCCCAGCCGCCAGACGGACAGGCCCGTCACACCGAACATGCGGGCCAGCGCCATTTTAGCATCCACGCTGCGCGTATCCTCATACCACGCGATGTTATCCGTGTTGTCGATTTCATTGTGGTAGGTTATGTACGGATTCTGGTATTTTTCGGCGTAATTGATTACTGCGTTCGGGTCCGTCATCCGGCTGTAAACGGCATCGAGGTCCGGCTTGTACGCGGTGGCGTTTATAACCTTGCCGTCCGTCAGCTTCCACTGGATGACGCTGAAGTTCACGGCCAGGGCGAGTTTGCTCTTGTCGGTCACGCCCGTATCGGGATCCGTAGCGGCCTTGAGCGCCGCGTATATTTCATAAAACGGCGATACCGGCGTGGTCGTGAATCCTGCGTCCATTTCAGACTGCGTCAGGGTGATTGCTGCGTAGTCGTGCGCCATGAGGATGACTTTGTCGGCCAGCTCCCCAATCTTCTTATAGTCGTAGGCGTCGTAATAAATGCCGTCCGTCGTGACGGGATGCACGCAGACGTAAAGCGCCGCCCCAAGGCCGTCGAGCGCGCTTTTAAGCGTCTGGAGAAACAGGTTAAGGCCGTTTTTCAGCGTCTCTCCGCGCATTTCCTCAAAATCCACCGTCACGCCCGTATACTGCCCGCTCTGTATAAGCGCGGCGACCTGAGCGGCGGCCTCTTCACGATAAGCGCCGTCGGTCAGGATGGCGGCGCAGACGTTCGTCTCCGTGCCGTCGGGTAGCGCGACGCGCTGCAAGGCGCTCATATAAACATTCAGTTGGCGCGCCGCGCCGCCTTCCGCGGCAAGCTGCAGGACCTCCTCCGCGCCAGACGGAACAATATTGATGTTGCCGCCCGTCCCGGTTGTGTTGAGCAGGACGCCGCCGTCCGTAACCTCCAGTCGGCTCCAGCCGAAGGACACGGCGTCAAAATCTTCTATCAGGTCTTTTTGAGGATATGCCCGGACGGCGTAAAAAGCGTGCGACCAGTCGAGACTTGCGTAAAACCGCTCGTGCAGGCGGATCATCATCGCCGCCGCCTGCTCCCGCAGGGCATAGTCCGACGGCCCGAAGGTTGAAGCCGTCAGGCCGTTGATGATACCGAAGTCATAGGCCATGGCAATATACGCCTTGTTGGACGTGACGTCCGCAAACGGCAGGGTTATATTCCGCATCGTACCGGCCAGCGTATCGAAGCCCAGCGCGCGCACGAGCATCACGGCCATTTCCTCCCGGGTAATATAGTCGTCCGGGCGGAATGCCGGGCTGTCCGTCGTTACGGCGCCGTAAAACAAAGCGGTCTCAATCTCGTCGTAATACCAGGCCTCTTTATCGGCGTTGTCTTCAAACGACGGCATTTCAGGCGCGACAGGTTCCCATGTGAAAAGCCGCACCAGCATCGCGGCAAATTCCGACCGCCTGACATAGTTGCCATATCCGAATACACCGCCGCCGTATCCGCCCATAACGCCCAGCCCGACCGCATCGTCTATGTACGAAACCGCCCAGGATTCGGCGGGCACGTCGGTAAACCCCGATGCCGACGCCGGAAGCTTAAAACTGAAAATCATAGCCAAAAGGCATAACGTACTGACAATTCTCTTTTTCATGCTGCCGCCTTCTCTTCTTTGGTAATAAATTCTTTTTTGTCATTTTAGCATGTACGCAAACCGCAAACAAGCAAAACCGTCAATTCAATCCGGTACCTGGGCTTTTAAAAGAACACCTGACTTCATGCCGCAGCCTTTTCTCACGCGCCGGAGATACGATTTGCCGGATTAAGTAGCATATGAAATCTTCCGTCATACCATGTAAATGGAGCGATATTTTTTATAAAGAAAAATCCTTATATGCTTATTATCAATAAACTTCGTAAAGGTGAATAACTATGAGTAATTACTGCTTACCCGTCGACCCAGGGCGGCCGCCGAGGAAACTGGTGCAGCTGAACGCTTCTACGGGCGGGGCGGGCCCGCTTCCGATTATTACGACGCTTTTAGCCAATCCGATCAACATCGTAAACGTTACGTCCGATACGAGCGGCATGAAAAATCCGTCCGTACTGCTCGATTTTACCAGCGTCATCAGCCTGCCGCTCGGCGTTTCGGTAACCCTGAATTTTGAGGTAACGCGAAGCACCAACGGCGGCGCGCCGGTCAATATCGGCTCGACCTATACGTTTTCGACCCTGGTCAACGTCCTTGAAGCGGAGTCCTTTGCCTTCAAACTGTATGACGATAACCTCGCGTCCGGCGTCCACACGTACACCGTGCGCCTGTCCACTAACTCCATCATCGATATCACCCCGGGTCTGACGATCAACAACGCCACCCTGAGCGCATTGGCCGTCGACAACAATCCCTGACAGTCCGGTAATAAAAACAACGCCTGTTATATTGAATCGAATCCGGAACCAGTGATATTTATAAACAGCCCCCTGACGCGGTACGTCTGCGTCAGGGGGCTATATATATCGATTCGGCCGTCCGGCCTCTTGTCCGCTACGGACAGACAGCTCGCGCGGGAATATCTATTGTCACCATTTTTACTTATCCGGTTGACATTTGGCCTGTTCTGCCTTTATACTGGTCAAAACAACGTACACGGGTGATGCTATGACTATAAAAGAGCAGGTACTTAAGGAACTGGAAAACCATAAGGGCGACTATGTATCGGGCGGCAGGCTGGCCGAAACGTTGTACGTCAGCCGCAACGCTGTCTGGAAAGCCGTCCGGGCGCTCACTGCGGACGGGCACGACATCACGGCCGTCACTAACAAGGGCTACTGTCTCGCTGCGTCAAGCGACGTCCTGTCGTCGGCGGCAATTTTAAAGCATCTCGGGGCACTCTCCGGTGAATTCGACATTGAAGTGCATAAGACGCTCACTTCGACGAATACGGTCATAAAGGAGCGCGCCTCCGGCGGGGCGCGCGCGGGCAAGGTCATCGTCGCCGAAACGCAGACCGCCGGACGCGGCCGTTTCGGACGCAGCTTCTTCTCCCCCGCCGATACGGGCGTTTATTTCAGCGTTCTGCTGCGTCCCGACGTCGGCGCGTCCGACGCAACGCTTTTAACGACGGCGGCCGCCGTCGCGGTGGCGCAGGCTGTTGAGTCCTTAACAGGCGCAGCCGCGCAGATAAAATGGGTCAACGACATCTTCTGCCTCGGCAAAAAAGTCTGCGGGATTTTAACGGAAGGTTCTTTTGATATGGAGAGCGGCGCGATGGACTACGCCGTCGTCGGCATCGGCGTCAATATCACGCCGCCGGCCGGCGGATTCCCGACTGATATAAGCGCTATCGTCACGTCCGTATGCGACACCGGCAAAGCGGAAACCGGCCTCCGCGCCCGCCTCGTCGCCGATATCCTGACCCGGTTTCGTACCTTTTACTTAAACCTGTCCGATAAATCCTATCTGGCGGAATACAAGGCGCGCTCCATGATCGTCGGCAAAGACGTCGACGTCATCTCCGGTAAAACGTTTAGGCCGGCGCGCGCTTTGGAAATCGACGACGACTGCAGGCTCGTCGTCCGTTTCGACGACGGGACCATAAAGGCGCTGTCTTCCGGTGAAGTAAGTATCCGCCCAAGGAGTGAAGCAATATGAAAACAAGAGACATGGTATTCACGGCGGTCTTCGCCGCCGTCCTGTGCGCCGTATCGCCGTTTATCATACCCGTCGGCCCCGTGCCGCTTTCGCTGGCGACGTTTGCCATTTATCTCGCCGCTTCCGTTTTGAACTGGAAATACGGCGCGCTGGCCGTCCTGCTGTACATCGCGATCGGCCTTGCCGGCCTCCCGGTCTTCTCCGGGTTCACCGGCGGCATACAGAAGCTTGTCGGCCCGACCGGCGGCTTCATCGCAGGATATATTCCCATGGCGCTCGTCATCGGCCTGATCGTCACTAAATACGCGCGGAAGAAATGGCTGTATCCCGCCTCTATGGCTTTAGGCACGATTGTCTTGTACGTTTTCGGCCTGGCCTGGTTTATGTATTCGACCGGCTCGACGCTTGCCGCGTCCCTTATGGCCTGCGTCGTCCCGTTTTTACCCGGCGATGCCGTCAAGATCATTTTAGCGTCGATTGTCGCCCCAAAGCTCAGAACGGCCGTAGAAAAGCAAACCGCATGATTTTATCTATTCCCGCCCGCCGCCCTGTAAAGGTGTTGGGCTTCGCCCCACGCCCCGTATTAAGGAAAGTATAAGGGCTTACGCCCTTATGAGCCACTGTATAAAAATACCCACCGAACTGCGGCAAACGTTGTAGGGGCCGGCTTCCATGCCGGCCCTTTTTTTACCAAGCCCGCCGCCCGTAAAGGTACAAGGCTTGGCCCTTATGATCCCGCCCTCAAAGAAACGAACTGCCGCCCCATGCCCTGCTGTTAAAAGGAAAAGGCGATGCCCCGTAGGACTTGATGTCCTCATCGCGCCGCTTTCCGCCCCGCCCTTGTAGGGGCCGATGCCCTCATCGGCCCGCCGTCTCAACGTCCATGGCGTCTCAAAGGCTCCCTCTTGAGGGAGCTGTCAGCTTCGCTGACTTAGGGCGTTTATACGTCCGCGGCTGGACAAAGACTCCTTTGGCATAGGCGCTTCGGCAGTCCGAACGAGGATTGTCAACGAATATAATCGCGCCCCTTCAACAGCAAAAAAGGACGACATATGTCGTCCTTTTTTTGCATGTGTCATATTCCGCCGTTTTGCATCTGGTCAATCCTTTTTGAAAAGACTCATTTGCTGTTCGAGCTCCCATTGTTTTTCATGCGTGAGCATATAGCCGTCATACAATGAGTCCAGGCGCTTTGATACGGTGTTTTCCAGCAGTAGGTTTATTTTGACGGTTTGTTCTTCAAGCATATCGGCTATCTTTTTTATCATTTCTTCGTTTGTCATGTTTCGTCACCTGCCTGTTTTATTTCGGTCCCCATAGCTGCGGAGACCTTGTATTTTTCAATGCGGATCGGATCAGACGTTTACGGCCGGCCTGCAAACCTGCCGTCAGCCGCTATTCTTCTTCTTTTGCGTCCGACAGCCCGCCGAGCTTCGGGTGGCTGCCCGTGATGGAATACTCGACCCATTCCGCGACGTTGACGGCGTGGTCGCCAATGCGCTCAAAGTACTTTGCGATCATCAGTATATCCAGAAACAGCTCTCCTCTGGTATCGCCGTTTGTGATCGACGCGATTAGCTCGTTTTTGATGCGCACGAACAGGTCGTCGACGATATCGTCATAATCCATGACCGAACGTGCAAGCGCGATATCCTTTCGGACGAACGAATCCACGGCGTCGTTGACCATCTCGATGGTCGCCCTTGCCATCTCTCCTATTTGGATCGCGCTTTTAAAGTCCGTATTATTGGGGATATACTCCGAGATCTCCGAGATATCGGCCGCCTGGTCGCCAATGCGTTCCATATCCGAGATCATTTTCATCGCGGCGGAAATCAGCCGCAGGTCTCTGGCAACGGGCTGCTGCTGGAGCAGCAGACGCATACACAGCGACTCGATGAGCCGCTCCTTCTGGTCGATATCGCGCTCGATGCGCATCGCCTCTTCGCGCTTATCGGCACTGCTGTCCATAACGGCTTTCATGCATGCCTCAATGCCCGCTACGCACTGCTCCCCCATCTCAATCAGCTCCTGATTGAGTATTTCAAGCTGATGTTCAAAATGCGCTCTCATTAACCAAACCTCCCCGTAATATAGTCCTCGGTGCGTTTGTCGACCGGAACCGAAAACAGTGATTGCGTCTTTCCGACCTCAATGACCTCTCCCAGAAGGAAGAAGGCCGTCTTATCCGAAATACGCGCCGCCTGCTGCATGTTATGCGTAACAATGACGATGGTATAACTCTTTTTGAGCTCCAGGACGAGTTCTTCGATCTTGGATGTTGAAATCGGGTCGAGCGCGCTGGTCGGTTCATCCATGAGCAGAACGTCCGGCTGTACGGCCAGTGCGCGCGCGATGCACAGGCGCTGCTGCTGGCCGCCGGACAATCCGAGCGCGTTTTTCTTGAGTCTGTCCTTTACCTCGTTCCAGATGGCCGCGTCCCTCAGCGAGCGTTCGACGATCTCATCGAGCTTCGCCTTGCTCTTGACCCCGTGCGTCCGGGGGCCGTACGCGATGTTGTCGTAAGTACTCATCGGGAACGGATTCGGCTTCTGGAACACCATCCCCACGCGCTTTCTGAGAATGTTGACGTCCATATCGCCGTATATGTCCTCTCCGTCCAGCAGGACTTCCCCTGTTATTTTACAGCCTTCCACAAGATCGTTCATACGATTGAGCGTTTTTAACAGCGTCGATTTACCACATCCCGACGGCCCGATAAACGCCGTGATCTCTCCGGCCTGTATGCCGAGATTAACTTCTTTTATAGCCTGAAAATCCGAATAATACAGATCCAGATTCTTTATACTGAATTTATCCATAATCCTACCTCACTGATGCTTTATTCACAAGGAATTTTGACAGCGCGTTGATCCCGACGACGAGTAACAGCAGAACAACGGCCGTTGCATATGTCTCGTCGATATAAAGGCCCTCCGTAGAAAGCATATACATATGCGTGGACAGCGTTCGTCCGGATTCCAGAAGGGTTTTTGGCAGCCCGGTATCCGTTCCCGCCGTGAACAGCAGCGCCGCCGTCTCTCCCACGATACGTCCGATACTCAAAATAACGCCGGCCAAAATACCCTGCATCGACGACGGCAGAATAATTTTGAAAACCGTACGCAGCCTTCCCGCTCCAAGCCCGAAGCTGCCCTCGCGGTACGCGTCCGGCACGGCTTTGATCGCCTCCTCCGTCGTGCGCATGATCGTCGGCAAAACCATGATCGACAGCGTTATAGCGCCCGCCAGCATGGAAAAGCCCTTGAGCGTAACGACAAACATCAGATACCCGAACAGGCCGTAAACGATGGACGGGATGCCCGCAAGCGTTTCGGCCGTCATCCGTACGACCTTTACGAGCTTGTTTCCGCGTTTTGCATACTCGGTCAGATATATGGCGGCAAAAATGCCCAGCGGCGCGGATATAACAAGCGACAAAGCCGTCATTGTGACTGTGTTTATGATAGCCGGCATCATGGACGCGTTCTCGCTGTTATACTCCCACGCAAACAAAGACGGTTTTAACTGCGGTACCCCTTTGACAAGTATATATCCGATTATCGAGAGCAGGACAACAACTGTTATGACCGTCGCCAGAACGACCAGTATATAAAGGAAAAGTGAAAAAGGATGCTGTTTGTAATTTTTCCATTTTTGCCGGTGTGTTGTTATGTTAATTATTTTCATGCCTTCTCCTTCTTTTTGACGAGCGAGATCGTCAGGTTGATAATCAGTATGAAAATAAACAGCACGACCGCCGTGCCGAACAGCGCCTCACGGTGCAGGTCGGCCGCGTAACCCATTTCTATGACGATATTCGCCGTCAGTGTGCGCACGCCCGACAGCAGCGTTTTCGGAATGACCGCCTGATTGCCGGCGACCATGATGACGGCCATCGTCTCGCCAATCGCCCGGCCGATTCCCAGGATGACGCCTGCCGTTATCCCCGATTTTGCCGCCGGGACCAGAACCGAAAAAACGGACCGCTCATGCGTAGCGCCCAAAGCAAGCGACCCTTCGTAATAGTGTTCCGGTACGGCCCGTATAGACGATTCGGATATCTGTATGATCGTCGGTAAAATCATAATGCCCAGCAGAATCGACGCCGTCAATACGTTTTTGCCGCTGGCCGCGCCCGTTATGTCCTGCATGATCGGCACCATGACGACAAGGCCGAAAAAGCCATAGACGATCGACGGTATTCCGGCCAGCAGCTCAACGGCGGGCTTCAGTATTTTGTACAGCCCCTTCGGGCAGAACCGCGCCATAAAAATCGCGCACATAAGTCCGATCGGGACGCCGACGATGATCGCGCCGGCCGTTACGTAAACACTGCCGATAATCATCGGCAGTATGCCGAACAGGTCGTTGAGCGGTTTCCATTTGGTCCCCAGCAGAAAATCAAACACCCCGATCTCGGCAATCGCCGGCACGCCGTTTGCAAAAAGGAAAATGCAAATCAGCGCCACCGCGATAATCGAGGCGCAGGCCGCTGTTAAAAAAAGCGCCTTCATGAATCCTTCTTTATATTTGCCCATTATGTCCACCTATGCCAATTGAGCCTGAGGAAATTCAGCATCCCCCAGGCTCAATCTTACCTTTCTGTTTAGCCTAAATCGGACCAATCCGTGATTTCGCCGGTGAAGATGGCGGTAATCTGCTCGCTTGTCAGGTCATTCACCGCGTTGTCGTTGTTGACGACCACGGCGATGCCGTCCATCGCGATAACCATTGGTTCAAGTCCTTTTTCAAGCTCGCTGTCTTTGAGCTCGCGTGAAGCCATGCCGATATCACAGACGCCGTCGATGGCGGCCGTCATGCCGGAAGAAGAACCGGTGGCCTGAATTTCAACTTCCACATCGGGGTTATAGACCTGATAGGCTTCTGCAAGCTTTTCCATCAGCGGGGACACGGAGGTGGAACCGGCGCAGACGATCGTGCCCGACATGCCGCTGCCCGTATACGCGCCTTCATTGCCCGTGGAGATGTAGCCGTTGTCAACGGCGATCTGCTGGCCTTCCTCGCTGAAGATGAAGTTGATGAAATCCTGTGCGACTTCTGAGAACGCGCCGTTCATCGAAGCGATATTAAAGGGACGCGCGATCGCATACGTACCGGCAACAATGTTATCGGCCGAAGCGACGACGCCGTCAACCGTCACGGCCTTGACCGTGTCGTTGAGAGAACCGAGGGAGATGTAGCCGATTGCCTGTACGTTGCCCTCGACACTCGTCATGACCTGATTCGTACCGCTGCAGATTTCCGCCATGTCATACGTCATGTCGACTTTGTTTCCGTCCGCGTCTTTTTGCTCAATGCCCATCAGCTCGATGAACGCGCCGCGCGTACCGGAACCTTCTTCACGGGAGATGACCGATACCGCGCCGCTCATGGCTTCGGTCTCCTGGCTTCCCTCAGCTTCCGACGCTGCTGCAGGGGCTTCCGAGGCCGCTGCCGATGCTTCCGGGGCCGACGCCGCCGACGGCTCGGTCGATGGTGTTGTTTCTTTCTCAGCACAGCCTGCCATGATAAATGTGATCATTAAGACAGCCATTAAAATGCCGATTATCTTCTTCATTTACTTTCTCCTTTTTAAACTTATATTATTTCCGTGTTTACATCTTTATTTAACAGTGCAAACGTTAAGGGTATTACCGCATCTTTGTTAAATCCGTGTAAAATCCGGGCAGCAAAAAGCACATCGCCGATTTCAAAGCGGGATGCTGAAACCGGCAATGCACTGTGTTTACTAGTTTTTTTGAGCGTGCATGGCACGCTTTTTTTACAGACGAGCAGGATATCCAATGTTTTTATGCCGCGTTGCCCTGCGGTTGTGCAACCTGCCGCTCCCGGCCAGCTCATACTGTTAACACAGATACTCAATCTTGATTTAACAAGATGCGTTTTAGTTATTATTAATAAAAATGCATTGTTATAATGAGCCATTTATGGTAATATTGAAAACAACAAGGGGTGATTACTATTATTACAAAGAAACAATCGAAATTATCGAAAAATAGTAAAGATATACGTTATGTTATTTTTAACACCCCTAAAAAGAAATTGTTAATCTCAATTCTTTTTGGATTATGTGCCTTTGTTATCAACTTCTTTCCGATACATATATATGATTACAAAGGCATTTATGTAACGATTCTTCCGGGACTGATATTACCATTATTCATTGCTGTCATATGGGGCTGGAAATATGGTTTAATCTCTGCTTTGGTCGGCGGGTGCCAGACTATGTGGCTTTTGTGGAACGGGGATGGATATGGACTGTTTTATTCTGTTCCTATTTTTATGATTTGGGTTGTTTGGCATGGTATCGTATCTGATATACAAAGAAAAAAACAAAGCAAAAGATGGTTTCACAGCGAATATTTAGCTGAAATAGTCTTCCGCATTTTCAGCGAGTTGGGGTTTCTTACGATTTTCAGCTGGCTTGTGTCTAATAATCCTCCATTTTGGGATTCAGCCAATACTGTAAATACCATTCCACTGCAATGGTTTGAAATCACTATAGCAAAACATATTGTAAATGGTTTTATTCTGCTATTTATAATCAAACTCGTTCTTCAGAATAAATTTATCAGAAAAATATTTGATGTAAAAAAGCATGTCATAACAGGTAACAGTATTATAATTGCATCGTTTATAATAGCCATGTTACTGATTATTACCGATGCGATAGGCTGGACATTTTTTTCAGAATACAACGATTTCAATTTTATTGAAAATCTGTTTAACTCCAATAGAAAACAGATATACACAAGAAGCACATTTTTATTAATATGTTTCGCATCCGGAGTTGTTTTTGCTGCTCTCTATAATAAAAATATTAAGCTAATACAAGAAAAAAACAAAGAACATATTTTAATGAAATCATTGATTGACTCAATTCCAGATCTTATTTTCTATAAAGATATCAATAGTGTATATATGGGATGCAACAAAGCCTTTGAAGAATTTACAGGCAAACCAGAGTATAAAATTATTAATAAAACAGATTATGAACTATTTGATAAAAAAACAGCAGATTTGTTTAGAACTATGGACAAAGCGATGCTGAAGGAATCCGCCGCCAGAAGAAACGAAGAGCTTGTCCCGTATCCGGATGGCACTGAAGTCTATCTGGATACGCTGAAAACTCCATATTATGATCATTCTGGCAATTCTATAGGATTAATAGGCATCAGCCGAAATATCACTGAAGCTAAAAAAAGACAGAGTGAAATTGAATATTTGCTTTATCACGATGTGCTGACCGATTTGTATAACCGAAATTATTATCATAAAGAGCATGACCGGATAATTTCCCCTGAAAGTATGCCGCTGTCCATTATTATTTGTGATATCAATGGAATGAAAATAGCAAATGACGCATTTGGACATAAGGAGGGAGATAGAGTCCTAAAAGGATTTGCAGATTCATTGAGACAAGGCACTCGATCAAACGATATTTTATTCAGATTCGGCGGTGATGAGTTTTTAATACTATTACCAAACACTAATGCGGAAACAGTAGAAAAGGTTGCTGAAAATATCGAAACAATATTTGCACAAAAAATTAAACAGCAAGATTTTATTTATTCTTCTGCTGCGCTTGGATTTGCTACCCAAAATAATATGAACACAACGTTCAATAAAACATTTAAAATAGCAGAAGACTGGATGTACAGACGCAAATTATTCGAGCGAAAAAGTGCGCATAATAGTTTTATATCGTCTATTAAAACTACTATGTATGAAAAAAGCAACGAAACGCAAGAGCACACAGAACGAATCGCTGAATTATCAAAGAAACTCGGGAAATTAGCTGGACTGTCGGCAAGTGACCTTGATGATCTCGAATTAGCCGCTCTGCTTCATGACATTGGTAAAATAAGTGTTGATAAGAATATATTAACCAAGAAAGAAAAGCTGTCGGAAGATGATTGGAATGAAATAAAGAAACACCCTGAAGTGGGGTACCGGATCGCATCTGCATCAAAAAATTTAAGTCATATTGCAGATTATATCCTTTCTCATCATGAACGATGGGATGGAAAGGGATATCCCCAGGGTTTATCAGGAGAAAATATTCCGTTGTTAGCTCGGATAATTTGCATTGCAGACTCTTATGATGCGATGACAAATGATAGAGCTTATCGAAAAGCGCTATCAAAACCGGATGCCCGCAAGGAAATACTGGACAATGCAGGAGCTCAATTTGACCCGTTTTTAGCTAAGCTATTTGTTGAAAAGGTAATCGATTTGTAACTCGTTTAGACAACTACCAAATAACGTTAGTGACACCTCGCCGTCGTCTTCGAAAATGGGACCGCGCGGATATTGGACGCTTTCACTACAAGAAACCGGCCGGGAATATCTCCCGGCCGGCTTACGTATTTACGCTTTATATCTGTTGTTTGGGCGCGCCCAGCTTCCGGAACCGTTCGTAACGCTCCCCGGCCAGCGCATCGGGCGTTTTTTCCTTCATTTTCTGATACCACACCAGTATATCGGTCTTCAGCGAGGCGAACAGCCGCTCCGAGTCTCCGCCTTTTTCAGACAGCACGCGCTCCACGACGCCGAGCGTATAAACGTCCTGCGCCGTAAGCTTCAGGCTTTCGGCGGCCTCTGCGGCCTTGTCCGGATCACGCCAGAGGATATTCGCGCAGCTTTCCGGCGCGATGACCGAGTAAAAGGCGTTTTCCAGCATCCAGATATCATTGGCCACGGCCAGCGCGAGCGCGCCGCCGCTGCCGCCTTCACCGATAAGTATGGATAATATCGGCGTTTTCAGCGCCATCATATCCGCGATGCTTTCACTTATCGCATGCCCCTGACCGCGCTCCTCCGCGCCGATCCCCGGGAACGCGCCGCACGTGTCGACGAAACAGACGATGGGACGGCAAAATTTTTCCGCCTGCTTCATAAGCCGCATCGCCTTACGGTACCCCTCGGGGTTGGCCATGCCGAAGTTGCGGTGCATGCGGCTTTTTAAGTCGCGTCCCTTTTCGGTGGCAATAACGGTGAACGGCGTATCGCCTAAACTGGCAAGGCCCCCTATTACGGACGGGTCGTCGGCAAATCTGCGGTCCCCGTGCAGCTCAATAAAATCGCTGAACACATTTTCGATGAATTCCAGACCCGTATGCCGGTCCTTCGACCGGGCGCCTTTTACTAATTCGTAAGCTGTTTTCATACGCGCACCTGCCTTTTATGCATTTGCAGCAGCGTCGTCAGGACGCTTCTTTGCTCCTCGCGCGGCACGATCCTGTCGATAAATCCGTGCTCTAGGAGCGTTTCGGCCTTCTGGAAGCCCGACGGCGCTTTTTTGCGCACCGTATGCTCTACAAGCCGCGCGCCCGCGAAGCCGACCGTCGCGTCCGGCTCGGACAGAATTATGTCGCCCTGCATGGCGAAGCTCGCCGTCACGCCGCCGGTCGTGGGATTTGTCAGAACAACGATATATAAAAGTCCGCTGTCGCTGTGGCGCTTTACCGCGCCGTTTGTTTTTGCCATCTGCATGAGCGACAGGATGCCCTCCTGCATGCGCGCGCCGCCCGATACGGTACAGCCGATGACCGGCAGCTCCTGCTCCGAAGCGTACTCAAACAGCCGCGTGATTTTCTCGCCGACGACCGTACCCATGCTGCCCATCATAAAATACGGCTCCATGACGAACAGCGCGCAGTCGACGCCGCCGACGGCGGCTCTGCCGCAGATGACGGCTTCTTTTTCGCGCGCGGACGCCTTGATGCTCTCCAGCTTGTTGTTATAGTCGGGAAACTTGAGGAAATCCGTACTTTCCATCTCCCCCCACAGCTCGGTAAAGCTGTCGGAGTCCGTTAGGAAACGGATACGCTGGCGCGCGCTCATCCGGAAGCAGTAACCGCACTGGCACACCTGAAGATTTTCATACAGCTGGCTCAGCGGCGTTTCCGTATTGCATTTCGGGCATTTTTCACTCAGCTCGTATTTTGGCGGCTCGCCTTTCACAGCCGGATGCCGTCCGGCTCTTTCCAATTCGTTTTTTGGCTTTTTAAAGATGGATTCAAGTGTCATCAGTCGTCACCATGCTCTTTCAGTAATATTCCTTACTTGCCTTCATCGCACCGTACATATGCCGGTCCGGCCCCCGCGCGCCTGCACGCCGGTCGTCCGTCTTCACACCAGCGCGAAAGAGAATTCCGCGCGTACGCACAGCTTTCCGTCAACGGTGGCTTTGCCTTCGGCGAAGTAAAAGGGCGGCTTCGATTTTACTAAAGCACACTCGGTCTCGATCGTATCCCCCGGCTTTACGGATTGCTTGAACTTCACCTTGTCCAGGCCCGTAAAAAACGGTGTTGCGCCCTTTTTCAGCTCCTCTGCGATTAAAAGGCATCCGGACTGCGCCAGTATTTCGCACAGTATGACGCCCGGAACGACCGGATTGCCCGGGAAATGTCCCTTTAAAAACCACTCGTCGCCGCGCACATGATATTTCCCGTATGCCTTATCGTCTTTTAACTCCACTTCGTCTGCCAGAAGCATGTTGTCGCGGTGCGGCAGGATTGTCATGATCTCGTTTCTGTCCAAACTCCGAACCCCTTTGCATAAGTCAATGTTTTCGTCTGTCAGATGGGCTTTTTAAACGCTACGCAGGCGTTGTGCCCCCCGAACCCGAGCGAAACGGACAGCGCTCTTGTGATATCCGCATTCCGCGCCGTGAGCGGCACGTAATCCAGATCGCATTCAGGATCGGGCTCATTAAGCCCGACCGTCGGCGGTATGACGCCCTCTTTAACGGCGAGTACGGATATAATAGCCTCCACGGCCCCCGCCGCGCCGAGCATGTGGCCCGTCATCGATTTCGTCGAACTCACAAGCACATCCCCGATCCGGTCCCCGAACGCCATTTTAACAGCAGCCGTCTCCGCCGTGTCGTTTAAGATTGTTCCGGTTCCGTGCGCGTTGACGTATATAACGCCTCGGGCCGCCCCGGACTCTTCTAACGCGTCGCGTATGGCGCGCGCGCTCGGCTCGCCGTCCGGCGCCGGCGCCGTGATGTGATGCGCATCGCACGTCGAGCCGTATCCGGCGATCTCGGCGTAGATTTTAGCGCCGCGCGCTTTGGCGTGTTCGTATTCCTCCAGTATAAGCGCGCCCGCGCCTTCGCCCATGACGAAGCCCGCGCGCCGTTTGTCAAACGGCAGCGACGCCAGCTCCGGGTCGTCGGCCGTTGTAAGCGCCATCATATTCGTAAAGCCCGCGACAGACAGCGGCATGACGGCCGCCTCGCTGCCGCCCGTGATGACGGCGTCCGTGTATCCGTGCTTTATCGACCTGTATGCCTCGCCGACGGCGTTCGTTCCGGTTGCGCAGGCCGTTACGGTACAAAGGCACGGCCCCTTGGCTTTATAGCGTATAGCGATGTTGCCGGCCGCGATATTCGATATCATCATCGGCACGAACAGCGGCGAGACTTTTCTCGGGCCGCCGTCGAGCAGCTTTTTATGTTCGTTCGTCAGTGTCAGGATCCCACCGATGCCCGACCCGAACGACACGCCCAGCCGCTCCTGCGCAACGGCGCCTTCTATCCCGCTGTCCGTCATCGCCTGCACGGCCGCCGCGCAGGCGTACTGTGTGTACAGGTCGCTCCGGCGCGCGTCGCTTTTTTCCATATATTCCAGCGGGTCAAAGCCCTTGACCTCGGCGGCCACCTTGGCCTTGAAGTCGCTGCAGTCAAACTTTGTGATCGGTCCGATCCCGTGGCGGCCCGCTTTCAGGCTCTCCCACATCGAGCCTACGTCATTCCCGACGGGCGTTATAGCGCCCAGGCCCGTAACAACTACTCTCTTCATATTGACCTCCCATGCGTCTTCACGCACGAATAGATATGAACCCCTCCCCGTCCGGGAGGTTTTGTCCGTTCGTTTTTATCCCCGATGAAACCGGGGATATGCGGCGGCAAACAGCGTCGGTTTCCGCGCTGCCGCCCCGTTTGTTACATTGCCAGGCCGCCGTCGATCCGTATAACCTCTCCGGTTATGTAGTCCGAACAGTCCTGTGCTAAAAACGACGCCAGCTCCGCGACCTCTTGGGGCCGTCCCGCCCGTCCGAGCGGTATCGCGGACTTGAGCGGATTCTTTTCCGATAAATCCTCCGTCATATCCGTCTCAATAAGCCCCGGCGCTATCGCGTTGCAGCACACGCCCCTGGGAGCCAGCTCCCTTGCCACCGATTTCGTCAGGCCGATCAGTCCGGCCTTCGACGCGGCGTAGTTGACCTGGCCCGGATTGCCCATGAGCCCGGCGACGGAACTGATATTTATGATCTTGCCGTGCCGCTTCTTAATAAGCATGGGCGTGCAGTGGCGTATCATATTGAACGCGCCCTTTAAGTTGATGTCCATAACATCGTCGAATGCCTGTTCTTTCATGGCCATTACAAGGCCGTCCTTCGTGATGCCGGCGTTGTTGACCAATATATCGACGGGCCCGAGCGATGCCTTTACGTCGCCCACCGTCTTCTTGACAGCCTCGAAGTCGGATACGTCGCACATAAACGCTTCTGCTTTCACGCCGCTTTCACGCGCTATCGCGACGACTTCCTGCGCCTTTTCCGTATTCCCGGCGTAGATAACGGCAATATCCGCGCCCAGTTCGGCAAGCCTTAAAGCAATCGCCCGTCCGATCCCGCGCGACGCGCCCGTTACGAGCGCCACTTTTCCCTTAAGCATCCGCGCGCACCTCCGCTGTCGTGTTCATAAGACTCTCTTTATTCTCTACGTTTTTGATACGCACCGATGCGGATATCCGTTTGATGAGCCCGGACAGGACCTTGCCGGGTCCGGCCTCGACGAACGTATCCGCGCCGTCTTTTATCATATTCTCAACAGAACGCGCCCACCAGACAGGGCTGATGATCTGCTCGGCCAGGGTGCGCTTTAACTCCCCCGCGTACGGCTGCGCCGTCACATTTGCATAGACCGGAAGACCCGGCGTTTTTATTTCAAATCCTTCGAGCTCCGTTAAAAACGCATCAAAGGCCGTTGCCATAAACGGCGAATGGAAGCCGCCGCTGACCTTAAGCGGCACGGCCTTCCCGCCGGCCTCGGAAACGAGCGTTTTAAACTTATCGAGCGCGCCGGCCTCGCCGGAAACGACGACCTGCCCGGGACTGTTGAAATTGACGGGATATACGTTCGGGAACTCCGCGCACAGCTTCATAACCGTTTCGTCGTCCAGCTTCAGGACGGCGGCCATCGCCGCGTCCGTAGCCTGGGCGGCGCGGTGCATATGCTCGGCCCGGCGGCATACGAGACGAAATCCGTCCGCATAGGACAGCGCGCCGGAAAAAGCCAGCGCCGCCAGCTCTCCGAGCGAAAAGCCCGCGAGCATATCCGGCTTCACGCCCGCTTCGCTGAGCGCGTCGGCCGCCGCCAGCTCGACGCAGTACAGGCACGGCTGGGTATTTTCCGTAACGGCCAGCTCTTCCGCCGTTCCCTCAAAGCACTGCTTAATCGTACCGGGCCGGATCTCCTCGGCCATGTCGAAGACCGCGCGCGCGGCTGCGCTTGAGGCATATAAATCCCGGCCCATCCCGGTATACTGCGCCCCTTGTCCGGGGAATACAAATGCTATTTTACCCATTTGCCCGCTCCGCTCAAAACGTCTTCCGCTTCAGAAAACAGCTCGCTTATGATCTCGGCGGCCGGCTGTCTTTTTTTGACCATGCCGGAGACCTGCCCTGCCAGGAAGCTCCCCTTTTCGGTATCGCCCTCGACGGCCGCGAGCCGCAGGGCGCCCGCGCCCATCTGCTCCAAGTCCTCGTCGGATATGTCCGTGTATTCCGCCTTATTAAACGCGCGCGCAAACGGCGTTTTCAGGCACCTAACCGGATGTCCGAGCCGTCTGCCCGTAGCGATCGTCGCGATGTCGTTTGCCTTTATGATCTTGTCTTTATAATTGTCATGTACCGAGCACTCGTCGGCCACCAGAAAGCGCGTGCCGAGCTGAACGCCCTGGGCCCCCAGCATGAAGCACGCAGCAACCCCGCGCCCGTCGGCAATGCCGCCGGCCGCTATAACCGGCAGCGGCGTAACGTCTACGACCTGCGGCACGAGGACAAGCGTCGTCGTATCGCCGACGTGCCCGCCGCTCTCGCCGCCCTCGGCGATGATCGCCGAAGCGCCCGCGCGCGTCATCATCTTCGCCAGCGCCACCGAAGCAACGACCGGTATGACCTTAATGCCCGCGTCCTTCCACATCTGCATGAACTTTGACGGATTACCGGCGCCCGTCGTGACGACGCTGACCTTTTCCTCGGCGACGACACGGCTGACGTCCTCCACAAACGGGCTCATCAGCATAATGTTGACGCCGAAGGGCTTTTCGGTCAGTTCCCGCGCTGTTTTAATCTGCTCTCTCAAATATTCCGGACCGGCGTTCATGGCGGAAATGATGCCGAGCCCGCCGCCGTTGGATACGGCCGCGGCCAGCTTTCCGTCGGCAATCCACGCCATTCCGCCCTGGAATATCGGATATTCAATGCCTAAAAGCTTGCAAACCGGCGTTTTAATCATGAATCGATATTCCTTCCGTGATTATTTTTCTATCTTGCTGTCTACGAATTTCGCAAACTCCCCGATGGTGCTCAGTTTCTCCTCCAACTCGATCTCGACGCCGAGTTCCTCTTCCAGCTGCATTACCATTTCCACAGTGTCAAGCGAATCTATCCCAAGGGATTCAAACGTCGTGTCTTCCTTGATGTCCTCAACGACGCATCCGAAATGCTCCGCGATCATACCGGCTATTTTTTCAAAAGTCATAATTATTGCCCCCATAAGTTATTTAAACGCGTCAGGCACTGATCGCCTGCGTCGTTTTTTATAATGTCTGCAGCGTGGCGCTTTACGCGCCCCACCGAATGAGACAGGCCGCACTCGTCAGCCCGCCGCCGAAAGCGCAAAACGCCAGATAGTCTCCGTCCTTGAATTTTCCTTCCCGGTTCCATTCATCGACCAGTATCGGGATGCTCGCGGACGAGGTGTTGCCGTATTTTTCGATGTTCATGCCGAATTTCTCAGCCGGTATGGAAACCTTCCGGCTGGCCGCGTCTATAATGCGGGTATTGGCCTGATGCGGGATGACCCAGGCGACGTCTTCGGCTGTGATCCCGGCCTCCTCGATGACGTAGCACAGATCGCCGGACAGCGCGTTGACGGCAAATTTGAACGTCTCCTGCCCGTTCATATAGATAACGGGTTTTTTCGTCTCCACGGTGCTAAACGGCGATAACCCTTCGTGATTGGGTATCTTTATGACGGTGTCTCCGCCCTTTGCGTGCAGCTTTGACGCCAGGTAAGCGTCCCCTTCTCCCAGCACCATCGCGCCCGCGCCGTCGGCGAATATGACGCATGTGTTCCGGTCCGTCCAGTCGATCATCCGGCTCAGACGCTCCGCGCCGAGGACAAGTACCTTTTTCACCTTTTTCCGCTCGAAGTAACCGGCAGCCACGTCCAGCGCGTATACAAATCCGCTGCACGCCGCGCTCACGTCCATCGCCGGGCATGTTGCGCCCAGCGCGTTCTGGACCGCGCAGGCCAATGATGGCGACGCGTCGTCCGCGCTGATGGTGGCGCATAGGATCATATCAAGCTCTTCGGGCTTCGTCCCGCTCATCTCCAGCGCGCCGAGCGCCGCGCGGTGCGCCAGCTCCGTCGCGGTTTCCGATGTGCAGACATGGCGCTCTTTGATCCCGACCCTCTGCATGATCCATTCGTCCGAGGTCTCCACCATATTGGAAAGCTCCTCGTTTGTCACTACGCGCTCCGGCACGCAGCGGCCTGTTCCAAGTACTTTAAAACTCATGTTTCGCTCCAACGCTCTTTTCAAAGAATGTATTCAGACGCCTGACGACTCGGATCAGGTTCCCGCGCTCTTCCTCGTCAAACTCGTCCTCGATTTCGTGTATCATCATCATATGATATTGCCTGTGATACATGTCGACCTTTCGGCCTTCCCGCGTCAGCGTTACGCGCACAACGCGTCCGTCGTAATGGCATCCGTTCTTACATAGGTAACCCTTTTTCTCCAGCTTCTTGACGGCCACGGTCACGGTCGGCCGGGCGACCTTCAGGTATTCGGCGATCTCGCTGACCGTCTTCCCGCCTTCCCTGTCCATTCCGACGCATTCGATCAGATGCATCTCCTGGATCGAAAGGTCGATCCGGTTGTTTTTCTGCAGGAACGCCTCTTCGACGCGCATGATATTATGATATATTTCCGTCAGCATATAATTGAGTGTTCTCTGAAACTCCCGCATCCATTCACCTCCCCGTCACGCCTTTTCATGCTGTTTCTCTTATTGATTCAATAGATTAATTAGTTAGTGTAACTAATTATATATGGGATTTTACTTTTTTATTCCTCCGTTGTCAATACTTTTATCTTTTCCTGCCCTCCGCCTTATCTGCTCCGATAAACATATCGCACGTGTTTTAAATACTTCCCCGCCCGTTTATTGACGAAATATGTTACAATATTTCCATCAAAAACCGGGACACAAAAAAATCGGAGCGATCATGCACGCGGAGGTGGGACGATGAAAAGAGTACTGGCCGTCATACTGGCGCTCACAGCAACTCTGGCCGGATGCGCCGACAATACGACCGTTGTCATCGAGGACGCCGAAGCGCTCACCTGGTGGTGCGAAAATAAATACGAACACGTCAAAAACACCGCGGATTCGGCGGTCTACCACGCGCTGATGGCGGAAACGGGCGTAGACGTGACGTTCATCCACCCGCCGCAGGGCGAGCACCGGGAACGTTTTCTCTCGCTTTTAAGCGGCGAAACGCTGCCGGACATCATCACGCACGACTTTATAAGCGATTATCCCGGCGGCGTGGAAAAGGCGCTCGGCGACGGCGTCATCCTTCCGCTCAACAACCTGATCGAATCCTCCTGCCCGTACTTAAAGCAGTATCTGGACGAAAATCCGGCGCTCAAAGACATGATCAGCACCGAGGACGGACGTATCTTCTGCTTCCCTTCCGTTCAGATGGAACGCGGGATACGTACTTACATGGGCCCGTACATACGAAAGGACTATCTGGATGCGCTGGGCCTTGAAGCGCCCGTCACGGTGGACGATTGGTACGATGTCATGACGGCTTTTAAAGACGAACTGGGCGTCACGCCGCTGGCTTTTTACGGCGGGAAGATCTTCGATACCGATTTTCTCATCGGCGCGTACGGCATCAGCTGGGACTTTTATATCGAAGACGGGACGGTCAAATTCGGCCCGCTTGAAGACGGCTTCTCGGACTTTGTATCGCAGTTTAAAAAATGGTACGACAGCGGCCTGATTTCACCGGGCGTCTTTACGGATTCCCACAGAGCCTATTCGGCCAAAGCGCTGCGGGGCGGCATCGGCATCTACGTCGATTATATCTCGTCCATATCCGTTTATACCGAAGCGCTCGGGGACGCCCGATTCCTGCCGCTGTCCTACCCGGTGCTCACGGCGGACGAAACGGCGTTTTCGGGCCACATCGCGCCGGTGTTCGTGCCGTATTCGAGCTGCTACCTATCGCGCGACAACAAGGATCCCGAGGCGACGGCGCGCCTTTTGGACTACGCCTACTCACCGGAGGGCGGCCTGTTGTTCAATTTCGGCGTTGAGGGCGAAAGCTACGAACTTGTAAGCGGCGTCCCGTTCTATACGGAAAGCATGCTTTGTGACCCGGACGGTTTTTCAAACGCCGTCAAGCGGTATCTGGCGTCCGGGGCCTTCATCCGCGACGCCTCTCAGTTTGAGCAGATGCTAGTTCTCGACTGCCAGAGGGAAGCGGTCGACATCTGGTCGCAGACACAGGCAGACGCGCACGCGCTCCCCTCCCTTGTGCTCGACGCCGAACAGTCCGAGATCGCAGCCGCTTTCAACGCCGTCTATACGGATGTGCTGCTGGATTGGCTGAAAGACTATTTCCTGTCCGGGAACTCCGAACCGGTGGAAGACCTCCGGGAAAAACTGCTTCAGCTGGGCGTAAACGATGTCCTTTCCGTTTATCAGGAGGCCGTCGATGAGAAACAGTGAAAACAGAAACCGTCTTTTCCGAAGATGGCTGCTCGTCGAAATGTGCTTTCTGGCTTTCATGACTTTCATTTCGATGGGCGTGTACCTGTACGCCGACCACCATATCAAAAATCAGCTGGACGAACTGCACGCAAGTAATGTGAAACAGGCCGGGGCCGAAGTCGCGGCCTGTTTGGCCGCCGCCCGGTCGGAGGTTGACGAATATATCACAAGCCCGGCGGTCCGCACACTGGCCGCAATGGGCGTCGCCGCCGGCCAGCGCGAGCTGGCCGGACTCACAGACGACATCAAACAGACCAACTCCGCGTCGGACGCGGTCGCCGAGATCATCGTGTATCTCAAAAGCGACGACGTTTTCATCAGCTCCGCGGGCGTCATGGACAGCGTCCTGTACGGGGAGCTGTACGACGGCGGCAGCCTTAAAACGACCGTCGGCGCCCCGGAGTCATACAGCCGTTTCGTCCCGGTCTGGTACGGACGCGGCGGCTATGACACGGCAGTCTACACCCGTCAGCTCTTAAACAGGACCTTCGTGTGCGCCGTCATCGACAGCCGCCGGGTCGAACAGATCCTGTCGGAGAACCTGTCGGACGGCGGCAACACCTTTTTTGTCCTGTCGGATGAAAACGCGCCGATGTTTTCACTCGACGCCGGCATCGCCGGGGAAGCCGCCGCCCTTCTCGATACGGCGGACGCCGCAATGGCGCGGGACGTCACGGTTTCGGACCGGGCTTATGTCTGCTTCACGTCGGAAAACGACGGACTCACGACCGTTTCGCTCATTGACCGGGACAGTTATCTCGCCGGCCATCTTAAGATACAGCGCACGGCCATGATCCTTCTGGCCGTATCCGTCATTCTCGGCATCGGCATCTCCTACTACATCACGCGCTATAAGTACGTCCCCGTACGGGACGTCTTCAACGCAACGCGGGCCGTTACGCCCGAGCATGTGTTCACCGGCAGCGAAGACGAGCTTGAGCAGATCAAAAGCGCCATCGCGTTCATCAACGCGCAGAAGGAGGAAACGGCCTCCGTTCTCGAAAAACACAACGCGCATATAAAAGACAATGCGCTCAAGATGCTTTTGGACGGGGATATCGACTACGACGGCATGACGGCGCACATCAAGGCTCTGCTGGACATCCGCCCCGACGCCGTCTATACCGCCGCCGTTATGGATTTTGTCGAAGGCGCTTTTCCCGCCGCGCCGGACGGCCTAAAAAAGCGCTCCGGCAGCCTGAAGCATACCGTCGCAAAAGGCGGCCGGCTCGTTTTGATCTTCGAATGCGGCGCGTCCGAAGCCGTGAAGCAGCTCAGCGAGGCCGACGTCTCGGGCCTGCTGCCGTACACGGTCGCCGTCGGCACGGACGGGACGGGCGCGGACGGCCTCAAGGACAGCTTCAACAGCGCCCTTTTCGGACTCAGCCGCAGGATCCTTCCCGGCACGCTGCGCGTCATACCGCCTGCCGAGGGCAAAGACCTGAAAATCGTCACCATATCGGCCGAAGACGATATCCGTCTGAGCGGCCTCATCCAATCCGGCGACGAAACTGCCGCCCTGTCGCTGCTTGACCGGCTGGAGCATATACCGGGCATCGGAAGCCTGGACTTCTTCTCCTATAAGTCTTATCTGTTCAGCATCGCCAACGCCGTCATCCGATGCGCGGAGGGCGCGATGGCGTCCGAAGACCTCCGCGCGCTGCTGTTGGACTTCAACGCGTCGTTCGAGCGCGAAGACCACCGGAGCATCACGCGCGCGCTGCGCGGCGCCGTCACGGCCGCCGCCTCGAGCTACCGTCAGAAAAAATCCAGCGGCAACAAAAAGCTCAATGCGGGCGTCGTCGGCTATATCGAAAGCCGCATCTCCGACCCGCAGCTTTCCGCCGAGATGATTGCCGGCGCGATGTCGCTGAACGCCGCGTACCTCAGGCGGTTTTTCAAAGAGCAAAACGGCATCTCGCTTTGGGATTTTATCAACCAAAGGCGGATCGAAAAAGCCAAAAACCTGCTCGTCACGACCGACGGCGGCGTTAAAACCATCGCCGAAGACTGCGGCTACGTCAGCATCGCGACGTTCACGCGCGCCTTCCGGCGTTTTACGGGCATGACGCCTGGCGGCTACCGCAACCTTTACCGCTGAATTTCTATCCGCCCGCCACCCATCAGAGTGTGGGACCCCCACCCCACGCCCCGTTCCGGAACCCTTAGCTTCGTGCATCAAGCGGGATCATAAGGGCCGCAGGCCCTTATACCTTTAAGGGCGGGTGGGCGGGTAAAGAAATAATATGCCAAATTGATAACGAAATAAACAAAGTGAATCTGTCGGATTGACTTTGTTTTTGTTATGCTTAAATTGTAAACCTGTGCAGACAGAGAACAGATGCTTGCATATAACTTAAGGAGGGGCATATATTGAAAAAAGTATTAGCCGTATTATTTATTGCGCTGCTCATAACCGGTATCATGAGCTGTAAATCAAGAGAGCAGCAGATGTATGAAGCCGCCATGGAGCAGTTTGAGGACATGACCGGCCAGGAGCAGTATTCGGAGGACAATTACGATTACGAATACGACGAAGACGATTACGACATGGAACCGAACGAAGACGGCCTTGATGTCGAAAACGAAGTGGCCGGCGTCGGCGCCACCGACAACTACGGCCGTGAAGGCGAGATCTACATAGAAGACGGTGAAAACAGCATCCAGCTCGGCGGCGCGGACTGGCCGGATGACGCGCCGGGCGTCGTACCGGAGCCCAAATTCGCCGACGGTGAGATCACCGGCGTCATCGGTTCACCCGCCGGGACGGCCGTCAGTTACATGAACGTCACAATGGCCGAAGCCGCCGCGCTGATCGAAAGCTACATGGGCGATTCCAGCTGGACGACCATCATGCACACCCAGGATTCGGACTGGGTAAGCTATTCCGGCCAAAACGGCGACATCTTCCTGACGATTGACTGGGACTGCGGAGAATTTGCGATCATCTGGGAGTATTTCGGCTGAGCCTCATATTAATACAGCAGATATCAAAAGGACGTCTTATTACAGGCGTCCTATTTTTTATCTATTCCCACCCCCCGCCCTTAAAGGTATAAAGAACCCGCTTGAAAAAACCTTCACACGCCGCCTCATGTCACTTGTTTACTTGAAATACAAGCCGTAATTAATTATAATATATGGTATTCATGGTAATTTGCAGCAGCATTCTCGAAACAGAAAGGAGGATTATCATGCAGTATCTCATTTGCTTTGATGATCCTGGCGCTTTTGCTCATCATTAAGACGGTTTACGACATCATCAAAAACAAAAGCAAAAAACGGCTGCTTTTGCGTTCGGTCATCATTCTTATATTGATCGGCATATGCGTATGGTACTTTTTTCCCACTCATTATCAGCTGCCCGACATTGACGCGTTTACCGTCGAAGTGTATGTTCACGCGAATAAAACCGGCATGATGGAAGTATCAGATATGAATCAAAAACAGCAAATTTATAACCTTGTAAGCGGTTTATCTGTAAGAAGGCCCTTTTTCTACAGTTTCGGTACCACAACCGGCGGCGGAGATTTCGCAGTCCTGTTTTTAGGCGGAAAGACGCCTGAACAGTATAATGATTTCCATTTGGAATTAATGCTATCTTTAAACAATGTTGGATTATACGGCAAAGATATATACTGCCGCGACTTTCAAAATTCAATTGTCTTAAATCCGCAGAAACTCATTTCTTATATTGAGGGTTCATTTGTATCAGCTCAATGATACATTGCGTTATTTATTGGAGGATTTTCAATGTTACGAAGAACCTTTTTTATCATTGCGGGGATAAGTATGCTTTTACTGGTTTTTTCCGGATGCAATAATGCCGAAACCGCGCAGACTGAGTCCATGCTGCGTTCTTACTCTACTACTATGCGCGAAGAGGACATACCGACTTCGGCTTCCCTTGAAGACTTGACCGAGCAAACCATTTATGCCAGATACGCGGAAGCTGAGAATATTACTTTCGAGGATTATAACTGTACGGATGATATCGGTTATTTAGCGTTTTCTTTTATCAATAATCAAAATACATGCTTTGGGTTTACCGTAGCCGAACGTGTCGGCGATCAATATAAGCTGTCATGGTTTGAAGCGTTTCCTGTTTTTAAATCGAAACCGGTTACGGTATTTAAGTGGGGCGGTTCCTATCCCAGGACGGAAGACCGGGCGATCCATATAACGGCAGGATACGTAAAAAATAATTTTATCAAGGAGATCGTTCTTTACTACTCCGGGTCGACCAAAACAATAAAGCTGGACGACTCTCAAAACATGTTTTTTGATATTAATCCGGACGCAGATTCAGATTACTCCCTGTTAAAATTCGAATGCAAATCAGGCATCGGCCTGATCCTGTACCGGGAAGATTACAGTTAAAAGACTAACCCGCCCCCCGCCCTTAAAGGTATAGGGCTCCGCCCTATGACCCGGTTTGAAGACGATAGCCCTCCATGAAAGTATAGGGCTTCGCCCTTTTACCAGGTTTAGAGACTTTAGCCTTCCAGGAATGAAGCCCAGCCCCGAACCCAGACAAAAGGCTCCTTTTGAAAGGAGCTGTCAGCTTCGCTGACTGAGGATTGTAACCTTCCGGCCTGCGGCCCTTATAAACCCGCCCTTGCGAAAATTTAGAGACGATGAACCGTACCCAAGTCTACAAAGGAAAAATCAGTATATGAGAAATAAAACCCCCCGACGCAGAATTATAATTATTATTGTAAGTGCTGTTGTAGTTCTGGCAGCAATTGCGCTTTTTGCCTTGCGCGATGTCGTAGAATCGGTCTATATCGGGCTGCATTATAAAGGAAACTATGAATCGTTTGAAGTCCAGTCAGACATTTCTGACGATACATACGTCATACACGTTTATTTACCTGATGATTACGACCCGGCCATCGCCTATCCTTCGATATTTGTATTGGATGGCGACAGCGACGGCCGCCCGACGGCAGGCGCCGCGGCGATTAATGAATTGGATGCCATAATATTTGGAATTGGTTATGGAAGCGCTGAAGAGGATGCCCGTGAACGAGATTACATTCCGTTTCAAGCCGACGAAATCGACTGGGCCCCCACAGGAGGGGGATGAGAATTTTACAGCTTTATGAAAGAAGAGCTTATGTCGGAGGTCGAGTCCCGCTATCTTACACTGGGCAGCGGACACCGCGTCCTGGCCGAACATTCGCTTGCCGGGCTCGCAACGGTATACGCGTTGTTTAATTCTTCTCAAGACGGAGCGCTTTTCGCCGGTTATATAGCCGCAAGCCCGACGCTGCCCTTGCAGGGAAACTCCATTTTCGGCATGGAAAATAATTTGACTTTGGATAAAACGGATATTCCCGCTGTGCTTTATATGAGCATGGGCGGCCGCGAATCAGATGAAATGAAGCAAGCCATGTATGATATGGAATCCGTTTTAAACGCGCATTCCTACTCTTCTCTTACCATATACACTTTTATTCGCGACGGCCGGGGGCACGGCGGCAATAATTGGCTGTCCTATGTGGACGGTATACGATTTATGCAGGAATACGGTATCTTAAGCTGATAAGGCTGACAAGATGACCGTTCATGCCTCTGCGGTTAACTTCTTACGCGCGCCTCTCGAGATAAGAACGCCCCCTACACCAGATTATGGTGTCAGGGGCGTTCTTACCAAGGCAGATGAAACGACCTCTCGTCTGATTGAACATCAGTTTAAATTACCGTGACGAATATAATAGTAGCTGAAAACATCAAAGGACGTGTCATCCAAATTTACAGTAATCGCCAAACTACTGCCATCATTATCTAAAGATACAATCCAATTGGTGCTGATATTACCTTCTGCCGCCTCTGCTTCTTCTAAGCTAGAAACACTGCCGTTGTCATCAAGCAGATTTTCTATAGCAGGTTCCCCATAGCAATCTGTCAAATAATCTCTAATATACGTGTATCTTTCGTACTTATTTAATTCATCTATCCTGAAACTTGATAAATCATAATATATACCGTCAAACACAAATTCATCTGATTGATTTTTGGCAATGATGTAATATGTAGGAACATTGTCTGAATCCGCAAAATCGGATACAGTTTCCAAAAGCAGCAGAGATCCGGTTCCGGTTTCCAAAACATCATATATGCTTTCACCCCAACTGAAGTTAGGAAAACCAGCTGCTTCTGCAAGAGTGCCCGCGCTGCTTGAGAATACGACGTTCAGACTGCCTTCGTTAACCCAATTTAGACTAATAGATGTTTTTTGATCTGCAGTCCAGCTAATTTCGGCACAGCCGTTTCCCTCAAGCATTTTTTCGATAGAACCTACGGATTCGCCGCTTTCGTCGTAAAACTGTTTTGTTTCAGGATTTCCATATAGTTGTGTCAGATATACAACGGCTTTATTATAATTTTCAAGTTTGCTTTGATTATCACAATATAAATCATATTTGCAGCTATATAGTAATAAATCGGCATCAAATTGCAGGCTGATTTCTGCAGGCATATCATCAAAATTTGTAGATGCGATTGGCACAGTAATACCTATGATATCCTCTTGATTGTATACTTCTTCAAAACTATCTCCAATATTACTGTTTGAGATTGCATATGTTGTCAGGAGTTCTTCGTCATTTGTTACGCCATTTTTTTCGCTGTCAACAGCAGAACAACCTGATATAAGTATGAAAATGATTATTATAAAACCTAGTTTTCTCATGATATAAGTCTCCTAACCAGCTTTTCCAAACTACTTTCTATTACCTATGATATAAGAACGCCCCCCTGTATCCGATTATAGTGCAGCTGGTCATTATTGTCAACGCAGACGAATCGCCCACCGCCCTCCCCCTTTCACACTTAAAAGTTTTAAAGCGCTAAATTTTTTTACCCCGCCCTATTGACACGGCCGGTGCCGTATGATAAAGTAAATCAACATCAATGTTGAGGGAATTTTTATGAGAAACGTCTTTTTTGCAGGTTCATACTATTACTTTTACTTTATTCAGTCTGAAGTAAATGCGATGGGTGCTGCAAAAAAAGCCGAGTAACGTTTCCGAAAACGGAACAAGCGTATGAGAGGCCTGCAGTCAAGTCGCTGCAAGGCCTCATTTGTTTTTTCTGCCGCTTTTGCAAAGCCTTGTCTTTTATACTCCCCCGCCGGCGGAATAAAAAAGCAGTATTTCAACGATTACAACATGCAACTATGTTTCTAAGGAGGAAATTGAAATGGTCGCAGTATTAAAACCCGGTACGACCCAGCAGCAGATCGACAACCTGACGAAATGGTTTAAAAGCAGAGGACTCGACGTGCACCTGTCGGCCGGGCAGTACCGCACGATCGTCGGGCTCATCGGCGATACGAGCATGATCGACACGGAGCTTCTCGAAGGCCTCGAGATGATCGAGTCCGTCACGCGCATAACGGAACCGTTTAAAAGCGCAAACCGCAAATTCCACCCGGACGACACCGTCGTCGACATCGGCGGCGTCAAGATCGGCGGCGGGCATTTCCAGATGATCGCGGGCCCGTGCTCGGTCGAAGCGCCCGACCAGATACTCGGCATCGCCAAAAGCGTCAAGGCGTCCGGCGCGGCGCTCTTACGCGGCGGCGCGTTCAAGCCCCGCACGTCGCCGTACGACTTCCAGGGCCTCAAGGCCGAAGGCATCGAGCTGCTGCTCGAGGCCAAAAAGCAGACCGGCATGCCCATCGTCACGGAGATCATGAACGCCAACCACCTGCCGCTGTTTGAAGAGGTCGACGTCATTCAGGTCGGCGCGCGCAACATGCAGAACTTTGAGCTTTTAAAAGAGCTCGGCAAAACGAGCAAGCCGATCCTTTTAAAGCGGGGCCTCGCCAACACGCTCAAGGAGCTTCTCATGAGCGCTGAATATATCATGTCCGAGGGAAACCATCAGGTCATGCTCTGCGAGCGCGGCATCCGCACGTTCGAGACCTACACGCGCAACACGCTCGACCTCTCGGCTGTCCCGATGCTCCGGGAACTGACCCATCTGCCCATCGTCGTCGATCCCAGCCACGCCACAGGCATATCCCGGCTCGTCAAGCCCATGGCGCTGGCAGCAGCAGCAGCAGGCGCGGACGCCGTCATGGTCGAGGTGCACAACTGCCCGCAGTGCGCGCTGTGCGACGGCGCGCAGTCGCTGACGCCCGAGCAGTTTGACGATATCGCCGGCAGGGTGCGCCGAATCCGCGAGGTGATCGCGGAATGAACGTCGGCATCGCCGGACTCGGCCTCATCGGCGGCTCGCTCGCCAAAGCTTATAAAAGCGAACCCGGCCACACCGTCTGCGGATATGATATCGACGACTCGGTGCTCGGCATCGCGCAGCTGGCCGGCGCGGTCGACCTGCCGCTCGACCGGGAAGCGCTCGGCAAATGCGACGTTCTCTTCATCGCCGTTTACCCAAAGGACGCCGTAGCTTATTTAGAGCGCATCGCGCCGGATTTATCGAAGGACGCCCTCGTATTCGACTGCTGCGGCGTCAAACGCTCCGTCTGCCTGGAATGCTTCGAAATCGCCAAACGTCACGGCTTCACATTTATCGGCGGGCACCCGATGGCCGGCACGCACAATTCCGGCTTCAAATACAGCCGTCCGACGCTTTTTAAGGGCGCGGCCATGATTTTGGTGCCGCCCGTATATGACGACGTCGAACTTTTCGGCCGTATCGAAACCGCGCTCAAACCGGTCGGCTTCGGCCGCCTGACCGTCACGACGGCCGAAAAGCACGACGAAATGATCGCGTTCACGTCCCAGATGGCGCACCTCGTCTCAAACGCGTATATCAAAAGCCCGACGGCGCGGGAACACAAAGGCTTCTCAGCCGGCAGCTACAAGGACCTTACGCGCGTAGCGTGGCTCAACCCGGATATGTGGGCGGAGCTTTTCTGCGAAAACAGCGACATGCTCATAAAGGAACTGGACATTCTGATCGCTGCGCTCTCCGAGTACCGCGAAGCGCTAGACGCCGGGGACAAACCCGGCCTGCGCGCGCTCCTGGACGCGGGCGTGAAAATCAAAGAGGAAGTGGACGGCCGGTGAAAAAAGTTACGGTAAATGCCTCAAAAACGTACGACATTTTGATCGGCACGGGGCTCTTCCTTGACGCGGGCCGGTATATCCGTCCCTGCGTGCCGGGTGGGAGCGCCGCCGTCGTGACGGACGACATCGTCGACCGGCTGTACGGCGATCGTCTCGTCTACGCGCTGACGTCGGTCGGTTTCCGCGTCGTTAAATATGTCGTTAAAAACGGCGAAGCTTCAAAAAACGCCGGGAATTTTATCCGCCTTCTGAATTTCCTCGCCGATAACGGGCTCACGCGCGCGGATGCCGTCGTCGCCCTCGGCGGCGGCGTCGTCGGCGACCTGGCAGGCTTCGCCGCGGCCTCTTACATGCGCGGCATCCGCTTCATACAGATCCCGACGACGCTTTTAGCCGCCGTGGACTCCTCCGTCGGCGGGAAAACGGCCATTGATCTTGAGGCGGGCAAAAACCTCGCGGGCGCGTTTTACCAGCCGGAGCTGGTCCTGTGCGACTGGGCGCTTTTAGACACGCTGGACGAGGAAATTTTCACGGACGGCATGGCAGAGGTCATCAAATACGGCGTCATTGCCGACCGGGAGCTTTTTTCGATGCTTAAACAGCCGGTCAAACCGCAGCTTGAGGACGTCATCACGCGCTGCGTATCCATCAAGCGCGACATCGTATCGGCCGACGAGTTTGAATCCGGCGCGCGAAAGCTTTTAAATTTCGGCCACACGGTCGGCCACGCCGTCGAGCTTTTAAGCAGCTACAGCCTGTCGCACGGCAAAGCCGTCGCGATCGGCATGGCCGTCATGGCGCGCGCCTGCATGAACAGCGGATTATGTACGAAAAGCGACGCGCGCGCTGTCGTCAGTCTCTTGGAAACCGTCGGCCTGCCCG
Source organism: uncultured Sporobacter sp. (assembly GCA_963663605.2). Classification (GTDB taxonomy): domain Bacteria; phylum Bacillota; class Clostridia; order Oscillospirales; family Oscillospiraceae; genus Sporobacter. Next base: position 803,967 of record CAXXVF010000002.1, read on the forward strand.
TCAAAACCGAACGCGACGCCGGCGCGCTCGCCCGCGCGGCCCTGTCCGACAAAAAGCGCAGCGGCGACAAGATCACGCTCACCGTCGTCCGCGCCGTCGGCAACTGCGTTTTGAAAGACATGCCCGTTGCGGAGCTCGAACAGTTTATAGCACTCGGTTTATAAGGAAGGCCTGCTATGGATATAAAGATCACACACCCCGCCCGGGGCGGAACGATCGCCGCGATCGCGTCGAAATCACAGGCCCACCGCCTGCTCATATGCTCGGCGCTGGCGCACGAGCCCTCTCACATAGTCTGCCGGGAAACGTCGGACGACATCGACGCGACCGCCCGGTGCCTGTGTGCGCTCGGCGCGCGTATCGAGCGTGACGGCAGCGGCTTTGACGTTAAGCCCATCCCCCGCCCCGTCACCGGCGAGCGGATGCTTGACTGCGGGGAGAGCGGCTCGACGCTCCGGTTCATGCTTCCCGTCGCCTGCGCTTTGGGGGCCGGCGCGACGTTTCTTATGAGCGGACGGCTGCCTTCACGCCCGTTGTCCCCCCTGTACGAAGAACTGGCCGGTCACGGCTGCGCGCTGTCCCCGGTCGGCAAATCGCCGCTTTATACGAGCGGCCATCTCACGGGCGGCCGTTTTATGATCCCGGGCAACATCTCGTCCCAGTTCATCAGCGGCCTGCTTCTGGCGCTGCCGCTTGCCGGCACGGACAGCCTTATCGAGATCGGCGGGACAGTTGAGTCCGGGCCGTATATCGATATGACGCTGTCCGCTGTCAAAACGTTCGGGGTCCGCGTGAAAGAAAATGCCGGCAGCTTCACCGTGCCGGGAAATCAGCGCTATACCGCGCCCGGCGCGCTCACCGTCGAGGGTGACTGGTCGAACGCCGCGTTCTGGCTCGCGCAAGGCGCGATCAGGTCTGAGGATATGACCGTCACGGGTCTTGACACATCCTCGCCGCAGGGCGACAAGGCTATCGTCGGTTTCCTGATGCGCTTCGGCGCCCGGGTCGAAGTTAAGGGCGATGCGGTCACCGTATCGCGCGGCGGCTTAAAAGGCGTCGACATCGACGCCGGAGACACGCCCGACCTCGTACCCGTTTTGGCCGCTGTTGCCGCCGTCAGCGACGGCAGGACGTTTATTACAAACGCCGACCGTCTGAGGATCAAGGAAAGCGACCGTCTGAAGACCGTCACGAAGACGCTTTCAGCCCTCGGCGCGGACATAGCCGAAACGCACGACGGCCTCATTATAAACGGGAAGCCGCAGCTTCAAGGCGGCGTCGTAAGCTCCTGCGGGGATCATCGGATCGCCATGTCGGCAGCCGTCGTCTCGACAGCCTGCCGGGAACCTGTTACAATAAAAAACGCACAGGCCGTCAGCAAATCGTATCCGGGCTTTTTCTCGGATTTTTCCGCTTTAGGCGGCGCGTTTGAAGAACTTCGGCATTAACTTCTCAGATACCTATTGACATAAACCGTCCGCCCGCTTATCATAACCGGGCAAACGCGCAAAACGCACTTCCATGTCACAACTGTTTTGTGCCTTAAAATAAAAAACGAAAGGCATGACCGACATGTCATCAACGACCGGTAAAAATATAAAAATCTCGATATTCGGGCAGTCGCACGCGCCGGCGATCGGCGTCGTGATCGACGGGCTGCCCGCCGGCTTCAAGCTCGACATCGAGGCGCTCGGCGCTTTTCTGTCCCGGCGCGCGCCCGGAGGCAGCAGCATCAGCACGCAGCGCAAGGAAGCCGACACGCCGGAAATCCTGTCCGGCTTAAAGGAAGGCGTCACCTGCGGCGCGCCGCTGGCGGCCGTTATCCGCAATACCGATACGCGCTCCGGCGATTACGCAAACCTCAAAGACGTGCCGCGTCCCGCCCATGCCGACTACACGGCACAGCTTAAATACAAGGGCGCGCAGGACGTGGCGGGCGGCGGCCACTTTTCAGGGCGTCTGACCGCGCCCTTATGTATTGCCGGCGGGATCTGTCTGCAGCTTTTGGAACAGGAAAACATATTTATCGCCGCGCATATCGCATCCATCGGTACGATCAAGGACGCGCCCTTCGATCCCGTGGACGTCAGCCGCGACTACTTTCAGGCGCTCAAAACAGTCGCGCTGCCGGTGCTCGATCAAAACCAGGGGCGTGAGATGCTCGCTGCCGTCGAAGAAGCGCGCTTGGAAGGCGACTCGCTCGGCGGCGTGATCGAATGCGCGGCCATCGGCGTACCCGGCGGGCTGGGCGATCCCATTTTCGACGGCATGGAAAACCGGATCGCGTCCGTCGTCTTCGGCATCCCCGCCGTCAAGGGCATCGAATTCGGAAGCGGCTTTCACGGCGCTTCCCTCCGGGGCTCTGTGAACAACGACGGCTTTTATACGGACGGCGAAACCGTACGCACCTATACGAACAACCACGGCGGAATCCTCGGCGGCATCACGTCCGGCATGCCGATTTTGTTCCGCGCGGCCGTCAAGCCGACGCCGTCCATTGCCAAAGAGCAGGACAGCGTCAGCCTGTCCGGCAATAAAAACGTAAAACTCAGTATCCATGGCCGTCACGATCCCTGTATCGTCCCGCGCGCCGTGCCTGTCATCGAGGCCGCCGCGGCCGTTGCCATTTACGATACTTTACTTGAGTGCTGATTACCTTTAGAATACGGAAGGAGAACAATAATGGAAATAAAAGACCTGCGCGAACAGATAGACGCGGCAGACGAACAGCTTATGGGCGCTTTCATTAAGCGCATGGAGGTCTCCTGTGAGATCGCCAAGTACAAAAAAGAAAACGGCCTGAGCGTATATGACCCCGCGCGCGAGCGCAAAAAACTCATAGACGTCGCTTCCAAAACACCGGAGCAGCTGCGGACATACGCATCGGCGCTGTATTCGCTTTTATTTGACTTAAGCCGGACGTATCAGGAGAAAATGCTCCTCCCGCCCTCTCCGCTCATTGAGAAAATAACCGAGGCCGTCGAAGGCACCGAAAAGCTCTTTCCTCAAAATCCCGTCGTCGCATGCCAGGGCGTTGAGGGGGCCTACTCTCAGCTGGCGTGCGAAAAGCTTTTCTCGGTCCCGAACATCATGTACTGCACGAGCTTCGAGAGCGTCTTCAACGCCATTGATTCCGGCTTGTGCCGGTACGGCGTGCTGCCTTTGGAAAACAGCACGGCCGGCTCGATCAACAAGATATACGATCTCATGATGCGGTATCATTTTTATATCGTACGCTCGACGCGGATGAAGATCGACCACAACCTGCTGGCCAAACCGGGCGCTTCGCTCAGCGGCATCAAGGAGATCTACTCACATGAGCAGGCAATCATCCAGTGCGCCGGTTTTTTGAAAACGCTCGGCAATGCCAAGGTCACGCCCTGCGAAAACACGGCGGCCGCCGCCCAGATGGTCTCCGAGTCCGGCCGCAGCGATATCGCGGCGCTTTCCTCCCGCTACTGCGCGGAGCTTTACGGGCTGGACTGTCTTGCCGAATCCGTACAGGACAAGGGCAACAATTACACGCGCTTCATTACCATCGCCAAGAAGCTGGAGATATACCCCGGCGCGGACAAAACAAGCGTCATGCTCGTCGTACCGCACAAGCCCGGCTCCCTGTACCGTATCCTCAGCCGCTTTTACGCGCTCGGCATCAACATTGTCAAGCTCGAAAGCCGTCCGCTGCCCGACCGCGATTTTGAATTCATGTTCTACTTCGACCTCGACACGCCGGTTTACTCGCCGGATTTTATCCAGCTCATCAGCGAGCTTGAAAGCGTCTGTGAGGAGTTCAAGTATCTCGGCAGCTACTCCGAGATCGTCTGACCCCCCTACCCTTGTAGGGGCCGATGCCCTCATCGGCCCGCCGCCTCAACGTCGATACGTCCCGGCGTCTCAAGGCTCCTTTTGAAAGGAGCTGTCGGCTTCGCCGACTGAGGATTGTCAAATCCCACCCACCGCCCTTAAAAAGTATAAGGGCTCCGCCCTTATGATCCCGTTGTCATACGTGAAGGACTCTGACCTATGACTCGGCTGTGGTGATTGCCGTATCGTTGTAGGGGCGACTATTAGTCGCCCGCCGCAGCTTCGTCTCCGTAGAGGCGGCCCTGCGTGGCCGGCCGCCTTTTTGTCGGCCCCGTAGTGGACGCCGACCTCCGCAATTCCCGGCCCGCGTATCCCGCGTCCCCCGTTTCTTTTTCGGCATGGCGGGAATATATAAAGCTCCAAAGAGGTAATGTATGCGTAAAACTTTCGGCCTGCTCGGCGAAAAACTCTCTCACAGCTTCTCACCGCTCATCCATTCATATCTCGGTGACTATGAATACAATCTGTACGAGAAAACGCCCGGCGCGGTCGGAGATTTTCTCAAAAGCGGCTGTTTTGACGGCCTTAACGTCACCATCCCGTATAAGAAAACGGTCATCCCCTGCTGCAGCAAAATTTCCGAAAAAGCCGAACGGATCGGCAGCGTCAATACGCTCCTCCGGCGGTCGGACGGCGCGCTTATTGGAGACAACACCGATTACGACGGATTTTCTTATCTTCTGGACAAACTGAATATCGGCCTTAACGGTGAAAAAGCGCTGATTTTAGGCAGCGGCGGCTCGTCCGTTACGGTGCGCGCCGTTTTGACGGACCGAAACGCCCGGGATATCGTCACGATCTCGCGCTCCGGCCCCGACAATTACGGCAATCTCGACCGCCATTATAACGCCGGGCTCATCGTCAACGCGACGCCCGTCGGCATGTACCCGGACACCGGCGTCTCCCCTGTCGATCTCTCCGTGTTTTCAGCCTGCCGCGCCGTTATCGACATCATTTACAACCCCTTTAAAACAAAGCTCCTTCTGGACGCCGACGCGCTCGGCATCCCGAATGTTAATGGGCTGCCCATGCTGGTCGCGCAGGCCAAACGCGCCGCCGAGCTCTTCACCGGAGCGGACATCGACGACGGCGTCATCGACATCATTACGCAAAAAATCGAGCGCCGGAAAAAAAATATCGTTTTGATCGGCATGCCCGGCAGCGGCAAAACGGCGACCGGCATGGCGCTGTCCCGGCTGACGGGCCGCGACTTCTGCGACACCGACGCGCTGATCACGGAAAACGCCGGTAAAAGCATTCCCGAGATATTCCTGGAAGACGGCGAACCGGCCTTCCGCCGTCTGGAGACCGAAACGCTTAAGCGCGTCTCGAAAAAAAGCGGCGCGGTCATCGCCACCGGCGGCGGCATCGTCACCATACCGGAAAACTTAAGGCTAATCCGCCAAAACAGCACCTGCGTCCTCTTAGACCGGGATTTGAGTTCGCTCCCGTCCGACGGGCGTCCGCTCTCCATTAAAAACGGCGTCGCGGCGCTTGCCGAAAAGCGGCTGCCGCTGTACAATGAATGGTGCGACGTCAAGATCGCCGTCCGCAGCGGCGTCAACGCGACGGCCAATACGATCAGGGAAGTGCTCGGACTATGAAAATACTTGTCATCAACGGACCGAACATCAATATGCTTGGCCTTCGGGAACCCGATATCTACGGCAAAAAAAGCTACCCCGACCTGCTGGACTTCATCCGCGCCTCGGCAAAAGCCGCCGGCGTCGACGTAGAACTCTTCCAGTCCAACAGCGAGGGCGCGATCGTCGACGTCATCCAGTGGGCGCTCAAAAAAGTCGACGGGATCGTCATCAATCCCGCCGCCTATACGCATACGAGCGTGGCCATACTCGACGCCCTCAAGGCGGTGGCGCTCCCTGCCGTCGAGGTGCATTTGTCCGATATAAAAAGCCGCGAGGAATTCCGCCGCCATTCGTATGTTTCGGCGGCCTGTCTTAAAACGATCGCCGGGAAAGGCTTCGACGGCTATAAGGAAGCCATAGAGTTTTTAACGGACTATTGCTCGAAGCTTCTTGCCAATTAAAGCATTTTTCACCCCTCGAATACGGCAAAGCCGGCTGTCATTGACGACAGCCGGCTTTTTCATATGTATAACGTCTAACTGACGAGCGCCTTATATTCCTCATGCGTTATGGCCTGCGCGTTGCCGAATGACGTACATTTGCCGAGCGGCGAAGTGAGCGAGATGATTTTCCAACAGTCCTCATACCGCGCGGTCTGAAAGCCGCTGTAATAGTAACTGCCGTCAAACTCATACAGCGCCACTCTGTCCGTTATCTCTTCGGCGCCGTAGATACGCGCTGTCGCTTCACAATTTCTCTGATGATTTTCACTGTTAAACATATCCGGATTCGGAAGGTCGATTGAGACGACGTTCAGCTCCCGTATGACCGAGGGATCGACGCTCTCGACGAATTCCAGGGCCTGGCCCGCCGGGTCTTCCGACAGCGGATACATAGTGCCGGCTAAAACGGCCTGCGCCGCTTCGGAATCGGTGAAGCTGTAAATAAAACGCTTCATCATTGATGTGATCGTGCCCAAAAAAGCAGCCTGATTCATAGCCTGATAAAACGCGTATTGGTTGGGCGCGGCTATCGTCGGCGAAATCATATGCATCCGCACAAAAGCAGATTCGGCGTCGAACTCTCCGGCATACTCGTTGACCGCGCAGGCAGCCAGCGCCGCTTCTATATCCAGCTCGGTCAGTGCGCCGATATAAAACTCCACGGCGGCTTCGGGCGACAAAAACCTGCCGTCCGAAACGGTCACTGCGAAGCCGTCCGCCTGATACCAGGCCGAAGCAACGGACGGCAAAGCCGCCGACAGTATGACGGCGGCCGCCAGCACCGACACGGCAACAGCGTACGCCCGTCTTCTCCCCTTCCCTTTTTGGCGTGCCGAAGCGTTATCCTCCACAAGACGCACGTCCGGGCTTTTCAGCTTTGCGCCGCACGCGCGGCACTGTTTATGTGTATCGGCGTTGTGTACGCCGCATTTTGTACAATACATAATGCACCTCTTTCTGACGATGATTCAATAATACGCCGTTTGATATAAATCGGCGTTAATCCAAAAGCGCCAAATAGTCGTCTTCCGCAATCGGTTCCACCTTACCGGTGGCGTACGTACCGGCTATGGGCGAACTGAGGCCGAATATTTTCCAGCTGTCGCCGTAGCGCAGCAGCATAAAGCCGCATAAATATGTCTTCCCGTCAAGCTCCACCAGCGCGATCCGGTCCGTCGCCTCGTCCGCGCCGTAGGCACTGGCCCTATACTGCAGATTTCTCTGGTTGCCATCGCTGTTGTACATCTCGGGGTACGGCAGGTCAATCCGGATAATCGAAAGCCCGCTGAGCTTAGCGGGGGCAACGTCCGCAACAAACTGCGCCGCCTCGCTTTCATAATCATTCATCGCATGATTTTGCCCGTTTGATACCGCCTGTGCAGCTTCCGAATCCGAAAAGCTGTAGGCAAAGTATTTCATTTGGTTCGTGATCAAATTCAGAAAGTACGCGCGGTTGAGCGTCTGATAAAATTCGTACTCGGACGGCGCGGCCATGTTGAAGTTAACGTTCTTAATCCGTTCGAGCAGCGCTACCGCGTCATAATTCTCGGCAGCCTCATTGATCGCGCATGCGGCGACGGCTTCCCTGAAATCATTGCCGGCGACCGCTTCGATGAAGTGCCCGACGGCGTCCTCCGGCGTGTCGAATTCCTCTTCATAAATGCCCGAATACAGGCTGTTTTCCAAAGTTTCGGGTTCCGATTCCGTTGCGGGTTCCGACTCCGTTGCGGGTTCCGTTTCCGCCGTGGCTGCCGCTTCTGCGTCATCCCCGTCCTCATGCGCCGGGGTTTCCGTCTCCGCATTCTCATTTTCTGCCGAGGCAAACGCGGAGCCCGCAGGCTGCAGATTCGGCAGCAGCAGGAATTTGACCGCGAAAGCTGCGCCGACGAGCACGATCACGGCGGCCGCGATGCCGATGATAAGCCCTTTTTTTGATTTTTTAGCCCCGGCCGGTATCGGGCCCGCCGCCGCGCTTTGTCCATTATGTTCGTTTATTGCGGGAACATTTTCTTCCGCCGGACCCGTTTCCACCGGACCCGTTTCCGGCTGTCCGGCTGTTTTCAGCTTATAGCCGCATTTATAGCAGTACAGATCGCCGCTGTCGTTTTTCGCGCCGCATTTTGAGCAAAACATACGATTCCTCTCTCTCTGTAAATAAACTAATATGCATTATACAATGCCGCGCATTTTTCAACAATACTTGCCTTCGTTTCCGGACTTTGCCGGATTTTACTTTTATCCGTACATTTGTTTTTTTACGGGATGGCGGTTGCATATAAAGCCGGATAATCAAAACCACTAGTGAAACTAGTGGTATGCACAAGCCCTAGAAGGGCATGGTACCGGCAAACGTCTCAAGACGTACCGAATTGTCCGCCAACCGCATCATTTTTACAGGCCGCCGCTAAAGCGGCCTGTTTTTTTGCCTATGTATTCTTGCTACCCGTGAACGGGTCTATGTATTCCTTCATTGTTATCTGGTCGCTGGCAATGTCCTCTTGGAGCTGGTTTTTGATGTATTCCTTTATCGCCTTTTTGTTGCGGCCTACCGTGTCCACATAGTAGCCTCGACACCAGAAATGCCGGTTCCCGTACTTGTACTTCAGGTTCGCATGCCTGTCGAATATCATCAGACTACTCTTCCCTTTCAGGTATCCCATGAACTGCGCTACACTCAACTTCGGCGGTATCGTCACCAACATATGTATATGGTCGCTACATGCATTTGCTTCAATTATATTTACCCCCTTTTGCCCACATAGTTTTCGCAGTATTTCTCCAATGTCTTTTTTTATCTTCCCATATATTGCTTTCCGTCTATACTTCGGCGCAAATACTATATGATATTGGCATCGCCACTTTGAATGTGATAAACTTTGTATGTCGTTCATGCGACAAAACCTCCTTTTGCTCCAGATGCGGTTGGCAGACCACATCTATTCTAGCAAAAGGAGGTTTTCTTGCATCTAAAGATTTTTTATCCTCACCGGCAGAGCCGGTGGTTATCTTCACTAAAGCTTTTTAAGACAAAAGCCTCGCTGCCATAACAGCGGCGAGGCTTTTAAGTATTTGGGATATATATTTCAACACTTGGAGCCATCAGTAAAGATTATCTGATCGGGTCTAGTATATCAGCAAGAATATCATCTGTAAGTTCAAAACCATACTGACGCTGATAATAGTCCTTCATATACTGATTATAATAGCTTTCATCGATAAGCGCGGGATAGTTTTTCATTGTCATCCAGAGCAGCGTCAAGGGTGAATCGGCATTTGGCGCGCCCCAGTTAAACATTCCGTAAGGCATATCATAAATATCGCCTGTTTCAAATGCATTTATCTCTGACCAGTCCTGCCCTTCAATGGTGTTTGCAAGATATGAGGAAGCATCTTCTCCTGAGAAAATGTAGATAATATCAGGATTCCATTCATAAAACTGCTCCATTGTAACCTCGGCTCCATCGCCTTCAAGGTCGCCGGCGCAATTAATAAGTCCTGTTTTAATCAGCCAATCATCGCCATAATAATTTGCGCCGCGGACAGTTATAGTCCCTGCGGAATTGCCTTTTATCATAACAGCGGTTTTCTTGCTTCCGTCATCAACGCTATCAAGAGCTGTGTTTACAACATCGTTAACATCATCCCACTCACTCTGAAGCGTTGCGGAATCCTCAATTTCGAATATTTCGCGCATCAGATTATCAATTTCAACGGACCAGCTTTCGTTTTCTGTGTTCTGAAGATAGAAATCCACGACAGGAATATCGACATTTTCAAGTCCGTCCTTCTGGAAATCACCATAGACAAGAATGATATCAGGATCAAGATTAAGCACCTCTTCTGCGTTAGATGTAAAACCCGTCAAGAAGGATGTGTTGATACTCTCCCAGTTGGGTATTAAGCTGTTGAGAACATCTGCGTTTGCTTCCGTCAATGCTCGGGAATGGCAGCCGGCCAGAATAGATGTGTCACCTACTACACTTGCAAAGGTTGCAACAAGGGGCGGCGCAATGATTATTACCTTCTCAATTTCACTTGCGACGGGAATTTCTACCTCGGCGCCGGTCAAATCTGTAATTATTTTGGTTTTTGCTTCGTTAGAGGCTTCGTCACTGACGTCTTGAGAATCATTGGAACCCGCTTCCTCTGTTTCTTCAGCTTCCGGAGAACTTGACTCAGAAACAGATTCGCTTGCTGTTTCGGGTTCGCTGGTAGAATCTTCTTTTGAGCAGGATGTCAACGCAAGTGAGAAAACAAGCGTTAAACATAAAAGGAGCGCGGTAATAGATTTGATTTTCATTTAAGTACACCTTTCTTTTTCGTCTATAATAAAAGTTTTTTGGTTAACTCCAAGAGTTTTTAAGTCAATAAGCTTTACTTTCATATCAAAGTATTTATATATATTTTCTTCATTGAGCACATGTTGCGTTCTGCCGAAGGTATATTGGCCTTTCTCACCAAGCAAAAGCGTATAGTCTGATATCCTTAGAGCGTGCTCCGGATGGTGGGTGTTGATAATACAGGCTATTTTGTTTTTCGAAACAAGACCGGTTATTATGTTTAATATCAGAGACTGGTTTTTAAAATCCAGATGTGATTCAGGCTCATCAAGAATAAGCAGCTCAGGATTCCCCGCAAGAGCGCGTGCAATATAGACGAGCTGCAGCTGGCCCCCGCTCATCTGTGAGCATTTACGATGCGCCAAGTGCCGGATGCCGACGCGCGCTAAGCTATCCATAGCGATTTCCCTGTCAAGCTTTGAAGGCATATTGAAAAAACCCATTGATTTGGCTCGGCCCATACAGACCATGTCAAGCGCCGAATATGGAAATGTTACCGGATGCGCCTGTGGTACATATGCAATATTTGCGGATTTATTTATTCCTTCAAGCTTTTTTCCGTTATATAGGGAATAACCTTCTTCCCACTTCAATATTCCTGTCAGGCAGCGCAGAAAAGTCGTTTTGCCTATTCCGTTCTGACCAAGAACGCTTAGTATTTGACCCTCGCTTAAGCAGACATTAAGGTTTTCAAGTAATTTCTGATTTTCAGTATATGAAAAGCTGCCATTAACAATCTCAAGCGTCATCAATTGCTCTTATCCTCCTTGTTGTATATAACTGCAAAGACAGGAGCGCCGACAAGGGCCGTCAGGATTCCGATAGGTATTTCGCCTGGTGTTACACACCTTGCCAGCAGATCGACAAGAACCATGAACAAGGCGCCGGCAATACAGGTTGCCGGAAGAAGCTGCTGATTATCTGCACTTATAAACTCGCGGCAGAGATTTGGGAGAATCATGCCGATCCACCCGATTATTCCGGTTACAGTAACGCAGGCGGCTGTGATTATCGTTGAGGCTGCAATTATCACAAGGCGGTTTTTACTTGGATCAATACCGAGCGTATAAGCTTCTTCGTCACCCATTGATAACAGGTTAAGTTTCCACCGCATCAGCAGAAGAATGGTAAGCCCGACTGCAACAGGAACACCGGCCAAAACAACTTTGTGGAAGGTAGCGCTTGCAAAGCTGCCCATAAGCCAGTAGGTTATTGCAGGGAGCTCAGATTCGGTATCGGCAACCAGTTTTATGAGTGAAATCAGCGCATTAAAAACTGATGAAACAATTACGCCGGCCAGTACCATCGCAAGAACAGATGAAGCGTTTTTAAATTTTGATAATGTAAAAGTAAGAAAGACGCTTAAAAGACCGAATGCAAAGGCAAAGCCTGTAAGGCTCACTGCTGTTCCCCCCGCTAACAGAAGGGCAAGCGCTGCGCCGAATCCGGCGCCGTTACTGACACCTAATATATCCGGGCTTACAAGCCTGTTTTGAAAAATTGCCTGAAAAGCGGCTCCGGAAGCGGATAGACCAGCGCCCACAATAATGTTTAAAAGAACCCGTGAAAGCCTGATATCCCAGACAACGTTAAGATCCGCACTTTTTTCAGCAGTTCCGGTTATTTTAGTGAAGAGAATATTCAAAACATCTGCAGGTGTTATTGTATAGCGTCCTAAAAACAGTGAACAAAAGGCGCTTATGATTAAGAGAAATAAGAGCGTGTATGTAATTACGAGACTTCTCTTTTTTTCAGAAGAAACAGTAATCATTTTTTCTTTAGTATAGTGCCGGGGCCGTCACTGCCTGAATGGGATTCTTCAAACCCCGCTTCGTTTAAAGCCCGTCGGATGGCCGGGTCGGCCTTTAATATATCCAAGCCGTTTAAATGGCTTGAAAGCCACCCGAGTATAAAGGGCGCCGGACCTGTAAAGCTTTCGTTTATACCGTGGGTGCTGACATATAATACGCCGCTATTGTTTAATGCTTCATATAGCTTCTTTGCCATTATGGAAAGGTCTCCGACAAAATCCATGACACCCGACGCGATAATAAAATCATAGTTATTGCCGATATCATCCTTTATAAAATTACCATCACACGTCTTGACCTGGTCTGATACGCCGTATTCATCAATTACCTGACGGGTGATTTCAGTCACAAATGGTTGATCGAAAACTATTATCTTTGCATTTTCAAAATTTTCCGCTATCTCGACGGAAAGTATGCCGGAGCCGCCGCCCATATCCAGCACCTTGATGTGCTGATCTTTGTCAAACAGTGTTTTTACCGTAGAGATAAAGCTTTGTACCCTTCCTGTATACATATTATTGCGTGCACCCTGCCCCATAGCCCGGAAATCAAAAAAGTCGGAACCATTTTTATCTGAGAAGTTCTTTTGTCCCGGGCCATACTGCACAAGGTTTGTCAAATCAGCAAGACTCGTCATGTCGCGCCAGTACAGAATATGGTCGCCAAGATACATCTCGCTGTTAGAGTTTAAGTAATATTCAGTATCGGGCAGATTCATAAAAGTATCGCCGGTTTTCTCAATATAATTCGTTGCAGTCAGCGCGTTCAGTATAAGCTCCAGATTCCTTTCGTCATATCCTGTTTCATTCGAAAGCATTTTTGCTGTTTTCGGTGATGTTAAACGGTCAAAAAGATTAAGTTCAATTCCGGAGTAAACAATCTGTGCCAACAGCGCGGGGTTCGTTATACCTAAAAACTTTTTTGCATCATATTGGGGCATGGTATTTGAGGTTTTCATAATTTAACAACTCCTTAAGTAACGGTATCGTACTGGACTCAAACCCGATTATTTAATCATTACAAGCCATAAACAAATAAAAAAGGCTGCAACAATCCAAAGACTGTTGCAGCCGTATTCCGCACACCAATATTTCTATGTTCCTAAAAAGCACATAGCACTTTCAAGCAGGTCTTCTGACTCGCGTTTGTCGGAGACAACTCCTGCGGCACATGCTCTGCCTTCCCAGTTTCCCAGTGACCGACTTTCGTCGACGAGCACGGCCTCCACGCACACAGCGGCGGAACCGTTCGGGATTCAAACCCGATTCCCTATCCTTTCCCGGAGGCTGAACGCCTTGGGGAACACTTAAAGTAACAATTCTATTTTTAACGTGTTGGTGGGATTATAATACATACGATTACTTTTGTCAATTTCCGATTTGCATATTTGGGGTACATCTTTCTTTTTGCTGTTTTTCCTTATTGATGTAGAAAAAGCCGCATGTTTGATTCAACACGCGGCTCTTATACGGCTTTTTTAACAGATGTAACGGACTGCATCCGACTGATCTCCTTATCGGCGCGTGTTTACTGCGCCCATTCCAGCCTCGTCGCGTGCTTGATACACACGCCGTCGTCCCGGCAGACAAACGTCTCCAGCATCTCGTCGTCCCGGCCGTACAGCTCACGCGTGATTTTTTCGTTTCCGTCCAGGTCCGTTTTATACGTTTCCACAACGATATAGGCCGTATTCGTATTCGGCGTCAGCGTCTCCGGCGTCTCTCCCGGTGCGTAGTCCGCGCTTTCAGTGACGCTGTTGTCGGCGTCCATCTGGAGGATTCGGATGCGCTCCGGCGGATACAAAGCGCTGACGGTTATGTCAACAGACGTACCGTACGTCTTCGTCTCGCCGTTTTCCGTGACCGTATATTCCGCGTCTGTGGAATGGGTGGTACGCGACGCGTCCTCGCCATAATACTCCGCCGACATCCCGTTGCCGCTCATGACGTAAACGCTGCCGTCCGCCGCCTGGTAAACGGGATTGAAAAACCACGTAATATGCCTGTTTGTCGCCGCGACGTAAACGGTGCCTTCCAGCGATATGCTCTCGCCCGCGTCGGTAACGCTGATGTGTGTATGCGCGTCGCTGATACCCTCGCTCCCGCCCGTGGCCGTATAGGTATTCGTCCCGTCCGATATACTGGCTGCGTAATAGGCGATCCCCTCGACGGTATCGAACTTATAATTCGGCGTCGTTGTCGTGCGGCCTTTTTCGTCCGTATGGGTCTCCTGAACCACCGTGGCGTAAATCCGCCCCTGATAAGCCGACGTATCGCCCGTTATTTCCCCGCCGCCGAAGCTGTTTAAATTGTCGTTGAGATAGCTTTCAATATCGAACAGGTCAAGATGCTCTCTCGTCAGCAAAACGCCGATCAGCCGGTCTTCCCCGGCGCTTTCACCGGTTTCCGCGCCGACCGTGGTGAAGCCGGTCAGCCCCAGCGCGAACACGCCCAGCAGTAAGCAAACAGCTATGATATTATAACGCTTCATCGTCGTCCTCCAGATTTCCGTCAAACTTCAGGATGTCCCCCACGTCGCAGTCGAGATAATAACATATCCGGTTGACCGTCCCGAACCGGACGCCCTTGGCCTTGCCGCTGCGCAGGATGGACAGGTTGGCCTCCGTTATCCCAACCAGCGCGCACAGCTCCTTTGAGGTCATATTCCGCGCCTTCAGGACGTCCTCCAGATGCACCCGTATCGCCATGCCGCACCTCTCATATAAACAGATCGTTGTCGCTTTTGAGCCGCCTGTTCTCCGCGACGATACGGGTCAAGAGTAAAACGGCCAGCACAAACGCCACGGAAACGACCGGGATCGAAACGCTGCTGTCGATCATACGCAGCGCCCGTGCGAAAACGAGCTGCAATACGTTCAGGCCGATATTTGACAGTATGACCGCCGCAAGTGCCCGGACGCACCAGCGGGACAGCTTCTCCGCCGCGCGCACCGTTTCCTCGGAGTAACGGTCTTCATGCATGGCCGACAGGAGCTCCAGCGCAATAAAAACAGTTATGATATCCAGCGCCCACGGCAACGCATCAACAAGGAATTTCAGTACGAGGAACACATAGCTCATTCCGAGCGTATCCTCACTGCCGGTGTTTTGAGACCGAAGCGACGCAAAACTATCAAGCAGCGCTCCAAAGGAATCGGCAAAGATCAAAAGGATGAAAACGGCGCTGAGCACTCCGAGCATAATCCCCATATACCGCTGCAGCGTCTGTAAACCGCTTTCAAGGAACAGTCGCAGCGCGCGCAGAATAAGATAGCCGGCCAGAACAGAATAGACCGTGCCGCCCAAAACCGCCTTGCCGACGGCAAGCGCCGCTTCCTCCGCGCCGCCGAACAGGCCGCCGAGCCTGCCGGGATTCGTCATCAAATACAACACCGCAAACAGCAGTGCCGAAAGCAGGCCTAAAAGCGTGTCCTCCGCCCGGAGCTTCCGCTTTCGTGAGGCGCGCAGAAGAAACCATACGGGAAGCAGGCACAGCGCGGCATAAAGCGTCAGCGCGGCCGCGCCGCCGGCCCGCCCGGTCAGAGCCAGCGCCCGAAGACCGATCCCGATCTGCTCGAACGGGAACGCCATCGCCGCGGAAAAAGCGCCGGACAGCGACGCGTTTACCGCCCGGAACACAATACACGCGGCGGCCTCCAGCACAAGCAATATTATTAATCGTTTATATTTCATAACGGCTCCTAATTATTGTTTTACGATAATCTTGTTACTAAAATACCATGACAATTATCGTTTGTCAATAATTCTTAATGCTATTTTGCAGAAAAAAAGCAGGCCGCGCGCCGTTATCGCGCACAGCCTGCTTTTTATTCCAACACAATACCTTCAGATTCCGTTCACGACACATACCGGCCGCTCCCCGCGCTCCAGTGCGGCGATGTTCTTAAACACATTCTCATACGCCCGGATGAAGCAGCCTGCGGTGATGCCCGCCACGTGCGGAGACAGCGCCACGCGGTCCCTCAATTCCTCCGGCAGCGCCGTTAAAAACGGATTGTCGGGCAAAACCGGCTCGGGCGCGAGCGTATCCGCGCCGAAACTTCCGAGCCGCCCGGACTTAAGCGCACGCACGACCGCCCCGCTGTCTACAAGCTCGCCGCGCGCGGTATTGATGAGCATCGCGCCGCGCTTGAACTTTTCAAGCGTCTCGTTATTAACCATGTTCTCCGTCTCCGGCGTCACCGGAACGTGCAGCGACACGATGTCGCTCTCGGCATACAGCGCGTCCAGCGGCATATATTCGATGCCGAGCTCCGGCTTCTTCGTACGGCTGAAATAGCAGAGCCGGCAGCCGAACGCTTTCAGGCGCTCCGCCGCCGCCGTACCGATCGCGCCGAGCCCGACCAGCCCCACGCGCATGGAGCCAAGCTCCGGCAGACCGTTTTTGAAGCAGGCCGTCTTGGCCTCCATCTGCCTGCCGCTGTACGTCATGTCCTCAAACAGCCTGAAATTCCGTAAAAGCGCCAGGATCAGCAAAACCGCCTGCTCCGCGACCGCCTGCGCGTTCACACCGGCGTTGTTGCACACATATACGCCCGCGTTCGCGGCGGATTTAAGGTCGATGCCGTTATACGCCACCCCCTGGGAATGTATCATCTTCAGATTCGGCATATGTTCGATGATGTCCGGCCCAACCTTCATGATCGCGTCGACAACGAGCACGTCGGCGTCCGTTGCAATCACCTTTTTCGCGTCGGGTTCGCCGTTTCCCATGTGGATAAGCTCGAGGCCCTCCGGCGCGGGGCTTGAATATGTCTCAAAATTCTCCCTGTTTATAAGCAGCGCAATCTTCATTTTTTCCTCCTGGGCAGAAACTTTTTTCCTATAATATCGCCTGTCCCAAAACCGTTCCGGCGGGTTTTCGGTTTGCCGTCCCCTAAAAACGTCAGGCGTTTACAGCCGCCTTTCACGCCAATTCCATGAGCTTTCTCATCCGGTGGTTTAAGCAGGACTTTGTGAGCTGCGCCGTCTCCGCCAGCTCCGACAGGCTCATCTCCGGGTTATCAAGCCGGAGCTCGGCCGTTTCGCGCAGCTTGTCCGGCAGGCTTTTAAGCCCCCCCGCCGCGTCGAGCCGTTTGATCGCGTCGATCTGCGCCAGGGCCGCGTCCACCGTTTTAGATACGTTTGCCGTATCGCAGTTGACTTTCCGGTTGATGGTGTTGCGCATGTCCTTTTCGATCTTCTGGGACATGAGCGCCATGGCCGAAACAGGCGCGCCGACGGTCGTTAAGAAGTCCTCGATCGACGCGCTCTGTTTGAAGTAAATGATGAAGTTGCCCTTTCTGGCCGCCTCCTTGGGCTCAAAGCCCATTTCAAGCAGGAGCGAATACGTTTCCCGGCTGACATTGTAGTGATCGGTCACAAGCTCCAGATGATAGCGTTTGGCCGGGTCGATAACGGACCCGCCCGCCAAAAAAGCGCCGCGCAGGAAGCTTGGCCGGCAGCACTCGTCCTCCAGGACGCTGAGATTGAGATGGTGCGCGATCTGACCGCCCGACAGCCCGAACGTCTCAAAAATGCATCTGAGCTTTTCCGCGTCGTTTATTAACAAGGTCAGCTTCCCGCCCCCTGCGCCCGTTTCAGGCACGCTGTCGAACGTCAGGCCGAACGCACGCCTGAAAAGCTTTGGGAGACGGGACGCCAGCTCCCGGCTTTCGGTGATAATGCGGATCTCACGCGTTGAAAAGGTGTTGCAGTATAAAAGGAGGCCGTAGCATTCCGAAACGGCGCAGCACTTCCGTGTGATCGGGAGCCTTGTCAGCTCTGCCTTTGTTTCATAGGAAAACGACATAAAACGCCCTCCTTTAATTGTCTGTACCTTTATTTCCCCCGACGCGCACCGAACAGGCGCGTCGGCGCTTTTTTCCGGTATATTCTGAGGATCTCACGCGCCAGCAGGTCGGGATTATGGCGCACGCGGTCGCCGCAGCATTCGGCAAGCGGGGCGTTAAACGGTTCAACGCCCAGATTTTTAACGGCAGCCTCGTCAAAAACGCTGAGCTCGGCGCCCTCGGCCCGGTAGCGCTCCAGTATCTCCGCCGGCGGGGCCGTTGTATTCACAAGGCACGCGTCGAAGATATCCTCCGAAGCGTGGCGGAACAGCGCGCTTATGTGGTCGGAGACCGTATAGCCTTCCGTCTCGCCCGGCTGCGTCATGATATTGGCTATGTAGAGCTTTTTTGCTTTGGTTTTCTTTATGGCGCCGACGATCCCGCCGACGAGCAGATTCGGGATAACGCTCGTATACAGGCTGCCCGGCCCCAGAACGACCAGATCGGCATTCATAATCGCCTGGATGCTTTCCTTCAGAGCGGTCACGGGCGACGGCACGAGCTGGATGCGCCGTATTCGGCAGTCGTGCGCTTTCTTGGCTTCATATATGTTGGATTCGCCGTAAACAACGCTGCCGTTTTCCAGTTCGGCCATGAGCCGGATATCCGCGTTCGTGACCGGCAGGACGCGCCCCGTAATGGCCAAAACGTCCCCGACCCGCGCGACGGCTTTGTCGAACGAATCCGTTATGCCGTTCATTGCGGCCAGAAACAGGTTCCCGAAGCTCTGCCCCTCCAGACATCCGCTGCCAAACCGGTAAGACAGGAGTTTTTCCATGGTCGGCTCGATATTGGACAGCGCCAGTATGCAGTTTCTGATATCGCCCGGAGGCGGCATACTCAGCTCTTCCCGCAGTTTTCCGGACCCGCCGCCGTCGTCCGTGACGGTGACAATCGCGGTGATATCGGACATATAGTGCTTAAGGCCCCTGAGCATCGTGGACAGTCCCGTCCCGCCGCCGATGCAGGCGATGGCCGGAGCACGCGGATCGTGCTCATAAAAAGAATTCACATGATTACCCCGTTTCGCCGGTTTGTAAGCGGGCCGTTGTCTCCCGCTCCATTCAGACCATTATATGAAGCGGCGTTGACGATTTGTCAATATCCCGGTGACTGCAGTCGACCGAATAGCCTTTGCCGGTCAAAACATCCGCCAGCGCCTGTGCCACTGCAACCGACCGGTGGCGGCCGCCGGTACAGCCGATGCCGATGACGAGATGGCTCTTGCCTTCCTCGCTGTACCACGGCAGTAAAAACATGAGCAAGTCGCTCAGCTTTTCAAAAAACTCCCTGGACTGCTCCATACTGAACACAAAATCGCCGACGGGCTTGTCCAGTCCGCTCTGCTCCCGAAGCTTCTCCACATAATACGGATTCGGCAAGAAGCGGACGTCGAAAACAAGGTCGGCCTCTATCGGGATGCCGTATTTATACCCGAAGGATATAACGCTTACGCTCAGCGACTTTTCTTCCGGGCTTTTGTTGAAGATCGCCAGCAACCGGCGCTGCAGCCGCCCGAGCGTCAGGTCCGTGGTGTCGATAATGATATCGGCCTCGTCGCGCACCGGCATAAGCATCCGGATCTCCCGGTTGACGGCGTTTTCCAGTTCGCCGCCGTCCGGGTCGAGCGGATGGCGCCGACGCGTCTCCTTATACCGTTTGACGATGGTCGCGATACCGGCTTCGACGAACAGGATACGGTGGTCGCAGCCCATGGCGCGCATTTCCTCAAGCGCTATGAACAGTTCGCTGAAATTCTCGACGGCCCGCACGTCCGTCACGAGCGCGACGCGTTCGTACCGCCCGCGCGTCGCCAGGCACAGCTCTGCGAATTTCGGCATCAGCGCGACCGGCATGTTGTCCACGCAATAAAAGTCCATATCCTCGAGGACGGCCGCGACGCGGCTTTTCCCCGCGCCCGAAAGCCCCGAAATAATGAGTATCTCCATAAACCCGTATCACTCCCGCCGTTTTATCCGGCTTGTTCTTTATTTTTACAGCACTTTCATGCCCGTATGATTTTGACCTCCGGCTCCAGCCGGATTCCGGATTGTTTATAAACCGTTTCACGCACGTGCTCCATAACGGCCAGAACGTCCGAGAACGTCGCGCCGCCCCGGTTGACAACGAACCCGGAATGCTTCTCCGAGACCATCGCGCCGCCGACGGCAAACCCCTTGAGGCCGGCGGCCTCGATAAGCGCCGCGGCGTATCCGCCCTCCGGCCGCTTGAACGTACTGCCGGCGCTCGGCAGGTTCAGCGGCTGGCTCGAGCGCCTTTTCTTCGCCAGCTCTTCCATACTGCGCTTTATTTCCGCCGGGTCGCCCGTATTTAGCTTCACGACGGATGAAACGACCGTCTCCCCGGCGTCCTGGAAGCAGCTGTGCCGGTATGAAAACGCGTGCGCCTCCCCCTCCGTGACCGTTTCCGTCCCGTCCGGGCTAATGGACAGCGTCTTAACAACGACGTCGCGCATCTCCCCGCCGTAAGCGCCAGCATTCATCATGACGGCGCCGCCGAGCGTTCCCGGTATGCCGTGGGCAAATTCCAGACCCTTAAGGCCGCGCTCCTGGGCAAATACGGCCAGCCGCGCGAGCGTTACGCCGCACTCCGCCGTAAGCGCCTGCGCGCCGTCCTGCCGGATCGCCGTCAGGCCGCCGTGGGTCTTGATAACAATGATATCGAGCTGCCCGTCCTCCACGAGCAGATTGGTCCCGTTCCCGATGACAAGCGGCCGAACGCCGAGCCGGTGCAAGGCGCGGCTAAGCGATGCCAGCTCCTCCCCGGAGGCCGGAAAAAACATGGCCGATACGCGCCCGCCGATCCTAAACGACGTATGCTCCTTCATCGGCTCGTCCAGCCGGACGGCGGTCTGAGGCAGCGCGTTTCGGAGCGCGCGAATCACATCGGGCATGTCTTTCATAACGGACACCTCGTCGATTGCAGTTTCATTCTCTGTAGGCAAAAGCAAGCTTGCCGGTCATCCCTTCAGCTGCTGGTCGAAATGCGCGTTGATCTGCCGCGTGAATTCCAGGGCCGCGTTATAGCCCATGAACTTCTGCCGCTGGTTCATCGCCGCGACTTCGAGGATCACGGCGAGGTTGCGTCCGGGCTTGACCGGTATCGACACCGACGCAACGTCGACGCCGAGGATCGTCGTCCGCTGTTCGTTGATACCGAGGCGGTCGTAGAGCATTCCCTCCCGCCAGGGCTCCAGATTGACGATCAGGTGTATGTTCTGCCGGGCCTTGACCGCGCCGACCCCAAAGATCTGCCGGACGTCTATGACGCCGATGCCCCGGAGCTCGACGTAGTGTCGGATAAGCTCCGGCGCCGTACCCTCGAGATAGTTGGCAACGGCTTTGATCTCGACCGCGTCGTCGGCGATCAGGCGGTGCCCGCGCTTTAGAAGCTCGATGGCGGCCTCGCTCTTGCCGACGCCGCTTTCGCCCAGCAGCAAAAGCCCCAGTCCGTAGACTTCGACAAGCACGCCGTGGCGCGTGACGCGCGGGGCGATAGCGACTTTTATGATTCGTATCACTTCGGACATGACGGCCGACGTGCCCGTGCTCGTTGAGAAGATCGAAACATCGTATTTTTCGGCCGCTTCGAGAAATTCCGGCATCATCTCCGCATCATGGCAGACAATGATGGCCGGCATTTTTTTCGATACTAAAAAGTCGACCTTTTCGCGCCGTTCCGCCGCGTTGAATTTCCGGAGGAACGCCGTCTCCATCTGACCGACAAGCTGAACGCGCGCCGGTTCAAAATAATCGTAAAAACCGGCCAGCTGCAAGCCGGGGCGGTGCACATCTCCGGTTTTGATGGTGATCTGTTCATAATCTGTCGAGGGATAGACGATATCCAGTTTCATTTCCTCTACCAGCGTTTTCAATTTATAGCTGTATTCTTGATTCATAATGTCTCTCCCGCATTTATATATGTATACCGCTGTTCAAATTGTATACAAAAGCGCCGTTATTTGCAAGGTTTTTATAAGCCGGCCCGGCTTATTTAAAATTCGCTCTTGCATTTTTCGTCCTCTTCTGTTAATATTAGAAAGCTGTTTTTAAACAGGCAAAAAATGCACACGCAAGGAGGTGCAGCAAATGGCCAAGTGCGAGATTTGCGGCAAGGGCGTTTCTTTCGGTATCCGCGTCAGTCACTCACACAGGCGCACAAACAGAACATGGAAACCCAATGTCAAGAGAGTGTCGGCGATCATTAACGGCACGCCGCGCCATGTTTACGTTTGTACCCGGTGCCTCCGCAGCGGCAAGGTAACGCGCGCAGTGTGACGTAAACTTAAAAACCGATGCTCACAGCCTGTGCTGTGAGCATGATTTTTATGTGCGGCAACCCCTGCCATTTTGGGCGGCGGGCAAAATATGAAATAATATGGAGGTCGAAATCATGAAAATCGGTATCATCGGCTTCGGCAATCTCGGGCACTCCCTGGCGGAAGGCCTTTTGAAATCCGGCACGGCAAACACCGACATCTGCGTATGCGACGCATCGCCCGAGGCGCTCGAGCGCGCGTCCGGCACATATGGCCTCGTCG
This sequence comes from uncultured Sporobacter sp., assembly GCA_963663605.2. Classification (GTDB taxonomy): domain Bacteria; phylum Bacillota; class Clostridia; order Oscillospirales; family Oscillospiraceae; genus Sporobacter. Next base: position 826,483 of record CAXXVF010000002.1, read on the forward strand.
TTACGGACGACGTCAACACGGCTTTAAAAAACGCCGACGTCGTTTTCCTGACGATTAAGAGCTATGTATTTGAGAAAATCGCCCCCACGGTTGACCGGGCGCTTTTAAAGGGCAAAACGGTCGTCAGCTTCATGGCCGGCGTGCAGTTTGAAACAATCTATTCCCTCATCGGCGAGGTCACGCTGGTCCGGGGCATGCCTTCCCTGGCAATCGCCGCGTGCGACGGCGTCGTCGCGTACACAAAAGCGCCGGAGCCGGTCGCCGCGCTGTTTAACAAGCTCGGCTACGCCTTTGAAGCCGCGCCGGAAGATATCGAAAAAGTCATGGCCTTTTCCTCCTGCGGCCTCGGCTTCGCGGCGTATCTCATCGACGCGTTCGCCGAAGCCGGTGAGAAAATGGGCTTTGCGCCTGAAATATGCGCTAAAATCGCCGGCCAGACGTTCCAGAACGCCGTCGACCGCGGCGAGTTCAAGAACACCGTCAAGGCCGTCGCCACCAAGGGCGGCGCGACGGAACAGGGCGTTTTACACATGGACGCCTCCGACGTGTACGGCATCGTCGCGGGCGCCGTGCAGAAAGCCTATGACCGGATGAAATAGATTTCTTAATCATTTAAATAGCTGCGGCGGGATGTTTCATCCCGCCGCTTTTTATGAATTAAGTCTATTTTTCAAATCACCAGCTAATCCATACACCCGGCCGGTATTTGATAAAGCAGATTATCGTCACTATCATACATCTTGATATTTATGTCGTCGCCCAGCACCTCATAGAGCCAAATATCTTTCCAGTCGGTATCAATAATCTCAGCATTTGCCCTTTTTCCGATATCGATAAATTCTATCCTCTCGATCGCCGTATCGTTGATATAGCCGTAGGCGATCGTTCTATTATTTTCGAGATGCAGGAATTCTATCGTCATCTCCGAATCTATACTTTTTGCCGCATTGACCTCCATGTCCCATCTGTCATTCGTCTTTTTCAGCAAGTTAACGCCCAGCCCGCTGGTGTTGACGGGAAATTCATGTTCATAAAAAACAGCGAGATAGTTTTCATCCAGTTTTTTAACGGCCAGTATATCCACAAAATCAACATTGTTTTTCTTTAACAGATAGTCGATTGTCGCCGTGTATTTTACGATTGAATATCCGGCTGTGATCACTATCGTTATAAAGACAGCAATCAATATATAAATATACCTTTTCCTGATAGCCATCATAACGCCTCCAATCATCTGTTATTATACATGAATCACCAAGTCCCTTCAATCCTACGGTCATCTTATCTGGCACAAAAGGGGGAAGCGCCCGAAGGCGCTTCCCTTTCAAACGTTTATTAAACGCTCTTTATTTTACCAATTGCTCCGTCCTGCTGATCAGGTCGTCCTGCAGTGCGCTGTCCAGCTCCACGAAGTAGGCCGAGAATCCGGCGATGCGTATGACGAGATTCTTGTGCGCGTCGGGGTCGGTCTGCGCCGCGCGCAGCGTCTCCCCGCCGACGACGTTGTATTGTATATGCATGCCGCCGAGGTCGAAATACGTCTCGACGAGCTGCCGCAGCTTCCTGGCACCCGCGTCGCCGGCGACGGCCGCGGGATGGAATTTCATGTTCAGCAGCGTACCGTTTCTAAACGCCGCGTGATTAAGCGCGGCAACGGACTTCAAAACTGCCGCCGGGCCGTTTTTATCGAGCCCCTGCTTCGGGGATACGCCCTCGGCCAGCGCTTCCCGCGCCTTGCGCCCGTCGGGCGTGGCCCAGGTGCGCCTGCCGTTTATTACATGCGTCGAAACAGGATAAATCCCTGCCTGCCAGTTGTTTCCCCGGTCGCTCGTGCCGCCCAAAAACGCGCGGGCGAAAATTTCCATGGATTCGCGGGCGATCTCGTCGACATACGGCACGTCGTTACCGTAGCGCGGTATGTCGTTCAATATTTTCTGCCGGAGGGGTTCGTACCCCACCCAGTCGGCCATGAGCGCGACGTACAGCTCGCGGGCGGTCACAAGCTTCTCATCGAAAACCGCGTATTTGATGACGGCAAGGCTGTCCGCGACGTTGGCGCAACCGACGCCGGACGACCCGTTGGAGTTGTATTTGGCCCCGCCGTACATAACGTCCTTCCCGGACGCCATACACCCGTCTATCGTAGCGGAAGCCGCGATCAGGGGCATCTTGTCCCGCATGACGAGCCAAAAGAGGTTCGACATCGATATGTGCCAGTACACATAGTGCTCCACATGTTTCTTATAGGCCGCCATAAGCTCGTCAAAGCTCTTGTAATCGTAGAGGTACCCTGTCCCGAAGCCGGAATTCTCTCCGGTCAGCGGGTTTTTGCCGTTGTTGATGAGCATCGTTATAATGTTGCCCATGTTTAGGTATGTCGCGCGCCCCAGACCGCCGCAGGCCGGGAAATCGTTGCCCGCGCCCGCCGGCTCGACGCATCCGATGATGCAGTAGTCGCGCGCGTCCTCTATGGTAAACCCCCGCTCAAAAAGCGTCGGGATGATGATATCGTCGTTTTGCAGTGTCGGGATGCCGCCGACCTCTTTCGTGCAGGCAATGGCCGCCTCCCAGAGCTTATCCGGCGTGCCTTTGTGGATGCGAAGCGACAGCGGCGGCTCGTGCAGGTGCAGGCGGCCCATCGACTGAAGCATCAGGTACGACACGTCGTTCGTCGCGTCGCTGCCCTCCCGGTCGACACCGCCCAGCGACATATGCTGCCCCGTCGTATACCCGCCGGAGTTTGCGGCGGCCGCCGTTGTCTTCAAAACGACCGCCTCGGAGATTTTCAAATAAAAGCAGTCGATAATCTCCTGCGCGCGCGATAACGTGATCGCCCCCGCGTCCAGCTCCTTTTTCAGCAGCGGATATGTATACTGGTCAAACCGGCCGAGCGTCAGGCCGTGCATCTGCCCGTCGAAGCAGAGCGTCAGATGGTATATGAGCGTTGCCTGAACCGCCTCAAAAAACGTACGGGCGGGATGCTCGATGATATGGTCGAGCGCATCGGCCATCCTGGAAAGCTCGGCCTTTCGCCCGTCTGAGAACTTGTCAAGCTTAGACATCCGCCGGCATTCGGCGGCGTAGCGTTTACTCAGCAGCATCACCGCGTCGCAGTAGATGACGACGGCCCTGTAAAACAGATGCTTCTCCGCGTCGCCCCGGAACATATGCCCGTTCATTTCAGCCAGCTTCTCTTCGGCTTCAGCCTTGATCGCGGCAAAACCCTTGCTGACTGCCTTCCCGTAATTGGCGGAGAAATGGCCGATCGGGTTGCCGCCCGTTCCCGTGCGGTTAAACGGCAGGATCTTCGCGGCTTCGACGGGATAAAATTCGTCGGGTATGACGGCGTCGCATAAAGCGCCCAGGCAGCGGTCGTTCCAGTATTCCTCAATGGAACACATATATGCTGCGTCCTCTTCGGATATCTCGTTATATTCCTCATAAGCGCGGCGTTTGTAAAACTGTCCGCTTTTGAGCTCATCGACGAGCCAGCCGACCCCGCCGTACTCCGGATTCGTCGTCGAACCCCGGAACGTCGGCGTCTGATTGCCCACGATAAGGTCGTCGTCGCCGACGCGCACCGTCATCTGAGAGCAGATGGCATACATGCATTTAGCCCGTTTGAGGATCGGGTGCTCCGTCTCATGGGTTTTATAAAACTCCGTGATAATCCTCGGGCGCTCGCTTGAAAAGCGCGGCGTCGTCTGTCTGTAACGCTCGCGGATACGTGAAACACGCTCGTTCACGGGTGCAAACGTGAACATAGGCTCTCCTTTCAAGGCTGCTTTGATTTATTTTCACATTATAAGTAATTTATTTCCGTAAATCAATCGTGCAAACGGCTGAAAATGCGAATATCCGCAGCTTTTGGCATTCGTTTTTTTCAACCTTCCATAACCTGAACTCATATCTCTTTATTCCATCTGCCCGCTGAAGACATACAAAAGCTTTCGCAGCATAGTTATCTATTCAAAAACCGCCCCTATAGACGCACTGCTTTCCGGGCACGTTGTCTGCACGCTCTCCAGAATCGACAACGCGGTTTTGGCAGCTTCTCGCACGCCGCTGTGCGGATCGTCACACGCCTTCTTCAGCGGCCCGGCCGCCCGGCTGTCCCCGAATTCAGCCAGCGCAGCCGCCGCGGCTTTGCGGACGTAAAAGGAGCTGTCCTCCAGCGCTTTAACAATGCGCGCATATACGCCGTCGTCTTTATAACTCCCGAGCGCGCGTACCGCCGCTTCGCGCACATGTTCCGTATCGTCAAGCGCGGCTGAAAGAGGGCCGACAGCCTGCGTATCCCCTATCCGGCCCAATATGGCCGCTGCTGTTCTGCGGATCCTCTGATCCGCGTCCTCCTTAAGCAATTTCAGGACAGATAAAACAAGCCCCCGGTCTTTTATACCGCCCGAGATCTTCAGTACGGCAAGCTTTTTTTCTGTATCGGGATGATTGAGTCCCTTTATGATAAACGCTTCTGCCGCCGATCGGTCCATTTTTACCAGCGCGGCCGCGGCGATAATCTGCAGATCGAAATTACGGTTTTGCAGCAAATCCTTCAGCGGTGCGATTGCTCTGTCGTCGCCGATCTCTGCCAAAGCTGCAGCGGCGCATTTTTTCATCCTAACATCATTGCGCGACGCAAGCGCTTCAATCAGGGGTTTTACGGCTCGGGGATCCTTAATTCCCCCTAATGCTTTAGCCGCGGAAAGCTGTATATCTTTATCCGGAGCATCGAGGGCTTCAATCAACGGCTCCACGGCTCCGGGGCTTTCAATCTCAGCCAATGCCGTAATCGCCGCTTTGTATACTTTTTTATTTGACAGGACATTTAACAGCGGCTCAACGGCACTTTGTGACTTGGTCAGGCCCAATGCCTTTGCCGCAAAGGTATCGTAAATTTTATCTGATAAAACAGGAATCAGATAAGCTACTGCTTCGGGCGCTCCCGTTTTCCCTAAAACATTGAACGCAAGGGGCAGCAAAAGCGGTTCCCTGATGCGGCGTTCGGCATCCGCCATAAGATTATCAAGCAGCCGGATTAATGCGCCCGCAGCGCGCCTGTCCCGAATCGCGTCAAGCGCCATGACCGCCGCCCTTACAACGTTATCCTTTTCGTCATCCAGCGCCTTGATTATTGTTTCAACAGCAGCCGTTTCCTTCATATATCCCAACACCAGTATCGCACCGATACGCACATATTCGTTCTTCTCGTTGAGCAGCGGCATCATTTTTTCGGCTACGCGCGCATCCTTATAGCTCCCCAGTACCTTCCTTGCCGGCATATTTGATTCTATTTTGTCATTCAGGGAATCGATTGCCCGCGGATCTTTCAGTTCGGCCAACGCTTTTGCAGCCGGGTTATACGTTTTGCTGTTGACGGTCCGCTCTACAAGAAGCTCAATCACCCGCAGGTCATCGGTTTCCCCCAATGCGCCGATCACAATCCTGTGTATTTCTTCATCTATATAAAAACACAAATCTCTGATAAGCGTTTTGACGGCCTTGTTTCTCTTTTTTTCATCACTGCTCTTGAGCATCAATATATTCTTATTGATTTTCTTAATGCTTTTCAACAACATTTCCTCCGTTAACGCGTTTGCTTCTGGATCAAAGCTCGATTCCCAGGACGTTTTTTACGACCATGCCGACGACGAACGAGATCGCCGCCACGCCCAGGCTGATCCCCGCCATCGTCAGAAAGCTCCTGCGGAAAGACCGCTCCTTGGCAACGGCGAGATAGTAATTGAACGCCGCAATGATGGCAACGGCGATCAGAAGCGTCGAAACGAGCGCCGTGAAGTAACTGTCCGCCGGCACAAGCAGATACGGTATGATCAGGAGCGCGACGGTTATGAGGTAGGCAAGCCCCGTATAGACACTTGACTTCACCGCGTTTTTATCCGCTTCCTCCCGGGACGACAGATATCCCGAAGCCGTCATGGAAAGCGTCGCCGAAATACCGGTGATGAGGCCCGCCATAGCAACGAGCTTTGTGTTTTGCATCGCAAGCGTATACCCCGCCAGCGCGCCGGTCAGTTCCACGAGCGCGTCGTTCATGCCAAGCACCATATCCCCGGCGTATTTCAGACGCTCTTCGTCGAGCATATCCGTCAGCATTTTCTCATGGGACTCTTCATCCTCCATGACCCGCCTGAGCTCCGGTATACGTTCGATTTCCTCCCGGTACGTGCCGATGTCCTTGTCCTCGCCGCGTTCGAGCTGTTTGATTATGAACGTATACCCGAACAGGTGCTTGAAAAAAACGTGAAGCGCCACCCATACCCGGTTTGGCTTCAGGTGGATTCCCGTATGCTGCCCGAATATCTCCGAATGCCTCTTTTCGTCCTTTGATATAGACAGCAGCGTCTCCCTGTCCGTTTCATTCTTCGTCGTGTATGCGATTTTTTCATACAAAGCCGAGCTGTTGAGCTCCGAGCGCTGATGACGGCGGAAAAACGCGTCGGCCTTTTTGTTCTTCAATGTCTCCACCCCTTTATGATCTTCTGCATTACTATTAGAATAATGATATTTATTATATCGGCACATACAAAGCATTACAAGGCAGTTATCTTTTCCCGCCCACCACCCAATAAAGGTAAGGGCTACGCCCTTATAATCCCATGAAACGCTGCACTGCACCCGTATGCTCCCATAAAACGCTGCACTGCACCCGTATGCTCCCATGAAACGCTGCACTGCACCCGTATGCTCCCATGAAACGCTGCACTGCACCCGTATGCTCCCATGAAACGCTGCACTGCACCCGTATGCTCCCATAAAACGCAGGGCTGCGCCCCGTTTTACGGACCGGCGGGCGGAAGGAATCCAATCATTTGAAAACGCCGCGCGGGCCATAATCCCGCGCGGCGTATGTCGATGTATCATTTTAATGAATGCGGCAGATCCTCACACGACCCACATCTCTTCGCTCAGGTCGGACTCATGCCGCCGCGAGCGCCCCATCAGCTCGCGCATGGCGCGCATCGGCGATTTGCCCCTGTAGAGCACCTTGTAGATCTCCGTCGATATCGGCATGTCGATCTCCGTCTTCCGCGAGAGCTTGTACGCCGCCTTCGCCGCGTAATACCCCTCCACGACCGCGCCGACCTGACGCATCGCCTCATTGGCTTTGACGCCTTTGCCGATCAGCACGCCCGCGCGGCGGTTTCTGGAATGGTTCGACGTACACGTCACGATCAGGTCGCCGAGCCCTGCCAGCCCCGCAAGCGTCGACTTTCTGCCGCCGAGCGCCACGCACAGCTCCGCGACTTCGGCCAGCCCGCGCGTCATCAGCATCGCGGTCGTATTGTCGCCGAAGCCCAGGCCGTCGCTGATGCCCGCACCGAGCGCGATGACGTTTTTCAGGGCGGCGCCGAGTTCGACGCCGACGACGTCATTCGATGTATATACGCGCAGGTAGTCGTTCATGAATACGTCCTGGATCGTTTCGGCCACGCGTTTATCCTTGGACGCGACGACACACGCCGTCGGGATCTGACGGCCGACCTCCTCCGCGTGCGTCGGGCCGGACAGCGACGCCAAGCGGACGCTGTCGCCGAACGTCTCACCCAGTATCTGCGAGAACAGGCGCGACGTGTCTTTCTCGATCCCCTTGGATATGCATACGACGATGCATTTCCCCGGCAGTTTGTCCTTTAAAAGCTCCGCTGTTTCCGCCACCGCGAAAGACGGCGTTGCGATAACGGCGATATCGCAGCCGCGGGCCGCTTTATAAATATCGGATGTGACCGTCACTTCCCCAGGGATAATAACGCCTTTTAAAAGCGGGTTTTCCCGCTCCCTGTCGAGCGTCTCGGCCTCCGCGTCGAATTTGGACCACAGCGTGACGTCGTTGCCGTTTTCGCTGAGCAGTTTAGAGACGGCCGTGCCCCAGCCGCCGCTGCCGAATACAGATATCTTCATGGCCTTTCCTCTTCTGATTATCCTGATACTGATCTCTCCCTAAAACGCGCCGGCAAGACGCAGTTGCGTATTGATGCTGCCGCCCGGCAGATTCACGTGCCTGTCGGGGGCCCATGCTTTTTCCGTCTAAAGCTGAATTTTGATTCCTTGCCCTGTATGAGCCGTCGAATATTTTCCCAATGCCTTGAAATGAGCAGCACCGCGCTAACGGCTGCAACAAGCAGCTCCCACGGTCCGCCGAGACCCAAAAGCGCCTGTGCGGCGGGATATGCGGCGCTGCCGACGATGGAGCCCAGAGACACGTACCGGGTCAGGACCGCAAGGAGGATAAAAGCGCCCCAGGCGGCCAGCGCGACGCGCCAATCGACGAAAAACAGGATCGTCCCCATCGCCATGACGCCTTTACCGCCTCGGAATCCGTAATAAAGAGGATAACAGTGGCCCAGCATCACGAAGAACCCGGCGTACTCGCTTCCGAAAAAGTTCAGATTGAACAGTCCGACGTTGCCGCCTACGAAAAATTCGGCATCGATGAAATGCGAAAACAGCAGTCCGCCTATAACGACCGGCGCGATCGTTTTCAAAACGTCGATGAGGACGACGAGCGCCACGCCGTACTTACCGAATACCCGGTAAAAATTCGTCAGCCCCGCGTTGCCGCTGCCGTATTCGCGTATATCCTTCTTGTAAAAGTACTTGGATATGATGATCGCGCCGTTGACGCTGCCGATCATATACGCCTGCAGGGCCGTTACGGCCAATAAAACTATTAGCAACTTCATTAACCTCCGTGCCTGTATCCTGTGTCCTGTATGCCTGTATTATAATCCGCTTTAACTACGCATCTCCCTTTTGCCGGACGATCAGGCGCATGGGCGTCGCGTCCAGGCCAAAAACGGTCCGGATCTGGTTTTCAAGGTATCTCTGATAAGAAAAGTGGAACAGCTCCGCTTCGTTGCAGAAGCACACGAACGTCGGCGGGCGCACACTGACCTGCGTCATGTAATAGATCTTCAGCCTTCGGCCCTTGTCCGTCGGCGGCTGTACGCGCGCGGTGGCGTCTGCTAAAACGTTATTGAGCATACCGGTCGTCAGCCGCGTGGCCGACTGATTGTCCACATGATTTATAAGCTCGAAGATGCGCCCGACGCGCTGCCCCTTAAGCGCCGATATAAACAGTATCGGTGCATATGTCATGAAGCTGAGGCCCCGCCGGACCTCCTCGCGCATGCGCTCCATCGTATTGGTCTCTTTTTCGATCAGGTCCCACTTGTTCACGATAATGACGCTGGCCTTGCCGGCCTCGTGCGCCATCCCCGCGACCTTCGTGTCCTGCTCCGTTACGCCTTCCCGCGCGTCAATCATAATAAGGCACACGTCCGAGCGCTCGACGGCCATCTCGGTACGCAGAACGCTGTATTTTTCGATCCGGTCTCCGACCTTGGAGCGGCGGCGCAGACCGGCCGTGTCGATAAACATGTACCGTCCTTCGTCGTTTTCAAACAGCGTATCGACGGCGTCGCGCGTCGTACCGGCAACCTCGCTTACGATCACGCGGTTTTCGCCCAATATCTGGTTGACGAGCGAAGATTTGCCCACGTTCGGTTTGCCGATGACCGCCACGCGGATGATGCCCGCGTCCTCCGAGTCCGCCGCCAACGGCGGGAAATGCTCTATACACGCGTCCAGGACGTCCCCCGTGCCGTGCCCGTGCATCGCCGACAGAGAGATCGGGTCCCCCAGTCCGAGCGCGTAAAACTCATAGATGTCGGGATTTAGCTGCCCGACGGAATCCATTTTGTTGACGGCCAGCACGACCGGCTTTTTGGACCGCAGCAGCAGGTTCGCGATCTCCTGGTCGGCCGCCGTGACGCCCGTCTTGATATCGGTCACGAACAGGATGACGTCCGACATCTCGATGGCAAGCATCGCCTGCTCACGCATAAACAGAAGGATCTCGTCGTCGGCCGTCGGCTCGATGCCGCCGGTGTCGACGATGGCGAATTCCCGTCCGCTCCAGTCGCTGTCGGCATAAAGCCTGTCCCGTGTTACGCCGGGCGTGTCCTCGACGATGGACAGCCGCTTGCCCGCTATTCTGTTGAAAAGCATGGATTTGCCGACATTCGGCCGGCCCACGATCGCGATCAGCGGCTTTGCCAAGTCCCTGTCCTCCGTTCATTACGGGCCGTCAAAACGCCCGTACCGAAAATATCCCAAAAAATCGGGCATGACCCCGTAAAAATCAATCTCCAAGTATCGCCCGGACAAGGTCCGAACCGTCCTGCTCCACGACCCGTATCGGGACGCCGAGCGCATTGGAGACATCTTCAAGCGTCAGATCGTCCAAAAAGACATTCTCCCCGTGCCGGAGCATATTCCTGGCAAGGAGCAGCCGCTCGCCGAGCGCTTCTCCCCGAAGCCGGCGGATAAGGTCTCCCCCCGTCAAAAGCCCCGCGACGTCGACCGCCTCGCCGAAAAAATCGTTCCGAACCGCAATTAACTTTCCTTTTATATTAACATATTTTTCTTCTGCGGAATTTAAAATTTTTTGTAAACAATCGAAAGCAGCCGCACCGGTCGCGATGGAAAACGGCGCGCTTCCCGCGCCGTCCGCCTCTTCCAGCGCCGCATCCGCCTCCGTCGTCAGCAGCCGGAGCATCCCTACGCCGTTTTCAAGCTGCGGATACCCCTCATAAAACGATTCGGGCGGTATCGGGAGTCCCGCCTTCAAATACAGCTCGTCGGCCGGATAAAAAAGCCGCGTTCCGTACTGCTTCAGGCATTTCTCCCCGAACCGCTCGACCTGCCGGACGGTTTCAGACGCCGAGGGCCGGTCAAACGCGCGGAGCGGATGCAATCCCTCCCGGTGCTTCGTCAGGCCGACCGGTACGACGGATACGCTTAAAACGCGCGGGAACATGTCCCCCAGATCCGTCATCGTCCGCTCTAAAACGGCGCCGTCGTTGATGCCGGGGCAGCAGACGATCTGGCAATTCATCGTGATGCCCGCTTCGGCAAAGCGGCGCATTGCAAGAAGGGGCGCGCCGCTGTTTTTGCAGCCGAATATTAAGCTGCGCACCTCCGGGTCGGTCGCGTGTACGGATATGTTCAGCGGACTCACGCGCAGGCGGGCGATCCGCTCGATCTCGTCTTTATTTAAGTTTGTGAGCGTAACGTAATTGCCCTGCAAAAAACTCAGGCGGATATCGTCGTCCTTGAAGTAGAGCGTTTTGCGCATGCCGCGCGGAAGCTGGTCGATAAAGCAGAAAACGCATTTATTCGAACAGGCGCGCTGGCGGTCCATCAGATACGTCTCAAACGTCAGTCCGGGGTCCGCGCCCGCCGGCTTATTGAGCCGCACGAGCTTGATCTTCCCTTCCGGGCTGTGGAGCTCCAGAAGCAGGCGCGGCTCGTAGGAATAGAACTTATAGTCGAGCACGTCTTTGATCTTATGCCCGTTTACGCGCACAAGCGCGTCGCCGGGCTTTATATTTCTTCCGGCAGCCGGACTGTTTTTGTCAATCTGTGTGATGAGAGCGCTCATACCCTTTTTCCCACCGCCTCATTAAGCCATCCCGCACGAAACGCCGTCCGGCAATGCCTTCCCTGTAAGTATGTTTCGGTTTTCCGTCCTTTAGACCCGCAATCGTCGCCTTTATGAAATTCGGCGGGGTGTTATCCCCGCCGCCTGACATTATTGCACATTATTCCGCGTCGATTTTGATCACTTCACGCCCGTTATACGTGCCGCAGGCCTTGCAGGCCCGGTGCGGGAGGCGCATTTCGCCGCATTTTGAACACTTGACAATATTGGGCGCTGAGAGCTTCCAGTGGGAGCTGCGCCGTTTGTCTCTTCTTGCTTTCGAAACTTTACTCTTTGGTACCGCCATGTTGACACCTCCTGTAAAAGCCGCTGAGCTTCTCTATTTGTCTTCCAGGAGCTGTCCAAGGACAGCGAGCCTGGGGTCTGTCTCTTTTTTGCAGTTGCACGGGCCGTCGTTTAAGTCCGCGCCGCATTTTTGGCAAAGCCCCCTGCAGTCTTCACTGCATAAAAGCCTCTCGTCCAAATCTAAAATGAAATCCGATGCGATGACGTCGTCCGCGTCGACATCGTCCCCTTCAAAAACATAGATATCGGGGTTTTCCTCGTCCTCCGCCCGGTCTGACAGCGTGTTCTCAACGTGCATATGGACCGGCCGCTCGAAGTCCTTGAGGCATCGCGCGCAGGTGCATTCGAGCACCGCGTCGATATCCGCGCTCAAAACTAAAACGCCGGCGCTGTTTTGAATACGCCCGGCGGCTCTCGCCTGCTTTATTCCTCTTACGCTCCCGGTCACCGCGTCGGACAGGTCGGGCTCGAAGTCAAACGCTGCCGAAGCGCCCGGAACGTTGATGATTTCTCTCATATCAAGACGCATAAACACCATCTCATTCGCCATGACATTATAATTGATAATGCAAATGTTGTCAAACTATTTTTTGATGCTATAATCTAAAGTATACTATGTCCATTTTTGTCCAAATCTCCGCATATAATTTATCTTTTCCCGCCCCATAGGACTTGGCTCCCCAAATGTGCCTCCGCTCCCCGTCTCGTAGGTCTATCGTTCCCCCGTCTAGACGGCACATCGCCACCCCGTCCTTGTAGGGCGTGATGCCCTCATCGGGCCGCCGCTTCCCTGTCCTGAATGGTCTTTTTTCCCGTCCTTGTAGGGCCCGATGTCCTCATCGCGCCGTTGTCCCGATGTCTCAAGGCTCCTTTTGAAAGGAGCTGTCGGCTGTGCCGACTGAGGATTGTAAAACGGCGCAACATACAACTATATCTTCCTGCACCGCTGTTTTTCTCTTAAATCCCAACAACGATTTTATCTTTACCCGCCCCCCGCCCCAAAAGGTATGGGGCTCCGCCCCATGCGGGCTATTTAAGGACGAGAGTATTTGATACAAAAAGGCTTATACTCTCAAGGTGGTAGATATGAGAATGAAATTTTATTCTGAAAAAAGCCCGGAAGTATGCAAAATGCTCTTACAAAAAAAATAAGAGCTTATTCTATAACTCGGAGATGTTTTAAACCGGGCTTTTTGCTAAAAAATGAATTTATAGGCGAAGTTAAGGGCGACCGGTTTTGGCTGCATAAAACAAAACCTCGAGTTCATCATAGAGGCATGTCCCGCATATATAAAGGAACCATCTTTAAAGCAAATGGAAAAACAGTAATAGAGGGAAAATTTTGCTATCCAACCTGTTTGCTCGTAATAGCTCTAATTATTATTCTATTAATAACAATAGCAAGCACGCCTCAGTTTCTTTATGCAATAAAAGAAGGAATAAATATACGCATAATACTGAAATACGTCATCTTTTTGATTGTTCCCGCTGGAGTAATTTTCATGGCTGTATATTCTCATGCTTCTAACTTTATAGATGAAGAAAACGAAGTAATTGAACTATTACATAGATTATTCGACTCATCCGAATAAACCCGCATATAGCCTCCCCAGGTCATATGGCGGAGCCCTATACCTTTAAGGGTGGCAGGCGAGAAAATACATAAAATAATCTGAGTTTTAGTTAGGGTGATGAAATGCCAATACATGAATTTCTTCTTGTTTCTAAATTGTTTATCGAGCCGTTTGAATATGAAAAGATAAAACGAAACAAGGGAAAATTAGTGGTAGAAGCCCCGGCGATTGTTGATTATTATGAAATTCACGACAGCTTAATACTTTATCTATCGGACTTTATAAGATGGATACCTTCGACAAATATCCCGACTAATGAAGAAATTTTAGGACTGTCTTATTATGGCGTAACGGGCTTTTCAAATGAAAACGCAAGAATGTTATGCTCGTTATTTAGCAGACTTAAAAATCTGTTTCTGTTAGCACCTGAAAAAATGACGCTTACAGGAAGTTACTATTGGTATAATGATGATGATGTGAAATCAGGGCAATATGAAAAATTAAGATTTGATAAAAGGAAACTCATTAATTTGTTTGAAAAGGCGGCAGCTTGGAATGAGTTGCTAACAGCAAACAACGACTTGTATATTATGCATTTCGGTATTTAGCCGTATCTCTCCAACGAGGTCATAGGGCGGAGCCCTCGTATTCCTTTATTGGGCGGCGGGCGGGATTTGAAAAAATAAAATCGGGCAATATTTTAATAACCATTAAGCAAAAAAGGAAGTACCCCCCATTGAAAGAATTCACGATCAGACAAAACGACGCGGGGCAGCGCCTGGACCGGTTCGTGTCCAAGGCGGTGCCGCTGTTGCCGTCGTCGCTCGCGCAAAAATATATACGCTTAAAGCGCATCAAGGTAAACGGCAAAGGCGCGAAGCGGGACGTTAAGATTATGGGCGGCGACACGGTGCAGATGTACGTAAACGACGGATTTTTCGAGGCCCCGACCGAGGAAAACGCCTATCTTAAAGTTACGTCTCCGGAGCTCGACATCGTATACGAGGACGAGAACATCCTGCTCGTCAACAAAAAGCCGGGCGTCTTGTGCCACTCAGATGGCAAATGGTCGTACAATACGCTCATCGCGCACATACAGGCGTACCTGTACGCGAAAGGCGAATATAAGCCGCGCGCGGAGAACGCGTTTGCCCCGGCGCTGTGCAACCGCATAGACCGCAACACCTCCGGGATCGTCATCGCCGCCAAAAACGCCGAGTCGCTGCGGGTCATGAACGGCAAGATCAAAAGCCGCGAGGTGGAAAAGTACTATCTCGCCGCCGTCCACGGCGAAGTGAAACCTAAAAGCGGCCGCCTTGAGGGGTTTTTATTCAAGGACGCAAAAAAGAATCAGGTCTTCGTCTCGGACAAAAGCGTCCCCGGCTCCAAAACTGCTGTCACCGAGTACAAAACGCTTTGCGCAAAAAACGGCCTGACGCTTCTCGAGTGCCGGCTCATTACCGGGCGCACGCACCAGATCCGGGCGCAGCTGGCGCATGCCGGGCATCCGCTTTTGGGCGACGGCAAATACGGCAGCGAAAAGCAAAACCGCCCGTACGGCGAAAAAAGCCAGGCGCTGTGCGCGTACCGGCTCGTATTCGACTTTAAAACGGACGCCGGGGCTCTGCAGTATCTGGCCGGACGGTCGTACAAAATCAAAAAGGTGTATTTTGCCGGTAAATATTTCGATATCGACCCGTCGTGACGGTATGCGCGCCGCCTTGAAGGCTTATTACCGCTTGACCTCATTAAACGCCGCGTTTACAATAAGGTTATGAAATATATAAGGGAGGCTTATACGTGAATACCGTATCCGAATTCAATCAATCCGGCAAAGAAATGATGGATCTGCTCATGCTTCGCTTTCCCCCGATCGCCTTCAAACTCCTTTTTGACAAAGACGAGACGCCCGAGGGCTCGGTCGTTCCCCTGCGGGACACCGGCAAGCATGTGGCAATGTGCCAGGCGTTTGCCATGGCGCGCAGGAACCGCAGCGCGCTCACGCTCTTCAAGGAGGACAATTGGTGCGTATGGCCGAACGCCTGCTTCAAATTCTGTCCGCTCGACGAGGAAGACGTCAACAACGTCGGCTCCAAGCTCTTCATGAAGGACCCGCAGAAGAGCCTCAAATTCTTCAAGGAAAAATACCCGTGGCTCAACACCGAACAGTATGACAAAAGGCCGGTCGGTTATACGGTCGCCCCCCTGGACACATGCAATTTCATCCCGGACGTCATTGTTACATACTGCCGGGTATCCCAGATGCGCGCGCTCATTATGGCGACCAAATTTCAGGACGGCGACGTGTTCGACGTCATGCCCGACACGATCGTCTCCTGCTGCTACTGTACGATCCCGCTTTTAAACGGCAAAAAATATAATATCGCCGTACCGGACCCCGGCGAGTTCGAACGCAGCCTCGTGGACGAGGACGAGATCATCTTCTCCGCGCGCGCCGACGCGCTCCCCGATTTGATGGAAGGCCTTAAAGGGCTTGACGCGATGCATTTTGGCTACGCGCACTTAAAATACGACATGAACCTCGATTACCCGCGCGCGCAGTTCTACAACGACCTCAACAAAAAATGGGGCCTGGACCTCGGGGAAACCTGGCATATCTGAAACCGCCATAAATTCGCTGTAAAACTGCCGCCTGTTGCCAGGCGGCGGTTTTGTTTATGATAACGATTATAACAGGCAATTGTTTAGCAAATTTACCAAACTAAGTAATATTTTACTTATTCGCACTGGTCCTTGACAAAATCTTATCGATAAATATTATGTATACGATTTTTTTATTTGCAGGGGGCGGTCGTTGCCGTGGCGAATATGGTTTTATTCCAATCCGTATTATTGTTCATCTTATTTGCCGTATATTTTTTCTATACCGTCTATTTCTTCAATCAGAACCTGCGCGGCGCGCTTAACCGGTCGTTTTTCGGCATTTGTATCGCCCTGTGCGCCTGGTCGCTGGGGCTGGCGATGTCCGTCACCGTCGCGCATCAGGATCTGGCGCTCATATGGAGAAAGATATCCATTTTAGGCTGGGCGCTGATATATGCTCTGATCCTTCAATTCATTATGCTCCTGACCGGTACCGGCCGCTATATAAAAAGCGGACTGTTCCATCCGCTGTTTTTCGCGCCGGCCTTTATTGTAATCGTCGTTTTTTGCTTCGTGGACGAACCGGCCGGAAATATTTATTGCCTCATCCGGTCCTACGCGGCATCGCCCGGCGCCCGGCCCGGCGTTTGGAACATCTTCTTTATCGCCTACTATACCGTTTATTCCCTAATGAGCATATTTATTTTACTGCGCTGGAAGCGCCGCAGTGCGGATAACGGCAAACGCAGGCAGGCAAACCTCATCCTTTACGCGCTGGCCGTCACGCTTTTTCTGGAGCTGCTCAGCGACGCGATTATGAACATAACGCCAAGTCCCGCCGTCGCGATGCTGTCCCCCGTTAAATTCCTTTTCCCGTTTTTGACTATTTTCTTCCTGATGAAAAAGTACAAACTGATAATGCCTAATGAAGTCAGCCGCAACCAACTTATTATGAGCGACCTGAACAGCAAGCGGCTTTATCATTCCCTGAGTACTTTTATGCTCCTGTTCGGGATCGGCAATATCATAGCCCTGCTGCTGAAAACAGGAAGCAGCCCGGCCCGGCATTTCGATATCATCTATTCTCTGTTCCTCGTTTTTTTCGGACTTGTCTTCGTTTTCATCCAGTATATAAACAGCAAGCCGTTTAAAGAGGCGCTGAATATCTTCCTCATGCTGATAAGCATCCCGCTTTTCTCACTGATATACATGGAACGCTTTCCTAATATCTACTGGATAATCCCCATCATCTTTGCTATTCCTTCATTAGTTTACAACAAGCGCTCCGTGCTGGTCCTCGTCTCCGTCGACGCGGTTCTCACGCAGGCCATCATCTGGCTGCATACGCCAAAGGGCTCGCCCCTGTATGCGGGCACCGATTACATACTGCGCATCGCTTTATACGTATTGATGCTTTTCATCGGCTGGATTGTCAATATGATCTACCTTGAAAAGCTTAAGGAGACAGCGCGTCAGGCCGACCTGCAGAAGCTCGTTTCGGACATGTCGTACGATTTCGCGCATGTCACAAAAACAAACCTGAAACGCAACATCGAAGCGCTGCTTTCAAGAACGGGCAACTTCTGGGGCGCGGACCGGAGCTTCATCTTCCGGCTGGATAACGATAAAGGCATAATGACCCTGAAGTACGAATGGTGCCGTGAGGGGATCATGCCGGAACTGGTACGCCGCAAACCCTGCCGGAAAAGCGACTATCCGAATCTGATGCGGGAAATGTTCAGTTTTTCACCGGTGTATTTTGAGGATATCCGTAAACATCCCGTCGATCTCGTTACGAATAAAGATATGTTTGTCAATAAGGATGTCGTTTCTTTTGTAGCCGTGCCTATTATCACGAACAATATGCTTTACGGTTTTCACGCGCTGACCACCTATTCGTCAAAGCTTAAGATATCCCAGGAAGATCTGGACACGCTGCGTATGCTGGCAGGTCTCATCGCCAACCGGTATTTCATGCTTAAGGCCAATCGCGATATCGAGTATATGGCCTACTTCGACAATCTGACCGGGCTGCCCAACCGTTTTTTATTCGACAAACGCACCATGCAGGTCATCAACAACGCAAAAAAAACAGGCGCCTCCTTGGGGTGCATCTTTTTAAACCTCAACAGCTTCAAGTTCGTCAACGATTCGCTTGGGTATAAGACAGGCGACGATGTACTGAAAAAAGTTGCCGATTCCATCGTGAAGCTTCTGCGCAGAACCGATATCATCAGCCGCTTTGACGGCGATAAATTCATAATCCTGTTAAACCCCGTATCCGGTAGGGCGGAAATCGAAGAAATAGCAAACAGCGTCATAACGCTGTTTGAATCGCCGTTTAAGCTGCACAAACAGGAGTTTTATATCACAGCCAACGCCGGTATTTCCGTCTTTCCGGACGACGGCACGGATAACGGCACACTCGTCAAAAACGCCGACATCGCGCTTAACAAGGCCAGAGCCGCCGGACCTAACCGATATGCTATATGCAATCCGGAAATGAGAGAGGATATCGTCTTGAACACAATGCTCTCCAACGGCCTGTTCCGGGCGCTGGAACGCGGCGAGTTCGTTGTCTATTATCAGCCGCTTATTGATATTGAAACAACCCGCATATGCGGCTTTGAGGCGCTTCTGCGCTGGGATCATCCGGAACTGGGCCTGATAAATCCGTCGCTCTTTATCCCTTTGGCGGAAAAAAACGGTTTGATCAGCACCATCGGCGAATGGATCCTGAAAACAGCCTGCGCGCAAAGTGTGGCCTGGAAATCTGCAGGGCATACGGACCTGCGCATGTCCGTCAATCTGTCGGCCACCCAGTTTTATAATCCGAGGCTGGCCGACATCGTCAAAAACGTCATTGATGAAACCGGCATGACGGCGCGGCAGCTGGACCTCGAAATCACCGAAAGCGCCGCCGTGACCAGACTAGTCCACACGGACAGCACCATCAAAAAGCTGCGCGAGCTCGGCGTCACCATCACCATCGACGATTTCGGCACAGAATACTCCTCTCTTATCCGGCTCAAAAAACTTACGATCGACCGGATCAAAATCGATATGCAGTTTGTGCAGAATCTCGAGCAGAGCGAACAGGACCGTGCGATTGCCGTCATGATCATCAATCTTGCCAAAAACCTCGGCCTTCAGGTGACCGCCGAAGGCATTGAGACCGAGTATCAGCTGCGTTTCCTGAAAGATCACGGCTGTAACGAGGCGCAGGGCTTCTACTATTTCCGGCCGCTGCCCCCTGAAGAACTGGAACGGTTTTTATAAGGCCGATGTTCGAATCTGCGTTAATAAACACAGAAAAGCAGCCGCCCGTTTTAGGGCGGCTGCTTCATAGTCTATCGAACCGTATCTCTTTTTTTACTCCTGCTCCCAGTTGTGCCAGACATTCTGCACGTCGTCAGACTCCTCAAGCTGGTCGAGCATCTTCTCCATGTTCCTGACGTCCTCTGGATCCGTTAGCTGCACATAGTTCTGCGGGATCATCTCCGTCTGCGCCGACAGGAACGTGTACCCCTTGGCGTCTAAGGCATTGTTGACGGCGCTGAAATCCTCCGGCGTCGTGTACACCTCATAAACGCTCTCCTGCGTCACGAGGTCTTCTGCGCCCGCCTCCAGCGCGTCCGTCATGACCGTATCCTCATCGAGCTCCCCGTCTTCATTGTCGATGATAAGCAGGCCTTTGCGGTCAAAGGACCAGGAAACGCAGCCCGTCGCGCCCAGATTCCCGCCGTATTTGTCAAACTTATGGCGGACCTCCGAGGCCGTTCGGTTGCGGTTGTCCGTCATCGCGTCGACGATAATCGCCACGCCGGCCGGTCCGTACCCCTCGTAGGTGACGCTTTCATAGTTTTCTGCATTCCCGCTGCCAAGCGCTTTATCAATCGTGCGCTTGATATTGTCGTTGGGCATGTTCGCCGCTTTCGCCTTTGCGATGACGGCCGCCAGGCGTGAATTATTGTTCGGGTCTCCGCTGCCGCCCTCTTTTACGGCGACGATCATTTCACGGGCGATTTTCGTAAAAGCCTGCGCCCTTTTAGCGTCGGCCGCGCCCTTTGTTTTTTGAATATTATGCCATTTTGAATGTCCTGACATAAATACACCCCAATCTCGCTATGATAAACCGGATTTGTTAAACCGGACTTGATTGATTTTAACACTTTTTTCCCTGCGATACAAGTCACACGCAGGCGAAATGCCGCATCTCTTGTTTTTTACTTTTTATTGGGTTTTTTGGTATATTTCGGCCCCCTCCTGTGCAAACTATCTTTAGCTTCTATGAAGGAGGTGGGCATAAGTGTCCTCAAAGGGCAAAAACAGGCAGGATAACAACCAGTACCAGCAGAACAGGAACCAGAACCCAAACCAGAACCAGAATCAGAACCAGAATCCGGGCCAGAATCAGAACCAGAATCAAAGGAAGAACGGAAAATAACTTGTTACCTATTGAGACGGTCTTACGAAGTCCGTCTCAATTGTTGTTTATATATCTGTTTCCGCCGCACCGGCCATAATTTCCCATGACGGCAAAAAAGCTGCTTTCAGCAGCTTTTTTTACAGCCTGTCGGAACGTTAATAATCCGTGCTGTAGTACCCGTCACCCACGTCACCCGCGTCGATATCATCAGACGGCCTGTGCTGAATCGATTTTCTGATCTCCTGCCGCGTCATACCGAAGGCGCGCATGGCGTTTATGATCGCGGCGAGCATTATGAGAACATCGGTCAAAACGCCGGCCCAAATGGGAAATATCCCGATCACAAGCAGCAGGAGCACCACGCCCTTGCCGCCGAGCAGGCCCGGTATGTTCTGCCGGATGATGCTGTCCGTATGGCGTCCGAGCACGATGGCCTCGGCCACCTTCGACGGCGCGTCGGTCATGATGATCATGTCGGCGGCTTCCTCGATGCCGTTCGGGCCCAATCCGCCCATGACAATACCCGCATCCGCTTTTTTCAATACCGAAGGGTCGTTTGAGGCATCGCCCACAAAAATCAGCCTGTCCCCTTTCAGCTGCATATCGTGCAGCCCGCCGAGCCGTGCGACTTTTTCATCGGGCCTGGTCTCGGCATAAAGCTCGCTGACGCCGATCTGCGTGGCCACTTCGCCGGCGGCTGCCTGATTTCCTCCCGTGAACATTGCGATCCGGTCAACGCCGTTCGACTGCAGCTGCCGCACGGCTTTCTTAGCGTCGTGCCTGATTGCGTCCGAGAGCAGTATCCGTCCCACATATCGCCCGCCAAGCGCAACATAGACGGCGGTGGCTTCGGCCTGTGAAATATCCGGCGTGATCCCCAGCTCCGCCATAAAGGCCGCGCTGCCGGCCGATACGGTAACGCCCGCGATATCGATCTCATACCCGCCCAGCGGGGACTGCCGGTAATCGGTTATTTTCGTAAAATCGACTTCAATATCGGCCTCGGAGGTTATGGCCCGCATAAGAGGCGTATTTGCGCCCGACGCGATATAAGCGGCCAGCATTAAAAGGCGTTCGGAGGAAATACCGTTCGGCTGTATGTCCGACACCTTGAAGCGGCCTGTCGTAAGTATGCCCGTCATATCGAAGACGACGGATGTCGCATGCGCGACCGTATCGATAACATCCGCGCCCTTGAACAATATACCTTTTTTGAGCGCGCCGGCGATGCTGTTGTAGTACGTCAGCTGTATCGAGACCGCCTGTGACCCGAGGCTTGAAATAAAGAGGATGCCGAACGCCCGGCCCAGCCACGGCACGAAGTCCAGCCCGCCGATGAGCGGGACCAAAACGCCTATAATGAACGCGATGCCGCAGGCGGCCGGCATAAAGAGCCTTGCTAACCATTCGGCCATTTTCTCCGGTTTTGATTTGCGGATTTCCGCTTCGTTCAAGTACTTCACGACGCGCGAGACTTCCGAATCGTCAAAATCCGACGTCACACGGATATTCAATACGCCCGTGAGATTGAGGCTGCCGGAGATCACCTTACTGCCGGTCGATACCGGCCGGGGCTCCTCTTCTCCGGTCATCACCGAGATATCCAGCATGGATTCACCGCCGGAAACGATCCCGTCAAACGCGATATACTCGTCCGGCGCCACGGAGATGACGTCGCCGACTTCTATTTTCCCCGCCGACATCTGTACAACGGCGCCGTTGACGACGGCATTGACGACCTCCGGCCTTATATCCAGCATGCTTTCCGCAGTAATAACCGATCTTTCCGCCAGCATCCTGTTGACGATCGCGCCGATCCGGTATACCAGCGCCGCGGCGGCGGCCGCCTGTCCCCAGCCGATGGCAAGCGTTCCGACGGCGGCAAGAACAATCAGCAGATTGTGGTCAAAAACACGTTCCTTTAAAAACTTCATCACCGCGTCAAACAGCAGGTCGTATAAGGCCAGCGTTACACTGGCGGCAAAAATGAATGTTTTCACCCGGTCATCCAGCGCAACGAGCAGCGCGGCCGCAAAAAGGATAGCCGACGCGGCACAGCAGGCGATCAGCAGTATATCCGACAGCAGAATAGGCGGAAGTACGCTCTTTTTTTCTTTATTGTCATTCACTTTCCGATCCCCAATCCCTGATTTATAACTTAATTATGATACAGGCACGCTGCATTTGTATATTTCTTATATATTAATGTACTATTTCGAAGGTATATTGTCAATAATTTGCCGATAACTCCGTCTGAAAATAGGTTTTTTACCCGAGAAATCAACGCGCGCAAAAAAATGCCCCGGGCCTGCCGTCACGACATGCCCGGAGATTATATCATTATGATCAATGCGCGCTTTTTACGATCGTGCTTTTTTCGTTTTTTTGATGTTTTCAGGCGTCTTCCGGCGCGTCTTCCGCTTCGTCGTCCTCGTCGAATTCAAACTCCAGCTTTTCACCGCAGTTGGGGCAGTTCATATCGCCGTTTTCCAGATCGGCCTCTTCTACGATAATATCCTCGCCGCACGACGGGCATGTCACCTCATACGCATATTCATCCTCGCAGTCACAGTCACAGCACGCTTCTCCCATGCCGTAGAATGCATCGTCGTCCTCACCGTATTCGTCTTCCTCTTCGTCTCCGAACAGTACCTCTTCGACGTCGGCCAGATCATCCGAGATCGCGTCGAGCTCATCACCGATATCAATTGTGCTCTCGCTGAGTTCCTCGATTTCCAGTGCGATATCCTCCAGCGTGTCGATAATTACCGATATAAGCTTGCCTTCATTCTTTTCTGTGTCCAGCGCCATTCCCTCAGCCAGTCCCTTCAGGTACGCGACTTTTTCCGTGATTGTCATAGTAATGCCTCCTTCTTGCATCGTCCTATTCCAAAATCCATACAGATCTCAGCTCTTGGCGCGTTCCAGATACTCTCCGCTCCTTGTGTCGATGCGGATCTTTTCACCTTCGTTGATGAAAAGCGGCACCTTGACCTCCGCGCCCGTTTCAACAGTCGCAGGTTTCGTAACGTTCGTAGCCGTATCGCCTTTGAAGCCCGGGTCCGTCTGCGTTATAACGAGCTCGACGAAGTTGGGCGGTTCGACGTTGAAAATCTTGCCTTTATAGGAATAGATCGTGCACGTCATGTTTTCCTTGACAAATTTAAAGTTATCTCCCAGGAGGCCGGCGTCGATCGGTTCCAGCTCATACGTCTCCATATCCATGAAATAATACAGGTTCCCGTCGTTATAGCTGTATTCCATGTCGCGTCTTTCGACAAAAGCGTTTTCAAACTTGTCCGAAGGGTTGAAGGATGTCTCAACAACGGCCCCCGTAATGACGTTTTTCAGCTTTGTCCGGACGAACGCCGCGCCCTTGCCCGGCTTGACGTGCTGGAACTCCACGACCTGCATGACTTTTCCGTCCCATTCGAAAGTCACGCCGTTTTTGAAATCACCTGCTGATACCATATTAACCTCCCGTGTTCTTTATATAAAATTAAGTAGTTTTCGCATGGGAGGCCTTGTCCGTCATCCCGGCCGCGCCTTTATGCGGCGCGGCGACTGATGGGACCTTACCGATTCGCGTGCGTTTCTGCACGGCATCCTCCCGTTTATTGTCTTCTCTATTTTGGATTTTATCCTATCTTTTTTACGTTTGCAAGGACTATTTATATGACTAAAAGCTCCTTGGGCAGTTTTGTCAAATTTTCGCATCCGTTCGGCGTTACATATAGCACATCCTCTATCCGGACGCCGTAGCGGCCCGGGATGTAAATACCCGGCTCGGCCGAGATGACGGCGCCCGCCGGTATCCCGCCCCGATTGGACGGCGCCGCGTTCGGCGATTCATGCACCTCCAGCCCCAGCCCGTGCCCGAAACCGTGCCCGAAATAAGCCCCGTACCCCGCCTCCGATATAACGCGCCGCGCCGCGCCATCTATCTCGCTGCCCGGCACATCGGCCCTGACGGCCGCGATCCCCGCCGCCTGCGCCTTTAAGACCGTTTCATATACCCGCCGCATCTCGGCGTCATATCCGCCGACGCACAGCGTGCGTGTCGTATCCGAGCACCAGCCGTCCAGCTTCACGCCGAAATCGATCGTCAGAAAACCCTTCCCGATGCGCGCGTCCGTCGGGACACCGTGCGGCATGCTCGAGCGCACGCCGGACACGACGATCGGGTCAAACGATACGTTTTCCGCGCCGAGCCTTAAAAACCGGTAGACAAGCTCGGCCGCGAGCTCTTTTTCCGTTATATCCGTCGAGATGAGCGGCAGGACCTCCCCGAACGCCTTTTCGGCCAGCCGCTGCGCCTTGATCATCCCATCGAGCTCTTCCCTGTTCTTGACGGCGCGCAGCGCCGTCAGAAGCGTCTGTGACGCCTCCAGCCGCGCCTCCAGCCGCGCGCTCCAACGCTTAAATTCCGCAAACGTTACGCATTCGTCCTCAAAGCCGAGCGTCCCGATGCCATATTGGCTGATGATCTCGTTGATTTTCCCGCCGTAGGTTTCCTCCCCGGCGATCAGCTCGACATCGAAGCCTTCTATCTCGTTTTGAGCCGCCTCAAAATAGCGTGAATCCGTAAAAAACCACGCTTTTTCAGCCGTCGCTAAAGCCAGCCCGGCAGACGAGCTGAATCCCGATGCGTACAGCCTGTTTGCCGGACTCGTGATCATGACCGCGTCGATTCCGCTGTTTTTAACGGCGGTTTTTATTTTTTCAATAGTGTTCATACTTGTCTCCATATTTTCCAATTCCCGCCCGCCGCCCTTAAAGGCGTGGAGGTCCCCCCCCACACCCCCATTAAATGGATGTGCAGGGCCGTGCCCATAAAAAACCATTCCATGCCCCGCAATAAGGTGCAGGGCGTTCCCTTATAAAACCGCCCCATGCCCACTAATGAGCATCGGCCATTTGCCGCTCCGACGTCCTTGTAGGTAACGCCGTCCATGTCGGCCCGTCTTTGTAGGGGACGATGCCCACATCGTCCCGTTGTTTTTATCTAATCCCGCCCGCCGCCCTCTTCTCAGTGCCTTTTATGCATCTTATGGCGGCACATGGCGCGAAACGGCGCTTCCAGTGCGTAGCGCACATTCAGCAGGGGATTTCTTATTTTGATGGGTTCGACGACGATGGAAACGACGCCGGCGCAGTTGGCAGCGAGGATGTCCGTAAAGATCTGATCCCCGGCGAGCGCCGTCTCCTCAGGCTTTCTGTCAAACTGCTCGAGCGCTTTTCTGATACCGGCGGAAAACGGCTTGTTCGCTCCTTTTATATAGTCCACACCAAAGGCGGATGCCAGGCTGTCCACGCGCACGGAGCCCCTGTTGTTCGTAACGATGAAGAGCTCGACGCCGTTTGCCTTTATGTTTTCGGCCCATCCGGCGATCTCCTCCGTCGGTTCAAGCGTCCCGTACGGCGCCATCGTGTTGTCGAGATCCAAAAGCAGCAGACGGATGCCGAGACGCTTTAAAAAATCAGGCGTCACCGCGCATATGCTTTTAAAAGAATAATCCGGGATCAAAGAAAAGCTCATATCAGGCCCCTAACATTCATATTTTTATATTGACCGCGCCGCCGGCTTGTTTTAAGCCCCGGATGTGGACAATCTTTACCGCCAAACGGGAGGGATCGCCGTTGGATAACGCTCAAATCATTCTCGTCGCGCCGCCGGAATCCGTAAACGCCGCCGTCGGGACCGGCCTGCGCACAGCTTATATGATCTACCGGATCGGCCGCGGCTATCATCTGTTCCGCGCGCAAAACGCGCGCAGTGCCGGCGGCGGGCTGATGGTGCTCGACACGGACGGTTATACCGGCGGCGGGCCCGCCTCCGCGCTCATCGGGGAGATCCTGGGCGAATGCCGCCGCTGCGGCTTTGAAGGCATCGTGCTGGATATCGGCAGCGCGCTGGCAAGGCCCTTGTTCCCGCTTGCCGACGTCCTCGGGACCGAAGCCAAAAAGCAGGGGCTCGGCCTGTATGTTCCGGAAAAGATGGCTGCTTCGAACGAAGACGCCTCGGTGCTGATCCCGACGGCGCTTTCCGGCGGGACGCTGCATGAACATATCGTCTCGGCGCTGGCCCGTTACGGCGTCGGCCGCGTGGCGCTGGAGATCGAGCGCGTCCGGATGGACTTCACACTTCCGGCCGCAAACGGTTCCGGCAGGGAGCTTGCGCCCGATGCGTTTTCCGCCCTGCTCGCGCAGCACCGGCCGAAATCCTTTTTTTCGGAAGCGCTTTATACGCATTACTTTACATACCGCAGCAGGAAGGATACTCATTTCGTCTTATACGACGACGCCGAGAGTATCCGGCGCAAGCTTTCGCTGGCGTCTCGGATGGGCATCGAAAACGCCTTCCTGTTCTATCCGCATGTCGCGGATCTCATTGAAGACATCCGCATCTGATACGTATTATTTCAGGCGCGTCAGATCTTGACGTCCGTCTCTTTTGCGATATTTTTGACTTTTTTCTCGATATTGTTTCTCGGGCTCATGATCTCATGTCCGCAGCCCAGACATCGCAGCTTGAAATCCGCCCCGATCCGAAGCACCAGGAAATCCTGAGACCCGCACGGATGCTTCTTTTTCAATGTCAGTACATCCCCGATCCGAATATCCAATTAATACGCCTCATTTCATTAATCGGCTTATTACCCTGCTTCACCTGGATATCATTCATTATCCCTGTTTTTTATCAGGTCCCAGTATTTCTTCGCCGCCTGCTCCGTCTTGTTGTCGGCATATTCATAATACCTGGCTTCCGCCAGCGCGTCCGGCAGGTACTGCTGCAGCACCCACCTGCCCGGATAGCTGTGCGGATATTTGTAGTTTTGCGACCGCTCCAGTCCCGTCGAGTCGGCGTGGACGTTCTGGAGCTGGCGCGGTATTTCGCCGCCCTTCCCGTTTTTCACATCCTGCATCGCAGCTTCGATGGCAACGCAGGCGGTATTGGATTTCGGCGCGGTGGCCAGAAAAACGGCAGCCTCGGCCAGCGGGATGCGCGCTTCGGGCAGACCCAGCTGCACGGCGCTGTCGACGCAGGCCTTCACGACGGCGATCGCCTGCGGGTATGCCAGCCCGATATCCTCGGCGGCCGTTACAAGCAGCCGCCGGCACGGTGAGAGCAGGTCGCCCGCTTCCAATAGCCGCGCCAAGTAATGTACCGCAGCGTCCGGGTCCGAGCCCCGTATGGATTTCTGCAGCGCAGACAGTATGTCGTAGTGGCTGTCCCCTGCCCTGTCGTAGCGCATGGCGCTCCTCTGCGAGAGCGCTTCGGCGTCCGCCAGCGTGATTTGGATACGTCCGTTCTCTTTAACAGCGGCCGAAAACAGCAGCTCGACGGCATTAATGGCTTTTCTGACGTCGCCGCCGCAGGCGGACGCGATGTGCCCGACGACGCCGTCCTCCACGTCCGCTTCGGCGCTTTCCCGCTCCTGCATAAACCTGAAAGCGCGCAGCACGGCCGGCCGCACGGCCTCGGCGTTCAGCTGCTTGAACTCAAAGACGGTGCTCCTGCTCAATATAGCATTATACACATAGAAGTACGGGTTTTCTGTCGTAGAAGCGATCAGCGTGATTTTCCCGTTCTCGATAAATTCCAGAAGCGACTGCTGCTGTTTTTTGTTGAAATACTGTATCTCGTCTAAGTATAAAAGGACGCCGTTCGGCGTTAAAAGCGTATCCAGGTCCGCGATGATGTTTTTGATGTCCGCCGTACCGGCCGTCGTCGCGTTGAGTTTATGCAGCGCCCGGCCGGACTGGAGCGCGATGATATTCGCAACTGTGGTCTTGCCGGAACCGGACGGGCCGTAAAAAATCATATTCGGGATGCGTCCGCTTTCGATGATGCGGCGCAGCAGTCCGTTTTTGCCCAGTATGTGCTCCTGCCCGACCACGTCGCCCAAGGACGCCGGACGGAGCTCGTCCGCCAGAGGCCTGTACATATCATCACCGCCTTTATAGTAGAATTTACCCGATATCGCTGTAAATTTCAACACCTACTTACGGAATCCAGCTTCTCTGCCGGAGATTTTGCCTCATCCGATCTGCATAACGCAGGCCCCGAAATGCCCCTCCGCGTTACCGCCAAGCCGTAAATAAATGACCGCCGAAGTGGTCTTTATGTTTATTCGCCGCCTGCATTTTTTCCCATCACCCGGTGCATTTTGAACATGACCGCTCTTGCGATCGGCTGGGCGATAAGCATTTCAACGGCTAGGGAGATAGAAAAATTTCTGGGCCACTTGAAGAAAAACAGACGAACAGGCTCTATACTCACCTGCCTGTTCCCAATCCACGTGCCGACCACCGTGAGCAGTATCGACATAAGAAAAACCGTACAGAGAATATTCACAACGATATGAGACCGGAAACTGTCCTCCTGATGTACGATTCTGGCCGTCATCCATTCCGCAGGCTTATACGTGATTAAAACAATGGCGATTACGCTCATCCAGACAAAGGGGATCACTTTAAGCGTGTCCGCCCACACATGCATATGAAATCCGACTTCAAAGCACGTGATCAGCGGCGCTATTATATTCACCGATATAATTGATATTATTGCCATAAACAAGGCAAACTCCTTTTTGTTCCGCGGTAACTTCATGTAAAAATCCATTCTTCATGTCCTCTCTGATTTGTTTTATAAAAAAATTCAGCGCGAAATCCGTCTTCCGATTTCACGCTGAACCATTATACGCGCTGAATATTCAGTTTTTATCATAGCCAGTATAAATTACTTTTAATTTTTTTTCAAGAGAAAACCGCTGGATAAACAGCGCGTTATATAGGCATTGCTTGAACGCGCCGGGTATTTCATGGTAATATAGTCAAAAACAACCTGGGGGGGCTGACGCATGGTTATTTTCTGGATCATCATAGGCGTTCTGTTCGTATTGTCTCTCGTACTCCTGTTTGGAAAAGGCGCCTGGCTGATCGCCGGGTACAACACGATGAACATCAAGGATAAACAGAAATACGATCCGATCAGGCTGACCCGCGCCGTCGGCCTTGCGCTCCTTCTCATTGACGCGGCGACGGTCCCGCTGATCTATGTCCACACTTTCATATATTCGATCTTTTATTTTGTTTTTGTCTGCGCGGCTACGATCATCCTGATCGTCTGCGCCAACTCTAAATGCCTGGCTTCCGGGACGGCGGCCCGCTCGCCGGAAAGCGGCGGCAGCCCTAAAAAACGCCGCGCCGTCACAACGGCCGTTATCGTTTTTCTTGTTTTGCTCGCCGCCGCCGGTTTGACGACGCTCATCGTGAGCGGAGAGCGTCCGCCGGTCTACACCATCTCCGCCGGGGACGGCACGTTCACCATTGATTCTATGTACGGCCGCGTCATTGACCTTGCGGATATCCAAAGCGTCGAGCTTGAGCCGGAGCTGCCGGACGGCCTGTCCCGCACCAACGGCTACGGCGGTTTCGGGTCCGCGCTCAAGGGTGAATGCCGCTCGGCCATCGGAGACGTCACGGTCTATGTGGATAAATCCGAACCGCCGTTTATCTATCTCGTGACGACGGACGGTACATATATTTTAAACGCCGCTTCGGGAGATCAAACGCAGGCGCTGTACAATGAACTCATTTTAGCGTCAGCGCCCCGGGTTGACTAAAAATAAATCTTTTCAGGTGGAATAATTTTGGATCGCTTATATATAAGTCAGGCAAAAATCAAGCCGTTTGACGACGGCTCCTATCTTTCCGGCCTGCCCGTCGTAAAATGGCTGCTCAGGTCTGAAAAACTGGAATTCACAAAGCCCGTTACGTTCTTTGTCGGCGAAAACGGGACGGGTAAATCGACCATTATTGAGGCGCTGGCCATCTGCGCCGGCTTCAACGCGGAGGGCGGCTCGAAAAACTTCGATTTTTCCACAAAGCAAACCGCATCCGACCTGCATAAATACCTCACGCTTTCAAGGGCCGCCCGGGAGAAGGACGGCTTCTTCCTGCGCGCGGAGAGCTTTTACAACGTCGCTACTCAGGTGGATGACCTCGGCCTGAACCTTCAGGGCTACGGCGGGCAGTCCCTGCACGCCCAGTCGCACGGCGAAAGCTTCATGGCGCTTGTATCAAACCGTTTCCGGGGAAACGGGCTGTATATACTGGACGAGCCGGAAGCCGCTTTGTCCCCGACGCGGCAAATGACGCTTTTAGCGGAAATCAAACGGCTGGTTGACGAAAACTCTCAGTTTATTATCGCCACGCACTCCCCGGTGCTGCTGGCATATCCGGACGCCGCGATCTACCAGATAACGGAGGACGGCGTTCATCAGGTAACCTATGAAGAATGTGAAAACTACAAAATCACCAAAATGTTTCTCCAGCAGCCGGAACGGATGCTCCGCTATTTATTTGACGACTGACTTTCTTTCATCCGCCGTCGTCCTAAAGAAACAGGACCGGCGGTCCGGCAAAGCAATCCGGAAAAAATATCGGGCGGGATTTCTCCCGCCCGTCTTTTTTATGCGTTTAGTTATACAGCGGATACTTCGCCGTGAGCTTATCGACTTCCGCGCGTATATAATCGGCCTTATTGTCATAATCCGACGCCGTGAGGTAAATAAGCTCCCCGACCTTCTTCATATCCTCTTCCATGAAGCCGCGCGATGTGACGGCCGGCGTCCCGAGGCGGACGCCGCTTGTGAGCGCGGCGTTTTGCGGATCGTTCGGGATCTTGTTCTTGTTGGCTGTGATATATACGGTATCCAGCAGCTTTTCCATATCGCGTCCCGTCGTATTGAACTTCCTGAGGTCGACGAGCATCAGGTGGTTGTCGGTACCGCCGGATACGAGGTCAAACCCGCGCACCATGAGCTCTGATGCCAGCGCCTTGGCGTTTTTGCGGATCTGCTGCTGGTAGGTCTTGAATTCGGGCTTGAGCGCTTCGCCCAAAGCCACGGCTTTGGCGGCGATGATATGCATGAGCGGACCGCCCTGCGCGCCCGGGAATACGGCGCTGTTGATCTTCTTGGCGATCGCCTCGTCGTTTGTAAGGAGCATCCCGCCTCTCGGGCCGCGCATCGTCTTGTGCGTCGTCGTTGTGACGATGTCGGCGTAAGGCATCGGCGACGGATGCTCGCCGGCCGCGACAAGCCCTGCGATATGCGCGATATCGACCATGAGGTACGCGCCGACCTCCCTGGCGATTTCTGAAAACGCTTTGAAATCAATGATGCGCGGATACGCGGACGCACCGGCAACGATCATTTTCGGCTTATGCTTTTTAGCCAGATCGTGCAGCGCGTCATAATCGATCAGGTTGGTGTCGTCGGTGACGCCGTAGGAAACGATGTTGTAATATTTCCCGGAAAAGTTGGCCTTGCTCCCGTGCGACAGATGCCCGCCGTGGTCGAGATTCATGCCCAGGACCGTATCGCCCGGCTTTGTCAGGACCATATACGCCGCGTAATTGGCGGAAACGCCCGAATGCGGCTGCACGTTTGCAAATTTTGCCCCGAACAGCTTTTTGGCACGCTCGATGGCGATCGTCTCAACGACGTCGACCTCCTCGCAGCCGCCGTAGTAGCGGTGACCGGGATACCCTTCCGCGTATTTATTGGTCAAAACCGTGCCTGCGGCCAGCAAAACGGCCTCACTGACACAGTTCTCAGAAGCGATCAATTCTATATTCCTGCGCTGACGGGCGTATTCCTTTTCGACCGCCGCGCCGACCTCCGGATCGTAGCCGGTGATATATGCCATCATTTCTTTAATCACGGGTTTTCCTCCAACCTTCACATAAATATAACAAAGTTCTTCACGAAAAATAATAGAGTCATTATATAGAAGTCGCTTAAACAAATCAACAGATAAAATGCAAAAAAGCGCTATTTCGACTTTCGTCTATATGGCACTTGTACCGAAAGCCCTGCGCTTTTCCTGCCGATCGGGTCATGGGAACAGCACCCCTTTACGCTTTACGTCCCCAATTCGCGCTCCTTATCGTATCACAGGCGCGCATCTAAATATCCGTCATCCCCGTCTTTATATCCGGCTTCGCAAGGGCGCAAGCACCTGTTCTTCTATCATCCCCGTTTTTTTATCCGGGACCATAGGATCGGAGCCCCTATACTTACGTCATCCCCGCTTTTATTCCGGGGTCATAGGGGCGCAAGCCCCTATACTTCCATCGCCCACGTTTTTATTCCGGGGTCATAGGGGCGGAGCCCCTATACTTCCATCGCCCACGTTTTTATTCCGGGGTCATAGGGGCGGAGCCCCTATACTTCCATCGCCCACGTTTTTATTCCGGGGTCATAGGGGCGGAGCCCCTATACTTCCATCGCCCACGTTTTTATTCCGGGGTCATAGGGGCGGAGCCCCTATACTTCCATCGCCCACGTTTTTATTCCGGGGTCATAGGGGCAGAGCCCCTATACCTTTAAGGGCGGCGGGTGGGTTAAGATAATCAGGCGGGTTTAAAAAACCAACCCGGTATGGTATCATACATCGTATCAAGTCGAATTTACGGAGAATTGCGATGCAGCCAAAAAAGCACATTTCGGATATCATCCGGCTTTTAGAGCAGGACTACCCCGCCGCGCTCTGTTCGCTCAATTACATGAAGGACTACGAGCTGCTGTTTTCCGCGCGCCTGAGCGCCCAATGCACGGACGCGCGCGTCAATAGGATCACGCCCGATTTTTACCGGGCGTATCCGACGCTCGAGGCGATCGCCGGAGCCGATACGACGGATGTTGAAGAGTATATCCGCTCCTGTGGTTTTTATCATACGAAGGCGCGCGATATCATCGGCGCGGCGCAGATGATTATCAAGGACTTCGGCGGGCGCGTGCCCGACACGATGGAAGACCTCCTCAAGCTGCCCGGCGTCGGGCGCAAGACGGCCAACCTGATCCTTGGCGACGTATTCGGGAAGCCCGCCGTCGTTGTGGATACGCACTGCATCCGGCTCACGAACCGCATCGGCCTCGTCGATACGAAAGACCCCGTCAAGATCGAAAAAGCGCTTGCCGCCATTTTGCCGCCGGAGAAATCCTCGGACTTCTGCCACCGGCTTGTCCTCCACGGGCGCGCTATCTGTCCGGCCCGCACGCCGAAATGCGAGCTTTGCAGTATACGCGAATTCTGCAATACCGGCCGGGAAACGCAGAATTAACAGGACAAAGGCGGCCTCCGGGCCGCCTTTTTTTCGCCGCCCGGTCTGCTCTTTAAAAAAGTCGTCTGATATAGTCCGTACTCCCATGCACGATATGATAAACGTAAATCCCGTCGTCCAGTATCCTGTAAAAGCACAGATAATCGTCCACGATCAAAACACGAAAACCCGCCTCCGCGATCATCGCGGCCGGCGGGATCGTTCCCATTTCCGGGAATTCTTTCAGCAGGTCCAGCGCGTCAAGGATACGGTCCGTTATCCTGCGGGCAGATTCCGTACCGACCTTCAGCTTTCGGTAAGCGGCGATGTCGCGCAGCTCCATCCGCGCCTCATTAAGCAAAACAACCCGCATCTCAGGCATTATATATATCCTCCAGCTCAGCGCGCACGGAATCCGGCGTATGGGTCGGCGCACCGGCCAAACGGTTTTGCTCCGCCTTCA
The DNA here is from genome assembly GCA_963663605.2 of uncultured Sporobacter sp. GTDB lineage: Bacteria > Bacillota > Clostridia > Oscillospirales > Oscillospiraceae > Sporobacter. The sequence continues at coordinate 860,479 of CAXXVF010000002.1, forward strand.
GCAGCTTCTGCAGCAGCTTTAGCTCCGCTTCACGTTTTTCGAACGCCTCGATCGGCAAAAAGACCATTTCGCCCTCGCCGTTTCGCGTTATATAGACCGGTTCGTTCTTCTCGCGTGACAGTCGCACAAGGTTGTCGTAATCGTTTCTTAACGCGGATGAAGATTTGATCAGCATGTTTTTTATTCCCCTTTCCCCCGCCGGGCTTGATATAAAGATATTCTTACTATATTATATGCATATTTCTTTATAATAGCAATCATTTTTTGATTTTATCCACACGACATATATATCTATGCTCCGTATCTTTCACGTCCCCGTAGGGCCCGATGCCCTCATCGGGCCGTTTCACGTCCCCGTAGGGGAGAACTTTGTTCTCCCGCGTCTTTCTGTTCCTGTTATTCCGCCCCGTCCCTGTAGGGCCCGGCCCTGCGGGGCCGCTTCAACGTCTTCACGTCTCAAGGCTCCTTTTGAAAGGAGCTGTTGCCTTTGGCGACTGAGGATTGTAAAACGGCCGCCGTCCAGCTATATCTTCCTGCTCTGCCGTTTTATTTCATTTCCCGCCGATTTGATCTATTCCCGCCCGCCGCCCTAAAAGGTATGGGGCTCCGCCCCATGCCCCGGTTAAAAAAACGAAAAAACGCATCGTCAGCGCACTGATGACAAACATCTGCAAAGCAGGCTTCCGACAACATAAAACCCGATTAGAAACAAGATGTAAAAGCTACTGCGGACTGCTCATAGATTTAGGGTTTATTATGATTATAAACATAATTTGACGTTCATTGCGAAAAATCCAACAAGATTTACTACTAATTCAAATACCTTTTTACGCCTCTCCTGAACATAGTTGGATCATTCGTTTATGTATGAGTTCAATTCTTAAACGCAAGAAATCATCATACGAAAGCTTTCTATATTGTTCTATACTTAAAATAGGTAATAAATTGGATTCAAATACACTACAAGTATAGGAACCCAGTTTATCCATTAATACAGGTATATACTCATTTGGATTGCGGTCGCTTATATAGTTGTTTTCAGAAGCAACAAGCATACACATATTTGAGATCAGATTAATTTTACGATCATTGAATCCTAATGATTTCAAATATGCTTTAGGATATATATGATGATATTGCTTCTTATTAAAAATTGAAAGAGCATCTGCAACGTCAATATTCGCTCCATTTGTTATATTTCGGGGGTTTAACGAAGCTAGCAATAAAATATAAGCTCGTGTACGTGAAACATTGCTTCTAAATAAGACAAAAGCTAATTCCTCTTGAGATGGAATATTACTAAGTAAGCCAGGGACATCATTGCCATTAACTATAAAATCTTCAATTCGAACTAAGTCGGCAGAAATCAATGAATCAGCGGCACCTCGATAACGCTCTGCAAATGCACTAATCCAAAACCATTTTCTAAGTCGTATAAGAGCTTGCGTATCAAGAAAACTCCTTTTTGCAAAAACGAAAGATATTATTACCAAAATTGCCTCATACGGCAGAAAATCCCAGCTATATATTTTAAATTCTGTGGTCAACAAATCTACAGTTTTTAACAATGACTCTTTTGTGTCTTTAACTAAGTCATTCATTTCATTTCTAGTTAATCTTCTTAATGATAATATACTTTCCTTTTTAGTACTGTTATATTTTATTGCTGATAAACATTTGAGAATAGTATCACCGTTGATTTCATTATAGCCTTTTGCGTCAAGGGATTCAGCAATTGCTTTTACTTCGTCATTTAAATTAAAGTTTTGCGCCCATGTTGCGGCAACCATCAAGTCAAATGTAGATAGTCTTGTTCCGGAACTATTTATTCTTTCAAATATCGGGCATACTTCTTCAACTGTGAGATCCTTAAGTGTAACTACAGGTATTCGATAATTAGTTATTATATCTATTAATTCATCAAGTCTAGCTTGTAGCACACTTGCGTTAGGGTGGCTTGCCAAAGCTGTTCTGAAATTTAATAACTTAGTCGTTATGAATATCCACCTGAGAGGAAACAAACTAACTTTATGTTCATTAGGCTTTTGATAAAACTCCATCTTTTCCAAATCGTAAATCACACTAAAGCCTTCTTCGTTATCGGGAGCACCAAAGCAAGAATAAATAACAGTTAGACGTTGTTGCCCATCTAGTACGTAGTTTGTAGGACTCATGTCATCTGTCTCTGGCAGTTTAAAATCACCAATATTCCGTTCCACAGCTAATTTGGATGTTGTACGCCAAAATAGAAGACTCCCGATTGGGTAACTACTTGCAATGCTGTCTAGCAAATTAATAGCCTGTTCTTCTTTCCAAACGAATGGGCGCTGAAATTGTGGAACTTTTATTTCTCCCCTTTTAACATCACTGATAAGGTCTTTTATGAGTGGAGTTTCCGTACCTAATCTACTTGCGATATTTGTTCCCAATAAAATCCCTCCAAATTTACAGACTTCGTTTTATTCGACTTTTCCTTTAGCAATCTATTATTTATAGATGAGATGCTCATTATCACTAAACCCCACTCAAAATTCTGCAAATTTACTCACCCATGAATTACATTATATCCCATATTCTAGCATATTACCACACAAAATGACACCTTGTTTTTTAAGCAAAGTGTCATTTTTTTCATATCAATTGTTTTATTTCCGTTTGAGCTTCTCAACCAGCGCCTCGTCTGGTACGGCGACAATCGTCTTGTAGTCGGTGTACGTGACCATCCCGGGGCGTCCTCCGGGCATTTTCTTAACGTACTTGACAAGCGCGTAATCGACCGGCACCTTTCCGCTTTCTCTGGCCTGCGAGAACCAAGCTGCGAGCGCCGCCGCCTCATTGAGCGTTTGCTCGTCGGCTTCCCCGCCATTTGTTGAGATGATGACATGTGAGCCGGGTATCTTCTGCGCGTGCAGCCATACGTCGGTTTTGAAGGCCTCCCTGTGCGTCAGGCGCTCGTTCTGGACGTTGTTGCGCCCCACGGCAATGTCGAGCCCCGCGCTCGAAACGAAGCGCATCGGCGCGGCCTCAGGCTGTTTGACGCGCTTGCCGGACTTCTGCGGCTTCTGACGCTTTATATAGCCCGTTTCGGCAAGCTCCTGCCGGATTTCGGCCAGGTCGCGTTCGCCCTCCGCGCGCGCGATCTCCTCGAGCACGCTTTTTAAATACGAAAGCTCACGCTCGCCTAAGACGAGCTGTTCCTTTAAAACGTTTTCGGCGGTTTTCGCCTTCGTGTATTCCTTATAGTACTTTGCCGCGTTCTGCTGCGGCGTCAGCTTCGCATCGAGCTTTATTTCGACCGCAGCGCCGTCCGGCGCGTAAAAGTCCTCGGCCTTCAAAACGGTCATGCCCTTGTGGATGCGGTGGAAATTTGCCGTTATGATATCGCCGAGCTCGCGCGCACGTTCGCGGTTTTTCGTCTTGTCGAGGTCCATGCGCTGGAATTCCAGCTTCCGCCGGACGCGCTCGTGCGCGTTGCGGACCGTCTTCGTGAGCATCACGGACCGCTGGCGCATCCGCTCTGAAGCAAACCGCCGCGTATAAAACGCCTCGAGCATCGACGAAAAGCTCTCGGCATGTTCCAATTGCATGGCGCTCCCGTACTGGCGGATCATCGTAAACGAAAAGTCAAACGGCTTCCCGTCCGGCTTTACGAGCAGATACGGCTGGAAGCGTCCCGCCTTGGCGTCCGACGCAAGGCCTAAAAAGGCCGCGCCCAGCGCCGCGCCGCCGTCTTTCTTCAGTATCTCCCCCGCCCTTATGTCCGTATCGCCGTAAGCGCGCGCGGCGAGCTCCCGGCAGATGAGCGGAGAAAGGCCGGAAAACGTTTCCACAAGCCATTTTTCAGCCGTCTTTTCCCCCGGCGCTTGCGTGAAGAGGCTTAAGAAGTCCTCTTTTGAAACATCCAGCGGGTCGCGCTTGTCCTGCATCGGCGGCAGCCGGTAAAAAAGCCCCGGCAGCACCTGCCGTTTTTCGGACATGACGGCGTCGACCCGGCGCAGGCAGTCGACGATCCGCCCGTCCGAGTCTGTCAGGATGATATTCGAATAGCGGCCCATAAGCTCCGCTATGAGGTGCTTCTCGCCGGTCTCGCCAAGGGCGTTGACGCACTCGAGCGTCAGGTCGACCGCACGTTCCAAAGGCGGCTGCACAACGGATTTTATCCGCGCGCCGCTTATGTGCTTTCTGAGCAGCATGCAGAACATCGGCGGGTTTTGCGGATTTTCAAACGACGCGTCGGTGCGGTGTACGCGCGCGTCGCCCGTACCGGCCGAAATCAAAAGCCGCGAAGACGCGCCCGGCCCCCGGAGCGTCAGGATGATCTGGTCGCGCTCCGGCTGCTGGACCTTGTCGATTTTAAGGCCCGTCAACTGCCCCTTAAGTTCGGAAACGAGCGCCTTTAAGCATATAGCGTCCAGCGGCATTATGCGTCCTCCCCGCTTTCGTCCCCGATGATTATATGGAATAATTCTGCAAGCCGCCCGGTGCGGCCTTTTAAGTGCAGATACCCGAACAGCGTCTCAAAACCCGTCGCCGCGTGGTATTCGCCGACCGTCGCGCCGCGCGGCACGGTGCGTACGCGCGCGTTGCGCCCGCGCCGGTACACCGAGGCCTCCTCTTCGGTCAATGACGCCATAAGCTTTTGGGCCGCCTTCGCCTGCGCGCCGGCCGACACGAAGCGCACCGACGCCCTGTGCAGGCCTTTTGCCGTGGCCCGTCCTGTGCTGCACAGCCACGTGCGCACCATCAGCTCGAACACGGCGTCGCCGACGTGGGCCAGCCCCAGCATCGAGATGCCTTTTATTTCATTGTCCGTCATTTTGATCGACAGGTAATCGTTCATGCCTTTTTCTCCGGTGGGTTTAATATCTTATGCTTGGCTGACTGCGCGCCGTCAAAGCCGGACGGCCTGAATCAGTCCAACTGAGTATTCTCAATTTTTCTGTTGTACTCCATAAGCCGCAGCGAAAAAATGACCTGTTCCATGGCTCTGAAGTCAGATAAATTGATATTCATGATCTCCTCGATCCTTTGCAGCCTGTAAATCGCCGAATTGCGGTGCAGCTTCAGCTGCTTTGACATATTTGTTATGTTTCCGAAATTTTTGAGGTAAGTAAAAAGCGTCAGCACGAGTTCGTTGTTGTTGTCCTGGTCGTAACGCAGGAGCTTGTCCAATGCCGGATGCACGAAATTCTCCGTCCAGCCTGAATCCCAGAAAACCTTCGCGACATGGTAAATCGCGCAGATGTCGTACAGGCAGACCGGCTTGGGCGCATCCATATGCCGTCCGACGTTCAAAGCGTTTACCGCCTGTTCATAATGCAGCCGCAGTTTTGTCAGCTGCTCAAAGCGGCGGCTGACGCCGCAGCGTATCCCGAATTTATCCAGCAGCGTGCTCAGTTTTTCGGTCACGCTGTCGATCGCGTCCATACCGATGAAGCTCGCGACTAAAACGATCAGGCCGTTATAGATCAGCGTTTTTCCGCCGGTCACCACATTTTCAAGCGCATCACGCAGATAATCGGGCGACAGCTGCCGGGCCTTGCAGTCCTTAACGTCGCACACGAAAACATAGATATTCCGGTTCATCACGATCCGCAGGACTTTCAGCCGCTCTTCAATGGAATTCAGATCACGGAACCGGCCCTCCAGTATATTGACGAATATATCCTCATGCTGCGTTCCGCGGGCAAATTGCTGATACTCGTTTTTTTGGAATTCTGCGGCAACGGCGTCGCAAAACACCTCCATCCATTCATAATCCAATTCCGAAAACGGCCTGTTGTATTCAACGACGGAAATGACGGCGGGCATGTTGCCGTTGAGCATGATTTTACCGACTAGCCGGGGATATTTCATATCGGTGCTCAGCCTCTTGAACGGTTTCGTACTCAAATCGATGTCTTTAATGAACTGATCCTTGATACCGGAAGCAATCAGTTCCGGCGAAAGGAACCCGTTTTTCAAAAACTCGTTCCATGTTTTATCTCCGGGGATTTCAGTCACAGGCGTCATGGCGATCACTTTCCAGCTTTTATCGGCCACGACGATCGGATTCTGAAATATCTTATATCCGATTTCCAGCAGCTCCTGCAGTCCTCTTCCGGACTTTGAAAGCGCGGAAAGAAGCTCCGCCGTATACTGATAAAATGGATCTTTTTTGGAATACGTATTGTCGTTCATAGTCGTTGTCACCCCAAAACGCTTGTCCGTGATTTATAATGACTTTATTTCTTACTGCCGCCGTCTTCTTCAGCCGGAGGCTTTTTATTCTGATGCGCAGCGGAAGCCTTATCGGAAACCGCGTCGTCTTCGACCCCGCCCTCGCTGACTTTATGGTACATCACAAAATTGAACACATTGCCCATGATGAGGATGATGCTGCAAATATACACCCAGAGCATCAGGATGATAAACGACGCCAGCGAACCGTAGACGATCGGGTAATTGACCGACATCGAAATCATACGCGAGAATATGATGCTCACCGCCACGAGCAAAACCGACGCGATCGCCGCGCCGGGTAGCCGTTTGACCATGGCGACCTCCCTGGGCGCCGTGATCTGATAGATCAGGTAGATGATGACCAGCATGAATAAAAACAGTATCGCGAAACGCTCGTACTGCCATACATCGAACAGGGACGTCCCGAAGATCCTTTCCAGAAGGCTCAGCAGCCACTCGCCCGATACGATCACGAGGCCCGAAACATATATGGCGGCCAAAAGGCCAAGCGACACGACAATGCTGTAAAGCGCCGCCCGCAGGCCGATGTACCTGGACTTTCCCTGTATGTCCGCCATGATCTTCATGAGGGACCGAAATGCCGCCGACGACGACGTCAGCGTCACGACGACCCCGACGATCACCATGAATGTCGACCGGTTGCCGCCCACATACTGCAGATAATCCGTGATGACGTCCGCCGCGTCGGCCGGGATGATCTCCACCCAGATCTTATATAGATTTTCCTGCGAGATATTGAGGCTTGAGAGAATGGCGTAAACAACGATCAAAACAGGAAAGATCGTGATCGTAAAATAGTAAGCCATCGCGGCGGCGCTGCGCGGGACGCGCTGCTTTGTGAATATGGCGAGCATTTTTTTCGTCACGTTTTTCGCTTTTGCCAAAATCACGCCCCCTTACGAAACGCGGGACGGGCAATAACCGCCTGCCCGTCCCGTCGTCGTAAATCTTTTAAGAATACGCCCTGACAATTTTCCGATTGTCTTTTTATGTTCCCCGCCTTCCGCCGACAGTATGCAAAGCAAAGTGTTTACAGCGTATCCGTGGCTTTATTTGGAATTGAATATCTTAAAGATCGTGTCAAACGGATCTTCCTCTTCTTCCGGCGCCGCTTCTTCTTCCGGCGCCGTTTCCTCAACTTCCGCCTTTTTCTCGGCGGCTTCGGTGAACAGGCCCGTCCCAAAGGGTTTCTCGCCTTCGTCCGTCAGCCCATAAGCGCGCGGCTTGTCCTCGAAGCGCGTTGCGATGACCGTAACGCGGATCTCGTCCTCCATCGTCTCGTCGAACGTCGCGCCGAATATGATGTTGGCTTCCGGATGCGCCGCCTCCTGGACGAGACTGGCCGCTGCTTCCACGTCCTCGAGTCCGATATCCAGTGAACCCGTGATATTGACCAGCACGCCCTTCGCGCCGTCTATGGACGTCTCCATCAAGGGACTGGCCACAGCCTGTTTGGCCGCTTCCTCGGCCTTGTTCTTGCCCGCTGCGTGTCCGACGCCCATATGCGCAAAGCCCGCGTCTTTCATGATGGTGGTTATATCCGCAAAGTCGAGATTGATAAACCCGGTATTTTTGATAAGCTCCGAAATGCTGACGACAGCCTGCCGCAGGACATCGTCTGCGATGGCAAACGCGTTGGCGAACGTCAGCTTCTGATCTGTCGCGAATTTCAGGCGGTCATTGGGGATGATGAGAAGCGAATCGACTTTTCCCAGGAGGCTTTTGATGCCTTCCTCGGCCTGAGCCATACGCCGTTTACCCTCAAAACTGAACGGTTTTGTGACAACGCCTACCGTAAGTATGCCTGCTTCTCTTGCGATATCCGCCACGATCGGCGACGCGCCGGTTCCCGTACCGCCGCCCATGCCGCTGGCGATAAAGACCATGTCGGTATCCTCGACCGCTTTGGCGATATTGTTGCGGCTTTCCTCGGCCGCTTTTTTGCCGACCTCGGGATTGGACCCCGCCCCCTGTCCGTGCGTCAGTTTCTCGCCTATCTGTATCTTCAGATCCGCGTTGGAAACGCCGAGCGCGGGCTTGTCCGTATTGATTGCAAGGAAGTCAACACCCTGTGTACCGGCTTCTATCATCCTGTTGACGACATTGTTGCCTGCTCCGCCGATACCGGCGACCTTGATCACAACGACGTTATCCGGACCGCTTTCGAGTGAAAACGACATATCATGATCCTCCTGTATACGAATTATGCTTTTCAGCATGGAATATGCTTCGTCAAGTATAGCATTACCAGAAAGTTAATAAACTTCATACGTTAATTTAATATTCCTGCATATTTTATAACGATTTTGCATTCAGGTCAATAGTTCACATAATATTAATGCATTTTTTGGGTTATTATTATGGTTTATTCCCACAAATACGATGATTTCATATTATTCAGGCGGTATATAACGGAACGTACCCACTTCGGACACATCGATGCGCCCCTCATCGGTATCCTCCAGCTTCGCAACGCCGCTTAGAAGAAGGGCAAGCTTTTTGTCGGCCTCCTCTCCGCTGCCCAGCGTCACGGTAAACCGCTCCATGTAATCAAACTTGATGTTTGCGATATTCGATACGTCCAGCATCGTCACCATATCGGTTATACCGGCGCTCTCGATTGCGTAGAGCACATCGGTCAGGTATTTGAACTTTGTCTGCTCGCCGGAGTCGACGACGATTGTCTCTCCGATCCCCAGCGCGGCGATCGTCAGCCCGGTGATCTGGATCTTATCTGCAGCGCCCAGATTATCCGTTTTCTCCAGCACGCGCGCCGCCTGGTCCATTACCCACCATTCGCTGTCGTATCGGATGACGGCCATGGCCCGGCTTTCAACGACCGTGATCTTGACGGTGTCCGGCATCTCTTTTTCAACGACGACCTCGCTTAAATACGGCAGCTTTGAACGTATCGTCCGGGCGGTGTTGTTATTGTCGATAAAGAACAGATTGTCCCCGGTCTTTATGCCCGAAACGGACAGGATCTGCTCCACGGTATACCTTTCCGCGCCCGTCACCTCGATCGCCGCCACGCGGAAAAAAACACTCACCCCGAAGATGGCGACGATAACGATCAGAAGCAGGGCTATGGGCGTATAGATGACCGCGCCGCGCCGGCGCCGTCTCGTTTTTTTATCTTTTGTCAAAAGCCGCACTCCTTAAAACCCGTATCCATCTTCCTGGACAGTGTTTCAATCTATTCTCTTAACGTCCGCGCCGAGCGATTTCAGAACGCCGGCGATATCGTCGTATCCCCTGTCGATATGCGCGAGGCCGGATATTTCCGTCGTGCCTTCCGCGCCCAGAGCCGCCGCGACGAGCGATGCGCCGCCGCGTAAATCGGTTGCCGTAATCGGGGCCCCGCACAGCTTTTTTACGCCGCTGACAATAGCCACGCGCCCCTCCGTTTTGATGTCCGCGCCCATGCGCTGAAGCTCCGCGATATGCCGGAACCTGTTTTCAAAAATGTTTTCGACAAATACCGTCGTCCCTTCCGCCGTGAGGCTCGCCGCCATGACGGGCGGCTGCGCGTCGGTCGGAAACCCGGGATACGGTTTCGTAATGATGGGCCGCACGGCCTTTCGGGGCTTCTCGGACCGGACCAGGATCGTATCCTTTCCCGTCTTGATATCGCAGCCCATTTCCGTGAGCACGTCCGTCACCGTCACGACATGCCCCGGACATACGCGCCGGAGCTCTATCTCCCCGCCCGCCGCTGCCGCGCAGGCCATATACGTCGCCGCTACGATACGGTCCGGGATCACCCAGTGTTCCGTACTCGTTTTCGGCGCGGCGCCTTCAATGGTCACGCTGGACGTACCCGCGCCGTGCACATTGACGCCCAGGCGGCGCAGATAACTCTGCAGGTCCCATATCTCCGGCTCGCAGGCGGCGTTCGTGATGATCGTCGTCCCTTTGCATTTCGAAGCGGCCAGCATCGCGTTCTCCGTGGCACCGACGCTTGGAAACGCCAGATTGATCCGGCAGCCTTTGAGCTCTTTGGCCCGGCATGTTATTTTTCCGCCCTCCTCGGATATCTCCGCACCCATAGAGCGCAGCGCCGACAAATGCAGGTCTATCGGCCTCGGGCCCAGCTCGCAGCCGCCGGGCATGGACAAAACAGCCTCGCCGAGCCGCGCCAGAATGGCGCCGAGAAAAATGACGGACGAGCGCATTTCCCGCATCAGCTCATGCGGTATATCGCTGCGCCTGAGCGCCTTTGTGTCAATGCAGACTTTTTCTCCTTCCCGCGAAACGGAACATCCCAGATAAGTCAATATCCGTATGGCGGCATCAACATCGCTCAGGTCCGGACAATTATGTATCACGGTCTCCCCGCTTGCCAGAAGCGACGCTGCCAGGATCGGCAAAACGCTGTTTTTTGCCCCATGCACGGAAACGCTGCCGTGAAGGCGCTTCCCGCCTTCGATCTGTATAAAGCTCATAATCAACCCCCGAAAACAGCAAAAATATTCGTACGCCGTATACTATGTCCAGAGGCTGTCTAAAGTTAATCTCACATATTCAATATAAGCTTCACGATCCGGTCGGCCGCGTCCCGGACGCCCGAGCCTTTCATCGCGTCCGACATGAAGGCAAGCAGCGTCCTGTCCCCTAGCAGCTTTTCGACCGTCTTATAGAGCATTTCTCCCGTGCAGTCCTGCTCCCGCACCATGAGCGCGCCGCCTGCGTTTTCAAGCAGGAGCGCGTTTTTTTCCTGATGATTGTTTGTAACAAAGGGAGACGGCACAAAAACGGCCGGCCGTCCCATAAACGTCAGTTCCGCGACCGTCGAAGCGCCCGCCCGGCACAACACGAGATCCGCTGCCGCCATTACGGCCGGCATGTCGTCGATATATGTGCGGATATCCGTCCATCGCGGCAGCGCATAACCCGTCGCGTGTCCGCTGATCTTTTTTTTCATCTGCGCCGTCGTTTCCGGACTTATGCCGGTGGCGTGTATATGATTGAACAGCTTGCTTTCCAGATTGAACCGGATGAAATCGGCCGCAATTTCGTTCATATGCTCCGCGCCGAGTGATCCCCAGAAGGATACGACGAGCGGCCGTCCGTCGATGCCGAGCATCATGCGCGCCGTGTCCTTGTCCCATAGATGGAAATCGCCCCGTATCGGCGTCCCGGTAAAAACGACTTTTTCGGGCTCGCGGTACAGGCCCTCGGTATCGGGAAACGCCACAAGCACCTTGTCCACGATCCCCGACAGCAGCTTCGTTGTCAGGCCGGGCACGGCGTTGGATTCATGGATAAATGTCGGCAGGCCCATGCGCACCGCCGTTTTGAGCACCGGATAACACACATATCCGCCGGTGCCGATTGCGACATCCGGCTTGAAAGCTTCAATTATACCGGACGCCTGCGCGCCGGCTTTCGCGAGGCCGGATACTGTTTTTATGTTCCGAATGATATTTTTAGGCCGTATGCTTCGTTCTATACCGCTGACACGGATGTTTTTAAGCGTATAACCGGCTTCCGGGATAAGCTTTTTCTCCATGCGCCTGCCCGAACCGATAAAGAGCATTTCCGCGTCCGGCAGGTATCGCCGGAATGCATCCGCCAGAGCCAGCGCCGGATTTATATGTCCGGCCGTTCCGCCGCATGTGAATAGTATCTTCATGGTTTTGCCTCCCAGGCAATTATATCAGATGCGGCGAATATGGGCTACCCCGCTTTTGCTATAGGTATATCCCGCGAGACGGACAGTATAATCCCCATCTCGACCAGCTGTATCCAAAGCGCCGTCCCGCCGGCGCTGAAAAACGGCAGCGAAATGCCCGTTGACGGCAGCAGGTTCGTCACGACGGCAACATTCAAAAAAACCTGGAGCGCCAAAAGGCTCGTCAGTCCCGTTACGACAAGCGAACTGAACCGGTCCTTCGCGTGGAGCGCCAGCCAGAACCCGCGGATTATGAGTAGCGCGAACAGCATCAGTATGAGCACGGCCCCGATATAACCCAGCTCCTCGCACACGACGGAGAATATGTAGTCGTTGTGCTCCTCGGGCAGATACAGGTACTTCTGCCGGCTCTGCCCCAGGCCGAGGCCGAAAAGTCCGCCGGAACCGATCGCGTACAGCGACTGCAGGATCTGATAACCGTTGTCGCCCGGGTCCTCCTCCGGATGCTGCCAGGCCGTCACGCGTTCTGCGGCGTAATCCAGCTGCGTCAGCGTCACATACGCAACGGCCGCTATTAATATAAGCGCCACGGCGAACCAGCGCATGCGCGTCCCGCCGGCGAACATCATGATCCCGGCGATCATGACAACGATAACGGAGGCCGACAGATGCGGCTCCAGATACAAGAGGCCGACGACGAGCACGACGACGAGCACGAACGGCGCGACGCCGAACTTGAACGTCTTCATTTTGTCTTTATAAACGCAGATCATATTCGCAAACAGCAATACCTCCGCGAGCTTGACGATCTCCGACGGCTGAAACGTCGTAAACCCCAGAGACAGCCAGCGGCGCGCCCCGTTGCGCACCTCTCCGACAAACGGCACGGCGGCTAAAAGCAGCAGCGCAATGATGAATATCGGCAGCGCCATACGCATATAAACGGACAGCCGGATCCGTGAAACGACCAGCATCAGCACGACGCCGGTCACGGCATAGACCGTCTGGGAGGAAAAATATTGCATCGGGTCGCCGGACGTATAGTATGAGCGCGCGAAGCTCGCCGACAGGACCATGACGACGCCGATGGTTAAAAGCAACAGCGTCAGCGATAAAAACGGCAGATCGACGCTGGCCCTCTTACTGGCTTTTTCCGCCCGGTAATCGCCCAGCTGCCTTGTTCCGATATCGAGTCTTTGTGTTCCGACTGCCGTAGCTGCCAGACCGGCCTGATATGTTTTCATACTGCTTCCCTTTCTCCGGCGAGAAACCCCTGCGTATTAAATGCCAAACCTTGAACTGACCGAAAAAAACGAAATTACCGCGAATACCGCCGAAATAAACGTGAACACAAAAAACAGCTTGTATTCGCTCCAGCCGCACATCTCCAAATGGTGATGCAGCGGCGCCATTTTGAATGCCCTTTTACCTTTTGTCAGCTTGAAATATACGATCTGAATGATATCCGAGAGCGTTTCTACAATGTAAATAATACCGAGCGGTATCAGAATAAGCGGTATATCCAGCGCAAACGCCATCGCGCATACGGCGCCGCCTAAAAACAGCGAGCCGGTATCGCCCATGAATACCCGCGCGGGATGGAAGTTGAATAACAAAAAACCGATCAGCCCGCCGCACAACGCCGCCGCGAATATGTCCAGGGTTACATACCCCCAAACAAACGCCACAGCCATATAGCACACGGCGACCGGCACGGACACGCCGGTCACGAGCCCGTCCACACCGTCCGTTATATTAACCGCGTTGACGGTGCCAACTATTATTACTGCCGCCAGTATGAAGTAGGCCGGTTCTGAAATCGGTATGGTGGTATTGAAAAACGGTATATAAAGGTTGGGTGTCAAATAACCGGTCAGACGCATCAGAAGCACAAACACGATGGCCGCCGCTGTCTGAAGCAGGATTTTCTGCAGCGCGGTCAGGCCGAGGTTTCGCTTCTTGACGAGCTTCTGGTAGTCGTCCAGAAAACCGATGAAGCCAAAAATCAGCGCGAACGCCAGAACGTATATATGCCCGAATTCGCCGCGGCGCATCTCGTCGAATCCGATGACGAGGCATGCGGCGGTAATGCCGATAATGAACATCAGGCCGCCCATCGTCGGCGTCCCCTGCTTGCTTCGGTGCCAGACCGGCCCGTCCTTGCGTATGGATTGTCCGGCCTTCTTTTTTCTCAGCAGCGGCACCAGAACAAGCCCCGCTATGGCCGTAGCGCCAAGCGATAGCAGGAACGCTGACAAAAGCCTCAAAAACATAAAGTTCCCTCTCAAATCTATTATCCCGCGCGTTTTGCCGGCAGCTCCGGTTTAAGCAGCGCGCCTCATTATTTATTCAGCGGACAAAAACGCACCGACAATCTCCCGTTCATCGAAAGGGAATTTTTCCTTCCCGACGATCTGATATGTCTCGTGTCCCTTCCCCGCTAAGATAATAATATCGTTTGCGCGCGCGTTTTTAAGCGCCCATCCGATGGCCTCTTTCCTGTTCTCTATGACAATATATGGCGTTTTCGTCCCCTGCATGCCCGCCAATATATCCTCTATGATTTTGCCCGGCGCCTCTGTCCTCGGATTGTCGGACGTCACGATGACAAAATCGGAAAGCTCCGCCGCGATTTTTCCCATGAGCGGCCTTTTGGCCTTGTCCCGGTCGCCGCCGCAGCCAAAAAGCGTCACGACGCGCCCCGATTCCAGCTCTTTGAAGGTACGGATAATGTTTTCAAGCGCATAAGGTTTGTGCGCGTAGTCGATGATCACGGTGAAATCGCGGTCCGTCGGCACGACCTCTATCCGGCCCTTAATGCCGCCGCAGCTGCCCAGCGCAGCGGCTATATCCTCTATCTCAAAGCCGAGCGCCAGCCCCGCCGCGGCAGCCGCGAGCGCGTTATAGACGGTGAACATGGCCGGGATGCCGAGCTCGATCTTCTGCAGCTTCTCCATTGTCAGCGCGCAGAATTCCACCCGGTCTGAGAAGACGCGTATGCGTTTGGCCACAAGGTCGGCCGCGTCGTTTTCAGCCGAAAACGTCGTGACCGGGCATTCGGCCGCATCTGTCATAATTTTTGCGTAATCGTCGTCCAAATTGATGACGGCATTGTCGGACTGCGCGAATATACGCGCCTTGGCGGCGGCATACGCGTCCATCGTTTTATGAAAATCAAGGTGCTCGTGCGTCAGGTTCGTAAAGACGGCGGCCGAAAAGCGCAGGCCGTGTACGCGCTCGAGCATAAGCGCGTGTGAGCTGACTTCCATGACGGCCCATTTACAGCCGTCGTCGACCATCTCGCGCAGCATTTTCTGCAAATCGTACGATTCCGGCGTCGTCCGGGAAGCTTCCATGACCCTGCCGCCGAATTCGATGCTGTTCGTTCCGATAAGCCCGACTTTTTCGCCCGAGCATTTTTCTATCATAGTTTTAATAAGCGTCGTCGTCGTCGTTTTGCCGTTGGTGCCGGTCACGCCGACGAGCTTAAGCTTTAACGCCGGGTCGTCAAACCAGTTGGCGGAAACCACGGCCAGCGCGCGCCGGGTATCGCCGGTCAGGACATACGGGATATCCCCGGCCGGTTTTTCTTCACAAAGAACGCATGCAGCGCCGTTTTTCACCGCCGCGCCGATGTATTTGTGTCCGTCCGTTTCGTAACCCCTGACGGCGACGAAAAGGTCGCCTTCGGCAGTCTTCCTTGAATCATAGCTGACGCCTTTGATCTCAAGCGCCGGGTCCGCGCTTGATTCCTTTATTTGTATTCCTTTGAGCAAATCAGCAAGCTTCATGGCTTACCCCCCGGTCCGCTTTTGCATTTTTTTGGAACTTTTCTTCCTATATATAATCAGGCGTCCGATGCTTCATGTATGTACGCCTAGTAATATCCGAGAATGCTGCCGTCTACGAGCGTGACTTCAATGATCGTTCCCATCGGGACCTGCGTGGCGCCTTCTACCGACTGTGCGTTAACGACGGAGGTCGGCGACGTCGACAGCGTGCCGCCCGACTTGATGAACAGGCCCGCGTTTTCCAGCGCCCTTTTCGCATCCTGATAACTCTTGCCGTAAAGTTCGGGCACCGTCACCATATCGGTCGATTTCTCCCCGCCCGCGTACAGTATAACCTGGCTGTTCGGCGCGACGGCGGCGTTTAATGCCGGTAGCTGGTCGGTGATGCGCTCCTCGTCTCCGATGAGGCGGACGGTCAGCCCCAGTTTTTCCAGCGCCTGCGTGGCTTCATCCACCGTCATACCAATGAGCTTCGGCACGGTAACGTCCAGTGTTTCCAGCTCTTCCTCCGTATATTCCGGCTGAATGCCGAGATACGGCAGCACTTCGGACAGGATGTGCCCGACGACCGGCGCGGCCATGTTGCCGCCGCTTATGTAAATGCCCGATTCGCTGCTCGGGCTGTCCAAAAGCAGGAGGATGACGACCTGCGGGTCGTCCGTCGGCGCGACGCCGCAAAACGAGACGATATATTCCTCCGGCGCGTCTTCGCCCTGCGCCACGCCCTGCGAGGTCTTTTCCGACGTGCCCGTTTTGCCGCCGATATTATAGCCGGCCACGTAGGCGTTTTTACCGGTCCCGCCCGGCTCGCAGACCACAGCGCGCAGGATCTCGCACATTTTCTCAGACGTATCGGCGCTGATGACCTGGCGGACCGTTTCGGGTTCGTTTTGCATGACGACGTTCCCTTCATCGTCAGAGATCTGTTTGACGACGTACGGCTGCATGAGGTTCCCGCCGTTTACGACGGACGAAACCGCCGTGATCATCTGGATAGGCGTGATGTTAAATGTCTGGCCGAACGAAGCCGCAGCCAGCTGCGACAGATTTTTTGGATCCTCAAAAACGCTCTCGTCCCACCAGATCGGTCCGCTTTCACCAGGCATGTCAATGCCCGTTTTTTCAAAAAATCCGAACGCGTCTATATAATCATAAAACGTCGCGGCGCCGACGCGCAGCCCGATGGTGACAAGCGCCACGTTGCACGAGTGCTGCATCGCCTCCGTGAGCGTCTGTGTGCCGTGCCCGGCCGATTTCCAGCATTTCAAAGGA
The DNA here is from genome assembly GCA_963663605.2 of uncultured Sporobacter sp. GTDB lineage: Bacteria > Bacillota > Clostridia > Oscillospirales > Oscillospiraceae > Sporobacter. Next base: position 877,420 of record CAXXVF010000002.1, read on the forward strand.
ATCGTACGCCCCAGCACCTCCATCGAGCCGCCGCAGTAAAACGTATCGTCCAAACTCACGACATTTTCGTCTAGGGCCATTGCGCAGGTTATTATTTTAAACACCGAGCCGGGCTCGTATGTATCGGAAATAGCTTTATTCCGCTGCTGTTCCAGAAGCGCCAGCTTGTAAGCTTCTTTATATTCTTCCTCATCCGTTAACAGGTCGAGTTTTTCCTGCGCCTCGTCGCTCAATTGCAGGTAATTGTTGAGGTCGTATCCGCCGTAACTGGCCAGGGCCAGTATTTCACCCGTCTCAGGCTGCAGGACGAGACACGCGCCGCCGTTTTGGACGTCGTAATCCTCGATCGCCTGCGCTAAGTACTTTTCGACATAAAACTGGATGGATGAATCGATCGTCAGCGTAACGTCGTCGCCGTCTTCGGCGTCATAAAAATCCTCGAAATCCGAAAACAGCATATCCGTGCCCTTGGCGTTTTTAAGCCGGACGATCCGGCCGTCCGTGCCCTCCAGATAGGAATTATACAGAAGCTCAAGCCCTTCCAGGCCATAATTGTCGTCTCCGACGAAACCGATCACATGGCAGGCCAGGCTGCTGTATGGATAGTACCGTTTCGTGTCCGTCTCCAGATGAACGCTCTTAAGGTCGTTTTCCTCTATAAACAGGCGGACCTCTTGGGACAGGTCGCTTTCGATCTTCGTCTTGATCGTCTTATACCAGGAGTCCGTGTCCTCCATTTTTTTGAGTATGCTGTCGCGGTCGACGTCCAGCAGCTCGGACAGTCCGTCCGCTATGAGGTCTTTATCCTCTTCATATAAATCCGTTTCATACGGCGCTATGTACACTGTTTCGACGGAAGCGCTCATAGCGAGCACTTTTCCGTTCGTATCGTAAACCGTTCCGCGCGATGCGGTCACGACGGTTTCTCTCGTTTGATTCTCCAGCGCCTGCATCTCATACAGCTCATGCTTGTTGATCTGTATGTCGTACAGCTTGACGGCCAGCACAACAAATGCAACGATACCGCACACGGTCATCAAAATGAGTGTACGGCGAAGTATCGTTTTGTTGGGCCTTCGGTTTACATGTTTATCTTTTGTTTTTCCGCCGTCTGTTTGAGAAGCCATTTCGATCCCCTTAATCCGCGCAGGCTTTCGCGCAGACCTTAACGGCAGCGCTGGACAATCGCCTGATAATATACTGTTTATGCATAGCCTGTCAACTCGTTTCCTGTAAAACGGCCGCTGCTTCAATAAGCATTATATTATGGCGTTTGTTTGAAATATGACACCAGCGAGGCTAAAAACGACGCCATGTTTTCGTTCGTGTCCGAACCGTCCCCGCTGTTTTCGACGATGACGGCTTTATCCTGACTCTCGGCAGAAATCACGGCGATCTGATCCTGACCGGGTTTCGTCATTCCCAATACGTTCGTGGCATACGATTCGACTTCGTTGACATCAAAAATATCTTCATAGGTGATCTGAAGCTTTCTCTCCTGTTCGGTCAGCTCCTCCATCTGCGCCTGAAGCGCGACGGTTTCCGCAGAAATCTCATTAAACCGGACATGCGCCAACACGACAAACACCATCAAAACCGCTACAACGGCAAAGCCCGCAACGGCAAACAGGGATACCCCATAATACCTCTGTGCTTTTTGGGCCTGCCGGGACGCGGGCCTGGATTCGGGACGGGCAGCGGGCTTTTGTGCAGGTTGTTTCTCCGGAGCGGCCTCTCTTAAAGGAAGATCTCCGATCCTGCTCAGGTCATAAGCGTTGCTGCCGTAAACGGCGGCACGCGAAGCATATCTGACTCTCGCTGTTTTTGCTGCCATTTTGATCTTTCCTTTCTATAGGTGTTCAGCTATCCGCAGTCTGGCGCTTCTGGCCCTCGGGTTTTCCGCCGTCTCTTTTTCTCCGGGCCTTATCGGTTTTCTGGTGATGGATCTCAATGTGGGTACGAATCCGCAGACACAGACCGGGAAATCCGGCGGGCATGTGCAGCCCTTTTCACGACCGGCAATCGCGTTCTTAACGAGCCTGTCCTCCAGGGAATGAAAGCTGATGACACAAAGCCGTCCTTTGGGAGCAAGTCTGTCCGGCGCCGCTCGGAGCATATCCTCAATAGCGCCCAGCTCGTCGTTGACGGCGATCCGGATGGCCTGGAAGCTCCTTTTGGCCGGGTGCTGTTTTTCCCGCAGCGCCTTGGCCGGCATCGCCGCCCGGATGATATCGACGAGTTCGAATGTCGTTTTGATTTTTTCCTGTGACCGTCTTTTTGCGATCCGCGACGCTATCGAAGCGGCATAGCGCTCTTCGCCCCAGTCGCGAAGTATCCGTTTGATTTCGTTCTCCGGCCAGGTGTTGACAATCTCATAGGCGCTAAGCGCCGCCCGGTCGTCCATCCGCATATCCAGCGGCGCGTCCGTCATATATGAAAAGCCTCTTTCTGCGTTGTCCAGCTGTGGCGAAGATACGCCGAGGTCGAACAGCATTCCGTCGACTTTATCGACACCGAGTTCGTCCAGCACCGCCCCGACGTTCCTGAAGTTTGCGCGCACCAGCGTCGTTTTATCCCCGTAGGGCTTCAGGGCCTCCCCTGCCCCGGCGATCGCGGCGGCATCCGCGTCGATGCCGACGAGCCTTCCGCCGTCAAGCCGTTTGGCGATCTCCAGCGCGTGGCTGCCGCGCCCCAGCGTGCCGTCTACGTAGATGCCGCCGGGTTTTATAGCGAGCCCGTCGATGCATTCCTTTAGGAGAACGGGAATGTGCTCCATCAGAAATCAAGCTCCATAAAGACGTCTGCGATGTTCTCCGGCGTCGTTTCGATCGCGTCGATCTCGGTCCAGGCCGCGCTGTCCCAGAACTCCGCTGTCTCGCCGGAACCGACGACGGTGACGTCTTTTGTCAGCCCTGCAAAATCCCGGAGGTTTTGCGGCAGGAGGATGCGCCCCTGTCCGTCCAGCTCGCATTTGGCTGCGTGCGAAAACAGCGGGCGCATCTTGGTCTGTTTGACTTTCGGCATGGCTTTGATCTTATCCATGAGCGCGTCCCAGCTCTCCGAGGAATAGGCCGTGAGGCACTTCTCCATGGACAGTGTCACAAAGAACGTTGAACCGAGTTCGTCTCTAAGTTTGGCAGGGATTGCAAGACGCCCTTTGGCATCCAGGCTGTGCTGATAGATACCGGTCATCTCATCCCCACCTTTCATATTTTTATGGGATTGTGGTGCACATTACACCACTATTCCCCACTTATGTGGTTTATTATAAAGGCATCATAGGAAAATTGCAAGGGGTATTTGAAAGAATTTTTCCATTTTTTTATTGTTTTTGGACAAAAAAACAGTTTTTTTGCGCCGCAATGCAGTCCGTGTGGAAAATGGCGCGCCGTAATGCGCTAAATCGCTAAAAACGCCCGGATTAAGACAAAAACAAATGCGCCCCCACTTACGGGGGCGGCATCGTGTTAAAATATTGCTTTTTTGGGCGCAAAAGACGCACATGCCCAAGGCAGCTGCTATATTGACAATAAATCCGCATGGTGCTATACTCAGCCCAAGTTTAATATCAGGAACAGGTTATGGAAGATGGGTGTGAATCCCACGCAAGGCCGTTGCTGTGTTTCGCCTGATGCTTTGGCAGATGCCACTGGAAGTGATTCCGGGAAGGCGCCGAAGCTTGTGTTTTTAAAACGCGGGCGATAAGCCAGAATACTTGCCTGTTTCCCGCGATAAGTGCAGCCCTGCGGACTTCCGGGGTCACGAGTATAATCCAGCGCGCCCTGCTTTATTTATTTATATTTTAAAGTGTGCCGGTGTGCCGGCTTTATGTTCGTATCTGACTGACGTCTGCAAGTTTTGCAGACGTTTTTTGTCGTTTTCGGACGGTTTGCCAGCGATATTTTTCACGTCAGGTTACCCACCAGCAGCTAGGAAAAACACCAAATCAACAAAAAGGAGAATACATAATGAAAAAGAAGATTAAGACGATTACAGCCGTGCTGCTTGCTGTATTGATGTGCCTGTCTGCGTTTGCCGGCTGCGCCGAGAAAACCGAAAGCACGTCGGGCGAGAGCGCCGAGCCGGACGCCGAAAGCGCTGCTCCGGCGGACAGTGCGGAACCGGAAGAAAGCACGGCGGCGGAAAGCGCGGCGGAAAAGGTCCTGCTGGCGGTCAGCTTCGGCACCAGCTACAACGACAGCCGCGACGTGACCATCGGCGCGGTCGAGACGGCGCTGCAGACGGCCTATCCCGAATACGAGGTGCGCCGCGCCTTCACCAGCCAGATCATCATTGACATCCTCGCAGAGCGCGACGGTCTTGAGATCGACAACGTGACGGAGGCTATGGACCGCCTGATTGCTGACGGCGTCAAGGAAGTCGTCGTCCAGCCCACACATGTCATGAAAGGCTTCGAATATGACGACGTCATCGCGGAGATCATGCCCTACGCCAGCCAATTCGAAAGCTTCAAGGTCGGTGCGCCGCTTCTCACCTCGGACGCCGACTATGACGGCGTCGTTTCCGTCATCACGACGGAAACAGCAGAATACGCCGTCGACGGCACGGCGATCGTGTTCATGGGTCACGGCACCGAACACGAATCCAACGCCACTTATGCCAGACTCCAAAAACGCCTTGTGAGCGTGGGCTATGACAACTACTTCATCGGTACGGTCGAGGCCGAGCCCTCTCTGGAGGACATGCTTGAATGCGTCGCCGAGTCCGGCGCGGGCAAGGTCGTGCTGCTGCCGCTCATGGTCGTCGCGGGCGACCACGCCAACAACGACATGGCGGGCGACGAGGAGGATTCCTGGAAAACCGCGTTCGAAGCCGCCGGCTACGAGGTTGAATGCGTCCTGCAGGGCCTCGGACAGTACGCGGGCATTCAGGAAATGTACGTTGAGCACGCGGGCGACGCGATCAGCCCGGCGGAAAAGGTTCTGCTGGCGGTCAGCTTCGGCACCAGCTACAACGACAGCCGCGAGGTGACCATCGGCGGTATCGAATCAGCGCTGCAGGCGGCCTATCCCGAATACGAGGTGCGCCGCGCCTTTACCAGCCAGATCATCATCGACGTCCTCTCCGAGCGCGACGGCATTGAAATCGACAACGTGACGGAGGCCATGGACCGCCTGATTGCCGACGGCGTAAAGGAGCTCGTCGTCCAGCCCACGCATGTCATGAAAGGCTTCGAGTATGACGACGTCATCGCGGAGATCATGCCCTACGCCAGCCAGTTTGAGAGCTTTAAGCTGGGCGCGCCGCTTCTGACCTCGGACGCCGACTATGAAGCGGTCGTTTCCATCATCACAGAGGAAACATCAGAATACGCCGTCGACGGCACGGCGATTGTGTTCATGGGCCACGGCACCGAGCACGAATCCAACGCCACCTACGCCACGCTCCAGCAGTTTATCAGCGACGCGGGCTATAACAACTATTTCATCGGTACGGTCGAGGCCGAGCCCTCTCTGGAGGATATGCTTGAATGCGTCGCCGAGTCCGGCGCGAGTAAAGTCGTGCTGCTGCCGCTGATGGTCGTCGCGGGCGATCACGCCAACAACGACATGGCGGGCGACGAGGAGGATTCCTGGAAATCAGCGTTTGAGGCCGCCGGCTACGAGGTCGAATGCGTCCTTCAGGGCCTTGGACAGTATGCGGGCATTCAGGAAATATACGTCGAACACACGGCTGAAGCATTAGCAGGCTAAAAAAGCATTACTTCGCAAGCATTTCAGCGCGAGAACAAGCAGACAAAGGCATCTTTGATGCCTTTGTCTGCAGTCTAAGCGACGCGTCCTGATAAAAAAGGGCACATGTGTACACATGCGTTTAGGAGAATAATAAAATGAGAAAAATATTGATTTCACTTTTATGGGCCATACTGGTCTGCCTGTTGTTCACAGGCTGCGGAACAGAAACCGTTCCGGCCGCAAGCGAAACGCCCTCCCCCGCTGTGAGCGCGGAACCCGCCCCCATAGAGAGCGCGGAGCCTTCGCCCATTTACGGCAGTCAGATAAAGGACGGGACGTACGCGATCGAGGTGTCTTCCAGTTCCTCTATGTTCCGCATCGTCGACGCGCAGCTCACCGTAGAAGGCGGCGGCATGTCTGCTGTTTTGACGCTCAGCGGAGACGGTTATCTGAAGCTGTATATGGGAACGGGCGAGCAGGCGCTTGCCGACACGGACGACAAATGCGTCTATTTCGTGGAAAACGACGAAGGCCTGTATACATACGAAGTCCCGGTAGCCGCGCTCGACCAGGATACCGACTGCGCCGCATGGAGCATCCGAAAGGAAAAATGGTACGACAGGGTGTTGGTGTTCCAGTCCGATCTGATACCCGAGGACGCCTTTACTGCACAGTAGCGGCAAGAAAAGAAAACAGCGCGGGATCCCCCCGCGCTTTCCGGTTTACGGCAAGCGAGGTGTTACGATGAAAAAAATCGGTTTGTTTATCATGCTTGTATTATTATTTTTAGTGACGCAGCCTTTAAGGGCGGCGGCTGCGGGAATGCCGGCGGACGGGCGGTATTTTATAGACGCGGCGCTGTCGGGCGGCTCGGGCCGGGCGCAGATAGAATCCCCGGCGGAGCTGACGGTCACGGACGGCGCGGCGACAGCCGTCATCATATGGAGCAGCCCCTACTACACGTACATGCTCATAGACGGGACGTACTATTATCCCGTCAGCACAGACGGGAACACAGCGTTTGAAATTCCCGTCACGCTCGATAAGGATATAGCGGTCACCGCTCAGACCGTGGCAATGAGCCAGCCCCACGATATCGACTATACGATATATCTCGATTCCGCCACGCTTAAGCCGCTTGACAGCGGCGCGTCCGCCCTGCCACCGCTTGGGATAGCAGCCGCGGCGGCGTCCGGGCTCGTCGTGCTGGCAGCCGTGTTTTTAATCGTCATTGCAGTTAAAAAACGAGCGGGCAAACATGAGGCGGCACAGTGAAAACAGGGCTGAAACACATTAGAAAAAAGCGATACGCGCTTATAGCTTTATGCGTAATAATGGTATTTTCGGCGCTGTCGGGCTGCGCGGATACCGGCCGGCGGGAAAAAGGGCTCGGAAACGGCTGGCAGCCGGAGCGCACCATGCCTTTGCAGTACGCGGAAAATTTCAGCGTCGATTATTACAGCGGCGGTTACGCCCTGATAACGATATCCGACGGCACGCGGTTTCTAACGGTGCCCGAAGGGCTCAAGGCGCCGGAGGGCATCGACGCGGACATCACGGTCCTGTATCAGCCTGTCGAGAGCATCTATCTCGTGGCCACCTCGGCGATGTGTCTATTCGACGCGCTGGACGCGCTGGACCATATACGCCTGTCCGGCACGAAAGCCGATTACTGGTATATCGATAACGCAAAGGCGGCGATGGCGGCCGGCGACATCCTCTACGCGGGAAAATACAGCGTGCCGGACTATGAGCTGATCATGTCCAGCGGCTGCAGCCTCGCGATTGAATCCACAATGATCAACCACGTCCCGGAGGTTAAGGAAAAACTCGAGGATGTGGGGATTCCGGTGCTGACGGACCAGTCGAGCTTCGAAACCCATCCGCTCGGGCGCACCGAATGGATCAAGCTGTACGCCGCGCTCGTGGGAAAGGAAGACGCGGCCGAAAAACTTTTTGACGCGCAGGCCGCCTATCTGACGGAAACCGCCGGGCAGGAAAACACAAATAAATCGGTGGCGTTTTTCTATATCAGCTCCTCCGGCTATGTGGTTGCCAGAAAATCGGGCGACTACGTTACAAAAATGATCGAGCTGGCCGGCGGCAACTACATATTTGAAAACCTGGGCGACCCGGAAAAAGCCACGAGTACCGTGACGCTTGAGATGGAGTCGTTTTACGCGGCGGCCAAGAAAGCCGATTTCATCATATACAACAGCACCATCGACGGCGAGTTGACTTCTATCGAGGAGCTGCTCGGTAAGAGCGCGCTGCTGGCGGATTTCAAGGCTGTCCAAACCGGCAACGTCTGGTGCACCGGCAAAAACCTGTATCAGGAAACGACGCAGCTGGGGCTTATGATCTCAGATATCCGCCGGATGCTGACGGAGGACGACAGGACCCTCGCGGAGCTCAATTTCATGTACAAGCTGCAATAACGGCGTAAAAAAACAGCAGCGGAGAAGAAGCAAATGAGAATAGAAAGAGAACGGTCAAAAAGGCATACGCGGTACGCCGTCACGCTCGCGGCGCTCGCCGTCCTTTTCATCTTACTGGTTTTTTTGAATATCAACCTGGGCAGCGTAAACGTCAGGTTCCAGGATATTATCCGGATTCTATTTAATCAGGGCGGAAGCGAAACGGAATACGGCATCATCTGGAAGATCCGGCTGCCCCGGATGACGGCGTGCGTCATTTTAGGCGGCGCGCTGGCGCTGTCCGGCTTTCTGCTGCAGACGTTTTTCAACAATCCCATTGCCGGCCCATATGTGCTGGGCATCTCGTCGGGTGCAAAGCTGGCGGTGGCCATCGTCATGGTGCTGGTGCTCAGCCAGTACAAAACGGTCGGCTCCGCCGCTATGATCGCGGCGGCGTTTGCCGGCGCCATGGTCGCCATGGGGTTTGTACTGCTGATCGCCAGAGCCGTCCGCCGCGCCTCTATTTTGATCGTCAGCGGCGTGATGATCGGCTACATATGCTCGGCGATCACGGATTTTATTATCACCTTCGCCGACGACGCGAGCATCGTAAACCTGCACAACTGGTCCCGGGGGAACTTCTCCGGCATCTCATGGGAGGACGTGCGCGTAATGGCGGCGGTGGTCCTGCTGACTTCCGTTATCGTCTTTTTAATGTCGAAGCCGATCGGCGCTTATCAGCTGGGCGAGAGCTACGCACAGAACATGGGCGTCAATATCAAGGCTTTCCGCGTCTTTTTAGTGCTGCTGTCCAGCGTGCTGTGCGCTTGCGTGACCGCATTTGCCGGACCGATCTCCTTTGTCGGCGTGGCGGTCCCGCATCTCGTTAAATCCTTCCTGAAAACCTCCAGGCCGCTCATCGTCATTCCCGTATGCTTTCTGGGCGGCGCTATTTTCTGCCTGGGCTGCGACCTCATCACGCGGACGATCTTCGCGCCCACCGAGCTGAGCGTTAGCTCCGTGAGCTCCGTATTCGGCGCGCCCGTCGTGATCGCCGTTTTGATCCGGAAGAAGGTGCGGGGCTGATTATGGATTACTTCTTTTATACAAAACAGCTGACGGTCGGCTACAACGGCAGGCCGCTGATCAGGGATATCGAAATAAGCCTGAACAAGGGCGAAATCCTGACGCTGATCGGCCCGAACGGTTCGGGAAAATCAACGATATTAAAGAGTATCGCGAAGTACTTAAAAAGCATCTGCGGCACGGTTTATATCGCCGGCCGCGCCACAAGCGATATGAGCAACAGGGATTTATCCTTTAAAGTATCCGTCGTCCTCACCGAAAAGCTCAAAACGGAGCTTATGACCTGCGAGGACGTCGTGGCGACGGGCCGGTATCCGTATACGGGCAGGCTCGGCATATTATCAAAGCAGGACAAATCCCATATCCGCGACGCCATGGCGCTTGTAAACGCGCTGGAGCTGCGGGAGCGTGATTTCACCGAGATCAGCGACGGGCAGCGGCAGCGGGTCCTACTCGCGCACGCGATCTGCCAGGAGCCGGAGATCATCGTGCTCGACGAGCCCACTTCCTTTTTGGACGTGCGCTATGAGCTCGAGCTTCTCGATATCCTGCGGCGCATGGCGGAGGAGCGTCATATCGCGGTCATCATGTCGCTGCACGAGCTCGACATGGCGCAAAAGGTATCGGATTTTGTCATGTGCGTAAAGGGCGAATATATATCGCACTATGGCAAGCCGCAGGATATATTTAAGAGGGCGCTCATTGCCGAGCTTTACGAATTGACCAACGGCAGCTATAATCCCCTGTTCGGCAGCCTTGAGATGGCGCGGCCAGAGGGCGCTGCGAAGGTCTTTGTGATCGCCGGCGGCGGAACGGGCATCGCGGAATACCGTACGCTTCAGAAAAAGCGGATACCGTTTATGACGGGCATCCTCCATGAAAACGATATCGACTTTCAGGTCGCGCAGGATCTGGCAGTCGACGTGTTTTCCGAAAAAAGCTTTGAGCGGATCACGGACTCTGTCTTTCAAAGCGCACTGAAACTTCTGGAAGCCTGCGAAACCGTGATTAACTGCTTAAGCCGGTACGGTGAAACGAACGAAAAAAACAGGCAACTGCTTGAGGCCGCCGTTGCTGCGGGGCTGAAGGTCATAGAAAGCGCCGACGTGCTGTGACGCTTCCTTTCCGGATGCAATACTTGCCCCCTCACATCTAATAACGCAAAAAAGCCCCGCGCGCTGCGCGGGGTTTTGTGCAGGGGCGCATCGAAGGATCACCCCTCCTGTATAAAAATGCGTTCCAGGCGGGCGCCCAGGCGGCTCAAAAGCTCGTTCGTTATAGTGCCGGCCTCTTCCGCCACGTCCTCCGCGCGGCGCGTCTCGCCGCCGTCCGTTCCGATGAGTGTGACGACGTCGCCCCGTTTGACGTCCGGGATGTCCGTGACGTCGACCATCAGCTGATCCATGCAGACGCGGCCCGCAATTGGCGCGCGGCGGCCTTTTATGAGCACGCTCCCCTTCCCGGACGACAGGCTGCGCGGGACGCCGTCGGCAAAGCCGATAGCGGCGACTGCGATCTTCGATGTTTTTGACGCGGTGAATTCCCGTCCGTAGCTCACGTCTTCGCCCTTTTCGACCGTCCGGACGAGGGCGACCCGCGCTTTCAGCGACAGGACCGGCTTAAAGTCCGGGGATATAACGGTCTCGTCTCCGAGCCTGCTCAGGACGCCGTAAATGCCCAGGCCGACCCTTGCGTAATCGCATTTGAGCGCCGGGTAGTTGAGGACGCCGTAGGTGCTTTGGATATGAAGCTTCGGGATACCGACGCCCTCGGCTTCAAGCGCTTCGAGCAGACTGTAAAACCGCTCGATCTGAAGCTTTGTGAAGGCGGCGTCGCCGTCTTCCCTGCTGTCGGATACCGACAGATGCGTATAGATGCCGTCAACGCGCAGGTTCTTCATATGGAATACAGCAGCCGTGCCTGTTACGTTCGAGGACGCTTCCCCGAGGCGGTTCATGCCGGTGTTGATCTTAATGTGGACCGACAGCGGCCTGCCGAAGCCGTCGAGCGCTTCGGCGTAAGACGCGTCCAGCACCGTCTGGGTCAGGCGGTACCGGTGCAGGTCGCGCGCGCGCGCCGGGTCGGTGTACCCTAAAACGAGTATGTCTCCCGCAACGCCGCTTTTGCGCAGGCGGATGCCCTCGTCGAGCGCGGCGACGGCAAAGTTCCGGACGCCGAGGCTGTTTAAGTTCCGCGCCACCGCCGCAGCGCCGTGGCCGTAGGCTTCCGCCTTCACGACGGCCATGACGGCGCAGTTTTCCGGCAGTATGCTGCGCAGCGTTTCCACGTTGTGCCTGATGTTTGCGGCGCTGATCTCGCACCACGCACGGCCCGTGCGCGTTGGCCCTCTGCCCGTTTTGCGTATCCGGCCTAAAAGCGCCGTCACAACGAGCGCGGCGGCAAAGGCGCAAGCCAGAACGGTCAGGAAGTGGACCGCGTTGTTTACGACCAAAAGGCCCTCAAGGCCAAATGCGCCGGCAAAGCCGCGCACAGCAACGATAGCCGCCGGATGGAGCAGGTAAACGAGCATGGACACGTCGCGCAGGCTTTTTTTGCTCTTCCCTTCCCTGTGCAGCAGCGATGCGAACAGGAAATACATGCAAACGGGCAGCAGCACGTACATGCTGTCGTGCCGCATAAATCCGAAGCGGCGCAGGAGCAGCCCCTCCGCCAGCATAACAGCAAGCGACGCGCCGAGCCCGATCAAGCTCGTTTTAAGCGGCAGAAGTTTTTCCCTGCGCGAGATGAGCGCGCCCAGCATAAAGAAAACCGGCGCAAAAAACAGGCCGTTGCGCGTATAGTCAAACACCGAGAACAGCGCCCCGTAGGCGGCGGAAAGCGCCGGGACGCGCTCCGTTATGCCGTAGTAGCTGTCGCCGAGCAGGCCTATGGCATACAAAACCAGACAGACCGCGAGCGCCCGTGACGGTTTCAGCTTCTTTAAAAGCAGCCATACGACGGCGGCCCCGGTAATGGCAGCCGGCAGATACCACAGATGATAAAACGTGCCGTTGAAGACAATGTCCGAAAGCAGGTTCGGCAAATAGCGCCAGTCCGCCAGCGTGCCCGCGTAGACGTTGACGGGCAGATAGACAAGGATGGCGACCGCGTATAATAGGGCGGCTTTTTTAATAAAGGACGCCGGCTTGCCCCGGCCGCCCGTTTCCGGAAACAGGAAGAAGCCGGAGGCCATGAAGAAGAACGGCACCGCCGTCCGGGCAAGTATCCGGGTCAGGATAAAGTCCCCCGCCGCGCTGATGTCCGCAAGCGGCCAGGTGTGGACCGTCACGACAAGGACGGCGGCGATCAGCCTGAAGCGGTCGATCCCGGCAAATTGTCTTTTTGCAAGCGTCGTCATGAAAGCCTCCGATACTTTTTTGATAGCATCCTCAACCGCGCACCGCCAGCCCGACGGCTTCGTCCACAATCTGCCCGAAGCTGATGCCGACGCCTCCCAGCATATTCGGGTAGCGGCTGTGGGACGTAAAGCCGGGAATCGTGTTGACCTCGTTGAACACGATCTCGTTTTCGGGCGTTAAGAACATGTCCACCCGCGCAAGGCCCATACAGCCTAAAATCCTGTAGATTGCGGCGGCCGTCTCCTTGACCTTCGCGGCAACAGCCGGGTCGATGCGCGCGGGCATATGTATCTTTGACGTTTTCAGCGTATATTTTTCCGTAAAATCGAAAAAGCCGTCGGACAGCTCGATCTCGTCGACCTCCCCGATCGTCAGCTTACCGTTGCCCAAAACGGCGCAGCCGACCTCGAAGCCGGGTATGGCCTCCTCGACGACGACCTTATCGTCGTGCCGGAAAGCCTCCTCCACCGCATCTTGAAGGCCGCCGGGGTCCGCCACCTTCGTGATGCCGAAGGAGGAACCCGCGTTGGCCGGCTTGACAAAGAGCGGATATTCCATGGAAACAACCGTCGTGAGGACGCCTTGCATCTCGTGCGCGTGCAAAACGACGCAGCCGGGAACCCTGATCCCCGCAGCGGCGACGAGCCGGTGCGCAATGTCCTTGTCCATGCAGACGGCCGACGAGAGCGTGCCGCAGCCGACGACCGGGATGCCCGCAAGCTCGATAAGCCCCTGCACCGTGCCGTCCTCCCCGTTCTTCCCGTGCAGGACGGGAAAAACCGCATCGACCCTAATGGGCGTCACGCCGCCGCCGTCTAGCACCAGAAAGCCGTGCGTCAGCCGGTCCGGCGACAGGATCGCCGGGACGCAGGACGCATCTTCCGTCCATGTATCGTCCGCAATCCGCCGGATGTCTCCGCCGTACTTAAGCCACTGCCCCTCTTTCGTTATGCCGATCAAAATGACCTCGTACTTTTCACGGTCGATATTTTCGATCACCGAAGACGCCGACTGAAGCGAAACCTCATATTCGGTCGAGCAGCCCCCGAAAAGCACCGCCACTTTCTTCTTCTCCACCAAGAACACCCCTTCATATTAAAGCCCGCCGCCGCATGCGCAGCGGCTTCAGGCGCATTATGCCTGTCATATCTTCGGGACGCCGGCAAATTCCGACATATTATCCCTGTTTTCGCGCGAAAATTATACGCCGTTTATTATATACGCGTTTAATCGCAAGAGCAAGTCGTATTATGACAAGGGGTTTTTGTCGTGGGCGAGCGCGTCCCCAAGCTTCGCATGCAAAAAAAATCACCCCGGCGGGGCACAAGCCGCAGGTCCTATTACTCTATCGGGCGGCGTGCGGGCTGAAAATCCTGCTGACGGGAAGTAAATGGGCGGATATGGAATCCGCCCCTACAAGGACGAAGGAAACGCGAATTTCCCTTCCCTTTGGAATTCCCCAAGACGCAGGACGGTTAAAGAGCTTCAGCTGGATTTGGCGGCAGAATGTTATTTTTAGATTGACTTGCATATAATAACAGCGTAAAATACATATATACGTACACAAACATGTACGCTTTGGAAAGGAGTGATATTATGATTGCCGCCAAACCGACTGAAATACGCAACAACTTCAAAGACTACTGCGACAAAGTCGTCAATGAAAACGAAACGGTTATTGTTACCGGACCGAATAAAAGAAACGTCGTTATGCTCTCGGAAAAGCACTACAACATTCTGCGTAAATCCGTAAATAACGCAAAATATCTTGCAATGCTCGATCAGTCCATGAGCGAACTTGAAGAAGGCGTGATTATTCCCAGGAATAAAACACCGCAAGGCATGGAGCCGCCGAATTGACAAAAACCACCGCCTCGTCTATATGGGCGACGACAATCAGAATCTTTTGATTGTCGCCTGTAAAGGACATTATGAACAATAGCATTAAAAAAGCCTCTGATTTGCTGTCAGAGGTTTTTTATCTATATCCTTCTAATGTACAAACTGTGAAGATATAAATGCGTACGGGGAAAAGCGCCGTTACTTTCTAACGGGGCACAAGACGCAGGCCCTATTACTCTATCGGGCGGCGGGCGGACTAAAAATCCTGCTGACGGGAAGTAAATGGGCGGATATGGAATCCGCCCCTACAAGGACGAAGGAAACGCGAATTTCCCTTCCCTTTGGAATTCACAAGACGCAGGACGGTTAAAGCGCTTCAGCAAAGGGGCGGCGGGCTTTTACAATCAATCAAAATAGTCCTTGCCCGGGCCGCTCATTTTAACCTCCAGCACCGGCTTTTCGCCGCCCGCTTTCGCGCCGATGTCACCGTCTTTTTTCGGCCGGTCGCACAGCCCGCCGTTCCCGCCCTGCTTTGCCAAAAACATTTTGGCCGTCGGCGTCCGCTTTTCAGCCGCGTAAATGTCGCGCACCAGTATGCTCTCGCGCCGAAGGCGCGCGCGCTCCAGACACAGCGCAAACGGCCGGTAGCGCCTGAGCTCCGCACGCGCGTACCGGTCGTACATGTCCTTTGAAATACCAAGCCGGAGGATCAGTCCCGCTTCGTCGGGGAACGTCCCCTCTTGCGCGCAGCTGTCGAAATACGCGTTCACCTTCTCCTCCATGTCCCGGAGGGACTTCATCTCGCCTTTCAGTTAAAAAACCCCCATGGCTGACACAGCGCCTTATACCTTCTTATTTCTTATTTTTCCAAACTCCATTATTACAGGCTTCATTATACTGAGCGCCCCGCGTTCCTTCAATAAAAAGGAACAATAACGGGGCGCGATTTGTGGTTTTGC
The DNA here is from genome assembly GCA_963663605.2 of uncultured Sporobacter sp. Classification (GTDB taxonomy): domain Bacteria; phylum Bacillota; class Clostridia; order Oscillospirales; family Oscillospiraceae; genus Sporobacter. The sequence continues at coordinate 892,779 of CAXXVF010000002.1, forward strand.
TCTCCCCTGCTCTGCCCGTAAATTGGCGTTGCGGTATTGGGTCCATGAAGAGGAATATACCATAACTACATAAATTCGACATTATTTGCAATAAGTAGTATAATGTGGCGGGTTGTTTGGTGGTTGGTGTTGGGGATGAGATTGTATTATAGCAGTAATGGGAAAGCGGAAAAAGCAGGAAGTCAAGAGAAAACACACGCCCAATACTTACCATTTTTGAACATGTTTGATATTTTTCGTGCTCGGTCAGCATGACTGAAAAGATCAGAAACGACGAAATAAGCACAGAAGAATATTATGTTTGGCGGAATAATTATTAGAGTACACAAAGGAGGTGAACACGATAAACATTAAATACATTGGAAATGACACAAAGAAATCGGAAAAAGGTAAAATCCATCTAAAAAACGGTAATTACACTGGTTGTGGAGCAAGAATAGATGACAATCCTCAGGACTGGGTTCAAACCAATGAAGCCATTACATGCGATAAAAATGGATGTAAAAACTAAAATACAATTTACTACTATTTTTGCATAATTCAAACACGACTTTATTCCGCCTACCTCTATCCTTAGTCCTTCGTCTTTCGTCTCTGGGTCGGGCTTTCAGTGCGAGTGTCCATAGCCCATTAACTGAATGTTTCAAGGGAATCCAGAGGGGAAAACAAAATCCCCTCTGGTATTCTCGCTTTGCTGATACCGCGTCTCTTCCTCTTGTGAGAGAATTAGGATATAGTTTGCCCTAGCCCATTATGCATATGTTGTCCGATCCTTCTTGTAACCTTACTAGCAGATAGAAACATGTACTATAATAGGCAGGTGTTTAGTTGGTTTGTCATTGATATAAACAAATAGATTTATAAAAGGAGAACGTTATGGCAAAGAAGAAGATTGGTACAATAAAAATCACACATAAGATCACTGCTACAAGACAGATAAGAACGAATGTGCATACAGAGCAAGCCTTTAGTTCCGAGCCTGTCTACACTCCAATACCGCACCAATCAACTGCACCACAGCAAGCATTGAATGCAGCCACACAATCAGCAAAACAGATCGAATCCACAATCAAAAAAACGGCAAGAAGTGCAAAACTTCCTACCGGCAGGTATACGCCACAGGTAGAAACGGTTTACGAAGAACTATATAAGCGCAGTAAGCCGAAGGATGAAGAAGCGACGGCGATGTATGATGTTTTTATATCACATGCTTCTGAAGATAAGGCAGATTTTGTAAAGCCTCTCGTTGAAGCGTTACAAAATTCGGGCATTCGTGTTTGGTATGACACACTTGATATGCAGTGGGGCAAGGGGCTGCGAGAGCAAATCGATAATGGGATAAAAAGGTCAAAATACGCTATCTTAGTATTTTCCAAAAACTTCTTCGCAAAGAAATGGCCAAAGCGTGAGCTTGATGGGATTTTAGCAAAGGAGGAAATCACAGGCGCAACCCCGCTACCTATATGGTACAATATTAGTTATGAGGAAGTATATGAATTCAGCCCAACGCTTTCCGGACTCTATTCTTTGTCAACCGATAAGTATTCTATACCGGATATATGCAAAGCATTTGGATTGATATTGGATAAAGAAAGTGCAAATACGTAAATTCCAGAGTACTTCTTCGACGATCTTCATTCGATTCAAAATGGCTTAAATCCAATATTTTACTCAATTACTCATTATGTTTATAACGTATAAATCTCTTCAACCAATAAAATCGCCCTTGCCGGATGGCGGGGGCGAAGCTTTTTTCTTGCTTTTTATACCCATCTAAGGTAAACGCCGTGGAGGAATTGACACGTACGGGAAAATCGTCGTTTCTTTCTAGCGGGTTATAGGGCGGAGCCCTATTCCTTTAAGGGGCGGCGGGCGGGATTTGATTTATTGGCGAGATTTGAAAACCACCTACAGTAAGAATTTAAAAACCAACATAAAGTTCGACAAATAATGTTAACGGCAGTATAATATTGCCGTTAATTTATTTTTTGCGGGATTCCCTGTAAAACCACGGGCTGATTATTGATGTCAGGAGTAATGAATGATGCTGATAAAGGCTTTGGACACGGATTTCGACACAGTAAAATCCATCGTGACGGATACCATCGAAACAGTTTACCCGAATTACTACCCGCGCGGCGCTGTGGACTTCTTCCTGCGCCATCATTCCGACGACGCGATCAAAAAAGCGATCACCGGCGAAGCGGTCTATCTGATAAAGGCCGCGGATAAGACCATCGGGACCGGAAGCATAGAGAAAAACGAGATCCAGCGTCTGTTCGTGCTGCCGAAGTATCAGGGCAGCGGCTACGGCACGGCCATAATGAACGAGCTGGAAAAGATCATATTCAAAAACCATACGGAGATCGTGCTCAATTCCTCCCTGCCCGCATACGAGATGTACCTCCGCAGGGGTTATGTGTCCATGGAATATCATCGCATGCTGACAGAAAACGGGCATTATCTGTGCTATCACATAATGAAGAAAAAAAGAAGCCGCACGCGCTGAGACAAGCGAGACGGCGGGCCAAGGCAGCCTATAGACGGCAGGACGTTATGGCGGCGGGACGATGTGGGCATCGTCCCCTACGAGGACGGAGAAACGCGCGGGCCGGCATGGAAGCCGGCCCCTACAGGAACGCGGGAACATTTGGGCAGCGGGATGTTGAAACGGCGGGACGATGTGGGCATCGTCCCCTGCGAGGACGCAGACCTGTTCCGTTTTTTGACGGGGACGTGCCCATGGGGGGGCCGCGGCCCCCCGTTGGATTCCCCCGGGACGCAGGACGATGAACGAAAAATCATATAGACGCAAGGACGGCGGGCGGCCACGCAGGGCCGCCCCTACAAGGACTCGGGAGTGCAGGCAGTCGATTTTTTGAAAGACGGGAAGTGTTAGTTTAAAACATTAAATACTTTTGGGTCATTATTTTTTAGATCAATATGAAGATTACCATTCGTATCATAACAAGCTAATAATATATTTTTTATTGAAGAGATATTCCGCTTTCCCAATTCATTTAAAATCCAGGATTCGTCGATTTTGAGCATGTAAAGGTTTTGTCTCATCAGCGTCCCATCTATGATCACATTAGCACAAAGACCCTGGTAAACAGATGGTAATTCCAAATCTGAATTTGTCACCGTCTGTTTATCCGCTTTTTTAAGGATGCTGATTTTCCCATTGGTTTCAAGCAAAGCATACTCAACGTCATTAATATTGAAAACGCCTTTAATTCTTAACTCTTCTAAAAGATCATTCACTGTGAACTTTGCCCTACGCAAATTTCTTTCTACTATCTTGCCTTTTTGAATGACAATCGTTGGTGTTCCATCCAGCAGTCTCCTTGCTTTCATGCTCTTTGAGGCAATAAAGGATAGAATCAGGGGAAAAGCAGTCCAGATAATCATGCTGAATATTCCTTTTCCCAGGGAAATGTTCTCATCAATTGATATTGCTGCGGCAATAGATCCAATAGATATTCCTACGACATAATCAAAAAAGGTAATTTGTGAAATTTGTTTTTTCCCCATAATCCTGGCGAGAACGAATAATACGCACGCTGCGACTATACTTTTAATAACAACAGAGTTTAACAGGTCATTCATAAACGCACCTCTTAACTATCATTTCACTGCGAATAGTATCTATACTTTGGAATTTTGGGAATCAACGTATATAACCATGACAGGCTTTAGATATAGTAATTATGGCTCATTGGGACTAAAACGCAAAAAGCCCGCGCACGGATGTGCGCGGGTTTTGACGTTAATGTGAAGTTTTATCATAGGATAAAGGCCTGTTCGTTTTTATCAGCTAGGGCCGCAGGCCCTGTTCCTTTAAGGGGCGGCGGGCGGGATCAGATAAAACAAAGGAAAACGGCCGGAGGCTGTTTTACGGCATGGCAATATCGATCCGTCCGGTGTCGGACTCACGCTGCGTACGCGCGCGCGACGCGCCGGCGGCGCTTCTAAACCGCGACCGCGTCTGCCGCATCTCCTCGAGCGCGGCGGCGAGCGCTTCCTCGGTGCGCTTCATCGCGTCGTCCACGTATTCGTTGGCGGCGCGCTTGAGCTCATTGGCCGACTGCTCGGCGTTCATGACGATCTCGTTGCTCTTCGATTTAGCGGCTTTGATGACTTCCTGATTGTCCACGAGCTGCTTTGCATGGTCTTCGGCGGTCTTTTTGATCGTGTCCGCTTCCCGCTTGGCGCTCGAAATAAATTCCGTCCTGGCATCGACAAGCCGCTTGGCCTCGGCCAGCTCCTGCGGGAACTGCACCTTGATCTCGTCGATCAGATCCAGCGCCTTATCGCGCTCGACCACGCATTTGTCGGCGCCGAGCGGAATGCCCCACGCTTCATTTATCATGGAGTAAAGCATATCCAGCAACTCCTGTACCCTGCTGCCCATTATATGAACCTCCCATGCGTAAAAACGCACACAAATAATCTGTTGGATACCCCGCCATGGGGTTTATTTTACCGGCCGCCGCTCAAGCGGCGCAAACCGGATTGGTGTCACTCGCCCAAGTGATGCTTTAAGCGCTCAATCCCTGTTCTGCATCTTATCGACGACGTCTGCGATGATCTCTCTTGGAACAAACTCGCTGAGGTCGGCGCCGTATCTCGCCATTTCCTTGACCACCGTCGAGCTCAGGTACGTGTATTTCTCACTGGAGGCCAGAAACAGCGTATCGATCTTCGGGTCGATCTTGCGGTTGGCCAGCGCCATCTGGAACTCCCAGTCAAAATCGGATACGGCGCGCAGTCCCTTGATAACTACCCGCGCGTCTTTCCTTTTGGCGTATTCGACCAAAAGCCCGGCGTTCGTTTCGACTTCGACGTTTTTATATCTCATCACGGCGCGTTTGATAAGCTCCACGCGCTCTTCCTTGGTGAACAGCGGGTTCTTGTCGGAATTTGACATAACGCAGACATAAAGCTTATCAAAAATAGCCGCCGCGCGGCGGATGATATTCAGATGTCCGAGCGTGATGGGGTCAAAGCTGCCGGGATAAACGGCTATTTTCATATGGTTCTCCATGTCCAGCATCGCAGGCCGGTCAGGCCGTTTTTTCCCTTGAATACAGGGAAATTCTGATCCTTCCGTACCGGTATTCCCTGCCCTTTTTATACGGGATTTCCACGTCGGGCAGCTGCTTGTCCGCTTTAGTTTCGCAGATTATTATACCATTTTCGTTTAAGATGTCAAATGTGTTTATAATCTCGAGCGCTTTTTCCGCAAGCGCCGATTCGTACGGCGGATCGAGGAATATAATGTCGAATTTCCGGCCGCGTTTCAAAAACGCCAGCGCGTCCTCACGATACACCTCTCCCCGCTCGCCAAAGCCGGTATGGCTGAGGTTTGCGCGCACGAGCTTCAGGGCCTTGTCGGACCGGTCGACAAAGACGGCGGACAACGCGCCCCGGCTGAGCGCCTCGACGCCAAGCTGTCCCGTGCCGGAAAACAGGTCCAGGACGCTCGTGCCCTCGAGCTGAAACTGGATGATATTGAACAGGGACTCCTTTACCATATCGGTCGTCGGGCGCACGGCGCCGTCTTCCGGCTGAAGAAGCCTGCGCCCGCGCGCCGTGCCGCTAATCACTCTCATGCTTATGCTCTCCCCCGCTTTCGTCGTGGAAATATCTATAAATGTTTTCCGCCGCGTCCTTCGGCACAACGGCAGCAAGTTCCTCTGCGGACGCGTCCTTTATCGTCTTCAGGCTCTTGAAATGCTTTAAAAGCGCGCTGCGCCGTTTCTCTCCGACGCCGGGGATGCCGTCGAGCTTTGATTTATAGCTCGTCCTGGAGCGCAGGCTGCGGTGGTATTCGATCGCAAAGCGGTGCGTTTCCTCCTGGATCGCGCCGATGAGCGCGAAGACGTCCGGCCGGCTCACGATGCCGATCTCATCCCCGCCGGGCGAGACGAGCGCGCGCGTGCGGTGGCGGTCGTCCTTGACCATTCCGAAAACGGGCAGGGCGACGCCGGCGGCGTCCAAAACGGCTTTCGCGGCCTTCGCGTGCGCTGCGCCGCCGTCGATGAGCATGAGCTCCGGAAGCGCGCTGAACTTCTCGTCCGCCTGCTTGTACCGGGCGATGCGGCGGGAGACGACCTCCTGCATGCTGTGGTAGTCGTCCTGATTTTTGAGGGTCTTTATCTTAAAGCGGCGGTAGTCCTTTTTGAGCGGCCGTCCGCCCGTAAAAACGGTCATCGACGCGACGATGTCCGATTTGCCGGTATTTGAAATGTCGAACGCCTCGATGCGCCCGGGCGGTCCGGGTAGCTCCAGCGCCTTTTGAAGCCACTGCAGCGTTTTGGACACCTTTTCCTCGCGCGTCGTTGCGCGTTCGGCCTCCTCGCGGGCGTTTAGGTCCGCCGTCTCGACGAGCCGGAGCTTATCGCCGCGCTTCGGCGTCTCGATATAGACGCGATGCCCGGCCGTCTCAGAAAACAGCTGCTCAAGCAGGGCGGCGTCCGGCATGTCAAACGGCAGGCAGAGCGTCTTCGGCAGGACGCCGCGCCGTTCGTAATACTGCCGCAAAAACTCCGAAACGGCCTCCGCGTCTTCCTCAAACGGCGTGTCCATCAGCTCAAAATCCTTGTCCAAAAGGCTCCCGCCGATATAGTGCAGCACGACAAAGCAGGATTTCGCCGCGCCCCGGTAAAAGCCGGCCGCGTCCGTATCCGCCATCGCGCCGGAGACGACGAACTGCTTCGACTCAAGCCGGGCAACGGCGCGCAGACGGTCGCGCTTGCCGGCCGCGGCCTCAAATTTCAGGTCACCTGCTGCGCGTTCCATTTCCTCCGCGAGCTTTTTCGTCAGCTCGGCCGTCTTGCCCTCAAAAACCTGCACGGCCTGCTCCACGGTCTCCCGGTACAGGTCTTTGAGCGCTTCGTCCTGGCACCAGGCGCGGCAGGCGCCCATATGGTAATTGAGGCACGGGCGCTCTTTTTTGATATCGCGCGGGAATTTCTTTTTGCAGGTCGGGAGCCCGAGCGCCTTTTTGACCGCGTCGATCGCGTTTTTCGTCGCGCCCCGGCTGCCGTACGGCCCGAGGTATTTCGCACCGTCGGCCCCGGCTCTCTGGGCCACCGTGAACGCCGGGTAATCGCTTTTTAAGTCCACACGGATGAACGGGTACGTCTTGTCGTCCTTGAGCCGGATGTTGTACTGAGGGGCGTGGTGCTTGATGAGCGAGTTTTCCAAAACGAGCGCCTCAAGCTCGGTATTGGCAATGATGACGTCGAAGTCGTCGATCTTCGCGACCATCGTTTCGGTCTTGACGTCATGCTCCCCGTGGAAATAGCTCGACACGCGGTTTTTGAGCACTTTGGCCTTGCCGACGTATATAACCTTCCCCGTTTTATCCATCATTATATAAACGCCCGGCTTCTGCGGAAGCCCAAGCGCTTTTTCGCGCAGCGCGTCGTACGTCAATGCTTCACCTTCTCCGGCGGGTTTGTTTTCTTTATTATGGCATATTGCGGTGAAAAATGAAAGAGGGGTTATGTTCTTTGTAAAAGGCGTTTTCAAGCTCTGACAATAGCACATAACAAAAGAATACCAAAGGGAAGGGATTTTAAATCTCCCTTCCCTTTGGCAACCCATCATTGAAGCGCCCCGAGGCGCTTCGGCCCCCTATGCTTTCTCCTTCCCGGCCAGTGGATAAAAGCCGATATAACCGCGCCGGTTAGCGGTTATTCCGCCTCCTCCTCAGTATCTATAAACATCTCCTCAGCCTTTCGCTGCACCTCCAAAAGCGTTAACCGCGCAAACTCATAGTTATGTTCGGACACGTCTTTTACGGCATCTGTAATGCTGTTGAACAGCAGTAAGTACATATTTTTGTAATCAACCATGTTTATTCTGCCTCCGTCAATACATATTAAGTTAAGCAGGCAATTGCGGCTTTTTCCTCTTGTCAATCGCACGACACGGGATCATTGCAAGGTAAGCCAAGCCCCGTAAATAAGTCCCGCTCCGTACAATTGCATGTGTTTCCCGTTCTCTTCGGCAGGAACGTATACTGGTTTTGGTTATCGAATATAACCGCCACCCTTTTTGTAAAGACGGAATCCGCCCGGGAATACGCTTCTATGGCAAAGCTCGCGTTGTATTGCTTTAGAATCCCAAAGGCCGTCATCAGCCCGATGCCGCTTCCGCCGCTGTCGGCGTGCGTGGTCGTTTTTCTAAGTCCCAGGTCCGCGAGCGTATCGGACACAAAGGGAACGCCGCTGTCGAAAACGTCGATCATATAGCATCTGTCGACAATGCCTATCAGAACGAATACTTTTTTGCTGGCGCTGTATTTTGTCGCCGTTATCGCGTTTTCAATCAAATCGGCGAGCAGCGTCGTCATATCCCGGGCGGAAATGATGTTTTCCGTCATATATTTGACGCTGCCGGATATCGTCAATTCGAATTCTATGCCGTTTTCGCGGGCTTTAACGAACATATAGCGCATTAAGGCGTCGACGGCAGCTACATCCGTTACGGGCAGCTTTTTGCCGGACCGCTGATAATCCGCGATAACGCCGGAACGCGCTCCCGAGATTTCTTTCAGCTGACCTAAAAGTTCCCGTCCTTTTTCCCGAAGCGCGGCGATGTTCGTGTGTTCCGAAGCCCTGAGATATTCCGAGACCGCCAATTCCATCGCGGGGATCAGCTTGTTGTCCCTGTGTATGATTTTTGCCAGCGCCTCGTTATGTTCTTCAAGCTGCCTGATCCGCGCGTCTTTTTCCTGCATGGCTCCTTCTACGCGCTGCGCCTCATCGTTTCGCAGCCGCTCGAGATACATGTTTGTCAGACGGCTGCGCCACCAGAAAAGGATCAGCATGGCACATACCAAGATCGACACAAAAGGAATAACATAGATTAAATTTTTTATATCTTTATTGTTGCTTAAAACTATAGCGCAGCTTAACAACAGCACACTAATAAGAACGCCGATTTTGCTTGAGCCCTTGCTAATGAGAAACGGCATCCCATTTTTTAAGCGCCTGAACTTAAACGGCAGGACAACTAACAGAAACTGTATCATTGCTGTAGTTATATTCAAACAAATGATAATAAAGTGAGTAAATTCGACACCGAACAATCTGAATAAGCCAGTATTCAACATTGCCGATATCCCTGAAAATGCATAACTAATCCCAAACGACAGAATAGTTGTCGTAATAGACAATTCCACTTTTGTCCCTGTTGTTATTGTCATAAATACTAAAGATATGACAATCATTACAGGTATGCTTAAAGGTTTGAAATATAGCCTTAGTAAACAAACCGCAAAGGATAATAACAATGTGAAAACAAAAAGGGCAACAATGTGCTTTACGGGCTTTTTTATATTCAATAGTTTTTCATAAGAATAAATGCCGCATATTATTATGGCAAAATACTTAATATATGTTCCCATTTACTAAAATCACCCTTTTGCAACAAGAAACAACCGCTTTCAACAGAAAATATATGACATAATCTAATCCAATAATTTAAGCATAACTCTTATCCTTTTTTTATAACTGATAAAAAGGAGGGTAAATGCTATGTCGTGGTTGGAATGGTTATTATTTTGGTGGAGTCAGTAATTAGTGTTTTAAAGCAGGCCGCACTTATTGTGCGGCTTTTTTAATACTCGTTTTTTATTTTGTTCGCGTAATAATAGATAAGCTCCGTTATCGTGGGGACGCCCTTGTCCGAACTGATCCGCGCGGTATAATGCTTTGACAGCTCGTCTATATCCGTCGTCCGCCACGCCTTGTTGATCGCGTTCTGCATGGCCCTTTCGACGCTGGAATCCGTCTTGCCGTATTGCGACCCGATAACGGCGCACAGATTCTTCCCGGGTTTATGGATGACCATCCGTATGGCGTCGATTAAGTACTTATACCCGACGGCTTTGGGGCTGATACCGACATAATCAAGTTCCAGGCTGATTCTTCGCGTGATTCTTTTTGTCCTTTGCTCCGGAGATTCCGTCGTTTCATGCGTCGGCTCTTTTGCGCCCGGTCTGGACAGGATCACGCCTTTCATCATTATCAAAAATTCCACGGCGCCTTTTACGGAATAATCCTCCTGGTGCTTTGCCATGATGAAGTCCGCGCCCGCCTGCCGGGCGTACTCATATGTAATCATACTGGTATTATTGGTGGTAATCAAAACATATGGGATAACCGACAAATCCATCTGTTTTAATTCCTGCAAAAATATCAATCCGTTGCCGCCGCCGTGATGCAGCTCCAGATCCAGAATAACGGCGTCGGGCAGGAATTCCTTAACATATTCGATTGCCTTGCGGGAATTGTCCGTTATCCCGATCAGATCCAAATCGTCCAGGCCATCCGTATTCCGTATAAACTCATTGCAGGCTTCTTCATCGTCCTCAACAAGGAGGACTGATATATTTTTTTTCATAAATTTTTCCTCCATATTGATTTATATTCCAATAATACTATATTGAACCAACTAAAAGCAACAATAAGCAACTTTTTGGTTGCTTTTTGTTGCTTTTGCCATTTTTTAGTCGGATATGCTGTGCATTACAACGGCATGTTTTATTTCAGCGGGCTTCCCTATCGCTTGATTTGTTATTGACTTTTAATAGCTGGTTCTACAAGGACGGGAAACGGCGGGCGTATATGGAATCCGCCCCTACGGCGGGAATCGCGGAGGTCAGCGCCCCGTGCGGGGCCGATGGATTAGCGGGCGGCCACGCAGGGCCGCACCCTACAAGGACGGTAGAACCGGCGGGCGAACACAGTTCGCCCCTACGGCGGGAATCGCGGAGGTCAGCGCCCCGTACGGGGCCGATGGATTAGCGGGCGGCCACGCAGGGCCGCGCCCTACAAGGACGGTAGAACCGGCGGGCGAACACAGTTCGCCCCTACGGCGGCGGTGCGTTTTATACGGGATTATGAGGGCCGGTGGTTCGTTCCTTTTTCAAGTGGGATCATAAGGACCACAGGCCCTGGTCTTTTTAACGGGGGTGTGGGGGGAACCCCCACTCCTTTAAGGGCGGCGGGACGCCGAGGGCGGTATCCACTGCGGGGACGGAAGAAACGGCGGCGGTATATGCCGGTCAATGGTATAAAATAAAAGGCTCCCGCCGGACGTCGGGAGCCTTATATTCAATATAACATTTATGCCTGTTCGGGAAAGCGGCACGACATATAGCAGACGGTATTCAGTGTTTTTGCTTTATGCAAGCTAAAAAGTTTGACCGACCATATCATAGTACATATTTTTCGATGTATTGAAGGAAACCAGAAAACAGATCCCAACGATAATAGTCACAACGATGCAGACGATTGCCAGCACCGGGATTATCAGGGATATAAAGGTCAGGATATTGAAAACCGCGAGAATCGTCCATGTGGATTTCAGTTTGCTCCCGTTTAAAGGCCTGTTGTATTTCTCCTCCATCTCTATTACGCCCATAACGATATTATAGGAAATATACAAGGATATAACGACAGACGCGATGGCGAGAATGTAATATACCGCGCCCAGGGACACGGATATGCCAACCAAATCCAAAAAGTACAGGATGCCGGTATAAACAGCCATACCGGATGCCAGCGGCTTAACTTTCATAAACAGCGGGCTCTCATCGCCCATTTGGACCAATCCGTTTATCATAACGATATACCCTATGAAATCCGGGATCAGACCGATCTGCGCGTTGCCGATATTCAGATTGAAGTCGAGAAATATCAGAATAAATCCAGTAAATATTTTCTTCATTTTATGTGCTCCGTTCTTCTTGCTTTTTCCGTTTTATTGCGCAACGCTTTCAATCATACACCATGATATACCAATAGGAAAGGATAATTCGTACATTTTTTCACATATTGCTGTTACCGGTCATTCGCAGAATACTGTCAACGGTATCCTGCCATATATCAAAAGAGGTGTCGGAGATACTTTTTCGATAATCTGAAAGCCCGGCCATGCGGCCGGGCTTTTGCTGTATATCCGTTATAGGGGATGCTAACAAGCCGTTATTTCAAGCCGCTCTATCCGTTTTTCCAACAGATCAACCTTCCGCTCCAGCTCCCATTGCTTCTCATGCGTCAGCTTATAGCCGTCAAACAGTGAATCGATGCGCTTTGTCACGTCGTTTTCTATTTTGAGGTTTATGAGCAGCGTCTGATCGTCTATCAGGCGCTTTGTTTGCTCCATATGGGATTCCATCATTTTAGTAATTTCCGCGATTATTTCGCCGGTATCCATTTCATCACCTCTGTCTGAGATTATAACGGCGCCGGCGTCTTATTGTCAAGACGCTGCTGCAGGTCTATATCCCGCCGGAATGCTGCGTCATTCGACGTCATGATCGAAACACAGCGTCTTATAGTCGCCTTCCAGCTTCGCTTTGACGACGTATTTCCCGGGCTTACAGCCGGTGAAGAGGTAAAAGCCTTTATCGTTTGCTTCCTGTACCTGTATCAGCGTATAAGCATCGTCTTTTACGGAATAAAGCGCCGTCACCGCGTTCGGGATTTCCGCCCCGTCGTGCGTCACTTTCCCGCTGACCGTGCCGTTTCTCGCCGAAGGTTCCATGTACAGATAAAGGTCGGCGCATACGATCCCGCCGGGGTCTAAATCAGCCGTTATGCCGTATGGGAAAATCCAGCCTTTTAAAAACGCCCTGATAACATACTTCCCCGGTTTAAGCCCATAAACAAGATATTCGCCGTCTGCGTTGGATACCGTGACGGCTTTCGGAAACTCTATGTTGCTTTGGCTGAATACATAAACCTGCACGCCGGGCAGCGGCGCGTTTTTCTCATCCCGCGCGATACCGTACAGCGTTCCAAGTCCGGCTATTTTATCCGGGCTCAGACGGATCGTTACAAACAGCGTTTTCATCGGCATCAATGATATAAGGCGGCTCCGGCACGCTTTATAACCCTCGGCCGCCGCTGTGATCTCGTATTCTCCGGGCATAAGGGTATTTATAAAAGAAAACCTGCCCGCGTCGTCCGTATTGGTATGATACAGCGGCTTAAAATCCCTGTCTAGTATTTTTACCGTCGCCCCCTGTATCGGCTCGCGGACGCCCATGACCCGCCCGAGCAGCTTCGTGCACGGCAGCGGCGGGGCTTTTTTCAGTTCCAGATCAACGGAAGCCTCATACCCCGGCTTCATGTGAAATTCATCCGACTGATGAAGAAGGTATATATCTCTTTTAACCATAGCTAAATTTATCGTAAAACGAACGCTTTTGTGATGCGTCCGGATGCTGTTGCTGCCATAAGAAATTCTCCTAAAATCACAGGTTATACTGCCTTATTGTATAATATGAAGCTTAAATCCTCCTTGTGATTTTGTTCCCGGATAATCCGTCGCAGCCCAAAACACACGGGGCCGTACGCCCGTATCATCCCGGCCACGGATAGCATAACATAATATGCGTAGCGCGCATAAATTACTATAGTGTCAAGATTAATGATTCGCGTCACATTATCAGGATGTGATTTCATATATGAAAATAGAAGAAACGGAGTATCCTTATGGCTTTTATTGATCAATATACAGTCGGCTACACGCCGCAGTTCGATATTACCGGCAGACAGGAAATAACGGAAAACCTCGATTTAACGGCAAATCCCGTTGCAACCAGCGGAATACTGTCGGGCACGGTTTCCTCCGGCGGCGTCGGTATAAGCGGCGTGACGGTGAAAGTATTTGATACAAACGACAACCCCGTGGCGCACACCAACACCGGCGGAAACGGGCAGTACACGATCGCGAGCCTTCCGGCCGGCTCTTACAAGGTAACGGCAATTACCGACGGCTATCTTCTGCCCGTCCCGACTCCTGTCACCATACAGGCAAACAAAACAACGACGGCCGATATCGCCCTGACGCCAAATCCCGAAACGGATCTGAGCGTTGTTTACGGCAAAATCAAATCAAGCGTCGATGAAACGCCGCTTGCTGACGCGACGGTCGGCCTGTACGCCGATACCGATCCGCCGGAGCTGTTTATAACCGCTTCAACGAACGACGAGGGGCAGTATATATTCGGACTGATCCCCGCCGGAGATTACTATGTCGCGGCATCCAAGCTGGGTTACTACCCGAATCAGACATCCATCATCAATGTTGGTACAAGAGAGCTGATCGACAGCGAATTGACACTGACGGCGGACGCCCAGTCGAATACGGGAACAGTCAGCGGGTTTATCCGGGACAGCGTCACCGGCCTTGCGATCGAAAACGCCGGCGTGGCTTTATACTCAATCGTGGACAGCGTTGAAACCGTTATTGATACCACAAGGACAAACGTGCTTGGTATGTATTTATTCACAAATGTGCAGCAGGGCACGTATCTGGTCAAATCCACCAAGCAGGAAGAGATACCGTAAACGCGCCGCGAACGCTGATTACGCTGCTGCCCGCAGGGCAAAAGCCTCTGACATCACATCAGAGGCTTTTGCTGTTTATTTTTTTATATACTTAGTCCGCTTCTTTATGCTCAGCCGCCTCCCGGGCAATAACGTTTGCATGTTCCTTCTCGATCCTGGCATCCCATGAGAGCATGGGGTCGATCGATTCACCTTTCAGGTGCCGGCGGCTGTAGTTTTTCAAAATCGCGAATACCGTACCGGAACAGGCGACGACGCCGATCAGGTTCGGCAGGGCCATGAGGCCGTTGAACGTGTCGGAAATATCCCAGGCAAGGCTGGAGGTCATCTGCGCGCCGACGATGATGGTCAGGACAAACACGACGCGGTAGATAATGGTGCTCTTCGTACCGAACAGGTACTCCCAGCTCTTTTTACCGTAGTGGCTCCAGCCGAGGACCGTCGAGAACGCGAACATAATGAGCGATACCGTAACGAAAATGGAGCCCGCGTTGCCGAATACTGCGCCGAAGCACGCGCCGGTAAGGGATGTGGCGGCAGCGGCTGTATCATAAAGCGCGCCGGTATCCAGATTGACCTTACCGCTGGTCAGAATCGCCAGCGCGGTCAGTGTACAGATGATGATTGTATCGGTAAATACTTCAAAGATGCCCCAGATACCCTGGGTTACAGGCTCTTTGACGTTGGAATTGGAATGGACCATGACGGAAGAGCCCAAACCGGCTTCGTTGGAGAAAACGCCGCGTTTAAGTCCCCACTTGATGACGGTGCCGATCGTGCCGCCGACAATAGCCTTGCCGGTGAACGCAAACTTGAATATGGAGCCGAATGCCGGAAGGATCAGATTGGCGTCCCAGAAGATGAGGATAAGGGCGCCGATTATGTAGAAGCCGGCCATAAACGGCACGAGCTTTTCAGTGACGGAAGCGATACGCTTCAGTCCGCCGACAATGACGAGCGCCGCCAGCAGCATCAGCGCCAGACCGACGATAAAGTGAATGGTGCTGATGTTCGCTGCGCCGATCGTGAACAGCGTGCCGCTCTCAACGCCAATGTTCGTAAGCGTTGAGTTGACGTTTGAAACAATGGAGTTTATCTGCGAGAGGTTCCCGATGCCGAAGGAAGCCAGCACGGCGAAAGCGGAAAAAACGACCGCCAGCACCTTGCCGACTGTCTTAAATCCCCGCCTGCCGCCAAGCCCGTCCTGCAGATAGTACATGGCGCCGCCGCACCACTCGCCGTCCTTATTACGGCGGCGGTAATAGATGCCCAGAACGTTTTCCGCGAAGTTGGTCATCATGCCCAGTATGGCGGCCACCCACATCCAGAATATCGCGCCGGGGCCGCCGCAGACGATGGCCGTGGCTACGCCTACAATGTTGCCGGTGCCGACCGTAGCGGACAGGGCGGTGCACAGACTCTGAAACTGGGATATGGAGTTCTTGTCATCGGAACGGAGAACGCCTTTGCGTTTGAATATGCTGCCGATGGAATGCTTCCACCAATAGCGCCAGTGGCTGAACTGGAACCAGCGGGTGCCGAAACACGCCAGCAGGCCGACGCCCAGGATGACGAAAAGCATATAGGTCCAGACGACGGAATTCACTCCGTCGTTAACGGAGGCGATCTTATCCGTCAGGGTCTCCGCTTCAGCCGCTAAGGCTGTGACGGACAGCGCCGCCGTCAATACGAGTACGAGTAAAACGCTAAGGAATACTTTCTTTTTTTTCATTGCCACTCCCCCAAATTTTTATATATATAATAAAGCGGCCGGGAGCCAAAGCTCCCGGCCGCAGTAAGACAAAACAAAATAAATAACGCCCGGTCATGTTTTCATTTCGCCCTTTGCTTGAGAGATCAGGCACGCCTTTGCGCCTTGACATATCAAAATTGAGAAGGTTCCTTAAAAAATTGCCGTCCTGCAGTCCCCGCAGGCTGCATATCGATAAATATGTAAGTGCTTTTATGTACGCGATAAGCATTTTACAACTAATCAAGTAGTTTCGCAATAATGTTTTAACAATTTTTATAATTTTTTATGACCGGTGCCTGATTGTATGTAGCCGCCCCCCCGGTCTTTGCCTTAATTGGGCGGCGGGCGGGCGGACTATAAATCCTGCTGACGGGAAATCAATGGGCGGATATGGAATCCGCCCCTACGGCTGGGGATGCTAAGGGCGGTGTCCCCTGCGGGCATGCAGGTACGGCGGACGTTTTTGACAATCCTCAGTCGGCGCAGCCGACAGCTCCTTTCAAAAGGAGCCTTTGATAACGAGAGGACAGCGGACGGCCAATGGCCGTCCATACGGCGGCGGCTCGGTATGGACAGGGTTCATAAGGGCAGCAGGCCCTTATACCTTTTAGGGTGGGCGGGCGGGTTTTGGCTCAGTCAGCGAAGCTGACAGCTCCCTCAGGAGAGAGCCTATGAGCGGGAAAGAACACATGACGATGCGGCGAGCCGATGAAGGCACGTTGAAAGCGCCAAACCCTCATCCGTCACAGCTAACGCCGTGCCACCCTCCCCCATGGGAAGGCTTTACGGACGAGACGAGAAAAACCTCCCAGTGATAAACCGGTTTCCTTCCTAATGCCGGAATTATATAGGCGAAGCCCTCGTTCCTTTAAAAGCGGAGCATGGGGCGACAGCCCCATATCTTTAAGGGCGGCGGGCAACACCTTTTAATAGGGGTGTGGGGGGAACCCCCACTCCTCAAATCGCGTAAGCCTCTGCGGAGGCTTTTTGCCGCCTGACGGCGGCGCACGATTTCCGGACGGGAACCAGTTCCCCCCGGATACCCCCTTCCGCTCTCCGAGGGGACGAAAGTAAAACACATTATTCATATCAGGGGGGATCATAAGGGCCGCAGTCCCTTTTTAATAGGTGTGGGGGGGGAACCCCCGCTCCTTTAAGGGCGGCGGGCGGGATATGAATAAAAGGGGACGCCATGAAGGCGTCCCCTACAATAAAACGCGTATAAAATTCAGACGAATAGCCACAGGCTCAGGGCCATGACGGCCATACCGCCAATGAGACCATATATCGACAGATGGTGCTTGCCGTATTCCCGGGCCGAGGGCAGAAGCTCATCGAGCGAGATAAAAACCATGATGCCAGCCACGGCGGCAAACAGAATGCCGTAAACGACGTCGCTCATAAAGGGCAGAAGGATCAGATACCCGATAAGCGCGCCGATCGGCTCCGACAGGCCGGAGGCAAACGACCAGATAAACGCTTTCTTTTTGTTCCCTGTCGCGTAGTAAACGGGTACCGACACGGCGATGCCCTCCGGTATGTTATGTACGGCGATGGCGACGACGATCGGTATCGCCACTTCCGGCGACTGGAGCGCCGATACGAATGTAGCAAGCCCTTCCGGGAAGTTGTGGATGGCGATGGCCAGCGCCGTAAACGCCCCCGTTCGCATGAGTTTGATCTGGCCGGACTCCGGCGGCGCGCCGACCATTTTCACCTCGTGAGGGTTTTGTTCGCTCGGGAGCAGCCGGTCTATCAGTCCCATGACGAGCATGCCGCCGAAAAAAGCCGCGATCGTAACGAGCAGGCCCGCCTTGTCCCCCATCGACGCGGAAAGACTGTCTTTGGCTTTAAAGAAAATCTCGATCATCGAGACATAGATCATAACGCCTGCGGAAAAACCGAGGCTTACGGACAGGAACCGTTTGTTCGTTTTTTTCGCGAAGAACGCGATGGTGCTGCCGATGCCGGTCGACAGGCCGGCAATCAGCGTCAGGGCAAAGGCCAGCAATATGTTATTCATATCTAACTCCTATGTCTTAACAAGCGCGGCTTCTGCCGCGTCTTTTAATATTCTGTTTTTTTATTATACCTTTTTCGACACCGATCCGTCAATGATTCATACCGTTTCCGCAGGTATGAACCGGTTACAGAAGCTTCGCAAATAAAGCACACCGGTCATCTGCTTACGGACTGGCGAAAAGTGATTGTTTAAAAAGCCTGCTTGAATGACAGCTGAAAGCCCGCCGGAAGGCGGGCTTTACCTTAAAGGGCGGCGGGCGGAATTTGAACCAGGGATACGCAGAGATAATCAGGACTAACGGGACGATGTGGGCATCGTCCCCTACGCGGACGGAAAACGTCGTACGGCACAATGGCCGTTCCTGCTCCTTTTATAAGACCTTTTTATTGTTGCATAACAAAGCCCGCCAAACGGCGGGCTTTGCGTAGTATATATAAAATAATCAGCTTCTAAATATATGCAACGGCCTGCATCAAAGCTTGCTTTTATTCGGCGAAGTCCGAGTCGATCAGCTGGCACAGCGTATCTACAGCTGAAACTTCGTCGGAACCGTCTCCGATGATGCTGATCGTGGCGCCCTTGGCCACGCCGAGAGATAAAACACCCAGAAGGCTTTTTGCGTTGACGCGCCGGTCGTCTTTTTCGATCCAAATACTGCTTTTAAACTCGTTTGCTTTCTGTATTAAGAAGGTGGCGGGTCTGGCGTGAAGGCCAACCTGGTTCATAATGGTCGCTGTTTTAATGTACATATGCTTTCCTCCTTAAAGAAAAACGGCATTATTTTATTGTCAGTCGAATCGTTTTTTCCTTCTCCTTATATTTGTACTTTACCAAAATCATGCTTCTGCGTCAAGGCGATTTTGTAATAATTTCTTAACATTTTCCAAAAAAGTGTGCGTATGACCATTCGTTTTTACAAAACCGGACTGCAGCCGGTCTGTAAATCGCAACGCTATTTCAGTTCGACGATCGTCACGCCGGCCTCGCCTTCTCCGAAACGCCCCAGACGGAACGCTTTGACGTTGCCGTCGCGTTTCAGGCTCTGATGGACGGCTTTGCGCAGTGCGCCCGTCCCCTTCCCGTGGATGACGGTTACCGTTTCAAGCCTTCCCAGGCGCGCGCTGTCCAAAAACCGTTCCAGGACCGGGATCGCTTCGTCCGTCATCATGCCCCTGATATCCAGCTCCGGTTTTGCCGCCGCCGCCTTAAACGCCGACGTTGATTTTTGAATCTGCTTTTTGACGGCGGCCTGCGTGTCGCTTTCCGTCAGCCGGACCTCGTCGGGACCGGCCGTGATCTTCATGACGCCGGCCTGCAGCGTCAATGTGCCGTCTTCGGAAACGGATATGACGTCCGCCGTCGTGCCCAGACCGACGAGCTTGACTTTATCGCCGGGCCTGATCGGCCGCGTCGGCTGCGCGTCCTCCTCGTCCGCCTCTTTCGGGCCGAGCGCGTCCTCGGCTTCGTTGAGCTTGCGGTACAGTTCGGATTTTTCGGCGTTCAGCTTCTGCCAGTCGGCTGCCTGCGCCTCGGCGCGCATGCGTCCGAGCTCTTCCAGAACGCCGTCCGCCGTATCCCGCGCCTGTTTTAATATCCTGTTTGCTTCGCGCCGGGCGAGCTGGGCCGCTTTTTCCCGTTCGCGCTCCGTATGATCTCTGTTTTCGCGCGCCTTCGCCGCGTTCTCACGCGTTTCGGCGAGAGTCCGGCGCGTCTCGGCCGCTTCGTCCTCCATCTGACGCCGCGTTTTTTCCAGGCTGCCCAGCACTTCTTCGACCGACGCGCTCTCCGTGTTGACACGGCTTTTTGCGTCCTCGATGACCGCGTCGGGAAGGCCGAGGCGGGACGAGATTGCAAAGGCGTTGGATTTGCCGGGTACGCCGATGAGAAGCCGGTAGGTCGGGCGCAGCGTCTCGACGTCGAATTCGCACGAGGCGTTTATGACGCCCTGCGTCGTGATCGCAAAGTGCTTAAGCTCCGCGTAGTGCGTCGTGGCGGCGATGCGCGCGCCGCCGGCACGCGCGTGCTCGATGACGGCAATCGCGAGCGCCGCGCCTTCGACGGGGTCTGTGCCCGCGCCGAGCTCGTCGAACAGAAGCAGCGCGCCGCTGTCGTTTTCGCTTAAAATGCCGACGATATTCGTCATATGCGAGGAAAATGTGGACAGCGACTGCTCAATCGACTGCTCGTCGCCGATGTCGGCCAGAATCTTCGTGAAAACGGGCAGCGCGCTGCCGTCGTCGGCCGGTATGTGCAGCCCGCAGTACGCCATAGCCGCAAGCAGGCCCAGCGTTTTGAGCGTGACGGTCTTGCCGCCGGTGTTGGGGCCTGTGATGATGAGCGTATCGAACGCGCCGCCAAGCTCTATGTCGATGGGAACGGCCGTCTTCGCGTCGAGCAGCGGGTGCCGCGCGCGCTTAAATCTGAGGCAGCCGTCGGCGGCGAGCGCCGGACAGCCGGCGTTTAAGCGGTAAGACAGTTTTGCTTTGGCAAAGATCAAATCGAGCGCCGTTAAAATCGTGAAGTCCGTAATGATATCGTCGCCGTGCGCGGCGACGTCCGCCGAGAGCTCCATGAGGATACGCTCGATCTCCTGCTTTTCCTTCGCCAGCAGCTCGCGGATCTCATTGTTCAGCTCCACGGCGGCCATCGGCTCGATGAAAAACGTCGCGCCGGAGGCGGACACGTCGTGAACAAGTCCCGGCAGAGCCGATTTCTGCTCGGCTTTGACGGGAACGACGTACCGGTCGTTTTTGACGGTGATGATCGGTTCCTGCAGCGCCTTGGCATATGTGGACGAGGATATGATCCGGCTGAGCGTCTGGCGGATCTTGTCCGAAGCCAGACGCATCTTCCGGCGGATATCCGAAAGCTCCGGACTGGCCGAGTCGGCGATCTCTTCGATGCCGACGACGCAGGCGGATATCTTGCCCTCTAAAAACTTGTTGGCTACGAGCGCATCGAACAGGTGGTCGATTTCCGTTTTTTCGGCCTTGTCGCCGAAGGCGTACGATACGGCGCTTTGCGCCGTTCGCAGGAGCGCTGCGACGTCCATAAGCTCCTGTGTGTTCAGCATGCCGCCCATGTCCGCGCGCCGGACCGAGCTGCGCACGTCCTTTATGGCGGAAAACGACGGACTGCCCTTGAGCGTCATCATGTCTTTGGCGGCGGTCGTTTCCGCAAGGCGGCTTCGCACCTCGCCCTCATTGTCCGACGGGCGCAGTTTTACGGCCGCCTCCCTGGCGTCGCCGCTGACCGCCTCTTTGGCAAGCATGTCCAGCACGGCGGGCAGCTCCAGCGTTTTGAGCGATTTTTCGTACAGTGTCATAGTGTGTTCCTTTGTGTGTTTTTGGGGGGATTTACAATCCTCAGTCGGCACAGCCGACAGCTCCTTTCAAAAGGAGCCTTTTAGTCAATGTGTCTGATCAAGTATCGCCTTCTCTATCGCTTGGCATACGCCGTTAAAATTATAGTCGATATCCGAATTTTTAAAGCGTATTACCACAAGACCCAGACTCTCAAGAAAATCCGTCCTCTGTTTATCATATTCGATTGCATTCTTCCCGTAATGCTGAATACCATCGAGTTCGATTACCAGCTTTGCTTTAGAGCAATAAAAGTCAGCAATGTATTCACCTATAATTCGCTGCCGGTTGAATCGTAAAGGATGATTTCTGAGAAAGTCGTACCATAGATGGTTTTCCTGTTTCGTCGCGTCTTTGAGCAGTTTTCGGGAGTATGGACTCAATTTTTTGTTTCGCGGCAAGAGCTCGTCATCCATACTGTCTCCTCCGATGCCTCCGTCTGACAATCCTCAGTCGGCGCAGCCGACAGCTCCTTTCAAAAGGAGCCTTTTTTACGTCCGCCTTTATGCTTCTTATCGTTTATTTTAACAAGCGGGATCATAAGGGCGGAGCCCTTATACCTTTCTCGGGCGGCGGGCGGGATAATATCTAATCAGTCGACAGGCTGAAGCTCTATAGTCTGCACCGTTCCGTCGATCTCAATGGTCACCGTTATTTCCGCGTCGTCCGGCGGAAGATTGGCTGCGCCGCCTTCGTTTTTAAAAATAATCGGGTTTTCCTTCGGCGGTCCATCCAATGAACTCGCACCGCCCGAGGATAACGCATCATAGGATATTTTAAAACGCTCGACCGCAGACAGCTCTGAAATGTCGCCTTTATATGTGACGGTCATTTCTTTTTTAGAATCGCCGTCGAGCTGCAGTTTGCCGTCTTCACGCCACCAGATATGGGTTGTATCAAAAACATATACGGCGCTCCATGAATCATTTTCGCCCTCATAGGTATATGAATATGTATTGATTTCTTTTTGAGCGCAGCCGGAAAAGCAGATCAAACACGCGAGTATAAACGCCGCTGTAACCTTTTTCATGTTGCACCTCATTTTGTCATATTTAACGCCGCCTGACATGGACGGCCGTACCGATCAGCAAAGCCGCAAATAAGCCATACGGTATAAACAGCGCCGGTACGGGACGGGTAATCATCCAGTTGAGCGCGACCGCCAGAACGACAAAATCGACGCTCAGGATGACGCACACAACACCGCCAAGAAATAAAAACCGGCCGGCTTTAATATTTATGTAATCCCACGCGTCCTGAGACGCCACAGACCGCTTTTTGCGCCCTACGCCTGAAAGGATGCTCTTCGGCGATCTTCTGCGCAGGACAAAACCCAAAACCGTCACAATCGCCTGCGGCAGCATCACCAGTCCGATATAGAAAAGGGTCAGTCCGATATCGCTCATGTTCCTACTCCGAATGGATTCTTACAGCTTCAGCTGTTTATAATAGTCGAGCGTTTTAAAGCCCCGGTCAAGCTGCGCCATGACATAGCGCTCGGCGGCGCGTGAAAGGCGCGCGAGCGCATCGTCCGGCAGCTTAAACGAAAATACTTTCTTCGGCTCGGCGTACAGGATATAGCGCATCGCGTCAAGCGCGCCGGGACACAGCTCCGCCGTTTCTTCATCGTATCCGCTTTTGCAGGCGCGGCAGAGAACGGTTCCGCCGACAAGGTCCAAAAACGGCGCGTCGATGTCGGCCCGCGCGCAGGCGGCGCATTCGGAAACGGCCGGTTCGTATCCTGCCAGCCGCATGAGGCGCATCTCAAACGCCGCTTTGACCAAAAGCGGGTTTTTATTGTTTTCACTGAGCAAAAAAAGCGCGTTGAGCCCGAGCTGCAGCAGCTCCGGGTTCGGGCTGTCCTCGTCCGACACGGCCTCCAAAAGCTCCGCAAAATACGAGCCGAGCGCCAAAAGCTCCAGATCGGCCGACAGCCCCTCGAACAGCTCGATCGTCTGCGTTTCGGTCAGCGTCCAGCGGTCCCGACTGTGGTAGAGCGTCATGTCCGAAAAAGCCAGCGGCTGCGTTGCGGCCGCCAGTTTGCTGCCGCGCCGCATGGCGCCGCGCGCCGAGACGGTCAGCTTCCCTTCGTCCGCCGTCAGCACCGTTAAAATCCGGCTCGAATCCTTATAGGCCACGGCGCGGAGGACGAGCCCTTTTGTGTTTATGTACATGACGCGCATCTCCGTTGTCGTTCGTAGTATTCGTTTACGCGGGGCCTGCAGCTATAAGCGGCAGGCCCGCTTTCTTCCGGTTTAACGTGCATATTCGGCTCTTTCGCACTTTTTTTCGCCGTGCGGCCGAAGCATTCCCGCCGATTTTTTATACAATAGATAATACCCAATATCACCGGTTTCGGCGAACAGCTTCCAAAAGTTTTCTGAAGACATATTCATACCTCCCGATGTTATTAGTTTTGTCACGCATCTTTAAAAATATCAGCGGCAATATTTTTCGGTCTGAGAATTTTTTCCTGAATTTGTGGACGGGTCAGACTTCGTAATAGTATTCGTCTTCCATCCATTTCGCGGGATTGTTATTTATATATTGCCATATATTCAGACAATCGTTATCATTTCGGATAATATGCTCGTAATAATTACGCTGCCATAATACCTTGTTTTTTGTTCCGTATATATCATTGTAACGTTTTGTCGTGAATGATTTAAATTGTCTGATAATATCAGGCAGTGACATATTCTCTGCAGAATTTACCGTAATAATTAAATGTACGTGATTCGGCATAATAACGTATTTTTTGCATATGGCGTTTGTATAATGATTGTTGATGTGGTCTATTGTTTTTTCGATTTCAATACCTATGTCCGTCAATATAACCTTCGGCGAGTTATTAATATCTATCCAAACGATTTCAGACAGCAGGTTTCTCTTTTTATCGGTGCATATTGTTACAAAATAAGTGTAGTTCTGCCGGTAATCGTGATCTTTAAGCCGAAGATTTTTTCGGTTTGGATGATCCATCATATTACCCCATTTTTAGGTTTTCAACTGTGTTGGACCCTATCGGGCCGGCGTGGAAACCGGCCCCTACAACGGCGACCGCAGTTCGGTGCGTCGGTTTATGTGCCGACGGCATCCGGGCTTTCCGGGCCGGCGTGGAAGCCGGCCCCTACAACGGTGACCGCAGAAAGGCGGTTGTTTTCACACGGGATCATAAGGGCGCAGGTCATACTCCTTTAAAAGCGGGGCATGGGGCAAAGCCCCATACCTATTAGGGCGAGTGGGCGGGCTATTCGGTGTAGCCGAAATTCTTCATCATGTACTGGCTGTCGCGCCAGTTTTCCTTGACCTTGACCCACGTCTGCATAAACACCTTCGTGCCCATAAAGCGCTCGATATCTTCCCGGGCCATACGGCCGATCTTTTTAAGCATCTCGCCGTTTTTGCCGATGATCATGCCTTTATGACTGGATTTTTCGCAGTAGATCGTGACGTCCAGTTCAATGACCTCGTCCTCGCGCTCACTGAATTTCGTCACCTCGACCGCCGTGCCGTGCGGCACCTCGCGCTCTAAGTTCATGAGCAGCTTTTCGCGCACGATTTCCGCAACGACCTGCTTTTCCGGCTGGTCCGTCACCATGCCGTCCGGGAAAAGCTGCGGGCCTTCGATCGCGTATTTTTTAAATTCCGCCATCAGCTCCGCGACGCCTTCGCCCGCTTTTGCCGAGACCGGCACGATCGCGTCAAACGAATGCGCCTGGGAATACAGTGCGATGATCTCCAGAAGCGCGTCCTTGCGGACGGTGTCGATCTTGTTTATAACGAGGATGGACGGGACGTTGTTATCCCTGAGCTGACCGATGAGCAGCTGCTCCTGCGTGCCGATGTTCCCGACCGGCTCGACCACGAGCGCGACGGCGTCCACGTCGGCGACGCTTTCCCGCACGACTTTCACCATATAGTCGCCCAGGCGCGTGCGGGCCTTGTGAAAACCCGGCGTGTCGAGCAGAACGACCTGCGTGTCGCCGGAATTGACAACGCCGAAAATGCGGTTGCGCGTCGTCTGCGGCTTCGGGGTAACGATGGCGATCTTCTCGCCGGTCAGGGCGTTGATGAGCGTGGATTTACCGACGTTCGGACGCCCTGCTATTGTTATCATTGCTGTTTTTGTTGTCATTTTTATTTCTCCTGAATATGAAAAACACCGCGAAGGGCACGGTCGCGGCTGTAAGTACGGCCAAGGCCGGTTTTTCCTGCGTGAAAGCCAGGGCCCGGAGCCATTTATCGCCGTCGATGAAAATGATCCCGCCGATGACGGCGCTGGCCGCGGCGAACATCAAAACGCCGCCCGCCGTCATATCCTTGACGAGCCCGATGATCGCGCTGCGGTCCGGGTGGAGCGCGTCGCAAAGCTTTTCGATGGATGTGTTGAATATCTCCGCGCCCAAAACGGCGCCGATGCACAAAAGGACGCTGATCCACTCCGTCCGCGTGAGCTGCATAACGGCCGAAAAGACAACCACATAGAAGGCCGCCACTAAATGTATCCGGAAATTACGTTCCGTCCGGACGCAGGATACAAGCCCCTTGAAAGCAAAGTCAAAGCTTTTTTTCATCCGCTTATCCCCGTTTCACCGAGTATCGCCTTTTCGCGTGCGCGCATTTTGCACTTATCCGGGCCCTCGTCGGTATGGTCATAGCCCAAAAGGTGCAGCACCGAATGGATGACGAGATAGTCCGCCTCCCGGTCGATGGACTGCCCGAAGCGCCGCGCCTGCTCACGGATACGGTCGTAGGACAGGACGATATCCCCGAGCGTTACGCGCCCCGTGTCGCGGTTAACATCCGACGCAGCCGGTTCAAGCCGCCCGGGCGTAAGCGCCGTCATCGGGAAGGACAGCACGTCCGTCGGCGCGTCGACATCCCGGAACGCCCGGTTGATCCTTTGAATCTCGTCGTCGTTCGTTATGAGGATGCTCACCTCGCAGGGCCTGTCCACGCCCTCCATAACGAGCGCGCGATACACGGCGGCGCGGATGCGGCTGATATCCAAAAGCCGTCCGATGGAAACGATCCGGCTTTTTATATATACCTTATGCTTTTCCACTCGGCTTTCTCCTGTTCTTCGCGGCCGCGCCCGCCGGGGCGGGCTTTGCCTTCTCATACCGCTCATAGGCGGCGATGATGTTCTGCACGAGCACATGGCGCACGACGTCCGCGCCGGTTAAGCGGCACACGGCCACGTCCGGCACCTTGTCTAAAACGCGCATGGCTTCTTTGAGGCCGCTCGTCTTGTCCGCGGGCAGGTCAATCTGCGTGATGTCGCCTGTTATAACGATTTTGGAGCCGAAGCCGAGGCGCGTCAAAAACATCTTCATCTGCTCGCGCGACGTGTTCTGTGCCTCGTCCAAAATGATGAACGAATCGTCGAGCGTCCGGCCGCGCATATACGCCAGCGGCGCGACTTCTATGTTGCCGCGCTCGAGATACTTGGCGTAGGTGTCGGCGCCCAGCATCTCGAACAGCGCGTCGTACAGGGGGCGCAGGTAGGGGTCGACCTTGCTCTGCAGGTCGCCCGGCAGAAAGCCGAGCCGCTCCCCTGCCTCGACGGCCGGGCGCGTGAGAATAATCCGGTTGACCGTTTTGTCCCGGAAGGCCGCAACGGCGGCCGCGACGGCGAGATACGTCTTGCCGGTGCCCGCCGGACCGATGGCGAGCGTAACGGTGTTTTTGGAGATGGCTTCGATATACGTCTTCTGCCCGAGCGTCTTGGCCTTGACGGGCTTGCCCTTTGCCGTGACGCATACGACGTCGCGGGCGAGCGTCCCGATCTGGTCGCCGCGCCCGTCCCGGACGAGTCCGATGATATACCGGACGTTGCGCGCGTCGATGCTCTCCCCTTTTGCCGCCAGCGACAAAAGCCCGTCGATTGCCCGCTCGGCATAGGCGACGTTTTCATCGTCGCCCGCGATGCTCAGTTCCGAATTCCGGTCCGTTATGACGACGTCCAGTTCGTCTTCTATGAGCCGCAGGTTCTCGTCGAATGAGCCAAATACGTCGATGATGTGCTCGAGCCTGTCGACACTCATAGTCTTCTCCGCCATATATTTACCCCGTTTCATCTGTGATTTGCCGGTCGGCCCGCTTACGGCGCATCGGGTTCCTCTTCCGGCTCCGGCAATGCCGCCTCCAGAAGTTCCGCCAGCGTAAACGGGCGCTCGCATCCGATCTGCTCCGAGCATTCGGCGCTGAGCGTGACCGTGACGACGCCGTCACTGCGCGTCGTTTTAAAATCCGTTTTGACGACCTTGCCGTCGGATGCCTGCGCCAGCCGGTCCAAAAGACGCTTCTGCAGGAGCGTCCCGGCCTCGAGAACGCTCAGCTGCGTTTCGACCGTGGCGTACTCAATGTATTCGTCCCGGATAACGGCGATGGGCAACACCGTCCCGCCCGGGAGCGTCAAATACGTTTTCGTTGTAATTTTATCATATTCGGGGAAGGAAATTCCAGCATTAAAATATAAATTTATCCTTCTGCCCGCAAACAGGAGCGCCGTCTTTGTCTCCGTTTCACCCGTATAGTCCTTCCGGTACGTTAAAAGCGCCGTCTGCGCGGACAAATCGTACCAGGTCCGGGCCCAGATCTCGCCCATGGCGTGCACCGTACGTTTGCCGCGCACGATGGAATCCATGATGCCCGAAATGAGGATGTCTCCCGATGCGACCGTGTCCCCCGATTTGAGGGCGGTCGCCCCTTCCAGCACGCTCATCTTTTCTATTATACCCGGTTTCACGGCATAGACCATCGTCGGCGCGTTTTCGTCCAGGATCTCGGGCTTCTCGATGCGCTCCCGGATTAATATGTCGGCGCGGCTGCCGTAGACGTTGACGGCGATCCAGGACAGCTCCGGTATTTCAAGGAGCATATCGTTCGAGATCGCCTCGGAAACGATCGACGGGCCGAACGCGCCGATGCCGACGCCCAGTTCGTCCAGCGCCGCCAGTATCCGCTGTGCGGGTACCTTTTCGTTGCCGTACACGTTGAGTTCCCATACGAACAGCGACATGGCCCAGGCGGCGATAAAAACCAGAACCGCGCCGGCGAGCAGCACGTACCGCTTCCGCAGCCGCCAGAGGAAAAACGGGACGCCCTCCTTTTTCACTTCCGTTACCGCAAACCCGGCTTTTTCCGTCAGGCCGGCGAGCTTGCGGTAACCGCCGTAATGCATCGTCAGCCGCACCGTCGTCGGGCCCGCGCGCGCAAAGTCCCAGAACTCGATGTCGTTTAAGGCGCACAGGTTGACGAGCCGTTCCGGATACGGGCACTCGACCGTTGCGCGGACGCTGCCCCTAAAAAAATTGACCGCTTTTTTCATAGTTACCCCCATGCAGTTTAAAAATGTCGGAGCCCTATACCTCTTAACGGGGGTGTGGGGGGTACCCCCACTCCTTTATGGGCGGCGGGCGGGTTTTGACAATCCTCAGTCGGCAAAGCCGACAGCTCCTTTCAAAAGGAGCCTTTTGTGAAAACGCTGGAAGGCGCACCATTCTCAACGGGCCATCGTCTCCAAACGGGTTATAAGGCAGAGCCCTATACCTTTTGGGCGGCGGGCGGGTTTTGGCAATCCTCAGTCGGCAGAGCCGACAGCTCCTTTCAAAAGGAGCCTTTTTTGAACTCCCTCAGTCAGCAAAGCTGACAGCTCCCTCAAGAGGGAGCCTTAAGACGCCGGGACGTATGGACGTTAAGGCGGCGGGGCGATGAGGGCATCGCCCCCTACGAGGGTGAAGTATGGCAAACGCGGTTCGCGGTCTGCTTTATGTGCCGATGGCATCCGGGCTTTCCGGGCCGGCGTGGAAGCCGGCCCCTACAACGGCAACCGAAGATAGTCGGTTATTTTAATATAGGGATCATAAGGGATAAAACCCCTATACCTTAAAAAGACAGCATCCCCGTCGCCCGACGGGTTATCGGGCGGAGCCCTATACCTTTTAGGGTGGCGGGCGGGAAATGAAATCTAGTCAAAATCAATGCCGTGGATGCGTCCCGTGATGAGAATCTCCTCCGAGCTCATGGCGCAAACGTCCATGCCCGCGCCGCGCACCGTCACGATCACCGCGCCGCCGTTTACGATGATAAGTCCCGGGTCGTACTCCAGAAGGCCCCGGTGACTTTCGATATGCAGCCGCCGGTCGCCGGTGACAGTCAGCTTCGGCATGCCGCTCATGACCTCGCCGGGCAGGTCGAACGTCTCGATCGCCCGGTCCATAACGCTTTTTCTGGTCTTATCCGATCTCAAGAAAACGCCCCCTCAAAACGGATCCCGCGTACAGACATGTACTATTATTTATGTTTATGCGCGTATCGGAAAAAATACGCCCCGGCGCGCATATGCTTTCACAAGGTGGTGTGCGCATGCGTCGTTTAAGGTTCCACAGGAAGGTTTTCGACATACTGATCATCCTGGCGCTCCTCGCGGCCGCCTCGGCGCTCGTCATATTCCCGAAGGAGTCGATCGAGGCCGCTTCCAACGGCCTGACGCTCTGCCTGAACGTGATCATCCCGTCGCTCTTCCCGTTTTTCGTCCTGTCCACGCTTATCGTGCAGCTTGGGATCGCCCGCTATTTCGGGCGGGTCCTGGAGCCGGTGATGCGCCCCTTATTCAACGTCGGCGGCGCGTGCTCCACCGCGTTCGTGCTTGGCTTTATCGGCGGCTATCCCGTCGGCGCGAAAACCGTCATCGCGCTGTACGAGTCCGGCAGCTGCACGAAGACGGAGGCCGAGCGGCTTTTGTCGTTCTGCAACAACTCCGGGCCCGCGTTCATCTTCGGCGTCGTCGGCGCGGGCGTGTTCTCCAGCAGCGCCGTCGGGCTGCTTTTATATCTGTCGCATACGCTCGCGTCCTTATGCGTGGGGCTGCTGTTCCGCTTCTGGGGCAAAAAGGCCGAAAAAAAAGAAGGCCGCAGCCTTCCGGAGATCGCCGTGAAGCGCTTTACGGCCGCTTTCGTCGACTCCGTCAAATCGGCGTTCCAGACAACAATCAACATCTGCGGGTTCGTCATCTTCTTCACCATCATCATCAAAATCCTGTTTTTGTCCGGCCTGCTGCCGTTTCTCGCTTCGCTCATCGGCGCGGTGTTCGCGCCGCTGGGTTTCGACGCCGCGTGGGCCGAGCGGCTGCTCACGGGGTTCATCGAGCTGACCTCCGGCGTCTGGAGCCTGCAGGGCGCGGCGGGCGAGCTGTCGCGCGCGATGGCGATGGCCGCGTTCATGCTGGGCTGGGCGGGCCTCAGTATCCACTGCCAGGTGCTTTCGTTCATCGGCGACAGCGGGCTGAGCGTCCGCACGTACATATACGGGAAGATTTTGCAGGCCGGCATCTCCGCCGTATTCGCGTATTTCCTCGCGCGCATTTTCGTGTTCCGGCTGCCGGCGGCGTCGTATCTGGCCGACACCGTCACGGCGCTGGCCACCACCGACTTCCTCTCCGCTTTGCTCACTTCCCTGTTCAGCGCCGGGCTCGTTTTGCTCCTGTTTCTGCTTGGGGCCAGATGGGCCGAGAAACGGCGGGGGAACCGGGCAAGATTAAAGCCGCGCCTTTGAGGGCAGCGGCAGCTTTATAGTATCTAAATAGCTTCATGTTCATAATCGGTCAACACCGGCTTTTTTCCCAATACGATATAAAACGTCAGTTTTTCTTTCGCTCCCGGCGGATTATGCGGGCCTGTAAAGGTATCCACCTCCACCGTAACGTGAAATTTCGCCCATCCGCCTGCGCTTTCCAATTTTGTGATCCTGGCATTATACAAATCGAATCCCCGCACGTTTTCGCCGTAATAATCTTCGACAGCATCGCGTATTTCATGATAAAGCAACGTTATAACGAGCCTTTGATACGGATCGGGGTTTATGCCGTTATACGCGCTTGAGGTGCAATTCAAATTTAGCAAATAAACAACTAAAATCACCGTCGCCGTTATCTTCCTTAGCTTTGACAAAACATTCACCCAAATAAAGAGTTACCTAAGGCATTGACGATTATTCACGAATTGAACTCTTTATCAGGTCATATTTTTCAAACCCTATACCTTTTCCAAAAGAATTATTAAGGACCGCAGGCCCTATTCTTTTTTTGGGCGGCGGGCTAACCCCTATATTTTCAGTTTTCCGTCTTCAAGCGGGTCATAGGGCCGCAGGCCCTATTCCTCTATTGGGCGGCGGGCGGGATTAGATTTTAATTGGGTCGGATAACGAAGGGACAGACAAACAAGCGGAAAGAAATAAAATCGCGCGAGGGCGTTTTACAATCCTCAGTCGGCGGAGCCGACAGCTCCCTCAAGAGGAAGCCTTATAGAAACTCCCTCAGTCGGCGGAGCCGACAGCTCCCTCAAGAGGGAGCCTTATAGAAACTCCCTCAGTCGGCGGAGCCGACAGCTCCCTCAAGAGGGAGCCTTTGAGACGATAAGACGCATGGACGATAAGGCGGCGGGCCGATGTGGGCATCGGCCCCTACAAGGACGGAGTAACGCGGGCCGGATGACCCGCCCCTACAAAGACGGGGTAACGATGATATGATGAGGATAACGAAACGGTGGACGGCCACGCAGGGCCGCCCCTGCGAGGACGGCAGCGCGGCGGGTATTTTGATTTTAAATCCTGCCGACGGAAATCAATGGGCGGACATGGAATCCGCCTCCACGTCGTTGGCAAGTATTCAACAGGTGCGTATATGGCGGGCGAACACAGTTCGCCCCTACGGTGTTGGCGCGAGGTTAGCGTAGGATACGGCGGACGGCCAATGGCCGTCCCTACGGCGTTGATGCGAGGCTAGCGCGGGAGGCGGCGTTTTTGTTTACTTATTCGGGATGCTTTTGTATAATAATGAAATCAGATATTCACGCTATAGGCAAGCGGACAAAATAATCGCGGGAGGGCAACAGTGAAGCATACCAAACTTCCGAAAATCATCGCCGTCGTCGGCACGAACGCCTCCGGCAAAAGTTCCATAGGACTTAAGCTGGCGCAAAAGTATAACGGCGAGATCATTTCCGCCGACTCCAGACAGGTCTATAAGGGCTTCGATTTGTGCAGCGGCAAGGTGACGGCGGCGGAAAAACAGCTGGTGCGCCACCATATGCTCGATATATGCGACATCGGTGAGCCGTTCTCCGTGGCGGATTTCCAGGCGAAGGCCTACGCGCTTATCCCCGAGATCATGGAGCGCGGGAAGCTGCCGTTCATCGTGGGCGGTACCGGTCTATACGTCGCGTCCGTCACGCGCGGCTATGTGCTGCGCGACGAAACGCCGGATATAGATTTCCGGACGGAAATGGAAAAGTTTACGGTATCAGAGCTTCGCTTGAAGCTGACGGACGAAGCCGCCGCAATATTGCGTGAAAACCCGTCCGATTACCAAAACAAGCGGCGGATTATCCGGATGCTGGAGAAAGTCAAAAACGGCGAACCTATCGTCAGCGAAAACGCGCCGCGCTATAACGTGCTTCAGCTCGGGGTGACCTGGCCGAAGGATGTTCTGCACGAGCGGATCGACGCGCGGCTGACGGCAAGGCTCGACGCGGGCATGCTCGACGAGGTGAAGTCCTACCTCGACGCGGGCGGAAACCCGGCGTTTCTGTATGACCTCGGGCTTGAGTACCGGTTTATCCTGCAGTATTTAACCGGGGAATACGGCACGATTGACGAATTTTATATGGAGCTGAGCCGGGCGATCAAGCGGTTTGCCAAAAGGCAGGTCACCTGGTTCAAGCGGGACAAGACGATCAGGTGGCTTGATATGGCGGGCGACTACATGGGTCAGGCGGAGGGACTGGTCGAACAGTTTATTAACCGATAATCAGTCTATACACACAGGCCCCATACCCTGAAAGCACAAAAGCCTCTAAGGAGGCTTTTTTTGCTGCCTGCCGGCGAGGGGCGTAACGCTGACGGGAAACCATTGGGCGGATATGGAATCCGCCCCTACGGGTCAAAAACCGCCAAGACGTGTGAGCGGAGGGCGGGAATTGACAATCCTCAGTCAGCGAAGCTGACAGCTCCTTTCAAAAGGAGCCTTGAGACGCTGGGACGTATGGACGTTGAGGCGGCGGGGCGATGAGGGCATCGCCCCCTACAGGGGACGGCAGAGGTGCCGGGGGTTTGGTTTATGTGCCGACGGCATCCACGCTTCCCGGGCCGGCGTGGAAGCCGGCCCCTACAACGGCGTTTGCAGTGCGGTGGTTATTTTTCTGCTGACAAAAAGTCAATGGGCGGATATGGAATCCGCCCCTGCGTTGGGAATCGCGGAGGGCGGGATTTGACAATCCTCAGTCGGCAGAGCCGACAGCTCCTTTCAAAAGGAGCCTTATATGGACGTTGAGGCGGCGGGGCGATGAGGGCATCGCCCCCTACAGGGGACGGCAGAGGTGCGGGGGTTTGGTTTATGTGCCGACGGCATCCACGCTTCCCGGGCCGGCGTGGAAGCCGGCCCCTACAACGGCGTTTGCGGTGCGGTGGTTATTTTTCTGCTGACAAAAAGTCAATGTACGGATATAGAATCCGCCCCTGCGTTGGGAATCGCAGAGGGCGGGATTTGACAATCCTCAGTCAGCAAAGCTGACAGCTCCTTTCAAAAGGAGCCTTTTCCGGGTCATAGGGCAGAGCCCTATCTCCGGCGGCGTCTCCGTCTTCTAATCGGGTCATAGGGCGGAGCCCTATACCTTTATGGGGCGGCGGGCGGGCATTGAAATACGGGGCATGATGTGATATCATCAGCATATTACATTTATTGGGAGGTGTTTATATGGATAGTATCGAAAAGCAGTTCAGGAAAATCGAAGCGGATATTAAAAAGAAAGTGGACGGTTTTATCAGCTTTCAGGAGTTATTCCCGGATTCGTTCGTTAAAAAGCATTCCGGATTCAGCTCCATAGGCGATTTGTTCGAGCAGGGCGGCTTCAAGTACGACACGCGGGTGGATTCAAGAGCCATCAACGAGGGCCAAATAGACGCATTCATATGTGAAAACACCGACTTTGAGTCCTGGGCGGACATGAAGCGCGCAGCCGACGCCGCTTACGTCAAGCGAAAAATAACCCTTTAGTTTTATAATACGGACAATCGGGAAAATGGGGGCGGAGCCCCCGTTTTTTTTACAATTGCGAAAGCCTCTGCGGTGGCTTGGCGGGCAATCAATGGGCGGATATGGAATCCGCCCCTACGTTGGGAGCCGCGGAGGACGGGATTTGACAATCCTCAGTCAGCAGAGCCGACAGCTCCTTTCAAAAGGAGCCTTGAGCCGACGGGACGTATGGACGTTGAGGCGGCGGGGCGATGAGGGCATCGCCCCCTACAGGGGACGGCAGAGGTGCGGGGGTTTGGTTTATGTGCCGACGGCATCCACGCTTTCCGCGCCGGCGTGGAAGCCGGCCCCTGCAACGGCGTTTGCAGTGCGGTGGTTATTTTTCTGCTGACAAAAAGTCAATGTACGGAGCCCTATACCTTTAAGGGGCGGCGGGCGGGATCAGATATATGGATTTTTTAACGCGCGCGTAGTATAATTAAAGCACAATATCTGACTACTGGAAGGTGCGTAACAAATGAAAAAAGCACTGGTTCTTCTGTTGGGGCTGTGTTTGAGCCTTGCCCTGACGGCCTGCTCAAAAAGCAACAAGCCTGCTCTTGACCAGCTGCCGGACGATTACAGCTATGAGGACGCGGTCGCCGACGGCTGCGTCGTCTTCGAAAACAGCGACGTAGCCTCCGGCCAGTCGATATGGGATGCATTTTTGGAAAAAGCCGATGCCGGCAATAAAGCATCCGTCCGGCTGGCGTATTACTATACGCTCGACGATCCGTCGCGGTACGCGCCGGAATACTACGAAGAGATTAAGGACGATTATCCGCTCCTGTTCGTCACGGACCTAACGTTCGACGGCAGTGAATACATGATCGAGGAGTATGAGGACGGCGCGCCGATCTCCCGCACGTTCAAATACCTGATGAAATACGAGGGCGCGCCGTCAAGCAAAGACGCCCTGTACTACTCTTACCTCTATTACGTTCTGGTCAACGACGACACCGTCACGTGGGAGGATATCGAACGGGGAATGCTCAGCTCGGTGTTCGGCGCGGCGATCGACCATTACCGCGTGTATTTTGATCTGGATTTTAAGTGAGTTTTTACGATTCCACCCCAGTGATTTATCTGAACCCACCCACCGCCCTTTAAATGTATAGGGGCTACGCCCCTATAACCCCAAATTGGAAAACGATTGTACACGTGGACAAGGGGCTTCGCCCCTATGACCTGATTTGAAGACGGGGACAGCCTCCGTATTTTAAGCAGCAGCCGCAGCCAGCAAACGAACATGCTCACAGCTACAACCGGATATGAAATACAGGCGTGCAGCTGCAGTTTTTGCGGCCGCACGCCTGTAACAGTATATATTAGATTACTGCCGAAATCAGATATTCCGCAGAAGGGCGGCCAGGTTCCGGGGAAACAAATGTGAGAATACGGAAGAGATGCCGGTTACCTTTATTTTGGCGGCAAGCAGCTCGGTGTACGGTTCGTCATTTTTTTGGCTCAGCAACTGCGCCGTTTCCGCCTCTGTGAACGCGGCGCCTTTTATTACGTTATTTTTATTGTGCGCATTTTTCGGGCAGCAGTCCTGACATTTCATGCATCCGACAAGGCAGTGATGCGCGTCTTCCGGGACCCAGTCCGGGAACGCGCCGCCAAACTCATTGAGGAATGTCAGGCATTTATCGGCATTGACGATGCTGCTGGATGCATCGAGCGCGTTCGTCGGGCAGGCGGCGACACAGGCGCGGCATGTTTCACAGATCTCCATGCGCCGGACCGGGAACCAGTCGCCGTTGCCGCAGGGCATATCGGATACATACGACAGCACGCGCAGATAGCTTCCGAATTCTTCATTGAAACAGATATTATTGCGGCCGTACTCTCCAAGACCGCAATGGACGGCCAGAAGCTTTTGCGGAAGATTGGCAGCCAGCGCAGCCTTAAACCCAAGCGGCGCTAAATAATCGTTTATGTACCGCAGCACTTCCCTGTCTCTTGAACCCTCGTCGGCGTATTGCGGCGGCACGGTACAAAAAACCGGCTTACCTCTGAAATTGAATTCCAGAATAAACTTCGGGCTGGACGCAACGACCGAGATCAACGAGCGCGGCCGGAAACCCGCCCCGTCCGGGAGGGCCATTGTGTCTGCCATCCAGTCGCTCCATCGGTGATATTCTCCGCTTCTTAATTCCTCCATTTCGCGCCTTAAGTCGTCAAAACGCGAAGCCGGCACGACGGCGCCTCTGAAGCCGTGAGAAGCAATTTCATCCTGCAAGCCTTTAATCATTCCGGACCTCCTTGCTTTTACGATCTGTTATGACGCTATAAAGGGCGGAATCCGCGCCTGCCCCGTTATTCCAGAAGGAAACAGCCGATATATGCAATCGTATCGGGTCCATGGTAATAGGTGAGATTATTGTCCGAACAGACCTTGCTCACGAAGAGCCCGCAGGCCGACATCGACACGGTTTGCTTTTCCGGGTGCCGGCAGGGTTTGTTCTCGGGATATGTACAGGATTTGCATTGCATACAGTGACCGGAATTCATTGCCAGAAGCCCGGGATAAAAGCGTAAAAGTCCGTCCCGAAGCTTTTGGTAGCTTTTTCCGTGGGCAATCGCGATGCGCTCGATACCATCCCAGTCAAAGCTGTCCTCAACCGCCCCCACCGTCTGGACCAAAAGGCCCCCGGAAAACTTAGTGACTTTATCGCGCATTTCATCCAGTGTCCCGCACCCCGGCGGGCAGGCCCAGGATTTCCCGCAGCTTGGGCAGGCTGTGCACATATCGCGCACCTCTGGCGAAAACTCAAGCGTGGATACGTTCAAAGGCGCGGCCTGGGTAAATCCGCATTTCTTTGCCAATTGAATCATTTCGTCATACTGAGTCATAAAGCGCTCCTCATACGATATCAAAACGCCGAAAACGGATGGCTGAATTCGTGTTCTTTTTTGACGGGCAGCCATAATTCAACATCGCAGTAATTTTTGGTCTCGTTCCACTCGTTGAACTTCTCGAGCATCGGCAGGTCTGTCTGCATGTAATCGCTGTACGGCATGAATTCGTTGTATATGCGCTGATATGTTTCGTTAACGATGTTTTCGGTGATCATCCCGATTGCCTCAACGACCAGCCAGGTGGACCCGGGGACCGTATAGCTTTCAAATTCCGGCAGGCCGGCGCCGTCATATTCCAGCGCGCACATATAGTCGTTGTTGCCCGCTTCGTCGTATCCGAAGCAGACGCCCAGATCAAAGCGCCGCCCGAGCGCATTGAGTTTCTCCACGCTGCCGTCACTTATGACGACGGACCAGGTGCCGCCGTCCCGCGGCGTTTTCCGCCTCTTCCCGATCACATCAAATGCGCCCCGCTGTACGATTTTATAGTTGAGCTCGTTGACGCCCTTGATTGTAAACGCAAAACGCAGGCGCGCGTAATACTTGAGCTTCTCGTTTGATTTTCTGGCGGCCGTCGGAGACATGCCGTGCATCCGCTTGAACGCGACGCTGAAGGCGTCCGACGATTCGTAGCCGTATTTCAGCGCGGCGTCCAGGACCCTGATATCGGAATTCCGGATCTCATAGGCCGCGCAGGACAGCTTCCTTCTCCGGATATACTCGGAAAATGGTATATCGGTAATCTGAATAAAGAAGCGCAGAAATACGGAAAACGGGGAGGCCATGATCAGGCTTATATCATCCGGATCAACTGTATCTGTCAGGTGCTTTTCCACATAACTCATCGCATTATTAAGCCTGTTTATCCATTCCAATGTCAACGCTCCCTTTAGATTATAATAACCGCTGATAAAAGCTGCTTCCCGTTATTTTACGGATAGATTATAACGGATTTTTTTAATTTCATCAATTTGGAATGGTTTTTTATGGCGGCGTCCTCGTCCTGATCGGGTCATAGGGCGAAGCCCTATACCTTTTAGGGCGGCGGGAGGGAATTGACAATCCTCAGTCAGCTAAGCTGACAGCTCCTTTCAAAAGGAGCCTTTTTTGAACTCCCTCAGTCAGCAAAGCTGACAGCTCCCTCAAGAGGGCGCCTTTGGACGATGAAAACGGCGGCGCGATGAGGGCATCACGCCCTACAAGGGCGGAATGCGACGGGCGATTGATAATCGCCCCTACGGAATACGACGATGGCCTGACGGGCGGATATGGAATCCGCCCCTACAAGGACGGAGCAAACGCCGATATAATGAGGGTAACTGAGGACGGCCACACAGGGCCGTCCCTACGCGGCGGTGCGTAATTAACCAGGTTCATAAGGGCCGCAGATTCTCGGGGGCATGGGGAAACCCCGCTCCTTTTATAAGCGGGATCATAAGGGCCGCAGGCCCTTATACCATTAAGGGACGGCGGGCGGGAATTGAAATTACCCGCCGAGCTTTTCCGCCCATTCGGATTCCTTAAAACCGACAAGGACAAAATCCTCTCCGACAAGGATCGGCCGTTTGACGAGCATCCCGTCTGTTGAAAGCAGCTCAAGCTGCGCGTCCTCCGTCATGCCGGGCAGCTTATCCTTGATGCCCAGCGCGCGGTAGCCCTGCCCGCTCGTGTTCCAGAACCGTTTGAGCGGCAGGCCGCTTTTTTCATGAAAGTCCCGCAATTCCGTGGCCGTCGGATTGTCTGTTTTGATATCGCGGAACGTATAGGAAACACCGCGCGCGTCCAGCCACCCGGCTGCCTTTTTGCAGGTCGTACATTTCGGATAGCAAATAAATAGGAAAGCCATGTTTAGCACCTCCTCCATGTTGACCAAAGCCGCCCAAAAGGGCGGCTTTGTGTTTTTTATCGATACTATTCAGCCGGGATCGTGACTGTCGTTCCGGTAACGTCCGAAGTGCCGCGCATGTCGATGATCGGATTGCTCCCCTCACCCATGACCTGCGGCAGCTGTCCGTCCCATTTCTGGATCTTCTGGTATTCCAGATACGCCTCGGACTGCGCCAGCTGATCCTGGATGACCTCGATGGAATAGGCCTCGGCGTCCGCCTGCGCCTTCATCGCGTCGGCCTGTGCCTCGGCGTTGACGACCGTCTGTTCAGCCTCAATCCGGATGCGGTTGAGGTCCTGCTCGGCCTTGAGCGCCTCCTGCTGCGCCGTCTGTTTGGCCTCGATGGCGGCGTTGAACGATTCGGAGAAACTGAGGTCAGTGATATTGAACACCTCAATGATCAGACCGTAAGACCCGATCTTCTCCGTCAGTTTTTCAGAAATGCCCGTGCTGACGAGCTGGCGCTTTGTAATGAGCTCCTCGGCACTGTATTGCGCAGTGACCGCCTTAACCGACTCCTGAATAGCCGGGATGATAATAACGTCCTCGTAGGCCCGTCCGACTGTTTTATACAGCGTCGGCGCGTAGTCGTCGGACACACGGTAGTTGACGACAATGGTCGTCGATATGGTCTGAAGGTCCCGTGACGCGGCGGCGCACAGCGCCTCGACCTTTTGCGTCTTTGTGTTCATTTTCGTCACGGAAGTCACGAACGGCATCACCGTATGTAAGCCCTCGTATAAAGGGACGTCTCTGACCGCGCCGAATACGGATACAACGCCCACCGTGCCCGAGCTGATGGTCGTAATGCTTGAAAATGCTGTAATCAGCACAAGCAGCAGAATGATCCCCGCTATGACCATCGTTCTTACTTTTTTGTTTTTTGTCGGTACTGCAGTACCCTGCATGTAAATCACATCCTGTTTTAAAGTTACTTGAATTATAACAAGAATCGCCAAGCCGCGTCAATGATAACGTTTTTCCGCCCAATTTTCCATATAGCCGCTGTTTTTTTTAAATTTATATTTTTCAGCTATTCCGACGATATATATTGTGTGATCTTTTACCATAATTTCAAGCAACAACCGCTTGTCTTAGTAATTTTATTACATAACACATTTTTGCAAGGGGAATTTTTATGGCTATCTTCAAGAACTTGAACGTATCCTTTAAATTATGGCTGATCGTCATACCGGCCGTCCTGGCACTTGCGGGCCTCACGTGGCTGTTTGTGACGCGGTCAAATGAAATCTCAAGCGAATCCAAAACCGTTCTCTATGACGAGGTGTTTGTCAGCACGGCGCTGATAATGAATGCCGACCGGGATTTTTACCAGGCTGCCGTCGCGGAAAAAGAGCTGTACCTTAACGACAGCCTCACGGACGAGGAGCGGGAGACGCTGCTCGCCGATTTCGACGAGAACGCGCGGCAGACGCTCGACAGGATCACCCAGGCCATGGGCAATCTCTCGGACAACGAGGCGCTGTTCCACAACTTCACGCATGCGGACACCGGCGCGTCGCTGTCGGAGCTGTATGCTGATTTCAACAAGAATTACTCCTCATGGAAATACGCATACGTCAATGATATGGGTGTGGGCGACATGGCGGCGCATCTTTCGTTTTTCGACAACGCCCGTGAAGACATCAATCTGATGACGGAGACCCTGGAAAACTATGCAAACACCAAGTCTGCAGAAATGGCCGACGAAGTCCGGAGCAGCATCATGGTCTCCGTCGCCGTTATTTCCGCCGTCGTGCTGCTGATCGTCTTCCTGGCCGTCGTCATCCTCTTCTATCTGAGAAACAACATCCGATATATAACAAATGTCAGCCAGCGCATCGCCGGGGGCGAGCTGTCCATCGAGATCGACCGGAATCGGTGCAGCAAGGACGAGATCGGCAAGCTCTGCACCGCGACGGGCGAGATCCTCCGCCAGCTCAACGCCTATGTAGATTACATCAACGAGATTACCGATACGCTCGAGACGATGGCGCAGGGCGACATGCGCATACAGCTGCAGCAGGAATATACCGGTCAGTTTGCTTCCGTTAAGGAAGCGTTCATGGGTGTTTCCGAGACGCTCGGAGGAACGCTTCATATGCTCCACGATGCTTCCGAGCAGGTCAACAGCGGCGCATCCATGATCTCTTCCGGCGCTCAGGCGCTTGCAACAGGGACGGAGGAACAGGCCAACGCCGTGGAGAAACTGTCCGTCTTTATCGACAAGGTCACCGAGGATACGGCGAGCAATCTCACGGTCGTAGCCGCCGCGAGCGAGAGCATGGATACCACGCTTATAAAAATAGACGAGAGCACCCGGTATATGGAAGAAATGCTCGCAGCGATGAATTCCATGGGTGAAACGTCGAATAAAATCAAAGCCGTCATCAAATTGATCGACGATATCGCTTTCCAGACAAATATCCTGGCTTTAAACGCCGCCGTGGAAGCCGCGCGCGCCGGACAGCACGGCAAGGGCTTCGCCGTTGTGGCTGAGGAAGTCAAAAATCTGGCCAATAAAAGCGCCGATGCAGCCGAGACGACGACCGAATTGATCGGCTCGTCCATCACCTCCGCCGAGCAGGGCATCGAAATCGCCAACAACACGGCGCAGGCGCTTGGGGAGCTGTCCGAAAAAATCAAAGTTATCAGCCAGACTTTCTCCGGCATTGAGGTTTCCTCAAAGCAGCAGGCGGAGGTTATGAACGAGGTCAAGCAGGGAATCTCCCAGATATCCGACGTCGTTACAACAAATACGGCAACGGCGGAGGAAAGCGC
This sequence comes from uncultured Sporobacter sp., assembly GCA_963663605.2. Lineage (GTDB taxonomy): Bacteria > Bacillota > Clostridia > Oscillospirales > Oscillospiraceae > Sporobacter. The sequence continues at coordinate 934,901 of CAXXVF010000002.1, forward strand.
CTCTACGAGTGAGGAGCTTTCCAGCCAGGCCGAACTCCTGTATAACGAGGTACAGCGCTTTAAGCTTGATTAAAACAACGACCGTGAAATAGCTTCAGTGATTCCCTTTCTTCATAAAATACAAACCGGACAGTTAAGCACCCTGCTTTACCGTCCGGTTTTATGCGTTTTATATCTTAAGCGGGAAATCAACGGCGATGCCGAAGTATGTTTTGAGCGCCTCGGCCAGCTCTTTTTCGGTTTCGAGCGTTTTTTCGGACACCTGTCCGTTATCATGGATACGGAGCACGCTGTCGTTTATGGATACGCTGCCGCCGTTTGTGGCAATATTGACCATACGCGTTTTTTTGAAGCCGGAGTCGGCGTTCTTCGACTGGTATTCGTTCGGCGCAAGGAAATCGACGTTTTCGCACCGGCGTTCGGAAAACTTAAGCAGCCTTTCCCGCCCCGATTCCGTGATGCGCGATATCACGGTATCGCCGTCAGCGTCCCGTGTGAATATAAACTCGTCCGGGCCGGAGCGCTGCGGTTTTTTTGCGTCCAGGTCCAGTGCGGTCCCAGGCTGCGGCCCGCCGAAGCCGACATCGCAGAAATACCGTTTCCCGCCGAGCCGCACGATGCCGGCACGGTGGGAAACCGGCATATAGCAGTCGAGATTCCAGACGACGCGCACGGCAATGGGAAAGCAGTCAAAGCCCAGGCTTAAAAGCAGGCTCATAAAAAGGCCGTTGAGCTCAAAGCAGTAGCCGCCCCGGCGGCGCTCGACGATCTTATCAAACAGGCCCGCCGTATCCAGCCGGATATCGCGCCCGGCATCGTAAACGTCCAGGTTTTCAAACGGAACGGTCGTCTGGTGCGCCAAAATGAGGCGGTCGAGCGCCGTCTTGTCCGGCGTCGGCGGGCCGGCAATGCCGATCCGTTCAAGATACCGCTTTTGGTCCGGCAGCGGTGCGTTAAATTGCTCAAACATGCGCGTTTCCTCCAGATACGTTTTGTCTTTATCAGTTGAAAGTTCGGGTGAGTTGTGTATAATATAATCAGACCGAATGGTGGAGGTGCTCAATGCTGTTCAGCCGTAACATCCTGCCGTCGTGCTCCTATTGCCGTTTCGGCAGCAACATAGGCGACGGCGAGGTCGCCTGCGTCAAGCGCGGGATCGTATCCGCGGAAAGCTTCTGCAGGCAGTATACGTACGATCCGCTCAAACGCAGACCTGACGACCAGCCGAGGTTAAATGTGAGCGTGCTTGCCGATACGTTTCCGGAAAACCTTGACACCGACCCCGAAGCCGAACGCGCGGCTGAGCGCGATGCGCAGCTGGAAGCGGAGATCAACGCCCGTCTCAACGAAGAACTTAAGGCAAATCTCGATTCTGATTTGTTGGAATAAATCCCGTGATTAAAAACGCATTTAGTCATCACAGGGGCCGGCCTTACCGTCTGCGCGGTAAAGGGCGGCCTTTTTTATATTGGCATGGGGCGGCGGCGCGCCATTTTAAGTTACGGGGGGCGTTTTTATATCGGGGGCATGGGGGCGGAGCCCCCATACCTTTAAGGGGCGGCGGGCGGGATTTGATAAAATCATTACGTCAATTCGACAATTTGACATTCGACCGTGCCGCGCTCGACCTCCAGCACGGCGTAAGTTTTTCTCCCGAGCCCGATGCTGCCCGGATTGACAACGAGAAGATCGTCGACGGTCTCGCAGAACGGTATATGCGTATGGCCGAAAAGCAGAATGTCCGCACGGCGTGAAAACGCCGTGTTCAAAACCGAACCAAGCCCGGTCTTGACGCCGTAGAGATGCCCGTGCGTCATGAAAATGCGCTTGTCGTGGATGACGAATTCGTCCCGGTCAAGTTCATTTGACCTGAAATCGCAGTTGCCCCGGACGGCGCGCAGCGGGATGCGCGGATAGGCCTCGAGCAGCGCGTCGCAATCGTGCGCGTGGTCGCCAAGATGAAGGATCAGTTTGGGATTTTCGTCAAGGACGGCGTCCAGCATCGCCTGCTTATTGTTATGCGAATCGGAAAAAACGAGTATTTTCATTGTCAGCTCCTGAAGGCGTAAAAAACTTCGACGGCGCGCGTGCCGCCTCTCAAACGGCGGTGAAACTGTAACCACTTGCCGTTCTTTGAATATACTGATTTAGAATAGTGTTTTCAGTCCGGCGCTAACGGGCTTTATCATTAATCGAAAGGATGGTCGAAGGATGGATATGGATCTGGGCAAAACGGCGGCCGATCTGCTCAACACACCGGCCGGGGCCAAGCTGTCCGGTAAAAAAGAGGACATCGAAAAGCTGATGAATTCCCAGGAGGGCCAGAACGTCAGGAACATGCTGTGCCGTGACGAGGCCGGCCTGCAGGCCGCATTGGCCGACGGCGACATGGATACGCTGAAAAAAGCATTGGCGGACGTACTTAAAACGGAGGACGGGGCCAAACTGGCCGAGCAGATCCAAAACCTGATGAAATAGACTGTTCTTAAGGAGGCGCTTATGAGCGAGTTTGATGATAACCTGAACAAGATCCTGTCGTCTCCGGAAGATATGGAAAAATTACTTAATGTCGCCCGCTCGCTCACCGGTTCCTCCGGCACGCCGGACGCGGGCGGCTCCGACGCTTCACAGGCGGCGCCGGACCCCGGCGCCGTCACTTCGGCGCTTGGCAATCTGGACCCGAAGCTATTCCGGATGCTCAGCCGTCTGGCCGGCGCGTATACGTCGGGAACCAACGACAAGGCGGCGCTTTTAAACGCCATCAAGCCGTATCTCCGCGAGGACCGGCACGCGAAGATCGACCGGGCCGCCGAGATCGCCAAGCTCGCCAGGCTTGCCAAGGTGGCTTTCTCCGAGTTCTCGGGAGGTGATGACAGTGTATAACAAGTATATCGGCAATACAGGAAGGTTCATACGCGTGGACGACGGGCCCGCGCTCAATACACCGCGCGCTGAACCGGCGCGTACACAGCCGCCTCCCCCGCCGGCAGCGCCTCCCCCGCCGGCAGCGCCTCCCCCGCCGCCCTCAAACGCGGGTAACGGTCCGCCGGGCGGCGGCCTTTTCGGCGGGCTGGGCAATATGTTCGGCGGCTTGGGCAAAGGGTTGTTCGGCGGGTCCGGTGGCCTTTTCGGCGGGTCCGGCAAGGGCCTGTTCGGCGGCTTGTCAAACGGTTTGAGAGATATGCTCGGTCACCTGCCCTTCGGGCTTGATGTCGGCGACCTGCTCCTGTTCCTTCTGCTGCTTTTCTTCTTCCTGGAAAGCGGGGACGAGGAATTTATCATCATTCTGGTAATCGTAGCCATCGGACTCTTCAAAGACCACTGACGGCCTCCCGGCTTCAACCAAGCCGGGAGGTTTTTGTCTGCCGGCAGGAGGCTTAGGGCGTAGGCCCTATACCCTTTCAAGCGGGATCATAAGGGCGGCGCCTTATACCTTTTCTGGGCGGAATCATAAGGGCGGTGCCCTATACCTTTTCAGACGGAATCATAAGGGCGTAGCCCTTATACCGGTGGCGTCTCCGTCTCTAATCGGGTCATAGGGCGGTGCCCTTCCTTTTAATAACGGGTCATAGGGCGGAGCCCTATACCTTTAAAGGGCGGCGGGCGGGATATGACAATCCTCAGTCAGCGGAGCTGACAGCTCCTTTCAAAAGGAGCCTTGAGACGCCGGGACGTATGGACGTTGGGTGGCGGGCCGATGAGGGCATCGGCCCCTACAAGGACGAAAGACGCGGACCCCGTTGGATTTCCCCATCGGCGCGGTATTGACCGGGTTCATAAGGGCCTCAGATTTGTTCGGTTTGAAACGGGGTCATAGGGCGGCGCCCTATCACCGGCGGCATCTCCGGCTTCTAATCGGGTTATAGGGCGATGCCCTTCCTTTTAATAACGGGTCATAGGGCGGAGCCCTATACCTTTAAAGGGCGGCGGGCGGGTTTGGATTAATTATTATTCAATACAGGTTATTGACATATGCCCGTAATTGCGTTATAGTGATTATGGGCATATGACAATAACCTTATGCCGTCACCCAGTGAGTTCAACGTGAGACGAGGCTTGAACCGATATGAAAAACACTGGATCAAATACCAAAATAACGCCAAGCAGAGAAGATTACCTGAAGGTCCTGCTGGAATTAACAGGCGAAGACGGCGCCCGTTCTGTCGATGTCGCCGACGCGCTCGGCATCACGAAAGCCAGCGTCAGCTGTATGATGAACAGGCTTAAAGAAGAAGGCTACATTACAAAGGAAAAGTACGGCAGCGTCACGCTGACGGATAAAGGTATAAGAGAAGCCTCAGACGTCAGACGGCGCTATTACCTCCTGAAAGCGTTCTTAACCCAGGTTTTGGGCGTCGACGCTCAAACGGCGTCCGAAGACGCGTGCCGCATCGAGCATATCATCAGCTCCGAAAGCATCGCCCGGATGGACGCGCAGCTCAGGCACGTACAAAACGGCGGCCCGGACAAATAACGCTCGGCCGGCGAAAAACGGTATTCCATGTATTAAAAATAAATGCTATGATTATATCAATCGACTATCGGAGGTACACTGCAAATGATCGCATTCGGGCCGATCCCGTCCAGACGTTTGGGCCAAAGCATCGGCATAAACAACATCCCGCCGAAAACCTGCTCCTATTCCTGCATCTACTGCCAGATCGGCAGGACGAATCACATGCAGGTGAACAGAGCTTGCTTTTATACGCCCGAGGATATCCGCAACGCGGTCGAAGCCAAGCTGACGCAGCTCGCGGCCGAAAACAGACGGCCCGACTACCTGTCTTTCGTGCCCGACGGCGAACCCACGCTGGACATCAACCTGGGAAAAACCATCCGGCTTCTTAAACCGTTCGGTATCAAAATCGCCGTGATCACGAACGCCTCTCTTCTGTGGATGGACGACGTCAGGAAAGACCTGATGAACGCCGACTGGGTATCCGTCAGCATCGACGCCGCCGACGAAAACACCTGGCGGAAAATGGACAGGCCGCACGGCGCGCTCCGTCACGCGGATATAAAAAACGGCATCATCGATTTCGCGCGCGTCTTTAAAGGGACACTCGTTACGGAAACGATGCTGGCGGAAGGCATAAACGACTCCGACGCGTGTGTGGAAAAAATCGCGGAGCTCATAGCGGCGCTGAATCCAAAGAAGTCTTATCTTCTGGTCCCTACCAGGCCGCCGGCGGAATCCGCCGTAAAAAGGCCGTCCCCCGAACGCATAAAAAGCGCGGCCGCAAGCATCGGTGCGGTCTCCGGGACGGATGTCGAATGTATAACCGGCAATGAAAACGCGGAAGGATTCTTTTTCACAGATGATATCGCCGGCGATATCCTGAGCATCGCTTCCGTTCACCCGATCCGCGAGGATATCCTCCGTACGCTGTTTGAAAAGAGAAATGCGGACAAGTCTGTGCTGGAAGCGCTTTTGGACCGCGGCGAGCTGATCCGGTTTTCACACGAGGGGCAAACGTTTTACAGAAAAAAAATAACGGATAGAAATAAATAGAGGCTGCGGACGCGGCCCTAATAATCACGAAAGCCTCTGCGGAGGCTTTTTTGCCGCCTAAAGGCGGCGCACGATTTCCGGGCGGGAACCCCCGCTCCTTTAAGGGGCGGCGGGCGGGTTTAGATTATCGGACGGCGGGTCAGGATATGTCGGCGACGGGGTTCGTGCCGTCCGGCAGCTCAAACAGCGCGGCGTCCGGGAATTCCGTGCTGAAATCAGCGGCGGTCATCGTATAGACAAGCGTGTTCCCGTCGTATTGCTTTGCTCCGACCAAAAGCCCGCTGTTGACCGATATATAGCACGTCGTCAGGTAATGAAGCCGCTGCGTCGTATATCGTACGATGACGCACATTTCGCCGTAATAGTCCGTATAGTCGGCAAACGAAATATATTCCGGTTTAATATCCAAAACGTCCTCATAGGTCATTATCATCTGGTACATATCCGAAAGCTTTGTTTCGTCCTCCTCCGTGTCCATGGCGGCCTGATAATAATCTTCATCCCCGTCTTCCCAGACGTAAAGCATACCGTCGGCAATGATGATGTTTTTCGTCTCATACGCGCCGGTGACTTTAAGGGATTTCGCGTTCTCCAAAACGCTGACGTCGATCGTATAGGAAGCCGAGCCGTCCGAATAGTAGTTCACCGCCTCGATCCGCCGCGAATAGCTGACCGGTCTTTGCAGTGTTGAGATAACGTCCTGCACCGTATCCGTCGTCACCTCCACGCATACGAATCCGTCCTCAGCCGATGACGCCTGGCCCGAAACGTCCGATGCGCCGGCCTGCGTGTCCGGCAGGTCGAACGGGCGCGTATCCAGCGATATTCCGGCCACGAGCAGGCTGACGCCGATAGCCACAACGACGAACAGGACGCCAATTAACGTGATGAAGCGTACGCGTTTAGAGCTCATCCTTCTCCTCCGGCTCCGTATTGCCGTTTGAATCCTCCGGGTCCGTCTGTTCCTCGGCGCTTTCCGGCGGGTCGGCGCTTTCCGGCGGCGTGTCCGGCGCATCGAGTCCGTCTGCCGAATCGGATTCGTCCGGCTGCGGCTGCTGTTTCCCGAAGCCCTTGGTGATGAAGACGCCGATGGCCCCCGCGACGAAGAACGCGACGACCAGAATGATGGCGCGGATCTCGCCGCGCGTCGCGATTACGACGGCCGCGAGGCCTAAAACGCCGCTGATGGCGTAGGCGATGGCGACGGCCTGTTTCTGATTGAAGCCCATGTCGATGAGCCGGTGGTGAAAGTGGCCTCGGTCGGGCTTCATCGGGTTTTTACCGGTAAAAAGCCGCCTGCAGAATGAAAACGCCGTGTCGAAAAGCGGCAGTCCGACAACAAGAAACGGCACGGCGAACGAGATGACGGCGTACATTTTGAAAAGGCCGATGATCGATACGGTCGCAAGCACGTAGCCTAGAAGGAGCGCGCCCGTATCGCCCATGAATATCTTCGCCGGGTTGCGGTTGTACGGCAGAAAGCCGATGCACGAGCCGGCGAGCGCCGCCGTGATGACGGCCACGTTTATTTCGGTCACGACGAGCGCGATGACGAGCATTGTAAAAGACGAGATCGTTGAGATGCCGGCGGCCAGCCCGTCCAGGCCGTCTATGAGATTGACCGAATTCGTGATGGCCACGATCCACAGCACGGTGACGGGCACCGACCATCCGTCAAAAATCAGATACTCCGAGGCGTTCCAGATGAACGGGTTCGACAGGACGTCAATGACGACGCCGTGGTAGACGGCGATGAGCGCCGCGCCAATCTGCACCACGAATTTGACGAGCGCAGGCAGCGGGTAAATATCGTCGATGACGCCGATGATCACGACCACGACACTGCCAAGGAGAATCCCCTGCACTTCCATGTCGATCTCCGCGAACAGCACGACGCTCAGGATAAAGCCGAGAAAGATGGCCAGGCCTCCGAGGCGCGGGACCGGCTGCGTATGCATCCGGCGCGCGTCTTTCGGGACGTCGATCGCCCCGACACGGTTGGCAAAGGATTTGACGATCGGCGTCGCGGCAAAGCTGATGATAAACGAGGCGGCGATCGCCAGACCTACCGGTATGAAAAGTTCGTTCAGCATAATCGCTCCACACGGCGCAGCGCTGCTCCGGCTTGCTTCCAAGCCGAAAGCGCCGCGCCTGCCGCCGTTACGGCCGGCGGCCTGCCGATTCTCTGTCTTTATATGCGCGGACGGTCTGTCCGGGCCGGTGTTCTCCTCTTAGGACGGGCAGACGTGTATTTTGTTCCGGTATCGGGGCATAGGGCCGCAGGCACATGCCTTTTATCGGGTCATAGGGCATAGCCTCATACAATTGGGCGGGCGGCCACGCATGGCCGTCCCCACAAGGACGGCGGGCGGATATGGAATCCGCCCCTACAAGGGCGACGAGACACAGGGCTACAGGGCCTATTCCTTAAAAAGCGGGTCATAGGGCCGCAGGCATCTTCCTTTAACAAGCGGGTCATAGGGCCGCAGGCCCTATACCTTTAAAGGGCGGCGGGTGGGTTGAGATTATTGGACGAAGCCCACTTTTTTATACACCTTGCGCAGCGTCTTGTTGGCGGCATAGGCCGCCTTCCGGGCGCCTTCTTTATAGACTTTTTCGAGATACGCTTTATCGGACAGGATGCGCGCGGCCTCCTCCCGGAACGGACGCAGCAGCTCCACGACGGCTTCGCCGACCGCCTTTTTGAAGTCGCCGTATCCCTTGCCGGCAAACGCGTTTTCGATCTCGATAAACGTCTCCCCCGTCGCCGCAGAGTAGATCTGCATGAGGTTTGATATCCCGGGCTTGTTCTGTACGTCGTAGCGGACGCTCGTCTCGCTGTCGGTGACGGCGCGCTTGAAAGCGCGCAGGATATCTTCCGGCTTGTCCATGATGCAGATGCAGCCGCCGGTTTCGATATCCGACTTGGACATCTTGTTTTCCGGCTCCTGAAGGCTCATGACGCGCGCGCCGACCTTCGGGATGAACGGTTCGGGCACCGTGAACACGTCGCCGTAGACGCCGTTGAAACGGTTTGCGATGTCACGCGTGATCTCCAAGTGCTGCTTCTGGTCCTCCCCGACCGGCACGAGGTCGGCTTGATAAATGAGGATGTCCGCCGCCATCAGGGCCGGGTATGTGAACAGGCCCGCGTTGATGTTGTCGGCGTTCTTTTGGGATTTGTCCTTGAACTGCGTCATGCGCGACAGCTCGCCGAACATGGTGTAGCAGTTTAGAACCCAGGCCAGCTCCGCGTGGGCGGGCACCTGGCTCTGGATGAAAATGACGTTTTTCTCCGGGTCGAGGCCGCAGGCAATGTACTGCGCGATCTGCTCGAGCGTCGTCCGGCGCAGCGCGGCCGGCACCTGCCGCTCCGTGATGGCGTGCAGGTCTGCCATCATGTAGTAGCAGTTGTACGTCTCGGAGAGCTCGACCCAGTTTTTAATCGCGCCGAGGTATGAGCCGAGCGTCAGCGCCCCGCTGGGCTTAATGCCGGAGAGTATCGTCTTTTTTTCTTCCATTGAGATTCATTCCTTATATTTGATTGTTTTTTTGGGGAAACCATTTCCTTATGTATTGAAAAAATATTCATCTTCCGCCCATCGGACGGGATTGTTATCAATATAACGGCATTTTGCCAAATAGTCAGCCTCGTCGCGTATGATATGGTCATAGTAGCCACGCTGGAATAAGGAAATGCCGCTTTCTTTTGTTATTAGCGTCTTTAGTGAACGAATAATGCTCGGTACCGCTTTATCCGTAGGGGACGATGCCCACATCTTTCCTTTTTTCAGCACCAGAATCATATGAATATGGTTGGGCATGATAACGTATTTGTCGACACAGGCGTTCATATATTTTAGATTGATATTTTTTATATATTTTTCTGTTGTTTTTCCATATTCGGATAAGAGAACCGACGGGGCGATGTGGGCATCGCCCCCTACGACGCGGCTTAAGATTTCGCGCCGATTCAGGGTGCATATCGTAATGTAATAATAACTCGCCTGTGAATAGTCGAAACCAGGCAAACGATTTTGTTTTCGAAATGGTACATTTTGCATGCCTGTTCCTCTTAACAACGGGACGATGTGGGCATCGTCCCCTACGAAGACGCAGGAACGGCGGGCGGCCAATGCCCTCTACGGCATGCCATCCTTTAAAAAAAGTCAAGGCCGAAACACCATTCCGTTTGCTGCGGATCATAAGGGCCGCAGGCCTTTTCTTTTTAAAAGGGGCAGGGGCAAAGCCCCTTCCTTATCGAGGAGCATGGGGTAGCGCCTATTCTTATTAAAAGCGGGATCATAAGGGCCGCAGGCCCTTATACCTTTATTGGGCGGCGGGCGGGTTTAGATCATATTCCTGCGCGAGCTTTTTGAAAGCGGGCAGCGAACGCTCGATCATATCCTTCGAAACACAGTAAGCGATGCGGACGTAGCCGGGGCAGCCGAACGACGTCCCGGGCACGATCAGGAGGTTATGTTTCTTGGCCGCCTGAACAAACGCCTTGTCGTCGGCGGGCGTTTTCATCCACATGTAAAACGCGCCCTGCGGGTATACGCACTTAAAGCCGCAGTCCGTTAATCCGTCATATAAAAGCTTCCGGTTTGCGTCGTACGCGCCGATATCGGTCGATTCATTAAGACACCGGGCAACGGCCAGCTGCTGAAGCGACGGCGCGTTGACGAACCCGATGACGCGCGTGGCAATCCCGGCCGCTTCAAAAATGAGACTGTAATCTTCCGCTTGAGACGGGACGACAAGATAGCCGATGCGCTCGCCGGGCAGCGACAGCGACTTCGACCACGAATAGCACACGACGGTGTTGTTATAGAATTTTGTCAGGTAAGGCACCTCGACGCCGTCGAACGCCAGCTCGCGGTACGGTTCGTCGGAGATGATGTAAATGGACGTGCCGTATTCCTTCTGCTTGGCTTCCAGCACCGCCGCGATTTTCTTAATCGACTCGGCAGAATAGATAACGCCGGTCGGATTGTTCGGCGAGTTAAGAATCAGCGCCTTTGTCTTAGGCGTTATAATGGCGGCAAGTTTGTCCGGGTCCGGCTGGAAGCCGGGTATATTCGGCTCGACAGCCTTCAAAACGCCGTCGTAGTTTTGGACATAGTTGCCGTATTCCACAAAATACGGCGCGAAAACCGCCACCTCGTCGCCGGGGTTTAACAGCGTTTTGAGCGCCACGTTAAGCGCCCCCGCCGCGCCGACGGACATGATAATATTGTCCGCGCCAAACGACGTATCAAACCGGCTGTTGAGCGACTTTGCTATCGCCGTGCGCACCGGCACATAACCGGCGTTTGACATATAGCCGTGGACCGTCATGGGGTCCGCGTTTGTCAGTATGTCGATTATGGCCGTTTTGACGGCTTCCGGCGCCGGAAAGTTCGGGTTCCCAAGGCTGAAATCATAGACGTTTTCACGCCCGTATTTCTCCGCCATCTGATTGCCCTCTTCGAACATCGCGCGGATGACGCTGTTGTTCTCGGCCAGCTTCTTCATTTTCTCGGAAATCATAATATACCCTCCATCTGCCGGTCTTTATACTCTAAAGCGATATTGTATCATACATTAAAGAAAATTCAATGAATAAATGAAGCCGCCCGGCCTTTTTCCATATAAACGACGGAAGATCCCCGCACTCCATACAGTAGCGCTCCCGCCGAAGCGCGGATGCGTTTTACATCCGGCTTCGGCGGGAGCATACGAGGACATTTTATAAAAAAGCTGTTGCGGTGCGCACGGTTTTGGGCATGTATTAGCCTGCGTTCAGGCCTCTCAGGATATCAATAAGGTCAAGGCCCGGCTGGGTGCATTCCTGTGCGACTTCGTCAAATACTCCTAAGGACAGATCCGTGAACTGCTTTTGTTCCTCGGCGGTAAGCTGATAGGTGTTTGTGCCGTAATCCTCGATCGTCTGGCGATACCCGTCGCGCAGCTCCAGCGCGATGTCGACGGAGGACTTCTCAAACATGAGGCCGGCCTGCGTGATGATGGCTTTCTCATCGTCGTTGAGCGTGTCCCATCTGTCGCCGTTCATCAGCAGCGCGGCAAATCCTTCCTGAATATCGGTAAAGGTCAGGTAAGGCGCGACTTCGTAAAGGGCGAACGGGACGGCAATGTTCCAGCCTGTGGTGGTGCCCTGAACGGTATTGCGCTCAAAAGCGGTGGTGAGATCCGCCAGACCGATGGTCGTGGGCGTTGCGCCCCAGGCCTGAACGACCTTGCTGACCCATGTTCCCGACGTACGGAAGAACAGGCCGTCCATGTCGGCCGGGGACTTTATCTGTTTCTCCGTACAGACGATAACGGTCGTGCCCTGATACAGGGAGCCGACGAAATGGATGCCGAACTCGCCGTAGATCTCGCCGACTTTGTCGCGGACGGCAGGAGCAAAGCCCTCAAGCCAGTCTTCGCCGGAATAGTAGCCGTAAACGGTCAGAGGCGCTATGTTGGGGATCGTGCCGGTTGTATATGAACCCATGCTGTGGATGAAGTCTACCGTGCCGTGCATGACGGCGTCCAGCGTCTCGGTGTCGGTGACAAGCGTGCCGCCGACGCGCTCTTCAACAACCATTTTTCCTTCTGAGAGCTCGCCCACCGCCTCGCAGAACGCGTGGTACTGCAGGCCGGTCATGGCCTGCGCGGGGATGCCGTGCGCCAGGATAAAGGTCTGTTCGCGGACATTGTCCAGATTGAATGATGCCGCTCCTTCGGGCGCGGTGCTGGCTTCGGGCGCGTCGCCGGCTTCGGGCGCGTCGCCGGTTTCGGGCGCGTCGCCGGCTTCGGGCGCGTCGCCGGTTTCGGGCGCCGTGCTGGCTTCGGGCGCCGTGCTGGCTTCGGTTTCAGCGTTGCCTCCGCATGCGACTAGACTCAGCCCCAATATCAGGACCAGAATAATACAAAGTGCTTTTTTCACTATCGTTACCTCTCCTTTGAAATAATCTATATCGGCATCACAAGAATAACGAACCGTTCGGATCAAATCTTCCCGGCCTGTATTCTAAGGATGACAATATCACATCAGCGACGGTATCCACAGAGCGATATCCGGGAACACAGTCAGGATCACCAAACCGATGGTGAGGACGATCACATAGGGCAGCGCCCCCTTGATAATGGTCCCCATCGGCAGGTTCGTATTGGAACGCAGGACAAAGAGGTTCAGGCCGACCGGCGGGGTGATCATGCCGATCTCGCAGGACAGCGTGCTCACAACGCCGATCCAAAGGGGGTCAAATCCCAGCTGCGTCAGCGTCTGGAAAATGAACGGGATCGTCAGTATGATCATGCTGGAGGGGTCCATCAGGCAGCCCAAAAAGAACCACAATATATATATTACAATCATAACGACATAGCGGTTGAGCCCGCTGGCGACAATGGCCTGGGCGATATCGCCCGCGATGCCGAGATAGCTGATTACATAGCTCATGCAGAAACCGCAAAGAATAAGAAATACAATCATGGTGCCGGTCCGCGCGGTGGCTCTCATGGAGTCAAAGAAAAGCCTCAGGGTCAGCCGCTTCTGGAAGAGGATGATGAAGAAAGCGCCGACGACGCCGTATCCGGCGGCCTCCATGGGTGTGGCCCAGCCGGCGTACAACGCTCCAAGCACCACAAGGATCAGAATGATCGACGGCAGGATCCTTAAAAAATTGCTTTCTTTTTTAACTGCCGCCTGCGGCGCTTCAGCGGCAGCCGTGTAGCCGGGTATTGCCTGCAAATCATCCGCGATGTTCTCCCCCAAGGTCTGGTCGGCGGCGGCTTGCGCAGCCGAAGTTTCCTCAGCCGCCTGCGGAGCCGGGGTCGGCGCGCTTTTGCCTTCGCCGATGAGGGAACGGTTGAATCGGACACGGATCACGATGCTGATGATCAGCAACAGCGCGAGCATGATGCCCGGAATCAAGCCGGCCATCAGAAGCTTGACAATAGAGGTCTCGGTTATGATGCCGAACATGACGAAGCCGATACTTGGCGGGATCATAATGCCCAGCGTGCCGCCGGCCGCCACAGTACCCACGGCGAAGGACTCCCTATAGCCCCGCTTTGTCATCTCGGATATGGAAATACGGCCTATGGACGCGGCCGTGGCCGGCGAGGAGCCGCACAGCGCGGCAAAAACGGTGCAGGCCAGGGTAGTGCTGATGGCGAGGCCGCCCTTGATTTTCTGCACGCCCTTGTTGAGCACGTAATATATGTCCTCGGCAATCCCTCCCCGGGATAAGAATTCGGACATCAGAATGAACATCGGAGCGATGATCTGGTTCATGCTCGTGCCCCATTTGAACGCGATGACGCCCAGATGGGTCATGTGATTCCAGCCCAGGAACAGTAGCAGGCACACCACGGCGGTAAAACCCATGGACATGGATACGGGCGCGCCCATAAACAAAACAAACAGCATCATGCCGAAAATAATAACTAACAAAAGTCCCGAAGACATTCAATCAGTCTCCTTCCATTATCTTGGTTAACAGCGCAGCTTCTGCGCTCACAGAAATTTCTCGCTGCCGGAAAACAGATCCAGTATCATGAAAACCAGCGTTACCATCATCAGCACGGAGCCGACTACGATGGCTGAATATGAGTAAATGAGAGGAAACTTAAATATAAAGTTTGCCATCTGATGCTGCTCAATCGCTTCCTGAGAGATTATCCATCCGCCGTAAAGAAAACCCATAATAATGATGGAGGAGCACAAATAGCCGAAAATGGCCATGATGCGCCTCGGCAGCCGTCCCGGTTTTTTTGTCCTTTTATCCACAGCGTCGCGCAAAAGGTCTACGGCCACATGTCCGTGTTCCTGAAACGCGTAGGCGCTGCCTAAAAAGGCGGCCCAGATAAATACGGAACAGGTGATATTGAGCGTCCAAACCGTCGGCCTGCTGAGAACCTGACGCAGGAGCGATTCCATGACGGCTAAAACCGCTGCGGCAAAGACGATCGAGCCCGATATCAGCGCTGTTACCCGATTGACCTTCTCTAAAACTCGTGGATATTTCAACCCATGTTCCTCCTCATTGATTCCGGATTTGCCTATATTTAACTCAACCAAAATCGTTGGTGCAGGGCGTCGTTTTATATCTTATTTATACAAATATTATCGGCTGAAACGCAAAAAATCATCAGACAGCTTTCTATAATTTGAAAAAAAAAGTTGTAGTTTTAAGGCCAAACGCTTATACGCACCGGTTAGTTTGAAGTAACTGTGTAAAAAAAGTTCTCATTCTTGTATGTTTCTCCAAGCAAACGCGCCGCAGCGCTGTAAGATATATCAATAAATCGGCCAAACATCGATCGTTTTGTCAAATCCGGTCCTTTTGTCCGGGTATACGCGCCGACAAAAAGCGCAAACGGCGTTTACGCTGCGCAAAATCAAAACCGGCGCTTAAGGTAACACCCCTAAACGCCGGCAGCATGCCTGAATATTTCTTTCCGCCTTCCGCACCTCATAAGCCGGACAGCTTCTTTAGTTGTCCCGGGTAAATATGCCGCGCCTGAAGTTCTCCGCTCTGAATGCCAGCTGCAGTTTAAGCCGCACCTCAGGATCGTCCAAAGACACGCCGAGAATATTCTCGATTTTTCCGACGTGATAGAGGACCGTGTTGCGGTGCATATGCAGGATCGAGCTGACAACGGTGGCTTTGCGCTCGTTTTCCAGATATACGCGCAGCAGGCTGAGCGTGTTGGTATGATGGAGCGCGTCATAATCCCTGAGTTTTTCCACAGCCTGGATCAGGAAGGAATTACTGTAGACAACGGGCGCCGCCTCGATGCCTTCGGACAGCAGATGGTAGATCCAGTAGTCGCAGAACGGGCAGAACATCCGCTGATATTCATTTTCTCCGTCACCCGGGCTGTGTTTGAGTTTACGGGCGAGATTGATCGCCATAACCGCCTGCTCGTAGGCGATGTCTATATCCCACAGGCAGTTGAAGCGATTACTGATGCCGCAGAGGAAATTATTTGAATCCAGCGCCCGGTCGAAGACCTCTTTGAACCGGGCCGGCTCGGCGCGCTCCATATCAAGTATCAATACGTTTCTGTTTTTTGAAAACACGGAAGCCTGCGGGAAAACCTCCGCAAAAGACAAAACAAGACGGCTGAGCGGGATGTTTTCCTTGTCGTCGAACGATACGACGACCAGCCGGAAATTACCTTCATACGGGAATCCCGTATACATCGCCCGGTTTCTCGCTTCCTCCCGGCTTTTAACATTTTTCGCTATGAGGTCTAAAGCCAGCGTCTTAAAAGCGTTGTTTCCGCCGAAGTCGCCGTTGTCCCGGTCCACATATACTTTGATGTATTCCAGGAATTTTTCAAACAGCTCCACCATGCCGTCCGTCGCCGGACGCCCGCAGCATACCATGACGACGTGTATGGCAACCCTTCCGCCGGAGTGGAATATCTTCTTGACAACTTCGTATTTGGACGTGGCATAGTCCCGGCTGATGATCAGCTCAAAGCTCCTCTCGTACTCCTCGAGACGGCGGAGCTTCTGCAGCAGCTGTACGGTCTCGGGCGGATGATAACCGCACTCAATAAGCTTGTTGGTTATAGTGTCCGAAATTTTTATACCTTTTGTATAGTACAAAAGCTTGAAGGTCGAATCCTGGACGGTTATGTGATTTTTAAAAACGGGCTCGCTGAGCGTCAGAAGATCCTGTATCCCCCTGTTGGCGGAGACGGACTGCTCCATTTGCATGATCCATTCGTTGACACGGACAAAAACGCGCTGCACCCGGTTGAAGAGCTCGCGGAAATCGATATTCCGCCGGATCACCGTGATCCCCAGCATGGATTCCGGCGTTTCCGTATCGTCCACCATCCGGTCCCGGACGCACAAAAAATACAGGTTTTCCCGGTCCGGCACCGATAACGCCTCCGACAGTCCGCAGACAAGCAGCTTGTCCCTGTCCATGTCGGCATTCGGAGAATATAGTTCAACAAATGAAAACCGTGGGTTTTGATCATCCGAAAGGTTGATATCCGCTTCATAGCCCAGTTCATCCATGATCAGCTGCAGGCTCAGATACATCGTCAACGCTCCTTGTCCCATTACGTGAATTTCCGTTATACTCACGAAAATATCACAAACTTAAGGCAAACTCAATACGGTCATTGTGGTTTCGTCAAATAACCCGAATTGTTGTAAAATGTTACAGTGAACACGTCGATGTTTTGTAAAAAAGAGTCAATCCCACGCACCGTTAGCCGCGCGGGGCATCCGAAGTGTATATTTTCCGGGACGCAGATAAAAAAAAACAATGTCCGAAAAAAAAGTTCGGAAATGGGGACATTGTTTTTGTCATGCCTTTAATATACCTTTTAGTACACAGGAGCATATCGTTCCGGCAGGTCATAGGGCGCAGCCCCATTTTCAGAGCGGCGGACGGGACGGATACATCGGCCCGTACCGCTACAATCCTGTTTCCTACGATCAAATCACAATGGGAGGAAAACACATGCGCACACCAAAAGAAAATTTCCTGCGCCTGATAAATAACGACGATCCCCAATGGATGGGCGATCCTTTCGTCTGCTTCAACTGCAACCCGGCAAACGGACTGCCTTATATCCCGGACGCGGCCGCTATGGTGCATAACCGCACGGCCAAAGGCGGTATCAATGTAAAAGACGCCTGGGGCGTCGCCTGGGACTGGCCCGAAGACCAGCCGGGCCCTACGCCGAATCACAGCCCTGATAAAATCGTCATCCGTGACATCACCCATTGGCGGGATTATTTTGATTTTCCCTCTTACGACAACCTGGACTGGCCTGCCACGTGGGCCGGCTGCGGCGCGCCGGACCGGGAAAACAAACTTCTCATGGTACAGTCCCCCCGCGGCTTGTTTGAATTCAGTCACGCGATGATGGGATTTGAGGACGCGCTGATGAATTATCTGATCGAACCCGATGACATGTACGAGCTGCTGGACGCTTACACCGACTGGAAGATCAAAGGCGCCGAGCTTGTCATCAACGAGATGCAGCCGGATATCATCGTCAACTTTGACGACTGGGGAAACAAGACCCAGCTGTTCCTGCCCCCAAAAGTTTGGAGAGAAATCCTAAAGCCTTTATATAAGCGGTTTTTCGGCTATATAAAATCCCGGGGCGTCATTATCATGAATCACTGCGACTGCCACGCCGAGGAAGTCTGCGAGGATATGGTGGAAATCGGCATGGACGTCTGGCAGGGCCCGACGCCCGAAAACGATATACCCGAGGTCATAAAACGAACGGGCGGGAACCTCTTTATGTTCGGCGGCATCGATATGTCTAAGATCGACCGGGCGGACGCCGAGGAAGACATGATCCGCGCGCATATCCGGGAAACATTCGACAAATACGCCCCCTGCGGTCACTTCCTGCCCTGCTTCACCAGCTGGATGCCGGTGCATCCCCGCGTTGCGGAGATCGCACGGGACGAGATGAACAAATACGGCGCCGTCATGTCGGAAAAACTGTTCGGATAACAAGTGCGATAAACGCGCCCGCGTTTGATCGGATAAGCAATACTAAGATTCGCCAAAGCGGAGGGATTTTATCCCTCCGCTTTGGCGTTTTTTTATGTGCTGAACAGTTTTAGACAACTTTTTTCGCCCTTGTTTATTCCGTTAGTTGGTACTTTATTTAACTATATTTAAGGGAAAAGCCTTAGTGAAGCGTTCCTTTTTTCAGCATAAAATTGCTTTTCCATGCCAGTCACATCATCCTCTTAATCAATAACTTTTATGGCAAAGCCAAATTGATCCGCACCGCCTTTTACAAACAACGTCCTTCGATAACCTGCAACCTGTATATAGACAGTACTATCAATAATATTTACTGCAGATCCTGTCTGCTTAAAGAAACAGTTGTCGCATTCCACATTTATTTGATCTGACGAATCAATAATGTACGCACCACCCCTCTTGCTATAGGTGATGGTTACTGTAGTGGTCTGCAATAAATTGCCGGCATCCCATTGGTAGCTAAATATAGGTGCCTTGTCATCTGACGCGGCAATACTCTGCATATCACCTAACGCAACCTCGGTAATGGGATAATTATCATACTCATTCAGATCATTGCCTGTTGCCCCGTAAAACGGTATCGTATGAATAACAATCCAAAAACCTAATACTGAAATAAGGATAATGACTGTAAAAATAGTTTTTCAAATCTTAAATTTGTTGCTGTTTTTTGTATTTACCATAACGCTCCCGCATCTTACTTGCGACGTCGTGATTTCCGTCAACCGGCGCCATATTAAAATCATTCCATATTATTAAATACATCCGATCATGCAAAATGCAACACTAATTCGTCTTGTCCGTACCCAGCGGATCATACGCTGTCTTCATCCATCAGGTCACAGGAAGAAAACCTGCACCCCGGGACGGCGGCGTTCGGACTATAAATACCGCTGACGGAATATCAATGGGCGGATATGGAATCCGCCCCTACGAGAATGGGGATATTGGGCGGCGTTATAGGGCGGAGCCCTGTTCCTTTAAGGCGCGGCGTCCCGTCTCCATACGGGTTATAGGGCGGAGCCCTATTCCTTTAAGGTCGGCGTCCCGTTTCCAAACGGGTTATAGGGCGGAGCCCTATTCCCTTATGGGCAGCGTCCCGTTTCCAAACGGGTCATAGGGCGGAGCCCTATTCCTTTAAGGGGCGGCGTCCCGTCTCCATAAGGGTTATAGGGCGGAGCCCTATTCCCTTATGGGGCGGAGTCCCGTCTCCAAACGGGTCATAGGGCGGAGCCCTATTCCCTTATGGGGCAGCGTCCCGTCTCCAAACGGGTCATAGGGCGAAGCCCTGTTCCTTTAAGGTCGGCGTCCCATCTCCAAACGGGTCATAGGGCGGAGCCCTATTCCTTTAAGGGGCGGCGTCCCGTCTCCAAACGGGTCATAGGGCGGAGCCCTATTCCCTTATGGGGCGGAGTCCCGTCTCCAAACGGGTTATAGGGCAGAGCCCTATTCCTTTAAGGGCGGCGGGCGGGAATTGAAAAAATAAGGGAACAAAATTCTTTTTATCAAGTCTAAAGAGCCGGGCAACGAAATACTTGCGTATAATTAGAAATAAACATAGCATGTTAAATAATCTGGAGGTGCATCATGAAAAAAATATGGATGGCTGCCGTTTTAGCCTTAACGCTGATCTTTACGGGATGCGCGCCAAGCGTCGCGACGGCGGCGGGTGCGGGAAATCTCATGGCGGACATAACGGCCAATGAAGTCAGCCCGGACGGCGGCGCTGCGGACACAACGGAATTTGCCATAAATTTTCTCAAAAATACCTATGCGGGAGAAAACACCGTCGTCTCCCCTGTTTCGGCGTATCTGGCGCTGGCGATGACGGCAAACGGCGCTTCGGGCGTGACGCTCCGGGAATTCGAGCAGGTGCTCGGCGCGGACCTTGATGCGCTCAACGACACCGGCAGGATTCTGCTGGACGCGATGAACGAAACGTCCGACATTACGCTGACTTTGGCAAACGGCATCTGGTACAACACGGCCAGCGCGTTTTCACCGGCCGCAGATTTCCTGCAGACGAACGCCGATTATTACGGCGCGGCGGCAGTCGCGGCGGATTTCTCAAAGAAGTCGACGGTCGACGATATCAATAAGTTCGTCAGCGACAACACGAACGGGCTGATCGAAAAAATGCTCGACGATGTGGACGGCAATGTAATGGTTTTGATCAACACCCTGTACTTCAAGGGTGACTGGGCCAGTCCGTTCGACCCGCACGATACGTCGGACGCCCGTTTCACGCGCTCGGACGGCGAGAGTATCTATACGCCGACGATGGAGCAGGAATACGACGCCGTCTCTTATTTTAAGTCCGGCGGCGCGAAGGGCGTCCTCCTGCCGTATACCGACAGCCGGTACGCCTACGCCGCCATTCTGCCGGACGGCGGCGTGTCTGATTTCGTTTCGGCGCTGACGGCCGAGGATTTCAAAGCCCTGTTTGAGTCAGCGTCTGAGGAAAACGTAAAGCTGTATATGCCCAAGTACGAGGTCGAAGGCAGCTACAACCTTAACGATATTTTAAAGAGCATGGGGCTCGGACAGGCGTTCGACCCGGACAAAGCCGATTTCTCGGCTATGGGCACAGCGGAGCTGGGCAACGTCTATATCGATCAGGTCAAGCAGGAAACCGTTTTCAAGCTCGGCGAGGAGGGCACCGAGGCCGCCGCCGCGACGTCCGTTGAAATGGGGCTCAGCTGCATGCCGATGGAGCGGGAAATGATCGAGCTCCACCTCGACCGGCCGTTTATTTACGCGCTCATGGATATGGAGACGATGACGCCGCTGTTTGTAGGCGTACTCGAAAATCCAGAGAGCTGATATGCTATAACGGCACGCGGCCCATCGTATCGAAAAAGCTTCAGGGGGCGCAAACCCCCTGATTTTTTCCATCTTACGATATGATATAATAAAAAGAAATCTTCGGAGGTACAAAATGAAAAAAGCATGGTTGGCTGTTTTATTGGTTTTCACGCTGGCTGTCACGGGATGCGCGCAAAACGGCGCCCGGGGCGCCGGCGATCTCATGTCGGGTATAAGGGGAAACGACGTCACCGCGGGCGATACCGCTGCGGACACGACGGATTTTGCCGTCGGCCTGCTTAAGAATACATATACAGGTAAAAACACGGTCGTGTCCCCCGCGTCGGCGTATCTGGCGCTGGCGATGACGGCCAACGGCGCGCTGGGTACGACGCTGGGTGAATTCGAGCAGGTGCTCGGCGCGGACCTTGATGCGCTCAACGACACCGGCAAAATACTGCTCGACGCGTTTAACAAAACGTCCGACGGCGTGACGATCAAGGCGGCGGACGGCATCTGGTACAACTTAGGCAGCGCGTTTGAGCCGGATGCCGGTTTCCTGCAGGCAAACGCCGACTACTACGACGCGGCCGCCCGTTCCGCCGATTTTTCCAAGCAGGCGGCGATCGACGATATCAACGAATTTATCAGCGAAAACACAAACGGGCTGATCGAGAATATGCTCAAGCAGCTTGAGGAAGACACCGTTATGGTTCTGGTCAACACCCTGTATTTCAACGGGAAATGGCACTATCAGTTTGATCCGGGCGATACGTCCGACAGGACCTTTACCCTAACCGGCGGCGAGGAGATCCGCACGCCGATGATGGTCCGGGAATACGACGCCGTCCGTTACATCGATTCCGACGGCGCGCGTGGGATCATCCTGCCGTACAGGGACGGCCGGTACGCCTACGTCGCCGTCCTGCCCGGCAACGGCGTCGCGGATTATATGTCGGCGCTGACGGGCGCGGACTTTGACGCCCTTGTGGCGTCGGCGTCCGAGCAGAACGTCGTGCTCTATATGCCGAAATACGAGGTAAAGGGCAGCTACGACCTCAACGCAATTCTGGGGCGTATGGGGCTGCGGACGGCCTTCGATCCGGCGAATGCGGATTTTTCGGCCATGGGCACGGCATCGGACAACATCTATATCGGCAGGGTCCTGCAAAACACCGTCTTTAAGCTCGGCGAGGAGGGCACCGAGGCTGCGGCGGCGACAATCGTCGCAGCAGAGGACGGGTGCGCGATGCCCGAAGAAACGCAGCCGATCGAGCTGCGGCTCGACCGCCCATTTGTCTACGCGCTCATGGATATGGAGACGATGACGCCGCTGTTTATAGGCGTACTCGAGAACCCGGCGGAATAACGCCAAATCGCCTGCGTAACAAATCCTTTCCCGTCGGCCAACAGGCATTGGAAGCAACTTCAAAATGTACTTGATATTTTAGCGCAGCATGTATATTATTGTATCATCATTACGACGATGAAGGCTTCACGGCCGTTCAGGGCCGCAGGCCGGAAAGGATATGCTATGACAAATGACGCGCTTATTTTGCAAAAGCTATCCGACATGCAAAAGAGTATGGATGAAAAATTTCTTTCCATGCAAAAGAGTATGGACGAAAGATTTGATGCCGTCGACAAAAGATTTGATGCCGTCGACAAAAGATTCGATGCCGTCGACAAAAGACTTGATACCCTTGAAGAAAAAGTCGATAGGATTGAAGAAACTCAAAATGAGCACACCGACGCCCTGAAAACAATCATCGACTGGGCCGAAGACGTGGGACGATTTACACAATTAGAGTTCGGAAAAGCCCAATAACATACCAATCCCCTGCCTTGACGGCAGGGGATTATTGCGGTTTAGTATCCACAGGGCCAAAGGCCCTGTTTTTTTCGGGCAAGGACGCTTTTTTGTCGGGTTATTAGGCAAAGCTTGGATGGCATCTCTTAACGCCCGGGGTTTTCAAGGATTTTTTCCGCCAACGCGCGGTATGTCCCGGCCAGCGGAAAATCCGGCGCGCCTTCGATCACGGTCTGATTTCTTTCCTCGCAATACTGGATGGTTGAGTCCCGGGGTATCTGGAGCGTTATTTCGGTTCCCAGAGCTTCAGCCATCTTCCGGACAGTTTCCAATTCATCAGGCACGCCTCTGGAATTCAAGATAAGCCCCATTAAGCGCGCGTATCCCCTGCCCTCAAACTGCTCTATGGCTTTGGCAATGTTTTTTGCCGCGAAAAGTGACATCTTTTCGCCCGACGTAACAATATATACCTCTCTGGCGTATCCCTTCCTGAGCGGCATTGCGAAACCGCCGCATACCACGTCGCCCAAAACGTCATACAACACAATGTCGGGCTGCTCCCGTTCAAACACCTGAAGTTTTTCCAGTGTTTCAAACGCAGAAATGATCCCTCTGCCCGCGCAGCCTACGCCGGGGGTCGGCCCTCCACATTCGGCGCAGAGTATGTTCAAATATCCTCGGAATACGATATCTTCAGAGCCGATGCTGTTCTTTTTTTCTTTCAGCACATCCAGTATGGTCGGCAGCTGCCTGCCGCCAACCAGATTACAGGTGGAATCCGCTTTTGGGTCACATCCGATCTGTATGACTTTCTTTCCGTTTTCCGCAAGCGCCGCTGCCAGATTGGCCGTTGTCGTGGATTTGCCGATCCCGCCCTTTCCGTATATCGCAATTTTTCTCAAATTCTCCATACCTCCGGATGCTGATTTACGTTGTTAACTAATGTTTGAATGATATATCCGTCTCCTTTAAAACCTACAAAAGGCGTGCCGTCATGGAAATTAAGATAATCAAAAGAAGGAAAAGCCGAATGGATCTTCACAGGGACTTTTGAGGCAATTTTCAATTCATAAGCGTTTCCGAAAAATATATGCAGGCTATTGTTTTCAATACTGTTTCTGAGCGAACTGACATCCGGCTCCGTCAGCACTTCGCCGACGCCTGTCTGCAGAAGTTCCGACGCTATCCTCTCCTGTGATCCGGACGGCTGGATAACGGCCAGCCTGACGTCCATTTCGCATTCGTTGATCAGAAATTCCGCCAATCCCCTGACGTATTCATTTGATCCCGATATACCGATGCGAAGCCTGTTGAACGGTTTCATGAAGGACGTGAAAACGCTCATTGTTTGTCCGTAATCTTTAATTTCATTCGCTATTGCCGCTTTATCCAGCTTCACGCCTGTCATCTGCGCGATGTCTTTCAGCCATTTTACAGTGCCCCTGATACCGAAAGGCATCCCGTACAGCCACGGCGTCCCGAACCGCTGTTTTATAATCTTGGCCGCTTCTCTGCCCGTATCACCCAGCACAAGGTTGAGCCCCGCCTGACTCATCGTTTCGATCGCTTCAACTTCCGTATTTTGTGTAAACACCGTATTCACGCGTATCCCCAAAATACCAAGCAACCGCCTGATCTCCAGCAAATCGGACATGTGGTTAAAGCTGTCGACCGTGACGCCCAGCAAATTTACGGCCCTGTTATCCATTTTCCCGGAATCCCTGACCACTTCCCCCGCCAGGCTTCCAAACACCTCTTCGATGCCGTCTGTGTAGCTTCCCCGGAAGCCGCCGCCCGGAAAGACCAGCATCTTTGCTTGTATATCCTTTCTGAGGTCGTCGGCAATACCGTTTAGATCGAGCCCAATGACCGAGGTAACGCCCGTGGCCACAACGGACAGCAGCTTCGGACGGTAAAGCCTGTCCACCTCCTTGATGGCGGAAACAAGCTTTTCTTCCCCGCCCATGACAACGTCGTCTTCATCAAGGCCGGAAGAAAACAGTTTTCCCTTTGGTTTGAGGCGGTTCAATATCCCAAAATTGACGGTATTATACGCGACGGTTCCCGTAGAACCGTGTTCCACCACTTTGGCGTTCTTTATCCCAGCCAACGCCCATAAGACACCGAAGTAATCTGAAGGAACGGGGAAACCGTTTTCCATGTAATTCATCATTCGGCCTGCCCCCATTCTTTCACGAGCTGTTCTTTGTACGACAGCGTTTTAAAACCCGGCGGGGTTTTACACAAAAGATCAATGACTTCCTCCAAAGCCGAAAAGCCTGTTTTCCTGAACATAAGCATGAGGCTTTTCGGCTGGATCCCGGCCGCCGCCAAGAATTCAACATCGCCGTTTCCGATATAAAAATCGGGTTGCAGCTCTGTGAGGAATATTTCATTTTGCAAAGTATTGCCGGCATCAATGATGGGAAAATCATATCCGGCCGCTTTAAGCTTTTCTATATCCCCCCGGTCAGCCTCCAGCACCTCTCTGAGAATCATGCCTTTTATATCAATCCCCAAAGATAAAATCAGTTCCGCCAGATTAAAATACCTGCCGATCTGTACGCCCTGAAGCATTCCGATTACACAGGATTTACCCGCGAAAACACTTTTGAGCGCGTTTATTTTTTTATTCACACCGTCTTTCATTTCCTGTATTTCGTCGCTTATGTTTATTCCCAGAGCTTCCGCGATCCGATTATACATTTTCTCTATTTCATCCGGCGTATACGGCCTTTCGCAATACACGTATCTGCAGCCGAAGCGGGCCTGCATCTCTTCGGCCAACGCCAGAGAGCTGGCATCCATAACCAGATTCAGCTCCGCTGCGGGCGCTTTTTCAAGCTCCTGCGGCGTGCAGAACGCGGGGAATATGCTTTTGACAACAATCCCTTTTGCCTGCAGGAGCTTGACGAGCTCCGTCCCGTACGCCTGCTGAATACGCAGCCCGAAAATGTTTATGGCTTTTTTCTCGGTCTTCTGCGGCTTCATAAGATTGATGAGCGCCAGAGATGCGTTTTCCAGGCCGGGCGCTGCGCTGTCACATGTAAAATTTTCCGTATGTATGCCGACTAAAGGCACGTCCACCTCTTTGCCCGTCTCCGCGATCAGCGCGTCAAAATCCTCGCCGATGATTTCCTGAAGACAGGTTGTCACGACAAACAGCACCCCCGGTTTATAACGGGCGCATATATCCTTGACGGCCGCTTTTATTTTGTCGGAGACGCCGAAGATTATATCCTGATTTGTAAAAAGCAGGAACAACAGGTTGTTGGGCAGCGGCTCGTCCGATAACGACCGTATGCTCATTGTCAGCTTGGCATTATAAAGGCATATTTCGGGGCCCAGCAGAAGCGCATAGCTGTTTTTTATAAGCGGCAATGTATTTGCAACCGCCCTGAACGCGCAGGGCGAGCCGGGAAATTGCGCCTGCGCGGTTTTTTCAAACACCGTATCCGCGCGCAGATCCCTCAGCCACAACGCCTTCTTCTTTATCTCATCACACATTCTCAATTCCTCGTTTACAAAGCGATCTACACACATCGTGTTTTCAGCGGTACAATACACGGTCGTTCCTGAATACTGCCTATTTCAACCTCCACATCGTACACCTCCTGTATATTTTCTTTTGTCAAGACCTGCTCCGGTGTCCCGTAAGCAACAATCTGTCCGGCGTTCATCATCGCGATCTTATCGGAATATCGGGCCGCGATATTTAAGTCATGAACGACCATGATCGAAGTGATCCGATACTCTTCCGAAAGCCGCTTGATTAATTCCATTACCTCCAACTGATGCTTGATGTCAAGATTGCTTATGGGCTCATCCAGCAAAAGGATTGTGGTCTCCTGGGCCAGTGCCCGCGCTATGATCACCTTTTGCTGCTGCCCGCCGCTGATTTCATTGAAATTCCTCATGGCCAAATCTTCGACTTTCAGCACTTTCATCGATTCCAAAACTTTATTCAAATCTTTTTCACTGCTTTTCCAGGACAAGTGGGGCCGCCTGCCCAGCAGGACCATATCAAACACCTTCAGCGGAAAAAGACTTAATTGGGACTGCGGCACATAGCCGACCTTCCGTGCGATATCGCGCATTTTCATATCCGCCAGGTTCTCATCTTCAATCTCAACCCTGCCTTTCTGGGGAGATAGCAAGCCGACAATGCATTTTACCAGCGTTGATTTACCCGCACCGTTCGGCCCTATAATCGACAGACATTCGCCCGCAGCGACATCCAGCGTCACCTGGTTGAGTATCTTTGTATCGGAATACCCGAACTCCAGACAATCCGCCTTAACCATAATTAAAAGTTCCCCCTTTTCATCTTCTGTATAAGATAGATAAACAGCGGGACGCCCATGAACGACGTCATTATTCCGATTGGAATGACGACCGGCGATATAATATTCACGGCCACAAGATCAGAGCCCGCCAGCAGTAAAGCGCCGAAAAGTCCCGACACGGGAACGACAAACCGGTTGTCCCCTCCGATAAGCATGCGCGTAATATGAGGCGCTACCAGACCGATGAAGCCGATAGCCCCCGTAAAGCAGATTGTCGAGGCCGTCAGGAAAGAGGCTATGATCATCAGGCTTATTCGTGTCCTGATAACATTCACGCCGAGGCTTCTGGCGGCGTCGTCCCCCGCGCCTATCGAGTTTAAGTCCCACGATTTATAGATCATATACGGCACGCAGATCAAAAACGCGGGGAATATGAATTTCAGAGTGTCCCACGTACCCTTTGCAAGACTCCCCACCATCCAGAACACCACTTGATTAACTGCCCACGAATCTGCAAAATATTCCATGAGCGTTGTCGCGGCGGAGAAAAAATAGGAAAGCGCTATACCCGTCAGGATCATCATTTCCGGCGTCGCGCCTTTACGTTTTGATATCATCATAATCACAACGGATGTTATCAGAGAAAATACAAAAGCATTCGCCACAACAAAATATGTACCGCTTCCGATGCTTGCGCCCACTATGATCGCCAGCGCCGCGCCGAAGCCGGCGCCTGAGGAAATGCCCAGCGTGAACGGGCTCGCCATGGGGTTGCGCAGCACCGGCTGCATGACCGCCCCGGCCGTCGCCAGGCTGCTCCCGACCAGAAGGCCTGTAAGCAGCCTCGGTATACGGACGTACCACACCGCGTTTTCCATAATCTCTCCGGGAGAGGCAACTAAAGCGGGGGCGATCTTATGCGCGATTATCTGGTATACTTCTTTCACTGTTATATCCAGAGGCCCGATCACAACAGTAACCATACTCAATATAACAATCGCGCCTGCGATCAGCAGTATCAGCAGCACTTTTTTTGCGTTTGACTTTTTATAGGCGTCCAAAGCCGCCGTATCCGACGGCTTTGGACCGGTATTTATCTTTTTAGCAGGCGTATTCATATCACCACTATTCCCAAGAGTACAGATCAAGAGAATCGGTCATTTCGGTGTACAAACCATCCAGCCCGTAGAATTTTTCAAGAATTTTATTCCCTTCCGCTTCCACATCCAGGTCGGAAAACTTATCTGGATGTAATATTTTGGCCAGATACAGAACTTCCGTGACGCCGGTCGCGGGATCCCAGCCTCTCATAAATGCTTTAGTCGGATAAACTTTACTTTCTTCTATTGCCTGCACGCCCTGAAGCACGGGGTCATTCAGAATGCTCTCAATGGTACGCCAGCCGTCGCCCTCTTCCTGTCCTTCCACATCTGTTTTTATCCTGAACGTGTGTTTAAATATTATCTCCGGATTCCATGCCGCGATCTGTTCAAGAGTGATTTTATACGACTCATGCGGCTTCACAACAGTATCTGCCGCCACATTCAGCGCCCCCGCCAGCTGCAGCGGCGCATAATCGCCGGAGGTTCTCGGATCGCCGATCATAGGCCGCACCCAGAAAAAGACCCGGGGCTTTTCGTTTTCGGGGATATTGTCCGTGGTATCCGTTACCATTCTGATTTTTTCCTGAGCGAAAGCGATCAATTCTTCCGCCCGTTCTTCTTTGCCGACGATTTGTCCCGCAAGCCTGTAAAGTTCAAAATCCAGAGACCCGTCGCCCCCGATACAAACGACCGGAATATTGATCTGCTTTTGCAGCGTGTCGGCCAATTCACCCATGTCCTTCTGCATAAAAACAACATCAGGCTCCAAAGACATCACCAATTGCGCGTTGGGCTCTTTATAATCTCCGACATTGGTTATATCTTTTAATTCAGGGGCAACCTTCGGCACGATTAAGAAACTGGTGCTCATGCCGCTCTCCGTGTCAAAGATATCGTGATCCATATTGCTCATGCCGACCAGGGTATCCTGCGCGCCCAGTTCGACCAGTATTCGAACACCGTCTAAATACGTTAAGTCAACAATCCTTTCGGCATATTTTTCAATGACCACTTCCCTGCCGGCATAGTCCGTTACGGTTATCACCCCGCCGCCGTCCACGCTTTCCGCTTCCGCACCGGTACCGTCCGTACTCTCCGCTTCGTTCGCCGCGTCCGACGCCGTCGAAGACGCTTCCGAAGCCGGAGCTTCGTTCTCTGAATTCTCCGTAATTGCCTGGCATCCCGCCAGACCCAAGCAAAAGGCCGTGAGTAACAGAATAACAATAACGCTTTTAAATTTTTTGCTCATAACGATTCTCCTTTATCTCTGCTTAACTTTAAAATAAAAAAATGCCTTCTCCAATGGAGAAGGCAAGGTACCATGAAACTAAAAAACGCGCAGTTAATATACACTAACTCAAGTTTTTGTCATAAAAATACCCCCCCTCTCATCCTCGTGAGAGAATTGTTGGAATCTTTGCAGCAGGTCTCCTGGCTTGGTTTCATCTTGAAATTGCGCCTTCCCATTTTTCAACAGTGGCATCTGCAATTCAATCAACTACACAGTGGCGGGACCGCAACGGAATTTAACCGTTTTCCCTTTTAAGCACGTTACACATGAAAAGTCTTTCATGAATAACAGCACCGCAATGATTAAATTATTCAATTTTCTTCTTTATTACTTATATAACAATATTGTTAAGGTTGCAATGTCCATAACATACAAAATATACAAATATAAAAATAGTAATTTCGACTAAATTTTACATTTGTATCCGAAGCGGATTTCTCCGTCTAATGCCCGCCTCTCCGTCATCCATTCTCTTCAGCGGGCCATAGAGCCGGCAGACCCTATGACTTTTTATTAGGCGGTGGACGGGATTAGAAAATAATAACGGGACGATGCGGGCATCGTCCCCTACGAGGACGGGGAACGCGCGGGCCGGAATGGAAGCCGGCCCTTACAACAAATCGGCAGGTGCCGGCAGTCGATCATTTGGCGTAGTCAAAATCAAGATTATAAATACTGACGGTGTCGCCTTCTTTGATGCCCATTTGTTCCAGCCGCTCGAATACGCCGGCCTCGCGCAGCCGCCTGTCGAAATAACGCATAGACTCCTCGTCGGAGAAGTTTACGTTTGAAACGAGGCGCTCCATCCAAGGCCCCTCGACGACCCATACGCCGTCCTCGACCTTAATCGCGAGGTCTTCCGGAGCGGTCTCCTCTTCCCTTTCGATATATTCCGGCTCGTAGACCATGATGGGCGGCAGATGCTGAAGATGCGCGGCCGCCGCGTTGACAAGCGCGCGGACGCCCTGCGTCGTGGCCGCCGATATCTCATACAGCTCAAAGCCTTTGCCTTCTATATAGCTTCTGAAATTCTCAAGCAGTTCCGGGTCGGCCGCGATATCGGTCTTGTTGGCAGCGACGATCATCTTACGCGCGGACAGCGCCGGGCTGTATTGACGCAGCTCCTCGTTGATAGCCTCAAAGTCCGCTACTGGGTCGCGCCCCTCGCTGCCCGACACGTCCACGACGTGTATGAGAAGCCGGCAGCGGTCGATGTGGCGCAGGAAGTCGTGGCCGAGGCCCGCGCCTCCGGAAGCGCCCTCGATGATGCCGGGGATGTCCGCCAGGACGAACGAAACGCCCTCCGTCACATAGACGACGCCGAGATTCGGGAAAAGCGTCGTGAAATGATAGTCCGCGATCTTCGGGCGCGCCTTCGACACGGCGGCTAAGAGCGTGGATTTGCCGACGTTCGGAAAACCGACGAGCCCGACGTCGGCCAAGAGCTTCAGCTCCAGCGTAACGTTTTTATCCTCGCCGCGCAGGCCGCTTTTGGCAAAGCGCGGGGCCTGCCGCGTCGGCGTTGCAAAGTGCTTGTTGCCCCAGCCGCCGTTGCCGCCGCGCGCAACGACGAATTTATCTACGTTCGTCATGTCCTTGATGATCGCGCCGGTCTCCGCGTCGCGAACGAGCGTGCCGTTAGGCACTTTTATGACAAGGTCTTCCCCGTCTTTCCCGGTTTTGGTAGCCCCGGTGCCGTCCGCGCCGTTAGCGGCGATGTATTTTCTCTTGTAGCGGAAATCCATGAGGGTGGACATGTTGCCGTCCGTTCTTAACACGACGTCCCCGCCCCTTCCGCCGTCGCCGCCGTCGGGTCCGCCCGCGGGGACGTATTTTTCACGGTGGAACGACACCGAGCCGTTCCCGCCGGAACCCGCTTTGACGCGTATGGTCACTTTATCAACAAACATAGTTACTTCCTTTTCATTCTTTTTCTATAAAACCCGCTGATGCTTTAGTTGTGCCCTTTATTGTCAAAGGTTAACAACGACGTCGAGTATTTTCGCCATCTGCGCGCGCGTCATCTCCGACTGCGGCGTCAGAAGCCCGTCCGAGCCGGACACGACGCCCATGCCGATAAGCGTCGCCGTCGGGACAGCGGCGTATTCCGAGAGCGTATCCGCGTCCGAAAACGCGGCAAGAGCTTCCGCAGTACCGTCCGTATAGCTGACGCCGAGCGCCGTGAGCGCGCGGTAGACAAGCGTAAACGCCTGCTCGCGCAGCAGGACGGACCGCGGGTCAAAAAGCCCGTCGCCGGTGCCCAGCGCGATGCCGGCCGCTTCGGCCCACGCAATCGCTTCGGCGTAGTAGTCTTCCGGATAGACATCCGTAAACGTCGTCACAGCGTCCGTTGCCGGCTCCCCGGCGGCGCGGTAGAGCATGAGGACGAAGTCGCACCGCTTGATGCTCGCATCGGGCTCAAACGTCGTTTCCGTCACGCCCGTTACGACGCCGTTTTCGAAAAGGTCTTTGATATATTCCTTTGCCCAGTGGTCCACGGTGTCGGAAAAGCCGCTGACGGTGACGGGTATCTCCTTTGAGCAGCCGCCGACGGACACGGTGAGTATGCCGGACTTGCCGCCGCCCGTTTTGGCCGTGAACAGGCCGTCTTCCGTGATCTCCCCGACGTCGCCGTCGAGCGTATAGACGACGGCGTCATCGTCAAAATGCACGGGCAGGTTATAGTACGACGCCGAAACCGCAAGCTGCACCGTCTCCCCTACTTCCACAGCCAGGCTCGAGATGGATTTGGCGCTCCCCTCTCTCGTGACGGTGACGGCGGTCGGGTCGTAGATGATATGGGCCGTAGCGGTACCGGCAGCGCCTGTTGCGCGCGAGGTGAGCGTCAGGGTATCCACGCCGTGTACCTCTCCCGCCGTATACGCCGCGCCGCTGACCGAGCCGAGACCGGAGGAACGGACGGTGACGTCGCCCGGTACGCCGACCGGCATATAGCCGCTGTCGGCCGCGTAGAAGCTCAAGTCGACGGAGGAGCCGGCCAGCACCTCAAAGCCGTCGTTAATGAGCCCGAGTTGGCGCGCGCGCCCGTCCGAGACGGCGTCCGTGACAAAGAGCAGATAGGCACCCACCCGCCTGGGGGAACCATCCGACGGCGCGTTGACGACGGCGCACGACGACGTCCCCGGCATGCGCACGCTCATGACGGACGAGCCGCCGCCGTCTAAGTTAACGGCGTCGGTGCAGCCGAGCGCAAGAAGCTCCTCGGCCGCCTCCTGAAGCGTCAGGCCATTGGAGGCATCCGAATCCCGGCCGTCGATCACATATGTAACGACCGTGTCGTCATCTTTGACGCCGATGACGGTGCGTGGGTTATTGTCATACGCAATCTCCGGGTCCCAGGCCGATGAATCGGTGATGGCGCCGCCTTGTAACAAAATGTCGCCGCCGCCCGTGGCCCATTTGGCATTTTCCAAAGCGGGATCGCTGCAGGCCGTTGTGAGCGTCACGCGGTCGCCGACGGAAAATTTCCGGTATTCGTCTGTGAGATTGGAAACAGCGGCGGCCGTCAGTATCAGATAGTCGTCGCCGATAGTCTGGGCGTCGGGCGACTCAAGCGTTTCTGTGACCTCGAGCGTCATTGTGCCGGATACGGACATCGTACCCTCGATTATTTTAAAGCGTACGAACCAGCCGTCCGATGACGTGCGCGTCGAGACCGTCGAGAAGGCGGAGGAAAACAGGTACAGCCCGCCCGTGTCGGCCCGGTACTTGTTGAAGTGGGTGAGCGTGACCGTCTCGCCGCTGTTCGACGTATCGGCCGCGCCGCCGTTGTTCGTAAAGGTAATCGTCACCTCGGCAGCATCCGTGAACGTAAACGTCCCGTCCGGGCCGATCGACACCGCCGTGTGGCCCTCGGGGCTTGATTTGTATGTACCGTCCTCGACGACGATTCCCAGGGGGACACCCGTCGACGTGGAATAAAAATCCGTATTGACCGCCGCAAGGACATTGTAGCCAAGGCTCTCGGCGTAACCGGTCATCTGCTGTACGGTAAGACCGCCGTAGATCGTGTCGCAGGCCAGGACGACGGGATACGCGTCGCCGGGGCCCGTCAGGCCCAGAGCAAAGCTCTCCTGCCGGCCGACAGCATCGTCCCATGAGACTGTGTTCGTAAAATCCAGGTTTGAGGCAACGGTCTGCGTGTTCCGGTAAACGACCGTGCCCGAACCGGCGGCGAGGGCCGCGGGAAAGCTCAAAGCCAGCAGGAACGATACGGTCAACAGCCAGATGATAAGTTTTTTCATTATGTACCCCTTTGTGTCCGAAGAACCCGCTGCCTTTTATAAACGCGGCCGGTTTAGATTGTCCGGACCATTATATCAAAATTAAAGCCGCCATTTCAACCAAAGCGACAGCTTGCGCCACCATTTTCACGTTTCGAGCAAAACCGGTTGAAATATCCGTCCGGTTAAGGTAAAATACTACAGTTATTCAGATGAATCTTCCTTTGTCGGCCCGCAGCTCCGGGCCGACTGAAAGACGGTCATATATGCCAGATAAATCCAAAGGTTCCGCAAAGACCATCAGTCTCGTTATGATCCTGATGCTTGCGGGAAAAATACTGGGGCTTTTGCGCGACAGGCTCATGACGGTCAACTACGGAAGCGGCATGGAAACGAACGCTTTTTTAACGGCCAGCCGCATCCCGCGCGTTTTCTTCGACGCCGTGTTCGCCTCGGCCATCGCGGCCAGCTTCATCCCGGTCTTCAGCGAATACCTCGTAAAAAAGGGTAAACGCGCGGCAGTCGAATTTTCCGGCAATTTCATCACCGTCGTCGGCCTGGCGGCGCTCATCCTTACCGCCGCGGGCATGCTCTTTGCCCCGGCGCTCGTGCAGCTTTTCGCAGACGGTTACGACGCCGAAACAGCGGCGCTGTGCGCGACGCTCACGCGGATGATGTTCCCGACGGTACTGTTTACGGGCATCGCCTTTTCGTTCGTCGGGATCCTCCAGTCGTTCGACGAATTCAACGTGCCGGCGCTCATCAGCGTCGTTGCCAACCTCATCGTCATCGCCTACTACTTTACGTTCAACGCGCGCTTCGGCATCCTGGGGCTGGCCGCGGCGTTTTTGGTCGGCTGGTTTGCGCAGGCCGCCGTACAAATGCCGTCGCTTAAAAAGAAGGGCTTTTTCTACAGACCGTCGCTGAGCCTGCGCTCGGAGGGCATGAAAAAGGTCTTTGCCCTGATGCTGCCCGTCATGGTCAGCACATGGGTACAGCCCATCAATATGACGATCAACGCGAAATTCGGTTCCAGGCTTTTTGAAGGCGCGGGCGTTTCCGCCGTCGAGCTTTCAAACACCCTGTTTTTGATCATCGCCGGCGTGTTTATACTGTCGGTCACGAACGTCATCTATCCGCGGCTTTCCAAGATGGCCGCCGGGAACGACGGCGAAGCGTTTGCACAAACGCTGGGACGGACGGTGCGCGCGTCGCTCTTCTTTGTGATACCGATGACGGCCGGACTTGCGATTTTGTCCCGGCCTGCCGTCGAGCTGATCTACGGCGGCGGTGAATTCGGCGCTTTTTCCGTGTCGATCACGTCACAGGCGCTCACGTTCACAAGCCTCGGGATGGTCGGCTACGCGCTGCAGATGATCCTGACGCGGGCGTATTTCGCGCGGCAGGACGGGTTAACGCCCCTCATCGCGGGCGTCGTATCCGTCGCCGTCAACATTGCGCTGTGCGCGGCGCTCATCGGGCCCCTGGACGTCACGGGCCTGGCAATCGCTTCGGCGGCCGCCGCCACGGCGGGCGGGATCGTTTTAACCGTGCCGCTTGAAATCAAAAAAATCGGTTTCATAACAAAAGCGTTTCTGCTCGACGCGGCCAAGATGACGTTTTGCGCGCTCCTCATGTCCGCCGCCGTTTACGGCCTCACGCTGCTCCCCGTCGGCGCGGGCGAAGGCGTTTTCGGGAAAATCACATCCGCTTTTATACCGGCGCTCGGCGGCGTGCTCGTCTATTTCGCCGCCGCATCGCTGCTCCGCGTCAGCGAGGCCAAAGCGGCTTTGGACGCGATCGGACGCCGTCTGAAACGCCGCCGGTAAGGGCGTCCTTCAGCAGCAGTAATAATAGAGGTGAAAGCATGCAGGAGATATTGCGCGCAAGCGTTTTTTACCGGGCGCTGACGGCCTTGTTCACTTGGATCGGCGTGAAATGGCATGAAAGCCGTATCGTCATATGGGTCCTCTCCCCGTCCGCCGGCCGGGACAAGTTCGAATCCAGTTTCATCTCAAGGTTCTGGCGGCGTCTCCACCGGGGCCTGTGCGCCGTTTTCAAAAAGCTGCGCCTGACGAAGCTCCTGTCCGGCAGCATATTCAAGCAGACGTTTTTCTGGTGCCTGCTGCCCGCGGCGCTCGCGCCGCTGCTTCCAACGGTTGTGATCCTGTGCCTGTCCGCCGTCGGCATTTTTTCGCTGGCGGTCCGGCTGGGCTCCGATATCAACACGCGCATCCCCGCCTCCCCCGTCCATACGTATATCGGCCTGTTCGCCTTTGCCTTTCTGATCGCAACGCTCACGTCGGTTACCTTCCGCGGCAGCCTTCTCCCGGGTCTGTTCACTGTTTTCGTTTCTGTGTTCGCCCTCGTGTTTTCAGGCGCAGTGACGTCGAAAAAGCAGACGGAAGCCGCCGTCAAAGCCTTCGTGCTTGCCGGCGCCGCCGTGGCGGCGTACGGGATATACCAGTATTTCTTCTACGACCCGGCCGGCGCCGGCGCGTGGATCGACAACGACATGTTTTCCGACATTACGAACCGGGTCTATTCAACGCTCGAAAACCCCAACGTGCTCGGCGAATACCTGATCCTGATCATCCCCTTTGCCGCCGCGTGCATGCTGACGGCAAAGACGTGGACGAGACGGCTTTTATATTTGGCCATACTCGCGGTCATGCTCGTATGCATCATGCTCACCTCGTCGCGCGGCGCGTGGCTCGGGCTCCTGCTGGCAGCCGCGCTCTTCGTCGTCATGCTCGACGCGCGGTTCATCCTTGTCGGCATTATCGGGCTCGTCGTACTGTATTTCGCGCTGCCCGACTGGATCATCGGGCGCTTTACCAGCATCGGCGACATGTCCGACAGCTCCACCTCGTACCGGGTATATATCTGGCTGGGGACGATCGCCATGCTCAAGGACTACTGGTTTTCCGGCATCGGCCCGGGTACCGACGCCTTCAATCTCGTCTATCCCGCTTACAGCTTCAACACGGTCAAGGCCCCGCACGCGCACAACCTTTTCCTGCAGCTGATGAGCGACGCCGGGATCATCGGCCTCATATTGTTCCTGCTCGTTATCCTGAGCTTTTACCGGACGGTCTTTTCCGCCTTTTCCCGCATACGCGAGCGGACGACCAGAATCTATCTTGCCGCCTCGGCGGCGGCTGTCGGCGGTTTCCTTTTGCAGGGGATGACCGATTACTCTTTTTATAATCTGCGCGTAACGCTGTTTTTCTGGGTCGTCATAGCGCTCGGCATCGCGCTTTCGCGTATGCCCGACATGGAGGAAGGGTACAGTTTATGGTCAAGGTCTTAAACGTCATCAGCGATACGAATATCGGCGGCGCGGGACGCGTTTTGCTCAACTATCTCAAATACTCGGACCGCTCGAATTTCGACACGAACGTCTGCCTGCCGCGCGGGAGCCTGCTGGCCGAACCGCTCCGGGAGGCGGGCGCGGCCGTCTACGAGCTGCCGCTTTGCCCCGACAAATCGTTTGACCTCGGGGATATCGGCGTCATCAGGACGCTCATTAAAAAAATACAGCCCGACATCGTGCACACGCACGGGTCGTTTTCCGGACGGATCGCCGGACGGCGCTGCGGCAAAACGGTCATCTATACGCGCCACTGCGTCTTTCCGGTAAGCCCCCGCATAAAATCCGGCCCGGGACGGCTTCTCAACAAGTTTATAAACGAACGCTACGCCGACCGGATCATCGCCGTAAGTCCCGCTGCCTGCGAAAACTTAACGGACGGCGGAATCCGCGAGGGCCGCATCGACGTCATGATGAACGGCGTCGAGCCGGTCGCCCGCAGGGATCCCGAGGCCTGCCGGAAGCTTAAAGCGGAGCTGGGCATAAAAGACGGCGATTTTGTCCTCGGGATACTGGCGCGGCTGGAGGAATACAAGGGGCACGCGATTATACTGGACGCCGTGAAGGCGCTCCGGGACGAGGGCCGTCAGATAAAACTGCTTATCGCCGGGGCGGGCAGCTGCGGGCAGTCTGTTTCCGGCCGGATCGACGCGCTTGGGCTCGGCGGCAGCGTTAATTGCCTGGGCTTCGTTGAGGACGTCGCGGCCGTGCTGAGCATACTGGACGTCCAGCTCAACGCATCCTACGGCACGGAAACGTCCAGCCTGTCTCTTTTGGAGGGCATGAGCATGGGGCTTCCCGCCGTCGTGAGCGATTACGGCGGCAACCCGTATGTGATCGAAGACGGCGTCAACGGGCTCTTGTTCAAAAACCGCGACAGCACCGATCTCGCCCGCTGCATCCGCCGCGTGATGGACGAACCGGGTCTTTTAAAAACGCTCGCAGCCGGATCGGTGAAAAGATTCGCCGAACGGTTTACCGCACAGAAATTTGCCGAAAGCGTCGAAAGCATATATACGAAAACGCTGAAAGGCGTTTAGCGCTGTACACTGAAAAATACCCTTGCTTCTTCCCGCCGGTGGCGGGAAGAAAAAAACAGATAGAATCCTCCCGTTCGGAGGAAGCTTAAAGTACTGATTGGGCATTTGCGCCCGGGAGGTTTATATGGACACACAAAATGAAAAGCCGCGCTGGAAGCTCAACGGTTTTGACATCATCCTGATCGCGGTCGTGCTCGTCGCCGCAGCGGCGGTGCTTTTTATCTGGCGTTCATCCGGCCAGAGCAGCGCGGCGTCCGTCAGCACGCGGACGGTCAGCTATACGATCGAGCTGCAAAAAATGGTCGGCGAAACCGCCTATGAAATCAAAACGGGCGACACCATCGTCGACAGCGCCAAGAAATACGTCATGGGCACCGTCGAGTCCGTCACCGTCGCGCCGGCCACAGACCCGAAAATAGACCTCACGACGGGCGATACGGTAAATTCCGAGATACCCGGCGTGCTTACGGCCCTGATAGAGCTTTCGTGCGACTGCTCCGAAACCGATTCCGCAATCACGGCAGCGAGCGGCTACGTCGTCCGCATCGGCTCGGAGGTACAGGCCGCCGGGCCCGGGTATGCCGGGACCGGCTATATCGTCGCGATTGAACGGGAGGGTGAGGCGCTGTGAAAAAAGTCATTGACAAGCAAGGCCGTATATTCGGCAAAATCAGCGTCATCGACATTTTTGTCCTATTGATCGTACTGGCGCTCGGCGCGGCGCTGTATCTCAAGTTCAACGTACTGGACTTCACGAACAAAGCAGCCGAGACGGATACGCTCACCTACACGGTCACGATCGAGGGCGTGCGGCAGTACACGGTCGACGGTTTGAAGACCGGCGACCTGCTATACGACGTAAACAGCAGTTCTTCCGCGGTCGGGACGATCACCGGGATCGACGTCGCCGACGCGCAGAAGGCCGCGGAGACGCTCGACGGGACGACCGTTTTAGGCCGCTACGAGGGCCGCTACGACGTCACGCTCACGGTGACCGCCGACGGCGTTATAAGCGGCGGGCGTTATCTCGTAAACAAGACGTATGAACTCAACGCCAACTCGGAGCGGGAATTCCAGACGAAATACTGTCTGTTTGAAGCCAAAATAACGGAGCTGAAGTAATGGCGTTAAAAATCCTGATGGCCACCATGAGCCTCGGCATCGGCGGCGCGGAAACACATATCGTGGAGCTGGCCTGTGAGCTCAAAAAGCGCGGCCTGGACGTCGCCGTCATCTCCAGCGGCGGCGTATACGTCCCGGATATAAAAAACGCGGGCATCCGCCACTATCAGGCGCCGATGGCCCGGCGCAAGCTCAGCCATATGCTCCGGTCCTATTTCACGCTCAGGAGGATCATCAAAAAGGAAAAGCCGGACATCGTCCACGCGCACGCGCGGATTCCGGCTTTTTTGTGCGGCCTGCTGCAGAAAACCATGCACTTTAAATTCGTGACGACGGCGCACGGCGTCTTCCAGCTCGGGATGGGGCTCAGGCAGCTGACAAACTGGGGCCAGAAGACAATCGCCGTCTCGGAGGACATCCGGGCGTATCTGATAGAAAACTACAGCGTACCCGACCGCGATATCGTCGTGACCGTCAACGGGATCGACACGGAGAAGTTCTCACCGGACGTCTCCCCCCTGAATGTGCGCGCGGAATTCGGCCTGGACGGCGGCCCGGTCATCGTACACGTCAGCCGTCTGGACGAAAACGCCAGTCTGGTCGCGCGGCAGCTGATCGCGCTCGCGCCGGAGCTGGCCAAAGAGCTGCCGGGTGTAAGGCTGCTCATCGCGGGCAGCGGCGACGATTACGAGGAGCTTTTACAGGCGGCGCAGCAGGCCAACTACGAAACAGGCGGCCGGACCGTCATCATGGCGGGCGCGCGCACCGACATCAGCGAGATCGTCGGCGCGGGCGACATTTTCGTCGGCGTGTCGCGGGCGGCGCTGGAGGCCATGGCTGCTGCCAAGCCCGTCGTTTTAGCGGGCGCGGAGGGCTTTTTGGGGCTGTTTACGCCGTATAACTCAGACGCGGCCAGGGAGAGCAATTTCTGTGCGCGCGGGCATCTGATGCCGTCCGGCCATCTGCTCAAGGAGGAGATCGTACGGACGCTTGAGAACATGACGGATGATGAGCGCGAAGCGCTCGGCCGGTTCGGCCGCGCGTTCGTCCTGCGCGACTATTCCGTCAAGCGTATGACGGACGACTGCATGACGGCCTACGAAGCCGTCCGCCCGAGGCGCTTCAACGTGGTCATGAGCGGATATTACGGGTTCGGCAACGCTGGGGACGAGGCGATCCTGCAGGCAATCCACCAGAATATAGAGCGTTCGGGCGGCGATATCGCCATCACCGTTTTGTCCAGCAATCCGGAAGATACAAAAAAACGCTACGGCTACGACGCCGTCAACCGCTTTAAATTCTTTTCCGTCCTGAAAGCGATCCGGCAAAGCAACGCGCTCGTCTCGGGCGGCGGCAGCCTAATGCAGGACCATACGTCCACGCGCTCGCTGCTGTATTACCTGACCATCATAAGAGCGGCGGAATTTTTCCGCAAAAAAGTCATGATCTATGCCAACGGCATCGGGCCGGTGAACAAAAAGACCAACCGCAGACGCGTCCGCCGGCTTACGGCGCGCGCCGACGTCATCACGCTGCGCGACGAAATGTCGGCGCGGGAACTTTACGAAATGGGCGTACACCGCGACGACATCCGCGTCACGGCAGACCCGGTCTTCACGC
Organism: uncultured Sporobacter sp.; assembly: GCA_963663605.2. GTDB lineage: Bacteria > Bacillota > Clostridia > Oscillospirales > Oscillospiraceae > Sporobacter. Next base: position 975,640 of record CAXXVF010000002.1, read on the forward strand.
TCAAAAGCGCGCCAAAGGCGCGGGCCGAGCGGCTATTGATGGACGCGGGCGTCCCGCTGGACAAGCCGTTTGTCTGCGTCTCGGTCAGAAACTGGGACAGCATGCGTAAGTTTTCGGACAAGCTGGCCGATCTCCTGGACACGCTGCACGAACGGCACGGACACAACATCGTCTTTTTGCCCATGCAGCTGCCGGTCGACGACGCCGTCAGCAAAAGCGTTGCGGGACGCATGAAAAACAGCGCGTACGTGCTCGATTCGTACATAACGGCCGAGGATATCATGGGGATCATTTCCCTGTCGGACTTCGTCATCGGGATGCGGCTGCACGCGCTCATCTTCTCCGCGCGCGTCTGCGTGCCGTTTATCGGCATCGTCTACGACCCCAAGGTCGAGGCGTACGTCGCGGCGCTCAACATGCTCTCGGCCGGGAACGTGTCCGACTTCGAGCCCGAGGGCGCGATGGCCGCTGTCGACACGCTCATCGCCGACCGCGAACACTATGCCGGTATACTCACCCGGCTGTCCGCCGAGTTTGAGGAAATGGCAAAACAGGACGCCGCGAGGCTGCTTGAGCTGCTGGAACGCGGGAAATAACAAGCCTCTTCCCCGCCCTGCTGTATGAAAAAAAGACCCGTGAGGGTCTTTTTTGTGTTTGTGTGTGTGTACATTAACGATGAAAGCAGCTACCCTTCATCAAATAACTACTTTTTTAGCCGAAATTCAGCCCAGCAATAAGATAACCTATTCGATTTTTTATCTATGTAAAGAGATATATTAAATACTATTTGTGTAACTATTCTTTTCTGATCAGGCCACTCGGCTATTTCCTTGATTTTTGGATTTGTTAATAGCCAATCAACTAACTGATTATTAATTTTGTTAATTTCAATATTTGTTATATTGTTCTTTATCATATAATTATATACATAATTCTCTACCACATCGTAAAACTTTTTTGTAAATTCAGTTATTTCTTTTTTTACATTAGCTTTTTCATCCCAAGGTTTTTGCCTAAATCTTATTGAATTTTCATTTATATATGTGGCATCAAGAATAATTAACTTCGTTTCTAACATGTTATATTTTCTTGTTGAATAACAGTTATAATCAATATGATTCTCATATATTATCTGTGCTTTTTTCGCTTCATCTCTTTCTAAATACATATTCATAATTTCTATTGTATCAAAGAATTCATCAAGTGTATGCTTTATATTACTATACTTTCTTTTAGTCAGAGACTCAAATTCAAGATAATATTGTCTCCAATTAACATCATAAAAGATTCTATTGGTTTCGTACTTATATCTTACAATTCTTGACATATCAATTTCTGCTTTTTCGATACAGCTTAAAAGTAATTTACACTTACCTTTTTTATCTTCTATCAGACGTTTCTTTTCTTTTATATATAGAAAATAGCCTAAACTAAAAGCGCCTAAGAATGTAATATACTCACCATAAAATGTTAGTGCTTCCCCCTGGGTTATCGGTGTATTTTCTCTAAAATGATCATATATAAAGTAAGCAACAAACAAAGATATAGCTGCAATAAAAGTAAAGATAATAAAATTGCGAATTTTTCTAATTATTACATTATTTTTTACTAATACAAGAAAATAAATAAATATTATAATTAAGTCTATCAAAATTACAATTATATAAACGCCTATATCTAATACATAATTTCCTATAATGATTGTATAAATATTTGCTTTAAATATACCAAATAGTAATATATAAAATGCTATATTTAAAATGATTATTATTAATATTACAAAGTTTCTTTTTAGCCATCCTTTTTTATATTTCACTTACATCAAGCCTTATTAATTATTCTGAGTAGTTCAAAATACCTCTCAATAATTTGTCTTTTCTTTGTATATAATACCATTTGATCAAATGCCATTCAACACTATTTTTTACATAATCCGGTATAATAGCTTTTTGTCAGACAAAACCCGGCTCATGGGGCGTCAGACCCATACCTTTTTGGGCGGGGGGCGGGAAAAGATTATAATCGGGTCGGATTTTGAAAAACCATACGGGAAACGCGCCGACGATGAAAGCGGCGGGCGGATTTTGACAATCCTCAGTCGGCACAGCCGACAGCTCCTTTCAAAAGGAGCCTTTTTTGAACTCCCTCAGTCGGCTATGCTGACAGCTCCCTCAAGAGGGAGCCTTTTAAAACGAGAGGACGTTGAAGGCGGCGGACGACCAATGGTCGTCCCTACGGCATTGATTCGAGCAAAGCGATGATAGACGTGTAAAAGCGCGGACGGGTTTTTACAATCCTCAGTCGGCACAGCCGACAGCTCCTTTCAAAAGGAGCCTTTTATAAACTCCCTCAGTCAGCTATGCTGACAGCTCCCTCAAGAGGGAGCCTTTTTAAGCGAGGGGACGTTGTTGCGGCGGACGACCAATGGTCGTCCCTACGGCATTGATTCGAGCAGAGCGATGATAGACGTTTAAAAGCGCGCGGGCGGGACGAGACGTCCCGCCTTACCATAACATTGAGAGTCCTTTAAAGATTCAACAAATATGTCAAAAACGAATAGAATAACTTGGTCCCAAATTGCTGGCTCAAAAAGAGGTGATATCGTATGGGTTATCAAAGTGTGGGAATTACCCTTTCCGACGCGTTAAGCGCCCTGAAAGACCAGAAAGTAAGGATATTCTGCAACGGCTCGGTGGAAACGGTTATCATTATGAGCGCAGACCCGAACTATGTGCGCGCCGTCAACGTCGTAGGCGACAACTGCGGCTCCGTGAAGATCTACAACACCCTGAACATCGATTATGTAGAGGTGCTGTAGCCGGTTGCACGGTTTAAATGTGCCGGTGAATCCGGCACATTACATATTATTAATAGAAAATGGGCGGGACGATGCGTTTTCCGGCCGGAATATAAAAAGAAAATACAGCGCGGGGCGTTGCGCCCTGCGCTGTATTTTTGCCGAGTTGAATCTGTCAAAATCTTTGGCGTGGTGTGCCGTGAACTATGTTGTTCAAAAATAGTGTAATATATGATACAAATTTTGTCAAGTTTTTAATATATCTGTAACATTACGGTAACGCTAAACTATACCGTCAGCGTCATGAGCCACGTCGATGTGGGCTCGAGCACTTCCAGAGAATCCTTCCACGCCTGCAGGTCGTCCACACGCAGGTCCTCGTCTGCCAGGATATTGCTGTACAGATCGCCTGTCGATACGAAATACACGAGGTAATAACCGATGTCCTCGGAATAAATGAGCTCATAATCGCCCGCCGCCCGGGAAGCGTCGAAAAGCCAGTCGTTGACTTCGCCGGCCATCTGCCCGTTATAGATCTCCTCAAAGAGGCCGCTTTGTTCATCGTCGACCTGTATGGTGCCGGCGTAAAATTCGGTCTGATCAATAAAGGCGTCTTCGGTGCCTCCGTTGGTTTCCAGATACGTCAGGATATCGCCTGCCGTGTCCTCGGCCGCCTGACGGGCCGCTTCAACGGCGGCGTCGTAGGCTTCGGTCGTCTCGTCTTCGGCATAGTCTTCCGCGTTGACCGTCTCCGGCGGACACAGGATCATACGGGCGTTGACGGTATTGTAATGGTTGTCGGAGCGGCTTATATAGTAGACGACGTATGTGCCGTTGGTGGAACGGAACGTCGAAACATCCCCTTCGGCCCGGCCGGCGTCCTTGAGCCAGTCGCCGTAGGTGGAGCCCAAAAGCTCACCCTGATAATTCCGCAAAGTCGCGCTGTCTTCGGCATTCGTCTCGGGATCATAATCCCGCGCCGCCTCTATGAAGCCGGCCTCGTCCGTAATGCCGGCGGCATACGCTTTGGCCTGTTCTTCGGTTTCGTCTATCGCCGCTTCCTTCGCCGCGTCGTAATCCGCTTCTTCCTCATAGTCCGATTTGTTGACATCCTCAATCGATATGTGGAAATAACGGTAAGTGAACGTATCCATCTTGTCCTGGTTTTCCGTGTAGAAAGACTCAAGCTCGTCCGCCGTATACGTAAATGAATCATTGACGTAATTGGAATACGAAACAACCACATGGGCGCGCTCAAGCGCCTCGCGGAACGCATCCTCGTCCATACCCTTGCCGTATGCGGCCTTGAGGTAACCGTCCAGATCCGGGTAGCCGTAGTTGTATGCCATCGCCCGTATGCTTTCGAGCTCTTCCTCGATCGTCGCGTTGTCTTCCTCTGTGAGTTCATAATCCGCAGCAAGCGCTTCAACAAGGATCTTGTTGTCTTCCTTCATCTGCTCAAGCGTCATTTCCTTGAAGAAATCGGCCCAGGTCTCGCCGGTTTCCTCATCATAGATCTGGCTCTTCAGGGATTGGCCCTGCTCCGGCAGCATGGCGCTGGCGAGCTCGCCGGAACCGCTCAAGCTGCTGTAATACTGCTGATAAAGGTTTTGATAGTAGTAATTGAAATCCGTTACGGAATATTTAACGCTGCCGATACGAACGGCGGCAAATTCCTGCCTGAGGTAATCGGAGTTGATAAACAGCGCGCCGACAAAAAGAACGGCGACTACGATAACCGTTACAACGGCGTTTCGAGCGAGTTTCCTGGCTCTTTCATCTTCTTTGTTTTGCCGTTTTTTTGCCGTGTTCATGTTCAACCCTTTAAAATTGCGCTTGTTCTTACCCTGAAATACACCCATATGCCTATCATTCCTTCTGTTAATATGTATAAGTAGATATGCCCGCCGGCTTCCGGCGTCAAGTCGAAACACTCCTGTTTCCCGCCGTAAAACGGCGAAAAAACGGCCCCGTTATACCGGCCACCTGAATTGATGGTATAACAGGGGATATTATACTCGAAAGCGCAGTCGCTTTCAAGTTAAAAAAAACTGTTACAAATAAATTCACAATATCGCGGCCCCGGTCCGGCAAAAAAACAAACCCCGCCGTGCCGTGTAAGCCCCATTATAACCTGCACCGCTCGGCAGGTGGGTTTCCTCCTTCCGGCTTCTCTGCTTCCAACATCCAAAAACCGCGTGAAGCGGCCTCCGGGAGGCCTGCAATTCACCGGAAGAGCTGAGAATCCCTTATAATCAATGTGGGTTTAAAAGGCCTATCACGAACATAGCAGGGCAAATAAGAAAAATCTTTTATCTGTGAAGCGGGCCCGGAGGCGTGTTTTGCCACAGTCCCGCCGGAATCATTCTAGCACAACGCGGCCTTTTTTTCAATTGCCGCGTACGATGCCAATTTATTGCAAAAACATCGCGCGCAAACCCGGAGCTCCTATTCCCCGTCGCTGAAAAGCTGGCGCATGAATATGTTGTAAACCGCATCCATCTCCTGCTTGTCGTCAACCGTGGCAAGCAGCTCTTCGCCGTCCGATTCTTCGACTTTCAGTATGACCATGCCGTAATCTTCGTTATCCTCATCCATATCGGCCGGCAAAAACGCCATATACATCGTGTCTTCATATTCTATGGTGTCCAGATGCTCCAGTTCAAATACATTGCCGTCTTCGTCCGTAATTGAAATGTAATCGCTTCCGTATTCCTCGTTCATACTAACCTCCCATGATACGCACGGACAGTTTCGCCGTCTATTTCATCGTTTCTTTAAAACCGGACGGAAACGGGAACATTACAGGTTCGTATGATCTTTACGCGAACCTGCATGCGCCCGGCGCCATATTTTCATCATACGCCTGATGACGGTATTTATCAAGTACCTGCAAAACCGCTGCGTCCGTCTGAAACGTCCGTATTCGGGATCGAAACGTGCTTAACGCAAAAAAAGGCAGGCAATACCGGTGAAAAAAAATAAAAATACAGATATCCGGGAACAAACCCGCATGTTTTACGTTCTTATTATATATCCGGTCGTTTCGGCCGCATTAAACGCATTGCAGCGCGCCCGTTTTTTCACGCCGCCGGTTTTTTCGGGCAAACTGTATGACGGAGGCCGCATCGGGACACGCCCGGACGCTCCCGCCTTATGAACCGAAGTCTTCCAGAAGCTTCAGGACGTCCTCATACGTCGCGGCCTCGATTCCCTGTTCGAGCTTTTCACGGTCGACCGTCCGAAGCGTTTCGACGTCGATCGTCGTCTCGATCGCGGGCCGGGCTTCGTCCCGGCCGAAAAAGACGGCAATGTGCCCGTTATAAGCGCGCAGCCAGTAGCTACCTTCCTCCTGCGTTTCCGCAAGCACGGGGGCGGCTTCGGCTTCGGCGACCGGCAGCGCGGGCACGACCGCAAGCGCGAGCAGCATCAGAGCCGCAGCGGAGATAAAGACGGATAATACAGCAGCTTTTATGACCTTGAGCATATGGGTTCCCCACCTTTCAACAATCGCTCTATTACCGATTATTCCCAACTGTTTCAGGTTTCATGCCGCCGGAATCTGCTGCTTTTGAGGCTATATCCGCCCGGTAATCAATCATTTCTTTAAAGGGCGGATATGGAATCCGCCCCTACACGACGATTTTCACACATTGCCGCGTAATTATCACTCATTCTCAATCTCCCACCCATTGTTCTCATTATTTCTCACAGGTCATGCCCGTTTTATCCTCTTGGGGCATGGGGGCGGCAGGCGCGGACAGGTCGTTAAAGAAAACCAGACGAAATACATTTTCACCAACCGCACCAACGTTTTCGCGTCTTTTTCTCTCGGGGGCATGGGGGCGGCGCACCCATACCTTTATGGGGCGGCGGGCGGGTTTAAATAACAACAATTATTTACAAAAATTAATTGACAGATGTGTTACAATAGCAGTAATATTGCTTAGTTATCCTTGCCGTAATTGCGGCGTCGTTTACAGACGGAGAGTGAATCACTTGTCACGAAATCATAACCAAACAGTCAACAAAATAGCGAAAACGGGCGCCCGTACGATCGGCGGCCTTATCCTTTTAGTATTGAAAATCATCGGCACGTTTGTCCTTATCGGCGTGACGACGCTTTTGATTTTTGCCTGTATATTTGCCATATACGCCAAGTCAAACCTGATAAAGGATCTGGACGTCAGCCTCAATGATTTTAAGATGAGCCTGTCGAGCATCATATATTATGAAGATCCCGACACGGGCTCTTATAAAGAGCTGGTAACGCTCGAGGGCAGCGAGTACCGCCTGTGGGTCGATTACGCGGATATCCCGGAGTATATGGAGCAGGCGCTCGTCGCCATTGAGGACAAGCGTTTTTACAACCATCACGGCGTGGACTGGTACCGGACCGTGGCCGCCTTCGGCAATATGTTCCTTAAAATGAAAGACAATTTCGGCGGCTCGACCATCACGCAGCAGCTTATCAAGAACCTGACCGAGGAGGACGAGGTAACCGTCCAGCGGAAGCTTCAGGAAATCTTCCGGGCGCTCGAGTTCGAAAAGGAATACGAAAAAGACCAGATCGTTGAATGGTATTTAAACGTCGTTACGTTCGGCGGCAACTGCTATGGCATCGGCGCGGCGGCCAATTACTATTTCGGCAAGGATGTCTCAGACCTGTCGCTGGCCGAGTGCGCGTCCATCCTCGCAATCACGAACAACCCCTCTTTGTATAACCCTTACATCAACGAGGAGGGCAATAAAAACCGCCAGGAGGACATCCTCGGCGAGATGTACTACACTCAGAGATATATCGACCAGGAAACATATGAACGGGCCGTTAACGAAAAGCTCAATTTTGTCCGCGGGACGGATGAGAAGAAACCGACGGTCGTCTACACCTACTTCGAGGATGCCATCATCGAGGACGTCATCGCCGATTTGATGGAGCTCAAAGACTGTTCCTATAAGGTGGCCGAGCAGCTGCTGTATACGAACGGTTACCGGATATACTCAACGCTCGATCCGACGATCCAGTCGTATGTTGACAGCATTTACACGAACCTCGAAGAGATCCCCGTTGTGACCGGCTCCGACCAGCAGATACAGTCGGCCATCGTCATCGCCGATCCCGAAACCGGGCATATCGTTGCCCTGTCGGGCGGCGTCGGCGAAAAAACACTGAGCCGTTCACTCAACCGCGCCACGCAGTCGACCCGGCCGCCCGGTTCGTCCATAAAACCCCTGTCCGTCTACGGACCGGCTCTGGAATACGGGCTTATCACGCCGGACATGCGGTTTGAGGACTCGGCGGACGTGACGCTCTCGGGCACCGACTGGATGCCGAAAAACGACGACTGGAGCTACTCGGGCGTCATCAATATCCGTACGGCCGTGATTCGTTCCAAAAATACGATCGCCGCGCAGGTGGTCGACCTGCTCACCCCCGAGCGGTCGTACGCCTTCATGACGGAGGTGCTCGGTTTTGATTATCTTTCGCCGTACGACGCCGACTACGCGCCGATGGCGCTCGGCCAGCTGACGTACGGCATCACCGTGCGCGATATGGTGTCCGGGTATACGATGTTCGTCAACAACGGTGTCGAGCAGCATACGATCACATATACCAAACTGCTCGACAACGATTTCGAGCTGATCTATGAAAACACGCCCATGCAGACCGTCGCCATCAGCGACGTCACGGCGTACTGGATGACAAATCTTCTGCAGGACGCCGTAAAATACGGCACAGGCAGGGGCGCCAATATTAACGATATCATGTCGTGCGCCGGCAAGACCGGTACGACGACCGACAAGAAAGACCGCTGGTTTGCCGGTTATACGCCGTACTATGTCGCCGTCGTCTGGACCGGCTACGATACGCCGGCAACGATGACGGCGCCCGGAGGCAATCCCGCGGCGGCGCTGTGGAAAAAGGTCATGACGCTGGTGCATCAGGATCTGCCGTACGCGGAGTTCAGTAAGCCGGAGGACACGTACCTGAAGCCGATCCCGGGCGTCGATCCCGAGGTCGGGTACACCGTCCGCGGCGTGACGGTAGACGGCGAGGTTTTGTATGAAACGTCCGACACCGCCATCAAAGGTAAAAACATCACCGCCCAGGCCGCGCCGCTTGAAGCGTACGAGCTCGTCGGCGCGGCTGAGAAGACCATCACGATCACCGACGAGCCGGCCAATAATGTCATCGAGTTCTTCTATACGCTGCTCGAGGTCGAACCGTCTGTTGATCCGTCTGCGGACCCGTCCGCCGATCCGTCCACAGACCCGTCCGCCGATCCGTCCACGGACCCGTCTGCCGATCCGTCCACGGACCCGTCTGCCGACCCGTCTACGGACCCGTCCGCCGATCCGTCTACGGACCCGTCTACGGACCCGTCTGAGGAACCGTCCGCCGATCCGTCTACAGAGCCGTCTACGGAACCGTCTGAGGAACCGTCGCCGTCTCCGTCCCCGTCGCCGCCTCCAACCATTTAATTTGATAATGAAAGACAGCGGGTCAATCCGCTGTCTTTTTTATGTCGTCATTTGTTTAATGCGGCACTATGTGTTTTAACGGGAAACTTGCGGCGGCGTCCAGTTCTTTTATGGCAGGGGCATAGGGCCCGTTTTATTTTGCAAAGCGTATGGCGCGGCCCTAGCCCTGGAGCGCGGCCTCCTCTTAAACGGGGGTGTGGGGGGAACCCCCACTCCTTTTGGGGCGGCGGGCGGGAATTGAAATAAACAGTTAAGGCCGCGGTCTGATGACCGCGGCCCTTATGTCTTAGAAAAACTTATGTTCTATTTTTCGAAGAATCTGGCGTGTATGGCCTGTACGGCCCGGTCGGCCTCCGCCTCGTCGACAAGCACGGACACCTTGATCTCGCTCGTGGAGATCATGTTTATATTGATCTCCTCGTCGTAAAGCGCCTCGAACATCTGAACGGCGATACCGGAAGAGCTGGCCATGCCCGCTCCGACGATACTGACTTTGGCGACGTTCGACGTCACGCTTATGTCTTTAAAGCCGATGGACTCCTGCTGTTCCCGGAGCGCTTTTTCAGCCTTTTCCATATCGGACTGGGCGACCGTAAAGCTGATATCCTGCGAATCGTCATGCCCGATCGACTGCAGTATGATATCGACGTTGATTTTATCCTTCGCCAGCACCCTGAACACCTTGAAAGCGACGCCGGGCCTGTCGCTCACGCCGATGAGCGCAAACCGCGCGACGTTCGTATCTTTTGCGATACCGCTGATTTTTGCCTGTTCCACTTTTGTAACCTCCTTGACTTTCGTGCCGGGCTTCCTGACAAAGCTGGACAGCACCTCCAGATTCACGCCGTAACGTTTTGCCATCTCGACCGAGCGGTTATGCAGCACCTGCGCGCCCAGAGACGCCAGCTCAAGCATCTCGTCATAGGTGATCTCCTCGAGCTTTCTCGCTTTCGGGACTTTCCTGGGGTCGCTTGTGTAGACGCCTTCGACATCGGTATATATCTGGCATAGATCGGCGTTCATCGCCGCCGCGATCGCGACGGCCGTCGTGTCGCTGCCGCCGCGCCCGAGCGTCGTGATATCGTCGAACTTGTTGATGCCCTGGAAGCCGGCGACGATGACGATGCGCCGCTTGTCCAGTTCGTTTTGTATCCGCTCGCAGGTTGCTTTTTTGATGCGCGCGTTGCCGTAATCGGTATTCGTCTGCATCCCGATCTGCCAGCCGGTCAGCGATATGACGGGCAGGCCGATCTTCTCAAGCGCCATAGCCATGAGCGCGATGGATATCTGCTCTCCGGTCGACAGCAGCACGTCCATTTCCCGCTTTGACGGGCGCGGGTTGATTTCGGCCGCTTTTGCGATCAGATCGTCCGTCGTATCCCCCTGCGCGGACAAAACGACAACGACATCGTTGTCGTCGCTGTACGTTTCGGCGATGATCCCCGCCACACGCCGTATCCTCTCGGCGCCGGCCACGGAGCTTCCGCCGAACTTTTGAACAATAAACGCCATCTGGTAATCCTCCAACACCGGCATTGGCGCCGGTTTATATCCGTTGCTGTCGCGGCCGGGCTTTTTATATACTGCATCGGCCGGGCCTGTTTTGTCAGTCGATCATCCGAAACGCCGATTTCGCGTCGATCTGCTCTAAAAGCCGATTGGCGCTCTTTTGATCCATCGGCTTCGTTGTAAACGCCGAAACGCCGCCGGGCGTACCGTCTATGAACGTCACGCCGCCGAACACGCTTTCGATTTTGTCCCTGTCTTCGCCGGCGCGCACATACCAGGCGCTCTCCAAAAGCGCGGCGTCATAGGCGAGATCGTGAGACCCGTCTTCCCAATTGATCCATTTGCGTGCGTTTACGTGCTTGGCCGCGTCGATGATGTCGGCAACGACCGCGCTGGCCGTCGGCAGCTTCCCCGCGCCCGCGCCGTAGAACATCACGTCGCCGATGGCGTTGCCCCGGACGATAATGCCGTTCATGACGCCTTCGACGCCGGAGATGAGATTCTCATCGCTCACAAGGTGCGGCGCGACGTAGGCGACGATCCTGCCGTCATCCATATGGATAGCCCGTCCAAGCAGTTTTATCTTATAGCCGATCCTGCCGGCATACGAAATATCGTCGAGCGTGACGGCCTCGATGCCCTCCGTCGCCACCTGCTCGGGATAGACGTGACGGCCAAAGCACAAAGCGGACAAAATGCATATCTTGCGACAGACGTCGAAGCCTTTGATGTCGGCTTCGGGATTGGCCTCGGCATAGCCGTTTTCCTGCGCCTGGCGCAAGGCCGTGCCAAAAGACAGGCCGTTTTTGACCATTTCCGTAAGGATGTAGTTCGTCGTCCCGTTGAGTATGCCGTATATCTCGTTGATCCGGTTGGCGGCCAGGCACTGCGTGATCGGCCGGATGATCGGTATGCCGCCGCCGACGCTGGCTTCAAACAGATAGTTGACGCCGTTTTGCTTGGCCATCTGCGTCAGCTCGTATCCGTGCGTGGCGACGAGTTCCTTGTTGGACGTAACGACGCTTTTGCCTTTTATAAGGCTGCGCCGCGTAAAGTCATACGCTACGCCTACGCCGCCGATCGTCTCGACGACGACGCGGACGTCCGGGTCGTTTTCAACGACGGCAAAGTCCTTTACAAACAGTTTTTCATATGGGCTGCCGGAAAAATCCCGGATGTCGACGATATATTTGACCCGGATGTCCTGCGCCGCGTTCTGGGAAACCATGTCGCCGTTTTTCTCTATGACCTCCATCACTCCGGAGCCTACCGTGCCAAATCCCAGAATAGCGATATCAAACATCCCAATTACCCCCGTATTTCATTGCGTGCGTGTGAAACGCGCATCGGTTTTTATCTTGCGAATATACCCATTCGTAATTAAGTATACTACCATAGGTTATTAATTTGTGCAACCATTTTTAGGGTTTATTGCGGAATGCTCGAGGGAGGTCTTTATGCCTGAAAACAAGCACCTGCGCCGCGGATTGTACTGCCTGTACGGCGCTGCCGCGATCGGCATCGCCTGGCTCGTCCTGCAATATGCCCTGCCGTGGTTTTTGCCGTTTATCGTGGCGTTCATCATCGCGCGGCTGATGGAGCCCGCCGTACGTTTTTTGTCGGAGCGCTACAGGCTGCGCCGCGGATTTGCCTCGGCCGCCTGCACGATTATTATATTCGCGGTGCTTCTCACCGTGACGTCCCTCGTCATCGGCCGGGCGGTCATCGAGCTGACCGCCTTCGTCAAGGACCTGCCGGTCCTGCTTGCCAATATCACGCACACGATCGGCATCATCGGCGGTAAAATCGACGGCTTCATCCAGACCGCGCCGCCGGAGATCCAGGATTACTTAAACGACGCGCTCGACGGCTTCAACACCTGGAGCACGGAGCTGCCGGCCGCGCTTTCCGGCAAGGTGCTGGGCCTTTTATCCAGTATCGCGAAATTCACGCCGCGCCTTGTCCTGTTTTTCACCGCGTGCGCGCTGGGCTCCTTTTTCATCAGCTGCGGCTATAAAGAGGTCACGGATTTCATCCTGCGCCAAATCCCAAAAAGCCGTCACAAGTCGCTTGGAGACTTCAAAAACGACCTGCTCGTTACGTTCGGGAAATGGGCCAAGGCCGAGCTTATGCTTGCCGGGATCACGTTCATTGAGATGACGATCGCTTTTTTGCTTCTGCGCATCGATTTCGCCGTGCTGCTCGCGCTTTTAGTCGCCGTCGTCGACGCCCTGCCGGTCATCGGTTCCGGCGCGGTGCTCATCCCCTGGGCGCTCGTTTCGCTTATTGGCGGCAACCTCAAAACGGCCGTCACACTGGCCGTCGTCTACGGCGTCAACATCGTCGTGCGCAACCTGCTGGAGCCCCGGCTCATCGGCAGGCAGATCGGCCTGCCGCCGATCATAACGCTCGTCGCGATCTACGTCGGGTACAGCGCCATGGGCGTTTCGGGAATGATCCTCTTCCCCATCGGGCTCATCATGGTCAAACACCTAAACGACAAGGGGTACGTGCGGCTGTGGAAGTGAAGCTGACGGGAAATCAATGGGCGGATATGGAATCCGCCCCTACAAGGGCGATACGATTTTGACCGGTTCGGGTGACGGCGGGCGGGAAAAGACAATCCTCAGTCAGCGAAGCTGACAGCTCCTTTCAAAAGGAGCCTTATTGAAACTCCCTCAGTCACTATCGGTGACAGCTCCCTCAAGAGGGAGCCTCGAATCGCGAAAGCCTCTGCGGAGACTTTTTTGCTGCCTGACGGCGGCGCGGTATTGTTTATGGAAACGGCGGACGGCCATTGGCTGTCCCTACGGCGGCGATACGATTTTGACCGGTTCGGGTAACGGCGGGCGGGGAAAACAATCCTCAGTCAGCGAAGCTGACAGCTCCTTTCAAAAGGAGCCTTTGAGCGCAGGGAGATTACCTTTCCCTTCCTAAACGGGATCATAAAGGCCGCAGGCCCGTTCCTTTATATGCGGGATCATAAGGGCGGAGCCCTTATACCTTAATTGGGCGGCGGGCGGGATCAAATTAATAATTACATAAAAAACGCAGATATTAACCATATATAAACGAATCGATTATATATATTGAACATATATTCATTATGCTGAACCCTCATTCATTATATTATTCAGGAGGGCGGGATATGACGGATAAAATAAAATGTGCCGTCGCGGGGCTGGCGGCCGGCGCGCTCAACGGGTTTTTCGGCGCGGGCGGCGGCATGCTCCTCGTGCCGCTTCTGATCCGATGGGTGAAGCTCGAGGAACGCCGGGCGTTCGCCACGTCCATTTTCATCATCCTGCCGCTGTGTATCGTGTCAGGAGCCGTTTACCTGTTTCGGGCGGGCATCGACCCAGTCCCGGCTGTCCCCTATCTTATCGGCGGGCTGGCAGGCGGCTTTATCGGCGGGCGGCTATTTAAAAAGATACCGACGGCGCTGCTGCACCGTATTTTCGGACTGCTCCTGCTTTACGGCGGCGTCCGGAGCCTTTTAGGCTGAAGCATGGCGGGCGCGGCGGCTATGGCTATTGTGTCGGCTTTTGCGGGGCTTTTAGCGGGCGTACTGTCGTCCTGGGGCGTCGGCGGCGGGTCGCTCCTCATCCTGTATATGGCGCTTGTCGCCGGGCTGAACCAACAGACGGCGCAGGGCTATAATCTGCTGTATTTCCTGCCGACTTCCCTGTCGGCGCTCGTTTCGCATCTTACAAACAAGCTCGTGGCGGTGCGTCTGGCCGTACCGGCCATCGCCGCCGGCGTCGTGTCCGCGCTGGGCGTGTCGTTTCTGGCATCAGGGCTCGACACGACCGTCCTGCGCAAAATATTCGGCGGATTCATCATCCTCGTGGGGCTCAGCGAGGTGTTTTATAAAGAGAGAAAGGATGAAGACACTCATGCGTAATTATGGTATAATCAACGCCATACGTATATTGTCGAAATATGGGGATCCCGGGGAGGACAAACGGCGTGAAAAAAATCATCTTCATCATTCTGACGTGCCTGCTCGTCGCGTTGGCGGGCTGTTCAGACTCGGATAAAGCCGGTCTTGTCGGCTGGATGCATGAACTTGACGCGAAACAGACGACGGTATACTTCTGGTCTCAGGAGCTTTTGGAAAACCCGGACTCGGAGATAAAATTAACGCCGGAAGAAACGCAGGCGCTGCTGTCGGTCCTCAGCCGACTCGACATAGACGATATTACCTGGAACAAAACGCATGCAGGGATCACACCTACATACGGCTTTCACCTGATCATCGACGGCGAGGACTACTATATCAATCAGGCTGGAAGCCCGCACGGTCAGACCGAGATCAGTTTTCAGGGAAAACTGTGGTTGATCGAAAGCGAGACACTGCACGCTTTAATGCAGGCATATCAGGGCATCTCCTGAAAGACCCCATAAAAAGGCATCGTTGATGCCTTTTTTCACAGATTCAAGCCCCGCCGGAGGCGGGGCTTTTTGCTGTATTTCCCGGTTTTGTCGGCGCGGTCCGCCGCCGTCAGAGCTTATCGGAAAGATCGCGGACCTGTTCGCCGATGTTATTGAGCTCATCGAGCGAATGTGCGATTTCCTCAAGCGCAGCTGCCTGACTTTGAAGAAGCGCGTTGGATGAGACGATTTTGTTGGAAATGTCGTCGACAGAGTCTGTCATCTCCGTTAAAAAGGTATTGATTTTAGACGCTGAATCTGCAGCAGAATTCGAAAGGCGCTGGATCTCTTCCGCAACAACACGAAAGCCGCGTCCGGCCGTGCCGGCGCGCGCCGCTTCAACCGCGGCGTTGATGCCGAGCAGGTTGGTCTGCAGGGCGATGTTCTGGATCAGCTTAACTATTTTAGCCGAACTTTCCGCATTTCCGCTGGCTTTTTTACTCTGCACGGCAATATCTTCGTTTTCATCGACCACCTTCTGAACGTCGCTTGATAGAACCTGGATCGACTCGTTGGACTGCCCAAGATAATCCGCGAGATTCTGCGCAAGCGCTTTCACATGGTTGCTTCGGTTGAGGTTTCTTCCTATGGAAACCCCTCCGACGACACTGCCCGCTTCGTCGAACAGCGGAACAGAGTAGGATCGAAACGGAACCCCGTACAACGACCCCGGAAGCTCCCGGGTCACAGGCATTCCGCTATCCATGGATTGCGTCAGGCCGCCTTCGGGTAATTTGTCTCCGTATGCCGATGTTGTCGGAATACTGTCCGAGGGCTGGTTGATGAGGAAAATTTCGCGATTTGAAAGCGCGACGGACACGTCCTCTTCATCGTCGAAAAAACTTGGTATATAAGGCATGAGCTTAGCCATAATCTGCAGAATCTCAGGCTCGTTTTTCATAAAATCATCCATACCGTCAGCTCCATATATTTTCAAATTAACCTGAATCTGTAATGCCTATATACTATATCGAACGTTTTTGACATAAATACAATAGTTTTTCAACAAAAACCGTTAAAAACACAGAGGTATCAAAGACACCTCTGTGTTTTAAATTAACGTATACTCTGCAGATAGCCTTCCAGTATCAGCGACGCGGCAACGGCGTCGAGCTTCCTCTTTCGTTTTTTGCCGTAAACACCGACGTCGGACAGAATGCGTTCGGCGTCCACGGTCGTTCGCCGCTCGTCCCACAGCACAACGTCCAGTCCGTGCTCCCGGCTGAGCATCGACGACAGCCGCTCGGTCTTCACGGCGCGCGGGCCGAGTGTGCCGTCCATATTTTTCGGGTAGCCAAGCACGATCCGGCCGACGCCGCGGGCTTTTGATTCCTCGGCAATCTTCTGCGCCGTGCGCTCAGGCGAGCGCTCGGTTATGATAAAAGCCTCGCCGGACAAAACGCCCAGCGCGTCGGAAACGGCGATACCCGTCCGCGCGTCTCCGTAGTCGACCGCCATGATCCGCATGAAGCCGCCCCCTCAATTATCGGTATCATCGTTCTGACCGTTTTTTTCGCGCGCAATCCTTTTTTTCCGCGCGATCCTTCTATGTCGGCCTTCCGCAAATAAAACCTTTTCTTCTTCCGTTTCAAGGACAAGCTGCGGAAGCTGCTTCGGTTTGCCCGTCTTGTCGAGCGCTACCATCGTGAAAAACGCCGTCTGTGTCCGGATCGGCGGGGCTTCGGTTTCCAGGTCCTCGACGTCGACCGTCACGATGACCTCCATGGAGGTCCTGCCGACATACGCGACCGTTGCCATACATGTCACCAAAGCGCCTATCCGTACCGGATACAGAAACTGCAGCTCATCGACGCGCGCGGTGACGACGTTGCAGCGCGCATAACGGTGCGCGGCCGCGCCCGCAGCGCTGTCCATGAGTTTCATGATCTCGCCGCCGTGAACGTTCCCGGCGTAATTGGCCTGGCTCGGCAGCATCGTCTGGCACATCGTGATCGTCGTTCGCTTGTCCATAAAAGCTCCTTTTCCGCTTTAAAACAGTTTTTGACTTGAATGCGTTTTTTTATCATGTATTCCGGCCTGTCTCCGGCCGGCGGGAACGCCTTTCGGGGCGTCCGGTAAAATTATACACAATTTAATGCCGGCGCACAATGGGGTTGCTGCATCAGTAAAAGTGGAAATATAAACTTAAATTAAGTAAAACTGCCCTCTTTTGTGGAAGGCAGTTTTATTATCTGTCTGCGGCTCAATTTGAGTCATTGTTCATCACGGTGCTTTTCACGGCATTGCGGACAGTAACCGTAGATATCGAGCCGGTGCCCGGAGATGAGATAATCCGTCTTCTCGGCCAGCTTTTTCTCATAACCCTCCAGCGGACAGCTTTCGATAGCCATCATTTTTTTGCATTCCAGACAGACAAGATAGTGCTTGTGTACCATGCGGTTGAGCTCGTACAGCGCGCGCTTTTCCCCGGATATCTTCACCTTTGTGGCAAGGCCCCTGTCCGAAAGCGTTTCAAGCGTGCGGTAGACGGTGGACAGGTTTACCGTTACGCCGCGCTCCTTTAAGTCCAGATAAACATCTTCGGCGGGAATGGGCTGATCGCTCCTGTCAAGGATTTCAAGGATCTCGGTCCGGTGCTTTGTCTTTTTCAGCCCGCTTGACTTGAGTTCTTTTTTAAAATCCATTTTTTCTATCTTCTCACTCCTCACGCGGTCCGGTCTTACAGCGCCTAAACGGCGGTCTTTGCTCTTTTTGATTTCATTTTCAGCGTTTTGATCGTAAACGCAATGAGATAGCACAGTACGGACAATATCACGATGGCCGCGCCGGAAGCTATGTTCAGCTCGTAGGACATCCAAAGGCCCGCGACGCAAAAGACGACGCCAAGTGCGACCGCAAGCGCCATGCGCTTTTTCAGGTCCCGGGTCAGCATGCCTGCCGTCGCGGCCGGCGCAGCTAAAAGGGCCAGCACCAGGATGATCCCGACGACCCGGATGAGGACGACGACGGTCATGGCCACAAGCACAAGCAGGAGATATTCCAAAAAAGCGGTCTTAATGCCGCGTACATAGGCAAATTCCTGATCGAACAGGTACGCCTTCCAATTGTTAAAAAAGATGATGACCATAAAGAGTACGACTGCCGCAAGGGCGATCATCAGGTACAGATCCGTCCAGGTGACGGACAGGATGCTGCCGAAAAGATATGAGCTCATATCCGGCGGATACCCTTTCATAAACGCTATGAACAAAATCCCCATCGCCATACCGAAGGACCAGAAAAGCGCGATGATAACATCGGCGCGCGCGCCGCCCTTCCGGCTGATGCGGCCGATCCCAAAAGCCGCGAGCACAGAAAAAGCAAACGCGCCGACGATCGGCTCAAAACCCAGAAGGTATCCGAGTCCGACGCCGCCGTATGCGGTATGGGCGATGCCGCCGCTCATCATGACGAGCTTCTTTTCCACAATGATAACGCCGATGACACCGCAGACGATACTCGCGAGAATACCCGATAGAAGGGCTTTTTGCAGAAACTGATACTCAAACAGGGCGCTTATCATTGCGCGTCACCTCCGTGTTGCTTGAGTACCCGGTGCGGCACACCGTGGGCGATGAGATCGACCGGGCAGCCGTACAGGCTGGATACGACGTCATCGGTGAGTTCCGGCGCTCCGTGGTAGACAAGCGTATTGTTCAGGCAGGCCAGCTCGTGTACGTGCGTAGAGATCGCCAGCAGGTCGTGGGTAACGAGAACAATCGTCATATCCGCGTTGAACCGGCCGAGCAGGTCGAATATCTGTTCGCGCGATACTGCGTCCACGCTCGCCGTCGGCTCGTCGAGCAGCAAAAGCTTCGGCTTTGCTATGAGCGCACGCGCAACGAGCATTTTCTGGAATTCGCCGCCGGAGAGCGCCGATATCTGGCGTCCGGCGAGTCCGTTCAAGCCGACTTTTGAAAGCAGCTCCCGCGCTTGCTCCCGGTCGCTCCGCGTAAATGTGAAAAACGGAGACAGCCCCGGCTTCATCTTTCCCGTCAGGACGACTTCTAAAACGGTTATCGGGAATTTACGGTCGACCGAGCCGAACTGCGGGACATATCCGACCGGCGTACCGTTCCCCGGCTTTTTGCCGAAGACCTCCACCGTTCCGGAAAATATTGGCACGAGGCCCAAAACGGCCTTTAAAAGCGTTGATTTCCCGCCGCCGTTCGGCCCGATGATGCCTAAAAACGCACCTTCGGGAACGTCAAGACAGACACCCGCGAGCGCGGGTGTCTGCCCATAATATACAGACAGATCGTCGATGTGGATTGCCGGTTTGCTCACTGCATGACCTCCGCCATTAGATTCGCCATTGATTTAAGGTTCTCTATATAGTTCGCTGCCAGCGGCGCCAGCTGCATCGTCTTCCCGCCGATCTCCTCGGCAAACGCTTCCGACTGGCTGCTGTCGATCTCAGCCTGATAGAAGATCACTTTAATATTCTCTTCTTCCGCGAAATCTATTAGTTCCTGAAGGTGTTCGGCGGTGGCTTCCTTGCCTTCCAGCTCCAGCGCGTACATCGTCAGCCCGTAATCTTCGGCAAAATATCCGAAAGCCGGGTGATAGACAATGAACGTGCGGTTTTTAACGTCCGCAACAGCTTCTTTTATCTGCGCGTCGAGCGCGTCTAGCTCTTTTATGTATGCATCGGCATTATCATTATACGCCTCGGCATTTGACGGGTCAAGCACTGCCATTTCCCGGGCAATAACCTCGACCATGACCTTGACCCTCTTGGGCGACATCCAGATATGCGGGTCTCTCGTTCCGGACTCGAACGTCCGGTCTTCATATACAGCCGCAGCCTCTTCCTGCAGAGCGACCACTTTCACATCCCCGACGCTCGGCAGAATGTTCGCCTGCTCCGTCGGAACGCCGATCGAGAAATAGATCGACGCGTCGCTGAATTTCTCCATCTCTTCCGGCGTCGGCTCGTAATTGGCCGGGCTGCCCCCCGGCGGCACCATCGTTATCACCTCGGCCAGGTCCCCGCAGACCGCCTCGACAAATGTCTGCTCCGGCACGATCGATACGGCTACGACCGGTTTGCCGCCGCCTCCGTCCGGCGCTGCTGTATCCGTTCTTCCGCACGCGGTCAGCGTTAAAACACCTGCCGCGAGTACAATGCATAACAGTATGCTGAATATTTTTACCTTTTTCATCAAACGTCCATCCTTTCGGTATTAATTGCAATTGCGATTTATTTGCATTTATTATATGCCTGCATCGGCATATTGTCAATATGCGGAATAAATTTTTTTAGTTTTATATTTAGGCCTTCCCCGCCCCATACGCATCCGGGCAAGCGACCGGGTTCGGCGGACGGCCACGCAGGGCCGTCCCTACGCGGAACGGAGCACGGCAGCTCACGGGTTACGGGACGGAAAACCCGCCCTCTACGAGGACGGAGGAATCCACCCCTACAATGGTTTGGTAGGTTCCGGCAGCCCATTGCAATAAAAAACAATGGGCGATGTGAACATCGCCGCGAAGTAATACGGGACGATGTGGGCATCGTCCCCTACGAGGACGGAGGAAACGGCGGGCGGATATGGAATCCGCCCCTACGAGCAGACGGGCGGGAAAAGACAATCCTCAGTCAGCAAAGCTGACAGCTCCTTTAATCGCGCAAGCCTCTGCGGAGGTTGTTACCGCCTGACGGCGACGCGATTTCAAAGGGGGACCAGTCCCCCTTTGAGGAACCCCCTGCTCTCCGAGGGGATGGATAACACGGCGGGCGGCCCCGCAGGGCCGTCCCTACGGGGACGGAAGGAACGGCAGCGCGATGAGGGCACGTTGAAAGCACCAAACCCTCATCCGTCACGGCTAACGCCGTGCCACCTTCTCCCAGGGGAAGGCTCATAAAACGGAGCGATGAATCAGGGGCTGCGGGCGAACACAGTTCGCCCCTACGGGGTCATCGAACAACCGGTTCCTTTTAATGGGGGTGTGGGGGACCCGTTCCCTTAAAAAAGCGGGATCATAAGGGCCACCCATTCCTCTTTATGGGGGTGTGGGTGGGACCCCCACTCCTTTAAAGGGCGGCGGGCGGGTTTAGATAAAATGTTGTTTTAAGCCAAGCTTCATGGATTTTTATTATAAACTTCATATTCTGTATACATTTCGCTGTATATTTCTTAATATATTTGCGCTACTATAAGAAATACAGGATTGCCATCCATCAAGACTTTTTTTCATTTTATCTTCTTTTTTCTTTCAAAAACAAAGTAACGGAAGCCTACAGCGCTTCCGTTACTTTGCTTTTTTTATGATTACGTTTTTATGGACAAGGGGCGATGCGGGCATCGTCCCCTGAGAGGACGCAGGAAAACGGCGGGCGGGTTCAGATCAAATCAATCGTCTGTCGAAGTAATCGAACATGTCGTCGTTGATCTCCGGCTCGTTCCATCGCAGGTCTATACCGCCGTGATTGTAACCCTCCCGGAAAGCCGTTTCCGCACGGCCTTCGCCGCAGACGGCACGGACTTTTTCCGCGAGCATACGGGAATGAACGACCGGCACGACGATATCATCAATGCCGTGCTCGATAAAAACCGGCGGAAAGTCCCTGTTGATGAAATTAAGCGGATTCGTAAAGTAGATCAGACCGCCGATATCCTCGGAATGCGCGCCGAGCAGGTGCGTTTCGATTTCGGGGAAATACGGGTCGGCCGCCGGCGGGTCGCGCCGCGCCATTTCGCTTTCCAGCGCGAAGTCAACCGGCCCGAAACGGCTGGCGACAGCCTGCACCGCGCTGGAATACGCCGCGCAGCCCAACGTTAAATCCTCAAACGCCGGGTTCCCCTGCGTAGCGGCCGCCATGACGGCGTAATGCGCGCCGGCGCTGTCGCCGCAAAGCGCGAAGCGGTCCCCGTCGAGCAGGTATTTCTCCGCGTTTGCCCGCAAAAACCGTACAGCCGCCTTGACGTCAAAAACAGCTGCCGGGTATTGCGCCTCGAAGGCCAGCCGGTGTTCGACGGAAACGACGGCGTATCCCCTGTCGATGCCGCCGATCGCCTGCAGGAGCTGGTCGTCCCGTTTGTCGCCGAGGATAAAGGCCCCGCCGTGAACGAAAATGACCGTCGGGAACGGGCCGTCCCCCTCCGGCGGCAGATAAATGTCAAGCCTCTGGTTCGGCGAAGCGCCGGCGTACGGGACATCCAGATATTTGCGCCGGATTTCCGAAACGTCCAGGATCTCTTTTTCCATTGATCCCTCAAAGGGATTGAAGTCTTTATAGGCGTCCATGTCCGCCGCCTCCTGTTTGTTAAATTCAGCCATAGGGTTACGGGGCGATAAATTCGACCCCTGGAACAACGGGATAATACGGACACCGCCGCGAAGGAATACGGGACGATGTGGGCATCGTCCCCTACGAGGACGCAGGACGCGGCGGGCAAATCCGCCCCTACGAGCAGGCGGGCGGGATTAGATTATGGGTTTTGGGCCTTTTCCGCAAGGTCCTTGAGTATCCCGGCAAACTCGTCGTAATACTGCTGCTTGCTCTCGTGCGAGGACAGATGGTGCTCCATGCGCGTGAGGTTTGTCAGCACCGTCGGTATCCACGTATGCGGGATGCTGATGAGCAGCGTGTCGTCCGGCCAGAGCTCCCGGCCGCGCGGACCGTGAACGAGCGCGGGAATAGTGAAATTCACCTCGTGCGTTTTATACGGGTACAGGAGGAACCACGCGCAGCCCATAACGGGCGTACAGGACGATTTATACATCTCCCCCGTCGAGTACGTAACAGCGCGCAGAACGATCTCTGCTTTTTCCGGCGAGGCGCTGATAACAAGCACGTCCGGCTCGAAGTTCAGGTGATCCACGGGTGAAAACGACACGTAGTTCGTAACGTTCCGGTCGAGCTTCGGGACGAATTGATAAAAATGCTCATTGGCGCGCGCTTCCTCGAAAACCCCCAGCCGCTCGCCGATGTTCCCGCTTTCGGCAAACGGGGCCATGTCCTCCATGCCCAAGAGTATCTTGCCGACGCACGTTTCCTTGTTGTCTTTTGAGAAGTAAAACGGGCGGTTTTCCATCTGGGACATACGGAACATCTCACACAGGGACATCTCGGCGTCCTGCGCCAGCGGCGGGATGCCCTCCGGGCGGAAAAAGCTGAATTTGACGCCGATCGGCGGGGCTTTGAGTCCCAGATCGCGGAGCGGCGTATAGTCGTTGCGCAGCGTGTTGAACATAAAATCGTCTCCTTGTATGAATGATAATTGAAAGAAATACTTTAAACGGCTTTAACGGCCTTTTCCCGCCGTTTACCGAGTTTAAACAGCCCATAATCCACGCCGTAATACGCGTACCCCAGCGCTACAAAAAAGGCAACGAGCGCCAGCACGGTCAAAAGAACGCGCCCCCAGCCGAGCGTATCCACATCAAGAAACGGATAAGGGTAGCGGGAACCGCCGTATCCGATACCGTCCCCAATGCGCGCGGCGATCATGGCATACGCAAAGTAGATAAGCGGCCCGATCGTCCAGACAAGGGGCGACGACAGTTTTATTTGCCCTTTTACGTCAAACAGCAGCCAATCGGCGATCGTCATGAGCGGAACGGCGTAATGCATAATAATCAGCGTCGGACTGGCAGAGCCCGCCATCGTAAAACGCATGCCCAGAACAAAGTGCGCTACCAGAAGCGTCACCGTGATCGCCATCGTCGCGATCCCTTTGAGCGCCGGGAACCAGACGGCGTCTTCCCCGTTTTTGAGTATGTACGCGATATCGGCGGTGAAATAAGCGACGCACAGCAGGTTGCTTAAGACCGTGAAGTAATGGAGCCTGGATAAATTAAACCGTCCTTCGAACACGCCGAATCCAATTAAAAGACCGTATATACCGACCAGCACAAGGAGCAGCTTAAACGTGACGGACAACGTTTTGCTTATAATCCGCATCATAACACCCCATTTCCAACATATGCATGATTTAAAATTTCATTAGGCTCAGTATACCATTTTGCGGCGCGGCGCTTCAACTGAAAATTTATGACGCGCTGCCGGAACCGGTAATTATAAGCTTCAGGTAACAACGTAAAAAACCGATTATTTTGCACTAACATGCCGAATAAAAAAACACGGCCACATTTTTATGCGGTGCTTTCCGCTTTATCGGCCGCGTATAAAAAATATCCCCGCCCAAGGCGGGGATATTGATCCGTCAGCTTATTTGAAATAGATCTTGTTCTGGTTGCGGACCTCGTCCATGATGCAGTCGTTGACGCCCTCGAAGATGCTGCCTTCGCCGCCGTACGTCAGGCACGGGATGAACATACCGCCTTCCTGGTATTCCTTGCAGGCACGCGCGACTTCGCCTCGGACGACGTCTTCGCTCCAGTCCTTGCGGTCGACGAGCGAGGCGTCAATGCCGCCCATAAGGGTCAGCTTGTAGTCCGTGTCCTTTTTGACCTGCTGGATGTCGTTGGACGGGAGGATGCCTTCCCAAATGTCGATGCCGACGTCGACCATGTCCTGCGCGATGGGCTGGCAGAAGCTGTCGGCGTGGTGCATTGTGATAATGCCTTCCTTTTTCATCATGCCGTAAATCTTCTTATAGGGCTCTTTCAGGAATTCGCGCCAGGTGTCCGGCGACATAAACATGGCATGTTTGGAGCCCCAGTCGTCATGGAACATGATGACGTCGGGATGCAGGTTGTCGATGAGAAGTTTGATCTGCGCCATTTTGAATTGCGTGACGTAATCGATCAGTTCATGCATCGCTTCAGGCTCTTCCAAAAAGCCCATAAGCGTGTCTTCAAAACCCATCAAAAAGTGCAGCTGCTCAAAGACGCCCGTCGGGGACCAGACCATTACGAATTTGCCTTCCGCACGGATCTTTTCCGCGTCCGCCTGTGCCTGCGTCCAGTCCAGCGGAATGTTTGCGATATCGGGCGCTATGCAGTATTCGCGCCACTTCGTAATATCCGGGCAAACTTTCGTTTCATCGTTGACGATCGGCATGACGCCGGGTTCTTCCAGGCCCCAGAATATCGTCACGCCCCAGGGGTTTTTTGCGGTCGCGCCCGGTGTTACCGGGAACATGTAGTAAAAAACCGGATCCCACACCTGGGGGAAGGGTTCCCACTCGTTGACAAACGCGTCCGGTTTGCCGTGTTTCAGTGTTTCAATAACATTTTCCTTTAGAGACAGCATGAATATCCTCCTTTGTATGTTTGTTTTTTTGCAGCATACAGCACCGGCATCGGGCCTTGCCGAATTCCGGTATTCATCCTTGAAATCTCCTGGTACAATAATAATGCACATACAGGTGTTTGTAAACACGAAAAACACTGACTTATCGTAGAATCGAACAGCCGGTTTTTCTCGATAACGACAAAGAAAACGAGCCCTTCAGACAAATTCCCACACAACGGCTTTTCCTCTTCGTGTATACGTGCACAAACGACAAAAAAGCAGCCCCGCCATTGGCGGGGCCGCCGATTTGCAGCGTCTTTGCGATTTGGCGTCCGGCATACCCTTTGTATGCTTCCCGCCTGCTTTTAACACGTTATCAGCCCAACACTTTCCCGATCGCCCGGTCAAAGACTCTGTCCGGAAGCAGGCGCTTTAAGAAAACGGACGGTTTCGCGCCGTGCCCGATGAGATAGCGGGTCCTCGGACGGCGGGCCGCCGCCGCTTTCCCGACGGCGCGCGCAATGCGTTCCGGCTGTGATACATGCCTCCCCGCGTAATAGCGTTCCAGCCCGGCGGCTACCTTTTCCGCCTTTGCGGCGTAGGCGCCTGCCGACGACGTTTTTTTCAGATTCCGGCACGCGATTGCGGACCAGTCGGTTTTGATCGCGCCCGGTTCGACAACGGCCACGTCGATACCGAACGGCGCGAGCTCCAGGCGCAGGCAGTCGGAAAGAGCCTCCACGGCGAACTTGGCCGCGTGATACCATCCGCCGAACGGCGTATGGATCTTCCCGGCCATGGACGATATGTTGATGATCCTGCCGGATCCGTTTGCGCGCATACCGGGCAGAACCAGCTGCGTCATGCGCGCCAGGCCGAACACGTTGACCTCAAACTGACGGCGCGCTTCCGCCATCGGAACGT
Source organism: uncultured Sporobacter sp. (assembly GCA_963663605.2). Taxonomy (GTDB): domain Bacteria; phylum Bacillota; class Clostridia; order Oscillospirales; family Oscillospiraceae; genus Sporobacter. Next base: position 1,001,934 of record CAXXVF010000002.1, read on the forward strand.
CCTCAATCGCTCCGTAGCTTCCGTATCCTGCATTGTTCACAAGCACGTCGATGCGCCCTTCGGTTTTAAGTATCCCGTCCACGCACGCGGCCATGGACGCTTCGTCCGTTACGTCCAGCTCGGCTGTTTTTATGCCCAGCCGCTCCAGTTCTTCCAGTTTGCCGGCGCGCCGGGCCGCGCCGTATACCGTAAACCCAAGCTCTTTGAGCCGAAGCGCCGACGCCCGGCCGATGCCGGACGTGGCCCCGGTCACGAGCGCTGTTTTTTTGTTCATCACGCCGCCTCCTTATTGATTCTATGTCAATTAAAATTGACGCCCGGCGATTTGTCAAGAAAAACCATCCCGCCCGCCGGAAAATAGGCGCGGGATGATTTGTTTATGCGCCGCCCGCTTCCCGAGCCGGAACGCGCGTAATTATCCTCTTTTGCATTTACGGCTTTTGTGATATCCTTTATACAATTAATACTAAACCGGACCGCGCTTCGTGCGGCCAAGGAGGTAAACATGGAAAACTTAAGCGGCAAAACAGCTTTTGTAACAGGCGGCGCCAGCGGCATCGGCCTTGGGATTGCCAAGGCGTGCGCGCGGGCGGGTATGAACGTCGTCATCGCCGATATGCGCCAGAAGGCGCTCGATGAAGCGCTGCCCTTCTTCAAGTCGAAGGGACAGCCGGCGCACGGCATCCTGCTCGACGTCACCGACCGCGAAGCATACGAGAAGGCCGCCGATGAAGCGGAAGCGGTGTTCGGGAAACTCCACGTGCTGGTGAACAACGCCGGCGTGGAAGCGCCCTTCGGACCGCTGTGGAAAAATTCCTTCAAGGACTGCGACTTCATTGTGGGCGTCAACATAACGGGCATTCTCAACGGCATCCTCACGGTCCTGCCGCGTATCCTGAAGCACGGCGAGGGCGGACACGTCGTCAGCACGGCATCCCAGTCCGGCCTGTCCGTCGTGCCCGGCGCGGCGCTGTACTGCATGACGAAAGCCGGCGTGACCGCCCTGATGGAAACGCTGGCGTGCGACTTAAGGGACACGAACGTCGGCGCGTCGGCCTTCTGCCCCGGCCCCGTCGTCGGCAATCTCGGCGCGACGTCTAAGGAAGTCCGCCCGGAAAGCCTCAAAAACGACGCGGCCCCCGCCCCGCCCCCTGTCAGAAAAATCGACAGCGGCGGCGAAGTCCCGGACTTCACCGCGATGTTCATGACGCCCGAAGAGGCCGGCGAGCGCGTTGTAAACGGCATCCGCCGGGGCGACCTGTATATCTTCACGCACGCCGAATTCAGGGACGGCGTGCGCGCGAAGTCGGAGGCGCTGCTGCGCGCCTTTCCGGACCAGCCGGAAAACGAGGAATTCAAAAAGACGTTCAGCTTCCTGACGTATAACCCGATTTACGATACGCAGACCACGCCCAAAGCACCGGAACAGTCTTAGTCTTTTCCGCAAAAACATACATTCCCGCGACAGCTAAAAGTGGGCCCCGCCGAATGGCGGGACCCACTTTTTGGTGGTAATATCTTGCAATAAGCGCACCCGGGTGCTACACTGGCTCCGGAGCAGTATGCTCTTACAGGAGGCTTAATCATGAAACTATGCAGAATCCTGCCGGTCGTTTTATGCGCCCTGCTGCTGTCCGGGTGCGCCGAACGCGTCAGCAAACCGCAGTCGACATGCGAGCCGGCGCCGCCGGACATTCAAGCCGTCTCCCCTTCCGGCGGGGAACCCGAAAGCGGCGCGGCGGACGCGCCGGGAACCGAAACATCCGCCGAAGCGTCGTCCGGCGGCGCGGACGGTTTAACCGAAGAGGAAATCCGCGCGTTGTATGACGACAGCGTCATGACCATTTACAGCATCACGCCGTATAACGGCGATTATCTGGTGCGCTACAGCCCCAGTCCGGAATCCGGACCGTGGTTGTTCGACTGGGTCTACGGGATAAACGGCGCGCGCGTCAAGCTCCTGTTCAGCAACGACGGCATACGCGAATGCGAAATCCGCGCCGCCGGCAGCATCCGCGTCGTGACGGACGGCCATCACAGCGAGTGGGCGTACCGCTCGTTTCCGCAGATAAAATACGCCGCCGCAGCCGTCAGCCTAGACGCAGACGGCCTGCCGATAACCAGCGACGATTACCGGGACTTCTCCACCACCGAGACGTATTGGGCGGATATAAGCGAAAGCATCTCCATGGGCATGGAAGGACGCCGCGAGGTGGTCACAGACGCCTTCGTGGGCGTTTCCGGCGTGGAGGTCGCATTTGGTCCGCCGGCCGACACGGAGGGCTTTGGCGCCTTTTACGCGGCCTGCTGTACGCCGCCGGCTGTCGACATCTCCAGCGAGGCGGACAGCCGCATAATGACCGTCGTGTTCCGCGACACGTCGTTGTCGAGCGGCGACATGCCGGATTTTGACGAAGACTACAAGCGTGAGAGCTATCAGCAGTACCTGGAAGCCACCGGCGTCACCTTCCCCACAAGCTTCCCCGCCGGGGCGCTCGAGGGCAGCAATCCGCTCATCGAAAAGGCGTCTATCGAGGAACAGGGCTCGGATACGTTCCTGACGCTGCACCTGACGGAAGAGGCGGTGGTATACACCGTGGAGTCGGGCCGCACGGGACCGGCCGACAGAGGGCCATACCTGCGTTTTATCCTGCGCGCGGGCAGCGACTGGTAAGCGATGAAGCGAAAAAAGGGGGACCCCGCCGAACGGCGGGGCCCCTTTTCGCGTATTTTCTTTTAGTTTATGCGACTAGGCTCCGAAGTTGCCGTTTACATAGTCTGCAATATAATCCAGATAATCCTGATACGTATCCTTTGTCAAAACCTTTGTCTCGCACAGGATATTGGCGTAGGTCGCGCCCGGGGCCTTCCATTCCGGATACAGCGATTCTTCCGTGGCCCTGCCGTCGAGCATGGCGATGACGCCGCAGACGAGCGGCTCGCAGAAGATATCCTGCGCGTAGTAGATGCCGGCGACCCAGGATGAGCCCGCCGCATCCTGCTCGAACAGCGGAATGAGGATATTCGCGCCGTTGGAACAGATGAGCACTTTTTCTTCAATGTTGAGGGATGCGGCGGCCTGCGCGGCGCCCTGGGCGTAGTCCTCAAGGACCGTGGTGATAAGCCAGCGATCGATTTCGGGATGCGCCGCCATGGTGGCTGAGGACAATTGATATCCGCCGTCCGTGGAATAGCCGAAGTTGACGCAGTCACCTTCGAAGATGGTAGCATTGGGGTATTTTTCCGCGAACCCTGCATTTGAGAAATCGGAAACCGTCTTCAAAAGCGGGTTGGCGGATATTGTCAGACATATATAACCCAGATTCGTCTCAGCGAGGTCGATGTCGCCCCAGTAAGTCTTGTAGTTGTCAAACAGCCAGTTGTTGGCCAGGTCGGCCTGATACTTCGTACCGAGCGTTACCATCGGCTGGAGCATATTGCCGTCGTCGTCCTGAATCGGCGTGACGCCCGGCATCCATTTGACTCCGAGTTCGTCCGCCAGCTCGTCAACACGAGAGCCAATCGGCGCGTCAGGCTGAAGGATCATGCCCTCCCAACCCTGGGAGGCGTAGACTTCCATGTTGAGCAGGAACGCTTCGTTATCCGTGTTGGCGCAGTATTCGGTATACTCAAAATTAACGCGTTCGCTCCAGCCCTGGAACGATTTGCTTTCCATATCCGTCAGGGCGAAAGCCATGTGGTAAATAAAGGCGATCTTGTAGGGGTCGCGCGCGAACCAGTCCACATCGTCCGTATACCAGCCGGTATCGCCGTGCGGAGGGGGCGGGTCTATGATCCAGTCGGGGCCGTTCCAGTAACCGTTGGGGTCTTCGCTCGGAGCAGCGTCTTCGCCTTCGGCCGGCGCTTCGCTTTCTGCCGGTGCTTCGCTCTCGGCGAGGGCTTCGCTTTCGGGTGCGGCCGCGCTTTCGGACGCGGGTGCGCTTGCATCTTCTTCCGCCGTCTTAGGCGTACAGGCAAAAAGTGCGAAGACCATTGCCAGTGCCATCATGATTGCCAGAATCCTTTTCATAATTACCTCCATTTTCCATTTTTTTGCTTACTTTTTTAAACTCAATCAGCTTTCGCCGATATCGAGCGCGATTTGATGTGCCTTACGGACAGCTTCGTAGATGTTCGCCGGCGTCAGGCAGTCCCCTATCTGGTAGAACAATGGCGCGCAGAAACGCAATTCATCCGCCGTCTCCCCGCGCGGGATCATGCCGAAGGCGCAGACGACCGTGTCCGCCTCAAACAGTTCCCGTCCGTTTTCGTTTTCTCCCAACACGCCGTTTTCAAGGATCTCTGCGGCTTTTGTATTGAGCGCCAGCCCGACGCCCACGCGGTCGAGCTCGAGACCGACGGCCTGTTTATGCAATATGTTGTCGCCGGCGTTTATATCCGGAAGCATTTCCAAAACGGTCACTTTCCTGCCCAGCCCGCCCAGGTAAACGGCAAGCTCCGTCCCGACAAGGCCGCCGCCTAAAATCACGACCTTACCGCCGGCCCTAGAAGGATCGTTATAAATATCTTCCGCTATAAAGACGTTCGGCCTGTCGATCCCCGGCAGCTTCGGAATAAACGGACTTGAGCCGACAGCGGCAATAATGACATCCGGCCCGATCTCCTCGGCCAATTGCTTCGACACGTGCGTATTCAGGCGCAGGTCGACGGGCGCTCCGGCAACTTTTTTTGCCTGCTGATCCAAATAAGCGCGCAGGTGTTTTTTAAAGGGCACGCCGTCCTCGCACCGTAAAGCGCCGCCGAGTTGCCCTGTTTTTTCGCACAAAACGACCTCGTGGCCGCGCCCGGCGCATGTGACGGCCGCTTCCATGCCGGCTATGCCGCCGCCTGCGATCAGCACTTTTTTCCGTTTGGCCGCGGGCCTCATATATTTTTGTTCCGACTCGTCGCTGATTTCCGGATTGAGCGCACAGACAATCTGCCCGTGCATGATCAGATTGGAGAAGCAGGTGAAGCAGCGGATACAGGTGACAATTTCCCCGTCCCGGCCTTCTCTTGCCTTGTTCGGCAGATCCGGGTCGCATATGAGCCCTCGGGCTAATTCTACCACATCGGCCTTTCCGGAGGCAATAATTTTCTCCATCTGAGCCGGGTCCGACAGCGCACCCACGGTCGCGACTTTTGATTTCTTTACACGCTTTTTGACCTCGGCTGCATATTTAACGTTGACGCCGTCCTCCAAAAACATGGAGGGATGGGTCACGGTGAATACGCGCGCATCCTCGTGGGAGCCGGCGGATACGTGGATCAGGTCCACAAGGCCGTCGAACGCTTCCGCGATGCGTACGCCGTAATCGATGCCATAGCCGCCTTCGTAGACTTCGCTCCCGGAGATTCGCAGCTCCAGGGGAAATTTCGGGCCGACGGCCGCGCGTACCGCCCGGACAATCTCCAGCGGAAAGCGCATGCGGTTTTCAAAAGAGCCGCCGTATTCGTCTGTACGGTGGTTGAGCGTAGGCGACATGAACTGATGAATGAGAAAGCCATGAGCGCCGTGCAGCGTCACCATGCCAAAGCCGCAGCGCCTGGCCTTTATAGCTCCGTCGACATGCAGGCGTATGATGCGGTCCATGCCCGCCCGGTCGAGCGCCTTGACCTGCGCCGTCTGATGCGTCCCCAGGGCGCCGACCACGCTTTCGTCCTGCGGGCCGTAGATCTCGTTGCCCGCATGATAGGAAACGGACGCGGCGGAGCCGGCGTGGAACATCTCCAGCGTCGCCACGGCCCCGTGGCGGTTGATCTCGGACGCCAGCTTGTTCAGCGCCGGCATCAGCCCCGGATCATCCATATGCATACAGTAATCGCCGTGGGCGCCGTGCCTGCCGTCCACCATTGCGTCCCCGACGCAGACGGAAGCCGCCCCGCCCTTGGCCTTGTGTTCAAAGTAACAGATTGTTTCGTTTATCGGCCGGTGCTTCGGATCGGCATAGAAAACGCCGGTGGGCGACGAAAATATCCTGTTTTGGAACAAGGCGTCCCCAAGCCGGATCGGTGAAAACAGATGCGGATACTTACAATTGTACATTATTTATCAGCACGGGACAGCGCCGTGTTTCTCCTCTCTTCGGTTTGTCCGGAAGAAAGATACTTGCACTTTCAACATAATATTTATTATAAAGGAAAAAAAACAGTTGAAAATGACCGAAAATTTGTATATACTACAACTTGTTGTTGTAGTATATCTGTTACGGAGGGCGGTGCGTTTCGTTGGAATTCAAACATATCGCATACTTCATAGAAGCATGTAACCACGATAGTTTTTCAAAAGCCGCAAGCAGGCTGTTCATATCCCAGCAGGCGCTCAGCCGGGTCATTGCCAATCTGGAAAAAGAGCTTGGATGCGTTCTCTTTGAAAGATCCGTCAAGGGTGTAAATCTGACTGCCGACGGGCAGCACGTGTACAATCAGTTCCAACCGGTCGTGCTGGATTTTCAGGATGCCGTCAGCCAGACCGTCCTCCATTTCGGGAACCGCCCCGTCAGGCTCCCGTTCTGCTGCGGCCCCGGCATCATTCGCCATGTCCTGCCGGACCTGCTGTTTTCATTTGGCGAACAGTATCCCAACATTGAGCTTGAAGTCAATGAATTATCCAATGTGCAGTGCGAAAAATATATCCATGAGGATAAGCGCCATTTTGGCCTGATGGTGGCTTCGAAATGGAAACACAAGCAAACGCACGACTTTATCATAATCAAAACGGAGCCGTCCTACCTGCTCGTTAACAAAGAGCATCCGCTTGCCGCCCGTTCCAGCGTCTCGCTCGGCATGCTGAAAAACGAACGGGTCCTGACACTGGATAAAGCGTCTTATTTCGTGGAGGACTTAAACCGCGCCCTGGCGCCCTTTAACTTTAAAATCCAACCGTTTTACGAAACCGCCGACGTGACGCAGCAGTGCGCTCTTGTCGACAAGGGAATGGGCGTCATGCTGTGCATCCGGCAGATTGTTGAAGAATCCAACTGTCAAAACGTTGTTCTGGTGCCCCTTGAAGAGCGGACCTTCGACTACAACGTCGCTTTTGTTTTTCAGGATTACAATGCCTTGGAAACAACGGCAAAACAGTTCATCCGGTTTGTTATCGAGCGCGTCGGGATGCGCGCCGCCGATAACGGCTGAGACAGCCGGAACGAACGGTTAATCCCCCGAAACAGCGACAGCCCCGCCGGACGGCGGGGCTGTTTTGTCCGTTGCTTTTAATTTTTTGAGCCATCGCCCAAGCAAGAGACGACGGCGGTTTGTAGCCTGTGGTTTTTGATCTCGGTGACTTTGATAACGAGCCCGTATTCCTCAAGCTCGGGAGTGCTCCCGTCGCCCGGCACTTTACCGAGGACACCGAAGACCATGCCGCCGAACGTGCCGTAATCCGCTTCGGGCAGCGTGACGCCGAGCTGCTCGGACACCATGTCCAGAGGCGCGACGCCCTGGATGCGCCAGGTTTGCGAGTCGATGCGTTCGATGAGCGGTGCTTCTTCCGGCATCAGGATATCGTCTTCCAGGTCACCCACGAGCTGCTCGAGCAGGTCGTTCATCGTGACGATGCCGCTCATGCCGCCGTATTCGTCGACCACAACGGCAAAATGCGCCCTTGACCGCTTCATATTCCGGAACAGTATATCGTTCCGGATCGTCTCCGGGACGTAATAGACTTCCCGCACGGCGCTTTTCATGACGGTATCGCGGGACTTGTCAGGAAGACGGAAATAGTCCTTGGTATACAGCAGTCCGACGATGTCGTCCGCGCTTTCCGCGCAGATGGGGTAAACCGAATACCGGCTCTCGTTGATCGTTTTTGCCCACGCCTCGTCCGTTTCGTCCAGCCATAAAAGGGAGACCTCGGTCCGGTGCGTCATGATATCGGCGGCGAATGTATCGTCAAACTCGAATATGTTCTGGATCATATCCTTTTCTTCCGGATCGATGGCGCCCCGCTCGCTGCCCGCGTCCACCATCATGCGGATCTCATCCTCCGTGACCGCGTCGTCCTCGGCGTTCGGGTCGATCCCGAAAAGGCGCAGCAAGCCGTTCGTCGACACGGTCAAAAACCAGACGACCGGGGCGAATATCTTCGATATGCCGGTCACAAAGCCCGACAGCGCCATCGCCAACTTGTCGGCGTTGCGCATGGCAACACGCTTCGGGACGAGCTCTCCCAGGACAAGCGTGAAATATGCCAGTATGATCGTTATGAGGATAACGGATATTGTATCGAGCGTCTCGGCCGGGATGGCGACGCCGATGCCGATGAGCCACGATGTCAGTTTGCCCGAAAAATTGTCGGCCGCGAACGCGCTGCCTAAAAAGCCGGCGAACGTGATACCGACCTGTATCGTCGCCAGAAACCGCGCGGGCTGAGCCGTGAGTTTAATAAGCCGGACGGCCCTTTTGTCGCCGCCGTCGGCGAGTTTGGCCAGCTTGTTGTCGTTCATCGATATGACGGCGATCTCGGCGCAGGCGAACACGGCGTTTACAAATATCAATATCACCTGCAGAATGAGCTGCAAGACGATCGGGTCATTGTCCGCCAAAAAAACACCTCCTCGCTATGTCTCTGTTTGCTATTTTCTCCCGTGCGCGTTCATAAACAATTGGTATTATTTTATCACAGCTTCCGTAAATAGCAATACGGCGCGGTTTTAGGCGGAAAGACAGCCCCGCCGGACGGCGGGGCTGCGTGCTATTATTCCTGAACAGGCTTTGCGTTACCGGATGGCGGCAGGCTTTTGCGCACCGTCAGCATTTAGGGCCTTTTGGCTTGCCGGGGTGTTCATGGCATTCATGATGGTCATGGTGTTTATGGCATTGTGTGAAGCATAGCATATAAGATAACTTAATGAGCGTAAACAATACGGCCGTCAGCAAAACGAGCAGTATTGCCAGCAATACAACAATGATGATGCAGCATGTCAGCTCACCGTCCGGCGGGACAGGCGGCTGCCCGTTCGGGCACAGCACGACGGAAACATGACTGATATCCGCAGGCTGCCCGGACGAGACATCGGGCGACACCAGATTGGTATCCGAGGTCACGGCGCCGTTATATTCATACAGGTTAAATCCGGGACCGCCCTTGGCGATAACCGCAAACAACGGGTAATCGCCCGACCATTCCCAGAACAGGACCTGTGTATATGAGGTCCCGGTTTCGATCCCGACGACAAGCGTAAACATATTTGTACCGGCGGGGTCCAATACCCCGTTTCCGTTAAATTTGTATACATGTGTTCCGACAACATCGGAATCCGGCAGTGTCGTCCGGACGCAGCCTGTCGGCGGCGTGTAATCGGCCGGGTTCGCGTCGTTGCCGGGATATTCAACGGGTGTTACGCTTGCCGCCAACGCCGTCAGAGACATGGAAAAAACTAAAACAAGCGTTAAAATGATACAGATGATCTTTTTCAAGCAGATTACTCCTTTTGGATTACTCAATATATAATATGGAGAAGTCCCACAGAGCGTTTCTGCCGTCTTAAAAGTTCCATTCAGATATTTGTCCGCAAAAACAGCCCCGCCTCCGGCGGGGCTGTTTTTTATATTGGCTTGTACGGGTCTTTTATTTCCCTGATTTCAATGCGGCCTGAGCGGCTGCAAGGCGCGCGATCAAAACCCGAAAAACCGCCAGCCCCGCCGGAGGCGGGGCTGTAAAAATACTGATACTATTATTTTGCGGATTTCAATGCGGCCTGGGCTGCTGCGAGGCGCGCAATCGGAACCCGGAAGGGCGAGCAGGAAACATAGTTGAGTCCGATGTTGTGGCAGAATTCGACGGAGGACGGGTCTCCCCCGTGCTCGCCGCAGATGCCGATCTTCAGGTCCGGCTTGGTGGCGCGTCCCTTTTCAACGCCCATTTTAACAAGCGTGCCGACGCCGGTCTGGTCAAGACGCGCGAACGGGTCGGACTCGAGGATTTTCTTTTCGTAGTAAGCGTTGAGGAATTTACCCGCGTCGTCGCGGCTGAAGCCGAACGTCATCTGCGTGAGGTCGTTCGTGCCGAAGGAGAAGAACTCGGCCTCTTTTGCGACCTCGTCTGCGGTGACGCACGCGCGCGGGATCTCGATCATGGTGCCGACTTTATACGTGAGCTTCACGCCGCTTTCCGCGATGAGTTTATCGGCCGTATCCGTTACAACCTTTTTGACATACTGGAGCTCTTTGACCTCGCCGACGAGCGGGATCATGATCTCGGGCACGAGGTTCCAGCCGGGATGATTTTTCTGGACGGCAAGAGCCGCTTTGATAACGGCGCGCGTCTGCATGACGGCGATTTCCGGGTATGTGACGGCCAGACGGCAGCCGCGATGGCCCATCATCGGGTTAAACTCGTGCAGCGAGGCAATGATCGCCTTGATCTCGTCGACCGTCTTGCCGAGGTCTTTTGCCAGAAGCTCGATGTCTTCCTCTTCCGTCGGCACAAACTCGTGAAGCGGCGGGTCGAGGTAGCGGATGGTGACGGGCAAACCTTCCATCGCTTCGTAGATACCCTCAAAGTCCGCCTGCTGCATGGGTTCGAGCTTAGCGAGCGCCTTTTCACGCTGCTCGACCGTATCGGCACAGATCATTTCACGGATGGCCGGGATGCGCTCGGCGTCGAAGAACATGTGCTCGGTGCGGCACAGGCCGATGCCTTCCGCGCCGAATTTACGCGCCTGCCTAGCGTCGCGCTGGGTGTCGGCGTTCGTGCGGACGTTTAATGTGCGGTATGAATCCGCCCACGCCATGATGCGGCCGAATTCGCCGCCGATCACGGCGTCCGTCGTCTTGATGGCTTCGCCGTAGATGTTGCCGGTCGTGCCGTCGAGGCTCAGCCAGTCGCCTTCGTTATACGTCTTGCCGCCGAGCGTGAAGCGCTTGTTCGCCTCGTCCATCTTGATATCGCCGCAGCCGGCGACGCAGCACGCGCCCATGCCCCGGGCAACGACTGCTGCGTGTGACGTCATGCCGCCCCGGACCGTCAGAATGCCCTGCGCGGCAGCCATGCCCTCGATGTCCTCGGGCGACGTCTCCAGGCGGACCAGAACGACTTTTTCCCCTCTGTCTGCCCATTCCTTGGCGTCCTCGGCGGTGAATACGGCCCGGCCGCTTGCCGCGCCGGGAGAGGCGGCGAGGCCCGTGCCGATGACGGCGGCGCTTTTAAGCGCCTGTTGGTCAAACTGCGGGTGCAGCAGCGCGTCGAGCTGCTTCGGATCGATCATCGCGACGGCTTCCGTCTCCGAGATGAGGCCCTCGTCGACGAGGTCGCAGGCGATCTTGAAGGCCGCCGCTGCGGTGCGCTTGCCGTTTCTCGTCTGAAGCATGAAGAGTTTCTTGTCCTCAATCGTGAACTCCATGTCCTGCATGTCGCGATAGTGGTTTTCAAGCGTATCGCAGATCGTTACGAATTCGTTGTACGCGTTCGGCATGATCTCTTTAAGCTGGTCGATTGTCTGCGGCGTCCGGATGCCGGCCACGACGTCCTCGCCCTGCGCGTTCATCAAAAATTCGCCGAACAGCTTCTTCTCGCCGGTGGCGGGGTTACGGGTGAACGCAACGCCCGTGCCGGACGTATCGCCGAGATTGCCGAATACCATCTCCTGAACGTTGACGGCCGTGCCCCAGCTGCCGGGGATATCGTTGAGGCGGCGGTAAATGATGGCGCGCTGGTTGTTCCAGCTGCGGAAGACGGCCTTCATGGCCCCCATGAGCTGCTTGACGGGTTCGGTCGGGAAATCTTCCCCGAGCTGCGTTTTATACGCCTCCTTGAAGGCCTGCGCGAGCTCCTTTAAGTCGTCCGCCGTCAGCTCCGTATCGTTGACGACGCCGCGGGCTTCTTTCATCTTGTCGATGAGTTCTTCAAAGTATTTCTTGCCGACTTCCATGACGACGTCGGAATACATCTGGATGAAGCGGCGGTAGCAGTCCCACGCCCAGCGCGGATTGTTGGACTTCTTACCGATCGCCTCGACGACGTCTTCGTTGAGGCCGAGATTCAAAACGGTGTCCATCATGCCCGGCATGGACGCACGCGCGCCGGAGCGGACGGAGACGAGCAGGGGGTTTTCCTTATCGCCGAATTTCTTGCCGGTCTGCTGCTCGAGCGTCGCGACATACGACATAATCTCTTCTTCTATCGCCGGAGAGATCATCTCGCCGTCCTCGTAATATTGTGTGCATGCCTCCGTCGTCACGGTGAAACCGCGCGGAACGGGCATGCCGAGGTTCGTCATCTCGGCAAGGTTTGCGCCTTTGCCGCCGAGCAGCTCCCGCATTTTGCCGCTGCCCTCTGAAAACTGGTATACAAATTTCTTGCTCACAAAAAATCCCCCTATTTTAATGAATTTAATTCTGATATCTAAATTAAGCTGAAATTACAGCGTAGATTATATAGATGCCTCGTGTAAAAAGCAACATTTACCGCCGAGAATTTTACCACATTGACGAATATTTTACAAAAACGACACAATGCGGACTATTTCCCGACGCAAAACCGTTCAAAAATACGCGTCGTTATGTCCTCCCGGACGGTCTTGCCCGTAACTTCCCCGAGCGCGGACATCGCCGATTCGACCTCCGTCAAAACAGCGTCGGGCGTGACGCCGGAATTCATCGCCTTTTGTGCCCGGCGGATGCTCCCGGACGCGCGGCGGAGCGCGTCGGCCTGGCGGGCGTTCGTCAAAAGCTCCCCCTGGGGCATATCCGCGCCTTTATACAGTCCGCCGACGGCTTCCGCCAGAGCGGACAGCCCCGCCCCGGTTTTCGCCGAGACGTACAGGACGTCCCGGAATACGCTTTTAAGTCCGCTGTCGTCAAGCTCGCGCGGCAGGTCCGATTTGTTGACGACGGCGACGGCGTCCGGCGATGTGCGCGCCAGCGCGATGACGTCCCGGTCGTCGGCCGTGAGCGGTTCGTGGCCGTCGAAGACCGCTATAATCAGGCGCGCCGTTTCCGCCGCTTTGCGGCTGCGCTCTACGCCGAGGCGTTCGATAGCGTCGGCGGCCTCACGCACACCCGCCGTATCGACGAGTCGCAGAAGCACGCCGCCCACGCGAAGCTTTTCCTCTACGGTATCGCGCGTCGTGCCGGCGATATCCGTCACGATGGCGCGCTCAAAACCGACAAGCGCGTTTAAAAGCGACGATTTGCCCACGTTCGGACGGCCGACAATGGCCGCCCGCACGCCGTCTTTTAGCACCATGCCCCGCTCGAACGTCGCCAGAAGCGCCTCCAGCGATGCGCCGGCGTCGCGGAGGACCGAGTCGTACCGCGCCAGCTCAAAGTCCTCGATGTCCTCGTCGGGATAGTCGATCACGGCAAAAAAGTGCGCCGAGATATCCGTCAGCGCGCTGTAGATGTCGTCTGTCTTCCGGCGGACCGCGCCGCCCAGCTGCCCGGCGGCGTTCAGCGCCGCCTCGGCCGTCTCCGATTCTATGAGGTCGATGACCGCCTCGGCCTGCGAGAGGTCCATGCGGCCGTTTAAAAAGGCGCGCTTTGTGAATTCCCCGGCTTCGGCCTGCCGGATGCCGCGTGTAAAAAGCGCGCGCATGGCTTCAGACAAAACGACGGGCGACCCGTGGCAGTGCAGTTCCGCCGTGTCCTCGCCCGTGTAGCTGTTCGGCGCGCGGCTGACGGTGCAAAGGCACAGGTCCAGAACGCGCCCCGAACCGTCCGTCAGTTCGCCGTAGACGAGCTTCCGGTCGGGCGCGTCTTTCATTTTTATACCGCTTTTTGCGCGGAATATTCCGTCGGCGGCGGAAACGGCCCCGCCGCCGCTGATTCTCAGTATTCCGACGGCTGATATACCGCCGCCGGTCGCGATCGCCGCTATGGTGTCCGACATGATGTAACGCTCCCTGTTTTCAGGTTAATTATTTCGGCATTTTTTCTTAACAATGCTATCAATTAAACAACATACATAATTAAACTTTTTATCGATATCTGAATTAGAAATACGAAGTATTTGAAGTCCGTAGTTTTCGAGTACTTTTGTACGTTCTTCGTCATATTGCGAACGCTCTTCGGTATAATGCCGCGAACCGTCCAACTCGATTATCAGTTTTGCATCAAAGCAGTAAAAATCTGCTATAAATCCTGCAATGCTCTTTTGTCGTTGGAATCTCATAGGGTATTTTCTTAAAAAATCATACCAAAGATGATTTTCTTGCTGTGTTGCATTTTTCCGGAGTTCTTTTGCTTTGGGAATCAGGATATGCTTATAGGGCAACGGCATTATGAAACTCCTTTCCTGACTCCCTCCGCCGCCTGCGCGCGGCGCTCTTCTTTTGTTGGCCTTATCTTTATCCGTCCGACGCCTGACTCCCTCCGCCGCCTTCGCGCGGCACCTCCCTCAAGAGGGAGGCTTTTAGGGTGGGTTCCTCTTCCTGAAATCTTTAGCGCAGAGGCTTATTGGCTCATCTTGAGGGAGCTGTCAGCTTAGCTGACTGAGGGCGTTCAATACGCAACGCCAAGGGCAGACACGAGGTCTGCCCCTTCCGGATCATTGTTTAAATTGCAATTGATTCTTAAATATCTCAGAAGTTGAAGATGCCGCGTTTCTTTCTGGAAACGGCGCATTTTGCCGCCTCGACGATCGCTTCGGCGGTGAGGCAGTATTCCTGCCTTAAAAAGTCCTCCGTACCGACCTGCCCGAACCGGTCCTCTACACCGACCATCTCGATGGGCACGGGCGTCGTCTTGGCCGCGGCTTCAGCCACGGCGGAGCCGAGCCCGCCGTATATATTGTGGTTTTCAGCCGTCACGATGGCTTTCGTCTCGCGCGCGCATTTGTCGACAAGCTCCGCATCGACAGGCTTCACGGTAAACATGTCGACGACGCGGGCGGAGACGCGGTTGCTTTTAAGCTGATCGGCAGCTTTGAGCGCTTCGGCCACCATGATGCCGCTTGCAATGATCGTCACGTCCTTGCCTTCACGTAAAACGTTGCCCTTGCCGATCTCGAAGGACGAGCCGTCCTCGTAGACGCCCGTCACGCTCTTGCGCGGCATACGCATATAGTGCACGCCGTAGATGTCCGCGATCTGGCGGACGATATCCGAAACCTGGACGGGGTCGCACAGGTCGAAGATCGTGATTTCCGGGATCGAGCGGAAGACGCCGACGTCCTCAAACGGCATGTGCGTGCCGCCGTTGTAGGCCGCCGTCACGCCGGGGTCGGAGCCCAGTATCTTGACGTTCAGCTTCGCGTAGGCCGCCGAGATCATCGTCTGGTCGCACGTTTTGCGCGTGGCGAACGGTCCGAAGCTGTGCGCGAACGGTATCTTCCCGACGAGGGACAGCCCCGCCGCGATGCCGACCATGTTCGCTTCGGCCACGCCGACGTTAATCGCCCGTTGGGGATATTTTTCAAAAAAAGGCTTCATGCCGGAGGAGCTGACGAGGTCGGCGTCGAGCGCGACGATATCGTCGCTTTCTTCGGCCAGCGCCATGAGCGCCTTGCAGTAAGCGTCGCGCATGAGCACGGGGCTTTTTTCGAGCGTTTCACGGATCTTAAACATTTTGTTCCCCCTCTTCCCCGCCGACGGCCGCTCTGGCCGCATCCAGCCGCTCCGAAGCGAGCTTCACAGCCTCTTCGATCTGTTCCTTCTTGAAATTCATGTGGTGGTTGCCCTCGATGCCCGCAGCAAACGTACCGTAGCCCTTGATCGTGTCCAGAATGATCATGGACGGGCTGCCCTTGTTTTCCTTTGCGGCCCGGACGGCGTTATAAACTGCGGCGATGTCGTGCCCGTCGACCTCCTGTACGAACCAGCCGAAGGCTTTGAATTTTTCTCCGATATCGCCCATGTCCAGAACGTCTTTCGTGAAACCGTCGAGCTGCTGCTTGTTTTGGTCGACAAAGGCAATAAGATTGTCGAGCTTGTGGAAGGCCGCGAACATCGCGCCTTCCCAGACCTGACCCTCGTTGCATTCGCCGTCGCCCATGATGAGATACGTGATGCTGTCCGATTTGTTCAACCGGCAGCCGAGCGCCGTACCGACGGCCGCCGATATGCCCTGACCCAAAGAGCCCGTCGTCATGTCCACGCCCGGCGTTTTGTTCCGGTCGCAGTGGCTGGGCAGATGTCCGCCGCCCTGATTGAGCTCCGTCAGCATCTCCTTGGGGAAAAAGCCCCGCAGGGACAACACCGCATAAAGAGCGGGGCCGGCGTGCCCCTTCGACAGGACAAGCCTGTCCCTTTCCGCCCACTCCGGGTTTTCCGGATCACAGCGCAGCTCGCTGCCGTACAGGACCGCCAGCGTCTCGACGATCGACATCGCCCCGCCAATGTGCCCGGATCCGAAGCCTTCGAGTTCCTGAAGCGTTACGAGCCGTATCGCCTCGGCTATCACACGCAGCTCCTTTGCGTTTTTTTGATGTTCCATGCTCACACCTCAATAAGAATAATTATGCTGATAATAGTATTCGATAATTTCGTAGTTTCTATAGAAGCTCTGCAGCCCGTCGGAAAGTTCCGGGGCCAGTATGCCGTTTTCCCTGTAATAGCCGGCGGCGCTGACGATGTCCACCGTACTGAAAAGTTCGTTTGAAGCCTTCATGAAAGCATTGCCCTCAAAAGAGCACAGCCGGAATACCTCGTTCATGAGAAAACAGGGCGAGATATCGCCGCCGTAACCCGTGAACTCGTTGTCCAGGAGGTCTTTGGCCGCGTCGTTTGCCCAGATCAGATAAGGCGTCTCATAGAAGTTATAAAAACCCTCCTCGGTGGACAGGTCGATATTGACGCCAAGCTCATGATAGCCCTCATAGGAATTGCCCAGCCACGGCATGTGATCCCCGAACATCACGACGACGACGGGTTCGTCCAGCTCACGGAAATAATCGATAAAGCCGGCGATGCGCTCGGTGGTGTCGGCGATGCCCTCGAGATAGTTATTCAGAATGTTACGGGAGCTGTCGGAAAGGCTTCCCTGCTCGATATACATGGTGTCGCACGTCGTTTCCGAGTCGTACGGCCCGTGGTTCTGGTAAGACAGGTTGTAGCTGAAGTACGGCACGTCCGCGTCGCGCTCTTCATACAGGTTCAGGACTTCCGAGAAGAAATATGCGTCCGTCCGGTCTTCTGTTTCGAAGTCTTCCAGGAAATAATAGTTATCGAAGCCGAGGTTGAAGTTGACTTTGTCCCGGTCATAATACCAGTTATGACCGGAGTGGAAGCCCTCGGCATAGTATCCCTGCTGCTTCAAGTACCAGACATAGGAGTTTGTGACCGTCTGGCAGTCGTCCAGATGCGTATAGCCCGTCAGAAACGAGCGCTCGCTGTTGATCGTGCCGCCCGCGAAGGTGTTCGTCACGAGCGCGCCGTAAACGGATTCCGTCTGCAGCGCGTGCAGCGGGGCGTATACGTCCTCTTTAAAATCAATGAGGCCGAACGTCGACAGGTCGGCGTAGGATTCGAGCATAACGCTTACGATGCTGACCTTTTTCCCGTCGGGGACAGCGTCGTCCGTGTAGGAAGCGAGAAGCGCCGCCGCCTTGTCCGCCTTGTAGCCGTCCGGCGGCTTTGAAGAATCGTCCTGCAGATTGTAAACGAAGGGGTATGTAAAGCCTCTGGCGATGGATTTCTCGGCGTTGGACCAGATATTGATCGCGTAGGGGGCTTCCGTTTTATTATAGAGCTTTTCGCTCGAATACAGCGTCGCATAAGCGAGCACCGACAGCATAACGATCACCGACGAGCCGATCAGGCGCGTTTTGCATTCGGGCTTATATTTGAGGAAAACAAACGACAGAAGCGTCCCGATCACGATATACGCGGCGGCAAGGTAAACCTTCCAGTTGACAACCAGCACATAGCCGGCGGCCTCGTTGCCCGCTTCGCCCGCCAGCGCGAAATCCGATATAATGAGCGGTTCGCTCCGGACCTGTATTTTGAAAAAGTCAACGATGCTCAGCGCCAGTATGATGACCGACGTGATGAGAAACGCGATCCAGGCCCTGCCGCCGAGAAAATATGCCAGAAAGATGATGAAAAGCGGCGGCAGCAGGTTCAGCGCCACGAGCACCGGGCTGCCGAAATACGCGTAGAACATCGGCATGCCGAAATAGGCCGCGCCGAGCATCATCGATATGAGTCCCACGCCGATCCCCAGCAGTATAAGCGCCGGGATAGTCAGCCACGGGGATTGCGCCAATGGGGACGGTTTCCGCCGGCGGCGCGATTTCTTTCTTTTTGTCAATACATTACCTTCTCTGCAAGATAGTGTACAAGCGCGTCGATCTTAATGCGTTCCTGCTGCATCGAGTCCCGCTCGCGCACGGTGACGCAGCCGTCTTCCGGCGACTGGAAATCGTACGTCAGGCAGAAAGGCGTCCCGATCTCGTCCTGACGGCGGTAGCGCTTGCCGATGGAGCCGGTATCGTCAAAATCGGCCGCGAAGTGTTTTTGCAGGGTGTGATAGATCTCGGTCGCCGGCTCGGAGAGCTTCTTCGACAGCGGCAGCACCGCGCACTTGACGGGCGCGAGCGCCGGGTGCAGGCGCAGCACGACGCGCGTGTCGTTTTTCTCCGCGTCGACGACTTCCTCGTCGTACGCGTCTATTAAAAACGCCAGCAGGACGCGGTCCGCGCCCAAGGACGGCTCGATGACGTACGGGATATACTTCTCGCCCGTCTCCTGGTCGAAGTACTCGAGCGACTCGCCGGACGTCGTCTGGTGCGCCTTGAGGTCAAAGTCCGTACGGTCGGCAACGCCCCACAGCTCGCCCCAGCCGAACGGGAACTGGTATTCAAAGTCGGTCGTGGCGTTGGAATAGTGCGACAGCTCCTCCTGCTCGTGGTCTCGCAGGCGGATGTTTTCCTCTTTCATGCCGAGGCCCAGAAGCCAGTCGCGGCAGTAGGCGCGCCAGTAGTCGAACCATTTGAGGTCCTCGCCGGGCTTGCAGAAGAATTCCAGCTCCATCTGCTCGAATTCACGGATGCGGAAGATGAAGTTGCCGGGCGTTATCTCGTTGCGGAACGATTTGCCGATCTGGCAAACGCCGAACGGTATCTTCCGGCGCGTCGTGCGCTGGATGTTTTTAAAGTTGACGAAGATGCCCTGCGCCGTCTCCGGGCGCATGTACAGCTGCGCCGCCGAATCCTCCGTGACGCCCTGGAACGTCTTGAACATGAGGTTGAATTTGCGGATGTCCGTGAAGTCGGACTTGGCGCAGCCGGGGCACGGGATTTCCTTTTCCCGGATGTACGCGATAAGCGCGTCGCTCGTCATAGCCTCGACGTTGACGTCTGTAATCCCGTTTTCGGCGTTGTATTCCTCGATCAGCTTGTCCGCGCGGTGGCGCATCTTGCAGCCCTTGCAGTCGATGAGCGGGTCGTTGAACGTGGCAACGTGCCCGGATGCCGCCCAGACCTGCGGGTTCATGAGGATCGCGGAGTCGAGCCCGACGTTGTACGGGTTTTCCTGCACGAACTTCTTCCACCAGGCGCGCTTTAAGTTGTTTTTGAGCTCTACGCCCAGGGGGCCGTAGTCCCATGTGTTGGCGAGGCCGCCGTATATTTCGCTTCCCGCATAAACGAAGCCGCGCCCCTTACAGAGCGCAACGAGTTTGTCCATTGTCTTTTCCGTATTTAAAAGCATAATTCCTCCAGAGCGTTTTTGGGGATATTACCGTGTTAATAGTGTGTTTCACCGATAATATACGCAAATAATGTATCTTTAAATTATAACCGATATGAATTTGTTGTCAACTGTTGGAACCGCTGAATCCGGGGCGCTTTTTCGCGTTATGCTTGCAATTATGGCGCTAATCGCTTAAAATTATTTTCCGAGCGCCGCACGCGGCGCGATATAAACGAAACTTTTTTACGACGGGGGTCATCCTATGGCGTTTGACGCCGGACAATTTGATATCGCCGTTATCGGCGCGGGCCACGCCGGGATCGAGGCCGCGCTGGCCCCGGCGCGCCTCGGCGTCAAAACCGTCTGCTTTACGATCAACCTCGACTCGGTGGGCAACATGCCGTGCAATCCCGCCATCGGCGGCACCGGCAAGGGCCACCTCGTACGCGAGCTCGACGCCCTGGGCGGCGAGATGGCGCGGGCGGCCGATAAAGCGTGCATCCAGTACCGGCTTTTAAACCGCGGCAAGGGGCCGGCCGTCCATTCGCTCCGGGCGCAGGCAGACCGCCGCCGGTATCAGGAAATCATGAAGCACACGCTGGAGCTGCAGGACAATCTCAGCGTTAAGCAGGCCGAGATCGTCGAAATAACGGTCAAAGACGGCGCGGTCGAGTCCGTCGTGACGGAGACGGGCGCGCAGTATTTTGTGAAAGCCGCCGTCGTCTGCACCGGGACGTATCTGACCGGACGGACGATCGTCGGCGAGGTCATACGCGACAGCGGGCCGGACGGCACGCACGCGGCCACGCAGCTCGGTGACTGCCTCAAGGCGCTGGGGCTTAATATCGTCCGCTTCAAGACGGGCACGCCGCCGCGCATCAACACGCGGGGCGTCGATTTTTCCAAAATGGAGCTGCAGCCCGGCGACGACGACCCCCTCCCCTTTTCGTTCGAGACAGCCGAGACGCCCAAAAATCAGGCGGTCTGCTGGCTGACTTACACCAATGAGAAAACGCACGGGATTATCCGGCAAAATCTCGACCGCAGCCCGCTGTTTTCGGGCGTGATCGAGGGCGTCGGCCCGCGCTACTGCCCGTCCATCGAGGGCAAGATCGTCACCTTCCCCGACAAAAAGCGGCACCAGCTGTTTATCGAGCCGATGGGGCTTGACACGGAGGAGCTGTACGTGCAGGGGTTTTCCTCGTCTCTGCCGGAGGAGGTCCAGCTTCAGATGATGCGCACGATCCCCGGGCTGGAGCACGCGGAGATGATGCGCTGCGCGTACGCCATCGAATACGACTGCGTGGACCCGACGGAGCTTCTGCCGACGCTGGAGGCCAAGAAGATCAAAGGGCTTTACGGCGCGGGGCAGTTCAACGGCTCGTCGGGCTACGAGGAGGCCGCCGTACAGGGCTTAGTCGCCGGGGTCAACGCGGCCTTGACGCTGAGGGGCGAGGAGCCGCTCGTCATCCGGCGCGACGAGGGCTATATCGGCGCGCTGATCGACGATCTCGTCACGAAGGGCACGAACGAGCCGTACCGCATGATGACGTCCCGCTCGGAGTACCGGCTGTATCACCGTCAGGACAACGCCGACATTAGGATGGCACATCACGGGCACCGTTTGGGGCTCGTCTCCGACGAGCGGTATCAGCGCATTCTGGACAAATACAAAGCCGTCGACCTTGAGATCGAGCGGCTTGAAAAAACCTATATCCCGCCGACGCCGGAGCTCGACGCGCTGCTGACGTCAAAGGGGACGGCGAAGGCAAAATCCGGCGTAAGCCTGGCTGCGCTCCTGCGCCGCCCGCAGATCGATTACCCGAGCCTTGCGCCGTTTGACAAGGCGCGGCCCGCACTTGACCGCGCCGTTTGGGAACAGGCGGAGATTTCCGTCAAGTACGCGGGGTATATCAAGCGGCAGATGCGGCAGGTCGAGGAGATGCGCCGCATGGAATCCGTCAGGCTCTCCCCCGACCTCGACTACCTCAGCATGCAGGGGCTGCGCCTTGAAGCGCGCCAAAAGCTCGCCCAGATCAAACCATTGAACTTGGGTCAGGCCTCGCGTATTTCCGGCGTTTCTCCGGCCGATGTCGCCGCATTGATGATCTGGCTGGGGAAGTGACAACCAGCTGAATACTTAAATTAGACAAGACCTCCCCGCAAGGGGAGGCCTTATATTTAAGGATTATTGGATGGGCGGTGTATCCATCATCTCAGGTACTCACATGGTGATGAGTGTGTCGGGAACCATTTCCGACCTCAATAACCCTATATATTAAGTATATGTGATTCTTTATCTTTATAATACGGCAAAACCTATTGTTCGTTTATACAAGGAGTTCAATTAGAGCGGTAACAAGAGGAATCACCGTAGCCCCACCTACACAAAGGGCTTTTAACGCAGTTAAGAAACTTTTTTTGGGCTTTATATTAGCCTTAATATCTTCTTCAATCTGATTAATAATTTCGGTAATAACGTCATGATTTTCAAGTTTTTCTATCTGTAATGTATCTCGTATTTCGGTTATTAATTCTTCTGCATCTGCTTTTATATCATTACTAATTGTCACATTGTTGGTAACATTTCCATCAATATTACTTCCAATAACCACAGTTGAATAAGCAGCCGTGATACCGCTCTGTGTAGTAGGTTTATCTTTCTCTTCTTCTCGTAAAGCTTTTTCATAGCACTGCCGTAAATATTCTCCGATATAGTCAATTAATGGATCGATTATATGTTCAATAAATTTCCTCATTTCGTCATTAGTTGTAGACTTTGTACTTGTATAAAAAACTGTTCCATATAAACGCGTAAAATCACCATCAAACTCTTCAATAGCATATGTAAGCATTTGAAACTCTAGAGAAATTTCTTCTTTAGTAATAGGGCTAATTTCAAATGGATCTAACCAGTCTCTTGATTTTATTATTTTTTGTATATCATACGAATGTATGTTACTCTCATTTATAAAATCTGTTATGAGCTCCTGTTGTTTTATTACTGATATAAACCGCTTTAGATTTGTATCACACTGTGAATAATCTGTATGGCTTAAACGTCTGGCAACATTTCTGAATTCTAATGAAATCTCCTGTATTTCATAACTTGTATAATGCCTCATTTAGCAATCCTCCCACAATATGGACAATAAAAGCCTGATATTATATCTAATGGCATTAACGCCATAGGCTTTTTACAGCAATTAATAATTATATGATGCATGCCATAGTCGCGATTTTTAAAAGTTAAATCCGAATCCACTTCCGAAATTGGATTGGTTGTAATTTTGATATATTCAGAATTAAAATCCTTAAAAGCATTTGCGAAAATTTTTTCTGCTTCGACATATGCGATTTTAATAGCTTCTTCAGCTATCTCTTCTGGCCAAAAAGTGTTCAAAGATTCAGAAATACCACAAATAGGGCAACATATATCTTCTTGTAATTCGTCGTTTAAATATGTACAGTCTACCTTAAACCTCGATTTACATCTATCACATTGTAAAGTAACCAAACCGTTTTCATCGGCTTGCAAAGATGCTTTTCCGATAGTTGACATATCTAACCCCCTTAATCATTATCTTTAATCACCCAATTATACCTTTTTAGTAATATTATACCACAAGCAAAAATATAAAGTAAATTATATATATTAATCAATATAAAACTCCTTTAATTCCAGCGGGGCATGGGGCAGAGCCCCATACATTTTAGGGTGGCGGGTGGGATTAGATAATTTGGATATCAACCCGACAAACAATAAAAGCGGAAACCGGGCGGGGCGTTTTACAATCCTCAGTCGGCGGAGCCGACAGTGACGTTGAAAGGAGCCTTTAATCGCGCAAGCCTCTGCGGAGGCTTGTTACCGCCTGACGGCGACGCGATTTCAAAGGGGGACCAGTCCCCCTTTGAGGAACCCCCAGCTCTCCGAGGGGATGGAGAACACGGCGGGCGGCCACGCAGGGCCGCCCCTACGGGTATGGAGTAACGAGAGAACAATATAAGCATCGACCCGGAGTAACGATGTACGGACGCGACGGGCGCGGTTGGCCGTGGAAAAGCGGCGGGCGAACACAGTTCGCCCCTACAAGGTGCGTTTGATCGTGAGGCGGCGGCCCGATGAAGGCATCGGGCCCTACAAGGACGAGGCACCGCATTGGATATCCCCTATGGGCGGCGGACGGCCACGCAGGGCCGACCCTACGGGGACGATATGCGTTCCGATAGCGGCGGCGATGCAAATAACGGCGGACGGTCAATGGCTGTTGCTAAAAACATATAATAAGGGAAGGGCCGCAGCCCTTCCCTTGCTTGATCATGCATGGATATTTAAAAGGATCGTCAGGAATAAAAGAACGACAAAAATAAAAAACACCGCACCCAATACAATCAACGCTATTTTTAAACCTCTGGTTTTGGCTTTCTGAGAATGATCAGATGTGCCCGTGTTCGTGTCCTTCTGATTTCGAGCCCGATTTTCGGCAGCGTTTTGCGCGTTTAATTGATTATCGTATATATTTCTTTTTATCGGATTACGAAGCACTTTATAAGCGTCGATTATTTCCTGCGTTTTATCAGCCGCGAACTGTTTGTCTCCCTGGTATTTGTCGGGATGAAAAGCGATGATCATCTGATGATACGCTTTTTTGATTTCAGCATCTTCCGCAGTGCGGCTGATGCCGAGAATATCATAATACGTCATAAAACACCTTTCCGGGTCGCGATTGACCGGAGGCAACAAATTTCTTTGCCCGGTTATGGAGCATCGCAAGTATTTGTGACATATTATACCACTTTATGTATCTATTTGTCGATTATTTCAGCTTGATATATATAATTTTTTCATCTTTGATCACTTCAAATAAATCCAGCGACATAATGAACTGCACAAACTTCTTGCTTCCAAAGTTACGCACATCAAAATCCGGAAAGCGCTTGTTGAGCAAATCGCCAAGCAGTCCGGACGTTATCAACCCGTCGTCATCCGAGTTTTCTTCAATTATTTCTTTTAAGGAACGCTTTATAACACGAATATCGGAGCCCGGTTTTTTCTGCTGCTCCTTTACCGGTGCAGCCTGATTTGAAGGTTCATCCGATTGTTTCTTTGCTGCAGCTTTTTTAGCGGACGTATCCCGCGTCTTTTTACCGGCTGTTTTTTGTTCCGCTGTTTTCCCGCCGCTGTCGGACGAATACAAAATGTCGAGATATGAAAACTTGTTGCACGCGGATATAAATGAGTTCGGCGTTTTTTGCTCGCCCATACCTAAAACAAACATTTCCGATTCTCTTAACCGTGCGGCCAGTCTTGTAAAGTCGCTGTCCGAGGAGACAATACAAAAGCCGTCAAGCCGGCCAAGGTACAACAGATCCATCGCATCAATAATCAAAGATGAATCGGACGAGTTTTTCCCTTTTGTATTGCTGTACTGTTGAATCGGCTGAATGGAATTATCCAGTACGACATCTTTCCATGAGCTCATCTCCGGCGTTGTCCAATTCCCGTATATGCGTTTATAAATCACATTGCCCAAGTTATTTGCTTCGCTCAATATGACCGCTATATACTTGCTTGCGATGTTTTCAGCGTCAATAAGTACCGCCAGCTTCATTTCATTTTCCATCGATTGTTCTCCTAAGCTCATATCATTTGGTGTATATAAATTCTTTTTATAGTATTTTGCAGGCGTATGCGTTGTGTAAATTATACTACTATTTACAGTTGTTTGTCGAACGGCTCTTCTGTTCCGGAGCCAAGCCCGGTGCGGCAGGCCCCATACTATTATTAGGTGGCGGGCGGGAAAAGATTTATGCAAATGGTGAAATTCGCGCGATTAATAATCGCTCCTACGGCGTTGGGGCAGATAATATCGGTAATGTGGGCAATATAAATAAGGCAGTCCGTGATAGGACTGCCTTTATGTATATAAGGTTTAGAACTGGCTTTTCGAGTAGCGAACCGTAACGATGACGACCTGTTTTTCCGCTTCATTGATTCTGTAAACAACAATAAAGCTGCCTATAAAAAGCTGGCGATATCCTTTATCGGCGTAAGCGCCCGTTTTCCTCAGAGCGCCCCGATGTGGCACAGCCGCTCCAAGCTGAATATCGCTTCTTCCAGATCATCCAGCATCTTTTGTGCCGTCTGCGGCTCTAGCAGAGTACCGGAAATGTAGGCATAAATACCTTCTAAATCCTGATATGCACGAGAGAGCAGCAATACGGCGTATTTATCCAAAGTGACGCCTCCTCAAAGAGGAAAGGGCTTCGTGGGCGTCATATAATTTTTTGTCCTTCGCATACCCGGCCTCGGCTTCCCCGATGGCGGCGTCAAGCTCCCGCTCCTCAAGCATATCCTCGTAGGTCTCGATGCTCATAATGACGAGATCGCCGTAGCCGTTTTTCGTGATAAAAACCGGCTCTTTTTTGGCGTGGCATATATCTGAAATCTCATTCGTATTTCTTAAGTCTGTGATCGGTCTGATCTGTGGCATAAACACGCCTCCCTTCATGTACATAATTATAGCATTATTGTGTACATTTTTCAAGCCGTTATTCCTACTATATATTGCCCTTCGTGTTATACGGCTTTGCCCCAAAACAAGGAATAGATAAAGTACCCGTAATAATCGGGCAGGTTGAGGATAAATTCCGGCGAGTCCGCGCTACAAAGCCGCCGGTACGCAGCCCGGTCCTCCTCCGACAGCTCCGGATTGCCCTCCCCCCAGCGCATCGGGAAAACGTCTGTCAGCGCCTCCCGCATTTCAGGGGTGCGGGGTGCTGTAATGTCGCCGACAAACGTCCGAACGCCTGTTTCACGCAGCCCCGCCTGTTTAAACCATGACAGCGCGCGCAGGATGTGACGCTGGGGCCTGCTGTTTGCGCCAAAGGGCGCGGTCCCCAAAGACGTGGCATTCAATCGGGCTTCCAGCGCCGGGTATCCAGGCAGCAGCTTCTGTGCGGTCCAGTTGAGGATATAAACGGTTCCTCCGGGCTTTACAGTCCTTTTCAGCTCCCCGAGCAGGAAAACGGGATCGACAGGCAGATTGCCGACGACGTCCATGCTGAAAGCCCAGTCGAACGTATCGTCCTCAAACGACAGGTTCGTGATGTCGCCCTTTATGAAGGAAATCCTGTCTGCCAATCCCGATTCGGCCACCAGAGCGCGCGCTCTTTGAAGAAAGCTCTCTTCAATATCAATACCGGCGACGCGGCCGGCAGGCCCTGCGGCTTCCGCGAGCATACACGTATAAAAGCCGTTGCCGCAGCCGGCGTCCAGTCCGCAGCTCCCGTCCGGGAGCTGCAGCGCGTCCACCGCCGTACTTATCGTGGATTCCCGGTAAATGTTCGACAGCTCCAGCCGCCTTAAGTATTCCTGCATATCTGTCATTTCTGCGTCCCCGCTTTCATGAAAATGTTTTACGCCGGGAAGTTAGATTTCACTTACCATAATACATCAAAACATACGAACAGAAAAGACATTTTTACCAATAAAGCTATTTATCTACAAAAGCATCTTAAATACCTTTGCAGACAGTTGGCTTATCCGAAGCGTACCGTTACCTCGGAAACGGCCGTACAGCCGATTGCGACGCTGGTGCCCCACTTGCTCAGAGTCGAGGCGTGTTCGACCGTTGTGCGCACATCCAGCTGCCCCAGCGCGCCGCGCGCCCGCGCTTCCTTTAAGGCCGCTTCCTCGGACGCGGCCGTTGCCAGTTCGAGCGCCTCTTCGAGGCTGTCGAACCGGGTGCTTCCGGACGGCGCGTGTACGATGAAATCCGTTTTTCCCGACGACGTCAGTTTCCGGAATATCTCCACCCGCGCGACGGTGCTGATGTCCGCTTTCAAAGCGCCGAGCGCGTTGGCGACCTCGGCGTTTTCCGGCAGGACGCATTCGGTCCCGAGCGCCTCGGCCACGGCGGGCAGGAAGACATGCGTCGGCGCGCCGAGCCCGACGAGCGCCGCCTTCGTCCCGAGCGCGTTGCAGAAAAGGCCGTTTTCTTCCGCGCCGCGCTTTGCCCAGGCTTCCCGGACAAGAAATTCCGTCTGCGGGTCGAGCCCGCGCGCGAACGCCGACGGGTAATGCTGCGCGAGCACGATCCGGAGCAGGTTTTCGAAAAGACGCCCGCCCACCAGGCCGTAAACCTCGTCGGCCAGGGCAAGAAGTTCGTCCGGCGTTTCTTCGCGTCCCAGGCCGCGCAGCATGTATTTCGCGGCAAGCTCCGACGCTTCCCGGTCGTATTCCGTGTAGTCGCCTTTTATGTGCATGAAATCCGTGGGCGTAAGCCCGCAGCGCATGACGACGCCTTCCGCCTCAAGCCGCTCGCTGTCCAGCCGGTACAGGCTGACGCCCGCAGCCTCGGCCAGGCCGCCGAGTATGCATGGCCCGTCCCTCAAGGCACCGATAATCGCAAGCTCGTTTACATCGTAGCGCTTCGGCTCCGACGGCTCCCGGACAAGATAGAAGACTTCATGCAGCGGGAACGGGGACTTTTTCTTTTGGCTCAAAAGCTCCTGCAGCATCGGCTTTATCTTAGGCCATCGGGCAGCGGCCGAACAAATCGGCATCACGCGGCGCGGGAAAAGCTGCGGCTTCTCGTCTTTTATGCGCACCGCGCTGTCGCCGCCGAGGGCAAAGGTATCGACAAAGACGCCCTTCACGTGCGTCCGCCAGCCGCCGATCTTTATGCCGTCGTCCGCCATGACGGGCTTCTGTCCCCGGACGACGGAGACGTCCGTCGTCGTTCCGCCCATATCGATGATGAGATAGTCCTCCGCGCCGGTGAAGCTCCGTCCGGCGAGGACGCTCGCCGCGGGGCCCGACAGGATCGTCTCCACGGGCCGGGTGAACGAGAGGTCGGCTGACATCAGGCTGCCGTCGCTGCGGACGATCATAACGGGCGCGCTGCATTGCCGGGCCGCGAAGTCCGAAAGCGCCGCCTCAATGAACTCCCGAACGATCGGGAGCAGCCTTGCGTTCAAAAGCGCGGTCGCGCCGCGCGTTAAAACGTTGAGCTCGCTCGTCAGATCGCTCGCGCACACAAAGGGCAGCCCGTATTCCGTCTCGAAGAGCTTTTTTGCATGCTGCTCACAGGCGGCGCCGTTGTTCATAGAGTACAGCTCCGCCGCAGACAGGGCGTCCGCGTCGGCCAGCCAGTCCCCAAGCTCCCGGGCGAGCGCGTCCCAGTCCGGCTCGTCCACAATCAGCCCGTCGGCACTCCCGTGGGTATCGACACAGCGGACGTTGTCGTTTTTGAGGCCGTAATTATCCTCGGCGTTAAAGCGCCTTATAAGCTCGTCCGTCAGGCCGAAAATCAGCAGCTTTGCCCGGCAGCCTTTGTTTTCAACGCACGCATTCGTAGCCAGCGTCGTCGAAAGCGAGATGAGCGACGCGTCCCGGATAAGCTCTTGCGGAAGTTTATCGAGCGCCTTGCCGATCCCGACGGAGAGGTTTTCCCGCGTTGTCAGCGCCTTCCCCTTTGCCAGCAGCGTTCGCGATTCAAAATCGTAGGCGACCGCGTCCGTGCATGTGCCGCCGGTGTCGATCCCTATGCCAATCTTCATATGCGCTTCCCCTCAGCATTCTCTGTATTTACAGCTTTGTTTTTAGCATATCGCTGTTGTTTATTATCAATCCAAAAGACTTTCCTATAGTACCATAACATATGAATAATACATTTTATAGCCGTTATTTAAATCTGTTATTGTAAAATCAAATGTTGTTTAGGTGCGGTAAACGGCGGACGGCCACGCAGGGCCTATTTCCTTTAATGGGGGTGTGGGGGGAACCCCCACTCCTTAAAGGGGTGGCGGGCGGGCTTTGACAATCCTCAGTCGGCGGAGCCGACAGCTCCTTTCAAAAGGAGCCTTGAGACGCCAGAACATTGAGAGGCGGGCCGATGAGGGCATCGGCCCCTACAGGGGACCGGGAACGGCGGGCGAACAAAGTTCGCCCCTACAAAGACGGAAGGAACGGCGGCGCGATGAGGGCATCACGCCCTACGGGTCATCGGCCTTCTTCCTTTTAACAGTGGGGCATGGGGCCGCAGGCCGTTCCTTTAAATGCGGGATCATTAGGGCGGAACCCTTATACCTTAACTGGGCAGAAGGCGGGCTTTGACAATCCTCAGTCAGCGAAGCTGACAGCTCCTTTCAAAAGGAGCCTTTGAGCGCAGGGAGAAAACCTTTCCTTTCCTAAGTGGAGCATGGGGCCGCAGGCCGCTCCTTTAAATGCGGGATCATAAGGGCGAAGCCCTTATACCTTAAATGGGCGACGGGCGGGTATCAGATAAATGCGTCCGGCAGGCAGGTCTGAGCGTCTTTGAAGGATTTTATTTCCCGGTCGTAAACGACGTCGCCCGCGCCTGTTTCTCCAGTCAGAAGCGGCGACGCGGGGTCATGCTTTTTGTAATTGGCCCGCACGAGCGCGCCGTTATGATTGGCGTAGCAGTAGCGGCACCCGTTCGGGCAGGTGTTGTACATGCCGATGTCGATGCTCGTAACGCACCCGCATTCCGGGCGCTGGTTTTTGTCTTTGCCAACATCAAGCGCGCAGCCGAGCATTTTTTCAAATATCCGGCCGTCGATGCAGCGCGCGCGCCCGATGCCGAGCCGTCTGAGGTCGGTCTTTTCCGCGCAGGCGTCCATTTGCAGTCCGCAGCCGCGCGCGATTTCCGAGAGCGCGGCGCTCAGGGCGAAAATCGTTTCCGTCTCGGGCTGCTGAAATCCCAGTTCCCCGGCGCTGCGCCGGATGCTCCGGTACAGATCGATAAAGCTGACGGTGCATTTGTTCGTATAGCCGCTCAGCTGTTTTGCAAGTTTTTCAAAGGCCCGGATATGATACGCCCCGGTGTATTTGGACGTGAGCAGGATGGGATCGTATCGCCAGACGACCCGTTCCGGCCCGATCCTGTCGGAAAGCTGCCGGAACGCCCTTATTATCTCCGTATCTTTCGGCGGGAGGCCCGGCTCGATGTCCTTCCCGTACGGGGTGACGGTGAACTGGAAATAATACGCGTAGTCCTTCAGCAGCTCCAGTTTGCCGAGCATGGGCGCGGGGTTTTTGGTCCAGAACACGATGCCGTCCACAACGTCCGGCGACAGGCGCACCCGTCCGACCTGACGCGGATTCACCGGATTGCGCACCAGAACAAAGCCGACCTTGAGCCTGTTCAAAAACCAGTCGGCATAGTAATTCGGGATGTCGGTGCGTCGGCTGGCGCTGATGATCATGGTCCCGCCTCGCTTTCTTTAACCGTTTTTCTTATATTAATAATACCCCAAAATGAACAGGACGCAAAGTGCGCCGGCGGTGGGTGTTGACAATCCTCAGTCGGCAGAGCCGACAGCTCCTTTAATCGCGCAAGCCTCTGCGGAGGCTTGTTACCGCCTGACGGCGACGCGATTTCAAAGGGGGACCAGTCCCCCTTTGAGGAACCCCCAGCTCTCCGAGGGGATGGAGAACACGGCGGGCGGCCACGCAGGGCCGCCCATACAAGGCGTGTTTGATCGTGAGACGGCGGGCCGATGAGGGCATCGGCCCCTACTGAGAACGGAGAACGGCGGACGATTGATAATCGCCCCTACAAGGACGGGGCGGACGGCGGCGCGATGAGGACATCACGCCCTACGGGCATCGGCCATTTCCCTTTTAACAGCGGGGCATGGGGCGGCGGCCCGTTCATTAAAAGCGGGGCATGGGGCGGCAGCCCCATACCTTTAAGGGCGGTGGGCGGGATATGAAACAAAAATGGATAAATCGGCGCGCGCCTGTAGAACATAACGGGCGAGGTGGTAACTATGAAAGGCAGGATCGCGGTCGAGAAAAATCTGACGCCGTACAGCCATTATCTGTCCCTGCAGGGCTATTCGGTGGAAAATATGACCGTCGAGGACATGCTGCAAAAAAGCATACCCGACTACGACGCGTTCATCGTCACGGGACTGTCGGAAAATTTCCTCGGTTTTCACGACATTATGACGAAAGCGCCCGTCATCAACGCCGACGGTTTGTCTCCGGAGGACGTCGCAAGACGGATCAGCACGCAGCGGATCGCCGCGCAGTGACGGCGCATTAAAGAGAAAGTCTTCCGGGAATGGATGCCCGGAAGACTTTTTTATTTTTTTGTGCTAGAGGGCCAACCGCCGTCTACGCGGACGGCGCGGACGCTTTTTTCCCTCTGCCGAGGATAAGCCATATGACGGCGGCGGATACGAGCCCCATGATGCCGCCGAACAAAAACGGCGCGCCGGAATTGATGCGGTCCCACATGAGCCCCGCGATGATCGACGCCAAAAGCAGCCCGATGCCCTGCAGCATCCCGTACAGGCCAAGCACGGTCCCTTTCATGCCGGCGGGCGCGTTTTCCGCAATGAAGGCGCGCTCGGCCCCGCTGATGAACGCGTTGTAGGCCCCGTAGGCGACAAACAGCAGGATCACCGCCGGTTTAAACGACAAAAACGCAAAGCCGAGATAGACAAGTCCGTAGATCAGGTATCCCGGCACGAGTATCCGGCTGCGGCCGAAACGGTCGGACAGTTTGCCCGACGGGATCGCCAGCGCGGACGCCGAGATATTGAAAACCAGATACAGCAGGATGACCTGCGCAGCCGTAAAGCCCATGTCCGAGGCTTTTAAAAGCAAAAACGTGTTGGACGAGTTCCCGAGGCAAAACACAAACAGCACGACGAGATACGCTTTGAGCCGCCTGTCCAGCTTCAGCCCCCTAAGACGCAGCTTTTCGCGGGGCGGCGCGGCGCTTTTGTCCTCCCTAACGGCCGTTATGATCACGATCGCGACGAGCGCCGGGATGATGGAGAACACAAACGCGTTCTTGAATCCAAAATCGGTGGCGATAAAAATAACCGCGATGGCCGCGCCCAAAGAGGCCCCGGCCATGTCGAGCGCCTTGTGCAGCCCGAACGAGCCGCCGAGCTTGCCGGCGTCGCTCGACTGAGCCACGAGCGCGTCGCGCGGGGCAACGCGGACGCCCTTGCCGGTCCGATCGATGATGCGCGCGACCAGTACGCCGACCCAGGACGAGGATATAATTAGAACCAGTTTATAAAAGACCGAAGCGGAATAACCGGCGAACGCGAGGTGCTTTTTCTGCTGGTATTTATCACCGATATAGCCGCTGAACACCTTCAAAAACGCCGCGATGCTCTCGGCGATCCCCTCGATGACGCCAACGATCGCGGGCGACGCGCCGAGCGTGGCCGTCAGGTACAGCGGTATGAGCGGATAAACCATCTCGGTGCTCATATCCATAAAGAGGCTCACAAGCCCAAGCAGGACGATATTCGATACGACCTTCTTCTTCCCGCTCATCCTCATGTCCCCTTCCCTGCCCTTTCGCTTTTGCTTTCCTTTGGCTCCGCTTCGCTTCCGTTGCCGATGCTTTTTTCTTCCGCTTCTATCATACACCGAAACGGGAGGATATGAAAGTCGTTTTGGGGATTGGGGGGGTAAACCTTAGGGGCAGAGAGTTGGTATGTTATAAACATAATGGACAACTGAGACGCTATAATATTTGGCCAAGTAAGCGTGATAACGTTGCTATACCCCTCCCTTCGTTATGTTGCATGTTATTTTATGTTCTTGTTCTTAGTTGTGATCTTTTATCTTAATAGAGTTATTAATAATATTAGGAAGATGTTTGGAACGTATCTCAAACTCTATCTCCTGTGGCAACTCGTTGAATACGAGAACCGTAGGCAATCCCATGCTTGTATTCTGTTTTAGGTATTGTACGTTAAACGAAAGAATATCGTGTTGTTCATCAGAAAATGTGTTGTAACAAAATAATCGTTCTATCGCATCATTATATGTTTCCTTATATTCTGCATATTCTTCTGATGCTGATTTACCTCGCATAAAAATAGCCATGTCCCTGTCTGGCATATGATAGTTCAAAGCTGGCGGATAATTTGAGAATTCATCAACGTCTACAAGAGCTTCTATCATGAAAAGTGTTTCTTCTAACGAGTTTTCATTAAACATTTTTATGAATGAATAACCAGGAATCGGCAAGTCTTTTGCATAACATATGCATCCTTTAGGAAATATTAATTTTACATCAATATCCTCATCGAATGAAGTCCCAGTATTACTTATTACACATTGCACGTAATATTTCTTTTGGAGAGCAGAGAAATAATCATAGTATTCATTATACTCGTCAATTTCCCAATATAAATCCACAATTAAATTATACTTCATTTGTTCTTCATTAGTACCGTTAAGTGATGGTTTCGAATTGCCAAAAGGTAACCGCATTGTTGAAACGTTTATTTTGAGATTCCCAAGTAGAAAGAAATCATCAGTTATTGGAATCTCTTGCTTTTCAAAATAGTCAATGATAATTTTCTTTTCTTCAGGCCTTATTTCAGCATCTTCGACAGTAAACATTTCTGATAGACTTATTTTTTTCATACTTTCTTTGAATGCTGTGATTTCTTTGTCCGATACAAATTTCAACAGAGCAGCATCGTTATCCGGTTTTTCTGGTTCTTGCGCTTCTAAGCGTTCAGGAACACATTTTTCAGGAATTACTATAGCTGCTACTTGTTTATATATTTCATTGATTTTTTGCCTTTTGTTTTCCATGAACTCTGAATCTATCCATTTTTTCGTATATGGGTGTGCATCAGGAGTTGGTTTATTCTCAAATAGCCCCCTCAGAGAAAGTTCGGACTTCATTTGAGCAATAGGTAAAGCACTTATTCCAGCAAAAAATGATAGCTGTTCTTCTTTCGTCATTTCAATATCAAGAAATTCAAGCCGAACGCCATAATTCACCGGCGTATTAAGCATAGTTGCAATGCGTTCTAAATGATAAATGACAATATTAATGGTTGCATCGACATCACACAATTCTTGGCGTTCAGCTAACCTCAATTCTTGATTTGTAATGAATACGAATCCCGATGCTTGATTTGCAGTAACTCCAGAGAAGTCGCTTATAAACTTATCTTTAATGTCTTTGAAAGATTTCTGGCCTCGCGGGAAATACACTCCGGCAATCCATTTGCTATCATTTTCAACGAAAATAATATCTTTCTTACCGTCTTTCCCCCCTAGCGGATGTGAAGGGTCAATGTTTTGGAAGCCATCATTATGTAACAAAATTGCAGCTAGTCGCTCGGCTGGCGCTTGCCCTCTGTCCCATTCTAATAATCTATGCCAAGTTTCTTTGCCTTCATTCATTCGTGTCATAATTATACCCCCTTATACTAACCAGAATTGTATGATATATTTTTATATAAGTTGTATCGGTTCGGAACTCAACCAAACTTGCCTAATTGCTATTATGCTTTTTTCTTTTAATGCATATCTTGTAATATTATATCACATATTACATTATTTTGCTGTTTCAAATCTGTATTCGTTTTCATCCCAGCGCCTCATGGGGCGGCTGCCCCATACCTTTTAGGGCGGTGGGCGGGATAAGATTATTGGGTTGGATATCGAAGGAACAACCAGCAGAAGCAGAAAGAAATAATGTAGGCGCGGCGTTTTACAATCCTCAGCCGCCGGCGGCGTCAGCTCCTTTCAAAAGGAGCCTTTGATCGCGCAAGAACATATGACACGTCCCTCCGGAATACGACAACAGCCCGACGGGCGGATATGGAATCCGCCCCTACAAAGACGAGAAGGACGGCGGGCCGATGAGGGCATCGGCCCCTACAAGGACGAGAGATGCGCCACCTCGTAGGATTCCCCCATTGGGACGCGGAACGATGGCAACGGCGGACGGCCAATGGCCGTCCCTACGGGATCGTTTGATCGAGAAAATGCGGGCGAACACAGTTCGCCCCTACAGGGTGCGGGGATATGAAAAAGGGCCGGTTTACGAAAAACCGGCCCTTTGGCGTTTGTATGTATTATTTATTCGATTATGATTCTGTTGACGAAGTATCGGACTGCTGAGCGTCGCCGTCCAAATACTCGCGGGCGTCTTTTTTAAGTTTCTCCCTGTACAGCAGCTGGTCCGCGTCAACAAGCACCTGAGACGATTTTTTGTAATCGCTGAACGTGATGATGCTCGTGGAGAACCCGATCGTGTCGTCATAAACGGAAACGTAGGTTTTAAAGGATTTTTTAACGGCTTCCAGTTTGATAACCAGTTCTTCCTTTTCACCGTAATAGATGATCGCGAACTCGTCCCCGCCCCACCGGCAGACAACGTGTTTATCCAGCTCAAAGGAATTCTGCAAAAGCTGGGACAGTTTTTTGAGCACTTCGTCGCCGGCGGTATGCCCGTATTGGTCGTTGACCTTTTTGAAATTATCCATATCCAGAAGAACGAGGTTGATCGGCCCGTCGCGGTTTTCGACGCCTTCCTCCATCGCTTTGTTGAACAGGCGGCGGTTATACAGGCCCGTCAGCTCGTCAAAGTGCGCGCTGACGAGGAGCTTCTGATTG
The DNA here is from genome assembly GCA_963663605.2 of uncultured Sporobacter sp. Taxonomy (GTDB): domain Bacteria; phylum Bacillota; class Clostridia; order Oscillospirales; family Oscillospiraceae; genus Sporobacter. The sequence goes on from CAXXVF010000002.1 coordinate 1,037,931, forward strand.
GCCCGCTTATATTCTTTTGCAAACTGTAAAATGATAAAAAACACCGCAATAAGCAGAAGGGGGATATGAATCATCCTGTCAATAAAATGCGCCTGAGGCGAATAAACGGCGACAAGCTCCGGACGATAATATTCAAGGGCATGCATTACTATAAAAACGGCAATCAGCGCGCAGACCAAAAAAATACGTTTCCAGCCCGCGAAAAGATAGGTTACCACAATCATAAGCAGAAAGATGTAGCCGAGGGCGTTATTATTGCTGCCGCCCGAATCAAAAAACGCAAACGGCAGAAACAAAAAAACCAGAAATATGAATTCGCCGAACATCATGTGGGGCGCGATTTTTTGATTATCGGAAAACAAGTAGCCGACGAGGCATACGAAAAAAAGCACGAACCATTTCAGGCTGGTTTGCAGGGGAAACCCACAAATAGCGTTACCGACGATACAGGCAGCCGAAAGACACGCCCCTGCGATCAGCACCGTTTTGTAAAACCTTTGTTGTATTTTCGTTTTCAAGCACCGCCCTTAAACTAAACTATCCCCGCCAATCAGTTACGACCTAAAACTGTTTGGCCGCCGTTTACTATCTGCATATACTGCATATACATTATAAAAATAGAATGTCATTATACACCTGAAAACAGCTAAAAAAAAGAGTTCGGCTTAATAAATTGGACGTTTTGCAATATATTGTTTAAATTGGTTTAATTTTCTACCGACGCAACGGCTTTTTTGGTCAATTTTATATAATTTACCATTTATTACAGGACGGTCCTGTCCGCAGGGGCATGGAGCGAAGCCCCGGCTTGTGCGTCTGCTCCGCGTCCTTTCGTTATTGGGCGTGGGGCGATGCCCCAACTTTATCCGTCAGCTCCGCGTCCTTTCTTTATGGGGCATGGGGCGGCAGCCCCATACCTTTAAGGGGCGGCGGGCGGGTTTGAGAAAGCTTGTTTGAAATTTAAAGCCCGTTTTACATATAATAAATAAGGCTTTACAATTAATGGGCAGTGTGTTACAATACGTTAGCTTGGCGTAAAATGCCTGTAATATGCCCCTTTACTTAGTTTCGGGACAAAGCCGGATCGCATTCCGGTACCTTTCCCGCCCGGTACTCGGTTTTGGGGGAATTGAAAAGAAAGGACGTATAAACCATGATCACTAAAGAACAGAAAAATGCCGTTATCGAGGCAAACCGTACGCACGAGACGGATACCGGCTCACCGGAGGTCCAGATCGCTATTTTGACCGAACGCATCGTCCAGCTGACCGAGCACTTAAAGGAGCACAAGAAAGACAATCACAGCCGTCTGGGACTGCTGAAGATGGTCGGTAAGCGCCGCAGCCTGCTGGATTATCTGGCGAAAAAGGACATCGAGCGGTACAGGACACTCATCGCAAAACTCGGTATCAGAAAGTAAAAAAACTTATGGGGCTGGTCTGAGCGTATCAGAACAGCCCCGTTATGCAATAATATGAGGGTAACCACTGATTCATCCAGCATCACCGTCTCAGCAGGTCAAACGCCCCACTCATCGTTAAAAAAGGTGCACGAATGACACTATAGCTATGTAAAATTATGCGCGAATGGCACTATGAATGAAAAGCGGACGGCCGGTCAAAACACCTGCGCCGGCGCGCCGCTTTCAGATAAAACCATCCAATAAGAAACAGGAGCATGCAATCCCATAGCAGTTGAAAATGCGTCCGAGCCGGATCGGGCTTGTTTTCAAGTGCTAGGTGATTGTGGCTTCACAAATGAAAGGAGCATTTTATGATCATCAAGCACAGAGATTTCAATGAGTACAAGCAGTATTCCCTGACACTCGCCGGCAGACCCCTGACACTGGAGGTCGGCAAGCTCGCAGAGCTCGCCAACGCATCCGTTTTAGTCAGATATGGCGAAACGACCGTATTGGTAACAGCCACGGCCAGCGCCCGTCCGAGAGACGGCATCGACTACTTCCCGCTGGGCGTCGATTTTGAAGAGAAGCTTTATGCCGTCGGGCGGGTCCCGGGCGGCTTCCTCCGCCGCGAGGGCAGGCCGTCGGAGCGCGGCGTACTGGCAGCGCGCATGATCGACCGGCCGATGCGTCCCCTCTTCCCCAGTGACCTCAGAAACGACGTCATCATCACGTGCAGCATCCTGTCCGTGGACTACGACAACGCGCCTGAGATCGCGGCCATGATCGGCGCGTCCGCCGCCGTTTCCATCTCCGACATCCCGTTCAACGGACCCATCGCGGGCGTCGGGCTGGGTTATGTGGACGGCAAATATGTCATCAATCCCACCTCCGAGGAGCGCGCGAACGGCGAGATGTTCTGCACGATCGCCGCGACAGCCGAAAAGATCGTCATGATCGAGGCCAACGGCAACGAGATCCCAGAGGACGTCATGCTCGGCGGCATCATCGCCGCGCACGATGCCATCAAGCCCATCGTCGAGCTCATCAATCAGATGGTGCGCGAGGTCGGCAAAACGAAATTCACCTACGACAAGGCCGCCTTCAACGACGCGCTTTTCGCCAAAATCACAGATAATTATCTCAATGACGTCGAGTACTGCATGGACACCGACGACAAAAACGTCCGCGAAGAGCGGTACAATGCCGTCGTGAGCAAGATGATCGCGGAATTCGGCGAGGAATATCCCGAAATCACCGCGCAGCTTGACGAGATCACCTACCGCATCCAGAAAAAAGTCGTCAAGGCATGGCTGCTTCAGGGCAAGCGCGTCGACGGGCGCGCGATGGACGAGATCCGTCCGCTGGCCAGTGAAGTCGGCATCGTCCCGCGCGTGCACGGCTCCGGCCTGTTCACACGCGGCCAGACGCAGGTCCTGTCGATCGCGACGCTCGGCATGCTCTCCGACGCGCAGAAGCTCGATACGATCTTTGAGGAGCAGTCCAAGCGTTATATGCACCATTACAACTTCCCGTCCTTCTCTGTCGGCGAGGCGCGGCCTGCCCGCAGCACCTCCCGCCGCGAATACGGACACGGCGCGCTGGCCGAGAAAGCGCTTGAGGCCGTTCTGCCGCCGTTCGAGGAGTTCCCGTATGTCATCCGCGTCGTGAGCGAGGTCCTCAGTTCCAACGGCTCGACGTCGCAGGGCTCGATCTGCGGCTCGACGCTGGCGTTGATGGACGCGGGCGTACCGATCAAGGCGCCGGTCGCCGGCATCTCCTGCGGGCTCATCTCCGACGGCGACGATTGGACGACGTTCGTCGACATACAGGGCGTCGAGGATTTCCACGGCGAGATGGACTTCAAGGTCGGCGGTACGAAAAAAGGTATCACCGCCATCCAGATGGACCTTAAAAACGACGGCCTGACGTATGATATTATCAAGTCCGCGTTTGAACTGACGCGCGAGGCGCGCATCCAGATCCTCGACGAGGTCATGCTGCCCGTCATCGCAGCGCCGAGAGACGAGCTGGCTCCGTCGGCCCCGAAGATGATCTCAATGAATATCCATCCCGATAAGATCCGCGAGGTCATCGGCACGGGCGGCAAGGTCATCCAGAAGATCGTTGCCGACACCGGCGCGAAGATCGACATCGAGGACGACGGCAGCGTCTTCATCTCCTCGAGCGATATCGAAGCCTGCCGCGCCGCGAAGAAAATCATCGACAATATCGTGTTCGTCCCCGAGGTCGGCAAGCTTTACTACGGCAAGGTCGTTAGGGTCATCCCCATCGGCGCGTTCGTCGAGCTCGTACCCGGCAAGGACGGCATGGTCCATATATCAAAGCTTGAAAACCGCCGCGTCGAGAAGGTCGAGGACGTGCTTAAAGAGGGCGATTACACGTGGGTCAAGGTCACCGAGATCGACGACCGCGGACGCGTCAACCTCTCGCGCAAGGATGCCATCAAGGAACGCCAGGCGGCGGGTCTGCCTATCGACCAGGCGTAAAATCGCGGGTCGATAAGGACGGATATGAAATCCGCCCCATCAGTCGGTCGTCGGGTTTCGGGACGGAAAACTTGTCCCCTACGTGGACCGGGCGGCGGGCAGGTAACGACAATCCTCAGTCAGCAAAGCTGACAGCTCCTTTCAAAAGGAGCCTTGGATTGCAGAAGAAGCCCTTTCCCTTCCCAAGCGGGATCATAAGGGCCGCAGGCCCTTATACCTTTAAAGGGCGGCGGGCGGGTAATGAAAAAACAAAAAACGGGGCGATTTTAATCGCCCCCTACTTATTAGAAACACGTCATACACACAGAGGTTATTTATGTACGAAAAAATCACGCTGCCCAACGGCGTCCGCATCGTTCACGAGCATATCCCCTATGTCCGCTCGGCCGCCATGGGCATATGGATCGCCACCGGCTCGCGGTATGAGACCGCGCGCATGAGCGGCGCGTCCCACTTCATAGAGCACATGCTTTTTAAAGGCACCGGCAAACGCACCGCCGCTCAGCTGGCCGACATCATGGACAGCATCGGCGGTCAGGTCAACGCTTTTACAACAAAGGAGTGCACCTGTTTCCACGGGCGCGTACTCGACACGCACCTCGATCAGCTTACGGACGTGCTGTGCGACATGTTTTTCAATTCCAATTTTGACGAGGGCGACGTAAAAAACGAGTGCGGCGTGATCCGCGAGGAGATCGACATGTACAAGGACACGCCGGAGGACCTGGCGTCCGAACGGCTCCAGACGGCCGTATACAAGGGCTTTTCGCTTGCCCGCCCCGTACTCGGCAGCAAGGTTTCCCTCGACAGGATGACCGGCGAATCCCTGAAAGCGCATATGTCCGAACACTACCGTCCCGGCTCCGTCGTCGTGTCCGTCTCCGGCAGTTACAAGCCGGCGGACATCGAGCGCCTGAAAGACCTATTTTCGGCCATGGCGGACGGCAAAAGCAAAACGTTCAAGTCCGCCGTCTATACGCCGTCCTTTACGGCCAAACGGAAAAGTCTCGAACAAAACCACCTGCTGCTCGCTTTCCCGGGACTTGCCGTCACGGACAAACGGCGCTACGCGCTGCAGCTTTTAAGCGACATTTTGGGCGGGGGCATGTCCTCGAGGCTGTTCCAGACCGTGCGTGAAAAACGCGGGCTGTGCTACAGCGTTTACTCGTTCGGCGCAAGCTACATCGACACCGGCCTGTTTGCCGTTTACACCGCCCTGGGGAAGGAAACGGAACGGGAGGCCATAAGCGTCATCAAGGACGAAATAATCCGGCTTAAAGACGGCGTCACGCACGAGGAGCTCACACGGGCACGCGAGCAGATAAAGGCCAATATCCTCATGAGCCTGGAACAAACCGGCTCGCGCATGCACCGGCTTGGTAAAAACGAGCTGTACCTCGGATATATCCCGGATCTCGACGAGGTCATCGCCAACTACGACCGCGTAACGGTTGAGGATATCCGGGCGCTCACGGAAACCTGCCTTGATTTCACCAGCGCGTCGTTCTCCGCCGTCGGAAAGGTCGGCGAGGCCGATTATTACAGGGAGCTTATCAGCTGATTATCTATCAAAATTGTCACTTTTTAAACGAGCAGAGGCTTGCGCCTTCGCTCGTTTTTTGTTTTTCAGGAGCGCGGCGGATTTTCATATATCGCACGAGGATATGGCTGATGATATTAAAAGGAAACGGGACGCTGTGGGCAGCGTCCCCTACGCGGGCGCAGGACTGCTCGTTTTGAAGCGGGATCATAAGGGCGAGAGGTTACTCCCTCAGTCAGCGAAGCTAACAGCTCCCTCAAGAGAGCGCCTTAAATCAGGTCATAGGGTGAAACCCCATACCTATAGGGCGGGATCATAAGGGCGAAGTCCGCTTCCTTTAAGAGCAGGCATGGGGCGGACGTATATGTCTTCCGTCAGGGGTCATAGGTATTTTCCCTTATACCTTTAAGGGCAGCGGTCCCGTTTCCAAAGCGGGGCATGGGGCGGACGTCAGAGGTCATAGTATTTTCCCTATACCTTTAAGGGCAGCGGTCCTGTCTCCAAAGCGGGGCATGGGGCGGCAGCCCCATACCTTTTTGGGCGGCGGGCGGGTATAGATTATTGACTTGTTATACCCGGCGGAATATAATCTGATAAAAGAAAACCAACGGAGATGATGCTATGTATTATGAGATGGAAATCGCGGGGCTAAAACGCAGGCTGCCGCTGTGCCCGTTAAACGACACGCTGATGATTGCCGGCTTCGTTATTTTCGGCGACGTCGAGCTGACCTGCGCGTGCGCCGGGGAAATGCTGAAAATAGCGCCGGATTTCGACTACATGATCGCGCCCGAGGCCAAGGCCATTCCGCTTATTCACGAGATGGCGCGGCAGAGCGGACGCAACACATACCTTCTGGTGCGCAAAGCGCCGAAGCTCTACATGGACGGCGTCTTTGAGGCGGAGGTTCAGTCGATCACGACGGAGGGCGCGCAGAAGCTTTTTATGGACGGCGCGGACGCCCGGTTAATGAAGGGCAAACGCATCCTCATCGTCGACGACGTCATCTCCACGGGCCAGTCTCTGGCCGCTCTGGAAGAATTGGTGGAGAAAGCCGGCGGTATCGTCGCCGGACGCATGGCGGTGCTCGCCGAAGGCGACGCCGTTAAACGTGAGGACATCATTTATCTCGCGCCGCTGCCGCTGTTTGATAAGGACGGCAAGCCGCTGGCGTGAGCGGCGATAATATGGCACGCAAAACGAGGCACAAAAGGTTTATATGTCTATTTGCAGTACTTATTATTATTGCAGTGATTATAACGGCATTTTGCGTGCTGCACCATCATAAGACTTATTTCACCGTGGATAAATGGAATGCTTCAGCGTGGAACGACAGGCAAAATTTGATTAGGAGCTTCATAAAGCAGTATGATTTAAACCGGATGTCAAAAGATGAGATAATAGATTTGTTGGGCAATGACACAGCGTATTATTACGATTACGCGATCCGTTATAAAACGGAGGATAATCTGGTTTACGATTTCGGCGAAGAAAAAAACAGCGCCAGTTGGAACATAACGCTGATTATTTCTTTTGCCGAAAACGATTTTGTGTCTTCATACGAGCTGAAAAAATACAGCCAATGACGTCCGGCAGACAGAAAATACTTTATAATAAAGGTAACCATTTTTAATGAAGTTTAAGAAAAGAACAGCGTTAGCCATTGCGGGGATGGTTTGTTTTGCGTCGATATTGACCGGCTGCAATGCAGCACGGGATATCGTATCTGACGGCGAAGCGGAGGCGGGAACGTCTGATGCTGCACAGGCATCCAGCTCCGTACAAACGCCCGATGTCTCTTTGACCGCCACGCCTGTTCAGCCGCCTGAGAGCGAAGAAGTCGTTGTAAGTGTCGACTATGCCACAGATGATATTTTGAGTGCGTTTGACGGATATCTAGAAGCCGCCGCGCCTGATGTCGACCGCTACGACACATCCGTTGATGTCATTTTTACCGCTACTGCCGCAGCGAGAGATTTTAGTATTACCATGCTCTTTTATTCTGAGTATTTCAGGAATGAAGTGCTTTTATCCCAATATGAGCTGCTGCCGGAAGAACCCATTGTGTTTTCAATGGTCTTTCACGGGGATATACCCACAACGGGAATATCTTATTTGGACGAAAACGATGAAATGAGGTGCTTTTACGTAGCCATGAGCGGCAAAGACGGTTCACTTCTATTAGTGGAAGCCGATCCTTTTGAATATCCCAATGTACCTTCTCCGAAGCTCTTTGACTTTGCCGGCCTGTTCATTCCATACACGACGCTTATACCTGAAAACGAATTTTCGAGAGAAAATCCACCAAAGCCTTTTAAAGAATACATGGCGGGGACACCTCTTACATACGATGAGCTTTTGCACTTTGCGGAAATGACCGACAGTTCTGATTACCGGTTTTATATAGACAAAGAATGGGTGCGGGAAATCCATGAAAGCGGCGACGCTTATGGTTTGCTGCAAGATGCCGTCTGGGCGGATATAAACGGCGACGGTACAGATGAGGCGGTAATCATATACGGCAGAGGCATGGGCGGCGGCTCCGAGGGTGGTTCAGTCCTGGTGTACGCAGAGGAAAACGGCGTATACCGCGGGGTGCTTCGCTTCTATATCGGCATGCAAAACGAGTGCGTACTGGCAAACTACAACGGAGATTATTATTTTGTACTTATGTGCCCAAGCCGCATCCTTACCGACCCCGATACCGAACCAAATATAAACGGCGTGCTGCCTGATGAAGCGTATACGATGTCAACAGGCTTTGGTATCCAATACTTTAGTGAGAATTGGGCGCCCGAATTCCTGCGGGTTGAAAACGGCGAAGCGGTTGTTATTGAGTCAGGTTGGTATTGGGAGATGTTTTATAATAACAATTACTGATTCCGCCGCGCAAGACCTGCGGCGAATGGCCGAACCGCCCTATGAACAGGTTCAATACGCTGCCGCTGTTTGATAAGGACGGTACGCAGCTGGCGTGAGCAATACCGATACATACGAAAACAGGGGCCTCGGCCCCAATGTCATTAAGATAAGGCAATAGGCAAAAAGAGAGCAGAGCATCGAAAGGTGCCCTGTTCTTTTTTTAATAAACTGAAGAAAAATCTTAAAAAAAGCTTGACAAAAAGTGAAAAAATGCAGCGAAGCCTTGAAATGATTACTATTTTGGAGGTTTTGCTGATGAATAAATACCCAAAATCGATAAAAGACACGTTGACTTCCCTCATTAATGAAATGTCAGCGTCGCCAGCTCTTTTCGTTAAAGACCCAAAGCGAGATTTTTCACGTAATAGAAAATTGCCCTTTAAAACGATGATCCAGCTTCTCTTATCCATGGGCGGAAGCAGCCTATACAAGGAGCTTCTGGAGGCGCAAGGCTACTGCGTTAATACAGCGACAGCAGCAGCCTTTGTCCAACAGCGAGATAAAATTCTACCCTTTGCTTTAGCGTACTTGCTTCATGAATTTACTCAATCCTTTTCGGAAATCAAAAAATACAAAGGATACCGATTGCTTGCCGCCGACGGTTCCGACTTGCACATTGCTACCGACCCTGATAACCCAGATACATATTTTCAAAATAATCCAGGTGAAAAAGGCTATAATCTGTTGCACCTCAATGCCTTGTACGATCTTTGTACCAGGCTCTATGTTGATTCCTGCGTTCAAACTCGCCGGTGTGAAAACGAAAACAAGGCGCTAACGGACATGGTTGATAGGTCCCATATCAAGGACAAAACGATCCTCATTGGCGACAGGGGCTACGAAAGTTACAACGTTCTTTCTCATATCGAAAAGAAAGGCTGGAATTATATCATTCGCGTTAAAGATACCGGCAGCAATGGCATACTCTCCGGATTACGCCTTCCTAAAGCAGATGAATTTGATGTTACCGTTCATCGTATTCTTACAAAGAAACAGACAAAAGAAGTCAAAGCACACCCCGAAATCTACCGTTTCCTCCCCAGCAACGTGAATTTCGATTTCCTGGATTTGCATACCAACAAGTTCTATCCCGTTTCCCTTCGGATTGTTCGTTTTAAAATTTCGAATAATGCTTATGAAGCGGTTATTACAAACCTGAATCAGGATGACTTCCCCCCGGATGAACTCAAGGAGCTCTACAAGAAGCGATGGGGCATAGAAACATCATTTCGAGAACTTAAATATGCAGTTGGCCTGACCCACTTCCATGCAAAAAAGCAAGAGTACATTGAACAGGAAATATATGCAACAATGATCATGTACAACTTCTCTGAAATGATTACCTCGCACGTAGTCATCCAACACAGAGATTCCCAATACGAATATCAGGTCAATTTTACCGTTGCCATTCATATCTGCAGACATTTCTTCCGAAACAATGTACCCTTACCCGACGTCGAAGCGCTGATTCTTAAGAATATTCTGCCTATCCGTCCTAGCCGGAAAGATATCCGCAAAATCCGTTACAAATCGGCAGTCAGCTTCATCTACAGAGTAGCATAATTCGCCTCTTTATCATAGTCTTTAGAGCAGATTTTATTAATCTGCTGCTTTGCCATGTCCTTTCTCCGTACTTAAAAGATCAAGCATCACGAAACTGCTCTGCAACTCCGTGATGCTATCTTGTTTGGTTATTTGCTGCGGCACTCTCAGCTTATCTTAATGACATTGCCCTCGGCCCCTGTTTTTCCGTATCAATCTGTCGATTTTACCGTTTCAGACCGTCGTATTGTCAATATAGAAACATATACGGCCTTATGCATTCAATCGGGCGGGATCATAAGGGCGCAGCCCTTATACCTCCAAATCGCGCAAGCCTCTGCGGAGGCTTTTCGCCGCCTGACGGCAGCGCGCGATTTCCGGGAGGGAACCAGTTCCCCCCGGATGCCCCCTTCCGCTCTCCGATGGGACGGAAGGAAATTGCCTTATTCATATCCAGCGGGATCATAAGGGCGCAGCCCTTATACCTTTAGGGGCGGCGGGCGGGTTTAGATATATTATTGCGGCGGTATGTCAAAAGCGCTCGGGCTGAATAGCAGGTGAAGACTGCGCTATTGCCTCCAGCCTGAAGATATGCTAGAGTATTGTAAGATATTGTTGAGATTGCCTTAAAAAGGAGAGCTGTATTTATGCACATTAAACGTACTGTTTCAATTATTATACTATCGGCCTTCGCGGCGGCCGTACTCGGCGGCTGCGCGGAGAAAACGGTGGACAACAGGGCTTTTATTTTAAAGGAAAGCGTATCGCTTGCTCAGGAGATGCAAGGTAAGTTTACACAGTTTATTCCAGAGCTTGATCCGGCATCTGTTGCAGATTTCTGGCAAAGCCTTGAAAACGCTGATATGTCGTCCCCGGACAGCGCCGTTATCGTTACGCTCGATCCGGACTTTGTAGCCGATTTTCTAACAAATTTCCAGCAGATTGAATTTTCAGATTATTCCGATGAACTTATAGATTTTTTCGCGCCAAAGACAACGACCGGCTTGACCTCTCTGGTATATGCCGTCCTTATTGATAAGGGATACAGTCTACCATTGCTCAGTACTTCCGGGATGTTTTCCGTTACGCATATCATAAAAGCGCCTGAAAATTTCAGCAACACCCTAGTGTTTATGGATTTCAATGCGTGCACGGCAATAACGACTTTTAGCCGGTACGGCGATTATATAGACTGCTCGTGTCAATTCATCATTCCGGATATGACGGCTGAAGACCTGCTGGACCTTTACAGCGCGTTCTTTGAAACCTCTTATGAGAACAACTTCTTAAACGGTCATACCGAGATAATAGAATCGGCACAGCTGGGTGAAATAATCGACAGCTGATCGGCAATATCTTTTAGAAGGACCGCGCACAGACAAAAGCGCCGGAAACGGCGTTTTCGTCAGATAAATATAGTGAAATGCCATTGATGAAAAATAGGCGGACAGAAAACGCGTAATAGCTTTGCCCGGCGGTTTCCGATGACGCGTGCCAATTGAAGACGTACTAAGTAATGCAGCGGCAGCAAGAAGTAACCGCGTATGGGCAAAGGCTTGTATAAAAACGTTTACAGAAAGGTCAAGGTGCGCTGTGAATTACATATGTAAACGCATTATTTCATTATCAATACTGTTTGTGCTTTTGACAATGCTCATAAGCTGTGCCGGCAACGGCACCGGCGGCGATGTCGCCGATAATCCTCCCCTGGCTTCCGCTCCCGCTTCAGCAGCACCTGAAGCGGAGGACTGCTCTCACATGCAGGTCAAACCCGAAGCTGCTCCGACATATGAAATTGACGACCCGTATAAGACCTTAGAAAAGGTGATATCAGTTGCCGATACCGACGTTAATACATCGAGCATGTACAGCGGATTTATCATACAACACCTGACGGCCGACTTTAAGGCTATGCTTCCGGCAATACTGAATGCGTATCCCGAATGGCTGACAGCCGCATACGGCAATTTTAATTCCGATACGGCCTGTCTTACGATAAAAGGATTTGTGCCAACGGAAAGCGGGGTGCAGCGTGGCGCATACTTAACAGCATATCGATATGCTTATCTTTCAAAAGGTAATCTTTTTATTTTCAAGGATAACCGAAAAACAACAGAAAATGTGCTTGAAGGTGTTAAAGCGCCGGATTATGCCATGAACGCGGCCAAAGACATTGCCGAAAGCCGGTTGCAGGAAGCGCGAATTGAGCCCGGAGCAATCCATACCGGCATTTCAGACTGGCGCGTAACCGGGCTTGCGCTTTACCCGCCGGGTAATGAAGCGGCGTATGGGGAACTGGACATAACCGAGAATATTGAGGTATATAAGCTGACGTGCCAGCTGCAGTTTAATGCATCGAGCATTTACAGCAGCGATTTTTATGAAATTGATGAAGACGGCTGGGGCGGCGGTGCTTATCCACATGAGTTCTTTTTAGTTTTCGACTGCAGCGGTGACAATCCGGTATTATTGGGCAAACAGCCGGCGCACAATGCTGTTTACTCTGATTATGCAGTAGAACGCACTTTGGTGGAGTGCGGGAAAATGACATTAAACGACTTTACCTCATATTATATGCTGACGTTGCTGGCAAACGATATTAAATGGTTTGTTCAGAAGCTTTCAGATTTACCCCTCGGCGAGCAGAAAGAGGTTTGCAGCAAAGTTGTTGAGGGCGGTAACGAAAGCGGAAGCTCCTGGATTGCTTTTAACAACCTTCGGACATCAAGGCTTACGCTGACCGACAGCATTCGCGCGGGGCTGTCGCAAAAAGAAACGGATTCATGGCTGCTGCTTAAGGAATACTGCGACGCCGCGCAAGCGTGATAAGAGTACCGTTCTTCCATTATAAGCTGTTGTATTTGCCGCTGCCAACAATAAAAAGGAGGCGAAAAGATATGCCCATAAATACTATCATAATGTCAATAATAGGCTTAGCGCTGATAAGCGTATCCGTTTACATTACCGTACTGATTATCCGGGCACTAAAAAAGTATATCAAATCAAAGGATGTACGCAAAGAAAAGGCGGAGGTCAAACGCTCGTTAGGAGAAACTTTGAGGGATTGCCGCACAAAATGTAAAATGACACAGGAATTTGTAGCAGAAACCATAGGCGTAAGCAGACAGGCGGTGTCAAAATGGGAAAGTGGAACATCCGACCCAAACACATCAAATTTACTTGCGCTGGCGAAGTTGTACGAAGTTCCTGTTGAAGAATTGCTGAAATCGGTAGAAGGATAGCTTATGCCGCAGATTCTGAGCACAATCCATATCACGATAAATGCCGGTTTATCAGGCTCCGATAGTCGGAGACATTTTTCTATAAACTGTACGGCCCGCTGCAGCGGGCCGTCTTTTAACGCTTATCTCTGAGGGATTTGAAAAACTCGGACATCAGCGCGGCGCACGCGTCCTCGAGCAGGCCGCCGACGACCTGCGGCGAATGCCCGAACCGCTCCATAAACAGGTTCAATACGCTGCCGCACGCGCCCGATATCTCTTCCTTCGCACCGTAATAAAGCTTCGGGATTCGCGCGTTGATTACAGCGCCCGCGCACATGGGGCACGGCTCGAGCGTCACGTACAGCGTGCAGCCGGAAAGACGCCAGTCCCCCGTTTGACGGCACGCCTCGTTGATCGCCTCAATCTCCGCGTGCGCCAGGGCGTTCCTCTTGCTTTCCCGGCGGTTGCGGCCGCGCCCGATGATCCGGCCGTCGGGGTCCGCGATGACGCAGCCGACGGGCACCTCCCCCTCGCCCATCGCGCATCGCGCAAGTTCCAGAGCGCTCTTCATATAGTCTTCGTGTTCCATGCCCTCTCCCCTTTTCGTCTTGTTTATCGTACCATACCGCTGCGGCCCTGACAATATTTCTATACCCGCCCGCCGCCCAGTTAATGTATAAGGGCTTCGCCCTTATGATCCCGCTTTAAAACGGAAAGTTCTGCGGCCCCGTAAACCCGCATATCTTCGTCCCCTCGAAGAGCGGAAGGGGGCATCCGGGGGGATCTGGTTCCCGCCCGGAAATCGCGCGCTGCCGTCAGGCGGCGAAAAGCCTCCGCAGAGGCTTGCGCGATTTTAGTATATAATATGCCTCTTCTGTAAATAATCAACATGATCGGAATGATCGGAAAATTTACATCTTTATCATCCAGGAGGTATATTATGCTCGTATCAGATCTTATGTCAGACAGCGTGATCACGATCGCGCCGGACGAGCCGGCATCGCTGGCGGCGCGGCTGCTGTACCGCCACAATATCGGCAGCGTTCCCGTGTGTACGGAGGACGGCCGGCTCAAGGGTATCGTCACCGACCGCGACATCGTCCTGCGGTGCGTGGCGGCTGAAAACGATCCCGACACGACGCCGGTCCGGGAGATCATGACACGCAACATCGTCACCGTCACCTCTAAGGAAGACGTCCGCCAGGCCGCCCGGCAGATGGCGGACGCGCAGGTGCGACGGCTGCCCGTTGTAGACGACGGACATCTCGTCGGGCTCCTGGCGCTCGGGGACATGGCCAAGACCCAGCAGTTCGACATGGAGGCATCCAAAGCGCTGTCGGAAATATCCGTCAATGTCCGAAAGCTCTGAAGCTGAAAAACAGGGCGCGCATCAGGACCGTTTCTCTCAAAAATGGAGAGAAACGGTTTTTGATAAGCGTTAATTATTGACATTGCGCCTTCTTTCATTATAATGTTTATTATCGTCCGCGCGTGCGCGCACGGGCGTATAGGAGGTCATAATGAAAAAATACGGTTTAAATGAGCTGCGCGAAATGTTTTTATCCTTCTTTGAGAGCAAGGGGCATCTTCGCCTGCCCAGTTTTTCACTGATACCGCAGAACGACGCGTCACTGCTCCTCATCAATTCAGGCATGGCGCCCATGAAACCCTGGTTCACCGGGGAGCAGGAGCCGCCGAGACGCCGGATCTGCACCTGCCAGAAGTGCGTGCGCACCGGCGATATCGAAAATATCGGAAAAACCGCCCGGCACGGTACATATTTTGAGATGCTGGGCAATTTCTCCTTCGGCGATTATTTCAAGACCGAGGCGATCGCCTTGTGCTGGGAGTTTCTGACCGAGACCGTCGGGATCGATCCGGCGCGTCTTTACCCGTCCATCTATCTCGACGACGACGAGGCCTTTGAGATATGGAACAAGGAAATCGGTATCCAAAAAGAGCGTATTTTCCGGTTCGGCAAGGAGGATAACTTCTGGGAACACGGGGCCGGGCCGTGCGGGCCGTGCAGCGAGGTCTATTTCGACCGCGGGGCGGAATACGGCTGCGGCAAACCCGACTGTACGGTCGGCTGCGACTGTGACCGTTATATCGAAGTTTGGAACAACGTGTTTACCCAGTTTTATAACGACGGTAAAGGTAATTATTCGGATCTGACGCAGAAGAATATCGACACGGGCATGGGTCTCGAGCGCCTCGCCGTCGTCTGTCAGGGCGTCGACAGCCTGTTCGACGTCGACACTATCATGCGCATCACGAAAAAGGTCACGGAGCTCACCGGGGCGGCCTACGGCCAAAACCATGAGACCGACGTCTCGCTGCGCGTCATCACCGACCATATCCGGTCGGCTACGATGCTCATCGGCGACAGCGTCCTGCCGTCGAACGAAGGCCGCGGCTACGTCCTGCGCCGACTGCTGCGGCGCGCGGCGCGCCACGGGAAGCTGCTCGGCGTTTCGGAACCGTTTTTATGGAAGGTCTGCCAGACCGTCATAGAGGAAAACAAAGACGCCTATCCCATGCTTCCGGAAAGGCAGGATTATATAATCCAGGTCATCCAAACGGAAGAAATAAATTTCAGCAAGACGATCGACGCCGGTATGAACATCCTGACCGGCCTCCTGGACAAACTGCAGAAAAAGGGCGAAACGGTCTTCCCCGGAAGCGACGCCTTCAAACTCTACGACACTTACGGCTTCCCCGTCGATCTCACGATCGAGATCGTCGAAGAAAAAGGCCTGACGCTTGACCGGGCGTCCTTCGACGGACTGATGGCGGAACAGCGCGAGCGCGCCCGCGCCGCCCGGGCGGCCCTGGGCGATCTGGCCTGGGCAGGGGTCGACCTCGGCCTGGACAACACGCCGACGGAGTTCGTCGGCTACGACATGCCGGGCGAAAAGTGCCACGTCCTCGCCATCGTCTCCGACGGCGAGCTGTGCTCATCGGTCCGAACGGGCGACGAGGCCGTCATTGTATTGGATAAAACGCCGTTTTACGCCGAGATGGGCGGACAGTCCGCCGATTTCGGTACGATGTCCTGTCACGACGCTTTCTTCAAGGTCACGAACGTCCAGAAAAACAAGGGCGGTAAATACCTGCATTACGGCGTCGTGGTCGCCGGTGAACTCAATGTGGAATACGAGGTCATGGCGCTTATTGACGAGGAACGGCGCAACGCCATCCAGCGCGCGCACTCGGCCACGCATCTTTTACACAAAGCACTCAAAACCGTTTTAGGCGACCACGTTCAACAGGCCGGTTC
This sequence comes from uncultured Sporobacter sp., assembly GCA_963663605.2. GTDB lineage: Bacteria > Bacillota > Clostridia > Oscillospirales > Oscillospiraceae > Sporobacter. Next base: position 1,054,351 of record CAXXVF010000002.1, read on the forward strand.
GCTCGTCGAGCCGGACAAGCTGCGGTTTGACTTCACGCATTTTTCCGCCGTGACGCCGGAAGAGCTCGCCGAGGTGGAAAACCAGGTCAATGCCGTCATTCTGGAAGGCCTCCCGATAAAAGTTGAAGAGATGTCGCTGGCGCAGGCTAAAAAATCCGGCGCGACGGCGCTTTTCGGAGAAAAATACGGCAAGACCGTGCGCGTTGTTAACATGGGCGCGTACTCCATGGAGCTGTGCGGCGGAACGCATCTGGACAACACGGCCAAAGCAGGCATGTTCAATATCTTAAGCGAGTTCTCGGTCGCCTCCGGCGTGCGGCGCATCGAGGCCATCGTCGGCCGGGAAACGCTGCGCAGCGTCAACCACAACCGTGCGCTTCTCCAAAAACTCACGGGCGCCGTAAAAGCCGGCAGTCCGGAAGAACTGCCCGAAAAGCTTGAACAGCAGCTGGGCGAGCTGCGCGCGATGCGGCGCGCCGTCGATGTATACAGGTCGAAGGACTCCCAAAACGACGCCAGCCGTTTCCTTCTGGGCGCGCGGACCGTTGGCGGCTTGAATATCGTTACGGCCACCCTGGCCGACGTCAATACGGACAAGCTCCGCCGGATGGGCGATCATTTAAGGGACAAGGACGACGCGGTCGTCGCGGTATTGTCCACAGTCCACGACGGGAAAATCACATTCAACGCCGTCTGCGGCAAGGAAGCCGTGGCAAAAGGCGTACGCGCCGGCGACGTCATCAAGGCCGTTACAAAGATCTGCGGCGGCTCCGGCGGCGGCAAGCCCGATTCGGCCATGGGCGGCGGCAAAGACGTGTCGAAGCTCGACGACGCACTGGCCGCTACGGACGATTTTGTCGCCGAAAAACTGGGGCTGTAAAGCGCGCAAGCCTCTGCGCTTTTAGGGGCGTGGGGCGCGGACAAGGGACGATGTGGGCATCGTCCCCTACGAAGACGAAGAAACTGCGGACGTCCGTCCCTACGTAATACGACGATGGCCCGGCGGGCGGGTTAAGACAATCCTCAGTCGGCACAGCTGACAGCTCCTTTCAAAAGGAGCCTTTGGCGGCTCAAGAGGCCGCAGGGAGAAAACCGTCTTCCAGGCGGGTCACAGGGCGCAGCCCTATTCCTTTAAGGGGCGGCGGGCGGGATCAGATAAAACAAATTTATTATACGGCATGGGAGGTAATACAATGTCCGATTGTCTATTCTGCAAGATCGCGTCCGGGGAAATCCCCTCGACGAAACGTTATGAGGACGACGACGTCCTCGCATTCAACGACCTGTACCCGCAGGCGCCGGTGCATATACTCGTTATACCGAAAAAGCATATCGCCTGCGCGGCGGACATAACGGCGGACAATTCCGCCCTCGTCGCCAAATGTTTCGAGGCGATCGCCAAGATCACCAAAGAGATTGGCGTCGACAAGGGGTTCCGCGTCATTACCAACTGCGGCGCGGACGCCGGTCAGTCGGTCCACCACCTGCACTTTCACATCCTTGCCGGACGGAAGCTCGGCGAAAAGCTGTGCCCCGTAGATTAAAACAGAAAGTCAATAAACACCGCCCGCCTTTACGCGGGCGGCGTTTTTGACTTAAGCCGATACAGTTTACAGCTTCCCTCAAATGGTATATAATAGGGGTATATATATATACGGAGGAACCACAATGGCAACTGCAATGGGCTTTAGTATAATACTTTTCTTTTTCTTAGCCATCGTCGGCATCGCTTTGCTGGTGCTTATATTCTCAGTCTTAATAAAGGCCAACAGGCTGCTTGATATTAAGCTCGAAAAAGAGAAGCCGGATAAAGGCCGGCAGCGGCAAAGCTATTACGCCCAGCCGGATCAATCGCCGGAACAACCGCAGCAGCAATCGTCTGCAGAGCATGACAATGAAACGTAACGTCGCATCTATCGTTAGGAGTGTTTGATATGGGCTTGCATTGGTCCGATGTATTAATCCATCTGTTCAATCTGTTCGTATTCGCCGCCGGTATCGCTGTGTTGGTGCTGATATTTATAGTTTTGATAAAAGCGAATAAGCTGCTGAAGTTCAGGCTTGAAAAAGCGAAAAAGGAAAATGACCGGCAGCAATAACAACAGGAAAAACGAAAAGAAACGCCCGCCGCCCGGCGGCGTTTTTTGCGTTTCCCTCTTAGCACTTGGACACACAGGACCTGTTCGTTTTCAAACGCGGACCGCCGGAAAACTCCCTCAGTCGACAAAGCCGGCTGCTCCTTTCAAAAGGAGCCTTTGGACAACGCGGACGGCGGACGGCCACGCAGGGCCGTCCCTACGTCGGCGGTGCGGTATTACCCGACGTGGGAAACGGCGGGCGAACACAGTTCGCCCCTACGTAAAAAGACGATGGTCCAACGGGCGGATATGGAATCCGCCCCTACAAGGACGGGGCAACGCCTTGTTCGTTTGTTTGGGCACTGGGATCATAAGGGCGGAGCCCTATCCCCTGCGGCGTATCCGTCTTCTAATCGGGTCATTGGGCAACCGTATTCTTACAGCGGGGGTGTGGGGGGAACCCCCACTCCTTTAAGGGCGGCGGGCGGGATATGATCAAAATCAGTATTCTTCCCTTTGCATTTTCTGCACCAGCGGGGTATAATTATCCATATAGGAACAAACGCCGGCATCGGGTGCTCGCAAGGGGGATGCAAATGGACGATAAATCTTTTATACTCATGTGGATCGTCTATGCCATCATTCAATATGTGGCAATCATCGGGATCGTCATATTAGCCGTTTATATGGTGCGAAAAGGCAAATTCAAGGAATGGAAGCAGCGCAGGAAACTGAAAAAAGAAAAAAAACAAAATAACAAGGAAAAGTAAACACCCGCCGGAAGGCGGGTGCTTCTTGTGCAGGAGATATTTTCAGCCCGGGCGTCACCTGCGCGGACGGGTCAAATTATTTCTCTTGTTTTTGTTTAATTTAAAATATCCTTGGTCTTGACTTTACGCTTAAATTGGTTATAATAAATATGTACTTCATGAACACTGCTTTGTCCTCACAAGTTTGTTGCGGATCATTGTTCTTTGATGGTTTGATCAGCTTGTGGGATTTGTTATTTCTGGGTACAAATAAATTAATGGAGGTACCCGATGAACAGTGGTACGGTAAAATGGTTTAATTCAGAAAAAGGCTATGGCTTTATTGCCAACGACACCGGCGGGGAAGATATTTTCGTCCATTTTTCAGCCATCGAGGGAAACGGCTTTAAAACTCTGGAAGAGGGTCAGAAAGTCACTTTCGATATCGAAGCCGATCCGAAGAACGCCGATAAACTCAGGGCAGCCAACGTCTGCGCAGTATAACGGCCATTTAAATCAAACGTCCGCAGGTGCGGACGTTTTTTCTTTTTGGGGACAGGCGCAGCATGCGCCTGTCCCCTGCTTTTCGGCGGTCTTATGCCGGCCGCTAATCCACTATGCCTTTTAGGGCATTTTGTATTTGTTGGAATTTGTTATAATAAAATGCATAGCAGGGTTGACTTGACTATTACTTCATAGTTTAGAATGATTTTGGACGGTGAGTTTCATGTATACCATACGTGATTTATGCAAAATTTCCAAGCTGTCGCGCAGTACCATACTCTATTATGATTCTTTAGGGCTTTTGAAGCCCGCTGAACGAAGCGCTTCGAATTACCGGCTCTATTCCGATGAATCAATAAAAACGCTCAACAAAATCTGCCTTTATCGTGAAGCCGGCGTCAGCCTGTCAGATATCGGAATGCTGACCGATATGCCGGAAAATGACGACATATACATCGATATTCTTGAAAAAACGCTGATTCTTCTCAATAATCAGGCCCATAAAGTGCAGGAAAAGCAAAAAATGATTATCGACATGATCAAAACAATAAAGGACAATGATAATACCGAGGATGCCTTTGACGAAGAATATGACGCCCGCAGAAAGCGCATTGCCCAGTTTGCATTTGATATACACGATTATGTTGGTATCAGCGAGGAGGATGAATAAGTTCTGATAAATATCTTCCCGTTGTTGTTTATACGGTAACAAAGGCGCTCTGTACATATTATTCCACAAATCTTGAATGGATCCAACAACGTTTATATGGGAGGAAAAGAAATGGTACTGTCAGAGGAACACCAAATGATGCGGGAACTGTTCCGGGAGTTTGCAAAAAAAGAATTCACAGCAGCGCTTCTCGATGAATTGGAGGAAACCGGCGCTTTCAACCGTGACATACACAATAAAATGGCCGGAGCAGGTTTCATGGGAGTGAAAATCCCGGAGGATTACGGCGGTCAAGGCGGCGACAGTATGGCTTACGTCCTTATGATGGAGGAACTTGCAAGAGTAAGTCCGGTTCTCTCGATATACGCAAACACCTCAAATTCTCTTGGCGCAGGACCGCTGCTGTTCTGCGGAAACGAGCAGCAGAAAAAAAAATACCTTCCTGCAATCGCCAGCGGGGAAAAAATCCTGGTTTTTGGGTTAACAGAACCGGGCGCCGGCTCTGATGCAGGCGGCATTCGGACTACGGCCGTCATAAACCAGGAAGGCTTTGTTCTAAACGGCCGAAAGTGCTTTATCTCAGGCGCGCCGATCGCGGACTATACAGTCGTCTTTGCTAAAACCGACCCCGCCCAGAAGGGTTCACATGGCATCTCAATGTTCATTGTTGACATGAAGCTGCCCGGCATAACCTGCGGAAAGCATGAGCACAAGATGGGCATAAAGGGGTATCCTACCAGTGATGTTATTCTTGAGGATGTACATGTCCCTGAAGATTGCCTGCTCGGGACGCTTCACAACGGGTATTCCACCGCTATGAAAACATTGGATGGCGGTCGCCTTGGCACGGCCGCTCAGGCGGTCGGCATTGCACAGGGATGCCTTGATTTATCTGCTAAATACGCCAAGGAACGCAAACAGTTCGGTCAGCAAATCAGCAAGTTCCAGGGTGTCAGCTTCATGCTTGCCGATATGGCTACGGAGATAGAAGCCGCCCGCCAGTTGGTTTATCATACGGCGATGGCAAAGGATAACGGCAGTCCGGAAAGCACGAAACTCTGCTCTATGAGTAAATACTTCGCCTCTGAAATGTGTAACCGCTGCGCGTACAAGGCTGTTCAAATACACGGCGGTTATGGCTACATAAAAGAATACCCGGTGGAGCGGTTTTACCGCGATGCACGGATCACAACTATCTATGAAGGAACTTCCCAGGTCCAGCAGATCGTCATCTCAAACAATCTTCTTAAGCGCTATTAGCAATAACGGCAATACCTGATTCTACGATGTGCTGATCTCATTACGTGTCGATAATTCCCCCAGTGCTTTTGAAGCTGCGAAATATATCTGCTCAAATACCATTTTTCAAGAGTAAAATCATAGTATTTCAGTCGTGCCTTTGATGGGCTTTGCCTGCATCAAAGGCACGCTTCTTCCATGCTTTAATCCGCATAAAGCTCGTACCCCGGTCATATTCTCCAATATAAAGCAATCGGAGGGATGGCCATGAAAAACGATTATGAAGCCGGAGGACATAAATTCATTGTTATCACAAAAAGGCGGATCGCGCTCGGTGCGACGATACTTGCGGTCATTTTGATATTTATCGCCGTCAACAACCCGGCGATCGTCGGGGTGTCGGCAACAAAGCGTGCGCTCCCGATCTACCGCGTCGAGCGCGACAACAAATGCGTGAGCCTCACGTTTGACGCCGCGTGGGGCAACGAGGACACGCAGCAGCTCATCGACATACTCGCCCGGTACAATGTCAAGGCGACGTTTTTCGTCGTCGGGATGTGGGTCGACAAATATCCCGAGTCCGTCAAGGCGCTTTCGGACGCCGGGCATGAGGTCATGAACCACTCCAACAGCCACGAGCATTTCTCGAAGCTGTCTGCCGAGGAGATCGCATCGAACCTCACAACGTGCAACGACAAAATTGCCGCCGTCACAGGCGTCGTGCCGATGCTGTTCCGCGCGCCGTACGGCGAGTACGACGACCACGTCGTCAAGGCGGTCACGGCCATGGGCATGTATACGATTCAATGGGATGTTGACAGCCTGGACTGGAAAGACCTGCAGGCCGGCGAGATCACAAGCCGCGTCACAGGCAAAGTCCAGCCGGGCAGCATCGTACTGTTTCATAACGCGGCGCTGCACACACCGGAAGCGCTGCCCGCGATTATCGAGCACCTGATTGCCGACGGATACGCCATCGTTCCGGTATCGGAGCTCATTCTTAAGGAAAATTACGACATCGATCATACCGGCCGTCAGATACCGGTGCGCTAGATGTCCGTCAGCTTGCATCACGGCACCTTATGGTTTTTGTTACAATTTTATAAAATATGGCAAGTAATGAATAATATATTCACGAATGCCCATAATATTCGCCCGCTTTCTTTATTTATTCCAATATTTGTGTTATGATTATCTATATCTATGCGCCGGACAATTCTGGATACCGAAACGAACATAACACATGGATATAGAAGAAAGGAGTTTTTATGCGGAAAATAATTGCTCTGCTGATGATCGCATTATTACTTGTAAGTCTGCCGGCCTGCGGCCTGATACCCGGCGGCAATTCAGGTTTCACACAAAACGACAGCAGCGACAACGATGCAGACGACAACGACAACGACAACGATAATGATAACGACGACGGCGACAATGACGATGATGACGGCGATTCCGGCGGTTCCATCTCGTTTAGCGGCAGCTGGCCGTCCAAACTCGATTCCGTCCCCGAATTTACTTACGGCAATATCATCAATGTCACTTCAGCCACCGAAAGCGGCGACGGCATAGACTTCGACGACTACATTATTACCTTTGAAAAGGCCGATAAGGATGCCGCGGAGAAATATGCCGCCGAGCTCGAAAAGGCCGGTTTTGAATTGGCGTTTGAGCCCTATGAGATGGAAGACGCCATGACGGGCAACAGCTACGTAATGTACGAATATGAAAAATTCGCGTTTGAGACGGACGACACGCTGTATAACATCTCCGTTGACTTCTGGGTAACTACCGACGATGTCGGTTCCGTTTATATCGCGGTACCCAACAATTCGGGCTCCGGCGGCTCCCAGAGCCAGGACAGCGGCAGTCAGCAGGATGATGACGGCGGCGGCGACGACAACGGCGGGTCGGAGTACAACTGGGATACGTTGAGCGAGGACAGCATCCCCGATGGATACCCGCATGACGACGTTCCGCTGATCGGTATTGAAAAAGGCAGCATTCTCGGTTCCAGCCGTCAGGATATGGGCGGCGAGGGAACGGCCTTCATTATAGTATTCGGCATCGATGAGGACGTCGAAACCGTATGCGATATGATCGGCAGCCAGCTGGAGCAGCACGTAACCGGCAACGGCGGAACCTTCCAGGCCATCATGAGTCAGATGCTGATGGGTGAAATCAACAACTGCCAATACACCGTTGCCATCGGCGACGGTTCGTCGGACGGGTACAAAACGGTCGTCGATTACACCGTTATCGTTAGTTGAGAATAAGAGCGGTCAAACGTAAATACGGCAGCACGGGCCAAACCGCCCGTGCTGTTTTTTTGCCGCACATCGATTTTTTTATTTTATGCTGCGAATTTATTTCATTTTTTCTTGACAAAAGCTGTCTATCGTAGTAGACTCGCGTTGTAGTCTATCGCAGTAGACAAGGAGGCTGTTATGAAAGACCTGAAACTCTACGACGCGGAATTCAAATTCGCGGAGATTGTATGGGAAAACGAACCGATCGGGTCCGGCGCGCTGGCAAAGCTCTGCCTGGAAAGGCTCGGCTGGAAGCGCACGACGACGTATACGGTTTTGAAAAAACTTGCAAGCCGCGGCATTCTTCAAAACGAAAACGCCGTTGTGACGTCTTTAGTGACAAAAGAAGCGGTGCTGCGGTATGAAAGCCGGGCCGTGATGAACAAAACGTTCGGCGGCTCACTGCCGACGTTTCTCGCCTCTTTTTTGGATGGCGGACAGCTGACGGAGCAGGAGGCCGAAACGATCAAGCGTATGATCGACGAACACAGGGAGGGCTTGAAATGACTGGAGTGCTTGAAGGCGTATTCCGCACGCTTTTGGAAATGAGCATGACCGCCGCCGCCGCCGCCATCGTCGTCATGCTCGTTCGCTTGGCGCTCAGCAGAGCGCCGAAGGCCATTTCCGGTATGCTTTGGTTCGTCGTGCTGTTCCGGCTTTTGTGCCCGGTGTCGTTTAAAAGCGCTGTGAGCCTGTTTACTCTGCGCGAGACGGCGTCGTCGCTCGTGCTGGAGCAAATGCCCGTCATGTCCGGTACGGCGGACGTTCCCACAGCCGCAGTAAGCCCCGACGGTCTCGCGCCGGCCGTCGTCTCCCCCGCCGCTTCGGCGCCGCAAACGTTGTCGGTTATGGCCGTTCTGGCAATCATCTGGGCAGCCGTCGCGCTGGGGCTTATGGCCTACGGCGTTGTATCCTACCTGAAAACGAAGCGCAGCGTCAAAACCGCGACGCTTGTCGAGGGCAGCATCTACGAATCCGACACAATCACAAGCCCCTTCGTTGCCGGGTTTATCCGGCCGAAAATCTATCTGCCTGTTTCACTCGAAAACGGCGAGCGCGACTATATCATCCTGCATGAGAAAACACATATAAAAAGGCGCGATTATTTAGTAAAGCCCGTATGGTTTATAGCGTCGTGCCTGCACTGGTTTAATCCCGTTGTTTGGGCTTCGTATTTCCTCGTCGCCTGCGACATCGAAATGAGCTGCGACGAGGCGGTCGTGCGGAAGATGGGCGACGGCGTACGGGCCGACTACTCCTCTTCCCTCCTGGCACTGTCGGCGCCGCGCACGCTGATCACGGGCAGTCCGCTGGCCTTCGGCGAAAGCCATACGTTCTCACGTATCAAAAACGTGCTGAATTTCAAAAAGCCGGTCTTCTGGGTCGTCATCCTCGCCGTTTTGGCCGCCGCCGCAACGATTTTCATACTGGCATCCGACCCCGCGGAAAAATTGGAGATGAGCACGGCGGACAAATACCTTCAGTATAAGACGGAATATATCGGCGACAATGCGAAGGTCGGCGGCATCATCTCACTTATGGAATTCCCCGAGGATATAAGCGTCGATCATTTTGAGCTTCAGACCGAGGCAAAGCCGTACGGCGTCACGATCTACCTGAACACGGACAGAACACTGCCGGAGGCGCTGGGTTTTGAGGAAGAGCTGTCGATATATGTACACAATTCGGCTATTCTCTTTGTGCTTGTCGGCAACGCCGACACGGTGGACTTTAAGCTGATTGCCGACAACGGCAGGCAGGCGACGTTTTCGTATACCAGAGAGGAGACCAATGCACTCTACGGCTTTGATGTGCGTTCTTATTCCGAAAGCAGCGAAAAGTTTCAAGCACTGCTCACGGCGAATACGGTATTCAAACATGACTTGGACGGCGAGGCCGCCGGCATCATTGAAAGAAACCTAACGGTCATCATGTCCTCGCCGGCCTATTCGTCCGCTCCCGGCGACTATATCGACGCGCACCGTGAGGAATACGAGGCCATCCTGAAGCTGGGCCAGCCGGCGCTTGACTATATGCTCTCGTGCTTTGAAAATGGCGAGGGCAACACGCTCAAGGGCCATATCATGAAATTGCTGTGCCAGGAGCTTCTGGGGCCTGAAAACAGCTTTTCGGACGAGGCATTACTGCCGTCCGAGTGGTATGAAAAGATTCAGGACTTTGAGGAGACCGAGCTGCCCGACTATGTATACACCGGCGACGACCCCATACTCAAACTGGTCTACGAGACCGAGACGGCGGAACATCAGGGCTGGGGCAGCGGTTTTACGGTTGCAGCGCCGCAGGTGTTCGGCAGCTATGAGGAAGACGGGTATCTGAAGGTCTTCGTCACGACATTTTACGCGAGCTATCACCTTTACGGCAGGACGGTGGATATGTACACGGCGGGCGTCGTCCCTGCCGCCATTACGTATAAACTCAACGCGGACGGCGCTTATGCGCTCGAGGCATACGAACATGCCAAGGAGGGCAGCCTATTCGCGCCCTCCATCCGCGACTACTGCACGATGCCCGTTTCCGGCGAGACAATTCCCGGCTTGGCCGATGAAATCATCAATGATTACGGCAAGGATAACGGCCTTAAGGAGCTGCAAAACAGCAATCTGACGGAGCTTTTGGAAGCCAACGGCATCACGGATGCCGTACTGACGGACTGACAGGCCCGTCAGCGGCAAATTCATCAAAAAGACGAGCATTCATGTGAATGCTCGTCTTTTTATGCGCAATGGGAATAAGCGGCAACCCGGTTCAGCGCTTTTATAAACAGTCACAGACAAACACGCCATTAAGCATGCTGCTTAATTGAATCATATCGAACAAAAACAGGAAATTCCTTCGGATACATCTGAAGGCCTAAACCTTGAGTACCGCCAGCTTCATCTGTATAGACTACCCCGTAATCCCCGAAACCGTATAAGTATTCCGCCCTGTCAAATTTAAAATCCTCTCCGGGATAATTAGCGGTTATGTAAACTGAAGATGATATCCTCGCAATAACATAAGGTATTGTCCCGACAAGCTCCAGCACACCCAGACAAATTATCACCGTAAAAACTATGGCTATTTTTTTCAGCCTGCTTTTTTTCAACGCAGCTATCCTCCTTTGGATATGCTTTTGCTTCATACTCTTTTATTATACAGGGATTTGTATATATTGCAATTAATTGAATTTGCTTTGATTGACCGCAGGCCCTCGCCCCTATTCCGGGCGGCGGGCGGGCATTGAAATCACAACATATCAGTATATGCGATAATCAAGAAAATATGCATGTTTTCAAGTAAACGCCACTTCCCTGCTAAAATCGTATTAAAAAGCCTCCGCGCGGAAATACTGACTTTTGCACAGTCATTTTTTTCGGCGGCGGGCACCGTTTTTACCGCCCCGACGGGGAGGTACATTTCGTTGGCGGGAAAGGTCGAGATCTGCGGCGTCAACACGGCCAAACTCAAGGTTTTAAAGAATGACGAGACAACCGAACTGTTAAAAAGAAGCAAGGCCGGCGATAAAAAAGCCAGAGAAGAACTGATCGCCGGAAACCTGCGGCTCGTCCTGTCCGTGATACAGAAGTTTTTAAACCGCGGCGAGAACGTGGACGACCTGTTCCAGGTCGGCTGTATCGGCCTTATGAAGGCCATCGACAACTTCGATACCGGACTGAACGTGCGTTTTTCAACGTACGGGGTGCCGATGATCATCGGCGAGATCCGGCGCTATCTGCGCGACAACAGCGCCATCCGCGTCAGCCGCAGTATGCGCGATACGGCGTACAAGGCGCTGCAGATGAAAGAAAAGCTCACGAACGATACGCAGAAGGAGCCGAGCCTCGACGAGCTGGCCAAAGCCCTCGGCCTAAAGCGCGAGGAGATCGTTTTCGCGATGGACGCCATCTCCGACCCCGTTTCGCTGTATGAGCCGCTTTATACCGACGGCGGCGAGAGCATCTGCGTCATGGACCAGGTCGGCGATACGAAGAACACCGACGAAAACTGGCTGGAGCAAATCGCTTTAAGCGACGCTATTGACCGTCTGGGCGACCGCGAAAAGCACATTTTGGCGCTCCGGTTCTTCCACGGCAAGACGCAGATGGAGGTCGCGGAGGAGGTCGGCATCTCGCAGGCGCAGGTGTCGCGGCTTGAGAAAAACGCCATCGCACAGATCAAGAAGAACCTTTAATCCCCACCCGCCCATTTAATTCCCACCTGCCCATTTAATTCTCACCCACCTGCCCATTTAATTCTCACCCACCTACCTGCTTAATTCCCACCCACCCTCTCTGAAGGTATAGGGCTTCGCCCTATGACCCACTTGATTTTTTAGATACGCTTAATATTGCAAAAACAGCCCGCAGGATACCTGCGGGCTTGGTGTTGGTAATATGATGCGCAGCACGTCTTGGTAACTATAGGCTTCACGATATTAACTCATCTAGTCTTAATAAAAAAGTTAAGCCAGCTTCCTTTTTCATTTTATCTACTTCTTCAGCTTGGCAAATAAAACTATTAGCAATATTTAATCCAGTTGCTAAACCAGTGATAGCTAAATTTGCTGTCGTTAATTGAGGATTTCCTAAGAACATTTTAACACCATTATACAATGGATGAAGAATTTTATAAAACCAGTTTTTCCTCTCCATTACAAGTTTTTGTTTTAACTCAATAATAGCAGGTCTTACTATTGTATCAACAATTTCTTGTGTTTCAAAGATAATATCTTTTTCTCTTATATTATCTCCGATTTTAGTTTTCAATTCGGTTGATAATTTAAGCATAGAAGACCAAAAAAGAGGAAGATGATCATGTAGTCTATCTCTTGCTTCCAAAATCACTTCTGGTGGTGCTTTTTTCATTGCAGGCAAGATAAGTTCAATACTTTTCATAGCGAGCAAACAAGCAAGATATTTTGATGGGGTATTTTCCCTTACATGAGTATATGTATTAACATGATACTTGCCAAGTACAGGGACGGCCCCTTGATTTATTAAATCATTAAACTCACTTAATCCATTCATAGAGACTACAAAAGATTTTTCTGTAACTTCATATGTATTTAATTCGCCTAATTTTCCTTCCTTAAGAAGTTTAACTTCAAATACTTCATCGTTAGGTAACATACTTGTCTTTATTACCTTTCCGATTAACTCATGGTTGTTAATAAAAAAGCTTCTAGCATGTAACATATATACTTTAGCAGTTTCTAATTCCCTTTCTGATAACCCTTGTAAAGGATCATCAAGGTTTAAATCATCACAACAGTCTTCATGTGGTATAAGAATCATTTGGCTAGCTTTTTGTATTATTGTTGAATCATTAATGCAATACTTATATTTTCTAACAAAGTCAAGTAAATATTCCAAATTGTTAGCAAGATAAATATTATCAAATAACAAACAAAGAGTTGTTAGCATGGATGGATCAGGAATGAAAAATCCAGAACAGTATACACCTGTAAACTTTTCAAAATTAGAATTATTCCTCATGTTTATCCACTTTCCTCTATATAACTTCGTTAAACTAATTGCTCCACAGAATGGTTTTAGTTTTCAAATGAAGGTCATTTTATTGCCTACATTTTATAAGTTTAATATCCAACTTGTTGTATATTATGAATTAAACGTTCAGTTATAATATACCTCTTTTTCATATTTTTGTAAAGTATAGGCTCGTTGAGCACACAGCACTCGTTCTTTCCAATCGGGGCATGGGGCGGCAGCCCCATACCTTTTAGGGCGGCGGGCGGCCACGCGGGGCCACACCCTACGGGGACGACGGAACGACGGGCGAACAAAGTTCGCCCCTACAACGGGGACGGTGGAACGGCGGGCGGCGCAGACCACGCGGGCGGCGCAGACGACGCGGGCGGCGCAGACCACGCGGGCGGCGCAGACGACGCGGGCGGCGCAGATGACGCGGGCGGCGCAGACCACGCGGGCGGCGCAGATGACGCGGGCGAACAAAGTTCGCCCCTACAACGGGGACGATGGAACTTTGGACGGCAATTGGCCGTCCCTACAACGACGGAGTTGCGGCGGGCGGCGCAGACGACGCGGGCGAACAAAGTTCGCCCCTACCGAAGACGGAAGAAAACGCGGGCCGGTAAACCCGGCCCCTACGGGATGAGATCAGTGCATAAACAAGCAAGATGAAGCCGATTCCATATTTTTCTTAAATTCCTCTTGACAAAAACAGGTTACAGTTGTAACCTATATGCATTCGGGTTACAGTTGTAACCTGCAAGGAGGGCCTTAACAATGCATGAGACTGCGGCAAAGATAACCGATTCAGAACTGGAAATTATGCGTGTGCTTTGGGCTGCCGATGAGCCGCTCACGGTCACGCAGATAAAAAAACCGCTGATGAAGACGACAAAATGGAACGGCGATACGATAAAAACCCTGCTTCGCAGGCTCTGTGAAAAGAGCGCGGTGTCCCAGGAGAAGCGTGAAGTCTACTACTACAGTCCGCTGGTATCTTCCGGGGAATACGGCAAATACAGGACCCAGACTCTGATCGACAAGCTTTACTCGGGCAGCGCGCGCGATATGATCGCGGCGCTAGTCAAAAACGATCAGCTGTGCGCGGAGGATATCGACGAGCTGCGGACGCTTTTTAGTGAGGATACCTGAAATGACGGATATGCTGTTTACAATACTGAGCCTTTCGGCCTTCGGGTCCGTACTGGCCGGGTTCATGTTTCTTTTAAAGCCGTTGATGAGAAGCAGGGTCAGCAAAGCCTTAGCTTATTATCTCTGGCTTGCCGTCCTGCTCCGGTTGTGCCTGCCTTTTGGCGTGCGTCTTCTTGTGCCCGCCGGATGGCTTGACGGCGCGGCCCCGGCGATAAGCGATACGATTACGGAAAGCTCCGAAAATATCCCCGGCCCCACGGTCCAGGCCCCCGTATCAATTGCACCGGCACAGCAGGATAAGCAGGCGGCAACTGTCCCGGACAGCAGCGCGCCCGCGGCGGCGGCGGCCGAAGTCCCGACGGATAACGGCGGCAAAACGCAAACGCTTGCTTCGTGGCTGAAGTCCCCGGCGGTCTGGCTTGTGATATGGGCCTTGGGCGCTGCGCTTTGCCTGGCGTGGCATATATTCGGATATATCCGGTTCACAGGCCTGATCCGGCGCACTGCGGTCTGTCCGGACGCAGACGATCTGGCGTTATTCCGCAGATTCAGTAAAAGCGGCAGGGTGCGGTTTATCCAAAGCGCGTTTGTCCGGACGCCGATGCTGCTGGGGTTTATAAATCCGACCGTTGTGACGCCGTGCGCGGCCTATTCAAAAAGCGGAAATGCGCAATTCCTGCGCGATATCCTGATGCACGAGCTCACGCATCACCGCCGGAAGGATATGCTTTACAAGTGGTTTGCTCTGATTGTTACGAGCCTGCACTGGTTCAATCCGCTTATGATACTGGTGCGCCGCGAAATAAGCCGGGCCTGCGAGCTCTCCTGCGACGAGGCGGTCATCCGCGCGCTTGACCCGGAACAAAAACAGCACTACGGTCAGACGCTGCTTTCGCTGGCCGCCCGGCAGCCGTTTCCCATGGGGATCCTCTCCACGACATTGTGCGAGGAAAAGGCCCTTCTGAAAGAAAGGCTGTTATTCATCAAGAACTACAAGGCGAAAACGCATGCCGCCCTGGCGCTGTCCCTGGCGCTGCTGCTCGTTTTTACGGGCTGCGCGGCGGTCAGCGGCGTTGGGAAAGCGCCGACGCCCGATGCGGATATGGCAGCGTCGGCGCCGCCGAGTCCCCCGGACACTTCGCAGGCGCCGGCGAGCCTGCAGGAGGACGTTACGCTTTTTGAAAAATTCGGCCTCACCGCCGCGATACCCAACGAGATCGTTGACAGCCTGATTATCCAAATCGAGCCGGAGGGGGAAACGGATGAGGGCAAAGATATGCTCTTCTCCGTTTATGAAAAGCGCAGCTATGAAGCGTACCAGGCCGTTTATTCCGAAGGCTATGCGGGGTATATCTTTTCCATCATGCGTTACAGCGAGGCGCGGTACGAGCAGTTCCTCGGCTCTGACGGCAGCGGAGAGAGCTTTTTCGCCAAAGACGACACGTATTATTACTGCTGGTTTACCCCCACGGACGTGCAGTTTTATTATGAAGGCGCTCATGAGGGCGATCTTGGGACGGATTCCGACGAGTGGAAAGCATGGCGGGAGCTCAACGAGAAATGCGAGGCCATCCGGGACGACTTCATCGCGCGCAACAATCTGAACGTCTACAGCGACAGCGAATTCCGGGACAAAGCGTATACGTATGACAGCGCGCACATTTTCCTCAGCTACTACCCTTACTACGCGTATAACGGCAGCAAAGATGAGGTCCGGACGCTGGTCCTCTCCCAGCCCGCGACAAAGGGGGACGGCGGCATCTGGTGCGTCGAGCGCTGGACGGACCGGCACGGTTATATATATCCGTATTTTCCGGACGCTGGCGGGGTGCCTTCCCGGGAATATTACGCCGCCCTGCAGGCGGATTGCGACAAGGGAATGAACACGGAGTGGCTCGTGCCGGAGGAAGCCGCCCTCTATTTTGTAAAGGCATACTTCGGCCACGACCCGGCAACGCCGGACAGCTTTGAGCGCACCGAAAACTACGCAGCCCTGTTTGAGCAGTCCACCGGGGATATCCACGACTATATGCCCGGTCTGCTGGCCGGGGAGCCGGTCAGCGATTATGAGCTTCTGCCCTGCCTGGAGAATTTAACCTACGATTCGTGGAGCGCGTTCGACGAGACGTACGGCAGGGACAAAAACTGGTGGAATTTCCTCTGGAGCGCCTTGGACGAAGCCGCCGTCAGCGAAAGCCAGCCCCACGGCCCGGATCAGGCTCTGCGGGACTACTATATCGGCAAGGCTTTCCTGGCATCCGACGCCGCTTATGCCGAGGGCCTGTCAACAATCGTGATGCGTCAATGGGCGCATGACGCCTCCCTGTACAGTTCCTATCTGAGCGTACATCTGGACGGAGACGAGATGCGCACCCTGCGGCAGTACCTGACGTATGAGATCAGCTATAGCGGCGGGCTGTTCGGTCTGTACATACCCGATAGCCAACGCAGCATATGCCTCGATACGTATCCGGTCGGTTTCCCGTTCGCCTGCGAGCTTACCGAGGAGAGCCGGGAGAGTTCCTGGACCGAGAGCTTCGGGACAGTCACGGTGGTGGAGAGCGACGGCCTGCAGGTCACGTACTTAAATTCCGGTCAGGGCGTATATACCGTGATAACCCTCCGCGCCACAAAGGAAGCTTACGCCGTAGCGGGCGTCGCAGTTGGCGATACGGAAGAATATCTTCTGGAAAACTGGCCCGATCAGCTTAACAAGCTGGACACGATCAGCTACGACGACGCGGCCTGGTTCGGCAGCGGTTACGACGCGGCCTATGCGTATACGCCGGAGGAGAGTACAAAAAGCGTGCTGCTGCTAATAGAAGACGGCGCGGTTTCCGGCATTGAGCTCATTAACGGCATTGACGGCGCTATGTATTGATGCTCGGGCAGCTGTGACATGGCAAAGCCGGCGTTTTAACGCCAAAGAAACAATTATCAGTCGGCAGCAGTGACAGCGCCTTTCAAAAGGAGCATTGAAGCGTCAGGACGTATGGACGTTGAAGCGGCGGGCCGCTGAAGGGCATCGGCCCCTACAAGAATGGGGATCGATTAAGCGATGGGGGCGGCGGGCGGCCACGCAGGGCCGCACCCTACGGGGACGGCGTTGCGGCGGGCGACTAATAGTCGCCTCTGCAACGGACACGCAAAAAGAAACGGGCGAAATACGCGGGCGAACAAAGTTCGCCCCTACAAGGACGAGATAAACGCATTAGCAAGCAAAGCGGCAAAATGCGTTGTGTATAAAACAGCCCGCAGGAAAACCTGCGGGCTGTGGCGTGTATGGGGTGTTGTAAACGTGACAGGACACCTGAATAACCGGCGCTTAGGATAAGCTCATTTTATCCAATGCATCAAAAACTCCGCTTCGCCGGTATTTTCATCAATCTGCTCTTTTATAACAGCGAAGCCTTCCCGTTGATAAAACCTGACCGCGAGATGTTCTTTTTATATACTTTCAGCGACAATTCCGAGCGGTTCTCCCTGACATGATCGAGCAGGGCTGTCCCTTTTCCCCGGGATTGATTATCCGCATCAATAAACAGGCCGGCAATATAATTCCCCTGCAAGCCGATAAACCCCTCAATCATATTGCTTTCTTCATATATAAATATTGTCGACTGGGGCAGCATCTTTTTAACCGCTTCAAAGTTGCTCCGCCAGTAGCTTTCGCTTATAAACGGATGCGCCACAACGTTGGTTTCAAGCCATATTTTCATTACCGCGTCTGTTTCATCGGCTTTAATTTTTCTGATCATGTTTCTAATCCCGTAAATAATTATCGTTTGTTCCTGATGTCATAATACGCCTGAATACTGGAATAGTAAATACTTGCGGCTGCTTTATCCGCTTTTCATTTTTTCAGATATCATTTAGGACACACAGCCCGCAGGGAAACCTGCGGGCTGTGTGTCCGGCGCTGCGTTAAGTCGGAGATAAACGCGTTTATTCTGACTGCCGGGACTTTTTACTTCCAGACGGGAGCGCGGGGAACGATCTTCATCAGACATATATCGTCACCCATTTTTACGCTTTTCAGCAGTTCCACGTCGACCTCGCAGCCGAAGGCCTTTTCAAAAAGGACCTTGCTGTACCCCGTCGTGCACTGGCACCATGGATCCGTATCCAGCCGGTCGACCTCGGCGAGCATCGGGCAGGGACAAAACGGAAACTGCAGATAGAGCGTCCCGTCTTTAAAAGAGAGGCCGGCCGTTTTCGCTTTTTCTAGATTTGCAAATTCCTCAATGCCGGACGACGCCGCCATCAGTTCTTCCACAAGCGCCAGTTTTTCGTCCATTCCGTACCCGCACTGACAGTTCATTCTGATTTGTTTCACGGTTTGACTGTCAAATCGGTTTTCAAGCCTGCTCATAGCGGATTTTACCCAGGCCGGGTTATCCTCCGCTGAAGAGCGCCCGTTTTCTCCATATACGATTTCCGCCGCCGTTTCATCGTCGCTCGCGTCTTTTACGGCGTTAAATATCACTTGCTCCTGGATCTTTCTTATATCAAACATAGTTTAAACCTCAATTCTCATTTTTAGTGAGTTGTGGTTTACACCGCATAAAAAAGCACGCCAAGCCGGCGCGCTGTCCTTTAAGGCATTTCACGCAGCTTCACCACTGTTCGCTTTTAATCAAACGTATTACAAACAAAGGCTATATTTAATAGCCGTCGTCCGTATGTTGCATTTGAAATTCAGCGATAGATTGGATCAAGCATGCATTAATATCCCTTTTATCTAAATTCTTCTTTATATTACCAGGCCTCCCGAAAAAGTCAAGACGAATTTCGGGACCTGTTCAGGTTCTCACGGTCATGGGGCGGCAGCCCCATACCTTCATGCGGGGAATGGGGCGGAGCCCCATACCTTTTAAGGGCGGCGGGCGGGATTAGATAATTGGGCGCGGCAGCGCAGACGCTCTGCCCTGCCCTTTTCCCGTAAAAAGAAAAGAGCTCCGAAAAGGAGCTCTTTATTAACTCTGATCTTTTGTTTTATTATTTATGGTCGGCTTTGTACATATGCGCGATGAGGTCGAGCACCTTGCTGGAATAGCCGTACTCGTTGTCGTACCAGGCAATGACTTTCATAAAGGTGTCGGTGAGCTGTATACCGGCTTTCGCGTCAAAAATCGAAATATGGGGGTCGCCGATAAAATCGGACGATACGACGTCCTCGTCCGTATAGGCGACAATTCCCCTGAGTTCATTTTCCGAGGCGCGTTTAACGGCGGCGCAGACGTCATCGTATGTAGCGGGCTTCTCAAGATTCACCGTGAGGTCCACGACGGAGGCGTCCAGCGTCGGCACGCGCATCGCCATGCCGGTCAGCCGGCCTTCGAGCGCCGGGATGACTTTCGTCACCGCTTCGGCGGCGCCGGTAGAGGACGGGATGATATTATAGGACGCGGCGCGTCCGAGGCGCCAGTTTTTAAGCGACTTTGCGTCGACGGTCTTCTGGGAGGCTGTCACGGAGTGGATGGTCGTCATGAGCCCGGAGGCAATCCCGAAGTTGTCCTGCAGGATTCCCGCGATGGGCGCTAAGCAGTTCGTCGTGCACGAGGCGTTTGAAACGATATCCATGGACGCGTCGTATTTATCGGTATTGACGCCCATGACGAACATCGGGATATCCTTTGAGGGCGCCGTCACGACGACTTTTTTAACGCCGGTTTTCAAATGGGCCGCAGCCTTGTCCAGCGACTTGAACTGGCCGGTCGAATCCACCAGATACTCTACGCCGACCCACGGTATGTTTTCGGGATTGCGGTCGGAAAAAGCGGGTATCTCCCGGCCGTCGATGACGATGCCTCTGTCCGAATATGTAATGTCATGACCAAGCCGGCCGTGGAGCGTATCGTAGCGCATCATGTAGGCCATATAGTCGGGCGTGACGGTCGCGTTTATACCGACGACCTGTATATCCTTACGCTCCAGACTGGCTCTTAAAACAAGCCGTCCGATCCTTCCGAATCCGGTAATACCGATTTTAATGCTCATGCGTTACCTCCGAAGATCAGTTAGTTCTTTTTCGACTCTTCCCGATTAATTATACCAATTTCCCTGTTGAAATCAAAGAGGGTCTGCCGCTTTTTTTAGTTTCGCGCAAAAAGCATAAAAAAATGTTGTTTTGCAGTGTGTTTTTTGATATTATGAGGGTTGACCCTGCTTTGAAAAAGTGAATATAGCGCGTTTCCATACATTTTTTAACAATATGTTGTTTAACATTTTTTAGCGCGTATTATTTTCAGCCGCCTCCACATTGATATTAGACAGAGAAGGGAGGTCAATCGCCTTGTCAGATGGTCTGTCAAACGCTTTCGGGAACATTGCGCATGCTGTTATCGTCGAAAAAGACGGGAAACTTGCGTATTTCAACGAATCCGCCGCCAGGATGATATCAAACATCGAGGCGGCGACACCGGAAGATGTTCTCCCTGCGGAGCTATTAGCGCAAAAAGCCGCTAACTATATAGGGGAAGCGAAGATCGCCGGAAAAACCGTAGTTGTGTACATGACGACTTTGGACGACTACCGGGTCATAAGAATAATAGACGCCGCGCAGGAGGACCAGGGCGATTGGACGAATATTTTTGACGCTGTCAGCTATGAGCTGAACAACAGCCTCTCGGTCTTAAAAATGTCCTCCGGGCTCCTGCTGCCGTATATCGAAAATCAGGGAGATTCAAAGCTCAGCCGTTATGCGTCTATGATCTACCACTGCTATTACAACATCCAGCGCATCACGAACAATCTAAGTGATTTTTCCGACTTCATTCACAGCAATACAACGCTCAACCGTTCCTCATATGATCTGGTCGCTTCATGCAGGGCGCTCATAGACTCCGCGAGCCACCTGGTTTCCGACCGCTGGGTTGAGCTGAGCTTTAAATCCGTCCCAGACAGCCTCATCGTTTACGCGGATAAAGTGCGGCTGGATAAGCTGATCCTCAATCTCCTGTCCAACAGCCTAATGAACGCACCGGCCGGCAGAACGGTCGTTTTGTCCGTCGTTTCCGCCGGAAACCGGTTCATCCTGACGGTCAGCGACAACGGGGACGGTATCCCAGCCGATATCATGCAGACGGCCTGGTGCCGGTACCGGATCAAGCGGGAGCTGACCGACCGGCCCAACGGCGTCGGCCTCGGGATGGCTATCATACACGCCATTGCCCAACAGCACGGCGGAAGCGTCGTTTTGGAAAGCAGTCCTGAAAGCGGCACGACCGTTACGGTTTCGATCCCCATGGCGGAGCCGGAGGCCAACACCTTTAAAGAGCGCATCGCCGATTACGATAACTATCAGATGCAGCAGCTGTTAACGGAGCTGTCGGGCGTTATAAGCTCCGAGAAGTATACGCAGAAATATATGGATTAGATCCCCGGCCGAACCTCGTTGACCCGCCTGCTCTTCTCCTGTGTTTCGCGATGTAACACAGGCAAACATGATAGTCCGCCGCCGCGTTCCGACTTGAGGGAGAGCGGCTTAAAGTAATTAATAAATCACAACCCGATATAATTCTATAGTCAAATCAACCCGGAGGCTCAGATGGATAAGAACCTCGGCATTTATATTCATATTCCGTTTTGCGCGGGCAAATGTGCTTACTGCGATTTCTATTCGCTTTCCGGGCATGAGAAACTCATGCCCGATTACCAGCACGCCCTTCTGCACCATATCAAGGAATACGCGCCGCAGCTTGACGGATACCTGATCGACACGGTATACTTCGGCGGCGGGACGCCAAGTTATTACGGCAGCGACCGGCTCATAAGCATTTTCAACGCCCTTAAAAAGTCCGGCCACGTGCTCATTGAATCGGAAGTGACGGCCGAAGTAAATCCTGAAAGCATAACAAAAGCCGACCTTCAAAGGATGCGCCGCGCCGGTTTCAACCGGCTGTCGATCGGCGTGCAGACGACCGACGACGCATTGCTCAAGAGCCTGGGCCGAAAACACAGCTATGCGGACGCCGAGCAAGCCGTGCTGAATGCACGGGAATCCGGGTTTGACAACATCAGCATCGACCTTATATACGGGCTGCCATCCCAGACGCGGGACGGCTGGGCCGATACGCTGGGCCGCGCCGCGGCGCTTAAGACCGAACACATATCCTGCTACGGCCTGAAAATCGATGAGGGCTCGCAGCTGTACATATATAAGGACTCCCCTTTTATGCCCGACGACGATACACAGGCGGACATGTACCTGTACGCGATCGAGACGCTCAGCCGGTTCGGCTTCAAACAGTATGAGATCTCGAATTTCGCTCGGCGGGGATATGCGTCCAAACACAACCTGAAATACTGGATGGGTGAGGAATATCTGGGCTTCGGCACGGCGGCGCATTCGTATATCGGTGGCAAGCGCTTCAACTATATCGCCGACCTCGAAAAATACAGCGAAAACGTCCTGGCGGGGAAAAACATCGTCGACCTCAGCGAGGAGATCTCCAATTTCGAGCGCGCGAGCGAATACCTGATGCTCCGCCTTCGAACGACGCACGGCATATCCGAACAGGAGTACTACGACATCTATCCCTGCAGCATGGAAAGAGCCATCGATCTCTTCCGGTTTTATGAGTCGCAGGGCTGGGCGGTGTTTACCGACGGCCGATGGAGCTTTACGCCGGAAGGTTTTTTACTGTCCAACACGCTCATCGGCGAGATCCTTGAAACACAGACGAAACAGCGTTCGGAAATGACGCGGCCCTGGGAAAATTCCGAAGACGCGGCCTACCGGTCACAGCTGACGCTGTTCGAACGAAAACCGCAGGAAATCCAGCTCTTTCGGGGAATTTAACCAACAAATCCGTTAATTTATTGCTTGTACTTATTTACCGACACTATCAATAAATTCGCTTTTTGCGATGCCTTTATCGTCAGCCGGACAGGCTTCGAGAAAGCCGCGCAGACGAGGAAACGCCGTCCGTCTGCGTATTTCGATACGGTAGGGCGGCGGTGACGACGTAAGCAAAAAGCTTTTAATACCAAGCGCTTCGCCTCTTTGCCTTTCTTGTATTATTTTATAGCGTTATTCATAAATCCGCTTTTTGCGGTGCGGGGCTTTATCGTCAGCCTGGATAAAAATAGTTACAGGTATTGTAGCAATATGTAATAAATAATAATTGAAATTCTTATATAATTGAAATAAAATCAGACTACGAAGTCAGCGCAGAATGAAGGATGGGATTCATATCAAACGTAAACAAGTTAACGGGAAGCACGAGAAGAAAGCAAACAAGTATAAGCCGGCTTTAAAAGCCGCCATCATCGCAGGTATCGTCGTTGTGGTTCTGGCCGCGGGTTTCATAGCGGCCGGCTTTTATGTCGATGGTGTGGATACCGTGTTCCCGAACGTATCGGTCGCCGGCGTGGAGCTGGCCGATCTGACGCAGGAAGAAGCCAGGCAGGCGCTCATTGACGCCGGTTATGAAGACTCCACAAACAATGTGTCCGTCACGGTCAATTTCCCGGACGGCGATACGATGACGGTCTCAGGCGAGGACGCGGGTATCCGGCTTCTGGCCGGGAGCGCAGCGGAAACAGCCTACCTTTACGGCAAAGACGGTTCGTTTTTTGCAAACGAGCTGTGTTATATAAAAAGCCTGTTTACAAAGGTCGATCTGGACCGGAGCGGCGAGTCTACCGTAAACGAGGAGAACATCCGCGCTATCGTGAACGCATACACGGACGCGTATAACGAAAAATCCATGGAGGACGCCTATACGATCAATTCCGACAGCATAGAGGTCGTCAAGGGCACCGGCGGGATTCTGGCCGACGCAGACGACGTATATGAGCTGGTCATGTCGGCGTTTCCCGAATCGGCTGCATCAAACACCCCCGTAACGGTGGATTACACCATGGATGCCGAGAGCGAGCTGGATTTCCAGAACATATATGACCGGATATACATCGAACCGGTCAGCGCCGTTTACGACGAGGAAACATACGCCGTCACCGAAAGCGTCACGGGCGTCAGCTTTGACATAGACGCTGCTCAAAAGGCCTATGACGCGGCAATGGTCGGCGCGACGGTAACGATCCCGCTCCTGTACACCGAGCCGGAAATCAACACCGGCGCGCTGGAGGAACTGCTGTTCCGCGATGTCATCGCGGAGCGCAAAACGTATATCTCCGGCACCTCAAACCGCATCAACAACGTGAAACTGGCGGCGGCCGCCATAGACGGCACAATACTCAATCCGGGCGAAACGTTTTCCTATAACGAAACGGTCGGCCAGCGCACGACCGAAAAAGGTTATCTGCCGGCCGGCGCATACGTCGGCGGAGAGGTCGTACAGGAAATCGGCGGCGGTATCTGCCAGGTATCCTCAACGCTCTACTGCTGCGTGCTGCACGCGGACCTTGAGGTCGTCGACCGCTCAAACCATATGTTCATCGTCACCTACCTGCCGCTCGGCAACGACGCGACGGTCAACTGGGGCTCCGTCGACTTCAAGTTTAAGAATAACACTGAATACCCGATACAGATCGAGATGTTCTCAGAGGACGGTTATCTCAACGTCAAGCTGCACGGGACAAAGCTGGATACGAATTACATAGAGGTCGAGTACGTCGTCATCAGCACGACGCCTTATGAAGTCGTCGAGGAAGAGGATGAATCGATCGAGGAGGGCACGACGGAAGTCAAACACGGCGGCCACACGGGCTATGTCGTGGACACCTACAGGTATCTTTACGACGAAAACGACGAACTCATAGAAAAGACGTTCATCGCGCGAAGCACTTACCGCAAGCAGGACAAAGTCATACTGGTGCCGGTGGGAACGCTGACGTCGCCTGATCCGTCCGAATCGCCGAGCACATCGCCGTCCGAATCGCCAAGTACCTCGCCGTCCGAGTCGCCGAGCACATCGCCGTCCGAATCGCCGAGTACGTCGCCGTCCGAATCGCCGAGCACATCGCCGTCCGAGTCGCCGAGTGCGTCGCCGTCCGAGTCGCCGAGTACGCCGCCGTCCGAATCGCCAAGTGCGTCGCCGTCCGAATCGCCGGGCGCATAAACGTTAATACTAAAAACGGAGCGTGCCGGCATTGCCCGGCACGCTGATTCTTTACACAACAGGAGACTGCCCATGTTCTACACACCCGAGAAAAACGATCACGGCCTCCCCCGCGCCCCCTTTAAATCCTGCGTCGTTCCGCGTCCGATCGGCTGGCTGTCGACGCTGAGCCCGGAGGGCGTAGCCAATCTGGCGCCGTATTCGCAGTTTACCAATCTGACGTTCGAACCGCCGTATGTGCTCGTATCGATCAATCAGGGCCGCCTTCAAAACCGGAAGGACACCACGGTCAATATCGAGCAGACGGGCGAATTCGTCTACAACATGGCCACGTACGAGCTGCGCGAGGCTCTGAATATCACGGCGGCCGAGTTCCCCCCGGATGTCGACGAGTTTGAAAAAGCGGGACTCACCAAAGCGCCCAGCCGGCTCGTGAAACCGTTCCGGGTCGATGCGTCGCCCGTCTCGTTTGAGTGCACGTATGTCCAGACGCTCCGGCTGCACGGCGAAGGGCTGGTCGGCACGGTGGATATTATCATCGGGAAAGTCGTCGGAATCCATATAAAAGACGAATTCATCCTCCCGGACGGCAAGCTGGACATCCTGAAAATGCGTCCGCTTGCGCGCCTTGGATACAGCGATTATACCTCGGTCGAAAGCGCCTTTGAAATGCGGCCGTCCGAGCTCGCCGGCAAACGCGGCGACATCGCGACGGGTCTTGAGGGAGAAGCCGGCAAAATGAAGAAACTCCGCTGACACGCCAGAAAAAAGCCTCCGGAACCGAAAGGCTTTTTTCATATCTGATATACGTTTTTTTGACATCTTCGCTTTGACCAAATAATATGTATTTGATATACTGCCCTGAGCTTACCCTCCCAAAGCGGAACGGGACACGCCTGTTCCGGCCTGCAAAGGACTACTTAACGTAAAGGATGTTATCTGAGCATGAGTGTTGCCGAACTGCTGCTGTTAGCGCTGGGCCTGTCTATGGACGCTTTTGCCGCCTCTGTCTGCAAGGGGCTGTCCGTTAAAAAGCTGACCATCGGCAATGCGCTTTATGTCGGGGCATGGTTCGGCGGCTTTCAGGCGCTCATGCCGCTCATCGGGTATTTTTTAGGCAGGCAGCTGGCCGGTTTCATCCAGGCTTTCTCGCATCTGATCGCTTTTGTTCTGCTGGCCGCCATCGGCATCCATATGCTCCGGGAGGCTCTCAAAAACAGAAAATGCGGGTACACCGCCGAAGCAAACGACTGCTCTTTAGCCCTCAGGCCGATGTTCCTGATGGCTGTTGCGACGAGTATCGACGCGCTGGCCGCAGGCGTCACGTTCGCGTTTTTGGACGTGGCGGTCTTCCCCGCCGTTTTGACCATCGGCGTAATGACCTTCATCCTGTCGGCCGCAGGCGTCAGCATCGGACGCGCGTTCGGCGCGAAATATGAATTCGCCGCCGAAATATTCGGCGGCGTCATCCTCTGTCTTCTTGGCATCAAAGTACTGCTGGAGCACTTCGGGATATTTTGATCGTCCGTTAAACGCTCCGGGCTTTTGGTATACCAGGATGCAATTGAATTTATACGCTTAATTCACCGCGTCCGTCCATCCACGTTACTATCATATCCACACAGGCGCCGTAGGAGCTGACGCCGAGTTCTTCCCCGTTGTACTTGAGATAACTGTCATACGCGGCCGTCACCGCTTCGGCGGCGGCCGTTTCGTGTTTGGTCCAGTAAAGGTTGTTGTCCGCCCAGTCCTGGCGCACACTGTCACCCAGCGTCGCGAGGACCGCCTGCGCCGCTTCGGGGTCCACGGAGTTGAGCGTGCTCGACAGGTACATCAGGCCGCCCAGATATCCGGAGTACTCATAGACCGTAATGTTGGACGTGATGCACGCGGCGACGGCGGAGAAGTTGGCCTCCTCCTCGGAGTGGACGCCGCGCTGATGCGACATCTCGTGCGCGATCGTGAACGGCACGAGGCACGCGGGCGCATCGACATTGATGTTGGCCTCCCCCGTTAGGGCAATGTAGACGCCCGTGAAGCCCGTGAGGCTCATGAGCTTTGAGTAGAGCATCGCCTTCGGCTTATGGTTTTCGCCGTCCAGCTGCGGAATCTCAGCGGCGATATTGGCGTACACGCCTTTTGACAGGGCGAAGTAATAGCTGCGCTGCACGTCGAAATGGCCGTCCTCGTCGCGGTCGACCTCGTCGGCCAGCGCGTTGGCTTTTTCGGCAAAGAGCCGCGTGACGCGCTCAAGCTGCTCTACGGTTATGCCGGCGGACCCCAGGCCTGTTTTCTCCGCGAGGCTCTCTGCGCGGTATCCGGCGTCCCACAGCCATGAATACGCGGCGAACAGGTACGCAGCCACAATTACAACAATAAACACTCTTCCAAAAAGAGCGGCGGCGCGCGCGGGCCCGCGTACGACGATTATGATCGTCCGCACAAGGAAAATGAGCGCCCAAATGATGAGCAGCGTGATGAGGATCTCCGCCAGTGAGAAATATTGAAACGGTCCGAAAGAAGTGACCTTCGCCGCAGCTTCCCTGTACGGCGCGGCAATGGCGGCGTCGGCCCAATTCATAATGCTGCCGCTGTCTCTGTATATGTAAAACAGCACAAGCAGCGCCGCCGGCGGCACGGCGAAAAGAATGAGCAGCCAGATACGGCTGCCGCCGCGCGTTTTTCTTTCGGTCCTTTTTGCAACCTTTTGTGACATAATGCCCCTCCTTTCCTTACTAAACACAGTATATAGTGGAACGGCGGTTTTATCAAGTGCAAAATGATGTGGTATTTGACAATTAGCGACAGGACTCCCGGCGTATGTACACCCTTGAAGACAAAAACTCAACGTCCTTTTCGCCACTGGCGAAAAGCTTTTTCCGAAATCGCATTGAGCGCGCTATTAAACCGTCCCTCATGTCGATGCGTTTCCTATATACGGGCGATATGGAATCCGCTACAAGGACGGGGACACGGCGGGCGATTGATAATCGCCCCTACGACTATTTCCTTTTCTTTTGTCCGGGGATCATAAGGGCGCAGCCCTTATACCTTAATGGGGCGGTGGGCGGGATTTGATTAGTAGCCGTATGCGTATAAAAAAACAGCGGCGGGAGCAAGCCCCCGCCCTACTGTATGTCGTTTTTTATATTTGGCGTGTGATCTCGCGCCGCAGGCGGAGAATGATACGCTTTTCCAGGCGGCTGATATACGACTGGGATATACCCATGAGGTCGGCGACCTCCTTCTGCGTACGCTCCTCGATGCCCCCCAGCCCGAACCGCATGACGATGATCTCCCGTTCACGCTCGGAGAGCTTATCCACGGCGTCCAGAAGCAGTTTCCTGTCGACGTCGTCTTCCATCGGCCGCATGACCATGTCGGAATCGGTGCCGAGGATATCGGACAGCAAAAGCTCGTTGCCGTCCCAGTCGGTGTTGAGCGGCTCGTCGAACGAGACCTCCGAGCGGCGGTTGCTCGTCTTTCGCAGGAACATCAAAATCTCATTTTCGATGCAGCGCGAGGCGTATGTAGCAAGCTTGATATTCTTTTCGGCGTCGTAGGTGTTGATAGCCTTGATAAGCCCGATTGTCCCGATGGATATGAGGTCCTCTATGTTGATGCCCGTGTTTTCAAAACGGCGGGCGATGTAGACCACAAGCCTTAGATTCCGCTCGATGAGCGCCTGCTTGGCCTCGTGCGAGTCATGCGTCAGGAGCGTTATGTAGCGCGCTTCCTCCTCGCGTGACATCGGCGGCGGGAGCGTCTCGCTGCCGCCTATATAAAACACGCCCGCCGGCAGCGTGATACCGAATCTTTCGAAAACTCTGTATAGCCGCACGGCGACGGCGATCTTAAAGCGCAGTATCCGTTTCATGGAAAAGACCTCACTTTGCCTTATGCTGTTATCCCATTAAAAGGGGCACCGGAAATATCAGGCGCCGATGAGCGCCGAATATGTACCGCTTTCCGAAACGCTGTTGGGAGACATGGCCAGAAGCATCCCCTTCCGGCTCGTACCGTCCACGACGATCTCATCCGGTTTGAACGCCAGCAGCATCCCGCCGGAAACGCCGACGGCACTGTACGGGATGAGCTGAAAGCGTATCTTTTGGCCGGTTTCGGAAAGCTCCTCCATCACCCGGACGGCGCCCTTCCGGTACAGGCCGGAAAGCGCGGAGGCGACGTCCGGTGTGAAGAGCGGCTTTAAATCCCCAACGCCCGCGACCATAACGGGCCGGCCGCTCAAAGGGTCACTAAGCGCATTTCCCGTATCACGGAGCGCACGGACCAGCACTTCCCTGCCGGCGTGAGACACCGTTACGGGAACGATAACGCCCCCTTTATGCCGCGCCGCCCTTTTGAAAACGAGCGTGAGTATTAAATAGCCGACGGCAAAGGAGAGGATCAATATCCTCAGGCTGGCGGACGTGAAAAGGCCGCCGATCACGCTGCCGCCCCCTAAAAGCGAAGCGGCCGTCACAACGCCGCCGAACGCCGCCGATACGGCAAAGAAGACGAGTGTCGTCCGGACAAGCCGCGCCTGCCCGCCGAACGCCGCCAGCGCCATCAATATGCCGAAGGCTATTTTTACAAACGGATTGACCAAAAATGCCGCTGCCGGAATCACGGCGGCGACGGCATATGCCGCGCCGCCGGCCGCCGCGCCCAGAAGCCGAAGGCGACGCGCCGGCGATGCCGTGATTTTGGCCGTGACCAAAAGCATGATGTAGTTGACGATGAGATTGATGAGAAACAGTGAATCAACATAGACCGTCTGCATACGTTTATGTCCCCCGATGAGGACATTATAGCCCGGCCAATTGAAAAAAAACGTCAAAAAAGCAACCCTGAAATAAATTGAAGGGCTGTTCAGCCCTTCAATCTTTTATCTGTTTAGCTGCGGCGGTTTGTCAGCTGCCTGTACCGGCCTGCTCCAGAACCGATTCGATAGCCAGCGCCAGCTGGTCGGGGCAGGATGTGTCCTTCCGGCCGCATTTGACGCCGCGCAGGCGCTTTATGACCTCTTTGGCGTCCATCCCCGTAACGAGCTGCTTGATCCCCGTCGTATTGCCGGGACAGCCGCCGTAAAGATCGACGGATTTGACGACGTTGTCTTCGATCTCCAGATCGATCGTATGTGTACAAGTGCCTTTTGTTTTATAGGTTATTTTCATATCTTTTTCCTCTTAACAGATTCGCGCAAAAAGTCCGACAGCCATCATAACACAAAGCACCGGCGTTGGCAACACGGCATATAGGCGAACGGGCCGTCATATAATTAAGAGAACCCGTGCCGGTTTCAGCGGATCCAGGAGGTGAACGGGCCTTGCACAAAAGCGGCAGAAGCAAAATACGTATATCGGCAGCACAGGCGCCCCTTGCCATCAAAGGACTGGCGCTGATTTTTGTTTTATGCGTCGGCGTCCGGCTGCTGTCCTCGATCGGCTCGGGCAGCTCTGAACAGTATATGTCTTCTTTGATGTCCAGCGACCGTTTTGTAAGCGGCGTGCTGGGTTTCGAGCTGGTAAGCCCAAGCGGCGAAGACGGCGCCGGAAGCCTCTCGGAGTCGCTCTTTCGCTGGACCGTCCAGCCGTATCAAAACAGCGATGCGGACGCGGCCGTTGAAGCGCTCGTACCGTCACCGCCGGCTGAAACGGAAAGCGCGCCGGAAGGAGCCGCCGCGGAAGACGCCGGCCTGTATTACAATATCGGCCAGTCCGGGCAGGAATCGTCCGCCCCGGATGAACAAAACGCGCAAACCGAAGCCGAACCGGACAGTTTCGTCACACCGGATATCGTCACGGAGGCGGCCGAGCCGTCGGGTCTTAGTATCAGCAATTATGCCGGTTATGACATCGATATCGACGCGCTTATGGCCCAGCCGCTGAACATATCGCTTTCCGGAGACGACCCGGCGGTGCTCATCATACATACGCACAGCAGCGAGGCCTATATGCCCGACGGGGACGATCAGTACGAAGCGTCGGACGCATACCGGACGCAGGAAAAGCAGTACAGCGTCATCCGTGTGGGCGACGAGCTGTCATCCGAATTCGCCAAGCGGGGCATTGCGTTCATACATGACCGAAACGTATACGATTATCCAAGCTATCAGGGCTCCTACGCCCGTTCCTTCGAATCCATCCGGTCGTATCTGGATACGTACCCGAGCATCAAAATCGTCATTGACCTGCACCGAGACGCCATACACGGCAAAGACGGCACGGTCTATAAAACGATCGCGCAGGTCGGCGACGGCACCTGCGCGCAGATCATGCTCGTGATGGGTACGGATTCCGCCGGTTTAAGCCATCCGGGCTGGCAGGAAAACCTCAAATTGGCGCTGAAGCTTCAAAACGAAATGAACAGCCTGTACCCGTCGCTGGCGAAACCGATATGGCTGTCTGAATACCGCTATAACCAGCAGGCGACGACAGGCTCCATGCTCGTTGAGATCGGCTGCACCGGCAATACGCTCTCCGAAGCGCTCGCCGCCGCGCGGTATTTCGCCGACGCCGCGTCCAACGTGATACTGGGGCTGTATACGTGAATAAAAGAATTTAGTATACATAAATAAGTTGTTGACAAAACCCGTCCCCGTGACTATAATAGTGCCTGCACTATTTGCGAGAGTGCTGGAATAGGTAGACAGGCACGTTTGAGGGGCGTGTGTCTTGTGGCGTGTGGGTTCAAGTCCCATCTCTCGCACCAAAACCCTGTAACCGCAACGGTTGCAGGGTTTTTGTCTGTCCTTTTTACGGACTTTATCCGGACCGCGTTCTGCTGCATTGCCCGATATTATTGCGCCCGGCATTGCATCTGTCTTCAATAACTGCTCAGGAAGAGACGCTCGAGATCAAGCGGTTATAAGCTCTTTTTTCGCGGGTCCTGGGCATGGCTTTTTCACTGATCGATTCAAGGGCGTCCAGTATATCCTGCAGCTGACTGCCGGGAAAACCGGCAACGAGGTGCTCGTCCGGAATGCTTGTGGCGTTTCTGCATCCGTAACACCCCAAACTGACATTGAGCTTCTGCTGTAAAAACGGTACGACCGTCGCGTCGACGCAGGTGCCGTTTGAAACGCTCGAACTGAATTCCAACCTGCCGCCGTTTTGATGGATAGTGGCAAGCGCCAGCCACATCAGATGTTCCGGCACGGTTTCCAGAACAATGATATCCGGATCGAAATCAACCTCCGGCAGAGGCGCCAGCGCGATCCCTGTATACTGTTTCTGCCGCAGGCGGGGCATCAGCTCCATAGTCTTTTGAGCGCCTTCCTTTTGAAAGCTGCCCAAACGGGATAAAAACTCCCCGTTCATAAGCTTTTCCGGCACAGGGATGAATCCCAGCGCGGAGGCGCCGTTGGCACAGGCGACATTGTCCGCCGTTGCCAGAAGCTTCTCCCCTTCGCGCGCCTTCATAATGAATTGGCAAAAAGTATATTTATTCCCGCTGCTGTAACCGGACACAGCAGCATTGTCGTTTAGAAATTTTATACCGACAGCCTCTGTTTTCAGCTTCAATAAATCCTTCAACCTTTTTGATAAAACCTTGTAATCCAAATCTTTATTCTCCTTATGTTATCCGCTTTGTTCTATATCTTGACGGTTTGTACTGTATATGTCCGCACATTATTAAAACCATGACTGCGACATATGTCAAACAGCAAGGCCGACTTTGTCGCTTTGCACATTTTAGGCGTGTTATTTTTGTGCTTATCTACAACGCTTGTTTGGCTTTTTTCAGACGTTTCCCTCAAATCAACTATAAAATCCCGCGGCCTTTTCGGCTACGGGATTTTATGTTTAGGACGTTTTAGATATGGGTTCATTTAAATCTCTTGCAAAAAGAATGATTTCGCGCCGCGCGCGCGCTATTACGGCGCTGTGACGGTGAGGGTGAATTCCCTGTAGATGATGAAGCCTTCCTTCTCGACTGCGGCGGTAATCGTCACCTGCACCGTCTCGGCAGGCCGCGTCACGCTTCCGTCCGCTGTGATGACTGCCGGGTTGTCCGACATCCATGTGATCGTGCAACCGTTTGCACCCGCGCTCATCAGCGTCAGAGCGCCCGTCACGCTGTCCGCGCTGTCGCCTTCAAGGTATTCTATGATCAGCGCATCCGCGTCCGCGCCCAGCTGCTCGAGCAGCGTCAGCGGCATCTTTATGACCTTCACCGTGAACGCCCGCGTTGCCGCCGCTTCGCCCTTCGTCACCGTCGCCGTCAGCGTCACAACCACATCCCCCGCCGCGCTGCGCGTCACCGTACCGTTGCCGGATACGGCCGCGTTGCTGCTTGTCCATGTGACCGTCGAGCCATTGTCGCCTGTGACCGGCAGGATCAGGTGCGTCGTAACGCTGTCTTTCGTATCGGCGCCCCTGTAGATGATCGCCAGCGCGTCCGCATCGTTTTGCACGTCCGCTTCATCCTGCTCGGGCGACTCGGACTGCGCCACCACTGTCAGTTCAAACGTGCGCGTCGTTTCCGCTTCGCCGTTCGTCACCGTCAGCGTGATCGTTACCGCAGCGTTCCCGTCTTCTTCGGACGGCCTTGCAACCGCCCCTGTATCTCCCGCAACGGCAATGACGTCCGTGTCGCTGCTGCTCCATACGCCGGCGCTGCCCTCAGCCCCGGTGAATACCAATGTTATGTCCTGGCGCACCGCTTCCGCGCTGTCCTCGCCCTGATATGTGATATACGCCGCGTCCGCGTCCGTTTCGGCCTTCAGCGCCGACGAACCGTCCTGCTTCTTGATCGTTATCGTGACCGTCTGCTCCGACGTCCCGGTCACCGCGCCTTCTCCGGTCCCTTCCGTCAGCGCCGCCGTTACCGTCAGCGTCACCGCTGCGTCGCCGTCTTCATACGCCGGCCGCGTCACCGAAACCGCGTAATATCCCTCTTCCGCCGTTTCGCTGATCGTCACGTACGGACTCTCGCAGCTCCAGCTCATCTCCGACCCGTGCAGCGCGCCTGTGCCGGACAGGCCGATGTCCTGCGTTACGCTGACTTGGCTGTCGCCCTCAGCGTACCGTATCACCGCGCTTGCCGCGTCGTCTTCCGCTTTTTCCTCCGGCGTATCGCCGCTCTGCGCGAGCACCGTCAGATTAAACGTCTTCGTCGTGCTGAAACCGCTCTTTTCTATCGTTGCCTTTAAGACCACCGATGCGTCCGGAGTCCCCGACGCCGGCCTTGTTACAATCCCTGCGTCCGGGTCTCCGCTTTCGTCCACCGCTACCGCCGTGCCGCTTGTGACCTCCCAGCTGATGCTGCTGCCCGCGCCGCCCGACGTCGGGAGCGTTACGTCCCGCGTCACGCTCCCGGCGCTGTCGCCCGCCGCGTATATGATCTCCAGCGCCTCCCGGTCGCTCATGACGTCAAAGTAATCCTGCGACAGGATGAAGGTCTCCTGCGCCGCGTTGCCCGCCGCGTCCGTCACCGTCAGCTCATAACTGCCCGCCGTGTTCACAACGCCGCCCGAAACGATGCCCGTCACCGCGCCGGTCGTCAGATTCTCAAGCTCTGCCGTGCCGCTGTCAAACGTCACCGTGATATCTCCCGTGTAGTACGTTTGCGATGCGTCCATATCGCCCGTCAGGGTGATCTCAGGCGCCGTAAAGTCCGTCGTCACGCTCGAGGCGTCCGTCGTCGCCGTCACCGAGCCGGCTGTGTTCCCCGCCCGGTCCGTCGCCACGATCGATATCGTCACAGCGCCTTCCGTCATCATCGTACCCGCCGGGATCGTATAACCGGCCGCCCAGCCCGTCCCCTCCGGGTCGGATATGACTGTCGTGCCGCGCCCGTTGATCAGCACTTCCGGCGGCGCGATAACTTCGTTCGTGCCCAGCGTTACCGTGATGGTGTCCCCTTCTTTTGCATACGCCGGGTCAGCGTTCGACGCGCTTACCGATACGCTCGTCACCACCGGGGCCGTATTGTCCACCGTCACCGCCGTCGCCGACATGTACGATGCCGCCGGGTTCCCGATATCGTCCGTCGCGCTGCCTTCCGCGATCCGGACCGCTACCGTCCCTTCGCCCATCAGGTTACTGAGCGTGATCTTCCGCTGCAGCGGCTCCCCCGCTATCTCGCTTACGCTCACATACGCGTTGGCCGTCCCCGTCGTCTCAAGCGTTACGTCCATCTGGCCAAGCGTAATGTTCGCCGTGTCCGCGCTGTACGTTACGATATATTCCACCGAGTCCGCCGCCTGTACGTACTGCGCGCTCGGGCCCTCAATCGTGATCGCCGGACCCAGGTTCTTCACCGTCAGCGTCGCGGACGACGCCTCCGATATGTTCCCCGCCTCGTCTATGATGTAAAGCTTGTAGGTACCTTCCGTCGTCGGCGCTATGATCGTCGCGGATTTCCCGTGCGTCGACGTGATCGTCGCGCCGTTTGCCGGCGCAGTCCCGTCGTAGCCCACGGGCGCGAACCGCACGCTGTCGCCGTCCTGTCCGCCTTCGCAGTCCGATGACGGTATCGCCAGCGTCACTGCCCCGCCGCCCGCAATCGTCAGATCCGCTGTGAACAGCGCGTCCTGATGCGTCGGCGGCGTTGAATCCACGTTGAACGAGAAGTTCCCCGGCACCGCTTCCGATTCGTTGCCCGCCGGGTCGATTGCCGCCGCCGTGCTGACCGTTATGGCAATCGTGCCTTCCTCCACCAGGTCCGCCGGCAGCGTGATCGTTACGCGCCGGTGCGTTCCGTCTATGTCTTCTATGCTGATCCAGTCGGGCATGACTTCCGCCTTTGCCTCCACCGTTCCCGTCGCGCTCAGGGTCACATAGCTCGCGTCGACCGCGTTAATCCCGTGCAGCGCCGCCGCCGCGTCGTCCACCGTCAGCGTATAGCTCACGCTCAGGCCGCACTTCGCCGCGTACCGCGACGGCGCCGATATCGCGATCACGGGCGCTGTCCCGTCGTAGATGATCGTATCCGTTATCGCCGCGCTCACGTTGCCTACGCTGTCTTTAAACCGGATATATACCGTCTTCTCCCCGTCGCCCGGCGTCAGTACCCAGCCGTTGTATTCGCTGCCGTATGTCACCCAGCCTGAGCTGACGGTGAAGTCGGCGCTGTTGCTGATCTCCATCGTCGTCGGCGCCGTCTCCAGCTGGTCGCCGCCCGATTCGCTCGCGCTGATTTCCGTCAGATTTACCGTCTGGCCGCGCGTGTATGTAATATTGTCGTACAGGTCCTCATACGTGGCTTTCAGCGTGAAGCTCCCGCCTACCGGGTCCGTCCGGTCGATTTTCACGACGGACGCCGCCGCTGTGCTCTCGTTCCCCGCCTTGTCCACCGTCACCGCTTCGATCGTCGTGATGCCCGCCGCCGTGATGTTGAACGCGCCCGTATACGTCGTCCATGACGTCCAGTCGCTCAGGACGATACTGGTATCGTCCGCATCCACCGTCCGGTACCGGTACTTCGTATAATCGGCTCCCGTCACCACGTCGCCCGTATCGGCTCCGTTTGTCATCGTCACCGTTACGCTCGCCGCGTTCGTCCACGCCGTGTTGTTCGTGACGGCCGGCGATGCCGGCGGCGTCTTGTCTACGTAAAGCGTCTTTGCCCATGTCACGCTTGAGCCGGCGTTGTCTTTCCCGGTCCCGTCGTTTGCCGTTATGCCGATCCCCGTGAACGTCGCCTCGGCGAATGCGTCATTGATCACGTCCCAGCTCAGGCTCCATGACGCCCCCCACTCCGTCGCGCTCACCGCAGTGCTGCGCTCTGCGCCGTTTGCCGTCGCCGTCACCGTCACCGTGTCGTTGTCGTGGTCCGTCACCGTCCCCGACAATGTGACCGTCGTATGACCCGTCACCTCCGACCGGTAGATATCCAGCGTCGGGCTCAGACCCGTTATCACCGGGCAGTCGTTCGTCTTCGCCGTCACCGTGCCGCTGTAGCTGCTCGCGATATTGTCCCCATTCACCGCGTATGCCTTGTAGTAATACCTCGTGTCTTCCGAAAGTCCCGAATGCGTCCCCGAGGTGGCTGTCCCCTGATACGCCGTGCCCCAGTTTGCGTTGTCCGTTGAGTACAGCACCCAGTACGTCGTTCCCGCAGGGTTCCCGTTCGCCGCGATCGTCCAGTCGTTCTTACCGTGTTCATACGCCTGGTTCTCTGCCGTTATCCCCGGTACCGCCGCCAACGTGTATTTGTATACGGTCGAACTGTAAGAGGAGCCCGCCGTATTTGTGGCGGTCACGGAATAATTATGCTGCGTATTGACGCCCAATCCGGTATCGGTATAACCCGCGGCCGTTGTGCCGGACAAAATAGCGCCGCCGTCCCTGTACAGCGTGTATGTATCCGTATTTGACGCCGACCATGACAGGTTCATGCCCGTGGTCGACGCGGGTGAAGCCGACAGGGAAACAGATCCCGGCGTGGTAATGAGTGTAATCGTACAGCTGCCGACCGAGGAGGACGTAAGATTTATGTAGCTGTCCCCGTACTCCACCAGATAGCCGGCAATGCTTGAGTTAAAACCTGAATAGTCGTTCCAGCTTCCGTCGTTGGTATACATATGCGCGTAGTCTTCGCCATCCGAATCCCTTGTGTCAGCGTTGTTTGGTTCGCCGCTGTGCCAGTTGTTATACATGCCGTTTTGGACGGAACCACCGGATAAACCGTACCAAAAATAATCGCCCGCCTCCGGTCCCGTTACCCAGAACCAGTAATTCTCACCGTATCCCCCGTTATATGTTGCGTTGTCGCTTGCGCCAATCCAGCCGTCTCCGGCGCATTTTTCAGCGACAAAGCTGTTTTCACCACTGGTTGTTATGGTTGTAAGATAACCGTTATATGTTGTTCCGTTTGCGCTAACGGTATGGTCTCCGGCAGCCGTTTTTGCGTCGTCCCATGTGATCCCCGGCGAAGATACGTATTCGTAGAAATGGCCCGTGCCGCTGTAGTAATAGGTGCTGGTGCTGCCCTGGTTGACCGACATGTATATGGTCTTCGTCCCGCTGGTCGCGGAAGCGTTGTAGTATTTGACCTGCCGCAAAAACGTCTGATAATTTGCGATACTGTCCGTACCGGACACCGTCAGGATCCCGGTCGAACCGTTATAATAGCCGCTTATATTCCCTACCGACGTGCAGGACAGGTAATCCTGATTAGCAACGAAATTGCTTCCGAAATACACCTTCGCGCCCGTAACATCTCCCGACCCCGTCAGGGTAAGCGAAGCATCGACGACCTGCCAGCCCCGGGCCGTGGCGTTGTAGTTGTTGTTATGCAGCGTCAGCGCCAGATCGGCAGCCAATGGCGACAGAAACGGTTCCGTCAGCACCGTCGTAAGAATAAACACGGCCGACAGTATCAGAAATTTTAGTCTTTTCATTATTCCTGCTTTCCTGTTCATTTCAGCACCTGCCTTTTTTGGTTTTGATAAACAAGCACGCTTGTCAGCCATGTTCATTTTTTTCACTCCAAAGCAATGGTTTGTTTAATTTTTTATGCAATCATTCCGCTAAAACTTCTCTTTCGCGCCTTGTGTGCGCTATTACGGCGCTGTGACGGTGAGGGTGAATTCCCTGTAGATGATGAAGCCTTCCTTCTCGACTGCGGCGGTAATCGTCACCTGCACCGTCTCGGCAGGCCGCGTCACGCTTCCGTCCGCTGTGATGACTGCCGGGTTGTCCGACATCCATGTGATCGTGCAGCCGTTTGCACCCGCGCTCATCAGCGTCAGAGCGCCCGTCACGCTGTCCGCGCTGTCGCCTTCAAGGTATTCTATGATCAGCGCATCCGCGTCCGCGCCCAGCTGCTCGAGCAGCGTCAGCGGCATCTTTATGACCTTCACCGTGAACGCCCGCGTTGCCGCCGCTTCGCCCTTCGTCACCGTCGCCGTCAGCGTCACAACCACATCCCCCGCCGCGCTGCGCGTCACCGTACCGTTGCCGGATACGGCCGCGTTGCTGCTTGTCCATGTGACCGTCGAGCCATTGTCGCCTGTGACCGGCAGGATCAGGTGCGTCGTAACGCTGTCTTTCGTATCGGCGCCCCTGTAGATGATCGCCAGCGCGTCCGCATCGTTTTGCACGTCCGCTTCATCCTGCTCGGGCGACTCGGACTGCGCCACCACTGTCAGTTCAAACGTGCGCGTCGTTTCCGCTTCGCCGTTCGTCACCGTCAGCGTGATCGTTACCGCAGCGTTCCCGTCTTCTTCGGACGGCCTTGCAACCGCCCCTGTATCTCCCGCAACGGCAATGACGTCCGTGTCGCTGCTGCTCCATACGCCGGCGCTGCCCTCAGCCCCGGTGAATACCAATGTTATGTCCTGGCGCACCGCTTCCGCGCTGTCCTCGCCCTGATATGTGATATACGCCGCGTCCGCGTCCGTTTCGGCCTTCAGCGCCGACGAACCGTCCTGCTTCTTGATCGTTATCGTGACCGTCTGCTCCGACGTCCCGGTCACCGCGCCTTCTCCGGTCCCTTCCGTCAGCGCCGCCGTTACCGTCAGCGTCACCGCTGCGTCGCCGTCTTCATACGCCGGCCGCGTCACCGAAACCGCGTAATATCCCTCTTCCGCCGTTTCGCTGATCGTCACGTACGGACTCTCGCAGCTCCAGCTCATCTCCGACCCGTGCAGCGCGCCTGTGCCGGACAGGCCGATGTCCTGCGTTACGCTGACTTGGCTGTCGCCCTCAGCGTACCGTATCACCGCGCTTGCCGCGTCGTCTTCCGCTTTTTCCTCCGGCGTATCGCCGCTCTGCGCGAGCACCGTCAGATTAAACGTCTTCGTCGTGCTGAAACCGCTCTTTTCTATCGTTGCCTTTAAGACCACCGATGCGTCCGGAGTCCCCGACGCCGGCCTTGTTACAATCCCTGCGTCCGGGTCTCCGCTTTCGTCCACCGCTACCGCCGTGCCGCTTGTGACCTCCCAGCTGATGCTGCTGCCCGCGCCGCCCGACGTCGGGAGCGTTACGTCCCGCGTCACGCTCCCGGCGCTGTCGCCCGCCGCGTATATGATCTCCAGCGCCTCCCGGTCGCTCATGACGTCAAAGTAATCCTGCGACAGGATGAAGGTCTCCTGCGCCGCGTTGCCCGCCGCGTCCGTCACCGTCAGCTCATAACTGCCCGCCGTGTTCACAACGCCGCCCGAAACGATGCCCGTCACCGCGCCGGTCGTCAGATTCTCAAGCTCTGCCGTGCCGCTGTCAAACGTCACCGTGATATCTCCCGTGTAGTACGTTTGCGATGCGTCCATATCGCCCGTCAGGGTGATCTCAGGCGCCGTAAAGTCCGTCGTCACGCTCGAGGCGTCCGTCGTCGCCGTCACCGAGCCGGCTGTGTTCCCCGCCCGGTCCGTCGCCACGATCGATATCGTCACAGCGCCTTCCGTCATCATCGTACCCGCCGGGATCGTATAACCGGCCGCCCAGCCCGTCCCCTCCGGGTCGGATATGACTGTCGTGCCGCGCCCGTTGATCAGCACTTCCGGCGGCGCGATAACTTCGTTCGTGCCCAGCGTTACCGTGATGGTGTCCCCTTCTTTTGCATACGCCGGGTCAGCGTTCGACGCGCTTACCGATACGCTCGTCACCACCGGGGCCGTATTGTCCACCGTCACCGCCGTCGCCGACATGTACGATGCCGCCGGGTTCCCGATATCGTCCGTCGCGCTGCCTTCCGCGATCCGGACCGCTACCGTCCCTTCGCCCATCAGGTTACTGAGCGTGATCTTCCGCTGCAGCGGCTCCCCCGCTATCTCGCTTACGCTCACATACGCGTTGGCCGTCCCCGTCGTCTCAAGCGTTACGTCCATCTGGCCAAGCGTAATGTTCGCCGTGTCCGCGCTGTACGTTACGATATATTCCACCGAGTCCGCCGCCTGTACGTACTGCGCGCTCGGGCCCTCAATCGTGATCGCCGGACCCAGGTTCTTCACCGTCAGCGTCGCGGACGACGCCTCCGATATGTTCCCCGCCTCGTCTATGATGTAAAGCTTGTAGGTACCTTCCGTCGTCGGCGCTATGATCGTCGCGGATTTCCCGTGCGTCGACGTGATCGTCGCGCCGTTTGCCGGCGCAGTCCCGTCGTAGCCCACGGGCGCGAACCGCACGCTGTCGCCGTCCTGTCCGCCTTCGCAGTCCGATGACGGTATCGCCAGCGTCACTGCCCCGCCGCCCGCAATCGTCAGATCCGCTGTGAACAGCGCGTCCTGATGCGTCGGCGGCGTTGAATCCACGTTGAACGAGAAGTTCCCCGGCACCGCTTCCGATTCGTTGCCCGCCGGGTCGATTGCCGCCGCCGTGCTGACCGTTATGGCAATCGTGCCTTCCTCCACCAGGTCCGCCGGCAGCGTGATCGTTACGCGCCGGTGCGTTCCGTCTATGTCTTCTATGCTGATCCAGTCGGGCATGACTTCCGCCTTTGCCTCCACCGTTCCCGTCGCGCTCAGGGTCACATAGCTCGCGTCGACCGCGTTAATCCCGTGCAGCGCCGCCGCCGCGTCGTCCACCGTCAGCGTATAGCTCACGCTCAGGCCGCACTTCGCCGCGTACCGCGACGGCGCCGATATCGCGATCACGGGCGCTGTCCCGTCGTAGATGATCGTATCCGTTATCGCCGCGCTCACGTTGCCTACGCTGTCTTTAAACCGGATATATACCGTCTTCTCCCCGTCGCCCGGCGTCAGTACCCAGCCGTTGTATTCGCTGCCGTATGTCACCCAGCCTGAGCTGACGGTGAAGTCGGCGCTGTTGCTGATCTCCATCGTCGTCGGCGCCGTCTCCAGCTGGTCGCCGCCCGATTCGCTCGCGCT
This sequence comes from uncultured Sporobacter sp., assembly GCA_963663605.2. Lineage (GTDB taxonomy): Bacteria > Bacillota > Clostridia > Oscillospirales > Oscillospiraceae > Sporobacter. The sequence goes on from CAXXVF010000002.1 coordinate 1,096,345, forward strand.
GATTTCCGTCAGATTTACCGTCTGGCCGCGCGTGTATGTAATATTGTCGTACAGGTCCTCATACGTGGCTTTCAGCGTGAAGCTCCCGCCTACCGGGTCCGTCCGGTCGATTTTCACGACGGACGCCGCCGCTGTGCTCTCGTTCCCCGCCTTGTCCACCGTCACCGCTTCGATCGTCGTGATGCCCGCCGCCGTGATGTTGAACGCGCCCGTATACGTCGTCCATGACGTCCAGTCGCTCAGGACGATACTGGTATCGTCCGCATCCACCGTCCGGTACCGGTACTTCGTATAATCGGCTCCCGTCACCACGTCGCCCGTATCGGCTCCGTTTGTCATCGTCACCGTTACGCTCGCCGCGTTCGTCCACGCCGTGTTGTTCGTGACGGCCGGCGATGCCGGCGGCGTCTTGTCTACGTAAAGCGTCTTTGCCCATGTCACGCTTGAGCCGGCGTTGTCTTTCCCGGTCCCGTCGTTTGCCGTTATGCCGATCCCCGTGAACGTCGCCTCGGCGAATGCGTCATTGATCACGTCCCAGCTCAGGCTCCATGACGCCCCCCACTCCGTCGCGCTCACCGCAGTGCTGCGCTCTGCGCCGTTTGCCGTCGCCGTCACCGTCACCGTGTCGTTGTCGTGGTCCGTCACCGTCCCCGACAATGTGACCGTCGTATGACCCGTCACCTCCGACCGGTAGATATCCAGCGTCGGGCTCAGACCCGTTATCACCGGGCAGTCGTTCGTCTTCGCCGTCACCGTGCCGCTGTAGCTGCTCGCGATATTGTCCCCATTCACCGCGTATGCCTTGTAGTAATACCTCGTGTCTTCCGACAGTCCCGAATGCGTCCCCGTCGTGGCTGTCCCCTGATACGCCGTGCCCCAGTTTGCGTTGTCCGTTGAGTACAGCACCCGGTACGTCGTTCCCGCAGGGTTCCCGTTCGCCGCGATCGTCCAGTCGTTCTTTCCGTGTTCATACGCCTGGTTCTCTACCGTTATCCCGGGTACCGCCGCTAACGTGTATTCGGAAAATACCGCGCTGTAATCCGAATCCAGATCCACGCCCGCGTTTTTGGATTTGATCTGATACCTGTACAGCGTATTGGGCGTCAGCCCGCTGTCCGTATAGGACGAACTCTGACCGTACGCCGTGGTTCCCAAATCCACATTATAGATATCGTAGCTCTGCGCGCCCGAGGCCGAATAGCTCATCCCGATGGTGTTGATGCCGGCGTTAAACGCTGCGCTTGTCGGCGGCGCGAGCTTCAAGTTGATCGTTCCGGTGCCGCTTGAGGTGCTGGGCGAGGTGGTCGTGCCGTAGCGGACGTTCCACTGCCGCACCGAGGAGGTCACCGTGCCGGTCGTCGTGGAAAAGCCCACGTGCTGAATGATGCTATTGGCCAGCGTCTGATCAAGCTGCGCGGACTCCAGCGTCACGTTGTCTATGTACATCGTGGAGCCGACCGCTCTTCCGCCCGTCTTGTCATATGTTCCGCAGATAAACAGGAACTGCCACGTACCCGTAGACGGAATGGTCCCGCTTACGGTTCCGGCATAACTGTCCCCGCGTTTATAGAACAGCTGCGTAAGAGCGCCCGAGCTGGTATTTTTCAAATAACCGTAGACATCGTACTGGTCACTCCCTTTTATGGCCTGCAGATAGACCGAGACGGCGTCGCCCGCATTTGCCTGAAACGTGTCGCTCGTGATAGAAGGCCCGTGGGCAGTCCCATAGCCGGTGGTAACACTACCGCTTATTGTCATCATGACCATACCGCCTGATATACCGATATTCGTCGATATACTGCTAGGCGTATCACCGCTCATCGGGTAAAGCGCGTTGGTGGGCGTCCAGCCGGTATTGATGCTCTGGCTGAAATCGCCGTTTACGAACGACGCCTCGAAGTTAAACCGCAGCGCCTTGCCGTTCGTCCCGTCATAGTACGAGTCAACGGTCGCGACGGCTTTCTTTCCCGAGCCGGTCCCCTGATAGACGGTATCGCCGTATATCGAGATCGCCCCGGATGCGTTCGGGTCACCATCAGAAATGATCGCGAGGGCGTCTCCGGACGTAAAGCCCTGTGTCGGGTTGATCTCGATAAACGTACCGCTTACAGCGCCGTCGAAAGCCATATTCGAATCGATAAGCACGGGGCTGCCGGATTTCGTATACGTCACGTTCCCGTCTACGCCGCTGATTGTCAGCGCGGAAGCCTGAATAATCAGCGACGGGATCAAGCTGATGAACAAACATACCGACAAAACGATATGTAGCAGTTTTCTGAAGTTTTTTCTCATCATGTCATCCTCCCGTATTCCGTATTTTCAATGGACTTGTTTTTAACGCATCTCTTTTTATGCTGGTTAGTCTATCATTGCGGAGTACTGAAGGAGACGGCGCACCGTCGCTGCGGCCTGCGCCCGCGTGATGAACGTCTTTGGTGAAAGTATGCTGCCGTCTTCATCCATGCCGAGGATGACGCCTGTGCCAACACAGCCGGCCGCGCCCGGAACGGCGTAGTCCGAAAGCTCTCCGGAATCCGTGAAGTCGGAAAGCGCATCCGACGCGCCTGCCGGTATCGATGTATCCAGGCCCGTCAGAGACATCGCCCGCAGCAGCATCGTCATCGCCTGCTCGCGCGTGATGGTATCGTTCGGCCCGAAGCGCCCGTCGCCGTATCCGAGAATGAGCCCGTAGTAGACGGCGGTCTCGATATACTCGCAGTACCAGTCTCCGCTGCTCACATCGTTAAAGCTCTCATCGCCGACACCGCGAAGCAGTCCGAGCGCGCGCACCAGTATCGCCGCGAATTCCGCTCTTGTTATATCTTTGTCCGGACTGAACATATTGCCGCCGACGCCTTCGACCACAAGCCGCGAGGCCATATCGTTGACATCCTCAGCCGCCCAGTGCCCTTTAACGTCGTCCATCTCCACCGGATTCCAGATCAAAGCGAACGTGCCGGGTACCAGCGTGTGGATACTGGCGTAATACGCGCCTTCTAAGGTGATCACTTCGGTGGGGATATGTATGATCGAACCGTCTTCCCCGACGCGTACGGCTGTTGTGATCTGCTGGCCGTCTTCAAGCGGGACAAGGATGTCCACATAGTCTTCAAACGCCGTAAACGCAACTGTGTTTCCGTCGTAGGCCGCTTCCACGCCCAGCGTGAACGGCGTACCAACCATACTCAGGCCTGCCGCGCTCAGAATCCCGCCGGTGCGTTCCGCGCCTTCGGTGTCCTGACCGCCGAGCGTGAACGTGATGTCCACATTTTCTCCGGAAGCGCCACTTCCGAGGCCTTTATAAAGGTCTTCCAGATCGATATCCCCGGCCTCGAACTCGGCTTTCAGCGCACCCGTGCCTTCCACGGTGTAGCTGCCGCCGGATTTGAAGCTTTCTTCGATCTCGCTTCCGCTGGCCGTAGTTCCGCCGGACGAATCCTCGTCACCTGAACCGCCGCCACCGCCGCCAATTGCAGCTGCTACCGGCGTCTCAACGATCTGGAACTCGCTGAATCTGGTAATCAGGAACTGTATCCCGTAAGGCGTCGCGCTGCCTTCCCTGTAGACGAGTGTCCCTGTCAATATCTCTTCCGTCCCGTCGCTGTGGGATATATATATCTTCAGGCCGTCGTAGTTGGTGATCCCGGCGTCTCCGAATGGAATGGTCACATACGTCGCTTCCGTGTAATTGGTCTCTATCATAAGCGGAACGCCGATCATGGATGAATCCGAGCCAAGCTTTATAACGGCGGCATTCTCAATCGCTTCCTGATCCTCGCCGTCTTCAATCGGGTTGATCCGGAAGTATAGATCGGCGCCCGAGCCGGCCAGATTGCTGATCGAGCCTGAAGGAACCGTGATATCCGCGAAACCGGAGTTGATCTGCAGCTGGGCATTGTGTTCCGACAGCGTATTCATAACATCCGCCGGGACCTCAACGGCCTGCTCATCCGTACGGTCGCCGCTGCCTTCGTCGCCCAAAAGCGGCATGTTGACCGATACGGTCCTGCTTTCCTCGTCCCCGCCCGGGTTCATTCCGCTTACCAGTCCGTCGACCACGTCCGGTTCGAAAATCGCGGTGTCGATATACTGCTGCTCACCGTTTTGCGTAACGGTCGTGCGGTATGCCGGCAGCTGGTCGTTGTCCGAATCTGTCGACAGCTCGTAATTGATGCCTACCTGGGTTTCACGTATCGTGGTCTTCGTGGAGCCCTCTTCCTTGACGACCAGCAGGTAATTCTTTGTGACCGTCGTTGAGTTGCGCGTTATCGTGGCTGTGAGGATGACGTTCACGTCGCCGCCCGTTGGCCGCGTAACGTTAGCCACCTGTTTGCCGTCCTGGATGGTATCGCTGATCGTGATCACACCCGGGTTGCCGGACGTCCAAGTTATGCTCGTATCGTACGCTCCGGAGTTCAGCATCAGGAACAGGTCGGTGACGCTTTCCCATATATCGCTGCCGGAGAAGCTGAACGCTTCGTCTATCGTCAGCTTGCGCGCCGCGTATTCCACGGCGTCTCTATCCGTCATTTTCTTGACGGTGATATCAAACACCTTGTTCTTCGACTCGCCGGTCAGCGTGTTCGTGATCGTTGCGGTCAGTGTGATCTTTTTATCGTTGTCGTCCGGTCCCGGCCTGATCACCTTGCCGGTCGTCGTCACATAGCCGGTATTGCTGGAGGTCCATGTGATAACGCATCCGGTGCTGCCGGCCGTCGCCAGATACATAGACGCCGTCACGCTCGCGGCACTGTCGCCGGCGGCGTAGCCGATCTCTATATCGTCGAGGTCACGCTGTACGGCCATGTTCCCTTCCTGCGATACGACGACCGTGAACTCTTTTGTCCGGTTGACCCAGTAGCCGATCGAATCCGAGTATTTCTTGACCGTAGCCGTGAGCGTAACGGTCACATCTCCGTTAGGAGCCGTGACGGTTCCGTCCGGCGCGACCACCGCCGCGTTGCTGCTGGCCCATTCTATGGTACAGCCGTTGGCCCCGGCCGTACGCAGGATCAGATCCTGCGTTACGGACTGCTGGTTGTCCCCGTCGGCATATACGATACACAGGGTATCCGTGTCGTCTGAAATCTGCTGCAGTATGTCGTCGTCATTGGTTTGCTTGACGGTAAGATTAAACGTTTTCATATCCTGCTCTTCCCCGTTTGTGACGGTCGCGGTCAGCGTCACCGCGACGTCGCCGTCCGCGCTGCGCAGTACCGTTCCGTCTGAGGCGATGGCCGCATTATCCGACGCCCAAGTGATCACGCTGCCCTGCGCGCCGCTTGTCGGCAGCGTCACGTGCGTTGTGACGCTTGCCGCCGAATCGCTGCCGTAATAACCGATCTCAAGAGCATTGACATCCTGAGTAAGGGCATCCGATTCGCTCAGTTCGTCGGCGCGGGCAACGGTCACGCTGAAGGTCTTCGTGATCGTTGCGGTGCCGTTTGTAATCGTCGCGGTGATCGTCACGTCCTTGTTGCCCGCATCCTCGGCCGGCCGCGTGACAACGCCGGTATTGGAAACATAGTCCGTATTGCTGCTTGTCCATGTCACCGTGCTGCCGTTAGGGACGTCCGCGGCAAACGTCAGGTCCTGCGTTACGCTGTCGGCGCTGTCCCCTTCCGCGTAGGTAACGTCCACGTGTTCATAGTCTTCAGACGCCTTTTCGGAGTCTGTGAGCTCAATGGCCTTAACCGTAAGGACAAAGGTCTGTTCCGCCGTCTTTTCGGCGTCTTCCGGATCCGTCGCCGTCACGGTAAGCGTTACGGTGACATCGGGCTCGCCGAGCGCCGGCTGCGTCACCGTGCCGGTAAACGCGCCGCCCGCCGCCGTTTCGGCTATCACAATATTCTCGCTGTCGGAAGCCCAGGTCAGAGCGGAGCCGTGCAGCAGTCCTATGGCGCTCAGCGCTATATCCTGTGTGACTGAATTTTGGCTGTCCCCGTACGCGTATGTAATCCGGGCGTATTCCGCGTCATCCCGGACGTCGCCGAGCCCGTCGGAGTCGTCCGATTGTTTCTTGATCGTCAGCGTAAATGTCTTTTCTTCCGTCAGTCCGTCAACCGTAATCGACGCTTTAAGGACGACGGCCGCGTCGTCGGCGTCATGATTGGGACGCGTGACGGCCGCTTCATAAGAAGCCGTTGCTTCCGAATCGATTCCGGCAAGGGACACGGCCGTCCCGGAAACGATTTCCCAGGTAACATCGGCGCCCGAACCGCTTAGCATCGGCAACGTGATATTCTGCGTCACGCTCCCGGCGCTGTCGCCGTCGGCGTATCCGATCTCAAGCGCCGCGATGTCCTGCGTGAGAACATTGTTGCCGTAGGAAATCGTGAAGGTTTCCTGCGACGTAAAGCCCGCCGAATCGGTCACCGTTACGGTGAAGTTTCCTTCGTCATACACGACCGCACCGGATTCAACAACGTTTTCTTCGCCTGTGTCGGTGTTTTTCAGCACGCAGGTCCCTTCGTTGAAGGTGACGGTCACGCCGTCATTGTACCGGCCAAGGGCGTCCGTATCGCCGGTAATGGTCAGGACCGGGCTGGTGAAATCAAGCGTTACGGAATCCGACGTGTCCGCCTCGGTGACGGTCCCGGCCGTATTGCCGGCGAGGTCCGTCATCACAATGGTGAACGTAACCTGGCTGCCGTCCTCCATCGCCGTGTCGGCCGGTATCGGATACGTGGACGTCCAGACGGACTGACCGCCGTCGATCGTTGTCCTGGCAAACGTGACGAGGGCCTCACCTATCGTACCGGTAGCCGCATTTAATTCTTCATCGGCAGCAAACTGCAGGGTCAGCGTATTTCCTTTATGCGCGTACGCGGTATCCGTGTCGTTGTCCGACAGGAAGCTCAGCTCCGTAACGGAAGGCGCCGTATTGTCCACCGTGACCGGATCGCTGATATCCGAATTCAAAGCGGGATTGCCCTGAAGGTCCGCCGCGCTGCCGGCGGCGATCCGGATGCATACCGTCCCCTCGCCCATGAGGTTGGACAAGGTAACTCTCTTCTGCAGCGGCTGCCCGTCCACATCGGAAACGCTTACGTACGCGTTGGCCGTGCCCGTCGTGACAAGCGCCACGTCGGCCGCTGCCAGCGTGATACTCGTCGTATCCGCGCTGTACGTCACGATATATTCAACGGAGCTGTCGCTTTTGACATTTGTTTCAGATGGACCCGTGATCGCCAGTGTCGGCCCGTCGTTTTTGACCGTCAGCACGGCTGTTGACGCACTCGAGATATTTCCCGCGGCGTCGATCACGTACAGGTAATATGTTCCCGGCTCCGTAGGCGCGTTGATAACGGTAGACCGCCCGTGCGTGGATGTAATGGTGGTCCCGTCCGCCGGGTCGGCGCCGTCATAGCCCGTGCCGTAAAGGCTTACGGAGGTAAACCGGACGCTGTCGCTGTCATAGCCGCCTTCGCAGTCCTCCGAGCAGGCTGCCAGGTTTACGCCCTGTCCGCCCTGGACCGTAACGCTCGCCGGGAAAAGTACATTCTGATTGTTCGGCGGGATCGTATCGATCACGAAGGACGCGTTGCCGACGGTCAAGGCGGATAAATTGCCCGCCGAGTCCTCGGCCGCGCCGGCAAGGATCCTAATGCCGATGGTCCCTTCCGATTCGCTCAGTCCCGCCGGTATCTGGATAGTGACGGTCCGGTGGGTTGCGTCCACATCGGTGACGGTCACGCCGGATGTAATCGCGGTGATATCCGCCTCGGAAAAGCTGCCGGCCGTGGTGATCTCGATCTTTGACGTATCGCCGCTGTTGATGCCCGTCAGGGTGCATTCTTCATTGATGGTCAGCTCATACGTCACCGTCATGCCTTTTCTGGCGCTGAACCGCGAGGGCGAAGAAATCTCAATCGTCGGCGGCGCGCCGTCCATGACAGCCGTACCGCTGATGACCGGACTTATATTGCCTACCGCGTCGCGGAACCGGACATACACGGTCTTATTGCCGTCCCCGGCGGATAAAGACCAGTTATCGCGGTTGGCGGTATATGTTTCCCATGTGGATTCCGAAAAGTCTTCACTGTTGCTGATCTGCATTTCGCTGGGCGTACTGCCAGCTCCGCCGGAATCCGCGGCTGAAATGACGAGATTGATGATCTGGCTGCTGGTGAATCCGGGCGTTCCGTCCGTAGCGTATATCAGGACGGATCCGCCGACGGGCGCCGTACGGTCGATTTTTATCACGGCGGTCTGCTCCGCGCCGATATTGCCGACCGCGTCCGTCGTCCTGGCCGTTACGGTCGTCTCCCCTGCGGCTGTAACGGAAAACGCTCCTTCATAGGTCGTCCAGTCGGATTCCGTCGCGCCGCTGAGTTTATACTGCGTGAAGTCCGCGCCCGCTACGGTGTCCGCACCATCTGCAATGGTCACAGGAACCGAGTCGGCGTTGGTCCAGTTGGTATTGGCAGTAATGACCGGCAGTGCCGGCCCGGACCTGTCCACATACAGAAGCTGGCCCCAGTTTGCTGTCCCGTTACCGCCAAACCCGTCGCTGCCGTTTACGGCAATCGAGCTGTAGGTACTTTCTGAAATGGTATCCGTCGCGATATCCCACGAAAGCGACCATGGGACGCCCTCGGGCGTGGCGTTGACCACCGTCTTTTTGGCAACGCCGTCTATCGTTGCTGTAACCGTGACAACGTCGCTGTCGTCGTCCGCCACCGTACCCGTAAGGGTGAATCCGGTGTATCCCGAAACAGCGGAACGGTAGATGTCTTCCGCCGGCGTCAGGACGGTTATGACCGGGTCCTCGTTGGAGCGCGCGCTGGCCGTCCCGCTGTATGCCGTCTCGACCCCGTCTCCGTTAACGGCCTTGACGCGATAGCTGTATGTCAGGCCGGAGGAAATATCCTGATGCTGCGGCGTCAGGTAGTAGATCCAATCCCCGAAATTTTCCCATGTCGTACCGTCATCGGTGGAATACTGTATGAAATACCCCGTGCCGTCCGGGTTGGCGGCGGATTCCGACTGCGGGTTCCCGACCGGGTCTATGGTCAGGTTGTTGGTGTCTCCGGAATTTGAAGAGCCGATTCCGGGCACCGCTGCATACGTGTACCTGGATACCGTATCGCTTGCCGCAGATTCGCCGCTCGTATTTTTCGCGACGATATAGTAGCTGTACTGCCGGTTGGGCGTCAGGCCCGTATCGGCCAGAAGCGTCGACGTGTAAGACGCCTCGATTTTCGTGAAGTTTTCTTCACCGACAGCTTTTCTGTATACGTCATAGCTTTCAGCGCCGACGGGCGCGGTCCAGGAAACGAACAGCGTATCGCTCGTTTCCGCGCCCGGCGTCACGGTAAGGCCCGTGGGCGCCGTCGGCAGCGTGGCTTTGCCGACCGTTTCGGAATAAGCGCATTCAACCTGATCTTCGTTGCGCGCTTTTATCCTGTAATAGTAGGCCGTTCCGGAATTGAGCTGTATTGCGGTATACGACTTGGTAGCCGTATCCCCCGCCCAGAAGGTGTAATCCTCGATGGGCGTCCAGTTCTCGCCGTCGACAGACTGCTCCAGCCTGTACATCGTAAACTCAGGATTTCCGTTTTTACTGATCGTAATGGAAATCGTATCGGTCGTAACGTCCCCGAGCGTCAAGGACGGTACGGCCGGGAGCGTATACCGGGTGACCGTGCCGCTGTCGATCGAGTCGCCGCCCGCGTTCGTTGCGACAACGTAGATGTCGTGGGCGCTGTTGGGATCAAACCCTGTGAGGACGGCGCTCGTATCCGCTGTCGCGTCCACTTCTTTGGAGCCGTCACAGAATACGTCGTAGCTGACGGCGCCAGCCGGCTGTGTCCACGAAACATTGAGGGAATCCGAGGTCTCCGACTTCGCTTCGGCCGCTATGGGATTTGGCGCGCCCGGCGCCGTAATCCTGCTGGCGGTACCGGAGTAGGCCGTATTGATGCTGTCTCCGTTGCGCGCCATGACCCGGAAATAATACGTGGTGTTCGGCTGGAGGCCTGTGACGGTATAGGCCGTGTTATCTCCCGCCGAGCTTATCAGCGTAAAGTTCGTTGCCGCCGTCCAGCCGTCCGTGCCGTTTAAGGCGTACTCAACACGGTAAGCGGTGCCTGCGGGATTCCCCTGATTGCCGATCTCAAGCGTTACGGAATTCGTCGAAGACGCCGTCGCAGTGAGCGTCGGCACGGCCGCCAGGGAATACTTCGTACGGGTGACACCGTCGGTTTCACCCATGTTGTTTATCCCGACCACGCGGATGGTACACGCCTCGTTCGGTGAAAGGCCTGTTATCGTTCTTGAAGTGAGGGAAGTATTATTCAAATAGAGCGAGCCGTCCAGGTATACATCATAAGACGCCGCGCCGGACGCGCTCCACGAGGCGTTGACGGTATCCGTCGTCCCCGACTGCGCGGACATCGTCAATGACGGCGTTGCCGGATACGTGTGGATATTGACCGTGGCCGCCGTGCTTGACGTGGTTGACGTCCCGTAGCTGTCCACGGCGGTCAGCTTGTATGTGCGTACCAGTGAACTGGTTCGGGGCTCCTGGCTGACGCCGGTCAGAGCCACGCGCCGCGCTACGTTGGTCACGACGTTTGCCGTCACAAGGTCGCTGAGCACACGGACGTTGTCTATCAGCAGCTCCGAGCTGATAACGCGGCCGCCCGTTCCGTCCTGTGAGCCGCAGATGAATTCGAATACAAAGTTGCTGCTGCTCGGCAGGTTGATCTTGGCATTGACTTCCTGCCAGCCGTTTGTCTCATCGCCCCGCTGGTAGAAAAGCTGCTGTCTGGCGCCCGTGCTCGTGTCCTTTATGTACCCGTACACGTCGTATTTGTCGCCCGTGTTCTTTGCGTAATAATTGAGCGATACGTAGTCGCCGTTGTTCGCCTGGAACGGGTTGCTTGTGATTTTGGGGCCGTGCAGCGTGCCGTATCTGGCTTCAATCAACGCATTTATCTTCATGTACATGTAGGATGAACTGCCGTCCGGGGGGTCCACCCAATTGTAGTTGAAATACGGGTTTTTCGTCTTCACTTCTATGGTAGTGTAGTTTTGTGATGACGACCACAGCCAGCCGGTGGTCGTATTTGAATCGCCCGACAACCGGATGAAATCGTTATAAAACGTCCAGTTGTTCTCCCCGGCTTCAAAACCGCCGTTGGGCAGCGGCGTTGAAAACAGGATCTTCAGATCCTTGCCGTTTTCGCCGTTGAGCGTTTCATCGATAGAGCCGATCTGTTTTCTCCCGCTGCCGGTTCCGAGGTATACCGTATTGCCGACAAGGGAAATCGCCCCGTATGCATTGGGGTTTGAATCGGACAAAATCGACAGGACATCTCCGCTGGATGCGCCGCTCACGTTATCAAAGAGCAGATATCCGTCTGAAAACCCGCTTCCCGATACCGTGACGTCGTTGTCGATCTTCACCGGAGTGATGCCGCCGTTTCTGGGCACATTGATCTGTGTCGTATCATTGAATCCAGAAACGGATACCGATGCCGCAAAAGCAGTCGACAGGCTGCCGCTGAATATAGATATCAGCATAAACAGCGCCAACAGCAACGACAACTTTTTCATTTTTCTCTTTCTCTTCACAGCAATCCTTCCTTCCCTCATAGCAGCAAGTATTGTTTTTTCATGTCCTGAGTCTTTATATTTGTTTATATGAATATCCGTAAACAGTACGGTTATTTCCTACACAAGATCATCATCTATCCACTGCGTGACAGTCTCGCTGCCATCGGCGTTGATGGTGTACTTATGGGTTTTTGAGGCCTCTTCGACCTGTCCGCAGTACCAGCTTCCTTCAGGAACATCCGGGAATATATGCGCCCCGTCGTCGATCGGTCCCCTGTAAAGCATGCGGTTTATGATGGTCACGGCTTCGCATCGAAGGATATAGGCGCCCGGTTTGAAGGTTCCGTCCTCATATCCGTTGATGATATGCATACGGCGCACCTCTTCGATCGTGCTCATGGCCCAGCTGTCCGCAATGTCCGTGAAATGCATTTCAAGCGGCAGCACCGAATTGTCGCGTTCGATCAGGAAATAGCGGGCGATAATCGTGGCGAACTCCGCACGGGTGATGGGCGCGTCCGTGCCGAAAGTACCGTCTTCATACCCGTTCATCAGTCCGATTTTTGAAACCGCCTGTATGTACCTGGCCGCCCAATGGCCTGCCGGCACATCATGATATCCCGTTTGTGAACTGGTTACGTCCAGATCGAGAAGACGTGCGAAAACAGCGGCGGTCTCCGCCCGTGTGATATTGTTGCCGGCTTTAAAGGTGCCGTCTTCATATCCTTTGATATAGCGTTCGTGCAGCCCCTCAAAACGGTTCGAGTAAAGGAGAATGTACACAAAGGACGTATCGTCTTCCGGGTTTATCAGCGTCCCCGTTCCGGTAATGGCGGCATATATCTCCACCCGGCGCTCTTTTTGGTACATCGGCCCGGCTTCCAGCACAAAACTCAGCGAATCGAGCGTGTCCGGCGCGAGGTCTTCTACCGTCCATATGATCCGGCTGCCCGTTACCGTCCCGCCGCCGCTGTCTTTCACCGTCAATCCGTATGGAACCGTGACGGTGATCGTCGCTTCTGAAACATTCGTATCGGATTTGTTCATATAGCGGACGGTAAGGGTCACATCGCCGCCCTCTTCGACTTTCATGGCTTCGGACTCTATCTCCACCGCCAGATCGTGTTCGTTTACGTCCGTATCCGTTGACGACGTACCGCCGCCCGGGACGGCGCTCTTCGACATCTGGAAATCGTGCCTTACAATCGCCGTATAAACGCTGATCGTTGCGCTTGTATAGGTCGTGTATCCCGCCTTCGCTGCCACGATGTAATAGTCCGTCTGCGGGAAAACCATAAACGCGTACTTACCGTTTGCGTCGCTCGACTGCGGATTGGCGTTATTCGCCGGCGAGAATCCCGCAACAAGCGGGAGCGGCACCAGCGTGCCGGGCGTGAGCCCTGCGGCCTTGTTACGCGCCGTATCGGCATAATACAGCTCGACGTTGACGCCCGAGATGACAGCGCCCGTGGATTTATCCGTTATCGTTCCATACGGGTCTATCAGCACCTGGCTGATGTTCAGTTCCCCGTCTTCCGTGATGGTTATTTCCGTACTGCCGACGATGATGGTTGAGCCGTCCTCCATCTCGTAGGTAACATACAGTTCATACGTCCCCACCGACAATCCGTCGGCCCTGAATACACCGGTTTCTTCATTTATGCCGACCTCGGCTTTATTGCCGTTTTCGTCTTCGATCTCAAGCTTCATGCCGCTGCCGGTTAAATCATCCTGGATGCATGTCGAACCGTCCGTCTGCTCTAATATCACAATGCCGGTTGCAGACTTTGAGGGTTTGTATATTTCATCTCCGGTGCCGATATCGTCTACTTTGACCTCTTCTTCTACAGTGATTTCATATTCAACGCCGCCGACCTCTGTTTTCTTTGTAATCTTGACAGAATAATCGACGTTTCCTTTCGGCAGCGCAATTCTGTACCGGCCGTCCGAACCGGTGACCTGCGTTTTTATAAAGCCGATATCGTCGTTGTAAACCGTGACCACGGCGCCTTCGACCGGCGTGTTGCTGTTGCCGTCCGTGACGGTCCCCTCCACAAATCCGGGCGCAAATGTTACGTTAATCGCCGCGGTGCCATATAGTTTTCTCGCTTCATCGTTGACCGATACCGTAACCGGCACCTCGATTATATCAACGCCGGACATATCTTCCGAAATATACACGACTTCGGCCGTGCCGTCCGCTCCTGTATCGGCGGCTGCAACGCCGTTTTTAAAGCTGCCCTTTTCGGAATAGAACGTCAGCGTAACGCCGCTGATGGGATTGCCTTCACTGTCCGTGACCGTTGCGGTCAAAACAGCTTCGTCCTTCCCGTCCCCAAGGATTTCCGTCGGGTCGGCGGACAGCTCGAGATAGAATTTCGCAAGCAGGAAGTCCTCCGTAATCGTACCGGTCGCGTTGTTTTCAAACGATACGTCCGTTACTCTGGAGTTGTCGTTATATCCGTCCGCGCGCACTTTTACGGTGTATTTCCCGACCGACAAGTTGTCAAACCGGTAAACGCCGTCGGCACCGGTCGTTGCCGATGTAATCTCATTTCCGTCCAGATCAAGCAGGTACACCGACGCGCCGTCAATGGCGGCGTTCGTTTCTGCGTCGCGAACGGTGCCGGTCAATACCAGCTGACTGCTTCCCACTACCGTTACTGTGAATTGCTTCGTCGGCGACGTGTCGACGCCCGAAAAGGCTGTTCCGCCGTCATCTTTCAATGTAACGGAAACCGTCGCCGTACCACTGGCCGCCGCCGCGGGCGTAAAGGTCAGCGTCCCGTCTGCGCTGACGGCGGGCGTCACGGCAAAAACGCCGTCATTGTCCGTCGTTATGACAAATGTGAGGGTTTGACCGCTTTCGTCGGACGGGCCTTTGGAAACTTCCGTTGCCCAACCGGTAATCGTCTTCGCGCCGGTGTTTTCACCGACTGTCAAATCGCTCCCCGCTTCAAATGCCGGCACGTCGTTTACCGGCGTCACCGTGATGGTGAAGGTGTGGCTGATCGACGTGTCGACGCCGCCGTTTGCTGTCCCGTCGTCATCGCGCAGGACGACCGTCACCGTCGCCGTGCCGTTGGCGTTCAAGGCCGGCGTGAACGTGATCTCGCCCGTGGATGCGTCGATAGCCGGGGCTGCGCTGAACAGATTCGTGTTCCCCGCCACACTCGTGACGGCCGTGTCCGTTATGCTGAACGTATGTGTCTGTGTTTCGTTTGTCGGACCCACGTCGATGCTCGCCGTATTTACCCACTGTCCCGAATAGCCGCCGGAATCCTCGTTGACCGTGATGTTACCCGTATCCGTGAATACCGGCTGGTCGTTGACGGACAGCACCGTGATCGTGAAGCTCACGCTGCCGCTGTCGTCGTCGCCGCTGTAATCCGTCCCGCCGTCGTCTTGCAAATAAATCGTTACCGTTGACGTGCCGTAGGCATCGTCAGCCGGGGTATAGGTCAACTGTCCGCTCGCGTCCACCGCGGGCGCGCCGCCTGAAGCAAACAGGCCGGCGTTCGTGTGGCCCAGATGGAAGCTCAGTGTCTGGCCGCTTTCATTGGACGGGCCTTTGGATATGTTCGTCGCCCAGCCCGCGACTGTCTGCGTGCCGCAGTCCTCCGAAACTTCCTGATCGGCGCCCGCCGTGAACGACGGCGCGTCGTTCACCGAGCGTATGACGATGTCAAAGGTTTTTGTGACGTCGTTTGTCCCGTCGCTCAATTTTACGCTCACCGTTGTCGTGCCGTAGGCGTCCGCCGCCGGCGTGAAGGTCAGCTGCCCGCCGGTCGTCAGTACCGGTACGGACGCAAACAGCGAAGCGTCGTACCCCGACAGCGTGAACGTCAGCGTCTGGGTGCTTTCATCCGTCCCGCCGCCCGTCGTGATCCCGGTCACGTACGTCGCGTTCGTATACGCACCGCTGTCTTCATCCACAGTGACCGTGCCGCCCAGTGTGTACGTCGGCGCGTCGTTTACCGGCGTCACCGTGATAGTGAAGGTGTGATCCTCGGAGGTGTCGACGCCGCCGTTTGCTGTCCCGTCGTCATCGCGCAGGACGACCGTTACCGTCGCCGTGCCGCTGGCGTTCAAGGCCGGCGTAAACGTGACCGCGCCCGTGGATGCGTCAATCGCCGGGGCAACGCTGAACAGGTTCGTGTTCCCCGCCACGCTCGTGACGGCCGTATTCGTTATGCTGAACGTATGTGTCTGCGTTTCGTTTGTCGGCCCGACGTCGATGCTCGCTGTATTTACCCACTGCCCCGAATAAGCGCCGGAATCTTCGTTGACCGTTATGTCCCCCGCATCCGTGAACACCGGCTGATCGTTGACGGGCAGCACCGTGATCGTGAAGCTCACGCTGTCGCTGTCGTCGTCGCCCCCGTTATCTGTTCCGCCGTCGTCTTCTAAGTAGATCGTCACCGTCGAAGTGCCGTAGGCGTCCGCCGCCGGTGTATATGTCAGCTGTCCGCTCGCGTCCACCGCGGGCGCACCGCCTATTGCAAACAGGCCGGCGTTCGTGTGGCCCAGGTGGAACGTGAGGGTCTGGCCGCTTTCATTGTCCGGGCCTTTTGAGATATCCGTCGCCCAGCCCTGAACCGTCTGCGTGCCGCAGTCCTCCGAAACCTCCTGATCGGTGCCCGCCGTGAACGACGGCGCGTCGTTGACCGAGCGTATAACAATGTCAAAGGTTTTTGTGACGTCGTTCGTCCCGTCGCTCAGTACGACGGTCACCGTGGTCGTGCCGTGCGCGTCCGCCGCCGGTGTGAACGTCAGCTGCCCGCCGGTCGTCAGCACCGGTACGGACGCAAACAGTGATGCGTCGTACCCCGACAGCGTGAACGTCAGCGTCTGGGTGCTCTCGTCCGTGCCGCCGCCCGTCGTGATCCCGGTCGCGTACGTTGCGTTCGTATACGCACCGCTGTCTTCATCCACAGTGACCGTGCCGCCCAGTGTGTACGTCGGCGCGTCGTTTACCGGCGTCACCGTGATAGTGAAGGTGTGATCCTCGGAGGTGTCGACGCCGCCGTTTGCTGTCCCGTCGTCATCGCGCAGGACGACCGTTACCGTCGCCGTGCCGCTGGCGTTCAAGGCCGGCGTAAACGTGACCGCGCCCGTGGATGCGTCAATCGCCGGGGCAACGCTGAACAGGTTCGTGTTCCCCGCCACGCTCGTGACGGCCGTATTCGTTATGCTGAACGTATGTGTCTGCGTTTCGTTTGTCGGCCCGACGTCGATGCTCGCTGTATTTACCCACTGCCCCGAATAAGCGCCGGAATCTTCGTTGACCGTTATGTCCCCCGCATCCGTGAACACCGGCTGATCGTTGACGGAGCGTATAACAATGTCAAAGGTTTTTGTGACGTCGTTTGTTCCGTCGCTCAGTACGACGGTCACCGTCGTCGTGCCGTAGGCGTCGTCCGCCGGCGTGAAGGTCAGCTGCCCGCCGGTCGTCAGTACCGGTACGGACGCAAACAGCGAAGCGTCGTAGCCCGACAGTGTGAACGTCAGCGTCTCATCGCTCTCGTCCGTGCCGCCGCCCGTCGTGATGCCGGTCGCGTACGTCGCGTTCGTATACGCACCGCTGTCTTCGTCCACCGTGACCGTGCCGCCCAGCGTGTACGTCGGCGCGTCGTTTACCGGCGTCACCGTGATAATGAAGGTGTGGTCGATTGACGTGTCGACGCCGCCGTTTGCTGTCCCGTCGTCATCGCGCAGGACGACCGTCACCGTCGCCGTGCCGTTTGCGTCTCCAGCCGGCGTAAACGTGATCTCGCCCGTGGATGCGTCAATAGCCGGGGCGACGCTGAAGAGATTCGTGTTCCCCGCCACGCTCGTGACGGTCGTATTCGTTATGCTGAATGTGTGCGTCTGCGTTTCGTTTGTCGGGCCGACGTCGATGCTCGCCGTAGTCGCCCACTGCTCCGAATAGCCGCCGGAATCCTCGTTGACCGTTATGTCCCCCGTATCGGTGAATACCGGCTGATCGTTGACGGACAGCACCGTGATCGTGAAGCTTACGCTGTCGCTGTCGTCGTCGCCGCCGTTATCCGTTCCGCCGTCGTCTTTTAAGTAGATCGTCACCGTCGACGTGCCGTAGGCATCGTCCGCCGGTGTATAGGTCAGCTGTCCGCTCGCGTCCACCGCGGGCGCGCCGCCTGAAGCAAACAGGCCGGCGTTCGTGTGGCCCAGGTGGAACGTGAGGGTCTGACCGCTTTCATTGTCCGGGCCTTTGGATATGTTCGTCGCCCAGCCGGGAATCGTCTGCGCGCCGCAGTCCTCCGAAACCTCCTGATCGGCGCCCGCCGTGAACGACGGCGCGTCGTTCACCGAGCGTATAACAATGTCAAAGGTTTTTGTGACGTCGTTCGTCCCGTCGCTCAGTACGACGGTCACCGTGGTCGTGCCGTGCGCGTCCGCCGCCGGTGTGAACGTCAGCTGCCCGCCGGTCGTCAGCACCGGTACGGACGCAAACAGTGATGCGTCGTACCCCGACAGCGTGAACGTCAGCGTCTCATCGCTCTCGTCCGTGCCGCCGCCCGTCGTGATCCCGGTCGCGTACGTTGCGTTCGTATACGCACCGCTGTCTTCATCCACCGTGACCGTGCCGCCCAGCGTGTACGTCGGCGCGTCGTTCACCGGCGTCACCGTGATGGTGAAGGTGTGATCCTCGGAGGTGTCGACGCCGCCGTTTTCTGTCCCGTCGTCATCGCGCAGGACGACCGTCACCGTCGCCGTGCCGCTGGCGTTCAAGGCCGGCGTGAATGTAATCTCACCCGTGGATGCGTCAATGGCCGGGGCAACGCTGAAGAGCGACGTGTTCCCCGCCACGCTCGTGACGGCCGTATCCGTTATGCTGAACGTATGCGTCTGCGTTTCGTTTATCGGGCCTACGTCGATGCTCGCCGTATTCGCCCACTGTCCCGAATAAGCGCCGGAATCCTCGTTGACCGTTATGTCCCCCGCATCCGTGAACACCGGCTGGTCGTTGACGGGCAGCACCGTGATCGTGAAGGTCACGCTGTCGCTGTCGTCGTCGCCCCCGTTATCTGTTCCGCCGTCGTCTTTTAAGTAGATCGTCACCGTCGACGTGCCGTAGGCATCGTCCGCCGGTGTATAGGTCAGCTGTCCGCTCGCGTCCACCGCGGGCGCGCCGCCTGAAGCAAACAGGCCGGCGTTCGTGTGGCCCAGGTGGAACGTGAGGGTCTGACCGCTTTCATTGTCCGGGCCTTTGGATATGTTCGTCGCCCAGCCCGCGACTGTCTGCGTGCCGCAGTCCTCCGAAACCTCCTGATCGGCGCCCGCCGTGAACGACGGCGCGTCGTTCACCGGCGTGATGTTAACAGTGAACGTGCTCGTATCAAACAGTTCTCCCGGGTCGGTAACCGTCAGCGTCACCTCTATGCTGCCGTTTTGGTCGGCGGCCGGCGTGACCTTGACGGTGCGTTCCGCGCCGTTGCCGACGAATACGATATTATCGTTAGGAATGACCGTACCGTCCGCCGCTCCGGTAACCGCCAGCGTCGTAACGTCATTGTCGATATCGCCGACCGTGAATGTGATCGTGTTTGTGGACGTGTCTTCCAAAATCGTCTGATCCGCAATCGCGGAGATGGTCGGCGCGTCGTTCACCGGCGTGACCGTCAAGGTAAAGCTCTTCTGTGAATACTTTCCGTCGCTGTCCGTCACTTTTACGGTAATGAGGGCGCTGCCGTTGGCATCCGCTTTCGGTGTGAGCGTCATCCAGCGCGCGCCGGTCTTCTCGTTCGTGCCGAACACGATGCCGTCCGTATCGATCAGATCGGGATTGCCTGAAACGGCGGAAAGCGTAAGCTCGGAAAGCGCGTTGTCTATATCGTCAATCGTGACGGCGATCTGTCCGGTAGCGCCGTCTTCTAAAATCGTCTGATTATCAATCGCGGATATGGCCGGCGCGTCGTTCACCGGTGTGACATGCACGACAAACGTGCCCGTTCCGGTATTGAACGCCGGTTCTCCGTCATCCGCTGTCAGCGTTATGGTCACGTCGCCGCTGGCGTTGGCCGCGGGAACGACTTTTACCGTCCGCTCCGCCCCGTTGCCCGCGAGGACGATGCTTGCCACCTTGCCGGCGTCGCTCGACGCTGCCGACATCGTAATATCCGCAGCATCGTTATCGATGTCGGATATGGTGTAGTATAAAATCTCCGTACTGCCGTCCTCGGGTATCGTCTGCTCATCCGGCGGCAACACGACCGGCGCGTCGTTCACCGGGAGCACCGTCACGTAGAAATAGGCGTTTCTCGTGGAATTGCCGTCGCTGACATAAACGGTGATGCGTACGGTCCCGTACTTATCAGCCGCCGGCGTCACGGTAACGGTGCGGTTGGCGCCGCTGCCGCCGAATGTGATGCCGCTTAACGGCACGAGCGTCGTATTGTTTGACGCGGCGGTGATCGTCAGCGCGTCGGGGCCGGATTCTTCATCGCCGACCGTAAACGCGAGGGGTGCCGTGCTGGTGTCCTCGTCGATGGTCACCGTCGTGGACAGCGCGGTGCCGTTTGATTCGTGATCGTTGATCGTCGGCGTATCGTTGACCGGCGAGACCGTGACGGTTACGGTAACGCTGTCTGTTTTCACGTCTCCCGTAACCGTGCCGTCGATGCCGCTGTCCGTAACGGTAACGGTGATCTCGGTTTCGGACTGGAAGTCGTCCACAGGCGTGACCACCATCGTGCGGCTGTCTCCGCTGCCGCCGAACGCGACGGCGGCGATCTCCGTTTCGTCCCAGGAACCGCTGAGCGTGAGCGTCCCGTCGTCGTCTTCAATATCGCTTACGGTGAAGTTAAACGTATTGCCGGCGCTGTCTTCGTTGATCGTCCAGGTTTCCTCGGCCGTTATGACGGGCGCGTCGTTGACCGGCGTGATGGTCACGGTGACGAGCGCCACGTTGGAGTTGAGCCCGCCGCTGTCCTGTGTTTTGAACGTGAAGTAATCCGTGCCGTTTACATTGGCGGCCGGCGTGAAGGTATACGTGCCGTTTTCATTGAACACGATCGTTCCCTTACTCGGCGCCTGTATGACGGTGAAGGCCTGCGCGTCGCCGTCCACGTCTTCATAAAACGCGGAAACCGAGTCTGTCACGGCCGTGTCCTCAGTTGTCCCGACGGAGCAGTCAAGCGCTGCGGGAGCGTCATTCACCGCCGCGATTGTCACGTTTATCTGTACAATCTCCGAGTCCGCGGCGCCGTCGTTTACCTTGAAACAGAAATAATCCGTACCGTTTACGTTTTCATCCGGCGTATAGGTGAAGTAGCCTGTATCCGCATTGACCGTCAGACTGCCTTTTGTAAGCGACCCGCCGCCTTCGACGCTGGTCAGGATATATGTCAGGGGCGACTCTTCCACGTCGGTCCCCTCCAGATATCCGCTGACCGCCTGGTCCTCATAGGTGGAGACCGGCGTGACGACGGCCGTCGGGGCGTCGTTTACCGCATTGACGGTAACCGTCACGCTCGCAACGTTTGAATACAGCCCGGTCGGCCCCATCACCTTGAAGGTGAAGACATCCGTTCCAAATTCATTTTCATCGGGCGTGTAAGTAAACGCGCCCGTATCGGCGTCCGTTATAACGGCCGTACCCAAACTGCCGCTGCTCACCAGATGGTAGGTCAGTGCCTGATCGTGCGCTTCCGTTCCGGTCAGCGTGCCGGAGCAGGGCGTATCCTCGTCTGTTTCAAAGCTGTCGCCGACGGCTGTCGGCGGCACGTCAACCAGCCGCACATGGATCGTGAACGTGGCCGGCGCGGATGCGACGTTATCGATATCCGTGACGGTAAAAGTAAAGCTGTCGTCCCCGCTGAAATTTGCAGCCGGCACATAACGGAACGTGCCGTTAGGATTGAAGGTCAGCGTGCCGTTTGACGGCTGGGAGGCGGCAAACGTCAGCGAATCCCCGTTTAAGTCGCTGCCGGTAACAAACTCGTACATCTGTTTGTTTTCATCGATCGTAAGCTCTTTGCCGCTGCATTCCGGCGCGTAGTTGACGCGCGTCACCGTCAGTATGAAGCTGCGGCTGTGCGTATTTGTGTCGCTGTCCGTCACCGTGACGGTGACGACCGTCCGGCCCGTCCGGTAGCTGTTGGGTTCGAGCTCCAGTGAATACGTCCCCGCGTTTTCGTTCACGGTGATGCCGCCGGCATCCAGAAGCCACGTGTTGGAGGAAACCGCCGTCACGCTCTGGACGGTGATATCGGTTATGGTCAGCGCCAACGTCTTCGTCGAATCCTGCGGCATCGTCTGGTTGGCGATATCTCCCAGCCCGCCGCCGCTGCCTTCCCCGTTTATATGGATCGTCACCGTCGCTTCGGCGGAAACCGCGCCGAGGCTGTCGGTTGCCGTATAGGTGAAGCTGTCCATACCGGTATAACACTCGGCCGGCGTATACGTGTACGTCCCGTCCCCGTTATCCGACAGCGCGCCGTGGGAGGGATCTGAGGCTATCTGATACGTCAGGGAATTCCCGTCGGGGTCAAAGCCCACTAAAATGATATCCGTTATCGCTGTGTCCTGCGCTGTTTCATACAGCTGCGCGTACGCGACCGGGGCGTCGTTGACGCCGGTCACCGTGATCACCGCCATATAGATGCTGGTGTAGAACTCCCCGTCCGAAGCTTCAAAGGTAAAGCGGTCCGTGCCGTTGAAGTTTGAATGCGGCTCATACGTGAAGCTGCCGTCTGAAGCGTCAAAGTTTGAAAGGGTCCCGTGGCTTACGGAGCTGACGACGGAATAGGTCAGCGCGTCGCCGTCCGGGTCCGAGGCATATACGTTGCCGGTCAGTGTTCCGTCTTCCGCAACGGTAAACTCAATCGGCGGCGCGCCCTCATTTTCGGGCGGATTGTTGATATTTGTGATCACAACGGTCACGGTACCGGTATCGGCGGCTGCGCCCGGGTCTTCCGCCCGGAACGTGAAGGTCACCGTGACGGTAGCCGCGTCTCCCATATCGGCCGGCTCGTAGGTATAAGCCCCTGTCGAGGAATTGGTTAACGTCAGCGTCCCGGAAGCCGGCTGCGATACAATGCTGTAAGTCAGCGCATCCTGCTCTATATCGCTGGCCTTGAAAACGCCGTGAAGCGTCTGCCCTTCATCCAGATTGATGGTCTCGTCAGCCGCGACCGGCGCATCGTTTACAGAACTGACCGTAATGGTGACCGTCGCGGTATTGGAATAGATATATCCGTCAAAAGCGCGGTATGTGAAGCGGTCCGTCCCGTAATAATCCGGGTCGGGCGTATAGGTAACGCTCCCGCTGCTGCCCAGTGAAAGCGTGCCGTTTTGGACATCTTTTGTAAGCTCATAGCTGATTTCGGGCCCGTCAACGTCGGTGACGGAATCGAGCGTCCCGGTATAGCTTCCGTCCTCGCTGACGGAAATACCGACATTTGCGGCTGTCGGGGCGTCGTTAACGCCGGTGATATGGATGGTGACCGTCGCCGCTTCGCTGTAGACCGTGCCGTCATACACCCGGAAATAAAACGCATCCGTTCCGCCGTAATAGTTGCCGTCCGGGGTGTAGATAAAGGTCCCGGTCGAACTGTTCAGGGTTACGCTGCCGTGGTCCGTGTCGATTTCCGTCACGCCGTGCGTTTCCCCGCTTACCAGTTCGTAGGTCAGCGCGTCCCCGTCCACATCCGTTACACGCAGCGCACCTTTAAAATACTGGTCCTCATCGGTATCGAGGCCGACGGTCATATTCTGGCTCACAGGCGTATCGTTGACGGGCGTTACGGTGATCGTAAAGGTCCTGACCGCCGACAGCCCGCCGCCGCCGTCCTGCAGCCTGGTCGTAACAATCGCTTCTCCGTTGGCATCGGCCGCGGGCGTGAAGGTGAGGTCGCCTGTTTCCGCAGAAATCGCCGGCAGCGCTGAAAACAGGCCGTCGTTGTCGGTAGCGATAAGGAATGTCAGGGTTTGCGCTTCATTGTCCGCGCCGGTGGAAATATTGGTCGCCCATGCGGAAACCGTTTGACCCCCGCAGTCTTCCGCCACGGTTACATCCGCACCGGGTGTAAACGACGGCAGGTCGTTGACCGAATTCACGGTCAGCGTGAAGGTCCGTTTCACCGTGCCGCCCGCGCCGTCCGTCAGCGTCAGCGTAACGTCGGTCGTCCCGCTGGCGTCGGCCGCCGGCGTCATGCTGACCGTTCGGGTGCCCGTGCTGCCTGTAACGGCGATATTATCAAGCGGCAGCAGATCCGTGTTGGTGGAAGCCGTGGCAGTGAGCGCAAGCTCTGCCAGATCATTGTCTATATCAGAAACGTAAACGCTGATGTTTTTCGTCGTATCTTCATTGACGGACTGGCTGGAAACGGCCAAAAGTACAGGCGCGTCGTTCACCGCCGCAACGGTCAGAACAAAGGTTTCCGTCGCCAGTTTCCCGCCGGGATCCTTGACGGTGACCGTGAAATTGGCCGTACCGGAATCGTTTGCCACGGGGGTGATGACGATCGTCCGCGCGCCCTCATCGCCGCCGAGCGTGATGTTGGCCCTGGGGATCATGGCGGTGTTGTCCGTTGCGGCCGTCACCGTCAGCTGGGAAGCCGCGTTGTCCACATCGGAAACCGTGAACGCGATCGTACCGGTCGTTCCGTCTTCGTCGATCTCCAGATCGTCAATGGCGCTTATGGCCGGCGCGTCGTTCACCGCAGTCACCGTTACGGTAAAGACAATTGTATCGGTCGCCGTCGCGCTGCCGCTGTTGTCATCCGCCGTCACGGTGATATTGGCCGTACCGGACTGGTTGCCGGCCGGGCTGATCGTTATAGTCCTGCTTGCCCCGCTGCCGCCGAGCACGATCCCCATGCTGTCATTGGGTACGAGCGTTTCATTGTCGGACGTAACAGTCACCGTGCAGACGCCGACATCGGAATCCACATCGCTGATGGTATATCCGATTGCGCCGGTGGACGTATCTTCGTCGACTGTACGGTCGGTGATATCACTCAGTTCCGGCGCGTCGTTCACCGCCGTCACCGTCAGCGTCGCCGCGTGCGTCACTGCGTCGCCCGCGCTGTCGGTAACGGTAACCGTGATGTCTACGCTGCCGCTGCGGTCCGACACTGGGGTCAAGGTCAGCGTCCGGTCGCTCCCCGCGCCGCCGAGCGTCATATTTGTCTTCGGAAGCAGGGCGGTGTTGTTCGTCGTATACGTAATGGCAAGCGTTCCCGGGTCATCCTCCACGTCGTCTATCGTGAAGCTGAAAACATATGGCGTGTCTTCATCTGTCGTTAAGCTCTCATCGCCTGTAAAAGTCGGCACGTCGTTCACCGGCGTGATCGTGATCGTAAACGTCCGTATTGCCGATGTGTCAATACCGCCGTTGAGCACACCGCCGCTGTCCGTCAGCGAGACCGTCACCGTCGCCGTGCCGTTGG
The DNA here is from genome assembly GCA_963663605.2 of uncultured Sporobacter sp. Classification (GTDB taxonomy): domain Bacteria; phylum Bacillota; class Clostridia; order Oscillospirales; family Oscillospiraceae; genus Sporobacter. The sequence goes on from CAXXVF010000002.1 coordinate 1,121,322, forward strand.
CGTTAAGCGCCGGTGTATATGTCAGCGTGCCGTCCGAGGAGACGGACGGCTGCGCGGAGAACAGGCTGTTGTTGTTGTTCGTCACGTTGAAGCTCAGCGTTTGACCCGATTCGTCGCTCGGGCCCGTGGATATGGCGGTCGCCCAGCCGGTAACCGTCTGTGCTGCGGCGTCTTCCAGCACCGTCTGGTTATCGCCCTTCGTGAAGGACGGCGCGTCGTTCACCGCCGTCACCGTGATCGTAAACGTTTGTGCCGCCGACGTGTCTACGCTGTCGTTTGCTATGCCGCCGTCATCCGTGACGTAGAGCGTCACCGTCGCCGAACCGTTCATGTCCGCTGCCGGTGTATATGTCAGCGTGCCGTCCGGTGATACGGACGGCTGCGTTGAAAACAGGCTGTTGTTGTTGTTCGTCACATGGTAGGTCAGCGTCTGATCGGTCTCATTTGCAGCGCCGGGAGAAACGGACGCGATCCAACCCGGGATCGTCTTGGCCCCGCAGTCTTCCAGTACCGTCTGGTCAGCGCCCGCCGTGAAGGACGGTACGTCGTTCACCGGCGTGATTGTGATCGTAAACGTCCGTATTGCCGATGTGTCAATACCGCCGTTGAGCACACCGCCGCTGTCCGTCAGCGAGACCGTCACCGTCGCCGTGCCGTTGGCGTTAAGCGCCGGTGTATATGTCAGCGTGCCGTCCGAGGAGACGGACGGCTGCGCGGAGAACAGGCTGTTGTTGTTGTTCGTCACGTTGAAGCTCAGCGTTTGACCCGATTCGTCGCTCGGGCCCGTGGATATGGCGGTCGCCCAGCCGGTAACCGTCTGTGCTGCGGCGTCTTCCAGCACCGTCTGGTTATCGCCCTTCGTGAAGGACGGCGCGTCGTTCACCGCCGTCACCGTGATCGTAAACGTTTGTGCCGCCGACGTGTCTACGCTGTCGTTTGCTATGCCGCCGTCATCCGTGACGTAGAGCGTCACCGTCGCCGAACCGTTCATGTCCGCTGCCGGTGTATATGTCAGCGTGCCGTCCGGTGATACGGACGGCTGCGTTGAAAACAGGCTGTTGTTGTTGTTCGTCACATGGTAGGTCAGCGTCTGATCGGTCTCATTTGCAGCGCCGGGAGAAACGGACGCGATCCAATCCGCGATCGTCTTGGCCCCGCAGTCCTCCAGCACCGTCTGATCAGCGCCCGCCGTGAAGAACGGTACGTCGTTCACCGGCGTGATTGTTATCGTAAACGTTTGTATTGCCGACGTGTCAATACCGCCGTTGAGCACACCGCCGCTGTCCGTCAGCGAGACCGTCACCGTCGCCGTGCCGTTGGCGTTAAGCGCCGGTGTATATGTCAGCGTGCCGTCCGAGGAGACGGACGGCTGCGCGGAGAACAGGCTGTTGTTGTTGTTCGTCACGTTGAAGCTCAGCGTTTGACCCGATTCGTCGCTCGGGCCCGTGGATATGGCGGTCGCCCAGCCGGTAACCGTCTGTGCTGCGGCGTCTTCCAGCACCGTCTGGTTATCGCCCTTCGTGAAGGACGGCGCGTCGTTCACCGACGTTACCGTGATCGTAAACGTTTGTGCCGCCGACGTGTCTACGCCGTCGTTTGCTATGCCGCCGTCATCCGTGACGTAAAGCGTCACCGCCGCCGAACCGTTCATGTCCGCTGCCGGTGTATATGTCAGCGTGCCGTGCAGCGATACGGACGGCTGCGCGGAAAACAACGAATTATTGTCGTTCGTTACATGGTAGGTCAGCGCTTGTCCCGTTTCATTTTCTGCGCCGGTTGACGACGCGATTATCCAACTTTCAATGGTTTTAGCACCGCAGTCCTCCAGTACCGTCTGGTCAGCGCCCGCCGTGAAGAACGGTACGTCGTTTACCGGGTTGATCGTGACGTTTACCGTTATGGCGTCCGTACCGCCGTTGCCGTCGGATACGGTGACGACAAAGCTGTCTATGCCATAGTTGTCCGCGTCCGGTATGTAAACTATCGTCTTGCTGTTTGCCGATTCACCCGTCACGGCTGCCGTTCCCAACGACGCTTCCGCCGTAATGGACCATGTGACGTTGTCGCCGTCTGCGTCCGTAACATCCAGCCCGAGCGACGCAAAGGCATCGTCTTCAAAAAGCGTAAGCGACGCCGTTTCTCCCTGCGTAATGACCGGCGCCGTATTGACGACTTCAACTGCCGCCGAATACGCGTCAGTCGAAGCGGGATTGGCATCGCTGTCCGTGCATGTAATTTTCGCCCGTATGAATTTCCCGTTTTCCCCCGCTGTCAGCGTGTAAGAAAATCCGGCCGCGCCAACTATATCCGACCAGGGCCCGTCCGCCGTATCCGCCGACTGCCATTGGCAGGCATAATTCAGCGTTGTGGCTGCCGAGCCGTCGGCCGCATCGTTCCAGCTCCCGGCGGTCGCCGTGAGCGCTTGTCCGTTATGCGCGGTTCCGGATATCGCGGGCAATGCTGTATTTGCCGGCGCGTCGTTCACCGACGTGACCGTGACGGCGACAACGACGGTTTCCTGCCCGCCGAAATCATCCTCTACGGCAATGGTAAAACTGTCGCTGCCGAAGTAATTCTCAGCCGGGGTGTACGTGACAGCGCCCGCCCCTGTAATCACGGCTTCGCCGCCGGACGCCTGCTCCGATACGCTCCACGTGAGCGCGTCCCCGTCTACATCCCCTGCATGAAGCGTGATGGTATCCGGCGTATCTTCGAGCGTCGATATTTCCGGAGCGGTCTCTGTGATTTCAGGCGCGCTGTTTCCCAGATAGCTCCACCCGGAAACAGCCTGCGCCGTCACAGCGCCCGAGGCGTCTGCGTCCGTCACCTCCATCGTGATCCGGACATATCGTTTGCTTTCATCCTGCGTCAAAACGTATGTATTTCCCGTACCGAGGACCTGTGTATCCGTCCCGCCTGAATCCGCCGCGCTTTGCCATGTATACGCGTAACTCAGCGTCCCCGCGTTGCCGTCGGCATCATCGTTCCAGCTCCCCGCGGTTGCCGTTAGCGTACCGCCGACAGCCATGTCTCCTGTAAACGAAGGCGGCTGATCGTTGACCGGGCTGTCGTTGACCGGGTTGATATTGATCGTTACAATCGCCGAGGCCGACAATACGCCGTCCGTAGCCTCATAGGAAAAACTGTCCGCGCCGTTTGCATTTTCATTGGGCACGTATGTAAAACCGCCGGTGGCGGGATCGATCGTCACATTTCCTTTCGCCGGCGTCGTAGCGGTCATTTGGTAAGTAACGGAGGTCAGGTCTCCGGAAGACGCCGCCAAAGCCCCCGTCAGGGAAGCATCCTCCACAGATGTAAGATTTTTATTCTCAGCCACAGGCGCAACGTTTTCTATTCCGATCAAAAACGTCTCTTGTCCGGCCGCGCCGCTGTCGACCCTTATGTCAACCACTATGCTATAGGCGCTCTTAATTTCATAATCAAAGGACACGCCCGTCATAAGCGTGTCGCCGTCAATATAAAACGATTGATTGTCCGTTACACCGTCGGCCAGTGTATATATCGGATTTTCCTCTTCCGGGTCTGAGAGACTGAATTGGCCCACTGCCGTTCCGGACGGCAAACCCTCGGAAACGGAGGTGTTGTTCAGCGCAAAGCTTACCGGATCGGCCGCTACAACCAAAACACCGAGCAATAGCAACAAACCTATAACGGCTGCCACGATAATAATTCTCTTTATTTTACGTCTCAGCCTCATGAGCCCACATCCCCCAATTACTGATTAATAATAATTCTTCGAAGTCATATTCATGCGTAAAAACAACCCGCTATAACGCATGATCAGCTTGACATATTTCAGATTACAGGCGCTCTTCAGCTTTGTTGCCATGCCGGCCTGTCTGTTATCCTGATTCTGTCGTTTTTCTGATGGCAATGACCACTTTTATCATTATTGTTTCATTAACATTTGTCTCATATTTCGCGCCTTTTTACATACTTTAACACAAGATATGCTATCTTTCAATAATAATTCAACAATATATATGTAAATATATCGTCTATATATATGTATATATGTCATAAATTTTTCTCATTTTAAGAAGCAATTTTTTTGCATAAAATAAATCAAGCGACGGTCTCATACGGCCCGTTCGTTTCAGTTTTACACGGTTTTCACAGACTTTTTCTCGGTCAACAAGGGTGTTTCCGATAAGCCCTCGGCCCTTAAAGCGCCCACAAGAATACTGCCGGCAATTACCTAGCGTCAAGCCGCGCAGCCGTGCGAAATGGCAGTGGAAAACATCCGGGACGGTGTGCATCTCACCAGGTCATGCGTAGTTCATTCAGCTTTTGGCCGGCGCCTTTGTTCCGTGCTAAGAACCGGTGCATTCTTCGACGCGAGACGAATGCGAAATAAATTCCAAGCCACAGCGTCCCGAAGTGTGTTATAATATAATTTATTCCTTTTATCACTATGTGCTGGTTTTTATACGGGCCCTTTCTTCCGCACCGGCAAGCTCCGCGCCTGCTTATTTACGTATTCTCACAATAAATTTGAGCCGTTGTTTTTTAACGCATTTAACAGCCGGTTTGTTTGTTTATTTATTATGTTAACCTATTTTCGCGCTTGACCAACAGCCGAAATCAACTTTACAGATCATCGTTCGGTGGGCGTTTAAAGCGACTGCCACGGATGTATTAAGCGGACATTTTAATACTAAAAGGAGGATTAGCGCATGTATTATGATATGTTGAAATCCAGAAGAAGCATCCGGAAATATTCATATAAAGAAGTGGAAAAAGAGAAGCTCGATACGATAATGAAAAGTGCCCTTCTTTCCCCGTCATCAAGAGCTATCCGTCCCTGGCAGTTCATAGCGGTCACAGACAAAAAACTGTTGGAAAAGCTCTCCGGATGCAGGGCGCACAGTTCTCAGTTATTAAAAGAGGCTCCTCTGGGGATCGTTGTCATCGCCGATCAGGCAATGAGCGACGTATGGATCGAGGACGCTTCCATCGCTTCCGTTATCATCCAATTATCGGCTCAATCAATGGGGCTGGGGTCGTGCTGGATTCAGGTGCGGCAAAGAAATTACGACGATAAAAAAAGCGCGGAAGCTTACATCCGTGAGGTTTTGGGAATACCTGATAAATACAGCGTGGAAAGCATAATATCGATCGGTTATCCGGCCGAAAACAAAAAACCATATGACGAAAAAGACCTGCTCTATGACAAAATTCACGATAATTTATACTAAGCACCGCTGAAGATTACGTGTTCTTAAACGTCTGCAAGCGCTGATAAGCCGAGCCGTCCCGATTTTGTAATTTTTCAGCCTGCCTCCGCTCATGAAACTCCGATAAATCAACAAAAAACTTCGTTCGGGCAGGCTGCCTGAACGAAGTTCATCATTTTTAAATAAAAAATGAATACTTTCGGCAACCGGCTGTCATCGCCTTTTGTTCGGCATTAGACCCTTGGCTTTGCGTCCCCGCCTTTCGGCAGGTTTGCTTTTATCGTTTTATTCAATAAGTATAAGGATTGATAATAATGATAATCAATTTGTTGTTATCCGTCAATGTTTGTACATGTTTTCTAATATTGTCACTAATTTATGAGACATATTTTGTGCAACATTTGCTATTTTCGTATAGTTAACAAGCATTTTTATCATTTTTTATCAATAATAATGAGACTTCTTGAAAATTCGCCAAAGCTTTTTTGGCTTTGCCGGCAGGCAAAAGGACAGGCTAAAGCCTGTCCTTTTTTGCTTTTTTAGGCTATGTTCAAAAAATAAATGTCTTTGCAATACCAGCAGGCCTGGCCGACGGCGTCACCGACGACATGCGTCCCGGGCACACCCGATAGCTCGGCGAAGGGCGGTGCGTCCGGCTGCAGCGGCAAAAAAAATCTGCTACATGATAAAATTCATCATGAGCAGTATTATGCACCCTGCACGGCTCTGCGGCGATATACAGTTACTTGAACACGTTTCTGCCGGCTCTTTTAGCACGGTATAGCTTCTTGTCCGCCAACGCGATTAGCTCCTCGAGTGTTTCTCCTTTATACTCGCACACGCCGCCACTGATCGTGGGCGTGGTGTCTATATTCTCGAAATCAACCTTCTTTATGGCGGCCTGCATTCTTTCAACACATGAAACCGCCGGTTCAATCCCTGTCCCGGGCATAATGATAAGGAACTCATCCCCTCCATACCGGCATGCGTAATCATTTGAACGAATAACACCTTTTATCGTCTCCGCGACCTTTTTAATAACATAATCTCCGGTCAGGTGCCCGTATTTGTCATTAATCTGCTTGAACCTGTCAATGTCGGCTATCACGATCGACAGAGGATCCTTTTTGCCGCATCGTCTGATTTCCTCAGCAAGCAGCTGCGTAGCTGTCCCATGATTAAACAGCTTCGTCATCGAATCAAGACGCACCAATTCCTCGAGCGCCTTGTTTTTTTCCTGTATTGTCTTGTTGTCTAAAAACATTTTCAGTCTGATCATATACCAAAACCTGGAAACGATCAGGGAGAAAACATTTACTGCCAGCGCATTTATTCTCATGACAAAAACAGCTTCCGGACTATCCTGAAAAAACGGCAGCAGCAGGGCAAAAACCGCATACCCAAAAAACAGTATTAATAAGCTATGCAACGGTTTAATAAAAAGAAAAAAAGAGACCCCGAAAATCATCATAAAATACATATGCACCAGATCAAAACTTTTCTGTGTGACAAATGTCAGTCCTATGCCAAAAAACAGTATTGCGAACGCGTAGACATACTGGACCGCTAAGATTATAAATCTGTTTAATCGGAATAAGTTTCTACTGCAGTACCATATAACCGGGCTTATCATTGCACTGAACAAAATGAAAGCGGGAAGCGTAATTCCGGTGTCAAAAAAACTATTCCTTAACAAATATATGACGATTTCCAAAAATAACAAGGTAATGCAAAAATATTTCAGCCTCGAATAATTTTCTCTGAACGCTTCCATTTCAAACGCATACTTGACATCTTCCGGCACCTTTAGCAAGATGGTATCCGCAGTAATTTTCAGCTTGTTCCTCATATATATCCCATCTTTTTTGATCATTTTCGTCTTATATAATATTTATATCGTCAAATAACCAGATTGATTTTAATGATATTTACTAAATTACAAAGACAACAGACAGGATAGCCATGCATCACCAGAGAAATATGTAATATAAAAGGACAGGCGCATGCCTGTCCTTTTAATATGCAAGTTATGTGCAAAAACTTAAATGTCTTTGCAGAACCAGTAGGCCTGGCCGATAGCGTCGCCGATGACGCCAACCTTGTCGGCGTCGCCGATAACGTACGTCTCCGGCACGATTTCGGAAAGCGCGTCGACAAGCGATGCGTCCGGCGTGACGCCGAAGGCTGTCACCGCCGTGTCACACGCGAGTTTTTCGGTGCTGCCGTCGGCTTTTTTGACGACGACGCCGTCCGACGCGAATTCCTGAACGGTGCATTCGCCCATGAGCTTCACTTTGTTCTCGGCCAGATACTTTTTAAGCAGCGGCCGGCTGAAGAAAATGAGGTCGGCGTAGAACTGATCCTCCGGAATCATGTCGATCAGGGTGACGTCCCTGCCTTCCATCGCTAGGCCCAGAGCGCATTCCGCGCCGGAAAGGCCCGCGCCGCAGACGACGACGGCCTGCCCGGTCTCCGCTTCGCCCCTGTCCACTTCGACAACGCCCACGACGTTGTCGCCGTCGATGCCCTTGATGGGCGGGACGATGGGCTTCGCGCCGACGGCAAGGATGAGCGCGTCCGGCGATTCGGCTTTGATCGCAGCGGCGTCTACCTCTTTGCCGAGCACGATCTTCGCGCCGCACATGTTCGTCTTGCGTACGGTGTAGTCAAAATAGCGGCGGAAGCCGTCCTTGTAAGACAGCGCGGACGCTTCGAACAGGCGGCCGCCGAGCTTCGGAGCCTTCTCGTACAGGACGACGTCGTGTCCGCGCTCCGTGAGGTACTGCGCGGACGCCATGCCGCCCGGTCCGCCGCCGACGATCATGACTTTCTTTTTCTTAAGCGCCAGCGACGGCTTCGGCGTGCGATATTCCCAGCCCATCGTCGGGTTGACGGCGCAACCGTCGAGATGGGTCGTCGCGCTCACGCGCTTGAGACAATACAGGCAGCGCATACAGGGCTTGATATCCGCCTCGCGGCCCTGTTTGCCCTTGGTGACGAATTCGCCGTCGGCCATAAGGGCTTTTGCCATGGCTACGATGTCGGCCTTGCCGGAGGCGATGATCTCCTCCGCCTCATCGAGGGTGGAGATGCCGCCGACGACGGAAACTGCAAGGTCCGGGCAGGCTTCCTTGAACGCGGCTGCGTCGGACACGTTAAGGCCCGCCGGCGCGTAATAACCCGGCATGTTGTAGCTGAACGCCTCACCGTAGAACAGCGTGCCCGTGGAGACAACGATCATGTCTATGTATTTCTGCGCTTCCTTTAAGAAGCGGATGCGCTCGTCGAGCGTTGTGCCGCCGGGAAGGTGCTCGTTGCCGACGATGCGCATTTCGAGCGGTATCTTTCCCTGCGTGACGCCGTAGGCGGCTTCGAGCAGTTCCAGCGGGAAGCGCCAGCGGTTTAGTTCCGAGCCGCCGTATTCGTCGTTTCTCTGGTTCCATAAGGTAGACAAAAAACCGGACATCAAATTGCCGTGGGCGTAGTGGATCATGGCCATATCGAACTCCGAGAGCATGCAGCGCTTCAGGCAGGCGACAAAATCGTCAATGACGCTGAGCATCTCCGTGCGGCCGATCGCCTTGAATTTCTTCGGGTCGTGATACTCGGGGAGAACGGACGGCACCCAGGCCCTCTCCCCCTCGGGCAGAGTCTCGGCGCCCCACTGGCCGGCATGGATGAGCTCCGCAGAAAGGTTCGAGCCATAGCGGTGCACTTCCTCGGTCAACAGGCACAGACCGGGCAGGTCGTCGTCGGACGTCACGGAAAGGCATCCGTAAAAGTCGCGGCCTTCCTTGAAGTTGACGGGCGTGGAGCCGATCGTCACGAGGCCGGCGCCGGTTTTCGCCTGAGCGCCTACGAATTCCAGCAGTTCGTTCGTGACGCTGCCGGAACGGAGCCCCGCGTGGTTGGACACGATTGGAGAATACTGAATACGGTTTTTCATGGTCATATTACCGACCTGGATCGGCTGGTAAACGTGCGGATAATGATTGATTGGCATACTTTTCCTCCTCCATTTATCTATGATTCTGTAGACTGCATATCAAACATCGGCCGTATTTTTTAGTCCTGTTTGTAATGCGGCATGTTTTTTCCATTATAGCAGTTGCGCTGCATCATAACAAGAAAAACGTGCGCGTACAGCGCCCTGTCTACCTTGAGTTTTTTTCAATACGAATTCAAGCAATGAGAAACCGGACAAAAAACAACCTGCCTTTCGAGAAAGTTTACCGCCGCGTTACATTTATACTTTTATTAACATAAATTTTAATATATTCCTTTTATCTTTAAGCAAAAACGTAATATTGTATTGTGTTTAAACATTATTTGTTAAATGATCGGCTAATTAAGCGTTGACATAATTTGCCGATGTATGTAAGATGGGTACAAGATCATCACAAGCTGCTCAACAGGCAGTCAGTTTCACGCTGCGGCTGATAGGTTACAAAGAGAAAAAGAAAAAATTCGGAGGGTTCGGAATGGTTATGAATGTCCTGAAAAAAATGGCGGCAGCTGTTATGACGCTTGTAATGGTCATCGGCCTGTTGCCGGCGCTAACGCCGCCAGCGAGGGCGGATGGAACAACGCTCTCAGCCGGAGATATCGCTTTCGTCGGCCTCAATTCGGACGGCTATGATGATTTTTCTTTTTTACTGCTGAAAGATATCATGGCGGGGACCTCCATTTTCATCACCGATAAGGGCTGGGACGACACTACAGGTTTTCATGATGAGAGCCCAGATGGCTATTGGATATGGTCTACGTCTACCGCCCAGAGCGCCGGAACCGTTGTTCATATTAAAACCGCAAATGTAGACAGCTCCTTTTCAAACGATGGTTCCTCTTTAACTACCTCGTTGGGTACGATTACACGGGGCGACGGGTACGATTGGGATGATATTATATTATCCTATATGGGAGACCAGCTTTTTATTTATCAGGGGAGCGAGTCCTCCCCGACTTTTATAACCGGCATACATTGGAATGTCGAAGATGGGACAACCGCCAGCAACTGGGACGACATTGCAGATACGGTAAAAGTATCGGAATTGCCGGATCAGCTGACCAACGGCGTCAACGCGATTTGGGTATACAATCTAGCAGGTACGACAGCAGCCGATAAAGAAAAAGACAATTTCATCTATAATTGCTCCACCATCTCAGGAACACCAAGTGAACTGAGAGCGGCTATCAATAACATAAGCAACTGGAATGTTGATCCTTCCGGTACGACCCCATATGATCAAAGTCCTTTTCCCGCTTCCTTTACCGTTACAGTTCCGGCGGTTCCGGCCGTGACATCCATATCCCCATCCAGCGGCCCGGAAGCCGGCGGGACAAGCGTCACAATCACGGGCACGGATCTTGCAGGCGCAAGCGCCGTCAAGTTCGGAGTTACGGACGCGGCGTCGTATACCGTCAACGGTGACACACAGATCACGGCAACAGCCCCTGCAGGCACGGGAACCGTACATATCACCGTCACAACGGCCGGCGGGACAAGTACCGAAAGCGCAAACGATCAGTTTACATACTACGACGCCACCGCGCCGGCGGTTACGCTTACGACGACGGCAGGCAGCGTGACCAACACCGCTCCCATCCCGGTCACCGCCACGTTCAGCGAAAGCGTGACAGGGTTCAGCGCCGGCGACATCACGGTTACGGGCGGAAGCGCCGGCAATTTCATGTCCGTCAGCGCTTCACTGTATACCTTTGACATCACGCCGTCGGCTGAGGGCACGGTCATGGTCGACGTGGCTGCAAGCACCGCACAGGACGCGGCCGGTAACGACAATACGGCGGCTACGCAGCTTAGCGTCACCTACGATACCACCCCGCCAATCGTGCCGACGGTCATAAGCACATCGATTTCAACAAACGACACGACGCCCACCTGGTCATGGACCGCCGGCGGCGGCGGAAACGGCAGTTTCCGGTATAAACTGGACGACGCCGACTTAACGTCCGGCGCAACGGAAACAACGACGGCATCTTATACGCCGGCGTCCGCGCTTAGCGAGGGAACGCATACGCTGTACGTTCAGGAACGGGACGCTGCAGGCAACTGGTCATCAAGCGGCAGCTTTGCCGTAACGGTCGACACGACTGGCCCGTCGGCGCCAAGCGTCACGGCAGCCGCAACGCCGACAAACGATACGACGCCCACCTGGTCCTGGGCCGCGGGCGGCGGCGGTAACGGCAATTTCCGGTATAAACTGGACAGCGCCGATTTAACGTCCGGCGCAACGGAAACAACGGCGGCAACGTATACGCCGGCGTCCGATCTGAGTTCCGGCAGTCACACTCTGTACGTTCAGGAGCGAGACGATGCGGGCAACTGGTCATCAAGCGGCAGCTTTGCCGTTACGGTCGACACGACTGGCCCGACCGCGCCGAGCGTCACGTCAGCGGCAGCGACGACAACCGACACCACGCCCACCTGGTCGTGGACCACGGGCGGCGGCGGCAACGGCAATTTCCGGTATAAACTGGACGACACCGACTTGACGTCCGGCGCAACGGAAACAACGACGGCATCCTATACGCCGGTGTCCGCGCTGAGCGACGGAACGCATACCCTGTACGTTCAGGAACGAGACGACGCAGGCAACTGGTCATCAAGCGGCAGCTTCGCCGTTACGGTCGATACGACGGGTCCGACGGTCACGGTCACGACGACGGCCGGCAGCGTCACAAACGCCTCCCCCATTCTGGTCACCATCGCCTTCAGCGAAACCGTCTTCGGGTTCACTGCGGACAATATCACTGTATCAAACGCCACGAAGGGCGCGTTTGGAGGCGCCGGCGCGAACTTCACAATCAGCATCACACCGGACAGCGAGGGTACGGTCACGGTCGACATCGCGGCGGACGTAACGCAGGACGCGCTCGGCAACAATAATTCGGCCGCCGCGCAGCTGCGTCTAACATACGACACAACGGCGCCGACGGTCACGGTCACGACGACGGCCGGCAACGTCACGAATGCCTCCCCCATCCCGGTCACCATCGGATTCAGCGAAAACGTCACCGGCTTCACGGCGTCCGACATCGCCGTCACGAACGGCGTGAAGGGCGCGCTGAACGGCAGCGGAGATACTTACACGATCAATATCACGCCGGCGGCCGAGGGCGCGGTCACGGTCGATGTGGCGTCAAGCGCCGCGCAGGACGCGGCCGGCAACAACAGCACAGCGGCAGCGCAGCTGAGCCTTACATACGACACGACCAGCCCCGCGGCAGGCGGCGGCGGAACCATCAGCACGTCAGGCGTTACATCCGCATCCGTCGACCTGTCGTGGACGGCGGGAACGGATACAGTCACAGCTTCGGCCAATCTTATGTACAAAGTCGTTTATTCGGAAAACGACAATATATCAACAACCGCGGACGCGCAAAACAACGGCATTACCGCACAGGACTGGACGGCGGACATCACAAACGCAACCGCAACAGGGCTTTCATCCTCCACAACCTATTACTTCAACATCCTAATCAGGGACGCAGCAGGAAATATCGCCGCCTATACCCCGGCATCTGAGACGACAGCCGCTTCGTCCGCAGGCGGCGCTGGAGGCATTGCTACAAACGGCGGCGAAACGGACGCCAACGTCGAGGTCAACGGTGAATCGTATACGGCGGGTGAATCTGAAACCGGCACGAGCGCAGACGGCCGGACGCAGACCACGGTAACCGTCGATACGGACAAGCTGCAGGATATTCTGGAATCTCAGGGCGCGGGCGCCGTCGTCACGATCCCGATAACGACGGGCAGCGAGGTCGCCGCGGGCGTTTTGACCGGCGAGATGGTCGATAATATGGCGGAAAGCGGCGCAACGCTGGTAATGCAGACGGAAACCGCTACCTATACCATCCCCGCTGAGGAGATCGATATCAACGCCATATCCGAACAGTTCGGCGAAAACGTATCGCTCTCGGATATAACTGTGACAGTAACCATAGCGACGCCTTCCGACGAGATGATTACAGTCGTTGAAAACGCTGCAGATGAAGGCGGCTACGCGCTCGTCGTGCCGCCGGTCGAATTCACGATCACATGCGAATATAACGGCCAGACGATCGATGTCACGATGTTTGAAGCCTATGTCGAACGACTGATCGCGATACCGGACGGTTACGATCCCTCAGAAATCACGACCACCGTCGTCATCGATCCGGACGGCACAATCCGCCATGTGCCGACGCAGGTCATTGAAATCGACGGCAAATACTACGCCGTCGTGAACAGCCTGACCAACAGCGTCTACTCCGTCATATACAACAACGTGGAATTTGACGACGTCACAAACCATTGGGCCAAAAACGCCGTCAACGATATGGGCTCGAGAATGATCGTCACCGGTGTCGGCAACAACTGCTACGCTCCGGAACAGGCCGTCACGCGCGCGGAATTCGCCGCCATGATCGTCCGGGCGCTCGGTCTGGCTCCCGGTATCGGCGCGAGCGGCTTCAGTGACGTAGACGCGGGCGACTGGTACGCCGGATACGTCAAAACGGCGGCGGGCTATGGCATCATCAACGGCTACGGGGATGGGACGTTCGGCCCGACCGACCGCATCACGCGCGAGCAGGCGATGACGATGCTCGCCCGGGCGATGATAATCACCGGCCTCGAGGCCGATGTCGACGCGGGCGCGTTGCTTTTAAACTTCAACGACGGCGTTGATGTTTCGGATTACGCAAAAGACGGCGTCGCGGCCTGCATCGAAACAGGGATCGTCACAGGCAAGACAAACGTTACGATCGCGCCGTTGGACCCGGTCACCCGCGCCGAGGTCGCGGTCATGATCCAGCGGCTTCTGGTTCAGTCCGGTTTGATCTGACAACAGATATCACCGACGCTTAAGCAAAAACCGCCCGCCGGAAATCCGGCGGGCGGTTTTTTGCGCTGGTCTTTATCTTCAGAGCTTTAACGCAGCATAAAGTTATACAGGATGATGGCGGCATCCTGACAGGTGACGATATTGTCGGGATTGAAGTTGCCCTTTAAGTCGCCGCGCACGATGCCAAGCCCTTTGGCAATGGCCACATAGCCGTAATATTCCGCCGGAATACGGTAGTCGTCGTTAAATCCGCAGTCAAAAATGTCCGTAAGCTCTGCGGCCGGGGCGTATTCCGTCGCGCCGATCAGCATTTTTATAAGCTGCGCCCTTGAAAGGAGCTTATCCGGGTCTTTTTCGTCTTCGGTCAGGAAATTGTAGTTATAGGCCATCCGGTAAATATCTTCCTCATCTTCCGAGGAATAGCCCACGGCGCTCAAAAACAGGAACAGCGCGTCCTTTTGCGTCAATTTCGCCGTCGGCTTGAAGCTGGCGCCGGGGAATCCGATGCCGTATTCGGCAAGCGTTTCGATCTGCTGCTTCCCATAGCAGCCCGCCAGGTCGTCATACGCGCGCGGCGCGGCCGTTTCTCCGGTATCATTTACGATCGCTTCGCCGGTTTTGGCGTCCACGCCTATAACGCTGTATTCGCAGTCATACTGATAAGCGAGCTTCAGTTCGTAAGAATACGTTAAAGTATCCTCTTCAAGCGGCGCCTGCACATACTGCAGCAGCGTCTCATAGCAGCCGATATAGGCGGCCATGGCATCCGCGGCGCTTACGAGCCCGTCTGAGGAATCAAAACGTACGTCGTCGGTCCAGCTGATCGAAAAGCTGTCGATCGTGCCGTCGTAGGCGTTTACGGAAATATAGGCCGAATTTGTTGGAAAAAGGATACCGTTTACAGTGTGGGAATAGATGAAGCTGCCGTCGTCGGGACTGCTGTCGTCTTCGTTGACGGACGCTGCCGCATACGTATCGGGGAAATATTTCTCCAGAAAAGCCCCGGCGTTTTCACGGAGTCCTTCCGTGTCCAGAACGCTCTTTTCCTCGTATCCGGTATTTGTGTAAGTGTAAATAGTTTCAAGCGCGCCGGTCATCGCGTCGGCCGTAATATATTTATAGCTGTAGACCGGGTGGCGTTCCCCTTCAAACTCCATATCGGCATATACTTCCGGGAACCGATCTCTTAAAACGTCTTCATCCGTTATCTCTTTTATGTAACTGAGCTGGCCCTGTACTTCCTCCGTTTCCCTGTTCATTGTGTAGCTGACGGATTGGAGCGTATAGCCGTCGTCGATCCCCAGCTCGGTCATGGCGCGGACGGCATCGTCCAGTTCATCTTTCGAATAAACGCCTTCAAGGGCGGCAATGGTACCCTGCTCGACCTCGGACAATCCGACGCCGCTTTCAGAAGACGCCGTATCTGCGGCTTCCGCTCCCATCCCCGCCGGGTTTTTGCCGTCATACATATCACGGTATAATTCATTCAGATCGACGAGCTCGCCCGTATCCGCATCGACGATGTAATCCCCGGTATATACGGGCAGATAACGCAGCACGGCCGTTTTCCCGTCTGCGTCCGGCACATACTGGAGCCGCAGCCGGACAGTCCCGGCCAGAAGCTGTGACGCCGTGTCGGCGGAAACGGAAGCCGCTGCCGACGGAACGCCGCCCGAATAGTGCGTGTAGCAGTCGCTCCTGTAGAAACGGACGACGCTCATGTCGCTGGCCTGAACCCGCACATTGAAGCTGATGGGCGACTTCAGCCCATTGAGCAGGACGTCGCCGTCAAACCAGTAGCTGTCAACGTCGCTGGTATCGTGCCCGAAATCAAAGTCGTTGAAGGACGCCGTTTCGGCCTGTCCAAATACTTTTTCCACGAATTCCTGCGCCGCCGGGAGCGCGTCGTCGGCGCTTGTTTTAGGCAGCACGGGCGCGTATCCATAATAATAATCGTATACGGGTTCTTCGTCCGTATACCGGTAATAGCGCAGCACCTTCCCGTTTTCATCCGCGCAGACATTCAGGGATTCCGCGTCGCTCGACCAATAGAGTTCCCAGTAACTGTAGTCCCCCTCTTCCGTCAGGTCACCGCTGAACTGCGTGTACCGGTCGTCGATCCCCAGGGTCTCCTTGACGATCAGCGTTACTTGCTCGAGTTTTTCGTTCAGGCTTTCCCCGGCGGCCAGGGCCGGAGCCCCCGCAGAGGCCAGCAGTATGACAGTCAGCAAAAACGCGGCAGTCTTTTTCAGCATTTTTAATCATCTCCATCTTTTTTAGCGGGCGCTGATCCGGTATCCACGAGACGGCGGACAGCCTGATCAACGTCTCTTGATTTTCCGCGCGTGCGGAAGCTTTTAAAGAAACTGACGAATTTTTCCTCCGGGATGTTCCCTGCTTTTTGAGATTTTATGCTAAAAAATTCTTTTGCAGGCAGTTAGCACGTTTTCATGCTCAAAACGCACCCTTTTTCTATATTGAAGAATTTTACCGGACGCTGCGAGTCCTGCCGCTTTGTCCGGTAAAATTTTTCAGTAAAAAGGTTTTTCGCAATTTCAGTATGCGGCTTTTTCGTTTTCGACAAATCTCCCGTACGCGCCGAGCATGACGAGGCCGCTTCCGCCGCCGTCCGCCGGCAGCGGCCCCAGTGCATAGCCCACAGCCAGCATCCGGTTGTAATCCTGCAGGCAGCACAGGGACAGCGCCCTGTCCTCTATGCGCTCGGTCATGCACGTCAGATAAAAACCGTTTTTGATCCGGATATACGCGGCGGGTATAACTTCGCCCGCACGCGCGATCCCCGCGGCCTGTGCCCCCGACCCATAGCAGTCGACGCGGCATGCGTCCCTGCGGGCGTATTCATGCACGCACGTGCGTTTCGGCCCGGTCGTCCACTGCACGAAGGTCCCGACCAGATCGTCCGTAAACGCGTGCCGGACCGCCGCTGCGCGCCCGTCTTCCCCACGGATTGCGCCAAACGCAAATTTCGTGCTGATGCCGCGGCGGCGGAGCGTATCCTCGCGCGCCGTGACGCGGGTGACAAGCCTGTTTGAAAGATCAAGCACAAAGCTGATACAGACGCGCGGCGCTTCGTCGTCCGGTTCGAGCGTCACGAAATATGTCGTCTCGTCGGCCTTCAGGCACATGTAACGGACGGCCTGTTCCGGCCCGTCCCCCTCCCGCAGGATGAGTGTCGTTTCACCGGCGAACCGAAGGCGCATATCCGGCCAGCCGTCAATGACGAGCTCAAATGTTTTGCCGGAGAGCTCGTAGTTAAGCGCCGGACAATACCGGTCTGCGGCCGGGACGCCGTTTAAATTTCTAATTTTTATATCCATAGCTGAATACCTGCCTTAAAATCAGGTGGTAAAGGGGTTGGGCTGATTGAGGAAGTCCTCGTCGACTTCGGCCAGCCTGCCGTAGGCGCCGAAATTGATGTGGACGGGCTCGTCCTCTCCGTCCCGGATGATCGTCCCGAAAGAGCGGCCGACCTGGAACAGCCTGTTGTAGTTTTGCAGAAAGAGCATGTTCATGCTCCTAAACGGCACGTGCTCTTTGATCAGCTTGTTCTGATTAAGCTCGGTCAGGCTGAACAGATAGATGCCGTCTTTGATCTTAATGTAGCTGGTCGGCTCATCGGAGGACGGGAGCAGGCTCATAAAGCCGTCAAACGGCCAGTTGGCCCGCATGATCTCATCCGGGATATGCGGGTTGCGGGGATACGTGATGCGGTAGTAATTGGCGCAGTAATACGCGTGTACGCATGTGAGATGCGCGCCGTACGTCCATTCCACTGCGGTCCCGATGAGGTCGGACGTGAAGCTGTGGCGCTTTAAGGGCAGCTCGACGCCCTCCTGCGCGATCACGCCGAACTCGAATTCCGTCTTGACAATATAGGGGTCTTTGGGATTGAGGCCCATGCGCGATACGGCGCGTGTGACGAGCATGTTCTCCAGATCGATAACAAAGCTGTGGCTGGCGCGCGGCCGGACGCCTTCGAGCACGAAGGATAACAGGTATGTGGTCTCGTCGCCTTTCTGGCACAGGTAAGAAGCCGGATTCGGCGCCTCGCCGGCCAGGTTCCATTCGAGCTTTTTCCCGTCGATGACGCTCAGGCGGTAATCATACCCGTCGTCCATTATGAATAGGAAGTCTTTCCCGGCCAGTTCATAGTTTGGCGGCGGACAGTACTGATCGATACTGTAGCCGTCGTATTTGCTGCTCAGGCTCTTGATATCCATGATGTTTAACTCCTTTAATCTCAATTATTTCTTCTTTTTACTTTTTATTCTTTTACTATAATTTTATACTCATACGCCGTCATAAATCAACCCTATTCATCAAAAAGAAAATCCGCGCGCCTAAGCGTACGGATATAAGCTGTCGAAGGAATACGGGACGATGTGGGCATCGTCCCCTACGAGGACGATGGATACGTCGGTAGCCCTGTCAAAACGCCCTATTTCGGGTTGGTCGTCGGGTTGCGGGACGGAATACCCGTCCCCTACTTGAAAATGAATGGCGCAGGCTCTATTGGGCCGCAGGTTCCTCTTAAACAGGTGTGTGGGGAATCTGTCATGCGGCGTCCTTATGCACTTCCGTAGTCAGGCTCCTCTTTAACGGGGGTGTGGGGGGAACCCCCACTCTTTTAAAAGCGGGGTCATCGGGGCAAAGCCCCTATACCTTTTAGGGCGGCGGGCGGGAATTGAAATCATTTGCGGACGACGATGACCTGCGTACACCCGGCGTACGGCATCGAGAAATCGACAAGCTCGGCGTCTTCTTCGTTGTTCGTGACGCCGCCGAGCGACAGGTCGGCCTTGCCGAACTGCACCGTCGTTACAAGCTCCTCGCGGGGCACGACGGCAATTTCCATATCCACGTGCAGATAGTCGCATACGGCGCGGGCGACGTCGACGTCCAGGCCGACGATATTCCCGCTGCCGTCGTCATAGGAATACGGGGGAAAAGCGCCGTCGAAAGCAACCGTTATCGTCCCGGCCGACCGGTCGACATCCGAGGGTGAGCCATAGCGAAAGCCTTCTTCATCTTCGTAGCCTGTAACGATGTCCTCGAGAATCCCGGCATCGGTAATCGTCTTAAGCGCCTTGTCGACGTCTTCCGTAAGATCCGGGTTCTCCTTCGCTACGGCAAAGCAAAGCTCCGCTTCAACAAGCGGCTCGTCCAGAATTTCCAGGCCCCGGACTTTCCGGATTGCCGCGCGGGCAACTTCCAGATCCGCAACGGCACAGTCCAGGATATCGTTTTTCAGGTCGACAAGCATGGTCTCCGCCGATTGATACGTATGCAGCGAACCGTAACCGGCGGCGTATACCGTCCCGGCCGAATCCGCTACGACGCCGATATCCTTGCCCGTCAGGTCTTCTGAAGAATATACTTTGTTGGGAGACGCCTTGCCGCCGCAGCCCGCAGCGCCGAGAAGAACGGCAATCGCGAGCGCGGCCAAGATTATTTTTTTCATAGCATACCGCCCGATTTGCATAATATTGGATATTTTGGTGGCATGCCTATTATTATAATGAATAACAACGCGCCTTGCAACCGATTTTTTAGACATATACGGTGATTTACAGAAATTTAAGAATTACGTCTATGTCCCGTCTGCGCGAAGCGTCCGCCGCTCGAACTCCGCGCACAGCTCCTCGGCGGTCTCTTCATTGAAGCTCTCAGTGCGTATCTTCAGGGCGCTTCTTTCGCGCATCGGCGCGATCGTGACGCGCCCGAGCTCCGTATCCAGCCGCAGGCCGGACGCGGTCGCGCGCGAAGCGCCTTCATAGCTTTTTATAAGCCTGCGCATGACGGCGCCCCTGTCGCCCTCAAGCCGCACCTCCCGCGCTGCCGAGGAAAACTGCGGCAGTTCCAGACGCAGCCGTGACAGCGCTACGTTCCGCCCGGCCAGATACGCGCACAGCCGCGCGCCCATGAAAACGCCGTCACGCAGGCACGTTTGGTTCTTTATAAGCGTGTCCCCGAGCGGCCCGCCGCAGCCCGAACGCAGGATCTGCGCGCCGTGCTCACGCGCCAGATCATCCAAAACAGCAGGGGCGTCATACGGCACGGAAAGCGTTTTTGCCCCGCAGCTGAGTTCGATGAACGCGGAAAGTATAAAAAGCTGCTCCGGCGACATCCGGTACCCCTCTTCGTCCACGGCGAAGAGCGTCTCGCCGCCTTTTTGGACATCCAGATGCACAACGCCGGAAGTTTTGTCCGAAACACCGATGCCCAGCAGCTCGAGCGCGCTCTTCAGCGCCCGGTTTTCCGCGCCGCGCCCCGCTACGGCCGCCGAGAAATCCTTTATGCCGTCATCGGACAACGCGGCCTCGCGCGCGGCGGCAGCGATATATGCCTCGGGTACGCCTTTTATATCCGTTACATGCCCCGTACGGCGCGACGCGGTCCGGTGCGGCTGAGCGGCCGCCGCTTCGAGCTTCCGTTCCGCCTCGCGTGTCAGGCGCGTTCCGCCCTGTCCGAAAAAAGTGAGCGTGATATCTTCTCCGTTTTCCTCGAAGAATACCGACAGCGCAAGATCCAAAAGCGCCCCGGCATACGCTGCGCAGGATTTAAAGCGCATGTCCGCGCGCACAAGGTCGCCGCCGGCGGCGCATACGCCGCTTCCGAAGGCTTCCGCAAGCACGCGGGCCGCCTCTCCCCCGCCCCATCCGACGCCTACCCGTTTGAACAGGCCGGCCGCTTCGCCCAGTTTCATCGCCGCCTCCGCCGTCACGGCGGTCCCGTACGGTCCCGTTATGACGCCCGGCTTACTGAAGGTCAGGCCGTTTTTGAGCATCCCGAGCGCTACGCTGCCCGACAGAATGGAGCCGGCCGGTATCTGCCGGTCCGGCCACAGCCTTGCCGACGAACCCAGCAGGCAGTCGTCGCCGACGAGCGTACCCTCTCCCACGATCGAGCCCTCACACAGCACCGAACCGCGTCCGATCGACGCGCCCCGGCAGACGACGGCGCCGGTCACAGAGGCGTTTTCGCTTATGACGGCGCCGCACAGGACCGAATGCAGCACCCTGGCGCCGGAGCCCACGACGGAATCCGCCCCGACGATGGCGTAAGGGCCGAGTTTCGCGCCCCGGTCGACGACGGCGCCGCGCCCGATATAGACGGGCGGCACGAGCTGGGTGCCCTCGGGCAGCGGCGACGACGTCCACACCCCTTCTTTTTGGGGCGGCAGGTCCATTACGACACCGACGCCGCCGTCGAGAATATCCATGCAGCACTGCAGATAAGCGCCGCCGGTGCCGATGTCACACCAATAGCCCTCCATAGCGCGGCCGTACAGCGCGCGGCCGTTTTCCAGAAAGCGCGGGAACAGCTCCCGCCCGAAATCATACGGCTTGTTTTTAGGTATATCGTCCAAGACCGACGGACTTAAAATATAGATACCGGTATTTATCCGGTCCGTTAAAACACTGTCCCAGGCCGGTTTTTCCAGAAAACGCTCAACGCGGCCGGTGTCGTCCGTTACGACGAGCCCGTATTCAAGCGGCGTTTTATGGCTGTAGAGCGCGAGCGTGGCTTCCGCTTTTTTTTCGCGGTGGAAATCCATAAGCGCCTTGAGATCAAAATCACAGACGCAGTCGCCGGACAGAACGAGAAAATCCTCCCCTCCGATGAAATCAGCGCAGTTTTTTACCCCGCCCGCCGTTCCGAGCGCTTCCTTTTCGACCCGGTAATCAAGACGGACGCCAAACGCCTCCCCGCTGCCGAAGTATTCCCGGATCATCTGCGGAAGGTACTTCAGCGTCAGGCAGGCCTCCGTCACGCCGTTTTTCTTTAAAAGCCTGAGAATATGCTCCAGGACAGGCCGGTCAAAAAGTTCCGTCATCGGTTTGGGCCGGTTGACGCTCACCGGTCTAAGCCGCGTGCCCTCGCCGCCTGCCATGATAATTGCTTTCATGTTCCGCTCCTCGCAAAAAATCGAATGCCGGGCATCCGGCCGGTAATCGGCCGGGCAATTCCCGGTACTTGCCATTATTTCCTGCGCGGCGGCGGATTATCCGCATGAAAGAATATGGGCGGATGGCGGCATCTTATAAAGAAATGGGGCAACGAACCCGCCGCCTGCTATTGTGTCCGCCCGCCTGCTTATGATATAATCAAACATCAATGAAAAATCTGGAGTGATGACCGTGAATAAAAAGCTGCTAGAAAAAATCCAGCCCGGTATGGGCTTTTTCCTGCTGCTTCTCGCGGTATTTGCCGTTTTAACGTATTTCTTCGGGATCTACAACGAATATCTGGCTTTGGCCGAGATCGTCGTCGTGGCCCTCATGGCGCTGTACATGCCGATCGCCAGAAAGAAGCGTTCGGCCAGGCTGCTCAAATATATCGAATCCGTGGCGACCAGTACGGAATCGGCTTCAAAGGACACGTTCTTGAACTGCCCGCTGCCGATCGCCATTTTCAGCCCGCACAACCAGGGCATTCTCTGGACGAACAGCCGGTTCGTCGCGGCCGCCGGCGCGAAGCAGCGTTTTTTCGAAGTCCGGCTGAGCGACGTGGTCCCCGGCTTTAACGGGAAATGGCTGTTGGACGGAAAAAGCGAGTGCCCGGAACTCATCGCGCTTCACGGGCGGCGGTATAAAGTCTTCGGGAGCCTCATACGCGCTTCGAACGACCCCGGAAGCGTCATGGCCACGACCTACTGGGTAGATGTGACGGAATACGCCGACAAATATGACGAATATCTGGCGTCGCGTCTTGTTACCGCCATCATCGTCCTTGACAATTACGACGAGCTCGTCAAGAACTTAAGCGAAAAAGACAAATCCGCCATCCTGTCCGCCATAGACGATAAAATCAGCGACTGGATCGCCGGCAGCGAAGGCATCCTGTGTAAATACGACCGCGACCGGTACCTGTTCCTGTTCAAGGATAAGGCGCTTGCCGGGTTCATCGAGGATAAGTTCTCGCTTTTAGACAACGTCCGGGAAACCGTCAAGACCGGCGGCGTACACGCCACGCTTTCCATCGGTATCGGCAAGGACGGGGAATCCTTCACCGAAAACCACCATTTCGCCTCCATGGGCATCGAAATGGCGCTCTCACGCGGCGGCGATCAGGCCGTCATCAAAAACCGTTTCAACTTTGAGTTTTACGGCGGGCATTCCGCCGAGGTCGAAAAAAGGACGAAGGTCAAGTCACGCGTGATGGCCAACGCCTTCGGCGAGCTCGTGGGCGACGCGTCCACCATTTTCGTCATGGGCCACAAGTACGCCGATCTCGATACGGTCGGTTCGGCGATCGGCGTATGCGCCATCGCCAGAAAGCGCGGCCGGCGCGCTTTCATCGTCGTCGACACGTCGACGGCGGTCACAAACAAGCTCCTGGAACGTATGTATAAGACGCCGGAGTATAAGGACGTCTGCATTTCCGAGCAGGATGCCATGCTCATAGCCGACAGCCGGAGCCTGCTCGTCGTCGTCGACACCAACCGGCCTGAACAGGTGGAAGCCGAAACGCTTCTGCTCTCGTGCAACCATGTCGTTGTAATCGACCACCACCGGCGCGCGGCCACATATATCGAAAACGCGACGCTCAATTTCCATGAGCCGTATGCGTCCTCGGCGGCGGAGCTCATCACGGAGATGCTGCAGTATCTCGTAGATCAGACGGATATCCTGCGTTTGGAGGCCGAAGCGCTTCTGGCCGGGATCGTTCTGGACACGAAGAGCTTTGCCATCCGGACCGGCAGCCGGACGTTCGACGCGGCAAGCTACCTGCGCCGCTGCGGCGCGGATACGATCGAGGTCAAGCGTCTTCTGCAGTCCGATTTCGAGGAGACCATCGAGAAATATTCGGTCATCCGCAATACGCGCATGTACCGTCCGGGCGTCGCCATCGCTTTTTCGGAAGAGTCCGAAAGCCGTGTCCTGATCGCGCAGGCCGCCGACGAACTTTTAAATATCGCAGGGATTCAGGCGTCGTTCGTTATATCCAGGACCGACGACGACGTGTTCATATCGGCCAGGAGCATCGGCAACATCAACGTACAGGTAATCATGGAAAAACTCGGCGGCGGCGGCAACCAGTCCACAGCCGGCGCGCAGCTCGCCGGGATGAGCATCGAACAGATCACAAAGGATCTCCAGGCCGCTATCGACGCGTATCTGGACAGCTACGCACAGACGACACAATAAATCAGTCAGCTACACGCAAACGGCGGCGCGCCATACGCGGCCGGCGGGTGCCTTGAGCTATGTGAAAGGAATGGTCATAATTATGAAGGTTATACTGCAGCAGGACGTCAAGGGCAAAGGCAAAAAAGGCCAGATGGTCAACGTTGCCGACGGGTACGCAAGAAATTTCCTGTTTCCGAAGAAACTTGCCGTCCCCGCGACGCCGGAGAACATAAACGACATGAAAATCAAGGAAAAAGCCCGCCTGAAAAAGCTGGCGGAGGAAAAAGCCGAAGCGCAGGCCGCCGCCGAAAGGCTCGAAAGCGTCGTCGTCCGGGTCACGGCAAAGGCCGGCAGCGGCGGGAAGCTCTTCGGCGCGGTAACCGCCAAGGAGATCGCCGACACGCTTTCACAGCAGCACGGGATCGATATCGAGAAGAACAAGATCGTCCTCGACGAACACATCAAAACGTTCGGCTCGTATGAGGTCAAGTGCAAGCTGGGCTCGGAGGTCTCCGGCACGATCCACGTACTCGTGACGGAAGAATAATAAACCGGGCTTAGGCGCAACGGTATTATACTGATATTCAACAGAAAGTTTAATAAGCTCGGCGAGGACGACAACGACGCCCTGCGCGAAAAAGACCGTCGAGAATTAAATGTTTCTATTGAATATTAGTATTAAACATAATTCATGTTGGGGGATAAAGCTGTGGATGAATTGATCAGCCGGCAGATGCCGCACAGCATAGAGGCCGAACAGGCGGTACTGGGCTCTATGCTCCTCGACGCGCGCTGCATCGGCGACGTTGTGGGCGCCGTCAAAGCCTCGGATTTTTATTCATCCGTCAACCGCGATATATTCGAGACCATGTTCACCATGTTCACCTATTCCATGGCGACGGACCCCGTCACCGTACTCGAACAGATGCGCGTCCACGGCGTATGGACCGAGACGTCCGCATCTTATCTGCTGGAACTGGTCAATATCACGCCGACGGCGGCAAACGTCATGGAGTACGCCGCCATCGTCCGTGACATGGCGCTGCTGCGCTCTATCGCGGACTCCGGCAGCGACATCCTTAACATGGCGCTCGACGGCGAGGGCGGCGCGACGACGATCCTGGAGGCGGCCGAGAAAAAAATATACGCGCTTCGTCAGGACCGCACGTCCGGGCTCGAGCCGATTTCGAAGATCCTGCTCAGCGTCTATGAACAGCTCGCCGAAGCGTCTAAAAGCGGCAGCCGGTATCCCGGCCTCCCGAGCGGCCTGGAGGACGTCGACCGCAAGATCATGGGGCTGAACAATTCAGACCTTATCCTGATCGCCTCGCGGCCCGGAATGGGCAAGACGAGTATCGCCCTGAACATCGCGATGCACGTGGCCAAGACGTCCGGAAAGACGATCGCCGTTTTTTCCCTGGAAATGTCCCGGGAACAATTGGCGCTCCGCCTTTTGTCCTCGATGAGTTTCATCGACGGAAAAAAACTGCAGTCCGGTCATCTGAGCGCCGACGAATGGCGCCGGATCGGCGACGCGGCCTCTCAGATAAGCAAATATGACATGATGATCAACGACAACCCGTCTCTGTCGGTGGCGGAAATGAACGCCCAGTGCCGCAGGCTCCCGAACCTCGGCCTCGTCGTGATCGACTATCTGCAGCTGATGCAGTCGGCCGGCAGCGGCACGAAATACTCGGGCGAAAACCGCACGCAGGTCGTCAGCGACATCAGCCGGATGCTTAAGATCATGGCTAAAGAACTCAACGTGCCCCTCATTTGCCTGTCGCAGCTGTCGCGCGCCAACGAATCACGGCAGAATAAACGGCCCATGCTATCGGACCTCCGCGAGTCCGGTTCGATCGAGCAGGACGCGGACATCGTCATGGGGCTTTACCGTGAGGATTACTACAATAAGGAAGTCGAACATCAGAACATCGCCGAGTGCATCATCCTTAAAAACCGGCGCGGCGAGACCGGCACCATCGAGCTGACCTGGATCCCCGAATATACGACGTACACCTCGCTGGAGCGCCATCACGAAGAGCCTTAAACGGCCGGAACCCGCGCGTTGAGGAAACTTAAAATGCTGGATAAAATCGAAGCGTTTGCCGAAAACCATCATATGTTCCCCAAAGAAGGCATGATTCTCGCCGCCGTGTCGGGCGGCGCGGATTCCGTGTGCCTTTTAAAAGCGCTCCTGGCGCTGCGCTCAAAGTACGGTTTTACCGTCGCGGCAGCGCATTTCAACCACAAACTGCGCGGCGCGGAATCCGAGCGGGACGAACGGTTCGTTGCGCAGCTGTGCCGGGATGAAAACGTGCCGCTTTATTTGGGAAACGCGGATGTGACGCGGTACGCCGGCGCAAACGGGCTCGGCGTCGAAGAAGCCGGACGGCGGCTGCGCTACGATTTTTTTTATGAAACATCGAAAAAAAACGGCGCCGTCAGGATTGCTACGGCTCATACGGCAGATGATAATGTCGAGACGGTGCTTTTCAATCTGACGCGCGGGGCGGGACTTAAAGGTCTCGGCGGCATCCCGCCTGTCCGCGGCGATATCATCCGGCCAATGCTGACGGTCTCGCGGGACGAGGCTTTATGTTTTTTAGACGGGCAGTCTTTGTCCTATGTAGAGGATTCGTCAAATAATGACGAGCAGTACAGCCGTAATCTTATCCGCCGCCGCGTTGTTCCGGTTTTGAAGGATTTGAATCCCCGCCTGACGGAAAGCGTGGCTTCGGCGGCCGCGCGCATCCGGGAGGACGAAGCGTACCTGTCCGGCGAAGCCGCCCGGTTCATTGCCGAAAACGCGCAGCGCGGCGCGGGCGGCAAAACATCGCTTGATGCGGATGCGCTGGGCGCGCTGCCGCATCCGCTGGCCGCGCGGGCCGTACGGCTGCTGGCAGGCGTCAGTTTATCGTCGGGACACATCGACGCCGTGCTCGGCCTCAGCCGCATGGGCAGCGTTTCGGGCGAAGTCCATTTGCCGTCCGTCACGGTCATGCGGGAATACGGCCGGATCGTTTTTTCAAGCGGGCAGGCGCCGGCCCAATTTAAAGCCGTCCGGCTGACGGAAGGCGTCCGGGCGGAGCTGACGGAAGCAGGGCTGACGGTATCGTGTGAAAAGACGGTCTGCGATGAAAAAATTAATAAATCATTCACTACTTTTCTATTCAAATTTGATAACATCTGTGGTAATATTGTCATCAGACCCCGCGAAACCGGAGATAAAATAGAACTTTTTGGCCGAAACGGTACAAAATCCTTAAAAAAACTTTTTATTGAAAAGCGAATACCCATGCGGAAACGTCTCCTTGTCCCGGTCATAGCCGACACAAAAGGCGTCCTTGGGGTGTACGGCCTCGGCACAGATAAGAGAGCGGCCTGTGAAACCGGTGATAAAGCGCTCAAAATCGTTTTTGAGGAGACTTAGCGTGAATAATGATATAGAGAAAGTATATTTTACCGAGGAAATGATTCATAATCGAGTAAGGGCGCTCGGCACGGAGCTTTCGGCCGATTACGGGGGAAAGAATCCGCTTGTGGTCGGGATCCTGAAGGGATCTTTTATCTTTTTATCCGATCTCGTACGGAATATGGATATTCCCCTGGAAATAGAGTTTATCGCTCTGAGCTCATACGGGCGGGGCACGAAAACATCCGGCGAGGTCAAGATGACCAAAGCGCTCGGGGACGTCGTAGACGGCCGTCACGTAATCATCGTGGAAGACATACTCGATACCGGCGTGACGCTTGAGTATCTGCGGAGCTATCTGGCATTGTTCAATCCCGCCTCGCTGAAAATCTGCACGTTCCTTGACAAGCCGTCGCGCAGGAAAGCAGCCGTCAAAGCCGACTACGTCGGTTTTGAGTGCGAGGACGCCTTCGTTGTGGGCTATGGCCTGGATTACGCCGCGCGCTACCGCAACCTGCCGTATATCGGCGCGCTCAAACCCGAAATATATTCTTAAGGCATTCTATAGGAAAGAAGTGAATTTTATTTGAAGCCAAAAAACAGGAATCCGCGCGATATCGGGTTTTATGTGCTGATATTTATTATCCTTGTGTCCGCCGTATACCTGCTTACGTTCAATCAGTCGGATACAGGCTCAGAAATCGAATACGCCGATGTTGTACGTCTGATCATCAACGACAACGACAAGATCGAGGCGGCCGTAATCAAAGAAAATACATTGACGCTGAAGCTGACGGAAGAATATAAGGACACCGGCAGCTATGTCGTCACGCACGAGCTCTATGACACCGGGATATTTTATGATGAGCTGAATCCTTATATTGAAACCAGAATATTGTCGGATGAAGAGTTTTCCTTCAATTATGAGACCGGCTGGCAGTCGCCCTGGTGGTTCCAGCTGCTCCCGTACGCCATTCTGATCATCGTCATGGTAATTTTGTGGAATGCCATGATGAACCGCAGCGGCGTCGGCGGGGACAAATCCGTTATGAAGTTCGGCAAGGCCCGCACGCGGCTGGCCACGGAGGAAAAGAAAAAAGTGACGTTCGCGGACGTCGCTGGCGCCGAGGAGGAAAAGGAGGAGCTTCGGGAAATTGTCGATTTCCTCAAGGGACCTCAGAAATATATTTCGCTCGGTGCGCGCATCCCGAAGGGCGTTTTGCTCATCGGCCCTCCGGGTACCGGTAAAACACTTCTGGCCAAGGCTGTGGCCGGCGAAGCCGGCGTCCAGTTTTTGACTATCTCCGGTTCGGATTTTGTGGAACTGTATGTCGGCGTCGGCGCGTCGCGCGTGCGCGACCTGTTCGACCAGGCCAAGAAGCTCGCTCCCGCCATCATCTTCATCGACGAGATCGACGCGGTCGGCCGCCAGCGCGGCGCGGGCCTCGGCGGCGGTCATGACGAGCGCGAGCAGACGCTCAACCAGCTGCTCGTCGAAATGGACGGATTTGCGTCCAATGAGGGCGTCATCGTCATGGCGGCCACAAACCGTTCGGACATCCTCGACACGGCGCTCCTGCGCCCCGGCCGGTTCGACCGGCAGGTCTATGTCGGGCTTCCCGACATCAAGGGCCGCGAAGCGATTTTACGCGTACACGCGCGGGGCAAGGTCTTAGGCGACGACGTCGATCTGGCCAGCATCGCCAAGGGCACGGCAGGATTCACGGGCGCGGACCTTGAAAATCTCTTAAACGAAGCCGCGCTTTTAGCCGCGCGCCACAACAAGCGTTTCATCACGATGACCGAGGTCGAGGGCGCTACGCTCAAGGTCATCGCGGGTCCGGAAAAGAAGAGCCGCGTTGTGACCGACAAAGCAAAAAAACTGACGGCTTTCCACGAGGCCGGTCATGCCGTTGCCGGTTACTTCTTGGCGCATGTCGACCCGGTGCACCATATAACGATTATTCCGCACGGCGCAGCCGGCGGCATCACCATCACGCGCCCGCAGGAGGACCGGCCCTTCCGGTCCAAGGGCGAGATGTTTGAGACCATCGTCTTCGCGCTCGGCGGACGCATGGCGGAGAAGCTGATGCTCGACGACATATCGACCGGCGCTTCCTCCGACATCCAGCAGGCCAGCGGCATCGCGCGCTCTATGGTCACCGTATACGGCATGAGCGACAAGCTCGGCCCGATCTCTTTCGACAACAGCAGCCATTCCATCTTTATCGGCCGTGATTTCTCACAGACGAAGAGCTACTCGGAACAGACTGCGGCGACGATAGACGACGAGGTCAAGAAAATCTTTGACACGGCGATGGTCATGTGCGAAGAGATACTCACGAAGCACAAAAACATCCTTATCTCCACGGCGGAATACCTGCTCGAATACGAAACGATGGACGGTGACGACTTCGCCTGGCTGTGCGAGCATGACGGCGAGAAGCCGCCGAGAAAAAGCCTGCCGGAGCCGGAGTCAGAACCGGAGCAGCATACGCCGCCGGAGGGGCTTCCGAACGTCGACGACATCAAAATGCCGGACTTTGATACACCTTCCGACAACGATGTAAAGCCGGACGCTCCGGACGACAACCCGTTTGAAAACTAGGCGCAAATAAGTTAAAAAATACGGCCCCCGGAAAATCCGGGGGCCGATTTTTTTAACTCTTGAAATCGGAACCGATTTATTTGCCTTCGAATACCGGCGCGCGCTTTTCGCGGAATGCGGAGACGGCCTCCTTGAAGTCCCCGGTGCGCATAAGATCTACGGACAAGCGCCGCTCGATCTGCAGCGCCGCTGCCTCGCTCACGGACATGTTCACGTGCCCCATCAGCTCCTTGAGCGCCCGTACGGCGACCGGCGGCTTACTGAGAATCTTGTCGACAATCGCTTTAAGCTCCGTATCGAATGCCTCCTTCGGGAATATATCATTGACGAGCCCAAGGCTTTTTGCCTCGTCCGCCGGCATCTTCTGCCCGAACAGGATCATCTCGAACGCGCGGTTGAACGGGATCTTCCGGGGCAGATGCACAGCGCCGCCGCAGCCGGGTACGAGCCCGATATTCATTTCGGGCAGCATGAACTTCGACCCCTCGGCGGCATAGATCAGATCGCAGCACAGCGCGATCTCAAGCCCCCCGCCGACACAGTTGCCTTTGACGGCTGCAATGACGGGTTTCCCGAGCGCGTATATGGCCTCGCGCACCTCAAAGCCGAGCGTATAGATGCGGGCTGCGTCCGCATCGCCTTTGAGTGTATCGAGCATCTCCATGGCAAGCCCTGCCGAAAAGGCGCGCTCCCCCGCCCCGGTCAGGATCACAACGCGCACGCTCTCGTCGTGGCGCGCGTCGCGCAGGGCGCTGACCAGCTTCGACCACATATCCGTCGTGAACTGGTTCATGGGTGGGTTATGAAATTCGATATACAGGGCGCCGGGCTGTTCCGAAAATCGTATGACGTTCAAAGCGGGCTGTGACATTCAGGCAACTTCTTTCATATTAGATTTCGGCGTAGCCGATTGCATTCCGGTAAGATTATACAAATATCAGTTTGTTTTGTCAAAATAAAAAGCATGCCCCGGCGCGCCGGAAATTCCGGCCGCCGGGGCATGTTTTTATGCTTTGTTTGTGCGTTCAGGTTTATTCGTCCTGCAGAGCGGCGAAACCTTCCTCGCCGGTCCTGATCTTGACAACGTTCTCAACGTCGTAGATGAATATCTTACCGTCGCCGACGTTGCCCGTGTACAATGCCGCCTTAACGGCACTGACCAGCACATCGGTAGGCACCTTGCAGATGACGATGTCCACCTTCACCTTCGGCAGCAGCTTTGTCTCGACCTTGACACCTCTGTACATCTGGGTGTGGCCTTTCTGCATGCCGTAGCCGTGTACGTTCATAACGGTGATACCGGTTACGCCGATCGAATCGAGCGCCTTCTGCAGAGTCGCAAATTTATTCTGGTTTGTAATGATGGAGACTTTGGTGATTTTTGCGTCAGGATGCGCGTTGTTCTCTACCGGAACAGCAACTTCGGGCGGTACGGCGGTGGATGCAACGATCGTGCTCTCGCCGATATCCAGTGTCGGAACCGTCAGCAGGAAGTCCGCATAAGCGCTGGCCATACCGTGCTCGGACGGGTCGAGGCCTTCAATTTCGTGATCGGGTTCGGCGCGCAGTCCGTTGATTGCTTTGATCGCCTTGAACAGGATCAGGGATGTGACAATGGTCCATGCCATGATCGCGACGACGCCTAACGCCTGAACACCAAGCACCTCAAATCCGCCGCCGTAGAACAAGCCGTTGACCCCTGCGCCGGGCGCCGTTTCCGTGGCGAACAAGCCGACGGCCAGGGTGCCCCAGATACCATTAATACCATGCACAGCCACAGCGCCGACCGGGTCGTCTACGTGAAGCTTCATGTCTATGACCTCAACTGCGATAACTACGATGATGCCTGCGACAAGACCGATAATAGTTGCGCCGAGCGCGTCGACGTCCGAGCAGGGCGCCGTGATGGCAACAAGTCCTGCAAGCGCGCCGTTGAGCGTCATGGAAACATCGGGTTTACCGTTTTTGATCCAGGTGAACAGCATCGTGGCAACCGCAGCCGCTGCGGGAGCGATCGTCGTCGTAAGGAAAATGGAACCCATCTGTGTAACATTGCCGGCGGCAGCACCGTTGAATCCATACCAGCCGAACCAAAGGATGAAGACGCCCAACGCGCCGAGTGTGACCGAGTGGCCCGGAATAGCGCGGGAGACCTTTTTGCCGGTTTTCGCGTCAACGGCATATTTGCCGATGCGGGGCCCGAGTATCGCGGCACCGATGAAAGCCATAACGCCGCCAACCATGTGGATGACAGAAGATCCGGCGAAATCGATGTAGCCGAGATTGAAAAGCCAGCCGCCGCCGTTCCATACCCATCCGGCTTCGATCGGATAGATGATGAGGCTGATGAATGCGCTGTACACACAGTAGGCTGAAAACTTGGTACGTTCAGCCATGGCGCCCGAAACGATCGTGGCGGCGGTGGCGCAGAACACCAGGTTAAACACGAAGCTTGCGAAATCGAATTCGGCAAAATTCGTAAAGATCTGAAAGTCAGGTAATCCGATCAGTCCGAAAACATAGTTTTCCGACATCATCAGGCTGAAACCGAGAAGCATGAATACGACAGTACCGATGGAGAAGTCCATGAGGTTCTTCATAATGATGTTGCCGGCGTTTTTGGCCCGGGTGAAACCGGATTCCACCATCGCGAAGCCTGCCTGCATAAAGAATACTAGTATGGCACCGATTAAAAACCATACGGGAAATACTACGCCATTTGCGGCCTGAATAATCTCTTCCATTGAAATATTCCTCCTTATATTTATAAATGAACAATGTGTTTAAGGTAATTACGTTACTTTATCCCACAGTTTTCAAGACGAAGAGAAAATACCTTTCATGTTTTGTCCCTCCCTTTTTGTATACAGCCCCGGACGCTGAAATACAAGTCTTTAAAAATTAAAAAACAAGGGCGCTGACGTTAATGGACATAACCATTTTGGTAAGCACCCTTGCATTTTGACTTTATACTACAACGTAATCGCACCATTGTCAATACCGTTTTGAATGTTTTTGGCTTCTTAATTGCATTTTTGTTGCAAGTGCCCATTGGACTACCCTTATATTAAAGGTTTTTTTAATTATTATAACTATAATATGAAACTTCCGCTCTTCATTGTTGCATTTTCTCGAAAAAAAGATACAAAAAAACCTATTTTGCAATTGACAAACCATATATACGGTCTTATAATAATAATGTACAGCGGCAAAGGCGCCATGTATTATGGTTGCCTTGCCGCTTTTTTATATTCATTTATAACCTATTATATATTAATATTGTTTGGGGAGAAGTAAATATGGCTACTGTTAACGATTCATTCGCAAGTATGGTTTTCAACGACCACCTCATGAAGCAGCGGTTGCCCAAAGACACGTACAAGGCGCTGCAGAAAACGATCAGCCAAGGCGCGGAGCTTGATCTCAGCGTGGCAAATGTCGTGGCCAACGCCATGAAAGACTGGGCAATCGAAAAAGGCGCAACGCACTTCACGCACTGGTTCCAGCCGATGACCGGCATCACCGCCGAGAAACACGACAGTTTCATTACGCCGACGAGCGACGGCAGGGTCCTGCTGGAGTTCTCGGGGCACGAGCTGGTACGCGGCGAACCCGACGCTTCGAGTTTCCCGTCCGGCGGCATCCGCGCCACATTCGAAGCCCGCGGCTATACGGTCTGGGATCCCACGTCGTCTGCGTTCGTCAAGGGCAAGACGCTTTATATACCGACGGCGTTCTGCTCGTACACCGGCGAGGCGCTCGACGCCAAGACGCCGCTTCTGCGTTCCATGGAGGCCATCAGCAAACAGGCCATGCGCATTCTCCGCCTCTTTGGCAATACGACCTCGACTTCCGTCAAAACGACGGTCGGCCCGGAGCAGGAATACTTCCTTATCGACAGGTCTATGTATGATCAAAGAAAAGACCTTATCTACACCGGCCGTACGCTCTTCGGCTGTAAGCCGCCCAAAGGCCAGGAGCTTGAGGATCAGTATTTCGGCTCCATCAAGTCGCGTGTCTTAGACTTTATGAACGAGCTGAACGATGAACTGTGGAAGCTCGGCGTTCTGGCCAAGACCGAGCATAACGAGGTCGCCCCCGCTCAGCACGAGCTGGCGCCCATATTTTCCACGACGAATATAGCCGTTGATCACAACCATCTGACGATGGAAATGATGCAGCGCATCGCTAAAAAACACGACATGATCTGCCTGCTGCACGAGAAACCGTTTGCAGGCGTCAATGGCAGCGGCAAACACAACAACTGGTCGATCGCCACAAACGACGGCATGAACCTTCTCGATCCCGGCCATACGCCGCACGACAACGCTCAGTTCCTCCTGTTCCTCGCTGCCGTTATAAAGGCCGTCGACAATTATCAGGATCTTCTGCGCATCAGCGTTGCCACCGCAGCCAACGACCACCGCCTGGGCGCCAACGAAGCGCCGCCGGCCATCGTATCCGTCTTCCTTGGCGACGAGCTGACTTCCATCGTCGAAGCGATCGACAACGGATCTCAGTACGACGCGAAAGAAAAGACGATGATGAAGATCGGCGTCGAGCTCTTGCCGCCGTTCCCGAAGGATACGACGGACCGCAACCGCACCTCACCGTTTGCTTTTACCGGCAATAAGTTTGAATTCCGCATGGTCGGCTCCTCCATGTCCATCGCCGAGCCGAACACGGTCCTCAATACGGCTGTGGCCGAGTCGCTGAGAGTCTTTGCCGACGATCTTGAGAAAGCTTCGGACTTCAACACCGCGCTCCAGAAGATCATCAAGGATACGATCAAGACGCATAAACGCATTATTTTCAACGGCAACAACTATGCAGACGAGTGGGTCGTCGAAGCCGATAAACGCGGGCTTTTCAATCTCAAGACTACACCGGAAGCGCTGCCTTACCTGCTCAAAGACAAAAACGTCAAGCTCTTTGAGACACATGGCGTTTACTCCAAAACCGAGCTTGATTCCCGTTTTGAGATCAGTCTTGAAAACTACTGCACAACTCTGGATATCGAAAGCCTCACCATGCTTGAGATCGCCAAGACAGACCTTCTGCCCGCTGCGGCGTCATATGCCAAGTCGCTTTCCGACACGGCCATCGCGAAGAAAACCTGCCTGGCCAAAGCCGACGTTACTTATGAAACCGAATGTGTCGACAAGCTCAGCAGCTTAACAACTGCGCTTTATAAAGGCACCGCCGAACTTGAAGCGGCGCTTGCCAAAGCGGAAAATATCGAAGAAATCGGCGAAAAGGCCATGTGCTACAAAGACGCCGTTATTCCCGCGATGGATGCAGTCCGCGCGGCCGCCGACGCGCTCGAAGCGATCGTCTCCAATGCGTGCTGGCCGCTTCCCACCTACGGCGACATGCTCTTCAGCGTCATTTAATCGACATTATTAACGCTTCCGCAAGGGGGCATTACAGGCAAACTAAACCGGCATCGCATTTTGCGATGCCGGTTTATGTTTTGCCTGTCTACATATTTTCCTTCATAAACGCATCAATCGATTGCCGCATTTCTCCATGATTTTTATATGAATCGTTCAGTATTAGTTTCGCACACGGCAGCTCGTTTAATATTTCCCGTTCGATGCACCGACGCCGCTCCAGACAGGCAATGTACCCGTCTATCCCGGTCAGACCGTTATTCCTAGCATAGCCTTGACATGTATATGTGTCAATCATTTTGTTGACCCAGCATCCGTTGCGGTGGCGGCATACGTTTTCAACACAGTCTTTCACATCGGAGCAGTCTAAATAAACAACGATGGGTTTAATGTCTGAAATCGTCTGATAAATGGTTTTGATATACGCTTTAATTTCAGAAATGTCAAAATCAAACCGTAACAGCGTTTCGCAGATCGGGTTTTGAAAAAAAGCGCCTTCAAAAATAAAAATCTGGTTGATCGCCCGTGCCATTTGAGAAAATTGCAGCCACCTGTCGAGCATGACCGGCTTTTCCATCTCCCAATCGAGCCTGTCATAGATCTTGTACGGAAGGATTTTTTCAAAAAGGCTGACGCTGATTTTCGTCAGAGGAATCACAAGCCCCGATAAAACTTCCATCCCCTCATTATACAGCTGCATCCGCTCCTCCTGATCGAGCTTCTTAAGCTGGTCACTGCGTATATAGGCGTGGAACGTATAGTCGGCCGGGTGCTCGCAATCATTCTCCTCATACCATTCAGCTTTTTCACCGCAACGGTTCAAGCAGTCCAATATGTACTCCGCTGCTTCGCTTTTTCCCACACCGGGTATTCCTTCAACTAAAAATAATCTGTTTTTTATGATGATAACCCCCTGAGAACCTTAAAAAGCTGTGATAGATAAAGTGTTTATTCACACAACATGCTAATAATACCATATTGTGACATATATTGCAATTATTATTAATATTAATTTGTACTATACGTAATTTGCTGTACAAGGAGAATACTATTTAAGACGGCGGCGGCAAACATGTATAGACGCTTACGGGGACAGTCAATGAAGTATTTTATTTTGATCCTGGAGCTGGCGGGAACCTGCCGTATCGGGCGCGATGACGGGCCTGAAAAAAAAATGGACGCCTTCGGCGTCGCTATTCTGGGACTGACGGCTTCTGTCGGCGGGGGCGTCCTGCGCGACCTTATATTGGGCGTTTTGCCGCCGAAAACATTTCGCGATCCCAAATATGCCGTCATTGCTATAGCAACGGCCTTCATCGTCTTTATCCCCGCCATCCACCGTCACCTGCTGAAAAGGCGGCGCGTTTACGACAGCATACTCATCCTGACGGACGCTTTTGGTCTCGGCCTCTTCACGGTCATCGGCATCCGTACGGCCTTTGAGGTCTCGGACGGATTCAATGCTTTCCTGCTTATTTTCGTCGGCGTCGCCACCGGCGTCGGCGGCGGCGTTATACGCGACCTGCTGGCCGGGGATATGCCGTTCATCTTTGTCCGCAACATCTACGCCAGCGCGTCGGCAACCGGCGCGGCCGTCTGCGTCGTCCTGTGGAAATACGCCGGCGTCATCCCGTCCATGATGACCGGCATGGGCATTATCGTCGTGCTGCGCCTGCTGTCGTTTCACTTCAAATGGCATCTGTCCCGCGCAAAAGGGTTTGACGATGCCGGTTAGCGGATAGGCGGACGAAAAGATACTTATGCAAAACAAAGGCTCCGCCGGGCGCGGAGCCTTCTGTTTATGTATTTGACACCATTATAAAACCAGTTTATGGCCGGAACCGGCGGCGGCGGGCAGACCGTACTCCACCTTTAGCATATCGGCCAGCTTTAAAAGGTTTTCCTCCCAGTCGGCGCGCTCCGGCGGCTCATAGTTTCTCATCGGGTATGGGAGATTCAGCGAATCATATTTTTCGATGCCCAGCCTGCGGTACGGCAACAGTTGATACTGGACGATTTTGCCGCCCAGCGCATCACGGATGAACGCGCCGGTGGCGCGTATGTTTTCTTCGTCGGCGTTATATCCAGGGACGACGGGCGTACGGATGACAAGCTTTTTGCCCAGTTCGACAGTACGCTTTATATTTTGCAGTATCCTCTCGTTCGTAACGCCGGTGATTTCCCGGTGTTTTTCCGGGTCCATATGCTTAATATCGGTGATAACAAGGTCCGTATACTGCCAGACGGCTTCCATGTGCGCCGGCGGGCAGTAAAGCGCCGTTTCCACACAGGTGTTTATCTTTGCCTTCCTGCATTCTTCCAGCAGCATGACCGCAAACTCCCACTGCAGCATAACTTCCCCGCCGCTGAGCGTGACGCCGCCGCCTGTCTTCTGGTAAAAGCTCCGGTCTTCGACGATAACCTTCATGAGCTCCGGAACAGTCATCTGCTCACCCCACTGTTTAAGGGCTCTCGGCGGACATGCGTCGACACATTTGAAGCAGTCCCGGCAGACGTCCGCCATGTTTATGGCATTCAAAACGCCGTTATTGAATGCAAGCGGCGCACCGCTCTCCGGGCAGATCCGGACGCATGCGCCGCATTTATCGAGCGTCAGGCACTTTTCGGGGTAAACGCCGATGCGCGGACGCGCGTCAAGCGTTTCGGGGTTTGAGCACCAAAGGCAGCGAAGCGGGCAGCCGGAGAAAAAAATCTCCGTTCGGATTCCCGGCCCGTCGTGAATCGTATATTTTTGTATGTTAGTAACGAGCGCGTACGGCGCGCCGGTATCGTTTCTGTGCAGCAAGGGATAATCCTCTTTTCTTTGGAAATACCGTAAAGGGGGCGCGTTCCCGCCGGCTCGGTTTGTCATTTTTTCTGACAGAAGCCGGCGGGGATGCCGCCCCTCCGGTTCCCATCATTGAGCGGCGGCTTAATCAGAAAAAAAGGGCGGCTTAAAGCCGCCCCGCAGATTCAATCGAACGAGAGCTCCGTGCGGCCGATGATGTCGTCCTGCAGAGCCTTGTTGAGCTCTACGAAGTACGCGCTGTACCCTGCCACTCGCACCAAGAGGTCCCTGTAATTATCGGGGTCTTTCTGCGCGGCGACAAGCGTCTCGCGGTTGGCAACCGTGAACTGGCTGTGCATGCCCTTGCGCTGGAGGTATTCCTCCATGAGCGCTATGAAGTTGTCGCGCCCCGTCTCGCCGACGAGCGTCGAGGGCGAAAACTTCCAGTTGAGGAGCGTGCCGTTCGTAGCGCGGGCATGGTCGAGTTTTGTGACGGACCTGCAGATTGCCAGAGGCCCCTTGATATCGTGCGAGCAGCATTTTGTGTGCACCGCTCCCATGCAGTCCGAAACCGGCTCGAAGGCTTTCCGCCCCTCGACGGACGCCCATTGGTTCTGCCCGTGGGCAACGTTTACGGTAACGGAGTACGCGCCGGGCTGGAAGAAGCCGCCGTGCGCGTTCGGCTTGTGTTCAATATGCTTGCACCATGTGTCCATGGCGAATTTCGTAAGTGTGTCCGCATAATCGTCGTCGTTGCCGTAATGGTGGACGCGGTCTGAGTTGACGTAGGCGTAAAGCTCCTCGTAACCTGCCCAGTCGGCTATGACGGCGTCGAGCAGTTCGCGCCCGGTGACGCGTTTTTCTTCAAAGACAAGCTGCTTGATAGTGGCAAGGCCGTCACCGGCGGTGCCGATGCCGACGCCCTGCGGACCCGTGAAGTTGTATTTTGTGCCGCCCGCCGTGACGTCCGTGGCGTTTTCGATGCAGCCGTCCATGAGTAGCGACAGGTACGGCAGCGGACGCAGCGCCTGATGCGCGAGGTCGACGGCGTTTAACAGTGCCACCTGCCGGTTACACCAATATTCCATCTGCTTGTCATAGGCCTCCAGCACCTGATCAAAGGACGTGAAGCCGGCCAGGCTGCCGGTCTTCAGGCCGAGCTGCCCGCCTGCGCCGGCGCATTTATCCCAGCGCGGGCACGCGTTTGAGCAGTTGAAGCAGCGGCCGTCGTTGATCGCCAGCTCCAAAACGCGGGCGATGTTCATGTGGCCGCAGTCCTTCCAGCCGTAAGACTTGCCGGAGACGTCCGGCTCGACGCAGCCAACAACCTGATAGTCGCGCGCGTCGTAAACGTCGACGCTGGAGGTGAGCATGCTGGGGATTGCGACGTCGTCGTTGAATATCTTCGGCTCGCCGGTCCCCATCCGGATGAGGTTGGCCGTCTTTACCTTGAGTTCCCACGGCGTGCCCGAGTGCATACGCACCGCCAGCCACGGCGCGGGTATGCGCACGTGGGCATGTGCGTCGAGCGCCATAAAGGTCAGCTCGTTCGTGCCGTCGGTCCCGTCTTTTTTTATTCCGCCAACGGTGAGCGCCGGACCGCCGATGCCGCCGTTGCCGAAGGTTTTGATCAAAATATGATTTCGTAGCTTATTAAGGTCCCATATTTTAATATAGAAGTTCTCAATGAGCTCCTGCATAAATTCGCGCGTGGCCTCTCCGGTTTCAAGGTCATGCTTGAAATACGGATACATGTACTGGTCGAAGCGTCCGTAGGAAACGGAATGGCCGTTGCATTCGATATGGATGATCGTATTGGCAATATTGACGAGCTGAATGGCTTCCCAGAAGGTGCGCGGCGGGTTCTCGGATATCCACCGGCAGTTATCCGCCATCTTCTTAAGCTCGGCTTTCCGTTTTTCATCCTTTTCCGCGTTAGCCATCGTCTCGGCCAGCTCGGCGTAGCGCTTGATATGGCGTATGGTGGCCTCCGCCGTGATCAGGGCCGCCTTCAAAAACGCGCGCTTTTTGATGTCCTCGGGTCCGGCCATCGTCAGTTCATCCGTCTGTTTGAGGATTAGATCCCGGATGCCGCCGTAGCCGAGGCGGAAAAGGCGCTCGTATTCAAGCCCCAGGTGCCCCGCGCCGCAGAAGATATACGCGTCTGCAAAGAAAACGCCCTTGCCCGCGTGCGAGCCCTTCAAAATCTCATCGTCGCACAACGCGTTCGTCATGTCTTCGACGGTATTGCCGTCCCAGAAGTCCCGGAGCGCCTCGAGGCGGTCCTGCGTGTCTTTCGTGAAGCTGAAATAGTCGTGCGTACGCTCTTCGCTGTAGTCCATAAACCCGTCGCGCATCTCGTCAACGACCCAGTTGAGGCCGAATTCCGGGTGGACCGGCGCGCCTTTTTTATCGCAGCCAAGACTTCCGGCGATCAGCTCGTGCGGGAAAATGAATATCGGCGTGTTGTCCAGGACGTTTGCGATGCCGTAGGCACATTTCAATATCTGCGGCTCGCCGGGATGTTTTTTATACGCCTCGGTCACAAGCTCGGCCCGGTCCGGTGAGACAAAGCCGTTCGTCGTCTTTTGCGTAATGGCCAGAATATCGTTCATCCGCCCGAAGGGGGACGGTTTCGGCGTATTGCCGGAAATGCCGACGCCCCATTCCTTGTCGAACGGCTCTATGGCCTGCGGGTGCGTGTCGACCCGGCCGGCGTTCTTATATGTGTCGCGGTTAGCCTGAACATTTTCATCGCTCGTGAGGCGGGCGGCGTTTGATGTGTTTTCCATTGGGACACCTCCTTTGGAAGATTGGCGTAAAGTGGGGCGGCCTGCCCTGCTTATTCCCTTGACATCCGGGCCGTCCCATGCCAAAGAGGCGTTTTTTGGGGTACAGGCCCTGTTTTTTGAAATTTTTGTTTTTTATAATATCACAGGAAGCAAAGCAGTCGTCCATCTGCAGTATAGCATGAAACCATCGGATATGGTCATCACGGTTTTTCAGGCGCTGTAACTAAAACTTGATATTGGCCCTGTTTGTCAGATACATCTGGTTTGCACAGGACGGCAGTGCATTGCCGGCGCAATTATTTATTCTTCCGGTGTTCAAGCAGAAGCTGCTCAAACGCTTTCGCTTCCGGGGAAAGGACCGCGTTCTTCAGTTTTATCAGATAAATGTTCCATTCAAGCAAGGTGTCTTCAAACGGGATTGCCCGCAATTTGGACCTGCCCAGGCGTTCCGCCAGCGGAACGGTCGAAATACCGGCGGATTGATTGATTTCCGCAAAGTAATATACCAGCAGGATATTGTCGGCAAAAATGCTGACCGTTGGTTCAAAACCCGCTCGCCGGCATGCCTCTTGGTATGCCTGAAACGTCTTTGTCGTATCCCGGAGAACGGCAACCGGAACATTCTCAAGCTCCTTCACGCTTATGGATTCCCGGCCGGCCAGCGGGTGGTCTTCGCTGACAATCAGCGCATGGCGCGAAGCATACAAAAGCGCACAATCAAATCGCTTTTCGTCAACCGGCCCCACCGTCAGCGCCAGCTCCACGACTTTGTTTTCTACCGAGGTATCACAGATGACGTCAAAGGTCTCCCGTATGTCAAGACAGACCTTCGGATATTTTTCTTTAAACCGGGCAATTGGTATGCCCCCGAATTCCTCGATCGTGCCGAGCGACATCATAAC
This sequence comes from uncultured Sporobacter sp., assembly GCA_963663605.2. Lineage (GTDB taxonomy): Bacteria > Bacillota > Clostridia > Oscillospirales > Oscillospiraceae > Sporobacter. The sequence continues at coordinate 1,163,421 of CAXXVF010000002.1, forward strand.
CGTCAGAAAGCCTTCCCTGTCTTCGCTTTCTTTAAAGTAGTTTTCACATTCATCCATAAGGGTAAGTATCTGCTGTGCGCGCGGATAGAGATACTCGCCCTGCATCGTCGGCACAAGGCCTTTTGCCGTGCGCTCAAACAGTTTGCAGGACAGCTCTTCCTCAAGACGAAGCATCGCCATGCTGATTCCCTGCGATGAAATAAAACATGCTTCCGCCGCCCGGGAAAAATTCCTGTATTTACATATCTCCGTGAAATACTTCAGCTGACGGATTTCCAACAATCACACCTCATTTTTTAATATCTACAAATCGCCTGTTTATATGTTTTTATACCAATGGCGTTGTCAGCGTGCCGATACCGTCGATCGTCACGTTGACGACTTCGCCCGGTTTTAGCCAGACGCGCGCGCCTTTTGGCTTGCCGTTGATGACGCCGGGCGGCGTTCCAGTGAAAATCAAATCGCCCGAGCCGAGACTGAAATAACGCGACGCCGCGGCGACGATCTCACGGCAAGTGAATATCATATCCGAGGTCAGGCCGTTCTGCATGCGCGCGCCGCATACGTCGCAATATATCCCGTTGTCGGCGTCCGGGTCAAAGCTGTCGGCCGTCACGATCACGGGGCCCGCCGGAGCGAAGCCCGGAAACGATTTGCCCGTCAGCCACTGGCTGGACAAAAACTGGCTGTCGCGCGCGCTGAGGTCGTTGCCGCAGGTGTAGCCGAAAATATACTCCCCGGCCGATTCCGGCGGGACATTCCATGCCGCTTTGCCGATGACGATGACGAGCTCCGCCTCGTAATCGTAGCTGCGCTGCCATTCGGGCAGCTTGACACTCTTGCCGGCCGGCGACAGCGCGTCGTTGAATTTTGAGAAGAAGACGATGTCCTTCGGGATTTGGATGTCCATCTCGGCGGCATGGCTTTTGTAGTTCAGACCTACGCAGACGATTTTCTGCGGCTGCGTCACGTTTTGAAATTCGAGCGCATTCAATTCAAGCTCTGCGGCACTGCCGTTTGCCACCGTATCCGAAATCCTTTTGAGGATTTCGGGACCGCCCGCGATAATATCGTTCATATTGTCCGGAAACCCGAGCACCGTCAAATCAACGACGCATCCGGCCGCGTTCAATGCGCCGGTTCGTTTTTTGCCGTTTCTTATAAAACTTACAAGTTTCATGATTCCTCCAATTACTGTATTGCGGTCATAGGTGCTTACCCCTATACCTGTAAGGGCGGCGGGTTGGAAAAAAAATCCTCAGTCAGCAAAGCTGACAGCTCCTTTCAAAAGGAGCCTTTTCTGGGGAAATCGGGTGGCGCAGCGCCGTAGGTCCTGTGCCTTTATTTTCAGCGGGTCATAGGGCCGCAGGCCATCCTTTTGCGGTATCATAGGGGTTTACCCCTATACCTCTAAGGGCGGCGGGTGGGTTTAAGAGTTCAATCGCGGCCCTGCGGCCGGCCGCCGCCTTTTATGCCCCAAAGCGGGCGGAGTTTTATAAGTTCATCGATCTGGTCGTCTTTCATCGGCCGCTCAATGCCCATCATTTTAGAATACATCGCAACGGTCGCGTTGTATTCGATGCTCTCCAGACGGTAAAGCGCAGGCAGCACGCCGCCGCCCCAGGCCACGGCCCCGTGGTGCTCGAGCAGCAAGCCGTTGAATCCGCGCACATACGGCGCAACGCCCTGCGCCAGCGCTTCGCTGCCCGGCAGCGCGTAGGACGCAACCGGAACAACGCCCAGCAGGACGACCGCTTCCTGCAAATACGCCGTATCTAAAGGGATTCCCGCCGCTGCAAATGCTGCCGAGGCCGGCGGATGGGCGTGAACGACGCCGAGAATCTCCGGTGACTCCCGGTAGACGGCAAGGTGCATTTTGATTTCAGAGGATGGTTTGAATGACGGTTCAATTTTTTTGAATGATGGTTCAATTATGTTCCCGTCCAGGTCCAGTTTAAGGAGCATGTCCTCCGTCATAAAGCCTTTTGAAACACCGGACGGGGTGGCCCATATAATGCTTTCCGATACGCGGGCGCTGATATTTCCGTCGTTAGCGGCGACAAAGCCCCGCTGGTACAGCCGGCGGCCCGCTTCTATAATGTCCCGTTTGGCCTCGGCGTCCGAGGGGTATTTTATGCTGTCCATCTATACGCCCCTTTCATTTATGGGGTAATGCTGTTATATTTTGCATATCACTTCAGAAACAACTCCGCCAGGCTCTCGGTGTAAGACGCGCGGCAGATGCCTTTCTCCGTTACGATGGCCGTGATGAGAGATGCGTCCGTGACGTCAAAGGCGGGATTATAGCATTTGACGCCTTCCGGCGCCACAGGCCGGATAAAAAACTTTTCCTTTATCTCCTCGGGCGGCCGAAGTTCGATTTTTATATCGCCGCCCGTTTTGCAGTTGAAATCAATCGTTGAGGACGGACAAAACACATAAAACGGGATGTTATAATGTTTTGCGAGGATCGCGACGCCGGACGTCCCGATCTTGTTTGCCGTGTCGCCATTTGCGGCAACCCGGTCACAGCCGACAAAGACGGCGTTGATTTTGCCCTGTTTCATAACAATGCTCGCCATATTGTCGCAGATGAGCGTACAGTCGATGCCGGCGTTAAAAAGCTCGTATGTCGTCAGTCGCGCGCCCTGAAGAAGCGGGCGCGTCTCGTCGCAGTATGCCCGGAGCTCCACGCCGCGTTCTTTAGCTAAAAACAGTGTCCCGAGGCCCGTACCGTACCGCGAGGTCGCAAGCGGCCCGGCGTTGCAGTGGGTCAGGATGCCGTCGCCGTCTTTAACGAGCGTCAGCCCGTATTCGGATATGGCCAGACACATATCCATATCCTCCTGATGAATACGAAGCGCCTCTTCCTTCATGGCCTCGAGTATTTCAGGTATGGGCCGGTCTCTGTTCGCGCGGACAACACCATCCATCCGGTCGAGCGCTTTCCGTAAATTCACCGCTGTCGGGCGGGAAGCGTCGAGATAGTCGCTGTTGTTGGTGAACTCGGCGTAAAAAGGGTCGTAATCGACAGCTGCCGTCTGTTTTGAGAGCACATATATGGCGTAGGCGGCAAAAATGCCGATGGCCGGCGCGCCCCGGACCCTCAGCGAGTAGATCGCCTCATACAGCTCTTCCCTGCCGCTGAGCGTTAAGTATTTTGTCTCGCCGGGAAGTATGCTCTGGTCAAGGAGCACGACGGCGTCCGAATTGTCGGAAAGGCGTAAATTGTCTATATGGGTCACGTTTTTCAGCTGCATTGATCCAACTCCCGCTCACTTTTCCTATATATACACATACATTTTATTATATCATAGCGGATTACTTCAGTCCATATTGCGGCAGGACAAAATCCACGCTATAATAAACATATCTATTAGCTGAATACAGGAGGATAGGTTATGCGCACACAGGATAAAACGGCCGGTCGGCCAAAGCGGCTGTGCAAACCATTCCGGAAAACGAGGTGCAAAAAATGAATACGAAACAACACGGCAAAAATGCCGGCTACAGCAGCGCATTGCACGATATGCTGCTGCTTCGGTTCGAACCCATCGCGGTCAAAATGATCGAAGACGAAGCGGACGTTCCGGAAAACGCCGTCCGTCCGAAAAAAGACCTCAAAACGCATATGGCGCTGTGCCAGGCGTTTGCGCTCACGCGCCGCGAAAAGAAAACGGTCTATATGGTCAAGGAAGACCACTGGTGCTGGAATCCGCTGATCGGTCTCGGCCATGTCGACTGCAGCGAGGACACGGATTCCTTTGAAGTCGTCTGTACCGCGCTCGGCATCCCGGACAAGGAAAAAGCGCGTGCTTTTTTCGCTGAGTTCCCGAGGCTGCCGCTCGGCAAGTACAAGGGCATCGTAACGGCGCCCCTTTCCGACTGTCCGTTTGAACCGGACGTCGTGCTGATCTATTCAAACAACGCGCAGCTGCGCAGTATGCTCTGGGGCATAAAGGCCATGACGGGCAAGATCGTCGAGACCGGGATGGACGCCATCGATTCCTGCGTCTACACCGTCGTCGTGCCGATGCTCGACGGCGATTACCGCGTAACGCTGCCGGATATGGGCGAATTTGAACGCGCTATGGCCGGGGAAAACGAGATCATCCTGTCCGTTCCCAAGGGCCGCATGGACGAGCTCATCCAGGGCATGCGCGGCTTCGAAGAAAAAAACATGGGTTATACAGGGATCAAGCGCGAGATGGAATTAGATTACACGCGCCCGCCGTTTTACAATACGCTCTTTGAGCTGTGGGGCCTTGACAAAGGCCGGGACTGGGACCGGTAATTCCTTATATTCCACGGATACCTTATACGTTGATACATAACGCAGCATAAGGGGGCGAAAGCCCCCTTGGTTTTTTACTCACCTGATTTTAGGGATCACAGATAAACGCCGCAACTAAAGTTTCCCGTCCCCTCGGAGAGCGGAAGGGGGTATCCGGGGAGAACTGGTTCCCACCCGGAAATCGCGTCGCCGCAAGACGATCAACAAGCCTCCGCAGAGGCTTTTGCCGCCTAACAGCGGCGCTATATTGGCCAGGAAAACGGCGGACGGCCAATGGCCGTCCCTACGGGTCATGGCGTTCCTTTCTAAGCGGGATCATAAGGGCGCAGCCCTCGTACCTTTTTGCGGGTCATAGGGCCGCAGGCCCTATACCGTTCGTGTTTTTCCTGCGGGTCATAGGGCCGCAGGCCCTATACCTTTAAGGGCGGCGGGTGGGTTTTGATAATTATGCTTGAAACCGCCATAAGATTATTGTATAATGTCAGAGCTTTACCCGGGTGTGGCGCAGTTTGGTAGCGCACTTGCTTTGGGAGCAGCGAGTATTGGATAGCATAGATTGGATTACGGGATTGAGCGAGGCTGGAAACCCTTGATATAGCTGGATTCTTCGGCAAAGGGAATATAAGCCGAAATGCGGTCGGGTTAGTTTTGACCCATGTTTGACCCACACGGGAATTTTTGCAGATATTTCTCTGGTATCAACCTAATTTAATAGCGGGGTGTAGCGCAGTTGGTAGCGCGCCAGCTTTGGGAGCTGGATGCCGCGAGTTCGAGTCTCGCCACTCCGACCAACAAAAATCCGCCGCTTTTCGAAACGGCGGATTTTTGTTGGTATTCTTACGGGTTTGGGGATAGCAGTGAGTGGTTTAACTTAATACAATTACAAGCAGCGTGATAACAATTAATTCGCATGTAATTACTGCTCGCCGGCTACCTGCAAACCATTGATATTACAGACTTTATCCAAAGTCCTATACTCTGACCAACGCCAAAGGCTGTCGATTTATATTTGCGGTCTTTTTTATTTATGCCAAATCGATAGAAAAGTTTTGACTATTGGGCTGCATAATGTTAACATTATTTTGGGCTACAAAAGTGAGGTGAAAATTTTGCCCGATAAGAAGAAGATGGGCCGTCCCACCGATAATCCTAAGGGCACTTCTATTCACGTACGGCTTGACGACGAATGTGTAGAAATACTTGATAAGTATTGTACACAGGAGAAGATTGGCAGAGCAGAAGCTACCCGTCGAGGCATTATTGGGCTAAAGGACCAGCTCAATGAAAAATAAGAGGAAGCGGCGCTCACTCATCACAGTATACGCCACTTCCCCACTACCGGCAGATGCCCGAGGGCATCTACGGCGTAAATATTATATCATGCGCTGTAAAACCTTTCAAGCCATGCCGGACAACATCAATGAAAGGAAGCGTGCTATGATCATACGGCAGCTCAAGCAGAATCAATATGAGCATCTTCATAAATACCTGAGGCAGAACGCCCATGCCGCGTCTTTGGACGCGAGCTACACCGTAGGCATAATCATCAACGGCACGGAATACGAAATGAAGGTGCAACCCGAGAGACATAACAAAATGGCGGTTTTACAGGCACTTCGGGTTGACCGGAACGAGAAAAGACCTGATTTTGAATTGATCACTCAGGGCAATCTGCTGTCCTCGCTGTTTGAAATCTTCATCGATCAAGAGATAGGGCGGTAAACCGATGTTTATGAGTTTTCGTTTGTAAATGCTGCTTGTCGACCACCTGCAAACAATTGACACTATTTAATATTGCCAAGTCCTATAATTACACTCCGACCAAAATTCAAAAGCCCGTCATTTTAATCGACGGGCTTTTGCTTAATTGTCGTACTTTTGCCAGATTGTATGATATAATATTTCTAAAATGAGTCCTAGAAGAAGGTGAGGGTGAAAAAAGCTAAAAACATTACTTGATAATGGTTGATAAAAAGCCACTCAAATGGCACCTTAAGGCAATTGGCCACAGAGATTGACATTGAGTCGATGATATGGATTGTTACCGGATATGTCGAAGAAAGGTTGAATCTCTATCTCCAAATAAGCACATGAAGATAATTGGAGGTTAGACATAATTATCCCTCATTTTTTAATGCACGACTCACATCACATGCTCCATAAATCCGCCCATCTTTTCCGCCGCTTTCTGCTGCATTTTATCTGTGATGTGCATGTAAGTGTCGAGCGTGAAACCCGCCGAGTAATGCCCCAGCATGCCGGACAACGTCTTGATGTCCACGCCATTCTGGAGCGCCAAGGTCGCAAAGGTATGCCGCAGGTCGTGGAAGCGAATGTGCTCTATCCCCGCTTTTTTCAGCAGGCTTTGGTGTATCCGCCCGATGGCGTCTGGGTGATACATCGTATCGGTGACTGGCGACGGGAACATATACGGGTTGTCTGGATGCTTTTCATGTTCCTGTACGAGCAGATTAACTGCCTGTTGTGGTATCGCCACCGTGCGGATAGAATTCGGCGTCTTAGGCTGGGTCACTTTGGACTTGCCTTGTTTTGAGCTAACTGTTTTGTCACGGATATGGTCTTTTTCTCCACATCGAGGTCATTCCAGAGGAGCGCAAGCAACTCGCCGCGCCGCAGGCCACTGGTAAGCTCCAGATAGAACATAGGAAGTATGCCCCGATCTTCAGCCGCCTGAAGATATGCTCCAACCTTCTCGGGCGGGATGACTTTCATCTCGGCTTTTTCCTTTGGGGGTATCTTGCAGCCGCCCGTCGGGTTGATAAGGATGAGCCGCTCCTTCATCGCCTGGTTGAGACATTGGTGCAGGAGCATGTGCACACCACGCACCACCCGGTTGGAGAGACCGAAATCCGTCATGTTTTTGTATCTGGGGACCCGCCCCGAAGTCTTGATTTTGTTGTACATCTTCTGGATATCCAGAGATGTCAACTTTTCCAGCTTGATGTCGCCGATGTTCGGAATGATGTGGTGCTCCATATAGTTTCGATAGTAGTCCACTGTCGATTCGCGAACCGAGGGCTTTGAATACGTCTCAAACCACAGCCGCATCCAACTGGCTATCGTATACTCTCCAGCGCGGTTGAAATCGATTCCCTTGGAATCCTCCATCGCTTTTTTGAGCTTCTCTTTAACCTCAGCCTGCGTTTTACCAAGGACATTCTTAAAAATCTGCTTGCCGGTTTCGGGATCATGACCCGCCGTATAGCGGCCCTCCCAGCGCCCATCGCTGCGCTTGCGGATATTTCCCTCACCATTCGCGCGTCTTTTTGCCATTAAATCACTTCTTTCTCAAGTACATACACATACCACAAATCGGCGCGGAAAGCTACTCAAATGTTCGAGGAATTTTGAGAAACTTTCTGCTCGACCCATATAATGAATTTGTCCTTCGGTACTACGATTCGGGTGCCTATCGTCAGCGAGGGGAAGCCACTGCTCCGAGCAAGCTCATAGGCTCCCGCGCGGGAGATGCCCAGCACCGCCGCCACCTCCGGCACCGACAACATCAGCGGTAACTCATCGTAGGTTTTGTATTGCGATTGCTTCATCTTTTTCTCCTTTTCCCGAGTTGGCCAAGGCCTTTATACTTGTTACACTTCGTCTTGTTTATTTAATTCCCCACCATCTTCCGGGGTAAGGCGCCCCAGCAGACGTAGGTAGGAGTTCAATAGCCCATGAACTGAATACCCTGCTCCTGTTCCAGCTCATCCTTCTGACTGAGGGCTTGCTTCTTCTCATGGAGCTTCTGCCGACGCTTGCTGTCAATGCGCATGCCGCGCGGGTCGGCGGGCAGCATCGAGTTGTCGCGGAATATCCGCCCGATATGGTACAGCAGCTTTGTCACTGCCAGCATGACCGAAGGCTCGCGGAACTGGCCAAGCCGCTCCAGAAAGAAACTCGCGTATTGGTTTCCCTGTGCCGCCGAGAGCGTCAGCCAGTGAGCGGCTATTTCTTTGTCCTGTTTCACATCCCTGCCGAGAAGATACAGCTTTCCCAGCGTATATTGAGAAAACTGATTTCCCTGCTCAGCGGAGCGCGTCAGGTAATCCAGCGCAGTCGGCACGTCTTTCGGCATGCTTTCGCCGCGCAGATATTCCTTTCCGAGCCGGTATCCGGCATAGTGGGTCCCGTTTTCAAAGGCAAGCTCCAGCCAATGCAGACCCGCGTCGACGTCCCGCACCTCGGCGTCGTCGGATAAACACAGCTTGCCGAGGGCGTACTGTGCTACGGGAACAGCCTGCTCCGCCGAGCGGGTGAACCATCGCTTCGCCTTGGCTACGTCGGGCAGGACTCCAACGCGGTCGCGGTACATTTTGCCGAGCATGTATTGGGCGTATGGGTAGCCGCTCTCGGCGAGAGCTTTCATTTCACCGACCGCGCTGTTAAGCTCGTCTATCGTTTCCGGTTCCCCGAAAACGATCGCCTTGACAGCTCGGTAACGCGTCGCCGTCGCGTAGATGCTCTCCGGCTCGTCCGTGCGCGCAGCCTGTTCATCCTCAAAACTGATCTCACCGAGACGTATCCGTTCCGCCTCGTGGATAACCGCGTTCTTGACTGAGCGGAACTCTTTCTGCTTTGACAGCGGCAATTTTTCAGGTTTGGCCCCGGTATAATAGCCCTGCACCTGGCCCTGTAACTCTTGCCATCTTTCGTAGCACTCCGCAACCACTGGAAGGCGCTCCATCTGATCCACGATCTCGTCGACAATACGCTTGGCGCTCTTGGGAAGGTAGCCATATTTCTTTTGGCCCGTGTACGATTCCAGTTTTGCTACCAGCTCAGACACGAGCTTCTCAACCTTCGGATGGTCGCACAGACCCGTTTCCATGCTCTCCGTCAGTTCCGCCATCGCTTTCCGCGCTTCCCGCACAAGCTCGTCGCGTGAGGCGCTCTTCTGTTCATAGAGGTGGAGCATTTCCTGCTTGAAAATATCGTTTGTAAGCTTGGAGCGAATGGCGTAAATCCCGCTTCGGTCGAGTATGCCCTCATTCAGGGCACACCACGCCATCATGTGGACATGCGGATGCGCCCCTTCGTCATGGAACGCGGCGTACCAACGGAAGTGCTCCGGCGAGATATGCATCGCCGCCGCGATCTCGTTGCGGTGTGTGCGGAGCAGGTTACGCCATGTGCCGGCGGCGTCATAGCCAAGCCGCGCGGCGTCTTCACGGCGCAGGGAGATGATATGCGTCCATACTCTGCCTTCATTTTTTTCAAGCTCGTCCATTGCTTTTTCTAGATCTACATTGTCCGCGTCGCCGAACAGGCCGTGAGAGCCGCGGCGCTCCGCGCGAGGCCGCGTCGCAATGTACTTCATATACACGTCCGACCGGCTTGCCACGTCCCAGTTAAGCTCCAGCGCGGCGGTAATGAACGCGGAGGCGGCGGCACGCGTATGCGACGCCGTATAGTCTTCGTATTCGAACAGTTCCTTCGTATCGGGAAAGTCGTTAGCGATAGAGCGGATAAGCTGTTCCTGCTTCTTCGTGGCTGGACGGCGGTCGGCGACAAGCTTCACGTTCTCTCGGGTGGCGATGTACCTCATGTATCCTCCGGCGCCGCCGCCGGATTTAATATACGGACTTTTGAGAATCAGCCTTGACATGGCCTTACACCGACTTCTGGAATTTCAGGATGTCTCCGAAGGATATCCGCCCGTTAGTCCGTTTAACGTCGTCGACGCACTTGCCGCGCAGCTTGTTCAGCAGCACTTCGTCGATATTCGTGTCCGCCGCGATGATGTTCATCATCATGGAATGCTCCACCGTCTGCTTGAACAGGAGCGTGGCCAGCCGATCCTCGAACAGGCCGAGCCGCCCCTCGATAACCGACGCGATGGCGGCCGGAAGCAATGCGCCGGTGTCGTTAGCCGCGAGGTACGCGACGTAGAAGTTGATTGCTTTCTCGATGAAATCGGTCTTTGACCTGCTGCCGTCGGCCGTATGCCATCTTTCAAGCTTTTCTCTCGTTTCAGGCGTCAGGTAGAGTGCGAATTTGGTTTTTTCGCTCATTTTGTCCTCCTTGTCTTGTAAATCGCGGTCTTGACCGCAGTGAAATCCTTGCAGACACGGGCATGTCGGGCAACCGTGACCCCATTTTTCCGTTTTCTCTCCGAGGTTGACCCCGTGCCGCGTCCCCCGGAAAACGACCGTACTGCGGGCGTTTATGATCGAGCCGGGGTTCCGGGCGACCCCGGCTCTTTATCCTGCTTCTTTTTTACTGTGGCTTCGTTTCTCCCAGTTTTGACGGGTAGGAAAAATGCCGCCTGTCAGTCTGGTACACTTTGTGAGCCGCAGGGGCGTTGTTACATCCTCTCCCGCCTTGATTAACGGCGGTACGGCACGTACAAGCAGTCACGGTGGGTTTTGAAGGTTGTTGCCTTCGTTTTGTTTATATACTTCCTCACCAGCTGTCGTTCCCTCCCGGTACACCGTCTTGGGTGCGGGCCCAGAGAGCGGTGGCAACGGAAGGATGTAATACGTGTTGTTGGTCTGTCTGGTTTTGCCGAAGGGGTTATCCGCGTAGGTGTGCACCCGCCGGATGAAACCTTCGTGCTCCAGCACGTCAATTGCCGCCCGCGCCGCATTTTTAGAACAGCCGCAGCAGTCGCTAATGCGCTTCATGGAGGGCCAGCACACTTCTTTTTGTCCCGCGCAGGAAACGAGATAGCTGTATACCGTAAGCTGGATCGGCGTCAGGTCGAAGTGGAACAGGGCGTTGCTGAGCTGAAAATACCGTCCTCCTAAAATCATTGCGAAACCTCCTCTGTTCTGATTGATTTTTTTATTTATATCGGCTACAATGATTCTAGCACCCCCACTTATATTTTCAAGAGGTGCCGGCATGGTTGGGTAAATTCCAATTCTCAATCGGATACAGAGGGAGCAAGTATGAATACCTTTGATAAATTCTCAGTCTTATTTTGGGACGACAGTGTTTTGATCGGAGACGCCAGCTTTCCCTTGGGGCAAATCACGACGGATATGCTAAATCTCGACGAGCGCGTTTTAATGGATACGGAGAATCGTATCGATGCGTTTCTGGAAGAAGCACGTACTCTTTTGGAGCAAAAAAAGGACAGCGTCGCTTTCCCCGTGCAGGAAAAACTGAACGCTGTCTTGGACGTTGTATTTACTTTGCCACTCTATCGCAAGCTGCCGATAGACGAGAGAACCGCCCGGAATCTGTTCCCCTTACTTCTCGCGGACAAGGAAAAATGGGATGAAGCGCTGACTGAAGGAACCGAGGGATACAAAATGATGTGCGAGTTTATCTCACACCTGGAGTATTTCCCGGAAAGTCTTCGCAATTTTCGGGGACAGGTTTCAATCATGCTGGACCTGTATTTTGAAGATTTGACCCGCCGTGGCACCACAGCATATGCCGTGGCCTATTCCGGGTATTTTCGTGACATGGCGTCGGCTGGACCGCTTTTTTTCGGAGATGTGGATTTTGAGCAGAGCTTTTCGGTTCAGCTAAAGTTTACACCTTTGGATCATCCGTCTGACGATGGAACGCCCGCTTTAGGGGAGGCTGTCGAGTTCTCTACGCTCTCTCATTTTTTATATACGGATTTCTATCGCGGGCTCATCGCCGGAAACGCGCCGCGCCGCTGCCACAACTGCGGGCGCTACTTTTTGTTGAACAAGGGCTACAATACCTGTTACTGCAATAACATCGCGCCGGGTGAAACAGAGAAAACCTGCCGAAAGGTCGGTGCCCACCGAAAGGCGCAGGAGCTCTCCGGTGCGACCCCCGCGCAGGTCGAGTACCGCAAGGTATACAACCGTCTCAAGACCAGAAAAAACAGGGGCAAGCTGTCCGTTGACGAGTGGAACGCTGCCGTAGCAAAGGCACTCGATTTAAAAGACCGCGCTGAGGGCGGTGAAATTGAGGACGCGGAACTGAAGATATTGTACAATCAGTTTTAAATGTAACAGTCGCCCGGAAAGCCGAAGCTTTTCCGTATGCGCCTCTTTGGTCTTTTTATTCCAGCACCGGGGAAATTGGCCCTTCGTGCGGCTCTGGGGGCACACGGCGGCAACATAGTTCAGAGCGATTGCAGAGGATTTCCTCATCTCTTACCTTGGCGTGATACATAAAGATCCGGAAGCATCTCAGGCCCAATTGTGCCAACTTGGTTTATTTTCAATCGGGCGTCTCTTGTACACAATAAAAAGTGAGCCAACATGGTATACTTTTAAATTCGACTCAGGCCCGGCCTCATGTGCAAAGTCCAAACACCCGGCTGGACACAAAACTCCGTTATTCTGGAATGCTGCGAAAATAACGAGCAACGTGAGTATTATATTGACCTCTCAATTGGCAGGAATTTATTCAATTTCTCTCTCATGAGAAGCGGGAGCCTTTGAACAAGCTCTCCAGCAGCATGACGATATAAATCAAAGCACCAACGAGATATCCGAGCCTGTGAGCGACACTCCGGGCAATCCGGGTGTAGCAATAAACACGGCGTGTGGCCCCTTTGTAGCCGCATGTGAACCTCCCCGCCAGGGGGGGTGGTGTGCCTTTTCGCACCGAGACAAACGACACCGATATTACCAAGCGTAATTACTGCATGAAAGATAGCGCTGAGACGCCACCAACCAAGCTGATCGATGTGATCCGGTCACTTAAATGTAAAATAAGAAGCTTATAGCCACGGGAGAACGGCGTGATGTGCGTTGGCATGTCACGCCGTTTCTCTCTTTGCGATTTCACTTGATAAATCGGCTTTCACCTACAAAAATATAGTGAATTTCAATTTGCTATGTTCGATGGCTGGTAGACATATCAGGAGCATTGACGACGACCTTGCTGATGAGTTCATGAAGAATATCCGGGGTTAGGTCAAATAAAACTCCTGTTGAAAGCTTAGTGTCATTTTATTTTTACTTAAGTGTAGGGGATCCGGCGCCAGGCAGTTTTTTTCGTATGAGTGAAATGATCAACATAATCAAAGGCATGATTATTAGTATAGGTATAAAAGCCAGCGGTACGATTTTAGCCGCGACAAATAACTGGCTGAGAATGTTGTCGTCTATAAATACGGAGCCCGCGACATCCATGGCGGCAAGCGGCAGAATGAATATTTTGAAATCTTTTGTCCCAACGAGGTCCCCGAGTATTTTTGCTTCTGCATAGAGCACAAGCCCAATTTTGATGGCGCCGCACAAAATCACATTGATATCGAGAAGCGGAAGAATATTTAGGACCGGCATAAGCTGAAAAACTTTCTCCGAAGGGTAGACGTTTCGGGCCGTAACGTCGGCTCCCAGAACGAAGATGTTTCTCATTACCATTATATACATCAATCCTCCTGCGATAAGCACAGCGTTCCGACCCACACTGCGGACTTTTTTCTGATCATTGACGTTGGGCAGAATTGTGAGCGCCAGGAAAAATTCAGCATAAGGAAAGGGCGAGCTTAAAAGGCCGTCAAGGAGAGGCTTTTTAAGTCCGCCTTTAAACAGTGGTAGAATAGCGCCGGGATAAAAGCTTGTTTTAAAGCTCATGAGCGTCACTAATGTTATAATAATAATGATCATTATAGATACCTCGCTTACCCGGCTCAATACCTCCAGCCCCAGCTTTACAACAAAGACAATAACGACCATAAAACATATGGACAGGAAGAGAACAGGTGTATTTGTATAGCTCACGTTGATACTGTAAAAGCTGAACGTCAGCAAAACGGCGCTCGCCAGCCATACGGAAAGCAGCAGGAAAAAAAGGCTCATAATCCTGCCGCCCACCTTGCCAAAGCAAAAAATCAGTATCTGAACAAGCGATTTACCAGGATGCAACGTAGCCAGAGCCGAAGTGATGCCGACAATAATAAGGCCCGCGGAAATTGAGATAAGCATGGAAAACCATGAATCAGGACCGTTTTCGACTGCCGGATTCATGGCGATTGCCGTACCTAAAAAAAACCCCGCCATCAGCAAGGCGGCCTGCCAAGGCGATATTTTCTCTTCAGTCATAGGTCCCACCTTTTGTCAGCCTTTTAGCCGTCTGTATTTGCTCATTTGACTAGATAATTATCATAAAGCTCTACCAACATGCCGTTAAATGTCAGCAGCAGATTGAATATTTCAAGAACTCCAAGTAAAATGACCACAGCAAGAATTGCGCAATATACTATTGAGCATTTAGCTTTATTTGAAATTGTCTTAAGCTTTGGTTTATCGATGAGCAGGATTATTGCAGAGACAAGCAGCAGCCCTAAGACTTCCAAAAACCTCATAAAGCCTCCACGTGAATTTTATACGGTATGCACTAATCATTCTTTAAATGCGGGTTTCTTGATGACGCCCGGCATTTTTATAGAAAGGTCGGCCTTTATACTGATATCAGTATCACGATAAAGCTCTTCCCACGTATCTTTTATCTTTGAAAAAGCGTGGTAATCATTTTTATAGAGCAAGTCGTTAAAGCTCAGAATATCACTTTCGAACTCCTTTTGTGATTTTTCCACCATCGCTCTTATGTTATCCTCAATCATAGCCTTCGCTTCGCTCTCAAGCACCTTGATTTCATTTTTGTCTGTCAGATCGACGCCGCCCTGCTCCTCGCCTATATTCCCGGCAGCCGTAATTTCAATGCCGAGCATTGGTTTGCCATCTATTAGCTTGGCCGTCAATTTACAAGTGCTTCTGATGACCTCGATTGAAATAAGCTTGCCTTCCTCTGCCGGATTTGTAATTGTAAGAATTGTATTTCTGATTTTACCAGACGCGAAGAGGAACCCACGTGCATCATTACTGTCAAGGTATCCGATTAGCTTTCCGTGTTTGAAGACGGCTCCACCTTCGACTTTCATATCCTTAAGTGCTTTTGCCTCCCCTGCAACTATTGCCCCGGTGACTATTCCTGTAAGCGGCTGACCGAGCAGTTCAGTCACTTTGAATGACAGCAGTTCGACATTTTTTCCGTAGGTTGTTTGTTCTGATGCCTGTGCTATTTGCAATGCGCCGATCTTTTCGGTTTCCGGTTTAGCCTCAAGCACCGATTTGGCAGTGCCGTCCTTAACAACAAGAACCCTGAAGATTCTGCCCATTTCATGATCGCGCTCAAAGTAGTCCCATATTTGCGCAAGACCTTCTTTTGCAGCGTCTTCACCGATAACCATGAGTTGTATATGAGTAAAATAGATAGTCTCACCCAAACTCGGTATTATATTGTTTACCGCTTCGAATATCGTATCGCCCTGTGCGCTGACCGTTATAGTGGGACTCGCACTTTTGGAGGAGAGAGAAACGGATGAGGATTCCTGTGAGCCTGACTTATCGATAATCTGAACGGTGAGCTCGATTTTGTCGTCTGCAGACTTATCTATTCCCACGCCCGAAACAATGCTGAGATCGGAGACCGGACGGTTATCCCAGCAGCCCGTCAGCAACGTCAGTGTCATCAATAAAAAGAAGCAGACAGTTTTTCTGAGCATGTTGAGTGACCTCCGGGTATACGATCAAACGCAGTATTTCATTTATTTTCGGTGAATTTATGAGTATATCTTCTGGTAATTGTTTCCGGCTTCTCAAGCATCGCCCAAAAAGGCATTCGTATAAAGGTATCCTTCATATCCTTCTTATCCAGAGGAACAATCGGCGAGAGGTATGGCACGCCCAAGGACTTGAGTGAGCATGCGTGTGCTAAAAATACCGTTGAACACAGGACAATACCCAGGATGCCGAGGAAATTGGCCGCTAACATACAGGACACTCTGATGATTAACACCGTGGCATCCAATTTGGATATGATGAAGGCGCTGATCGAGGTCGCCGCGATGGCCACCACCGCGGGCGCGCTGAATATGCCGGCCTGCACCGCGGCCTGACCTACAATCAGGCCGCCGACAATGCTCAGCGACTGACCGAATCCGCGTGACATACGCAAACCGCTTTCTTTTATGACCTCAAAGAGTACGGTTAAAATCAGCATTTCTATAAGCGGCGACAGCGGCACGCCCTCAAGTGAGTTGACGACGGTTACAAGCAGCTTAAAAGGTATGACGTTAGGATGGAAGCAAAGAAACGCGATATAATATGCAGGTGCCATTGTTGACATCAAGAAGGCAATAAGCCGTATCGGCCGGATAAGTGAAGAAAATAAAAACCGGTTGTTATAGTCCTCGCCAAACTGCAAGTAATCGACAAAGAGACATGGCACGGTCAGCACAACGGGCGTGCCGTCACATATAATTGCAATTCTGCCCTCTAAAAGCTTGCCCGCCACCGTGTCCGGCCTTTCCGTGTTGAAAGCCAGCGGAAAAATAGAGAACGGTGAATCCGTGATATATTCCTCAATATAGCCCGATTCCAAAATCGACTCCGTTTGGATATTATTCAGCCGTTTGCGTACTTCGTCGATAATTTCCTGATTTGCCAGCCCTTTTATATAGCACATCACCACATCGGTCTTCGTCTGCCTGCCGATCACCATCTTTTCAAAAATCAGGCAGCTGTCTTTTATTCTGCGCCGTATCATTGAAACATTGGAAACCAGCACCTCTGTGAACGCCTCGCGTGAACCGCGCGTCACGGCTTCAGAATCGGATTCTTCAACGGATCGCTTTTCAAATTTTTGAAGGCTCAGGCTGAGCGCTGTCGTATCTCCGCCCAAAAAAATCAAGGTCCCACCCGACAGTATAGAATTCACACATTCGTCGAAATTGGTGAATTCATTATTGACGCACATCGAATTAAGCTGGCTGCCTATGAAAGATATCTTCTTATGAGACAAATCCTTAGCTGCGATATTACCTATAATTTCTTTAATCGGCGGTATGACAGCTTCCGAGATAAGCTGTTTATCCACCATGCCTTCGAGGAAGGCAACGATAATCGCGTTGTCGCCGTATACCAATAAATTAAAATCAAATGTGCCGTTAAAGGCCTGTTTAAGTTTCTCTGTCACCTGCGCACCCGAGTCGGGTATAGGCACGGGAATGACCTCGGGTTGAGCGTTCATGTCGCCATTGGCCGCTTTCAGCCTCATGGCGCGGTAAAACCGCTTAAAATCACCCAGCATGATAATCTCCATTCTGATGGGATATACAATAACAATGAAAAATTCCGAATTTATATTATTTTCACCTATAAAGGGCTTAATATGTAAGTAAATATGACATTACCTTAATACTAGCATCCTAGTGATGTATCAACCTATCACAATAACTTAGTTATCAAGGAGACTCGGGAGCACGCTTGGCAAGCAGGCAACGGTCGATCCCGCTATCACGACAGCCTTTTACCTAATAACAGGGTATTAACGGCAATTATAATTAATGGGTAACTGTGTAGAGCCGATATCTATTTTCATGTACAGCATCACCTCCTTGGAGAAATGGAAAAAGACACCATCACGACGGTGAAGTGTCTTTTTTCTGCATATTTTGTTTTGTCATACTTGCCCCGAACCGGGGAAACTGCTGATAAATCTATCGCATTTTTTTGCATCTGTTTTATCGTTTCAACGATCATTGCTCACGAGCGCCGGCCCACTGTGTCTTGGTCCCGCAATATAAATCATAGTGCGGTCGTGATCATCTGGATTTGCCATTGCTCTCCCCGTTTTCCGCCGCGAAACGTTCAAGCCCGAGAATCAGATCAGTCTTGTCCTCATCCGACAGCTTGCCTGTCGTATCGATGCTGTCGTTACCGATTCAGCGTTCTCGTGCAGATACATTAAAAGCGCAGCACGAGCACCGCCTACGCCGCGCTTCTCAAACCGGGTGAAGACGGCGTTCGAGAAGGCCAGCAGTATGGCTGTCTGCTCGGACAGGGAGAAGAGCTGGTTCTGGTGCTGCTTTAAGAGCTCCATCAGATGTTCGCCGTTTTTCAACATGGTGGCCGTGTCAATATCGGCGCCGAACTGGGTGAAAACGGCCACCTCCCGGTACTGGACGGCCTCTAGGCGAAGGCTGCCGGAGACGTCGCGCATCGCCTTGTGCTGCGCAGCACGGCCGACGCGCGAGACGGAAAGGCCGACGTTAATGGCGGGGCGCATCCCTGCATTAAAAAGCTCTGTTTCAAGATAAATCTGGCCGTCTGTGATGGAGATGACGTTTGTCGGGATATACGCGGAGATATCGCCGGCCATCGTTTCGACGATCGGCAATAGAACAGGCAGCATATGGCGCAAGATACTGCATAGCCGGGGTATCATTGGCGAATGCGGCGACGATGACCGTATTGCCCAGAGTACCGGCCGCCTCCAGCCTGTGCCCTTACCGTCCAGAGAGCGGCCGCTACGCCGCGGCCCAGAAGCTCGGGTCCGACCGATACCTCCGCCAAACGCCCTGTCAGACGAACAACACTTGATGTTGAGACCTTTCCACCAAGGAGCGCCGCGCCGACGCCACCGAGATGGAGATCCAGTGTCAGGCCGACGGCGCCGCCGTCGAACTCGATGAGCTCACCGGAGTGGCATTTGGTCAGCCCATTGATCTGAACGATATCATCACTGGAACTCTGTATTTCGCCGTAATTACAATCTGCATGCTGCCATATTGAGTATCAGCTCTCCCTGTAGGTTTACTGCATGTATATCGACAGCAGCGTCATGATCCCTTCAATTGAAAAATTCCCGATACAAGCAGGTAGAAGCACGGTTTCACCGAAAATAATGCTGCATCTCCCTCCGTCATAAATGATTGACCCATTTCCTTTGATACACATTAATACTATAAAGCTGTCCATCGCTGCGCTTGCATAACAATGATGTACGCTGATCCTATCAATATTAAAATACTTGGATCTGAGGATAGAGTCGGTATTATTATCCTTATTATCTGTGAGTTGTGGGCAAATCTCGAGTTGATTTTGTGAAGTGAAATCAATGACATCAAGAGCTTCGGACGTATTCAGCGTCCGGCCCTTACCGTCTTTATCCACTCTGCCCCAATCGTATATCCGGTAGGTTGTATTGCTGTTTTGCTGGATTTCAACTATCAAGAGCCCGCCGAGTATGGCATGAACTTTGCCGGCAGGCACGAAGAATACATCTCCCGAGCACGCTTCGACCAGGTTTAATTCCTGCTCAACTTTTTTCTCCGATATGGCCTTTATAAAATCCTCTTTTGACTCATCCTTTTTAACACCGTAGACAATCCTGGCGTCTTCCTTTGCATCCAATATGTACCACAGCTCGCTCTTACCGTTTTTTTCGCCGTTGGCTCTGGCATAAGAGTCATTTGGGTGAACCTGCACCGAAAGGTTTTCATTCGCGTCGATTATTTTTATCAGAAGAGGAAAATGAGACCCAAACTTTTTATAAATATCTATCCCCATCAGCTTATCCCCGAACCTCAAAATCAAAGCGCTCAGGCTCATGCCTTTCAACACTCCGGAGGACACAACGCTTGTACCCTCGTCACGGCAGCAGAGCTCCCAGCTCTCAGCCACGGTGTCCAAACGGATATCTCTGTGAAAATATGTGGAAATATTTGTTCCACCCCAGATAAGCTGCTTATATATCGGCGCAAATTTCAATGGGTACAGCAAGGCAGCCACATCCTAAAATAGATTAATTTCCGCTACCAAACCGGCTTCAAGCGATTGGGGAATCCGTATTGCGCTATCGCTGTCATTCTTCTTGCCGTCAATCATAAGGTTCTCGGTTTTTTTCTGCTTATCGATCTCAAGATACTTCTTTATTTCCAGATATGCCATCCAGAAGGAAACAACACTTTCCGCACCCTGATTGAGGTTCACCCCATCCGGTGTTATTCCGTCGCAGCAACCGCCGGTCTCATTGTCAATGAGACATATCTCCTTCGAGTTCCTGCCCCGGTACCAGGAAAAACAGATTTTAGCCCTGTGGAGTAATTTTTCATTCCCGGATATTCTATAGGCATCGATATAAGCCAGCAGCATTTCGCAGGCCTCGACCGGCTGTTCATCGAACGCTGCAGGCGCCCCGCCCTTATTAAGCCAACCGTTACAGCCGATCGGTTTGAAATACCCGCTGCGGAAGCTTTTACTTTCGAGAAACTGCAGGCTTTCAAACCCTATTCTTTGATACTCGTCTTTTCGTACAACGCTGTACGCGACGAGCATCGCTCGGGGCAACACCGCGTTGCAGTATGTCATGCTGTTTTCAAACCAGTGCCAGTCACCATCCCTGTAGTGCTCATACTGCTGGGCAAGCGCTACGGCCAGCTTTGAAATAATGCTATTGGTTTTCTCCATATTAAGATAGTTTAGCCCTATCATCACATACGCTTTTGATCTCGGGGATGTGAGATTCAGGCAATTTGGCAGAGCCCTCTCAATCAGCGCCCATGCGGTTGTCTTTATGTACTGTGGCGTGACAGTGCTTTCATATGCATAGCACAGCGCCCAAAGACAGCGCCCGAAGCAATCCTCGGAACCTTCGTCTTCTATAAATTCGCGGTTATAATTCATGAAGTTTCTAAATTTTCCGTCCTGATTCTGGGCATAGCACAAAAAGGCAAGGTACTTATTTATTAGACCGTCGACCTTTTTTAAACGGTACTGCTCATAAAGCTTGACCGCCGTGATCAACGCTCTGGCGTTGTCGTCGGTTGTATATCCCTTTGAAAGATCCGGGACCCCGCATATAGAATGCTGCAGGATTCCCGTATCGTCGGTCATGCGGAAAACATGATCCGTCTTTATCGTCGCTAAATAATTATTATTTTCTTTCACCCGCTACCCCAACTTTTCTCTCAGCCGTCGCCTTCACTCTGTATCTGCAGTTCTGCGTATGCGGTGTCAAATCGGATATCCGCCGCCATGCTCACCGCATTCGTTGCAACTGAACCGCAGTCGGCATTATTTATACCTGTAGATTGCGGCTATACCTGTAAGACTCGGCATTACATCCTTTGGAAGAATCACAACACGGCTTCTTTTCCTTAAAACCAATGCGGTTAAATCATCCAGGATATCGTCACAATCCGGATCGTCAATATCACCGAGTATTATTTCACCTGCGATATCGATTTTACCGGGTATGATCTTATCCGCTTCAATTAAAATGGTTTCAATTCGACTTTCATACGCGGCTTTCGCAACTTGCGGTATATCCGATGACCCCAATAATTCCGCCTCTGCCTTTTTAAAAGATTTTACAAGTTCATGTGTCTTTTTCGTATTGATTTGTTCTATAACCTCAAAAGCTTTACATATCAGTTGTTCCTTATCCAAAGTAGCATGAGAAGCATTTATGCTCTCAGCAATGAGATATGGGTTATGACTTATTTCTTTGAAATGTGAGCGATACTCTTTCAATGAAACCAGAATGAGCGGCAATTTCGAAGGTTTAGAATAGTTTTCATATACAAAGCGATCCACATACCTGAAATATTTCTCAGTATCTTTATCAGCCTCTTCCTTCTTATCTCCCTGTCCATGATATATTGCGGGCCCGCCGGTGCCGCCGAAAGACCCTTGTGTCAAATAAGCCTCAGTAAGCTGTTTTCCCAAAACTTCCTCCAAGGTCCTTGGCACCTCAGGCTCGAGTGCGATTTCTGAAAACCCATACCCATTACCCTGATAAAGGGTAAAATCATCGTGACCTAAGCTTAACAGATGATAACTCTCCATGGCCTGGAACGCTTGAATAAGTGGTTTGATATGAAAACTATCCGCAACAACAGCTAATTCAATAACCGGGCTGTGGAGATTATATATAATGCACTTGCCTTTTTTTGCAAGGACCGCGATCCCATCTGAGGTATTATTCCAAAATTCTCTATTCTCTTCAAGTTCATAAAATGGTTTCATGATTGACTTAACGAAAACTTTATCCGCCTGTTTTTGCAATAAGCGTTCAATCTCCCGAACTAAATTCTTAAACACTATGAGGTCTTGCTTGTTTTCCGGAAAATGCTTATGGGTAGGTTGGTAAAGCGAAATAAACGGTCCATCCTCTTCAAGGATCATATCGTCGGGGAATCGGTGCGCGATTTTGTATAACATTGTAATTACCTTTCTCTTATAAAATTATGTTGTAAATGCCCGATCGAATCCAAAAAAGTGATGTGGGATCCTCTCATCCACCTTCGCCGGGCCGTTCATAGTCAGCTTCCGGCTCCAACGCCATGCCGAGCCTCTCGATGCCGGTTTTCTTTATGCTTAACGTCATCCAGGCAGGCTAATATCGCCTGAATAACCGGTTTTGTCTCATGGGGTCCTCGAACCGGGATGGAAACGACGCCTGCTTCTACAACCGGATAGTCGTTTCCTCCGATGAAGATTGCATCACCGATAAATATCATCTCTTCCAATGGAATGCCAAGGATATCACGCAGCTTTCTGATTCCGTAGGCTTTGTCAATGCCGGGTTTGGTGATGTCAACGGATGTCGTGCCGCCCATTCGGACGGAAAACTCGGGAATATATATGTCCAAAACAGCTTTGAGCTTCCTTCGCTTCGCGAAATCCGAATCCCACTTTTCTTTTTCTTCCAAAGGCGCCTGCTGGCCTAATGCGGAGTAGGTTATCTGGCTCCCCCTGTCTTCGATGACCGCTCCCCAGTTTTTTTCGATTTTGAAACCCGCAATATCAATCGCCGTTTTGAGAGAACTCATGATTTTTTCTTTTTCTGTCAGTGTGAAATCTTCCGAATAGATTTTTCCCCATTCCTCTTGATATCGAAAGAACTTGGTGCCGCATGTCGGAAGGAGGGACAGATTCTTAAGATGTTTGTCACGGTCAAAATTGGAGAGCAGCTGCTTTTCGAACTGGGGCCAGTCCCCCCCCCGAGATCACGGCCACTTTGACAATACCCAGGAGGTCGTCCAGGAGTGCGGCCATTTCGTTATCAAGAGACGATTTACTTAGCGCAAGTGTACCGTCCAGATCAAATACAACGAGCTTTTTCATTGGCCCTTGCCTCCATTTCCGGGATATATTACTTATTCATAGCTGATCTTGTAAAACCAAACCGTTGAGCTCAGCTTAACTATTAACAACCTGCGGCCCCAAGGGCCGCAGTCATCTACGCTTTCAACGAATTCGGCACCTATGAACGCTCCTCTTAAAACATATCTTAATAGTGATTAGCTACATCGTTCTTTGTTCTGCCGATTGTTCAATGATTTCCTTTTTCTGCATGTCGATTTCTTTTCTTTGCTGATCGATATCCCTTCGCTGCTGATCAATTTCTTTTCTCTGCCGATCGATATCATTTTCCTGCTGAGTCGACATGACTCTCTGAGGGGCGTGCGCGATGTCCTGCCGGGCGTATACCCCGACCACGAGCCCCAAGATGCCGAGAACGATTTCGCCGATGTTCAGATAGGCTGGATATGACGTAAACGTCGGCACCAATCTGGTTATTCCTAGCAGGCCCAATGCCAGAAATGCCAGGCCAAGAATAACGCACATCATTTTTTTCATTGGAATTCTCCTTATAAATATTCTCCGACGAGCGATTTAACGATCCGTAAGCCCAAACGCAACTTTGACGCATGTCTTGTATTTTGTTAACTCTCCATCCTTGACACTTGCTGTAGTACTCATAACCTCTAAGCCGGTTATGTTTTTTATTGTCTTCGATGCATCTTTCACTGCGTTGCGCGCGGCGTCTTCCCAGCTTGTGTCAGAAACGCCGATCAGCTCGATTACCTTTGCTACACTCATTATGAATCTCTCCTTTTATTTTCCGTATTTTGTCACAACTCAAATCAGCCTTGTTTTCCGCTAGCCCAATCCTGACAGCCTCCTAAAAGACAGTAAAACTCCGTTGAAATTCCTCTTTCTGCATAGAACGGACAGCAAACACACCCGGGCTTTATCGTGATGTATTTACTGCTGACCTTCTCGGGAAGACAGCAAGCCGGCGGTTCACCGCTGTTTGCATCAGAAAGGCACAATTTACGGACGCATCGTTTCTGGTCATTGTTCTCCATATGTAACCTCCCTATTTTGTTCTAGTCTGCAACCCCTTCCATGACCTTACAAACATCGGACATCCTGCTTGTGGTCATTCACCTCCGTCCACGCTTTCCACAGGACGGTCAATGCCCGGTAATCAAACCTACCAAGCATCTCTTTTGCCTCCGCTTCAACGGAAGCGAGGAAATATGTCTCATTGGGGTCAAGGTCTCTCAGAAGCGACATTAAATCACAAATATGGGCTCTATCTTCACTGCAAATATTTCTTATGACCTCTTTGACGATCAAATCGTCCGTTGCCTGAGCGCGCGCATCATTATTGAAGATAGCTTTCAATTCTCCCTCAATATCGCAACGGATTTCCCGTATCAATTGCTCAGTTGTCATTTTTCGCTCGATGATTCCCTGAAAAGGGTTCTCAAAAGGCGACATTTTTTCTACCTCCGTTTGTTTTATTTATGTTCGTTTTTTGGGTATCCTGTGTACTATCAAACTGATGCTGTCGTCTGGGTATCCGAAACACTTTCCTTACTGCCGGCAGGTTCGATCATCTCATCAAACGCTATAAATCTTCCGCATCGCGCCACGACATCGTCAAACAGTCTCCTGTATTCCGCCCCGACATTCTCCCACGTCATTGTTACTCCAAGTTTACGCGTTCTCTGTTCCATGATCTTTTTTTTGTTGGGGTTGTCGAGCACATATGTGATGCAATGGGCAATGGATTGCGGATCCTTGAATTTTGCGAGTAATCCTCTGCCATCAGAGAGCATCTCAGTGGCATAACTGTAGGGTGTTGAAACGACGACGCGGCCATACCCCACGGCGTAAGCCAGTGTTCCGCTTACCGCCTGAGCCTTATTGAGATAAGGCGTCAAATAGATATCGGAAAGATTTATATAACTGATGATCTCGCTCTTAGTCAGATATTTATTGACGAACCTGACATTGTCCTGTATACGCAGTTCCTTAATCATTTCTTCAAGTGTGTTTCGATATCGCTCTCCCGACTCTTTTTTTATTGAAGGATGTGTCTGTCCCAGGATAAAGTAGAGTACGTCTTTATGCTGCTTCGCCACTAAAGCGATTGCCGCGATACCGTATTCCAGCCCTTTTCCCGGGCCGAGCAGCCCGAATGAACTGACAATGGTCCGGTTTTCCAGCCCGTTCTCCGCTTTGAGACTTCCTCGGGACTTCATATGTATGGACGGCACTCCGTGATTGATTACATCAATCTTTGACGGCAGAATACCGTAAACATTTTTCAATATGTCAACGGAATTCTTTGACATTGTAATGATTCTTTCTCCTCGAAAACCTAGCGTCCTCACGATATACCGCTGCAGCTTATTGGGTTCCGGCAGTACGGTGTGCAGCGTTGTTACAAACGGAATCTGCAGCTTATCAACAAGCTCCAGCAGGTAGTCGCCGTGTTCTCCCCCATAGATACCGAATTCATGTTCGATAACCAACAGGTCGATATCGGAATTATTCAATTTGAGTGCCGTCTGCGCATAACTGTTCCTGTCATTTTGATTCAGTTCAAGAACAACCTTATTATCATACCGCATTGGTTCGTTGCTTACGGCAATAACCTTGCTTTGCCTTGTTGAATTTGCGTAACTCATTTGCTGAAGAAGATCCTGCGTAAACGTCGCAATCCCGCATTCACTGGGTGGATACGTACTTAAGAAGGCTATGTTCATCGATTTATTAGACATCATATATGTTCACTCCATCTTCATCTTGACTTATTTTCAGTGTGACAGTTTCAGCGCTCTCTGCATCGCTGTGTCAAGCATCTTGTCATATAACACAACTTCAGCGTTTCCGTCATTCGCAGCTCCACCACAATCAACTTTAAAATACGATGCGGCTACAATGCGGTACATTTCAGCGAAGCTTTCCAGGTCAACACTGTTCCAGAGGATGCTGTTTATGACGCTGCTACCGGCACGAATACAGACATCATTCCCAATGACCGTGTTGGGTCCGATCGTCGCGAACGCTTCAATCGTCACATTATCACCGATGTAGACAGGGCCAGAAATTTCAGCCGTGGTGTCTATCGTGGAATTCCCGCCTTTGAAAACACCGCGCCTGTTAAGATGGACTCCTGCGATCCGGCACTCTCCCGACATGATATCCTCGTGCGTCTGAAGATATTTTTCCGGTGTGCCGATATCCATCCAGTACTTGCAGCCTTTATATACCGCGACTTTGTAACCGCCGCGCAAAAGTGCGGGAAAAACTTCACGCTCCACAGATACCGGCCTGTCCTCCGCTATTTCTTTCAGTACATCAGGCTCAAACACGTAGACCCCCGCGTTGATAAAGTGTGACTTGATTTCATGCGCTTGCGGTTTTTCAGTAAACGACACCGCGTAGCCGCGTTCATCATATTCAATGACGCCGTAAGCGCTCGGATTGCTCACCTGCGTAACGGCGATCGTGACTGCAGCTTTCTTTGATCTGTGATGTTTGATGAGCTCCTGATAATCCATATCGCAGAGGATATCCGCATTTAATACGAGGAAGGTATCATCATACAGATGCCCGGTTTTTTTAATGGCTCCGCCAGTTCCCATTGGGACATTCTCGCAGATATACTCAATTTTGAGCCCGAATTTTTTGCCGCTGCCGAAATATTCTTTTATAGCTTGGGCTTTATAGCCGGTACTGATGACGATATCGCTGATGCCGTACTTTTTTAGATTTGCCATACTTCTTTCCAGAAGCGGTTTGTTCATAATCGGAACCATAGGTTTGGGAACCTCGTCAGTTAAAGGCTTTAGCCTCGTTCCTATACCTCCGGCAAGAAATAATGCCTTCATTTTTCTCCTTTCGACGAAAAGCGATTGACCCTTTCGTTATAGTAAATAAGCAAGCCTGTTTCTCAAAAGAGAAGCAGGCTTATCTATAATATTTGCATAGCATTCTAAATTTTATTATATTACCTGCTTTTCTTCAGGACAAGAATTGATATACTCAAGTAATTCCCTTAAATCTGCGGTAGCAAATGCAATGCTGGTATCGGCAGCGCCGTAATACATTTTTATTTTTCCCGTTGCTTTATCAAGGATCCAACCGCACGGGAAAACTGCGCCTCCCACATCGCCCTCTTTCTCATAGATGTCCTGCGGTCCGAATATCCACTCATCGCTTCTTCTGACGACCTGAAACGGGTTCTCAAGGTCAAGGAGCGCCAGCCCCAGACGATAGATTGATCCTGACGCTGTCTGTCTCACTCCATGATACAAAATCAACCAGCCATCCGGAGTTTCGAGCGGCTGCGCACTCAATCCCACCTTATCCGCGTCCCACCATGCCCCTGTTCGGGCAGTTATGAGCAGCCTGTGGTCACTCCAGTTTTTCAGATCATCAGAGCTCGACATCCAGATATGCGTGCCCCTTAAGACGCTCGGCGTCATTGGTCTGTGAATAATCAGCCACTTACCGGTAATTTTTCTTGGAAACAAGGCGGCGTCCTTGTCAGTCGGAGGCAATATAGACCCCAATCTCTCAAATTCGCTAAAATCTTTCGTCAGTGCAAGTGAAACAGTTGGCCCGGACTCTGAAAACGCAGTATAGGTTATTGCGTATTTCTCCAACTCCTGAATCCAGGTAATCCGTGGATCCTCAACTCCCCACGCCTCCTCCGGGTAATTCTGCGGGTCTGCCTCAAATGTTGGTTTTATGTCAATTAACCAGTTGACGATCCCGTTTTCACTGACGGCTTTAGTTAAATGAGAAAAACCCCTTCGGTCTTCAGCTCTGGCAAGCAGCAACACCTTACCCTGAAACAATGTCACGCCTGGGTTGAACACTGTGTTCACGGGATACGGCCAGTCTTTTGCCGACAAGATCGGATTGTTCTTATACCGGACGAACAACTCTCTATATGTATTATCATGGCTTTTTAGCCTTGATTCGAAGTTGCTTTGCATATTCAACGCCATTTCTATATCAGATTTGTTTATGTTTTGCCAAAAAGGGGAGTATTATTCCTTAAATTCTCTTGCCATGCTCTTAGTTGTTTCCTTGAAATCCTGTGCAATTTTGGCGCCCCCATTGATGAATTCCTCCTTAATACCTTCCGCTTTTCTCTGAGCAGCGTCAATAGAATTACCTATGCTATCCTCAAACTGTGCTGCTGAAAGCTCAATTCTATCAGCGCTTTTATCAACAATATTTCTAACATTTTTCACCGTGTCACTTGCTTTTTTCTTCATTATTTCACGATTCTTCTTTCCTGATTTGGTAGTTAACAAAATTCCAGCAGCTACACACAACCCGAGAACGGCTACCACAATCATGCCGGCGGCCATATGCTGTGCTGCTCTGATTCTCACACCTTTTCTCTGCTCCTTATCCATTTTGCCTGACAAATCGTCATGAAGCATAGTTTCTTCTCCTTCTTCTTAATCTATGATATCGACTGCTACTACCTGATCCAAGTCCTTCCTTATAAGACCCATGGAGTAATTCTTCTTAGCCCTGTCCTTCGGCATCATCTCGAGAATATTTGCGATTTCATTGGCTTCAAGATATTCAGCATACTCAATTAACCCTGAAAGCCTTTCATATTCGTGAATTGAAAACAGCACCGCATCGGGATCATTATTTTTTAGAATAAATACCTTTCCACATCTTTCAGCCGTTTCTCTGCATACTTTATAATTTTTTGCCATATCCGAATTTGATACAATCATCTTCGTTAATATTATCATCGGGGCTCTCAACACCTTACCCAAATTTTTACTGCATCTTTACGCTATACTTGTTTCGAGTGTTTGTCAACTTATTTTCAGTAATATTTTTATTTAAATTTTTAGTATTATTTTTATGTATATTTTTATTATATTTTATAGTACATTTTTACCACTAATTATGTTAGCATGATGTATCTCTCCTGAAATGATTTCACGCTGATTTGTATTTAAAGGGCGGAGCGCAAAATTAGCGTTCCACCCTTTAAGTCCCGGTGAACAATTCCGTTATTTGTTATCCAGGATAATTTACCAAAGTCTAACTGAATTCTGATTATTTCTGATTATTAAAGGTCGGTGGGCTTCCTATTTCCTTCTTTTTTCAAGGATTCTAAAAACTCTGAAAAAGCTTTATCTTCAAGGCTTTCCATATACTCAATAACAGCTGAAAACCTTTCGTATTCAGCAATTGAAAACACTACAGCATCCGGCTGGTTATTTTTAAAGACAAATATTTTACCAAGATTTTCCGCCTTTTCTCTGCAACCTTTATAATTCTTTGCTATTTCAGAGTTTGATACGATTGCTTTTGTTAAGATTATCATTTATATCAACCCGACCTTTTTGATTTATTACTTTACAATAATCATTATAATTTGTCAAATATTATTTATGATTATTTTAAGTATTATTTCTCATTTTGTATCAATCAAACAGCGAATATGATATGATGACAATGTAAGCTAATCAACGCAAAAACGAGGAGGATTCGACATAAAAAATCGAGACCCGAAGATTGTTGTTACGGGCGATATCTGTATCAACACGCTGATGTGGAGCGCATTGCCACAGGACCATGACGGCTTGAATTGGCAAAATAATACTCTATATAGTATATCAAAGCCAGGAGGATCTCTGCTGCTGGCCGAGATGACTGCCCTGGGGATAGGAAAACAGATAATTACCCCGTCTTTTCCCGAAAACATCGGTCCTTTTACAAACCGGTTTCTACATTCGTTTGTTGAGCTCGAGCCATACCCATCGTCTGTCGAAAGTAAAGGGTCTAAGGTCTACAGAATAAGAAGATTTATGGGGTTTGCCGGCACGGGAAGTGAAAGGCCGGTATTACTTCCTATAGAAAATGATACCCCAGATGCCCAAATCGTTATCATAGATGACGAAAACAACGGCTTCAACAATGATGACAGCTACTGGCCGTTAGCGATTAAAGACACGAGCAAAACCCCGGTTATCTTATATAAAATGAATAATCCGATCGGAGGAAGCGCCCTTTGGCAGCACTTAGAACGTCATAAAATTGACAGGACTATCGTCATCATTAATGCCGACACCTTACGTTCAAAGGGTGTCAATATCAGCAAAAGCCTGTCCTGGGAAAAAACAGCTCTTGATTTTGTCTGGCAGCTCAGCAATAACCCGAACCTGTCCTTCTTGTCAGCTTGCAGACATCTTATTGTCCTGTTCGGGCTGGAAGGTATTATCTATTATAAAAACAGCAGTTTCCCCGAAGCCTATTTATACTTTTTACCTTATGAGTGCGAAGGCGATTTTGCGCGCAATGACCTTGGAAAAATGACCGGAATTACTTCCGCTTTTGTCGCGGGGCTTTCGGCAGTCATTGCTGGCGAAGAATCCGACGACCTTTCAACCATCATTCCCCAAGGCATTCACAAAGGAATGATTGTAATCAGAAAATACTTTGATCTTGGTTTCGGACAAGAGCCGGATAGTTGTCTTTTTCCCAATCCTGTTATCTTTGAGCATAACTCAGACGATACGAGTTTTCTGGAATATGTACAGGATGTAAAGATTCCTAATATTTTAAATAGAGACCATCAGGACAGCTGGTTCATCTTACAGGGAAAAAGCTCCGCGAGTATTGCACAAATGGCCTTTGATCTGGTTAAAAACGGAGACGAGACTATCCTCAAGCATATACCTGCCGCCAGATTCGGCAAGCTGAAGACGGTCGACAGGGCCGAGATTGAGAGTTATAGGACAATACACAATTTAATCTCGGAATACATTTCGACCAAGAATGCAACCCGCCCACTTTCCATCGCCGTTTTTGGAACTCCCGGCTCAGGAAAATCCTTCGGATTAACGGAAATGGCCACCAGCATTTTTCCCAATGACATTCAAAAAATAAGCTATAACCTTTCCCAATTCCAGACGCCGCTTGAACTGCAGACGGCATTCCATAAAATCAGCGATATAAATCTTCTCGGAAAAATCCCCCTGATTGTTTTTGATGAATTCGACACCGGCTATAATGGTAGACTCGGTTGGCTTAAATACTTCCTGTCACCTATGCAGGACGGAGTTTACAGAAGCGAAGAAACCTTTCATCCGATCGGAAAGTCAATTTTCGTTTTTGTTGGCGGAACCAGCAGCACCTTTTCTGAATTCTGCGGAGATATTATTGAAGACGAAGAAGAAAAGCAGATATTCATGAAGGAGTTTAAAACTAGTAAAGGTCCCGATTTCATAAGCCGTTTGCGAGGTTATATCAATATACTTGGGCCCAATCAGAGTAATGACGGCGATCAACTCTTTATGCTTAGGAGGGCTATGCTGATTCGTTCATTGATTGAACAAAAGCTACCGCACCTAATCAACGAATATGGAGAAGCACAAATAGATAACGGCGTTCTGAGAGCAATGCTCAAAATACCAAGATATAAGCACGAGTCAAGGTCTGTGGAAGCCATTATGGATATGAGCATTCTGACGCAGGCCAAAAAATGGGAACAGTCATTTCTGCCTCCGAAGGAGCAGCTCAAGCTTCATCTGGATGAAAAGCTGTTCATGAGATATATGATGCACGATGCTGTATTCGGTGAAAAAGTCGACGCTATTGCTCAACTCATAAGGTCAAAACTCAATGCTCTGGAAAACGCTGTTCTTAATACCGATGATGATATTTCCCTGCCGTGGGAAAAAACAGGCCCGAAGCAAAAAGATTTCTACAGGGATCACGTTAAAAATATACCCGAAGCACTTTTACTTATACAGTATGATGTATTATATGTTGATGATAAAGCAGAAATATTGGATTTTGCTGAGGATGAGCTTAAAGTACTTACTCAATTTGAGAATAAACGCCGCAAAAACGGCAAGCAAAACTCAATGCAGCCCAATTTACTTTCAGCCAAGAAAACCGAAACACAGATTTTTCAGATGGTCAGTCTCTGGGCTGTCGCCCTCGCCGAATCAAATTTCAAATTGGAAAAGCTCAAATTTGTTAACGAGTGTATTTAGCGAGTCTTTACTGCATTAATCGGCGCTTTGAGTGTCAAGTCCCCCCTCAGTCGGGTAATGCTGCTAAATGAACGCACTTTTCGATACATCAAAAATCAAGCCGACAAGTAAGGAGCGGGTAGCCCCGCTCCTTACTTGCTGATGCTACATTACCTATTTTTACTTCGTTTCGGATGGAGCAGGATGACGACAAGGGCGGTGAGTCCGGACCTCCGGTTGAAGGTCCTTCGTACCGGTAAACGGCCGGCAGACTGATTCAGGCCGACGCTCAGATATGAAAAAGATCGTAATATCAGTTTTGTCATTGGTTGTCATTGCGGCAGCCGCTGCCAACCATAATCTAAAGGATACATTCTACCATATCCGCAAGAGGTTTTATATTTATTGCTTTCGTTTTGTTGATACATTTCCCCATCATCCGTTGGAGCGGGGTGCTGTATTGTGTGGAGTCCCGTCCGCGATAAACCGTCGCCAAGCTGCCGTATCATAGACGCTTCTTCTTACAAAGGCTGAGGCTTTCGGGTATACTATTTTCATGCAAAAGACGTGGTGTTACCGTGGCAAAGCGAGTGGATAAAAATTTGAAATATACGCTGGCAACGCATGCCGCCGAGCGGATGGTGCCCAGCAAGGAAGCCGTGCAGCTGTGCCGTGAAAACGCGGAAGGACGCATAAATGTGGATACCGCGGTGAAGCTGATCAAGCAGAAGTACGGAGTGGGCAGCAGGAACGTTAATGGCTGACGGCTTTGGAAAATATGAAGTCTATGCGGTCGCCGGTTGTTTGTATTGCTATCCGGACTGCAACGTTCTTCGCAACCGCTTTGCGTAATGGTTATGAGGTAGACTGGAGCGCGGTTTCTGTGGAAGAACTAATGGATGCTATGATTGCTTCGGTCTATGAAACCGACAAGCTGATATTGGTTTTGAGACGGTGCCTTTCCCGGCAAGAATAGCTTGTGTTTTTAGAATTTCAGAATTATAGTACAACCAGTTCAGGGCATTGGATCCGATGCCCTGTGCTTCGTCTTGACCCATATTTTGACCCATTATAGGAAATCAGGGAGTGTACGCAGTGGTCACGGCAGCCTTAAAAAGCAACCCAAACCCGACTAAACAGGCTCAAATCGACCCGAAATCATCCAATTTACATTGAGACACGGATTTGGGAGCAAGGGGCCGCTGGTTCGAATCCAGTCACCCGGACTTTTTTGCGCCGGTAAAACAAAAGCCTTGAAACGCTGATTATTTCAGCATTATCAAGGCTTTTTGCATTATTTACGTCGCTGTTGGTAATTCACCAACCTATTATTAGCAATTTATCATGTTGTAGGGATGTTTTCAACAAAGACACCCGCCGCGAGCGGGCAAACTAATTGGTGCATATCTACAATAATATTATAAAATAGTTGTTGCAATTGCCTAACTTTAAGTGTATAATGTAAAGAATGCCAGGAGAAAGGAGGGTGTTATGCTAATTTCAATACAGGAAAACGCAGAATTATATCGATACATCTTTAAAGACGAAGACATTGATGATTTAATTTTCAAGGACGAAGAGCTTCCCGTTAGCGACAAGTAGAAACTCGAAGGATTCCAGGGGCATGGGCGACCCTGGTATTTTTTCGTTCTTTTATAAAAAAGTGCATAGAAAAAGGCCGGTCGTGTGCGTATATGGCACGGTTTGATAATCGCTGTATGTCTAAGTTATCACGATTTCAAATTAAGCTGCGCCTGCGTCAGCTCGAACTGAGACTGCTGGTATTGCAGGAACGCATTCAGCTGAGCCTGCGCCATCGCTTGTAAGCAGTCCGTTTGGTAGTCTTCATATGTAACGGCGCAATTCAGGGTGTCTTGATCTGCCTCCGCTTCGGCGGAGGCCTTGTACCCGGCCAGCATATCGGTAACCGTAAAATCGGATTGGCAGACGCTCGTCTCAGAGGATAACGCATCCGCCTCCGACGCGTCCGTGCTGCCGGAAGACGTAAGGGCACCCAGCCGCTCATTTTCAATCCATGAAACACTGCCGTCGGCGTTGTGCAGCGCTGTTTGACCCGGATGGCTGTCGGTTATCATTGGCGCCAGAATATTATGCCCCATATGTCCGCGCGCCTCGGCCATATATCCGGCAAAGTCCGCCATAGTGCCGTCCGGCATGACGTACCGCTGCCCGCCGCCCGCCGCGTTAAGAAGATAGTGCGACCCGGCTGACGCCATTTGTGTCCCGGCTTCATCCGTATACAGCTTCCCGTCAATCACATATCCAGGTTGGGTAGACCACTGAGCGTTATCCCAATATTTAACCTGCTGGATCATAATACCTCTCCTTATAATCTATGGCTGTCTATGCTTACACCTATAGTTTCTACTAGGTATATTCGTCATTTATGTCTTTATTCTTAACATTAAATGCCAAACAGTTTTTTCAGAAGATACGACTGATTAGCGGCCCTCAGCCCGCCGCCCCTTTATCTCATGCGTTTCAAATATAAGAATTTATGCTGCCGGAATACGGTTTCTGCCGATCATCGTCAGGCAAGATGTCGTTTTGTGTTGTTTTTTGCTATATTATAATTTAGAATGATTTTATGCGCACGCAGGCAAATAATTGGAAGCAAAAAATATGACAATAAACCGAACGGAGGAAACATGAATAAAGCATTAAAGGTAATACTTTTAGTAGCTGCACTGCTTATTTCACTGGGATTTTACCTGTTTGTTTGTTTGCAGGGAATATAGGTGTATAAAGCAGTGTTTACAGGCACTCTTTGAGCTTTTTTTGCATTTTTGGACAAAATGTGCTATACTATTTATGTAAACTCTGGGAGGTGTAATCAAGTGTCTGATGAAAGTAAAATCAGGTTGCTGGTCAGCAAGTCCCGTGCCTATAAATCCTGTTATCATAAAGCGATTAAGAAAGGCGATAAAGAAGCAGCCGGCAAATGGAAGGATGGGTATCGAACCATCGTCGAGGAAATCGAAGAGCTTAAACAAAAACTTGCCTAATGGCTCCGCACTTAATATGCACGCCGCTTTTGACTGTTCAAAGGCGGCGATTTCCTTTTACGGCCGTTTTTTATGTACATCCGGCTTTTTGCTTATCGTCGGCCGGGCATTCATTAATCATCGAATTGTGTTATAATCATTGAGATAAATAATAAGGTGACGGGAATACCCGAGTCCCTAAAGGCACCGTATGTCAACAGGAGGATAAAATTGTGCTTTACGTTCTTCCCATGCTGACGGTCATCGGTATATATATAGCCGCCGCAGTCCTGCCGGCCGCGTTTTTGCTGCGGTACATATATCGCAAGGACACCGTTGAAAAGGAACCTGCGCCGCTGCTGCTTTCACTGCTGCTTTTCGGCATAGCAGCAGCTCTTGTCTCTATCGTTCTGGAAACGCTCGGGGAAAGCGTCCTGTCGCTGTTTCTCAAAGAAGG
Organism: uncultured Sporobacter sp.; assembly: GCA_963663605.2. Lineage (GTDB taxonomy): Bacteria > Bacillota > Clostridia > Oscillospirales > Oscillospiraceae > Sporobacter. The sequence goes on from CAXXVF010000002.1 coordinate 1,199,036, forward strand.
CAGTCATGCCTATACGATCGTCCTGGCTTTTATCGTCGTCTCGGTCGTGGAAGAAGGCACAAAGCTTTTCTTTTTAAAACGCCGGACATGGAACAACCCCAACTTCAACTACCGCTTCGACGGCATCGTATACGCAGTCTTCGTCTCTCTGGGATTTGCGGCTTTTGAGAACATCAGCTATGTCCTGGGCTACGGCCTTACCGCAGCCGTTACGCGCGCGGTCCTCGCGATACCCGGTCATATGGGTTTTGCCGTTTTTATGGGTCTGTTTTACGGACGGGCAAAACGGCACGAACATAACGGGAACAATGCGGGAAAGACCGCAAACCTGTGGGCCGGTTTTCTTTCCGCCGTAGCGCTGCACGGCTTTTACGACGCCTGCGCGCTGATCGGCACCGTCTTGTCCACCATACTGTTTTTGGCTTTTGTCATCGTGATGTATATCGTCGTCATCCGTATGATCCGGAAAGAATCCGCCGAAGACCGGCCGATTTGAACGCGTGTTGTTTTGGCGTTTTCGACAAAAAAACAAATTTTGAAAAAACGCGCAAGCGTTTTTTCTTTTTTATTCTGTTCACCATCCAATTTATCAGCGAAATCGTCAATAAACACCGCCATTTATTGTAAAAATCTTAATTGACTTGCACAAAAAAACAATGTTACTCTGATGCAAGACTACGAGGGAGGTCATTTTTAATGAATCCAAAAGAAGCTTTTATGTCCGCGCTGCAAAACGACAAGCCGCCAAAGTGGATGGGCCACGCATTTGAGGCTTTCCATAATGAAGTCGTTTTCGGTCCCGGAGGGGCAGAATTACTGTTTCACGCGGTGATCGATCCCATCTCCAACTGGGATATCCTTCAGTTTTCAGGTGAGTCCTATAAGGATTTATGGGGCGTAACACACCGCTACATCATCGGCGTTGACCCCGGCATTATCCCTTTGACCGACACAAAAAACCAGGTCATCAAGGACATGGAGAACTGGCGCGACTACGTTAAGTTCCCCGAAATTCCGAAGGATCTCGACTGGTCTTGCGCTCAGGCCCAGTGTAAGGCCGCACATGAGCGCGGCGAGCTCGTCATGGTGCCGTCATTCCGCGGCCTGTTTGAGCGTTTTCATTCGCTGCGCGCCTTTGAATGCGTCATGGAAGACTTAGTGCTGTATCCGGATGAGTGCGAGGAATTCTTCGACGCATATACCGACTGGAAATTGGAAGTTTTTAAACTGCTTATCGACAACCTCGAATTTGACATGATCCACAGCCATGATGATCTTGGCGCCAAAGCAAAGCTCTTTTTCTCGCCTCAGATGTTTCGTGACATGTTCAAGCCCCGCTATAAGAAGCTATACGATTACTGCCATAGCCGCGGCATTCTTGTGCAGCACCATTGCGACTGCTATATAACGCCTTTCGCCGTCGATTTTGCGGAAATGAGCGTCGACATGTGGCAGGGGGCGCTGCCGACAAACGACATCGTGAAAATCCAGAAAGAGCTCGACGAAAAAGGGCTCAACATGCTGCTTATGGGCGGCCTGGAGGCTGCGGTCGTCGATAACGAGTTCGCCACTGAAGAGGAGATTCGCGCCGAGGTCCGCAGAGCAATCGATACATACGGCCCGGGCGGGCATTTCCTGCCATGTATCGGCTCCATCAACTGCCTGTACGAGAAGAACGAAGTCATCGCCGTCGACGAGATGAACCGCTACGGCGCCGAATGGATAAAAAAGCAGCAGTCATAAACGTTAAACAGACTTTCATAACGCCTCCCCTGCCGTTTGGCGGGAGAGGCGTTTTGTTTTTAAGCGTCAAGTCTTGCGCCGTTTTGCGGGGGCCGCGACATCGGGACATGGGTTAACTGAACTCCTTTTCCCTGTCTAACTGCTCTTGATATCGTAGCATATGACGTTCGGACCGGCAAGCATATTCCGCTGTACGTACGGCGGATTAAAAAAGCAGCGGACAAGATATGAAAATCTAAAGTAAAGTTCCTGTAAAAGAAGAGGAAACCGCTGGTCAAAGGCGGCTTTTATGTTATAATAAGTCACAGGTTAGTACGGTCGATGCCAAAACAGCGGTATATCCGATGCGAGGCCTTTCCGTCCGGCCGAATCGGTTAAACCCTTACAAACGGGTTTATAATGAAAACAGCGTATAAATTTACGGGGTAACAGTGACCGGAGGTGTCATGTGAACGAAAAAACAGTCCCGCGGAAAAAATTCATTATCGATGTGCTGTACTTCGCCCTTGCGGCGGCGCTTTTGTATGTCGGCGTCAAGTATGCTTTAGGCTGGATCCTGCCGTTTATTATCGGGTTTATAGTGGCGCTGCTGCTCAAACCCGTTATTCGGTTTTTGTACAGAAAGATCAAGATACCCGAAAAGGTATCGGCCATCATTCTGGTTCTGCTGGTCTACGCGGTGGTCGGCTTTTTGATTTTTTTGATCGGCGCTAAAATCGTCCTTATGATCAAAGACGGGCTTGTAACACTCCCGGATATGTACTCGGATTACATATCGCCGCTCATTTTCAGACTGTTTGAGCAGCTCCGTGAGCTGACTGCACGGCTCGATCCGCAGGTCGCCCAGGTCATCGAAAACACGATCAATTCCTTATCCGATTCAACCGGATCGCTTATTTCCAGCCTGTCGTCGAAGGTCATGGTTTCATTGTCCTCCACGGCCATGTCCGTACCGGGAATCATCCTGTTCATCCTCCTGGCCATCATCTCCTCCGTTTATTTCGCCATTGATTTCAGGCGCATCACCGGATATTTGACGCACATGCTCCCGGACAAAATCCAGTCCCATATGACGACGCTCAAGTCCATGTCCGCCGACCTCGGGGTAAAGTATATCAAGTCCTATACGCTTATTTTATTGATCACGTTCGCCGAGCTTTCCATCGGACTTTTGATCCTTGGGGTCAACAACGCCTTTGCCCTTGCCGCGCTGATCGCTTTTATTGATCTTCTGCCCGTTTTGGGTACAGGCGCCGTATTGATCCCCTGGAGTTTAGTCAATCTGATCATGGGTGAATACGGCCTTGGCATCGGGCTTTTGATCCTGTATATCGTCATCATCGTCGTCCGGCAGATTCTCGAGCCGAGGATCGTCGGCCGGCAGATCGGCATTCACCCGCTGGCCATGCTGATCAGCCTGTATGTGGGGCTGAAGGTCTTTGGCTTTGTCGGCATATTCGTCCTCCCGATCGTCATGCTCGTGATTAAAGGCTTCCGTGAAAAAAGCGCGTTGGAAGCGGACAAGCCCGGCCCGGAGGATCCCGGCGGTACCGGCGGCGAGAATGCCAAGCCGGATACACAGCCGGAGCAGCTGGAGCCGTCCGATTGAATACAGCGTCTGCCGTTCCGGATGGTTTAAAACGGCAATGTTTATCGGCTTTAATAAGATGAAAAGAGACTCTTGCTAATGAACCTATCCGCAATCATAACCCAGATGGCCGTCTTGTTTATCATCATGGCAATCGGATACGCCGCCAACAAATTCAAGGTTTTGACCGGAGAATCAAACAAGCTGCTGTCCAAACTCGTTTTAAATGTCGCGATGCCCTGCACGATCCTCAATTCCGTCCTGAGCGGAGAGACCACAGCCACCGGCCGCGACGCCGCGGTATTTATGCTGATAGCGCTCTGTTCGTTTGCACTGTTTTTTATTTTGGCCGCCCCCCTGCCGAAGCTGCTGCGGGCGGAAAAAAACGACCGCGGGATGTTCCGTTTTATGGTCGTTTTCGGAAACGTCGGCTTCATGGGCTTTCCCGTCATCCAGTCGATTTTCGGCGTAGGCGCTGTATTTTACGTAACGATCTTCAACATCGTATTCAGCATACTGTGCTTTTCGCTCGGCATTATGATGATTTCCGGCAAGGGTGAAAAAGTGAACCTTAGGCTGCTGATCAATCCCACGATGATCGCCTCGATTCTGACCGTGATCCTGTTTTACTGGAAACCGGCCGTTCCGGCCGTGCTTTCCGAGGCGCTCGGACTGGTCGGGCAGCTGACAACACCGTCGGCCATGCTGATCATCGGGTCGACGCTGGGGTCGATTGCCTTTAAAGCGGTGTTCGGTGCGGTCCGCATCTACCCCGTTGCAATTGTCAAGCTCATTATCATACCGGTTTTGACATGGCTCGCTCTGAGACTGTTCATCAACGACGCGCTGATGCTCGGCGTTATAACGGTCCTCTCCGCCATGCCGACGGCGACGAATGCCGCGATGATGAGCATGGAATACGGCGGGAATGAAAAACTCGCCTCCAAGGGCGTGTTCCTGACGACGCTGCTCTCCATCGCTACAATCCCGCTCATTATGTATCTGCTGCTCTTATAACGGCTTATAAAAAGCTGTCGTATAAACATCCGCGCCCGCTTAAAAGCGGGCGCGGATGTTTTAGATTTTTCCTGTATAAAGAATTGTGCCGGTATCAAAATCACCGCCGCGATCATTATGATGGGTTATAGAAGAATGTAGGAAGGAGAATATTACAAAGATAATTAAAGTTTACACTTAAATAACTTTGAGTTGGGGTAAGCATCGCGGCGCTTCCCCGACACCGGCACAACCTTTAACGGATTAATCTCAGTAGGTGTCGATGGACGAATAGACGGTGGCCTGTTCGACAAAGCCGCCTCCGGAGTCGAACACCGTAGCCGTTGACCGCACGCGGTACACGCCGCTGGAAACGTAATGCGGTTGGCATATTAATGTCCCGGTGTAGCCCTGGCCGGACGACATCCAGTATGTAACCGTGGACCATCCGCCGAATTCAGACTTTTCAAGCGCTACGGTTAGATAGACCGTGCATGTGTTGTTTGAAAGCGTCACGCTCCCGCCGCAGGTTGCAAGGCCCGCGCCGTTGATCGTCAAGCCCGCCGTAAGGCTTTGTATGGCTGTATACCGTACGCCGTAAGCGTCCGCCTTATCCGCTTCCGCCGCCAATGTCGTCGTCCCTGCCGACAGGATTATTACAACCGCCAAAATAACTCCGACCGTCTTCTTTATGATTTTCATAATAAAACACCTCCATTGCTGCTTTACATTTATATAGACAACAATGGAGGTGTTTTGAAACATAATATTATATAGTTTTTTAAAATTCGACACTTTCTGCCATCTTTATAATCTCACTTGTGCCGACCGTGCCGTAAATATAATAGATGCAGCCGTCACAGGGCCAGAATATACCGGTCATATCGTTTTTTACCGATAACGTCGCCTCCGCGCCGTTGATCGTTACTTTTTCAACACTGTCCGCGTTTTCCGTGTCAAAAGTCGCTGTTTCTTCCTTTGTGTACTCATAAAAGATGATAATCTCACTGTCATCCGCCGTGTTGTTATAACAAATCATGTTGTACAAGTCGTTTTCTTCCGTTTTACTCACTTCATACCCTTCCGGCACATACCGAGGATAAGCGCCCGCCCAATCGTCCGGCATCGCGTTGTTTTCCAGCTTAATGAACGTGTATTTGGGTTCTATACGGATGAGAAAATTGAGCACTTCCAGGCGGAAAGCATCGACTGTGACCATGCACGCCAGAAAAACAATCGCCAATAATGCTGCGGTAGCGGATAGCCTGTGGATAATCCGAATACGCTTCTTCTTTGCTTGCCCTGCTGTCTTTTCCCCGTGCAGCCGGACAGCTTTCATGAATTGGTTGATCTGCTGCGCGGAAGGCTGTTCTTCTTCAGCCCTGTTCCTTTCCGCTTCTATATTCAGGCCCTCCCGCTCCGACGCATCGTAAACAGCCAGGCGGAACAGACTCTCTTCGTATTCTTCAAAGAGATGCTCCCTGTATGCGTTATTATCCTTCACAGTCCACCTCCTCGAACATCAGCCTCTTGGCGTCTTTGCGCGCGCGCGATAAGTATGTACGGACGCTGTCGGGCGATATGGAATAAACCTCCGATATCTGTTTGTCCGACATGTCCAGCAGATATTTAAAGTACAGGATATTCTTCTTCTTCTCCGGCAGCCGCAGAATGGCTTTTTTGAGAAGCTCTATCTCATGCTTTCTAATAAGCCGATCGTCGATATCCGTATATTTACCCGCACTGAATTCCGACAGTTCGGTATCAACGGCGATATCGACATGTTTTTTGACAACTTTTTGATGTTTTATGTAATTGATAGCCACACTTCTGGCCGTGTATCTGATATATGCGGTAAGTCTGCCCTGTCCGAGCACACGGATCGTCGAGGTCTTCTCAATCAATTTCAGAAAACAGTCGTTCACCAGATCGTCTATATCACTGTGAACGCCTGTTATTCTAATCATCGTTCTTTTAACGAAGCCGTAGTAATCCTTATAGACATTGACAATAAACGCCTTATTGTCATTATCCTTATCTACGACCCTCACATTGTGCATAAAAACCACCCACATTCCTGTCGTTGACATTATTTTACCTTTTTTGTCGCAGGAAAATCAAGTCAATAATACAAAAATGTTCTATTTTATGCGTACTTTATTTTGAACGACGCCGTTATGGTTACTTAAATAATGTGTCATGTCCCGCCGCTGCCGGCGGGAGCATCCGTAAACTTCGAGCCGGCTGAGACCGTGTCATTGCCTCAGTATACCGCTTTCGTCGATCAGGCAGACCGCCTCGCCGAGGGACTTTTCATTTTGAACCAGCGCAAGGCGCACATGCCCCTCCCCTTCCGTGCCGAATGCGGCGCCGGGGGTGACCAGCACGCCCGATTTATCAAGCAGCTGCTTTGTAAATTCCGCGCTGCTTTTGAATGACCCCGGCAGTTTGGCCCAGACAAACATCGTGGCCGGCGGCTTTTGCATGTGCCAGCCGATAGCGTTTAAGCCGTCCACGAGCACATCCCGCCGGTTTTCATAGGCCCGCCGCGCTTCGTTAACACAGTCCTGCGGACCGGAGAGCGCCGCGACGGCCGCTTCCTGGAGCGGCAGGAACATGCCGTAGTCCATATTTGATTTAAGCGTTTTCAGCATGGATATGATCCTGCTGTTGCCCAGCGCAAAACCGATCCGCGCACCTGCAAGCCCATAGGTCTTTGAAAGGGAATTGAATTCGACGCCGACATCCTTAGCGCCGTCATACTGCAGGAAGCTGCCGCAGGTTTTCCCGTCGAAAACCAGTTCGCTGTAGGCATTGTCATGCAGGACGATGATGTTGTATTTTTTGGCAAACGCGATGATCTCGCGGTATAAGGACGCAGGCGCAAGGCTCGTGACCGGGTTGTTCGGATACGAAAACACCATGAATTTCGCTTTTTTTGCAACGTCTTCCGGTATTTCCTTTATGCTGATCAGATAACCATTTTCCCGCTTTTGCGGCATTTTATAAAGCTCGGCACCGGCGAGGACCGGTCCGTCGCTGAAAACCGGATAGCCGGGATCCGGCACCAGCACCAGATCGCCCGGATCTATGACGGAAAGCGCGATATGTGAAAGCCCTTCCTGTGAGCCGAGCAGGGATGTCATTTCCGTTTGCGGGTCGATCTTTACCCCGTATCTGTTCTGATACCACAAGGATACGGTATTTTGCAGCCGTCTCATATCACTGATGGCGTATATGTATTTGCCGCGGTCCCGGGCGCTTTCAAGGAGCGCGTCCACGATATGCTGCGCGGGCGGTATGTTCGGCGTGCCGACGCTTAAGTCGATCACTTTTTTTCCGGCTGCGAGCCGCTCGTCCCTCATTTTGGCCAGCACTGAAAAAATGCCGGGCTTAAAGTATTCCATTCGCTTTGAAAATTCCATGGCAGCGCACTTCCCTGTCCTCATTTATCAACCTGTATATATTAGCACAAATATGGAAAACCATAAAGATTAATTATTTATAGTACTGCTTATAATATTTGCGGATAATAAGGTATTATCCCGAAATCTTTTTTAAGCATCGCCGTCTTTTTCATCCTCCCTGTGCTTAGGGGGAACAGCTCTTTTTAAGCCTGAAGCGTAAATATGATAATTTTCGCTTTTGTAGCATATTTTGTTTGTATATAAAAAAAACCGTCGGCAAAGATATTAACGAAAGGCGCAATCGTGCCTGACGAAAATGTTACAAAAGGAGTGTAATATAATGCCTAATGCGAGCCTGAACCCCAATGCACGCGGCGCTCTTGACAAATTCAAAATGGAAGCCGCGACAGAAGTGGGCGTCAACCTGAAACAGGGTTATAACGGCGACCTTACTTCCAAACAGGCCGGATCGGTCGGCGGCCAGATGGTCAAAAAGATGATACAGGCATACGAAAACGGCATGCAGTAACGGCCGCTTTTAAGTTGATATGACGCAAAATCAGCACAGCATTCAGTTTTTCTGAATGCTGTGCTTTTTCAAAGCTTGCTGACGGAAAGCCTCTGCGAGACTTTTTCGTACTGATTATTTTAAAACGACGCGCTTGAATTTCTTTTTACCGCGTTTTATAACGACGCCGTCGCCTTGAAGCTCTTCGCAGCAGAAACATTTTCCGAATTCCTTGATCTTTTCGCCGGCCGCCTCGACACCGCCCTGCTCGACGGCGCGGCGCGCTTCCGATTTCGACGGGCACAAGCCGCACTTGACGAGGATGTTCAGGATATCGATCTTGCCGTCTGTCAGGTCGTCCGGTAAAAGCTCGGCCGTCGGCATATCCTCCGCCCCGCCAGCGGAAAACAAGGCGCGGGCCGTTTCAAGCGCCTTGTCGGCCTCCTCTTTCCCGTGAACGAGCGACGTGAGCTCATGCGCCAGGATCTCCTTGGCGCGGTTGAGCTCCGAGCCGTCCCAGGCTTCCATTGCCCGGATCTCTTCAAGCGGCAGGAAAGTCAGCATTTTCAGGCATTTGACGACGTCTCCGTCTCCGACGTTGCGCCAGTACTGGAAGAAATCGAACGGGCTCGTCTTTTCCGGGTCGAGCCAGACGGCGCCGCTTTGCGTTTTGCCCATCTTTTTACCTTCGGAGGTTAAAAGAAGCGTGATCGTCATGGCGTGCGCGTCTTTCCCGAGTTTCTTGCGGATGAGCTCGGTGCCGCCGAGCATGTTCGACCACTGGTCGTCGCCGCCGAACTGCATGTTGCAGCCGTATTTGATAAAAAGCTCGTAAAAATCGTAGCTCTGCATGATCATATAATTGAATTCCAGGAAGCTGAGGCCCTTTTCCATGCGCTGCTTATAGCATTCGGCACGGAGCATGGTATTGACGGAAAAGTACGGCCCGACATCCCGCAGGAACTCAACATAATTGAGGCCCATCAGCCAGTCGGCGTTATTGACCATGATCGCCTTTCCCTCGGAAAAGTCAATGAATTTGCTCATCTGTTTTTTGAAGCATTCGCCGTTATGCGCGATGGTCTCGGCTGTCGCCATCCGGCGCATGTCCGTCCGTCCGGACGGATCGCCGACCATAGCCGTGCCGCCGCCGATGAGCGCAATCGGCTTATTCCCCGCCATCTGCAGCCGCTTCATCAGGCACAGCGCCATGAAGTGGCCCACGTGCAGCGAATCGGCCGTCGGGTCAAAGCCGATATAGAACGTGGCTTTGCCGTTGTCGATCAGCTCACGGGTCTCCTCCTCGTTCGTGACCTGCGCAATGAGGCCGCGCGCGACAAGTTCGTCATATAATTTCATATTTCTTCCTCTCCTTCTATCAATGGGTCCCTATATACATCATTTTTATTATCATCCGTTCATGCGCGCAGCCCCATGCGTTTGGGGCGGGACACACAGGTCCTTTCCTCTCACAGGCGGGTTCATAAGGGCCGCAGGCTCTATACCTCAATTGCACGGCGGGCGGGAGCTGACAATCCTCAGTCAGCAAAGCTGACAGCTCCTTTCAAAAGGAACCTTTTACCGGATCGTGGGGCCGGGGCTATTCCCGGCGGGCTATCGTCTCCCAACCGGGTCATAGGGTGGAACTCTATACCTTTCGGGCGTACAGCTCCGTTCCTCTCCTAAGCGGGATCATAAGGGCCGCAGGCCCTTATACCTTAATTGGGCGGCGGGCGGGATTAGATCGGGTTTAAATAAAACAAAACCCCTGTTCATAGCGAACAGAGGGCGAGCAAACCGCGGTACCACCTCTATTTCCGAAGCCTCTCGGCATCGGACTCATGAAGTTACATTAACTTCGTGCTGTAACGCGCACACGCGGCCCGATTTATAAATCCTTTCATCGGGCGGCTCCGGAACCGTATTCAAAGCGCACGCCCCGCGCCTTCCACCAACCGGCAGCTCTCTTTACGGGCAGTTGCGCTTTTACTCTCTTTCCTTCTCAGCCTTTAACGCAGTGATGATAACACAGGTAACAGTTATTGTCAATATCGGCGATATCTCAGCTTCAGGAAGACTTATCCACATCAATGATAATTTTTCCGCAGTGCTCACAGTATGCGGCGTATACGACAGCGGGGTTCACTCCGATACCTGCTTTTTCAATCAACACCGCTTTTTTGGATATGCTCCATTTGGATAATCTGAAAAAACGCGTACCCTCCGGAAGCCAGCTTAAGGTCGTTTCGCTTTCTATCGTCCCGATTTTCATTTCTTCGCCGCAGTACGGACAGTTGGACATTTGCGCGCTCCTCCCCGGTACATTATAACGTTTAATGGTCCTTAGAGCCGTACCAATATAGTATCATGGATTACATTATGTGGCAAAAGGTTTGTTTTTAAGTCGGTGGGCCGGGTTGATTATTTACGTGGGGAAGGTCAAAGGGCCGATGAGGGCATCGGCCCCTACAAGGACGGGGAAACGCGGGCCGGCATGGAAGCCGGCCCCTACAACGGTATACGGCAGGTGCAGGCAGTCGATTGTCCGAGAGGCTGGCGGATCATTGTAGCAACCTTATACAAGAGCGGGATCATAAGGGGTCAAGCCCCTTATACCTATATGGGGCGGCGGGCGGGTATAGAAATATTGCCGTATAAGTTCCCGGTAAATTGTATATAACAACAATATTTAGTATTCCCCTGCTGTCGATTTGATTTATATTGTGTCAAAAGCAGAAAAAATGTGTTATAATCGTTTCAGCATAATCTGGAGGAACCTATGAAACAGCTTATATTCGACGACATTTGTTTAAAACTCGACGACCTGCGGATACCCTATACGCAGGACGATAAATATATCCGCGTCAATACGGCGTTTTATGACGTCGGCGTGGGCGTCGAGCCGAAAAAGGTCCTGTATGAACTGTCGGTACTGGTGGACGAGGAAAGCCGCTCGGTGTCGATGTACGTCAAGACCTCGGATGAATTTTTACTGGCATCCGGGTCCGGCTCTGCTCAGCCGCATTCATCCATTTTCCGAAAAGTCCGGCATATCAGCTTCAATGGGAACGATCAGGGCACCGTTACGACAATCGATCTCGGCGAGGTGCCCAATACCGTCAAAGATTCGGCCATCCGTCACGGCTGGAAGTTCCGCACGGCACTGAACTTCAACAAGTCCCAGAAAAAGCCCCAGAGCCTGCGCCCCGAACAGGAAGTCGTGAAATCACCCGAGCCAATCGAGCCGGAGCCGGAAATGCCGGAAACGGCGGAAGCTGCGGCGCCCGCCCAGACCGTCATATCAAAAACGGACCCGCCTGAAAACGGTTTTTTTAAACGTTTTATAAAGCGGAAGAAATACTCACCCCGTCATTAACACGCTTTAAAACTTTATTTTTGTGTGCTCCTTTTGACAGGCGCTGAATAAACAAGGAATTAACCTGCTGCCTTTTTTGGCGGCAAGAAGGATTAAATATGACAAAAAGCATTGTTTTCGATATGGACGGCGTCCTATTTGATTCAGAACGGATCTATTACAGAGCGTGGCACCGGGCCGGCAAAAAACTGGGTTTGCCGGAAACAGACGACTGCGTTACGCACTGTGTCGGGCGAAACGGCAGCGATATCCGGGACTACCTGCTGGAATCGTACGGGCCTCAGTTCCCGGTCAATGATTTCATTGAGGATATCAAAGCCGAGTTTTATGAGATCGTTAAATCGGAGGGCCTTCCCCAAAAGACCGGTGTGCGGGAACTCCTTGAGTGGCTCACCGAAAACCACTGGAAAGTCGGTCTGGCCACCTCGTCAACGGGGAAAACCGCAGAGCGCAACCTCGAAATGTCATGTTTGTCGCAATATTTCAAAACCATCGTAACGGGCGATATGATCCGGCACGGCAAACCCGACCCCGACATATATCTGCTTGCCTGCAGCAATCTTGGCGTCACACCCGACGGCTGCTATGCCGTTGAGGACTCATCAAACGGTATTTTGTCCGCGTACGCGGCGGGTCTGAACGTGATTTTTGTACCCGATATGATAAAGCCGCCGCCGGAAGTCGAGCGTCTCATATTCAGGACGTTCCCGTCGCTCGTTGAAGCTAAAGCGTATCTGGCGGGCTTGGCGGATTAATCCGAGCCTGACCGTCAGATGAACTTGATTTCGGCAAAGCCGCATTGATCTTTATAGCCCAGCTTCCGATAGATGCCGCAGGAGACGGGGTTTTCCGTATCGGCAAACAACGCGCAGAATTTGTGCCCGCGGTCCAAAAGCAGCTGTGAAAGCGACGCGACACAGGCGCTCGCATAGCCCCGGCCCCGGTAATGCGGCGGCGTGTAAACATTGCTGATAATTGCACCGTTGGGTGTAACATGTTCGTTAACCGCCTGCGATACGGGCTGTCCGTCTTCCCAGATATAATGTTTATCCCGGCCGATGTGTTTCCTGATTTGTTCCGTCATTTCAGGGATGCTGTAAACCTCGACGCGGCAGTCCTCTCCGAAGGCACGCCCCCAGTACGGCGCAAAGAATAAATCCTCCTCGCGGACCGGCCGGCAGAAGCCGGGCGCTTTTTTTATGTCCGCGACGGTATCAAGCCGCATAACACGTATCGACATATGGCGGCGATACGAACCGCGCGCGTACGTCTCGGCAAAGCGGTGCGCAAGACCCTGTTCCGCCAGGACGCCGGGCAGGGCAAAACCGGCGCTTTTAAGCTCTTCGGACAGCAGCTTCAACGCTGCGTCGTTCGGGCGGCTTTTCGTCTCATACAGGACGATATTGAATGGCGGCGTGCAGGCCGCTGTCAAAATGACGCCGCCGTCGTCGTTTTTGACCGTAGCGAGCAGCCAGTTTTTGACCGCGTCGGTTTTATTGCCGAGGAAGCTGAGCTGCAGAAAATTTTGCGCCTCGTCCTCCAGTAAAACATCACGCACGTCCCTGGAAAAGCTGTCCGTATCCGTGTAACGCTGAAATCTCATGGTTTCTTCCTCCTTAAATACAAAAATGCGGTACAAAGCATTTTCCTGCTTTGTACCGCGTTTGTTTTCCGAATGGCTGGTTAATTCGGCAACGGCGGACAAAGCCCGGCGTCAATAATGACGGCGCGCATACGTATAATCTTAAGATATACGTTAATAATCCGCATGATCTGCCTCCGGTTGTAATTAATAACCAATTTAGCATCCTCCCGGCCGTATGTCAAGAGGTATTTGGAAAGCCGGCCCATACTTTATCAGGTCTTTTCCTTATCGTAATATTCCTTTATAAGCCCGACGATATCGGAAAGCGTAAGGCCGAGGCCCTTGTAATAGGCTACATCCTTTTTAAGTTTCTGACCGGCCAGTTCCCGACATTTGTCCTGCCGGTCTTTATCGGTCAGCCCCGCCACGAAGCAGCCGCGTCCGACCATGGAATAGATGAAACCCTGCCGTTCCAGCTCCTCCCACGCGGTCTTGACGGTAATGATGCTGATGCGGAGTTCCTTGGCCACGGTGCGGATGGCCGGCAGCGCGGCGCCGCTTTCCAATTCGCCTTTTATGATCTGCGCGCTGATCTGGTCAAACAGCTGCTGATAGATCGGCTTATCCGACGTATTGGAGATGATTATATTCATAGGCCTCACACATCTGTTTTCTCAAAATACGCGGCGGCCTTCCTGTATGCCAGCAAATTTGCCGCGGCATATAGGATAATGCCCGCTGTAAGCGTCAGAATCTGGCCGTTCAGCACGCCCGGCGTATCGAAAAACAGCTTGAAAGCCGGGACGAACCAGAGGAGGCATTCAACAAGTGCGCCGAAGAGTATCGCGGCTATAACGCCGAGCGCCGTCGGCAGGAACGTTTTATTCGCCCTCTTGTAGACGCCCGGCAGGAAGATTAAATTAAAAATGGCATAGATGATGAAGACGAACCCGAAAAGAGCCAGGTTCACATCCAGCATCGCGGGATTCCCCTGCGGGTACAGCGCTTTGTTGATAAACGCGAACGGTACGGCAAACAGGATCTGCGCCAGCTCTATTGCGATGATCGACATAAACCGCGCCTTGACGATATCTCTTTTCCGAACAGGCAGCAAAGCCGTGAAATAGATATCCTTATACTCTTTGCATACGACGAAGATGATCGGTATCGTGATGAATACATACATGAACGCGATAAAATACGGATATTCGGGTATTAAAAGCAGCGCGCCGAGAAGTATCAGGAAGTATGCCTGCGGCTGAACGGACAGCCGGAATTCTTTATACAGTAATTTTTTCACTGTTTGTTTCCCCTCCTGGCATAGTAGATCATGATGCTTTCAAGATCCGCCGCCTCAATGTTCAGACCGTTCATCGCACCGGCTTCGCTTGCCGGAATGAGTGCGGAAAAGCCGAACTCGTTCTTTTTGTACGCGATCAAGCGGTCTTTCTGTACTATATCAAACTGCTGTTTGGTTCCCTTGACGATTTTATATGCTCCGACAAACGCGTCTTTCGTATCCGTGGCGATGAGCTCCCCGTCTTCGATAAACGTGATGAAATCGGCGCATTTTTCAAGGTCGGACGTGATATGCGTAGAAAACAGGACGCTCTTCTTCCCGTCCTCAACAAGCTCCTGAAACAGTTCAAGCAGCTCGTCGTGCGCGGCTGGGTCCAGACCGACTGTCGGTTCGTCCAAAAGCAGAAGCTCTGCGTTGTGTGAGAGCGCCAGCGCAAGCGAATAGTGCACCTTCATGCCTTCGGACAGTTCGCCGATCTTCTTGTCGTTGTCTATGTTGAACCGGCGGCAGTACGCGTTATACGTCTTTTCGTCCCAATCCGTATAAAAACGCCGGACAACATCCGTTACTGTCCTGATCCTGCTTTTTTGATAATAATCCGCGCCGCCGAACGCGTAGCCAACCTTCTGCTTGAGCGCCAGCTCGTTGTCTTTAAATACCTTCCCGAACATTTCCACCGTTCCGCCGTCCGCGTGTACGATATTAAGCATCGACTTGAGCGTCGTCGTCTTTCCGGAACCGTTGCGCCCGATGAAGCCCATGATATATCCGTTCTCCAATGAAAACGACACGCCGTCCAGCTTGAACTTCGGATAGTTTTTCGTCAGTCCGTTTACAGCCAATACCGGCATCTGATCCAGCCCCTTTCACATATTGTGTCTATTGAGTATACACAATATACACCCCGCGCTTTAATTTGTCAACAGTTTATGCATTTTTCCGTTTTCACCCGCCTTCTTACTCTACGCCGCCGCTTCGTGTTCATGGCTGTACAGCCGCAATAACTTTAAAACGCGACGGGCGGGAACAGATAAAAATATGCGGCCCTGTCAGGCCGCAATTTTTATATTGAACAATTATTCATTATGTTGAATAGTGGTTCAGCCCTTTCATTTTTCCTTGTACCTGGCCGAGGCCTCGAGCTGCTCGGCCGCGGAGAGGAGCGTCGTCTCCGTAACGTTCTCACCGCCTGTAAGGCGCGCGATCTCGTGTTTGCGTGCCTCATAGTCCAGTTCCGTGACGTATGTATAGGTCCGGCCGTTTTGCGTTTTCTTCTCGATCTCGAAGTGTACGTCCGCCATAACGGCCAGCTGCATGAGGTGCGTAACGCACAGCACCTGGCGGTCGCGCGACAAGTCGGCAAGCTTCTCCCCTACGCGCTGCGCGGCGATGCCGGATACACCGGCGTCCACCTCGTCGAAGACCATCGTCGCGGCTTCGTCGTTTTCCGTCAGGACGTTTTTCAGGGCCAGCATGATGCGCGACAGCTCGCCGCCGGAGGCGATGTTTTTGATCCGTCCCGGCGCCTGGCCGGCGTTGGCCGACATCAGAAAACGTATATCGTCGCAGCCGGAATCGTTCAGGCCGAATTCGCCTCTTATTACGTCAAACTCAACTTCAAACAGGACGCCCGCCATATTGAGGCCTCCAAGCTCCTTTTTGATGCGTTTTTCGAGCGTTTTGGCGGCTGTCCGCCGTTTTTCGCTGAGGGCGCGCGCCTTTTCCAGTGCATCCGTTTTAAGGCTCTCAAGTTCCTTTTCCAGCCGAGTGCGCTTCTCTGAGGCAAACTCGATCTCTTCGAGCTCCTTTCGGCATGTTTCCCTGTAATCTATGAGCGCCGCTTCGCTGTCGCCGTATTTGCGCATCAAGCGGCGGAGCGTGTCGAGCCGCGCTTCGATAACCTCGAGCTCTCCCGGCGAAAAATCCAGGCTTTCGGTCAGATCTCTGAGCTCTTCCGTCACGTCCTCGGCCGCGTAGAGCAGGTCGTTTATTCTTTGCGACAAAGCGCCGATGCTGTCCGCGTAGCGCGCGGCTGCCGACACCTGCTGCCCCGCCTCCGCGATGAGGGAAACCGCGCCGCTGGAATCGTCACCGCCGTGCAGGTTATAAAGCGCGCCGTCAAGCGCCTCGGTCAGCCTGGACGCGTTTTTCAACAGGTCGCGCCGCGCCGTTTTTTCCTCGAACTCGCCCGGTTTGATATCGGCCTTTTCGAGTTCGTCCAATTGGAAGCGCAGCATGTCGAGCTTTCGTTCCTTTTCGCTTTCGTCCATCGTCAGCTTCTCGATCTCGATCTGCTTGTCCCGCATTGCTTTATAGGCTTCCCGGTAAGTTTCAAGCGTTTCAATAAGTCTGCCGAAACCGTCGAGATACCCCCGATGGGCGTTTTCGTCGAGCAGCTTGCGCCCGTCGTTTTGACCGTGTATGTCGATAAGCAGGCCGCCCAGCTCACGCAGCTGACCGACCGTAACGGGACAGCCGTTGACGCGGCAGGTATTCTTGCCGTCGGCGGTGATTTTGCGCATGCAAAACAGCTTGCCGTCCTCGTCGGGCGCGACGCCGTTTTCATCGCACCATTTCTCCGCGTCCACGCCGGAAAAAACGGCGGTCACGGCGGCGCTGTCCGCGCCCGTGCGCACGAGCTCGCGGGATGTCCGCCCGCCTGTGACGGCGTTGAGCGCGTCGATCACGATGGATTTGCCCGCGCCGGTCTCGCCCGTGAGCACGTTGAGCCCCGGGCCGAATTTGACGTCGGCCTTTTCGATCACGACGATATTTTCAATGTGGAGCAATTCGATCATTGTTATCTCCTCATTTGCGGCGGTCAAATAATTATGGATAACGGGGCGATGTGGGCATCGCCCCCTACAAAGACGAAGGAACGCTTCTCAAATGCATTTCAACGGTTAAAGCCGTATGTACTTTTTATCAAGCAGGTTCATAAGGGCCGCAGGCCCTTATACCTTTAAGGGCGGGGGGCGGGTTAAGTATCTACAGCATGTTTTCTATGTCTTTGCAAAACTGTTGGGCCGCGGCGCTGTCGCTCATGGCCAGAAAAGCGGTGTCGTCCCCGGCGATGGAGCCGGCAAGGTTTTTGATGTTCATACTGTCGATCGCGCTGCACGCCGCCGACGCCAGTCCCGGAAGGGTCTTGATGACGACGATGTTCTGCGCGCAGACGAAAGAGGTCACGCTTTCTTTGAAAATCGATTTCAGGCGGGAGGCGTAGTTCTGCATCTCCTGCTTCTGTCCGACGACGTAGTGATACCGGCCGTCGGGCGTGAGTTCCTTGATCAGCTGCAGCTCTTTGATATCGCGCGAAAGCGTCGCCTGCGTGCTATTGATCCCGGCTTCGCGCAGCGCTTCAATCAAACCGTTTTGCGTCTGAATCTCTTTGGCGGCGATGATCTTCAGGATCGCGTTTTGTCGTTTGTTTTTCATGTAAACCTCCCAAGCGCTTCGCGCAAAAAATGTTGTGAATATCCCTCCGCGCACGGGAGGTTTGTCCGCCGGTCCCCCGCCGATAGCGGCGCAAGACCGGACAGCTGCAGAAGCGGGCGTCTGATTCTATTCGCCCAGCTTTTCACTCACTCTTGTATAAAAGCTCCTGCTCGACAGATGTATCAGAAGCGTTTCCTTCTTTGATTTGCGCACGCTGACGACGTCGCCGCTCACGAGGCTGATATACTTGCCGCCGTCCACGTTCAGATAGGCGGGGTTGACCTTGACGGCCCCGAGTTCGATGGATACATGCCGGTCGGGCGCGAGGACGAAGGAGCGGGCGGCCAGTACATGCGCGCAGATCGGCGTAACGACGATGCTGTCGGCGCTCGGCTCGACGATGGGACCGCCGGCCGCCATCGAGTAGGCTGTCGAGCCCGTCGGCGTGGCGACAATCGCGCCGTCGCCGGAAAAATGCGATATCTTTTTTCCGTCGCCTTTGAGCGTTACGTCTATGACCTTCGTGACGCCGGCAATGACGACGTCGTTGAGCGCGAAATCGCTGAAAATGACTTCGCCGCCGCGGATGAGCTCCATATCGAGCATCATCCGGCGATTGATCTCGTAATCACCGCAAACGGCCTGCCGTATGAGCGCGATATCCTCTTTTTCGATCTCCGCCATGAAGCCCTTCTGGCCTATGTTGACGCCGAGGATCGGAACAGACGTAAGCGCCGACGCCCGGGCCACGCGGAGGATCGTCCCGTCTCCGCCAAAAACGACCGCCATATCCGCGCCTTCAAGCTCCGTGTCCAGATCGGATACGTTAAGCTCCGGCGGAACGGACGGCGCCGCGCCGTTCTCATCAAAAAGCGGGCACACGACAACAGACGCGCCGCAGCCTTTCAAAAGGTCGTTTACTTGCAGCGTCAGCGCAAAATCCCTGTCGCGTTTGACATTCGGGCACAGCAGGACACGTCTCATTTTTGTCTGTCCTTTCGTATAGGCTTACTCCGGCGCGGCGTTGTCCGCCGTTTCATGCGCCGAGGATACGATCTTCTCTATGTCAATGTCTGTATCTACATCGGCGCGTACGTCCCGATGGGACAAATGCGCCAGAAACTCTATGTTCCCTTCCGGTCCTTTGATCGGCGAGAAGGTCATGTTTTTCACAATAAATCCGGTGTTTTCCGCGTCTTTCATAAATGTTTTCAGGACTTCGGCATGCGTAGAGGCTTCGCGGACAACGCCTTTTTTCCCGACCTTGTCACGCCCGGCTTCAAACTGCGGTTTGACGAGGCATACGACTTCCCCGCCGTCCGTTAAAAGCGCCTTCACGGCCGGCAGGACGAGCCGCAGTGAAATGAACGAGACGTCGATGACGGCCAGCTCGAGCTTCTCTGGGACCTGCTCCGGCGTTAAATAGCGGACGTTCGTCCGCTCCATCACGACGACGCGCGCGTCGTTTCGAAGCTTCCAGGCCAGCTGTCCGTATCCGACGTCGACGGCGTAGACGCGTTTGGCCCCCCGTCCAAGCAGGACGTCCGTGAAACCGCCTGTCGAAGCGCCGCAGTCGATACAGCTTCTGCCGTCCGGCGATACGCCGAAGAAGTCCAGCGCCTTTTCAAGTTTCAGGCCGCCCCGGCTGACGTATTTGAGCGTACTTCCGCGTACCTCGATATCGCTTTCGTCCGTGACGGGCGCACCGGGTTTGAGTTCCCTCTGGCCGTTGACGTATACGACGCCGCTCATGACGGCGGCTTTTGCCCGTTCCCTGCTTTCAAACAGTCCCAACGCATGCAGGCGCGCATCCAGCCGCGTACCCTTCATCGCGCCAGTTCCTCCTCTGCTGCGTCCGCGACGCCGTCCGCGTCGATGCCGTAAGCGGCCCGCAGTTCGTCGATTTTCCCTTGCGGTATGAAGCGGCTGCCGAGGTTTAAAAGCCGGATGCTTTTGAGCTCGATATGCTTTTGAGCCGCGTGCCGGGCCAGTTTATGCCCGACGCCGCAGCTGGACGCACATTCCTCCAAAACGAGAAGACGTCCGGTTTTTTGAAGCGATTGTTCGACATCTCCGTATTCGATCGGCTGAACGACGCCGAGTTTTATGATCTCCACGGAAATTCCGCGTTCGTCCAGCGTATCCGCCGCGTCCAGCGCCGCGTTGATGTTTACGCCGTACGTCACGAGCGTTATATCCGTGCCCTCGCGCAGACACTTTGACGGCGCGGCGCCGCCGTCTTTGTAACGCCCCTCGCCGCCTTTGGGATAGCGGATGGCCACCGGCCCTTCCGTCTGTAAAACAGCCTGCCGGAGCATATCCCTAAGCTCACCGAAGCTGGCGGGACAGAATACGGTCATGCCCGGTACCGTTGACAAGAACCCGATATCGAAGATGCCCTGGTGCGTCTCGCCGTCGGCGCCGACGAGCCCCGCCCGGTCTACGGCAAGCACGACGTGCAGTTTGGAAAGCGCGATATCGTGCAGCAGCATGTCATAAGACCGCTGAAGAAACGTCGAATAAACGGCGAACACCGGCAGGCAGCCCTGCGCGGCCAGCCCCGCGGCCATCGACGCGCCATGCCCCTCGGCGATACCGACGTCGAAAAAGCGATCGGGAAATTTTGCCGCGAACGGCCCGAGGCCCGTGCCGCTCGTCATGGCGGCCGTTATGGCGCATACCCGCCAGTCCTGCCGGGCAAGCTTAACGAG
Organism: uncultured Sporobacter sp.; assembly: GCA_963663605.2. Classification (GTDB taxonomy): domain Bacteria; phylum Bacillota; class Clostridia; order Oscillospirales; family Oscillospiraceae; genus Sporobacter. The sequence goes on from CAXXVF010000002.1 coordinate 1,219,688, forward strand.
TTCCTCGCCGAAAACCGAGGAAAAGCATGCGCTGCCGCCGCCTAAAATGCCTTTTTTATAGTCGAAGGGCGACACGCCGTGATAAAGGTCCGGCGTATCCTCGGAATAGATATAGCCCTTGCCTTTCTGCGTGATCACATGGACCAGGACCGGCTCTCCCAGCCCCTTTGCCCAGCCGAGCGCCTCCTCCAGCTGTTTCAGGTTATGCCCGTCGATCGGCCCGGCGTACTGCAGGCCCATCTCCTCAAACATGCTGCAGTTGAGGATCGTCTCCTTGACGGCGCTTTTAACGGCGTGGGTCAGACGGTAGATATGCCGTCCGCCCGGCATTTTTTCCATAAAGCGCCGGTAACGTTTTTTAAACGCCGTATAGGATGGTTTGAGCCGCTGCCGGGCCAGATATTTCGCGATGCCGCCGACGTTCGGCGTGATGGACATGCCGTTGTCGTTTAATATGATGATGAGCGGCTCGCCGCTTTGTCCGGCGTCGCTGAGGCCCTCGTAGGCCAGTCCGCCGGTGAGCGCGCCGTCGCCGATGACGGAAATGACGCTGTAGTCCCGGCGGCCGATCGTCCGGGCCCGCGCCATGCCGAGCGCGACGGAAATGGAGTCCGACGCATGGCCGGCGATGAACGCGTCATGATGGGATTCCTCCGGCTTCGGGAAGCCCGAAAGGCCGCCGAACTGCCGGAGCGTAGAAAACCGGTCCTTCCGGCCCGTTAATATCTTGTGTACATAGCTTTGGTGGCCGACATCGAATACAATCCGGTCCTTCGACGTATCGAAAACCCGGTGTACGGCGACCGTCAGTTCGACAACGCCGAGATTTGAAGCCAGATGCCCGCCGGTTTTAGAAACGCTTTTGATCATGAACTGCCGGAGCACATCGCACAGGGCTAAAAGTTCCGCATCGCTTAAGCTTTTTATGTCCGCTGGTAAATTCAAATTGTCCAATAGTTCCAAGAGCTACCCTCATTTTTTCCCAAAAAGTCTGCTGAAAAAGCCGATCAGCTTCCCGACATCCAGCACGATACCCGTGCTGTTTCGGATCGCCAGCGCCTTGCCGGCGGCCTTGCCGCCGACCGTCGCCCCGGTCACGAGCCCCGAAATCAGAAGCTGCATGAACAGGTTCGGCAGCGAAAAGTCACTGACAAGCTTCGTTACGATGAGCGCCGACGTCGTACCGCTGATAATACCGGAGATGTCGCCGACGACGTCGTTGCAGAAGCTTGAGACCTTATCGGCGTTTTTTATGAGCCGGATGGCTTCCGTCGCCCCGTGCTGCTTGTGCGCGGCCATGGAGTGAAACGGCGCAAGCGAAGCCGCCGTGACGGCCACCCCGATGATGTCGAACAGGATGCCGAGCAATATAAATACGGCCAAAACCACAAATGCCATGACATATCCCAGATTCCCCAATACTTTCGAGGAAGCCAGCGCGAATGTCATGGATACGAAAATGCTGATGATAGTGATTTTAATGACCCATCTAGGATTTGTTTTCGTCTTCATCTATCAATACACCAATATAAAGCTCCAAAACGCATTGTTATGATGCCGGTATCGTTTATTTTATGCAGCGGCGACAAGTTGAGTAAATCTTACGGCTTAGGTACGGGCTGGATTTCCCCCGCAGCTGCCTCTCGTTGCCGATCAGGTGGTTTCCCATTAAAGCCGCGTTCGATGCGTTACCGTCATCGCTGCCCGATTGCCACTCAGACCGCACTGCAATCCCCATCCTGTCACGGGAACAGGTTCTCCCCGAACAGCCTAGGTGTTTTCCACTAACAGTCAAGCCGTCTCTTAGCCTCTTTTGCAGGAAATATTTCAAGGGGCAATAGCGCCCGATGCTGTGGCCACAGCACCAGACATTCAGGTCCCCTATCCGCAGATCCCACGCAAGGCAGGCTACTCTGCACACAGCGCACGGCTTTTAGCCAAAGCACCGCAATACAGGTTCTATCCTGTCCCGTACAAAGACCGCGCTCAGTATGAGCACGGCAAAGCACGCAAACAGGTCTCCGCATAAACAGGGTCGGGATCTCCATGCCGTTGGAGGCCGCCCTGAGTACGCAAGCGCGGAAAACCGCGCTTCCCCCCAGCATCCACCCCGAACTGGGCGTTCAAAGCAGACACAAGAGGTTTCGCAGGTGTGCCCTTTAAAGGATTTTTAGGCCCTTCTTCGGAAACGGCAGATCTGACTAGGATACTGCGCCGCTGTAATCTATATATTAACAAGAAAATGCCAATTTATCAATACTTTCTTTCTTCCAGAATTCTGGCAAGCGTTAGAAGAAAATCCGTATTCCCAAAGTGTCCGGCGATTGACTCGGATGCCTGACGCGTCTTCTCGTGTATGATCCGCTCGCATTCTTCGACGCCGAAAAGCGTCACGAACGTCGATTTTTCGTTCGCCGCGTCCGAACCGGCGGGTTTGCCGAGCGCGTCCGTCGAGCCGGTGACGTCCAGGACGTCGTCGCGGATCTGAAACGCGAGGCCGAGCGCCGACGCGTAGTCCATCGCCGCTTTCAGCTGCGCGTCGCTTCCGCCCGCGGCGGCAACTCCGATCTGCGCCGCCGAGATGAGCATGGACGCCGTCTTCAGGGCGTGTATGCCCGATATTTCCTCATATGTCAGCTTCCGTGCCTCACTTTCCATGTCGAGCGCCTGCCCGAGGCAGATTCCGTTTGTCCCGGCCGCTCTTGCCAGAAGCTTTGCCATTGTCACGACGCGTCCGTCCGGCAGATCCGAATCCAGCAGCATGCCGAACGCCTCCGCCTGGAGCGCGTCGCCCGCCAAAGTGGCGATGCATTCGCCGAAAACGATGTGGTTCGTGGGCTTTCCCCGGCGCAGCGCGTCGTCGTCCATGCACGGCAGGTCGTCGTGGATGAGAGAATATGTGTGCAGCATCTCGACGGCAGCAGCAGCCGGCAGCGCTTTCTCCATGTCCCCGCCCGCGGCCCTGCAAAACTGCAGGACGATGACGGGCCGGATGCGCTTGCCGCCCGCCGTCACGCTGTAGCGCATCGCGTCGGCGAGCGCGCTTTTGGGCATGCGCGCGAAGTATTGTTCAAGCTGATCGTCGACCATGGCCCTGCATGCGGCATATTCGCGGTCGAATTCTTCTTTTTGCATGGGTTTTATCACTCCCCGGCGTCGAACGCCGTCTCTTCCGGCGCACCGTCCGCGCCCTTTTGAAGCTTCACGACCTTTTGCTCGGCGCCGTCTAAAAGCTTGCCGCAGAACTTGATGAGTTTCGTGCCCTCTTCAAACAGGGACAGCGACTGCTCGAGCGGCGCGTCACCCTTTTCGAGCGTTTTGACGATCTCGTCGATGCGCGTTATGGCCTGCTCAAAACTCATTTTTTCCATATGGTTTCTCCTTTATGTTATAACCCACCCGCCCACCCAATTAAGGTATAGGGCCTGTGTGCTGTGTGCCGTTATGGGAAAGCGTTTTTCTTTAACCGGGGTTTGGGGGCAAAGCCCCCATAATGGGGTGGTGGGCGGGAATGGATTATTTTTTATAAGCATATTTGAAATTAATCGGGGGCGATGTGACTGACAAATAAACAAATTCGTCATCTGAATTGTTAAACAAGCCGTGAATATCGCCGTCGGCAAACCTTGCAACGTCGCCGGCTATAAATTCTTGTTCCGTATTGTTTTCAAGAAGCAATAAACCTCTGCCTTTTAAGGCGTACCATATTTGCTCCGCAGCGTCGTGCTTATGCCGTGGCTGCTGATAACCTTTTTCAAGATGTACTTCGGTAATAGTCACTCTTTCACTTGCAGAATTATCGGGATTGAGCAGCTGCCTTGAAACAACACCTTCATTTTCAAACGCTGCAATCATATGACCTTTAATAAACTCCATATTGACCTCCAAAAAGCTACGGGTTAATCCTATATCTTTTATCAGGCGGGTTCATAAGGGCCGCAGCCCTTATACCTTTAAAGGGGTGGCGGGCGGGAATTGAATGGCTATTCAACAATGGCGCTGAGCTTGTCCTTTTGCAGCTGGACGGTGATTTTGTCGCCGCTCTTGACGTCGGCGGCTTTTTTGATAACATGGCCGTCGGCGCGCTGGGCTACGGAATAGCCGCGCCCCAGAACCTTTAAGGGGCTCATCGCGTCGAGCGACGCGGCCAGCCGGATATACTGCTCGCGCGCTGCCTTGAACGCGGACATGGCCGCTGCGTTGAGGCGCTCCTGCGTGAAATCGAGCATCATGCGCTTATCGTCAAGCGTATTTTTCGGGTTTTGAAGCACACGCTTGCTCTGCAGTTCCGTAAGACGGCGGCGGAGCGCCTGAAGTTCCCGCTTGAGTGCCTGGCCGGCGCGCAGGTCAAGGCTTTTAAGCGCTTCGCGCATTTCTGCGATGTCGGGCACGGCGAGCTCGGCGCCGTTTGACGGCGTGGACGCGCGTAAATCCGCGACGAAATCGGAGATCGTGACGTCCGGCTCGTGGCCGACGGCGGAAATGACGGGTATTTCGGATTCAAATATCGCGTGCGCAACGCGCTCGTCGTTGAACGCCCACAAATCCTCGATAGAACCGCCGCCGCGCCCCGTGATAATGAGGTCTGCGACGTCATACCGGTTGGCGTAGCGGATCGCGCCGGTGATCTCCGGCGGCGCTTCGACGCCCTGCACGCGCACGGGCAGTATGATAACCTTGGAAAGCGGCCAGCGCACCCTCAAAACGCGGATGATATCCCGCACGGCGGCGCCCGCGCCCGACGTTATAACGGCGATCCGGTCCGGAAAGCGCGGGATTGGCTTTTTGTATTGCGCGTCGAACAGGCCCTCTTTTAAAAGCTTCTCCTTGAGCTGCTCAAACGCGACGTACAGGTCACCGATACCGTCCGGCGTCAGCTCGCCCACGTACAGCTGGTACGCCCCGTCGCGCGGGTAGACGGAGACGCGGCCGAACGCGACGACCTTCATCCCGTTTTCGGGCCGAAAGCGCAGCTTTGAGGCGTTCCCCTTGAAAAAGACGCATCGAAGCGCGCCCTTTTCGTCCTTCATGGTGAAGTAGTGGTGCCCCGACGGGTAAACCTTGTAGTTGGACAGCTCGCCGCGCACGTAGACGCGGCTTAAAGCGCCGTCGCTCTCGATAAGCGCTTTGACGTATTCGTTGAGTTCCGTTACGTTAAATATCTTTTGTTCCATTGACAATTACCGCCCTGTATGTAAGAATCGCAACGCCGAGCGCGTTGTCGGCCGAATGCGCAGGCGCCGCAAAAAAGCCGTCCGCCATCACCTGCCGCAAAAGCGTATTGCATGCAACGCCGCCCGTAAACAGCACCGGCAGGCCGCCGTATTTCTCAAGCGCCCGCTTCGTCGCTTCTTCGACGGCGCGGCCGACGGACATCACGGTAAAATACGCGATATCGGCAGCCTGCGCCCCCGACGACATCAGCTGTTTCATCTTATGTTCGACGCCGGAGAGCGAAAAAGACAGATCGTTGACTTTCGGCCGGTAAAAGGCGTCGGCCTGCGCTTTTTGCGCCAGCGCGTCGAGCGCCCGCCCCGACGGGAACGCAAGTCCCAGAAGCCCGCCGGCCCGGTCGATGAGCTGTCCGGCAGAAATATCCGTCGTGCCGCCGACGATTTCGCATCGGACGGCACAGCCGTCCGGCCGGACGTGCAGCAGTTCGGTCGTGCCGCCGGACAGGTGCCAGGCCAGGTGCGGCCTGTCCAGCAGTTCAATGCGCCCGGCAGACCATGCCGCCGCGGCGATATGGCCCTGCTGATGCGAGAATTCAAAAAAGGGCACGTCCAGGCTATGCGCCAGAACGGCCCCCTGCGATTTGCCCGCCAGAAAGCACGGCATGTAGGAATCCTCCGTCTCGCGCGGCTTTGTGCTCGCGCCGACGGCGAGGATTTCGTCCGGCTGCTCCAGTTCCGAAAAGACGGACGGCAGGTTTTTGACATGCTGGAAAAGCGCGTCGGACTGCCGCAGGCCGAGACGGCCCGGCAGGACGTCTAAAAGCCGGCCGGCGTTTTCGCCGTCTGCGCCGTCAAATGCGGCGCAGCTCGTCGTATAATTGCTCGTATCAAATGCCAGCGCCGCTTTTTTCACGCGAACGTCACTTCATTTCTGACGAAGCTCCCGAGAACGCCGTTGATGAACTTCACCGTTTCCGGCTGCTCGTACTTCTTGGCCAGTTCGACCGCCTCGTTTATGGCCGCCCTTGGCGGCACGTCCGGCATATACAAGACTTCAAACATCGCGGTTTTCAAAATGGCGACGGCCGTCCGGGATATGTGCCCGAATTTCCATCCGACGGCGTATTTGTCGATATAGCCGTCGAGTTCCGCGCCATGCCCGGCAACGCCCCGGACGACCCGCGCAACGTAATCGAGCTGTTTCTTCTGCGGGAAATCTTTATAAAGCTCGTCTTCTTCCGCGAGCGTTTCAAAGTATTCTTCGTTAAAAGTCTCGCTGAGCAGCTCCTCCGGATCCCCCGGGTTTTCCGAAAGGCCGAAGCAAAGCCTGACCGCCAGTTCTCTGGCCGCTGTCCTGGTCATAGTTACCTCACACGCGCAAACGCGCACTATAAAAATAATATCCCCGCATGAGCGGTTTTGTCTGTATATGTTCTCCCTGAAGCGGGGAAAAAACGAAGCGTCATCCGGCCGCGCAAATCAACATGCGGTGTCGTTGATTTTTACCGCTGCCGGCAATTTAACGTTATCTAATATGTGGCCGGCGGAAGATTTCCCGCCGACCGACATTAGACGCTCTGTTATGTGCCGCTTACTTGCTCTTCATGGCGACCCCGCAAATGTGTACGTTGACGGAGGAAACTTTCATGCCCGTCGTCGACTCGATCGCCGTGGCGACGGCATCCTGCACATGGGCGCCGATCTCGTTGACCGCAACACCCAGCGCCACCATGACATAGATCTCCGCGCCGATCATCTTGTCTTCCATTTGGATCTTGACGCCCTTGGACAGGTTCTTCTTGCCCAAAAGCTCGGCGAGGTCCCTGCCGGGCGTTGAATACAGCCCGGCTACGCCTTCGACCTCGAGCGCTGCGCCGCCGGCGATAACCGCGACGACTTCCTCGGAGATATTGACGCTGCCCTTGTCTTCGCTGTATGTGATATAGTCTTTATTTTCGCCCATTTCCGGCACTCCTAATCCTGTATTGAAAAACCCAGTTTTTCATGCTCCCGTATTATTCATAAATCGTAAGTTTTTCATGTATAAAAGTAGTATAATACCTGCTGTTGCAGGTATTATACTACAGATAATCCAGAAAATAAAGCTATTTCACCTCGATAATTTTTAAATCGGCGGCTTTGTATTCCGTCTGTGACGTGACGATATCGGTGAGCTTGGCAACGGACGCCGCCGTCAGCCCCTCGTCGGGCGCCGGAACCGTTATATTGACGCCTGTGTCCGATATGTACACGACACAGTCTAAAAACCCCTTGGCCTTGATCATGTCTTCCAGTTCCGCCTCCTTGATCGAATCGGAGGCGATCTTTGATATCTCGGCGAGCGCGGCGTCAATCATTTCCTGTGAAGCGCCCTGCGTTTCGCTTACCGTGGCCAGCGTCGCGGCGGCCGAATCCCTGGCCTGCTGCCGGTTGAGGCGCGCGGTGTCGAAATACGCCGTGTCGACAGCCGTCTCTTCCGGCTCGTAAAACAGCCCTGCATCGGAATTCTCGGCTTCGGCGTCCTTCGCGGCCGCGTCCGTCGGCGCCGCCGACGTCTGCGGAGACACCTCCGCTATCGCTTCGCTGTCGTTGTCTTTTTTATTGTAAGACCAGTTGAGATACGCCGCAACGCACACAAACAGCAAAACCGTGATAATGACCGCGTTCCTTTTAAATGTTTTCACTCATGATGCCTCCTCAAGAATCATTCATTTTTGATACGACAATTTTATCTGTTCCAAGCCCGGTCAGGCCCGCCACCGCTTTGACAAGCTGATATTTTACCGCCGGATCGTCCGCCCCCTGGCATACGACGAGCGCGCCGAGATACTCAGGGTAAACGGTCTTGAGCGTCACGGGGGCCTCATTGGAACTGCCCGTGGAGACGATAACGGTCGAGCTTTTCGTCTCCGTGCTGTTTTCTGTGGACTCACCTTCTTCCCGGGCGCTGCCGGATACGCTCAAATCTGTGGCCAGTATCTGCTCCGCCCCGCTTTTGAGCGTCAGGACAACGGTTACTTCACCGGCCCCTTTGATTTTTGACAGCGCCTGCGCTATGCGTTTTTCCTGTTCGGCAAGCGAAAACGCAACGTCCGGCGTTTCGGCGGCCTGCGTCTCATCTTTATCACCGCGCGCGCCGGTCGGCAGCAAAATCAGCACCAGACCGACTAAAAGCACGATCATAACGAACTTGTTTTTTTTGATGGCAGCCCATATCTTTCCGGTGATTTCCGGCATATTTTTACTCATCGTATCGACTCCAGTCAAGCTCTTCCGACGGTATGCCAAGCTCCGCCTCTATGCTTTGGCTCAGTTTCTGCCGTTTGTCTTCATCGGCGTTCGTACAAAGAAGCGCGCTGCACGGGTACCAATAGCCGTCGACGCTCCATGTAAGCTGCACCGAGGCTTTCAGCTCCTCCAGTCCCAGGGACTTGCCTTTGTCCAATATATATGCCTCACACCGCTCTTCTATGATACGTCTTGTCAGGTTTTCGTTCGTATCGCCGATATCGGAGGAAAACGCCGCCGCATCGCTTTTATACCGCGCGAGATATTCGGAAAAACCGCCGTAATCGAAGCCAACGACCGGTTTTATGAGCGCAACGACGGTCATGAGTCCGCAGACGAGCGATACGACCTTTTTAACGCGCCCCTCCGGCGTCACCGTCATGGCGATTGCCGTAACCATCGCGGCCCCGGCGATACCGACGACCCAGCTCCTCAGCGCCTCCGTCATAAAGAAACATCCTTTTCTTATGTACTCCGGGTCTGTCCGCCCGTCCTTTCGCCGTGCGAAAGGATTTTGGCCGGTCACGCCGAGTCCTGCTGGGCTGGACGGCCAAAATCGTCTGATCTCGCGGCTTTCGGGGATTCACTTCCTGAAAGCCTTACTTTTAAAAACCGCCTCAGCGGTTTTAACCTTCTCTAATACTTGATTAATCTAAATCTAATAACAATGACCATAAATTTTTTATATATTCCCCCGCCGACGGCGGGGGAATATATAAAACCGGGCTTTACGAAGTGTCATGTACTTACGACTTTTATGACGGAGATGATGGATATGAACAGCATCAGGGCGCTCGCGCCGACGAGCCCCAGCATCATGCCGAAGGCGGACCCCACGGCGCTGACGAGCTTGGAGATGCGTCCGTCGGAAACGGCGCCCGCGAGTCCGGCCGCCGCCTTGTACAGCAGGTAATTGACGCCGAGGCGCAAAAACGGCACCAGGCACATCGCCGCCACCGCCAGCAGCCCGAAAATGCCGACGGCGTTTTTCAGGACGTTTGCTCCGGCCAGCACGGTCTCGGCCGCGTCGGATATGATACCGCCCACAACAGGCAGTACGGTTGAGATGGTCGTCTTGAGGGCCCGCGCCGTCACGGCGTCGGTGGTCCCGGAAATGACGCCGGTGAGCGACAGGTACGTGACGAACAGCAGCATCGTGATGGTCATGATCGTCTTGGCCAGCCATTTGAGCAGGTTCGACGCGCCGGAAAGACTGTCGCCGCCAAGCGCGGCCTCCGCGATGCTCGTTGCCGTGTAGGCGTAGATGAGCGGCACGACGACGTTTTTGGATACGGTCATCAGAATATCCATGAACAGCGTCGTCGCGGCGTACTTGGCCGCAGCCGACGTCACGGCGCCCGTAGCTGTCGCCGCGGCCGTTAGGGTCGGCAGGAGCATCTTGGAAAAGGTGTTCATGTCGTCGAGCGTCTTGCTCCCGAGCCCGATAAAGGTATTTATATTAAAGACGCTTACGGCCGATATGGCCATCACGCCGGCTAAAAGCGCGTATTTCGACCCGCCGTCAAAGGCGGCATTTACCGTGGAACAGAATACGGCGATCATCAAAATCACGGCGGCGCTTTTCAGCCCGCTCGTCAAAACGCCTCCGATATTGGCCTCGATGTTTTTGTAGAGCTTTTCAACGCCGCTTTCAAAGTTCAGGCTGTCCGTGACCTCCAGCCCGTCGAGCGCCTCGTCCGCCTCTTCCGTCAGCGCGTCCTCCAGCGCGTCCGTATCGAGCGCCTCGGCCTGACTCTCCTCGACTTCTTCAGGTGACAGGGCATTCGCCGCAGCCGTCGGTTCGGTTTCGACCGCCATGGCCGCCGAGAGAAGCAAAAACGCCAGCAGTATGATAATCAGTATCCGTTTCATTCGTAACTCCCGCTTGTCCGTTTCGCCGGTACGGTTCGGTATCCGCCGCTTCAGGCCAATGAATCGATCATGCCGATAACGGTCTTGAAAAGCGGCAGGGATATATACAGCGCCGAAAAAGCGCCGGCCAGCTCTACGCCCGAAGCCACACTCGTCTGTCCCGCGTCCCGGCACACGTCGGCGGCCAGCTTCGTGACGACGGCGATCCCGACGGTCTTCAAGACGATCGACAGGACGGCCGGCGATATCTCCGCCGTTTCGGCCAGCGCCTTTAAGAAATCCGTGACGTTAGAGATAACGTCGAACGCCAGCGAAATGGCAATGAGCGCCAGCGCTATGGTCAGGAGAAGCCCCATCTCCGGACTGTTTTTCCGGATGACCAGACACAGTATCGCCCCGACGACGGCAACGGCGGCGATCTTGACCAGTATCTCCATAACTAAAAACCAAACAGGTTTTTGATCGTGTCGAACAGACCGCTGATCTCCTGCACGATGATCACAAGGACGACAACAAGGCCCGCGATCGTCGTCATCAGCGCCTGTTCCTCCCGTTTGGAGTTGGACAGCAGCAGGTTCAAGACCGTCACGATAATCCCGATCGCCGCGATTTTAAAGATCAGATCTACGTTCATGTTTTATGACCATTCCTTTCCACTGCTTTTAAAAACACAAAACGGCCAGGAAAGGAATGGCCATAAATTGTGCATGTGCAGCGGTTGCCCGAAGGGCGAGCGGCACGCATTTGAAATCAATTAAGTCTGAAAAATTTTTCAAACTTTATCCTTCCCGTATAAAGCTGAAGAAACGAAAAGCGCCGCGCTGAGTTTGTCCGGCTTGTTTTCTGTTTCATCCTATGAACGGTTGTCCACAACTATGCCCGCGATTTACGGAATTATCTGTCGCCGCGCCCGTAAAGGGCTGTAATAGCAAAGCAAGCGCCAAACAGGCGCTTGCTCCATAAAAGTTGTGATTGTATGACCGGGCCCGGCTAAATCCCGAATACTTCTTTGTTGTACCGGCCGATCTCGTCGTTAATCCGTTCGTCCGCTTTATTACGCAGATGTTAATTCGTCTTTTTATGCGCCCTGAGCGCCTTCATCCTGGACTTCTCACGGTAAAAGTCAAGTATCAGCGCGGCCATTAAAAGACCGCCGCTGGCGACAATCTGATAATATGAGTCAAGCCCGACTATAACAAGACCGTTTTTGAAGCTGTTAAAAAGCAGGATGCCGAAAAACACGCCCGACATACCGCCTGCGCCGCCCGTAAACGAAATGCCGCCAAGGACAGCCACAGTAATAGCGTCAAGGTTAAAGGATAAAACGGCAGTCGGTGAACCCATATGCATACGGGCTGCAGTCAGGATGCCTGCCAGACTTGATATAACGCCGCCGTTGATGTAAAGGATCGTGGATACCTTTTTCGGGTTAATGCCGGCAAGACGCGCCGCGCCGGCGTTTCCGCCCGTCATATATACCTGGCGTCCGAACCGCGTCCTTGTCAAGATTATACCGTAAACAAGAAGAAGTATCATCGTGATAAGAAAAGGCAGCGGGATCAGGTTGAAAAAGTTTGTCGTCCCGAGGTCCCAGAATGATATGTTGTCAACAGGGATGTCCTGCGCGTTTGTAAAGACTTGTCCAAATCCGGCCAACACCGTGCTCACGCCCAGTGTCGCTATAAAAGGCATTATGTTCAGTACGTTTGTGAAGAACGCATTGAGCGCGCCCATAAAGGCGCCGGCACACAGTGTAATGAGCAGCGCAAGCGGCCAGGGGACGCCCCAATTTATCAGGAACGTTACAACAAGCCCGCCCATCATCCCGACAGCGCCTGAGGACAGGTCCGCTTTGCCGCAAATCAAAAGGCAGCCTATACCTACTGAAAGCGTTCCCATAACAAACGCCTGGTTTAAGATGCTTCTTATGTTTCCGAGAGAAAGGTAGTTGTTGTTAATTATCTGGAACACAGCCAAGACAACTAACAGCGTCAGGATTAATGTGAAGTTTTTATTTCTTACTATTCTTTTGACCAGAAAATTTCTTATCATTGCTCCCATTCCCCCTTAACCGTTCGCCGTCGTCTTGACCTTGCGCTCGCGGGTCGAGAAGTAGTCAAGCGTCACAGCAATAAGCAGAAGCACACCGGATGCCACAGTCTGCCAGTAAGGCTTGATACCCATAACCAGCAATCCGTTGTTAAAGCCGTTTATTATGAGAAGCCCCAGAAAGCACCCCAGCATATTGCCCGAACCGCCGCCAAGTGAGATGCCGCCGAGAATAGCAGCTGTTACGGCAGGAAACCCGTAATCGACAGTGCCGACAAGGCTTCCTGATTTCAGCCGTCCGGCGTAGAGCATATCGGCCAGCGCGCCAAGGGCGCCGCTGTAAGCAAATATTATGTATGAAAGTTTCTTCGGCTTCAAGCCGGCAAGCCGCGAAGCATTCGCGTTGCCGCCGATGAGATATACGCTCCTGCCAAATCTTGTTTTCGCCAGAACAATTCCGAAAATACAATTATCGCTATCGAAATAATCATAGTAATCGGTACAAAGTCGAAAATTCTCTCTGTACTGAACCAAACGACAACAGGATCTTTAATTTGATACGTTACGCCCGCCGGAATAAGATATACAAGCCCCTGCGCGATAAATGTACCGGTCGTAAGGGTTGCGATAAAGCTTTGAATATTGAATTCGTTGATAAGCACTGCGTTTAAGACGCCAAACGCCGCTCCGAGAAACAGGCACAATACCACGACAAGGTACCAGGGCACGCCGTCAAACAGCAGTTTTGCAAGCAAAACGCCGCATGCCGCGCCGACATAGCTCGGCGATAAATCGATTTTGCCGCTTATTATTACGAGGCCTCCGCCGACTGCAAAAAGCGTATATATCGTCATTGAGTCTAGGATGCTTCTGATGTTTCTGGGTTTTAAAAACGCGCCGTTCGGCGATACTACCCCAAAAAATACCACAATAACCACGAGCAATATTAATAAGGTAAATTCTTTAGAAGTAAGTATCTTCTTAAGCCTATTCGTTTTCTCCATGGTTTTCTCTCCCTAATCCTTCATTGCAAGTTGAAGGACGCGCTCTTCAGTCGCCTCTTCCCGCGTAACGGTTCCGGTAATATGTCCGTTATGCATGACAATGATGTTGTCACTGACGTTGAGCACTTCCGTCAGCTCGGACGAAATAAAGATAACGCCGATCCCCTGCTTGGCAAAGTCACAGACCATCTGATACACTTCCGCTTTCGTCCCAACGTCAATGCCCTTGGTCGGTTCGTCCAGGATTAATACCTTTGTTGCCATTTTATCCGACGTCCAGCGGCCCAGGATAACTTTCTGCTGGTTGCCGCCTGAAAGCTGCATAACCTGCTTTTCCACCGACGGCGTCTTGATTGAGTATTTTTTGACGGCGCTCATCGCCAAATCATATTCTGTCTTTTTATTAAGGAACAGGCCTTTCTTGACCTTCTTCAGCACCGGTATGCTGACATTCTCGAAAAGCGACCGTTTGAGCACCAGGCCCTGTTCTTTCCTGTCCTCCGGGCACAGCGCAACGCCGTTTTCCACAGCCTCGCTCGGCGACTTGAAGCGAACCGGCTCACCTTCCAGCCTGATCTCGCCCGACAGTATCGGGTCCGCGCCGAAAATCGCACGCATGACCTCTGTCCGTCCGGCGCCGACCAGCCCCGCAAAACCCAGAACCTCGCCCTTGCGCAGTTTAAAGCTGACATCATTGACGTCATCCGTTACGAGGTTTTTGACTTCAAGCAGAACGTCACCGATCTTATCGTTTCTCTTCAGATTGGCATATGTATCGCCGATATCGCGTCCGACCATCGCCTTGACAAGCTCACCCTCATTTGTTTTCTCAGTCTTGAGTGATTTCACCAGGCTGCCGTCTTTTAAAACGACGATATCATCCGATATCTGGAATATTTCGGCCATGCGGTGTGACACGTAAATAATTACTTTTCCTTTCTCTTTAAGCTGTCTGATCAGCTTAAACAGGATGGAAATCTCCTTGTCGGTAAGCGGCGCTGTCGGCTCGTCAAATGCGATGATGTTTGAGTCGCGCCTGTACGCCTTCATGATCTCAACCATCTGCTGATACGCAACCGACAACCAGCCCACGGTGTCTGTCGGCTCAATCGGCAACCCGAACATATCCAGTATTTCCTGCGTCTTCCTGCGGAGCTCCGCCATGTTGATAAAGCCGAATTTGCCCACGGGCATGTCCTCAAGGAAAATGTTTTCCATTACATTCAGCGCGGGCACCAACTGGCGCTCCTGATAGATCACGCTGACGCTGGCTTTGATCGATTGGTGCGGCGATGAGAAGCGCTGCTCTTCGCCGTTTATCTTTAAGCAGCCTTCATCCGGCCGAAAATCACCGCTGAGTATTTTAAGCAGCGTGCTCTTTCCCGCTCCGTTTTCACCCATCAGGGCGCAAACCCGGCCGCCCTCAGCACGAAAGCTTATGTCCTTGAGCGCCATTACACCCGGAAACGATTTGACTATATTGCAAAATTCAAGTGACTGTTCCACCAAATCAACTCCTGTATTAATCGCCATATCCGCATAATCGCATCTTGCGTAGTGATGCATGTAAAACGGGACATGCATCACTACGCAATTTATTAGCATTTGACGGATTATTATATAAATCTATCTAAGTAACGGTGTGCTTATATTACCATTGCGTGTTGTCAATGGTGGCCTGTACCCCTTCAAAGTACGCCTTGTACGTTTCCTTTGTCACAACCTGTGTATCCATGTTGTAGACCGTGCATTCGTCGCCGGGGGCACGCCTGCTGGTCCACAGGGTATCGAATGTCGCCGTACCTTCGATAATAGCGAGAAGCGCGGCAATTGACGGCGCGGCATACATGGCGGGTGAAACCGCTACGCAGGATACAAAGCATCCGTCATAACCGGTATCCCACATTCCGGTAAGAACATCACTGTTGACCGTTGTTGCCATTGTGTTGCCGCCCACGCCGAGATCCTCAGCCGCAAGAGCGGCGCCCTAGGCATACTGCTCAAGCACACCGACTATGTACCAGTACTTGATAGTGGGGTTGCCCGAAATAATCGGCGCTGTCAAATCGGAGCCGGTTTGCGCGTCCATCTTGCCGACAACGCCGTCGCCGACGAATACATTGGCATCGTTGCCGGGGTAGTATTCCAGGAACCTGTCGGCAGATGCTACGTAACGGTCATCCAGGTCCTTGTTCTGCGACCATGTGATGCCAATGTAGCCGACCTCGGACGCGTCGGGTGTTGCGCCCCAGTAAGTCTCCTGGTTTTCATACATCCAATCCATCATAACAAGGCCCAGATCATAACCGTCCAGCGTAACACAGGGAATAATGCAGCTGCCTTCCTCGCTTCTGACGGAGTTGAGCACCGACATATAGGGTATGCCGATATCATCCGCTACTTTTTTATACGGAATCTTGAGTTGACGTCAAAGTTGAGCAGGAAGCCGTCGGCACCCTGATTTGCATACAGTTCCATCTGCTGGATAAATACGTCGATGTCGCCGTCGCCTGTTGAAGCAATCAGATCGTAGTTGAGCTTCTCGCCCCACTCGGTGAGAACGTCAGCAATGTTCTGCATCAGCGCCATCGTTCTCGGATACATCCAAACGATCGTGTACTTATCCCTTGAGAACGGATCTACGCCGGAGTTGAAGTATCCTAAATCGTTTTCGTTTACGGTAATGTCTGCTACTGTTTCGTCGGGCGCATCCGCAGGTGTATCTGCGGGCGCATCTTCCGGTGTGTCTGCGGGCGTATCGGCGGCCGTATCTGCTGCCGTATCCGCCGGCGTATCCGCAGATGGATCAGCGGCAGGTGTTTCTGACGTTGCACATGCGAAGAAGGTAAGGGCCATGAGTATTGCCAGTATGATTGCAAGTACTTTTTTCATTTGTCGTTCCTTCCTTTTTGTTTTATTTATGAAACGAAAAATACAATAAGCGTTTATGTATTATTCGATTTCATCGTTGGGTGCAATCGGAGAAAGCAAGCCGTATTATTTGATTTTTTCATAACGGCGGCTGCATCGCTTCATATGAAGGCTGTTATATTTCACTGTTGCAGCTTTCAATAGCATCATTTATATATTTGTCATTTTTCGGATAAATACAGCCGGGCCCGCCGTACGTGATGCACGGGATAAAGTGCCCTCCGGACGCTAAATCTGCGCAAACTGCCGTGACGTGTTCCCGGATTTCCTGTTCGGTTGAATCCGCACGGTCTACAACGGCGGCATACAGACCGCCCATAAGTGTCATACGTCCGTGCAGTTGTTTTTGAATAGCTTTCAGGTCATTTTGAGGAAGCACGCCCTGCCAGATATCAATCCCCAGTTCCACCATGTCCTCAATTATTTGTTCCAGGAAGGAGTCCGCATGGTGCATTATAATAACGCCTTTTTCTTTCAGGTAACCGTATGCTTTCTTATAGTTGGGCTTGATAAACGCGCGCCAGGTATCAGGGCTGATAAAAAGATTGGTCTTGCTGCCCCAGTCGTCGTGAGACATTATAATGTCGGGTTTTGCAATGTCTGTCATAACCTTCATGCCGTTGTAACGATACTCTCCGACAGCGGCGCAAAGGTCGGCCATCGCCTCCTCCTCGGTGAGAAAGTTTATGAACATATCTTCAAAGCCCATTAAAAAGTGAAGCCGCTCAAAAAGCCCCGTAGGCGCAAACGCCATAACAAGACTGTTTTCCCGGTCAATAGCGGCGATGCGTTCAAGATACGGAATCCACAGCTGCTGGTCGGAGCAGTTTGCGACCAAATCGGGCACCTTTATGAAGTCGCGCCATGACGTGATATCACGGATGACCTATGTTTCCTGGGTTACGTGCGGCATCGCCGCAACAACATCGGCAGGCCATATGATTTGAGTACCCCAAAGGTCTTTTTTCGGAGGCATCCCCTGATAGCGCTCGCCTCGTACATAGTTGCCCACAGGGTCTCCGGGTAAGAAAACGGTGCCTTCAAACTGTTTTACGAGTCTGTCAGGCTTTCCGTCGGATTTAATTGTCTCGATGAAATTCTGTTTGGGATTGAGCATAAAGAAACTCCTTCTAATTTTTTCAGGCTGAACAGAAAAAGCCTCAAATTACACGGCCGGGATTGAACCCGACTTAATTAAGCCGCACGGCGATTGGACGTATAAAAGCTAGACAATAGCATGTCTGCAGGCTGAAGTATCTAATGCTGTTTTTTTGGTATTTCTTAACCTCCTGCACATGCACCGCAACAACGTCCTGTACCATATCGGCCGAATAACCGAGATCACCGGCGTCAATCTGGACGACTACTGGGTCCGCCTGAAGCTCATGACTGCTTTCCATTGCCTTGAATTCAGAGCGGCAAACAAAAAATACGAAGAGAGCCTTTGAGCCCGGCCGGTTTTTTGATAATACGAAACGCGCCGCCCGTTATATTGCGGGTGGCGCGTTTTCGTTTAATGTATCTTTCAAAGCAGTATAATGATGGCAAAAAGCCCGGCAGCTATTCCTAAAAAAGCATGGATCTTGGAATTACCGTCGCGTTCGGCTTCCGCCCTGCGGATATGCTCCTCCATGCGGCGCTGCGCGTAACCGATTGCGCCCGACTGTTCGGCGATGTCATAACGGCCCAGCCGGACGCCGAGCTCCGTGAGCACCAGCTCTTCCTGCGGCTTTAAAAGCAGCTCCGGCGTATTTTTCACAGCCTGGCTCCAGATGGCCGAAAACGGTTTTGTACCGATGGACGTCATTTTCTCCGACGCGTTTTTAAAAAGCTGCGCGGCCGGATACGTCGTCTCCTCCGCTAAGCGCCCGAGCAGTTCCGGCATCGGCGTCAGCCGGTCGCAGATCTCGCTTTTCATAATGCCGAGCGCACTGGCAAGCGCGTGCAGGCTTTTGACCCGGCCGCGCAGCCGGGATACGCCCAAAAGCCCCCACGCGGCGGCGCCCACCGTGATAAGGACAGCGCCGATAAAACGTATCATAAAGCTCCCTCCAGATCCAAAATATCGTAATTCCAATGACCTTCCGATTTCCGGATGAGGACGGCTTTTTCAAAAACCGCGCCGGCGAGAAGCGCCCGGTACAACGCGCGGCGCCTCAGATCCTCCAGGTCTTTGGCGTGCGCCGTTGCAATGAGCTTAACGCCGCAGTTGGACGCGCTCTCGATCGCGCGGATATCTTCGGGCGCGGTGATCTCGTCGAGCGCGATGACCTGCGGGTTCATAGCCCGCAGCAGCATCATGACGGCGGCGGCCTTCGGGCAGGCGTCGAGAATGTCCGTTTGTCGCCCGACGTCCAGCTGCGCCGTCCCGTCGTAAACAGCCGCCACTTCGCTGCGCTCGTCCGCCAGCGCCACGCGCAGGGCGGGCACGCCCAGCTCAGAGTCCCCCGAAGACACAATACGGATCAAATCGCGCAAAAGCGTCGTCTTGCCGTTTCCCGGCGGCGATACGATAAGCGTCGAAAACAGCGTCCCGCCGCTTATCAGTTCCCGAACGACCTCGCGGGATACGCCGACAACCTCCCGCGATATGCGAACGGCTGCCGACGTCAGATTCTTGAAGCCGACGACCTCCCCGTCCCGCGTGAGCGCCGTGCCGCCCAGCCCGATCCGGTAACCGCCCCGTACCGTTATGTAGCCCAGCCGGACGCTGTCGCGCGCGGCGTAGGCGGACGCGCCGGTGGCCATGTCCAAAACGGCGTCCAGATCGCGCTTCGTGATATTGTCGCCGCCGAGCGACACCTCGCCCGCCGGCAGCAGAAGCGACAGCGGGCGGCCGACACGCAGCCGGAATTCCTCCGCTTTTGCCCGGTCTTCGCGAATAACGGCGCGCGCGCGCTCCCGCAACTGCTGCGGCAGCAGCAAAACGGCGCCGTCAAAGCGCGCCACCTGTCCCGTCACATCTGTCATGCCGTATCACACATCCCGTCTTATGTTCTAAAACAGTGTATGGCGGCCTGTCCAAAAATATGACGCCGGCCGGACAAGCGCTTGGATTTGGACCGGTTGGCCTGCGACAAAAAGCCGGAGCCTTGCGGCTCCGGTTTCTTTCTTCATTTTATTTCTTTTCACCCATGTAGATGAGTCCGATCGCTCCCGGGCCGGAATGGGCCCCGATGCTCGGGCTGACATAATTCATAATGATCTGCTTTTGGGGAAGCAGCTCGCGCACACGCCCCTCTAAAAATACGGCGTCGTCATACGCATCTCCATGGACGATACAGATCGGATCATCCGTATCCTTATATTTCCCGATACTGTCCATCATCTCATCACACAGGGTATTTAGGGATTTCCTGCGCCCCCTTACGGATTTGAGCGCAACAAGCTGGCCTTCCGGATTCACATACAGGATAGGCTTTATGCTTATCATCGATCCGACAATCGCGGTGGTTTTGGAGATTCGACCGCCGCGGTGAAGATGGAACAGATTGTCTACCGTAAATTGCACACAAAATTCCGATTTATGCGCCTCGAGCCACTGCGCGACTTCGTCAATCGATTTACCGGCCTGCCGCATCTCGGCTGCTTTTAATACAAAAAGGCCCTCCCCCAAAGATACGTTCAGCGTATCCAGAACGATAATTTTAGCTTCAGGATTATCTTCACAGATCTCCTGCGCGCCCATGACCACGTTGCCGCAGCCGCCGCTTAAAACAGATGAGAAACTGATATGTAATATATCCTGTCCCTGATCTATGTATTTCCGGAACGTCTTCCGGATAACCTCAGGATTGCTGGCGATCGTCGTCGGCATTAAGCCGTTTCTCATTTTATCATAGAATTCCTTTGGAGCCAGATTCACTTCATCGCCGTAGGTAACATCCTCCAAATAATAATAATGCGGGATGATAGCGATACGGTATTTATCGATGAGACTTTCAGGCAGATCGCAGTTTGAATCCGCCGTTATCACAAATTCCTTCATCCGCTTCCCCTCCGATTATTTGTTTATGATTTGATTTTACAGAATAATCATCAATTTAGCAATAACAAAACGGCCTATCTGTCATTTGACGTCAATGCTGTAGCCGCCGACCTGTACGGACGCCACCTCGTCCACAACAAGAATGTCGCGGAAATAAACGTCGAAGTGATACTCGAAGTACCATGTCTTATCAACAACGCCCTCTTGATATTCATGGATCCCGATGCCCGGTCCGTTATTGGCCGGAAGACAGACGTCGCCGTTAATAAACGTCAGGCTCAGCGTTTTCCGGAATTCTTTGGAATCGAGGTAATCCGTCGTTTTCAACACGCCCCGCAGAGACAGCGGCGACAGCGTCACCGTGCCAATCGTCTCTTCGCCGTCCTTAATATCAAACGTGCGGCTGGCGGCATCATAATCGGCCGTCCAGCTGATGAGAAACGGCCCGTCCACTACGGTGGTTTCCGTTCCGTCCGGAAAGCTTTGTTCAAACGTATCAATCAGGGCGGTCAAAGGCTGGCCCGCCACGGGGATGACCGTTCTCACCGTCAGCTGCATCAGATATGTGATCGTGTTTGAATCCAGGTCGATGTTTTGAATATTGGACGACAGCGAACCGTCCGTATATCGGTAAGCGTCCAAAAATTCCCGGGCCTGCTCATATGTCATGCCCGCTATATCCGTATAGGTCGTTTCGGCCGTGTAAAACCACATATCGACAGGATGGATGGCATAATTATCGGCCCGGCCGTCGCCGTTTTGATCCACAAGCGCGCTCAGGTCGACCGATTTGGGAAATGTGACGTCCATGATGAAATACATTGATTTCCCGTCGCCGATGGTCTGGCGGATCTTTAGTGTCGTGTCGCCGCAGACCGAAGTGACGACTTCCGTCTGCACAGCCTCTTCCACCAGCGCCGCTTCCGTCTCGGTCGGCCGGAAAAGCCTGACGAAAATGGGGTCCCAATCGGCAAAGGCGGAGACGACGGCGGCAGCCGACGCCGTCAGTGCGACGGCGACGACCGCCGCGAGCAATACCGTACGGACGGCGGAGCGCGGGTGGTACGTCTTTTTCGGCACCGGACCGGCGTTCAGCACGCGCCGTTTCAGGCGTACCTCAAAGCCGTCGGCGGGCTTTAACTGTTGTATCAGAGTTTGATATCGGTTCATTATTCATCCTCCAGCTCAACGCGCAGCATGTCGCGGCCGCGTTTAAGACGCATTTTAACAGCAGATACGGTCACGCCGAGCACACCGGCTATCTCCTTGACCGCGTACCCTTCATAATAATGCAGATGCAGGACGACGCGGTATTTTTGAGGCAGGTTCATGACATCGCTCAGCAGCGCGCTTTGCTCCGGCAGGAATCCGACTTCCCCGGCCGCTTCAAGCGACAGCTCCTTCCGGCTTTTCTTCCGGAGCATATCCCGGCAGGTATGTACGGCCGCCTTATACATCCAATTCTTTTCATGCGCATCCGACTTGAATTCCGGCGCGCGGTACAGTCTTTTGATAAAGACGTCCTGCACCGCATCTTCCGCGTCCTGTCGATTCTTAAGCTCAACAAGGCATAAATAATACAGCTTCGCGCCGAACTGCGCGTATGTTCGCTCGAAGAGTTCTTCCCGGCCAGCCACTTCATCACCTCTGATAATCAATACGATCCGGATGTGAAAAAGGTCACATTTTTATTTTACTATAGCATAAAAGCCCGAACCCGGCGTTTTCAGGTAAAACGAGAGCGTTAATGCCATGAATACCGGAACGTTCCGGCCTTCTTCTGTGAGTTTTCTTATTATCTGCACGGATGGTTTGACATCGGCGCAGTGTTATTTTACGATAATTGTAACGGCCCTACCGGGGGACTGTAAAAAATTTTTTATTTTTGTAACGAATCCGTTTGTTTAAGCACCTATATATAGGAGGTGATTGCGTGCAAGTAATTGAAAAACTGTACAATGAATATTTTCATACTGTATTCAAGTACTTGTTCTGCATGACAAGCGATTCGGATTTATCTGAAGAGCTGACTCAGGAAACCTTCTATCAAGCTATGAAAACCTACGATAATTTTCGGGGCGATTCAAAAGTGTCAACATGGCTTTGTCAAATTGCAAAGCACCTGTGGCTGAAAGAATGCAAAAAAAGAAAGCGGTATGTTTCCGTCCCGATCGAAGAGCTTTCGGATCATATTCAAGATCGCGGGAATATCGAACAGGCGATTTGGGCCGCTGAATCAATGGTTGAACTGTATAAACGGCTTCAAAGCCTGGATGAAAAGACGCGTGAAGTAATGTATTTAAGGCTTACCGGAGAGTTCAGTTTCCGAGAAATAGGTGAAATATTGAAGAAAAACGAGACATGGGCGCGGGTTACTTTTTACAGAGGCAAACAAAAACTGGTGAAGGTGGTGCAGGAATGAAAAGCAATATGCCATGCAGTATTGTAAAGGATCTGCTTCCGAACTACATTGAAAAAATGACCAGTGATGAGACAAACGGCATTATTAAGCAGCACCTGGATACGTGCGCGTCCTGTAAAAAAGAATATGATCAAATGGCTGCCGAAATGGAAAAGCCCGTGGATTTGCCAAAGATCGAATTGAAATTTTTAAAAAAAATCAAACGGACAAGGATATTGGCCGCCGTATTATGCATTGCCTTGACAGTGGTTCTGGCCTGTCTGCTCTATACCTCGGAATATCATTACACGCTTGATAAAAATGATTTGTCATCCGCTATTACGGATTTCATCACAACTTCTGAGTATGCGTTTGACGCCTATGCACTGGAAACGCAGACAGTCGGGAGAACGCTGATTGTATCTTTCAAAGACCAGACGCATGGTGATAATTATGGCGTTGCCGTTTTTACAAAGGGCATTAACCAAAAATACCGGATCATAAGCGCCCGGATTAAGCCTTCCCAATATTCCTCGGTTGTGCAGGTCTTCCCGCTTGAAATCAGAAACGAACGCTATTACGCCGTAAGCGGGTATAGTCTTGTAGGCAATATCCGCTTTTATGGTCTTGATTATTTTGCATATAAAAATCCGGGCACTCTTTCAGCAGACCGCGTTACACAAACGATTCGGTTCGACGTTAACAATCCACAGTTCCTGGAGATTTATCCGGCGGCCGAACTCGATGCGCGCGCTGTTAACACGTCCGGCGATACTTTGTACGACTATCATTTGGTTCGAACGTCTCTTTATGATGATAACGGCACAGAAATCACAGAGCGTTTTAAAATCGAGGGTTCAGACGTCGAATCGCGCTCTATTGGAAAAGCGGAATTGTTCCTGCTATATGTATATATAGCCATAATTATAGGACTTGGTTTTGTATTCACGCGATATTTCCTGACGAAATAAGAATAAACTCTCATTCAGTATTACCCTGTTGGCATCCATACCCCAAAGAAAAAAATGCACGCACCTTATCTTGAAAACGTTGAACATCAGATAGGGTATGTGCATTTTTGTCTAAATTGCTCTCCCGCCTTTGAAGGCTCAGCCGGTCGGCGATCATGGCGATGAACTCGCTGTTCGTTAATCTTTAAAAGCTTTGATATACCTTAATATTATTCGAATCCTTTCCAATAAATCTTAAAACAATAACCTAGTCATAATTCTGAAACGCAATACGGCTGCATTCGTAAACGTAATTGACGAATTTCTGGAAAGCAGGCTGGGCAAAGTCCGGGTCATAGGCAAACATGGAACCGACGCGGCAATCCTTATATCTGTCCACCCAATCCTGCGCGATTTTTTTCAGTTCATCATCCGTTCCGTCAAGAGGTATCGGGGGGTTTCCTACGCCAATAACGATTGGCTCATCCTTATACTTTTGAGCCAGCATGTCCTGATCGTTTATTCTAGGCTGGCCGCACCACATATCTACCCCCGCTTCTATCATGACGGGAACAAGCATTTCCGCCTTGCCGCAGCAATGCTGCTCAAAATACATACCGCGTTTATGCGCGGACGCTACGAGCCGCTTCATATACGGAAGAAGCATTTCTCTTGCCGTATCCGCCGAGAAGAACGGCCCCTTCTGATGCGCCCAATCATCATGTACATACACGCAGTCAATATCATAAATCGCGGCCATTCGTCCTAAATAATCATCGTATAAGTCGCACAACCGGTCAAAAAACCTGTGGACGCCTTCTTTCTGGTCGTCGTCCACAAGCGCTATAGCCGCATTGTCTACATCCATGAGACACATCAGCCGTTCCCAAAGGCTCATCTGAAGACCCAACAAAGTCAACTTATCCGTTTTCAGGTATTCCCGGTTCTCTTCCTTGTAGAGCTCCCAGTCCATGTCATCGAGGTTCGGCATGCTGACGTAATCTTCCCAGCGGTTAATGTCCTTGATTTTGGGATTGCCCGGTCTTACGGTCGCCCCGGAAATCGCGTATTCCCACTCCCAGTCCAGGTCAAACCAGCTGCTGTGCGTAACCTTCCCAAAGGTGTCGTAATCAACGCTCGGACCGCCGTCGAAAATCTGGTGATTGGCGACATTGTCGGGGTTGATCCGCGGCCTGAATTGAAGCTGGTCGCAGAAGATCCAGCCCGTTGAGGGAATCCAATACGGCTTCTTCCCATCCAGCAGCAGCTTCCAGTTCTCACGTACGGATATCGGCTTATTGAGCTTAGGGGTCTCCGGTATGGTGATTTGCGTTCCGACAACCGCAAATCTTTCAATTCCCGGATACATTCCCACGACCTTGAATTCATCTTCGCTAAATACGGGCCTTGCCATAAAATATTCCTCCATACAATTCACATTCATTGTAATTGTTAAATCCACATACATTCTAGCGATGATTCAGCGTGCGGACAATACTACAAAAGGATTGCTTTTATCAGCTGCATAGAATACAATTTGTAGTATTACAAAACATGCAGGAGGCTTGCACCCTATGCTGTTACATGGAGATTTGCTTTTTTACTGGATTCACAAGAAATATCCCAATTCGAATCATTTCTCCGACCGATTGTCACAAAACAATCGAGTGAACCGGCCAATGTTCTGGAGCACGGCGGAAAAAATGTGCGGACATTTGGTCGTCATTGATCCCGCCCAAATTGAACAAATTGTACACCATTACGAAAATACGATCTTTATCTGTGCGGGCTGCAATGAAAAACAGATGGGAAGCAGCCGCAACGAATACATCGTGATAGAAAATCGGGTTCCGTTAACGCATGTTCTCAATATGCTTCTTGAAATATTTGATATGTTTCTGGAATGGGAAGCGGCTCTGGAGAAAGCCGTGAATCGATTACTGAGTTATAACGCCATTATCGGCAGCTGTGACATGCTGCTGGAAGAACCGCTGGCGCTGGTGGATTCAAAATTTCGATATATCAGCTACTCAAAGCGTCTGGCATCCGAAAACGGATATGAAGAAAAATATGTGGAAGACAACAAATACTTGTCTCTGGAAGTCATCAATCAGCTGACCGCGATGCCGGATTATAACAGGCTGGAAGAGATACAGGATGTTTTTCAATATGTATGCGTTGAAAGTTTTCTGCACAAGAATATTTACAGCAATCAGATATATGTCGGAAGAATGTCGATCCCTTTTACAAAGGATACCGTAAAAAACGCCTATTATAAGCAGATCCTATTGATCATTGCACAATATGTGGAATCGCTGTATGCCAAACTGGGGTCCTTCCGGCATCAGAAATCCAGTGACAACAAATTCAACCAGATCCTCAACTGCCTGCTCAACGGAACCGCGGTCGAGCAGGGGTCGCTGCACAACCTGCTCGTCAACAGAGGGTACAGCCAAAACGATCAATACTATCTGATTCAAATAAAGTCACATTTCACGAATAATGAAAGCAAGCTGGGAGCCGCGTTGACCTCACAGCTGGAGGATCTGTGGCCGGAAACCTGCTGCATCGTCTATCAGCAAAAACTCATAGTCCTGATCAACAAAACAAAATACGAAAGCAAATCGAAAAAGCTGTTCACACAGGAGCTCGCCTATTTCTTAAGGGAAGGCCTGCTTCTGGCAGGGATAAGCCGTAAATTCAGCAATCTGATATATATCCAGGCAGCTTATCGTCAGACCGATATTGCCCTGGAGGTGGGCGGAAGGACAAATCCTATGTATTGGTATTTCAGATTTGATAATTATGCATATTGGTATCTGCTCCGCAACGGATATCAGAATTTTCTTCCCGAACAGGTATGTGACGTTTCCATCAATATCCTGCGGGAATACGACGTTAAAAATAACACGGAACTTAATGACACGCTGCGGACCTATATCCGGTTTCATTACAACGCCTTATCCACTTCCCGAGAGCTGTGCATCGCCAGAAGCACCTTCTTAAAGCGCCTGGAGCGCATTCATACGCTGACCGATATCGATTTCAGCAATCACCAACGGCGTATATACCTGGCGCTCTCTTATGAGATTTTTGAACAATACGGCGCCGATACGAAGGGCGTTGGGGGAAAATACTGAGCACAGTTATTTATTGTTCAACTGCTTAACATTTATAGTCTTCACGCAGCTTCGCCTGCTTTTGGATATAATAAACGCCCCTTATATATTGGCATTGTGTTTGCCAATATATAAGGGGCGTTGTCAGCCTTATACGAGGAGATTATCTTTTTTGCAGCTCTGCAGAATATTTATTTGCTCTCCCGCCTTTGAAGGCTCAGCCGGTCGGCGATCATGGCGATGAACTCGCTGTTCGTCGGCTTGCCCTTGATGTTTGACACCGTATACCCGAAGAACTTCTGCAGGGTCTCGAGGTCTCCCCTGTCCCACGCCACCTCGATGGCATGGCGAATGGCCCGCTCCACACGGCTGGGCGTCGTGGCGTACTTCTTGGCGACCGTCGGATACAGCACCTTCGTCACGGCGTTTATGATATCCATATCGTTGATTGTCAGTATGATCGCTTCTCGCAGATACTGATACCCTTTGATGTGTGCCGGCACGCCGATTTCATGGATAATCTCTGTTACGAGGCTTTCCAGGCTTTGCTCCTGCCGCGTCGGTTTCACCGACGTGGCGACCACCGTGCCTGTCTGGCGCATTTTGCCGGACACCATACGGATCCGTGTCAGGAGTGCGGGAATGTCACATGGCTTCTGCATAAAATAGGACGCTCCGAGATTTGACGCTTCCATCAGCGTATGTTCGCTTGAAAATCCTGAAATAATAATGACGGCCGGCCTCTCGCTGTCCGGCAGTTCGGAGATTTTCTCAAGCACCGCCAACCCGTCCAGACCCGTCAGAATCAGGTCTGTCAGCAAGACGTCCGGTTTTTCCGTCTGGACGAGGGAATATGCCTTCAGTCCGTCTCCAGTGCAGCCAGCAACTTCAAAATCACCTTCGGCAGTCAGGATCTCATACAGCAGCATCCTGTACTCTTCTCCGGCATCGGCAATAATGACCCGCGTTTTATTCTCCATCGTATCTCCTCCGTAATTGATTTTTCATCACGGCATTGCAACTTATCTTTTTATCTGCGGCCTTGTCTAACAATCTAGCACAATCAGACGTCATTTGCAAGTATAAAATGGAAAATTTTTCTATATTTTTCCTTTCGGGTTGCCATCTATCAGATAGTCATATGAAACCTGAAATATAGAAGCGAGCGCGTGCAGCTCCAGATCTGTAACGTATCTTTTATTTGTTTCTATCCGCGTTATGACGTTTTTGTCCATGTCGACGCCGTTGAGCTGAAGCTGATAGGCCAACGCACGCTGAGACAGACCATACCGCCTTCTCAGCGTGCGGAGTCTTGTTGAGATAAGGTTCTTCTCGCCGTTTTCCCCGCATGGCTTGGGCATAGCAAATCCCTCCCTTCTTCCCGCTTTTCTACATTTATAGACTATAATTTATAACAATCTATACCATTTTTTGCAACATTCGGTTGTGATATTGATACTATTTAGCTTTTTCTGACATTTTTCGTCACACTTTATTCATTTGTTTTATAAATATTCATTAGGTTGCTTATGGCGCCATACCTGTTACCAGAATGCCCAAACAGTCTCTGTAAATGGCGGGAAACTGCGTCAGCGGGAGCGGCGATACGCCTTCTCCGGCCTCGACCGTATAACCGGGACGGTCATATGAAGAAATGAACCAGTCCTTATATCCGGCATATCCCGATGCGTACGGCGTCTCCTCGACGGCGTAGCCGCTGACGGCCGAAAATTTTTGTGCGATCTCATATGAATTTTTCGGCTCGAAATCGAGATACTTCCAATAGATGACTTTGCCCTGCGTGTGAAAGGAGATGGTCAGCGAAAAATTATTCGAACGCGTCAGGTCGTAAACGGCGCGGCTTTCCGGCTGTGACAGCGGTGCTGCGCCGACGTAGTCCCTTGGACCGGGTTTTGTGAACCCCTGCGAAAACTTGATTTCCCGCGCATTTTCCCAGCCAGCCGGGTATTGCAGATTCAGGTCGACACCGTTGATATTTGCTTTCCAGCCGAGCGGAAACCGGATGTCCGGATAGTTTTCGCCTAAGGCGCGGGCCCGGTCGTAATCCGTCCCGGAATCGAGCTCACCCGTTACGAGATCCACGCCGTCGGGATTCACCATCGGCATGAGAAGCAGCGTCGTTTTTTCAAAAAGCGCGCGCGCGTCCTGATCGAATATCGTTCCGCCGGACGCATAGGCCTCGGCGTATTCCTCCAGGAAACGCATGACGAGGGGCGTCGTGATCCATTCGTTTGCATGGTGCGCGGCGTTGTAAAAAACGCGCGTGGAACCCGAGCCCATAGACAGAAGGTGCAGCCTGCGGCCCATCACGCTCGTTCCGGCCCAGCCGGAGTTTATAAACGGGTACCGCGCCGCGAGACCGTCGGCGCAAAAGGCCAGAACCGTCGACGTAAACCGGATCGAATCGGGCACGACGTCAAACCCGAGCGGTATGGTCAGCATCTGCCCGATCCGCATCGCTACGGGCGCAACCTCCGGATTGGCCGTCCGGATGGCTTCGATACGCGTTTTGTACATCCAGGACAGTTTCCACATCGTGTCACCCGGCTTGACGGCATAGCGGATATAACCGGTCATAAAAGGCAGGAGCGCCCGATAAGTCCTCGGTCCGGCGACGCCATCCGGCGCGAGACCGTAGTCCGCCTGAAAGCTTTTAAGCGCCGCCGCCGTTTTCGGGCCGAAAACCCCATCCGCAGCCGCCGGATATCCGGCCCGCGTGAGCGCCAGCTGCAGCAGCTGTACCTGCGGGCTGCGACAGCCCGGATAAAGCGTTTTTAAAATGTCATAAAGCGCCATAATCCACTCTCCATAAAAATACAAATTTTCACTGCTTGTAATAGAAAATTATGACATGACATGTTATTTGATACATCATTATCATCAAAAACTCCATAATCACAAGAAACACGAAGCCTTCGATTCCAACGCAGAAATATATTGTCTTTGTTTGAAAGCGCTTTTTTTTTACGTTTGCGGACATATTAAAAATGCTTCAACGCGAAATTACAGGAGGAAGACAATGACAAAACCGATGTTCATTCCTCACTATCAAAAAGGGGACGGATGATATGAGGAACTTAATTAAAATACGAAAAAAAATTGGAAGAATCTGCTTGTTTTTAATGACATTATCGGTCTTGAGCACGGCCGGCGGCACGGCAATGGCGTACAACGCGGAAAGTCTCGTGCCGCTGGGCAACGCCGTCGGCATCAACATGCTCTCAGAGGGCGTCATGGTCGTCGGCGTACCGGAGATCCTGGCCGATGGGAAGTCCGTGTCGCCCGCACGCGACGCGGGGCTCTCGGCCGGCGACATCATAACAAAGATCGGGACGCAGACGATATCATCCGGCGAGGATATGAAAGCGGCTGTCTCGGAGCTTGACGGGTCTCAGATACCGGTGACGGTATTGCGCAGGGGCAGCGTCCTGGAACTGATGGTCACCCCGCATCAGGCGCAGGACGGGCACTGCGAGCTCGGCCTTTGGATGCGCGACGGCGTCGCAGGGATCGGGACGCTGACGTTTTACGACCCTGAAACGGGCCTTTTCGGCGCGCTCGGCCATTCCGTCAACGACATTGAGTCCGGCATTTCGATTCCGATGCGTTCGGGTACGGTGACAAGCTCCGTCGTAACGGACGTCGTGCAGGGAAAAGCGGGACTGCCCGGCCAGCTGCACGGCACCTTCAACGCGGACAGCGTACTGGGCACATTGTCTGTCAATACGCCATGCGGTATTTTTGGCAAAATGGAAAAAAACGATATGCTCAAAGGCAAAACGGCGCTGCCGGTGGCCGAGGATGCCGAGATAAAGACCGGCCCGGCTGTCATTCTTTCAAACGTGTCGGGCACGGACGTTCAGGAATTTGAAGTGGAGATCACGCGCATCTACACGGGCGCGGAGGCCGTCGGCCGCAGCATAATGCTGCGCGTCACGGATCCCGAACTCATTGCGCAGACCGGCGGTATCGTGCAGGGCATGAGCGGCAGTCCGGTCATACAAAACGGCAAGCTCATCGGCGCGGTGACGCATGTCCTCGTCAACGACCCGACGCGCGGCTACGGCATCTCGATTGAAAACATGCTCGATATGATTGAAGACAGCGTAAACAAAAAAGCGGCGTAACGTATAAAAAAATCAGGCATTGCGAAAGCTGACGCAATGCCTGTTTTTTTATATTGCATTCATCGGGCATTACAGATACAATATGTTTATTCTTTTTCAGCCCGCCGACGGGCTTTTACTGCTGAATACCGCCTCATATCGCATAAGCGAAACTTTAAACATACAATACGCAGCCCTTCGTCTGTTGGGGTCGCAGGGGCGGAGCCCCTGCGACTCTGCCGGGAGGACGGGTGGAATTTTTAAAACATAAGGAGTCTTTTATGCTGCAGACAAAAACAACGATCAACGTCCGCTACCCCGACTGCGACCGCATGGGCGTCGTCCATCACGCCGTCTACCCAATCTGGTACGAGATGGCACGCATGGATTTTTTCACAGAGCTCGGCTTTTCGTTTTCGGATATGGATGCGCTGAACGTCAATCCCACCATGGTCGATCTGCATTTGCAGTATAAAGCACCTGCGACATACCCGCAGACACTTTACATCACAACGCGCATGGGCCGGTACGCGGCGAAAAAACTCGAACTCATATATGAAACGTACGACAGTTCCAGCGGCAACCTTATCAACACCGCATCCACTTTCCATATCTGGACGGGCCCCGACAACAAATCCTACAACCTGGAAGAAAACCTGCCGGTCTTCTACGACAAAATCAAAAGAGCGGCGGTGTAGAAACTAAAATCTGACCGTAAAAAATCCTGTTTTGCGCTTGCGGCGCAGCTTTTTGGCTGGCATAATTTTCTATGGGGTGATTTGAGTGGATCATGAACTGTTGGACGCAATCCGGGAAGAACTCAAACCGATTAAGAAAGATATAAACCGGCTTGATACGCGTGTCGAGCAGAACACAACCCGGCTTGATACAATGGAGCAGGATATAAACCGGCTTAAAGTCTTAATGGAGAACGACATCCCGAAACAGTTCAATCTGCTCGCGGAAGGCCAGCGCCTCCTGTTGGAACGCATGCAGCGTCCGGATAAGGTCGATAACCTCGAGAGCAGGGTCGATACGCTTGAAACGGTCGTAAAAAGCCATTCCGCCGATATCGCCGAACTGAAAAAGGCTTTGTAAAACGTTCTTCTTTATATACATATCAGTCTATTCCTATTCCCGCCCGACCGTCCATAAGATATAGGGCTTTGTCCTATTACCCAAACGGATAAGATCGAAAACATTTAAACAGTAAAAAACAGCCCGCGGGTAATCCCCGCGGGCTGTGGTGCGTTACTGTGTGTTTTATTGAACGTTATGTATGGCGCTGTATCGGCGGTCTGGATGTTTATGGCGGGCTTTGTTTAGGTCCTGTATCACAGATCCCCTGTACCGCCCTGTTCCTGCCGGCTTTTTTGGCTGCATACAGGTTTTTATCTGCCAGTCTTATGAGCGTTTCGATTGTTATACCCGGTCGATGCGATGTATAGACGCCCATACTCACAGTGAAACGCACCGTTTTGTCCTCATACCGTACACCTGCGCGTTCACAGGCCGTCCGGACCGATTCCGCCACCCTTTTGGATACCGTCTCGGAGGCATTGTTCAGTATAATGAGGAATTCATCTCCCCCATACCGCGCAATCCAATCGACGCCGTTTCTTATATATTGCCTTGAGCACGCAACAAATTCCTTCAGGACCTGATCGCCGGCCAAATGGCCGAACCGGTCGTTGACGTTCTTGAACTGATCGACGTCGATCAGTATTATTGATAGCGGCTTGTTGTTTGTCACGGCGTTATAGATATCGATCGGCAGCCGTTCTTCAATGTAACGCCTGTTGTACGCGCCGGTCAGTCTGTCGGTAATGAGCTCTTCGCTCATCGTTGTGCGCATAATGCCTGCTTCCGGATCCAACCGGTCGGACGGATTAACCACCGGCCCTCTCAGTTCTATATTGTAGAAATCTTCATCTGTCTGGAAATCTGCGCATAGGATACACCTGTCACTGCTTTTATTGAAAAACACCGTTGAAATCGTGATGCACAAACTCCCTGTAGCGAGCGAAACGTACGGTTCCGTCATACATCTCTTTCGTCTTTTTTCAGAAAGCGGGTAATAATACTTCTCCATTGAATGGTCCGTGCCTTTTTTAGCCGAATAGAAAATCAGTTTTTCATTGTTTTCGCTGGTTTTCTGCGCACAGATCGTCTTGCTAATCTGGACGCCCGCGCTGTCGAGTATGTAGGCGCATTCCATCGTTTCACATCCGGATACGATATCTTTGAGCACTTTGTCGTAATCATCGCGGCGCTTGTCGCCAAGCTTCATGACGGACCGGTTGACGATGTCGATGAGCTTTTTGTTCTTATTCCTGTTCTGTGTATTCTGCATTTTTATGTATTCGTTGAATTTTTTGCCGAGCAGGGCGATCTTATTATTGGAAAACAGTTTATATCCGTCAACGAGTGGTTCCGGTACGGAAAAGTAGAAGCCCTGTATCATATGACTTCCAAGCCTCAATACCTGAATGGCTTCCTCCTCAAACTCAACGCCTTCCGCTATAACAAGCGCGCCTATTTTGTTGGCCAGGATAACAAGAGATTTGAAAACACCTTGTTTGTAAAAATCGATATGGATGTTCTTAACAAGCGATATATCGATCTTAATGATGTCCGGCTTAACGAGCAGTATCCGGTCCATATTCGAAAAACCCGTGCCCACATCGTCCAGCGCGACCATAAAGCCGTATCGCTTATACGTATCGACAAAACGTTTAAGGTTCGAGTTGCTCAGAACATTGATCTCGCTGATCTCGATGACGATATTGCGTGGATTGATGTTGTTTTGTCGGACCTGATCAAATAGATATCCCGAACCCTCGGAGTATTCAAGAACAGCCGTGTCCATATTCAGGAAAAGAATTTTGTCGGGATTATCTCGGTGTACTTTGCTAAACTCTTCAAGTATGACGGTCCTGCATGTTCTGTCCATTTCAAGGGATAAATCCTCGGCCCTGGCCGCCGCGAAGATCTCGCTCGGAACAACGTTATCGCCCGTATCCGGATTGGTGTAGCGGATGAGCCCCTCCACTCCAATGACTGATTTCCTGCTGACGGAAACAATCTGCTGAAAATTAGCAGTAAGATTTTTGCTTTCAATGATCTCTTTTATTCCCTGGTTTATCGCCGGCCTTCTTTTTGTCGATATCGCCACGCAAAACCCTCCCGCACAAAAACAAAAGCCTTTGAAAACACCGGATAATCCGGATATTTCAAGGGCTTCTTTGCCTGTTTCCTGTATTGAATTTATGAGTATTTCAGGAATAACGTAGAAAACAAGCGCAAATCAGTTTTTTTTAATTATAAAACACCTTGTTTAAATAGTCAACTTTTCTTGTTCATATGAATGCTTTTCCTGTATGATGGGCGCAATCCGTGTTTTGCCTATGGGCGAATCCCTTATTGCTACCGGCTTGGGGGCGCCAGTCCCATATTTTTTTGGGCGGCGGGCGGGAAAAGTTATTGAGGCGCGGCGGGAAAAGAAAAAACGACAATATTTGCACCAAGGGCGGGCCTTCGGCTTCCCTTCTCTTGCCGTTTTGTGACATTTGTCGGGTTATATTTATCACTTGTCTGCGTTGTTTTTAACAATCTTACATTGCGAAAACATAACAAATTCTGTATCCTTAGGAGAAGAAAGACACTTTCCGGCTGCAGACATTGCCTCAATAAATGTTTAAATCGATTTCGTGATATGCATTTCAGCCAGTGTGTATAACATCAAGATCTTGGAGATAGGTTTTATGACAGAAAAATTAAGAGCGTATTTATTCCTTGAGAAACTTGATCCGGGAATTGAAAGAAGAATCGATCTGGATAACATGCGGTTCTGCCGTATGCTGTCCATTATTGTAATGATCTTTGAAGCTTTCATGCTTATACGGTACGGGTTATTCGGAAATCGATCCTCTGATTGGTATATGCTCCGCTTATGGAGCTACATAAGTTATTTCTCATTGAGCGTCGTGTGGTTTTTCCTGTCCGGGCACGCGACAAAAAATGTAACCAGCCACAAGGTTTTTATGTTGATAGGGCTTGGCTACAGCGCCGTCTCCGTCATATGGAGCATGCTCATCTCTGCCGTGGATTACTTGAACGGGGAGCAGGTTTTTGTATTTGTAACGATCGTTATCTGCGTGGCCGGATTCGGCTTTTTAAAGCCGGTTGTTTCCACGCTGTTTTTTACCGGCCTTTTTGCTGTTTTTTATGCCGTTTTGTTCTTCATCAACGGCGCGGCAAAAGCGATCCTGACAAACTATATTGTGCTATGGTTTATAGTCATACTGATTTGCATTGCACGATATCACACAAAATTATCCGATATAACCGCGCGCGTTGAATTTGAGAAACTAAACAAAGAACTCAGAAAAATGTCGCTTTACGACAAGCTGACAAATGTCAAAAACAGGCATTGCCTGTCTCTTGACTTACAGGGTTTCGTGGGTAAAAATTTGTTTTTAATGCTGATCGATATCGACGGTTTCAAAGAAATGAACG
This sequence comes from uncultured Sporobacter sp., assembly GCA_963663605.2. Lineage (GTDB taxonomy): Bacteria > Bacillota > Clostridia > Oscillospirales > Oscillospiraceae > Sporobacter. Next base: position 1,255,109 of record CAXXVF010000002.1, read on the forward strand.
ATTCATACGGTCATGACAGCGGAGACAGCGCGTTAAAGCAATTCACCCGGATTTTGCAGCAGTATTTCTTCAATCAAAATGTCTATCGATATGGCGGCGATGAATTTATTGTTGCCGTTTGTGACTGTCAGCGTGAAGTCCTCATGGATAAAATAAAACATTGCCAGGAGGATATGTCGGGCCTTCTGGTAGGTAAAACGAAACAGGGCCTCACTTTCAGCGGAGGTTATCTCATCGGGATACTGGAAGATAAAAGGGATTTCGACACGATGTTCAGCAGTGTTGATAATGCCTTGTATCGGTCCAAAAGAAACGGGAAAAATCAAATTACCCGTGCGGATTGGGAAGAATGAAAAGGCGGGCGGCGCATGGATAGCCAAAGACAACAGCAACAGCAGGAGCAGCTGCCTGGGCGGCAGCAAAACGATTTTTCGAAGGGCAGCGTTTCAAAAGCCATCCTGAAGCTGGCCGCCCCGCTGGCGGCCGCCCAGTTGATCAACATCCTGTACAACATCGTCGACCGGATGTATATCGGACACATCGCGGACGGACGTCTGGCGTTTACCGGCATGGGGATCGCGCTCCCGATCATCACGATTATAATGGGCTTTTCCAGCTTGTGCGGGACCGGCGGCGCGCCGCTCGGCTCGATGGCGCGCGGCCGCGGCGATCTCAGGGAATCCGAACACATCATGAGCAACGCTTTTGCCCTTCTCATGCTTCTCGCCGTCTCGCTGACCGTGCTGTGCCTCATTTTCAAGCGCCCGCTTCTTTATCTGTTCGGGGCGGACGACGCGACGATCGGGTACGCCGACGCTTATATGTCGATATACCTGCTCGGAACGGTTATGGTCATGATCAGCTTCGGGATGAATCCGTTTATCAGCATGCAGGGCTTCGGGCGCACGGGCATGCTGACGGTCGCCGTCGGCGCCGTCGTCAACATCGCGCTCGATCCCGTTTTCATTTTTTTGCTGAACATGGGCGTTAAAGGCGCGGCGCTGGCAAGCGTTTTGGCCCAGACGTGCTCGGCCGTGTGGGTCCTGCGCTTCCTGACGGGCAAAAAAGCGATCGTAAAGCTCCGCTTCAAAGAGTTCCGCCTGAAGGCGAAAACCGTCGGGCGGATACTTGCGCTCGGCGTTTCCGGCTTCATCATGTTTCTCACGAACAGCCTTGTGCAGATTGTCTGCAACAAGACGCTCATGGCGTACGGCGGGAACCTGTACGTGAGCGTCATGACCGCCGTCAACGCCATCCGGGAGATGGCGACCGTCGGTATGATGGGTATCGGCAGCGGCTCGGTTCCCGTTCTCAGCTTCAATTACGGCGCGGGGATGTATGACCGCATTCGCCGGGGCATCCGGTTTTCCTCAACGGCAGCGTTCATCGCCGCCGCCGTGCCGTGGGCGTTCATCATGCTCTTCCCCGCGGCGTTCATCCGCATCTTCAACAGCGATCCCGCGCTGATAGCAAACGGCGTACCGGCCTTTCGGGTTTATTTCTCTGCGTTTGTCTTCATGGCGTTTCAGATGTCCGGACAGACCGTCTCTCAGGCGCTGGGCAAAGCGAAAATGGCCATATTTTTCTCACTGCTGCGAAAAGCCGTCATCGTCGCGCCGCTGACCGTCCTTCTGCCGCGCCTGTGGGGTTTGGGCGCGGACGGCGTGTTCCTGGCCGAGCCGGTCTCGAACGTAATCGGCGGGCTGGCCTGTTTTGTCACCATGATCTTCGTCGTATACATCCCACTCGGACGGCTTGAAAAGAAAGGGCGCGCTGCCGACGGGACCTCAAAACCGGATGACGGCGGCGGCAGATAGATACACAATGTGATGAAAACCACCGTAAAACCTGCTGCATTATCATGAAATCTTACGATGGATGTTTGGGCACAATTGTGATAACATAACGGTGAAAAAGCAAAGGTGCTTTTATGACGGGTCATAAAAGCACCTTTTTTATTTGCGTTTAAAGGGTCCGCCGGACTTCTTCAAACAGCTGTTTTTGTATGATCGGATATGTCCATGCTTCCGGCGGCGTTTCAAACAGCTCGATTCTTTCCATCTCCATTTCCGGCAGCGGGCCGAATCGGCTGATTTCGGCAAAGTACAGCATGCCGAACGTCTCATCCCCGTCCTGCGAAACGGAATAGGGCGCGATTTGGCGCAGGGCGTATTCCAGCGCGCCGGTCTCCTCCCACAGTTCCCTTTTCGCCGTGTCGAGGATGGCCTCGCCCGGTTCCCGGTGTCCGCCCGGGCATTCGTATGTATCGCGCTGCCGGTGCTTGCAGAAGACCCATTTTCCCTTATACCTGGCAATGATAACGGCATACTTGAACGACCTGTTGTCCGCCTTCACGCAAAACCTGACTTCAGTCAATTGTTTTTCCCTCATTCATGCTTTATTCTAAAGTCTGTTTGACACGACATATAACCGGGCTTCCGTACGGTATTCACAAAACGTACGGGCTCGTTGTCCACTCCTGGCCGCCCGACCTGTTTTCCGGTCCGGGATACGCCAGTACATACAGATCGGTAGCGTCGGAACCCTTCATAAACATCGTCCGCGCCGGTCCGCCGAGCGATTTGGCCGCAGACGGCTTTGTGATGACCGGCAGGGACGCACGCTCTTTGATGCCGCGCAGAAGCAGCCTGCCCGTGTTGTTCAGGGCCAGTACGCGGATGTACGGCGGCGGCTGCCGGACGTCCCCGGCCGTGATGCCCAGCGCGGCACACAGCACCATCCGGCGCAGGCGCGACAGCGCGTACCGCTTCGTCTTGGCCGCCTGCAAGACCGACCGGAGCGTCGGCATGGTCCGGGCAAAACGCATCAGCCGGTCTTCCAGGCCCTCCGATGCGTCCGGCAGGCTCTTAAAGGCTGCAGCCGGAAGCATCCGCAGACGCGACAGAACCGCCGTGTCTGATGCATCTATGAAAACGGGGCCGCGGCCGGAAGCGATCTCTTCTTTGAATACGTCCGATGCGCGCTCCGGCATCAGATGCCACGGAGCGCAGCCGTCTTCCAGCAGCTTCCTCAGATACGAGGCCGATTCCGGCCCGGCGCCGTCATGCGCCGTGCCGCGCCGCCTTACGGTGACGGGCGCCATCCCGGACGACGTCGCGCGGAGCGCTTTGAGATATTCCACGCCGAGGATATTGTTGGGCGATTTCAGAACGTCGGCTTCATCCCCTATGAGGCGCCGTGCGGCCAGATACCGCGCGGCTGCGTAAGACGCGCCGCTTATAAGCTCCGCGCGTATCTGTTCCGACGCCGCTTCGCTTAGGAGACAGTCCGCGGCTTTTAAAAGGCAGGCGGTCTCCCCCGCCTCGCTGCCGAACGAGAGGTGCGTGACAACGCCCAGCGCGTTTAAGAGGCGCACGCCGCCGAGTGCAAATCCCTCCGCAGAGGAGAGCGCATACGGAAGGGGCAGTTCGATTACAAGGTCGGCGCCGGCGGTTACGGCTGCCGCCGCCCGGGCGTGCTTATTGAAAACGGCAAAATCGCCCCGCTGGACAAAGTTGCCGCTCATGAGACAGACGACGGCCGAGTCCGCGCCGAGGCGGGCGCGTGTTTCTGCGATATGCCTTATATGGCCGTTATGAATCGGGTTATATTCACAAATGATACCTGCTGTTTTCAATGCCATCTCTCCATTTTATCGAAAAAGCATATTATTTTACAAAAATTCTTGATATTTTACAATTATAGTTATACAATACCGATTGTTATTTCACGTCTTAACGCTTTATCCGGATGAAGCGTCATCCGGATGATATTCATCGTGTTATCCATTATATCACTAAATCAAGGGGTTTGGAAAATGAATGTATTAGTCATCAACGCGGGCAGTTCGTCACTTAAGTATCAGCTCTTCGATATGGAGACGGAAACGGTCGCAGCCAAAGGCATATGCGAGCGCATCGGCATCGACGGCCGGCTCAAGCACACGCCCTTGAAGGACGACAAGCCTGTATTCAAGGCGGAGATCGCTCTGCCCACGCACTCGGAAGCGATCAACGCAGTTATCGAAAAGCTTACGAGCAAGGAGTACGGCGTAATCGACACTCTGGGCGAGATCGGCGCGGTCGGCCACCGGGTCGTGCACGGCGGAGAGAAATTCTCCGAGAGCGTACTTGTAGACGACTCCGTCATCGCGGCGATCACCGAATGCATCCCGCTCGGCCCGCTTCATAACCCTGCCAATCTCATGGGCATCAAGGCCTGTCAGAAAGCCATGCCGGGCGTACCGCAGGTCGCCGTCTTCGACACCGCTTTCCATCAGACAATGCCCAAATATGCATATATCTATCCAATCCCCTACATGTACTATGAAAAATACGGCATCCGCCGCTACGGCTTCCACGGCACATCCCACCGGTACGTTTCCCAAAAAGCACTGGAAGTTCTCGGCATGCCCATGGAGGGCTCCAGGCTCATCACCTGCCACCTCGGAAACGGTTCGTCGCTCGCGGCCATAAAGGACGGCAAATGCATCGATACGACCATGGGCCTCACGCCGCTGGAAGGCCTTCCGATGGGCACGCGCTGCGGCAGCATCGACCCGGCCATCCTTGAATCCATGGCCAACTACGAAGACCTCTCTCTGCATCAGGTCATGGATGTGCTCAACAGGGAATCGGGCGTCCTTGGCATATCGGGCGTATCCTCCGATTTCAGAGACCTTGAGGACGCATCCGCAGAGGGCAATGAACGCGCCAAGCTGGCCCTCGAATGCTTCAATTACGCCTGCGCCAAATATATCGGCTCGTATCTTGCTGCCATGAACGGCACGGATGCCATCGTATTCACTGCCGGCCTCGGCGAAAACGGACCGCTGACGCGCTCGGGCATCATCCGCCATTTGAACGGCATGGGCATTTACATCGATGAGGAGAAAAACGATTTCAAGGGCAAGCTCGGCGATATCACCGGCGAAGGCTCCTCCGTCCGGGTACTCGTCATCCCCACGAACGAAGAACTCGTCATTGCCCGGGACACAAAAGTGATCGTCGAATAACAGGGTGTTTACTAAAAACGCCGGCAGCAGTAACCGTACTGCCTGCCGGCGTTTTTTCGGCGCTGCATGGCTAAACGACTCAATTTTTGGGTTGACAGGAGAGAGCATACAGACTATTCTTAAATCGGCTGTTTATTTCGGCCGGGGGGAAGGCGTCTTATCGTCACGGACTGCGCGGGATAAGACCGTCATACTAATATTTAGTATCATATATTAATTGCAGCCGGCGCGCAGCGGCGGATGGGGTGACAACTGTGGATATCTTTGACAAATGCTATAGCTATACTGCTGCCGACGATGCGAGAAACCAGGGTATCTATCCGTACTTTCACGCCCTGGAGTCCCGGCAGGACGTCGAGGTCGTCATGGAAGGCAAACGCCGGATCATGCTCGGGTCGAACAACTACCTTGGGCTGACGACGCATCCGGTCATCATCGAGGCCGGTATCAAAGCCTTTGAAAAATACGGCTCGGGCTGCTCCGGCTCGCGCTTTTTAAACGGTACACTGGAGATGCATCTGGAACTGGAGGCGGAGCTGGCCGATTTTGTCGGCAAGGAGGCCGCCGTCACGTTCTCAACGGGCTTTCAGTCCAACCTCGGCATCATCAGCGCGGTCGTCGGACGCGGCGATTACGTCATCTGTGACCGCGAAAACCACGCGAGCATCTATGACGGCTGCCGCCTGAGCTTCGGCAAAATGGTGCGTTACCTGCACAGCGATATGGAAGATCTGGAGCGCGTGCTTCAGAACATCCCGGAAAGCGCCGGAAAACTCATCGTCACAGACGGCGTGTTCAGCATGGGCGGCGACATCGCTAAGCTTCCCGAAATCGTTAAGCTGGCTAAAAAATACAACGCCCGCACAATGGTGGACGATGCCCACGGGCTCGGCGTCCTCGGAAACGGCGGGCGCGGGACGGCGGATCATTTCGGACTGACGGATGAGGTTGATATCCTCATGAGCACGTTCAGCAAGTCGCTGGCGAGTCTCGGCGGCTATATGGCCGCAGACTACAAGATCTCCGACTTTGTACGTCACAACTCGAGGCCTTTCATCTTCTCCGCCTCGATGACGCCGGCCAACTGCGCGACGGCGCTCGCGGCGCTCCGGCACCTGAAAGCGCATCCCGAAATCTCCGCGAGGCTGCTTCAGCTGTCTGCCTACGCGCGTGACGGGCTCATAAAGCGCGGCCTGGAGATAAAAGTCTCCTCGACGCCGATCATCCCGATCTATACATACGAAACCATCCATACGCTCATCAAAGCAAAGGAGCTCTATGACGCGGGTGTTTACGTCAATCCGGCCCTGCCGCCGGCCACACCGCAAAACGAATGCCTCCTGCGCACAAGCTATATGGCCACGCTCACGGAGCCTCTTTTAGACGAGGCGATGGACATCATCCAGAAAGTACTGGTGGGATAGGTTGTCTAAAGTTGTCTTACTTACAGGCGGCAGCAAGGGCATCGGGTATGCAGCGGCTAAAAGCTTTGCCGAAAAGGGCTGCAAGATATACGAAATAAGCCGCCGCGACATCCATAATCCCGGCGTCACACATATCACGGGCGACGTGACGGACGAACCGGCCGTCGAAGCCGCCGTTGCCGGAATTATCGAGCGCGAGGGCAAAATAGATATACTCGTGTGCAACGCGGGTACCGTTTTATCGGGCGCGGTCGAATTCATGGAACAACGCGAAATCAAGAAACTGATGGATCTCAATTTTTTCGGTATGGTCAACGCGGTGCGCGCCGTCCTGCCACACATGCGAGAAGCGGGCATCGGACGGATCGTTTGCCTGAGCTCGATGGCCGCCCCCTTCCCAATACCGTTTCAGGCTTATTATTCGGCATCCAAAGCGGCGGTCAGCGCCTTTACGGTCGCCCTCCACAACGAAGTAAAACCGTTCGGCATCAGCGTGTGCGCCATCCTGCCGGGCGATACAAAGACAGAACCCGTCAGGTATAAATTCCACGACGGGGACGACGTCTACGGCGGGCGTATCGGCCGGTCGGTCGGCGTGATGGAGCGCGATGAGAATAACGGCATGAATCCGGAAACTGTCGGAAACAGGATCAGCGCTATCGCTTTGAAGCAGCGCGTAAAGCCCTATTACGCCATCGGCTTTATGTCCAAGCTTGAGATGTTCATCAAACGCATTGTGCCGGCGTCCTTCGTGCGGCGGATCGTGGGGATGATGTACGCCAAATGAATTATTTGTATTGACAATTGAATTTTCAAATGGTAAACTGTCAAGGCCGCTTTGAACGGGCCGTAAGCGAAAACATGGTTTTCCGCCCCGAGAGCGAGTCTCTAAAATCAAGAGGTGAATTAAGTATGTACGCTATCATTGAAACCGGCGGAAAGCAGTACAGCGTCAGCGAAGGCGACGTCGTCTACATCGAGAAACTTCCGCTGTCCGCCGAAGAAAAAGTTACTTTTGACAAAATTCTCGCCGTCATTGGCGACGGTGTCCAGAACATCGGCACGCCCGTAGTAGAAGGCGCGACCGTGACCGGGACAATCGTTAAAAACGGGCGATCGAAGAAGATCATCGTCTATAAGATGCATCCGAAAAAGAACTACCGCAGGAAACAGGGCCACAGACAGCCCTATACGAAAGTACAGATTGACAAGATCTCCGTATAAGAGATTTTTGAGGAAAACACTGAAGTTGGAGGTGTAAGCTATGGCACATAAAAAAGGTATGGGTTCTACGAAAAACGGCCGCGACAGCAAGTCCAAGCGCCTTGGTCCCAAGCGGGCCGACGGGCAGTTCGTGCTGGCCGGGAACATTCTCGTCCGTCAGCGCGGCACGAAGATCCATCCGGGCACGAATGTCGGCCGCGGCAGCGACGACACACTGTTCGCCCTCAAGAGCGGCAAAGTCCGTTACGAAGCCTTCGGGCACGACCGCAAGCGCGTGTCGGTATACGAGGATATCGCACAGTAAAGAACATAACATAGGAAAGCTGCTCATTTACGAGCAGCTTTTTTGTTTTACATTACCATAATATTTTTTACTATTTCTTTTTCAGCTTTTCAAACAGCAGGCTCAGAAAATACAGCGGTGCGGAAAATGCAGCCCCGATGTCCCCGATGCCGCCTAAAAAGCCGAAACCCTCCGTCCCGTCGTGCACCATGAACGTGCGCGTCGACGTCGGGCCGTGAACGCCCATCTCGTCAAGGTCGATCACGCCGTCCCGGACGACGGCTGTCCGAAACAGTCCGACGGCCAATTCCCGGATGTTTTTTTCAAGGCTTTCAAAGCCTTCAATGAGTTTTTTGTTGTAGTGCATGAGCGGGTCGCCTTTAACGCGCCCGATCATCTGCGCCTCGTCCTGTACGCTGTCCAAAAACAGCAGATGGTCGGCCCAGCATTGGTTCATCGAATAAAGCGTGATCAGCCGCTCCGCCCGGTCCAGCTCCGCCGCTCCCGCCTGCGCAAGCAGCGCTTTATAGAGCGCGGGGTCTTCAGTTTTCAGTATGGACGCGCTCACGCGTCCGTGCAGGATGTCTTCCCTTTTATTATGGACGAGCCGCCGCTGGTCCTCAACGATGCCCGCATATTTAAACAGCGTTACTTTCGCGTCGAACATCTGGCCTTCCACGACCCTTTGCGTATGCACGACCGCTTTTTGAAATCGGGGGTTTTTAAGGGGCGCATCCTGATAAACGTCCCGCAGTTTTTCGGGGATGCTCTCGTAAAGCCCGTACCGGACGACAAGGTCGTCCTCCAGACTGATAAAGAACCGGCTTTCGCCCGGATCGCCCTGACGTCCGGCGCGTCCCCTCAGCTGGTTGTCGATACGGACGCTCTCGTGGCGGTTCGTCCCGATGACATACAGGCCGCCGAGCCTGCGGACTTCTTCCGCGTCCTCCCCATCCCTGCCGCCGAGCCGGATATCGACGCCCCGGCCTGCCATATTGGTCGAAATCGTAACGGTTCCGGGCCGCCCCGCGTTTGCGATGACCCCGGCCTCCTCCGCGTCGTTTTTAGCGTTTAACACGGCAACGCCGGGAATGCGCGGCCGAAGCATTTCCGCCAGCTTTTCCGATTCGTCGATGCTCGAAGTGCCGATGAGCACCGGCCTGCCGGATGCATGCGCCCGGACGGCTTCCGAAACCACGGCGGAGTATTTGGCCTCTTTATGGGTGAAGATGACGTCCGGCTTATCCGCGCGGATACAGGGTTTATCGGGCGGTATGACGGCGACGCTCCGGTCGTAAAACCGCAGAAATTCAGCCGCCGCCTGTACGGCCGTGCCCGTCATACCGGCGAAATCCGGGTACAGCCGCAGGAAGTTTTGAAGCGTTATGCTGTTGAGCACCTTGCCTTTATGCTTCGGTTTCAGACCTTCCTTGAGCTCTACCGCTTCGTGCAGCCCTTCCGACCATTGCCGGCCCAGCGCGACGCGCCCCGTGTATTCGTCGACGAGCAGGATCTCCCCGTCTCTGACGATATAGTCGACGTCCCTTTTGAGCAGGTGCTCCGCCTGCACGATAACGACGGCTTTCGATGCGATATCCAGATTCCCGTCGTCATACAGGTCGTCCAAATCCAGTTCTTTTTCAAGGAACGCGATGCCCGCCTCTTCAAGATAGACAACGCTGCCGTTTTCATCGGTTTTGAAATGGACGTCGGGCTTCATTTGGGCCGCGATGCGGTACAGTTTTTCCTCGATATCGGTCCCGGCAGGCGTATCGCCCGCGATGACGAGCGGGATGCGGGCCTCGTCGATCAGTATGGAGTCGGCCTCATCAACGACGGCAAAATGAAACGGCCGGTGCGCGAGGTCGTCCGGCGAAAAGACGAGAAATCCGCGCAGATAGTCAAATCCCGCTTCCCGCGCGGTGACGTATGTGACGTCCGCTGCGTACGCCCGGCAGCGTTCGTTCGTATCCGAAGTCTCACAGATGTGCCGGACCGTAAGCCCCAGCCTTTCATACACCGGCCCCATCCAGCCGGCGTCGCGCCGCGCCAGATAATCGTTGAACGTGAGGACATGGACGCCCTTGCCGGAAAGCGCCTTTAAATACGCCGTGAAAACGGCGGCGAGCGTCTTCCCCTCCCCGGTGGCGAGTTCGATGACGAAGCCGTCGGCCATGGCGGCCGCCGCCATGAGCTGATTGTCATGCGGCGTTATGCCGAGCGCGCGCCGTACCGTTTCGTATACGAGGGCAAACGCTTCGACTATCAGCGCTTGTGCCGCTTCCCCGGACGCAGCGCGCGCCCGCAGCTTAAGTGAGCGGCGGCGGAGCGCATCGTCTGAGAGGTCGGAACAGTCCATGGCTCTGACCGCATCGCATATGCGCCGGTAGCGCTTTAAATCATATTCGATATTTTTAAGGTTGACCATTATAAATCTCCGTTTCCGGTTTATTTTGGACATGGAAAAACAGCAGCACCGCCATGGAAAATCCACGGCGTCTGACTGCTGAATCTTAAACGGAGACTATTCTGTTTTCTGCGTGCTGAGCTTGACCGACACGAACGCGCGCGCGGCCGGTATCGTGAGAGCCGCTGCGGCGGCCGCCGTGAACAGAACGGCTATAAAAACCGGCGTGATGTCCGTGATCGAAAGGCACAGGTATAAAACAAAGGCGGACAACGCGGCCGCGAGAACAACGGCTACCCGGACATTTTTTGCTTTCACGGTCTCACCCGCCTTTCATAACTATCCGGATTATAGTCTCTTTACCTTAAAAAGTCAATCTCCCGGCATCCGCGCAATTGACACGGCGGGAAAAAGCGGCTACCATGATGATATCCGATCACAAAAGGAGCCGGTCATGATGAAATATATCCTGTCGCTCGACCAGGGCACGACAAGTTCCCGCGCCATCCTCTTCGACAGCCGCCAGAACATTGTCTCCTGCGCGCAGCGCGAATTCGCGCAGGTCTATCCGCGCGAGGGCTGGGTCGAACAGGATCCGATGGAGATCTTCTCATCGCAGTATTCCGTCATGATGGAGGCCGTGGCCAAAAGCGGCGTCGATATCCGCGACATCGCCGCCGTCGGCATCGCCAACCAGCGCGAAACGACCGTCGTATGGGAAAAAGCGACCGGCCGGCCGGTATATAACGCCATCGTCTGGCAGTGCCGGCGGACGTCCGGTATCGTTGACGCGCTCGTGCGCGGCGGGCACGGCGAGACCATCCGCGCATCAACCGGGCTCGTGCCGGACGCTTACTTTTCCGGCCCCAAGATAAAGTGGATCCTCGACAACGTCAAAGACGCGCGGGAAAAGGCCGAGCAGGGCGAGCTGCTGTTCGGCACGGTGGATACATGGCTCATGTGGAAGCTGACAAATGGCCGCGTGCACCTGACCGACCGCACGAACGCCAGCCGGACGATGCTCTACAACATCCATACGCTCGAGTGGGACGATCAGCTCCTGAAGCTGATGGATATACCGCGCGCGATGCTCCCCGAAGTCCGCGCATCCAGCTGCATCTACGGGCACGTACCGATACAGGACGTCTTTATCCCCATCGCAGGCGTGGCCGGGGACCAGCAGGCGGCGCTCTTCGGCCAGACCTGCTTTTATAAGGGGGAAACCAAGAATACATACGGCACCGGCTGCTTCCTCCTGATGAATACGGGCGAAGAAGCGGTCGTCAGCAAAAACGGGCTCATCACGACGATCGCAGCGACAGTTAGCGGCGTGGGCTACGCGCTGGAAGGCAGCGTCTTCACCGGCGGCGCGGTCGTCCAGTGGCTGCGCGACGAGATGCGCTTTTTCTCCGAAAGCGCCGACTGCGAATATCTGGCTGCCAAAGTCGCGGGCTCCGGCGGGGTTTATCTGGTCCCGGCGTTTACGGGCCTCGGCGCGCCGTACTGGGACATGTACGCCAGAGGCCTCATCGTCGGCATCACGCGCGGCACGAAGCGCGAACATATCATCCGCGCGGCGCTGGAATCTGTCGCGTTTCAGTCTTTCGACCTTGTGGCTTCGATGGAAGCGGACACGGGCGTGCGCATGGACACGCTGCGCGTGGACGGCGGCGCTTCGCAAAACGGTTTTCTGATGCAGTTTCAGGCCGATATCCTCGGACGGAGCGTACAGCGGCCGGAGGTGTTTGAAACGACTGCGCTCGGCGCGTGCTACCTGGCCGGTCTCGCCGTCGGCGTATGGAGCGGTCCGGAGGAACTTAAAAGCCTATGGCGGTGCGCCCGGCGCTTTGACCCCGCGCTCGGCGGCGATACGCGCCAAACCCTGCTGGACGGCTGGCATAAGGCCGTCGGGCACGCTTTGGGATGGGCCCGGTAAGTAAGTTTTTTTCAGTCATAAACGCCGCTCGTCTGCCGGTCACGGCGCATCGGGGCGGCGGTGTTTTTAACAGGCGTTTTTTGGCAGCCGGGCGAACGTTTCTATTGCATAAAGCATTCCGGCATCGTATAATGAGACACAAAAGGAGGAGGATCCATGCGTATAAAAATAACGGCAGACAGCACATGCGATCTGACGAAAGATCTCTTAGAAAAGCATGATATCCATATTTTCCCGCTCACCATCATCAAAGGCGACAATGAATACTTGGACGGTATCGAAATCCAGCCTCAGGACATCTTTGATTATGTCGAAAGCGGACAGGGCGTGACGCACACGTCGGCGGTCAATGTGTCCGACTTCCAGGAGAAGTTCGAGGCGTTTTCCAAGGAATACGATGCCGTCATTTACATAAGCATCAGCAGTGACTTTTCCGCCTGCTACCAGAACGCCGTCATCGCCGCAGAGGACTTTGACAACGTCTATGCCTTCGATTCGCGAAACCTCTCCTCAGGAATCGGACATATCGTGCTGGACGCAGCGATCATGGCCGAGGCGGGCTTACCGCCCGAGGAGATTATCGAAAAGCTGGGCGAGATGGCAAAAAAGGTAAACGCCAGCTTTATAATCGACTCCCTGCTGTATCTGTACAAGGGCGGCCGGTGCTCGGGCGTCGCGGCGCTCGGCGCGAATGTCCTTAAGCTCAAGCCCTGCATCGAGGTTGTCGACGGCCATATGCAGGTCGGGAAAAAATACCGCGGCAATTTCGACAAGGTCATTCTTCAATATGTGAAGGACCGGCTGTCAGACCGGGACGACATCGACTACCGGCGCATTTTTATCACGCATCCCGACGCCGTGCCGCAGAAGATCGTCGACAGCGTGATTGAAGCCGTCAAGTCTTACGGCAGTTTTGAGGAAATTGTCGATTCGCACGCGGGCTGCACAATCTCCAACCACTGCGGGCCGATCTGCCTGGGCGTACTGTATTACACGAAATAAAGCAGTTAAATTTACGGGGCGGCCATAGGCCGCCCCGTTTATGTTGAATGAATATTTCCTCGTCCATCCCTATTTCCGCTAAATACTTAACAGCAATGGATCATTGCGTGACAAAACTTTGTACAAACGCTATTATTAACTAAGCGAGGGGTGAATTTATGAACGCTGTATCCAAAAACATCCGGCGGCTCAGGACGCGCGACGGCATTTCCCAGGAAACACTGGCGGAAAAGCTAAGCGTGACCCGGCAGGCTGTATCAAACTGGGAAACGGGCAAAACGCAGCCGGATATCAATACGCTCGTCGCCATCGCATCGGCATTCGGCACGGATGTCAATACGCTCATTTACGGAAAAACGGCGAGACGGGACAAAAGCGAAACCGTAAAATACCGCAGGCTCATTTTTATAGCCGGAGCCGTTAACGTCGTATTTATCCTGCTTGAGATTTTTCTCGTCCCGCACTTCAAAGATATAGCAACCGGCAGCTTTAACCCGCTGATATATTATGTATACATATTCTTTGCCCGGCCTTTGTGGTTTTCCGGCGCTGCCGTTTTATTTTTAAGCATCCTGTCTTTGTGGAAGGACATTCGAATAACCAACCAAACGTTCCGAAAAATCATTCTGGGAGCCGGGTTGTTTCTGATCGGCTTTTATTATCTGTGCGCGGCAAATCTGTTTGCGGCTGTCTTGCCGTTTGGCACACTTTTTTTGATTAAGCTTGCCGCTGTGCATCATATGCTTCTTTTTATCCCCGGAACGGTCCTGTTTTTCGGCTTTAATAAATGACCTGTACTGCTAATAAAATCCCCGCCGGAAGGCGGGGATTTTCTGTTATCTCAGTTTTGCGTAGTGGGCGCTGGAGTACGTGTACAGCTCGTCGTACGCCGCCCGCTTGATATTTGAGTCGGGGAGCATGATGGATGCCAGAACGCGGCCCCGGCCGGCATACTTGTCGACGAACGCGCGAACGAGCGCGCGCGCCTCGTCCTCCGTGATGCCTTCCCGGTCGAGCCCCGCGATGGGGATCGTAAACGTCATCTTGTCGCCCCAGTCGCGTTTGAGCATATCGAAGTCGTTGATCGCCTGCGGCGTCCACGCGGTGAGTCCCATATCGACCAGGTCCTCGATGTACTGCTGTGTCAGACCGCAGGAGTGCAGCTCAACGTATTTGCCCCGGCCTCTCAAATACTGGATGATTCGCTTGGCCTGCGGCTTGATCATCTCCTTGAACATCGCATCGGAGAAAAAGCCCGCGCGCTGCGTCCCCCAATCGTCTCCGTAGATGATCGTGTCGATGGGCTCATAATACTGGAAAAGCTTATCGAGCACCTTGATCTTATAGTCGGCGATCGCCTCGAAAAACGCCTGTACTTCCTCCGGCTCCTCGACGAGCGCCGCGAGCGCCTCGTCAAACGGGATGACCTCGTGCAGCCGCTCGAAACAGCCCTCGGCCGTATGGAAAACGTGCAGCCTGTCCGGGTCGTAGACCTCCTTCTGGTAGGCCGCGTCGCCTTCCCAGTCCACCGCTTCAAGGTCGGGGAAAACCAGCTCCTCGCGCCATTTGGAAAAGTCGCTTAGAAGCCGCGTCCCGGGCTTGACCATACTGCCCTGCACCGCTTCGACCCAGACCCACTCGACGCCGAACCAGTCCTTGCCGTCGGCCTCGTACATCGGATGCTCCAAAATGACGTCCGGCCAGACCCACTGGTTGTCGTACATCCATATGGGCAGCCAGTACGGCACCTCGCCGTCGTAGACACGCTTTAAGTTCTCCCGCGCCGTAATCGGGCGGGGCGGCATCGGGGGCGGATTCTGCTGGCACAGCCATGAAAATGATCCGTAACGCTGTCTTGATTCTCTCGTGTTGCTCAACGCGGGTTCCTCCTAAGAATATATATAGTTTTATGTTCTGCTTATTAATATCCGTCGGGATTTAACCTCTGCCAGTTCCATGCGTCCCGGCACATGTCCTCGAGCGTCAGGGACGCTTCCCAACCGAGCTCCCGACCGGCTTTGCCCGAGTCGGCATACATCTCGGCGATGTCCCCTTCCCGCCGCCCGGCGATTTCATACGGTATCTTTATGCCGTTGACCTTTTCAAACGCGTTTATGATATCCAAAACGCTGTATCCGACGCCGGTTCCGAGGTTATACACCCCGACGCCCCGCCGCGCCTGACTGTGGCGCAGCGCCGCGACATGGCCCCGGGCCAGGTCGACGACGTGGATATAATCCCGCACGCCCGTGCCGTCTTTTGTGGGGTAATCGTTCCCGAAGACGCTGAGCTTAGGAAGCTTCCCGACGGCGACCTGCGAAACAAACGGCATGAGGTTATTCGGAACGCCGCGTGGCTCCTCGCCGATGCGGCCGCTCGGATGCGCGCCGACGGGGTTGAAATACCGGAGCAGCACGGCCGAGAGCCCATCGTCCGCTGCGCAGGCGTCCTTTATGATCTGCTCAATGAACAGCTTCGTGCTCCCGTACGGGTTAGAGCACGGCCCGGTCTTCATATCCTCCGTAAGGGGCAGCTTCTTCGGCGTGCCGTATACCGTCGCGGAGGAACTGAAAATGAGCGTTTTGACGCCGAAGCGCGCCATTGTCTCCAGAAGCGTCAGCGCGCAGTCTATATTGTTGCGGTAATAGCTCAGCGGGGCTTTCACCGATTCGCCGACGGCCTTGAAGCCCGCGAAATGGATCGCGCCGTCGATGCGGCTTTTTTTGAAAACGTTTTCAAGCGCCTGTTTGTCGGCGGCGTCCGCGTTAAAAACCGAAACGCTCTTGCCGGTCAGTTCTTCGATCCGTTTGACGACCTCGGGGGAACTGTTGGAAAAGTTGTCGGCAATGACGACCTCAAAGCCGGCATTTAAAAGCTCGACGGCCGTATGCGAGCCGATATATCCCGCTCCGCCGGTCAGAAGTATGCTCATACTGTCGCCTCCAATGAATCTGCTGCACCCTAATATACCATACAATTTCACGCCGGGCAATCGGCAGCTGCGGCATTTCACCGCGGACCGTATGCCGTTTTCAAAAAAATGTTTTTTGCCGCTTTAACCGCGCATTATTGCCAATCAAACAGTCAATCCTAATACTAATATTCAATAGAACGTTTCATAAATGTTTCTATTGATTATTAGTATAAATATGATAAACGGCTGAAGAGGTGATGAAGCACGAGTATCAAGCATGTCGGCGCACAAAGCGTCAGTTTTCCGAATCCGCCGTCGATTACGGCGGCCGCCTGCGTCGTCGGAAAAAAAGAGGGCGACGGCCCCCTGCGCGACAGTTACGACCTCGTCAGCGAGGATGCGTATTTCGGCGAAAAGACCTGGGAAAAAGCGGAAAGCACCATGCAGAAAACAGCGTTTAACAAAGCGCTTGAAAAGGCCGAGCTGCCCGCGTCGGCCGTCGAATTCATCTTCGCGGGCGACCTTTTAAACCAGTGCATCGGTTCTGCGTTCGGCCTGCGCGAGACGAACATCCCGTTCTTCGGTCTGTACGGCGCATGCTCCACGATGGCCGAAAGCCTTGCGCTGGCCTCCATGACAATCGACGGCGGGTTCGCCGACTGCGCGGCTGCCGTCACATCGTCGCATTTCTGCAGCGCGGAACGGCAGTTCCGGCTGCCGCTCGAATACGGCGGGCAGCGCACCCCGACGGCCCAGTGGACCGTGACGGGCGCCGGCGCCGTCATCCTGAAAAACGACGGACCGGGACCGTACGTCAAACACGTAACGGCCGGAAAAATCGTCGACGAAGGCATTAAAGACGCCAATAACATGGGCGCGGCGATGGCGCCGGCCGCGTACAGCACGCTCAACGCCCATTTCGCTGATTTGGGGCTAGGCCCGTCCGACTACGACTTGATCGTCACGGGCGATCTGGGCGCGCTCGGCGCCGGCATACTGATAGATTTCTTTAGAAACGACGGCGTCGACCTGTCGCATAATTATAACGACTGCGGGCTGATGATCTACTCCCGCGACGATCAGGACGTCCACGCGGGCGGCTCCGGCTGCGGCTGTTCGGCCAGCGTACTGGCGGGCCACCTGATCCCCGGCATGCAGGCCGGGCGGTGGAACAGAATCTTATTCGCAGCCACCGGCGCGCTGCTCTCACCGACGTCGACGCTGCAGGGCGAGAGCATCCCAGCGTCTGCACCGCCGTTGCGCTTTCAACAACAAAGTAGGAGATGTACGATGGATGTTTTTTTCGAATACTTGAAAGCGTTCGCCGTCGGCGGCGCGCTGTGCCTCATCGGGCAGATATTGATCGACAAAACGAAGCTGACGCCTGCGCGAATCCTCACGTCCTATGTCGTCGCCGGCGTCCTTTTAGGCGCCGTCGGGGTGTATAAGCCGCTCGCGGAATGGGCCGGAGCCGGCGCGACGGTCCCGCTGACCGGATTCGGCTACCTGCTGGCCGAGGGCGTAAAAAAGGCCGTGAACGAAAAGGGCGTCCTCGGCATTTTCACGGGCGGGTTCACCGCCGCCGCCGGCGGAATTGCCGCCGCCGTGTTCTTCGGGTATGTGATCGCACTCATCTCCAAACCGGGCGACAAAAGGTGATGCACCAATATTGCCATTTCGTTGAAAATCCGCTATGTCTCGATATAGCGGATTTTTTCATGTCACTTTTCATGCGAATATTTTGTATACCGTCTTGATCAATAACCCGGCAATCGCTTCCGGGGGTTCCCGCTTCTCCTTGTTGATCCACCTTTTAACGAGGTTGAAGCCGCCGTTTACAACAAACTGATAAACATACTCGGAGTCGCCGTTGGCATACCCCTCAACGAGCTGTTCGCCCAACAGCCGCCGTATCATCGTGAGGCTGATCAGTTTTTCGAAAAAAACGGAGTCGACCGTATTGTTGATGAGAAGCCTGCACAACTCAAGGTTTTCGTCGAAATAAAATAAAATCCCGGCAAGCCGTTGTTCATCATCGGCTGCTTGTTCGTGATCGGCGCTCAAATATAGTTCGATCTTGGTAAGCACTTCGTTTTCCATGTCCTTGAACAGGTCGTACTGGCTGCCGTAGTACTTGTAAAACGTCGTTCGGTTGATCTCCGCTCTGTCGCAGAGCTCCCTGACGGATATCTTATGGATGCTTTTTTCCGCAAGCAGGCCGACAAGACTTTCCCGAAGCATCTTTTTTGTCAATCGAACCCGCTGATTTTCTTTCATGATCGAGCGCCCTCCTGTTTTGGGTCGGACATGATGGCGCGTTATGCTGACTACGCGACATGTTACGGGAAAACGTTGCTTTCCCAGCTGATGCTATATCAACAGTTGGTTGTGTTTTAAACACTTGGACGTTATAATAAAAAAGCTTTTAAATATCAATACAAATTTACGGTGAAACCATGAAAATAAAAAACAAAGTTTTTGTCGTCACAGGCGGCGGCAGCGGCGTCGGCCGCGAACTGGTCCTGGAACTCCTTAAAAGGGGCGCAAAGGCCGCGGCTGTCGATATCCAGCCCGAAGCGCTTGAGGAAACGTTCCGATTATCCGGCGGCGACCGGCTGAGCCTCTCGACACACGTCGTCAACGTGGCGGATTCCGCTTCTGTCCAAGCGCTTCCCTGCCATGTCCTCGCGCATCACGGCGCGGTCGACGGGATCATTAACTGCGCCGGGATCGTCCATCCTTTTTGCGGCGTGGACACGATCTGTGATAACGACATTGAACGCGTCCTGTGCGTCAATTTCTTCGGGACGCTCTCCGTAACAAAAGCATTCCTGCCTTATCTGTCCGAGCGCCCTCAGGCGTATATAACGAATATATCAAGCGCCGGCGCACTTTCTCCCGCTCCGGGCGAGACGGTCTACGGCGCATCCAAGGCCGCCGTAAAAATCCTGACCGAGGGTCTGCGCTCGGAACTTGGAAAATCAAACATCCGGGTCATGGTCGTCTTCCCGGGCGGCATCACCTCAAATATTCTGGACAATTCCGGCGTCGTGACCAGCCCGCGCGTCGAACATCTGCGGAAAAAGCTTTCTTTTCTTCTGCTTTCGCCCCAAAAAGCCGCTGGAATTATCATAAGAGGCATCGCGCGAAACAGGCTCAGGCTGACGCCGGGCATTGACGCTGTGCTGATGGACATCTCCAGCAGACTATTCCCAAGTCTCGGACCGCGTCTCATACACCGGCTCATACAGTCGATTCTCCGGCTGTAGCAAAAATGCACGTCCCGTTCGATTTTGAATGTCTATGCGGGGCCAAAATGGCCGCAGACCCTTTCCGTTTTCCCAAATGGGTAATAGGGCAAAGCCCTATACCTTTAAGGGCGGCGGGCGGGATAAGATAATAAAGCCGCCCGGAACGCAAAGGCTCCAGACGGCTCTTATGGATGATATCGGTGAAATCCGGCAGTATCACTCCTCCTGATCGGTGTAGACATACTCGAGCTTGTTTTCGACGGCGTAGCGTTCGGCAAGGGAACCGGCGGCGACGCCGAGCGTCATGCCGCGCCGGTGGTAAAAGGCGGCGTCCCCGATCTCGGAGACTTTTTCGGGGATATCCAGCCGGCCGAGCCGGATGCAGTCGTAAAACGCGCTTTCCCCGATCTTGCCGACGTTTTTGCCGAGTTCCACGTTTTGCAGATGCGCGCCCATCCGAAACGCCCAGTCATCGATATCGACGACATTGTCGCCGACCGTCACTGTCTCGAGGTACTTGCAGCCGTAGAAGCAGTCGTTGCCGATGCGGAGCGTCTCGTTTGGTATCGTCACAGATTTGATGCCGACGCAGTTGCGGAAAGCGCCCATGCCGAGCGAGACGACGCTTTCCGGGATGTCGATATACTCAAGGTCGGTCAAAAAGGCAAACGCATAGTTGCCGATATATTTCAGGTGCGGCGGCAGCTTCATTTCCCGGATGTATGTACAGCCCCGGAAAGCGCCGTGATAGATCGTCGTCACCGTGTCCGGAATGGTGATGCTGATGAATTTGACGCGCCAGGCCATCGCAAAGCAGTCGAGCCCGATGTGCGTGACGGGCAGCCCGTCGATCTCCGCAGGTATCTCGACGGTCCGCTTGAGGCCGATGTATTTCACGAGTTCAATATGGTCTGAATAGACATTGTATATGTATTCGGCGTTTTTTCTTGAAGCGGAAACCTCGGTCGATACGCCGGTCTGCGTGCGGTCAAAGTACTTATCAAACGCCTTGAGATCGACCCGGCCCCGCCGGAGGTACGGGATATCCGTCAGAACGACCGTGACCGGACCGCCTAAACCGTCATCCAGGACCGACGATTTATCCGTGTCGATCTTTTTTGTCTCCAGCTCCTCCGCCGCCATATCCAAAAGCGCCGCGTATTCGTCCGTCAGATTGGAAAAATCCTTCATGGCGCTCTGCATATGCTCCAGCTCCTCAACAAAGGACGTCTGGATATCGTTCGTCCACAGTTCCTGGAGCTCCTCGACCAGATAGTTCATCTTTTTTACATAGTAGTCATGTTGGCTTCGTATCGAGCGCATATCAAGCGCTTTTTCCTTCAGGATCGCCGACGAGACCTGCGGCTTCTCCGTTTCATACGGATTTTTCATCCCGAACTTCATCAGGAGGCGAATAACAAAAAATTTAAACCGGTTGTCGTATACCGGCGCGTTAGTGCCAAATGTGCTCTTATTATTAGGCATTGTGGTCACTTCCTTACCGACAGCCGGCCGGGGCCGGCGCGCATACGTTTTCTTTTACTATAAGTTTAAGACAATGGTTCGTCAATACTTTTTCGGGCATTCGTGCCGACCATACAGGAATACCAGTAACGAAGACGCCGGAGGAAAACCTCCAGCGTCTTCGTTTGTCTTTAATTGTAATTCGTACCATGCCGGACGTGTTTTATCTCTTTATACGCCGGCCGCCTGTTCGGCGGTATCAGCCGGCTGTTCGGCTTCTTCGCCGCCGCTCCTGAGCGCGATCTTCCCGTCTGTGACGGTGATGGTCACTTTGTCGCCTTCCTTAATGCTGCCGTCGAGGATCTGTTCGGCAATGGCGTCCTCAACTGCGTTCTGAATGGCGCGCCGCAGGGGCCGCGCTCCGTAGACCGGGTCAAACCCTTTCTCGCTCAGAAGGTCGAGCGCTGCATCGTCCGCCGCTAATTCGATACCCATGGCTTCTACGCGTTCTTTGACGATATCGAGCATTTTGGCGCTGATCTCCCGGATGTTCTCACGGCTGAGCTGGTGGAAAACGATCGTCTCGTCCACGCGGTTTAAAAATTCCGGCTTGAACGTGCGTTTGAGCTCTTCCATAACGGCGCTCTTTATATTTTCAAACTTCGACGCCTCTTCGTCGGCGCCGACCGGCGCAAAGCCCAGCTTCTTCTGCTTATCGGTGATGTTGCGCGCGCCGACGTTGGACGTCATGACGATGATCGCGTTCTTGAAATCGACTTTTCGGCCCTGCGCGTCCGTCAGGATGCCGTCCTCCATGATCTGCAGCAGGATGTTGAAAACGTCCTCGTGCGCTTTTTCGATCTCGTCGAACAGCAGCACCGAATACGGCCGCCGGCGGACCTTTTCCGTCAGCTGCCCGCCCTCGTCATACCCGACGTAGCCGGGCGGCGAGCCGATGAGCTTCGAAACGGTGTGCTTTTCCATATATTCGGACATGTCCACGCGCAGCATCGCGTTTTCATCGCCGAACATCGCTTCCGCAAGCGCCTTGCACAGTTCCGTCTTCCCTACGCCCGTAGGTCCGAGGAACAGGAAGCTGCCGATCGGCCGCTTGGGGTCTTTGAGCCCGACCCTGCCGCGCCGGAGCGCTTTGGCGACAGCCGTGACGGCCGCGTCCTGTCCGACGACGCGGTTGTGCAGGACCGTTTCCATTTTCAAAAGGCGCGCGCTCTCATCCTGCGTGATGCTGGTGACGGGAATGCCCGTCCACCCGGATACGACGGCGGCGATGTCCTCCGGCCCGACGCTTTCACGGCTGCCGGTTCGAATGTCCTCCCAGTTCTTGCGCGCCTGCTCGATCTCCTCGCCGAGCTGACGCTCGCGGTCTCTGAGACTTGCCGCGCGTTCAAAATCCTGGCTTTTTACCGCCGCCTCCTTTTCGGTGGCGATCGCTTCCTTCTTCGATTCAAGCTCCTTTAAATCGGGCGGGAGCTTAAGGTTCTCCATTCGGACGCGGCTGGACGCCTCGTCAACGAGGTCGATGGCCTTGTCGGGCAGATAACGGTCATT
Source organism: uncultured Sporobacter sp. (assembly GCA_963663605.2). Lineage (GTDB taxonomy): Bacteria > Bacillota > Clostridia > Oscillospirales > Oscillospiraceae > Sporobacter. Next base: position 1,277,597 of record CAXXVF010000002.1, read on the forward strand.
GATATAGCGGCTTGACATCTTGACGGCCGCCTCGATCGCCTCGTCCGTGATCTTCAGCTTGTGATGCGCTTCGTACCGGTCGCGCAGGCCTTTTAAGATCAGGACCGATTCCTCTTCGTTCGGCTGATTGACGGTCACGGGCTGGAACCGCCGCTCGAGCGCCGCGTCTTTTTCTACATGCTTACGGTATTCGTTGAGCGTGGTGGCCCCGATGACCTGGATCTCGCCCCGGCCGAGCGCCGGTTTTATGATATTGGCGGCGTCGATGGCGCCTTCCGCCGCGCCCGCGCCAATGATCGTATGCAGCTCGTCTATGAACAGAACGACGTCCGTTGCCTTGACGACCTCGTCGATGGCCGCCTTGATGCGTTCTTCAAAATCGCCCCGGTATTTCGTACCGGCCACCATACCCGACAGGTCGAGCGAAACGACACGCTTGTCCTTGAGCGTTTCGGGCACGTCGCCCGTCACAATGCGCTGCGCGAGGCCCTCGGCGATGGCCGTCTTCCCGACGCCCGGCTCGCCGATCAGCACGGGGTTGTTCTTCGTACGCCTGGAAAGGATCTGGATGACCCGCTGAATCTCGTTTTCGCGCCCGATGACCGGGTCGAGCGAACCTTCCCTGGCCATTTCGGTCAGATCCCGTGAAAACTGGTCAAGCGTCTTGGTATCTGATTTTTTCGTTTTGCCGACAGGGGCGGCCTGTCGCGGACGGTATTCGCTGCTGCTGAAAATATTGATGATATCCGTGTACATCTTGTTCAGGTCGACGCCCGTGGAAACAATGAGCTTGGCGGCGACGCTGTCGTATTCACGGAGGATCCCCATGAGCAGATGCTCCGTGCCGATATAGTTGTGCCCGAGGCGGTTTGCTTCCGTGACCGCCACCTCGATCACCCGCTTGGCCCGGGGTGTCAGGCCCTGAGGCGGGACTTCTCCCTGTCCGCCCCGTCCGATGTTTTTCTCTATCATATCAAGTATCAGGCGGCTTTCCAAACCGGACTCGCGCAGCACCTTGGAGGCCACGCCGCCGCCTTCCCGCGCCAGCCCTAAAAGAATATGCTCGCTTCCGACATAACTGTGTCCGAGCTCAGAAGCGGCATTCTGCGCCAAATCCAGGACGCTTTTTGCCCGTTCTGTAAATCTGTCTTCATAACGCATAGTCATCTTCCGTTTCTCCGGCGGCGAATTTAAGTATCCCTGCCATGACCCGCCGGTAAAATGGCAAGTATTCAGTTAAAGTATTTCGTTTGTCTTATGGCCGCAGGCCGGTTTTTACGCCGGCCTCCGATTATTTTATCTGCTTTTCATATAAGTTATTACCTTTTTCCGAGCGGTTTATCAGAAAGCCGCCGTCCAAGCCATCATACGCCGCCTCAGCGCTCCCCGTCTTCGAGCTTTCTGACGGCGTCGCGGAGCTCCGCCGCCTTTTCAAAATCCTCTGCTTCTGCCGCTTTACGCATCCACTCGCGCAGGACATTGATCTCCCGGCGTCTTTTCATCTCTTCGTCGACAGCTGGTTTCTCTTTGGCTTTTTCTTCCGGTCCGGCCCCAAATACCGGGGCTTTTTCGTCGGCCGGTACGATCATGGTCGGTATAATGAATGTCGGAACGACCAGGCCGTACCCTCTGAACATTCTCCTGTTCGGGAAAAATCCGAACAGGTCGGCGAAAATCTCCTCAAACGACTTGTCGTTTCCGTCCTTGCCGCCGTCCGTATATCCAAGTTTGCCCGCGCATTCAGCGCACAGGTGTTTTTCCGTTATGTTCCCGTTTATATTCGATGTATAGTGAAAGCACACTTCTTCTTTTCCGCAGTTTTCACATTTCATGGCAATTCTCCTTCCCGAATATCTGTAGGTGACAATCTATAATATGTTTATAAGCATCTGCTTGTAAATGCTGGCCCGGACTATGTCCCGCGCCCGTAACGGCACCGGCCTGAGCGACGCGTTCCCGATGGCCGACAGGATCAGCTGCGCCTCGTTTTTCCCGATCGCACCGCTTTGAAGCAGGTTCGTCGTCAGCGCTGCGGCCGAATTCAGGTCGATTTCCTCACCGACCGTATTGATCGTATGCATGATGAGGTTTTTTGGCTCCATACTCACACGGGTGATCCGGATGAAACCGCCGCCGCCCCGCCGGCTCTCAACGATATATCCGTGTTCCGGGGAAAAGCGGGTCGAAATCACATAGTTGATCTGGCTCGGCACGCATTTGAACCGGTTTGCAAGTTCAGACCGCTGCAGCTCCGCGCAGCCGTCGGCGTCCTCCAGCACGTCGTGTATGAATCCCGCTATAAGATCACTCATGCCCATAACAGCATCACCTCAGGTGTCTGACTTTGACTATCTTTGACCTTTGGAATAATCATACAACGAATCCCCTGATACGGCAACTGCCGTTAACCCGAATAATTGCCTTTGGCAAGCCGGTTTGTCGATTTATGACTGAATTGCTTTGTCTTTCGCAAGATTTTGCGCGTTTTGAGTGTCGGCTGCCATGGACGCGCTGCTTTTCCCATCGGCCGACGGCGCCGGGACCTGTTTTATAAAGCGCCGTTCGTGCTCCGTCGTCACCGGGCCGCCGTCCAATCCGGGACAGTCTCCCCGGCTGGTCAGATCAATGCTTCTTTTCATATGAACCTCCATTGCGTTCCACGCACATAACTAATCAGAATTTTCCGCGCGGGCGGTTTTTGTTCGTCTGTCACGGTTTCTGCCGAAGGCGGGCGGCAAGCGAAATCGTGCCGTCCGGCACGCAGTTTTTTACAAAAAACAATCCCTGATCGCGTGCTTGACAGCCGTTATACGATTAGTATGTACAATATGCTATTGATTTTTCATATATTCGTGGTAAAATACATATGATTTTGCCCGCGTATGCTAAGGTGATATTACCTTAACGTAGCGATTGATTTATTTGGAGGTATATATATGGCATACAAGATCAGCAGCGACTGCGTTTCCTGCGGCGCCTGCGCACCGAATTGTCCCGTCGAGGCGATTTCTCAGGGTCCCGACCAGTATGTAATCGATCCGGATACATGCATTGATTGCGGCGCCTGCGCCGATTCCTGCCCTGTGGAAGCCATTTCCCAGGGGTAGGCATAGCATAAAAAAACGCCGCCGTTTTCGGAAAGCGCCGATGCAATCGCGTCAGCGTAATGATTTCGTAAAGGGCGGCGCTTTTTTTATTCGTTTGGATTGCCTTCTGCGCCCTTCCCTATTGAGGCATAATCATAAGGGTGCGGCAGTTATACCTGAAATCCTTTACATGCCCTTCTTGGGGGCAATTCACCCTTTAACGGAATCATAAGGGCGGCGGGCGGGAATGCGAACAATCCTCAGTCGGCAGAGCCGACAGCTCCTTTCAAAAGGAGCCTTTTGTGAACTCCCTCAGTCAGCGTTGCTGACAGCTCCCTCAAGAGGGAGCCTTTAATCGCGCAAGCCTCTGCGGAGGCTTGTTACCGCCTAACGGCGCCGCGATTTCAGGGGGAACCAGTTCCCCCTGAGGCCCCTTCTGCTCTCCGAGGGGGATAGGCATGCGTCGGGAACACAACTCCCTCAGTCAGCAAAGCTGACAGCTCCCTCAAGAGGGAGCCTCTAATCGCGTCTGTTTCTTTCACAAGCAGGGCATGGGGCAAAGCCCCATACAAAACGCGCTCAGTCCCCCGTCCTTCGTGAATGGGGCATGGGGCGAAGCCCCATACAAAACGCGCTCAGTCCCCCGTCCTTCGTAAATGGGGCATGGGGCGAAGCCCCATACAAAACGCGCTCAGTCCCCCGTCCTTCGTGAATGGGGCATGGGGCGAAGCCCCATACAAAACGCGCTCAGTCCCCCGTCCTTCGTAAATGGGGCATGGGGCGAAGCCCCATACAAAACGCGCTCAGTCCCCCGTCCTTCGTGAATGGGGCATGGGGCGAAGCCCCATACCTTTTTGGGGCGGTGGGCGGGATAAGATAAATAAAAACAAGGAAATACAAAATGACAACGGATGAATTATGGCCGGACGGCCCGTGTTTCATACAAAAAGACGATACGTTCAGGCTCGGTACGGACGCCGTGCTGCTGTCTCATTTCGCATACGCCATACCCACAGATTGCGTGTGTGATTTGGGCTGCGGTTCCGGCATCATCTCCATCCTGATGGCTTGGCGCATACCGGACCTGACCGTCGACGGCATTGAGCTTCAGCCGGACTGGGCGCATACGGCGCGCGAAAACGTCGGGCTCAACAGCCTTGATGAACGCGTTCGCATCATAACCGGCGATCTGCGGCGCCACCGCGAATTCCTTGAGGCCGGCGGGTACGATCTGGTCGTATCCAACCCGCCGTATTATCCCGCCGCCAGCGGGAAACTGTCCAACAGGCAAAACATTGCGGCCGCGCGCTCGGAGCAGACCTGTACCATAAACGACGTATGCACCGCAGCGCGTTACCTTACGCGCTGGGGCGGCCGCTTCGCGCTCGTCCACAAGCCCGAGCGTCTCATCGATATCATCCGCGCGCTCTCCGAAAACGGCCTGGAGCCGAAGCGCATACGCTTTGTGCATCACCGCGCAGGCCAGGCGCCGAACCTTGTTTTGATCGAAAGCCGGCGCGGCGGCAATCCATCCGTCGTCATCGAGCCGCCGCTTATACTGACCGATGAAAACGGCAACGACACCGAGGAAGTCAAACGGATCTACCATCGGGAATAAAACCCGCTTTTTTGCCCATTAGGGGTGGGCAGTCATGCGGACAATCCTCAGCCAGCTGCGCTGACAGCTCTTTTCAAAACGCGCCTTTTATCGCGCAATCCTCTGCGGAGGATTGTTACCGCCTAACGGCGACGCGATTTCAGGGGGAACCAGTTCCCCCTGAGGCCCCTTCTGCTCTCCGAGGGGGGTATAAATGCACCCACTTGCCCATCCTTCATAATCGGGGCGTGGGGCGAAGCCCCACACAAAACGCGCCCATTCCCCATCCTTCATAATCGGGGCGTGGGGCGAAGCCCCACACCTATAAAGGGCGGCGGGCGGGATAAGATAAATAAGACTAATATTTAACACAAGAGGTGACAAATGAGCGGAATGTTGTATCTGGTGGCGACGCCGATCGGGAATCTCGGCGATATATCCGCGCGCGCGGCTTCCGTTTTAGCGGAAGTCGATTTCATCGCGGCCGAGGATACGCGCGTCACGCTGAAACTTTTAAACCACTTGAATATAAAAAAGCCGCTTGTCAGCTATTATGCGCACAACCGGATCGAAAGCGGTGAAAAAATTATCAAACTCATTTTAAACGGCGAAACCTGCGCGCTTGTCACAGACGCCGGCATGCCGGCTGTCAGCGACCCCGGCGAGGAGCTCGTGCGGACGTGCGCGGAAGCCGGGATAACGATCCAGGCTGTACCCGGGGCGTGCGCGGCGGTTACGGCGCTGGCTCTGTCCGGGCTGCCGTCGGGCCGCTTTACGTTCGAGGGCTTTTTGTCAACAGCTAAAAAAAGCCGCTTTGAGCACTTAAACACGCTCAAAACGGAAAAACGCACGATGATATTTTACGAAGCGCCGCATAAGCTGCGCGCGACGCTTCGTGATATGCTCAACACCTTCGGCGACCGGCGCGTCTCGATCAGCCGTGAAATGACGAAGCTGCACGAAGAGACGCTGCGAACGACGCTCAAGGAAGCTTCCGCGCATTTTGAAGCCACGGCGCCGCGCGGCGAGTTCGTACTCGTCATCGAAGGCGCGGCGCTGCCGGACACGCCAGAAACGAGTCTTGACGATGCGCTGTCTGCGGTCTTTAAGCTGCGCGGCGCCGGCCATTCTTTGAAAGACGCCGTCAAGCAGTGCGCCGGGGAAACGGGGCTGCCGAAAAACGTCCTGTATGACGCCGCTTTAAAAAGCGCCTCCACCGAAAAACAGCGCTGAAACATAATCAAAACCACTAGTGAAACTAGTGGTATGCACAAGCCCTAGAAGGGCATGGTACCGGCAAACGTCTCAAGACGTACCGAATTGTCCGCCAACCGCATCATTTTTACAGGCCGCCGCTAAAGCGGCCTGTTTTTTTGCCTATGTATTCTTGCTACCCGTGAACGGGTCTATGTATTCCTTCATTGTTATCTGGTCGCTGGCAATGTCCTCTTGGAGCTGGTTTTTGATGTATTCCTTTATCGCCTTTTTGTTGCGGCCTACCGTGTCCACATAGTAGCCTCGACACCAGAAATGCCGGTTCCCGTACTTGTACTTCAGGTTCGCATGCCTGTCGAATATCATCAGACTACTCTTCCCTTTCAGGTATCCCATGAACTGCGCTACACTCAACTTCGGCGGTATCGTCACCAACATATGTATATGGTCGCTACATGCATTTGCTTCAATTATATTTACCCCCTTTTGCCCACATAGTTTTCGCAGTATTTCTCCAATGTCTTTTTTTATCTTCCCATATATTGCTTTCCGTCTATACTTCGGCGCAAATGCTATATGATATTGGCATCGCCACTTTGAATGTGATAAACTTTGTATGTCGTTCATGCGACAAAACCTCCTTTTGCTCCAGATGCGGTTGGCAGACCACATCTATTCTAGCAAAAGGAGGTTTTCTTGCATCTAAAGATTTTTTATCCTCACCGGCAGAGCCGGTGGTTATCTTCACTAAAGCTTTTTAAAAAAATACCTCTGCCCGAAATCGGGCAGAGGCTTTTTTTGCTCTAAGCTTTCTTTTTAAGTTCTTTCATACAAGCCGCGCAAATATTTTTGCCTTTGTAGTTTTGAACGCCCTTGACATTGCTGCAGAATATGCAAGCCGGTTCGTACTTTTTCAGGACTATTGCCGATTCGTCCACATATATTTCTAGTGAATCCTTCTCGGCAATGTCTAATGTCCGGCGCAGTTCGATCGGTAAGACGATTCGCCCTAGCTCATCGACTTTCCTCACAATTCCAGTTGATTTCATGCACCCGCTTCCTTTCTTCTATAAAATGCTGTTTCTCCCCCTTGCCGACATAATCGGCAAATTTACAATACCACATATGACCGGATTTGTCAATCACTGTCGATGTAATTTTATGAAATAATTTAGTAATTTTTATTATTATATTTATCTAAAAATGATTTAATTCTATGTAATTATGCTAGTATTTGGGGGTGGCACACTGTATGGCCTTGACCTGGATCTGGACGATCATGATCGTCGTATCCGTCGTTTTCGGCATTTTGACAGGCCGTATCGACGCTGTCAGCAGCGCGGCGCTTGAGGGCGCGGGCGCCGCCGTAACGCTTTGTATCGGCATTTGCGGCATCACCTGCCTTTGGACGGGCATTATGGAAGTCATGCGCCGCAGCGGGATCTCAAACGCCTTGAAAAATCTATTCCTGCCGTTTTTGTCACACCTGTTCCCCGGCTCAAAAAACAACAAGTCGATCATGGAGGCCGTATCGGCGAATGTCTCGGCAAACCTTTTAGGCCTTGGCAACGCCGCCACGCCGCTCGGCATCAAAGCGGCAACAGAAATGGCCGCCGCATCACGCGGCAGCTCTGCAACGGACGATATGTGCACGCTTGTCGTAATGAATACGGCTTCGATTCAGCTGATACCGGCCACCGTCGCCGCGGTACGGGCCGCTGCGGGCGCTTCAAATCCGTTCGATATCCTCCCGGCCGTATGGGTTACGTCCCTTTCGTCCGTGACCGTCGGCATTATCACAGCAAAGCTCCTCAAGCGGCTCTGGAGGAACTGAGATGTCGGCTGTGTTTTCTCTCGCCGTACCGGCCATCATCGGCTCTGTCGCCGTTTTTGCCCTGTGCCGCAAGGTCGACGTTTTTGAAGCCCTGAAGGCGGGCGCTTTGGACGGACTGCACATCGTATATAAAATACTTCCCGCGCTTGTTGCGCTATTGACAGGCGTTTACATGCTGCGCGCTTCCGGCGCGCTTGATGCGTTTTGCGCGCTTTGCAGGCCGTTGTTGGATCTTATCGGCATTCCGCCGGAGACAGCGTCTATGATCTTCATACGTCCGGTCAGCGGGAGCGGCGCGCTGGCCGTCGGCAGCGAATTGATCCGTGAATACGGACCGGATTCCACCATCGGGCGGACGGCCGCCGTCATGCTCGGCTCGACCGAAACGACATTCTACGTCATTGCCGTCTATTTCGGCGCGGCCGGGATCAAGAAGACACGCTACGCTATCCCGGCCGCTCTATGCGCCGATTTTACGGGCTTTCTTGTGGCGTCTTTGACCGTACGGCTGTTTTTTTAAGACGTTTATAAACCGCCGTATCGGTCCGGCCGAAACAGGCGTTTTATTCTATCTGCGGAAGTTAAAGTTGGAAAGGTGCGTGAGACATATGACGTCGCCATTGAGAATTACATGGACTGGTTTTCATACGGAAGGCCTGACTGCTTTCCGGAACGTATTGAAAATAGGCGCAAACGTCAACCTGTTTATTACGTTGGATGACGAAGCCTTCGGGATTCGGAGTTCCGGTTCCAGAAAATATATCGATATCTGCGCGGCGTATAATGTCCGCAGCGCTATGGTTAAAACGATTAAGGGAGACAGCGTTGCTTCCGTTATTGTCTGCAAAGGGGAATCCCTGCGTTATAAAACCGACCGCGGGCAGAAAAGCGCTATGCAGTCCGCGGCAAATGTTATGGGCGTCGGCGATGTTACGTGTCTTAATTTCCCGGATCAGCACCTCGATAAATACACTTTGACGGATATTATCGCGCCGTTGGAAAAGATGCGGGATTTGTTTCAGCCGGATATCGTCTATTGCCAGTTCGGCGGAGATATAAACTTAGATCACAAAATTTTATTTGAGGCCGTGAATGTCGTGTTCAGGCCCATATATGAAAAACTGCGGGCCTTATATGCGTTTTACACGGCCAGCAGTACGGAATGGGCTTTCCCAAATACGTTTAAACCCAATTTGTGGATAGATATTTCACATGTATTGGACAAGAAAATTGCGGCATTTGAGTGTTACGAAAGTGAAGTAAGAGCATATCCGCATCCGAGATCGTCGAAGGCTTTGCGTCATGCCGCGCATTTCTGGGGAAACCAATGTTGTATGGACGCAGCGGAAGTATTTATGACGGTTCGTCAAATGTACCGGGAATAAGGCGCCGTCAGTCCCGAGAGCCTGTCTGGCCGTAAATCCCGATATACGCGTCTTCGCTTTCGCTTATACGCCTGAGCGCCTGCTGCGCCTCGCCAAACATCTCGTCAAATCCGCCTGTTTGTCCGTTCCATATGGAAATGCCGCATCGGTAATCCAGAATATCCTCTTCAATAAAGTGAAAATAAGCGGGTTTTTTCAGCGTGCCGATTGTTTCTTCAACAAGCTGCAGAAGACGTTCGTCCGACTCAATTTCATGAATTAAGCCGGAAACGGAACCGTCTCCGTTATAACTGACAATATTGTCGGGTTGGAGGATAATTTTCGATTTACCGATAAACCCGGTAAGAATCAGGTTCATCAATTTCTGGCCGCACTGAATTTTCATTGTATCGAAGTTGGCTATTGAAATCACAATGACGGCAAATTTCTTTCCCCCGCCTTTAAGGCGGGCAAGCGCGTCCGTCACCATGCGGAGCTTCTCAAACGGAAAACACATTAGCTTTGGTGTAAGATCAAGCCTAACACCCGTCAGTTTTTCCAGCTGCTTAATGGCGGTATTGTCCCTCATGCGGATGAAAACGTTAAGCTGGTCATCCATATTGTCGACAAACATAATACCTGATATTGTAATATATCTCCGCATGCCGTCCTGACCGCGCGCCTCAAAATCCAGGCAAACAACGTCATGCCCCTGCTCAAAGTAACGCCGCAGCCCATCTGCACTGAGCGCCTCCTTCAGGCAATCCCTGTCTTCGGCGGACACGGCATATGCCAGCAGGTTGTCTAAAACACCGGAATATGTTTTTTGATCTTCCCACACATCAGCATACGGCCCGCCTTTCTTCAGAGAAATTACGCTGTCGCTGGAAAGGGTGGCTTTCACAGTCATAAGCGTCTTGTACGAATAATACCGGAATTGCTTTGCCAGAACCTCGGCGCGCATGAATATGTTCCGCATTGATCCGAGCTCCTCAGTGATGCCGACAGCCTTGACCGGACGACCCTGATCGTCAAATACCGTAAAATATGTAAACCGTTCGATCGAGTACTGGCCGTTCGTCTTCATCGTACGGATAATCGCGCTGCCCTTTTCAACGCCGCTGAATATCTCGTCGTACATCCGCCGGCATTCTTCAACGGAGTCGGGATGTATGGCGCCGATGTCTATCAGCGATTCGGGCATATTCTCTATGACATGCGTATTGATGCCGTATTTCTGGACGGTCGCGTCTGTAACAATCAGCGTATGCTTATAGATATCCACTTCGAACGTGACGATATTGCTGACTTTCAAAACGGTTTCGAGCTGCCGCTTTTGGGCCTCGTAGTTGCGTTCCGTCTCTTTTAGATTCGTTACGTCGGTCAAAATAGCGATTAAAACGGGTTTGTCGCTGTTTTCAAACGGGATGTGCACGGCCCGCATATGGACCCATATGACCCGGCCGTCATCCGGCGCCCTGCGGAAAACGGCTTCGACCGACGCGTCGCTCACGGCGCCCCGGCGCAGTGTTTCCTCAACGGGCCCGGCATCTTCTTCATTTATAAAGTTCAGGATTTTGTTGTCTGCCTGTTTGATACCTTCATAACTGAGCTTTAAAAGCCGGACGCAGCTGCGGCTCAAGTAGATCGTACGGACCGCGTCGCCCACCTCCACCAGCGCAATCCCACCGTCGATATTATCGATCAGCGCTTTGAGCTGGATGCTGGTGCTGCTTTCTTTCAGCGCCTTTTGTTTCAGAACGTCGGCTTGTCCTGCCACCTCATCGATGTCGAAATGCGCAAACCTGTTCTTGCCGGCGAGCTTTGCCCGGTACAGCGCCTCGTCGGCTTCCCGGTACAGCGTCTGAAAATCTTTTCCGTCTCCATTGTAACTGGAGATGCCAATGCTGCCCGTCACCGTGACGGATATGTCTTCTCCGCTCGTCAAATATTCAAGCGCCGAAAGCAGCTCGGCGGCTTTCCTGCGAACAATGTCCGCCGTCGGAGAATTTTTCATCAGCACGATGAATTCGTCCCCGCCAAGCCTGCCGACGATATCGTCGAACCGGAACACCGTACGGATCTTCGCGGCCAATATCTTCAAGACCTTATCGCCCTCTATGTGTCCGAAAGTGTCATTGACACTCTTGAAGTTGTCCAGATCGATCATGAAAAGCGTATGGCTGCCGCTGTGCCCGGAAAGCTTCAGAAAATTTATGATCCTTTCCGTTGCCTCTTCCCTGTTGAGCAACCCCGTCAGCGCATCGACCCGGGCCTGATGCCGGAGTTTGACAAGGTTTTCTTCATCTTCTGTGAAATACGGCCCGTTTTCTTTCTTATGGTAAAACACCCGGATGCATAACAGCAGGACCGAACAGATAATGAACATCATCATAATGATATCCGCAAATACTTCGGCCTTCCGGAATTCCACGGCCCGGATGAGCTGCTGCCGCAGCAGGAAAAGCGCCGCAGCCGACAAAACAATCAACGCGACTTGAATGATATAATGCAGGCTGTTTTTATTTCTTTTCACAAAACCACTCCATCAGCATCTAAATCCACAAAATATCCACAAAATCGTTATACAGTTATTTATCGAGATTTTTTTAGTTTTCGTAAGTGTGCGGATTCGCTTATATGTAATTTTGTAAAAAATAACTAAAAACCGGCGGACACGTTGTCCGCCGATTTTTTCTTTTCCATAAACTTTTATGCTGTTTTATTGGGTACACGTATGACACATGTGGCCTCAACACCGTCGACGGTGCAGCTCAGCGTCGCAGAACCCGGGCTGATCGCGGTCACGCTGCCGTCCACGACCATGAATATCTCTTCATCGGAGCTTTCCCAAACAACTTCCATATCCTCCCGATCCGCATCGTCCGTTTCAGGAACCGTCCTGAAATCAAACACGAACGTTTGCCCGATATAATCCATCGTGACATCGGTCCTGTCATAGCCGTCGTTGGTCCAAAATATAAACACGGCCGCGACCTCGATTACCGCGCTCGGCGAGGGGGATGGGGACGGGCTCGGGCTTGTGTCTTCCGTTACAAGCGTCGTGTTCCCCGCTTCGGAGTCCGTCATACCCGGCGACGGGTCGGACACGCCGGCCTGTTCATCCGTTTCGTCCGGATTCGGCAGACTTGTAATAATAAGCACCATCACAGCGCCGATCAAAACGACAAGCAGCACAATGCCGATGACGAGCTTGGCTTTTGCGTTGTCGGCTTCGTCGGCATGCTTCCCACGCTTGCTGCGGCGCGCGCCGCAGTATGGACATCTGCTGCGAAATCCGGAATATTTCCGGTCACATCTCCCGCACTTGACTTCAGAAATGACAGACATGCACACCCCTCGTTTCCGCTCTTATTCAAACCACCTAAAAGTTTACATCAACTTTATTCTTTCGTCAATAATTTTAATACAAATTACATAATACATCAACGTTTTATATAAATTTACCCGGGCCTTGATAAAAATCCGCTGCCGGTAACGGTAAAACGCCAGGGCATATCGCGCGACGACGCCGCGTAGTCTATCCCGATCCGTTTAGACGTCGAAACCCCCGCCGGTGTTCCGCCGCGTTCCACAAAAAGCGGACCTTTCCTACACAAATCCGCACCGTAGAGCGTTTTGCCTATATCAAAGGCCATGCACAGCTTGCCGGGTCCGCTGCAGAGATTTTTGAGCTTGTCCGTCCCCCGCCTTTTTCCCATGAGCGCAAGGCCGTCTGCCGGCTCGAGCGCGCGGATGAGGACGACCTCCGGGTCGCCCGGAGGACTGGAAGTGATGTTCAGGCAGTAATACATGCCGTATATCATATAAATGTATGCCATGCCGGCCGGCCCGTACTGAACGCGCACGCGTTCGCTTTTACGTTTGTAGCTGTGCGCCGCGTCGTCTCTTTCGCCCAGATACGCCTCCGTCTCAACGATCACGCCGCGTACCGTTCCCTCCGGCGTTTCCCGGACGAGGACCTGCCCTAAAAGGCCTTCGGCCACCTCCAGCGTGTCTCTGTCGTAAAAGGATCTCGGCAGGATCATGGCGTCCCCTCCTTCTTGCCGTCCCCCTGCTGCTCTGCAATTGCGCGCGCGAGCGCCAAAAAATCGGGGATGCCGAGTGTTTCGCCCCGGATCATTTCGTTAAAGCCGCAGCCGGTCACGATCTCGCGGAGCACCTGTTTTGGAAGGCTGCCGCCGAATGCGCTCTCAAGGCCGTTTACAAGCGTCTTCCGCCGCTGGGCGAAGGACGCGCGCACAACGCGGAAAAAAAGCGTCTTCATATCCGACGGGACCGGTTTGACCGCATGCGTTTTCATCGTGACGACGGACGAGGTCACGTTCGGCTGCGGGATGAAGCAGCCGGGTGCGACGTCAAAAAGGATTTCCGGTTCGGAATAGTACTGCACAAAAATAGAAAAAGCGCCGTAGTCCGGCGTGCCGGGGCTCGCGCACATGCGGCGGGCGACTTCTCGCTGAACCATGACGGTGACGCGCTCGAAGCATTCCGCTTCAAACAGCGCCGTGACCGCCGGCGTCGTGATGTTGTACGGCAGATTGGCGCACGCGGCGCGGCGCAGCCCCGGGAACGCCTCCTCGGCCGTCGCGGCGATGTCGAGTTTTAAAATATCGCCGTTTATGACACGGACATTACTATAGCCGGAGAGCGTGTCCTCCAGCAGCGGGAAAAGCCGTTTATCGAGCTCTACGGCGCGAACGGCGGACGCCCGGGTTGAAAGCGCCCGTGTGAGCGCGCCGAGGCCGGGCCCGACCTCCAAAACGCCGAAGCTTTTATCAATGCCGGCGCCATCCGCGATGTTTTCCGGTACGCTGCTGTCAATAAGAAAATTCTGCCCCATCGATTTCGAAAACCTGAAACCGTGCGCCGTCAAAAGCCGACGGATATCTTTTTGAGAAAAGATGTCCACTAACGCGATGCCCCTTTGTCCCCGTCTTCTATTTCAATGCCGGCCGTTGCACCGATGTGGTACCTCGGCCGGTTTTTTGTTTCCATATAAGCCCGTCCTACATATTCCCCCACAAGGCCGAGGGAAACGAGGCTCAGGCCGCCGACGCCCCACACGGAGACCGTTACGATCTTCCAGTCCAGCATCGTAAATCCCATACATGCCCGTACAACCGCGTAAACGAGCAGGGCCGCCGCCAGGATCAGGAGGACGATCCCTGCCCCCGTTATCAGCCGCAGCGGCTTAAGGCTCAAAGACAGCGCGCCGTCCGAGGCGAGCTTGAGCATTTTTTTGAGCGGATACTTGCTTTTGCCGGCGAACCGCTCGCCGCGCGCGTATTCGACCGTCGCGGTGTTGAATCCGAGCATTGGCACGACGCCGCGCAGGAACATGTCCCGCTCGGCGTATTGGCTCAGGGCGTCGAGCGCGCGCGCGGACAAAAGCCGGTAGTCGGCGTGATTGAACACGACCCGGCATCCCATCGCCCGAAGCATCCTGTAGTAGCTTTCGGCTGTAAAGCGTTTAAAAAAAGAATCTTTATCGCGCCGGCTCCGCACGCCGTAAACGACGTCCGCGCCGTCCAGATAAGCATCCACCATTTTATCCGCAGCGCCGATATCGTCCTGCAGGTCGGCATCCATCGACAGGACCATGTCGGCTTTGCCCCGCACCGTCATCAGCCCTGCCAGAAGCGCGTTCTGGTGGCCTCGGTTACGACTGAGTGAAATACCGCAAAAGTGCGTGTCTTCGTCGGCGAGCGCCCGAATCATGCGCCATGTCCCGTCCTCGGACCCGTCGTCTACGAATAAAATACGGCTTAACGGCGATATCTTATCCTCAGCTATGAGTTTCAGGAGCTTTTCCTTAAGCCTTTTGGATGTTTCCGGGAGGACTTCCTCCTCGTTATAGCATGGAACGACGATATAAAGCCGGTCGTTCAATTGAATCTCTCCTCACGTTTGGGGTGATGACGCCGGTCAATTCACATGGCCGGCGGACCATCAAGACAAAAACAGTATAAACAAAACAAACGGCTTATGCAAATATTTTGGATGGGCCGTCCAGTATGCGGGAAATCAGCGCATAACTTTTGTGCGATTTGGGTAATGATGTTATGAGCATGTAAAGACTATACTAAAAATAGGTTGAAATAATACGCGGTAAGTACTAAAATATTGCCAATGTCGGCGCTGTATCGAAAGAGCGCGTGTTTATGGCCCTCGCGTCGGTAACGGCATTTCGTACGCAAACATATTTTTGTCTTATCTCAATATATCTAATACAGTGTCAGCCCGGAGGAAGCAATGAACTACAACAAGAAATCAATCCAGGATATCGACGTCAGAGGAAAAAAAATTCTACTGCGCTGCGACTTCAATATACCGCTCGATAAAGAAACCGGCGATATAACGGACGAAGGCCGGATCATCTCATCCCTCCCCACCATCAATTATCTGCTCGAAAACGGCGCCGCCGTCATCGCATGCTCGCATCTCGGACGGCCAAAAGGCGCATGGAATAAAGAAATGTCCCTGAAGGTCGTCGGCCGGCGTCTTTCGGAGCTTCTGGGAAAACCCGTAGAAATGTCGGAGGATGTCATCGGCGAGGACGCGCTGAAGCTTTCAGCAGCACTCCGTCCGGGTGAGATCATGCTTTTGGAAAACCTCCGCTTTGAAAAAGGCGAAGAGCAAAACGACCCCGTGTTTGCCAGATCTCTGGCCGGCATGGCGGACATTTATGTCGACGACGCTTTCGGTTCCGTACACCGCGCGCACGCCTCCACGGAGGGCGTGGCTCATTTCATACCCGCTTACTGCGGTTTCCTGCTCAAGAATGAACTGGAGCATATCGGCGGGGCGCTCAACGAGCCGGCACATCCCTTCATCGCCATACTGGGCGGCTCCAAGGTGTCGGATAAGCTCGGCGTCATCATCCATTTGCTTGAAAAAATCAATACGCTCCTCATCGGGGGCGGCATGGCTTTTACGTTTATCAAAGCCTGCGGCGGCAGCATCGGCGATTCCCTGTATGAAGAAGACAAGCTCGACTACGCGCTGGAGGTCCTGGACAAGGCTAAAGCCCTCGGCGTCAAGATCATGCTGCCGGTCGACACCGTAGCCGCCAGCGCGTTCCGGCGCGACGCCGAGCCGGTCGTCGCGGACGCGACGGCCATCCCCGACGGCCTGATGGGCCTGGATATCGGGCCGGCAACGGCCGGAGCCTACGCGGAAGAGATAAAAAAAGCTGCGACCGTCATATGGAACGGCCCGCTCGGCGTATTCGAATTTCCCAATTTTTCCAAAGGCACATATGCCGTGGCATCGGCTCTGGCAGATTCCGATGCGGTTTCAATCGTCGGGGGCGGCGACAGCGCGGCCGCCGTACGCAAATACGGTTTTGAAGATAAAATGACACATGTGTCCACAGGCGGCGGCGCGGCGCTGGAATTTCTGGAGGGCAAAGTGCTGCCGGGCGTAGCCTGCCTGCTTGACAACGACGTACAGGAAGTTAAAGTATGAACAGAAAATACCGCGGCGTAATCATCGCAGGCAATTGGAAGATGAACAATACGCCCTCGGAGCTTAAAGCTTACGCGGATACGCTCAAATCCATTGTCGGCCAGGCAAGGTGGTGCGAGGTCGTCGTCTGCCCGTCCTTCGTCATGATCCCGGCGGCGCAGAAAGCGTTTCGCGGCAACCGCGTTTCGGTCGGCGCGCAGGATGTGAGCGCATTTGATGCGGGCGCGTATACCGGAGATGTTTCCGCGCGCCAGCTTTCCGAGCTCGGCATCCGTTACGTGATCGTCGGCCACAGCGAACGGCGAAGCCGTTACGGCGAGAACGATCCGACCGTGAACCAAAAAGTCCGCGCGGCGCTCTCTTTGAACCTGCGCCCGATCATCTGCGTCGGCGAAAGCCTCCTGCAGCACGAGACGGGCGTTACGGCGGATCTTGTCACACTGCAGGTAAAAGCTGCGCTTTCCGGCGTGCCGGACGCGCAGATCCGCCGTGTTATCATAGCGTATGAACCGATCTGGGCCATCGGCACCGGCAAAACTGCAACGGCCGGGGACGCCGCCTCAGTGGCCGGTACGATCCGCGCCGTCATCCGCAAAAAATACGGCGCGCGTATCGCGCGGGCCGTGCCGGTCTTATACGGCGGCTCCATGAACGCCGACAATGCGAAACAGCTGCTGATGCAGCCGGATATAGACGGCGGGCTTATCGGAACGGCGTCGCTCGATCCGGAATCGTTTGCTTCCATTATCATGTCGGCCAGACAGGAAAACATGTAACGACGGGAACCGTTACAGCCGGACTGAACCGCCCACAACAGGATACGCCTAAGACTATCGGCGCGCATTTGCGCATGTGAGGTTATCATGAAAATACCTACCACACTCATCATAATGGACGGTTACGGGCTGGCCCCGTCGGCCGACGGCAACGCCATCGCTTCGGCGCAGTCGCCCGTACTGGACAAGCTTTTCAGGACCTGCCCGAACACGGCGCTGTTGGCGTCGGGCGAGGACGTCGGGCTGCCGCCCGGTCAGATCGGCAACAGCGAGGTCGGCCACACAAATATCGGCGCGGGCCGCATCGTTTATCAGGATTTGACCCGAATATCACGCGACATTCAAAACGGCGGTTTTTACGACAACAAGGCTTTTACAACAGCGATGGACGCAAGCCGTCAAACCGGTTCGGCACTGCATCTCATCGGTTTGATGTCGCCGGGCGGCGTCCACAGCCATACAGACCACCTGTGGGCATTTTTGGAAATGGCCCGGCGGCGCGGCGTCCGCGACGTATACCTGCACTGCTTCATGGACGGCCGTGACACACCGCCTGTACTGGGCGGCTCCGTACTGAAAGACATCGTTACGAAGTGCGGGGAGCTCGGCGTCGGAAAGATCGCCACCGTGATGGGACGGTTTTACGCGATGGACCGCGACAACAGATGGGAACGCACCGAAGCGGCATATAACGCGATGGTCTTCGGCGAGGGCCTGCGCGCCGACGATCCTGTCCGCGCCGTGCAGGACTCCTACGACGCCGGAATTACCGACGAATTCATCAAACCCGTCGTCTTCGAAACTGGCGGGCATATCAAATCCGGCGACTCCGTCATCTTCATCAATTTCCGTCCGGACAGAGCGCGGCAGCTCACGCGGGCGTTCGTTGAACGGGCTTTCACCGGCTTTGAGCGCAGAAACGGTTTCTTCCCCCTCTATTTCGTGTGCACAACGCAGTACGAAGAACAGATGCCGAACGTAACCGTTGCTTATCCCCCCGAAACGCTTAACGACACATTCGGCCAAACCGTCAGCAGCCTGGGGCTTTCACAGCTTCGCGCCGCTGAAACCGAGAAATACGCGCACGTGACGTTTTTCTTCAACGGCGGCAGCGAGACGGTCTTTGAAGGGGAAGACCGGCTTTTGATCCCCTCCCCCAAGCATGTGCCTACGTACGACCTGGAACCGGAAATGAGCGCGTATGAGCTTACGCGCGAGGTCATAAAACGTATCAACAGCGGAACATACGACGTCATCATCTTAAACTTTGCCAACTGTGACATGGTCGGGCATACCGGCGACTTTAAAGCCGCCGTGAAAGCCGTCGAGACGGTCGACGCATGTGTCGGGGAAGTCGTCGAGGCCACGTCCGCAATGGGCGGCATCTCGATTGTGACGGCCGATCACGGCAATGCCGAAGTCATGATAGATGACGACGGCAAAACGCCGCATACGGCGCACACCACCAATCCCGTACCGTTTATTTTAGTCGGCGCAGACGTCACGCTCCGCCCGGGGCGGCTTTCCGATATAGCTCCGACTATCCTGGATATAATGGGCATTGAAAAACCGAAAGAAATGACGGGCGAATCTCTGATCGTCCGCCGCTGACACTATGATATAAAACACATATAAAGGACGCATGGAGGCAGAAGATACATGAACCAAAAACTAGCGATCACCGGCATAACGGGCCGAGAAATCCTAGACTCTCGTGGCAACCCCACCGTGGAAGCCGAGGTGTTCTTATCCGACGGCACGATCGGCCGCGCGGCAGTCCCATCGGGCGCGTCGACAGGTAAGTTCGAGGCGTGTGAGAAACGCGACGGCGACAAAAACCGTTATCTCGGCAAGGGTGTTTTACAGGCCGTAAACGGCATCAACACCGAGATCGCCCAGGCGCTCATCGGCAAAAGCGCAAGCGAGCAGACTGCTGTTGACCGGCTCCTCATCGAGCTAGACGGAACGCCCAACAAACAGCGTCTGGGCGCCAACGCCATTCTGGGCGTGTCGATTGCCTGCGCGAGGGCTTCGGCGCAGTCACTCGGTCTTCCGCTGTACAAATATCTGGGCGGTGACAGCGCGGCGACGCTTCCGGTGCCGATGATGAACGTTTTAAACGGCGGCGCGCACGCGGCGAACAGCGTCGATATACAGGAATTCATGATCGTGCCGGTGTCCGCCCCGACGTTCGCTGAAGCGCTGCGTATGTGTTCGGAGGTCTTCCACACGCTCAAGACGGTCGTCCCGTCCTCCGGCGTCGGCGACGAGGGCGGCTACGCGCCGGACCTTGACACGGACGAGGACGCTCTTAAAGCGCTCATGGCCGCTATCGAAAAAGCGGGCTACAAGCCAGGCGCGGACTTTTATATCGCTATGGACCCGGCCGTGGCCGACTGGTTCGACGAAAAAGACGGATTGTATCATCTGCCCAAGCGCGGCGTAAATATGACGCGCGCGGAAATGGTCTCCATGTGGACGGATCTCGCTGCGCGCTACCCCATTCTCTCCATCGAGGACGGTATGGGCGAGGAGGATTGGGAAGGCTGGAAAATGCTGACGGAAGCGCTCGGCAGTAAGCTCCAGCTCGTCGGCGACGACCTGTTCGTCACCAATACGAAACGGCTTAGAAAAGGCATTTCGATGGGCGTGACCAATTCCATCCTGATAAAGCTCAACCAGATCGGTACGATCACGGAGACGCTGGAGGCCATAAAGACGGCGCACCAGGCCGGATTCACCACCGTCATTTCCCACCGCTCGGGCGAAACGGAGGACACGACGATCGCCGATTTCGCCGTAGCCACGGGCGCCGGACAGATCAAGACGGGCGCGCCCAGCCGCACCGACCGGGTCGCCAAGTACAACCAGCTGCTCCGAATCGAGCAGCAGCTCGGCGCAGCGGCACATTATCCGGGAATGTGCGCGTTTACCAGTATAAAAAGCATCTGAAGTCCAACCGCGCAATTTCATAAAGACCGCATATAAAACCGCCGTATTTGTATAAAAATACGGTGGTTTTTTGGGCTGCTGCGGCCCGTTTTACAAAAACAGCTAAAAACAAATTGAAAAATCGAATATTTGGTATTATAATCAATCATGTATTTTTTGTATTTTTGAATATGGAGTGGATAATTAATGAAAAAATTAGTCAAAATCGTTGCGGTATTGCTGATGCTTGCCTTCGTTATCGGGCTGGGCGCCTGCGCAGGCAAAGATGCAGAACCCGCCGGCCCGTCCGAGACGGAACAGCAATCGGTTGCCTCGGAAAGCACAGCACCGGAGAGCACCGCGCCGGAAAGCGCGGAGCCGGAAGCAAGCGAGCCGCAAAGCGCCGAACCGGCTTTCACAACCATGACCGAAGGCGTATTGACCATGGCGACAAACGCCGAATTCCCGCCTTACGAATATCATGAAGGCGACGATATAGTCGGCATTGACGCTGAAATCGCACAGGCAATTGCCGATAAGCTGGGCCTGGAACTCAAGATTGAAGACATGGATTTCACAGCCATTGTCGCCGCCGTGCAGACCGGCAAGGCCGATGTTGCCCTCGCCGGCATGACCGTCACAGAAGACCGCATGAAGAGCGTTGACTTTTCCACCAGCTATGCCACCGGCGTTCAGGTCATCATCGTCAATGAAGACAGTACGATAACAAGCGTTGACGACCTGTTTGAAGGCGGTTTTATCATCGGCGTACAGGAAAGCACCACGGGCGACCTGTACACCACGTGGGACCTTGAGGATGAAGGACTCGCCACCGTCAACCGTTATAACAAGGGCGCTGATGCCGTTCAGGCGCTTATTTCCGGTAAAGTAGACTGCGTCGTCATCGACAACGAACCGGCCAAGGCCTATGTTGAGGCCAATCCCGGCCTTGTGATCCTCGATACCGAATATATTGAGGAGCAGTACGCCATCGCCTATTCCAAAGACAATACCGACCTTGGGGCGGCCGTTGATGCGGTGCTTCAGGAGCTCATCGCAGACGGTACCGTCCAGACAATCATCGACAAATATATAACGGCTTAATTCCCGAACGCGTTTATAAATAGGGGCGGCATATGTCCGCCCCTATTACTGCCGTTTAAGTAGAAGGAGGGGTGATGGTGTCTACGTGGTTGATCGATCTTCAAGACCAGTTTATCCTCAATTTTGTTGAAGGCGACAAATGGAAATGGATCTGGGAAGGTCTCGGCGTGACTCTTGAAATTACATTGTTTGCAGCAATTATCGGGTTTGCTATCGGCGTCGTCATATCTATTATCCGATCGTCCTATGACAAAACCCAGGACACGGCGCGGCGTACTTTCGGCAGATTTATTTTCAAAATCATAAACGGAATCTGTAAGATATATCTGACCGTTATCCGCGGCACACCCGTTGTCGTGCAACTATTGATTTTTTATTTTATTATTCTTGTTTCAACGAAAAACGGCGTTATTGTCGGCATTGTTACATTCGGCATTAATTCCGGCGCTTATGTCGCGGAAATATTCAGGGCGGGTATTATGTCCGTCGAATCCGGCCAGATGGAAGCCGGGCGCAGCCTCGGCTTTAATTATGTCCAGACTATGTGGCATATCATCATTCCTCAGGCTTTTAAAAACGTCCTTCCCGCTTTGGTAAACGAGTTTATTACGCTGTTAAAGGAAACCTCGGTCGTTGGTTATATCGCCCTTCAGGATATCACAAAAGGCGCGTATATGATTATCGGGCGCACATACTCACCTTTTATGCCGCTTATTGCTATCGCACTCGTCTACCTTATCCTTGTTATGTTCTTCACATGGCTTGTCGGGAGACTGGAGAGGAGGCTTCGAAGCAGTGAGCACTGATACGATCATCAAGGTCGAAGGCCTTCAGAAATACTTCAAGGGCGGCGCAATCAAGGCGCTCGACGGCATTGACGCCGAGATCCGGCGCGGCGAGGTCGTCGTCGTCATCGGCCCGTCCGGCAGCGGGAAATCCACGCTGCTGCGCTGTCTGAACCTTTTGGAGATACCGACCGGCGGGAAGGTCCTGTTTGAGGGCGTGGATATCACAGACCCCCGGGCGAATATCAACAAACACCGTCAGAAAATGGGGATGGTCTTCCAGCATTTCAATCTCTTCCCGCATATGACGGTCCTTAAAAACATGACGATCGCTCCAATGCAGCTGCTCGGAAAATCAAAAGAGGAAGCCGCGGAAAAAGCCATGGCGCTCTTAAAGCGCGTCGGACTTCCGGACCGGGCGGACGCTTACCCGAGCCAGCTTTCCGGCGGGCAGAAACAGCGCATCGCCATCGTACGCGCGTTGTGCATGGACCCCGACGTGATGCTGTTTGACGAGCCGACGTCGGCGCTCGACCCGGAGATGGTCGGCGAGGTGCTCGAGGTCATGAAGCAGCTGGCGCACGAGGGCATGACGATGGCCGTCGTCACCCACGAGATGGGCTTTGCCCGGGAGGTGGGCTCACGGGTCATCTTTATGGATTACGGCAAGATAATAGAGGAAAACACGCCCGACGCGCTTTTTGACGACCCGAAAAGCGAACGGCTTCAAAGCTTTCTGGCTAAAGTCCTCTAGCCTTTTAAACATCCGGCCGGCAGGCATGGTTTATAAAACTTCGGAACATTATAGGCGCTGCGTGCGTCATAAGGCCGGAATAGCAAAAGCCCTATCCACCGTCAACAATTAAGGAGGATAATAATGAAAAAGATATTTGCAGTTTTACTTTCAGCTTTACTCATCACAGCCCTTTTAGCCTCGTGCAGCGCCGGCAGCAAGTCTACGGCGGACGAGGCCGCCTATGACAACGGCGGCGATTACGGGTACTCTTACGACACGGACGAAGGCTACTACGAAGATTCGATGGAGGCGCCGGCGGCGGTAGATCAGGACGGCGGCGTGGCCGGCGAAACAACCAGCAGGGAATCCCTGACGGAAAGCAATGTCGACACCACACTGGGCGAAAAAATGATCTACTCCTTGTATGCCGACATCGAGACAACCGATTTCGACGCAACGACCGACAACGTTACGAAGCTGATGGACCAGTTTGGCGCGTTCATCGAATCCTCATCCATCAGCGGCAACAGTTATTACAGCAATACGACCTACCGCACGGCCCAATATACCATCCGCGTGCCTGTTGAGAATTTCGCGTCCCTGAAGGGCAGCCTTGAGGTTCTGGGCAATGTCGTCAATCAGAACTCCAGCGCCGACAATATCACGGCGCAGTTTACCGACGTACAGGCGCGCCTGGATACGTATGAGACGGAGGAAGAACGCCTTCTGTCCATGCTTGAAAAGGCGGATACCGTCGAGGATATGATCACCATCGAGTCCCGGCTCTCGGACGTGCGCTACCAGATCGAGTCCCTGACCGCTACGCTCAGAAACTGGCAGAACCAAGTGGACTATTCCTCGGTAACGCTGTACATCGAGGAGGTCGAGGAGCTGTCCGAACAGGTCGCCGTACAGCGCACGTACTGGCAGCGCATGTGGGACGGCCTTCAATCCACCTTTGACGGAATCGGAGATTTCTTCAAGGCCCTGTTTATGTTTATAATTGTAGCGCTGCCCGTCATCATCATACTCGGCGTGATTGCCGTTGTCGTGATCCTCATTGTACGGGCGTCCAAAAACAGGAAGGCAAAGAAAAACAACCGGAATATCGAGCCGAAAGAATAAAAGGTTATTGCGGAAATATTGAACGCATAAATAAACCCTGTTATCAAAATCGGCTGCCCCTGTCGGGCAGCCGATTTTTTGTCTTTATGCCGGTCGTACGCCGGCTTCCCCGCCTGCCTCTTCAACAGCCGGCATAACGTAAATCCTAAAGAACGCCCGTGCGTTTTCCGGTTTCACGCAGTGCCGCCGGCCTTCCAGAAGGACCGTTACGCCGCTCACCGGGCAGTCATTCATGCAGTGTATCGCTTTCAAATCAATCTTTTCATGCAGCCGGTTCTCCTCGATCATCTGCTTAAACAGCTGGACAACACTGTGAGACCCCTGCAAATGACAAACGGTGCCGACGCATACGCAAAGCTCTACCATTAACTACGCCTCCTTCGATTTCAGATAATCCACATGTAAAAGCGCGTGCACGCGCCCTTTTAAGAGTCCGTCATACAAGGATAGGATAAGGGGATTCTCCTCCGGACGCCGGATGCTGCAGAGCTTGTCGGCGGAATAGAGCCCCTTGCCCCGCTTTGCCCGTTCGCTTTCGTCCACAAACGGCTGTCCGGCCCCCGCGATGCACCCGCCGGGGCACGCCATAACCTCTACAAAGTCAAAGTGCTCCCCGGCCTTGATGCGCTCGATGAGGCCCCTTGCGTTGCTTAATCCGCTGACAACGGCGAGCCGAAGCTCCCTGTCGCCGTAAGTAACGCGCGTCTCCTTCACGCCGCGCATGCCCCGGACGCCGGTAAACGCGATTGACTGCAGGCCTGTTTTTGATTTGTCCGAACTCAGCGTGCGTAAAACGGCCTCCGCCACGCCCCCGGTCACACCGAAGATCACCCCGGCGCCCGTCATGGTCCCGAAGGGCATATCCACGGCTTCCGGTTCAAGCTCCTTGAAGTTGATCCCGGATTCCCGGATCATCAGGATGAGCTCCTGCGTCGTCAGGACATAGTCGACGTTCGGCGTCCCGTCCGTTTTGAATTCGTCCCGCGCGGACTCAAATTTCTTCGCCGTGCACGGCATCACGGCAACATGGACGCAGCGGCGGCTGGAGTCGCTGTTATACACATTAAGCACGGACGCGAACATCTGCATCGGGCTGCGGCAGGTCGAAACGTACGGCATAAGCTCCGGATAAAACTTTTCAGCGAAGCTGACCCACGCCGGGCAGCAGGAGGTAAAAAGAGGCATTTCGGCGTTATCCTCGAGATGCCGGATAAATTCGTTGCTTTCTTCCAGCGTCGTTAAGTCGGCGGCGGTGGAGGTGTCGTAGACCTCGTCAAACCCCATGCGCCGCAGGACGGCGACGATCTTGCCCATGCCGTTTTCACCGTCCGCCAGGCCAAGCTCCCTGCCCAGCGCCACGCGTACGGCCGGCGCGATCTGCGCCGTAACCTTCGTGCCGGTATCATCGAGGTCCTTCCAGACCTTCGCGGTATCGTTTTTAACGACGATGGCGCCGGTGGGGCACACGGCCGCGCACTGGCCGCAGCCGACACACGTCGATTCGGCGATCGGGATCTCAAACGCGGCGCTGATCGTCATTTTTGAGCCCCTGTGTGCGAAATCGATCGCGCCGACGCCCTGTATCTCGCTGCACACACGCACACAGTCTCCGCAGAGGATGCATTTGTTCAGGTCCTTCGTGATGCACAGGGAGGAGTCGTCCCGCCGGGGCTTCTCGGCCGTGTCGGGAAAACGGATGCCGTCGATATTGAACCGGGCGGCAAGGTCCTGCAGCTTGCATTTGCCGTTGTTGCCGCAGGTGGTGCAATCGCGGCAGTGGTTAGAAAGCAGCAATTCCAGGATATTTTTACGGAGCTTCCTCAGCCTTTCCGTGTTCGTGCGGATATTCATCCCGGGCGCGGGCGGCGTTGAGCACGCGGCCGTAAGCCCGCCGTTTCCCGTTTCGACCATGCACATGCGGCACGCGCCGTAGATCGACAGCTCCGAATGATAGCAGAAGGTGGGCAGCTCGATACCCGCTTTACGGATGAGCTCCAGGAGATTTTTTTCGTCGCCGATCTCCATGGGGATGCCGTCGATCGTCAGTGTGGCTTTCGTTTCCATATCTAACCCTCCTTCACGGCGTTAAACGGGCATTGGGCGGCACAGGCGCCGCATTTGACGCATTTGAGCGGATCGATGACATGCACCTTCCCGGGCATCCCGGTAATCGCCCCGACGGGGCACGCTTTTACGCATTTGGCGCAGCCTTTGCACTTTTCGGGGTCGATCCAGATTTTTTTCAGTTTCCGGCAGCTTCCGGCCGGGCAGCGTTTTTCGTTGATGTGCGCCTCATATTCGTCCCTGAAGTAGCGGATCGTACTGACGACGGGCCCGGCGGCCGTCTTCCCCAGCCCGCACAGCGAGGCGGAGGTAATGGTGTCGGCAAGCTCCAGCAGCAGGTCGATGTCGCCTGTCCGCCCCTGGCCGGCGACAATCCGCTCGAGAATCTCCAGCATCCGCTTCGTGCCCTCACGGCAGGGCACGCACTTGCCGCACGATTCCTTCTGCGTGAAGTTCATAAAAAACCGGGCGACCTCCACCATGCAGGTGCTGTCGTCCATCACGACGAGCCCGCCCGAGCCGATGATGGCACCCGCTTTTTCGAGCGCGTCGAAATCAAGCGGCAGATCCATATGCGCGCTCGTCAGGCAGCCGCCGGACGGACCGCCGATCTGCACGGCTTTGAAGGCGCGGCCGTCGCGGATGCCGCCGCCGATATCGTAGATCACCTCGCGCAGCGTCGTGCCCATCGGCACTTCGATAAGGCCCGTGTTCACAACGTTTCCCGTAAGGGAGAAGGCCTTCGTCCCGGGGCTTTTTTCCGGACCTATGCCCTTATACCACGAAGCGCCCCTTAAAATGATTTCCGGTACGTTCGCGAACGTCTCGACATTGTTGAGGACGGTGGGCTTTCCGAAGAGGCCCTGCTCGACGGTCCTTGGCGGCTTGACGCGCGGCATGCCGCGCCTGCCCTCGATGGACGCGGTCAGAGCGCTGCCTTCGCCGCAGACGAACGCGCCCGCGCCGCGATTGATCTTAAGTTGGAAACTAAACCCGCTCCCAAGTATGTTTTCCCCGAGGAGGCCCAGCTCCTCGGCCTGCCGGATGGCGTTTCGCAGCTTTTTGACCGCCACCGGGTATTCGGCGCGGACGTATACATAGCCTTCGCCGGCCCCGCAGGCCAGGGCGGCGATCATCATGCCCTCGAGCATCCGGTGCGGATCGTCCTCCATGACGCTGCGGTCCATAAACGCGCCCGGATCGCCCTCGTCCCCGTTGCATACGATATATTTCGTTACGACAGGCTGATTCCTGACCTGGGTCCATTTCCGTCCGGTCGGAAAGCCGCTGCCGCCCCTGCCGCGCAGGTTGGCGTCGGAAATCTCCCTGACGATCCGTTCCCCGTCCATATCGAACAGGGCCTTTTCGAACGCTTCATACCCGCCGGCGGCGATATACTCATAAATCGAGTCCGAATCGATCTCGCCGCAGTGCCCGAGAACAATGCGCCGCTGCTTGCGGTAAAACGGGATGGCGTCTTTTTCGGCATATACTTCCCCGTCACGGCGGTAACACAACCGCTCGACAAGCTGCCCGCCGACGATCGTGCGGTCAATGATCTCCTCGCAGTCTTCCACCCTGACGCGTGTGTACAGCCAGCCCTGCGGCTCGACGCGGATGAGCGGCCCCAGCTCGCAGAAGCCGGGGCATCCGCTTTTTATGACCCGGACGCCGTGCACATGCCCGTGCGCCATCATTTCGACCGTAAACGGCAGGTCCCGCTCCGTCATCAATTGGCACAGGCGCTCGTATATCTCCATCGATCCGCTGGAAACACAGCCGGTCCCCGTGCACACCAGCAGCTTTTTTTGCTGCCGCTGTGATGCGTCCGTGCAGTCCCGGCGCAGACGGACAATATCTTGTCTTGTTTTCAGCATCACAGCGTCTCCCTCAATTCATTTAAAAGCGCGATCGCTTTTTCGGGCGTCATGGCCGGATATACCTTGTCGTTGACCGTCAGCGCCGGGGCCAGCCCGCACGCGCCAAGGCAGGCCACCGTCTGGACGGAAAAGGCCTGATCGTCCGTCGTTACTTTTTCTTCGGACAGCCCCAGCTCATTGCGGAGCGCTTCAAGAATGGGCGTTGACTGCCGGACATGGCACGCCGTCCCGTCGCACACCTTGATGACGTACTTCCCCATCGGCTCCAGCGAAAAATTCTCGTAAAACGTCGCGACGCTGTAGATCCCGGCTTCGCTGATGCCCAGTTTTTTTGCCAGATGCGGGAATACCTCCCGCGGCAGGTACCGGTAGCTCTCCTGTAAACTCTGCAGTATCGCAATCACATTTTTGCTGCTGCAGCCGATATCGTCAATGATACCGTCAACGAGGGTGTAATCAACTGTTTGGGTCATACGTTTTCCTCCTCTTTATTACGGGCGCTGCCGCAGCACCGGTCCATCAGGAGCTTCGATAGCACTGCAAGCGAGACCGTTATGTTTTCGTTTTGGATGAGTACGTTTCGCGGCGCGCGCAGGCACGCGGGCGAGTAGTTGAGAATCGCCCGAACGCCGCCCTCAACAAGATACCGGCAGGCAAGCGGCGCCAGTTCGCCGGGCACGGTAATGATCCCAAGCCGGACGCCGCTTTCATTGCAGATCTCCGCGAGCCTGTCGAGCGGCAGGACCTTGCGTCCGCTGACAATCCGGCCGACGTTCCGCGCTTCGACGTCAAAAACGGCGGCTATATTCAGGCCGTATTCCTCGGACAGCAGTGCCCGGCCAAGATGTCCCGTCCCGACCAGGACGGCGCCGGCAGCGTTGAAGCCGGAAAAAGCTCTGTCAAGGTCGCGCATCAGCTCTTTGAAGTCATATCCGACCCTTGGCTGCCCGCCGTCGCTGACGGCGGCAAGATCCTTCCTGACCTGCACATCATTTAGTCCCAGCCCGAGCGCGATGGCTTTGGCGGAAATGTGCGTACGCTCAGCCTGCGGCAGATTTCTGAGATAATCCAGATACAGCGGCAGGCGCTGCAGCGTCTGAGTCGAGATGGAGGTATTCGGCATGACATGCTCCTTTCCGGATATACTGGTCAATCGCCTCGGCGGCGTCTTTGCCGGCGCGTACCGATTCAATCGCCGACGCGGTGCCTGTGAAGAAGAAGCAGCCCTGCGCCTGCTCTTCGCCGGGACATCCGGGATAAACACCGTCCGGCGTCGAGCATCTCGGGTCACATTCTTCAAATTCGCCGCTGCCTTCTCCGGCGGCGATGACGACGTGATCGGCTTTCAGCTCAAATTCGCTGTCATACAGCGTTATCAGGCGCATCTGACCTGTTTTAACCGAGTAAACCTGGTAAAGCTCCTGACAGTACACGGATGTGACGCGGCCGTCGCCGCCGCAGAACTCGATGGGCTCGGCTAAAAACTTAAACGCGATGTCCTCCTCCAGCGCGCGCCGGACGGCATCGCTGCCCGCCGTCATATCCTCGCGTTTGCACCGGCATAAAACCGTCACGCGGCCGCCCATACGCCGGACGCACCTGGCGGCGTCGAGCGCCATGTTCCCGCTGCCCACCACGACCACCGCGTCGTTTTTTTTAATCGGGGCGTCCCGGTATGTTTTTATGCCGTTGACCCTTGCCAAAAAGTCCTGACCGGCAACGATCCCGACCAGCGCCTCTCCCGGTATGTTAAGCCTTTTGGGCACGCCGCTGCGCGCGGCGGCATAAACGGCCTCAAAACCGCTCGAAATGAGCCTTCCGGGCGCGCAGGGCAGTGAATTCGTGACAATTTTGACCCCGTTTTTTTCAAGCGTGCGGATACTCTGCAAAAGGATATTTTCAGGCAGCCGGAAGGACGGTACCGCATACTTCAAAACGCCCCCCGCTGTTTTCTCACACTCAAATACCGTAACGTCATAGCCCTTTTTCGCAAGCGCGCCGGCGCAGGACATGCCGGACGGGCCCGAACCTATGACCGCCACCTTATGCCGGGCGGTCGCTTTCTTCTTCTGCGGGGCGTAGCTTGCCGCCTGCCGGTCGTGATAATCGGCGACAAAACGCTCCAGAGCGGCGATTTCCACAGGCCCGCCGCCGTCCGGTCCGACGCAGGCGGCCTGGCAGGATGGCCCCGAAGAACAGACCCGGCTGCAGACCGCCGGCATCGGATCGGACTGGAAGATGATTGTATACGCCTTTTCAAAATTGCCCCTGGCCACCTCTTCTATGAAGTCCGGAATCCGGACGTTCAGCGGACAGCCGTGCGCACACGGTTTGTCCCGGCAGCTTTGGCATCTTTGGGCTTCGCTGACGGCTTGCTCTTCCGTATAGCCGGGGGACGCTTCAAGAAAACTGTTTCTCCTGATCTTGAGCGCCAGTAACGGCGGCTGCGTTTTTTTGAGTGTGTTCGACATGTTAATGTCTCCTTTCAATGTCAGACCAATGAGGAAATCATCTCATTTCTTGTTTAAATTTTAACAAAGCTGCCCGCCGAGCGGAAATATAAACAGCGCATATCGATATGCCGTTATCGATATGCGCTGTTAGGATTAAATTAAACCAATGTGCCGCACTGTGCTGCGAAAAAAGCCTGAATTCCAGGTTGTTTGCTGTCTTAACGGGTAAAAGCCGGGCATCTCAGCCGCCTTTTCTCCGCCTCCCGTAATATAATTCCGTCATCGTCCGCATATAAAAAGCGCATGCTGTCATGCGTTTTTTTATATGGCACGGACGCCGGATGCATTTCGGCCTCGATATTTGTACGCTTTGTATAGTTACCACATTGTATTCACGTATTTTTGGTTTAAGTTCGCTATAATTGCATCGTCCGCGTGGTATCAGGCGTACTTTTTGAGCGCGACCTCATTTTTGGATTCATAAAGCTTGTCCAGATACTTTTTATCCAACTGCGAAAATTCGTAGCTTTTCGGATAGATCAGTACGTCTTTATATTTATTGACGGCTTCCGTGCATTTGCGCTGCACCAGATTATATCTGGTCAGCCACAGCTCCGGTATCGGTGAAACCCACATATACGTCGACGGGACCTGGCAAAGCATGTCAAACTGGCTGCCGCGTTCGTAGACGTATATCTTTTTCTTGAGATGCTCTCCGGAAGGATCTCTTCGAAGCTCCCGGTCTGTCAGATACGGCACCCCGAGGTCGCCGTGGACGATCTCAACATAATGCTTCAAAAGGCTGAAGCGGATCTCAGTCGCGCCTGCCAGCGGGTGGTCTTTAGACATCAGCGCCAGATATTCAAATTCCCATATCGGATCAAAGGCCAGGTCCTTGCTCCGCAAAAAGTCGATGAAGTATCTCTCATGGACGGTCTGATACCGGATAATCCCTATGCTGTAGTCACCGCCGGCCACATCGCTGATCGCCTGCATGGAATTTGTCTCTTTGACATCCACGTCGATTTCAAGCCCCGGGTCCAGCTCCGCGACAAACCGCGTGAAGGCGGTCGCGATATAGCTCCCCCTCGGTATGACGATGTTGAAGCGCTGTTTTTGGCCGTTGTCGCTGACGTAAAGCGATTCCATCTCGTTGATCTGAGCCAGAATGTTCTTGGCGTAAATGAGGAACGCCGCGCCCTTTTCGGTGGGAACCATGCCCCTGGACGTCCTTTTAAATATATCTATGCCAAGCGTTTCTTCAAGTTCCTTAATCGCCTTGCTCAAATTCGGCTGCGCCATATACAGATTGTCGGCGGCCTGCGTGATTGAACCTGTACGCTCCACTTCAACCGCGTATTTAAAATGCAGAGTATTCATTTACGACCTCCGGATAGCGTGATCCACAATGATGCCGGAACGTTTAGAAATAACTGATCTTTATCTTTTTACCCATCTTCTTAAGGCATTCGGAAAGCTCCATGATGAGCCGCATTTTGTTTTTAAAGGTTATGGCCAGCGCCGGGTCCTGATGCGCGGGATTGACGGCCTCGCCCACGTAAAAGTTGATGTCCGTCGCCTCCTCAAAGAGCAGACGCGCGATACGGGAGGCCCCGTCGTTTAAATAACACCATTTATTGTAGAGGCTGTTGCCCGACAGAAAATCCTGCGCGTAATCCATAACCCTGTTCATGGTCAGAACGCCCTCCGTCACGAGATCCACGCCCCGGATCTCCGAGACCGGAGGAATATCGCTGTCATCATACTCTAAGACCGTTTTAACTTCCTGTGATAAAAACCTTGAAGCGATAGACGCCGTCGTTCCGCCGCAGATGATGGATTTACCTTCCTTGGCGAAAAAAAGCGACATCATTTTATCGTCGTCTTTTTTGTCGGCCGGCGGCCCGATCATCAGGTTGACCTGCCTGCGCTTCCTGTTTTTGACAACGCAGACGGTGGTGTCGTCCATGACCTTTCCGCCATACCGGACGGCGCACTCATTTATGAGCAGCGTGGAAAGGCTTTTTGCCGACGTCTCGCTGTCATAGATGCATTCCAGAAATCCGGCGACGACATCGCGGTTCCAGGACCGGTCAATAACGCCGTCGATGCCCGTGTGAATGACTCCGTCGCTGATCAAAACCAGAACGTCGTTTTCCGCCAGATGGATTTTTGAGATATAGACGGTTTTTTCGTCGATCATCATGGCGGTTTTAGGATAGTCGACGCTTTTGCCGTTTTTCAGGACAACAACATCGGGATTGTCATATTGGATGAGTTCGGCCTCCGAGTTGTTCGTGAGACGAAGCGCCGTAAACGTCGAATACGCCGCCTTGCGGACCTTACAGATCGGAAGCGTCGCGGCCACCGTCGACACGCATTCGCCGATGCTTATCCCGCTCATCATCATCGTCGTCAGTATTTTTGCGGTCAGCGTAGCCAGGATATTGGCTTTGACGCCGCTTCCCATGCCGTCAGCCAGAACAATGATCACGTCGTCATCACCGCTGCGCTCCATAACGACCTGATCACCGCAGAGCTGTTCGTCATGCTTGTTCAGGCTGCTGTAACCGATATCCACACACAGATCATTCACCGTGCAGCGACTCCTTTAAATTTGTAAGCGCAACTTTTATCTCCGCCGTCGTTTCACCGAGCAGCGAGGCAATTTCCTGAACCGCCCGCATTTGTTTTTCAATGACCTTGTCGGCCGTGTCGATGGTCTGTTGACTGATTTGTTCCTTATGCGCCCTATGGCTTTCCTCGATACTTACGTCGCGGAGGATGACAATAAGTATATGATTATTGTGATCGTAAAGAACGGTCTGTTCCAGATACGTCTTGTATTCCGTCAAGTAATACCGGTGCTCGTAGATGTTTTTCCCGCTGACCAGCACCGACCTGAAATCGTCGGTCGGAAGCAGCAGCGAAATATTCTGATCCAGAATGTCTTCGGGCGTTGCGATCCGCAGCATCCTCTGCGCGGCGTCGTTTATCCGCTGGACCTGCATGTCCTCATTCAGAACCAAAATGCCGTTGGGCGTATTTTGTATGATCGTATCGGAAAAGGACACGGCTTTTTCCATCAAAAACGGCAGGCACATAAAGAGGTCGGCCTTTCCCGCGATAACGGCGGCGGCTTTCTCCCGGCAGGTGTCATATCCGCAGGTCCCGCAGTTGAGCTCGTGCTCGGGTTTTGTTTTGCCCAACTGCCGAAGCACTTCCCTGATTTCCTCATCGCTTGGCTGCGCGCCGTCAATCCGGTCCATATAGAACGCTTTTTGGAGCGCGTCGCCCTGCGGCATTTCAACGGGGAAATCCTCCGTGCCCGCGTGGTTTTTAACGGCCAGATAATTTTTGACGGGCGTGCGCCGCTCCCTGTTCATGCCGGGTCCGGCTACGCAGCTGCCCTTGCAGGCGGACATCTCGATGAAGCACCGGTGTATATTCCCTGCGATCAGATCTTTGATCGCGTCCATACAGGCGTCGATCCCGTCGACGACCAGCAGCGTATAGCCGCAATCCGACGTATCCATTGTCTGAAGGATACCGCCGGGCGTCGGGAAAAGACGCGCTTTTGATTCGTTGTTGCCGTCGGGCCTGTCTTTAAAAGCGATCCCT
The DNA here is from genome assembly GCA_963663605.2 of uncultured Sporobacter sp. GTDB lineage: Bacteria > Bacillota > Clostridia > Oscillospirales > Oscillospiraceae > Sporobacter. The sequence continues at coordinate 1,311,659 of CAXXVF010000002.1, forward strand.
TCGGCTGAAAGCCAGTTCGTCAGCTCATCAAAGGTCAAAACGCAGTCAACGAGCCCCTCGTACGCGTCGGCCTCTGCCTTTTTTGAGATGCACGGCCCTATAAACACGGTCTTCGCTTCCGGCTCGGACTGCTTGAGCGCCCTGCAGTGCGCCTGCATCGGCGACAGAATGGGCGCTAAATACTCCAGCGCCTCGGGGTAATGTTTCTCAATCAGAAGATTCACGGTATGACAGCAGGAGGAAATTATTACGTCCTGACTGCCCTCGCGAATCATCCGCTCGTATTGCTTCTTGACGAGCGTTGCGCCGATCGCGGTCTCCTGAACATCGCAGAAGCCAAGTTTTAAGAGGGCTTCTTTGATCGAAGCAATGGTGACCCCCGGAAAGTTTGCCGCAAAAGACGGCGCAATGCTGGCGTAAACACGGGGATTTTCGGAAATCAGCTTTCTTGCGGTATCCGTGTTGTCAATGATCTCTTTTGTGCTCTGCGGGCATATCAGATAGCAGTTGCCGCAGAGGATGCACTCGTCCGTGACGATACTCGCCTTGTTGTTTTCAAACCTGATCGCCTTGACGGGGCAATGGCGGATGCATTTATAGCAGCTTTTGCAGTCGGACAGCTTCAGTTTCATATATTCTTTCATGTATACCTCCCATGCGCTCCGAGCGCATATCGCAATGAAAGACCCTTCCGGTTACTTTGCTTTCGTTTTTTTCAGACTTTTAATGCTGTGCGTTTCTCAGCAGCTCCGCATTAAAAAATGCCTCCACGTTTTCCGGGCTCAACGAAAACATCTTGCCGTCAAGCGTCACACAAACGCCGTTCATGCAGTTTTCCATACATAAAACCGCTTTAAGCTCAACGCTGCCCGTCAGGCCATGCTCTGAAATCAGCTCCTGCAGCCGGTCAATAATCTGCCTGGACCCTTTTAAATGACAGGAGCTGCCGACACATACCGATACTGTCACGCTGTATCCCTCCGATCCGGCGCCACAAAAGCGCGATTTTAGTATCATCATGTTTTTTTGGAGTATGATACTAATATTCAATAGAACATTTAATTCTCGACGGTCTTTCGCAAAGCCGCTTTTCAGCTTTTTTATCGGTATAATTATATCGATATTAATTTATCGATTCTATCACTAATCGATTTTTTTTCGTCGATTTTATGTAATATCTTTCGATGTTTTTCATCCGGCGGTATCGGGGCGCTTAAAAATTCCATTCATAGGCGCAGAATATATCCGCTGCCATACGTTCGCGGCACGCAAAAAGAAAAAGTGCTGAAAATCATTAATTTTCAGCACTTTTTCGCGCGTGGATTAGCTCGCATTTTTTTAGCAGACACCTGAGTTTGAGAAGGTGGTTTCTTATATTTTATCGGGGCACACAACAATATTCCCTTTGCTTTGAGACAAAGCGGGATCATAAGGGCCGCAGGCCCTTATACCTTTATGGGTGGGCGGGTGGGTTTTATGGGTTGTATGCCACCGTGCCGCTTAAGTCAAACGGCAGATAGTCGCCGGCGCCGAAAAGGAAGTGCCCCGATTCGTACGGGCCGCCGTCCACGGTCAGCCGGACCATGTCGGTCTGGAAATACCAGCCGAGGGTATTGGCAAGGCTTTGAAGGATAAGCCCCTCGAGCGGCGCCCCGGCGTTCATGCCGGTAATGAAAGTGCCCGAGACGTCCGCCGTCACGACGCGCGTACCGGCGTCGTATGAGATGCTGTTGAGCGCAGCGCCCTCGGTCATGACGGGCGTCAGGCCGCTGCCTTCGGGAACAGTTTTGAATTCCTGTTCAAATATGCCGGTTATGTTTTCATTGGTCATAAGGTCAAATGTTTTTTCGATATACGCCACCCGGCTGTTGTTGAAATCCGGGTAGTAAAAATGGGCGTACTGACGCAGCGGGCTCCCCTCTTCGTAGTTTTCGAGCTCGCTCGTGATCGGTTCGGACGGCAGCTCGCCGGAGACAAATTCCGTTTTGATGAGCCCGATGCCCGGCGCGTAATAATCCCGGACGGTACTCGCGTCATAAACGGTCGTCACCTCCAACGCCGTAAACGTGCCGTACGGGACCGTCACGCCGGCGGCAATCGCGGTGATGCTGCGCTGCGCGCCGTTCTGGAGCGTCCATGTCGTCCCGGCCTCCAGCGGTCCCATGAGTACGATCTCGCCGTCGAGGCGCTCCGCTGTCAAGTCCTGCCGGAAATAGGCTTCCTCCAGCGAAAACACGCGTTTGAGCGTATCGTCTTCTATGATATACACTTCGACCCATTCGGTGCCGCTGTTGTTTTTCCGAATCTGCAGGGCACCGTCATTGATATAGTCGATCCAGGAATCGTAGCCGGCGTATTCGTTGCCGGTACCGGCGTAAGTCCTGTGTACGTTTTCATTAAACGGAAAATAATCCGTCAGCGTGAGCACGGCGGCGTCCGCCGGCACGGTTGATTCCGCCTGCGAAGATCCCGGCGGCTGCTCAGCCGGCGGCGGTGCGGTGCTTGTGCCCGCTGCGGCGGGCGTCGTTGAAGAAGGCGGCGGCTCCGTATCAAAAACGCCGCAGCTGGTAAGCGTCAGCGCAAGCGCCAGAAGTAAAACGGCGGTCATTTTTTTCATTATCATCCTCCATACGGCTGCCAGAAGTTTGATATCCAGCCAGATTATTTCATCGGGAATTTTCGTTTTGATTCCTGCTCACAATAAAGCAGGGACAAAAACTTGTCTTTCGAGGTCAATATGAGAAAAAACAAAAAAGGCATAACCGCCGTCCAACTGACGATGCTGGCGCTCGGTACCGTCATCGGCGGCTCGTTCTTCCTCGGTTCATCGGTAGCCATTAACGCCGCGGGGCCGTCGATCATCATTGCGTATATCTTCGGTGCGGTGCTTGTATATTATATTCTCTATGCCATGTCGGAAATGACTGTCGCCAATCCCGACTGCGGATCGTTTCGCACATTTGCCGCGCAGGCCTTCGGCGCGCGCACGGCCTTTGTGACGGGGTGGATCTACTGGTCCGGCATGGTGCTGAGCATGTCAAGCGAAGCCGCTGCCTCCGCGATACTCCTGCGGCAGTGGCTCCCGCAGATTCCGATGGCCGTTTTGGGCAGCGTCATCATCGCCGCCGTGACGCTCATCAACCTGCTCGGCACTCAGAAACTCTCAAAGCTCGAAAGCGCCCTGGCCGGCGTCAAGGTGTTCGCAGTCGTCTCGTTTATCGTGTTCGGTATACTGCTCGTTGCCGGCGTCCTGACGGGGCAGCCGGCCGTCGGCCTCGGCGAACTCACGCGGGAACCGTTTTTGCCGGGCGGCGTCTCGGGGCTTTTAGGCAGCATGCTAATCGTCATGTTTTCTTACTGCGGGTTTGAGGTCATCGGGCTCGCCGCGTCGGAGGCCGCCGACGTTGTGAAAACCATCCCGCGGGCCATCCGCTATACGGTGGCGAGCCTCGTCGTGCTGTACATCCTGTATATATCGGTCCTGCTGCCGCTCATCCCGACGGCCGTGCTCGACGAGAACACGAGCGCCATCGTCGCGTCGCTGTCTCTGCACGGCGTCGGCTGGGCCGGGACCGTGATCGGCGCCGTGATCGCGTCGGCGATCCTCTCGACGATGCTGGCCACGATGTTCGGGCTGGGCCGAATGATGCGTTCGCTGGCGCGGGAGCGCCAGGCGCCGGGGTGGCTGCGGGAAAAGACCGACGTGCCGTACAGGGGCATCATCGCGTCCGGCGTCATGATGCTCTTCGCGCTGTGGTTCGGGCTCCTGCTGCCGCGTGTATATTTGTTTCTGCTCAGTGCCGGCGGGTTCGCGATCCTTTTCACCTACGCCGTCATGATGGCTTCGCACCTGCGGTTCCGCAAACGGTTCGGCTGCCCGCCCGAGGGCAAATGCCAGATGCGCGGATACCCTTACACCACGATCTTCGTTCTGGCGTCGCTCGTCGTGGCCATTGCGAGCATGCCGTTCATCGAGGGGCAGACCTCCGGACTCATCGCGGGGATCGTCCTGCTGGTCTTTTACGAGCTCAGTTATTCGGTCATGACGTTTTTGAGGAACCGCCGCGGGGGCGGCATTTTCACGCAGACGGACAAACAGCCTAATATGGCAACGGAATTTTCCGAGGAACTTACCGATACGGACAGTATAAAACAAAAAGACGATTCTTAAACGAGAATCGCCTTTTTGCTTTCGAAAAAGCTGCTCAGTCCGCCGGCGCGTTATCAAGCGCTTCGGCGACTTTCATCATGATTGCGCACTCGGCGCGTTTTTTGAAGAGCTTACAGCCGTATTCATAGACGCCGCCGACGCTGCCCGCGGCGCGCCAGGCGTTTGCCGCGCAGCCGCCGGCGCAGTACAGGCGCGCCCAGCAGTCTTTGCATTCCGGCCTTGAATAGGCGTTGCATTTTGAAAATTCATCCCGCACGGCCGTTTTCACAACGCCGCTCCATATGTCCCCCATCAAAAAGGCCGGGTCGCCGACGAACTGGTGGCACGGGTAAAGCTCCCCCGTCGGCGTGACGGCGAGGTACTCCGTACCCGAGCCGCAGCCGGATACGCGCTTATAGATACACGGACCGTTTTCCAGGTCCAGCATGTAGTGGTAGAAGGTAAAGCCTCTGCCCTCTTTTTTTCGCTTGAGCATCTCTTCGGCCAATATCTCGTACTGGCGCATCAGCACCGGCAGGTCCTCCTCCGTCAGGGCATACGGGTCGTCTTTGCCCGCGACGACCGGTTCCATTGAAAGACCCTCAAACCCCAGATCCGCCATATGGAAGATGTCGTTCGTGAAATCCGTGTTATTGCGGGTAAACGTCCCGCGGATATAGTATTCCTTATCGCCGCGCGCTTTTATAAAACGCTGGAATTTCGGCACGATGACGTCGTAGCTGCCCCGTCCGTCCGGCGTCTTCCGCAGCCGGTCGTGTATCTCGCGCCGCCCGTCTAAACTCAAAACGACATTGTGCATCTCCCGGTTTGAAAACTCGATGACGTCGTCGTCAATGAGCATGCCGTTTGTCGTGAGGGTGAACCGGAAGTTTTTATCGTATTTTTTTTCAATGCTCCGGGCGTAGCCGACGATCTGTTTGACGACGTCCCAGTTCATCAGCGGCTCGCCGCCGAAGAAGTCGACTTCGAGATTATGGCGCGTGCCCGAATGCCCCACCAGAAAATCGATCGCGCGTTTGCCGGTCTCAAGGCGCATGACCGCGTCCGGTCCGTGATACCGTCCCGCGCCGGCAAAGCAGTAGTCGCACGTTAAGTTGCACGTGTGCGCAACGTGCAGGCAAAGCGCCTTGATCTCGCCGCTCCTGCTCTTTAAATACCCGGCCACGCGCTCGTAATCGTCGGGCGCAAAGAGCCTGCCGGCGTCCCCGAGCGCTTCAACTTCGCCGATTGCTTCTTCGATCTCCGCACGCGTCACATCGGGCGACGCTTTGTATTTTTCGAGCAGTCCGTCGATCAGCACGTTTTTGTCCGAGTCTTCGTACGCCTGGACGATATCGTAGACAAGGTCGTCGACAACATGCACCGATCCGCTGCCGACATCCAGGACGATATTGTATCCGTTGAGTTTATATGCATGTATCATTATGCTGCCTCTATCCTGTGTTTTTACAAAAATATAATGCCGTTTAAGCCATAAGCGGCGAAAAACGGCATTTTATACTAAACACAAATAGAAATCATTGTATCTGGCTCGTTCTTTTCCTGCCTATCGAATCGAACTCTTTCTCCTTGAAATACGTTAGTATTACTGCGTCGAAAAAGTCCGATAATCAAAAAAATAACTTCGTCATCTTTCAACTTTTCTGTTTGTGTTTAGTATTATATAAGACACATCGGTTATTTTTTGGTTTTCAAGCTCTTTTCGCACCGCTGGTTGGCTACGCCGCACGACGTCTTGCACGCCGACTGGCAGGAGGTCTGGCATTCGCCGCAGCCGCCGCTCGACAGGCTCTTCTTCAAATCGCGCGTCGCGATCGTGATGATATGTTTCATTATCTCGTCTCCCCGAATATTAGTCTGCTGTTAAACTATCATAACCGCCCGTTTTTGTCAACGTCCAAGTATACACGGATCGGGGGTAAAAAGAAAGCTTCGCCATAAATGGCGAAGCCGTGAAAAAAGATAGCAATATTCACTATGCGCGTTTATTTTAACAGGATGCGCGCGCATCGTCAAGGGCAAGTATTGCCACTTCCGGCATGTGCGTTATACGCGCGCCGTATATATAGACGGCAGGCGGCCTCTAGTGCTTTTGACCGCGACGCCTGCGTTCTGGAGCTCTTCAAGCAGTTTAACAAGCGCGTCCGTGACAATCTCGCCCGGCACCAGAAACGGTATACCCGGCGGATACGCCCATACATATTCCAGCGCCATGCGCCCCGCCGCTCTGCCGAGCGTTATGAAGGCGCCTTTTTTGCCGGATGCTTCCGACGCAGTCATATGTGCTGCCGGCAGCGGAAATGCCGCCGGGCTTTTTGCGTTTTTCTTCTTCGCCATGGCTTCAACCGCGCACAGCGCGCCGGCCAGCCTTTTTAAATGCTCCGGCTCGTCACAGACGCTCGTCATTGCAACGGCGTAATCAGGCCCTGCCATCTCCAGCTCAATCCGATACTCTCTGCGCAGCATCCCGGCAAGCTCCGTGCCGCTTAACCGCGTCTGCTTAACTAATATCACGAGTTTACCGGGGTCAAAGCCAAAAAAGCCCGGATGGCTTGCAGTACCGTCAGCGCCGTGACCGATCACGCAGAGTTTTCTGAGCCTTTTTGTCCTTTCGTCAAAATCCTTCAGGTTTTTTTCATATGCGTCGAAAAGGCGCTTCTTCCCGGTCTCCAGCAGCTCCACACAACGGTCGGCGGAGGAAAGGAGCACATACGACGGACTGCTGGTCTGGAAGACCGTCACAGCCTCATGAAGCCGGTCTGAGTCGATCCGCTTCCCGTTTAACAGCACCAGCGCGCATTGCGTGAGCGCAGGAAGCGTCTTGTGCAGGCTCGTGACGACAAGGTCCGCCCCGCAAGCGGCGGCGGCGGGCGGAAAGTAATCCGAAAAACCAAGGTGCGCGCCGTGCGCCGCGTCGACCAGCAGGGGGACGTTTTTCTTATGCGCGATGTCGGCTATTTTTTGGATGTCGCTGACGACGCCCTCGTAGGTCGGCGACGTGAGAACGACGAGCGATGCGCGGGGATGCGCGTCGAGCGCCGCCTGCACGTGCTTTGGTAAAATACTCCCGGCAATGCCGGACGCGTCCGATTCCGGCATTATGTAAACGGGCCGAAGCCCCAGAAGCTCGACGGCATTGTAAACGGACTTGTGGCAGTTGCGCGCCATGATGACCGTGCCGCCGGCACGCGCGGCGCTTCTTATGGCGGCCAGGATGCCGCCGGTGCCGCCGTTGACAAGCAAAAACGCCTTGTTGCTCCCGAAGAGCGCTGCCGCCCGCTGCGCCACGTTTTTTAAAACGCCGTCCGGATCCTGAAGATTGTCGAAGCCGTCGATCTCGGTGATGTCAATATCATAGGGCAAATTCTTGCCTAAAAGTTTAGTATTGCGTTTATGCCCCGGCATATGAAACGGCGCAATCCCTTTTTTTGCATAGTGATCCAGCGCTTCGTAAAGCATGGCAACCCCTCCGTTTATTACAAGGATATTTCATAACGGACGCGTTGTCAATTCGTTTTAGTCAACTGCCGGAACCACTGGAATAACAAGTTTTATTGCAACAAAAATACCAACTTCACAAGTGAGAAGACAAAACAAACAAAGAAGAGGTTGATGTGTCAAGCACAACCTTCGGGCGTCTTGTTATCTGCGCATTGGATGTAAAATTGGTATTTAAGCATCTATTTTAAGTTGGCGGGGTCATTATACTGCACTTTTTGCCCAATATGGCCTTCAATGTTGTATGAGGCCTGTTTTATGTTGTAAAAACGGACCGCTTCCCCGCTCCGTTGAAAAACGGTCGGGAAAACAGTCCGCACTAATGACGCGCGCCGGCAGAACGACTATAAATATATGTAATTCAGCTTGTTTTCAACGGCGTAAGATTCGGCCACCGAGTCTTTATAACAGCCGATCGTCATACCACGCCGATGGTGGAAAGCGCTTTCGCCAATTTTCATAACGTTTTTGGGAACATCCAGCTTTTCCAGGCAGAAACAGTCATAAAACGCGCTGGCGCCGATGTTGACGACTTCGTTGCCCAGCGTTACGCGGCTGAGATTCTCAGACATGCGGAAAGCCCATCCGTCGATATCGATAACACCGTTGCCGATATTTACGGTTTTCAGGTTCTTGCAGCGGTAAAAGCAGTCGTTCCCGAGCCTGAGCGTGCTGTCGGGGATATCGACGGCCGTAATGCTGTCGCAGTTGCGAAAAGCGCCGACGCCGATGGAAACTACGCCGTCCGGGATACGGATATTCTTCAGATTTGACAAAAACGCAAACGCGTAGTTGCCAATGTATTTCAGCCCGTGGGGCAAACAGAGCTCACGGATGGTCTGACAGCCTCGAAAGGCCCCGTGGTATATGGTCGTAACGGAATCTGGGATAACGACGCTTTCCAGCTTGACCCGCCACGCGAACGCAAAGCAGTTGTACCCGATATGCGTCACCGGGCGTCCCTCGAGCGCATCGGGAATGACGATGTTCCTTTTCAGGCCTACGTACTTGACAAGTTCAATGTGGTCATCGTAGATATTGTATATGTATTCCTGGCCCTTTTTGGATGCGATGACCTCCGTGCCGATACCCGCCTGCGTCTGCTCATAATACGGGTCATACGCCTCTATATCCACAGCAATCCGCCTCAGGTCCGGCTGATCGGAAAGCATGATCTCGACCGAGCTGCCCGGCTGCGCCATAAAAACAGAGGTTTTTTCAATATCGTCCCGGTCCGCTTCAAGCTCTTCGGCAGCAATATCCAGAAGCGAAACATAGCATTCCAGCATGTGGGAAAAATCTTTGAGCGAACCCTGCATGCTCTCGAACTCTTCGATAAAAGACGCATGGATATCCGTATTCCATACTTCCCCGATCTCCGCCATCAAAAACCGTATCTTCTGGATCGTAAAATCATATTGGCACTTGTTTGAGCGAATCTCTACGGCCTTATTCTTTAAAAGTGAGGCGGAAAGCTGTTCCTTGCCGTCAGAAGGCGCTTTCTTTTTAAGTTTCCTGCTGATAAATCCGGCCAAGCCGGCTTCCGTCCTGACGCTTTCGCTTTTAGTCACATACCGGCTGAATAATCCGTCTGACATATCATTTACCTCCCATATCCGTTAAAAACCGGCGGTATAACCGACAAACGCGCTCTCGACCGCGGTTTTATAGTTTTTGCTGAGGCCCAGTTTCTGCCCGGTCGTTAAAAGCAGATAATTGTTGCCGATGCTTTTAACGTATTCCAGATTGACGAGAAAGCTTTTATGCGTCCTGATAAAGTGGTATGTACTGAGTTCTTCCTCCAGCTGAGATATCCTTGCATAATAGCTGTAATTTCCCCGGATCGTATACAGGTAAACGATCCTGTTGAATATCTCGGCGTAAATCAGTTCGTCCACCCGGATCGATATGGTCTCTTTCCGGCTCGTTATGAGTATCGATTTGTTCCGCGACCGGCATTCGTAAACCGCCGCTTTGATCTGGTGCAGGAAGGTCGACCTTGGTGCGGATTTCAATATGTAACGGAACGCACGGGCCTTGTAGCCCTCGATCGCGTATTCGCTGTGATCCGTGTGAAATATGATAACGGCGTTTTCATTGAGCTTCTTGATCTTTTTAGCCGTACATATCCCGCTTATACCGGGCAGGACGGTTTCCGTGACGACGATATCAAACCGGCCTGCGCTGTAAGCCGCCAGCAGAGCTTCACCCGAACTGTATATCTCGGCAGGGCGGCGCATCACCCCGCTGAATGAAGCCTCGATCTGTTCTTTTGTCAATTCGGCTTTTTTACAGTCTCCGTCGCAAATCGCAAAATTTAGCATCAAGTCACCCGGCTTTTCAATTATTCATTTAACTGATACCGTTGTCCTTACCGGCACGGGATGCATTATAAACCGGCGCTCGTCAACTTATCAGTATAGTATGAAAATCGTTTGATAACGAATCAGTGTTGTATCAGGCGCTTTTTTTGTTGCAAGAGGATGCAGCGGTTCCCGGCGTGCCGTTTATAAGCGAAGACCGGCCCTGCCGCAGTAAAGGATATTCCATCCTGTCCGTATTGTCAAATGGCGAAACAGAAACTGCCTGACGGCAGTTCCTGTTTAAACACTGAAGCGTGGTCAGCCGATTTTTTTGACCGGGTAAGCCTCGATATAGCCGCGATAGCCCATCGGCGCCAGCTGAAAGCGCGGTGCGTCCTCCGGGGCCCAGTCGTAGCCGTACAGTTTCGGGTCAAACGTCTTTACGTGCGCCCAGATTTCGCCGATGGCTTCCTTAAAGTCGTCGTCGTCATACGGCTCGCCCTGAAATACCATCATTGTGCACGGCGGCAGCTCGATCAGGTCATACCCGTTCGGCACGGTGTTTGAATAGTCAAGCGGGACTTCGACCCCCTGGACGTATTTGGATGTGCCGGGTTTTATGAGATGCTTCGGCAGCCACATGCCGATCGGCTCATAGAGCGCTCCTTTCAAGCTCGTCAGCACGTTCCAGACATCACACCCGACCTCCCCGCAGTAGGCGAAATACTCCTCCGCCTTTTTGCCGCGCAAAAGAAGCACATTCCTCGCCGGTCGCTCGATCACCTGTACGAATATTGCCTTTGTTTGCTTGTCGCTCATTGGCATCGTCTCCTCCTTATGATAATACAGGTAGGTGCTCAGCGCCTTTTGCGGAATGAAAAGTTTTATGGGCGGCGTTTTTTGGCTGTAGCGTTTCGGGGGTATGCCGAACTGTTTTGAAAACGCCCGCGTAAACCCTGCGTGCGAGTCGAACACAAAGTCCAGCGCCACGTCGATTACTTTGCCGCCGTTGTCGCGCAGCCGGAGTGCCGCTTTCGTCAGCCGGAGCGCGCGGATGTAGTCAAACGGCGTTACACCCGTAGCTTCCTTGAACAGCCGCGCCGCGTGCCACGGGGAGTATCCGGCGGCGCCGGCCAGCTGTCTGAGCGTGATTTGCCGCTCCAGATTGGCTTCGATGTATTCCTGCATTTTAGTCGCCGCCTGCGCCGCTTCCAGTCCGCTCATGCGATCACCTGCCTGCGGAGAGTATAGCCCATACGGGCGGGATTTTCTTGACTTGAGTTGCTGTTTTGACGTAAAGCAGCCAGAAGCGCCTGCTTTACGTCCGAAATAAGTTTGTTCCTGCCCGTAAATTCCTTGTTGTTGTACAGTATGATGACCTTTATGTCCCGCTCGGCGAATATCGCGTTATACGCCCGGAAGCCGCCGAGCGCGCCGGTATGCTCAATGATCGTCCCGAAATCGGGGTCTGTCTGTATAATCCAGCCGAAACCGTAATCGCTGGGGATAAGTGCGCCTATGATATGCACATGCGGCGTGAAAAGCATGTCCATATATTCCTTTGAGAGCAGTTTTCCGCTCTCGAGCGCCTGATCCCACAGGTACAGGTCCTCTACCGTCGAATACAGGCCGCCGGCGCCGTAGCCCGCAGCCGTCGCGTTGGCGTTTTTGGTGATGACGTCGCCGTTTTCATTGTAATAGCGGACGGGCTCGTCGCCGCTCCAGTGTCCCGTGGCCATATTTGAGGGCGGATTATTTATATCGAAGACGCCGGTGTTCTCCATACCCAGCACATCGAAAATGTTCGCGGCGAGATAGTCCCCGTAGCTTAGTCCGCTGACTTCTTCGACAATCATGTATAAAATCAGATAATTCGTGTTGCAGTATGAATATTTCGAGCCCGGCTCAAACTTCAGGGACTTTGTCTTTATAAGCTCGATAATGTTTTCCGGGCTCAGCGCTTCATACGGCATCTCGTCGACCACAGCCGGGGATTCGTTCATATAATCCACGATGCCGGAGGTCATTGTCAGAAGGTTTATAAGATCGATGTCGCCACCCCGCGTGAAATCCGGAATATAATCGGAGAGCTTATCGTGGATATCCAAAAGCCCTTTTTCATACAGCTGCATAACCGCCATCGCAGTGAACTGTTTGGTAACCGAGCCGATCAAAAATTTCGTGACGGGACTATTCAGCGTCCCCGCTTCCGTATCCGACGCCCCGTAGCTTTTATATAAAATCACCGTGCCGTCTTTTTCGATCAGAACGCTGCCGTAAAAGTCCGGATATCCCACGAAGACCTGATTGAGCGGCTGGCAGTCAATGACCGGCCAGGACAGCGGTTCAGGCAGCTCAGGCGGCGCCGACGATTCAGCCGGGGGCTCTGGGGATGGCTGCGCAGACGTTTCGGAATTCGGCGGTGATTCCGCAGGCGTTTCCGAAACCTGCGGAGACGGGGAACCTGCCGGCAGCTCGGCAGCAATCCCGGACGGCGAGACCGCCGGCTGTCCGGAAACCGGCTGGACCGCCGTATCAACGACGGCGCAGCCCGAGAGAAGACTTAAGAGAAGTATGTACGCTAAGATGCTTTTTTTCATTATTTTAACCTTTGTATTGTTTTCATATGATTCTACCCTTTTTCCCTATAAAACGCAAAGAAAAATTCCGGATGCTATCATATCCGGAATTTTTTTGGATTTTCCTGTGTTTTATACCGTCAGCCACTGCTTCTGCGCGTTCCGCCAGCGCGAATACAGAAGCTTCGCGACGGTTTTTTTCGGGACAAGCGCGCCGAAGAAACACAGCGCCCGGTTAACAAAGCCGGGAATGTACAGCGTTTTCCCTCTTAAGACGCGGGAGAGCGTCGCCTGTGTCACCGTTTCAAGGCGATTCGTCGTCACGTTGCCCCAGAATCCCTGCGCGGTAATGCCGGAAAACGCCTCCGGCGTCGTGGCAAGGCCCGCCGGGCACAGCGTAAGCACCTTCACGCCGCAGCCTCCGAGCTCCTGCCCGAGCGCGCAGGCAAATTCCCTCAAAAAGCTTTTTGACGCGGCGTACGTTGCCTTGAGCGGCATCGGGTAAAAGGACGCGAGGCTCGACACGAAGACGATGTAAAACGGCTTGCCCGGCGCGCGCACGGAGAGCGCGCCGTGCGTGACGCGCAGCGTAGCCTCGACATTCAGGCGCACAATAGTCGTTACGGACTGCGCGCTCCTTTCATTAAATCCTCCTTCAAAATCAATGCCGGCAATATTCAAAAGCATGCCGAACGCAATCGCATTTTCCCGCGCATGATTGAATAATGATTCAACTTCCTTTCCGTCCGTCAGATCGCATTTTCGCGTCATTACATTTACGGAATATCGGCTGATGATGCCGTCCCGTATGCATTTAAGTCCGTTTTCGTTGATATCAGTGAGAAACAGGTCATAGCCCCTTTTTGCGCAGGCAACGGCAAAGGCCCGCCCCAGGCCGCCGGCGGCGCCCGTTATCAATACAAACATGACGCATCCATCCCAAACTTAATTTCACAGAGTTTTTCGGAAAGCTCAAACAAGCTGTCCGCGTTTTGTTTCGTGACTTCACGGCTCGTCTTCTGCGCACCCGCAATACTGTAATACAGCCCGGCGGGTATCGTCGCGCTTGTTATCAGCGCAAGATAGATCTCAGCCGGTTCGGCGGGATCGACGCCGTGCTTCTTGCGGCGCTGCCAGAACGCCCCTACGAGTTTCCCCGTGTTTTTGCTGCCGATCTCGGTGCGCACAAGTCCGGGATCGATACCGTAGGCGCGCACGCCCTGTCCGGCATAGCGTTCATTCAGTCCGAAAGCGAAAAGCAGGTTGCACAGTTTGGACTGCTTATAAGCGTAAAGCGGACTGTAACGCTTTTCATACATGATGTCGTTCCAGTTGATCCGCGTATATTTGTGCGAGCCGCTCGACGTCATGAGGATCATTCCGCCGGCTTTTATAAGGTTTTTCAGCAATTCGTGCGTCAGAAAAAAACCCGCCAGATGATTGAGCGCGAACTGCTGCTCGTACCCTTCGGCCGTCGTCATATACCAGCTGCGTACGCAGCCGGCGTTATTGACGAGCGCGTCCAGCCTGCCGCCGGATACGCGTTCAAGCAACGCTTTGATATCTTTTGCCACGCGCCGGACCTCGCCAAGCTGCATGAGGTCGGCCCGGAAGAAAACCGCATCGCCTTCCGGCGCTTCTTGTTCAAGTTTTTCCTTAGCCAGGGCGCAGTTTTCATCGCTGCGCCCGATTCCAATGACGCGGTATCCGTTTTTCATAAGCGCGGCACAGACGGCAAACCCGATGCCGGACGTCGCGCCCGTTACGACAACAGTTTTCATAATCTCACCCTATACAAACCAGTTCCACGCATGCCAGAAGCCCAGAGCGCCTGCGCTGGCGGCCAGAACAACGTACCCAACCACAAAGCCGACCCCGAAAACGACGAGCGCGAGAAGCGCGGCGGTCCGCAGGCGGCGGCGCGTTTTGTCCTTGAGCGTCGGATGCAGGTCGAGAGGCGGATAGGGCGTTTCCGACAGGGTGTTCTTATGCCATCTCCGGTATGCCCGCCCCATCTGGACCGTGAGCGCCCAGCTGTACTGCGTCACAATAGCTAAAAGCACGGCAAAAGCGATCACCGTAACGCCCATGATGACGGCGCCCGCATAAGGCATCGGCGGAATTACTGTGACAAAACTCATCAGCAGCGGGCTTAAGATCAGCGCGATGCCGGCTGCCGCCACGGCGAGGGATGCTATGCCCATTACGACGACCCATAAAAACAGCACAATAAAAAATGACCAGATAAAAATATCGGCAAATACCAGTCCGGTCCACAGGAATACCCGGCCGGGCTTTTTGCGCTCCGGTTTCACCTTAACGGCGGCAAACTGCGCGGCGATCTCCTTCGGTCCGCCAAGCTTTTTCGCAATCTCTTCCTCGGAATAACCGTCGGAGGCCTTGCGCGTGAAATGCTCGTCGTATTCCGATATGATCTCGTCGATATCGTCTACGTTCTGCGCCTTGAGGTATCCGGCCAGTTCTTTTAAGTAAGTTTGTTTATCCATTTTCATTCTCCCCTTCCAGAAGGCTTTTGATCGATTCGGCAAATTTCAGCCAGTCGTCCTTTTCCGTCACGTACGCATCCCGGCCGCTTTTGGTCAGCGAATAGTATTTACGGGGCGGCCCGCCGCTCTCCTCCGACAGATACGTCGTGACAAAGCCTTCGCTTTTGAGCTTTCTAAGGATCGGGTACACCGTACCGTCGGCAATCTCGATATGGCGCGACAAATAGTCTGCCACGTCGTAGCCGTAGCGGTCCTGCTTCGATAAGAGCGACAGGATGCACAATTCCAGGACGCCTTTTTTATATTGACTGTTCATGGTTCTCCTCACATCGGATCAATTGTTATGCTGTATCTACTACTGAATATAATATAGTAGTTTTAATTTGTCAATAGTAGTTCGCGATTTTTTTGAAAATATTAGCGGCATAGACAAAATCGAACCTGACATACTATAAGTTGTTGACCGGTTTACAAAGGATGTGATGACTTGTGCCGGCAGGTTAAAAAAAAGATCATGAGGTGCGTTTGCCTGTTACTGTGCATGCTCATACCTGTATCGCCCGGCCTGTCTGCGGTTTATGCCGCGGCGGCCGATGAAGAAATGCAGACAGAACAAAAAGACCTGATCAAGTGGGTGGATTTCAACGTGCCGTGCGAGGCCATGAAAAAAGCCGTCGCGCTCGACATCCTGACGCACGACAGGGATATCCGCCTGGACTGGATCGAGCTGCTGGCTTACCTGGCCGCCAAAAACGGCAACAACTTCAAAGGTTACAGGGACGCCCAGCTTGAAGAACTGGCCGACAAGCTTATATCGGGCGCGACGATGGCGGAGCTGACGGAAAATATGAAGTACTACGACTACTATCTGGAGGCCTACACGGCGGTTCTGGGCGGATTCGTCGGCGAATTCATGGTCGAGGTCCCAAATGAAACCGGCACGGGCAAGCATTGGGAGCAGCGCTACGGGATCAAAGTTTTCTCCCCCATTGCCAAGAACTTTCCGTACAGTCATTCGGACGATTTCGGCAACCGGCGCTCCTACGGCTTTTCGCGCACCCATCTCGGCAACGATCTCATCGGCCAGGTCGGGACGCCGATCGTTGCCGTTGAGGGCGGCGTCGTCGAAGCGCTCGGCTGGAACCAGTACGGCGGCTGGCGGATCGGCATTCGCTCGCAGGACACGAAGCGGTACTATTACTACGCGCATTTGAGAAAAAATTTCCCGTATCGAAAAGATCTCAAGGTCGGCTCGGTCGTCAAAAGCGGCGCCGTCATCGGTTATCTCGGACGCACCGGCTACAGCATCAAGGAAAATGTCAACAATCTCAATACGTCTCATCTGCATTTTGGCATGCAGCTTATCTTCGACGAATCCCAGAAGGAATGTTTGAGCGAGATCTGGATCAATGTCTACGAGATCGTGCGCCTTTTGGACAGTAAGCGTTCGGAGGTCCAAAAAAATCCCGAAACGAAGGATTATTACAGGATCTACGATTACCGGGATAAATCGCCCTGTTTTGAATGATAATGCAAAAAAACGGCGGCTGCCGCCTGGATATGAAAGGACTTTTATTATGGAAGATAAAAAAATAAACGGCTATCCTGTTTACAGCGACGACATGGACATCACGAATGTCGTTCCCTCGGGCGAATTGACGGACCTACAGCCAAGACCGCCCGCCAATGAAGACGCGCTCGAATCCTACGCTTTGCTTTTTGACATACCAATGATAACGTAAAAAAGCGGCGGGCCGCCGCCCGGATATGAAAGGACTTTTTATTATGGAAGATAAAAAAATAAACGGCTATCCCGTTTACAGCGACGACATGGACATCACGAATGTCGTTTCCTCGGGCGAATTGACGGGCCTTCAGCCAAGGCCGCCCGCCAATGAAGACGAGCTTGAATCCTACGCTTCGCTTTTCAACACGCCGCAGCCGATGAACGCGTTAAACGGGCAAAAGCCCGCACAGACGGGCGATAAGCAGCATAAACCGCCCAAAAGAATATTGCCGCTGTAGTTTTTTATACCGACAAGAGGCCCTGACATTAAAGTCAGGGCCCCTTGCCTTTAGGAGAATACAGTACATCAGTCAGCGGTACCAGTTAGCATTAATAATACGGGTATCTTCTGCGGCGGTAGTATTCGGCCAGAAGCAGGATATCGATGAGATCCCGCAGGAAACCCCGGCTTTGATACGAGCTGTCGTAACCGATGCCGGAACCGGGTCCGTAGCCGTATGTAATGGCCTCCCGTGCTTCTGGCATGGCGTTCGGGCTTTTGCCGTCCCCGGTATAGCCGGCCACTTCGGGATTTGTCCGCATGACATTTGCGCGGATATTGTCAGCGGCGTTGTCCATAAGATGCTTTGTCATCGCCACGTTCCCGGCGTCCATCTGGTCGCATGCCATCAGAATATGCGGCTGAAGCTTATAGTAGATCTCCGGATAAGCGGCCGAGCCGCTTCCGGCAATGTCCGCTGTCAGCGGCGCGTACGGCCGGTCGTCATAAACAAAATTTATTTGACCGGCATTGCCGGCGTTTTGCGTGGTGTTGGGATTGATCGTATTTATGTTCATAGTTGCCTCCAATAAAATATTTGCGTATGCACTCTATTTTATTGGCCGGCAAAAGAGTTTGACACAAGGGGCTCCGACTTTTGAGAGGTTACTGTTCGTATCTGCCGTTAGGCCGTCTGCATCATGGGCTCAAATACCTCCTGCGTTTCAGGCCGTTCTGCAAACGCTTCCATGGTTATGGTAAAAACCGCCTGGATACAAGCCAGAATCCCGCAGCGCAGATCCAGATCAAAGGATGGCTTTGCCGCGCCGTATTCGGCCTGGAGACGTATAAGGCAGGTCCCGGCGTCTTCGGCGGCGTCGAGCGTGATACGTCCGCCGCACAACTCCTCGGCGTCTGCCGCAGCGTAAGCTTCTTTTATATAACGCCACAGCGTTTTTTCATATACGACATGGTCTTTTATGTCTCCCGTATACGCCGGGCTGTGCGGATAACAGAAGTAATCCGCATAATAATGACAGATGACGCCGAGGCGTCTGGAAAAACGCCTGCCGATATACGCATTATCATACGTTTGTGCCATTAGTTTTTCTATTTTAGAGTCGACCAGATCCAACGTATGACCGATCGTGTGCGGCCTGGTCAAAAAAGACAGATAAACATCCGGAAGGATATTGCCGAAAAGAAAACTGCTTTTTTTCAGCGGAATCCCGAGCTTCGATTCAACGAACCGAAAAACGATACGGCCCAGTTGTATATGCGTACGCTTGTTCAAGCCATTCACCTCCTCTTGTCTTATATGTACCACAAGCATGTGAAAAAGCAATAAATTTGACGTTAAATTCTTGTCAAATATCTATAACTGGCGCTGAGCGCCGGGATATCCGCCGCCAAAAAAACAGCGCCGCTGACGGCGCTGTTTTTTGTTTTTTAATTGTTTAACCCAGCTCTACGACATATTTGTGAAGCAGCTTCACAGGGTGGTATGAGCGCTTCGAGGTGCGAAGCCCCTCAACGCCGTCGTCCTCTTCCCTGTTTATATAGGAAACACCATGCGCAAACGCTTTGGCATACTGATTGACCAGCATCTGATACGCGCCCCGGATTTCTTTATCGGCCCTTTCAATATGGACGAAAAGCGTATCGTCGACGATTTCGCCCAGCGCCGCGCCGGCTACCGCGCCGCCTGCTTTTAAAACGCCGCCGAAAAGCCCGTACTGCTCCAGATGATCCAGGACTTCCAGCGATTTCCGGTTGCTCTCGTCCAGCGCCGGATACGATGATCCCGGCGCATCCGCGCCGACTTCAAAAAAAGACCGGACTTCACCGAGGTTCCCGGGCCCGATCGGCTCAAAGCGCCAGTCGCCGAAGGTCTTTGTAAACTTGTTGATATGGTTGCGCTGACCGCTGTATTTCCGTCCGGCAAGATTTACGAGGTCTTCCGCCGCGTAAAGATAGTCCGACCATGCCCGGTCGGTCGTCACCTTCGCATCCGGGTAAAGCGGCAGTATTTTCTTAAGACGCTGTTCGGAAACAGCGCAAAGCCGCGGAGCTATGCCTGTCCGGATGCAGTAGTCAATGATCTTATCATAGATCGCTTTGTCGGCGCAGTCGCCGCCTCTCGGCGGCGTGAACGCGGTTTCGCCCGTCAGATAGACGACTTTGAAGTACAGGTATCCGCCGTCCAACGCGAATTCCGTATTGAAAAAATCACGCCACATGAATGTGCCGCCGATGGTGCAGTCGCAGATACGGCACAGATTTTTCATAAAATATGGCCTGAGCGTTTCAATATGCTCGAGGCCAAGTTTAATAAAACGCAACAGATTCCTCCGTTATTTTGTCCAGTTGAGCAGCCGCCTGTTCTTGACGAAGTATTCGATGCCCGAAACGATCGTTACCGTCAGTATGATGCCGATCAGGATATAGACGGCGATAACCGGTATCGGCAGAAACATCAACAGGATACATACCATCGTCGAAGCCGTTTTTATCTTTCCCAGTATCCCGGCAGCTATAACGCTGCCCCGGTCGACCGCCACCAGCCGGAGCGCCGTTACGGCAAACTCGCGGACGATAACGATAAGCACCGCCCACGCGGGCATGAGCCCCTGTTCCGTAAACCATAAAAACGCGGCGACGACGAGCACTTTGTCGGCCAGCGGGTCCATAAATTTGCCGAAATCCGTGACCTGGCCCCGACTCCTGGCGATATACCCGTCAATGATGTCCGTAAGGCCCGCGACGGCGAAAATGGCCATTGAAACATATTGCGACCCCTCAAAACCCAGATATAAAACGATCAGGAATGCCGGGATCAGCAGAACTCTGAACATTGTCAGCTTATTTGCCGTATTCATTGTTGCCTTCACCCTCTGTTCTTTGGAGACGCCGGACCGATTAACATTCGGCGTCCCCTTTGTTTTCTATTACTCCGAACGGCTCGCCGTCCAAAACACCGGTGATCAGAACGCTGTAAAACGTACCCGGTACAACATCCGTACCGTCAAAACGGACATATCCGTCGATCTCCGGTGATTCGGCGTAACTCCGTCCGTACCAATGCGCACCGTCATAGCCTTCGGCCAGCACCGTCAGGGCGGCGCCGACGCGGCTCATATTAAACGCATCCATAATGTCCGACTGTAAAAGCGCGACGGTTTCGGCGCGTGCCCGGGCCGTCGGGCTGTCGGGATAATCCATCCCGGCCGCCGGCGTTCCCTCCTCCGGGGAATACGGAAAAACGCCCGCGCGCTCTATTTTTGCTTCTTCGAGGAATCCATACAGCTCCTCAAACTCCGGCTCCCCTTCGCCGGGAAGCCCTGTAATGAGGCTCGTCCTTATAACGGCGCCGGGTATCCGGGCGCGCAGTTTCTTTATAAGCGCACGAATCTCGCCGCCCGTTCCCCGGCGGCGCATCTTTTTGAGGACGGCGTCGTTGATGTGCTGGATGGGAATGTCCAGATATTTAAGAATTTTTTCCTCTTCGGCGATGACGTCGATGAGTTCGTCGTCCGTTTCGTCGGGATAGAGGTAGTGCAGCCGTATCCAGCGCAGCCCTTCAATACCGCATAACTTTTTAAGCAGCTGCGGCAGCTTCTTCTTGCCGTACAGATCAATGCCGTAACGCGTCGTGTCCTGCGCAATGACAATAAGCTCCTTCACGCCGCCTGCGGCCAGTTCTTCAGCCTCCGCGAGAATGTTCTCCATCGGGCGGCTTCTGTACCGGCCCCGGAGATCGGGAATGACGCAGTAGGCGCAGCGGTTGTCGCACCCTTCCGCTATTTTCAGGTACGCCCAGGCCGGCGGTGTCGTCAATACGCGCGGAATCTCCGGCTCGGGCAGATTGATGTCGCCGAAGCTTTCAAAACGCTCGCCAGCACGCACAGCCTCAACGGCGTTAACGATCTCATGGAAACTGCCGGCGCCGACGACGGCGTCTATCTCCGGCAGCTCTTGTTGTATTTCGTTTTTGTAACGTTCACTCAGGCAACCGGCGACGATGATCTTTTTGATTTGCCCCGCGCTTTTGGCGGCACCCAATTCCAAAATGGTCTCGATGGCCTCCGATTTCGCGCTTTCGATAAACGCACAGGTGTTGACGACGACAATATCGGCGTCAAGGCAGTCGCCGGTTATCTCATAACCGGCCGCACGCAAAAGATACAGCATCTGTTCGCTGTTAACGAGGTTTTTCGCACAGCCGAGAGAAATGAGTCCCACTTTATTCATCCGTATCAAAATCCTCAGTGTTCATATACCGCTCGGCAGCCGCTCGTATCTCGTCCCATTTGAAGCCGCGCCGGTACAGTCCGGCGTTGACGCGGACAAGTTCCTCTTTATCCGGCTTTTTGCCCTTGAGCTTTTTTTTAAGAGCCTTATAGGCCGCCTCTTCCATATCCGGCAGCTGAGCGAGCGCTTCTTCCCAAAGTTCGCGGTCAATGCCCCGGCGGTAAAGTTCGTCCCTTATACGCATCATACCGTAGCCGATGAACATATAGTGCCGGACGATCGACGCGGCATATTCCTTGTCGTCAACAGCGCCGATCTTAACAAGCCAGTCGGCAACGATGTGCGCCGTATCCTCTTTTTCGCCTTTTTGTTTAAGCCGCTCGGTGATCTCCCGGCGCGACATCTGGCGCTTGCCCAGGATACGCAGCGCGCGCGTTTTTGCCGAAGAGATATCGACATCCTTTTTAAGCGCGCTGTATGCGCCTGTGTCCAGAACGCACCCCGTATACAGGGAATAGTCTGCCACAAGGGCAGCGGTTACGGTCAGCTTCTCGCCGTCGTCAAATTCAGCGCGGCAGGTGGTCGGGTCTTTCGGGGAACTGGCAAGTTTTGTGATTTTAACGCTCAACCGCTAAAATCCTCCGCCGATACGTCTACGGCCCGGCCGGCCGCTTTTGCGGCTGCGCGCGCCTGCGGGGTCATAAGCTTGGCCGCGTCCCTGCGTATCTTCTCCTCTAATTCTTCCGCAACCGCGGGCTCGTTTTTCAAATATTCCTTGACATTGTCGCGTCCCTGCAGCCGCGTTTCCCCTACGGTGAACCATGCCCCGCTCTTTTCAATCAGGTCGAGCCGGACGGCAAGATCGATAAGCTCGCCCTCACGCGAAATCCCCTCGCCGTACATAATGTCGAACACCGCCTCCTTAAACGGCGGCGCGACTTTATTTTTAACAATCTTCGCCCGCGTCCTGTTCCCGATGACCTCCGTCCCGCTTTTAAGCGATTCGATACGCCGCACATCGATACGGACGCTGGAAAAATATTTAAGCGCCCGGCCGCCCGGCGTCGTTTCGGGATTGCCGTACATCACGCCGATCTTTTCACGCAGCTGGTTGATGAAAACAACGATACAGTTCGTTTTTGATATGGAACCGGCAAGCTTACGAAGCGCCTGCGACATAAGACGCGCAACGACGCCAACGCTCGAGTCGCCCATCTCGCCCTCGATCTCGCTCCTTGGGACAAGCGCAGCTACAGAGTCCACCACGACGACGTCTATGGCGCCGGAGCGCACGAGCGTCTCTGTGATGGCCAAGGCGTCCTCGCCCGTGTCCGGCTGGGAGATAAGTAGGCTTTCAAGGTCCACGCCGACGGCGCGGGCGTAGGCCGGCTCGAGTGCATGCTCCGCGTCGACAAAGGCGACTTCCCCGCCGTTTTTTTGCGCCGAGGCGATGATATGCAGAGCCAGCGTCGTCTTGCCCGATGATTCGGGACCGTATATCTCGATGATACGCCCCTTGGGCACTCCGCCGATCCCAAGCGCCAAGTCCAGCGACAGGGAGCCCGACGGGATCGATTCGACATTGACGTTGAGGTTTTCGCCCAACCGCATGATGGAACCTTTTCCATAGTTTTTCTCTATCTGCGATATTGCCGTTTCAAGCGCCTTTTTTTTATCTCCGGCAGGCGCCGCCGCTTCATGTTTTTTCTTGTCAGCCACGATTCTTCCTCCTGTTTATGTTTGTAGACGCCGAATAGATCCGTGTTCACCTGATGGCAGCGATGACAACCCTTTCAATGTCCAGCGTGTCCTTGACCGTTTTTAAGTCGGTAAATCCGTTTTCCTCAAATATCCCGCGCACCGCCTCAGCCTGTCCCGCCCCGCACTCAAAGGCGATACGGCCTTTTTCCTTTAAAACCGTCTTCCATTTTGAAGCGATGCTCCTGAAGAAGTCCAGCCCGTCGGCCCCACCGTCGAGCGCTGCGACCGGCTCGTAATCCTTAACGGAGCTGTCGAGCGTTTCTATTTCCCATGTCGGTATGTACGGAGGGTTTGAGACGATGAAATCAAAAACGCCCAGGAGCATCGGAGGCTCCTCCAGCGCGTCGAGCTCAATGCTCGTGACGCTGCGCGTAAGCTTGTTCCGGTTGGTATTGGCGCGGCAGACCCTGAGCGCTTCCTGTGATTTATCCGCCAACAGAACACGGGAAAACGGCACGTTGGCGGCAATGGCAAGCCCGATGCAGCCGCTGCCGGCACATAGGTCCAATATACGTTTGCCGTTTAAGTTGTTCTTAAGTTCCGAAATGACGGCGCCGGCCAGGACTTCCGTGTCGACACGCGGAATCAAAACGTCCCGGCTGATCGTCAGCGGCATCCCGTAAAACTCCCACTCGCCTAAAATGTACGCGATCGGTTCACCGGCGACGCGGCGGCTTATCAGGTCTTCTACCGTGTTTTCAAACGTGCCGTCCGTCACATACAGATTCCGGTCGCGCATGAACTGCTCAACCGACTTGCCGGACGCCGCCGTGACGATGAGGCGCGCCTCCGCGTCGGACGTATCGATACCGGCCATTCGCAGCCGTTTACGCGCGGAGAGGTACACAGTATTATAGGTCTTTATAGTGATCCCTCCATTAAAACGAAGTATCCTGCACGCGGCCTTCCCTGCCGTTTCAGCAGGAACTGCTGACCGGCAGTTTTACTGTTACCAAAAGCCCGCCGCCGTCGGCGTTTTCGAGAATCAGTTCACCGCCGTGGAAGCGGACAATCTCGTCGCAGACAGCCAGACCGATGCCGCTGCCGCGCTCTTTGGCGTTGGAGCCCTTATAGAATTTCATTTTTACGCTCTGCAGCTCGTCTTCGGGGATACCGGGACCGAAATCGCGGATCTTCACGGCGACGCTGACTCCGTTGAAATCGACGGACACCTCGATGCGCTTTCCCTCCCGGGCGTATTTGGCCGCGTTGTCGAACAGGTTCAGAAAAACCTGCTTGAGCCGGTTGGGGTCCCCGGGGATAAGCGGTATCTCGCCGTCGTAGGGCATGTAGACCAGTTCCAGATTATCCTGAAGCAGCAGCTCGTGATATGTGTATATAGAATCCTCGAGTTCAGCCGCGATATCGATGGGCTCGATATTGAGCGTGAAGCGCCCGTCCTCCATGCGTGTAAATTCCAGAAGGCTTTCGACCATCTTTGTAAGTCGGCGCGCTTCCTTGAGCATGATCGCAACGCCTTTTTTTGTTTCGACGTCGATATCATCCGAGTAGACGAGCGTCTCGCCCCAGCCCGTTATCGCCGTCAAGGGCGTTCTGAGCTCATGCGAGACGGAGGAAATGAACTCCGTCTGAATCTTTTCCGACTGGGCAATCTTTAAGGACATTTCGTTGATGGACGTCACCATTTCGCCGATCTCGTCCTGGTATTTCTTGTCGATCTGTATCCCGTAGCTGCCCTGCGCGATGCGTTTGGACATCTTGGTGATCTCGCTGACCGGCTCTATAACAGAGCGGATGAGCACAAGGTTTATGATGATCACGAGCAGCATGATAAGCGCACCGATCGCACAGGCTGCCAATATACTCACAACAATCTGATGATCGGCGGTCTTCGTGCTCGTCACATAGCGCATTACACAGATGATCTGGCCGCTGGAATAAACCATAGGCGCCGATACGGACATGATCCGTTCGCCTGTAGACGGGCCTTTACCGACCCAGGAAGATATTTCTCCGGACGTAATGGCCTCGGCGATATCGGGCGTGTTCGGAGAGGAACCGGCCGATATACCGTACGTCGATATCATAATCCGGCCTTCAACGTCTAAAAACTGCAGTTCCAGTTTGTCGCTGTCCTCGAACGATTCCGTGTATTTATAAGCACTGTCGTAAAACTCGGACTGGGTTTTGGCCACATAGTTTGAGAAAAAGTCCGTAGCGGTCTTGGCCTTCGTTTCAAGGCCCGTCTGCACCGTATTGTAATAATTTGAATAGATGATAACGGAAAACACGAGTAAGACGACGATGATCGTGACGAGAACGAGGAGAACGCTCCCCCGAAACCATCGCCACCTCAGGCCGCCCGTCTGTATCCGTTTTCTTTTGCGCATAGAGCCTTACCTGCCTTCAGCCTTCTGTTCCCGGCTAAAACCCCCACTTGTAGCCGTACCCCCATACGGTCGTTATAAAAATGGGGTTCGTGGGGTCGTCTTCGATCTTGAGCCTTAAACGGCGTATGTTCACATCGGCGATCTTGAGCTCCCCGAAATAATCCCGGCCCCAGACGGTATTGAGGATATCCTCGCGCGAGAGCGCTTTGCCGGGGTTGTCCATGAACATTTTCATGATCGCGTATTCCACCTGCGTGAGTTTGATGCGCTCCCCGTTTTTTTCAAGCGTGCGGTTTCTTGTATTCAAACGGAAAGGTCCCTGCACGATCTCGCCCGTGTCCGCCTGTTCAAGGCCGCCTGTGCGCCGGTACAGGGCGTCGATGCGCGCTGTGAGCTCGGCGGGTGAAAACGGTTTCGTCACATAGTCGTCGGCGCCGGTCATGAGGCCTGTTACCTTGTCCATTTCCTGCGTCCGCGCCGTGAGCATAATTATGCCGAGGTGCGGGTCGGCCGCGCGGATCTTACGGCACACCTCAAACCCGTCGATATCCGGCAGCATGATGTCCAGTATCGCCACCCGGATATCCGGATTGGCCCGGAGCTGTTCAAACGCCTCCGCGCCCGTCCCCGCCTCGATAGGCTCGTAACCGGCGCGCTTTAAGTTGATGACCACAAAACTGCGGATACTGGTCTCGTCCTCAAGTACCAAAACTTTTTTCAATGCGGTTCCTCCTTTGCCGGGCTGTTAAACCCATAACGCCGTATATTCTATCTATAATGACAGTTCGTCGATAATCATGCCGCAAGGCGGTGTTGACGGCGGCGTTAACAACATGCTTCCTGGAGCTTGTTAATGCTGTCCGAAATGTCCGGATCGCGCGCAATATTTTTGTCAGGCGCCTTAATACACGCCGGTATACCATTCCGGCGTAATCAGTCTGAAGTTCATCGTGACTGTGACCGGGGTGATCTCTCTGTCCACGCCGGCCTCAAGAACCTCGGCGGCGTAAATCACATCGCCGAGCCAAAGCAGCATAAACCGCTCGTCAAGCAGCGACCGGTCCTCCTTGTTTTCGCCGGAGAGCGTATATATCTTAAGGAAATCTTCGCCGGGGGCGTCGCTGGCCTGCCGCCCGTCCGGCAGCCAGGTGAAAACAATCGTCCGTTCCCCGGCGACCGTGTCTTCCCGGCGGACGGTTATATGTTCTTCCCATTCTTCCGGCAGGATCAGATACCAGTCGTCGGTGAAGTTGTGGTACGTCGTGTAAACCTCGCGTGTATAACCGTTTCGGTTATAAGAATACCAGTCGATGGCGTAATAAGACTTGTCCTCCGGCGACACCAGCAGCCTCGGCGACGGGACATCCAGAACGCCGTCGGCGTTGATGTCGGTGCTGTACACCGCATAGGAGCGCACCGTCTCTTCGCTGTTCTCGGTCGGCGAACCGACAAAAACATTGAATATACTGTCGTCCTGCCAGCATAGGATATCCGTTACGACGCCGCCTTCCTGATAATCGCCTTCCACGAAAATAGCAGGGGATCCGTCGGTCAGGTCGCTCCTGAATATCCGGCTGATCGACGTGAGTCCGGCCGACAGGGCGGAAGTTTTCGTAATGACTTCCCCGTCCGAGCGGAGCGTGAACAGGTCCGCCTCGCCGGATACCTCCGGCGACGGAAGGCGCAGTACAATGACGTCCGTACAGGCATCGCTATTCAAATCACTTGTGACGAGCCGGGAATAGTCGGATTCAGCCAGGAGGACCTGCTGGTTGTCCCGGACGGAATAAATGGTCATATGAGACAGCGCGGCGCTCATCTGCCAGCCGACGACAAGCTCGCTGACCGAATCCGCGTCCATATCGGCGTACCGGATACTCTCAATCGCCGTACCGTCGCCCTCTATCACATTTACCGTCTCATAGGCGCCGTCCGTCTGTTTCATGATGTAGATCTTAAGCGGCTTGTCCCCTGTTATCCTGAAAAAAGCAATGGCCTCGTTTTGTCCGTCGCCGTCGATATCTTTAAGCTGGACGGACTGCCGGTTCGGCCCCGACACCGGGGGGGAGTATTCAGCGCCCGAATCCAAAACGGCGTCGATCTGCTCCTGAAGCTGAAGGTATTCTCTGGAGGCCTGCGGCAGCCTGTATAAACCGTCCGCCGTCGTGCTGGTGCAGCCGGCTGCTGTCATCAGCATAAAAAGCCCTATAATACCGATGAAAATCCTGCCGCGTCCGCGCACCGAGCCCGCCTCCTTGATGATTTGCCGCCCTTTGGGAATTGTAAACATATCCTATTTATTTTATCATATTTATCGGCAGATTGGTAGTATTATATTTTTAACTGTATTATAATGTCGGGGTAACGGGACGGCAGTTTCCGCCGGGTTATTTCCCGTTATGGCAATAAGCGCAGCGCCGGATTGTTAATCCTAATATTCAATAGAAAGTTTTCATAAGTTCAGCGT
Source organism: uncultured Sporobacter sp. (assembly GCA_963663605.2). Lineage (GTDB taxonomy): Bacteria > Bacillota > Clostridia > Oscillospirales > Oscillospiraceae > Sporobacter. The sequence goes on from CAXXVF010000002.1 coordinate 1,339,553, forward strand.
GAACGACAACGACATACTGCGCGCTAAAAAGACCGTCGAAAATTAAATGTTTCTATTGATTATTAGTATAAGAGGGTGAACCTATGAAACTTTGCTATGCCGGGCGCGGCGGCCTGTCCGGGACCGAGGCCGTCCACGCTCTTTTGGGATATATGGTAACACAGATATACGGTTTGCCGATGCCGGCTTTAAAAAAGCACCGTTCCGGTAAACCGTATTTTTCCGACCGGCCGGACATCTGCTTTTCGCTCAGCCACACGGCCGAACATGTCCTGTGCGCCGTCGGTCCGGTGCCGGTCGGCGTTGATATTGAAGCGATACGCCCGGTGAGAATAGGCGTTGCCGAGCGCGTATGCGCCCCGGACGAGCTGGATTTGTTCGACTTTTTTGAGCTTTGGGTGCTCAAGGAAAGTTTTTTCAAGCTGTTTGGCAGTACGGACGTTCCCTTTAAAAAAATCTGCTTTAAACGCGACGGCGGCACGATCATCACGCCGGATAATTCCATCAGTGCCCGGCTGTTTGACGATATCCCCGGCTGCCGCGCCGCGGTCTGCACACTCGGGGACGGGATGCCCGAACGGATTGAATACGTGGATATCTCCAAAATTACACAGGACGCTTGAAATCATCTGGATAAGTTTGTATAATTGTTCATTAGATAAAAGTAAGGACAATATAAATACAGGAGGAAAATAAATGAAAATAACAGCTGCTGTGACCCATAGCATCGGTCAGTTATCCATCGAAGAAGTCGAGCTCGACAAACCGAAAGCCTCCGAAGCCCTCATCAAAATTGTGGCTGCCGGCGTGTGCCACACGGATACCGCCGGTATGCAGCAGATCATCCCGGTCGCCCTGCCCGCTGTCTTCGGCCACGAAGGCGTCGGTATCGTGGAAGACGTCGGGTTCGGCGTCGAATCGCTTAAAAAGGGAGACCGCGTCATCCTGACGTTTCCCTCCTGCGGCACCTGCTCCTACTGCGTAAAAGGGCACCCCTATGCGTGCGAGATCATGAACGATCTGTTCTTCAACGGTACATACAAGGACGGTACGCACCGCATCTCGCAAAACGGCAAGCCTGTGTCCGCCTTCTTCGGGCAGGGCTCTTTTGCCACGCACTGTATCGTCGACGCCAGAAACGCCGTAAAGGTCGACGTTGAGTCGGATGAGGAACTGTCCAAGCTGTGTTCGCTCGGATGCGGCGTCCAGACCGGCGCAGGCTCCGTTTTGAACGGCTGCGCCCCAAAGCCCGGCTCCACGATCGCCGTAATCGGCTGCGGCGGCGTCGGGATGGCCGCTTTGATGGCGGCTAAGCTCGCAGGCTGCTCCAAAATCATTGCCGTGGACGTCGTACCGTCGAGGCTGCAAATGGCCCTTGAGATCGGCGCGACCCACGCGGTCAACGGCAAGGAAGTCGACGCCGTCGAGGAGATCAAAAAAATCACGGGCGGCGGCGCGGATCACAGCGTCGAGTGTACCGGCGTCCCCGTTCTCATCCTGCAGGCCCTCGGCTGCCTGTGCCGGGAAGGCACGTGCGTGCTTGCAAGCGTCACCGGCGACGCCGAAGTGGGCATACCGCTTGAGCCGCTCCTGATGAACAAGAGCGTTACGTTTAAAGGCCTTACCGAAGGCGGCTCCGACCCGCAGGTGTTCATACCGAAGCTGGTGCAGTTTTTCAACGAAGGCCGCCTCCCCGTCGACAAGCTGGTCAAATTCTATGACTTCAAGGACATAGAAAAAGCGTTCGAGGACTCTCACTCCGGCGTGACGATCAAGCCAATCCTGAAATTTTAAATTTAGTTAAACCGCTATCGCTGCTCAAAGGAGGACATCCTGTCCTCCTTTGAGTTTTTTTATTCCTAAATTTACCGCTTCGCGCCCGCCAACCTGCAGCTTCGGGATACTATTGATGCTATAACTTTACCGTATAGATGCGCGGCACTTAATCGCCCGTGATATAACACGCTGTTATATTGATAAAACTAAACAGAATTGACAACAGGCGGTTGGATAGATATAATTATGTTGTTGATTTTGCATAAATTCGACATATTATGAGAGGAGAGTAAATATGAAGAAGATCTTGGCGATTTCACTGGCAGTCCTGATGGCGTTCTCGTTGTTTGCCTGTAATAAATCAGGCGACACAGACACCCCCGCCGCTCCCGAAGAAAGCGCGGCCGCCGACACGAACCAGCAACCCGAAAGCGAAGACGCATCTGAACCGGCACCGGCCGAAGAACCGCAGGAAAGCGAAGAAATAGGCCTGGCGGAAAACGTATGGGAACCCGGCTTCTACAATCCGGACACGGACTATTCGCAAAACGAAAAATACGAGTTTGTCTATATGCTATTCCAGAACGGCGTCTTGTATGAAATGTTCGATCATGCATTCTCACAATGGGCCGAAAGAGCAAATGTCGAATACACCAACTGGTGTGCCAACAGCGACAGCGACCTTTTCATAACGTCTATAGAGACCTTTGCGGCTCAGGGCGTAGACGGCATCCTCTCCGACGCGGATATGACCTTTTACGAAAGGGTCAACGACGTTATGAACGATGTCGGAATGCCGTGGATGCCTGTTATGGGCACCCCGCTCGACAACGAAGGCGATCTGATGCACGCCTACTGCGGCTTTGACTTCTATATGTACGGCGAGCAGATGGCCAACTGGGTCATTGATTATTGGGAAGAGAATTTCCCCGATGCGACGCTGGAAAATTCCGCCATGCTGTGCCTTGACTTCTCGGTTTCCGAGAATCTGACGGTACGCATAGATGCCGCGCGGGACGTCTGGAACGCCAGATACCCGGGCAACGAAGATATATTCTACACAGCGGACGGCGTAACGGGCGGCCTCGATTCCAACACCGGCTATAACATCTCCGCACCGCTTATCTCCGCCCACCCCGAAGTCGATTACTGGATCGTCTGCGGCCTGCTTGACGACTATGCCGACGGCTGCGCCCGCGCGCTTGAAGAGCTCGGCAAAGACGACACCTCTGTCATCACGGTCATGGGCGGCTCCGGCCTTATCAACCACTGGGATGCCGGCGAGGAAAGCTGCTGGAAATCAGCCTGCTATACCGCCGAGACGATCTATGCCGAACCGATCTTCTTCGGCCTGTATGATCAGGTAAACGGGACCGTGACACAGGACGAGCTGTGGCCGGATTGGATTAACCACAGCAAAAACCATCAGTATGCGTCCCTGCAGCTCCCGTCGTTCTTCATTACTATAGATAATTATCAGGAATACATGGAATGGTGCGACGCCTACACCGGCATCAACCGTTCGGATTACCCCTATAACGGGACAGAGTACTCCGCCCGTATAGATGTTCCCGACTATTACGCAGGCTAGCGCACACTGCCTGAGACAGGATATGTTTCAATTATAAGCATTTATCCCCGCCCGATATTTCGGGCGGGGATAATCTTTAAAAACAACTATTGAATTCCCTTGAGCCCTGTTGTATAATCTGTCTTACGAACGCAAGCGCGCCATATGCCGGTGTGATGGAATTGGTAGACGTAGTGGACTCAAAATCCACCGCTGTAAAAGGCGTGCCGGTTCGAGTCCGGCCACCGGCACCAACCGGGCCCCAAAGGTTAACCTTTGGGGCTTTTCCTTTGCGCCGATACAGGCGGCAGCGCAGGCGGCATCCGCCGCTTTTACGCGAGGCCAATAAGACGGGCGGCGCCCGCCACCAGAATGCATGCCGCGATGCCGGTCACGGTCGGGACGGCAAACGAGACGGCCGTCCATTTAAGGCTCTGCGTCTCTTTTTTGATCGTCAGGCACGTCGTGCCGCACGGCCAGTGCATCAGGGAAAAAAGCATCACGCAAACGGCGGTCAGCCATGTCCAGCCGTTGTTCACAAGCAGCGCGCGCAGTTCCGGCAGGCTGTCAAGCTCGATGAGAGACCCGGTTGCCATATAGCTCATGATGATGATCGGCACGACGATCTCATTGGCGGGAAAGCCCAGGATAAAAGCCATCAGGATAAATCCGTCAAGCCCCATGAGATGCGCGAAAGGGTCGAGGAACCCGGCGCAGCTTGCCAGCAGGCTCGCGCCGTCCACATTGATATTCGCGAGCGTCCAGATGATGACGCCGGCGGGCGCGGCGACGACGACGGCCCGGCCCAGTACGAAAAGCGTCCGGTCCACAATCGAACGGACAATGACTTTTCCGACCTGCGGCCGACGGTACGGCGGAAGCTCCAGATTGAAGGAAGACGGCAGTCCCTTGAGTATCGTTTTGGACAGGAGTTTTGAAATGAATACCGTCATCGCAACACCCAGGACGATCACCGCCGTCAGCGCCAGCGTTGAAACGACGGATTTGAACGCGCCGCCGACAGCACCCGCGAAAAACATGGTGATGACGGCGATGAGCGTCGGGAACCGGCCGTTGCAGGGTACGAAATTATTGGTGATCGTCGCGATGAGCCGTTCGCGCGGCGAATCGATGATGCGGCAGCCGACAACACCGGCCGCGTTGCAGCCGAAGCCCATGCACATCGTGAGGGCCTGTTTGCCGTGCGCGCATGCCTTGCGGAAGAAATTGTCCAGATTGAACGCGATGCGGGGCAGATAGCCCGAATCCTCCAGCAGCGTGAACAGCGGGAAAAATATCGCCATCGGCGGCAGCATGACCGAAACGACCCACGCGAGCGTCCGGAACATGCCGTCTACGATGACGCCGCGCAGCCAATCGGGCGCGGACAGCCAAATGAAAAAAGCCGTGAGTTTGTCTTCGATCCAGAATAGTCCGTCCGCCAGCCATCCGGACGGATAATTGGCTCCCGTGATCGTGAGCCAGAATACGCCGAACAAAAGCAGGAGCATGATCGGGATACCGGTCAGCTTCGATGTGAGTATCCTGTCTATTTTACGGTCGCGTGCCGCGTAATTCTCTTTCCCGAACGTGACGGCGGCGCGCGCGATCTCTTCGCAGGTTTTGAATATCCTCGTTACGACCCGGTCCCGGAACTGCTCCGGCGTCACGCCCGCCTGCTCCAGATAAGATTTAGCCCGCTCGAGCTGCTCCCGAAGCTGTTCGTTTTGCGTGATATCGCGGCCGAGATATGTATTTACGGATTCAACGAAACTGCCGTCCGCCTCCAGCAGCTTCAGCGCGAGCCAGCGGCTTTTAACGCGCGCGCCGATTTCGTTTTGGACGGCGGGCGCCGTCATTGAAACGGCCTGTTCGATCTCTTCGCCGTACGTGACCTCAAGCGGCAACGTTGTCTCGTCGTCCTCCGTCACCGAACGCACCGCTTCCATCAGCCGGTCGAGACCCTTCCCGCTGCGCGCACTCGTCCCAACGACGGGGATACCGAGCTTTTCGGAGAGCATCGCGAGGTCGATATGTATCTTTTTTTTCTTCGCTTCATCCAGCAGATTGACGCACAGGACGACGTTATCCGTCATCTCCATGGTCTGAAGCACAAGATTGAGGTTGCGCTCGAGACAGGTGGCGTCCGCGACGATGACGACGGCGTCGGCCCCTCCAAAACAAATAAAGTCCCGCGCAGCTTCCTCTTCAGCGGAATTCGCCGTCAGAGAATAGGTACCCGGCAAATCCACCACTATAAAATCCATATTTTCAGCGCGGTATCTCCCGCACGCGTTCGTAACTGTTTTCCCGGGCCAGTTCCCGGTGTGCTGGTTGAGGCCCGTAAGGCTGTTGAACACCGTGCTCTTGCCGACATTGGGATTGCCAGCGAGCGCCACGAGCTTATCCCTCGGGGTCTCTTTTACAATGCGCAGGCCGAAATCCACAGCGCCCGCGCCGGTCGATGCATTTGTTAATCCCACTATGTATTCTCCTTAACGACAGGCGGGACGGCCCGTGTTTTATGCCTTATGTAAGCCCTAAACCCGGCGCCGCCCCGAGTAATCATTCACTCGATACGATAATATCGCCGGACACATCGGCGCGCAGCGCGATGACCGCGCCCCGTATTAAATAGGCCACGGGGTTGCCCGACGGGCTCTTGTATAAGGGCGTGATCTCGGCGCCGTCAACGAGGCCGAGATCGAGCATCCGCCGCCGCGTCATGCCGTCGGACAAAAGCCTCGAGACATTGGCTTTTTCCCCGACAGGCAGGCGGCTGAGCGGAATCTGAGTGTTGTTCAATAAAATCACTTCCTGAAAAATGATGTCGCCAAAGGCTGCGGGCATATTTTGCATGAATTCCCGCCGCCTGAAAGTTACCCGTTGCTAATATATGGTCACTAAACTAAATATGTTACGCATATATTGAATTATTAAGGTGATTTCTATTAAGGATCTGATCTCATGCGGGAACATCCGAATTCAGATTTCAGGACCGTCCGCGGGTATCAGCTTCAAAACCGCAGGGAAGGCCGCCTGACGCCGGCTCTGGAAGACTATCTGGAGATGACTTACCGGCTTTGCCTGGAGAACAATTATGCGCGCGTCGGCAAACTATCCGAGCTGTTAAACGTCAAGCCTCCCTCCGTCTCAAGGATGATCTCCAAGTTGTCTTATCTCGGATATCTCAAATACGACCGCTATGAGATTATCCAGCTCACGGACCTCGGCCGGGAAACCGGCGCGTATCTGCTCAGACGGCACGAGGCGGTGGAGGATTTTTTGAGGCTCGTCGGAAATCCGAATCCGCTGGAGGAAACGGAGCTGATCGAGCATTCGCTGAGCCCTGAAACGATCGACGACTTAAACGTCCTGCTGGAATTCTTCAAAATCCGCGACGACGTGCGCAGAAGCTTCAATGAATTCAAACGGCATAAAATCGACTGACGAAAAAGCTTCTTTCAGAAGCTTTTTCGTCAGTCTGTTTTTTACTGCATTGCGGCCTGGAAGTTGGACTGCTGCTGGGCAACGACCTCCTGCCGGCCCTTTTCCGTTTTTTCCATATCGTTCGGGCTCAAAATATACAAAAGCTGCTGCAGCTCACCGACATGCTGGCGTTCTTCGTCGGCGATGTGCGTAAGGACTTTTTTGACGCGCTGGTCGTCCGTAGCCATCGCGTGCGCCTCGTAGCCGATGATCGCCTCGAGTTCCCCTGCGATATCGACGCGGAGCGCCTGGATCAATTCATTGTTGTTCATCTGCTTGGGGACGTTGCCGACAAACGGATTGCCTAAAAGTGCCATAGCGACCTCCTTTTATTTTTCTAGTATGCCGCTTTTCTCCCTGAAATATGACCCCAGTCACAATATTGGCCGGATTCATGGAAAATGCCCATAACTTGTTGTATACTCTTCGTGGAAAATTAACTATTGGACTTTGTGCAGCGTTTGGGTATCAGCAGGCAGCACGCATGAAGCAAAATCGGCAGGAGGAGTTTTTTATGGATCACAAATTCCCGCACCTATGCAGTCCGATCAAAATCGGAAACGTCGTATTCAGAAACCGTATGCTCAGCGCACCGACCGCCGGAACGGATATCGGCAACGACCATATCATCGGTCCGGGATCCATCGCGTACTACAATCACAAAGCGCAGGGCGGCATCGCCTCCGTAACGATCAGCGAGGTGGGCGTGCATCCGGAAACGGACGATTCCCCGATCTACCGTTTAGACGACGTCACGATGGGCGGCATGAGGAGCTTTGCCCTTACCGCCAACGCCATTTCAAGACACGGGGCCGTTCCGAATATCGAACTTACGCATTGCGGCCAATTCGCCAGAGCCTATATGCGCGGCAGCTATCCCGACCAGAAGTTCTACGGCCCGGTCGACGGCGTGCGGCCCGACGGAGAGCCGGTCCGGGCGCTCACAAAAGAGCAGATCGGCGATATCGTCGCCGCGTTCGGCAAAACGGCCGGATTGGCGAAACAGGCCGGCTTCAAGATGGTCCTGATCCACGCCGGTCACGGCTGGCTGCTCAATCAGTTCATGTCGCCCCATCTCAATACCCGGACGGATGAATACGGCGGCAGCTTCGAGGGCCGTATGCGCCTGACGCGCGAGGTGCTCACGGCTGTCCGCGAGGCGGTAGGGCCCGGCTTCCCCATCGAGATCCGTATCAGCGGTTCAGAACTCATGGAAGACGGCTACGATATCGATTACGGCGTCAGGATCGCCGTGGCGGTCGAGGAACTGGTAGACCTGATTCACGTATCGGCGGGCTCGTGGAAATTCGGATTTGGCAAGACACATCCGTCCATGTTCGAAGAGCACGGACGCAACGTCTATCTGGCGGCCGAGATCAAAAAGCACGTCAAAAAACCCGTTGCGACCCTGGGCGGTCTCAACGACCCGCAGCAGATGGAAGAAATTATCGCATCCGGGAAAGCCGACGTCGTTGAAATGGCCCGCGCGCTGGTCGCAGACCCGATGCTGCCGCGCAAGATTATCGAAAACAGGCCGGAGGATATCGTTTACTGCCTGCGCTGCCTAACATGCCTGTCTCAGCGATATGTCAATCAAACACGGAAATGCGCCGTCAACCCCACGTTCGGATACGAATACGAGGGTACGGATATCATACCCGCAACGGATCTCAAAAAGGTCCTTATCGCAGGCGGCGGTCCCGCCGGTCTGGAAGCGGCGATGACCGCGGCCAAACGCGGCCATGAAGTCATCCTGTGCGAGAAGGAAAACGAGGTCGGCGGCATCCTCGTCGGCGAGCAGGCGATCCCCTTCAAGTATGAGATGTACAAGCTGGCGGGCACACTTAAAAAGCTTGCCGAAGACGCCGGTGCGGAGATCCGGCTGGGCACGGAGGTCACACGCGCGCTGGTAGAGCAGGAAGCGCCGGATGTACTCATCGTCGCGGCCGGTTCATCCCCCATCGTGCCGCCCATCCCCGGCGTTAAACGCGATAACGTCATGCTCGTGACGGACTATTATAAGAAGAAAGCTGAGGTCGGCCAAAGCGCCGTGATTTTAGGCGGCGGCATGGCCGGCTGCGAGCTGGCCGTCCACCTAAACCGGGAGGGCAAGCATGTGGCGCTCGTCGAGATGCTTCCGGAACTTGCCCCGGACGCACCGCTTCGCCACCGCCCGCTTCTGCTCGACGAGCTAAGCAAGGGCGTTGTAATCCACACCGGCACAAAGGGCCTGGAAATCACGGCCGAAGGACTTGCTGTTCTCGGCAGCGACGGCAAGGAACGCGTCATTAAAGCGGATACCGTCATACTCGCCGTAGGCCAGCGCGCCAAAAGCGATGTCGCCGATGCGCTGGAGGGCACGGCCCCGTATGTGATGCGAATTGGGGACTGCCTGCGCCCGGCTACGATCACCCACGCGGTCTCGGAAGGCTATCACGCCGCGCTTGATATCTGACGCTGCTTAATTAATTCATAACCTCATAAAAGCCCCGCCGTCCGATTATTTCGACGGCGGGGCTTCAGACTGTCGAAAAAGCCGCTTTCGCGGCTTTTTTCGGCGTGGCGGTTAACCACAGGTTAATTTAATTTACAAAAGTTTACGCCTAATCCATTGATTATTCGTTTGCGGCATTTTATACTGAAGCCATAAAGAGACGAACCGGCGCCGGCCCGCGTTCGATTCTCCGAACTGAACTACGAGGTGATTGTATGGGCAGGATCAATATAGGTACGTTTATTTATTCCAAACGTAAAGAAAAAGGCCTCACGCAGGAAGAACTGGCGTCGTATCTCGGCGTTTCGAAACCGGCCGTCTCCAAATGGGAATCGGGTCAGAGTTATCCCGACATCCTGCTGCTTCCGGTGCTGGCGTCCTTTTTCAATACGAGCGTAGACGCGCTTTTAGGCTATGAAGCCCAGATGACGAAAGAGGCCGTCCACAAGCTGTATGTCAGGCTGTCAGAAGCGTTTGCCGCCGGACCGTTTGACACGGTCTGCGGGGAATGCCGGGAAATCATCAAAAAATACCGCTCCTGCTGGCATCTCCTGTTCACAATGGCTCAGCTTTTTGTCAACCATTCGACGCTGGCGGGCAGCCCTGAAAAAACAGCCGCCGTCCTGCGCGAAGCATCCGAGCTTCTGGAAAACGTCGAAACGGAAAGCGGCGACGCGAAGCTGGCAAAATCCGCCCTGTCGCTGCGGGCATACTGCTGCCTGGCACTGGGCGAACCGGCCGGCGCGATCGATCTGCTGGACGATGCCGACGAGCAGGAGATGCAGCCGGAGCCGCTTCTGGCCAAGGCTTATATCCTCAAGGGCGATAAAGACCGGGCCGCAGGCCTTTTGCAGCGGTATATCTTCCACAGCATCATCGGCGCTTTCGCGTCCGCCCCGGACCTCATGGCGCTTTACGCCGACGACCCGGAGAAAATGGAGGCCTGCCTGCGTCTGGCCCTAGATACCGGGGACGCCGTCGGACTCAGGCATATCCAGCCGCATCACTATTTTCCGCTGTATTTAACCGCCGCGTCGCTTTTTATATCCACAAACGAAACCGACAAGGCTCTGGATATGCTTGAAGCGTATACCGATATCGCGACCGACCGGACGATCTATCCGCTGAAACTCCGAAGCGGAGATTTCTTCGACCGGCTGGAGGCGTACTATGAAACGCAAAACATCGGCACGGACGTGCCCAGAAGCGAAAAGCTGATTAAAAAGGATCTGAAGGATATCGTCCTGGACAACCCTGCGTTTGAGGCGCTCCGCGAAAATGCGCGTTTCCGCCGCCTTGCCGCCCGGCTGGAACAGCTGGACGTATAAAAAGAAAGGATCTGCCCTGTTATGACAAACTTCTCGGTTTTTATGGAATATCTGCCGTTTTTTATCCCTGTCGCCGTCATCCAGCTGGCGCTTCTCATCGCCGCGCTCGTCCACATCCTGCGTCACCGGACATATAAAGCCGGCAGCCGCGTGCTCTGGATCCTTATCGTCGTCCTCATCAATATCATCGGCCCCATTTTATATTTCACAATCGGTAAGGGTGAAGAATGATGGAAATACTGAAACTCGATCATGTGGCTAAAAGTTTCGGTACACTCGACGTCATCCGGGACCTGAGCTTCAGTGTCGGCACGCACACCGTCTTCGGGCTCATCGGGAAAAACGGCGCCGGTAAAACGACGACGATGAAAATGATTCTGGGGCTCCTTAAAACCTCCGGCGGCGAGATATCCGTACGCGGCGAAAAAGTTGCCTACGGCAATACGAAGACAAACCGGTATATCGGATACCTGCCGGACGTGCCTGAATATTACGGCTTCATGCGGCCAAAGGAATACCTGAGGCTCTGCGGCGAGATAGCGGAACTCAAATCCGGACAGATCAAAAAGCGCTCGGACGAGCTGCTGGCGCTCGTCGGCCTCGGCGGCGTAAACCGGAAGATTGCCGGCTTCTCACGCGGGATGAAACAGCGCCTCGGTATCGCGCAGGCTTTATTGGGCCAGCCGGCACTCCTCATCTGCGACGAGCCGACATCCGCCCTCGACCCCGCCGGCCGCAAGGAGATACTGGATATCCTGTCCGTGGCCAAAGCGCGCACGTCGATCGTTTTCTCAACGCACATCCTCTCGGACGTGGAGCGTATCTGCGACGAGATCGGCGTCCTGGATGGCGGGAAGCTCGTTTTAAGCGGCAGCCTTTCCGACGTCAAAAACACCTACCGCAGCGGTAGCGTGCGCATTGAGCCCGCCGATAAAGGCATCGCGCCGGTGCTCGCTCAAAAGCTTCGGTCCGTACAGGCCGTGCGCCAGGCCGAACCCGAAGGCGGCGCCGTAACCGTCCGGCTGGCCGGCGGCGACGCGGACAGCTTCCTGATCCAGTCCTTTTTAACGGATGCAAAGATCCCGGTCGCCAGATTTGAAGTGTTGGAGCCGTCCCTTGAAGACCTGTTTTTGGAGGTGACGCAATGAAAGGCTTTTACGCGTTTACAAAAAAGGAATTCTCGGAGCAGCTGCGCGGGTATAAGGCGCTCGTTCTGACCGCCGTTCTGTTCCTCCTCGGCATGATGAGCCCACTGCTCGCCAAGCTGCTGCCCGATATCATTGGCATCATGGACATCGGCGGGATGACGCTGACGGTTCCGGAGCCGACCGTGCTGGACGCCTATACGCAGTTTTTTAAAAACGTCGGCCAGCTCGGTTTTGTCGTCATGCTGCTCATCTTCAGCGGACTGCTGTCGCAGGACGTCACGAAGGGAACGCTCATCGTACTTCTGGCTAAGGGGCTTTCCCGTACAGCCGTGATATTATCCAAGTTTCTTACCGCGCTCGTTGTATGGACGGCCGGATTTGCACTAACAGCCGTAACGGCTTACGGGTATACCGTCTTTCTGTTCGGAAGCGGAACGCTGCCCAATCTCTTTTACGCACTGTTTTGCCTGTGGCTTTTCGGCGTGTTCATTCTGGCGCTTTTGATGTTTGCCTCTACGCTCGCGCCCGGAAATTACGGCGGGCTCATTCTGACGGCGGGGACGCTCATCGTCCTGCTCCTTTTGAACAGCTTCCCCGCCATCGGGAAGTTCAGCCCCGTTTCGCTGGCTTCAGGCAACGCGGCGCTCATTGGCGGCACGGCCGTGATGCAGGACATAACGTCTGCCGTCTGGGTTTCGCTTACGGCGATTACGGCGCTTCTCGCTGCTGCCGTGCTCATATTCAGGAAAAAGAGGCTGTAGACGCATCGGTAAAAATTCCCGGCCTGTGCCGGGAATTTTTGTCATTGTGTTCAGATTTACGCTTTTTTGCTCCAAATCATTCATAATAAATTCATATTGCTCTGATATTATGATACAATAAATCAAACTTACCGAAAGGTATGGAGAAAAGTCAATGGGTTCAAAAGATAAAGACGCGAAGAAAAAAAAGAAGAAGCCAAAGGATTATGACGCGGAAATCGCCATGATGCCGGGCGAGGACAAATACGAAAGCACAGCGTCGGAAACGCCGGAAACACCGGCATCTCAAGACGCACCGCCGGACTTCGCGCCCGAGGCGCCCAAACGCAGACGCAGGCGCAAATGGCCGATCATTTTGATCGTCCTTGCCGTTTTGGCCGCGTTGTTTATTTTACCGAGGTTTTTTGGCTTCAACCGGACGGCGTCCGACACCGGCAGGTATGAGGCTTATACGGTCTCGCGCGGCGATATCACCGTGACGCTCAGCGGGAGCGGTACGCTGCAGCCGGCCGACGAATATACGATCCGCCCGCTCGTCTCGGGCGACATCCTCGAGGCCCCCTTTGAGGAAGGCGATATCGTCCAAAAGGACGACATGCTGTACACCGTGGACAGCTCCGATGTCGCCAGCTCCATCGAGCAGGCGGAAAACAATCTGTCGGACGCTCAAACAAATTATAATCACGCGCTCGAGGCCCGCGACGACCTGAACATGACGTCCGGCGGCAGCGGCACGGTCGCGGAAATAAGCGTCCAGATCGGCGATACCGTGGCAGCCGGCCAGACGCTGGCAACGGTGCGCGACAGCGATGTCATGACCTTTACGGCCCTGTTCCAAAGAGAATTCGCCGAAAAGCTGCATACCGGCGACAGCATAGACGTTACATTGAGCGAGACGTTCGAAACGTTCACCGGCACCGTCACGGAAATCGACGCCGTCGACACGGTGCTGCCCGGCAGCATCATTGCGCGGGCGGTCACTGTCGAGGTCCCCAATCCCGGCGCGTTTTCAACATCACAGACGCCGTACGCCACCGTTGACGGCACATCTTCCATCTCGTGCAGTGCGTTCAGTTACAAATATGAAGGCCCCGTCACGGCGACCGTGTCGGGGATCGTCGACGATATACCCGAACTGGAAGGCAGCCGCGTCACAAGAGGACAAACGATCGTCGTCCTGCACAGCGACACGGTTCAGCAGCAGATCGAGAATGCGCAGAGCACCGTGCGCGACGCGAAGTTGGCGCTTCAAAACGCGTCGGCAAATCTTGAAGACTATACGATCAGGTCCCCCATTTCCGGAACGATCGTCGAAAAGAACCTCAAAGAGGGCGACACACTGGAGACCGGGTCAAGCGTCTGTACCGTCTTTGATCTGTCTTATCTGACGCTCACGCTCAACGTGGACGAACTGGATATCAAGAAGGTCGCGCCGGGACAGTCCGTCACGATCACGGCCGACGCTTCCGAGGGCGCCGTATATACCGGCGCGGTTACAAAGATCAATATCAACGGAACAACAATGAACGGTGTGACCTCGTATCCCGTCACCATCCGGATTGACAAAACCGAAGGGCTCCTGCCCGGCATGAACGTCGATGCAACGGTCACCGTGGCGTCTTTGGAAGACGTGCTTACGGTCCCGGTCGGCGCACTGCTGCGGGGCAACTTCGTACTCCTGAAATCAGGCGCCTACGATCCCGAAACCGCAGAGGCCGGTACACCGGCGGGCTTCGTATATACCGAAGTAACGCCCGGCGCGTCGAACGATGCCGACGTCGTCATCACCGCCGGCATTAAAGAGGGCGACGTCATTGCGATATTGGACACCACGCCTTCAACATACAACGCGTATCCGTTTATGATGAGCGCCGAGCAGCAGGAAGACCGTACCGAAGACAGACTCAACGAAATGACGGACGGTGATTAGGATGACGCCGCTGATCGAGTTTAAAAACCTCTTTAAGATCTATAAGATGGGCGAAACGGTCGTTCGGGCCATAGACGGCATCAGCATGCAGATCAACAGAGGCGAATTCGTCGCGATCGTCGGGCAGTCCGGCTCCGGAAAGTCCACGTGCATGAACATCATCGGCTGCCTCGACGTGCCGACCGCGGGCGATTATTTTCTGGCCGGTAAAAATGTCGGCCGGATGAATGACGACGCGCTGGCCGAGATACGCAACAAGACGGTCGGCTTCATCTTTCAGCAGTACAACCTCCTGCCGAAGCTGACGGTCGAGGAAAATGTCGAGGTCTCGATGCTCTATGCCGGCGTGCCAAAAAAAGAGCGCCGTGCGCGCGCTTTAGAGGTGCTTGAGCGCGTCGGGCTCTCCGATAAACTCTCAAACCGTCCCAATCAGCTGTCCGGCGGACAGCAGCAGCGCGTATCGATCGCGCGGGCGCTGGCGGGCAACCCTGCCGTCATCCTCGCCGACGAACCGACAGGCGCGCTCGATTCCAAAACAGGCCATGAAGTCATCGGCCTGATGCAGCAGCTGCACCGGGAGGGCAACACGATCGTCCTCATTACGCATGACGCGTCGATCGCCTCCAAAGCCGAGCGCATCATCCGGCTGTTCGACGGGAATATCGTCTATGACGGCCCGACGGAAAAAGACCCCACGCACATTTCGGGGGGGATACAATGAGTATATTCCAGTCTTTTTTACTGGCTCTTAAGAACATCCTGTCCAGCAAGGTCCGCGCTTTTCTGACGATGCTCGGCATCATCATCGGCGTATCGGGCGTGATGGTCATCGTCGGCATGGGCAACGGCATGGAAAACTACATGAAGGACAGTTTCCAGAGCCTTGGAACAGACCTTTTGACCGTCAATATCATCGGCACGGGCACGTCTGAAAAAATCACCGCCGACGATATGTACGCCCTGGTAGCGGAGAATCCCGAATACTTAAAAAACGTCTCCCCCGTCGTAAACGTACAGGGCAGCGTCAAGATCGGCAGCGAGACGCTTGACGAGACCGGCATCACGGGCGTTTCGGAATCCTATGTCTCGATGCAGAATCTGGAGCTTGAAGACGGGCGCTTTCTCCAGTACGCCGATGTCCTGAGCAGGGGCAACGTCTGTGTCGTGGGAAGCTATATCACCAAAATGTGGCTGGGCGGCGACGCCGTTGGCAAAACAATCCGTTTAAACGGGCTCAACTTTACAATCATCGGCGCGCTTTCCGAGGAATCCGAAAGCGAGGAGGGCGGCAGCGACGACGCCGTTTATATCCCCTACACAACCGCTGCAAGAATGTCGTCCACAGGGATGATCACGAGCTACAGCTTTCAGGTCGTCTCCGAGGAACATGTAGCCGAGGCCAAGGAGGCCGTCGGCGACGCGCTGTACAACGTATACGGCACGGAGGACGCCTACAGGATCATCAGCATGTCGGAGATACTGGACATCATGACGACGATGCTCGACGTCCTGGTCGCCGTACTCGCCGCCATCGCCGCCGTTTCGCTCGTCGTGGGCGGCATCGGGATCATGAACATCATGCTTGTGTCCGTTTCGGAGCGGACGCGGGAAATCGGCATCCGAAAGGCGCTCGGCGCGAAGCGGAAATATATCCTGCAGCAGTTCGTCATCGAGGCGGCGACGCTCAGCGCGCTCGGCGGCGTCGTGGGCATCATATTCGGATTCCTGCTGTCGTCACTGGCGACCTTTATCTTAAAACAAGCGCTTGACCCCAATCTCGCGGTCACACCTTCCGTCAACGCCATCGCCATGGCGGTAGGCATCTCCGCCGCGATCGGCATCCTGTTCGGTTATCTGCCAGCCAGGAAAGCCGCGCGCCTCAATCCGATCGACGCGCTGCGGTATGAATAAAGCAAATTTTTATAAAAAAAAGGGGCTGCCGGCAGGCAGCCTCTTTTTTTGTTTGGATAATAAAAAGCACTTGACAATTAGTCAGTGCTGAGTATATGATTAGTCAGTGCTGACTATTGCTATAAAAGGGGTGCATTACTATCATACCGATTTATATCCTTGGCCTTCTGCTGCAAATCAAATACCTGCACGGCTACCAAATTAAAAAAATAATCGCCGAGCGGTTAGAGGATTTCACGCAGATTAAGCTGCCTAATATCTATTATCATCTGGAAAGAATGCATGCGGACGGCCTGCTGTCCGTAACCAGTGACAAAACGGACGGCAGACCGGCAAAATTCGTGTATTCCGTCACGGAAAAGGGCGCGGACGCTTTTGCCGCGATGCTGAGGGAGCTGCTGGATTTTAATTACCGGCCAACATTTTCTTCGGACGCTGTCTTCTTCTTTTCGGAGCATCTCGACGACTCGGAAATCGCGGAGCCTCTGACAGGCTATATCGAAAAACTTCGGAAAAAGCTTGCGTATCTGGAAGAGCACAGGGCTGAAACGCTGGAATCTGTACCCGACAGCTCAAAAAAGATGGCCGACATTATATTCAGCCACCACGAGCGCCACTACCGGGCCGAACTGGACTGGGCCGAGGAAACAGCGGCGGCTATAAATTCATAAAGGAGGATCGATCATGGTAAAGCAGAGAATTATTGAAACAAACGAGGGCATACAAAGCGAGATCACCGTCGAGATCTTTGACAGATTTTCAAAAAATATGCGGGACAAGGGCTGGAACAACGTCGATTTCTTTATAGAATCCGGCGTCGCAAACGGAGACATACTGGAGATAGGTCCCGGGCCGGGATACGTCGGTCTTGAATGGCTGAAAAAGACGAAAGGTACAACCGTCACGGGCTGCGAGATCAGCCCCGCGATGATCCGGATGGCTGAAAAAAACGCCGGCATATACGGACTGACGGCTCGGGCCCGTTACGTTGAGGGCAACGGGATGGATTTACCGTTTTTGGATAAGTCTTTCGACGCCGTCATCTCAAACGGCTCGCTTCACGAATGGGAAGACCCGAGGAGGGTCTTTGGCGAAATCGCACGGGTTTTAAAACCGGGCGGCGTTTACTGCATTTCGGATATGCGGCGGGACGTCAGTCCGCTCATTACATGGCCGATCTACCTCACGACGAAACCGAAGGATATCCGCCCGGGCTTTATCTCGTCGCTCAACGCCGCTTACACATTGCCGGAACTGCAAAACATCCTCTCCGAAACGGCCCTGAAGGACGCGCACGTAAAGAAAGACTTTTTCGGTCTGAGTATTTCCGGCACCGTATCTTAACTTAATTTATGGAACAAACCGGCAAAGACGGATATAAGACAGCGCCGATTAACCCGATTCCCCGGATGGCGGACGCGCGCCGTCAAGCATGGTATCGTATATGTCCCCATATTCCACACGGGCCGACTGCACCGCAAACTTGATGAAGTCCGTTTTCCCCTCCGTGTAGCCGTCCCGGTCGTTCTCAAAGTCTTCTATGAGCTCTTTCTTAAGCGATGCGTACATGTCCGCCGTCTCCGGATGCGCGCGCAGATAGTCCCGGAAATACAGCTCGTCCCAGTCGCCCGGATACCGGACATGTACGTGAAAGGCCTGCCCCGAAAAACCCTCCGCCGTGTATCCGCGTATAAACGTCATATGCGGCCACGGCTTTTTAGGACGGGGGTTAAGTCCGTATCCGGCACGGCGCATAACGTCTTTCAACGCTTCCTTATCCGTGTCCCACTTGACCTCAAGCAGTATATCGACTGTCGGCTTGGCCAGTAGTCCCGGAACCGCCGTACTGCCTATATGACTGATGCGGTAAATGTTTTCCGCGCCGATAAAATGTTCGAGAACGCTCTTTTCAAGCACGTAATTGAGCGCCCACGCCTCCCGGTACGGCGACAGGATGACCGGGAACTTCCGCCACAGCTCGGGAAGGCTCAGGCGGCCCAGCACTTCCCAGTCCATATCGTTTCGGATGCGCGCATAGACGCACGAATCGCCGAGCACGCCGTCTTTAAAGACGTTCTTTTTAAGTATGCCCTCCAGCTCGAAGCCTGCTTTTTCGAGCACCCGCCGCGAGGCCTTGTTCCGCTCGAAGGGCTCGGCCGCGATACGGACGATATCGAGGCGTGAAAACGCAATCCGGCACATCAGGTAAACGGCGCGCGTCATGACGCCCTTTCCCCAGTATGGCTCGCCCAGCCAGTAGCCAAGCTCCGCGCTCTTACGGTATACATCGTCTTTTTTAAACACGCCGATACTGCCGGCGGCCCGGCCGCCGATATCAACGGCGTATAAGATGTCCTTCGTCTCATCGGCCAGGATGCACTTCGCGATGTACGCGCGCGCGTTATCGGGCGTATAGGGATGGGGAAACAGATCACGCAGATTGGACGCGATCTTTTTATTGTCGGCCAGTTGGGCGACGCTTTCCGCGTCTTCCGGCCGCCACGGCCTGAGCGTAAATTCCATAAATCAATCCTCCTCCGCCCTCATTTTTCGTTTTTATTTTCTCTCGTTCGTCCTTTTCGCTCCGGCGAAAAGCTTTTTTCGAAATCGCATTGCGCGTGCGTGATCGATTTCGGAAAAAATATGAATGAAGTGGCTTCCGGGGACATGCGCATCGGAAGCCACACCTTTAAAACCGCCTCAGCGGTTTCCGCTTTTCTTCACTTATAGTGAAAACATCGTTTTCACTATAAGTGACTATTTCAGCTGGAACAGCTGCTGCTTTTTGAGTTCGACGGAGTCATGCACCGGAAGCATCGGATTCCCGCCGATGTGCGTCGTAATCTGCACGTAAAACTTAATCGAATAGACGTCGTCCGGTTCTAGCAGATCCAGACAATCATTAGTAAGATATATTTTATACATGTACCCGCCTTTGAGCGTTTCGACCAGCTCGCCTTCAACCTCAACGGTTCCGACCGGCGTGCCGTCAACATAATACGTTGGCAGCTCCATCCTTTCGGCGTCGTCTATACTGCCGTCGGCGTCGCCGACAAAATACGAGACTGTGATTATCTTGTTCTGGCCGATGTTCGGGTCGGATATCCTATAGTAGATGATGCGCCCATTGTCCATGGGGTCGAGCGCCGTCCCCAGCACCTCGGCATTATCGTCGTCGTAGGGCATAAACTTTTCGGTGAGGTCGGCCGTGCCGCGCGCGTCCTGCTTGATGCTGACCGTCGGGCTCTGCTCGCCCGCGCGGTAGGCCGCGATCATCGTATTGACAAAGAGCTTGGCCTCGTTGACGTACTCCGCATAATAGGGATCGTTAAAGTGCGAACCGTCGTACAAATCCTTATCAGAAGTATGGCCAACGCCCGAATAGGTGACGTTGCCTTTATTGTAGATATAATAGGCGTTGACGCAGTCGTTCGGGACGTCGTCGTAATACGAGTTGTTGCTCGTACCGCCGCTGGACAGGCAGTACCAGACGACGATATCGTCCGTGTTCATGTTGATCTGGAAGTATTGTTCGTGCGTCATCCCGATCTCCATGTAGCTGCCGCCGTAGCCGGTGATCGTTGTGTCCGTGCCGCCGAAATCAAGCGTATTGACATTGTACGGATACGTCGTGATCTGGCCTTTGTTGACCTGGGATACGTTCGTTGTCTCGCGTTTATCATAGGTGTTGTTTGTATAATTATAGTTGTTGCTTTTAGCAAAGCGGATGAGCGCATAGTTCGAGTAGCCCTGGAATTCGTCCACGGTCGCGCTCCGGCCGCTATTCGGCGCGAACGCGACGCTTCGCTCACACGCGAGCACAGCGGCGATATCATCATAGGACATGGATTCGCTCGTATCCACGATGTCCTTGAGGAGCGTTCCGTCTTCGCGCGCCTGCATCGTGCTGGTGACGCCGTAACGGTCGAGGCCGACCGCGTCGCGGATGACGGTGTTGAAATAGTAGCCCCAGTAGGAGGATATGTCGTTATGCGGCAAAACGCCGAGTTCATACTGATCCGACGGGTCGTCGTCGTACAGCACGTTCGAGGGGAAAGGCGCGCCCTCAGGCGGCCAGTACTGCCGCCCGTTTATCCAGTAGTACGCGCCGTCATAAGTGCCGACAACACGGTAATCGTCCGGGTTACTGTCCGCGCTCAGGCAGAAAACGATCCAGTCGTAATCCTCGGTGTCCACGGATCGGGCGCGGTTCGGCCGCTTGTCGCCACTGTCGTGTGAATAGCTCATGTCGGAGCATACGTATCGGCTGCCGCCGATGAACTTCGTGGCGTCGATGGTCACGGACAGGTTGAATCTGTACGAGGTGCCCCATCCGTAACTTCTCACATAGTACCAGCTGTCCCAGCCGCAGGAATCGCAGTTGATATAGATGATCGTACCGGGGTGCGCGTTTTTAAACGACGCCAGCGACGTCGACGAATAGACATTCGTCTGCTTATAGTAGCTGACGTAATTGTAGCTGTAGATATTGTTAATCTGATATATCTCGTAATTGCCGCTGTAGCCGGCTTTGGCGCTGAAATAATCCTCCTCGTTCGCCGAGTCGACGTCAGAGGCAAGGAAAACCACATATGTGGGGTTGTCCTGCTTCAGATACGGCGGCGGCGTTGGCGATTCAGCTCCGTACCAGTTGACGTTCCCGTTGATGCTCGCGTATTCCGAGGTCGTCTCGTTCCAGATAATGTCCGTACCGTCGAGTTCGATGGCATTTGGCATATCCCCCTGCGTCACCATCGGGTACGTGTAGCTCGGCACCTGCGACAGCGACGTCGTATCGTGGGTGAACAGGACACTTTTCCCGGTTGCGATATACTGAACGATCGCCTCGGCGCTGTTTTCACCGATGCCGTCATAGCAATCGTTGAAGCCGATGATCAGCATGTCGTAGTCGTCAAGATAATCGAGAATGGCGCCGGAACTGCCGATGTCCTCCAGTTCGTCGTTTTCTATGGCGTCGATACTGACGTCGAAGTCCTCAAGGCTTTCGATAAGCTGCCCGTAGATGCCGTTTGTGACAAGCTGCTCACTCAGGTTCAGTTTGGAGGAGTATGTGTCGGCCTGCATGATCTGCAGGACGTTGATGGTCTCCTTGTCGACGCCCGCCGCGATCCGCGTATAGCCCTCCGAGGACGCGTGGATCTGGTCGGCGCCGTTTTTTATGACCTCAAGCTTCCACGGGATGATGCCGACGTAGTCGTCCGGCATCTGCCGCGTGACCCGGTATTCGATATCGGCGGAGAGCGCGTATGTCTCGCCGCCACCGTCCGTCAAAGGCAGGATCAGGGCGCCGTCGGAAACCCGGTAGACGACGATGTCGCCCAGCTCCTCGTCGGCGGCAAACCGGCCGTCTGCGTTGTTATCGATAAACAGCCGGCAGTCATACGTCGTCGAGATGGGCGTCGGGTCCGTAACGTTGCCGATGGAGAACGTATACTCCAGATAATAATATCCGTCGTCGGCGGGCGTCATGGTCGACCCGGTCACTTCCTCATAGTCTATGGGCTTGGACGTGATATTCAGGCCGGGCTTGGAAACATTCAGGTATTGAATTAGTTCTTCACTGTTGGCCGAGCCGTTGTTAAATGACCGCGCCATGACGTTGCCGTAGTTTCCGTAAGTTTTATACATCGCCTGATACATGTATGAGCTGCTGTCCACACGACCCGTATTGATGCCGCCCCCGGAGACAAAATCTCCTGCCAGTATGAGCGGATAGCCGGCTTTAGCGAAGTTTTCAAGCTCCGCGACCTTTGTCTCGGTGATGTCGTTGCCGGAGAAGCGGAAAAGGTTGGCGTTTGTGTCCTGCGTCCCGTCGATGGCCTTGACGCCGTCAACCCAGACGTAATCCTGCTCCCGTATGCCGGCCATTTCGATCGTGGCGCGATAAGTGTCCCCGATGTTTGAATAAATAAGGTCTTTCATCGACGTGTCGTTATAGACCGTCTCACCGCCCGATGTATTGAGCGATTCGGTGGACGCGCCGATGTAGATCATGTCGTAGGTTTCGTTAATGTCCTCTATTTTTCCGATGAACTCGCCCGTCGTCATGTGGACGACCGTGATCTGGTCGGCATCGAGTGAGAAGTTAAGCCATTTGCTCACCGTTTCGGCAGTCAGCCATGTCGACGCGGTCACTTTGGCGGGCTCAAGGTCCAACACCGTGATGGCCGTTTTGGGATTTTGCTGGCGGCGGCCCCTGAAGTTGACGATATGCCGCACGGACGCGGAAACGGTGACGTTTTCGAGCATCATCTCCGTCTCGCCAGCGATCTCCCTAAGAAAATTCTCGTTTTGTATCTCCGCCAGAACATCCGAAAAGCCGCTTTCATACACCTGGGACGAAAACGTCTCGTTGAACAGGCCCGTCACAAGCGTCGATATATCCGGCGGGTTATAGGTGCTCTGCGTGTTGAACGCGTTGAAGCAATAGACGCTGTTGTTGACGAACGTCCTGTCCATGTCGGAATACATATAGTACAGCAGGAACCAGTTGTAATCCATCGCGCCAAGGCTCGTCTCCTCCGTCTCGTCAAAGCTGGACTGCAGAAGGAGCAGGCAGAGCTTCTCCATTCGGTTGATCTCCGACGGCCACGTCCACTGCGTGATATTTTCTACGATGGGATAGTCTATAATGACCGGATACCGGTCCGCTGCGAAGTTATAGATATCCACGGCGCACGCGTCCGGTATGTCGTTTGAATCCGTATAGACGGTCGTAACGCCGCTTTGCGTTATGTCCGTACCCGAAGACAGGTAAATGAGGTCGGCCGCGGCGACGTCGCCCTGTGTGACGTCGCCGGCGGCGCGCACGGTGACCGTCACGTTCAGCGCGCCCATGCTGGTGCTGTCCAGCCCGAAAACCTGCTTTTTAAACAGGTCGTTGTTTATAAATCCCGCTTTGTAATAGATATTATCGTAGTTGACCGTCCACGTCTCGCCGCCCTCGCCGGAATAGACGTAATTGCCGCCCGTCGTGACGTAGGTAAAGCTCGTGATCTCCCGCATGAAATACGACGGACCAGCGGCCGGTTCGGTGAAGCCGTCGCCGGGCGCGTCGTCGGCGTCGTCCGTCGATACGACGGCCTCGTAATTGTATTCCCCGGGCGCTCCGGTCTGGGTTGGGTCGACATAATAATACTGTATAAGTTCCGGATCCGTGATGTCGAAGCCGCCGGCCGCAATGACGTCGGCGACGGTCACCGCCTGGGGGTCGACCGTATAGAAGCCGGATTCGTCCTGCGTATAAACGGCGTAATCAAGGATCGCGTCCAGATCCATATCCGGCGTGATCTCGGTAAAAACGGGATTATAATAGTACGCGCCGTTTTCATAGTCTGGCGAATCCGTATAGGCAAAATGGTAAATATTCTGGACAAAACCGCCGTCTGGCGCCGGCGCGTATGCATAAGCGGCCCGGTAGGGCCCGTCCTCCGATTGGGCGAACGTGCCGGTCATGGTGATGCTTTCCCGCACACCAAGCGCCATGACGTTCCAGTTTTCCGGGTCGTCGGCCTCGTACGTTTCGGTATAGTAGCTGTTGTTCTGCGCGTCGTAATAGGTATATCGGAGCGGCGTCGTTTCAGCGCCGCTCAAAACGCCCCTGTTCGCCAGGCGGCCGAAGAGATTGTTGACATAATCGCTCCGCTCCGCCGGAGACGTCAGCGCGGCGAGCGTTGATTTCCACCCGGAAACCGGCTCCTGCCCATCGATATAATAGCCGATTGAAGCGCCGGCCGCGTCGGGAACGATCTCCAGGATGTTGAACGTGCCGCTCGCGGCGACGATCTCGTCTATATGCTTAAGGGACGCGGCATCGACGGTCATGTCTTTTGTATCAAGAGACGTCAAGAGCACCGAGAGCAATGAGACCGCGGCCGCAAACACGATGAACCTCGATATGCGTTTTGTTTTCCTCTTACGCATTGTTGCGCTCCCCTTTAATACCTGCCGTGTGTTGACTGTTTTTTTACGCCCGGGCTGCCGCGCAGCGGGACGCCTTACTTTATGATCAAATCCCCGGAAACCTTTGAGGTCAGGCTGTCGCTGATCTCGCCGAGCGTTTTTACGGGGGCAAACGCGCTGATGTCCGTTACGGGATTTCGGAACGCAATCGTCTGAATGCCCGTGTAAGATTCCCGTCCAAGTTCGTAATAAAGCGTTATTTTGATGGACCTGCCGTCCGGCGACAACTCTGCCGTGAACATCTCGACGTTATTGGACATCGGCTGTCCCGCGTCTTTGAAGAGGTACGTCGAGGCGTCTTCCTTGTTGAATTCCGTAGTGAAGCCCGGCTTTGTATACAGCATGAGGGTGTTGTCCTTGGCCGACAGCGCCAGCTTATACCCGTCGTATACCGTCTTTTCGCCGTTCGGGTTGACGTTGAAAAGATACAGTACGTCGTTTACGCCGTCATCCGCCGAAGCGACGGCTTCGCTGCAGTCGATAACGTATTCCTGTATCTGGCTCATCGCCAGCTGCGAATCGTACTGCAGGTTCAAGTCGTCCGAGATGTTCCTGTATGTACCGGAGCTGATGCCGATGACGGCGCCCACCATAACCATGACGACCGCCAGGATCCCAAACGCCACGAGCAGCTCGACCAGCGTGAACCCTTTATTGTTCTTAATGCCCTTTTTCATGACGTGTACTCAAACTTCCCCGTATTCTCATAAAGCGTGATGGACCGTTCAAATCCGCCGCTTGAAATCGTGATAATCTTATAGTAACTGGCCGGGTATTTCGGCGTATAGCCGGGTTCCTGAAGGTCCCACGCTTCCCCGCCGGTCCTGAAGCTGCCGTCGCTCCGGTTGAAGGCCAGCACGATCCCGTTTTTGTCCAGTTCAAGAGCGCCCGCCACATCCGTTACTGTATACGTGATGTAAACCTTGCTGCTTGCGATCTTATTGCCGTCTTCAAATTCATTGTCGAGTTTGACGCCGCTTTCATAGATATCGAGGTAGACCCCGTCGCCCAGTCTGTACAGATGTAGCCAGGAATCTTCCGTTTTGGTCATTTGCTCGACCTTGGTTTTTTCCATGGCGCCGAAAAGGTATTTGGCGCATTGTTTGGCCTCGAAGCCAAAGATCGAATTGATCGACATCCACACGATGGCGCCGGCTATCGAAATGATCGCGACGACAACCAGTATTTCTACAAGCGTAAATCCTTTGTTTTTCAACAGTCCGGCCCCCTCTCCGACAAAATGCGCGTTCGTCCTGATATTTGCCCTACTGCGCGTTCTTTGCCCAGTTTTCATAGGTCACGAGCGCATTCATATTCCAGCCGTAATCGCCGGACTGATCCATGGAGCTGTTGACCGGCGCGATATGCTCCGGATTGAGGAAACGGTAGGCGTACCAGTTCTCTGAAACCTCATATTCAAGCGCCTGCAGCGCGTCGGCGACCGCGGCCCGGTCCGCCGTTACGTCTGCTTTAAGTATGACATTGCCGCCCGCTATGATGAGTCCCGTAAACTCCCTGCTCACCGTGACGTTGCCCGCCGCTATGACGACATGAACCGTGTCGGGGGTGCCGCTGCCGACCGTATAGTCACCGCTTGAGGCAACCGCCTTGACCACGCCGTCATGATAATATAGCTCGCTCCCACCGAGTGCTTTGAGCTGTATATCGTCGACGTAGTACGCATACGGGGTCGCCGCCCCGCTGTCGCCGCCGTCGTCGGCCCTTGACAGCGTCACGCACAGATTGCTGAAGCTGTCGCTGATCGCCTCAAGCGTCGTGGGCGGGACGCCTGTCGCGCCGATCAGATCGAACGCGCCCGTCTCGTCATCGGCGGTATCGTACACGCCGCCCGCGCTGCCGAGACTCAAATCGTCGTCGAGCGCATAGCCTTCCGCGCAGTAGATATTCAGGTATTTCTGGATATCCTCCGCGTGTTCTGTGAAATAATCCGCGAAATACGCGTTGGCGTTTTCGGCCGTCGGAAACTGCATGCAGAAGTAAATGAGGCGCGTGCCGTTTTCCTCCGAACCGACGATTTCGCGCATGCATAAAATATCTTCAGCCGCTATACCGTAATCGGCAAGCGTTTTGCCCGCAACGACCTCTTCGTCTAAAAGCACCAGGCTCTGCAGGACCGAATTGCCGGGATCGCTGTCGTAATCCTCCAGATACGGGTACGGGTTCGTAACGCCCGACAGGCAGTTTTCCGGCAAGAGGTAAGCCAGCTGGTCGCTCTTGACGGCAACCGATTGGCCCATGAGCACATAACTGCCGTTTTCAGTCTGCGTCCCGTAATCAACAAAGCTGCGGCCCGCGAGCACCAGTGTGTCGATGGCGGACATATCCAGCTCTGTGCGCAGCCCGTTGACGATAATGGAGCTGCTTCCGTCGGGATCCGTCGATGAATTCCCGTATCCGAAGTACCGGCCGCCGAGGACCGCCGCAGCGCCTTCACCGAGCAGGTTCAGATCGTTTTTGATATAGGCGTCGCCGCCCATTGTAAAGCCGCTGCCGTTTTTCAGGATGATGCCTTTGGCCCACAGGGCGGTATCGTCCGAAAAAGACAATACCGTGCCCGTTTCAGCGGTAACGTCGCCGGCACAGACAAAATTGGCGGAATTCGACACGGCAAGCTGGTACCCAGTACCGCTGACCGTCACCGTCCCGGCGTAGGCGCTGCCCGTCACGCCGGCACTGAAGGACGCCCCCGCCAGATCGCCCTGTGCTATAATCGTGAAATTCGGCATGGACGACTGCGTAACGGTCGCGGAAACGGATTCCAGCGTAGGCGCTTCAATCCTGATATCGGATGAAACGGCCGTTTCAAAGCCCTTTTGGTCAATATATCGAACCGAGACGTTGACAAGCTTTATGTATGAAGCGTCGCCGGCGTGAAATACGTTCCCGGAGCCGGTGAGGATTACTTTTGCGTCCTGCACATCCCCAATAAGCGCGGCCAGCTGATCCGGGTAGTAACCCGACCCGTCGGCCACAAACAGCGTGCCGCCTTTCTTGGCTTCTTTGTCGAGCGGCATCGTATACAGCTGCTCAAAGAACCTTTTCTTGAAATCCGTTTCGCGCGCGTCGTCGTCGTCATAGTCGTTGTATTGGTTGAGTACATCCGTATACGCCTGATTGATCGCGTCGGAAACGACGCCCTGCACGTCCGCGCGGACTTCGTTCATGACGGATTCCGCGTCATAAAAATTGGCTTTCCCGGACCGGTCAAGGTTTTTCATCTGTATGTTCACGAGAGAAAGGTATAAAAGGATCGACCCCAATATGACGATAAACGCCATAGCCACCATGACGACGACGATGGCCGACCCCCGGTTGTCCCGTTTAAATTTCTCTATATACCGTTTGATCATTTCGTCTTGTCCTTTTCGCTTATTCGACGGAAGACGCGTCGATGGTCAATATCGGTTCCTTATATCCGCCGCCGCCCTCAAACAGGACGAGCGTCACTTCATAAATGCGGTTCTGGCTGGCAAGGCCGCCCAGCGTTCCGTCGCTTTCAAGACGGATATACTGCCATTCGTTCTGCATCCAATAGTACACAAATCTTTTATCGGTTTCCCTAATTATGTAATTCGGATAAACGCTGGCTATAGGTTCTCCGCCGGTTTGGTCATGCGCCTCCCGGAGATATATCAAGGGTTTGTTTTGTTCGAAGTCTCCGTAGTTCTGCCGGATCAGATAGATATTCATTTCAAGATTGTCATAGTTTTGGATATTGATGATGTCGGAACCTGTTACGGAATTCAAATTCGGATAGTAAAAGAAATACAGGCCGTAATCGCCGTCGCCGGAATAATTGTATTCCTCACAGTAGACCTCATTGACGACCTCGTAGGAATAGTCCCTGCCGTTATACGACGCTTCGTATTGAAACAGCGCCGAACAGGAGATGACGCCGGCATCGCGGTTGATTTCCTTGATATCAATCGTGACGGTCCGGTTCATGATGTCGATAAAGTCATTGTACGTCAGCTCAATCTCCGGCAGCGCGCCGCCTTCGTCCTGCATTTCGGCGAGCAGGTCGATCTGTGCCTGCAGGGCGATATCCTGCGCCGCCATTATGTCCGGGCTATAATTCTGTCCCAATCCCGGCTCCGGATCGGACGGGGACGGCTGATTGTACACCGCGCTCATCGGTTTGGCGTGGACAATCTCCTTTTCGTTTAACTCGAAGTATTTGTCGTTGGCCTGGATGTGAAGAATCGCGTCGTATTCACCGCCGTCTATATCGGCCAGCGTTATCCGGTAACCGGGCCCGTCTGCGTCCGCTTCCCCATAGTCAGAGATAAGATCATACTGATGCGTTTCGTCATTATAGATTTCAATGCCGGTCGTTTTGGCCAGGCCGTCAAACGGCTCTACACCCGCCTGCATCTGCGCGAGTACCACACCGATATCCGTGGCTTCATAAACTTCCAGTATGTTTTGCGCGGCAACGGTCTCTCTGCGGATGTTCTCGGCCTTGACGGACGTCTTTGCCGACGTGATGAACGCGCGGGCGAGCGGCGTGGCAATGATCGCCAATATCGTCACGCCGATGAGGACTTCCACAAGCGAGAAGCCTTTGTTGTTGTGTTTAAAACGCATCGCCCCGCCTCCTTCCCATGGTTTTGAAGGAATGATCAACCGCCTATCAGGACGTCGTTTCCAATATCCGTATACGGTACGTTGATCTGATGCTCTTCAATATCGCGGCCTTCGATGTAGTATTTATCGATGACGAGGCTCCCCAGAATCAGGCCGGTCGTGGCGTCGTAACTCATTTCGACGGCGTTCAGGTGCGTTGCGTCAACCTGGCTGCCGATATACGCCAAAACCTCTTTCATCTCGCTATAGGTCATCGCGCCTTCCATGCTCGCCGTAACGCCGTATCCTGTTAGCGTCCGGGTCGTTACAGGCGCCGTATAGTCCCCGGCGTCCTCAGCGGCCAATATCTCTGATATATATATCGGTTCCTCAAAAGAAAGGCTTGAGATGCTTACGCCGACCGCGTCCTCCATCGCCGTTGCCAGCATGATGAAGTCTTCCGGCGTCTCGACGCTGTAGTAGCTGCCGAGCACATCGCCGATTTCCGTTTTGTTTGCTTCGATGCCGGTCTGGAATTCATTAAGCCGCGCATTGTAGCTTTCCAGAACGCCCAGCCTGTCCGTCAATGTCCCGATCTCGGCTGTCAATTCATCCGTTCTGGCCGCATAATCCATATAGACCAGGAAATAGCCTGCCAGAAATATAACGAGCCCTAAAAGCATTAGTATGTATTTGACCGTTCGCTTCTTCTGCATATGTCCCGCTCCTCCCTGATCAACCGTTTTCCGCTGCGGTGTCGTCCTGCGTCTCGGCATCGTCCCCGGTATTCTGTACGTCGGCGGCCGCCGCTTCGGTGGGATCTGCCGCTTTATAGACACAGTCGACGGAAAACCGGACCGAACGCACGCCCGCTTCGTCCTCCGCCTCAGTGATCTCTCCGACGATGATTTGACCGATGGAATCGAACGATCTCAGCTGCTGGATCGTCTTGGCTGCAGCTATCTTGGACGTCACCGTGATATTCATGCTGATGCCTTCCGGCGTGCATGCAGCGGACAGTATGTTGACTTCCGCAGGCATTTTTTCTTCCAGTTCCCCGATAAAGCCGAGAAGCTCGTCGTTCGGGGACCGGATCGCTTCTTCCATGAGATTCAGGTCTTCCAGGTACTTGTTATAAGCCAGAAACGTGTTATAGACGTTTTCCGTATGGGAGAGCTCCGAAACGCTCGCTTCGAGGCTCTGCTTTTCGTCCAGCGCCTCCAGGTAATCCATATATGTATAAGCCGAAAGCCCGAAAGCGCCCAGGATGCATACGAGCAGTATCGTAACGCCCAGAGATATGGACTCTTTCTGCTTGCGTTTCTCTTTTTTCTTCTTGGAGTATTTTTCCGGGATAAGATCCACGGGATTGATGGCGCAGCCCAGACAGGATATATACTGCGGCAGCTGCGCGGACAGGCCGCCCGGCGCGGAAGTCTTCTCGACCCTCGGCAGGACGGAGACCGCCATGCCCGTTGATTCGGCGATCGTGTTTTTAAGCCCGACGACGGGCGCGCCGATACCGGTCAGAACGATTTTGCCGATCGGCGTTTCCCAGTTGGAGGAGTTGAAATAGTCGGCGATGCGGGTGATGTTGCCGACGAGCCGCGACAGGTTATCGGCCAGTCCGGTCATGGTGGTCGTCTGTCCGTACTCCGGCATGAAATATTCCGAGCTGAGTTCCTTGATCGACGCCAGGTAGTCTTCCTCTTGTTTTCCGGCGCTGCTCATATATGCCAGGGCATAATCATCTATGCCGCTCGGGAACATACGCTGCATTAAAAGCTTGTTCTTCCGGATCACCGTCGTTACGGAAAAGCTGCTGTCTATATCCACATACATCGTAACGCCGTCCGACGACAGCGTCTCAAAAAGCCGGTACTGGCTGTTGCCGATATAGTCGAGCGCCTGGATCTGAAAGCCCAGGAGCGTGGCAAGCGAAAAATATCCCTCGAGGATCGCGAGGGGCGCGGCCATAACGTTCACCCTGCAGCCCGCGTCCTGTCCGGTCATTTTACGCTCCCCAACGGTATATGTGATCTGATAGTTGGATATATCGACGGGAAAGTAATCGGAGGCATTGGCTTCGATGAGCGCTTTAATCCGGTTGTCCCGGACGGGCGGGAGCATCACCTCGCGGGTCGCGATCCTGGAGGACGCTATCGTGAAAATGACTTTCCTGTTTTTAAGGCCCGCCTTCCGAAGGTTATCCTTCAGCGCCGCCGCGACGGCTTCGAGATCGTTGATCTCTCCGTCGACCACGGCTTCATCAGGCGTCTGAAACGTGGCGCATCCGGACACTTTTTTCGCGCTCCCGCTTATTTTGGTCTCACATACCTTAATCAGGTTTTCGCCGATCTCGATACCCAGTACTTTTGTTGCCATCGCCTCAGCACCCACTCCTATCTGAATTGAACGTACATATGCCTATCTGAAAAGAATCTCTTCTTGAATTATCCTGTTAAAAGAGCGCGAAATACGCATTAATAAGACGGCCGCCCCAAAGGACGGCGGCAAAAACGCCGGCTGACAGGTACGGCCCCATGGCCAGTACCGAGCCTTCGCCTTTGACGGCCATCCGCAGAAGATGAATGACCGAACCAATGATACAGCCAAAAACAAACGCCAGTATGATCAGCTTCCAGCCTACGATCAGCCCGCAGACGGCCATCAGTTTGATGTCGCCGCCGCCGATCGCCCGGCCCCCGCTGATGAGATAAAGAATCAATAAAAATACGCTGACGGCAAAAAAGCCGATGACATAAAGCTGCCAGTTCTTAAGATCCGCCGCGACGCGCGCGGCGCCGACAACAAGCAGGAATATATTGAATCCGGGAGGGATCTCATACGTTCTAAAGTCTATGACGCTCAGCGCCAGAAGCGCCGAGGTCATAGAACAGTAGAACAGCGTTTCCAAAGAAACTCCGAAACGCATGGTGAGCAATACGTACAGAATGCCGGTCACCGCTTCAATCAGGGGGTATTGAACGGAAATCGGTGTTTTACAGCCGGAGCAACGTCCCCTCAGGAATATCCAGCTAAACAGCGGGATCAGCTCATACCATTTGAGCCGTTTGCCGCAGTTCGGGCACCGGGAAGGCACCGTCACGATGTTCCCGCCCGCCGGGATCCGGATGATCAGGACATTTAGAAAACTGCCTATCATAAGACCGAGCAGGGCGGATACAACGTACAAAAACGCTGGATTAAGTAGCATTGACCGGCATCCTTTCATGGACGGTTGTTGTTACGCGACGTTCAACTCAGGCATCAGCCCATTCTCCAGCCAGCGAGTAATTGCCGGTTGTGCCATCAATCGTAATGGTTATCGTGTATACCTGTCCGTCATGCGCTTTTGCCTGTACATCGTGCGTTGCCGCCAGCGTTGCAACAACCTCAGTCTGGAGGTCGGGGCAGTCTGTACTTGCAATCGCACCGGTACTTTCTGTCCAAGTAAGCTTATCACCAGTTACGACGTCGGCATAGACGGTTTCGTCGGTCAACGCAACCTGAACCGCAGTCATCAGTTCTTCGGTAAAAGTGTCGTCCGCGGCGACTCTGGATTTTTCAACATACTTGAGGTATTGGGGAGCGAGGATCGCTACGAGCACGGCCATGATCGCGATGACAATGATGAGCTCAACAAGGGAGAAGCCTTTGTTGCCGATTTTTCTTTTTTTGTTCAGGATTTTCATCATAATAGCTACCTTCTTTCATAGATTTAATTTACGCCGTTATAAGACATGGTCTTTTTGATATATTTTCTTAAACGCGGCAGGCCCCCCTTTTTCGCTGCCGTCGTTTAATTCGGCCTAAAACAAAATAACCGTCTGCCCGGCCCGTTTTGGCACCGGACGTTTTCTTTGCCGCAGCAAAAAACCTCCTGACCGAAATTCGGAAAGGAGGTAAATACCGTATACCTTTCAACTTCGGCAACTGGCAGCCATAACCGCAAACGGTCTTAGGCCCTGAGTTTTGCGTCCCTGCCTTTCGGTAGGTTTGCTATTATCGATTGAAATTTTTGACTATTTTGTAGTCAAACAGTACCACAACCGGATGGCTGTGTCAAGCATTTATCTCACTTTTTCTCACATTTCGGCGTGAAAATTAAGAATTTTGTGGAATTAACGTATATGATGCCGGGTTTTTGTTGATTTTAGATGCTTCCGGGGCTTTTCTGTCCTTATATGTTCTGAAGGCCGGAGTACATCTGCGCCATTGGGGAGATGACCGAGATGATTATGGTGCCGATAATAACCGCCATAAAGATGATGATGGCCGGTTCCAGCGCCGCCATAAGCGACTGCGTAGCGATCTCCACTTCCTCGTCGTAATAGTCGGCAAGCTTGTCCAGCATGGCTTCGATGCTGCCGGACTCCTCGCCGATCTTCAGCATATGGCATACAAGCGGCGGGAACAGGTTCCCGCGCTGGAGCGGCTCGGACAAAGACGTTCCCATCGCCACGCTTTCCTTGGCGTCCAGAATTGCTTCCTTAAAATATATATTCGTCATCGTATTGGAGGTGATTTCCAGCGCTTCGATGAGCGGCAGGCCCGCCGCAAGAAGCGTCGAGAGCGTCCGCGCCAGCCGCGAGCATGCGGTTTTGACGGTCAGCTTCCCAAAAAGCGGCAGCTTCATTCCGATTTTCCCGAACACACGCATGCCGAGATCCGTCTTCTTAAAGTAGCGGAGCAAAAACACTAAAAGGACGATCCCTGCTATGACAAGATACCACCAGTTCTGCATGAACCCGCTGAGCGTAATGACAAATTTAGTGACGCCCGGCAGCTCCGTGCCCAGTTCATCGAACATCTGTTCAAAGGTCGGGACGACAAACGTGAGCATCGCAATGACGACAACGACGGCGACGACGGCGACGACGGCCGGGTAAATCGACGCTTTTTTAATGAGCGATTTTAAGTGCGCTTCCTTTTCAAACTGGCCGGCCATCCTTGAAAAGGACACGCCGAGGCTGCCTGAGGCCTCTCCGGCTTCGACCATGGTAATAAACATATCCGTGAAGATTTTACGGTTGAGCTTCATGGCGTCGGCAAGAGACTCGCCTTTTTCAACGGCTGTTTTAGCTTCCGCTATCGCGTTTTTGAGCAGTTTGTTTTCCGTCTGAACGGAGAGCATCTCCAACGCGTCGATTACCGTGACGCCGGCTTCGATAATGCTCACAAACTGACGGCAGAAAATACTCATGTCCCGCGCTTTCGGTTTGCCGCCGATTTTGATGTTGACGTCCCGCGTCATCAGGCTCTGCTCTCCGACGGAAAGCGCCATCAGGCCGTCCGCCTTTAAAAGCTCTCTGGCTTTCTCTAACGTTTCCGCCTCTATCGAGCCTTTTTTGTCCCGGCCGGACGGATCAATGGCCTGATAATTATAAACGGCCACCCTGTCACCTCCTCAAAAGGATAAAAGAATATATCACGACAGGCGTTTGGTCACATACGAGATGTCCTGAGCATACCGCATGGCGTCTGCGCCGCTGATCAGATTCCTTGCATGCAGATCGCATATGGCGTCGTCCATCGTCTGCATGCCCGCCTTTTTATTTGTCTGCATAACGGTCGGTATCTGAAACGTTTTGGCTTCCCGGATCAGGTTGCGTATGGCGGGATTGATATGCATGACCTCAACGGCCGCGCAGCGGCCTTTTCCCGTCTTGCGCGCGATGAGCTGCTGCGACACGACGCTGACGAGCACATCTGCCAGCTGTGTGCGGATCTGCTGCTGCTGAAAAGGCGGAAACACGTCAACGACCCGGTCGATCGTATTGGCCGCCCCGATCGTGTGGAGTGTCGAGAATACGAGATGGCCCGTTTCGGCGGCCGTTACCGCGATGGAGATGGTCTCCAGGTCGCGCATCTCGCCGACTAAAATGACGTCGGGATCCTCTCTAAGCGCAGCGCGCAGCCCGCTGGCATAGCTCCCCGTATCCGACCCCATCTCCCGCTGATTGACGATAGACTTTTTATGCCGGTGCAGATATTCGATCGGATCTTCAAGCGTTATGATGTGGTATGGATAGTTTTCATTGAGCACATTAATAAGCGAGGCCAGCGTCGTCGATTTGCCGCTGCCGGTCGGTCCCGTCACGAGCACCAGGCCTCTTTGTTTTTTAACGACGTCCACAACGCTTTCCGGTATGCCAAGCATCTCCGGAGACGGTATATCAAAGTTGAGGATGCGCACCGCAACGGCGATGCTGCCTCTTTGCAGGAAGACATTGATACGGAAACGCCCCAGATTCGGTATCGAATAGGCGAAATCCACCTCTCCCTTTTTTTCAAGCTGGGCGCGCAGCTTTTCGGACACGAGCTCACAGGCGATGTTTTTGGTGTCGGCGGGCGAAAGCCTGTCCCCCTCCGTCGTGATAAGCGCGCCGTCTATACGAACTACAGGCGGTATCCCGACCGTAAAATGAATGTCGGAAGCGTTCTGCTTCACGGCTTTTTTCAGGATGTCGTTGAAAGCGTCCATCTTAACCTCCGCTCCGCGCATGCCGGGGCAAACCGCCCGCTGCTTCGCTGCTATAACTCAAACGAGACATGAACCATTTCCGAAACGGACGTCGTCCCATCAATGACATATTCGGACGCGGAACGCCGCAGCGTATGCATGCCGTCCGCTATCGCCTGCTGCTTGATCTGTTCCGTCGTCTCTTTGCATGAGATAATACGCTTGAGCGCCGGCGTGACCTCCATGATCTCATATACGCCGATCCGGCCGTAATAACCGGTATCCCCGCACAGCTGGCATCCGACCGGCGCATAAATCATCAGCGGCAGCTTCGGGTCGACACCGAGAAGCTCTTTTTCATCTTCCGTGGCGAGCCGCTGCTTCCGGCAGGCGGTGCAAAGGCGGCGCACCAGCCGCTGGGCAATGACGCCGACAAGCGAGTCGGCCAGCAAAAACGATTCAACGCCCATATCGATAAGGCGCGTGACCGTCGCGGCAGAACTGTTCGTATGGAGCGTGGAGACGACGAGATGCCCCGTTATGGAGGCCTGAACGGCGATAGATGCCGTCTCGTAGTCCCGGATCTCTCCGATCATGATAATATCCGGGTCCTGGCGCAGGATGGCCCGCAGGGCGCTGGCAAAAGTCAGTTCCGCTTTCGGATTGACCTGTATCTGGTTGATGCCCGAAATATTGGCTTCGACCGGATCTTCAACCGTTACGATATTGACTTCTTCCCGGTTAAGTTCACTGAGCGCCGTATAAAGCGTCGTCGATTTGCCGCTGCCGGTCGGCCCCGTGACAAGAAGCATGCCGTTCGGGTTTTCCAGCATGTGGTCGAATTTGCTCATTTCCCAGTCCCTGAAGCCCAATTCGGACTTGTCCCGCGTCAGCCCGGCGGTCGAAGCCAGACGCATGACCACCTTTTCCCCGTATGACGTCGGCAGCATGGACACGCGGACGTCGTATTCGGCGCGGTCGACGACGACCGTGAGCCGTCCGTCCTGCGGCTTTCTTTTTTCCGATATATCCATGCCTGAGAGTATTTTGACGCGGGTGACGATCGCAGCTAAAAGCGCGGCGTCGTACATCATCTTTTCAACCAGCATGCCGTCAATTCTGAAACGAACGCGCACTTTTTTCTCAAGCGCTTCGATATGTATATCGCTGGCCCTCTGCCGGACAGCCTGCTCGATCATGGTCTTGACAAGCTGAACGATAGGGGCCGTGTTCAGTTCCATTTCCGACTGCTGCGCGGCCTCCTCGGCGCTCTGCATCTGCTGCTCGCGCTCTTTGGTATACTGTTCGGCCACCGTCATGACTTCTTCGTTGCCGAAATACCGGTCTAAAACGGAATTGACGGCGGCCGCCGTGGCAATGCGCGGTTCAATCCGGCGGTTGGTTATTATGGCGATATCATCCATCGCGACCATGTCCAGCGGATCGGCCATGGCTAATATCAGCGTGTTGGAATCTCTTTCGTCACATCCGATCGGCAGAACTTTGTGCTTCCTTAAAATCGAACCGCTGACGAGGCTGATGATTTCCGGTGAAATCCGGATGCCCCGAAGCTCGATCATATCAATCCCCAGCTGAGCATGCAGCGCGTTTGTTATCTGAGTTTCCGTCGTGACGCCGTTTCCCACGAGGATATCGCCGATACGCTGCTTCGTTTTCTGTTGGATCGCCAGAGCGTCCTGAAGCTGCTGATCGTCAACCAGTCCCTGCGCTTTCAGTATGTCTCCCAACCGCAATTTTTTCTTTGGCGGGTTCAAAAGACTTCACCAACCTCGCTTATTTTATATCTTTTACCGTAAACAAATCCGGTTTTGGAGCATCCCGTATATGCTTACGATATCTTTACTATATATTGTGTCGCTCATTTGTATATAATTTGTTTAAACATATATGTTGTGCAATACGTCAAACAATCCTGTTTTTTAGCTGTTTTTTCGTCGTTTTTACATAAATTGCCTGCCCCGTTTTGGCGTTATTACAACATCATGTGTAATTTTTGCAATATTATTAATCATCATACTATATATTGTTGGTTTTGTCAACCAAACATCCCATTTTAATGCAAAAAAAAGCGCCCCGGAAAAGCGCCTCGGACGTCTGGAAAAAGCCGCAGTTTCC
Organism: uncultured Sporobacter sp.; assembly: GCA_963663605.2. Classification (GTDB taxonomy): domain Bacteria; phylum Bacillota; class Clostridia; order Oscillospirales; family Oscillospiraceae; genus Sporobacter. Next base: position 1,377,132 of record CAXXVF010000002.1, read on the forward strand.
CACATGAGAAAACCGCGGCTTTTTTGTTCGGGATTTAATTGTTCAAACGGGACTCTCCTATTTTTTGACAGCGTTAACTTTGTCTTTTTTACCGCCGAGATATAAGAACCAGTAGACGACGCCGGCCAATCCGGAACCGCCGATAATATTGCCGAGCGTGACCGGAAGAAGGTTGGCCGAGAAGAAGCTGCCCCAGCTCAGATTCTGCAGGACCGACGGGTCAACCGCCGCAGCCATCTGGGCATTGGTGGAAGCGAAAAGTCCGGCAGAAATGAAGTACATGTTAGCCACGCTGTGTTCATACCCGCACAAGACGAAGAACATAATCGGGAAGAAAAGCCCCACGATCTTGCCTGTGACGTCTTTGGCGGCAAGGGCCATCCAAACGGCTATACAAACAAGGAAGTTGCAAAGGATGCCGCGGACGAACGCCGTGCCGAACGTCATGCTGACCTTGGCAGCCGCCGTATTGATCGCCGCGACGCCGACATCGCCCGAAAACAGATTGATCGTACCGCCGAAAAAGATAAGCGCTGCTATAAGGATGCTGCCGGCAAAGTTGCCTATATAAACAACCACCCAGTTTTTAAGCATGCCGCCGATTGTGGCCTGTTTATCCAGAACAGACATGATAATGAGGTTGTTGCCGGTAAACAGCTCGCTGCCCGCAATGAGTACCATAGCCAGTCCGCCGGGGAAGACCATAGCGCCGATCAGCTTGGCGACCGAACCGCTCAGCGTTGCGGACGAGACCGTACACGCCACGCCGGCCAGAGCGATAAACATACCGGCCAAAATGCCAAGCACGAACAGTTTGGCAATCGGCGTCTTTGTTTTTGCTGCGCCGACCGCTATGTAGTTTTGTGCGATCTCTTTTGGTGAATTCATTATATTCCTCCTATAACTCCTGTCTTTTCTTGATATACAGCGGGATACGAAACCGTTCCGGTCCCGACGGAAAGCCTCTGCCCGCCGCATTTTGCGCTAAACCCGTCAGCAAAACCGATTCCGGCATGCCGCGCGTTTTTTTGCTGCGCCTGTTTCAAAACGACCTTGCAGGGTGTTTGAACAAGCGCCTTTATCGTAACATTAAAAAAGCACAAATTTCTATTAAAATTTTTTGGATTTTTGCATAATTGTATAATTTATAGAGCTATTTTACTTTTTATGCAATAAAAAAATCGAATTGTATAAAAATAAAGTCGAATAGTTAAAATGTTTACATTGTAAAATTGACCGGATAGATGTAAAATCAGTTTCGCGCGGCACGTTTTGGGCGTTTTCTTTATGCCAGATATCTAAAGATATCAAACGTTGTTGAAAAGCCCGAACAACTGCGTTCTGTTGCGTACATTCGTTTTTGCGTAGATATTGGATAAATGCTTGGAAAGCGTCGCGTGCGTTATATAAAGCTGCTGGCATATTTCCTCGCTGCTTTTACTGGCGCATACGAGCGCAACGATTTCCGTCTCCCGTTTTGTCAGACCGTAGCGCGCAGCCGTTTTGGCAATCCGCTCGGGATGCGCAGCGCCGCCGGCACGCCGCTTCTTACCCTCCAGCAGACTGTAGAACTTGCGTTCAAGGGGATCCTTCAGCGTGTTCATGATATAAATATCACGGGCCGAAAAGTCTTCGCCGCTTTTATCCCGCATCAGCCCCATAACGGCCAGCGGGCAGTCTTTGTAAACGAGCGAGATGAACAGACCCCAGTAAATGCCTCTCGGCTTCCATATTTCGCGGTATACGCGCGTTTTCTCCATCTTGGCGGGCGTAATGATGTCCGACTGGCGGAAAACGATACTGTACGGCGCCATGATGAACTCGTTCCAGTGCGGGTAGTTGCCCTCTGTGAAAAAATTATGATCGGAACTGTCGTCCACAGCTTCCGTCGATACGGGGCTGCTCAGCGTCACTTGTCCGTTTTCACGGCCCGCCTGGAATATAATCCCGGCCCGATAGGGGATGAGCGTGCGCATTTGCTGCAAAATCGTATCGCACGTCTCGGTATATGTCTCACAATAATTTATCCGCGAGACCATCTGCAGTAAAAACTGCCATTCGTAATCAAACAGTGTCGAACTCAAGTCTATCATCCTTTCAACGCGTCCGTTTCGAGGCGCCTAATCATGCGAAAACGCACAACGCAAGCGCCGGTACGACATATGAAATATAGTTATACCTATAATTATGTATCCTGATGGCTATAATTTACCACAAATCATGAAGTTTATCAAGAATAATCATCGAACAAAATACTACACAAATCATTAATAACTGCTAATACAACTGCTCGCAAATACATATGCCGGCCGTATCCAAACCATTGACGCTTACCCCGGTACAGCCGGTTTTTTATTTGATATTTTTATTAGCATAGGAGGAAGATAAATGATTTTTTCGGAAAAGCATGAGCTTGTTCGGAAACTGGCCCGCGACTTCGCTGAAAAAGAGCTGACGAAGGATGTGCTGGACCAGATCGAAGACACCAGCGAGTACCCGAAAGAGCTGCTTGATAAAATGGCAAAAGCGGGCTTCTTCGGTATCAAAACGCCGGTGGAGTATGGCGGACAGGGTTCCGACTATCTGTCTTACGTTATAACGATCGAAGAGCTCGCACGCGCCAGCGCCGTGACAACCATCTGGGCTTCGGCCCCGAATTCGCTCGGGGGCGGCCCACTGATGCTGGCTGGCACACCCCAACAGCTTGATAAATACCTGACACCGGTCGCAAAAGGCGAAAAGATTCTCGCGTTTGGCCTGACCGAGCCGAATGCCGGTTCGGATGCCGGCGGCACGACAACGACCGCCGTCCGCGACGGCGACTACTGGATCCTAAACGGCCGTAAAACGTTTATCACAACAGCGCCCGTTGCCGACTGGTGCATCATCTACGCGAAAACGGATATGACGCAGAAAGGCTCCAGGGGCATTTCCGCGTTTATTATGGATATGAAGCTGCCCGGCGTTTCCTGCGGCAAGGCCGAGCATAAAATGGGCCTGAAGGGCTGTCCGACGTCCGATATCATCATGGAGGACGTACGCGTACACAAAGACGACATGCTCGGAGACGAAGGCAAAGGCTTCTCCAATGCCATGAAAACGCTCGACATCGGACGTATCGGCGTTGCCGCAATGTCCGTCGGCGTCGCGCAGGGCGCGCTGGACGAGGCTGTCAAGTACGCCAAGGAGAGAAAACAATTCGGCCGTTCGATCGCCAAGTTCCAGGCCATCAGCTTCATGCTCGCCGATATGGCGACAAAGCTCCAGGCCGCCAAAGAGCTCGTCTACCGGGCCGCCCAGCTCAAGGATACGGGCAGCAGCGAAGCCGGCATGGCCGCGTCAATGGCCAAATACTATTCAACAGAGGTCTGTAACGAGATCGCCGCCAAGGCCGTTCAGATTCACGGCGGCTATGGCTATATCCACGAGTACAAGGTCGAGCGCATCTACCGCGACTGCCGCGTCTTCACGATCTTCGAAGGCACGTCGCAGGTCCAGCAGATGGTCATCTCGGGCTACCTGCTCAAGTAATCGAAAGGAGATGTGAACGATGAAAATCATTGTCTGTGCAAAACAGGTACCCGACACGAACGAGGTCAAGATCGACCCCGTCAAGGGCACACTGATACGCGAAGGCGTCCCTTCCATATTAAATCCCGACGATGCCAACGCTCTGGAAGCTGCGCTTGAGCTCAAGGAGCGCTACCCCGGTTCGACAGTCACCGTCGTTTCCATGGGCCCCCCGCAGGCCACATACATGCTCCGCGAATGCCTGGCTATGGGCGCCGATGACGTCGTGCTGCTCTCGAGCCGCGCGTTCGGCGGCGCCGATACGTGCGCAACGTCCACAACGATTGCCGCCGGCATCCGTAAGCTCGGTGATTATGACATCATCTTCGCCGGCCGTCAGGCCATCGACGGCGACACGGCGCAGGTCGGCCCGCAGACGGCTCAGCGCCTGGGCATTCCCTCCGTCTCTTACGTTCAGAAGATCCGGGAGATCAAGGACAATACCGTTATCGTCGAGCGCAACCTTGAAGACGGCTATGAAGTCATCGAGGTCAACCGCCCCTGCCTCTTAACGGCCATCAAAGAGCTCAACGAGCCCCGATACATGACTGTGGCGCAGATCGAAGAGGCATATAAAAAAGAAATCACCATTTGGAATGAAAAAGACGTCAATCTCGCGCCGGAAGACGCGGGCTTAAACGCCAGTCCCACTCAGGTCATGCGGAGCTTCACGCCGCCCCCGAAAGGCAAGGGTGAGATCATCACGGGGACGGTGCCGGAAATGGCGGCGGCTCTCATCCAGAAGCTGACCGAAAAGCATGTACTGTGAAGAAGGGATGTGACATAAATGGCTGTTAGAATTATTGATGAAAAATGTAAGGGCTGCACCAAGTGCGTCAGCTCATGCCCGTTCAACGCGATCACCATGCAGGAGAAACTGGCCGTCATCGGCGCCGCCTGCACCAGCTGCGGGGCTTGTATCGATGTCTGCCCGTTCGGCGCGATCGAAAAAGTCGAGGACTTTAAAAAAGGCCTCGTTGATATCACAAAGTATCACGATGTGTGGGTCTTCGCGGAGCAGCGCGAAGGCGAACTCATGGGCGTATCTGTCGAGCTGCTGGGCGAAGGCAGAAAGCTCGCCGACGAAGTCGGCTGCAAGCTGTGCGCCGTTTTGTGCGGCGAAAACGTCGACGGCCTTGTCGACGAGCTGTTCGAGTACGGCGCGGAGAAGGTCTATTACGCCAACGCGCCCGAGCTGAAAACGTATAACACCGACGCATACACCAAGGTCATCTACGAGGCGATCCTGAAATATAAACCGGAGATCGTACTTCTCGGCGCAACGCATATCGGCCGCGACCTCGGTCCGTGTCTCGCCGTCCAGTGCAGCACCGGCCTGACTGCCGACTGCACGAAGCTCGATATAGACCCCGAAGACAAAAAACTCATGCAGACGCGTCCGGCGTTCGGCGGCAACCTCATGGCAACAATCCTGTGCCCGAACCACCGTCCGCAGATGTCCACCGTGCGCCCCGGCGTCATGGAAAAACCGAAAAGGGCTGCCGGCAAGAAGGGCGAACTCATCAGCCTCAACGTCGCGTTTAAGGAAAAGGATATCCGCATGCAGGTGCTCGAAGTCGTCAAGGGCCTGACCGAAACCGTTTCCCTGACGGATGCGAAGATCATCGTTTCAGGCGGGGCCGGCCTCGGCAACCCCGAAGGCTTCAAGGTCATCAAGCAGCTGGCGGACCGCCTCGGCGGCGTTGTCGGCTCCTCCCGCGCGGCTGTCGACGCAGGCTGGATCGACCACTCCCATCAGGTCGGCCAGACCGGCACGACCGTCAAGCCCGACCTCTACGTCGCCTGCGGCATCTCCGGTGCGATCCAGCATCTGGCCGGTATGCAGACATCCAAGACGATCGTGGCGATCAACAAAAACGAAAACGCCCCCATCTTCGAAGTCGCCGACTACGGCATCGTGGGCGACCTGTACAAGGTCATCCCGGCGATTATTGAAGAACTGGATAAGTAAAAAATCTCTTTTGACATAACGCAAAGCGCTCCGGCGAAAGCCGGGGCGCTTTGTTTATTATCAGAAGTTCTATGCCTCCGATTCAAAAACGACGTGACCGCAAGTCGGGCATTCTTCCCGGTGGACGCTGACGATCCCGCCGCATTTGGGGCAGGCCCAGCGTTCTTCCTCCCTTTTAAGAAATGCCGCCATGCCGTTTTCCTTTATGTATGCGAGGTTTTCAAGCATGCTCATGTGATATTTCGTCTTGTACCGCATGTCGAGCTGACGCATCCGGCGGCAGGGGATTTTATCGCACGCATAGCAATAATCCGACTCACACGCAACTAAATTGGTGCATTTCCTGATAACGCACGTGGACAGGTGCGCCTTATTCGTATCACCTGTGCTTCTGCAGCCGGAGCATTTGTTCTTTTCGCGGATAAAGCCGATACACAGGCGGCAGTTCATGCCGCACGGGGCGATGAGGTCGGCGCGCATTTCAGACAAGCAAATCCCCTCTTTTCTTCATATTTATTTATCCGTTCAGCGCCGCCGTGATCCAGAAGCAGACGGCGATGACGGCGGACGCTGGCGTCATGACTGCCCGTTCCTTTTTGCTTTTGGAAACGGCGTTGAGGATAATATTCAGTGTGAAATAGGCCGCAAAACAAAAACAGACGATCCGCGTGACGTTATGCGGCAAAACGAGCGGAAGCGCGCCGCCGGTCTGCAAAACGATCACCCCGGCGGCAAGCTGTATGACAATGGAAATACCATATATGTACCGTTTGTCCTTCGGTACGGTCGTGTACCGGCCGCCCATGGCCAGTTCCCCGTACGGCAGCCCGATCACCAGCAGGATATACAATACGGCAATCGCCGCGAGAAGCGCGGCGGCGATGATTGCGGTTATCATAAGCGTTCACCTGCATCTTTCTGTGTTTTTATTTCCTCAATACACTCGAACGGTCACGAACAGGCGGCCTTTGCGGCTTTGACCCGAAACGCCGCCGAAAACAAACCGCCCGTATCCGCGTACGGTGACAACGTCGCCGGGTTCCGGCCTGTACGCCGCGTTTTCCGTCAGTCGGCCGTTCACATAGACCTTTCCCGCTTTAAAAAGCGCCTGCGCGCCGCCGCGCGACAGTTTCAGCACGGCCGCCGTGACGGCGTCGAGCCGCTCGGACGCGACGTTGATGTTCTTTTCCTCCGGTTCGGCGGCCGCGAGCGCCGGCGGGTCTTCCACAATGGCGCACTTCACCGTCGTATGGCGCACCTGGGTCAGTTCTTCGGCGATAAAAACGGCGACGGATTCCAGGCAAAACAGGAACGCGGCGTTTTCACGCAGGACGATGTCTCCCAGAACGCCCCGGCGCATGCCGAGCGACATGAGCGCGCCGAGAAAGTCCCGGTGCGTGAGCGTGTCGGCAAATTTCTGCGATACAGGCGCGATTTTGACGCAGATAACAGGCACGTCTTCCGTATAGCCGCACATTTCCGCGCTGCCGAACCGGGCGGCGCGGCGCTCCGCGCCGCTAAAGCCACCGATCAGTTCATACGGGGCGCACGTTTTGTCCAAGGCGATCCGGAGCAAAACGTCCTGCTCATCCAGCGTGAGAAATTCCGAATAGGTATAGCGCCGCTGCGAAAAAGCGCGGCGGGACAGGTCCAAAAAGCGTTTTTGGAGAACGAGGTCTTCGTCCGGCATCAGGCGCGCACCTCTTCCCCGGTCACGTCGGCAAAGGCGGCGCCAATCAGTCCGGCAAGATCGTTCGGGTCAAGTTCGGCCTGGCAGCCGACCTTACCGGCGCTCACGATGATCGCGTCAAACAAAATGGCCGTCTCGTCAACAACTGTCGCAAACGGCTTTTTCATCCCGACGGGCGAGCATCCGCCGTGAACGTAGCCCGTCAGCGGCAGAAGCTCTTTTTGCTTAATCATCGCAATCGATTTGACGCCCGCGGCTTTCGCGGCTTTTTTAAGGTCGAGGCTTAACGCGACAGGGATAACGAACACAAGATGCTCCCCCTTGTTCGATTCGGTGACAAGCGTTTTGAAGACGCGCTCCGCGTCTTCCCCTATAAGGCGTGCAACCGACACGCCGTCCGTGACGGCCGGGTCGTACGCGTGCGGGATATACGGCACTTTTTTCTGCTCGAGTATACGCATGACGTTTGTTTTTTCCATATACGGCTCCAGCTCTTAAAGAGTAACTTTACTTGATATTACCATCTGTTCCGGTCCGGGTCAATCGGCAAGCGGTTCTCCCGGCCCGGGGCCGCCTTGAGCAGCCAGCTTGATCCGGTCTTTACTTTGTCATAAAACGTGCTAAACTTAAACCGGATACGGGAAGCGTCAGCCGACGAAAAATTACCAGGCATCCGCCGGGGCGTTTGACGAATCGTTCCCGTTCAAAGAAAAAAAGGTAACGGGTACGCTGCTATGACATACGAATACACCGTTATCCGCTCAAAGCGGAAAACGCTGGCGATTGAAATCACGCCGGAGCTGCAGGTTCTTGTCCGCGCGCCGCTGCGCGCGTCGAACCGGGATATTCAGCAGCTTGCAGCAAAGAATAAAGGCTGGATCGAGAAGAATCTGGAAAAGCAGAAAATGCGCAGCGCTTCGAAACCCATCCTTACAGAAGCGGATATCAAGGCGCTCAAACAAAAAGCGCAGGCGTACATCCCGCTGCGCGTGGGGCAGTTCGCCGCGCAAATGGGCCTTTATCCGACAGGCGTTAAGATCACGAGCGCCGAAAAGCGGTTCGGCAGCTGCAGCGGCAAAAACAGCCTGTGCTTTTCCTACCGCCTGATGCTCTATCCTCCGGCGGCCGTCGACTACGTGGTCGTACATGAGCTGGCGCATATCCGTCACAAAAACCACGGCAGGGATTTTTACGCGCTGATCGGCGCCGTGCTGCCCGACTACAAAGAGCGCAGAAAACTGCTCAAGGCGTAAACGCGCAGGCCGACGCAATCGCCGATTGATTCTCCATGATATAAAGAAAGCTGTGAGTTCGCTGAATATCAACAAAAACAGACAACCTGCCGGCAAGGTCTTTACCGTGCAGGAGCAGTCGGGCCTTTTGGCTTTCCTGCTCCTTAAGCTGACCGGCAAATCCAGAAACAACGTCAAGTCCATTCTGTCGCGACGGGCCGTATCCGTTGACGGCAAAACCGTGACGCGGTATGACTATCCGCTCCAGCACGGGCAGATTGTAAGTATCTCCGCGCCGGGTCAGACGCGGTATGAACGCCCGAAACGCCTTAAAATCATCTATGAGGACGACGAACTCATCGCCGTAAATAAGCCGGCCGGGCTTTTGACGGTTGCCGACGACAGGGAAAAGCTGCAAACCGCCTATCGCGACGTGACGGACTACGTCCGTCATGCGCAGCCGCAAAGCCGTGTCTTTATCGTCCACCGTCTCGACCGGGATACGTCGGGCGTCGTGCTGTTTGCAAAAAACGAGCGTATGAAGCGCGCTTTACAGGACAACTGGAACGCGCTTGTCAAAACGCGGGGGTACACGGCGGTCACCGAGGGGCAGTTCACGGAGAAATCCGGCACGATCCGCTCCTGGCTCAAGGAGACAAAAACGCATCTCGTATATTCAAGTCCTGTAAAGGGAGACGGCCGGGAGGCCGTGACCTCGTATCGGGTAATGCGTGAAGCAAAAGCGTACGCTCTGCTTCAGATCACGCTTGAAACAGGCCGGAAAAATCAGATCCGGGTGCATATGAAGGATATGGGCCATCCTGTTGCCGGCGACAAGAAGTACGGCGCAGCCACAAACCCCGTCAAACGGCTGGCGCTGCATGCCGGAACGCTTGAGATTTGCCATCCCGTTTCCGGCGCGCGGATGCTTTTTGAATGCGCCGTCCCGGGCGCCTTTTTAACGCTCTTTGAAAACTGACCGTCTTGCAGCTTGCATCCCGACTTATGCGGATATGGTTTATTCCCGCATTTAATGTAACCATGTCACTGAAACATTGCTTATGATTTTTTATTATTTACCTATAATATATTTTGATTATCATGCATAAAGCGTACTAAAAACAATACGAAGGTGATGTCCATGCAGAAAAATATACGTGCGAGATACGCCGGGGAAGCGTCGTCCTGTTCCAACTTAAGCTGCGGAAACAATCTTGATATCCTGCAGATAGCGGAAGGCGAAGACATCCTGGACCTCGGCTGCGGAAGGGGCGCCGATACGCTCGAGGCCGCGCGGCGCACAGGTTCCGACGGCATCGCCGTCGGGCTCGACCTCACGGAGGCCATGGTCGAAAAAGCCACGCATAACGCCGGGGAAGCGGGCGTAGCGAACGCATATTTTATATGCGGCGACATTGAAAGCCTGCCGTTTGACGACGAGACGTTCGACGCCGTTATATCCAACTGCGTCATCAACCACGCACGCGACAAGAGAAAAGTCTACAGCGAAATCTACAGGGTGCTCCAGCCGGGCGGCCGGTTCGTCGTATCCGACGCCGTCACGAAACAGCCGCTGCCGGACGATGTGAAGAACGACCCGGAGGCGTGGGCGCAGTGTTTCGGCGGGGCCGTCACGGAAACGGAATACCTGGACAGTATTCGTTCGGCCGGGTTTGACCGGCTCGAAATCAAGAAACGCCGCGAATATGTCAAAAACACGTACGATTTTATCAGTCTGACCATCCAGGCTTTTAAAATACAGTTTTAACGCGAAGGGAGGCACACTATGAAAAAGGTCACAAAAGCCGGTGCCAAATGCGCCTGCAATACATTTGTCACCGCTCAGTGCTGCTCTAAATCCTCAAAAGTCGTAGCCGGGTGCCACGACTGACAAACAAGGGGGCGGCGTCAGCCGTCCCCTCGATTTTTCAGGAGGTTTAAACATGATTTTAGCAAAGAACAATATCATCTTACCTATAAAAAACACTGCCGAGCCGGAATATGCGATTCTCAACCCCGTCTCCGGCAGTTTCGATATGATGGACGCCCGCGACAAGGCGCTCATCGACGGCCTGACGGCCGGCAAAGACGCGGATGCGCCGTTTTCGGATTACCTTGTGGAGCGGGGCTATGCTTTTAACTCCGCCGAAGACGAAAAGGCCGCCATCGAACGGGCTTATAAAGATTTTACGGAAGAAATAGAAGACACGCAGGTCCAGCTTATGCTGATCCCCACGTACGGCTGCAATCTGGCGTGTACGTACTGCTATCAGCACGGCATCGACGCCGAGTACGCCGTCATCAGCAAAGAGACGGTCGACGCTTTTTTTGATTACGCCAAAAAGAACTTTTCGGATAAACCGAAAAAGCCGTTTATAACGCTTTTCGGCGGCGAACCGCTCGTTAATTCGCCCCGGCAGCGCGCGATCATCGCGTACATCGTCGACCGGTGCGCCGACGAAGGGTATGAGCTGGCCGCCGTCACGAACGGTAACGACTTCACCGAATTCGTGGATATTCTGAAAAAGGCCAAAATCAAAGAGATCCAGTTCACACTGGACGGCAGCCGCGACGTGCACGACGCCCGCCGCGCAACCGCCAATAAGAAGGGCACGTTCGACAACGTGATCGCCGGGATCGACGCGGCGGTCAAAAACGGTTTCCCCGTAAACCTCCGCACAGTCGTCGACCTGGAAAACATCCGGGACATAATAAGCATGGCGGAGTTTCTCGACTCAAAAGGCTGGCTCGACCTGCCGCCGGAGCTGTTCAAAACGCAGCTCGGCCGCAATTATGAGCTGTTTGAGTGCTATTTCAAGCCCCAGCATCTTATGACGCAGTCCGAACTGTGGGCGGAATATTCGGCTTTGGCAAAGGAATATCCCATTCTCGAAAAGTTCCACCGGCCCGACTTCAAGGGCATCCGGCATATGGTCGACACGGGCGAGCTGTATATGGCAAGCTTCGATACGTGCCCGGCCGCCAAGACCGAGTGGGTCTTCGACCTAAACGGCGAGATCTACGGCTGCACGGCCAGCTGCGGACGGCAGGAGTACCTGCTTGGGACATTTTATCCGGAAGTCACGTTCGACGCGGCGGCTGCCCAGAAGTGGCAGAAACGGAACGTCCTGAATATCGAAAAGTGCAAAAGCTGCAAATACGACGTCATCTGCGGCGGCGGCTGCGGCGTCATTGCCGCCAACAAAAACGGCGGGGATCCGCTTACGCCCGACTGCCGTCCGATACAGGAACTGCTGGAGACGGGCGTCAACCATTACATTGACGACATCCGGGGCATGACGGAAGCGCTTGAGCAGACCTCTGCGGAACAGGCGGAAGACTGCTGCTGCGTCGAGCCGGCAGGCGATGACTGCTGCTGCGCGCCCGAATATAAAGCGGATGGCTGCGTCGTCTGCGGCGGGGCGCTGGTCTACGCCGACACGCCCCATACGGACACCTGCATTGTCTGCAAAGGCAGATTCGAAACGCATGTCAGCTGCCCGAACGGGCATTACATCTGCGACGCCTGCCACGGCGCGGATATCCTCGGGCAGGTCAAGCGGCTTTTAGTATCGTCAACGAGCGCCGATCCCGTCGCGCTTCTGCTGGAGATATTCAGGCTGCCCGCGCTCAAAATGCACGGGCCGGAATATCACAGCATCGTCCCGGCCGTACTCATAGCAGCATACCAGAACGCCGCCGGATTCAAGGACGGGGCCATGCTCGATGAAGCCATCCGGCGCGGCCGCGATATCAAAGGCGGCAGCTGCGGTTATCACGGCGTCTGCGGAGCGGCGTCCGGCACCGGCATCGCCGCATCCATTATTGAAAAAGCGACGCCCCTGACGGCCGACACGCGCTGCAAGGCAATGGAAATCACGGGCCGGGCATTGATCGACCTGAGCCGTCTCGGCGGGCCGCGCTGCTGCAAACGCGAGAGCGTGAGCGCCGTTGAATCGTTTATCCGGAATACGGATTATTTCAGCAATATTACGCCAACCGAATATATCTGCACACAATATCGAGACAACAAGGACTGTATCGGCGCCAAGTGCCCGTACTTCCCCCAAAAATGATCACACTTAATTAAATACTCCGCTGAAAGGACGATAATAAATGAGCAATAATATACTGTATATAACAGGCGATGAATTCAAAGCCGCCGTACTGGAAAGCGATATCCCAGTCATCATCGACTTTTTCTCCGACGACTGCGCGCCGTGCGACGTGCTCGCGCCGATTTTTGAAAAAATGGCAGAAAAATACGCCGGGCACATCAAGTTCGTCAAGATGCACCGCCAGGAAAACCGCGCATTTGCGCAAAGCCTCAATGTGTCCGGCAGCCCGACGGTGCTGTTTTTCAAGGACGGCGGGGAGATCGGCACGCGCCTTTCGGGATTTATGAACAAACCGCAGGTCAGAAAGGCCATCGAAGAGGTGCTCGGCGATGTGCTCCCAAAAGAACCGATCAAACGCGTCGACTGCGACGTTTTAATCCTCGGCGCGGGCGCGGCCGGCCTGTCGGCCGCCATCTATACCGCGCGGGCCAAGCTCAATACGGTCGTTTTGGATATCAGCGTTCCGGGCGGCCAGGCCGCGTCCACCTACCACATTGAAAACTATCCGGGCACGCCCGGCATGGTCCGGGGCCGGGACCTGATCGCTAACATGCGCGAACAGGCGCTGTCATTCGGCGCTAACATCGACGATCTCAAGGAAATCTTTGAAATACACTTAAGCGATGAACCCAAATATGTCCTCGCGGAGGACACGGAATATTACGCCAAAACCGTCATCGTAGCCGCAGGCGCAAGTCCCCGTACGCTCCCCGCCGCGGGCGCCGACGAATACAAGGGACGGGGCGTACACTACTGCGCAACGTGCGACGGCTCCATGTACGAAGGACGCAAGGTCGTCGTCGTCGGCGGCGGCAACGCGGCTATTGACGAAGCGCTGTTTTTAACGCGTTACGCCAGCCATGTGACGATCATTCACCGCAGCGCGTTCCGCGCCGCCAAGGGCGCGCAGGACACCGCCTTTGACAATGCTAAAATCGACGTCGTCTACGATTCGAAAGTCACGAAGGTCAACGGGCTGGACTATTCGCTCGAGAGCGTCGAGGTCGAGAACCTCAAGACCGGCGCGGTCACCGAGCTCCCGACGGACGGCGCGTTCGTCTACATCGGTACGGAGCCGGCGTCCGCCCCGTTTGCCGGGCAGCTTGAGCTTGACGCGGACGGTTATATCGTAGCCGGCGAGGACACAAAGACGAATATCGGCGGCGTATTCGCAGCGGGCGATATCCGCACAAAACCCCTGCGGCAGGTCGTAACGGCGGCTTCCGACGGCGCGGTCGCCGGGATCATGGCGGAAAAATACATCGGCTGCTGAAGGGTATCCGCCTGCGCACATCCGGAAGACGTATCAAAACATCCCGTTTTGGTAAAAATCAATCCCAGATAACATTTTTTAAAGGGGGAAAACCCATGCTGTCGTTGTCCATTACAGAAAAAGAAGCCGAATTGCTCCGAAAATCGATCAGCCACTGCCTGGCCACCTGCAAGGAGGGCGGCGCCAAAGACGGCTGCACCGACTGCGCAGCCCTTGAAAATCTCCTGAAAAGATTACCGTAGGACACTCCGTTTGAAGAATCCCGAAAAAACGCCCGTCGGAGCGCATCTGAAGTCTCCAACGGGCGTTTTTTGTTTTTTCTTTCAGTCCGTCACATCGCCGTTGCCGGACACCGGTATCACTTCACCCAGATATGTCGGCAGGGGCTTGAATACGCAGCAGATCGCGTCTTTTGTCCGTGCGAGTATCTCACGCAGATCGCGCAGCGTCTGTCCCCGGTAGCTGACATCTTCCGCGGCCACGCCCCAGGCCTCAAGGCCAAGCGCGCGCGCGTCATACAGCGCGCGGTACAGGTGGTAGCCCTGCGTGACGATGACGATCTTTTCTGCGGCAAAGACGTCGCGCGCCCGGTACATGCTCTCATAGGTCGAAAACCCGGCGTGATCCTGAAAGATATGCTCCGAGGGCACGCCGGCGTCAACGGCATATTCTTTCATCACCAGGACTTCGTTGTAGTTGATCTTGCTGTTGTCGCCGCTCATTAAAATCCGGTCGGATGCGCCGAGCTCATACAGCTCGATGCCCTTTTCAAGACGGTCTTCGAGCATGAGGCTGGGGTATTTGTTGCTGTAGACGCCCGCGCCGAGGATCAGTATGCAGTCGACGTCCTGAAGTTCCGATGTCGCCGTTTCGCTCAGGATATATTCCGAACCGTTAATAACGACGTATCGATTCAGAACAATGAACACCGATGCGCATATCAAAGCAAATACAACAGCAGCGGAAAACAGCTTTTTTATGATTTTCCCTTTTCTCTTTTCTCTTTTTGTCATGAAAACCTCATAAATAATCCGGCACAGGGTCCGGAAGCTTGCCATACATTTCTGGCGCTTTGCCCGGCGACGGGTAAAGCGCCGTTATAGTATTTCAGTTGTTGCGTTTTTGAATCATTCAGCAGACACTATATAAGAAGGCTTATTCGACTTTTTGCCCGCAGCCCGAACAGAAAAGCGCGCCTTCGCCCAGCGGTTTTCCGCAGTTTTCACAGGCATTCACTTCAGCCGGTATGTCTTCTTCGACAGGCGGCTCGGGCAGTTTCGTCCCGCAGGCCGTACAGAACAACGCGCCGTCCTTCATTTCGGCCCCGTAATTCGGGCAGCGTTCAACGCCTTTGAGTTTCAACAGCTGTTCTTCATATTCTTCGATTTTCAGCTTCGCTTCCCGGACGGCCGAGACGTATTCGGTCAGGTTTTCATCGGGCGCTTCACCAAACAATTCAACATACCGCTCGCCGAGCTTCGTATAATTGTCCCATATGTTTTTATTTTCCGCTGAAATCTGTGTATTTATTTTTGCGCTTTCAGCCATGGCTTTTGTTTTCTTGATCGCCCCCTGGCTTGTTTGTGTAACTTTTTTGCCGATATCTTCAAAAAAAGCCATTTTCATCGTCCTCTCAAGCAAATCTTATTTCTGCCGCGTATAAATTCGCTTCAACTCTAGCATACGCGCTTGTATTTTTCAATTGTTTTGTGCCGATGCCGTTTTATACCGCCTGTTAATAACGATGTATAATCACATCGTTAATCCACATAATATAAGCGGACACGACAAGTGCTTTGGTTTCAAAGTTCCGGTGTCTTAAAATTGAATAGTCGAGCAGGTTTGGTTTGAACTGGGAGATGATTGTGTTGAAGGACGTCGAACGGCCCACGGGATGCGTCTCCTGACGGCACGTGGACAAGAAGTTATAGACTGACCGTTTCTCGCGTATAGCTGAACGTTTGCTTGGAAGAGACAGGGATCTTAAAGATCCCTGTCTCTTCATACGTCGAAAAATACTTTTTCGAGAAATGGATTTTCTTTTTTAAGCCTCTCCTATCCTGACTTAAAAGGTCCCGATGTCCCGTGCGATCGTAAACGCCGTGCTGGTGGCCTCGTGGATGTTTTTCGGCGCAAGGCAGTCGCCGATCTGATGAAACTCCGGCGCGCAGAATTTCAGCGCGTCCGCTTCATCGTGCAGCGGACTCTGGCCGACGGCGTAAATGACCGTATCGGCTTTAAATAACGTCCGGCTGCCGATTTCAGCGTCCGATCGGATACTCAGCCCGAAACTGTTCGACTGCTGCACCGCCTTTAAAACGGTCGGACAGACAGGGAGCGAATAGTCGTCTCCGGCATATTCGCCGACAACGCCTTTTTCGTTTATTTCGACCGCTTTTGTCGACGTCGAAATGCCGATTTCATGCTTTTTGATCTCTTCGGCAAGCGCCAGCGCGTGAATGGGATTGCCGCCGTCGGACAGGCAGTTCATCATTTCCAGGATAGTGACCTTTCGGCCCATTCCCGCAAGGTAGATGGCCAGTTCTATACCGACGAGGCCGCCGCCTAAAACCACGATCTTCCCGCCGGTCTTATCCGGCCGGAAGTAGGCTTCCTCCGCGCCCATGACATTCAGACCGTCGATGCCCTTGATTTTCGGCTTGACGGGGCACGCCCCGAGCGCGGCGATGATAACGTCGCTTCCGGCCGATTCGGCAAACGCCGCAGTCGCTGCCGTATTCAGGCGCACTTCAACGTCGGACCGCAGGAGCATCCGCTCCTGATAATCGAGATAATCGCGCAGTTTCTTTTTAAACGGTACATTTTCCTCACAGCGGAGCGCGCCGCCCAGCCTTCCGGTTTTTTCGATCAGCGTAACGCTGTGGCCGCGTGCGGACGCCGTCAGCGCCGCCTGCATTCCGGCGACGCCGCCGCCGCCGACGAGCACCTTCTTTGGCTGTGCAGCGGGCAGCTCGAACCGGACGGCCTGCTCAAACCCGATCTCCGGATTGACGGCGCATTTATATTGACGTTTGGTCGTTATACCCGAAAAACAGACGAAGCATCTCATACACGGCCGGATTTCGTCTGTTTTTCCGGCGCGCGCCTTTTTCGGCATATCGGGATCGGCCAGAAGCGCCCGTGCGGCATAGACGACGTCGGCTTTCCCCGATGCAATGATCTCTTCCATATGCTCGGCTTCCGACAGCGCGCCCACAGCCGCCACCGGCGTTTTGACATGCTTTTTTATCTCGGCGGCAAATCGGACGTTGACGCCATCGGGCAGGAACATGCTCGGATGGGTCACAGTGAAGACCTCCGGCACTTCATGACTGCCCGCCGATACGTGTATCATATCGACATGGCCTTCAAGCTGTCGGGCGATCGCGACGCCCTCGTCGATATCGTATCCGCCCGGATGGCACTCGGAACCGCTTATGCGGATGTCGACGGGAAATCCGCGCCCGCATTTTTGTTTGATCCGGTCGCAGATAGCGATCGGCAGACGGCAGCGGTTCTCCAGGCTTCCGCCCCATCTGTCCTTACGGGTATTGTTCTGCGGCTGCAAAAACTGCGACAGGAGCCAGCCGTGCCCGCTATGTACCATAACCATGCCGAAACCGCAGAATTTGGCATAGGCCGCCGCGTCGGCATAGGCCTCAATCGTCTCCTCGATGATAGATTCCGGCATAGCGGGGATCAGGTCCCCGTTCTCGTCGCAGCTGTCTACCGCACCGTAAATCTGGTGCCCGCATTCAGCAGAGTATCTGGCAAAACGCCCCGCGTGCTGCAGCTCGACGCACGCGACGGCGCCGTGCCGGCTGATGGATGTCGCCAGCCGGTAAAGCGGGGCGAGCGCATGCGGATCGTCCAGATAATGCCCGCTTCGCCCGGCCGCTCCCCTTTTACTGTCCGGAGCGGTCGAACCGATGCAGACCGTCGCCGCGCCGCCTTTGGCTTTTCGCTCGTAAAACGCGATGCTTTCCCCGTTGGGATACAGCTGGCTCGTCAGATACTCGTAACCGACCGGCGCCGCAAAATACCGGTTTCGAAAAACCGTCCCTCCCAGCTTAATGGGCGAAAACAAATGAGGATACTTCATATTCGTTATCAATACCGCACGCTCCTAACTCTCCTTCAATAATCAAAAGTGCAGCGAAGCTTAATAGGCTCCGCTGCACTCGTTTCGCGCTAAATATCCGCTTTCCACAGGCCGTGAATGCTGCAGTATTCGTAGGCCGCCACAGGTTTGTCGTCAATAAGGGTGAACTCCACGATCGGCTGCTCGCCGGGCTTGAAGCATTTGCGCTGGCCGCCCTTTTCGGTCTGCAGATAGACCCACATGATATAGTGCTCCGGAAGCATGGGGTGGATCACGGAACCAATTTGCACGGTCACCTTGTTCCCGTTGACCGTAACGGCCGGAACATGTTTTTCCTGCGCGGCATCAACCGTATTTGCTTTAAGTTCTGCCATTTCCTCTCCGCAGCAGGAGATCGGCTTGCCGGACGCGTAGATCATGCCAACGATGTTTCCGCAATGTTTACAAATAAAGAAACGTGTTTCACAGTTCATAAATTCCTCTTTCCGCCGCTGCGCCGGCTGTCATCGGCGCCTCTTGTCATGCGCAGTTTTTTATTTGACAGGGCGTCAAATCATTGCCTTCCGTCGTCTTTTGTCACATAAAAAGAATATCATACCGCCGCAGTGCGCGCAATACCGCCGTTTGTCTGACTGTGATTTTTTTACCTTCGGCTAGATGATATGCAACAAATTCTATAGCCTTTTTTTTAGCTATTTTTATAA
Organism: uncultured Sporobacter sp.; assembly: GCA_963663605.2. GTDB lineage: Bacteria > Bacillota > Clostridia > Oscillospirales > Oscillospiraceae > Sporobacter. The sequence continues at coordinate 1,395,793 of CAXXVF010000002.1, forward strand.
ATTTTCTCTTTTGCTAATAAGCCGCCCTATTGTTTTATGTTAACACCCCGAGCCCTGTTCAATAATCATTTCTTTCTCATTATTGTCGTCATATTCCGAGGAATTGCCATAATTTCTCACATTGTTTTTCTTTTTCAGCGTTATATCAGCTTGCTTTATTCCAATTTAGGTAAACAAGAAACCTGGCGCACAACAAACGCCAGCCGGGCATTCTGTATTTTTATGTCTACTTTTTAGTTTGCATTTTCAGGTATTTATGTTATATTTATGTTATTGCATCTCTTGTGCACGAACAAAGGAGGGATAAGTTTGGAAGAACAGGAATTCATCGCGCTGCAAAAGAAGCTCGGCGATACGGCTATTGTTTTTCTGCTTCTTGCCGGCTTACCAGATAGCGAAGATACCTCAGAGCCTCCATCTTCCTGTCCGCAGAAAGGGCATTGAATAAAACAAGATTCTGTCTTGCCTGCTCGTCGCTCCAATCCGGAGCGTCGAGCTTTTCTTTTACCAGTGTCATGAGCTGCTCTAAGAGCGCCTTGTTCTCTCCCCCGTTCACATCATCCGCTTCATTGTCCGTGAGGTAACTGAGCGGGACATTGAAATACGCTGCGATTTTGACTAGCCGCTCGTGCTTGGGAATGCTGTTCCCTCTTTTCCACTCGCTTAAACTGCTCTGTGAGATACCGAGATCCTTAGCCAATCTGTACGCCGTGATACCGTATTCTTTCAACAATTTCTCCAATCGGTCATACATATTTTTGTCACCTCTGCCATTATTTGATAATCGCGGTACCTTTCGTTGACTTGCTACAAAATTGTTTGTATTATGGGAAGTAGCTACAATTTTGTTCGTAATAATACAAAATTGTTTTTATTATAAAGAAAGGCGGTATATATAAAAGTTATAATCAGGCGGCGCGCCGCCGCCTAATACAGCTTGAATTAATGCCCACGCCCATCGGCATCTCCGGACAAACCTTATTACTTAATATACTGCATGTTTCGGACGCCGTCAACCACGATTTTGTAGCATTTACCGGAATATGTAACTGTTAACGGTTATCCAAACCAATACAAGGAAGGTGTACGCGATGGCAAAAACAGCCCATATCTCCCCCGTGAAGTGCCGGATGGACTGCCGGTTCTTCAGCACGTATACGAATACGTGCGATTATACGCTCATGATGTACCGCTCAAGAGGCTGCCCGCGCGATGCCTGTACGAGATATGAAAAGCGCACGGCTTCGCGGCCATGGAACACGATCGCATATGACAGTGAGGATTTTCATCCCGATACAAGGGAGGTAAAAAGCATGTATATTCCCCAACCGCCCGTCGAGCCGCCGGACGACGCCGGCTATATAACAGCCGGCTGCGGGCACGAAGTCTATGAGGGCGAAGAGGTGTTCGAGTGGGAAAACGGCGCAACGCTCTGCAGCGACTGCCTGGAGGACCGCTTCCTTGAGATGAGCTTGACGGAGCGCGCGGAGCTTTTAGGGTGCGGGCACCATGCCGTTTCATTCCCGAAAAGGCGGTGAGCGGATTGCCGAGAAGAAAGCCGACGATCCTGCCCGGCCGGGAGAACGTCCGGGTCAACTGCTTCGCGTTTTACATCGACAAATCGGGGAAACCGGCCTGCCGCGCCCTGACGGACGTCTATTGCCTGAAGGAGCGGACGCCCTGCCCGTTTTTCGCGACGCCCGCCCGGGCGGCTACCGCACGGAAAAAAGCGTGGCGGCGGCTCGTGGGCATCGGGCGTATATGAAAGTAAAGGAGAATACCTATGGGCAAGAAATTTTTCGATATTCATAAATCCACGGACGAACCTGTGTCTGGCCGCAGAGGCCGGGAATCGGCTGATTCCGGACGAACCGAAGCGCCGGGCAAACGAACGCCGTCGGTAAAAGCGCAAATCAATGCCGAAACCGCGCATGAGACAAATAACGCCACAGCACAGATCCCGGCAGTGCGCCAGGCAGCAAGCCCGGCAGCGCGTCAAAGCCAGTCTCCGGCGAATACGGCTCCACGCGTTGTCAAGCCCCTCTTCAGTACGCAAAGCGCCGCCAATCAAGCCGGCTATGACATTAAGTTAAGGGATTTCCTGAAAGGTGTCAGAAATGCTGTGGATTCCTACAGCAACCGTTACACCGAAAATTACGACAACGTCTATCACCCGGACGCGGCGGATTACGCCGCGGGATTCCAAGACGCGCAGGGGCGATTGAACCGTACGGCCGCTTCCCTCCTTAGCAACATCGAGGCGCTGCGCGGCGAAAACGGGGACGCGTGGGCCCTCTCCGCCGCCTCTGACGTCGCCGGTCGCGTGAAAACGGTTAACGGCATGGCCGATTTCGTCAAAGAGGACGCCGACAGCTGGCTGCGCTTTCAGGATGAGACGGATTACAGCGCCGCGATGTTCGGCGCGCGTCCGGCAAGACGGTACGGCTCGACCTATGAGGCGGCTCAAAGGGCAATGGAAGAGGGCCGGACGCTGTCCGCCGATACCAATTTGTTGGAAACGCAATCGTTATTGGATTATGACCGGTCAAAGGCCTTTGTCGACCCGGGGCTTCTGGCGGCACAGCAGTCACAGGAGGACAGACAAAACATTACTGTTTCGGTCGATCCGGCGCTGGCGGAGGCGCAGCGGGAATACGAAAAAAGATTGCACAGAGGTTTCGCCGACCCGGGGCTGGCGGCAGCAATGATTGATGATGAGAAAAGAAACAGGAACGTATTCAGGATAAACCCGGAGCAACTGGTCGAAATCGCTAAAACACAGGTCGGTTATACCGAAAAGGACAATCATACATACATTAACGATGATGTAACTGATACTTCTCATGCTGGCACAGGCAACTATACAAAATACGGGGCTTTCACTGGTAATAACGGCGCTGCTTGGTGCGCTTCTTTTATCTCATGGCTAATCAATGAAGATAATCCATATTCATCATTTGAAACGTCGGCAAGTACAGGATACATTATGGGTGAGTATGAGGAAGAAGGGTACTTTCAGGAAAACGATCATGAAACCCCGCCGCACGCAGGGGATATTGTTATATTTGCAAAGCCCGATTTGGTAGATCCGTCTCTTGCCGATGATCCCAATTCGCATTATCACATAGGTATCGTCGCCGCATATGATCCGGATACAAGAATGGTTTATACCATTGAAGGAAACACCGGGGGACAAAAAGTTGAATACAGGGCATATTGTTTAGATGACATTTATGATCCAGACGCAAACGATGAATATGATAAGTTTATGCGCGGTTTTTGCCATAACGGCAGCACATCTTACGGAATCGTCACGGATGAAATGAGAAATGCAACGGGAACATAGTTTATAGAATTACAACTACCTAAATATGCCTGGCCTTTCGGCCGGGCATTTATATATATTGTTGACTTGATATGATAATTGCTGTAATATTAAGGTAATTGTAAAATATGGTAGAGAGGAGCTATCCGGATGAAAAAAATTATAATTCTCATCGCTATTATGAGCATTCTTGTGATATGCCTTAATGGCTGTGTTACGACAGCACCTACTGAGACTATGCCTCCCCAGTCAACCGTCCCTTCGTCCGAGACAGCACCAAATGCTCAGTCGCCCACACCTGATAATACACAAACCCAAACAACCCCTCCATCGTCCGAGGCAGCTCCTTATACGCAATCGCCTGCACCCACGCCAAACCAGACAGAATCTGCGTCAACTGAAACAGCAGACGGTTCCCAGTCACCCGCGCCGATTTTTATCAATGAAATGACCGACAAAGAAGAGGGAACCTTTTACCTTGGACAATCAATAACTGAAGTCATGCGAATCCTTGAAGACATGGATATATTTATTAAGACTGGTGATGAATTTACAATTAACACAGAAGGATTTGGATTCGGTTTTGATCAAAACAAACTGATAGGTATAGGTTTATTGACAGCCAGCAATACGCCGACGGCGTCGGGCCTCAACTTCGGGGATTCATACGAAAAAATGGTGGAAATATACGGAACAGATTACACGGAGAAAGTAATCGGTCCCGACGCGTCCAGATACGAATATAAAATAGGAAACCATTATTTTCGCGTTCGTATCTACAAAGGCGGGGTTAATCTATGGGGATTATCAACCGAGAGCCTTATAAATCTGGGGATTATAAACTGAGGGCCTTATAAATCTGGGGGTTACCAACTGAGAGTTTTATAAATCTGTCATAGCCTGCCCCGCCGTTGGCGGGGCAGTGAAATATTAGGTATTGCTTGTTCAAAAAGGTATCGCCAGTACGAAAGGGGGGCAAACGGATGAAACACATTATAATTGTACACTTTGTATTTGCAATTATAATTGTTCTGCTTTCGGTAATATGCCTAAATGGATGCTCTGAATTAGCACCGCTTGATAATACCTCACCCGCTTTAACCTCACCGTCACCTGAGACAGCGGCTGAAACCGAACCGGAATTATCTTCACCTCAACCGTCATTTGATTCTGCATCTTCATTCGAAACACTGGAAACAGTTTTCCCATCGGGTAGTGCCACTAACGATAAACAGATAATTATAAATGAAATAAACGATAAGGAAGGAACCTTTTACCTTGGGCAATCCTACCAAGATGCCAGTTCAATTCTATATGATAGAGAAATAGAGATTCTACAAGGCAGCGATACGATGTTATATACCGACCAATTTGAGTTTTCTTTTTTTGAGAGTAAAGTAAACGAAATAAAAGTAAGGGCAGGCAGTCAACTACAAACAACGTTGGGGCTAAATTTCGGTGACTCATTTAATACAATGATAAAGCTCTATGGTACAAATTATACAAGCAGGACTCAAACTTCCATAGAAACCCAATATGAATACTATGAGTATATAATAGATGACCATGCCTTTTGTGTTGAGTTTTATAGTGGAAAGGTATCAGCATGGTTGCTATATAAAGTATAATTAGTTAAATTCCTTCACACTGCCCCGCCGGTAGCGGGGTATTGCGTTTTATAAGCTCGGTGCAATATCCATCTTGACTTACTTTTAAGGGGCCGTGGGAATGCGTCATATAAAGAAGCTGAAATTTTTTTCTCAACCGAGGTATAACTTGAAATCTTTCATTTAGATTTATAGCAAGGCATAACCTTACGCCCTCTTTCCATCGGTTTATAGGGCAAAGCCCTACACATTTAGGGGCGGCGGGCGGAATTGGATAAATCGGCAAAAGGCTTGGGATAAATCCGGAGCGCGTATTTTTTTATGTGTTATGCAGTTATCTCTCCAAGCTGATGAAAAGGTATGGTATAATAATACATAACGATCGCTTACCAACGCTTTGCCGTCATCATGCATGAAACATGCCGGCATAGTATATTGAAACCACAGCAACAGGAGGGCTTCGGCGAATGACGGTCTGCGAACATTCACAAAAAGACCTTTGGAACGCGCTGATTTGCGGGGATGACGATATATATTATCATTGGGCGTATTCCGACACCTTTTACCATATGGGCAGCGGCCAGCCGACGCTTTTTTATCTGAGCGACGGCCGCACAAGGATTTATACCGTTTTAATGATCCGGAAGATCTCAAGCATCGAGCCGTTTAATGACTTTGACAATTTTTACGACGTTGCAACGCCGTATGGATACGGCGGAACAGCTTTGAAAGGGCCGCCGAACGAAACGCTTCTGAGTCAGTTTTTCAATGAAATGAGTACATACCTCATACAGCACAATGTCGTCGCCGAATATTCAAGACTTGATCCCGTCAGCGGCAACGTCGGATTATACGCCGGGCAGCCCTATGACTGTACGGATTTTTCAAAAACGGTCTGTATGCGCCTTCATTCGCCGGAACAGATCCTCTCCGATATGAAAAGCGAATGCCGCAACCGCATCCGAAAGGCTGCTAAAAACGCGGTCACGGTCGTGTCGGGTTTTGACACGCGTTATATGGCTATCTTCCGGGATGTCTACTATGAGACCATGAAACGCCATAACACTAAGCCTTATTATTTTTTTAACGACGCTTTTTTCCGGAGTACGCTCTCCAATTTCAAAGAACACGCGCATATCTATCTGGCCATCTGCAACGACATTCCCATATCGGCCATACTTATCCTGTATTCCGCCGGAAACGCCCTGTATCACCTCGGCGGGAGCAGAACTGAATTTATGAAAATCGGCGCGAACAACCTGTTGTTTTTGGAAGCCTCTATAGACCTTCTGAACAAGGGCTGCCGTACGCTTTTGCTCGGCGGCGGGTTCGGCGGCGCGGAAGATTCGCTGTTCCGGTTTAAAAAAACGCTGGCCCCTTCCGGCGTATTGGATTGCCACGTCGCCAAGCGGATCTATAATACGGCCACCTATAACGAACTGGTCGGGATCAAAAACGGAATCCGCCCCGGCTTTGCCGAAAACAGCTCGTTCTTCCCTGTTTACCGCGCCTGATTATCATTCTCCCCGTAATATAATACCGTTTGGCCTGATTGATTATTGATTAACCTACCGCTTTTATCCGGAACTTGAAAATGCGCTTTGCTCAGCAGGCGCATTTTTTGACTCATTTTCTGCTCTTTTTTACGAATAAACCAACTGCCGGACCTGTGATGTAAAATGACTTTGTATGCGTATGAGCCGGCATTTAAAATGCCGGCTCATCTCCATAGGCGTTGATGCTTTTTTGCGCCGTTATCTTCACGGATAGTAATTAATTATGATATATTCCGCGCCGCATTCCCCGTCACTTATATATACATGGTGCTCTGTGGCTTCGAAAAAGACCGCGTCGCCCGATTCAAGAATGTACCGGGAATCATTAATTACGATGGTCAGCTTGCCCTTTGTTACAAAAACGCACTCCTGGGAACGTTCGCTGTGCCCGACCGATTCATGTGCGCAGCCGGCGTCCAGCTCGGCTGCAAACAGTTCGAAATTCCGGGTCGGCGACGTTGCAAAATAACACAGCACCCGGTGAAAAGGCTCATCGGAATTGAGCTGGGAGCAGGACGCGCGTCTTACAACCACCGTTTTATCCTTTGCTTTGTCAATCAAGCGTGTATACGGAACCTTGAGCCCTTTAGCGATCTTCCAAATCGTGTTGATCGTCGGGTTGGTCTCCCCTTTTTCGATCTGGGACAGCATCATTTTGCTGACGCCCGACAGCTCGGCGAGCTGCCCCAGGCTTAAGCTCCGCTCCGTACGGAGTTTTTTTAAATTTTCCGCAATTATTTCATTAAGTTGCATAATAATTCCGCTTTCCCCCACTTGACAATTATATCATACATATATAAAATATATCATACACGCAATCATGTCATTTGTCCAGATTTATTTAGTAAACGCGGCGCCCGTTGCCCCGGCCGACAACGTCCGCTATAGGAGATGTTTATGAAAATCAAAGCGCTGAAAGCCGCCTTTCCTTATACGCTGCCGATCTTTATGGGATTTCTTTTCCTGGGGATCGCTTACGGCGTTTATATGGGCAGCAAAGGTTTTTCTTTCGTATACCCGATGCTGATGAGCCTGACGATCCTGGCCGGCTCCATGGAGTTTGTGGCGGTAAACCTCCTGATGATCGCATTCTCCCCCGTTTATGTTTTCCTGCTGACACTTATGGTAAACGCACGGCATCTGTTTTATGGGCTATCCATGCTGGAAAAATATAAGGATACCGGCAAAAAGAAATGGTATCTGATTTTCGGCTTATGCGACGAGTCGTTTGTGATCAACGCGAGTGTCAGCCCGCCGGACGGCGTCGACCGGGGCTGGTTCATGTTTTTTGTTACGGTACTCAATCACGCCTATTGGTTTATCGGCGCAACGCTCGGCGGGATACTCGGAAACCTTGTAAGCTTCGAATTCAAGGGGCTCGGCTTCGTTCTTACGGCGCTGTTCGTCGTTATCTTTCTGGATCAGTGGCTCAAAACGAAAAAGCATATTCCGGCGCTCGTCGGCGTGGCTGCATCGGCTTTATGCCTTATCATATTCGGGGCCGACGGCTTCATCGTTCCCGCGATGCTCCTGATTGTCGCCGTCCTGACGGCGCTGAAAAAGAAGCTTTATTCACAGGAGGCCGCCGTATGACTTCAACTCAGAGTATTCTAACCATAGCCGTGATCGTGCTCGGTACCGTGACAACGCGGTTTTTGCCGTTTATACTGTTCCCCGCCAAAAAGAAGCCGCCTGCTTTTATCCGGTATCTGGGCCAGGTCCTTCCGTATGCCGTAATCGGGATGCTCGTTGTTTACAGCCTCAAGAACCTTCAGATAACAGCGGGTTTTCACGGAATGCCGGAACTCTTCTCGATCATCGTGATCGTCGCGCTGCACGTCTGGAAGCGGAACATGCTGCTGAGCATCGCCGGCGGGACGGCCGTTTATATGCTCCTGCTGCACTTTGTGTTCACAGGCTGAAAATGTCCTTAGTTTTGATACCGCAGACAGAACCGGCGGTCAGCCATGTAAAACGGCTGATTTGACGGACAAGGCTGCCGAATTGTGCGCTGAGCACAGTTCGGCAGCCTTGAATTTTGACCGCCAGTATGATTACAGAATGCGAAAGTGTTATTATAATATATTAATGGGTTATAATGATAAGTCATGCAGGCGGTAATACGGACTCCGTGACGCGCGTTTATTCGATCTTGAGCCTATAGCGCAGGATCTCATAAGAAAAGATCAACGCTTGTGTGACGTTGTTGTCGGATGGGTCGATCCCCGATATCTCGGACGCGCGCCTGAGACGGTACAAAAGCGTATTCCGATGGATCTTCAATTCGTCCGCAGCAGCGGAGAGACTGCGGTTGTATCTTAAATATACATACAGACTTTTAAGGAGCTCGCTCCCATTGGCGTTATCGTATTTATAAATGAGCATGGCTTCATACATGCAGAATACCCGCAGGTCGATCTCACGGCTGCATATTTTCAGCAAAAGATGCGGCAGATACATTCTGAAATCATAAAGGCTTTTTTCCGGATCCATGAGCACGGCCAGCTGCATCGCCATGGATATGGCCCGATGCTGCTCGTAAATCGCGTGAAAACAGCAAAACTTCTGGCTTATTATTGCTTTGTCGCCTCTGCCTTTGAGATAGTTTTTAAGGTTCGCGAGCGCTTTTTCGAAATCGTATCGGATCTGCAGGGAACATACAACAATAACGGCGCTGTCTTCCCGTTCAACAATCAGGCTGTCATAAAAAAAACTATGCGCCGTAGAATACGTGTATTGGGCGGTGTTCATCAGATAGTTTTCAGGGCTGATCTGTATCTTGATCAGATAGTATCCGTCCTCGACGCCCCAGTTGATTTTTTTCAGGTGCAGCGCATGGATATCGTCGATATACTTGCCGCCGTCTATAAGCTCGTTTGTGATCCGCTCAACCTTTGTCACGGATGCCTGCTGCAGGCGCATATCCCTGAAAGCATAATTCTTGATGATCTGTGTAATCTGATCGACTATAACGGTCTGAGCATCGTGAAGCGGGCTGAATACCTCCGGGACTTCAAGATAGGCCGATAGATAATTGTCTTCGTAAATCTTCCTGACAAAAAAACGGACAGGTATGTCATCAAGCTCCAGCAGGAGTGCGGCGCCGCTTTGGAATACGAGCCAGTCAAACCCCTTGTTTTTCATGGCCTCAACGATTCGTCCTTCAATCTCTCCCGTATCAAGCGTCTGCCTGAAATAGTCCGGCAGGCGGTCTCTCACAGCATTGTCGCTAACTTCGATAAGCCGCGTCTTAGAATCGCTTACCGTTACGGGATTGTTGAAAAATCGCGCGCAAATGCTCAGGATCGTTTTAAGCGGCTCGTTCCGGGCCGCAGCCGCGTTGAGTTCCGCCTCAATGCGGTCATACCGATAAAAGATATCTTCCACCGCGTTTAGAAGTCTAGCGCCTGGAAGATCGACGCAGACGGCGCCGGCCGGCGTCTCATGCATCCCCGCCGCCAGTATATGCCTGGGCAGCTTTAAGTTTTTTACGGAGCCGGCATCCGTAATATATACAAATTCGTCGCTGAAGCTTTCGCCGCACAGCATACGGACGCCTGAAACGCGGTCGCTGTCCTGCAAGACGTTTTGACAAGCCTTTCTGAGCGTATAGCCGCTTTTCTCCAGCTCATAAACGATGAGCGCAACAGATAACGTCATGTTTTGTCACCTCAGCACAAATCATATCAGTTAACCTTTAAAAAAACAAGCTGCGCGCTGTATGGCGCGCCTCGATAATAATTTGCTTCCTTTCCTTGTTTCTTTTTCCCTCTGCGCAAAGCGGGCATCGTTCTCGATCCTTTCCGGGATGCTTTTCCTGCTTTGCAAAGGCCAAAGCAGGACGGGTGGTTCTTTGAACCACCCGTCCTGCTTTTAAGCTGTCGACAAAGGTATCTTCGATACCTTTGGCTTTACGGCAGAGGCCGGCGCTTGTATTCCTGCGGCCGCCAGCCGCCGAGCGGCAGGCGCTGCATCGCGCCGAAAACTTTGTTTTTAAGGTCGGGGTATTGCCCGCTGAGGTTATGGATAAGCGCCTTGACTTCCTCTCGCTTTGACTTCCCGTCCATCGGGCAGGTGTTTTTAACAATCGGCAGATCATGCCGCCGGACGAGACCGGCGATCGTACCCTCCCCCACGTACAAAAGCGGACGGATCTGGGTAACGCCGGTCCGGCTCATATAGGTGACGGGCTCAAAACAGCCGATGCGCCCCTCAAAAAAAAGCGACATCAAAAATGTCTCGACCGCGTCGTCAAAATGGTGCGCAAAAGCGATCTTTTTTATCCCCAGATCCAGCGCCAGCTCGTTGAGCGCGCCGCGCCGCATTTTCGCACACAGCGCGCATGGGTTCTTCTCCGCACGCTCATCAAAAACAAGTTTGCCGATCTCGCTTTCGCGCAGCGTGTACGGCACCTCAAGCCGGGCGCACAACTCTTTGACGGGCGTGAAATCCATCCCTTCAAAGCCCAGCGATAACGTCAAGGCATGCAGCTTGTACTTCTTCGGATAATAGACGCTGAGACTTTTCAGCGCACACAGCAGCGCGATGGAATCCTTTCCGCCTGAAACACAGACGGCAATCGTCTCACCGTCTGCGATCATGTCATAGTCCTCCACGCAGCGCCGCACCAGTCCGGCCGCTTTATTCATAGACATGCCAGCTCCCCGTATTAAAAAGTAAAATCGAACTCGAGCATTCACGAGCTATCCGGAGTATTTTGCAGCATACACGAGTTCACAATAAGATAAATTAAAAAACTATTGACTTCGTTTTGCCGTTGTGTTATAAAAGTAAGGCACTATTTGATCGGGGAATAACCGGTATTGTACCGCGCCCCGGCCTTAAATGTCAAAACTATTATATACTATAATGTTATATGGAGGATAGATCATGTCAACTACTCTGGCTAAAAAGGATACCGTTACACGTCAATGGTACATCCTTGACGCGGCCGGCAAGCCGCTCGGCCGTACGGCTGCCCAGGCGGCCGTCATACTTCGCGGCAAGCACAAACCGACGTATACGCCGAACGTCGATTGCGGCGATTACGTTATCATCATCAACGCATCCGAGGCCGTGCTGACCGGCAACAAGCTCCTGCAGAAATACTACCGCCGCCACAGCGGCTGGGTCGGCGGGCTCAAGGAGATCCAGTACAAAAGGATCATGGAAGAACGTCCTGAAATGGCCATGCAGCTTGCCGTAAAAGGCATGATGGCCAAAAACAATTTAAACCGCCACGCCCTGACGCGTCTGCGCGTTTTCAGAAACGCCGAGCATAAGCACGAAGCGCAGAAGCCAACGGTCTGGACTCAGGAATAAGGGAGGAATAATCGAATGTATACAAGCAAAAAGCCTTATATGTACGGCACTGGCAGAAGAAAGTCCTCCGTCGCCAGAGTCCACCTCTTCCCCGGCGGAACCGGTTCCATAACGATTAACGGACGCGACATGGACGAATACTTCGGCCTTGAAACACTCAAGCTCATCGTCCGTCAGCCGCTCGTTACGACCGAAACGGCCGCAAAAGTCGATATCGTCGCCACAGTTGGCGGCGGCGGCGTCACCGGCCAGGCCGGCGCGATCCGCCACGGCATCGCCCGCGCCCTCCTTAAGGTCGACGAAAGCTACCGCCCGGCCCTCAAGGCCGCCGGTTTCCTCACGCGCGACCCGAGAATGAAAGAGCGCAAAAAGTACGGCCTCAAAGCGGCGAGGCGTGCACCCCAGTTCTCAAAGAGATAATCTGCAATACGGGAAGCACCTTCTTCGGAGGGTGCTTCTTTTTTGGATAACAATATCCAATCATATTTAAAGGCTTCGCGCTATTCAATGCGTCGGGCTTTTTTTGTGCTCCGATAGCAGGCATTTATATAATACGATGAGTCAGGGGTTCCCTTTATAAGGGAGCCCCTGACTGTGGGTTATAACGCATAGCTGTAAAGTTTCTGATTTTTTTAAAATAGGCCTTGCAAAAAATTTTTAATCAATATACTCTTTGTTTCAAGGATATCCTTTAATAACTTTAAAGGAGAAAATTGGTTGAATGAATCAGGAAAATATAAAAGCGCTCGAAAAGACGATATGCAGTGACTATAGCAATATCGCGGGCATTACTGTGTACAAAAACGGCAGAAAAAACTATGAAAACTACTTTAACGGATACACCGCCGATACCGCCTTTCATATGTTTTCCGTAACAAAAAGTATTCTTTCAGCACTGATCGGCATTGCCGTCGATAAAGGGTATATCGAGAGCATCGATCAAAAGGTGCTGGACTTTTTTCCGGATTATACGCCCAAGCGCGGCGAAAAGACGGCGCAGCGCGTCACGATACGGGATATGCTGACTATGACCACCCCGTTCAAATACAAGTCGGCTCCGTATACGAAGTACTTTTCAAGCGACGACTGGGTAAAGAGCGCTCTTGATCTTATGGGCGGCAAGGGGGAAATCGGTCGGTTCTGGTATACGCCCCTCATCGGGCCGGATATTCTATCGGGTATACTTACAAATGCAACCGGGCAGTCTGCGCTTGGTTTCGCATATGAGAATCTGTTTTCTCCGCTGGGGATCGATGCCACTCGGAATGTGGTTTTTCACAGCAAGGAAGAACAGCTCTCCATTGTGAAGGATCATCATGAAAGCGGATGGGTCGCCGACCCGCAGGGGATCAATACGGCAGGCTGGGGACTTTTCATAACGCCCTCGGATATGGCAAAAATCGGTCAGCTGTATTTGAATCGCGGGATCTGGGATGGCAAACAAATCCTATCGGCTGAATGGATCGACGAGAGCACCAAGATACACAGCCACTGGGATGAACTTAATCTATCGTATGGTTATCTTTGGTGGATCATTGACGGGGATAGCTATGCGGCGCTGGGTGACGGAGGGACTGCGATCTATGTCAACGGTGCGAAAAATCTTGTCGTTGCCATTGCTTCTCTTTTTAAACCGACCGCAAAGGATAGAATTGAATTTATCAAAAAATATATCGAACCAATATTTGAGGGCTGGGTATAACGAATCTCTATTTATTTGGGGAGATGCCAAACTAGCCACCGAAAATGATCAAAAAACAAGGATTAAAGCGGCCCAACATGCATACCCGCGAAAACTGGCATGGCCGCATGAAAGCTTGTCGGGGTATCGGAGCATCTTCACTGACAATACAGGAAGCACCTTCTTCGGAGGGTGCTTCTTTTCCTTTAAACAATTGACATATATGGTAATGCTATGGTGAAGTTAACCAACAAGTTGAAAGGAGTGTATTGATGTCGGTCATCCTGTAGGGATTTCGGTTAAAGACATGAAATGAGCAGTTGTTCTGCTCTTAATTGTGTTATCAAAAACTGCCTTACAGATTGAACGCGCATCCGTTATTGATTATAAGGGTGTAGTTTGTAGCGCAGTAATATACTGTGCTTTTTTGTTTTCTTTATTTAAGGCGAATTTAGAAAGGAAGAATACCATGTATTCATTTACAAACCGGTTTATGTCCAATGATAAAAATGCCCGGTACCTGAAAGCCGCTATGATGGGGCCGAACGCCATGCGCTTAGCGGAGGAACTGGCGTCACACCTAAACATCAATGAGAATATGCAAATCCTTGACCTCGGCTGCGGGTGTGGTCTTTCCACGCTTTTGTTGGCGCAAAAATACGGTGCATCCGTTTTCGCTGCCGACCTTTGGATTTCGCCGACTGAAAACTATGCGCGTTTTAAGTCTGTCGGAATTGACGATAAAGCCGTTCCGATTTCCGCAGACGCGACCAAAGGCCTGCCTTTCGCAAACGAATATTTCGACTTGCTGTTCACCGTGGATGCTTACCATTACTTTGGTGATACGGCGGAAATGCTTCCGTCGCTCATTCCTTTTATAAAAAAGGGCGGCTATATCGCCGTGGCGATCCCCGGCTTAAAATACGAATTCGGGGAAAATGTCCCCGTTGAAATGCAGCCGTTCTGGAACAGCGAGATGGAAAGAACACTGCATTGTCTCGATTGGTGGAAAGATTTGTGGAAGAAGGCGGACGGCATTGAAATGACGGACATCCGGGAAATGGGCTGCTGCGAACAGGCGTGGGAAGAATGGCTATCCGGCTACAATCCGGTCGCTGCGGATGACATCAAAATGATGGAAGCCGAGGGCGGCAAGTATTTTAATCTCATCCAGCTTATTGCTAAAATCATTTGACTGCACTTGCCGTTTTGCCGTACACCTTTGCCTCCAAAGGCGCATTATGTTAAATTGAGTTGTCGGTTGCAGATTTGCCAAAGCTGCGTGCCGACGATATAGAAAGGCGGTCATCTAAGTGATGACCGCCTTTTGTGTATTTATGTAATCTGCTCCGTAAAATCTAGTCCGAAACGACGCGGCGCGCGCCCCAGTAATGGTTTTTGTAATAAGTCTGCGAAAGACTCGATATCTTGACGACGTCGCCCGTATGCGGCGCGTGGATGAAGTTACCGTTGCCGATGTAAATGCCTATATGGCCTATATTTGAGCCGCCGCTCGACGGGGTGAAAAAGACCAGGTCCCCTGCCTGAAGCTCGGTTGACGATACATAAACGCCGTTGTAGGACTGGGCAGTCGCCGTGCGGTTTACCTTGTAGCCGAAGTGCCTGTAGCAATAATATACAAGACCCGAACAGTCAAAGCCCGATGGCGACGTCCCGCCGTAGACGTATGGAATGCCGAGAAACTGCATGGCGTAATCGACTATTTCCTGCCCGGAGGCCGTACCGGCCCCGTCGCCGTACCAGCTGTTGTCGCCGGCGGCTACCGCCGCCGCTGCCGCTGCAGCCGCTGCCTGCTCCGCTCTTATGCGCTCCTGCTCGGCCAGCTGCTCTTCCATGTCGCTTATTTTGGCGCTCAGGGAGGACTGAAGCGCTTTTACGGATGCAAGCTGATCTTCGTATTCCGCCGAATCCGCCTCAAGGCTCTCCAGAAGAACCGCAGCCTCTTCCTGCTGCACGGCAAGGTCGGCCTCTTTTTCCCGATAAGCGGCAAATATTTCCTCCTGCTCCGCCATCCCGGTTTCCATCTCCGCTTTTGCGGCCTGCGCAATTTCTTTAGCCTCGCGGACATCGGTGATAAGACCGTTATCGTATTCCAAGATTTCGTTGATACAATTGATGCGGTCGAGCAAATCTTCAAAGCTGGCCGCGCCGAACAGTATCGATATGTATGAAACGCTTCCGCTTTCCTCCATGACCCGGACGCGTATTTTAAATCTTTCCAGAAGCTCCTGTTCCCGGAGTGTTTTTATGTTGAGCTCATTTTCCATCTCCGCGATCGAATTCGTATAGATCGCAATCTGTTCCGACAGATTCTGAAGCTGCTGATTCGTCACGTCAAGCTTGGCGTTTAAAACCGCGAGCTTCTCCGTTTGTGAATCCACCTCATCGCCGAGCGCGTCCGCCTGCTCCTGAATATCCGCCCGTTGGCCGGCAAGCTCTTCCTGCTGCTCTTTGAGCGCATCGATTTCTGCCTGGGTAATGGCCCTGGCAGGCGTATCGCACAGCATAAAAGCCATATTAAGCGTCAGAATGATCGCCAGCAGCCACGCTGATATCGATTTATTCCTTTTTGAGGAAAAATCCAACATATGTACCACCGAATTGTTACAATTTGTTACAATCATTATACCGCGAACAGCGTCGATTTGCAACAAGTAAAGGCGAAATTGTTTGTGTCATGTCAAAAAGCAAGCCACACGATGTTGTGCTGAAAAGTTTGAAGGTGTTTTTATTCACCCTATGCAGCAGAATCCTCATCTGCGGCCTGATGCGACACGATCCAAAAACCGTCATCCCGCAGTCTCAGCGTAAGCATTGAATTTTCACTGTACGTGCGGGTACTGTACAGACGGACTATATCGCCCTGCCTCTCACCGCGTGTGAAAACAATGTCGCTGCCCGCACAATCACTGGTATATGTATAATAAGCATCATACGCCTCCAGATAAACCGCCGCTCCCACACCACTTAGGTCATCCAACGTTATGCCCATATATTTTTCCAGCGCCTCATTAACAGTTACAGCTGGGATCCTCTGGATTGGAACGGGCATGCTGTCCAGCGTTGTAACGTTATCAAAGGGCCAATTCTCTGCATCTGAGAGCGCCTCGAATTCGGCTTCGTCTGTCACAACCGTCTCTTTCGGGTAATACCACAGAAATCTAACAAGATGGATATCCTCAGGCATGTCGTAATAGGAAGTCAGGAAATTGCTGAGCGGATTGACACAAGGATCGCCCTGCCCGTCAAAGAGTGACGGCTCAAACATCTTGTTATACGACTCCAGTTCTTCGGCTGTGAGCGGAACGATTTCAGCTTCATTTATCGACTCGCTGATGAGCCCTTTATCGACAAGTAAATCCGTTACATTTCCAATAAACTCGCTATGTTCCGGCGGGATGTCGTTACTAAAAACGCTGCCGACGTATTCAAGACCACCTTCAGTTTCGACAAAAACGAGATAATTACTTGACGGATAGCCGATCAGCCCCCAGCCGTCCTCTCTGAAATAGGAGCCGCCTGCCAATACCAGCTTCTCTGGCGCGTTGAAATGAAGCTCGTAATTTAAGCAGTAAAGCTCGACATTATAGTCGTACAGAACTTCATCATAGCCCGCGCGATTTAGGTATTCTACGCGATAATCGTCGGCATCGGCTTCCGCCATGCTGCTGTCGCTTTGAAATAAAAACAGCTCATTCTCGGCGTATGCCTTAGCCGCCGTTAAAACATCTTCGGGCGCATTAATATCGCTCATAACATGGTCATTCATCGTTCTTGCGTCTTTATAAAAAATCAAACTGTGCGTATCTGCGTCGTATACAACGCGTCGGCTTGCCAGTGCCCAATCGTAAGTGTAGCCGCATATCGGCAGGTATTCCAGGACGGTGTTATACATTCCGCAATCCACAAACTCCCATTGGGGATACGCTTTTAAAACAGCATCTTTTATTTTGTCAAAATCCTGGCTGACATAGTACCATTCCGTGTAACCGGATTGTGAAAAGCCGTCAAACTCATAGCCGTCAAGCGAAAATGTCTTTTCGATCTCCATGTAGGGAAGCTCCGGCGCTCCGGTGCTTTCCGCAACAGCATCGTCGCTGTTATCGGCAAATTCAGCTTCATCAGTAGGGTTTTCTTTACTTGATATCGGCTTCTCTTCATTTCCGTTTACATCTAAGACAAGTCCGCAGCCGGTCAAAAACAGCGCAAGACAAAGCATCAGCGCAATTGCGGATGTGCCTTTCTTTTTGAAACTCATAATGCATACAAGCCTTTCTTATATGGTTATTTTGTTTTGCCGTTTTTAAAAGCGCTTGCTCATAATATGTATTAAGATATTATTATTCGGCAATGTAAATTTTTTTTTGAGATAAGCCTTTAATTATGAAGCTGCCCGCAACAACAGAGAGTATCTTCTGCACTACCGATGAATGCGCCAGCGCCCCGGCTATTAAGCTAAAACCTCCTGCACCATGAGTAAAAGGAAATCTTATGCCTATATAAATTATGATGATTGATGGCGGAATAAGGCTGATTATTAGTATCACTATTGCGCAAATATGCAGCCACGAGAATCCCAGGCGAATTTCTTTTTTCAGCAGTTTTACCACAGTACGCCACTCTAATAATACTCCAAACAAGAAAGCAAATACCCCGCCGAAAGCATGCCACAAAACCAGCCCGTCTGTATCAAGATAATAACCGCATTCGCTTGCTTTAATTTGTGCTGTTGCAATTAGATTTAATAATAACACTCCCAATATTGCTACAATAACATAGAGTATTATTTTCTTTATTTTCATGGTTTCTCCTTTGCAAATATAAACAAATCCATAAATCTACATAAGCAGTTAGTCTTTGGGGTTAGATCCCTTACCCATCGCAGGCAATCTGCAATTTTATGGTCACCTTTTATGCGTACATTACCATAAATTACTTGTTATTACAACGAAATCATTTATATGCTGCATTGGACCGGCATTGTTAAAATAGGGCGGGCAGCCCAAGGCCTGCCGGCTTCAGGGCCGGACGGAAAATGCGTTCAATCCGGCGTTATGGAAAAACTGCGTGCGGCGCGCTGCACAATATATTGACTTTTATCAAGTTGTAATATACAATATATAGTATAACAAACAATGCTTCACTATAATAATACGCATGTCTATATATCAATCGGAGGCAATGACAATGGGAATCAGTGAAAACGCACGGTTAATACTTGAAAAACGTTATCTCCAAAAGGACGACAAGGGCGAGCCCGCCGAGACGGTGGACGGTATGTTTTCACGCGTCTCCTCTGCGGTAGCGGCAGCAGATCATCTTTACGACGCCGATGCGGACATCGATAAAACGCAAAAAGCATTTTATGATATGATGACGCGGCTTGATTTTCTGCCAAATTCGCCGACGCTGATGAACGCCGGACGGCCGCTCGGCCAGCTTTCGGCGTGCTTCGTCCTGCCGGTGGAAGACTCAATGGAAGCGATCTTTGAAGCGATAAAGCAGGCCGCGCTGATTCATAAAAGCGGCGGCGGGACCGGTTTTTCTTTTTCCCGCCTGCGCCCGAAGGGCAGCACCGTCAATTCCACCGGCGGCGTGGCTTCCGGACCGATCAGCTTTATGAAGGTTTTCAACGTGGCCACGGAATCTGTCAAGCAGGGCGGGACGCGGCGGGGCGCCAATATGGGCATCCTTCGGATCGACCATCCCGACATCCTGGAATTCATAGACTGCAAGAAAGACGGAAAAGAGATCACCAATTTCAACATATCGGTAGCCGTCACCGAAAGTTTTATGCAGGCCGTCGAAAAGAACGAAACGTACGCGTTGATTGACCCGAACACGGGCAGCTGTACGGCGGAGCTTCCGGCCCGCGACGTGTTTGAGAAGATCGTATTCTCTGCGTGGCGCAACGGCGAGCCCGGCATCGTTTTTATCGACCGCCTCAACCGGGACAACGTCGTGCCCTCAAGGGGTCAGATCGAGTCGACCAACCCCTGCGGGGAGCAGCCGCTTTTACCGTACGAATCGTGCAATCTTGGTTCCGTGAATCTGGTGCACATGCTCAAAAAGAAGGACGACGGCTATGTGATTGACTACCGGAAGCTCAAAGAAACCGTACATGCGGCCGTACATTTTCTGGACAATGTCATCGACGTCAATAAGTATCCGCTCGAGCAGATAGAAAAAACGACAAAGCAGACGCGTAAAATCGGCCTGGGCGTCATGGGCTGGGCGGACATGCTCCTGCATCTGAAGCTGCCGTACAGCTCGGAAGAGGCCGTCGCGCTCGCCGACGAGCTCATGGGCTTCATCGCGAAATGCGGGCGGGAAAAGAGCGCGGAGCTGGCAAAAGATCGGGGCGCTTTCCCGCTGTTTGACGTCAGCACCTTAAAGGAGGGAACCCCGGTCCGGAACGCGACGGTCACCACCATCGCGCCGACGGGCACCCTTTCCATCATCGCCGGGGTTTCCAGCGGCGTAGAGCCCGTATTCGCCTACGCCTATATCCGGAACGTCATGGACAACACCGAGCTTCTGGAAGTCAATCCGATTCTAAAAGCGGAGCTTGTATCGAGGGGCATTTATACCGAAGACCTGATGCGGCGGATCTCGCAGGAGGGCACGCTCGCGCATATCGGCGAGATACCGGAGGACATCCGGAACGTTTTCCTGTCCGCGCACGACATCTCGCCCGAATGGCATATCAAAATGCAGGCCGCGTTCCAGCGCCATGTCGATAACGCTGTTTCAAAAACCGTAAATTTCCCGAAGGCCGCAACGCCCGACGACGTCAAAGCGGTCTATATGCTCGCCCACACGCTGGGCTGCAAGGGCGTCACAATTTACCGCGACGGAAGCCGCGAAAGCCAGGTGCTTAATATCGGCAAGGTCAACAAGGACAAGGAGGATACATCGCAGGAAGAAAAAATCCGGGAAGTGGCGGAGAAATGCGCGATGCCGGAGGACACGCCGCACAAAATCGTCCCGCGCCCGCGGCCAGAAATCACGAACGGCCTGACCGAACGGGTCAAAATCGGCTGCGGCAACCTTTACATCACGGTCAATTACGACGAAAAGGGCATCTGCGAGGTCTTTACCAACACCGGACGCCACGGCGGCTGCCCGTCGCAGTCGGAGGCAACGAGCCGGCTCGTTTCGGTCGCGCTCCGCTCCGGCCTGGACGTAGACACGATCATCAAGCAGCTCAAGGGCATCCGCTGCCCGTCGACCATACGCCAGCCGGGCATGAAGGTGACGTCCTGCCCGGACGCAATCGCACGGATGATCCAGAAGGTGGCGCATTACCAAAACGGCGGCGGAAGCGGCGCGCTCCCGGCCGGGGAATTCGACGACGCAGACACAGAACCCGACCCGACTTCATCTCTGGGGATACAATACTGCCCCGAGTGCGGCAGCAAGATCGAGCACGAGGGCGGCTGCGTGACCTGCCGCAACTGCGGGTATTCAAAGTGCGGGTAAGCAACTTTCCGCCGAAGCCGCGCGATCGGCTTTGATAAAATCGAGAGCGCCGCGTCAGCGGCGCTTTTCCTGTTTTCCTGATTCCACGATGCGTTTGTTGCTAAAAGATCCGGAATTTTATATGATTAGATTGAGGTGAGCGCAAAAATGGATTATGCCAAGACTGGGGAGCTGATTGCGGCGCGGCGAAAGGAATACGGTTTTACGCAAAAGCAGCTGGCGGAGAAGCTGTCCGTTTCGGACCGGGCAATATCCAAGTGGGAACGCGGCGTTGGCTTCCCCGACATCTCCCTGCTGGAACCTCTGGCCGACGAACTGCGGCTGTCCGTCATCGAGCTTTTACACGGTGAAAAGGCAGACGCGGAAGCCACAATTGACGCGGCGGCGGAAAGCAGCGCCCGCGACACGGTACGGAGCCTGAACGGCGAATTCCAGCGGCGGCTCAAAACGGTCAGGAAGCACTCCAGAATGATAACGGCAATTACGGTCATTGTTGCCATACTCGCGGCAACCGCGCTGCTGATCTACCGGAATTACGACGATCAAATATTAAAAACTAAAGACGTGACAATGGCATACGCTGTTGCCAAAATGCCAACCGTCATTATCACCGTCGAAGAATACGCACTGGCGAATTACGTTTTAGACCTTGAATCTGTCAGGCAGTTAATAGAAAAGGACGTTTTGGCAGAGGAGCTGGACACGTCGGTTACGGCGGAATTATCAGATCGCATCCACATCAACGGAAAACCGCCAGACACACTGACAATTACTGTCTTCCGCGAAATGGTGTTTATTGATTATACAATCGGCAATTATAGGTATATTCTTCAGTTTTCGTCTACAGACCATATTATAAAAGTAGCCGCGCAATACGATAGTAATTGGGATATAAAATACCTGTTTGAAAACAGCAACAACGTTGACTGCAAAGAAGGTTACATGGTCAAAGCTTGGATACCAACGACATAAAAGGGTGTAATGGCGCAAGCAGGCCCGCGCCGGAAGGCGCGGGCCTTTAAATGCGTAAATTCCGTCTGGGAAAAGGTGGACTTAACAAAATTCATTTGCTATCATGAAAAGCAGGCGCGATCCCGGCCCCTTTCATATGTACCGGGCGGCGTCGTTAATCCTTCGGGGCGGCCAGCTTGTTTTTATAATAGCTGTCCGCGAGATAGACGGCGCCCAGAGGGTTGTGCGCCAGCACCCGGTCCTTCGCGGCAAAAACCGTGACCGGCGCGTCTGAATGTTTTATAAACAGGGAGTCATGCCCGACACACAGGCCCAGAATAATGTTCAGCTCGGTCCCCGCCTTGTTCAGGAAAATCGCCTGACCGATGGGGTTGCAGATCGGCTCGAACGTGCCCGGCCGGACTTGATCGGCATCACTGACGCCCAGAAACGCTTTGGGTATGCCACCGTTTTTGCAGATTATGGAATCCACTTCAAACCCGTTTTGCCTCAGAATCCGGCACGTGACCGCCGCTTCGGCGCACATACCGCCGCAAAACGCAAGCCCCAGCTTTTTAAAGCCGCACCTGCGGGCAAAATCCATTATCTCCTCCAGCCGCGTTTTTTGGCAGTACCCTTTCGCTTCCGTCAGCGCGGAGCAATAGGCCAGTTTTTTATTCGCGTCGTCTTCATAGAGCTTTTTGATCTCCTCCAGCTCTGGCTCGACGCTGGGGCAGTTTTTAGGCGCGTCGTCAAACACGCCCTTTTCGCAGCTTTTTTTGGCGCACATCGCGCATGTATACATAATCCGACACCCTCCTTTACTTTAATATTGACAGTGCTTATGTTATCCTCATTGTGAGAATATGTCAATGCGGTAATACACAAGAGGGCCTGAGCCCCCTTGAAGAAATACATAACGCCGCTCTGCGGCGCCTGCTGTTATGAAAGCTCGAAAGGCCACATACATATGAAAACTGATATCATCTTTTTTTCACCGACGGGTACAACACGAAAAATCGTTCATGCTTTTGCCGACGGGCTGGGCTGTGAAGTCTGTTTCACGGATATCACGCAGCCGGAAAACAGAAACGCCCTCAAACAGAAAGACTGCGGCCTCATGGTCATCGCATCGCCGGTTTATGAGGAAAACGTTCCAAAACTGGTTCTGGACTGCATAAAAAGCCTGGACGGGAAAGGCCGGCCGCTGGCCGTCATCTCCGTCTACGGCAACGTCGGGTTCGGCAAAAGCCTTGTCCGGCTTAAGCAGTACGCTCTGGCGCATAACTTCAGATTTATCGGCGCGGGCTTATTCATCGGGGAACATACGTTCGCCGGACCCGAGCTGCCGGTCGCCTTAGGTCGGCCGGATGCGGCGGATCTGGCCGAGGCCGTGGAGTTCGGAAAAATGGTACGGGACAAACTGGAATCCGGGGACTTAAGCCCCGTATGCGTCCCCGCTTCCAGGCCGCCTCTGGTCATGCGTCTGGTCCCGAACGGCGGCACGCGTCTTTTCGTGAAGCTGCCGGAGCTGGACGCGGGCCTGTGCACGCGATGTAAACTGTGTGCCAAAACCTGCCCAACGGGCGCCATCGACAGCAAAACATTTGCTGTCGACGGGAAAAAATGCATCCGCTGTTTTGCCTGTGTCAAGGGCTGCGCACAAAAAGCAAGGACAGCACCGTTTCGCTTAAAGCTTTTTGCGCGCGTTTTCAGAACCTTCGGCCGAGTAAGAAAGGATAATCAGATCTTTGTCTAAGTAACCACTGCACAATTTGCGCATTGGTTACCTAAAAGGAGAAAGCCTTATGAAAATCGCAGTAATCAACGGACAGAATCACAAGGGCTCCACATACCATGTTGGCAAGATGCTCGCCGGGAAGCTGGCCGGCGGCGACGAAATCCGGGAGGTATTCCTGCCGAAAGACATGCCGGAATTCTGCCTCGGCTGCGCCAACTGCATAATAAAGGGCGAACAGCACTGCCCGCATTATAAGTACATGCAGCCGATTGTCGAGCTGATGGACGCAGCCGAGCTGCTGATTTTCACGACGCCGGTCTATGTCATGCGCGCGACCGGCTCCATGAAGGCGTTTCTGGATCACTGCGCCTACCGCTTCATGGTCCATCGTCCCCAAGCGGCGATGTTCCATAAACAGGCGGTCTGTATTTCGACGGCCGCGGGCGCGGGTATGCGTCCGGCGTGTAAGGATATTAAAACCAGCCTGCTTTACTGGGGCGTGGCCAAGGTTTACTCCTGCGGCTTTGCCGTCGCCGCAGCCTCCTGGGACGGCGTGAAAGCGGCGAAAAAAGAGGCCATCGCGCGTAAAACGGATAAACTGGCCAGGAAGATCGCGTCTTGTGGAGATAAGGTCCGTCCGTCTGTGAAAACGAAAATACTCTTTACCGTCATGCGTACGCTGGTCAAAAAAATTAGGATTTCTACGGACATTGCGTACTGGACGGACAAAGGCTGGCTGGACGGCAAAAAGCCGTGGTGAATCCTGTGCAAAATCCCGGCGTAACGCCCCCCCTCTTCCCTGCCCTGCCGGTCCAAACATGTCTGGTTTATCTGAAAGCTGCAGCCAAGCAGCCTTAATGCAAACCTTTTGTCGACAGTCTGAAAGCGTCATTGCCAGATGGCGCTTTTTGTTATCGGCCGGTTGTCCGGAAGAACGGCTTTTGCCGGTCGCCCAAGCTAAGCTTTGTTTTATTCTGGATTTAAAAACGGATTGGTGCTATGATGCTGTGGTATGGAAAATTACATAACGGAAGTGTTTATATGGACGTTTTAGTTAGAGAACACCGGAATGAAGACCTCAGGGAAATGGCGGAAATCTGGAATGAAGTCGTAACCGACGGCGTCGCCTTTCCTCAAACGGATACGCTCAGCGACAATGAGGCTGAAGACTTCTTCAACAGCCAGAGCTGCTGCTGCGTGGCGGAAGAGAGCGGACGGCTTTTGGGACTTTATATCCTCCACCCGAACAATGTCGGCCGGTGCGGGCACATCGCCAACGCCAGCTACGCGGTCAGGTCCTCGGCCAGAGGCCTGAAGATCGGCGAAAAGCTGGTTAAACATTCCCTCAAGCAGGCAAAAGAGCTGGGCTTTGGTATCCTTCAGTTCAACGCTGTAGTGAAATCCAATCTGAGGGCAATCCGCCTGTACGAAGCCCTCGGTTTTTCCCGTCTGGGCACGATACCGAAAGGGTTTCGTATGAAAGACGGCTCTTTTGAGGATATCATCGTTTTCTACTACCCGCTGTAAAAAATATGGCATACGTCCCAAGGCGCACCGGCAGCATTACAGATGCGTTTGGATGCTGTGAATCCGGGCAAGGAAGGTATTTCATGAAAAAGAAAATCGTTAAAAAGCAAAACAACTCAACGCGCTGCTTCATCTGCGGCCTTACAAACGACAAGGGTCTGCGCGCGGAATTTTACGAGCTTGAGGACGGTACGCTCGCCGCGACTGCGGTCGCTCATGCGCTGCACCAAAGCTATCCGGGCCGCGTGCACGGCGGCGTGACCACCGCGCTGCTCGACGAAACGATCGGACGGGCAATCAACATCACGGAGCCCGACACCTGGGGCGTAACGGTCGAGATTACGACGCGGTACAAAAAACCCATTCCATACGACGTGCCGCTGCTCATCACCGGGCAGATCACGGAAAACAGAAGCCGGATTTTTACCGGCGAGGGCCGGATCATCCTGCCGGACGGAAGCACAGCGGCCGTAGCCAGCGCAAAATACTTAAAGCAGAAGCTGTCCAGCATCTCCGAGTTTGACGGCGAAGTCGACGTCTGGGGCCTGTTCCCGAGACCGGACGATCCGGCAGAACTCGAGTTTCCCGATGAAGCATAGGCCGTAAAAAAGCAATAAAGGAGACGATTATGCGCTTTAAAACCATTTTATTCGATCTGGACGGCACGCTGACCGACCCCGGTCTCGGTATTACGAATTCCGTTATTTACGCGCTTTCAAAATACGGCATTGACGCGCCCGACAGAGAGAAGCTCTACGACTTCATCGGCGCGCCGCTCCGGGACTCTTTCGCTCGGTATTACGGTTTTTCGGAAGAAGCGGCCGAACAGGCCGTATCGTATTACCGCGAGTATTATGTTCCCCACGGGATATATGAAAACGAGGTATACGGCGGCGTCGAAGACCTGCTCAAAGCGCTGAAAGCCGGCGGCGCGGCGATCCTCGTCGCAACGCTGAAGCCGACGGTGTTCGCCGTCAAAGTGCTTGAGCATTTCGGGCTTCATGCCTATATAGATTTTGTTGCGGGAAGCGAGCTCGACGGTACGCGCACGGAAAAGCATGCGGTTATCGAGCACGGTTTCAGCAGCTGCCCCTTTGCCGCGCGCGCGTCGGCCGTCATGGTCGGCGACCGCCTGCATGACATCCGCGCGGCCAAACAGGCGGGTATCGGCTCCGTCGGCGTGCTGTACGGGTACGGCAGCAGGAACGAGCTGTCCGCCGAGGGTCCGGACTTAATAGCCGAAACAGTCTCGGACCTGTCGTCATATCTTCTTGCCTGACGGCTAATGAATAAGACGGCTGTGACGGCAGGCTTAAAGGAGGTACTTAAATGCATATACAGGAATTGACGCCGGAAGCTATGCCGGAAGCACAGCGGCTTATATGGGAGACCTTTACGGCTTTTGAAGCGCCGGATTATTCACAAACGGGCATCGATACGTTTAACAAATGCCTATATGACGCGGAATTCCTCGCTCAGCTGACGTTCTATGGGGCTTACCGGAACGTGACGCTCGTCGGCGTTCTGGCAACGAGAAGCGGCGGCAGCCATATCTCGATGTTCTTTGTAAAAAGCGACTGCCAGCGCCGGGGCGTCGGTCGGCGGCTGTTTCAGCACATGCTCAAAAAAATGCCGACGGGCAAAATCACCGTGAACGCTTCACCATACGCAGTCGGCATTTATGAGAAGCTGGGTTTTCGGTCAACGGACACGGAACAGCTTAAAGACGGCATTCGTTACACGCCGATGGAATACACAATCGCAGAATAATAACAAAACCATATCCATCAAACAAAAAACATATCTTTCATGGGAACTTAACGGTTCTTTAACCTCCGGTTAGACAAAACCGTTTATTTCGCCGAAAAATTTTCAGCTTATTTTCAGTTTGTTTTCAGAAAACAGAGGCTTTCGGGCACATTGCCCGGAAGCTTTTTTGTTTGTTTTAGGCGTTATTCTTTTTTTAAACAAGCTTTACTCCGTGTTGCTTATTATTTTACGCACCATCCTTATACTGATTTCGTGTAACGCATATTTGCAGCAAATTTATGAACAGGAGATGATGAAATGAAAAGCATTTCAAAAAAAATCGCAGCGCTTGCACTTGCTATTACAATGATGGTTTTAGTATTGGCCGGCTGCGCTACGACTGCAACCGATACAACGGCATCGGAAACTCCCCCGGAAGCATCTGCAGCCGAAGCCGTTCCGGCCGCACCGGTTGCCTCAGAACCTTCCGAGCAGCCCGAAGCACCAACACCGAAATACATATTCCTTTTGATCGGCGACGGCATGTCCTACGCGCAGATCAATGCCGCGCAGGTCTACCTCGGCAATAACACTTCCGGTGAAGTCGAGACGGAAAGCCTCAACTTCACGCAGTTTCCCGTCGTGGGCAGCGTTACGACTTATGACTCGACTTCCTTCTGTCCCGACTCCGCTTCCACCGCTACAGCGCTGTCCTGCGGCGTTAAAACCCACAGCGGCGTTCTCGGTCTGGCTGTCGATAAAGAAACGGCTCCCGAAAGCATCACCGAAATGCTCTCCGATGCCGGCATGCGCATCGGCATCGTTTCCACCGTTACCATCAATCACGCCACACCTGCTGCTTTTTATGCACACATCGCTTCCAGAAACGATTATTATGACATCGCTCTCCAACTGGCGGAAAGCGGCTTTGACTACTACGGCGGCGGCACGGTCAACAAGCCCACCGGCAGCGAAAAAGATCAGGAAGACGCTTACGGAATCATCGAGGCTGCCGGCTATATGATCGCCGATACGAAGGAAGAAATCAAAGCGCTCGACAATTCCTCCGGCATGGTCTATGCCGTCACGCCCGTCACGCAGGATTCCGGCGCGATGCAGTACGCCATGGATGCTGCGGATGGCGATCTGAAATACGCCGATTTCATCCAGGCCGGCATCAACGTTCTCGACAACGAAAACGGCTTTTTCATGATGGCCGAGTCCGGCAAAATCGACTGGGCCTGCCACGCCAACGACGCGAAAGCCACTATTGAGGAAGTCGTTGACTTTGCAGAAGGCGTTCAGGTCGCAATGGACTTCGCCGCTGAGCATCCCGACGAAACGCTTATCATCATCACGGGCGACCATGAAACGGGCGGTATGACGCTCGGTTATGCCGCTACCGGCTACAGCACGGCTTTCGACATTCTTGATAACCAGACAATCTCCTTCGTCGAGTTCGACAACATCATCAGCGCAATGAAAGAAGAAAACCCCGACCTCACGCTTGAAGACGTGATGCCGGTCATCAAAGAAAACTTTGGTCTCATCGCGCCGGCCGACCCCGAAGCGGAAGATGAAGCCAACGCCGCTATGGTCCTGACCGACTATGAATACGCTAAGCTTGCAGCGGCTTTCGAGCAGTCCATGCTGCCCGAAGAAGAGCGCACGGTGGACGATGAGTACGGCCTGCTGTACGGCGGGTATGACCCGCTGTCCGTCACACTGACGCACATCATCAACAATAAGGCCGGTATCGGCTGGACCTCTTACTCGCACACCGGTGTTCCCGTTCCTGTTTACGCCATGGGCGCTTGCAGCGAGCTTTTCAACGGTTCGTATGACAATACCACTATTTTCGAGAAAATGGTCGAAGCTGCCGGTCTGTAAACAGCACTCACATAAAATCCCATATTTATCTGAAAAACAGGCCGGTTAAGCCGGCCTGTTTTCGGAGGTTACTCTATGAAAATTCATTTAAAAGATAATTTTTTTAAGAAGCCGGATAAAAAGGAACTTTTTTTTGTTTTGATATTTATCGCCCTTCTTGCTGTTTTATCCATAATACCGACCGGCTTTGAAAAACAGATCTACTATCATGCCGAAGGTGTTCGGGCGACCGTTTTAACGGTGGACAACTCAGCGTCCTACAATAACGGTCTGCTCCTGCAGGGCGGCCAGTTTTGCGAGATCCGTATCGAAGCGGGCGCCCACAAGGGTGAAGTGACGCGGGGCAGCAACCTTTATATAGGCAAATTGGAGTTCGACAAAGTATTTGAGCCCGGCGACAGCGCCTGGGTCCTTTTAGAGTATGCCGAATCCGGAGACATTATAAATGCCAATATGATTGAGCATTACCGCATTAACGCGGAGCTGCTGCTCATAGGTGTTTTCGCCCTGCTCATTATCTTCTTCTCCGGTTTTACGGGCGTTCGGACGCTTCTGTCGTTTGCTTTTGCGCTGATGAGCATATGGAAAATTCTCATCCCGTTGTCGCTTAAGGGATTAAATCCAATACTGATTGCTCTCATTGTCGGCAACGCCATAACGATCGCAACATTATTATTAGTCGCCGGATTTACAAAAAAGGCTTTCGCCGCCATTTTGGGCTCCATCGTCTGTTCCCTGGCGACCTGCCTTCTGGCCATTACGCTCGGGAGTGTCTTTAAGATAAGCGGCGCCGTCCTCCAGTGGTCCGAGTCGCTGCTTTATGCCGGTTTCGAAAGTTTAAACCTGACGCTATTATTCCAGGCCGGCATTTACCTGGCCTGTTCGGGGGCCGTGCTCGATCTGGCGATCGACATATCCGCCGCGCTCGACGAGGTTTACAAAAATTCAAACGGTATTTCACGCGGTCAGCTGATCCGCTCGGGCCTGACGATCGGGCGCTCCGTCGTTGGCAGCCAGACGACAACGCTCCTTTTGGCCTACATGGGCAGTTATATCTCCGTCATGATGGTCTTTATGGCGCAGGGAACGCCGATGCTCAATATTTTGAACTCCAAGATGATCGCCTCAGAGATTCTGCATACGTTCGTCGGCTGCATCGGTCTCGTTTTGGTGTCTCCTCTGACGACGCTCATCAGCACCTTCATGTATCTGCCCAATGTTAAACAAAAGCGCGTACAGGAAACCGGAACGGGTGCGGATACGCTTCTGGCTGACGAATAGCTTAACAACTGAAACAGCCGGCCGTCGTGTCCAGCGGCAGCCGGCACAGCTTTATGAAAAACTGCCGGCGGGAATTCTCCGAAATCATTGGCGCATGTTCTTGACATTTTTCTCTGAAACTGATATGTATTTTATAAAACATCGGGACAATAAAGGATATCAGAATGAAAAAGGAACGCGTCTATGATAGATAAAACCGCATTAAAACGTGCCGCCAGGCAAAGCATACGGGGCAAAAAACCGAGCGCCTTTATCGTAGCAGCCGTCTATATCGCCGTATTGAGCGTGCTGACGGTGCTTATTTACGCGCTGTCTGGCTTTGACCGATTCGCCGAATATTTAATGCAGATCATGCCCGTCAATCCGTACCTGAGCCTGGATACGCTTTTATCAGCCGTACCTGTCATCCGGCCGGAGGCAGTTATTCTGATCCTCCTGATCGTCGTCGTCCGGTTTTCCATCGATGTCGGGTTCATGAGCTACTGCCTGAAAATCAGCCGGGATGAAAAAGCGGAGCTTAAATCGCTGTTTGACAGCTTCGCGTTTTTTTTCAAAGTCATCTGGCTTGAAATCATACAGATCGTTTTGATCCTGCTGTGGTCGCTTCTCTTCGTTATACCGGGTATCATCGCCTATTACAGTTACCGGCAGGCGTTTTATATCCTGCTCGATAATCCCCAGATGAGCGCTCTGGACTGCATTCGGGCGTCCAAACGCATGATGGGCGGCTATAAGATGGAGCTCTTCACTCTGGACCTGTCTTTTATCGGCTGGTTTTTCGTCGATTATGCCGTTGAAGTAATGGCGACGCTGCGGTTGTTTTCCATCTGGCTGTCCCCGTATATCGGGGTGACGCGCGCCGGTTTTTACAACCTGCTCAAGTCTGAGGAAACCGCCGGAAACGGCCCGCAATAAACCGGCCGGCCGTCACAGTCTGACCGGCAGATACCATAATACTGCTTAAACCCCCGTGACGACAGTCCTGTGTCACGGGGGTTATTATAAATCTTAAATTGCGCGGCAGCGGCGTCCGGACGCTTTATTCTCCTTCGGCGGCGCTTGGTTTTTTGCTTTTTTTCCATGCGCTGCGTATCGATTCAATATATTTGCCGTGTATCGCCCTGATATAAAGGAAAATACCGAGCGGTATGAGCGCCATATACTGGATGAGATGTAAAAGCAGGCTGGCCGAAAGCGCTACGCTCCTGTCAATGCCGAAACCGCCAAGGCCGATCACGGTCCCGTATTCAAAAAGCCCTATTCCGCCGGGCGAGGCCGGAATAAGGTTAACGATGTTCGTTGTTACAAATACGGCAAACGACATCTTGACGGCCTCATACAGCGGAAAACCGAACGCCGCAAGGCCCAGCCAGAATGCCGCGATCAGAACAATCCATGACAGCGCCACCCATATAAGGCTTTTCAGAAGCGACAGCTTGAGATACTCTTCAACGTATTCCCGAATACGCCGCACAAAGATCACCAGCGCGGCCATCAGTACCAGAATACCGATACATGAATACAGGAGGATCCACATCACGCGCAGCATCGCAGGATCCGTAATCCCCGCAAACGGCACCGTCAGTGCCGATATAATAATAACAACGACGGCGTCGGCCAGAATCGAAATCAGGATAAGTTTCGTACGCCGCATGACGCTGTAGCTGCTTGGAAAAAACGCCGCGCGCAAACCTTCTCCCGCGTGAAGCGGCAAGACCATGTTCAGCGCGTGGCCCAACCCGATGATCTGCAGCGCCGTCATGTCGTCCATTTCCGGATCGATACCCCTTGAATATGCCAGCCCTCGGATATAATTGGAAATAATATATATGACAACGGATATGATGACGAGGCCCCATTTAATCTTAAGATTAAATACCACATCCATCTTGAGGTCCCGGGCGATCACACACGAAAAATAAATAATCACGGCCGTGATGATTACACCGAAAAACAGCTGGAACTTCATTTTCCTGCTCATTTTACTTCTCCCATGGTGCGATGCTGTCTTTTTTTATTTAGCCTGTACGGCACTTTCCTCAGGGGCACGGTTATGTCAATTTTACCATGGTTTTTAATTTTATCAATTGTTTTTTATATTATGCAACTTTGTATTATGGGCGTTTACCCGATATTCAGACTGCTAAAATGTGGTATAAAAGGCCCGTTCCAGGCATGGAACGGGCCCTTGGTATTCTATTTCGTTTCAGGAAGATAATTACTTCTTTCAGCCGGCAAGCGCTTCTACCGTATGGGTATCAAGAAACTCCTGATAAGTATCCTTCGTGATCATCGTACCCATGACCTTCAAGCTGGCATACTCGCCGTCCGACTCTTGCCATTCGGGCCAGAGTGTCTCCGGTGTGGCGCGGCCTTCGAGAATTGTCACAAGGCCCATAACCATGTTAAGCGCGAATTCCGCAGAGGAAACAGCACAAGCCGAAACATAGACGCCGCCGTCATATCCGGTATCCATTTCATTGAGGAACGCATCCGCCTGAACGCTAGTGACAAGCACAGAATCCGTCCTCTGAAGGTCTTCAATGCCGCGCGTTGCGCCCTGCGCCCAGTCGTCCACAAGGCCGACAACAAACCAATGCTCGATCTCCGGATGCGCCACAATCATAGTGGTCGTCACAGATTGTCCGCCGGCTGCGGAAAATCCGTTTGCATCACTGACAAGGTCGCCGTAAACATAGTTGTCCGCCGCTTCGGGGAAGTTCGCCTTGAACGTGTCCTGACAGCCGGGCTCGCGTTCGTGTATACTGGAAATTGCGGAGAAATCCAAGACGAGCAGGCCGAGCGTAGACGTGTCGATCTCGCCCCAGTAGTTCGTGTAGTTATCGGTGAGCCACTGTACGCACTGCACGCCGTTGTTATACTGATCCTGCTGAACGCTGATCCAATAGTTATGGCCCGTTTCGTCACGATACGGCGTCGATTCGGCAATAAACACAACGTCGAGTTCCTTCCCGACCTCGTACGTGCGGTCTCTCAGCGCATCGTCAAGACCAAAAATGAAGCCTTCATAGCCTTGTGTGGCCAGCACTTCGATCTGGTTGATGTACAGGTCAAAATCGTCGTTTGAGGAATAAACGTTGTATTCATAGTTGAGGTACTCCGTATACTTTTCAAGGGCATCGGAAATAGCCGCGTTCCATGCCCATGTAAGGTAGTTGCAGATGTAGGCAATCTTAAAGGGCTCGCGGGAAAAATGATCAAAATCGTCGGTTATGTACCCGACAGTGCCGGTATCCGCTCCGCCTTCGTCCGGCTGGCCAGCATCTTCTCCTGCGTCTTCGCTTGGTGCTGACGACTCAGCCGGCGCTGAGGAGGATGCGGCCGGCGATTCTTCCGTTGCGCTGTCCGTCTTATTGCAGGCTGCAAAAAGGCTGACGACCAGCAGTATTGAAAGGATTACGGCAAAAATTTTCTTCACGGGCTTCATTTCATAAATCTTCTTTTTCGTCATTTTGTACGGATTATGCCTGTCCGGAAGAAAGGCAGCCGTACAAAATGCCAATATAAACTTACCACAACGGACTGCTATAAGTCATCGTATTAACTGATAAAATTAATACGATATATGTCATACGTTTAGTACTAATTTCTAAATCCAAAGCGCATTTTTTATTCGAAAAGCTTAAATTCTATTCATAATCTTTTTTTCAGACGCATCGTATGGAAAAACGTAATAATTTTTGGTATCATTGTATAGTATGACGCGCAAAACGTATCTCCTGCAATAAAAAGCGCTGCCGTGCATATGGGGGGTTATTATGAAATTCAATCTTCGAATCATCGCATGCAGACTGGATAAAAAGATTGCCGAAATGCATGTTTGCAGTGAAGACCGGACGCTCCTGAGCGCACGGCTGCTCACACCCGGGTCCTTACCGTTTGATTTAAACGCCGTCTACATCATCCGTACCGAGGATATCCCGTCCTTTGAGGATACCGGTCTGCCGCTGAATCTGATCTGCGTCGGCAGGGGCAGGCCGCGCTCTGTGATCGATACCGGAAAACATAATCTGTTGGTCATAAACGGCAGCGATCCGATCGAAGTCCACAACGAGGTCCAGAGCATCCTTGATTTTTACAATGAAATAGACGCCGAACTGACGAACGCGATCCTGAATGAAAACGATCTTCAATCCATTTTGGATGTCTGTACGCGTTTTTTTGATAATCCGGTCTACATCATCGACTCGGCCCAAAAGCTGATAGCCAGCAGCAGCAATATGAACGACCCGGAATGGAACGCCGTCAAGGCCGCCGGATACCTGACTGTCGACGTGATCGATCATTTTAAACGTCTCAACCTCCTTGGTGATATGAAAGCCGGCCCTCAGCTTATAAACGCGGAGCCAATCCCGCCGTTTTTAACAGTGAGCATCATCGAAAACGACGAAAAAGTCGGCATAGTCGGCGTCCGGCAAATGTACAGCATAATCTCCGAAAATCAGCTCAGTCTATTGCAGCATGTCTCGGACGTACTCGCGGCCGCCGTCGGCAAAGTGCATTACGCCCGTTATGTTAAAGCAAGCCAGACCAGCC
Organism: uncultured Sporobacter sp.; assembly: GCA_963663605.2. GTDB lineage: Bacteria > Bacillota > Clostridia > Oscillospirales > Oscillospiraceae > Sporobacter. The sequence goes on from CAXXVF010000002.1 coordinate 1,430,483, forward strand.
GCTTTATGCTGGATATGCTCGGCGGCGCAGCTTACGAAGTCAACTTCATCATTCACAATCTGTCGCAGCTGGGCTGGAAAATCGACGACGAATACTATATTTTCAAGATCCTTCCCGATCCCAAGGATATCGAAGGCGGCACCGTCAAATACAGCGGAGAGCTTATTAAAAACATGTTTGCGGGCAGCGTCCTGCTGGAGCCGGGCAACGAACTGGCGCTCGTCGTCAATATGCGGCATTGCCGGGATACTTTTGACGACGCCCTTGAAAGCCTGGCGGACTTTTTGGAAAAGCGCAATTTCATCTGCGGCGTCAGCACGTTGTTCCGGAACTTCTCCTGGTTCCGCGAGCAGTACAGCCTGGCGCATGCGGCTATAAACATCGGTCGTCTCATCGACCGGGACGACCGCCTTTTCCGTTATACCAAGTATGTCATGCCGCATATGATCAGCCTTTGTGACAAGGTCTTCAACGTCAACATGCTCTGCCACCGCGAGGCCATCAAACTGCATGAATACGACAAGGTCAACAAAAATAACTACTTTTACTGCCTGTACCTCTATCTGCTCAATGAACGCAGCCTTCTGACAACATCCAGAAAGCTGAATATTCACCGCAGCACGCTGATTTACCGGCTCAACAAGATCACGGACATCATAAAGGTTGATCTGGATGACCAGGAAACCCGGATGCACATGGTATATTCCTACGATATCCTGCATTTTCTCGACTGCCTTAGAAGCTCGGCAAAACCTTCCGCTTTACCGTCTTCCGAGTAATACCGGGTATTCGTTGAATATCACGCAGCTTGGCCCGGATAAACATAAAAGCTCCCGCCCTTCCGGGCGGGAGCTTTTATGTTTATTATTTGTACGCCGCGTTTTATTCGGTCTGCTCGTCGAAAAAACGTTTGATCTCAGTTTGTCCGATCTCCGCGGTATGTGAACAGTGGATCAGATTGTTGACGGTACTCTGGGCATAGTCGCCTCTGATAGAGCCGGCCGCGGCGTCCTCGATCATCGTAGCGCCAACCAGCGTACGCATACCCATAACGGCATTTTCACCGCGAACAATGACGCCCATAACGGGTCCGGACATCATGTGGCGCAGAATCTTCGGAAAAAACGGCTGATCCGCCAGATGCGCGTAATGCTCATATAAAAAAGCAGCCGACAGTTTCGTCATTTTCGCGTCGATGATACGATAGCCCTTGCGTTCGATCCGGGTGATGATTTCGCCTACAAGGCCTCTTTTCATGCAATCGGGTTTGAGCATGATAAAGGTGTTTTCTTCTGCCATATCGCCTTCGCTCCTTTTTTCATTTTTCGCAATTATCCTCTTCAAGTATCTCTAAATCAATCATAAACCATGCACCGTTAAACCGCAAGAAAAACCATTGCCGCTAATTCATCCCGTATACGGCGTTGACGCCGCCTTTTAAAGGCACAAATAACGCGTGATATAGATATTATATGATATAAACTAACGCCCGCCTGTTGCGTCAACGGACCGGGCGGCGCGGTTATCCGCCGGGAGGATCGATTATGCAGCGTAATACCGAGTTCACGATCAGGGATGTGTTTTTTTTGCTGAAGAAACGGCTCGTCCTGATCTGCACAGTGACAATACTTGCCGTTTTACTGAGTTATATATATTCGATGTGCCTTGTTCAGCCTGTATTTGAATGCAATACGACACTTATCGTCTCCGTTGAACAAAGCGGTGCATCGAAAACAACCGCACAGATTGCCGACACCCTCGGATACATCCTGAAAAATCAGTCCCTGCTGCAAAAAGTTACACAAATACTGAACCTTCATCAAAGTGCCGATACGCTTTCCGATAATTTGGATTTCGCCGAGACCGAAACGACGGGTATTTATCTGCTGACGGTAAAAGCAGGCAGCGAAAGCCTTGCCGGCGCCATTACGGACACCGTCATCAAATATGTGCCCGACGAGATCAGCAGTTCTCTGAAAATCGGTTCGATCGAGATTATTACGCTTTCAGAGGACACAAAGCAGATTTCTCCAAACGTTTTGAACAATGTTTTCCTGGGCTTTTTCATCGGTTTCGCGCTGTCATGCGCACTTTCATTTGTCATGGAACTCATGAATAACAAATTTAAGACGAACGATGATGTCAAGACCCGGCTGGCATACCCTGTCATCGGTGTTATTCCGAGTTTTCCCCCGTCCGACGCTCATTTCAACCCCGGAGGCGGGACGCAGCTTATTGAGTCGTTCAACGCCCTGCAGGCTGTACTCCGTCATAAATTACGGAATAAAACGGTTAAAAAAATCATAATCGTAAGCCCCTTAACCGGCGACGGCAAAACGACCGTGGCTATGAATCTCGCGGCGGCCATGCGTTCAAACGACAGGAAAATCCTTGTCGTCGATGCTGATTTCAGAACACCGGGCATCAGCGGCGTGCTTTTTCCGGACGCGTCCGGACAGGAAGGCCTGTCCGCCGTTTTGGCAAATAACGCCGATCTTTCCGGCTGCGTCCGCGACGTGCAGGGCACCTTTGTGCTGCCTTCCGGCAGCACGCCGGATAATCCGAATGCGCTGCTGCAGTCGGATGCGATGCGCACGTTTCTGGAAGAAGCCGAGAGCCGGTATGACACCCTCCTGTTTGATACGCCGCCTGTTGCAAAACACTCAGACGCCGTCACCCTGCTTCCTAAAATGGACGGCGCCATATTTGTGGTGCGCCATAATCATACGACCTTTGAGGCGGCTGCATTCGCCAAAGAACGTCTTGAAATGGTAAACGCTTATGTCATCGGCTGCATTATTAACGCGTTCGACACCAGGGGGACCAACAAAATATATACCTATGACCTTCCCGCCAGTCACAAGCATTTAGAGCCAGTCCGCGCGCTTACGGCGGTCTTTGACTCTGTAATAAATTTTATCAAGTCTATGAAGCCACGGAAGCCCTGATCTTTTGCAATACAGGAACCTTCTGAAATAACAATTTAAAAACGGCCGCCGGCTGTCTCTCGAATACTGTCAATTAATCCGGTAATATGTAGGGACGGCCAATGGCCGTCCGCTTTTATGATAAATCTTTTGTCAGCGTCTGTACAGCATGCAGAATATCATTGAAATAAATTCAAACAGCAGCGTGAAAAATGAAACCGATCCGATAAAAGACAAAACGGTTCTCACCGCAAACGGCAGGAACGTGGCCAGAACAATGATTGAAAACACAATGAACACGGCCGCGCTGACCATAACCATCGGCGAATATTTCCTTAGACTTGAACAGGTCGACGTCAAACACAGCCCTTCCGCCATGTTCCCGCACCTTGCTTTTAAAACAGCTGTCACGACAAAGAGTATGATCGCAAATACCATCGCGTATGGGATCATCGGTCTGACAAACTGGATATATCCGTAATACCACATGAGCCCGCTCGCGGTGCCGAAGATCGCTCCAAGCAACACAAGCACAAAATTGGGTATACAAAACAGGCTTTTAATAGGTAACACCTCCTTGACAACATGTTGCCATTCCAATATATGCTGTCCGAACGGTTTTGCTATTCGTCCCCTGTGCCCTTCCGCTATTTAGCCTGTACGGTTATCTTCTTTGGCCGCCGAGCGCCAAACACAAAAGCGACTTTAAACAGCGTTTTGGAACAGGCGTCCCGGCTATACATAAAAAACGCCGGCATATATGCCGGCGTTTTTTTATTCAGTTTCGTGCCCCGTTATTCACGGCGGCGTCATGTCTTCCGACGGGGGACATCCCGACGAAGGGAGCGCCTGGGACGCATCCTGGAGTTGATCTTTGAGCTTTTTGTTAATCCGGAAAAACAGGGCAAGCGCCATGAATATGGCCAGCGCATCGGCAATCGGCGACGCGTAAATAATACCATCGAGCCCAAACAGCGCGTTTGCCACCAATACGACCGGGGCAAAAACCACCCCTTGCCTGCTGACGGACAGCAGCAGCGCCGAAAGCGCTTTTCCCATAGCCTGGAAAGAACTCATGAATACAAACAGTATCCCGATAACGGGGCCGGCCAAAACCAAAGCGCGCATTATTTTCGTCCCGACTTCAATAACGGCGGGGTCTGCAATGAACGCCCCGACGATGCCGCTTGCAAATACGAAATAAACGATAGCAATAAACGTACCGAATACTATGTTGCACAAGAGGGAAAAACGCATAAAGTCTTTCATCCGCTTATAATTGCGCGCGCCGTAGTTATAGCCTACCAGAGGCTGCACACCCATCGCGATACCGATCTGAACCATAGCGACAAGCGAACCCGCCTTAAAGGCGATGCCCATGGCCGCAATTGCGACAGACCCGTAAGCTTTCAGCAGATTGTTCATCAGTATATTGGAAGCCGTCATGAGAAGGTTGTTTATAGATGCCGGAATGCCGATGGCGAATACCGTTGCCGCAACACCGTCGGATATCTTGAAATCTTTCAGCGAGATGGACAGAATGCTTTTGCTCCGCAAAAAATACAGAACATAATAGGCGGTCGCGAAGAGGTTGCCGATAGCAGTGGCCAAAGCAGCGCCCGCAGCGCCCATCCCGAGCGTAAGTATCATGATGGGATCTAAAATAATATTCGTGATCGTGCCGATCATCATGCCGGCCATCGCGGCTTTGGCCGAACCCTCGCTTCGGATGATGTTGGGCGACGCGGCGGATATAATGACAAACGGCGCGCCTACAGAAATCCATCTGAGATAGTCCCCGGCAAAACCGATCGTGCTTTCATCCGAACCGATAAGTTTCAAAATGAAGGGCATCCCCCCAAAAAACACGCCGACCATCATGACGCCGACAATCAAAGCGCCGTAAAAGCTGAAGCTGGATACATGTTTTGCTTTTTCCGGCTTACCTTCGCCCAGAAGCCTTGATATATAGGAACCGCCGCCGATGCCGAAAATGTTCCCGAGCGACATCAATATAAAAAACGCCGGCGTCGCAATCGAGACCGCAGCAACCTGATTCGGGTCTCCCGTCTGGCCGACGAAGAACGTGTCCACCAAATTGTATATGATCGTAACAAGCATACTTAAGACAGTCGGCAGGGCCAGCTTGATCGATGCTTTTGGCACGGACATTTTTTCAAAAATGAATGTTTTTTCTTCCATAATATCACCTGAAACCGGCAGTTATTATTATAGCCGGATTTGCGCCGGATTAAATTAAAGCGCCTTTAGCGCCTGTTATCAATGAGCAGATACCGTCCAACGCCGTGGTCAGTACCTGCCGGAGTATACATAATCGTGTGTGTAGCACGCTACCGATTATACGCTATCTTCCCAATATTGTCAATGTATCCGCATGCGTTCCCGCATTCGGACCAAACGAACAGAGCAGCGTTAAAAAACCCCGTATTAACTGTGTTTTTCATTTCTTCCCGATCAAATGACGCAGCTGGCTTTAAAGGTGCGGCGCAATAAAAATGCTTCCGGACGGAAATTTCGTTAAAACGCTTTTAATCCCAGTTTTTTCATTACAAACATTGTCTATTATTACATGTTTACAGATTCCTGAATTATATCCCGCCCGCGCAAATATGGTACTCGTTTCCATATTTCGCAGCAAATTATTCAATTTTTTATGTAGGATACGTGCGTTTATGGCGCTTGTTTTTGTGCAAATTCGCGTCTTGCCGTATACATATTGATATTAAGGCAAATATCTGCTAAGATTTACTGGCGTTAATCGGTTAAAATAAAGTTTAAATAAACACTGCGATATATGGGTGTTTTAACAGCTTTTTGGTTTTGCAAAGGGAGGTGACAGGGGCATGTATGTTGACGTTATTAAAAGCATAACGGACGCCGAAGAGGCTGCCCGTCAGGAAAAACAAACTGCTCAGGCACGCGCGAAGAACGAGATGGCCGAAGCTGAGAAAAAGGGACAGGCCGCATTGGCCGAAGCTGCCGCGCGCGCTGAAGAGGAAAACAAAAAGCGCATGCAGGCGTCCGATAAAAAGGCCGTTGAAAACGCGCTGAAGCTGGAATCCGAAACATCTGAGCTTCGCGAACGCATCCGGGCCGGAGCCGTTAGCCGGCTGGATCCGGCCGCTTCACTGATTGTTGAAAGGATTGTGAACAGCTGATGATCGTGCAAATGAAGAAAATCCGGCTTTTCGCGGTCCGGTTGCAAAAAGACGCGCTGCTCAGCGAACTGATGCACCTGGGCTGCGTGGAGTTTTCAGAGCCCGCATCTATGGTCAAAGACCCTGAGGCTTTAACGCTGGTCAAAAAAGAAACCAGCGACCTGGAGCGGCTGCGCTCGGAGCAGGCGGAACTCACCCGCGCGCTTGACTTCCTCGATCATTACGCGCCGGTAAAAAGCAAGCTGTTCTCCGTTCGGCCCTGCATCACGGCGGATACGCTGCTGGACGAATCCAAGCTTGCCGAGCGGCTCGAGCTGGCAAAGTCGATTGAGACGCTCGACGGTCAAATCCGCCGCCTGTCCGCTTTGGAAACGCAGCAGAACAATCTGATCGAATCTCTTTCGGTCTGGAAGGCGCTGGACGTACCCCTCGACGTTGACGGCACACAGTATACGCGCATCGTCCACGGCGGCGTCCCGTCGACCATCGAGCTGGACAACGTCGAACAGGCGCTCGAAGAAGCCGTTCCCGAAGCGGCCATCCTGCGTGTATCGACATGCGAAGACCAGCACCATCTGGTCCTTGTCTGCTTAAAGGACAAGCTCACAGCCGCCATGGAGGCCCTTCGGGCGTTCAACTTCACCGTAACGGGCAGCAAAGGACTCAGCGGCACGGCCTCAGAAAATATCGCCCATGCCGAAGAGCGCCTTATAGAGATCGCTGCGGAAAAACAGCAATTGAGCGAAAAAATTGCGGATGAGTCCCCGCGCAAATCGGAACTGAAAATGGCGGCCGACCTTCAGGCGACAAGGATCGCCCGCGCCGAGGCGGCCGAGCGGCTCATGGGCACCGAGCGGGCCGTTACGCTCATCGGCTGGGTCCCCGCCGCCGAGGAAAAGAATCTGGATGCCATCCTGTCCAAATACGACTGCGCGTGGGAGCTTTCAGAGCCGGAGCCGGAAGAAACGGAGAAGGTGCCGATCGCGCTCAAAAACAACAAACTGTCTCAGCCGCTTATGATGGTAACGGAGATGTACAGCCTCCCATCTTACGACGGGATCGATCCCAACCCGCTCATCATGCCGTTCTTCACGCTTTTTTTCGGCATCATGTACGCGGATATAGGTTACGGAGCCATACTATTCATACTCGGTATACTCGGCAGCAAGCTGCTAAAGCCGCGCGGCGGACTAAAGTATGCCACCGGCCTCCTTGTATACTGCGGTATTACAACGATCATTTTCGGCGCCCTGTTCGGGAGCCTTTTCGGCGACGCCGTGCCGGTCTTCACCGAAAATATTCTCGGTATCAGCCGGGTTGAGCTGTTAAATGCCATCGACCCGCTTGAACAGCCTATGGTCATGCTGGTAGCCTCACTGGGACTCGGTGTGATACAGATTATTGCAGGTATGGCCGTTAAGGCATACATGCTCATCCGCGATGGAAAATGGATTGACGCGATTTTTGACGTCGGCTCCTGGTGGCTTCTTTTTGCCGGTATCGCATTGGGCGCACTTGGAATGACGTGGTGGGTCTGTATCGCCGGCGCAGCAGCGCTCGTGCTTACACAGGGCCGCGACAAGCCTTCAATCGTTGGTAAAATTATAGGAGGTCTGGCAAGCCTTTATGATATCACCGGCTTTCTCGGCGATATTCTTTCCTATTCGCGTCTCATGGCGCTTCTTCTTGCCAGCAGTGTTATCGCAAGCGTCGTAAACGTTCTGGGCAGCCTCAGCGGCTCGATCATTGTTTTCATCGTCGTGTTCTTGATCGGACATGCGTTCAACATGGGCATCAACATTATCGGCACATACGTCCACGCTGCAAGACTGCAGTATTTGGAGTTCTTCGGCAAGTTTTATAAAGACGGCGGGCGCGCGTTCGCCCCCCTTAAAATTAATACAAAGTTTTATGACATAATTAAGGAGGAAAATTAATATGGGGTTTTTGGAATCTTTCGGAGGTTTGGCGATCGCCCTTGCCGGTGCCAGCCTTGCTGTCGTATTGAGTTGTATTGGTAGTGCAAAAGGAACAGGCATTGCCGGTGAAGCCGCAAGCGGACTGTGTGCAGAAGACCCAACCAAATTTGGTAAAGCAATGATTTTACAGGTGCTTCCCGGCACACAGGGGCTTTATGGTCTTGTTGCATGGTTTATTGTTGTCGGTAAAATCGGTATCATTGGCAGTACAGGCGTAGCTGAAATAACCATCATGCAGGGCATGCAGCTCTTCTTCGCCAGCCTGCCTATGGCTTTGGGCGGCCTGCTGTCGGCTATCGCGCAGGGACGTGTTGCTGCTGCGGCTATCAACATCCTTGCTAAAAAACCCGACGACTGGTCGAAGGGTATTCTCTTCTGTGTTATGGTCGAGTTCTACGCCATTCTCTCCCTTCTTGCCACATTCCTGATGCTCAACGGCCTGAGCTTCTGACGCGCCGGGGCTGATATGATGAACGGAATCGAGAAAATCATCTCTCACATCCAAGCCGAGTCGGAGGCTGAATGCAAAGCCATTGAGGACGAGGCTTTTAAGAAATGCGAAGAGATCCGGGCGCGGTATGAAAAGGCCGCCTCGGACGAATACAATAAAATCACGGAAAAGGGCGCAACAGACGCTGAGGTGCACATCGAGCGCCTGGGCCACGTCGCCGCGCTCGAAGCGAAAAAGCAGGTGCTCGCGACGAAACAGGAACTCGTTTCCAAGGCTTTCGAGCGGGCGGCCGAAATGCTGTCCGAGCTGCCCGAAGACGATTATGTCGCGCTGCTCGTCCGGCTGGCCTCGGAAGCTTCCCGCTCCGGGACCGAGCAGATCGTTTTGAATGAAAACGACCGGGCGCGCTATGGCGGCGATGTCCTCAAAAAAGTAAATAAAACGCTCAAAGCACAGGGGCGGACGGCCGATCTGACGCTGTCGGAAAAAACGCGCGATATGCGCGGCGGCCTGATCCTCACGAGCGGGGACATTGAAGTCAACTGTACCGTCGATACGCTGATAAGCCAGTTCAGAAACGAATTATCATCGAAAGTAGCCACTGCTTTATTCGAATAACGCGCCGGGAGGGAGAGAATTTGTCGACTAAAATCAAGGATACGGATTTTCTGTATCTGACATCCATGCTCCGCGCCCGGGAAGCGAGAATGCTGAGCGCCGAGCGGCTCGAGCGTTTGCTCGACGCGCCGGATTATGAAGAGACGGCAAAACTGGTAGGTGAAAGCGGTTACCCGGACATGTCCGGCATGACGGCGGAAGAGATCGACAACGCTCTGGGCGAATACCGGACAGATGTGTTCCGGGAGCTTGAGAAAAACAGCTTCTGCGTACCGCTTTTGGATATTTTCCGCATCAAATACGACTATCACAATATCAAAGTGCTCGTCAAGGCCATGGCTGCCAACTCGGAAGGCGACCACCTGCTGTCCGGTTCGGGCCGTATACCGGTGCCGAAGCTCACCGAGGCGTTCATCACCGGCGAACGGCGGGATCTTCCGGATAGCATGAAGGACGCCGTCAGCCGCGCGGTCGGCATTTTATCCCGCACCTCCGACCCGCAGCTTTCAGACATCGACGTCGACCGGCACTACTACCGGGAGCTGCGTGACCTGGCGGAAAAAATAGATCTCGATTTTATATCCGGCTATGTCTCGCTTCTCGTCGACAGCGCGAACCTGCGCACCGTCGTCCGGACGCTCCGGATGAAAAAGGACGCCGACTTTCTGAAAAAAGCCCTCTTTGAGGGCGGGTCAGTCCGTCCGGACCGGCTGCTGGGCGTTTCGTCAGACGGCGAGGGACTGAAGGAACTGTTCGCATCGTGCATCCTTGAAAAAGCGGCCGAGCTTGGCCTTGAGGCTTTGGGCGGCGGTACGCTCACCCGGTTTGAGCAGGAATGCGACAACGCCGTCATCCGATATCTCGGCAAAGCGAAACTGGTCAGTTTCGGAATGGAGCCCGTCGTCGCGCATCTGGCGTCCATCGAAGCTGAGCTTATGTCGATACGAATGATACTGACGGGTAAACTCTGCGGCATCTCGCCGGAGATTATCCGGGAAAGGCTTCGGACAAGTTATGTATAAGATTGCGGTCATAGGCGGCACGGATACGGTCATGGGCTTTAAAGCACTTGGCCTGGAGACGCACCCCGTATCAGGCGGGGACGAAGCCCGGCACGTGCTGCGCCATCTGGTTTCAGACGACTGCGAGGACGATTATGCAATCATCTACCTCGAAGAAACGCTGGCCCCGGAGCTTTCCGCCGACATCGACAGGTTCAGGGACCGCGTAACGCCTGCGGTCATCCTTATCCCGGGACGGGAAGGCTCGTCCGGCAAGAGCATGCAGGCGCTCCACGAGGCCGTCAAACGCGCCGTCGGCGCAGATATCCTATAATAGCGTAAATACTGATTAAGCCGGCTGTCGGCGTCTGAACGGATTATTTTCCGCCAGTCCGCCCAAAAAGCCTCGTTAATACACAAAGTATTGCCTGCGTTTTTTGAACGAACTGACGAAAAATCCTCTTGCTCAGCCATCCAACGCGACATAATCAGTGTTTACTAAAAGGTGTTTACCAATACTACTCGTGCTTTGCACACAGGAGGTTTTTTATGAGCGGTAAAATCGTCAAGGTTTCCGGCCCGCTTGTCGTTGCCGAAGGCCTTTCCGAAGCGAATATGGCGGATGTCGTACGCGTCGGGAAGCAGCGGCTCATCGGCGAGATCCTGACCATGACCGGAGACTCCGCTTCTATTCAGGTCTATGAGGAGACCAGCGGCCTGGGACCGGGCGCGGAGGTCGTCACGACAGGCGTTCCTCTGTCCGTTGAGCTTGGCCCCGGCCTTCTCGAAAACATATATGACGGCATTCAGCGCCCCCTGACGGAGGTCCGGGCACAGACCGGTTCGACGATCTCCCGAGGCGTCGACATACCGGCCCTCAACCGGAAGAAGGAATGGGACTTCAAGCCGTCCGCTAAGCCCGGAGACGCGGTGGAAGGCGGCAGCATCATCGGGACCGTCGAGGAGACGACGGCCGTTGTCCATAAGATCATGATCCCGCCCGGTGTTTCCGGCACGGTCGAGTCGATCGAAGCCGGCACGTTCACGGTCGAGGAGACCGTCTGCAAAGTTAAGACACAAAACGGCACGGTCCGGGATGTGACGATGATGCAGAAGTGGCCCGTCCGAGTAAGCCGCCCCTATTTACGCAAATCCATGCCGACGCGGCCGCTGTGCAGCGGTCAGCGCGTCATAGATACGTTCTTCCCGCTCGCCAAAGGCGGGACGGCCGCCGTGCCCGGCCCCTTCGGCAGCGGCAAAACGGTCGTCCAGCATCAGCTGGCCAAGTGGTCGGACGTCGACATCGTCGTTTATATCGGCTGCGGCGAACGCGGCAACGAGATGACGGACGTTTTGATGGAGTTCCCGGAGCTTTCCGACCCGCGTACGGGCGAACCGCTCATGAAGCGCACCGTCCTCATCGCCAACACGTCGGACATGCCGGTCGCCGCGCGCGAGGCCTCCATTTATACCGGCATTACGATCGCGGAGTATTTCCGCGACATGGGCTACGACGTGGCCGTCATCGCGGACTCCACGTCCCGCTGGGCGGAAGCGCTGCGCGAGATGTCGGGCCGTCTGGAAGAGATGCCCGGTGAGGAAGGCTACCCTGCTTACCTCGCATCGCGCCTGGCGCAGTTTTATGAACGCGCGGGCGTCGTGGAATGCATCGGCGGCGACGAACGCCGCGGAACCCTGACGGCCATCGGCGCCGTATCACCGCCGGGCGGCGATACGTCCGAGCCCGTCTCCCAGGCGACGATGCGCATCGTCAAGGTCTTCTGGGGCCTGGACGCGACGCTGGCCTATGCCCGCCACTTCCCTTCCATCAACTGGCTGACCAGCTATTCACTGTACCTGGATACACTGCGCCCGTGGTATGACGAACAGTTTGGCCGGGAATTTATGAAAAACCGCGAGCAGGCGATGAGCCTTCTGCACGAGGAATCCGAACTGCAGGAGATCGTCAAGCTTGTCGGGCAGGACTCGCTTTCAGCGCCGGACAGGCTGACGCTGGAGACCGCGCGGATGATCCGCGAGGACTTCCTGCAGCAAAACGCTTTCGTCGACCTCGATTCATATTCCTCCTACGGCAAACAGGGAAAGCTGCTGGGCCTCATCCTGCAATACAACGCGCTGTGCCGGGAGGCGCTCGACAAGGGCGCGGACGACGTTCAGAAGCTGTTTTCCATCGAAGCCCGCGAGCAGATCGGGCGCGCGAAAATGGTGCCGCCCGACGAATATGAAAAAGCTTACGCGCTGATTACAGAGGAAATGACCTACCAGATCACCGATATCATTGAAGGAGGCGACCGGCAGTGATCAGAGAATACCGCACGATACAGGAAATCGTCAGCCCCCTCATGATGATCAAGGACGTCGAGGGCGTCACATACGACGAGCTGGCCGAAATCGAACTGCCGGACGGTACGGTCCGCCGCTGCAAGGTGCTGGAGGTCGACCGCGACACGGCCGTCGTCCAGCTGTTTGAAAGCGCGGCCGGCATCAATCTTGCCCAGTCCAAGGTGCGTTTTCTCGGCCACCCGCTGGAGCTGGCCGTTTCGGGCGATATGCTCGGACGCGTGTTCAACGGTATGGGCCAGCCCATTGACGGCGGACCCGATATCCTGGCCGAATCCATGCAGGACATCAACGGCCTGCCCATGAATCCGGCGGCCCGCGACTACCCCAACGAATTCATCCAGACCGGCGTCTCCACAATCGACGGGCTCAACACGCTCGTGCGCGGACAGAAGCTGCCGATCTTTTCCGGTTCCGGCCTGCCGCACGCGCAGCTGGCCGCACAGATTGCCCGCCAGGCCAAGGTCCTGGGCGACGCGGAAGCCAACTTCGCCGTCGTGTTCGCCGCCATCGGCATCACGTTCGAGGAAGCGGAGTACTTCGTACAGGAATTCAACCGCACCGGCGCCATCGACCGGACGGTTTTGTTTACGAACCTCGCCAACGACCCGGCTGTTGAACGTATCGCCACGCCGCGTATGGCGCTCACGGCCGCTGAATACCTCGCGTTTGAAAAAGACATGCATGTGCTCGTCATCTTAACGGATATCACGAACTATGCCGAGGCGCTGCGCGAGATCTCGGCCGCACGCAAGGAAGTCCCCGGACGGCGCGGCTATCCCGGCTACCTCTATACGGACCTTGCCACCATGTACGAGCGCGCCGGACGGCGCATCGGAAAGGACGGTTCGATCACGATGATCCCGATCCTCACGATGCCGGAGGACGACAAGACGCACCCGATCCCCGACCTGACCGGTTATATCACGGAGGGACAGATCATCCTCTCGCGCGACCTGTACCGCAGGGGCATCATGCCTCCTGTCGATGTTCTGCCGTCGCTGTCCCGTCTTAAGGATAAGGGCATCGGTAAGGGCAAGACGCGCGAGGACCACGCCGACACGCTCAACCAGCTGTTCGCCGCGTATTCCTCCGGCAAGGACGCCAAGGAGCTCATGACGATCCTCGGCGAAAGCGCGCTGACGCCGACGGACCTGCTGTTCGCCAAATTCGCTTCGGAGTTCGAGGCGCGTTACGTAACGCAGGGCTTCGACGAAAACCGCTCGATCGAAGAAACGCTGACGCTCGGCTGGGAGCTTCTGAGCATCCTGCCGAAATCCGAGCTCAAACGTATACGCACGGAGTATATAAGCAAATATATGCCGGAGACTAAGGATTGAGGGGTGAACCATAATGGCCGGTAAAACCATATCGCCGACGCGGATGGAGCTCACCCGGCTCAAAGCGCGCCTGAAGACCGCAAAACGCGGACACAAGCTCTTAAAAGACAAGCGCGACGAGCTCATGCGCCAGTTTTTGGCGATCGTGCGCCGCAACCGCGAGCTGCGCGCGCGCGTTGAAGAGGGCCTGAGCACCTCAAGCCGCGCGCTCACCGTCGCTTCATCCATCATGTCGCCGGATATGCTCGAGCAGTCGCTCCTGTTCCCGAAACAGAGCGTCGAGCTGGACATGACGCTCGGCAACATCATGTCGGTGCGCGTGCCCGTGTATCACTATGTCACGAAAAACACGGACGCCTCGGAAATCTACCCCTACGGCTTTGCTCAGACGTCCGGTGAGCTCGACGACGCGCTGGAGGCGATGGCAGACGTCTTTGCCGACATGCTGGAGCTGGCGCAGGTCGAAAAGACTATGCAGCTTTTAGCCGATGAAATCGAAAAAACGCGCCGCCGCGTCAACGCGCTCGAGTACGTATTGATCCCCGAAATGCAGACCAGCATCCGGTACATCTCCATGAAGCTGGAGGAAAACGAGCTGTCGACAAAGGTCCGCCTGATGAAGGTCAAGGACATGGTGCTCGAAAACGCGCGCCGGGGCAATTAACGGCAAACCGCCGGCGCTTTATGCGCCCGGCACCTGATCTTTCCCGGAATAAACAAAAACGCCGACGGCTGACCGTCGGCGTTTTTTGTTTTCCGCATGTATTGCTGAACCGCATACGGCAGCGGCCCTGACCATGCGCTGCTTGTACGGAATTATTCCTTTTCCCTTTTTCTGCCGGCATGGCGGCATATGGCGTCAAAACTTTCTTCGCTGAGGTCGTGCTCTATTCTGCAGGCGTCCTCGCGGGCCGTATTTTCATTTACGCCCAAAGCAATCAGGAGCTCCGTTATAAGTTTGTGCCGCTCATACATGCGCTCGGCAATCTCCAGGCCGGCGTCGGTCAGTGTAATGAGGCTGTCCGAATCCATTTCAATATAGCCGTTTTCCCTCAGCCGCTTGGTGGCATACGATACGCTGGGCTTCTTGACGCCGAGCTCGGCCGCAATATCCACCGAGCGGATATATCCGTGTTTTTCTTTGAGCATCAGCATCATTTCAAGATAATCCTCAGCCGATTGGCGGATTTTCATGTGCATGCCCTCCTTGCATATGTGCATTCATGTTATCAGATTAATCCCTATATTGCAACGTCTATACGGCTGTAAATCGAATTTTATCCGTTTCATCCACGATAATATTTTTTGCTTGACAAATAGTGACCGCTTTGCTAAACTTATATCAGGTTAGTTTTGTCTAACCGTTTTTGCGCAGCATTAGTTAGTTTATACTAACCACAAATAAAAGCGAGAAAGGAAGTCGGGAATGAATTCTTTGAGAAACGTTAACGTCGGCGAAACGGTGGCCGTCGTGAAGCTGCACGGCGAGGGCGCCGTAAAGCGTCGGATTATGGACATGGGGGTGACGAAAGGGGCCGAAATCCATGTCCGAAAGGTAGCGCCTTTGGGCGACCCTATTGAAGTCACGGTCCGCGGTTATGAACTGAGCATCCGCAAAGCGGACGCTGAAATGATCGAGGTCGTGTGAGAAAGGAGAAATCGCTATGAGTATAAAAATCGCGCTCGCGGGCAACCCCAACAGCGGCAAAACAACGATGTTCAACAACCTGACCGGTTCATCGCAGTACGTCGGCAACTGGCCGGGCGTCACTGTCGAAAAAAAGGAAGGCCGCCTCAAGGGGCGAAAAGATATCGTGATACAAGACCTTCCGGGCATATATTCATTATCACCTTATACGCTCGAGGAAGTCATTGCACGCGATTATCTGGTAGGCGAAAAACCGGACGCAATCATCAATATCCTCGACGGCACCAATATCGAGCGAAATCTCTATCTTACGACGCAGCTCATCGAGCTTGGCATCCCCACGGTCGTTGCCGTCAATATGATCGATATCGTCCGGAAGAACGGCGACGTTATTGACCTTGGGAAACTGGGCAAAGCACTTGGCTGCACGGTCGTCGAGACGTCTGCGCTCAAGGGGGACGGTTCGCGCGAGGCGGTGGAAAAAGCCGCGGCGCTCGCAGCAAAACCAAATTCCGCAGGGGATCTCCCCTCCGTCTTTGAAGGCAGCGTAGAGCATGCCATCGCGCACATCGAGGAATCAATCGAGAACATCGTTCCGGCACGATATCTGCGCTGGCATGCCATCAAGCTGTTTGAACGGGATGAAAAGGTCCTCGAGGGACTGAGGCTCAACAAAGAGCTTTCAGACCACCTGGAAGAACATATTGCCGCCTGTGAAAAGGAGATGGACGACACCTCGGACAGCATTATCACCAATCAGCGTTACGCTTACATCTCAAAGCTCGTTTTCTCTGCGGTCAAAAAGAAACCTGGAAAAGGCGGTACGCTTTCGGATAGGATCGACCGCGTCGTAACGAACCGTATTCTGGCGCTGCCGATCTTCGCACTCATCATGTTCTGCGTGTACTATATATCCGTCACCACGATCGGCGATATTGTCACGGGCTTTACGAACGACACGCTCTTCGGCGAATGGATCGTCGGCGGGCTGGGCGCCTGGTTTTCTAATATCGGCGTGGCCGACTGGCTGACGGGTCTCATCGTCGACGGCATCATCGGCGGCGTCGGCGCCGTCATCGGTTTCGTGCCGCAGATGCTCATACTGTTTTTTCTGCTGTCCATACTTGAAGATATCGGCTACATGGCCCGCGTTGCTTTTATCATGGACCGGATCTTCCGCAAATTCGGCCTTTCCGGCAAAAGCTTTATCCCGATGCTCATCGGCTCGGGCTGCTCCGTACCGGGCATCATGGCCGCACGCACGATCGAGAACGAGCGCGACCGGCGCATGACCGTCATGACGACGTCGTTCATCCCCTGCGGCGCAAAGCTTCCGATCATCGCCCTGTTCGCGGGCGCGCTGTTCGGCGGTTCCGGCTGGATCGCAACCTCGGCTTATTTTATCGGCGTCGCCGCCGTCATCATATCCGGTCTCATCCTTAAAAAGACGAAACCCTTCGCCGGAAAACCCGCGCCGTTCGTCATGGAACTGCCGTCTTATCACGTCCCTGCCGCCGGCAATGTGCTGCGCAGCACATGGGAACGCGGCTGGAGCTTTATCCGGCGCGCGGGCACCGTCATTCTGGCATCCGCCGTCGTGCTGTGGTTCTTGCAGGCGTTCGGCGTTGTGGACGGCGTATTCCAGATGGTTGAAGACAACAATACGAGCCTTTTGGCCGCTATCGGCAGCTTCATCGCGCCGATCTTCTCGCCGCTTGGCTTCGGAAGCTGGAAGGCCGCCGTCGCTACGTTTACAGGCCTCATCGCAAAGGAAAATGTCGTCGGCACATTCGGGGTGCTTTACGGCTTTGCCGAGGTGGCAGAAGACGGCGCGGAGATATGGAGCCGGCTCGCCGCCGACTTTACAGGCCTGACCGCTTACAGCTTTATGCTCTTTAATCTCCTGTGCGCCCCCTGCTTTGCGGCCATGGGCGCGATCAAACGGGAAATGAACAGCGCCAAATGGACCTGGGCCGCCATCGGTTATATGACCGTGTTCGCTTATGCCGTTTCGCTGATTGTTTACCAGCTTGGCGCGCTGTTTGCAGGCGGGAGCTTCAATGCCGGAACCGTTATCGCGCTGCTTCTGTTGGCGCTTATCCTGTGGCTGATGCTGCGCCGGAACCGGTATGATGAAACCGGCGCACCAGTTATTAAGGGCAAAGTGAAAGCCAATGCTTAGTTTTATTGTGGCTAATCTGGCAACCATCATTGTCGGTGCCGTTGTGTTTGCTGTTTTGGCGTTCATTATTTTTAAAGCAATCCAAAGCCTTAAAAAGAGTGCGACTTCCTGCGGCACGGGCTGTTCCGGCTGCCCGAACGCAAAGCAATGCGGCCGCAGCAAATAATTCCGCTATTATGGGTTATTACCTTTTCTTATCTCCTACCATGCGAAACAGGGGCTTTTATGCCCCTGTTTCCAGACTGTCGAAAAAGCCGCTCCCGCGGCTTTTTTGATATATTGTCGACAGTCTAAAAAAGGTGCTTTTATAGGCGGGCAGAAATTGATTAAATGTTCCGCTCCTCGGGATAAAACAATAAAATTCAATGATACTTATTACATGTTATAAAAAAATATAAAATAGTTATTGACATATGCCCATAACCGTGCTAGTATTGTTTTGGGCATATGCTAATTATGTTACAAGTGCACCGCGGCGGCAGGCCGCGGGCAAAAACGGCGGGAGGTGAATTCATGCCGAGAGGAGACAGAACCGGCCCGGCCGGTATAGGCCGGATGAGCGGGCGCGGCGCCGGCTTCTGCACCGGCAATGACGTCCCCGGATATCTAAATCCATGGGGGACACGGCGCGCCGGCCGGTACGGGCATCGTTACGGCCGATGGCTTCTGGCCGCAGGCCTCATACCCGGATGCGTATACCTTGTCCGCCGGATGGCAAACCGCAGGAAGAAATAAATTATAATTAACTTAAGACGGGAGGTGTATCATATGCCAAGAGGAAATGGAAACGGCCCGACGGGAATGGGCCCTATGACAGGGCGCGGCATGGGTTACTGTGCCGGTAACGACGCGCCGGGATATGCAAGCCAGTATGGCTTCGGCAGCGGCTTCGGCGGCCGCAGGCGCGGTAACCGCCGGATGTTTTACGCAACCGGCAAGCCGGGCTGGGCACGTTACGGAGCGCCGGCAAACGCGAATTTTAATTCCGCCTTTGATGCGGAAGCGGACCTGAGGGCAGAAGTCAGATCTCTTAAGGAACAACTCGATCAGATCGACAGACGCCTTTCGAGCCTTAATAACGACGCGGAGTAACCCGTAAAACGCACTTGGGGAAAGAGCTAACACAGCTTTTTCCCCTTACGTTTTTATGTTGAAAACATACACACATCTGATGTCATACGATTTGCCGGATAAAACGTGCGTTGTTTATTGACAGGAGCCGGAAATTTACGTAAACTGTAAAGCAGGTATATAAACAACCGGGACTATGTGACGTTTTGTCCCAGGTCTGCCCGGCGGGCGGATATCGGGACTAAGTGCTGCCGCAGGCGCATGATAAACCACAGAAAACGGAGATACTATTATGGCAAGACCTGTTAAATGGAGAAGAATAGAGCGGTTCCCCGCCGTGACGTACTTCGTCCCTTCTGAGAAGCCGCCGAATACACCGGAAAACATCCTGAAACTGGAGGAACTCGAAGCCGTCCGGCTAAAAGATCTGGAGGGCCTGGAGCAGGCAGAATGCGCAGACAGGATGGAGATCTCCCGGCAGACTTTTCAGCGCATCCTCCTTTCCGCAAGAGAAAAGATCGCCGACAGCCTGGTCAACGGGAAGTCCATTCATGTTGTGGGCGGCCATTTCACCCAGAACATCTGCATGGTCAAATGCTTAGACTGCGGCAAGGAATGGATGGAGAGCTTCGAAAACATGAAAACGAACGGCGTGAGAAACTATTCGTGTCCGTCCTGCCGTTCTCATAATATACGCTGCGAGCAAAACTGCAGCGCCCCGTTCGGGCGCGGCAACTGCCGGCGGCACGGCTGGAACAACTAACACTGTAAAGGAGTATCAGGATGGCAAAAGGTTCGGTATTTTCCATTTCAATCAGTCCGGAGAGAGGACAGCTCAAAAAAGAAATACCCGAAGCTGTCTTTATCGACGATTTCGGGATCGAAGGTGACGGACATGTCGGGAGCTGGGGCCGTCAGGTCACCTGTCTCGACCGCCGGAGCGTCGATAAAACCAACGCGGAGCATCATCTGAAGACCGGACCGGGCGATTTTGCGGAGAATGTCCTGCTCGACGGGCTGGATCTGTCGGGCGTTGCGGTCGGCGGCCGGTTTAAGCTTGGACAGGACGTCATACTGGAAGTAACGCAGATCGGAAAGGAAGACCATCCAAGCGTCGTCTCTAAAACATTCGGCGTGAGCCTTCTGCCGTACGAGGGCCTGTTCTGCAGGGTCATAAAGGGCGGAAAAGTCAAAAAGGGCGATCCCGCCGAAATTTTATAAAACCGGCTTTCAATTATAAAAGCATAAGGCAGAACGCATACCGCGTTCTGCCTTTTCCATTCTATTAGAATCTTTAGTCCTTTGCCTAAACGTCCAATCGCCGTGCGATTTAATTTTTGCCGACGATGGCGAGTTGTCTGGTCTCGGCGACAAAAATTGTTTAATTTCAATGTTTTGAGGAATTCATTTCCGAAAAGCATTACTTTGCGAGCGCCGCAGCGCGAGAACCCTTGTTTGTCGAAAAAGCCGCGTAAGCGGCTTTTTTGACAACCTAAAATAGATTTCTTATAATGTCGAGTCCGGCAATGAATGTCCCAAGAGAACTGCCGATATTGGCCGTGATCACGATCAGCAGTATCCTTAAAAACCGGTTTTTGAAAAAGCCTTTAAAACTCATTATATCGTCGGGCACGCTGTTGACGTCTTTGACGGTCGGTTTGCGGATTGCCGCCTCGACGAGCCCGGCAAACCAGCCGCAGGCCAGCATTGGGTTCAAGGACGAAATCGGCGCCACCGCGAACGCCGTCAGGATGCTCAGGGGGTGCCCCAACGACAACGCCGTAAAAATGGCCGCAAGCGCGCCGTTCCAAAGCACCCATGCCGTCAACTGGCGAAGCCCGGTCTCAACGTTCATGGCAAAACCGTAGGCAATGAGGCCGACGATGATAAGCGGTATGATCCAGCCGATGATCTTCGATACGGCGCTCTTGGACGGCACCGTCGTAATCTCCACAATATCCTGTTCCCTGAAGATCTCCTCTTTGACACCCGGGACATGCGCGCCGCCCAAAACGGCCACGACTTTTTTGCCCGGAGCGTTTTTAATCTTGTACGCCAGATGGCGGTCCCGCTCACTGATGAGGATATCGCCGATCTTCGGGAACTGCTTGCGCATATCCGCCAGAACGGATTCCAGAATGTCTTTTTTCAAAAGTTCGGCCAGATCGTCCTCCGTCACATCCGTATCGTCGCCGAAGGAAAATACAAGGCTGAACAGCAGCTTACATTTCTCCCAGAAATTCAGCTTGCGCCAGATGCGGACAAAGGTCGTCTGGATATCGCGGTCGGCCAGAACAAGCTGAGCGCCCGTTTCTTCCGCGCTTTCTATCCCCTGCATCATCTCCCGCCCGACATCGGTGCTCAGTTTTTTGGCGATCTTCTTCTGATAGGAGCTGAGCGCAAGGTTTATCATCATAAACCCCACTCTTTTTGATTTTATGACCTCTACGACATCGGTGTTTTCCCACGCTTTGGGGTCCTTCAGCCGCTGATAGCGTTTCTCGTCGAGCTCGATGCAGACACTGTCCGGCCGTTCCGAATCGATGACTGTCTTTACAAGTTCGGCGCTTTCTTTGGAGACGTGGGCCGTCGCGATCAATAGTATTTCTTTATCCTGGTAACGGAGTCTGGTTACGTTATCTTCCATAAATGCCTCATATCTTATTATCAATAAATTAGCCGGTTAAATTCAATGGTACATTATAGCACGAATAAGACAGTAAAGACAACTTAAATAATCACAATCGCAAGGCGCTGTGAACAGAATTTAAAACCAGCGCCCAGTATCCGTATGCGCAAAGCAATGTCCTGTAAAAAAGCTTATTTGACGGATTCCGGCAGTTCTTCATGCACGTTTTGCAGTGAGTCCGATAAGACAGGCGCAACAATACGTTGAAGTTTAACAAAATAATGTTTTTTTGATTGTTAAAATTGTTTTTTCATGTAAAAATAGGCTATATCGTTTTTCTAAAGGAGTGTACGTATGAAAGATTTTGCCGGAAAAATAGCCTTCATCACAGGCGGCGCGTCCGGCGCGGGCTTCGGTCAGGCGCAGGTGTTTTCGGAAGCGGGCTGCAAGGTCGTCATAGCAGATGTCCGCCAGGATCACCTGGACGAAGCCATGGCTTACTTTAAAGAAAAAGGCGCGCCGGTCCACGCCATTAAACTGGACGTGACCGACCGTAAAGCCTACGAGGATGCCGCGGACGAAACGGAAAAAGTATTCGGCGCAACGCCCGATCTGCTTGTCCTTACGGCCGGCGTCAATGTGTTCGGCCCTGCGGAAGCATCTACCTATGACGATTATGACTGGGTGATCGGCGTGTGCCTGGGCGGCGTCATCAACGGCCTTGTCACGTTCGTGCCGCGTATGATCAAAGCCGGAAAAGGCGGCCATATCGCATCGACGGTCTCATGGGGCGCATTCAACGCCGGCCCGATGACAGCGCCGTATTCTGCGGCCAAAGCGGCCGTCCTCAATTTGCTGGAGAGCTATTTTATCGCGCTCCAGCCATATGGCATCGGTGTCTGCGCGATTTGTCCGGCGAACATACGATCCAGAATCTACGAGGCGGCGCTCAAGTGCCGCCCCGATGAATACAAAAACACGGGTTATAACGTCACCGAGGACACACAGAAGTTCCTCGCGTCGATCCATAAGAACGGAATGGATCCGCGCGTTCTGGCGGAATGGCTCAAAAAAGGCATCGAAAACGAGCAGTTCCTCGTCGTTCCGTATCCAAGCGGGCCGAGAATGGTGGAGGTCGCGGTCGAGCGCTTTGCGGATTACGCCAGTCCCGAAGGGATGAAGCGCCTCGAAGCGCGTATAGGGCAGCCGCCGTCTGAGGAAGAACTCCTGTTCATGGCCGAGCGCGAAGGTTACGACGTATCAAAAAAGCCTTCGCCGAAGATGCCGATAGACGATTCCGGTTTCGGCAAAGCCAGAAAGGATATCGACTGGATCGATCCAAGTAAAAAATAGCCTTCCGACCGTATTGACAGTTTACAAAAAAAATGATATATTCAAGAAAAAATAACGTTTCCGTGCCTTTCGGTCTAAGGGGCTGACCTATGACCGTCCGGCCTGAGCAGATGCTCACGGGGTCACATTCAGAAATGACGTGGCCTTCACATATGAGAAGGAAACAAACAATGCTCCGTATACTGCGGATATGCCGATAATACAGCGGCAGCCTGTTTGTTCTTTCAAACAGGCTGCCGTTTTCCTTATATCCGGATGGGGCGTGCTGCCGTGGGGCCGGCGACATGCCCCTTCTCCTCCTCTTCATTCTTATGCCGTTTCATCTACAACGGCAACGGCCGACCCCGGATTCATTCTTGGATCCGGGGTTTGACGTTTTTTGGTTTTCAAGCTTGACGGATTATCGTAAAAGCGGCGTTGGGGTTGAAAATTTTGTATTGACATTGTAAAATAGCAAACGAGTTAATACGACACTTCCGAACATATACAATGCGATTAAGAGGGATATTATGCGAAATCAGAAGCTAAATCGCTTTATTGCGGCTTTGCTAGCGGTTTTTTCTTTGGGGCTGTGTCTTCAGTTTATTTGGGACGGCACTACTGCGGAGGCCGTCACACAAAGCCAGATAGACAGCCTGAAAGAAAAAGCATATGAACTTGAACAGGAAAAAAAGGAGCTTCAGTCTCAGATAAACGCTCTGGAGACCGACCAGGCTTCGGTCATGGCGAAAAAATCGGCGCTCGACCAGAAAATTGATGTTACGCAGCAGCAGATAGAAAACATAAACGAGCAGATCGAAACCTATACGCAGTACATAGCGGATAAAGAGGTCGAGCTGGCCCATGCGCAGGAAGCCGAAAATGATCAGCTGGAAATGTTTAAGGTCAGATTACGCGCAATGGAGGAACTCGGGACCATTTCGTACATATCCGTCGTATTCAACGCCAACAGCTATGCCGATCTTCTGGCACGCCTTGCCGACGTCGGTGAGATCATGGAAAGCGACGAGCTGCTCTATCAGCAGCTTGTATTGGCAAAACTAGAAACAATAAACGCCAAAGACACGCTGGAGCTTGCAAAGGCCGACCAGGAAGCTCAGGTCGTCCAGCTTGGGGAAAAACAAACGGAGCTGCAGGAGCAGCAGCAGCAGGCACAGGAATTATTGATAGAAATAGAAAACAATCTGGATACATACAACGCGCTTTACGACCAGATAGACGCAGAGAGCGATCAGGTCCAGAACGAAATAAACGAAAAAGTCGCCGAGCTTGAGCGTCAGATGGCTGCCGCCGTCGTCGGCACGGGTACCCTTATCTGGCCAACACCTTCCAGCTATAGGGTGACCTCTCCGTTCGGGATGCGTTATCACCCGATTTACCATGTCAACAGGATGCACACGGGCATAGACATAGGCGCATCATACGGCAGCAAAGTCGTTGCCTCGGACAGCGGAACCGTCATCACATCCGTTTACAGTTCTTCTTACGGAAATTATATCGTAATCAGCCATGGGAACGGAATGACGACGCTGTATGCGCATCTGAGCTCGCGCCTGGTCAGCAAGGGCGATACCGTTTCGCAGGGCAACGTGATCGGGTATGTCGGTTCCACCGGCGCTTCGACCGGCCCGCATCTCCATTATGAAGTTTCAGTAAACGGTTCGCGGGTCGATCCGCTCAATTACTTCAGCGGGTATACGATAAGCGAATAATAAAAAAACTTTTGGCCTGTTGTTTACACAACAGGCCATTTTTATTGGGGAAAAGACTATCGCCTGTATACAGGCTTATACAGCGTCTTTTTCTCTTTTTTTGTGAGCATAGCGGCGGATATCGCTGCGGTTAAAGGTATAGTGACCAGCAGGCTAAAGCTGCCGATCAGTGATTGCAGGAACTCAAATATGATCTCTTCTTTGTTGAGGATGCTTAGAAGCGGATAGCCGGAAGCCGCATAAACCAAAACAACGATGAGAGAACTCCCGATATAAGCAAGTATCAGCGTGTTGGCCATCGTACCCATGATATCCCTGCCGATGATGAGGCCCGATTTCATCAAGGCCGCAGGCCCGAGGCCTTTATTATTATCTTTGAGCTCACATAACGACGACGTTATGGACATAGCCACATCCATGACGGATCCGAGCGCGCCGATCGTGATCATGGAAAATATAATGGCTTTTACATTGACCTCGATGCCTAGAAGCGCATTCATCATATAGGTATCTTCATTGATATATCCCGTCAGTTTCATCCAGCTGTCCATTGCCGCGGTCAGCGCTCCTGAAAAGAGAACCCCGATGATGCAGCTTAAAGCCGCCGTCATGCTTTTTCTGCTTAAACCGTAAATAACAGTGAATGTCATCACAATGATATACAGGCAAATCCCGACCGTAGACGCATAGATATTGAATCCCGCCCCAATTGACGGAATAAAAACAAAGAATATGGCCAAGCACGTCAACGCCAGAGCTACGATCGTATTGAAGCCCTTGACTCCGCCCAGAAGAAGGACAAAAACGGTAAACACAATCCCCAGGATGACGACCTTATCAAACCGGTAAAAATACTGGAACGTATAATTATCTCCATAGGACAATAAAACGACCTTATCGCCGACTGTGATTTCTCTGCCGTTTTGACTGCCGCTGCCGATAATCTGTTTTCCATGTATGAGCTGATCCTCTTTGTCTTCATTCCCGAATATGACAGCCGAGAAACGTATCTCTTTTCCGGAAGCATCCGTGGCATTCCCGACAATCTCATCTATCGACAGGACCCTGGCGAAAACAAGCGTGTCCAGTTCTTCTTCACGGTTGTAGGCAATCCCCTCTCCCCTGTTATGCGTCATGTACTGGTTCCCGCAATATAAAAATAACACGGATAAGACCAGAACAATTATGTAAGCGACAACGTTTACTGCTTTATTCATTATAATCAGCATCTCCGGTACAGTTATGATTTACGTAAATATATGTGCATAACCGCAGCAATATACATAAAGCAAAAAAGCATCTGTTTTCGTTTGCTGTCGCCGTCACCGGGTGCTATACTGATAGCATTGTAATACTAAACACAAATAGAAACCATTGTATCTGGCTCGTCAGCTTTCAACGTTTTCTACTTGTGTTTAATATAATATGTTATTTATTTTGAGGTGATAATGATGGACCGGAAAAATGCAAGAAGAGGACGGCATTTAAAACGCACTGGAAAAGGCGGCTTGATCCTCTATTTTGCGACGGTCGTTTTTTCAGTTCTTTTTCTGTTTGTTGGTAACAAGTTCGCTGCCGACAACCTGTCCATTTTCGACAGCGAAGCTACAGGACAAACGGTCGTAAAGGCGAAAATTACGAAAATCACAAACAAAACGGTCGACGAATACAGCCTCGACGGGAGCACCGCGCTTGAGAATATTGAGATAACATTCAAGGCCGATATCCTCAGCGGGGATGACAAAGGGAAAACCGTCACAGGGCTTCAAAATATCGACAGCATGTATAGCACGGGCACCCTGGAGGCCGAGCAGGGCGATACTGTTTTAATGCTCGCCTATGAAGGCCCGGACGGAATGCAGTGGCAGTTAATAGAGTTCGTCAGAACGGACAAGCTCCTCGTTTTTGGCATTATTTTTATGCTCGCGCTGCTGCTGTTCGGACGGATCAAGGGCTTCAACACCATTTTATCTCTTGTTTTTACGTGCGGCGCCGTCTTCGCCGTCTTCATCCCTGCCATACTGTCGGGCAAAAACATTTACGCTTCAGCCGTCATCATCTGTCTGTTTGTGATTGTGATGACATACCTGATCGTGAACGGGGGCAACAAAAAAACGCTGGCAGCCGTACTCGGCTGCATCGGCGGTCTCATGGTATCCGGCTTGCTGACGGTCGTCATGGATAAAATCCTTGCCCTGACTGGATATGTCGACGAGGAATCCATTTATTTAACATATATAACAACCGGGACGCCGATCAATTTAAGAGCGATCATTTTTGCCGCTATCCTTATCGGGGCCCTGGGCGCGGTGATGGACGTTGCCATGTCCATATCCACTTCCCTGTGGGAAGTGAAAGAACGGCCGGAATCTGCATCCTTCAACGTTTTGTATAAATCCGGGATGAATATCGGAAGGGACATCATGGGTACGATGGCAAACACCCTGATCCTGGCCTATATCGGCAGCTCTCTCTCCATCATTTTGCTCCTGAGCGTATACAGCACGTCCCTGACATTCTTGCTAAACCGCGAGATGATCGTCGTGGAGATCCTTCAGGCGCTTGTGGGCAGTTTCGGGATCCTGATCACCATGCCGCTAACCTCGCTGATCTGCGCCGCCATTTATTCCAAGGCAAAAAAGTCAAAGGGCCCGGACATCGGCCCAGAAGAAAGACCCGCAATCGAAAACTGACGGCGTTTTCAACGCGGCTAAGCAATCTGCCGCCCTTCATTCCTGCAAACAAAAAGAAGACCCTTTCGGGTCTTCTTTTTTATTACTATATTCGCGCGGCTTAACCGAACATCGAAAGCAGGAAGCCTGCGGCGATGGCCGATCCGATAACGCCGGCAACATTGGGGCCCATGGCGTGCATCAGCAAAAAGTTACTGGGGTTGGCCTTTTGGCCAACTTTCTGGGCAACCCGGGCCGCCATAGGAACGGCAGACACGCCGGCCGAACCGATGAGCGGATTGACCTTGCCTTTTGTGACAACATACATGAGCTTGCCCAGCAGCGTTCCGCCAATGGTGGAAAAGCAGAAAGCAATCAGGCCCAGAACAATGATGAGAAGCGTCTGCAGCTGCAGGAAGTTCTCGGCGCTGGCTGTGGCTCCGACCGTGACGCCCAAAAAGATCGTCACAATGTTCATGAGCTCGTTTTGTACGGTTTTCGAGATGCGTTCGACAACGCCCGCTTCCTTGAAGAGGTTCCCGAGCATCAGCATGCCGATGAGCGGCGCGACCGACGGCAGGAGCAGGATCGTCACGATCGATACGACGATCGGGAAAATGATCTTTTCGAGCTTCGAGACCTCGCGCAGCTGTTTCATCTCGGTCTCGCGCTCTTTTTTCGTCGTAAGCGCGCGCATAATGGGCGGCTGGATCATAGGAATGAGCGCCATATAAGAGTACGCCGCAATGGCGATGGCAGACAGCAGTTCGGGCGCCAGCCTTGACGCGGAGAAAATAGCCGTCGGGCCGTCCGCGCCGCCGATGATTCCGATGGCCGCAGCCTGCTCAGGGGTGAATATTCCCAAAGCCATGGCCAGCGTAAAGGCGCAATAGATACCCAGCTGCGCCGCCGCGCCTAAAATAAGGCTGGACGGCCGGGCAATCAGCGGGCCGAAGTCCGTCATCGCACCAACACCCATGAAGATGATCGAGGGGTAAATTCCCAGCTTGACGCCCTGATAAAGGTAATATAAAAGTCCGCCTATCTGCTCGACGTGGCCATCCACAATGACCGGCTCATCCATCAGGCCGGAGAACGGCAGATTGGCCAACAGCATGCCGAAAGCAATCGGCAATAGCAGCAGCGGCTCAAACTTCTTCACGATAGCGAGATATACAAGCACACATGCAACAGCAATCATGAGAAGATGCTGCCAGGTCAGGCCCATAAATCCCGAATCGTTCCATAATTTACTCAGTGATGTTAAAAAGTCCATTTTACCGTCCCCCCCGTCACTGTATCTCTATAAGAGGCGCTCCCGCTTCAACGGCCGCCCCTTTTGATACGAGAATCTGCGCGACCGTGCCGTCTTTCGTGGCAACGATCTCATTTTCCATCTTCATTGCTTCAAGCAGCATTAACACTTCGCCGCGTTTTACGGCTGCTCCGTTTGCTGCTTTTATTTCCAGGACCGTGCCGGGAACCGGCGCCGTGATAATCTCTTTACCGCCTGAGGCGGCCGGGGACGGCGCGGTCTTCACAGCCGGCGCGGGTTTCGGTGCCGGCGCGGGTTTCGGTGCCGGCGCGGGTTTCGGTGCCGGCGCGGGTTCGCGCGCTTCTGCCGGAACCGGTATGCTCTGCATCGTATCGGCTGCCTGTTCCATATCCATTTCCACTTCGTAAGCGACGTCGTCGACCGTAACGATATATTTCCCGCTTCCGACAAATTTGACTCCGGCGCCCGAACGGCTCGTTAACGGAGTTCTTACGGCCTGCATCAGGCCGTCTGTTTGTGCGGGCGCACTGTCGACGCTCAACGACGCGTCGGCAGCAGCGGGCTCAACTGCCGGGCCACCTGCTGTATTTTCCTGAACAAGCGCCACGGCCGGTTTCTTTTTTGTAAACTTCCCGACCAGTGCCGACTGAAGCCGGAGCAGAAAGCTCAGACCAACAAGCACAAGAAAAACGACTGAAATTCCAATAGCGCCTACTAATAGGCTGTCCAAAATGGTCATCGGGCACACCTCACTTCACCAATTGCTTACAATTACTTATATATACCCGGTACAACGAATCCCGTTCCCTGTTCCGGATTTTGCAACGCTGTTTATTATACCTAGTTCAAAAAAAAAATTCAATAAAAGGATACGCAACTTAAGATTTTTTGTATTATCTTTTAAAATTTTGTAATAAAGCAGGGCGTTTCATTAAAATTCTTGTGCAATTTCACTTTACATATCCTAACACAAACAATATATTTAACACTTTGCAAGGAAAAAAATAAATATTTATTATTATAAATCTAATTCATAAAGGTTTAAATTCGGTTTATCAATATCTTTTTACGCCGACAGTTAAAAGTGCCCCGGCGGGAAACGCCGGGGCACCGCGCATACAAAAACACTTACAATACGTCCTGCCGCAGTTTTCAATAACGCCCAAGGTCGATTGCCGCGAAATAGGCGCTCCGTGTCGCCTCGGCAATGTTTTTTGGCGTGACGCAGTCGCCGATCTGGTAAAACTCCGGGGCGCAAAAACGCAGCTTGTCGGCCGCTTCCCGCTCCGGACGCATACCGACGGCGCATACGACGGTGTCCGCTTCATACAGCTTCTTCCCTTCCGCATTTTCGCCGACTACGCCTTTCTCATTGATCTCAAGCGCTTTCGTCCCGAGAGCCAGCTTGACGCCGAGCCGGTCAAGTTCAAGGCCGATGGCCTGCCCCTGCAGTATATTACCGCCGTCGTTGAGCGTCGGGAACATTTCCATTATCGTCACCTGGCAGCCCCTGTCGCCCATATAGATGGCCAACTCGCTCCCGACGAGCCCTCCGCCGAGGATAACGAGCCGTTTTCCCGCTTTTTCCGGATTTATATAGAGCGTTTCCGCCCCGATCACATTCGGCCCGTCAATCCCTTTGATGCCCGGTATAAGAGGCCGGGAACCGATCGCCGCGATGATCGCGTCGGGATTTATGCTTTCGGCCAGAGACGGCGTCACCTCGGTCTCAAGGCGTATATCGACAGCCGACCGCGAAAGCATCCGTGCCTGATGCTCTAAGTATTCATGCAGATGTTTCTTAAACGGCACCTTTTCCTCGCAGCGCAGAACGCCGCCGAGGCGTCCGGATTTCTCGCAGAGAATCACCCGATGGCCGCGCCGGGCACACGACAGGGCCGCCTGCATGCCGCCGATACCGCCTCCGGCAACGAGAACGGTCTTTTTCTTCGCCGAAAAACGCTCGAATTTTTCTTCGCTTTCGTTGCTGATCTCCGGGTTGAGCGCACAGATGATATGGCCTTTTGTCATAAGGTTCGAGAAACACGCAAAGCAGCGGATGCACGTCGTAATCTCGTCATCCTTCCCGGCACGCGCCTTAACGGGCAGGTCCGGGTCGCAGATGAGCCCGCGCGCCAGCTCAACAACGTCCGCTTTTCCTGTTTTTATGATCTCTTCCAAAAGCGCGGGGTCGGAGAGCGCGCCGACCGTCGCGACTTTCGATGTTTTGACGTGCTTTTTGATCTCGGCGGCATATTTAACATTGACGCCGTCTTCCAAAAACATGCTCGGATGCGTCACGGTGAAGACGCGCGGGTCTTCGTGGCTGCCGGCCGATACATGGATAAGATCGACCTTGCCGTCAAGCGCCTTGGCGATCTCTACACCGTAATCGACGCCGTATCCGCCTTCGTAGCACTCGGAGCCGCTTATACGGATCTCGATCGGGAATCCCGGACCGACCGCCTCGCGCACCGCGGCGATGATTTCAAGCGGGAAACGCATACGGTTTTCAAAGCTTCCGCCGTACGCGTCCGTGCGCGTATTGAGCGTAGGGGACATGAACTGATGCATCAGCCAGCCGTGTCCGCCGTGCAGGGTGATCATCCCGAAACCGCACTGTTTTGCAAACGCCGCCGCATCGGCGTGTTTTTTTATCGTCCTTTTCATGATCTCCGGCGTCATCTCATGAGCATAGATGGTTTCACCCCTGAAGCCGGACGTCTCGCTTTCAACAGGGCCATAGATCTTGTGCCCCTGCGCATAGGATATGCGCGCGGCGTTGCCGCCGTGGGACATTTCCATCGACGCGACGGCGCCGTGGCGTGTGATCGCGTCGGACAGCTTTGTCAGGTGCGGCCGGACGCCCGGATCGTCGAGCAGTATATGCGCCCCGTTGGCCAGGGAAATCTCGGAGTCGACCACCGCATCCCCGATGCACACCGAAGCGGCCCCGCCGATCGATTTGCGCTCGTAATACGAAATGCCTTCATTGATCGGCCGGTTCTTGCTTGTCGAGTACTGCAGGCCCGTCGGCGAGGCAAACAGCCTGTTTCTATACAGCGTCGTCCCTATGACGATGGGTGAAAATAGATTCGGATATTTACACGTATACATCTTCTTCTTATATGACGCGGCGCCGCCATATATTCTCCTTCCCTTTTTGACTGAGCGCACATTAGTATAAAAGTAAACGGTATGCGCCAATGATACTGTTAGTATAAAAAAATAATACTACAAATACTACTCCACTGCAATAAGTATGACAAAAAAACTGCTTGCTTTACGCCGCGCCATGAAAAGCCGCACCCGAAAAGACCATCTGTTCGCTTTGGCTGAACAATCATAAAAACATACAAAACAGAGCCGTGGCGTACCAGCCACGGCTCTGCTATATCCATTATTTGCTTACAAAAAATCAAAACCGGGAATACCCGGGCTGCGCGTGGACGAAATAAACAAATACATGAAAGGATAATCGTCACGTTGAAGGCTTGAATTAATTTCATAACAAATTGCGTTGACTCTGCATGGATTTTCTAATATTTTTAGCTCGAAGCCGCTACAAAAGCTTTTATATCATACGTAAAAAATTACAGGAATACATCTTCACATCCATCGCTTTGTATTTTTTCATAAAAAGGCAAAGCGGATGCGTCCGTATTCTCTGTTTGCAGCATCTCAACAAAACGGCTGACCCGTTCATTCTCATTATCAGAACGCCAGAAAACAGAAATATGGTCGTCATGAAAATCCGGATTGACACGAACGCATTGATAGTTCCAAAGGAATCTGTCTTCGATGTCCCGGAACGCATACCGGTTAATAACGCTTACGCCGCCGATAGTAAAACCGCAGCCGCGGTTAATCGCCCTGCTGAGGGTTATATAATTCGGCATGTACCGGATGCTTTCCGGTATTATTCCGCTGCGCGCGCAGATATCAAGCATGCCGTCCTTATAGTTGAAGCATTCCGACAGGCGCGGCAGTAAAAGCGGCTGAGCGGACAGATACCGGCACAGGCTGTTTTCATCCCGGCCGCCTTTGTAATCCGGCGATAAAAGGAAATAGTAATCGAGTTTTGTCAGATCATGGCGATTGAGTCCCTCGACGCCATAGTAAGTTGAGGAAAACGTTACAGCGATATCCACTCTGCCGCACAAGAGGATATCCCGAACATCCGAAATATCGCCGGAACTTGCGATGAGTTTTACATCCGTGTATTTTTTGTTGAATGCTTCGGCAATTCTGTTATAAGCACCGATTACATCATCGTCATCCACACATATAATCCGGAGCATCGGCTTGTCGCCGGATACACTGAAGCTTTGTATCCGATCCAGAACATTCGAGACCCTATGATACATAAAGTCCAGATCAAAAAAAAGCTCTTCGCCGGCCGGCTTTAAAACGAGGCCGCTGTTATGGCGCTCGAAGAGCTTGGTGCCAAGGATATCTTCAATATTCTGAATCTGCTTGCTGACGGCAGACGGCGTGATGTACAGTTCACGTGCGGCGCTTGAAATATTCAGGTGCGCTGCCACGGTATTGAATATTTGAATCTGATACAAAGACAGTTTGTTCATCCAGCACCCCTCAGTTTATCAGCTGAATTTAACACATAAAAAAGTGGCTGTGTTCAGCCGGGCAGAATATAATTATTAATTATATCACCGGAAACAGCAGTTTTCAATGAAATCACCATAAAAGCACGAACGCATCAACAGCGTGGATCAATTATTGAGGAGGAGGAGGACAATGGCACAAAAACCGATCGACGTCCGCGCAGACAAAAAGGTGTTCAAAGCGGCCAGCCTAATGGGCCTCGGCAGAAGCGGCCTGCCCACCGTCACCGAGTCGGACAAGGACGGAAAGATCACCCGTATCCGGCCGATGTATTACGAGGATTACATCGACTGGGAAAGCAAAAACCCATGGAAGATAGAAGCCAGAGGTTCTGTTATGGAACCGCCGAAACGCACGCTTCCCGCGTGCTACTACATCACCTACAAAAAGCGCGTCTACTCCAACAACCGTGTACGATATCCCCTCAAGCGTGTCGACTGGGACCCCAAGGGCGACCGCCATCCGGAAAACCGGGGCAAATCCAAATACGTCCGCATCACCTGGGATGAGGCCGCGCAAATCGTCGCGGACGAGCTGCTTCGGGTGAAGGACAAGTACGGCATGTCCGCCGTACTCGCGGAGGCCGACATGCATGGTGAGGGCAAGCGCGTAGCACCGTCCCACGGCTGCATGAACAGGCTTTTGTCCATTCTCGGCGGCTACACCGTCCAGATGCGCAACCAGGACTCCTGGGAAGGCTGGGGCTGGGGCTCCAAGAACGTCTGGGGCGGCGAACCGGTCGGCGAAATGCAGCCTTCCGGCAACGTGTGGCCGGATATCGCGAAGAACACAGAGCTTCTGCTGTTCTGGGCCGCCGACCCCGAGACCACTTCGGTCGGCTTTGACGGCTACATCGCCAGCCGCCTTTCACAATGGATCCACAAGCTGGGCGTGGAATTCGTCTATGTAGACCCGGCGCTCAACTTTTCCGCCTGCTATCAGGCAGACAAGTGGATTCCCGTCCTGCCCAATACCGACGCGGCGCTGTACCTCGCCATCGCATATGTGTGGCTGACGGAGGACAGCTATGACAAGGAATATGTAAAGACGCATGCCGTCGGCTACGAGCCTTTCTTCGACTACGTCCTCGGCAAGGACGAAGAGGGCGTGCCTAAGACGCCCGCCTGGGCGGCCGAGAAATGCGGCGTCCCGGAATGGACAATCAAGGCTCTTGCCCGCGACTGGGCCGAAAAGGTCACGTCTATCTCAATCGGCAACGGCGGCGCCGGGATCCGCGGCGCGTATTCCTCCGAGCCGGCGCGGCTCCAGTCCATCCTGCTTGGCATGCAGGGCCTCGGAAAACCCGGACGCCATCAGGCGAAGTGGCTGGAATGGTATTTCGACTCGGACGTTTTCGCGATGCCGTATCAGGGCGAAGCGCCGGCCAATCTTCCCGCGCGGGCCGAGGTCGTCCGTCCGCCGATGTCGCCCGTGGATATCGGTGAGATCCGCCGGGCAGAGCTGGAGGAAACCATCAAGAAGAACGCCAAGCCCGGAAGCGCTACGGCAAAAGCCATGGAGGAATTTTTGCCCATCGAGAAATCTCAGCCGAATCCGCCGCTTCAGTCCATTCCGAAATGCATGGTCCATGACGCGATCCTCAAAGACCATATAGAGTGGTACGGCCTGTACAGCTTCTGCGGACCGGCCGAGGAACAATGGGTAAAGCACGAATTCCCGATGCCCGGCTGCTCGCGCATCCATATGGTCTGGACGGACTCCCCTTGCATGGTCACCTGCTGGAACGACAGCTTCAACTTCGTCAAGGCGCTCAGAAGCCCTGAGATCGAGTTCGTCGTAGCGCAGCATCCATGGCTGGAAAACGACTGTTACATGGCGGACATCATCCTCCCCGTTCAGACCCGTTTCGAGATGGAGGACATCTCGGACGACGGCGGCGGCGGCGTATTTATGTCCATTTACCACGAAGACGAAGCCTGTCCGCCCGTGGGCGAATCCCTCAACGATTTTGACACCGTAGTGGAGATTGCTAAAAAGCTGGGCGAGGATGTGTACAACCAGTACACCAACAACGGGACCGGCGCCAAAAAGATGATGGAGCTGTATTATCACGCCTCCGGCGTCGCGCACTTGGATACGGAGGACGACTACCATAAGAAGGGTATTTTCGTAGTCCCCTGCGACCCGAACATACAGGACTTCGAGCTGCATCCCCCAGGTTGGCGCAAGTTCGCCGAGGACCCGGAGAACAATCCGCTGTCCACCCCCACCGGCAAGCTGGAGTTCACCTCCACAGCTATAGAAAAATACTTCCCCGACGACGCGGAGCGGCCGCCGTTCCCGAAATGGGTTGTAAGCAGCGCATACCACGACGAGCGCCTCGGCGGTGAACGCGCCAAAAAGTACCCGCTCCTGTGCATGTCCAACCACGGACGCTGGCGTTTCCACGCCAACCTCGACGATATCACCTGGAACCGCGAGGTGCCGGAGATGAAGCTGCGGGCCAAAGACGGTTATCAGTATGAGCCGGCGTGGATGAATACGCTCACAGCGACGGAGCGCGGTCTGCAGCACGGCGATATCGTCAAGGTCTATAACGAGCGCGGCATTGTCCTGTGCGCGGCCTATGTGACCGAGCGCGTTATCCCGGGCGTCGTCTATGTGGATCACGGCTCCCGGTTCGATCCCATTGACGCGGAAGGCCTCGACCGCGGCGGCGCTATCAACCTCATCACGCCCCACGCCATCACGTCGGAGCATGTCACCGGCATGGTCGTATCCGGCTTTCTCGTCGACGTACAAAAGGTCACCGATGCGGAAATGGACGCGTGGAAACGGGAATATCCGGATTCCTTCGCCCGCGAAGTGGACGAAGCCTGCGGCGTATGCCTCGGCGGATGGCTCATAGAGGAATAAGGAGGAAAAACAGATGGCAAAGGTATTTGTAATTGATGTGGCCAAATGCAACGGCTGCCATAACTGCCAGCTGGCCTGCAAGGATGAGCACTGCGGCAATGAATGGCTGCCCTACGCCAAGGCACAGCCCGATATCGGTCAGTTCTGGGCAAAACTCAATCAGGAGACCTGCGGCACCATACCGAAGGTGCGCGTGAATTATACCCCCACACTCTGCAACCACTGCGAAAACGCCCCCTGCATCGACGTATGCCCGACAGGCGCGGCGTACCGCCGGGAGGACGGCCTGGTTTTGTTCGACCCGGCCAAATGCAACGGCTGTAAAAAATGCCTGGAAGCCTGCCCGTATGAGGGCGTCATCTACTTCAATGAGACGGAAAACATTGCCCAAAAGTGTACCGGCTGCACTCATCTGCTGGACAACGGCTACAAGTTGCCCCGCTGTGTGGAGGCCTGCCCTACCGACGCCATACTGTTCGGCGAGGAGGCGGATCTGGCCGACGAAGTGCTGGGCGCCGACGTGCTCCTGCCGAAAAAAGGCACCCTTCCGCGGGTCTACTACCGCAATCTGCCCGGCAAATTCATCACCGGCACGGTATACGACCCCGAGGCGAAGGAAGTCGTCGTCGGCGCGAAGGTCCGCGCCGTGACCGGCGGCAAGCTGTACAAGACCGTTACCAACAACTACGGCGATTTCTGGTTCAACGATCTCGCCGTCGGCAAGTTTGACGTTTTTATCGAGGCAAAAGGCTTCGAAGTCAAAACATTCGAGGGTCTGCACACGAAAGAATGCCTCAATCTGGGAGACATACCGCTGGAAAAGAAATCCTAATTCCGTAATCGAATTTCAAAAACTATATAAAAATAATAGGAGTTACTATAATGTCTGAACCCTTAAAAATGCCCACGCGCAGCAGAAAGTTCTTTCTTTTCATGATTCCTGCTTATATCCTGTGGCTGATTGGTCAATACTTCTTCCCGATTTTCGCAACGGACCAGCTCAACGTCGTCCTGCCCTATATGATGGAAGCCAAAGGCTGGACGGCACTGCAAGTCGCAAACCCCAACTCGATCGGACGAATCATAGGCATCCCGCTTACACTCGTCTGGGGCACGCTGATCATCAAGCTGGGCGCAAAACGTGTGTTCTGCATCTCGCTGACGCTGTATGGCTTGTTTGAAGTCCTCGTGGCGCTTGCAAGCAATTACACAATGTTCAGCATAGGCTTCGGTGCTCTGCCGATCATAGGCACCGCGCTTTTGATGTCAACCTTCTCCCTGATCAACAACTGGTTCCGCAGCTGGCGCGGCACCGCGCTCGGCATCGTCACCTGCGTATCGCCAATGTCCAACGCGACCGTCATCCAGTATATGCAAAAAGGCCTCGTCTCCATGGGATATTTCCAAACGTTTTTCATTCTGGCAATGATCGTCACGGTCGCAGGCCTTCTGGGCTTTTTACTCGTACGTGAAACGCCGGAGCAGGTCGGCGTATATCCCGACGGCGCCCTTACGCTACCGCCCCCCGAAAAACTCGCAAACGAAGACGACGTGGACAAAATACGTTTCAGACATCTTTTCCGGCACAAGGAAGCATGGCTGCATTGCCTGACATTCGGCATCATGACCTTCGCACTCTGCGTTTACCCCGGTTTCTTTGTCACGCGCTTCACTGAGCTGGGCTTCACGCCCGCACAGGCGACTGCTTTTACATACGGCTATTCGTTCCTGGGTGCCGGCCTGTCTTTGATATCAGGCATAATTGACGACAAGCTCGGCACGAGAAAAGCGACGATTTTGATGGCGTCTCTGTATTTCCTGGGAACAATCGGCCTGCGTTTCGGCAGCGTAGACCATCCGTGGATGATCTGGTTCGGCATCGTATCCCTCGGCGGCATCGTCGGCGCCAGCCCGAACCTCAACCCGTCCATGGCGACGCATATCTACGGCAAGAAATCCTTTAACCGCGTTTATCGGTTTTTAAACACGGGCGTCTACATCCTGCCCGCGCTCGCCATGACTTACACCACCGGCCTGTACGACTTGTCGGGCAGCCTGAACCTGCCGTACCTGCTCATGATCCCCATCAGCGGCATCTGTCTGCTCTGCACTATCTTTATGAAAAAGAAGCTCGACCTCACCGCAGACATTGAAGCGGAACTGAAGGTAAAGGCCAAGAAGTAGAACATCCCCTTACAGAAAAGGAACAGCTAACCCTCAGCGGAATGCTGATATCGAAATCAAATCATATTGTTGCATTATGCGCATCGATTTTGTATAATAAAATTACTTTTCTTTACCGAATGCAAGGCGGGTTTATTTTTGAACCCGCCTTGTATGGCAATGCTTTTGGCTTTTTATTTTAATGGGTACTGTAAGGGTGATTTTATGACAATACAACAACTGAACTATTTCGTTGAAACATGTCGTCACAGCAGCATTACCGAAGCCGCAAAACACCTGTATATATCTCCTGCAGGCCTGCGGCTGGCGCTCCATCGCATAGAACAGGAATTCAACTGCAAACTGCTCACATGGGGCTCCAAGGGCGTAACGCCGACCGAAGAAGGGCATTTTCTGCTTGATCATGCAAGAAAAATCTGCGGTCTTTATAATTCGTGCGAAGAGCACTTGGGGGCAAAGGCTCAGGAAGAGACGACTGTTAACGTTGCGATTTCAAGTTATATTCAAAATCATTATATTGCATCGATTCTGGCGGATTTCAACCGCGCGAAATGTAAATATCAGGTCATATACAAAGATTATAGCAACGCTCAGGCTGCAGTGGACGAGGGCAAGGCACAAATCGGTTTTGACAGTGGGTTCATTGACAAAAAAAGTATTTATGCACGCCGGTCATAAAATATCGTCTTTGTGTTGTTTTAAACAAAGACAACCCACTGGCGGACTTATCATCGTTTCCTCAAAAGCATCTGAATGAAGCAATGATCATCCTAATCGACCGCGTCGCACGGCAGACCGATTTTTTTGCTGTCTGCCAGAAATCCGGGGTAACGCCAATCGTTGCATATGAAGTAGCAAAGGAAGTAACGATTTTTCATGGCGTTCAGGTTGAACCGCAGACTCTGGGAATAATCAACGAGGGAATTGCCGAGGAATTGGCTGCGGATAATGCTATATTGCCCAACTTTAAAATCATTCCTTTTGACGACCCCGCATTCTCAGAAGAGATATATATGTTCAGAAAAAAAGGCGATTATCTGACGCCGGCTGCGATGCAGCTTCAAAAATACGTAAAACAAAGAGTGAAAAACATCGACGAAAACAAAGAGTGACCAACATTTTTTATATATAACAAACTGAATCAACCGCTTGTGTTTTTAGACAACAAACCTTTTCCTTAACGGAAAAGGTTTGTTTCTTGTGCAGACATTTCTATAGTAATAACTTTTATACAAAGAAATTGAAAAGAATGAAATTCGATTTGTACAAAAAAATCAGGAGGACCCAATATGAACAAATTTCAAAACCTGTTGTCTCCGATTGAAATCGCAGGAACTTTATTTAGAAATCGTATTTTTGCGTCTCCTCAGGGATTTTACAATGTACGTCAGGACCATCTTCCCGGCATTGATGAAGTCGCGTTTTACGAAAGGAAAGCAAAGGGCGGTTTCGCGTCTGTATGTGTCGGCGACCTGATGGTCGACGACGATACCGGAACGCACTACCCCTGGCTTATATCACTCAACAATCCCGACGCGCTGCCGGGAATGGCAATGGTTACAAGCGCAGTATCCCGTTTCGGCGCGGTTGCTTCCGCGGAGCTTTCACATGCGGGCATGTACTCCGATACCGTTGCCGCCCGAGGGCTGCCGCTGTACGGACCGGTTGAACGCGATGTCGAGATCGGCCATGTATATGAAATGCCCGAAGAAATCATATACAAAATCATTGAATCATTTGGGCGCGGCGCGGCTTATGCGAAACAGGCCGGGTTCGGCATGGTAACCATTCACGGCGGACACGGCTGGCTGCTGTCTCAATTTATGTCTCCGATGCTCAATACCCGAAAGGATATGTGGGGCGGCGCGCTTGAAAACCGCATGCGCCTCCCCCTGGCAGTTATCGAAAGCATCCGCAGGCACGTCGGGCCCAAATTCCCGATAGAATTCCGCATGAGCGGTGATGAAGCCGATCCCAACGGCTACGACATTACCGAAGGCATACGTCTGGCAAAACTGCTCGACGGGAAGGCGGATATCATCCATGTTTCAACCGGAAATCACGAGATCATCTATTCCACGATCATCACGCATCCCAGCATGTTCGTGCCTGACAACTGCAATGTGAAATTTGCAGCAGAAATCAAAAAGCATGTAAAAGCCCCGGTCACCACGGTCGGCGCAATCAGCGATCCCGGCGAAATGGAAGAAATCATTGCTTCCGGGAAAGCGGACATCGTTGTGCTCGGCAGACAGAGCCTGGCAGACCCGGATCTGCCCATCAAGACAGCAACAGGCCGCGAAGACGAAATCCAGCGCTGTATGCGCTGTATGACATGCTTTTCGGAAACAATTGACCGGCGCGTTTACAAATGCGCCATCAATCCCGAAACAGGCAATGAGGTCGAGGTCAAGACGCTGAGTATCACGCCGGCGGAAAAGAAAAAAGTCCTTGTTATAGGCGGCGGGCCCGGCGGTATGCAGGCCGCGCTTACAGCCTCCCGCAGGGGCCATGAGGTCATCCTCTGCGAGAAGCGCGACCGGCTTGGCGGCGTGCTGCTCTGTGAGGAAAAGGTTCCGTTTAAACAGAAGCTGGGCGAATATCTTGCACGGCAGGGAAAGTTCCTGGACAAGTCTTCTGTGGATGTGCGGCTGAACACCGAGGTAACTTCTCAACTGGTGAAGGATATAGCGCCGGAAGCCATCATCGCCGCCATGGGCGCAAAACCGGCTGTTCCTCCCATCAAGGGTATTGACGGTGAAAATGTGCTGATGGCCGAAGATGTTTATATGCATCCGGCGAAAGCGGGAAAAAACGTCATCATCCTCGGCGCAGGACTTGTTGGGCTTGAGCTCGGCATTTATCTTGCGCAGCTCGGAAGCCGAATTACAACGCTTGAAATGATGGACAGAACAAATATGAGTCCTACTTCCCTGCACGGCGTTGCTATAAACGAGCAGAACAAACAGCTCGGTATCAATATATATTTCTCAACATGCGTAAAAGAAATTACCGATACAGGTGTAATTGCCGAAAAAGGCGGCAAGATCGTCCGCTATGACGGCGACTGCGTCATCTGTGCCGCCGGGCAAATACCACTGCGCAAAGAGGCGGCTGAATTAATCGGCCTAGCTCCGGAGTTTTATCAGATCGGTGACTGCCTGTCACCCAGGAACATCGTCTCCGCAACACAGGAGGCATATTTTACAGCCAGTAATATTGGACGGATACTTTAAACGTACAATCTGGCGAGTTTATATGGGAGGGGAAGAAGGAGGAAAAGAATGTTTTTGAAAATAAAACGCAACTCAATCGCACCACTATAAAAAGAACTGAAAGGAATTACAAGCATGAGAAAACAAAAAGCGTGGATCGGCGTATTTGTATTACTGGCAGCAAACACTGCCGCAGCGGGCGCGGAATGGTGTACCTCTGCGTTGGCAACTATCTCCAGCAATTTCCCGGACGTCCCGTACAGTGTGATTACCCTTATCAACAACATTCCCAATCTGTGTGCTATTGTCTTTGCAATTTTGGCAGGCTTCCATGTCGGCAGGAAGATCAAGCTGAAAACCATGATGGTAACAGCCATATCGCTGTTCGTTATCGGCGGTACGCTTCCCGCGATTACAGCCACAACCAGCATTTATCTGGTTCTTGTCGAACGTTTGGTCTTCGGAATCGGATACGGCACCATGCAGGGCATCTGCGTTTCCATGTCCTATAAGCTTATTACGAACAAAGGCCTGCGCACCCATGCCATGGGCTGGACGCAAAGCGCGCAGTACGGTATCAACATGATCGCGCAGGTCGCCGTCGGCATTCTGGCCGCGACTAAATGGAATTACAGCTTCTTTGCATATCTTTGGGGCCTGATTCCCCTTGTGATCGTGATCATCTTTTGCCCCGACTTCCCGCTCAACAAGGATGCGGAAGCGATTGAAGGCACCCCCCGGCTGGGCGATGAGCCGCTTTTCAAATCCATTAAAAACCTGCCGGGCTCAGTATGGGCATTTTCCATATTTGTAGCGTTGTTTCTGATGTGCGTTTATCCGTTCCTGCTGAACGTTTCCACTATTATTGTTGCAAACGGATACGGCAATTCCGTCCAGGCCGGAACCGCAATGGTGTTCTTCAGCATCGGAACAATAATCGGCGGCATCTTTTTTGGCCCATACGCAAAACTTGCTAAAAACTTCACGCTTTTTGGCTATAT
Organism: uncultured Sporobacter sp.; assembly: GCA_963663605.2. GTDB lineage: Bacteria > Bacillota > Clostridia > Oscillospirales > Oscillospiraceae > Sporobacter. The sequence continues at coordinate 1,472,785 of CAXXVF010000002.1, forward strand.
GCTTTTAGTAGCGCTTTGTTTCATTCTAACACTGTTTGTAAACTCCTACGCAGCGTTCTGCGCAATACTTTTCGTGTGCGGTCTCGGTATTACCGGCCCGATCCCCTCCTGCATGAACGCGTATTCTTCACATGTGCCGGAAAACAGATTCTTTATTGCGTCCGGCATCACAATGGCCGGCGTCAATCTCGGCGCCTTCCTTGCTACGCCCTATATTGCGATCTACGAGGCTGCCGGAAATACTTCCCCGACGGCTACCCTGATACCTTCCGCTTGCATCCTTGTCGTGATGGGCATTATTTCTGTCGTGCTTCTTAAAAAGCCGGAAGGAAAAGCGCAGCAGAAGCAGCTTAATTATAAACAAACACGATTACATAAGCAGCATATATAACGTCCCCGGCCTTTCGTGTAATGCCGGGGACGTCATAAATGCATCGGCAGCAGCAAAAAGTTATAACTAACGGAGGCAGTTCCATGTCTGATTTTCAACTGAAATACCCCAATCTTTTCACGCCGATCCAGCTCGGCAACACGGTTTTCCGCAACCGAATTTTCTGCGCGCCCACCGGCTACCAGCTCCTGCGCGACAGAAAAAGGCCGCCATATGACGCAATGTGCTATTTCGAGCGCAAAGCTATGGGCGGCGCGGCCACAGTCACCATGGGCGAATGCGTCGTCGACAACTTGCGCGGAAGGAGCGGCGCCAACCATACCGAACTGGACGACCCGGAAAACATCGGCCCGCTTTCCGTCATCGCAAACGGCGTCGGCAAATACGGCGCCGTACCCGTCGTGGAATTGCAGCACGCCGGCATGTTCGGTACGCTGGCGCCGGAAATAGCCGGCGAACCGGTCTACGGACCGGTTGACATGATCATCCACGGAGCGGTTGCGTATCCGGAAGACCGCCATATCCATGAAATGCCGGAGCATGCAATCGAAGATGTAATCGAAAAGTTTGCCAACGCCGCCCTTGTCGCTAAAAGAGCCGGGTTTGGCATGGTGCTGGTGCACGGCGGTCACGGCTGGCTGCTTTCCCAGTTCATGTCGCCGAAAATCAATACGCGCAGGGATCGGTGGGGCGGCGCGCTTGAAAACGCATGCGGCTTCCGATAGCCATCTGTGACAGGATCAAGCAGGTGTGCGGAAAAGGCTTTCCAATTGAATTCCGCATGAGCGGATCGGAGGTCAATCCCGACGGCTATGATATCGAAGACGGCGTTGCAATGGCGCAGCTTCTTGGCGGTTATGTAGACCTTATCCATGTCTCCACCGGCAATCACGAAGTATTTGAGGCATTCGTCATCACACATCCCAGCATGTTCCTGCCTGAAGGCTGCAACCTGAAATATGCAGCTGAAATCAAAAAAACATGTTAAGACGCCGGTCGCGGCGGTCGGCGCTTTTAACGATCCGGCACAGATGGAAGACGTTATTGCCTCGGGTAAAGCAGACGTCATTTCCGTAGCCCGTGGACTGCTGGCCGGGCTGGGCCGGAACGTAACCATAATGGAACTGATGCCGCAGCTTAACGACGGCGGGAACCAGCTCCACGGCATCGCGCTTAACGTTCAGATAAGAGATCTCGGAATACAACTCGCACTTGCAACGAAAGCACTGGAGGTTACGGAAAACGGTGTAATTGCCGAAAACAGCGAAGGCGGCAAATTGTACGAAGCCGATACCGTAGTTTTTGCGATCGGGCAAAAACCGCTGGCCGATAAAGCCGCCGCGCTTTCCGCATGTGCGCCGGAGTTTTACATGATCGAAGACGTCACTGCCGCCAGAAATATCTCCAACGCTACCAGAACAGCATTTTACACAGTAAGAAATATCGGCAGAGTCTGATCCGGCCAGTGCCCGTATAAATACAACAAAAGACCCTTTCGGGTCTTTTTGTTTTGGAACGGGACCGCCCGCATCTTCTGTCAGACAGTTTTGAGCAGATCGTTCAGCTTGATTTTCTGATTGGACGCTTTGGAAAGCTGATAGTACCGTTCACGGATATATTTCTTCTCGTATTCCGGATATTCCGTTAAATTCGATTTGTCTATCAGATATCCGCTGTATGTCCACACCTGCTCTCCAATAGCCGGGCCGTTGTTTTTACAGATCATGATCAGCGCGCTCAATATTGCGTCAATAATGATAATGTCCTTCAGGCCATAGTGCGCGATTTGATTGAAATGCATGAAAAGCAGGCGGTCAAACGTCGTGCCCTGTACGATCAGCTTAATATTCTGCGCATCGTCCACATATACCTTTGCTTCAAGCCCTTTTGCGGCTTTCTGGAGCAGAAATCCGATCTGCTCGATACAAAATACCGCGGTACCGGGATCGTTGATGCCGGGCGAGAGCGCCCGGACCGCTATCTCAACTAGTTTCTTCGTCCCGGCCCCGATATCTTCATATAAGTCGGACTCGTCTCCGATATAAACCGACTCGAGCAGATGCGCCTCAATTTCTTCCGTCTCCTCCGGCTTGTTGAAATGATAGACCCTTATGAGCGGTTCTCCGGCCAAAACATGCCTGCCGACCATGTTGACGCAGGACAGCACGGCGTTGTTCACCTTGGCGAACTCAAACAGCTTCTTCTCATCGTAGTACTGAATAAAGCCGGACTGCTCCGCCAATATCTCCCACGCCTCGCTTTTAAGTATACTCGAATATTCGGTCAGATTGCCGCACTGGATATCCGGATTGTCGTCAATGACCTTCTGATAGTTATCTATCCGGCCTGCCGTCTCTTTTACGAGGTTTTGAATGTAAAGCGATATCTGCACGGATTTGGCTATGTAATGTATGAAATACGCAAATACGATAACCGCAAGTATGAGCAGCAGTATGCTGACGGCCGGGGACAGCACATATGTTTCATACTGTTCGGCTTTAACCGCAAACAAAGATATAATCGAAAAAATCAGCGATCCGATGAAAAAGCCCAAGATCCGCAGCGTCGTCTTTTTTTCAAGGAAGTCCCGCAGGGAGTTCGGCGACAGCTGGCTGCCGTATATCGTGAGTACGACCATCATGATGGAAAACGTTATCGTAAGCATGGTCAAAAGACTGCCGACAACCGTTGACAGGATGACGCCGCCCATACTCCTGGACGTATATAAGAACATCGGCGTTTCCGACGACACCGCCGCGCCCGCGAAAACGTCCAGATTGATGAATATACACGCCAGAAGAATAAAGAAAACGGTGTACAGACCCGGTATGAAGTACAGCTTTGTCCGGACGTTAAGAATAAATTTCCGTATCACTGCAGCCCCTCCGATTATTTTGTCATTATATTTAAATATTTTATCGTATCGGCGGTAATTAGTCAAAAAATGAAAAAAGACCCGAAAGGGTCTTTTTTGTCGGAGCTGAAGCGTTTATCCGTCCACCGCTTTCGGAAGAAGCGTCATCATCACCGCGCAGATAAGCGTAAACGCGCCGACAATAATGAAATAAAGATAAAAGCTCCCGCCGGCTATAGGCGCCGCTACATACGTCGGCAGTATAATGCTTCCAAGGAGTTGAAGCGTCGCGATAAAGCCGCCGGCCGTACCGGCGTACATGGGACCGATTCCCGGAAGCTTGATGTTGATCGCAATGAGCTGCGGCAGTACGCCCCCGACACCCATGCCCGTGAGGAAAAGCGCCGCGTAAAGCGGCAGCCCGACAGGCGCGAGCCAGGAAAACGCCGTCCCGACAGCCGCCACGATGCTGTTGATGAACAGTACAAGCCGCAGCTTGCCGGTTTTATGGGCAACGATCGGCATGACAAGGCTGCCCACAAGGTTGCCGATTATATTGATAGACGATACAACCCCGGCGGACGCTTCGGACATGCCTCTGGACACAAGCGCCGCTGAAATCAGCGAGTTGAGACCGATCATCGCGCTGCTCAAACAGAAATTACCAATCGCAGCAATCCAAACATACTTGTTTGACAAAACCGTTTTCAGACATGTCCGGATACTTGGAAGCGTCGACACCTCTTCTTTTCCCCGGTTTCTTCTTTTTGGAACACCTGTAATCCAAAGTATAACGCTCGCAACTCCAAGACATGCCGCAAGGATGAACGCAGATCTTGTGGTAGGCATAAGCGCCGTCGTAGACATGGCAACGATCATCATACCGGTGCCGATGGCGACGGCCATGCTGACGATAACGCCAACCTTCTTAGGATCAAATACGCTCCCGATAATTTTAGCGGCATTGCTGACAACGATCCCGGCAGAAACGCCGACCAGCGCCATGCTGATATACAACGTCACGTAGCTGTTTGCAAACACTCTTAGAATGCCGCCGATTCCTGAAATGACAACAAATATGCCGACGACAGTTTTAAACCCAAACTTATCCGTCAATATACCGCTTATAAAGCAGAAAAACACCGCCAGAATCATAGGCGCGGTAAAAATGGACGTGAACTGTCCGTTTGTGAGCGAATACTGCTCCATTATCCTCGCCGCCAAAGGGGACATCTGATACTGCGCAAAATTCGGCAAGGTAAACGCCAGGGAAAAAGCCAGGAACATTAAAATTTTGACTTTCTGTTTTCTCTTGTCTTTTTCTTTAATCAAAAATACCCAGACCACCTTTGTAAATTAATTTTGTACTAATTACAGCACAGCAACTCGTAAAATGCAATAGTGTAATAAACATACTTATCATCGATAAGTTGGAATTTCTTACAGATTTTATTTAAATGCTAAAAAATAAGCACCGGCTTTCGTAGCGCTGATCCACCTGTGCAGTAAAGCCGTCTATTTTTTTTGTCATTTCGTCTTTAAATATACAAAAAAGACCCTTTCGGGTCTTTTTTATATCAGTTGGTTTTGTCAATCCACTTCTTTCGGTAGAAGCGCCATCGCAACCGCACAAACAAGCATGAATGCTCCGGAAACGATAAAATAAACATAAAGGCTCTCGCCTGCTATGGCGGCCGCTATATGCGTCGGCATCACAACGCCTCCAAGAAGCTGAAGCGTTGCCACGAACCCGCCTGCCGTACCGGCGTATGTTGAGCCGATACCAGGTATCTTGATGTTGATTGCAACGAGCTGCGGCAGAACGGTCCCCAGACCGACACCCGTCAGGAAAAGCGAGATATACAGTATTGGACCAAAAGGCATGAGCCACGAGAAAGCCGTACCGGCGGCCGCCACGATACTGGTAACGACCAGGATGAACCGCAGTTTTCCGGTTTTATGCGCAATAAACGGCACAAATAGACTACCCGCAAGGTTACCGAACATGCTGACAGACGATACGACCCCGGCAGACGCCTCGCTCATTCCTCTTGATACAAGCGCCGCAGAAATAAGAGAGTTCAGGGCGATCATCGTGCCGCATACGCAGAAATTCCCAATACCCGCAAACCAAACATACTTATTTGACAATACCGTTTTCAGGCATTTCTTGATGCTCGGAAGAGCGGCCAGTTCTTCCGTGTTCCGCTTTCTTCTTTTCGGTACCGCCGCATACCAAAACACAACGTTCACAAGCGCAAAGCACGCTACAATTACAAACGCGAATTTTGTAGAGGGTAAAAGCGCCGTCGTAGACATGGCGGCTATCATCACGGCCGTGCTGATGGTGATAGCCATGCTTATGATCAGGCCGACCTTCTTAGGGTCAAATACGCTTCCGATAATTTTGGCGGCATTACTGACAACAATCCCGGCAGAAACGCCGACCAAAACCATGCTGATGTACAAAGTCGTATAGTTGCCCGCAAACACTTTCACAATCGCGCCAACCGCCGTAATGACAATGGATATGCCGACAATAATTTTAAAGCCGTACTTGTCCACCAATACGCCGCTGATAAAACTTAAAAATACCGCCGGGATCAGCGGCGCCGAAAACAAGGATGTGAACTGTCCGTTTGTAAGCGAATATTGCTCAATTATCCTTGCTGCCAAAGGCGAAAACTGATATTGCGAATAATTCGGTACGGCAAATGCCACCGTAAATGCCATAAATAACAGGATTTTAACTTTCTTTTTTCTTTGTTCCCTTTCAGTAACCAAAAACGCTGATCCTCCGATTCTGCTTGTTTTGTCCTTACTATTTAATTATTGCAATTATTACATCACAGCGATGCCGTTTATGCAATAGTATAATAGCCATACTTATTGCCGATTTATTAAAAAATCTTATAGATTTTAGTCAAAACTTTTTTTTAAAAAAACCGCCGCGACTTCCGATACGCCCGTAACAGCGTCGCCGCTGACTGTCATTTCAGTGTTGCCAGATAGTTGGAGTTTTTGTCTGCGACTCTGTTTTGAAATGCTCTTTGTTTCTTTATTCGAAACGATGACAAACATCATATCTATATCTGAAATCACCTCTTGACCACACTGGTCAACAGTGGTATAATCAGATTGACCAACATGGTCGGTGACCGCTTTGGTCAGCTTCAAGTCCAGACCGAAAGAAGTGATTACATGGACGACATCATACAAAACATCGAGCCGGATAAGCGCGACCGGATCATCAACGCATCGATCGAAGAGTTCGCATCCGTTCCGTATGACAAGGCCTCCACCAACAACATCGTCAAAAACGCCGGCATCTCAAAGGGGCTGCTGTTTCATTATTTCAGCAGCAAAAAACAGCTGTACTTAACGCTGATCGGTTTTGTCATCCGGACGCTCTACCACGCCGTTGTCGATAAATTCACCTGGGACGAAACGGATTTGTTTGAGCGGATCAAACAGGTCTCCATTATAAAAATGGAGGTCAGCCGAATCTATCCGCATATGTTCGACTTCATGCAAAAAGTATTGGTCTACAAGCAAGCCGGAAGCATCCACACCATAATGGAAATGTACAAGAGCTACGGCCTGGATTTCGAACAGTTATACAACGATATCTATACCCGGAACGTCGATTATTCCAGGTTCCGCGACCCGTCCACCATTGCCGAAACGATCAACATTGTCCGTTGGTCTCTGGAGAAATACGGAGAGGAGCAGCTGCTCCGTCTCGGCAGCGACGGCAATCTGGACTACGCTCAGGCTGTTGACGACCTCAATCACTACATGGAAATATTTAAAAACGCTTTTTATATTTAATCTTTTATTATGGGGAGGCGTACGCATATGATCACAGTTGAACATCTCTATCATTCCTATACCAATGACGGCGTATACGCCGTCAGGGACGCCAGCTTCGAGATCCCGAAGGGTGAAGTGTTCGGTTTTCTCGGCCCGTCCGGCGCGGGAAAATCAACGACACAGGGCATCCTAACCGGGCTTTTAAAGCTGCAGAAAGGGAATGTGACGGTAGCCGGCTATGACGTCAAGGAGATCAAGCGGAAAATGTTCAATCAGATCGGCATGTCATTCGAGCAATCCAACGTCTACAGCAAAATGACCGCCCTGGAAAACCTTAAATTCTACGCAAAGCTTTTTGACGTCCCCACACGTAACCCTGAAGAACTGCTGGAGCTGGTAGGCCTCAGCGGCAAAGGCAAAATGCGCGCCGGAGAATTCTCCAAGGGTATGAAACACCGCCTCACCTTTGCCCGTTCCATGCTCAACAATCCCGAGCTGTGGTTTCTGGACGAACCCACCACCGGATTGGACCCGGCCATCGCCTCCGTCATCAAGGATATTATCCGGGAGGAAAACGACAAAGGGGTAACCATTTTCTTAACGACCCATAACATGTACATTGCCGACGAGCTGTGCGACCGCGTGGCCTTCATCGTCGAGGGGGAGATCAAACTGATCGACAGCCCAAAAAACCTGAAGCTGCAGTACGGCCAAAGCGTCGTGGAAGTGGAGTACGGCAACGATAGCCGGCTGCAGCGCAGGACCTTTTCCACCGTGGATGAAGCGGATAAGAAAGCGCTCGGAGAGCTGATCGCGAAAGAAGACATCCGCACAATGCATACGAAGGAGGCAACGCTGGAAGAGATCTTCATCAAAGTGACCGGAAGGGAGCTGATTTAAATGAAGCTGTGGTCCAGTTTTGTCAAGGAACTCGTCATCGCGTCCCGGGGGTTTTATTTCTATGTCGAGATTGCAATGGCATTCATATTACTGTTCGTTCTCCTGTTCGTGATACCGGAGCAGTTCAACAACAAAGAAGCCGAATATCTGTATCTGGATATCCCCGTATCCTCCATGGAAGAAAAGTACCTCGACGCTTTGGAGGACTCAGACGGCCAGCCGGAACGCGTCACGCTGAAAGCGGGAAAAGAAGAGCTCGACGCCCTGCTCTACGAAACGGCGGACAAAAAAATCTACATCCTCGATACGGAGGAAGATATGGCGCTGCTGGCGGAAACCAAGCATAAGATCGGCGCAGCCGTCGTTATGGATGCGGACGATTACGAGATGCACTATACCTACTATCTACAGGGCAACGAGACCGCCCGGCTGAAGGGCCTTCTTCAGATCCTGCACGGCCAGGACGACAAGCTCCTGTTCAACGCGGCGGAAAACCAGGAGGTGCGCAGCCTCACCGACGCCGGCGTGCTGCTGAACGACCGGGAAAACCTTTTGCCCGTTTTTCTCACGTTCAACGGGTCTTTGATGGGTTTTTTCATCATAGCGGCTTATATCTTCCTGGATAAAAAGGAAGGCGTCATCAAAGCGTATGCCGTCACGCCGTCCCCGGTATGGAAATATCTGCTCAGCAAGGTCATGGTGCTGACACTGACGATGCTGCTGACTTCCCTGCTGATTATCCTGCCGCTTATGGGCACACGGATCAATTACCTGCTGCTGCTCGCGTTTTTGATCCCCACAGGGTTGTTTGCCTCCGGTCTGGGCCTTGTGGTGGCCGGCTACTATGACGACATGGTCAAATCATTCGGGATCATGTATCTGCTGATGATCGGCATGATGCTTCCGGCGCTGGCTTACTTTACGCCCAGCTGGGACCCTCTATGGCTGAAGTTCATCCCAAGCTACTATATTGTTTTCGGGTTTAAAGAAATCTTCATCAAGGGCGATACAGGCTTCATACTGGTTATCGCTTTGGGTTATCTGGCGGCGGCCGCATTGCTGTTTACCTGGGCCAATGTGCGCTTTAAGCGCACGCTGTCGGTATAGGAGGCCTCTTATGTTCAGAAAAACACTGATTATCTTCGGGCGGGACATGAAGGTGAGTGTCCGGGACTTCATGTCCCTGTTCATGATGTTCATACCCATCATCCTGGCGATCGCGGTGAATTTCTTCGCACCCGGCATCGAAGACACCACCGTCAATCTGGCATTTATCGAAGGCGAAAACACCCAGATGGTCTCCTATCTGGAAGACTACGCCAAGGTTTCACTTTTTGACGATTATGCAGCCGTTGAAGCACGTGTCATGAAGCGGGACAACTACATCGGCATTGTCGGCAAAGGCGGCGACGCCTATATCCTGACGCAGGGCAATGAGCCGGACGAGGTCGTAGAGTTTACCCAATTGCTCAAAACATTTTCCGAGTATGACCGTCAGGTCGAAGATTCCACCGCGGTTATAAAGGAATTCGGCGTGAAAACGCCGCCCATAAAGATGCTGTGGGCAAACATGGGCATCCTCCTGATGACCGTCATGGCCGGCATGCTGATTTCCCTGAACATCGTAGATGAGAAAATGGACAACACCACAAGCGCCATCAACGTGACGCCCATTTCCCGTACGGCATGGATCTTCGGCAAAAGCCTGCTCGGCATCTTCTTGTCTCTGGTGGGCTGTACGGTCATGGTATTGATCATGGGCGTAGCCGGCAATGTGAATTTCGTCCAGCTGATCCTCTTTGTATTCGTTTCAACGCTTATAAGCATCATGATCGGTTTTCTGGAGGGGCTTAACAGCGACGACGTGATGACCGCCGTGGGTTCCACCAAGATGATCATGTTCCCGCTGGCGGCGTCGGTGGCCGGATACGAGTTCCTCTCGGAGAAATGGCAGTGGGTGCTGTACTGGTCCCCCTTCTATTGGATATACAAAGGCAACGTCTCCATATTGAACGGCGGTATGACATGGCTGAACCTGCTGCTGCACGGCGGAATCGTTCTGGCAATCGCAGCTTTGGTTTTCGCCTATACGGCGCCCCGTATCCGCAAGGGCCTGGAACATTGATGATTTCCGCGTCCGCCGGCAGGGTCGGCTGACAATAATCCGGCACCGGCACGGCACCATTTAAACGAACTGAAAGGAGCATCATTATGAACGGATGGGCACTTGGCGGATTGGTATGTATCATCTACATGCTGGCGGTGGGAGGACTTGCACTCAAGAAATCCCCCGGACTTATTAAGCTGGTCAAGATGAAACTGGGCAAAAAAACAACGGATGAAGCCGCCGTCAAAATATCTCTGGTCATGGCGGGGATCGTCGGCGCGGCCGGCATCGTCCTTATCATCATCGGAGCGGTGCGGTAGGTTCCGGCGATCCCGGCCCGTTTCACAGCGTATCGCATTAAGTAAACCGCAGGCTAAACCTGCGGTTTATTTTCATTGCTCACAAATCCGATACAGCTGCAATAAATGAATTTTTGTCACAGCACGGTTATAATCTTGATTTGTATCACAAATCCAATATTCGTTTTTTATTACTTTTAACGATTTTAAGTCTTCCCAAGTTATGCTAATCTACTGATATCGGATACCACCGGCCGACAAGTACTTTTCTCAAGATATGAACCCTGCCTGACAGTTCATGCAGGCATCCAAGAAAAGGAGATCCTTCCATGTCGAAATACAGTCAATACATACTTACCGACTTAAAACGCGACTCGCGTGACGCGACTTTGCCGCCGGATATTGATCCCGCCGACATCTCGGACACAAAGTCCCATAGAAAAGTGCTGAGTCTGGACGACATGGTCATAAAGGGCTCGTTTTACACGGAGGCCGTCTGGATCTGGCCGGGCGGTCCCGATATCTATCCCGAAACTGCCGAGCCGAATTCCCATGCGCATGATTATGATGAAACGGTCGCCTTTTTCGGTACGGATTTCAAAAACCCCAACGACCTTTGCGGTGAAATCGAATTCTGGATAGAAGACGAAAAATTTATATTGACGAAGAGCTGTCTCATCTATCTGCCCAAGCGCACGTTCCATTGCCCGCTGGTCATCCGCAGGGTTGACAGACCGATCTTTCACTTCGCCACCGGCCCGGGCGCCGTGTACAATCAGCACACGCGCATTAAATAAAACGCGGTATATACGCCTTATAAAACATAATGAAACATATAAGCCGAAAAAATCCTGTAATCGTTACGATTACAGGATTTTACTTTTTGCGATTTTCAGACCTTGCCGCGCTTTCATCCTCTAGCCCCAGCTTGTGAAAAGCGGCGATTTTTTTAGAGTTGACATAACTATTGCCCTTTGGGGACATTCTGCCAGACACCAGAAACACAACAGGCAATCTTCAGGATACCGAACGAAGGCTTTCCCGCTTTCTTTATCCATCCTGATAACATCGGCCGGGCAACAGTTTACACACAAGCCGCAGCCGTTGCACAGCTCGGTATCAATACGTTCTATAGCCATTAAGGATACACCTCCCAAAACACAGATTGTTTTTATAACCAGACGCTTTCTTTATTCACCCGGAAAACGGAAAAAATATCTTTCCTGATAAGGTAATGTTAGGTCCGGACGCCACTTCTTTGGCAAAGGCACTTTTACGAGCCGCATTTTGCCCTGCTCTTCTCTTATCTTAGTCCAAGCCAGCCAATTGACGTCATCCCGGCGCGGATAGTCCTCCCTGTAGTGGGTCCCCCTGCTCTCAGTCCTAAAAAGCGCAGATCTCAGGCGCATTTCAGCGCTGAGAACCATATTTTTAGTTTCATGGGCAAGTCGAAGCTCATGCGGGTCCCGGGCGAATAGTTTGGGAACGAGCTGCTCCTGCATGAACTCTATTATGGTTAGCGCCGCTTTCAAACGATCTCCTTTTTTTATATACGTAATGAAATATGGCATCATCGTGTTTTGAAGCAATTGTGTCACCCATCTCGGGCTGAAGCCTCCCCGGCATCTGGCGGGGGCGAGCACAAATTGTTTCGCCCTGTCGAGCTCTTGTTCTCCCACTGCCACACGCCCGATGCTGCGGGCATCTTCAGCGGCAGCCGTCCCGGCTATCGCACCAGTCACCGCACTTCCCGCCGAGGAAGAGCCGACAAGCGCGTAGACGGCGCCGTTTTGCATATTGCCCAAGGAGTCGCCCGCTGCGTAAAGGCCGGGTACGTTTGAAGCGCCCTTCTCGTCTGCCGGCCACAGACCATCAGCTTTTCGCACCGACATTCCGAGCGTGGAACCGCCAACAACTTCATTGTCTTTTTCAGTACGGATCGGAGCACGCCCCTCATGGGCCTCGATCTCCAGCGAAAGATAGGTAAATATATACTGTGATGCCTCCACAGGACGAATATCTATTTCATTGCCATGCACATTGAACCGTGATCCGAACAATTCGTGTCCGGCTTCTTTCCCGAAAAGAGCTTCAAGATCAGGCGGCACTTTCATCCGGCCGTGTGCATTCGGCATATCTATTCTGGTACTATGCGTATCAACGAATTCTTTGCCGCAGATCTCCGCGCCTGCGCGGTATGCCATAGACTCGCCGTCACATGTCAATTGCATAAGCGGCGGATATCCCGCAGGTTTAAAGCCACACGCCCCAACACATAAAACGGTTGTTTTTGAGTTAAAAGTATACAAATCATAACTGTCGAGCGATATGCCGACCGCACCGGCAATTCTTCCATCCTGCTTTAGTAATTCGGTCACCATGACTCTGTCGACAATTTGAACCCCGTTCTTTACAAGCTGCTTTCTGAGGATCTGCGAAAGGCTTTTGGAGTCAAAAATCTGTGGTTCCAGAAGACCGGGCGGCGCTAATGAAGCGCGTGCTGTTTTCCCTCGCTCACTAAATTGCAGCCCCCAGGAAATCAGGTCCTGATATCTGGCATAAGATTCCGTAATCGTTACTTCGGTCCAGTAGCGGTTATTGAGGTATTCACTCGTTTTGTTCAAGTAGCCCATCCAGTCATCGATCCTGTGCCCTTTGTCCGGGTCAAAAACCATAAAACTGGTGGCATAGGGCGATTGACCGGATTTGCCGGCATAACCTTTATCCACCAAAATGACATCGGCGCCGTTTTCACTGGCTTTTATAGCTGCGAAACACCCGGCGATGCCGCCTCCGATAACGAGGACATCTCCCCGTCTTGTCCGTTCTCTTTCTTCAATCATATGTTCTCTCCTTATTTGCCCTATGCTTATTCTCTTGCATAGAATAAAGGTGCGTATATAGACTTTTTCGCCGGTAAATGACGTATTTATTGATAACGTTTTGATTATATATTTCCTGTCCGTCCCTGTCCAATGCCGCTTAAAACGAGCCTTATTACATCAATGTAATAAGGCTCGTTGACGTTCTTCCTTTGGTTGATGACAGAGGCTCTTCCGTCATGGAAGCATCGCATTAAACGCGCGCACTTCAGGGGATATGTTTTTCGGATTCCAGGCCACAACCATCTGCAGCTTATCCTGCAAATTGGGTATCTCAAGAAAACGGAGGTCCGCGCCATACGTGTATTTTACGTCGATACCGCAAAGCGTCAGCCCCTTCCCCTGTCTGACCTCCATAATAACGGACGGATAGTTATGCAGCAGGATAATTTTTTTCGGCGTAACCCCAAGCTGTTTGCATAGTGCAAGATAGCTTTCCGCGCTTTTTGACGAGATGAAATAAAAGTCCTCCTCGGACAGTTTATCCAGCGGCAGCTTTTTCTTCGATGCGAGCGGATGCTTCTCCGACATCGCTATGTAAACCGGGATCTCCTCTATTATTTTGTACGAGAGAGCATTTATGTTTTCAAAGGTGGTTGTGACCGAGTAAATCACGTCAACATCGTCTTCTAAAAGCGAGTCTTTAAGTTCTGTCAGTTCAAACAGCTGTATCGTAACCGTAACGTCGGGACGCGCTTTTTTATATTCCTCAATAGCGGCCCTGAACGCGTTATACGGTTTTTTCAAATCGAAGGAAGTATGACAGGCTATGCGAAGTGTTTTGTTTTCATTCCCGTCCGGAGCAGCGGCCGCTTCAAGCGCTTTTGATACATTGATATATAACGGCAGAAGCTCTTCGTATAATTGCCGGCCCTTATCGGTCAGCTCAATGCCATGGCTTTTACGGACAAAAAGCGATGCGTTGATACTTTTTTCAAACCGAGCAACGATTCTGCTCAGTGCCGGCTGAGACATATACATGGCTTTTGCCGAACGCGTAAAACTCATATGCTCCGCCACTTTTAAAAAAGCATTTATCTGCTGAATCGTAATATCAAGCACGGTCATCACATCCAAACTGTTTTTTGATTATATCATATCTTTTAACTGCATCTAAAGCATAGATTCTAAACAAAAATCCTGTAATCACAAGGTTACAGGATTTTTCGTTTTAATAACGATGAACAGGCGCATCCCGTCATAAATGCCGGCGCGGTGCTTCCGGTACCGTCAGCCCTTATTTTCGTTCGATGCTCTGAACGCTTTAAAGGCCTCCATAGTCTGAGACTTCATATCCTTCTGATAATCTCCGTAAATCAGCGGCGCGCCTTCGCCCTGCCATGCGTCCGTAACTTCGCAAAAGAACGCCGTATGCGTCGACAGTTCTTTCATATCGGTCACCTTGCAGCGCAGATACGCCACAGCTTTTTCCAAGACAGGAAGCCCGTCCGCGATTTTATGCGGGACGTTTGACCACTTGTCTGTATCTCTGCCCGACTGGAATCCGAAATTGCCGATGACAAAGGGATCGACGTCCGTTCCCAATATGGAAACCGTAAACGCGCCGGTTTGCTTGATCGCCGTATTTGTCTGGTTCTTTTGAATGCTGCAGAGAATGACCGTTGGGACCGGCGCGCTGGTGGATTGAATTAACGCGTCAACAACACAGCCGGCATATTCTCCGTCTATTTTCGTCCCTACAACGTAAAGTCCGTATGATATCTTGTATAACGCTTTTGAATCCATAATGCTCCTCCTCAAACGCATGTTTTGTCCTGTGATTATCTGCTGATTGGTTTATAGCGTTTATTATTTGAACATTTCGATGCCTGTATAATCAGAATACCCAAATCCGGACATGTTTGTCAACCGTTTAGATATTATTAAATGAAGAGGACTCTGTGAGTCCTCTTCATTCTCATTTTATAATACGCTTTGCCGCTTTTAGTATCCTCGCTGTAAAATCCTCGCCCTCATGCGCCTGGGCATCATAGGCGCTGTCCCCGCCGGCATCCGAAAGCGTGTCATACGCATTATCTTTTTTCAGATTTTTATATCCCAAATAAACACCGGTACCGATAAGGGCGAGCGCCGCAAGCTTGCCGAACGCCCCCGAATTCCGCCGCACGAGTTCCAGACTATAGCTTTTCATTTTAATACCCTCCAGTTTCATTAATATTAAAACACTTATTATTCAGGCTCAAAACACATGACGTCCAGGCACGGGCTCTCTTCCCCCACGGTCACCTGACATTTGACGGGACGATATCCCGGCATTATGCATTCTATATCGAACGTCCCGATGTTTTTAGGTATCCGGTCGAACTTAAATTCGCCGAAAAAATCCGTCTGGACTTCCTTGAGCACCTCGCCGCCGTACATCAGGCGTACGCGCGCGTCCGCGGCCGCCTTCTCTATCCCGTCCCGCTTAAAAGCAAGCGTCCCGGCGATGAAGCAGGTGTTGAACTTATATAAATTCCGGTATAAGACCCTGGGATCGCCGCTGCCGTCATACAGCGGCTTCAGCTTCTGGTCTTCCACGCGCTTTTCAAATTCCTCATCTTCGCAGCGGATGAAGCTGAGCGCGCGCAGCGGACAGGCCTGAACGCACCGCGGCTCCGACCATCCCGAATCGAGCAGATGCGCGCACATGGTGCATTTTTGCGCCGCCTCAAGCTCCTCGTTCCAGGAGATCATTCCATACGGACACGCCTTGACGAGTTCCCTGTTGCCTTTTGCTTTTTCGGGGTCGAGCATAACGATGCCGTCGCTGCGCGTATAAACGGCGTCCGGACAAGCTTTTTCACATGGGGCGTCCTTGCAGTGCCGGCATACTTCCGGCACAAAGCAGACCTCGGTGAAAGGCGCCGCGCCTCTTTCATGCTTACAGGGATTAATCCATTTCTCATCATGTTTCTGCTGCGCGTCCGTATATGGAAGCCAGCTGTTGCCGACATGCTCGTCTTTACAGGCGACCATGCAGTTGAAGCAGCCGACGCATTTGCTGAGATCAACAACTAAATGTACTTTTTTCATTGCTTTGCGTCCCCTTCCCATTTCCTGACCTCAACCAGGCAGGAGTTGACGGACAGACCATGCGCGTTCTTCGTAATGAAACGTTTCGACGTGAGCGTATTGATGCATCCGTTCTTTTCCGGCGAATCACCCGGCTTTCCGATCGGGCGGTAATCCGCGCAGGCTTCATAGGAATGCGCTATGCCCGCCGGGATCCGCTCCGTCACGTCCAGTCCGCACAAAACGCTGCCCCGGTCGTTGTAAACCTCGACGATGTCTCCGTGTT
The DNA here is from genome assembly GCA_963663605.2 of uncultured Sporobacter sp. Taxonomy (GTDB): domain Bacteria; phylum Bacillota; class Clostridia; order Oscillospirales; family Oscillospiraceae; genus Sporobacter. The sequence continues at coordinate 1,489,332 of CAXXVF010000002.1, forward strand.
TCAGGCCGCGCCCGGCGGCATCCTTCGGGTTTAAACGGAATATCCAGTAATAATAGCCGTCGATCAGCATACGGTGCTGTTCGATGTCGTTTATAAAGGAATCCTTCCCGTCGCCCATCGTGTGAAAGCTGTATTTGGCGTGCGGCGAGATGAGCTGGAGTTTATATTTTTCGTATGGCTTGGAGTCAACGCCCTCCCAGGATTGAATATACGTACAGATCGGCAGCCGCTCCTTATCGTCGGGATCAAACCGTTTGAGCGTCTGCGCCTCAAATTCGAATTTGCCCGACGGCGTCTGCAGGCCTTCGTTGTACCTGCCGTAAAACTCCGACGGCAGGGGCGCCAGTTCCGGCGTATCCTTTTTAACGCCGCGCGCAAACCAGTTGAGCGCGAGCGGGTCCCGCCTGTTTTCCGGCAGCGGCGGGACGACATAATAGCCTTTTTTCAAAAAGCTCCGCCAGGAGACCATTTTCGCTATATCCGTACTGTCAAAGCACCGTCTGACCCAATCAAACTCGGTATTGCCTTCGCTGAAGACCTGCCACAGCCCGAGCCTGTTGGCAATCGACTGAAAAATATCAAAATCGGAACGGGACTGTCCAAGGGGCTCGATACATTTATGCTGCATGAAGATGACCCGGTGGTTGTTTTGCAGAAATGACTTGTCGATATATCCGCCGCAGTTGGCAAACTCGCCGATATCCCAGCGTTCAAAGGGCGTACAGGCGGGCAGGATGATATCGGAAAATCGCGCCTCGCCCTCCATCCAGACGGACTGGTTGACGACGATTTCAATGTCCGGGCTCTGATACATTTTTGCATAACGGTTCGACTCGGGCTGCGTACCGAAGTATGAACCGCCGTATTTGTAATACATTTTCACCGTGGAATGGCCGGGCGCCGGGTATTTGATTTTCCGGAACTGCCCGTGGACGCAGTAATTATTCATATCGTGCGCTTCCGCATGCCCCTCCAGGATCGCCTCCGGGATCCGAAGGCGCGGGATGCGCTGATATTCCGAGTTGACGGACGGCGACTGCGGCATACGGTTATACATCTGGATACCGGCGCCGGAGCCTATGTAATCTCCGGAAAAACCGCCTTCGGCGTAACCGGGGAACCAGAAATGGCTGTCGAGCGGCGTGCCGTACTGCAGCCCGCCGAAGTTGACGCCCTCCTTGCCCACGCCCTGCATCGCGGCGAGGCAGACCATGGCGCGGGCCCATTCCGTCCCGTAAGCGGTACGGCAGGCGCTGCCGAAGGAATTGATACCTCCGCAGGCCAGATACGTCCTGCGTTTTCCCCATTCTTCCGCCAACGCGCGGACGACCCTGGCCGGGACGCCCGTTATGGCCGCCTGCCACTCCGGCGTTTTCGGCGTACCGTCCGTTTGGCCCTTTATATATTCGGCCCATTTTTCCAGCCCCTGCGTGCGCCCGGCGACATACTCCTTGTCGTACGATCCGCTTTCCAGCCATACCCATGCAACGGCAAGCGCCATCGCCGTATCGGTCCCCGGCCTGGGCGCGATCCAGCGGCCGCCCATAAAGGACGCCGTACTGTTCAGGTACGGATCGATATGTACAACCGGAATGCCCAGCTGTTTGACCCATTCACGGCGGATTGTCCCCTCCTGCGCGCCGTACACGCCTGACGTCGATTCCGGGTCTGAGGACCAGAAGACGATCATCTCCGCGTTTTTCATGCAGTCCTCGACGGTCGAATAAGGCTCCGTGCCGCCTCTTCTGACCGAATTGCCGTAATGGTGGACGGCGCCCCAGGCATAACCTTCCCAGCTGTCGGGATTCATCAGCGTGCTCGTCGCGCCGATACAGTTGAAGAATCGGTTGGAGGCGCTGGTAAAGTAGCCGACGGTGCCCCAGTTGTGATGGGAACCCCTCGAATGGAAAACGGTGCCCGGCCCGTAAGTCTGCCGGACGCGCATGATCTCTCCGGCCACGATATCGAGCGCCTCGTCCCAGGAAATCCTTTCGTATCCGGAGATGCCCCGGTTTTCCGGATGCCGCTCGCCGTTTACGTCGAAATCCACGCGCTTGAGCGGGTAAAGAAGCCGGTCGGGCGAATAAACAAGGGACTTCCAGCCAATCGCATAAGCCGTCGCCGTCGTTCTTCTGGGCGGCGTGAATTTTTTGCCGTGCGCTGTGATCGTCCACGGCTCGGCGTCTTCCGCGTCAAAATCTATCGGCGTCACGCGGACGATCTTACCGTCCTTGACGTAGACGAACAGCGGCCCGCCGTTCGTGCCCGTAACGTAACGCGTCTCGCCGTTTTGCATTGCGACACCAAAGTTCCCCAGATACAAAACGTCAAAAGCGAACACTTTCAGCAGCAGTGAAGAAAACCACATCGCTTTTTCATCCGGACCGTTTAAAACCAACGAACCGTTTTTGGCGGCCGCCACGAATTCGGCGGTTTTTCCGATCATCTGACCGGACATTACTTTACGGGCGATAGTCTCGTCCTCGAAAACCATTTCTACTTCCGCCGTTTCAAAAACGCCGGTTCTGCCGGTCACCTCTCCGTAATGGAAGGTTAGCAGCCGGCCGCTGCTGTTGTCCCGAATCCTGATCTGAACCGTGGCGTCCTGCGCCTCCAGTTCCCTTTTAAATGCAGGCGCCGCCTTTGCCAACGTATTGAGAAGTTTGTCAAGCATAAACAGCGTCCCGTTTAAAAACACTTTATCAAAAATGTTAAAAGCTGTATCTGTCAACTTGTTGCCCACTTTTATTGATTCCTTTCCAAATAAACTCCGGCATTCCATTCGTATCGCTCGCCCCCATTATAATGCCATGCTTGCTATAATGGAAATTAATTATATTTGTTGTGGCTATTAAAATAATTTATTATTTTGCTCTTAATGTTTTTTATTTCAAATTATATTGTAATTAACAATGTTTATTGTTATGATAACCGTCGATTCGGCCGGATATCGTTATGCCGTCGTTACCGCGGCGGGCTTCGCGGCACAGCATATTGTTTGACTGCATCGCGGCCGCTATATAAACAAATCTTATAGCCACTAAAAAAACAATTAATTTCCTTTATGGTAATACAGGGCTTATAATAAACATGGCATTAAACATTATTTAAAATCCAACGCGGTGCCTTTCGGGATACTACGATTTTCCTGCCGCCTATAATCAGGCGCATTTTAGAAATTATCAACACGCCCGAATGTGTCGTTATCCAATTCAAACGGGAAAGAAGTGATCCATAATGAGCGAAGAAAAATTTGACGTCATAATCGTCGGAGGCGGACTTGCCGGGTCGGCCGCAGGCTATACGCTGGCCAAGGCCGGGCTGGAGGTTTTGGTCATCGAGCGCGGCAATTACTGCGGCGCCAAAAATGTGACAGGCGGCCGGCTTTACGGCCACAGTCTCAGAAAACTGATCCCCGATTTTGCCGAAACTGCTCCCGTGGAAAGGAAGATCGTCAAGGAACGTGTTTCCATGATGACGGCGTCGGGCGCCATGACGGTCGAATACGGTTCAGATAAATTGAAGGACCCCGCCTGCGCCTCCTATTCTGTTTTGCGGTCCAAGTTCGACAGGTGGTTTGCCGAGCAGGCGGAAGCCCAGGGCGCCATGTACATCACCGGCATCCATGTGGATAAGCTTCTGCAAAAAGACGGGAAAGTGTGCGGCGTCCTCGCTACCGGCGATGAACTCATGGCGGACGTTGTTGTGCTGGCCGACGGCGTCAATTCGTTATTGTCGCAGCAGATAGGCATGAAAAAGGAACTGTCGCCGTATCATGTGGCCGTCGGCGTAAAGGAGGTCATCGGCCTCGACGAAAAAACGATCTCGGACCGGTTCGGCGTCCAAAACGGCGAGGGCGCGGCCTGGATGGTAGCCGGAGACCCCACGGGCGGCGCTGTCGGCGGCGGCTTCCTTTACACGAACAAGGACAGTATATCCATCGGTACGGTCGTCACTTTAAGCGATATCGGAAGCGGCAGGAATATTGAAGTTCCCGAAATGGTGGAGCGCTTCAAAACCAACCCAATCATCGCGCCGCTCATTAAAAACGGAACGCTTCTTGAATATTCCGCGCATCTTGTGCCCGAAGCCGGTTACAAGATGATCCCGGAGCTTGTCTGGAACGGCGTGCTGATCGCCGGCGACGCCGCCGGCTTTGTTATGAATCTCGGCTATACGATCCGGGGTATGGACCTTGCCATCGAATCCGGTCGCCTGGCTGCCGAGGCTATCCTGAAAGCAAAGGAAAAAGGCGACTTTTCGGCCTTTGGGCTGTCTCAATACCGGACGCTGCTGGAAAAGAGCTTTATCATGCGGGACCTCAAACACTATCAGAACATGCCGGCCCTTTTGAGCTCGCACCAGCTTTTCAATGAATTGCCATCGGCAGTGGACGATATGATGCGCGAGCTTTTTGTCGTGGACGGCAAACGGCCCGTAAGGCTGATAAAATCCATAATGCCTGTCGTCAACAAAATCGGCGGCATCGCCGAAATCGGCAAGCTTGGCATCAAAGCGGCCGGGGCCATGTAGCGTTCATCGCTGCGGCCAATACTGAACTAAAAAGGATGATCTTCAATGGCAAAAATGAGTTTGGACGACAAACTGGGAGCAGACCGCTTTTATACGGATGACGACAATCCCCATATCACAATAGACAAGGCCTATCAGAACGCGGATGTGATCCGGCAGCTCGTGATGGCCTGCCCTGCCAGGCTCTACAAATATGAAGACGGCGAATTAACCTTCAACCACGAGGGCTGCCTCGAATGCGGCACATGCCGCGTATTGTCCAAAGGCAAAATCGTCAAGAGCTGGAGCTATCCGGCCGGCGGGTTCGGCGTCGAATTCAACCAAGGATAAGAAGACAAGCAAAAATCCCTGCAGGCAGCCTGCAGGGATTTTTTTGTATTGGGTCTTTATACGGTTATGCGCAAACGAAGCGCCTGTCCCCTAACCTTGAAAGGACAGGTTATACTATTGTAATTTTCAAATATCTGAGATAATATTGCTACTGTATTCTATATTTACATAATCAGAAAAGAGTATTTTGTAAGATGAACGAGAATAAAACCAAACGAAGATTTTATATTATAGACGCGAAGTTTAAACGGAATAAGAAAAAATATATCCTGCAGTGCCTAATGGCGGCGGCGGCGATATCCATAATACTGCTTTTTATGGACTTTATTTTTAACGACGCCGTTCTTGTCGCCTTTGGCGCAACTTGCTTCGTTGTTTTTACGATGCCTCATCAAAAAACAAGTAATCCACGCAGAATTATCGGGGGCTACCTCGTGGGCATCGGCATTGCCGTTGGGATGCGCTTCCTGGAAGGCATAATTTTCGATCATGATATCCAACGCGTGGTTATTATTGCAGGCGCGCTGGCAGTCGCTCTTTCTATTTTTATGATGTCAATAACAAACACCGAGCACCCGCCTGCCGCGGGCGTTGCGCTTGGTATTGCCCTGGATGGCTACGAGCCGACGGGTCTGCTGATCATACTCATTGCTATTTCAATCTTGGTGGCAATAAAATATGTACTCAGACGCTGGATGATTGATTTGTTTGAATAGCGGCAGCACTGCTTCAACACCAAATAATAAACCTGCAGCCATAATGGCCGCAGGTTTTTCACTTGATTAAGAAAAACGGGAAAGTGCTCAGTCAAATATGCAAATGCCCTCTGAGCTTGACGCAGTATTTGTCAGGCATGCATATTTGAAAGCGCTTCTTCTTTAAATATATTCATCATTATGCTTTTAAAATCGTCATTGCCAAAATGCAAATAGCATGCCTTACAATTTGCATTTTCGCGAGGGCTTTATTGTTGCATTTTGGTTAAAATTCAATTATAGTACTTTTCATGCAACAATAAAAAGAAAGGAACGCATATGAAAAAAATCATATACATATTAATCGTATTCGTTGTTTTATTATCGGGCTGCCATTTAGGCGGCAACACTTCAACGAGCAGTTCAACAAACAGCTTTGCCCCCCTTGGCGGGACTTCTTCGGGGCAATCCGTTGAGCTAAGTGACTATTGCTATGAAAAGGTGTATGAAAACACGGCGTACACCGCATCCTTTTTGATTTCGGAAACATTTATTGACAGCGACAATCTTCAATTTGGTTTTGACGCCGCTTTCAATTATGGTCTGGATAATCTGAGGCTTGACATCGAATCCCATATTCAGGAGAACGGTGAAGAAAGCGCTGATTATATCTATAATGATGTTTTAAATTATATGACCGGCAGTAATAACGACGGGGATATAAGCACCATATGTATCTATGGTGAAAATTCCGATTATTGTTTTCATTTATTGTTAGAAACAGACGGGGCCTTTTCAGATCAGGATTTTGATATAATCGCCAGAACATTAGAAAGCTTTGAATTTGAAGTCCTTTCAAATAACAGCGGCGGACCGTTATCCGCTCCGTCCGGCCCTTCCGGTACGTTTGAGGCGGAAACCAATTTCGTTGCATATGATTTAAGCGACATCTATTATTCTTTTGATTTAAATAAATCCTTTGAATTTGCTGAATACAATGATTATAATGGTATGCTTTTCTATTCCGACGACAACGTGTTTAGTCTCGAAATACTCTGTTTTAACGAGGGCTATACTTCTTTAGATAATTTTTATGAATATACCTCCTATCACACATGGCCTGTTACTGAGGATAAAGGTGAATTCTACGATAATAACGGCAGACTTGTACGATACTATTTATTAAGTTATAATCCTTCATCTTATGATGGTATTTATCAGCTTGAATTTGTTGATCACGGATGCGGTTATGTTGTTTATCTAAAAGCCAAGATGGATATCCCGCAATATGCTGTCAATTACATGAACGATCTGGTTAACCATAGTGATAATTTCCTAACTGTTGTAACGAGCACGGACGATAACGACAGCAGCAACAGCAATGACGACAATAACAGCAGTCCGGCAGACAGCGATATTTATATGCCGGAAATCCCTTCTGACGCCATAAGAGTTGAAGGCACCAATGCGTATTTTTATTACCCTGATGGCATGGGCGGCTTCGATGAAGAAATAACGGTCAGCGGGCTTAGTTTTTCCGAGCAGACCGCCGGAGCGCAGATCGCCGTGTTCTCTAATGCGACGCTCCCGTCTTTTGCCGGCTCGGATTTTGATTATGAAGCGGATCACTATTATCAAACCATAAGCAGCCAAAGCAGTGCCGATGTTTTATATTCCGGTTACGACCAAATCAACGGCATGAATGCTTTTTATATATGCTATGCTTTAGATGAGGGAAGCTTCTACTCCTATCATGCCGATTTCGTTATTGATTCATATATGGGTTCTAATCCTGTTTTCCTAGCTCAGATTTCAACGTCTATTGACTATTTCTTTGATTCGGATTATGACGTTTTAGCTAACGTCGCGAATTATTTTCACCCCATATACTAAGCATAAAAGCAGCAGCGTGGAAACGCTGTTTGCGTTCCCCCGCTGCTCAGACTGTCGAAAAAGCATCATCATTCATTCCACGCGGGAAAAGTAATCATTGACTTTCGAGGGTATTTTTTATAATCTCATTATAGAATTATATTCTAGTTTTGTTGCCCGCAGCATACCGAATGAAAGGAATGTTTGAAATGGCAGAAAAGAAATGGGCGATACTGACAAATACCGGCTTCCCTAAAGGTGTACATGAAAATCTTCCTTTGAGCGGTCCGGAAAAAGAAAAGTACGATTTAAGGCAAAAATATGGTCCCTGTATGAAGGAATTGTTTTATGTCGATACGACTATCCATCCCGGCGCTTGGGCCGTGGAAGGAAACTGGTGGAACGGACCGATACCAAAAGAATATGCACATCCGACCCATGTCCACGATTATGATGAAACGATTTTGTTTATTGGAACAGACCCCGAAGATTCCACGAATTTAGGCGGAGTCGTAGACATGTATTTTGATGGCGAACCGGCTGAAATCACCAAGACCTGCCAGGTCTTTATTCCTGCCGGCGTGGAGCACTGTCCTTTGGTGGTCAAGAAAGTCGACAGGCCTTTTATCGCAGTCGCAATCGCCAATAATTCCCATTATTACAAAAGCACGCCCGATACCTGAGGCTCTTGTTTTCGGAACTCGGCAGACTCATTAATAAGATAAGATGCTGACATTTATAAATTGCAAGGTGGTTTATGATGGGTAAAACAATTATCACCGGTGTTGACGGTAATTTCGGCGGATTTACGGCAAACAGTATTTTAAACAAAAAAAGCAAAGACGAACTTATTTTTACCTGCCCGAATACCGCAGTGGCCGATAAATACCGGAATCAGGGCGTAGATGCACGTTTTGCCGACTATACAAACCCGGAGCAGCTGAAGGCGGCATTCCGGGGCGGCGAAAGCCTCCTGCTTATATCAGTCCCGCAGGTTGGCGACAAGCGCCGTATGATGCACAAAAACGCGATAGACGCAGCCGTTGCCGCAGGCGTTAAAAGAATCATCTACACATCCATTGTCGGCGCCTGCGACCCGGAGAACGAAGGCTACGAAATATCGGACCATACATGGACGGAAAACTTTATCAGGTCAAAGCCGCTCAAATATATCATTTTAAGGGATGCGCAGTACTGTGAGGCTATGGCCGCCGCCTTCGAGCAGGCGGTTGCTTCCGGTGGGGTTTTGACCAACAACATGGGCGAAGGCCGGATGGCGCATGTCGCTAGAAACGACTGTGCCGAAGCGGCCGCATGTGTCGCCTCAGGCGCCGGAGAAGACAACACCGTTTACTACATTACCGGCCCCACCGCGAACACAATGGAGGAATTTGTCGCAATAGGATCTGAGGTCACCGGGAAAAAGGTCGTATATGAATTTATTGATGACGACACGATGTGGGGCTTTTTTGATTCAAAAGGCGTCCCGCGCAAAACCGACGGAGACTGGTCAAAAGCAGATCCGGCATTCCCTTTCTGCAGCGACGGAATGGTTACCTTCGGCATAGCCATCAGAAAGGACCAGATGAGCTACTGCACCAACGACTTTGAAATGCTTACGGGCAAGAAACCCATGTCTGTGCGTCAGGTTTTTGCGGATATCGAAAACCATAAAATCGGCAGCCGGACATCAACGGACTGAGGATATTCAGCCCCGAAATAATAAGCTCAAATATACTAACGCAATCAGTTCAGTAGAAGAAGCTCAAAAAACCGGTATTAACGGGTTTTTTGACTGCCTAAAAAGCCGCCTTACGGCTTTTTCGAAAAGCTATCTAATTGTCCATAGCCGCAAGTTCGGCCGATCCGCACGGGTCAACTAAAGCGCCGCCGCCATCTACCATAATGACGTTGCCTGTCACAAATGACGATTCGTCACTGGCTAAAAACACAGCAACATTGGCCACCTCTTCAGGACGCCCGACTCTTTTCAACGGCAAAAACCTGGTGAACGCTTCCAAACCTCCTTCAATATCCGTGTTTAATTTCTCAGCTAAGTCTGATACAGCTTTTTCGAGAAGTCTTGTTCGAATGGATCCGGGGCAAATAGCATTCACTCTGATATTCGATGTACCAAAATCAAGAGCCGTGGCTCTGGTCAATCCCAAAATTCCCGCCTTGGACGCAGCGTACGCAGCCATATCCGGGCAATAGCGCACCGCCGCAAGAGAAGCGATATTAATGATTGAGCCGATGCCTTTTTTTTCCATATGCGGAACGGCAGCTTTCATCGTATAAAAAGTGCCTTCCAGATTTACGTCCAGCGTTTTCCTCCACGATTGACAGAAGCTTCTACGACATCTCCCGGAAAACCGACGCCGGCATTGTTGACTAAAATATCAATTTTCCCGCCGAATTTGACCGTTTCATTAATCATTTCTGCGGTTTGTTTCAAATCGGAAACATCCCCATACATAGCCTTAGCTGATCCGTCAGGTAAAGATGCGGCAATGCTTTCCTGCAGCTGCGCGTCTATACCGGTTAAAACAACCTTTGCCCCTTCCGCAACAAATCTTTTAGCAAATGCAGCGCCAAGACCTGTGCCGCCACCTGTAATAAGAGCTACCTTCCCCTCCAGACGTCCTGCCATAACTTCTGCCTCCATACTAATATTTTTATGTTTTCAATATTTCATATTTAGTAGAATATATCACTTTTTATCATAGTATGGAAGCATCTGCACAGAGCAGGCGCTATTTCCTTATTCATTTGTCGCGTATTTATGCTCAATAACAATAAGCATAATCATTATTAACAGACCAAATTAAAGCTTATTTTATAATAAGAAATCCTGTAATCGTTCCGATTACAGGATTTCTGCTTGGTGAAACTAATCAGGAATAAGCTGCTGCTTCTATAAAACTAGTGCCTCCGGCTAATTTTGTCTTTGTACATTAGCTGGTCGGTGGTTCGGATCAGCTCTTCCACTTTATATTTTATAGAATGATCTACATACACAAGTCCGTAACTCAGCGTAGTCATATATGGCTTTTTGGAAGAATAATCCATCAGCGTCTGCTCGATTCTATTTACATAGGAATGACCAATATCATTTGCAGATTCAAGTATAACGAAGAATTCATCTCCTCCAAACCGGCAGACAAAGTCCTCAAAATTTGCACTGGAGAGCAGGATCCTGGAAACGTCCTTCAAAACTTTATCTCCAACGGTGTGACCGTAAATGTCGTTTATACTTTTAAACTCGTTCACGTCAATCATAATGGCAGTGAATGGTTCCTGCGATTTTAACTTGTATTGAAGCCGACTTTCCATTTGTACACGTGAGTTCAAGAGGGTCAGCGGATCTTTTAACAGTTCATTCCTTTCCAAAAGAAGAAAACAGATGAATATAGCAAGTGTATAAGCCGGAATGCTTAATGAAAATCCTAAAAACAGCATTTGAAGCACAACCCCTATGACGGGGAGCAAAGTCAGGATTAAAACAACCTGGGTAGTCCGTCCTGTAATCATCTGTTTATTGCGGAAAAAACTCAGAACAATTATTGCTACAAACAGAAAAGTAAATCCATTCCCTATATAAGCCGCGATCCCTCGATGATATTCATTCACAGAATCAACACTAAAAAGAAAACCGTCAAAAAATATGTTGCAGATCACAAACCCGATATTGAGATATACCGGCGCCAGATAGAAAAATAATTTCTTTTTATTCTTCACCTTGGAAACAGATACTAAATAGTCCAGATAGCGAAGCCCGAGCGCTGCGGGCAGGGTGTTTGTGGAGAAGAAAAGAACGTTGCACAAATAATGATAAGGTCTATAGGCGTCATTATTGGGAACGGCAATTATCCACGTCAGCACTTCGAATAAAGCCACTAATATTATGGATAAAATAAACCATTGGAAAAGTTTTGTTGAATGACTTTGGCGAGATTTTTGTTTGTATAGGAATACATATATAATTGTGTTAATGAGAATGCTGAATATTAACAGATCACTATATTCGATATTGTTTATGTAAAACATATCAAATCCCCTAGCCTTCAGGCTCGCCCCGTGCTTCAAATATAACTGTATTTTTTTATTTTACCACACGGGCGGAGAAAAGGGTATCAAAATCACAACCAAAACAAAACTGTTGTGACAGATTTGGTTGCTGCCGGATTCTGTTTTAGATAATCCGGAGCACCACAGCCGCTAATTGATAGCCGCCGCGGTGCTCCAGTGTGTATTGTCATTATTCCAGAAAAACTCCTGCCGTCGAAACGTCACTTGTTAATAAAATACAGGCCGATTATGCAAATGGCAACACCAACGAGCTTTGTCCATGTTATTACTTCTTTAAAGACCAGATATCCAACAAAAAGCAGCCCAACTGCAATGATGGCACTCTGCAGCACGTAGCCGGAATTGACATTCCACCCGACCTTATACATATATATATTTCCAAGTTCAAGGCCGACTATGGCAATACCAAGTCCAAAAGGCGTCCAGTTAATATGTGTGTACTCCTGCAGCAAATTCCCTCCACGGTTTAAGGCATAATAAAGCACCACGGATGAAACGGCGCCGATTAAGTATGTTATTGTCAAGGCTGCCATCGGGTTGATTGTGTCGGGCACGGATTTTGCGCAAACATGATAAAAAATGCCTGACGAGACGATGAGTGCAATTGGCCAATATAAACTCATAAATACCTCCAAAAAACAAAACCCTTCCGGGTGGTAAATTATAATGTGAAATTTTTACTTCTCATGTTGATATAGTACCAAACATACAAGAACAATACAATATGGTTTTTCTGCAGACAACAAAACGAATGCACGGCGACATGCAAAAAAGCATCGCGGGCAAACTCGAAAGCTCGTTTTCAGCGCAAGTCATGCCGTGTTAGAACAACTGTTAAAACTCGGCCGATTTTATAAGCTAACTGGCAAAAACAAGAAACCCTGTAACCATTGTAATTACAGGATTTCTGTTTGGTGGAGATATGCGGGAAGCAGCCGCTGATTTAGTACAATGCGCCGATCAGGGTATTCAACGTTTACTCAAACACCTAAGTCGTGGGACGCCACCCGCACCAATTGATCGCCTGCGAGTTTGTATACGTTGTATTCCACCCCCCAGGCGTTGTAGCGCCAGGCGATAACCTCCAGGCAGCCGTCCCCGTCCAGGTCCGCGCAGCTCATCACCGAGAAATGAATCCTGTAATTCGTGAGGTATTCAGGATCTTCCGGAACGATATAGGCATCCACAGTCTGGTCGATGGCCTGTTCCCCGTTCATCCGGCGGAATATCAGTATGGCATTATCCCCTTTCTTTGTTTCAGGATATTCGTCCCCAGTCATCGTATGGTCGGCGGCAATCAACACCTCGCTGGTTCCGTCCCCGTCCAGGTCCACGGTAACGACCTGATGAAGGTAGGTGACAGGATCGGCAAGCCCCTCCTGAGCCAACAGGCTTTTTGCCAAAGCCAGGTATTCCTCCGGGTCCGTGTCCTGCCCGGTATACGTCCTGGGATAGAGATCCCAGTCCCCCTGCAGCGCGATATCAAACGGCACCTCCTGTCCGTCATCCCCATACAGATCTACATAGGAATCGTAAACATCTCCATCCAGCTCCAGACGCTCCCCGGTCTGGAAACTCATGAGCGGCCCTCCCAAGGCTTCTCCCATGAATTTATCATCCCCATACACGTCGTAGCGGTACCCGTCGAAGTCCACCGCGCCGCTCTTGTAAAACGCATCCGCATCCAGCCACTCTCCCTGGATCAAACCGCCCACCAGCGCGCCTCTGATCAATACCGGCGTCGTGACCGCATTCTGGTCATCCTCAACCTGCGTGTCCTCCGGTACGGATGTAGGCTCCAGCTCCTCCGCCATCGCGGATTCTCCTTCCTGGCCTTCCTCGGATTCACCGACAAGCTGAGTCCCTGCGCCGACGCTTTCTCCTGTTCCCGTTGCCGGCCTGCACGCGGTCAATACCCCGCCCGCCAGCATCAATACCGCGATCAATATCACCGCCGCCTTCATGCCCCGGCCCATCCTGCGCCGCCGGCACATATTGCGGATGCGCTCCTCCATGTCCGCACGCCCGTCGTTGACGCTCATCGCGGCGCACATCCGTCTGCCCGGAGTTGCGCTCGCGAACCGCAGGAGCATCGCTACATACCCGCTCTGCCGCTCCCGGGCAGTCATCCCCAGGACCCGCTGGTCGCAGATGGTCTCCATATCCTTGCGCATCAGCCTGAAGCACAGCCAGACAAGGGGATTGAACCAATACAATACATTCAATACGTTCATGATCTGGATCATCACGAGATCACCGTTTTTGTAATGCGTCAGCTCATGAAGGATGATATGCCGGAGCGTCTCTTCGTCTCCGGTCTCAAGATTAGCGGGAAGGATTAAAACCGGCCTTAAAACTCCGGTGATGGCGGGCACTGAAATGGCAGCCTGCATCCGGATTGAGATACGCCGCCGGATACCCAGCTCTTGCCTGCATGCCGCAAATACGCGCTGTACCGAAATAGGCACCTGTGACCGCCTGCGCAGGAGACGGCCCCGCACATGGTACAGGCATAGCAGGAGCCATCCCGCGGTAACGGCCGCCCCAGCCCCCCAGATGATCATCGCCCACTCCGCCCAGGTCAGGGACCTTGCCGCTAAAGGAGCTGCTGTTTCATTATTTACGGAAGGCATTTCAGGTATCCCGGCTTCTTGAACGACAGCGGGCTCTCCGTTGTCCGGCGTTATAAGCGGATCGATCACAGGCATCGGACCCGTGACCGGGTCGGCAACAATCTCTTCCACCACTGCCGCCGGATCGGGCGGCCGGGTGAACCATCCCATTGGGCTCCATGCGCTCTCCCAACCGAAGGGAATCACCAGTTTTACAAGAACCACCATCCACAGCGCATACTGCCAGACTGCGGACAGACGTTTGCCAAGCAGCCGGTGCACCAGTACCAGAATGCCAAACAATACAGAAAACACCGCGGCATTCACGAGCAGTGTCGTGATAAATTCCTCCATCATTGCGATTCACCGCCTTCATCCTGATTAAGCGTATGGAATAACTCCGTCAATTCCTTCTTGTCACCTTCGCTCAATGATGCCTTCTGGACCATCATCGCCATCATTCGTCCTAATGATTTTTCACTGATGCGCGCAAGGATGGTCTCGCTCTCCTGCTCCAGCGCCTCCTCCCGAGTGACAAGGGGGAAATACCGCTTCTCTTTGGCATTGAGGACATCACAGCCAATCAGCTCCTTGTCTACCATGACCCGCAAGTAAGAGTGGTATGTCTTGTACTTCCATTCGATCTCGGGATGCGCACGCTGTACTCCCGCGATGATCTCCCCCATGCTCTGGGACTCTTTTCCCCACATAGCCCGCAGGATGATCCATTCGCAATCCAGTATCCGTTTGTTCATATGCAACACCGTCCCTCCGTGTTCTTGTGATCACAAGATATTATCTTGATATTACAAGAACACCGCGTCTTTGTCAATACATTTTCATCTAGTTTTACCTTTTTTTGAATAAATTTATTACAGAGGCCGAAAAGGAGCTATACGGCATTGAATCCGTCCGTGATACCGCAAAACGGGAATTGGACGGCTGCAAATGCCGCATGGTTGAAATACCGGCGCAATACGATGAAGTAATCTCATGGACTTAATTGTATGACGCTGTAGACCTGCCAGCAAGAAAATGATCGTCGCCAATCTGATAAATCGTGTCGAAGTCGGCACTGATTATGAAATCCACATCGACTTCAACATTGACCTCGCACAGTTCAATATTAAGATGCGGTACTAATTAGTAAGTCAAAACCTCCGGCTAAGCCGGAGGCATGAATAGCCCTAGAAGGGCTTGGTGCTGGCAGCGCCCCTCAAGGGGCCCGTAAAGTTCGCCGACCGCATTTTCAAGGATGCTGCATTATAAAGCGTTCTGCGGCCCAAATTACTTAATTTGATCAATTTTTTGCATATTTTTAGAACAACTGTTAGAACTAGCCTTCCATTACAACTTGATTGTCAATTCAAGAGCCAGACAACCCCTTAGGTTTTAATCCTTTGGGGTTGTTTTGTTATAGATTTTAATGTTAAAACTAAACAAAATATGTAATATATGTTGTATTTTGTGAAATATATGTTAATATAACATTATGTTATAAATATGGCAATGTATAGCAAATTCAAAATTAAAGGTTGGTGATATGGTTAAGGGTATTCATGCTTCATCTGCCATTCCAGCAGTGATTATGAAATTGAGCAAAATTTCGTAATTATCGACGTCTTATGGTTTTGTAGTATGTTTTGTTGCCTCCTTTCGGACACATATGCCCTTTGGGCCATTTGTGCCGAAACGCCCCAACTCGCAAGCTCCCTTAGCACTGTATTTCTCAGCGGCAATAAATTTGGTGTGATTATCAAATGCGCAAGAATGAAAGGACGAGTTATATGAAAAAGTCGAAATTATTATCCTTGCTCCTGGCGTTGTTACTAATCGGATCACTTTTAACTGCATGCGCTTCAAAGGAAACAGTAGAAACAGAAAAAACAGTACATACATTGAACTTCAGCATTGGCGATCCACAAGCATCTTCAAAAGCAATTTATTATCAGAGTCTTGCTGATAAGGTTCTCGAAGCAACAGACGGTGGTCTTGTAATAACGATACATTCGGGCGGTACGTTATTCAGCCACCTGGAAGTACTAGAGGGCGTTATGTCCGGTGCCGCTGATATAGGATGGTTCTGCACGCCGTTTGCACCAGGACAGTTCCCGCTTTGCGAGGTTCTCCAATTGCCTCTGGCATATGGTAATGAAATGGCTGCTACATATACGCTGCAGGAATTATATAAGCAGTCGCCAGCTCTTCAGGAAGAACTTTCAGACATTAAAGTGCTCCAACTTTATGCTGGCCCATCCAATATGCTCTTCTCATCAGTTCCGATTCATACACCCGATGATCTGGCCGGATTGCAGATCAGAACAATGTCGGGTGCTCCCGAAGCTTGCTTATCATATTGGGGTGCTTCACCGGTATTTATGGGCGCCGGTGAAATATATGAAGCCATGGATAAGGGCGTTGTACAGGGCTTTTCGTTTGACTGGAGCGGCATAAAATCCAATACACTTTACGAAGTTATCGATTATACAACTGATATCGCGCTCTACGTAAATCCATTTATTGTCTTGATGAACAAAGATAGCTATGACAATATACCGGAAGAATATAAAGAAGCCTTTGATGAGATCTGGTGTTCTACGGCTGCGGCGAATGATTATTCTGAAATATTTGCTGCCGAAGCTCAAGACAGCCATGATAGCGGTTTGAGCGATTATGGTATCGAGGAGATCACTCTAACAGACGAAGAGTTTGCGCAATTTAAGGTCTATGCAAATCAGTATAACGAAGAATGGATCGCATCCAATACTACAGATACTTTTGACGCCCAAGCATACTTTGACCTCGCTATGGAGCTGTACGATGAAGGTTGCGAAAAGTATCCAGTAAGTTAACTGCTGTCGAAACCATATTAAGCGGCGTAACACGACTCAAATATAAGAACGCGTTCACGCTGCAATTATTGCGTTGTGGGTGCGGCTGCACTTTGATGCCATTTCAGTGACATTGAGGTGCAGCCGATACGAAACAGGTAAGGAGTATTATATATGGATCCTATTACAATTGCTATTATTGGAATAATAGTGATGGTTGTTCTCTTACTGATCGGTATGAATATCGGACTGGCCATGATGCTTATCGGCATAATCGGTTTTGCGCTCATCACGAATGTCGATGCCGCTATTGGTCTCTTACGACAAATTCCAGCAAGCACAGCTTCAAACTATACCCTTGTAGTCATTCCGCTGTTTGTGCTCATGGGTAATCTGGCATTTGCTGCGGGAGTTAGCGACGGGCTGTTCAGAGCGGCCGACAAATGGCTCTCGAGACTGCCAGGCGGGCTTGCTTGCGCCTCAATTGCAGCCTGCGCTGCATTCGGAGCCATTTGCGGTTCTGCTCCGGCAACTGTTGCCACGATGGGCGCTGTATCGATACCATCTATGCGCAAATATGGCTATGACGATAAACTATCCGTCGGCGCTGTCGGAGTCGGTGGTACCCTCGGAATTATGATACCACCATCTACTCCCTTCATAGTGTACGCCATTATGGCTGAAGAATCAGTCGGACAACTTTTTGCAGCCGGTATTATACCCGGCTTAATTACAGCGCTTATACTCATGGCCTTTGTTGTCATAAGGGTACTCAGGAAGCCATCCCTTGCTCCCAGATCAACAGAAAGATATACATTTTTACAAAAAATTGTTGGTCTTAAAGATGTTTGGGGAATGGCAGTGCTGTTTCTCATCGTTTTGGTCGGAATGTTTACCGGATTATTTACAGTGGCTGAATCAGCCGCTTTCGGGGCTTTTGCGGCGCTGATAATTACAATTATCAACCGCAAATTTACATTTAAAGTCTTTCTTGATATTATAAAAAACTCACTGAAAACATGCGCGATGATCTACATAATTCTTATCGGCGCATCAGTATTCGGTAAATTCCTTACCGTCGCCTCTCTTCCGATTGTCATCGCAAGCGCCATTGGAGGCCTCGGAGTTTCGCCTTATGTTGTTATATTCATAATTGCGCTCATTTACGCCGTCATGGGCTGCTTTATTGATGTGCTACCGATGATTACACTCACTGTTCCGATTTTTCTTCCGGTAATTCTCTCGCTCGGGTTCAACCCGTTATGGTTTGGAGTGCTGATTGTTCTTGTAATGCAGCTTGGTTTCATAACACCGCCGGTTGGTGTGTGCGCTTACGTTATTTCAGGCGTTTCAAAAGTTCCACTGCCCACGACGTTCAAAGGGTTGCTGCCATTTGTACCCGCGCTTATTCTGGCAATAATCATTGTTGTGTTCTTCCCGGTGCTTTCCACGTGGCTGCCGGGTCTTCTGTTTTAGGGATGCGGGGTTATTAATATGATTAAAAAAATTGACAAGATTCTTTCATTAATTACAGGCGCAATAGGATATGTCGGCTATGTTGGCATTGTCGTGATTATGGTCTTCATTGTCGCTGACGTTCTGGCGCGTGGTGTGATGCAGCAAGGGATTTTGGGTGCATATGAAATAGTCGAGCGTTTGCTTTTGGTAATGCTCTTTGCCGTTTTCGCATATACGCAGACTCACAAAGGTCATATTCATGTGACACTATTTCTGCCAAAATTTCCGAGAGTTATACGAATGCTGCTATATGGCACGTTGGAATTATTAAGCTTCATCACCGCAGCCTTTTGCGCTTATTCAATAGTTATGCAGGGTAATTATTCCCTGACTGCAGATACAACGACAGCAGTCCTGCGGATTCCGCTCTATCCATTCTATTATATTGCGGCGGCCGGTATGTTTCTTTTTGCAATTACATTGTTTTGGGATGCAATAAAGTGCTATATCGGAATAAAAAATATTGACGTCTGTAACGAAATACAATCGAAGTGGGAGTAGTTTCAGACGAATGAATTTGCAGATACCATATATCAAATAGATGTTTCATTTCCTTAATACTTAGACTTTTATACGCCCAGAACCCGGCTCACGCTTGTGCGAAGCCGGGTTCTTCGATAGTCTGAAGCCGTTTGGATAGGACGACGGTCACCCGATTGCGCCTGATTTCGTTTCACAGAAGTTTGCTAAGCTGCTGCGTCAACATGGCTTCCCGCATAAACAAGAAATCCCGTAACCGTTGCGATTACAGGATTTCTTTTTGGTGGAGATAAGCGGGAAGAAGCCGCTGACCTCTTGAATGCCATGGACCGAGTTTCCAAATATAATAGAAAAACTGCGTATAAATGGACAATTTAGACCGATTTCCGGAATATTTTGACGGCAATTATCTACTATATACCAACTCGTGACAGCTTGTGTTTTTGTGGTTCTGGTCAATATTCTGGTCAAAAAATGATAGCAAAATTATTGTCACGACAAGAACAGAAAGGATTAATTCTTATGGAGCTTACATACCATCAAGAGGGCGATTACCTTATTCCGGATTTAATTACCGGAGACGAAAAACAATACTCTATCGGCAAATACGGCTCTCTGCGCCGGACATTTTTGAAGGAACACAAGCCCGTACTCTATAACAGCCTCATTTTATCGGGAAAACTTCTTCCGCATTTGGCCGATGTCAATAACGAAGCGCGGGAGCATGTCGAACTACTGATAAAACAGCTGGCGAAGGCCGAAGGTATCACTGAGGAACTAAAATCACGCGACCAAATGGCGTGAGTTGGTGCAATGAACAACTTCAAGGCCCGTGCCGAGGAAATTGTATATCAAGAAATCGTGTACGCATAATAGTTCAGCAATAGGGCCAGGGAAACCACCGTGTTTCTCTGGCCTTATTGCGCCGCATAAAAATATTATATTTGTTTCAGCTTCTCACATCAATCAGCCCCACGTTGCGCAACAGGCGCAGAACCACTGTAGCAGTCTCGGCGCGGGAGATGTTGCTGAGCGGATTGAGATTGCCGTTGCCATTGCCTACGATGAGGCCGTTTGCCACGTTGTACTCCACATAGCTCTGCGCCCACGTATCGACACTATCAGCATCTGTATACGCGCTCAGGTCTGCTGCCGTTTCGCCCTCAAGCTCCGCTATTGCGGCGGCTCTAGCCACCATTGCCATGGCCTCCTGACGGGTGATGCTGGCTAAGGGGTCAAACAGATCGGACGATTTACCGTTAATAATGCCGTACTCATAGGCTGTACCCACCGCGCCGGCGTACCACTCGCTTTCTGGCACATCACTAAAGTCAGTCGTGCCGTCTGCAGGCAGTCCCAAGGCTCTGACGATGATGGCCGCAAATTCGGCTCTTGTGATGCTGCGTTCGCCTGCAAAGAGGTCGTCACCTACGCCGTTTATGATTTTTCGGCTTGCCATTTCGTTTACAGTGTCCTCATACCATTTACCGCTTGCATCGCTAAAGCTCTGCTCATTGTAGATCAAAACGTAAGTGGAATTGGTCAGACTGCTTACGATGGCCGAATCGGTCGTTCCGTTTGTGGGGACATGGCGGAGAGTCCCGTCTGCCTCCACGACGACGGCGGTGGTAATCTCACCGCCTTCCTCAATGGGCAGCGTGCGTGAGGTAAAGCACCCGAAGACCGTCACGTTAACACTCTCGCCGCCATATTCCGCTGTGACGGTAAAGCTGAACGCGCTGCCGACCGGTTCTGATCTAGTGCTTTCCACGGCTTCCAGAGCCGTTTCCAAAGCATTTCCGGTGAGCGTAGTCAAGCTGACTGTGACAAGGACCTCTTCGTAATTTGCCGCGCCGAGAGCCGCGGCAACGGACGCGGTGTCAATGCTGCCGGCAGGAAGTGTCAGCGAAACATTGTTTACCTCAACGGTGAGAGCCATATTCCTTGTGTCCAGGTCCTCGATGTTCTGGAGCACCAACGCCGCCGCACCGCTGTTTGCGCTTTCTGCAGTGGTGATCGGCACAATGACCTCGCCGCCAGTTTCTGCGCTCTCAATTTGGCTAGTCAGTTCATCCTGATCGGCCGTGACTGTGGTAACGCCGTCACTGGTCTCCGCTGTGCCGATGTTGTAAGAGTTACCGTTTATGATGACCGGAACATTGCCCTCGGAGACCTCCGTGGTTGTATGATCGCTGTATCCGCCGGTGTAAGTCCAGAAGGCGTACAAAACGGTGTTGCCAGTGATGGCTGCCCCGGCCACCGCCGCTGTGGTGCAGCTTGAATCCGTGAACCAGCCGTTGAAGGTATAATAGCTGCTGCCGGTGGGCGTAGGCAGAGGATTAGGCAGCGCTGTTACATTCAGCGCCGCATCCGGGGAAGTGCCGAACCCATTGACATTGTAGCTTACCTTGAAGACTGTAACTGCGGCTGTACCTGTGACGGTGATTTTCGACGCACCGTCCACCTGATTGACGGTGCCGCTGTTTGCGATGGTAGAGGTAATGCTGCCGTCGTTCGTTATGGTGCCGTTGTTTACGATGGTCTGGGTGGTCGTAATAGAACCGCCGCTCCGGTTGGTGACGCTGCCTCCGCTGGATACGGTAATTTTATTATTGCTCACCGTACCCTTATTGGAAATACTGCCGCCGCTTGACACGGTGATGTCGCCGTCGCCGGTAATGGCGCCGTTATTGGAGATACTGCCGCCGTCCGCCACGGTGATGGTCTTGCCTCTGGCGACGGAAACAGTGGTGCCGCTGGGAACCGTAACCGCTGCGTTAATGGAAATACTGCCGTCTACCACAATATCCGTAAATCCGTTTTCCAGAGCCTCGATCAGTTCGTCCTCGGTAGTGACGGTGACCGTGCCGGTCTTTTTGATTCCAGCCACGGTGATGACGATGTTGCCTGTGACCGGCGCGTTTTGTAGAATGGTGACGACACCGGTGGTCGAATTATAGGTGTAATAGCTGCTGTCCAGAGTCGTGGTGGTGCCGGTGGCGCTGTTATAAATGCCCACTGTGACGCTGGTCGCCATATTGTACAGAGCTGGGAAACTGCATTCCACCGTGATATTGGTATTGTCCGTTACCAGGCCGTTTTCAGCATTAACCGTTGTTGCGCTCCCGCTCGTTAGCTTCATGCCGGTAAGTCCGCTTTCCAGAACAGAATACGTGATCGTGCCGCTGAGGGACGTGCCGCTTTCGGCAGTTTCGCCCTCGCTGTTCATGCCGCCACTGCCGCCGGAGACTGTGCCGTTTTGTTCTACCGTTCCGGTGCTTGTGTTTTCTACACCCGCCCCGCCGCTGCCGCCGGTTGCGCCGTCGCCGCCGCTGCCGCCGGAGACTGTGCCGTTTTGTTCTACCGTTCCGCTGCCTTCGTTTACTATACCTGCTCCACCGGAGCCGCCGGTGTCGGCGACAGCGCCGCTGCCGCCTGTCACATCGCCGGTGATGGAGACCGTTACGGTGCCTTTGGTTTCTACTCCGGAGCCGCCGGAGCCGCCGGTTGTGCCCTCACCGCCGGAGCCGCCGGTCACGGAGCCTTCGATTGTTACGTTGGCACCTTCGCTGACCGAAATGCCCGCGCCGCCATCGCCGCTGGAGCCATTCTCGTCTCTGCCCCCGGTACCGCCGACAACCTCAACATCCTCACCCACGGTGACGGTTCCGCCGCTGACCACAATGCCCGCGCCGCCGTCACCGCTGGCGGTGCTGCCTGCGCCGCCGCTGCCGCCGTTTATGCTGCCGCCG
Organism: uncultured Sporobacter sp.; assembly: GCA_963663605.2. Lineage (GTDB taxonomy): Bacteria > Bacillota > Clostridia > Oscillospirales > Oscillospiraceae > Sporobacter. Next base: position 1,512,044 of record CAXXVF010000002.1, read on the forward strand.
TCAGTGCTGTTGTCCTCAATTCCCACGGTGCCGCCGGTGATGGTGATTGCCGCATCACCGTCCTCGGCTTCGCCGCTGTCATTGTCATCGCCGCTGGGTCCGGTAATGCAATAGCCGTTCAGATCAATTTCAATATCGCCGCCGGTAATAGTAATGGTCTCATCAAGTTCCACGTCACCGTCCAGTACCACCGCACCTGTTTCCGCGTCGATGTGCGCCGCGCCGCCCAGTGCCGCAACAAGCTCTTCGGCGGTGGTGATTGTACCGCCGGGGGCGGTGGTGGTGCCTGCCACCGAGGCGCTGGTCACCGTGCCGCTGGTGTTTTCCAGATTGCCGTTGACAGTGATGCTTTCAACCGTACCTCCATTGTCCACGTTGCCGTTGACGGTGGTACCGCCTGTAATGGAAGCGCCGCTGTCGTTGGTTATGTCGCCGGTGATTGTGCCGCCGGAAATCACCGCGCCGCTGTTATTGTCCACATTGCCGGACATATCGGTATTGGTAAGCGTGCCGTTATTGGTCACATCACCTGTCACATCCGCATCCTCCACGGTGCCGTTATTGACCACGGGGCCGGTGATGTCACCGCCGGAGACGGTAATACCGCTGGAGATAGTACCGCCGTCGATTTCGCCGCCGGAGTTGTCGGTGGTGATATTGATGGTGCCGCTGGTGGCGGCGGCAGCGGTGTTATCAACGGTGCCGTTGTTGTCCAGCGTGCCGTTGCCGGTTATTGTGCCGTTACTGCTGATGGTTCCTTCGTTGGTCAAAGTCACATTTTCCGCGACTGTGACGGTTATTCCCTCAGGCACGGTAATTGCTGCGTTGTCGGGGATGGTGAGATTCTCTGTGATGGTCACGCTATTCTGAATCGTGATGCTCACAGGCAGGCCGGTATTTTCCGCCGCCGCGATCGCCTCGGGAAGCGTGCCGTAATAGGTCGTACCGTCTACCGTCCAGCTCGCTTCCGCTGCGGCTGTACTGCTCCACCGGGCGGTGAGTGTGGTAGCGGCTGTGATCGTAATCGTCTCCCCTACGTCATAGGTGGTTCCGCCTGTTTGCCAGCCTGCGAACACATTATCGGTCTTGCTTAGTTCTCCGGCAGATAGAACGGTGACAGTGCTACCGCTAAAATAAACTGTGTCGTCGGTGGGAACGGTACCGCTTGCTCCGTTCTCATCATAGGTTGCGGAGTAGAAATTTGCGGTCAGCGAGGTGCTGGCGCTTGTTACGCTCCCCACATTTGTTCCTGCCACGGTTACGGTATAGGTACCGGTACCAGTAGGCAGACTAATGGAATAATTGCCCGTACTGCTTTCGGTTGCCACCTTGTCACCCACGGTAACGGTACCGAGTCTCGTCGCTGTGCCGTCCTTATTTGTCGTGATGGTGGCTGTCAGATAGGCAATTGTACCCGATGTTGCCTTGGCGGAAACGGAAGGGGTGATATCCGTGCCGCTGTCCTCGCCATTGACATAAATGTTATAAGTTCCGACGTAGTCGCTGTCCGTGAGGACGCTGTAGGTTCCATTTGTCTCGGTCTCGCTGAGTGTATAGATAATCGTTCCGCTGTCGTCTCGCAGGGTAACGGTCTGCCCACTCCATGCACTGCTATTACTGGTTAAGCTGACCTCGGTAGTATAGCGATTGACAGTCTGTGCATATTCACCGCTTGCAAATTTTAGCGTTTCCCCGCTGTCCTCGCCGTTGACGCAAATGGAATATGTCGTGCTTTCGCTCAGTGCCCGATATTCGTACACACCAGTAATCAAATCTCCGGTCTCGTCATCTGTCTGCTGGGTCAAGGTGATGTCGTCTTTCCCATCGGCTTTCAGAATAACGCTCTGTGCATCGGTTGCCGTGTCGTCTACCTTGTAGGTCACCTCTGCGGTGTAGTAGTTTGGTGCTTGGTTCGTGTTCTCGCTTTGGAATGCCGCATAAGAGCTACCCACGGCTACGCCGTTGACATAAAGGGTATAGGTGGTCTCAGACATCAAACCGGTGTAGCTGAAAACTCCGGCTGCACTGCGGTTCAGTGTAATACTGTCACCGGATTCCGGTTTCAAAACCACACTCTCCGCATCGGCAAGAGAGCCGTTCTCTTGCACCTCAACCGTGGCGGTAATATAAGCGGGTGCGGTGCCTGTAAGGGTAGTTGTTACACTGTCATCGGTATTGACACCATAGCCTGAGATTTGCAACTCGTCACCCACAACGATCACGGCGTTGTTGCCGCTGTTTAGGGTAAATTTGTCCCTATCAAGGACACTAGAGGTCTCATTGATGGCAAGCACACGTTCGGCATCAAGGTCACTGGTGGCGGTCAGTTTTACGTCTCCTGTACCACAGGTGAGGGTACCAATGACCGCTATCATCGTGATGTTATCAAGGTCAATGGTTACATCCACATCGCCGGAGAGGTTCACACAGACCGGACCGGAGAAATTACCGCCCTTAATTGTTCCAACGGTTGAACCGGTTAGAACTGTGATCTGCCCGGAAAGCGGCGAGGTGCTACTGGTCGTTGTTCCGGCGTAAATGGTGGTGCTTGAAGAAACACTGGAAGAGATTACGGTATCCTCGCCATCTACCACACTGTTACTGTTCACATCCCAATAAGCATTTGATCCGCTTATGATAAGTGCCTCACCGTTTGCGTAGATATCACTACCGCTGGCGGTGGGAACCCTAACTGTGTTGGTTCCGGTAACGGTCAAGGCGGTGGAAGGGTTACCGGGGTCGGTGGTATAGCCGCCAAATTCGACAAAATAGCCGGCGCAGCCACTATAATTCGCATTAACATCATCCCACATGCCTTCGTAGTGAATCTGCATACAGTAAGTGTCTGAGCCATCTGGTTGGCCTGCATGCCAGTTTGTGTAACTATACGTAGCCCCTGCCTCCGGACCGCAGACCCATTTCCACAAATCATTATGAGTAGTAGTATCTGTCCACTGATTCGGGTCATAAGCCCCAGCAGACAACCGGCTGCCTCCTACCCAACCAGTGTCAGAGGTAAACCCACCCAGCATTGTTTCCTCTGCAGCAGAGGTAATGGTGACCAAATAGCCCTGCATGCCAATGTATTTATAGGTTTTTGCGGTGTTGTAGGCATTAGTCCAAGAGATTCCGGAGTTTGGCACAAACATATAATAATGTCCGGTTAATCCAACGGTGCCATTACCGGCATAAAGGGTAACCCCACTTGGCAGACTGGTGGTATTGCCGTCCAGTGTTGTGGTCACCACCGGATAAGAAGAAGTAACGGTGAAGGTTACGTTGTTTCGTAAAACACTTTGTACATTAGCGGCACTCATACCGGTGCTGAAATTTATGGCGGCGGTGGTGTTTGTTGAATCATAGTACACGGTGTAGTCAGAACTGGTTGTCACAGATACTGTACCGTTTTCGACAGCAATGGATGCGCCATATAGCGTATCGGTTGGTGAGGTCAGATCCAAATTAGGATAGGTGAAGTTGATTCCGTTAAAAACCGGTGTACCGAAGTCTATTGTGCTGCTGCTTGTCCATTTTGCATAATAGGTCTGTTCCCCAGTAGCACTGGTTGAAATTTCGGTGACTGCATCACCGGGAAAACCAGAATTATCATACCAACCGTCAAAAGTGTAGCCAGAGTAGGAGAGATCTGTCGGCAAGGTAGCGCCGACGCCCTCCTCATAGTAGCTGAGGTTACCGCTTTTGACGGTACCGCCGTTCAAATTTAGGGTTACGGGTGAAATGGTAATAGAGGAACACGTTACACTGCCGCTAACGGTATCACCGCAGATTGTCACGGTGAGGGTCTGGGGGGGTGTGCTTTCTGGCGTAGCAAGCACATATTCCCGTAAATATGCCTGCGCATCTTCCATAGAGATACCGTCATCACCGAATTTCACGGTAACCGTAGTGCTGTTATTGTCGGTAACGGTGTAGCCTTCGGCGGAAGTCACCTGCGCAGTTCCGCTGTCCACGCTCAGAATTGCCGTTTTGACCGGAGTACCGCTAGACGGAAATCCCGTAATAGTCAGGTTGGGAATGGTGTAGGTACTGCTACCCTTGACAACATCGTTTATTACCACAGTGGGGACAGTAAATTTAGCATAAATATTCGTCGCCGCTGTGATGGCGGTAGCATAATCATAAGAAACGTCTCTCGTCGTCGTCGTATACCAGCCTGCAAAGCTTTTGCAGCTTACGATGGGCGTGGAGGGCTTGGACACGGTTTTTCCATTCTGAATGATGCGGGTGGTGTAGGTACTAGCATCATTTGTGGTGTAGAAGTTGACTGTCCAATAGCTTATGGTTTGTGTTGTGTTATTACTCACATCAAAACCAGTGTCCTGAGGTGAATTGCTGCCCGAGACCAGCACGTTATAGGAGGTGCCGTCTGAGAAGAGAACTGTTTGATAATCAGTGCTGTCTGTGTAGGTGAGTTTCTGTGTCACACCGTCATGTTCCAGATAGGCGCTTACAGTACCACCTGTCCAGTCACTGCCGTCTTTCTGCACATCCACATGGGCGGTGTAGTATTCCGCAACAGCGGTCTTATCGTCACAGCTCACCGTATCGGTCAATGCCCGACCGTCTACCGAGACAGTGTAGGTATAATCATTACTCGTTCCTGTTGGAAGAATAACGGTGTATTTGCCGTCTGAATCATAGGTTGCCGTATAGTAATAGGTGTTTGTGCCGACCGTACGGCTGAGAACGACACTTCTGCCCTCGTAGCCAACGCTGTCTAGCGTCACCGTCACCTCGCCTGTGAAGTAGTTGACGGTGACAGTATTCGCACTTTCGCTGATCTCCTGATCGGAGTCCAGTGCATCAACATAGATGTCATAGGTATCCTCGTTGGTGTCTCGCACAATTGCCGTATAGGTGCCACCGGAGCCCGTTGGCGTAAGCTGAACTGCGCCGTCTATGCGGTAGTCCACCGCTCCCGGTGAGGTGCTGGCACTGCCGTCCAACTGTGTCGTGGTGGTGAGTGTAATATAGCCGACGGTCACAGAAACCGCCTCGCCGGTGCCGCTGGTAGCGGCAGTGGCAACCACCGCGTCCTCGCCGGTGTCCACGCCGTCCTTATAAATGTCATAGGTGCCATTAGCGACGCTGGCGGAGTAAACGCCGCTTGCGCCGCTCTCGGTCAGGGCGTACTTATAGTAGCCGCTCTGATAAAGCGCAAGGCTCTGCCCCGTCCAATCCGTGCCGTCCTTCGTAAGGGTGAGGTTTACAGGACTTTGTATAGCCGTCCACTTGGCATAAAGGGTTATATTGTCTGTGGGGATGTAGCTCTCGCCGCCTGCGCTCACGAGGGTAGTAAAGTCGGAATCGCTGTACCAACCGCCGAATGTATAACCCGGCTCGGTAAGGGTGGGCAGGGTGACATCGTTCTCTTCCTCCACTGTCACATCGTCCGGCTCTGTGCCAACCGTGCTGGAGTAGTCTACTGTATATCCTGTTACCAGCGTCTCACTGCCCGGTGCGCCCACGCCGAACAGCACGGAATATGTCTGTGTTTCCCCTGCTGCAATGGTGCGGTCCTTCCATGACCACGCGCAGCCGGAGTCTATTTCTGTTAGCGTGGTTTTGGGCGAGAGGTCATTGAAAATATTCACACCGGCTTTGGAGTAATGTCCATACCAATAGGTGTCCACCGGAGTTACACCTTCAATTCCGCTGCCGCACCAAAAGTTGAGCTGAGCATACCCGTCCGACTCGTATGTTGAGCACATTTTGAAGCCGCCGTCGAAGGGCGTGATGGGGGCAAAATCGTCACTGCCAATCATTATATCTGCGGCGGAACCCATATTGAAGGTAACGGAGCTGGAGCTTGTGTTCGTTACTGTATACAGGAGTTGAGTCGTTTTGCCGTTGTATAAGAAGTTCGCGTCCATGGTCACCGTCAGGCCGGTGGAACCAACCTTAGATGGAGTTCCTTCTTTGATCTGCGGATAAAAATTTTTTCCATTTATTTGTATTGCGCAGCCAAAGCCCTTGTTCATATAGGTAACTTGTCTCCAATCCCCGTTATAATAGCCTTGCAAATCGAGACGGTACATATAGGCACCTGTATATTTGTAGGCCATATTGCCGTGGCTGTCTGTGGTGTAGCCCGACGGAGCGTCCGCCGCCAGCGCCGTGATTGGCGCCACCGTTGGCAGCAGTGTCAGAAGCATACATAGTACCAATAGCATAGACAAGAGTCTTTTCCTTACCGCTGTCGCGTTTACGGTGTTTTTGTTCATATCAAGTTCTCCCATCATTTGTTTTTAATCTATCTTTTTTCATTCCATTTGCCCGATTCCGGATTATCCGCTTAGAGCGAATCTGTCAATCGTTTTTGCAAGCCGTTCCGGCTCAACAGGCTTTGGCAAAAAGTCGAAAGCCCCCGCTTCAAAAGCCTTGACCGCGTTTAAAGGATTGCCGCTCAAAAGAACCAGTTCTATTTTTTTGTCTGCATACTTTACCTTTCCGCAAAAGCTCTGCCAATCGGTCTCTTCGTCAACGTCGAGAAATACCGCATCGGCAGGGTTTCCTTCAAGATATTGCAGAGCTTTTCCGGAATTATGGAAGGCGACGGTCTCGTGCATGTTTCCCAGCATCTGTATCTGACTTCCCAGTAAACAGGCTACCATTTTTTCCCGAATGATGATAACCGCTTTCAAAGATAACTCTCCCCCCAATAAAACTTATTTTTTCAATTATATACGACAATATCTTACAGTAATCTTAACGCAGTCCTGATGTTTAATGCTTTCCGACAAAAAAGCCCGGAAGATTTTCTCTTCCGGGCAAGTTTAGCTTTCAGCATTATCCTATGCTTTCGTAATTTTCTTTTTTCTTTTCAAAACACCTTAAACCTGTTGTGTCCCCGCTCTCCATACAATATGTAATTGCTTTTTCAAGCAGTTCAAGATACGCAACGTCCAATTCCGCCTGCGGAAGACTCGTCCAGGCGTAATAGTTTTCCTCGAACAAAGCTCCCCTGTAAAGCTCCGCGGCCTTTCGCGCCGCAATGATTGTATCATCGTCAATACTGCCGCATAGCTTTAAGAGGTTATTGAATTCATACAAATCACACGTTATCTGTTCGGAGCGTATTCGCATCTTTCCTCTTACGGATTCCAAAGACTCCGAAAGAACACCCGCGCCTTGGCGCTTAAGGCCATAAAACGCAACGTACAGATTGTTTGCCGCTTTATCCTTCTCTGCCTCAGGCCAAAGGGTCTCCATGATTTTTTCCTTGGATACAAATTCACCTTCGGCACAGATCAGATATGCCAGAAGCTCCTCGGATTTTTTCCTCAGGCCAAGGTTTATTTCTGCTCCGTTAGCGAGGATAGAGAGCTTCCTAAAACAGTTTACCTCAGTTTTTTGAACGTCTTCCGTTAACGGAGGCTTCACATCCTTAAATCTCTCAATGGTTCTCCGCAGCCGTTCCGTCTCGACCGGCTTGACGATATAATCCATAGCGTTGAGCTCGAACGCCTCGACCGCGTACTGAGTAAAGGCCGTCATAAACACTATTTTAACATTATTTAGTTTATCAAGAATTTGAGGGAACAGCTCTATTCCGGAAATTGTCGGCATCTCGATATCCAAAAAAACAATGTCCGGCCTAAGATCCTCTATGTTCTCAAGGGCCTGCTTTCCGTTTTTGAAACTTCCCACAACTTCGATTCCGCCAATTTCATCAAGGCGCATTTTCAGTCCCTGAAGCGCGTAGTGTTCATCGTCTATCAAAACCGCTCTCATTTTTCATTTCCTTTCTCTTCTTGCTGAGGAATGGAGCCATTTGTGCTTAGATTTCTTCATTCAGCTCCCGAACGTTTCTGGGTATTGTTATTACTATCCTTGTCCCTCGCCCTAATTCGCTCTCAATCACAAAGCTGGTACCGCGAAGACTATCTATCCTTCGCTTTACGTTTATCAAGCCTACGGAGTTTCCGTCCTGGATACCCGTATTCAGCCGTTCCAGCTTGGACGGTTCGATACCGACGCCGTCGTCGGAGATTTCAATAATAAATCCATCTTTGACTTCATTTTCCTTTACAGATAAAACAACCGTTCCATATGCTTCTTTTTTTCGGACTCCGTGACGGATGGCGTTTTCAACGAGAGGCTGGATGGACAGAGGAGGTATGGCAAGCCCGGAGGTCTCACACAGATCATAGACAACATCAAATCCATTTACAAACCGGGCCGTCTCGATCTTCACATAGGTCTCAACGAATTCAAGCTCACTGGAAAAGCTGATAAATTTGGATAGGTTTTTAAATTCCATGGAATATTGCAGGTATTTTGACAGGTCGAGCGTGAGCTTTTCTGCATATTCTGCATCCAGTCTGCATAGTGTCGATATAACGTTCAGCGTATTATAAAGAAAATGAGGCCTAATCTGTGCCTGTAAAAAAGCTATCTCAGCGGCGTGCGCTTTTTCCGCTGACTGTTTCGCATGCTCGTTGAGATCCGTGTAATCCTTTGCAAGGATTACACCCCATGTGCAAAGCATGATGAAAAAGCCTATCGGTGACAGCTCGGAAAACCCTTCAAGAATGCAATTTTGATACAACACGTCAAAGACTGCACTTGTAAGGAGTGCCAAAACACCTATAGTAATAGCAGCCTTTAAGCGGCTTTTACTTTTAAGTAAACAATAGAGTCCATACAGCGGGCTGGTTACCGCATATATTTCAATAAAAACCGTGGTCTTCGTGAAGACGTTGATTGGCGCTGCCGCTACAAACATTGTGAGAAGCCCAGCGGTTGCAAAAATCACCGGCATAAGTCTTTTTAACTTCTCCTTATCCGACAGGCTCAGAATAAAAAGCACAATTAGAGATGGCATCCATATGAGCGTAAGGTAATCGGCTATAACCACCAGTCTGTAAGGCAATATGGAACTCAGTATATACGCCCCATAAACCGTCGTTCTCAGCGCTGTTACGAGTGCCAAAACGGCAAACAACAGAATCGAAACATTCCTTTTTGTTAGGAAGAATATGCAAAAGCACAGCAATGAGATCGTGATAAAGCTTCCAAGTAGAAACCAATCCACCTGAGTTATATAGCGGTCAAGCTTCTCAATCTGTGAGGAAGTACCGAGAACAGGCGAATACCATGCACCGCCACGTGCATAAGAGTAGTTTGAAACAATCAATGTGATCGTGAAGCTGTCGCTCTCAGGGGTTATGGTCACATTTTCCGGCTCGTATTCAGGTATAAAGCCTTCCGAAGTGCTGCTGACAATCCCGTTTTTGGCAAGAAGCCTTCCATCGATATACAGCTCGTAGGCTGTTGAGCATGACGGGACTCGCATTGACAGGTTTTGCCCCTGAACCCCTTCAACACGCAATATGTATGTCGCATATCCGTAGCCGGGCAGCTTTTCACCATCTATCTCGTAATGATTCCACACGTCTGGAACCTTGGCATATAAATCCGGAGCAGCACTGTCCTCCGAATCTGCAAATTCATTCCAATAAAAGGCCCAATTGCCGCTTAGCGGAACGGTCCCTTGTTTTTCGAAGTCCCACCCAGATAGATCAACAACACCGTTTTCCGCTTTTGGCATACCGCCTGTGTTTGTTCTGACTATTGCGACAACAAGCACGATGAATAGCAATATAATAAACAGTATCATTACGATTTCCGCTATTTTGGGGTAATTTCCCTTTTTACTTAATGTCATTTCGAAGCCTCATTATAATTCGATTCACGCTTTTAAATTTCACATTCATATAATCGGATTATAACTTATTTTTATCCAAATTTCCATATTACAAGTCAGAAGGCCAAAGGTAGAATAACGGGCGCGTTTTGCAACGCGCCCGCCAAAAAACGTTCCATGTATTTTGATTTCACCGCGCCTCATCCCGACTTCTGGCCTTTTTCCGGAGCAGATGAGCCAACCCGTTTTCCTCGATGATGGATCGAAAGAGGGAGTTTTGTTTTTTTAGCGTCCGATTCTCGCTTTCCAGTTTACCTCTGTCAATCCTGTCCATGACGGAATCGTCCTTGTATTTGTTAAGCTCACCGCGCAGTGAATGGATAGTGTCAAGCAGGTCGCCGATCTTCGTCTGTAGCTCTTCAATTTTTTTCTCGGCCCGGTTCAGCAACGTCCGCAGCTTGCTTTCTTTTTTCTCCTGCACCACATACTTTTCCGTTGCTGCCGTAAGCGTTTCGTAGTCCTCACGATCAAGCATCACTTTGGAAGAAAGCGGTATTTTCTGGGCTGCAATATTTTCGACCGCGTCAATATCCATCTTTTTCTGCCGGAGTCCATCCAGTTTGCTGTCCAGTTCCCGAATCTCCTGGATTCGGAATTCCTTTTTCTTTTCAAGTACGGATAGGTGTTCATTATGCGTACCGTGTTTTTCCCACTCAATGCCGTGGCGTTCCATCACTTGAGAAAGAACTTCTTTTTCTGAATTGATCCATTGGTTAAGCTCCGTGTCTTCCTTGGTGCCGCCTTTGAATCCTTGGGACTCCAGCGCTTTTTTCATAGATACCCGCGTGTCCAGTCCGCGTGTACTGCCAGTTATAAAGGGTACAAAGTCGATATGCAAATGGGGCGTGGCCTCGTCCATATGTAGATGGGCAGCGAAGACACAGAGGTTTGGGTTGCGCTTCTGGAATGTCTGCATAAACTCATTCAGTATATCTTTTGCAAGCTCGCCCTCCGGTGTACCGACAGCTGTATCCTTACAGTTTCCTATCTGGAAGATAGCCTCTTGAAACAGCTTTTCCTGCTTGCCGTTCCGGATGTGCTCATAATAGTTTTCAATGCGGCGGTCTGCACGTTTCTGCTTGGCGTTGTAACGCTCCAGCGCTTCGCTGAACAGTTCATCATAGGTTTTGCGAAGACTTTCATGACAGTAGGTAATGTTGCCGCCCGATCTGTTTTGATCTACGTTCTCAGCAAAGAAATCGCGGTTGTTATGGCTGAGCGATCCCTTGCCGACCATTCCGCTGATCGTTCTTTCCATATTTCAATCTCCATCATTCAACTTCCATTACCGGCGTCAGCCGGGCCTTTGTTACTTTCTGCGAAAGTAACGCAAAAGCACTTTTGACACTGCGTATCAAAAGCGCCGTTGCGCCCTTCCGGGGGAGCCCTCTAAAAACCTTTTCACAAAAGGTTTCCGCCGGGCGGCATCATCCCAAACCGTCCCATCACCTGAATCCCCGGTGACGGGACGCGCCTGCGGGCGAGGCTCACACGTGCGATATTGTACGATATGTGCGATATTTTCGTCAGCGGCGCCGATATCAATTTCATCGCACGTACCCCGCCGGAGAATGATATGGTGAAGGTTGCTCTTGCGTACATTCTGATACGCAACGCCATACTCGGCCTTCAGCCGGTCACCATATACATTGAGCCGCCGGGTCAGCGCATTGGGCTGTATGTCCAATGCGCTGTTTTTATCGTGCAGGCTGAGCACAAGGTCCGTTGCCGTACCTTCCCACTCAGGGGCAGCAGCTGTTACTACACCGGCTACTGCTTCCAGAATCGGGTCCGCAGGCTCTTTCCAAAGCTCCTGTTCTGTGCTCTCATGGTTCCACAGGCAGGTGTCCCGATCGAAGCTGAGATGCAGCCGCATATCTGTCTGGTCCCTGCCAGTGACTTGCAAAACGGCGGCGTTCCCGGTTCTCTTGTCTTTATGGAGGATAAAAGCACCATCCGCAGCACCAAGCAGACCATTGGTGCCGGAGATGGTGTCGAATGCGTCTTGCGCGCCCTGCTTCCTCGTATGGTGTACGAGAAGCAGGCACAGGTTCTTAGTGTCGCAAAAGGATTTTAGTTTGCTGACGATTTCATAATCGCTGGCGTAGCTGAATTTTTCGCCGTCCAGCTCACGTACCTTCTGAAGCGTATCAATAATAATAAGCCCGGTTTGAGGATGCTTGTTTAGAAACCATTCAAGCTGCTGTTCAAGCCCCTGGGATAGCACCTTGGCGAAAGTAGAAAAGTAGAAATTGCTATTTCCCTCAGCACCAAACATCCCCATCAATCTCTTCTGTAGCCGGGGTAACGTATCTTCCAGAGCAAGATACAGGACGGGGCACTGATGTACTGGATAACCCCACAGCGAAATACCAGAGCTGATATGATATCCAAGCTGCGCCATAAGAAAAGACTTGCCGACCTTTGGCGCTCCGACAAAGAGGTAGGTTCCGGAGTTAAGCAGGCCTTCAATGATAGGGGGCCGCTGCTCAAAGCAGCGATCATATAGTTCGGTCATGGATAATGCGTTCAGATAATTGGGATCACTTAACTGACGCATCCTACGGTACAAAGTCTCAAGCTCGTCATTTGTCTTGTTTTCGCTAAAATCGTCTGCTATACTTGATTTGCACTTTTGTGTAAACGGCTGCTCCCCGTCTGTTGCATCAGACGGAATTGGGGCGGTCGTTTCTTTTTCATATTCAGGCAATGGCACCACCCCCGGTATGCTGGTCGATCCACGCTATGAGCTTGTCCTTAGGTACGAGCTTGCGTTTTCCGATTTTCAGCGCGGGAAAATCCGCTGTGTTGAGAAGCTGATAAGCTCTCGCCCGGGATACTCCGAGAGTTGAGGCTAGCTGGTCCGCGTTTAGGATGTTTGGCAGGTCATTGTACATGTCTGTGTTTTTCATTTTTTCCTCCTAAATTAGCATTGACATAATAGACTGATTGTGATATAGTGCGACTGTAACTCAATTATAGTTGCTTGATTCTAATTTGTCAATAGGTTTATTGATTATATTTCTATTAATAATTCTATCGGAGGGATGAAAATGAACTCTCGGTTTCATTATATCGGCGGTATCATGATGCGCTGCTATGTCACGCAGGACAATCAGGAGCACATTGACCTATTTGAACAGAGTGGAAACGAACGTCTGCCATATTTCCGGATAACTCAGGATTTAGGCCAGACGCTGATTGACCTTTACTACGGTGATTTTGAAACGGCGTACGGTATCATTTCCGAAATAGGAAAAGAGCTTGGTTCGCTTACCGGACAGGATACTGACGAAGCGATCTGGAAGAAAATATATGAGCAAATCGAAGATCTGACCAAGACACATTTTCTTTTCGGTGCTTTACTCTCAATTGTTTTTTCTTTATACCGTGAGCACAGTAACAACTGGGTTAAAACCGTTGATAAGGATGACGTCAGAAAATTCGGCAACACGTTTTATGACATTGTGAGGGACGCAAAGTCTCTTGTGGAGTCCTGCTTCAATGAAGAGGAAGACGATAGCGGCTATACATTAGCGGAGCGTTACAGATCGGCCAGCGACTCCGGATTTCTGAAGTTCGATACAATGCAGTATTCACATGTCTGCACGGAAGAGCTGCTGGTCGGCAACGGGCACATGGACAATCCCGTCAACTGGGATGTCGACACAATGCGCAGGCAGGGTATTACAAGCGTGTTTCAGGAAGTCCTATATCCGGACACACTTCTGGATCTCTACAATTATCTCAAGGCACAGTGTCTGCGGGCAGAAATCCGTATTCGCCCATGCAAGCACTGCGGCAGATATTTCCTTGTAATTGGCAACAGCAAGCTGGAATATTGCGACCGCCTGATCGAAGGCTCCACGAAGACATGCAGGCAGATGGGCTCCGTGCGTAATTATACGAGTCGGCAGATGGAAAACCCGGTCATCAGGGCATATACCAAATCATACAAAACCCATAACGCCCGTGTGCGCTACGGGATGATGACGAAGGAGGAATTCCTGTCCTGGTCAAGGGCCGCCCGCTGGAGGCGTGACGAATGTGTCGCGGGGAAAATCTCACTCAAAGATTTTCAGGCATGGCTTGACCAAGATAAAACGTAACTGTTCACCCTGTTGGGTTTTATATCAATGTACCAGCGGAAAGAAGGTGAGATTCGTGGGTGTAACAGTATCATTCTTAATAGAAAGGGGGCCATAAATTGGCCGGAAAACGTTCCAACGGCGAAGGCGCCATGAGACTTCGATCGGACGGACGATGGGAGCTCACCGTTATGATCGGCTACAAACCGGACGGCAAGCGCAATTACAAGAGCTTCTACGGAAAAAAGCAGAAGGATGTTAAAGACCAGGTGCGCCAGTACAAAGAGGATGCTGCCGCAGGGCTGAAGCTTGACCCGAAGCTGACCTTTTCAAGCTGGGCAGACACATGGTTTGAAGGTCACAAGTGTAGCATTTCACCCACCACGCGGGAGGGGTACAGCTATACGCTGAAGACTCTTAAAACAGCCTTCGGGAATAAAAAGCTGATGGACATTAAGCCTGTTGACGTGGAAAGCTTCTTAAAGGATCTTCGCGCTAACGGTAAGGCAGACTCTTCTCTTGCGAAGTGCCGCGGTATGCTCTATCAGATCATGAACAAGGCTGAGTGCAATGACCTGATTCGCAAAAATCCCGTACGCTTTGCTGAGAAAATGAAGTCTGAGAAAGTAACCAAGCGAAAAGATGCTTTCACCTCCGATGAAGTAACGCAGCTGATGGAGAAACTGCCTTCTGACCGGATGGGCAACAGCATTCGCATTCTACTATCAACCGGCATGAGGACACAGGAACTTCTGGCACTGGGACCAGAACACATCGAAGCAGACGGCTCATGCATTCACATTCGGCAGGCCGTAAACATGGTAAAAGGTACACCTCATATCGGCAATCCAAAATCACGTGATAGTATACGGGATAACCCTGTTCCGGAAAATGTCCGCTGGTGCGCCAGCAAGTTAAGAGAAACGCAGAATACATTTATCTGGGAAGTCGGTGTGAAGGACAAGCCCTGCAATCCAACCTATTTTCGCAAGAAATTTAAAGAGTATGTTTCCCTCGTCCCAGGGGTGCGTATCCTGACTCCTCACAGCTGCCGCCACACATTTGTATCACAGATGCAGGCTCTCGGCATCGACATGGAAACGATACAGAGCATTGTCGGCCATGCAGATACCGACATGACACAGCATTACCTACACGTTCAGGAAAGTGTGCGGCTAAACGCCGCAGAGAAGTTCAGCAAGGCATTTCCCACTGTGCCGGAAAAAGAAAAGAGTGAGTCTGCGGCGAAGACCGCGTAACCACACTCATGACCGGAACCACATTAACCAAGTTGTCCTTATTTGAAAAACATACTGCTCATAATATCAGCAGTTTCATATATGTTTGGAAACAGTATTGACCGTAATAGACCATTGGATATCAACGCCGTTCTGGTCATATTCTGGTCAAACCAAGGCTTGAAGGAGTGGTTTTATCGAAAGCTAAAATCACACTGTAAAAGCAAAAAGCCTTGAAAACGTAGTGTTTTCAAGGCTTTTGCCTAAGCGTCTTTCCCAGTCTTGTTTGGTGGAGATAAGCGGGATCGAACCGCTGACCTCTTGAATGCCATTCAAGCGCTCTCCCGAGTCCATCGGTTACATACCCCCGTATATGGGCCTAGGAGATGCGCTTCGATACGCAGGATTTACATAAATGTAGTCGTAATTACTGCGTGTTCACCCATCTGGTTCGCATCCATAATGATAATTACTTCTTTGCTCCCATAAAATTTACCAGCAACATTCTATAATAATGTTTATGTGATCGATAGTGTTTCATTTTACATAAACCATTTAGCTATCTCCGTTGCGGTTCCTTCTTGTCCGTCTTGAATCTTACATAATAATTTACTAATCTCCATTTTCAATTTATGTGCATTTATTGCAAGTGATCCGTCCATCTTTGCTTGACTCAATTCGTAAATTCTACCATCTTTCAATTGATTTAATATGTACTCGATTTCATTTAACTCATGACTATATTCTTCTTTGATACTATAATTTAGCTTATCCATAGCAGAAACTTCATTTCTAACATAATAGTATGATACAAATTTATAATGAGCTTACTTTTATTTACAAATTCAAATGACTCTACGATAGCCCCGACACACTTGTTGTTTAAGGTGGTTGTTGGTATCTAGTTGCATGATATAACTTCGATTTCTTCTTCTGAGAACCAGCCGTTAGAAATTGCGGTTCCTTTAACTGCATCTGTATTTTCTGTGTAAGCGACAACCGCTAAGCTTTTTTCTGCTCTCGTACACGCAACATAGAATAGTCTTGCAGTTCGCATTATTCCCGTATCTTTACCTTCACGTTCGTTTTTTATATCAGTGTCAGTTTTAGGTTTCGCTCCAAAGAGTTTATCATAGCTGAACATAAATCCTCTAGCTTCAACATCGTCCATAATAACCATGACTCTGGGAAATTCCAGTCCCTTAACTCCCTGATGCGTTGCGAATTGAGTATTGTCAGTTACATATGCCGAATACCTTTCCAACATATTAAAAGGCTCAAAGAGCGCCTTCCTTAATGCTGTTACCTTATTGTCCTCATCTTTTATTGGTTCAGATAAGATATCGTTTACACGATCGTTGAGCTTAAAGAGGTTAGTCTTTTTGATAGACTTTAATATGTCAATGCAAGCAGGTATAGCGCTATCTTTCCAAAGCAGAAGTAATCCGTCAACTGCATTCTCGGCTTCTTCGAGCAATTTAGCCTGATCTGTAGAATTTTCTTGAAAAGACTTCTTATCTAAAAGAGGAGAATACTGCCGTACAATTCTGGAAACCTCGAAATCATTGCCATTTTGGTATGCTTTTACAAGAGGGGAAACAATATTGGATAAAAATGATAGTTCAGATATTGATCCATCGCGTAAAGATGTATCGAATGCTTTTGATTCATTAAGCGGCGAATATAAACTTAAAAAACCAAACCTACTGGCTGCCATGTGATGCTCCAGTATTAGGCTCTTATATTTGGAGGCATCTATCCAATCATTATCTTTAGCCTTATCCGCCATTATCTTAGCCGCTTGAATTTCCACCTCTTCTTTATTAGACGAAGAGTCAGATATAAATAAACGCACTGTTCCTATTTCAGCGTCAGAGCGCGGACGCTGTTTTTGATTGTCAATAGTACTTCGTATTGTATTGGCTAATTCCACTATTCGCGTGGCGCTGCGGTGATTCATAATTTTTTCTGGTTTTTCCCATTCATCAGGGATATAATTCGCAAGATTATCCTTGCCATCCTGATATATCTTCTGCATCGTATCGCCAAACATGCCAATAATGAACCTAGTCTTGTATTTTTCGTAAACCACAAGCAGAGCGTCAACAAGTTCTTTTTTTGTATCCTGGCTCTCATCAATTAGCAAAATCGGATATTTACCGACTAAGATATCCTGCATAGTCTCTTCGGTAGTTATAAATTCAGACCCCATTTTAATAACTTCGCTATGGTTTAAAGAGTCATGTCCCACATTATCTCCATTAGGATTGTAGGTAAATTTCTTTACAGTTTCAATTTTACTAAGGCGAGTAATCTTCTTTTTTATTTCTTCTGCTCTTTTAACAGCGGCATCACCGCTACGTCCTTTAGCTTGTTTTTCGTTCAGCTCGGCAATATCTCTTTTTAGAGATTCAATAATCCAGGCCTTAATATCAGGCTGATAGTTTTTAATTAGTTCCCATAAAAAGCTATGGATAGTTGACACTGCAAAGATAGGCTTATATTGAAGCCTTTTAGAAATTTCATCACAAGCAGCATTGGTATAAGTTATAACTGCAACTTGTTTTGAGTATGTGGATAGTTTTGTGCCCATTTCTTTGTCTAAGAAAGTAAGTGCATTAATTAAGCTCCGCGTTTTACCGGAACCCGCTCCTGCAAACATAAAGAAGCTTTTGGGGTTATCTTTAGAAAAACACAGTCTTATTTCATCATCCACATGATCATCTATATGGTTATCCGATAATTGCTGGGTAGCTTTTATATTTTTCACTTTTTAACACTCCTCTGGACGCAGAACAGCTTGGAGCCATTCTAATCCTTCTGCGATATACAGAGGAACCGTAAGTTTACCAGGATCAATAGCATAAATTAAATCCAAAGCGAATTCAGCTTTCTGATCTGATTTTCCATTGCGAAGATCATCATATATTTGTTTATGTATTTCATTAAGTGATTTCTCAGCCTTGAGTGTGACATTTACCTTCTTAAGAAGGTTCCCGACATCATCCTCATCATCTTCTTTAAGGTTAAGATCTTTAAATAACTTGTAATTCGTGTAAACCATACAATCCTCAAAGGTGCTGGACAATATCTCTGTTTGCGCTCCTTTAAAGTCAATTTTCATAGGAGTCTGATAGGCAATCCGAATAGAGTACTTATAAGGCATTTTATATTCAAACACTTTTTGTTTTGCTCCAAGATCAAGAAGTTTGTCCAAATCTTTTTCCTTGATCAGCCAATTAGCAATAGCATAATTACTGCTTATTAACCCTTTATTCCTCTCAGGTCGAACAGCTTTATGGTGACCATCTGGTTCCGCAGAGTCCAAATCCGAAATAACAAGCGTAGGTATACATAATTTGTTTATCAAAGGACTTAAACGATGCGAGTGTCGTCCGTTAATGCTGAGTATAGAGATATATCTCTGATGTAGCTCAGGATAATGATTCTTTATAAAATGAGGCACCAACATGCTTTCAGCAGATCCCTCAACTAAAATAGCGGCATCTGCGAAAAATAAATCGCAATGGGTTGTTAGTAGATATCTCGTTACAAATTTATCTGTCGCATCTTCTTTGCCGAACACATCAGATAGATTAATCACTTTTGCTGTAGCAACATTGCAACTGGTACATTCGGAGAGCCGCTTGAAATAGCGCAAATTAGCAAAGTCCGTCTCGCGTGCGATATGACTGGAATGCGTGCTGATAACGAGCTGTGTGGCAAAATTTTTATTATCTTCAAGAAACTTATTGTTTCGCAGCACTGAATAGGCTTTCCGTACAAATACTTGCTGTACTTGCATGTGCAAATGTGCTTCGGGCTCTTCTACCAGAACCAGATGTAATGGTTCAATTGTATCTGTGTCGTCTTGTTCTTGCCGGGCTTTTCCTACCCGCATCCAACTGTCTCGGAAGCTCATGAGATCAAAAACCATTGAGATAAGATTCTGATAGCCTAAACCATTATATTTTTCTGGTAATTTGAGTGTCTCATCGTTCTTACTAAGAGCATACTGTACGGCAGAATCATGTCTCAAAGTTTCGCTTGTGCTAACTTTTGTTGTAATCGTGATTTTAGGATCAGTTACTCCAGGATAGCCTAGGCCTTCTAGCTCCTGAATTGCCGGAGCAAATTTCTCGGCTAGGTTTTTATCAAAGACACCTCTCGCTTGTTCCGTAACTTCCAATATTTCTAAATCCTTAGGAGTGGGGAGTTTCTCAGGATCTAAGTGTTTATCATAGTAGTAACGCATCTGAGTAGACAGTTGTTTCCTTGACCTTTCACTGTCATCAGACGAATCTGGATCAGAAAAGCCACGCTGAGCATCAATCATATTAATCCTAATGATACCCTTTAAGGGATTGTCAGTGAAGCATTCCATTCCATATGGGGTTAGTTGAGGTAGTTCCGCCTCTGCTTGTTTGGGGTCCAGCACATATGATTTAATAGAGAAATATGTGGTTAATTTTTTATCGAGAAAATCACATAGATTTTTAGGGTATAGATTTATAAGAGATTCATCTTTTCCTTTCCCTGCAGCTTCCGTAGTACGGGCCGCCAAATATACTTCACGATATTCTGTAAATAACTTTGAAATATCTTTAGGCTGAAAAGCTAGTCGAACTCCTAGTTTTCCACCGCGCCATTTTAGCGTTGGAATAATGCTGGCAACATAGTAAATTTCGCTATGTTCAACTTCTAACCAAACATCCATCGTTGGTAGAAGGGTGTCCCATTTCCCTAAATCCTCTGGGATTTTACATTCTTTCTCTGCCCACTCTTTACCAATCTCATTTATTGCGGTACGGTTTGAGATCGTGAAATCGTTAAAAACAAAGCCTCGCCCTGCTAAAAATTTACCAAGCGCATCCATAGCTGACGTTTTTCCACTATTATTAGCCCCAACAAACAGCGTAGTGTTCTTGCTAAAATCTATGTGGCATTGTTGCAGTTTTCGAAAATTCTGAATATTTATAGATAAAATTCTCATATCGACCTCTATACCAACATAATGATAAATTCTCTGTGTGTTGAAATTTTATATTTTGAATTATATGAACTGTCCTTGTTGAAAATAGTGTATTGGATAATTTTCGCCTTTTGGGGTTTGAAGCTCTTCCTCCAAGACCCCACGCAAAGTGTTTCTAATATCATCCCATGACATATCTTTATGAAATCCTTTTGTACAATCCGGTGAAACGTTTAGTTGGACTGTTGCAAAGACCATTTCGCAACTTCTTCTTGGGAACATTCCCAAATATGAACTGAAGAAATCATTTGTATATCTATAGTGGTGCGTATAAATAAACTCATTCCATTTATTAACAATTTCTTCTTCTTTCAGAATATCTATAACTGATACCTCTTCAAGCTGCCTTGTATCTAAATTCCCCCACGCTTTTTTAAGCAGACTAACAGCCTCTTTATCACTTGATGGAGCACTGTACCCGAATATTGTAAGCATATATGAGTTCTCAATAATAATTTCTGTTGCATCCCAACAATCTTTTATATATTCATCTGAATTATATTTTTTATTTGCAACGGGGTATAGTAGCTTTATTGGTGGCAACAGTTTACCGCAAATAGGGCACTTCGCATTGGTCATACCAAACTCTTTATGTTTATAACAATAACCTATTGCTACATTGCCATGTAAACAAAGTATATGAGGTAAATTATTCGTAATCCTGTGGCATCTAACATAAGCTTGAAGCAGTAATGGATCCCAATTAAATGTTGCAATTGCATCTTTTCTCGTCAGGCCTAAAATAAGAAAGTCATAAATCGTTGGATCATCAGGAAGTTCAAGTGATGCAAAATAATCATAAAGACGTTTTTCCAATTGGCAAATTACTTCTTTACACTCTGGTCTTAAATGCAATTCTGAATAAATATCTTCGAGATTGTTGCTTTTGGTGTATAAATCAACCCCATTCAGAATGTCTGTCAAGTGCAACTTTTCAATCAATCCATTCATGACAGAGGATGTATTTCCATTCCTATCTCCATTCGGAATTGTGGCTACTGTCGCACCAGCACCTAGAATAACTGTGTGTGCTCTCATGTGTTACCTCTCAGGCCAATCATTTTTACATAAACCCAACATCTTATCTTTTCACATTATGGTATAAACTCGCAGATCGCCGAGTTGCGTATTATTGCTATAAATAAGAATCCGTCCTACAAATAGCGCAAACCGCTCCACCTAATGGCAGAGCAGTTCTTTTATCGGCTGCCATCCGATTGCAGGGAGCAGACCCTGTAGTCTCATGTCGATATATCTCGTCAACTTTATCGATATTAACCTAATTTTATTCATTATACTGGAAATTATTACATTTTTCAATGCGTTTTGCGAGTAATTATCATTAAATCGCATTTTTTTGGAGGTGATTATTGGCCCCTGCGAAAATACATAAAAAGCAAATAAACTATGAAATGGCTTGTCAGAAATGGCGAATGATGTAATAAGCGAAAAGAATCATTGATTCATAAAATCCATAATTTTATGCTCGAGCTCCGCCATATTCTTCTTTTTGATTTCGCATTGCCAAATGACAAAGTAAGACCAACCTTTAGCACGAAGCTCTAAAAAGTTTTTTTCGTCGCGCTCTCTATTTTTCGCAATCTTGTTTTCCCAAAACTCCGCATTGCTTGTAGGTAACTTGCCTCGTGAGCAATCATGACCATGCCAAAAGCATCCATTAATGAAAAATGCCTTTCTTTGCCCGGGATAAACGATATCTGGCGCACATTTCAACTGGGAGGTAGTTAGTCGATATCGGTTAAAGCCAAGTTTACACAACAGGTCTCGGATAAGAAGTTCTTGCTTCGTACCTTTGTTTTTAACAGAACGCATTATTTGCGATCGGTTTTCTTCATCAAAAATATCAGACATAAATATCACATCCAAATGTTCAAGCACACATTTAGCCTGTTGTTTGCAAAACTCGGGCGGTAATGCATTTCCTATCATCAATGCAAGTGATCCTCGCGGAATATTGGTTGGAAACTTATAATCTTTTGGAAATGTTTGCAACATAGCTGCTTCTCTTGCGGTTATAGTTCTATCCTCTTGTGGATGTAAAAAACGACCTTTTGAGGGATTAAGGCAGCCACCCGTTATAGTGGATGAAACGGCGTCCCATCGTAAACGACCATATACATCCTTGAACCCAATGCCAATTTTTTTATGACATTCCAAAATGTACTCATCCGGTAGATCGCTTCTGCTTCCTCCGTCATGCGGCGTAAGTTCGATCTGCCGCTGTACTTTGTTCGTATGCGTCGGGTAGATTTTATGAATAGGGTCATTAGTAACATCCGGGTCCTCTAAATCTTGAATGGTTGCTCTTACAGTAACAACACTATCACTACCTTCTTTAATTCTGATAAGACCAAGCAATGATCCCAATAATACTAAACGTTTTCTACGTTGGGGCACGCCATATCTAGCAACATTTACAACTTTATAATCTATCGCATAGCCTATCTGCTCCAACTTGTCCACTACTTCCTTGAAGTCGTCATACTCCGAAAGTGCCGGAACATTTTCAAGCATAATAGTAATCGGTCGCAGCTCGTCGGCAAAGCGATAAAACTCATGAATCAATTTATTGCGAGGATCGTTAACCGCTCCTTTTTTATTTTTTCTCCGCATTGACGAAAAACCTTGACAAGGCGGACAAGCCGCCAAAAGGTGTAATGGTTCGCCTTTTAACAGTTCTGCAATATCTTGAGTACGAACATCAAGAATATTCTTATGAAACAAAACCGTGTTGTCTTTATGATTCATTTCGTAGGCCTGTGCAGCATTATTATCCAACTCAATACCTGCAACAACGTGAAATCCTGCTTCTCTAAGCCCTTCCGTCATGCCGCCACAGCCACAAAACAAATCAACGGCCGTATATTCCCACATCATCTATCCCCCGTCATTTGTTAGAAATCCATCGACTGTAAAACCCTATGTCCTCATGTTCAAAAGTGCCGATAACCATACCGCGATCCAGAAAGACATTGAATTCCTCGCAGCTTGTTTCCGGCAAGAGGGCACAAGCATGGCATGCAGCCAAATTCAGGGCATCACGACCTTGCCCCTGTTCGGTGGATATACAAACAGGGTCGTTTGAGCATATTACGCTTCCCTCAACAGCTTTCTTAAATGCATGCGGCAATGCATCCGGTCTCCCTTGCCGAACCAACCCGCCCAAGGTTCCTTCCGAATCCCCGGATGCCGTATAAATAAAAATACCGGCCATCTCTCTGCCGTCCTCTTCCGACGCGCAATAAATACGCTCACGTAGAGATGCAACCGTATAACCGCATTCGAAGCTTAATTGGCGAATTAAGAGATGAGACAAGGTATGTAAAAAAACAAACTGAGGCGTAATCTCTCTCGGTATCATTTTTCCCATAGCCGTGACCGAATAATTCCCGCTCATCTCGGCGGCTCGTACTTGGATAATCGGCTGAGAATCTGTCCAACTATCAAGAGCCTTTCGATCAAACTCTAAGAAGATACCTTCACCGCGCACTTCATAAGCCGGATACCAAGGTGTTTCCGACTCCTTAACCGACACAAATCCGGGAGCGTCCTTCCCTATATCTGATGCTCCTGGAGGATTTATACGTGTGAAGCCTGTTAATGCGCGAACTTCTCGTATTTTATGGATAAGAGACACGCTTTTCAATCCCGGAATATGGTATTTTTCAATGTCCATACTTTCTCGAACAAAATCGTCCGTATCTAAACTAGGTTTTGCTACAACGCCGGTAAGCGCATCAAATTCTTCTGCACGATATTTTACGCTGTCTGTTTGGTACTCTGAATCAATATCATCAGGTTGTTGCAAGAGCTTGCGTTCTAAAATGGGTTTGATGATTTCTACAGGGGATAATATTTGATCCGAGATATTTCCTGCCCATTTGTCCAACAAACGCAAAATGCGCTCATTGATTTCTCCTTCGGTGCAGCCTTCTTCTTTATATCCGTCAATTTTAGTTAAGCAATCCGAATAAGCAGAGCATTTTTCGATAGCACTATTCAGGTGGTCGGAGTAGGGCGGGATTACCAGCGAACTTACAGTCTTAGGAAAGTATACCGATGAAGCGCCTCTTTGCATGGCGCGTGGGTATGAACCACATATAACCGAATGATGTTTCCACGGTTCATTTCCACTACACAAAAAATTACTGGCTCCGTCCTGTTCGTCTAGGCGGCGAAAAATATTCGGATCAAAAGCATCATAGAGCGTTGCTTTTGCATTACAGGACGTGCACTTAATGCTGATACCTTCCAAACCTGCAGTCGCCGTCGTTCCTGTACTGAATGTAAGATGTGGATTATCACAGATCTTTTTGGGGCCACCAATATTTCTGCGATGCGCCCACGCCACCCAGGGGAAGTCGTCGATATGACCCTGTTCGCATGCAACAATGATACGTGCAGCCACAAGGTCTTGTTTGCATTCGGGGCAGCGCGGCGTTTTCATATATGGATCACGCTCTATCTGCTTACTGGAAACCTTTCGTTTGTATTCTTTGAACCAGTCCTTAATGGGCTGAAAGCGGCGGCATTTAGGACAAAAATACCACTGCGGGAAGCGAGTATAGGAAATTCCCTCTCTAAATTGCGGTTCATCGCTTCCACCGGGCATACCGAAATATTTAACGCCAAGTGCACGTTGTAAGCGTTCGTCATAAATTCTAATGACTTTATCTGCCCAATATTCAGGTGCAGCCGTCATTAATGTTTGGTCGGGAAAATCCACCATAGCCCCGACTCCATATTGAAGAATGGCCTGTGAGCTACGGACATTATACTTTATTCTTTCTGATGGGTTTGAGAAAACTATCCTGTCTTTAGGAGAGTGCGAGCTATTCATATTTCATCCTCCCAAACCAAGATATTGGCTGCAATACTTTGATCAACATTACGCATAGAAGTCATGGTCTCATATGCCGGATCACCCGCCGATGTCCCAAAGACCTTCAGAAGCCTTTTTTGGCCGGCACTCGGACCTTTCATCATAAATTTATCACCGTAGAAAAAGTTATGCTCGCCTGCAATTTTAACTCGCTCATGCCATTCCGTCACGACTTCATTTATGCGCTTTTCAATCTCACTTGTATCATCTTCAAGATCACCCCAAGTGCGAGCGTTGATTTCGTTTACTCGATCAAGGATATATTTACGCATTTGCTCCAATTCGTTTTTCAAGTATTCCGGATCAAAATGTACTGCGTCCTGATCGAGCGGAAGCCCGTATAAATGCCTTATCATAGATATAATGACTGCATGCAATGCTCGATCACGCGCAGGCTTCGAAAAAGGTGTTGCTCCGGTAGGTTCAACAAAACGATAGAAGGACTCATGATAAGCTTTGAATTGCTCATAATGTGAGCGATCTCTGCTTTTTGTTCCGTCATACAACACGATGGCAACGCCGGGGTATGAGCGTCCAATTCTGCTGGATGCCTGTATATATTCACTGGTTAATTTGGGTTGTCCAACAATGAGCATGGTGTTTAGCCGTGCAACATCTACACCGACAGAAATCATATTGGTGGCAAGCAAGGTATTAATTGCCCATTTGCGATTGGTTATATTATCTTGCGAATACTCAAGCCGTTCCAACTTTTCGAGCGTTTCGTTGAGTTCGGATGTTGAAATTCTGCTTGTCAATTCAGATGCTTCACCAATAGTTCGTCCACGCCCAACGCCGAAACGATATGCCGTTCTCTTAATAAAGTCTTTTACGTCATCGTCAATCATTGTGCGGCATTTGCCTAAATCCCTCAGACTGTTAAAATAAATCGCCAACGTCCAGAATTTATCCTTTATCTCGTCCGGGAGCCGCATCATATCCACACGCTGCAAGAGCGCGGCAATCGCACGTATTTCCATCATTGCCTTTGTTTTACCGGATGGCATTACACCGACATATAGACGGCCATATTTTTGCTCTTCGGCAGAGAGCTTTGCTTCACGGGCAAAGTATGAATCATCCGCATTTAAGCCTGATGGCGGGAATTGACGAACTTCACGATTATACAATACGGAGCACTGTTCCTTCGCCCTGCGTATGGTGGCGGTGGATGCAATGATTTTGGGTTTAATTCCTTTTGCGGAACACAACGCATCAACAACAGTTTCGTATAGTCCCACCATAGTACCCAGCGGGCCGGATATTAAATGCAATTCATCCTGAATAATCAGCTCAGGAGTACGATTGTTTGAGCCCTTAGCAAAAAAAGCGCCGACATCATTCTTCCAAGGCAACATGGCAAATTTATCTACTGTACCGAATAGTAGCGTTGGAGGATTATCATATAATTCTTCATCGACAATTTGTATCGGCAATTTGAAATCATAATCACAATCTTCTTGCGGGCAGCAAAGATAGAAATGCTTGTTGTTTTTAAGTCGATACCCCCATTCGCCGATGACTTTCCCTTCAGCGTTCGCATCTTTAACCATTTTTGTTCCGCACCAAGGACACTTTAATATCTGAAACTTATTATTCCGATCTTTCGCGTAACGAATTTGGGATGCGTCCTTGGCATCTCTGAGTTTTTCCAAATGTTCTTTTGCACCATAGGAATCATACGAACCAAGATTTTTATTTGGAGTATGGTCTCCACCAATCCACAATCCAATAGATATAACTTCATTACCCAAAAAGTAAGCCGGATATTTCTTTTTTGATAATGAATCCTTCCGGATGGCTTCACATGCACATATAAGCGTTGCGGCGCGAACAAATTGTTGTGCGGCCAAAAGACGCAACGTATAACGCATAATAACAGTTGTTCCACCGGCATTATCAGGGAAAGAAAGCCTTCTAAAGAAGATAGTAAAAGCAGTTAATCCCAAGTATGCTTCGGTCTTACCACCGCCGGTTGGAAACCATATCAAGTCAACAATATCGCGTTCTTGACAGTCGGGATTAATTATTGATTGGAGACTCATAAGTAAAAAAGCAAGCTGGAATGGACGCCAAGAATATTCAGCATCCTCTTTATAGTAATCCAACGCCTTTATTTGTTTTTGGAGTTCAAGATCGCCGGGGTATTTATCCGTCTCTTGAAGTTTTAGATGAATGCGCTGCATGAACATTGCTCGATTAGCCAGCAAAAAAGCTTGTGTAATAACTGGATTTCCCCCAAAAAGGCTTAGTCCGGTGTGCATGCGCTCACATGCCTCTTTACAGTTGGCGATATGCTCTTTAGCTTTCGACTGGAACTGTATGGTTACTTTGCTTTCGTCTTTGCTCATCTTCTGTAAATCATCAATCCAAGACGAGTAAGATTCAATAAGTGTTTTCATGGCGCTTATTTTATCGGATATCGGAGTTGGGTCTAAGTCGGACAAAAATTTCATTGAGAGACATCCGCTATTTACATTGGAGTCTGCGATGCCAAAATCCATTTGGGGCACTTCAATCTGTGGAAAAAAATCATTTACAAGATAGCCCATTCCATTTTTGTCGATTTTCCAGTAAACCGATGTTCCGTGCCCCGTACCATATACTTTTTTATTGCGATATAAAAGTGCTAAAGAGAGTTCTTCTTCATCTTCATTGCACACCTTGTTAAGTCCGGTATATTCACAAAAGCGATATGGTGTATCTTCGGAAACGTCAATTTGGATTGATGGTTGAAAAATTGAGTTCATCCCGTTGTAGCGCCCACCTGCATCGTTAACCATCATAATGGTGATGGAGAAAATGTCCGATGAGATACGTTTCCTCAATGCCGTTACTTTGACGGATGTATCGTCTATGTTTTTATTTTGATCTACATAGTCGGAGGTGGAAAAATCTATGTCAATAGCAACCTTATGTGGTACTCGTACAAAGCCGTTTCTCCCTAATTGATTACATAAAGTAATTAACGGCTCTCTTAACGCCGCTCCTTCTGTAAGGTTTTCATCGGTATTAAAAACTTGATAGATATACTTTTTTTGTATTGGTTGAATCAACTTTAATAATGAGTTTTTCCGATCTATCGTGGCATACGGTTGAAATTGGACCGGCAATTCATAGCCACTTTCGGCAAGCTTAAAAGGCACCACGCAATCTGCTAATTTGGCTTTCTTATATGTACCGAATTGAACACTGGCAGTAATATGCTCACTGTTTCCTTGAATAAAAAAGGTAAACCCCATAGATGAAGGCATGTTTTGCGAGGACAAGTTTATCTCTTCGTCCAACGATTCTTCTTCCGGTGTGCTAACGGCTTCTTGTCTATTGCTTTGAGATTCTTCAGAAACAGAAGCCTCATCGTCTTCCTCGATAACATCCTCTGCATTATTTTCACTTGGCCTTGCAGTATCGTCGTTGTCAGCCATGTATTTTTCTCTTTGAGGAAACAAAATTCCAACCGAATAGCGCACCTCCGGCAAATCGGTTATTATTTCGTGTGCATCATCCGGTATCGAATACTCGGAACCGGGGCCAAGCAGTTCTTTCCGTACTTCCTCAATTAAAAGTTTGCGTGCGTCATATGTTTGCTTTTGTATTTCTACAGTTGTCATATAAATGCCTCCTCGTTCTACAAAGCGCAAGGTCGATTCGTATAGCTAATGGAGATTTGGATATTCGAGACATCCGTAATCGTGTCTATTTGGACAATTTGTGATAATACGCTCAGTTCCTCTTTTACGATATCCGAAAGAAACGCAGTTTCATCCGGTACTTGTTGATAGCTTTTGATAACACTTTGCCCAATTAGCCTTAGTATTTTGATTCTTAGGCTTCTGATGGTATTGCATGCCTCATAGAAACTTTCCGGGGAAGCCATCATTTCGTCATCTTCACAGATAAGAGCAATTTGGAAAAAGGCGTCTTCCTCACGAGGCGCAATTATTCTGCTCTCCGGATTAAGCCAAGTCCGTAGTGTAACGGGGTGCTTTGGTGTACCGTATTCCTTCATTGCGTCCGATAAATCTTGAAAGGACAGCCTGTGTGCATCTTTATACGCTAACAGCTGCTCCTTCCAATGCTTTGATTTTCGAAACGCCTCATTAATTTGCTTATTCGAAGCGGCAAGCTTTTTTATTATCTCTTCGATAACGTCCTTTGCTTGATCACTGTTCTTTGTAAACAACAACATGTCGCCGGTTGCAATGTCTTTTACTTCACTTTCCATAACCGTCATCTGGTCATGATCAAATATGTACGGCGTGAAATATTTCGTAAAAAAGATTGATTCTCCGTCCGATGTGGTTGCAATTCGAACAATATCCGCTTTGGTCGCCGCGCCTCCAGACACATTCGATGCAGCTTGCAACGCTGATTTTATTGTAATTCTCTCTAAGTATTCTTCGATTTCTAGGCTGTCCAGAATATCGCTGTGGACGATTTGCTCTTCTTCGCTTATATCCGAAATTTCAAACTCTAGTATAGACCGGTTATTGAGTTCCAGTTCTTTTTGCGCAAACATTTTTTTATAATAATTAAAGAAAAGCCGTTCATGCGGATATAGTAAACATTCTACTCTTGGGGCGACAAAGATAGAAAAAACAGAAAACAGTTTTGCACCCAAACATCCGATAGAAACAACGGTATCATAGTTATCCTTGGAATCAAAAGCACCGGTAGTTTTTATGTGCAAATCATTGTCTAGAGCTATCCCTGAGGGTAAGAGTGCTTTGAAAATATCAATATAAAAAGGCTTTGGAACCAATAGAAGTACTGTTCCGAGCTGCAACGCATTCTCAAGCACATCTATAAAAGGCTTTGCTTTGGAATTCCTGTATTCAATTGAATTAAAGATGGTATTCATAGTTCGGGATATGCCCGACAGCAAATCACCAAATGCCCCGTTATAATCATTTGCAACGCCGGCCAAAAATCCTTTTTTTTCAAGTGCTGATGGGCATTCTATGTTCATTTTTTGTCGTGCAATTTCAACATCGTGTATTGGGAAAGGAATATTTGAGAAATAATTCATCAGAGAATAGCTTTCGATAATGAATCTATCGATTATTTCATCATTTTGATTATAGTTTCGGACATCCGATATCTTTCGGCGAAAGGTCCGATATTCATCTATATCAATAATGCTATCGACATCATGCTCAATAATATCTCGATTTATGATGTTGTTAATAAGCAACTCGTTAGTACAGGTAAGGGGCCCATCCGGTGCGGTAGGTGATGAATAAGATAGTAGCATGTCCTTGGTGCATGCAAAGACGCTTGCATCCGGATATGCCGCACAAAGATGGGCGTCATAGTCTGCAATGGGAAGTGATATTAGGGCTTTTTTTAGGCTTCTCCGATTAAAAATGTCCGGCAGCTCCGTCTCGCCGTTTTTAGTTGCTTGTACACCTATAATAAGAAAAGCAAAAACTTGCTTTTCTTCATCTGTAAATATGAGTTCTCTTGCAATAGAAGCCTTATTTGTAAATTTCAGTATAGGAGTATTTTTACCCGGGTTGCCGTGGAAAGGATATTCATTACCTTCGGAAAAATAGGATACCGGCATCAAGTCGGTTATTCCGATATGCTGGGCTCCGCCATAACCAATCTTCACTTTATCCACGAAAGAGTCCGCAAAATCTCGATTACATACGATTACAGCAGATTTTTTTCCAATGCCTGCTACATCGGATTTGCTTTTATTAAAGACAGTTTGCAGAAAATTATACTTTGCTTTAGAGTCGGTGCGTATCCCTCTGCCGTCCAAAATGGTTGCCTCGCCGTAATAGGGCTTTATTTTATAAAACGATTTTGGTGGCATAGTAACTGTTGTTGGCGTCCTATGTCCTTTTTGAAAAGAATCAAATGTCACTTGTGCCATATTATCAGCTGTTAAACCAAGAAATTTAGCACGTTTATTTTCGAAGATTACAATGTCTCCGGGACTCAGCGATTCCACTAATTCTGCCGGGGTTAGTTCATCATAAACAATACAAGACAATGCAATATAAAGGGTCAGCAAAATATCAAATATCTGCGACCCCGTATGAAAAATGAGACTGCTGCTTTTTTCTGCCTCATCCATTAGTTCAACAACATAGTCTGTAAAAGTTGAGATGATTAGGCTGTTTGAGATAATTTCATCTTCGAATAAAATACTACATTTGCTTAACAAGCCTAAAATCGGATCATTGGGCATTTTGTCTCCCTCCTGTTGAGGCCAACTGCAAAACGCTTTCTATCCCAGAGTTTTTTCATCTTCCCATTGGTACAATTAGATTCCGTCCTACAAAAGCGCAAACCGCTCCGCCTAATGGCAGAGCGGTTCTTCTAACGGCTGCCATCCGATTGCTTGGAGCAGGCCCTGTAGTCTCATATCGCTATATTTCGTCAACTTTACCGATATTAACCTAATCTTATATATTATACTGGAAATCATTACATTTTTCAATGCGTTTCGCGAGTAATTATCATTATAATCGTATATTTTTGGAGGTGATTATTGGGCCCCTGCGAAAATACATAAAAAGCAAATAAACTTTGAAATGGCTTGTCAGAAAAGGTAAGCCATTTCGTTATTTCTGGAGGTGAAAAATCAAATGACCAATGTAATTTCCATTGTCAACCAAAAGGGCGGAGTAACCAAGACCACCACAACCGCGAACCTCGGTATCGGGCTGGCGCAGGAGGGAAAGAAAGTTTTAGTGCTGGACAACGATCCTCAGGGCAGCCTGTCTATCAGTCTCGGATATCCGCAGCCCGACAAATTGCCCATGAGCATGGCGACGGTTATGGAGAAAATCATGAACGACAAGCCCTTTAATCCTAAAGACGGCATATTGCGCCATGAGGAAGGCGTTTATTTGATGCCCGCCAACATTGAGCTGTCCGGCGTGGAGGTTGGTTTAGTGAACGCAATCAGCCGTGAGAGCATTGTAAAACAGTATTTGGACGGCATAAAGAGGGATTATGATTATGTCCTCATAGACTGCCCTCCGTCTCTTGGTATGCTCACCGTAAACGCGCTGACCGCCGCCGACAGCGTTATTATCCCTGTTCAGCCGCAGTATCTATCGGCAAAGGGGCTTGAACAGCTATTGCAGACAATAAATAAAGTGCGGCGGCAGTTAAACCCGAGGCTCAAAATCGACGGCATACTGTTGACTATGGTGGACAGCCGCACGAATTTTGCTAAGGAAATCAACGCACTTTTACGCGAGACTTACGGTGGGCGGCTCAGAGTATTCAATACGGAGATTCCCCACTCCGTCCGTGCCGCGGAAATCAGCGCGGAGGGCATGAGCATTTTTAAGCATGACCCCAAGGGCAAGGTTGCGGCGGCCTACGCAGAACTGACGAAGGAGGTGCTCAGCATTGAAAAGCAGCGGCAAAAACATAAATCTGATAAGCTACGATGACATTTTTTCCACAGAAGAAAGCCGTGCCGACGACAGGCGCGAGAAGGTCATGGATATTCCCATTTCAGATCTTATTTCTTTCAAAAACCACCCGTTTAAAGTTTTGGACGATGAAGCTATGCGGAGTACAGTTGAGAGTGTCAGGGAGTTTGGCGTACTCGTTCCGGCAATCGCCAGGCCATGTGACGGCGGTTATGAGCTTATTTCAGGACACCGGCGCAAACGCGCCTGTGAGCTTGCGGGGATTAAAGCCATGCCGGTTATCGTCCGCGATTTGGACGATGATTCCGCCACGATAATAATGTGCGACAGCAATTTACAGCGCGAAAATATCCTGCCGAGCGAACGAGCGGCGGCGTATAAAATGAAACTGGAGGCTATGAAACGGCAGGGCGCGAGGACGGATTTAACCTCATCCCAAGTTGGGATGAAGTTGCAAACACTTGATGTTTTAGGCAAACAAGTAGGTGAAAGCAGAAATCAAATCCATCGCTATATCCGACTCACCGAGCTAACGCCCGAACTCAGTGACATGGTGGACAACAAACAAATCGCCTTTAATCCTGCCGTGGAATTTGTCATATCTGAAACCTGACGAACAGACACTTTTACTTGAAACCATCGACAGCGAACAAGCTACCCCCTCTCTGTCACAGGCGCAGCGGCTTAAAAAATTCAGTCAGGAGGGCAAGTTAAACGAGGAAAGCATGCTCGCTATCATGTCCGAGGAGAAAAAGAGCGAGCTTGGCAAGGTGACGCTTACGGGAGAAAAGCTTAAAAAGTATTTTCCGCCGTCGTATACGCCGAAACAGATGGAAGACGTAATTGTTAATCTGCTCGACCAATGGCAGAGGAAAAGGCAGCGCGACCAGGCACGGTAATATCGGCAGACGGCGTTTCGAAAGGAGCGCGTTTTTTATGCCCGCAGGAGGTGGTGAAAATGGGCGACACACAGATTTATGACTATCATTACGGCGCTGAGGCCGACCAATACAGTTTCTATCGTATACCCAAAATTCTCATTTTGGACGACCAATTCAAGCAACTTTCCACCGACGCGAAGCTCCTGTACGGCCTTATGCTTGACCGCATGAGCCTGTCGATGAAAAACGGCTGGTTTGACAATGACAACCGCGTGTTTATTCACTTCGCGCTCCATGACATTATGGAACAGCTGAATTGCCAGCACGGAAAGGCCGTGAAACTCCTTGCCGAGCTGGATATGCCGAAGGGCATCGGGCTAATCCGGCGCGTAAAGCAGGGGCAGGGGCGGCCTGCCAAAATATACGTTTTAAAAGCAAGCTTCAGACTTCCGATTAACGGAACTCAAGACTTCTCAAAATCAGAAGTGCAGACTTCCGAATACGGGAACCCAAGACTTCCGAAAATCGAATGTGCAGACTTCCGAAAATCGGCAGCTAATTGTAATAATAAGAATAATACTGAAAAGAGTTATACTCATCCATCAATCAATCGCACAGAGCGCACCGCGGACAGGATTGATGTGGAGGGATTGAGAGAAAAAGTCAAAGAAAACATCGAGTATGAAATTCTCATTGGGGATAACCTGGCCGAGAAAGAAAGGCTCGACGAGCTTGTGGATTTAATCGTCGAAACCCTCTGTATGCGGAAGTCAACACTTACGATTTCCGGCAATGAGTACCCCGCCGGGCTGGTAAAAGAGAAGCTTGAGCGGATAAACCGGGATTGCATTGACTACGTTTTTGACTGCCTGAGCAAAAATACCACTCAAATCCGCAACATAAAGAGCTACCTGATTGCGACATTATTCAATGCGCCGAGTACTGTGGGAAATTATTACGCCGCCCAGGTAAATCATGATTTTTACGCAAGCGGCTGAGAAAATCAGCCGTTTATTATTTTCAAAAAGGAGAACAAATTCACATGAAAAGACAGCTTGCATACGTTACAGCACCGTGGGATACATACGGCAAGGAAAAAACCAAACGAGCGGCTTCATACTGCCGAAAGCTCTACGAAGCGGGTTACACCCCCATTTGTCCGCTGTTGTCGCAGAACACCTTCATAGACGACCGTATCCCCGCCGAACACAAGGACGGCATCGACATGAGCCATGATTTACTCAGCCGGGCAAATGTCCTCGTAATATGCGACAGCACCCTCGATGAGACGGTGAAAAATGATATTGCCCTCGCAAAACAAAAGCATAAGACAGCGACAACCCTTGACGGAATCCTCGCCGTTGAGTTTTTGGGGAAATGCCCGATGGAGGACTGATGAATGCGGATATTACTTAAAAACAAAATTGTTATCGGCAGCGTCTGCCTTATCCTCGCCGCCCTGCTTGCCTTCGGGCTATTGCCGAAATTGTATAACAGCCAATCGGCGACAACGGAGGTTGTCCGGCTAAACCAGACCGTTGAATACGGCACTGTGATTGACGAATCCATGCTGACAATCGCAGAAGTCGGGGCTTACGGCTTGTCCGGCCGTGTCGCGACGAGCAAGGCCGACGTAATAGGAAAGGTGGCGGCAACAACTGTGTACGCCGATGAAAACCTCCTACCGGAACGGTTTTTGAGCCTTGAGGATTTCGAGAAGGAAACCGTAAAGCAGGGCGCAAGCCTTGAAGCCGGACAAGTCCTTATAACCGTCAGCTTCCCGACCGTATCATCAGGTATCGCGGGGCTTCTCCGCGGCGGCGACAGCGTAGACGTTTATGAATACGCCACCGACGAGCTTGGGCAGAGTGTTGTCAATAAAGCGTTGGCGGGTATGACGGTTTACGATGTCCTGAACAGCAAGCTCATATCCCTTGACGGCCTCGACGCGGAGCTTGAAGCTGATAAAACCCTGAGCGCCAATGATTACGATTTCGTTCCCGCATATGTAATCTTCATCGCAAACGAGCAGCAAGCCAAGACGCTGGTTAAACTGGAACGTGAAAAGTCAATGCACCTGACCTTACAGGAAGCGGGTGACAGATAATGCGCATCTGCGCAATTTGGGGCGCGCCGCAGTCGGGCAAAACAACGCTTGCGGTAAATCTCTCCCATGCGATCAGCGGGAGTGGTAAAAGCGTACTGCTGATCTCGACGGCGGATTACAGCGAATTATCGGCTGTTTTCGGCACAAATATTTCGGACAGGCAATGCTTAAAGGCGGCAATTGAGGGGTGCGAGAGCATTAAGCATATGGCGCATAAAATCAGCGAACTGCTTTTTATCCTCGCTCCATCAAGCGCCGCCGACGCTCTTGATGAAAATTACTCCGGCGAGCAGGCAAAGACGCTGCTTGCGCTTGCAAAGGCTGCTTATGACGTTGTCCTTGTGGATTGTCAGTCTCAGACGAGCAACACCTTATCCGCGTGGGCGCTCAGCAAAGCGGAAAAAGTCTTGATGTGTGCGGGAGGCCAGCTCAGCAATATCCTCTGGTTCGCAGCGCACGAAAGAGCGATAGCCGCACTGGAGCGGAAATCAATACACGTCAGCACCGAGACGGCGCAGTTTTTCGATTATGCCAAAATGCACGAAAATATGGGCTTTAAACCTGTTACCGTCCTTCCGTTCATTATTGACGCGGCCTTTTTACAGAATGAAAAGAAGCTCATATATAATCTGCAAGGCAAAAAAGGCAAAAAATACGCCGACGCAATAGATAATCTACAGGAGGCGATAACCGAATGAGCATTACCCCATACGAGTTTTTGTCGATAATTCAGGCGTCGGAGGGCGTGGAGCAAACGGCGCTTTCCAGCGGATATAGCTACCCGAAGCTCCTTGAGCGTGTACGCTCTCAGATAGCCGAAAAACACTCCCACGAACTTGCGGGCGCTCTCGAAAGCACGGAGGCAGCCAAAACCCTGAAAATCCTTATCCTCAAATACTGCGCGAGCGAGCTTGCCGGGCAGGATTTCGACCGGGACGCGCTTGTGGAAAAGGTCTATCAGGACATGGCGGGGCTTGGCATACTCACCGAGTATCTGCACGACAGCGCTGTTGAGGAGGTCAACATCAACAGCCACAGGCAAATTGAAATTAATTATCCGGACCGGGTAAAGTTCCTCTATGGCGAAGAAGCCTTCGACACCCCGCAGGCGGCGTTGGATATAATAAAGCGTATGGTGAGAATGGGCGGCATGGTGCTGGACGCGCAAACGCCGCAGGTTGACAGCTACACCGGCGACGGCACTCGGATATCCGCGCAGATACCTCCCGCCGTACCGCAGGACAAGGGCGTTATCGCTTCAATCAGAAAGCAGAGCAAAAGCAATATTACAAGGGCGCAGCTAATTAGCTCCGGCTCCGCTTCGGCAGACATGCTGGATTTCCTTGCAATGTGTCTGTGCAACGGCGTTTCCATAGGTTTATCGGGCAGCACAGGCTCCGGCAAAACCACCGACCAGGCGTATCTTTTGAACGAGTATATACGCCAGAACGATGATTACAACAACCGCGTTTTTATCATTGAGGACAGCCGGGAGCTTAACCTGCTCGACTACGACGTATACAATGACCGCCCCGCCCGCGTGCTTCACGTCACGACCAAGGGGCCGCCCAATCCCATCACAATGGGCGACCACATTGTAAAAGCCCTGCGGTTTAACCCCGCGTTGATCGTACCCGCCGAGGTGCGCGACGGTGCGGCTTACCACGCAGCTGTTGCCGGGCAGACGGGGCATACGATTTTGACGGCGTTCCACGCGGATAATGCCCGCGACGCGTACAAGCGGCTTGTTTCCATGTGCCTTGCCGCCAATTCAAGTCTGTCCGACGAGCGCCTTTTGGAGATGTGCGTCTCAGCGTGGCCGGTTATGGTTTTCAAACGCCAGCTCAAAGACAACGCCCGCAAATACATGGAGATATTTGAGGCCACGGGCGTTGACCGTGGCAGACTGCGCGGCAGAACGCTGTACAGATTTGTCATATCCGATACCGAGCGTGACGAACATGGCAAGATCGTGAAAGTACACGGGGAGCATAAGCGCGCCGGATACATCTCAAGCCAGTTATACCTTCGGCTGCGAGATAACGGCGTACCCGAAGCGGAGATTCTGCGCCTGTTTCCCGACGCGAAGCCGAAGGAGGAACGGTATGATTAACAGTGTCATTATAGTCAGTCTTGCCGTTTTCCTGCTGATTGGCGCGGCAATCATACTCATGCTCGGCTTGGACAAGGATCTTCACACAGAGCGGCGGGAACACAAATCCCAAAAGAAAAAAATAGCGTCCTTCAAGCTCCGAAAAAGGTCGAAGCTGTCAAAGCTGATTGAACGCCACGAGAAATTAATAACAGAATCTGAAACGCCGGGGGGCGTTTTTTTCATTATGACCGTCCTCAGCATTTTGGGCGGCTTTGGCATCGGGAAGTTCTTTTTCACCGATACGCTGCTTGCGGCGGCTCTTGCCGTCATCGGCGCGTTTAGTCCTCAGATTTTGCTCAGGTTCAGGTTGATGAAAGCCAAAAGCTCCCGTATGAACAAAATACGCGGAAGCATGATGATACTCACAAACTCCTACATTGTCACAGAGGATTTCATCAAATCCGTTGAGAGCAATCTGGACGCTCTTGAATACCCGCTGCCTTTCCGCGAATTCCTTACATATATAAATTACATGGACAGCAACATCAAAACAGGACTGCGGCGCATGGAAGCGCAGGTTGACAATCCCTATTTCAGCCAGTGGGCGGACGCGCTTGTTATGTCGCAGGACGACCGGAACTTGAAGTACGCCGCCGCGTCGGTGGTGGAGGCGATGAATGATGTATATGAGGTGCAGCGGGAATCAGAAACCGCCATGTTCTCTATCTGGCGGGAGTATTTCACCCTGCTTATACTTATTTTTTCCATGCCGCTTATCTTCCGTATGCTGATGAATCCCGCTTACACGATCCTTGTTACCTCGCCCATCGGCAAAATTATGATGTTACTCCTTTTGGCGGCGGTAGTGTTTTCGGTTGTTAAGGCGATGAAGCTGAACAAACCCCTGCTGATGTGACGGGGGGCCAAAATGAATATTGTATTATCACTTGCAGTCGTGGCAGCGCTCATTTTTTCCGGTGGAATGTATTTATTTTCGGCGGCTGCAAGAGGACCCTCGCTTGTTGGTAGAAAAACGATGATAAAGCTTACAAAGCCGGGGAAAAAGAAAACCGATACGCTTGAAATTGCCGCCGAAAAACTAAGGGGCATACTTCGAAAATTGAAGCTGCCCCATGTAAAGGTATCGAAAAAGCTCTTAATCATCATAATCGGCGTACTGCTGGCTCTAATGTGCTTTGCGGTGCGCTTTTACTTTGGGGCGCTGTCAGCTATCGGGCTTGCCGCTTTCGGGCTGATGCAAAACCAACAAGCGCAGGATAAGGAGAACAAAGAGCGCGAGCGTGTAGTCTCCCGCGAGCTGACGCAGTTTACACGGACACTTGTTTTAAATCTTAAGACAAACCGCGATTTATACAGCGCAATCGCCGGATACAGAAAAATAGCGGGCGCGGAGCTTGGAAGGGAGATTAATATTCTCCTTGCGGAAATGCAGGCGGGCAATGTCCAGGCGGCGCTACTCCACTTTGAAGAAAGAATCGGAACGCCGGAGGCCTTCAGGCTCTGCGGCGCGCTCCGTGACATGTCGATGGGAATCGACCAAACCGCGACGCTGACCTATATAGCCAGAGACATGGCGCAAAAGGAAAAGGAAGCGATCAAAAAAGACCTCTCCCTGCGCCCGTCAAAGATGCGAAAGACCTTTATCCCCGCGGTCGGTGTTTGTGTCGCCATTATCATATATGTCCTCGTATCATACGTTATCGATAACTTCCAAAATCTATTTTAAAAAGGAGAGCGAAAGACATGAAAAAAATCGCAAACGCAATCAGAACAAAGGCAAGAGGCCTGGCAAACAGAGCCTCGGAACTTATGCTCGACAGGCGCGGAGAGTTGGCGACGAATACCATAGGGTCGATCATAATCGCCGTTGTTATAGTCGGCCTGCTCATCGTGGCAATCAACAGCTTTTTCCCGGGCTTCTTTACCAACATGTTTAACAATATGTCGGACAAGCTCAACGCTAACTGGTAAGGAGGTAGCGGCATGGCGGTTTTGAGTAAAACAAAAAGGCTCCTGCGGGATAAAAAAGGCGATGAGGCGGTATCCTTTCTGCTTACGACCGCCGTGCTCGTGCTGATTTTTGCGACGCTTGTAAGCTGCATGATTTACGTTAT
The DNA here is from genome assembly GCA_963663605.2 of uncultured Sporobacter sp. Lineage (GTDB taxonomy): Bacteria > Bacillota > Clostridia > Oscillospirales > Oscillospiraceae > Sporobacter. Next base: position 1,551,653 of record CAXXVF010000002.1, read on the forward strand.
GCAGTATTACAATGCGTCTTATGTCTGCCGCAGAGTGGTACGAAACATTGAAATCGCGGGCGAGTACATTGAAGCGGACGCGATGAGCGTAATAAATCAACTGCAAAACGATGATTTAGAGGACATAACACTCAGCGTGGATGCGGCGTATGTCAGCGGCAGAAAAATCCAACTCAGAGAGAGCTTTAACGCAACCCTGACGGCAAGCTACAAGATTAAGATTTTGCAGATTAGCGAAACCCCCATAGAAATATCCCTGCCAATCGAGGTGAAAATCAGGGGCATGAGCGAGGTGTACTGGCGTGAGTAAAAAACCATTTTCAGACAGGCGCGGCAGCATATCCATCACCTTTATAGGGCTTGTTTTCTTCCTCATAGTCCTTGCCTTTTTCATCATGGAGATGGGTGCGGCTTATGAGAACTACTATGACGCGGAAACAATACTGCAACGCGCCTGCAACAGCGCGGTCGAGGCCAACATACTCGACGAATACCGCGCCGACAATATCCTGCGCATTGACACAGACGGCGCGAGAGCGGACTTCCGCGGCTATCTTGAAAGCGACATGCCCGGCAAGTACACCGTGACCATTACCTCGCTCGAAGCGGCGGCGACGCCGCCCAACCTGACCGCAACCGGAACGGTGACCTTCTCGACGGTCTTTACGCAGTTTGCCTTTGATGACGTGACCTTTGAGTTTAAGGTGTCGGCGACGAATTACAAGGTAGAATGACATGGAGTATATTAAGCTGTTACTGATTGCCGCCGCGCTAATATACGGCGGCATCATTGATTACAGAAAGCGCGAGATACCTGATCTCGTTCATGTTGTTCTGCTTATCGTCGGCACCTTTTTTGACTTTTCCCCGCTTTTGAGTTTAATTGGGTTAGTCGTCCCGGCAATACTGCTTATTTTGACTGCGAGAATCACAAGCACAGACCTGCCCGGCGGCGACTTCAAGCTGCTGTGCGCATTAGGGTACGCACTCGGGCTTGCGCAATTGGCGATTATCGTCATACTTGCCGTTACCGGCGCGACAGTGTATGGTTTTATAAAACGAAAGCCGATAAAACGCAGCATTCCGCTTTGCGCTTACGTTGCCCCGGCGTACATCGTGCTGAATGCCGCCGCAATCACGTTAGGTTAGAAAAAATAAGGAGGAATTTGTTTATGAAAAGAAAAGCTCCCGCCATCATTGCCATTGCCCTGTTGATATGCGCTACTTGCATGACAGGGGTAGCGGCCAAGGAGGTAACAGTCTCCACCATAATCGACGGCATAGAGGTTGAACGAACAGTAGATATCGGCTCAGACGAGCTTGCCGTTCGTGTAAACGGCGACCTTGTTGAGTTTCCCGACGCAAGACCATTTATAGACGATAACAGCCGCACTCTTATCCCCGTGCGTTTTGTTGCAGAAAGCATGGGAGCCGACGTGGATTGGGATAATGAATCCCGAACAGCCATTATCGAACGCGATGATATTGCAATCCTCGTCCCCATCGGAAGTGACACAATCAGCGTAACCGAAAACGGCGTGACTGAATATGTCACAATGGACACGGAAGCCATCATCAGCGAAAGTCGGACTTATGTGCCGATACGCTTTGTCGCGGAATCCCTCGGCGCATGGGTTAGTTGGTCGGATTTGTACTCAACTGTACAGATTTATGACGATGTGCTGACCCCCGAAGAAATTGACAGGCTTCATGCGTACTATGACATGACTTGGGAGGAGCATAAAAGCACAATAGGTGAAGAAACCGACCTCACGGACGATAACATCGAGTTTTTAACTCCCAAAATCATGTTTTTTACAGGTACATACGGTTTTGAAAACGCCCTCGAATATAAGCTCCGTTATCCTAACGGTTATGATGCAACCGCAAACGGAAAAGCACCTACAGCCTACACCGGCTTAACGTCGGGCAACACCTTTAATTATGGTACTCAGCCCGACACGGACTTTGCAAAGCTGATACTTTCGGAAGCATATGGTGTTGTTGATGAACTTAACAGTCATGGTAAAGCTACTGTCACCCTGAAAACCGACCTGTCTTGTGTATATGAATCCAGACACGGAAGCGGTGCGGGAACGTATGTTCGCGGTATACTGACTGTGGAAATTCCCAAAAATGCCGATATTTCGTGGCTTAAAGAAAACTACGATTTTATTGACAATCCGCAATCCGGCGAAACGCGAGAGATTGACGTTGAGATATACGTCAACACATATACCGAAACGGTTTACTGGAGCGAAATGCTCGCATTAAACTAAGGAAAGGAACACAATCATATGAAAAAAAGAATAAGGCAAATTGTCAGCGTAATGCTGATGATAGTCATGGTCAGCGGCTTGTGCATTTCAGCACAGGCCGTTGTTTCTGATTATGACTCTGAATATTTATCATCAAGTCAGCAGGAAAATATACAAAAGTATACCGACTTATGGAATCTTGCCGACCAGATTGGCAGTCAGGCGCTTAAAGATTATGCCCACGCTCAAGCTGAAGCAGAACGCGCGACGGCAAGCTATTCGGGCGGTGCTGACGGCAGCGAGTACATACCCTTGGACAATGACAGCTCTGGCAGTTCAGGCGGCTCAAGCGGCGGTGGTTCCGATGGCGGGTATTACTACACCCCTACCTATTATACCATCACTTCATCAGCGGGTACGGGCGGCACTATAAGTCCTAGCGGCTCCGCGTCGGTTACTTCCGGCAGCAGCAAATCGTATACCATAACCGCCAACACGGGCTATATAATCTCAAACGTGGTAGTGGACGGCCTCTCCAAAGGCGCTGTTTCTAGTTACACCTTCAGCAACGTCACCTCCGCGCATAGCATTTCAGTAACCTTCGCCTCCAAAGCCTCCATGGACGCTGGAGCGGTGACACTCGGCGATGGCGGCTCCGGAACCATGAGTGGCGGCGTTACCAAGGCGGGCTATGGCGTTACCGCAAACCTTTCCGTAAGTTCGCAGCACGTCAGCGGTATGACGGTAACGGCACAGTACAATTTCGGTTTGGGCTCTAAAACCGTATCGCTTCAAGACGTCGGCGGCACATGGCAGTTTCCTGTCAATTCCGCCAGCACGACTGGCGCAAGAAAAATCTATATCCCCGTCGATACGGCAGACGGCACATATACAATCACATTCACGATTAAGGCATTAGATCCGCAAGCCACGGCGCTCACGGGCAGTAACGTGTATCTCACACAGACCCGCCCGGCGACAGTAACAGTTAGCGGCGTCATGTACGACGACGATTTCACCGCCGACTGGTAATAGCACATAGCAAAGCGGCAGGAACAATTCCTGTCGCTTTGCTTAGCGGCGTCTTTGGCATTAATCACCGCTGTTTTTCACTTCTACTATAATACATTCATAGCTCGAATCTAGAATCGCTTTCGGAGTTTGAGCATGTTTAAACTCCTGTAATTATCAGTCATTATTCGCCTATTTTTTATAGTCAAATTCCAAATTCCTAACACCTTCACCAATGTATAAATGTAACCCTTCATCATCACATAAATTGTTTATTACCTGAACAAACTGCTCTTTCGTACCAAATTCTATACTTTTAGTTTTTGGGAGGTGGTACATTGATATTAAGCACCGCCGAGCACATTAAGCATCTGAAATACTCATACGGCACAAACGGCTTTGGCAATGGTGTATTTGACGTGTGGCGTGACGGTAAGGGTGTGTGCATCAAGAAAGCGCCGTTCAAAGTTGACCGAACAAGGGAAAGTGGCAGATGAAAACCTGCTGAATCTTTCGTAAAGTAATTCTCCAACCAACCCTTTGATAGCACTCATGAGCAGCGCGCCATACATTAAATAGTGGCTTAAATCATACTAGCCATATGAAGGATAATAAATGTGAAAGAAAAACCTGTTGACAGAACCTGCTGAAATAGATACAATAAGCATATTCATGAGGGAGTAGTTGGCGTATTTTACGTTGTAAGTCAACATACCGACCGATAAAAGGTCTGGCTTGCATTAAACAACAAGACTCGTGTACGGCATATGCTGTACCTGAGTCTGTTATAAAGACTTCACGATCAGGTGCCGTATATGGCACCTGATTTTTTTAAGAGTAAAACATGAGCTTGTTGGAATTATTATTGATTGCCACTGGACTTTCTATGGATGTTTTTGCAGTATCTTTAGGAAAAGGCTTGAAAATGAATAAGCCGAACCTGAGAAACTCGGTTGTTATTGATCTGCTTTTTGGAGGATTTCAGGCGATGATGCCGCTTTTAGCTTTTAGGGAAACAATTTGAGATGCGCCGAAGGGGCTGGATATCTGCTTGGGACTGGAATTGGGTGAATGCAACCACGATGTTGAGCGGGCGAATGAAATCGCCTCGACATCGGAGCTTGATTGCTTTGATGTTATGGCTCACATCGGCTACACACGGCGATATATGACGAAAGCCGGATTCGACGTTGCCGTTGATCTCAGGCATTACGGCGATGAAATCGAAACGCTTCTCAGGATACTGATAATCAACGGCAAAAGTATTGAAATCAATTGTTCCGGATTGAGAAATACTTTACTGAATGAACCCATACCGTCAATATCCATTATTGTGCTTTATCGTGAGTTGGGAGTGAACATATAACGGTTGGCGGCGATGCGCACAGAACGGCAGATGCATCCGATTTCATCGAAGAGGGATATGGGTTTCTCTGCCAGGCAGGATTTAAATATATCGCCACTTTAAAAAAAGGATAGTTGAATTCATACCACTATAAAGGAGAAATGGCAAAAGCTATTACAAAAAGTACTGACGTTAGGACGATCCCAATGGTTATGCTATTCTATTAAATGTCTGATAACAGACAAATATTAAGGAGGAAAAGAATATGGCTTATATGCCGCTGGACAAAGAAAGAATGTACCTCGATGACTCCAAGATGACTAAGATATATGATTTGTCTCAGCCTTGGGGTGTAGACACTCCCCTGTGGCCTTTCCCCGGCGCTCGCCAGGATCTTGTTTTCCCTCGAGGCCAGTACCTAGGCCGCTTCCATAAGCGCACCGTGACCTACACCGGCACCCTGCACGCTGGCACTCACATAGACGCCCCCAACCACACTCTGCACGAGGAAGAGGTCGACCGTGAGCGCAACGGCTACACTCTGGCTGAGATCCATCTGGAGCGTTGTATCGGTTCTGGTGTCATAGTTGATATGCGCTATCTGCGCGATGAGTTCGAGGAAAAATGGAACGCCGCTGGGGGTGACCCTGCCAAGATGGGTATGATCTGGCATGAGATCAAGCCCGACGAATTTGATGCTGCCTGCAAGAAAGATGGACTGGAAGTCCGTGAAAATGATTGGGTCATCATTAATACCGGGTTCCATCACTATTGGCGCAAAAACAACGACAAGTATTACAACTATTACCCCGGCGAGGGCCCCGATCTGGCCAACTATCTGACCCAGGCCAAGCATATCAAGGGTATCGCTGGGACTTGGGGCGCGACCGACGCCCCACTGTGGCACATGCCGCTGAAGGAACAGATGCCCTGGCTGGACAAGGCCTATACCCAGGCTACCGGCCGCGATGCCGCCACGGACTTTCCCGACTACGAGCCAAGCCACCGTATCTATGCACAGGCTGGCGTCTGCGCTGTCGAGAACGTCGGCGGCGACGTCGACGAAGTCACCGGAAAGCGTATGATCATTGCGTCATTCCCCTTCCGCTGTGAAGTCGCCGATGGCGGCATGGTCCGTCTGGTTGCATGGGAGGAGGGCTCCTTCTGATCTGATTCTTTCATCTGACATGGGACGCCTTCGGGCGCTCCATGTCAGGCTCATATTCAGGTCAATGCCACATAGCGTTGTAATACGAGAATATGGATAAACAGATAACATTGTCCGCACGGATTATGAATTGTTTTATGTAAAAGCAAAGAAAAAGGAATTTCTAGCGCAGATCAAGCGGATCGTTCCAGAGGGCGAATATTATTCGACACGAAAGAGAGAAGCGTATGAACGAAAAAATGACATTGGTCTTGCTCCGCCACGGCGAGAGTATTTGGAACAAAATGAATCTGTTTACCGGATGGACCGATGTGGATCTCTCGAATGCTGGAAGGCTGGAAGCGGCAAGAGCTGGAAAGCTCTTATTGGAGCATGGTATTGACTTCGATGTCTGTTACACATCGTACTTAAAGCGCGCCCTTTGTACGCTGAATCTGGTGCTGGAAACAATGGACAGGGAATGGTTGCCCGTCATTAAAAGCTGGAAGCTCAATGAGCGCCATTACGGCGTGCTGCAAGGTCTGAACAAAAGCGAGATGGCCGCTAAATACGGCGAGGAGCAAGTTCATATCTGGCGGCGCAGCTTTGATGTGCGCCCACCTCTTCTTGAGGCTGACGATAAACGCGCTCCGCATGCCCAAACCCCTTATCGCGATGTTCCGCCCGAGCGACTTCCGTTGGGGGAAAGTCTCAAGGACACTGCTGCCCGTGTAACGCCTTATTTTCAGGAGGAGATCGGGCCGAAGTTGAAAGCAGGCAAACGGGTTCTGATTGCGGCTCACGGCAATTCTCTTCGGGCACTGGTCAAGGAATTCGATCATCTTTCAGATGATGAGATTGCAAAAGTCAACATTCCGACAGGTGTGCCACTAATCTATGAGTTCGCACCGGATTTTACGGTCATGTATAAGAATTATCTTGGGGATTCCGCCACCATTGCCGCGAAAACGGAAAAAGTGGCCAGCCAAGGCAAAACTGTAACATGAACCCTGGTAGGGGGTAACCTGTTTGCAGGTATCATAAGAAATATCTCTCCATAAATATTAGGTATCAGTATTCTGAAAAAACACTTTAAACAAACTGAACTGAGTATTTTTCATTAACTAATGAGGTAAATATATAAAATAATGAAATCTTGCACAAAAACACTGGAAATCAGAGACCTTTGCGTCCGGGCGGGAGAAAAAAAGCTGCTTAATCACTTAAGCCTTACCATTCCGGACGGTGAGGTACACGCCCTTTTAGGGCAGAACGGAAGCGGCAAGACCTCGCTCATGATGACCATTATGGGCTTTTCAGGCTATGAGGTGACGCAGGGGCAGATTTTATTTAAAGGGCAGGACATTGCGGAGCTTGACATCTGTGAACGGTCGCGGCTCGGTATCGCAATTGCCCAGCAACGGCCGCCTACTATCAGCGGCGTTACGCTGCGAAGTATTCTGGCATATACGCTGCGCAACAAAAAAAAACCTGAGGATAAGCTGTCCGAGCTTGCCGAAACCGCTCGGATGGAGCCTTTTCTGGATCGCAGCATCAACGACGGGCTGTCCGGAGGAGAGATTAAGCGTGCCGAGCTTCTGCAGCTTCTGGCAATGTCACCTGAGTTCTCCATGATGGACGAGCCCGACTCCGGCGTCGATATGGAATCGTTGGCTCTCGTGGGAGAGCTGATCAATAAATTATTTTCTCCCGACCAAAAACGGAGGGCAAAACGAAAAGCGGGGTTGATTATTACGCACAGCGGCAATATTCTCAACTACTTCAACATAGATAAGGCACATGTTATGCACGACGGCAGCATTGGCTGCTCCGGCAATCCCACAATTATACTGGACACCATCGGAAAATATGGCTACAAGGAATGTGTCCGCTGCATAGGAAGGCGGTGAAAGCTATGAGTATACCCAATCACGACAACAGCGAAACCAAAAACGGTGTCCCCGATATCACTGAGCTTTTCCCGAATTTGATCGAACCTGAGCAGATCAGACAGGAGGATAAAAAGGCGCTGGCTGAGGTGGGTATCGTTCTGGGCAGCGAAAACCGGTCCGCCACGATGGTGGTACGTGACCATCAGCCGGTTTGCCTCGCCAGTAGTGACCAGGGATTTGAGATGCTTCCGATTTTTGTTGCCTTCAAACGCTATGAGTGGCTGGAGGGAAAATATGCTTTCAGGGCGGTTCCTTCCGGTTTTGACGAGTTTACAGCTAAATGTGCCGCTCAAAAGCCACTTGGATTTTTCATTCATGTAAAAAAAGGTGCAAAAGTGACTCTCCCTTGTCAGGCGGCCATGTATATGGCAACCAACAGCCTCACCCAGGCGGTGCATAATATAGTGGTTCTGGAGGAAGATTCACAGCTGGAGCTGATTACCGGCTGCGTGTCAGAGCACAGCGTCAATGAGGGGCAGCATCTCGCGGTTGAAGAGTATTATATCGGGAAAAACGCGAAATTTACCAACACCATGATCCATTCATGGGGGCCTAAAGTAGCGGTCTACCCCCGTACTGGGGCCGTCGTGGAAGAAAACGGGCGATATGAAAGCAATTATATCTCACTGCGGGCAGCCAAGCAGATAAAAAGCGATCCTCAGACCTTCCTCAACGGCAATGGAGCGTCCGCAAAGTATCTGACCGTGGTGCTGGGTACGCCGGGTTCCGTGATCGATACGGCTGGAAACGTGTACTTGAACGCGGAGGATACCAGCGCTGAGCTTTTACACCGGGGCGTGTGTACCGGTGGGATCATGCATCAGGGTGGGCTTCTCATCGGCAATGCTCCGTGCAAAGCACACGTGGACTGCGCGGGTATGCTGCTCGATAACACAGGAAACGGATACATCGAATCGGTACCGGGCCTCAGGTCGCATCATCCCGACGCCCGTATGAGCCACGAGGCCAGCATAGGAAAAATCGCGCCGGAGCAGGTTGAGTACCTTATGTCACGCGGAATGGAAGAGCTTGAGGCCATTTCCATGCTCATCAGGGGCTTTTTGGGCGCGGACATTGAGGGCCTTAGCCCGGAGCTTGACGCGCAGATCACCGAGATCGCCGAAATTGCCGGACATGGAGAAGAATAATGAAATTGAACACATAACGAACAATTTAGAAAACTCAAGATTTGTTGTGATGATCAGACTTTTACGCTCATAACAATCAGCGATAACCTAAAAAAGGAGCTTGGCGCCATTGGCATCAACCGGGACAAAGAGCCTTAGATCCTCAACTTTGGTACACTAAAAGTGCAGATGCTTCCTGCCTCCCCGGGCATTGATCGTTTGCGCTCATTTCTTTATGACGAGGGAGTAACCGGCCGACGTCCCTCGGCTTGGATCTCAGCATCCGTGACGCAAAGCCGTCGGCCATCCCTCGTTGTAAACATTCGCTTAGCCCCGCAAGCCACGGCGCTCACGGGCAGTAATGTGTATCTCACGCAGACCCGCACGGCGACAGTAACAGTTAGCGGCGTCATGTACGACGACGATTTCACCTCAGATTGGTAAAGTAAAAAGCGCGGAAGCGGCAACGATACAAGCTGCCGCTTCCGTACAGTTTCGAGGGATATCTGAAATTAAAAATCGTGCCGCCGCAACGATTGCGTGGGAAAATTAATGCTTTATATTTTCACGAAATTCCTATATAATCCATACAAGAGGTGGTGAGACAATGCTGAATCTTCTAATAATGAGCAACGACGAGTGCATAGCCGAGTTTTCCAGCGGCAAGCTGAATATTATAAACGCGCCCCTTCTTCCTCTGCACCTGAACAGGACGGGAGATATTGAAGGTTGGCTCAGCCAGCGCGCGATAGACGAACACCGTACAAATTCCCGTCTGCTGAAAAAGGCTTTACGTCTTGAAAACAAAGACGATATAAATACGGCGCTTCATTTCAACGCCGCAACCATCACGGACACATATTGGGTAAAAACGCCCGACAGCAAGCTCACCTACGATGATGTCCGCTTTAAGGAAAACTATTTTGACATGCTCGCCCTGCGCGGTGACCCCGATTCCTTTAACCGCAAGCCGAGCAGAACGCCGGAGCTTACCAATACAGGCAGCTTTGAAAAATGCTGGCGGCTGATTGAAGGCAAATGGTGGATGTACAAATCCGAAAGCGCGGTGGAGCAGTTTACGGAGCTTTTTGCGTACTATCTTGCGGTTGCGCTGAATATCCCCGCCGCCGTCTACGAAAAAGACGACGGGTATGTACGCACTTTGGATTTCACAAACGGCGCGTCTGTCAACTTTGAAACGGCTTACGGCATAATCGGAGAGGAATCCGATTACCGCAAAGTATACCGCAAGTTGAAGGAGCTTGACTCAGGCGTTGCCAAAGCGTATGTAATGATGACGTTTTTCGACGGCCTTATTTTCAACATGGACAGGCATGAGCATAACTTCGGAATTTTGCGTGAGGTGCGGACGGGCAAAATCCTCAGCATGGCACCGTTGTACGACCACAATATAGCACTCATTACAAGAGGCTTCCCTACCGATATAAGCCGAAAAAGTGACCGGCTGATTTCAGATTTCGCGGAACTGATACATGATGAAAATATCAACATGAAGCTCCCGCAGCTTACGGGAAATACGGTCGCTCAAGCGGCGCGGAGGGCGGCGGCGCACTTTGATGAAGCTGCGGCGCTTCCCGAAAATACGGTAAGGTTTGTTGTGGAATATGTAATGAACGGCTTTGCGCGAATTAAGGAACTCAGTAATTTGCCGGTGCAAAGCCCTAAACGCAACGAGCCGGAGAGATAGCAGCAAAAATTCATATTCAGGAAAGCGGCAGTGAAAACTGTCGCTTTTTTATTTCAAAAAAAGGAGGTTGCCTACATTGCCATCAAAATTGCAATTCATAACCGAGCTGTCCGATAGGACGACGCAGAAGCTGATGGGAACATACCAAAACTGGACAGGGTTTTTGCGTACCGCGGCGTGGAATTATAAGTACAGCTTTGCCGAGCAGAGCTTAATCTACGCCCAAAGACCCGACGCCACGGCCTGCGCCCCGATTGAGCTTTGGAATAATCGTCTGCGGCGATGGGTAAAACGCGGCTCCAAAGGTATTGCCCTTATTGACGACAGCCAAGAAAAGCTGTCATTACGCTATGTCTTTGACATTTCCGACACCGAGAACAGGCACGGCGAAGCCGTTTACATCTGGAACATGGAACAGCGTTATGAGCCGGAGGTTATTGAGGCTTTGGAGAGCGCCTACGGCGAGCTCGAAAATAAGGGCACTTTTGGCGACGCTATCATGTCGGCGGCAGGCAACCTTGTCGACGATAATATGACGGACTATCTTTCGGAGCTTATGAGCGTCCGGGGCGACAGCTTTTTAGAAGAATTGGACGATTTGAACGTCGAGATGTTTTTCAAACGCGCACTGAAATCGGCTGTCGCATATATGATTATGACAAGGAGCGGCGTGAAAACATCCGATTATCTTGAGATGGACGATTTCAGAACGTCGTATGACTTTAATACGCTCCCGACCATATCCCTTCTCGGCAACGCCACAAGCGACATGGCTGAAATGGCATTGCGGGAGATTGGCGAAACAGTCCGGGCGCTTCATATTGAGGAACGCAAGGTTCACAAACTTGCAAACTCCGAAAAACCGGCGCAAAATACAATTAAAACAACCGAAAGGGGCGTTACACATGGAAATGACATACACGAAGCACGGGGATTATCTGCTGCCCGACCTGACGCTGCCGGAGCAGCCGACAATCGGGAAATATGGAATGCAGCGAAAATCGTTTCTGAAAAAACACCGCCGGGCGACATACACGGCGCTTCTCCTGTCGGGCGAGCTGATGGCACATCTGGCCGAGATAGACAAGACGGCGCGGGAGCGCGTCGAGATGATGACGGCGAATATGGCAAAACGCGAGGGCGTGACGGAACAGATGAAGGCCGCAGACCAGATGAAGTGGGTGGGGCTGATGAACAACATCAAACAGTCGGCGGAGGAAACAGTACAGGCGGAACTGATTTACAATTAAACACGGATACAGAAGAATCGGAGGAAATACAAAATTCCTCCGATTTTTCATTTCCGTCGCTGCCTTCCGAGCGGTCACAGTTCGCCCGGCTTGAGCAAAGCACAATTTTCACTATTTCGCAAAGCGTTATTGATGAATTCCTTAAAACGGGCGGCAACGAGAAAAACAGCGCACTTCGTATTTTAGCTAAGTACAGGCACGGGAAGCCGCAGGACGAAAATATCAGCTTTCTCAAACGCGAATACCGCAGCGGCGGCAAGGGCTTAATCCTCGACGGACAAAAGGTGTCGGCGTGGTGGGACGGCGACGGCGGCATGACAATCGCTTTTGGCGATACCATTCACGGAGACGGCGAGAAGGTTGTGCTGTCTTGGGCGCAGGTTGAAACGCGAATCCATGAGCTGCTTGAGCTTGGCGAGTATGCAGCGCAGGGCGATTTGCTTGCCGTACAGGATTTTGAGTTTGAAATGTACGCAGAGCGCATTTGGCATGTCTGCCGGGATAACTTTGGCCTGCCGGAGCAATGGAGCGCCGAAAAGGGCGGATACTCCGAAGATGTCAAGGTCATAAAAGGGGTCCTTGAAAAGCCGGAAACGCGGTCAGAGGTAATTGCAGAGCTTGAAATACGATACAGCGATGCAGACGAAAATGATAGTTGGCGCTGGCGCAGTTATGTTCACGGCAGCATTCATAATGTCCTCAGCGAAGTGCGGGATTTGCAGAAAGAGCCGATAGCCTACACCGCGCAGAGCGCGTTCTCCCCTAAACGTGAGCATTTTCTGACACAGGACGAGATTGACGCGGAGCTTGTAACAGGCGGCGGTTATCGCGGGAGCAAAGCGGGTATTTACGGCCTTTTCATGAAAAACGAAAGCACTGCCGAGTGCATTAAGCACCTGAAATACTCATACGGCACAAGCGGCTTTGGAATTGGCGTATTTGACGTATGGCGTGACGGTAAGGGTGTGCGCATCAAGAAAAGTGCCGTGCATGGCAAAGGCGACGGCCAGACATTTACTTATACATACATCGTAAAGCGCATTGCCGAGCTTATACGCGCCGGACGCTTCTTGTCGCCGGAAGAAATAGTTAAATTTGAAACAGAAGAAGCGGTCATAAAAATCACCGTGCCGGGGGAAGAAAAAGAACCTGAAAAAGCGGTTTCGTCCGATGTTACCGAAGTCTCCGAGGCAGCGAGTGTCGAGGGAAAACCAGATAAGGCAACCGCCGTATACTCGCTCCCTCTTGGCACAAAGGTATGGCTTGGCAGAGACGAATACGACATCATTGCCTACACCGACAAAACCGTAACGCTTTACGATTACGCCTTCCCTCTTTTCAACAAAGAGCTTGACCGCAACATTTTTGAGCGCAGGCTCCGCGAGACCGACGCCAACGACCACCTGATTACCAGTTATGATGAAGACGCGGCAGAAGGCGTTGAAATCATAGATAATACGCCGCCGAGCGAGCTGGAGCGGGCAGAGCAGGCCGAAGAAGCAGCCTTCCCTTACTCCAAAGGCGACACGGTATATCTGGAGGACGGCAAGGCGTACATCATCGAAAACGTCGGCATGTTCGACATCCGGCTTCGTGACCCGACGCTTTTCCACCCCATACTCCGCGCCGAGAGCCGTGAAAATTTCTTGTGGCTTGTGGATAGATACCCGCAATCAGGAGAGGCCGCGGATCAGGAATCGGCAGAAACGAAAGCCGCGCCCGCAGTGCAGCCCTCCGTTCAAATCAAAAAAACTAACTTCCGCATTACCGATGACAAGCTTGGCTACGGCGGTGCAAAAACCAAATACGCTTACAACATCGCCGCCATAAAGACCTTGCAGGACATCGAGACGGACAACCGTTTCGCAACGCCGGAGGAGCAGGAAATTCTCTCAAAATATGTCGGATGGGGCGGTGTCGCCGATGCGTTCGACGAGCACAAAGCCGAATGGGAGAAGGAATATAACGAGCTTAAATCCATGCTTTCCGACGACGAATACCGTGCCGCGCGAGAATCCGTCCTCAATGCCCACTATACCTCCCCGACAGTTATAAAGGCCATATACGGCGCAATAGAAAACATGGGCTTCAAGAAAGGCAATATCTTAGAGCCCGCCTGCGGTATCGGCAATTTTTTCGGCCTTGTGCCGGAGAGTATGCAGGACAGCAAGCTTTACGGCGTGGAGCTTGATAGCATTACGGGGCGTATAGCGAAGCAGCTTTATCAAAAAGCAGACATCCGGGTACAGGGCTTTGAAACCGCCAATTTACCCGACAGCCTTTTCGATGTGGCAATCGGCAACGTACCCTTCGGCAACTATAAGCTCTCCGATAAGCGGTATGACAAGCTCAACTTGAGCGTTCACGACTACTTTTTCGTCAAGACGCTGGATAAGGTGCGCCCGGGCGGCATTGTGGCCTTCGTCACATCGAGTTTCACGATGGACAAGAAAAACTCCGCAGTCCGCAAATATTTGGCGGAGCGCGCAGTTCTCATCGGCGCGGCCAGACTGCCTAATAACGCATTTTTGAAAAACGCCGGCACGGAGGTCGTAACGGACATATTGTTTTTGCAAAAGCGTGAACGCCCCATTGAAGCGTCAAATGAGGATTGGGTACATCTGGGGAAAACCGAAGATGGTTTTGAAATCAACCAATTCTTTGCTGACAATCCCGACATGATACTCGGCGAGCTGACGGATGAAAACACGCAGTACGGGCGCATGGCCTGCACGGTCAAGCCGATTGCGGGAGCCGACCTTGCCGAACAGCTCCGGGACGCGATGGCGAATATACACGCCGAAATTACAGAATACGACATAGAGGACTTGGACGAGGAAGAAAATTCAATCCCCGCAGATCCCAATGTGCGCAATTACAGCTACACCCTTGCCGAAGATAAGCTGTATTTCCGTGTTGACTCCGTTATGAATCACGTGGAAACAAGCGCGACGGGCGAAAACCGTATTCGCGGCATGATTGAACTCCGCGACTGCGTAAGGCGGCTCATCGAGTACCAGTCGGAGGATTATTCCGACGAGCTGATACATCAGGAGCAGGCGCGGCTGAACGGCCTGTATGATAATTTTATTGAGAAGTACGGCAGAATAAACGACCGCGGCAACGATATGGCCTTCTCCGACGACAACTCATACCCCCTGCTCTGCTCTCTTGAGGTCATGGACGATGACGGCGAGTTTAAGCGCAAGGCGGATATGTTCACAAGGCGGACAATCCGCAGCCACGTGCCCGTCAGCCATGTCGATACCGCGGCCGAAGCCCTCGCCGTATCTATCGGCGAAAAAGCCGGTGTTGACCTCGGCTTCATGTCTGAGCTTAGCGGAATAGGCAGAGAGACTCTCATAAAAGAGCTTGAGGGCGCAATTTTCCTGAACGTGGGAAGCGCTGAGATGCAGGACAAGACCTATGTGACGGCTGACGAATACCTTTCCGGCAATGTCCGCGAAAAGCTGAAGCTTGCAAAAACGGCGGCTGAAGCTGCCGGGGACGGCTCGCTTGACGTGAACGTGCGGGCACTTGAAGGTGCGCAGCCTGTTGACCTCACCGCCGCCGAAATAAGCGTCAGGTTGGGCGCTACTTGGATTGAACCTGAGATTTACGGGCAGTTTGTCCATGAGCTGCTTACGCCGCCGACGTACATGAAGCACGACATCAGGGTGCAGTACACGAAGTACAATTCAGAGTGGCGCATAGAGGGTAAAAACCGGGACTACGCGAACGTGAAGGCGAACAAGACCTACGGCACCTCTCGTGCGAGCGCCTACAAAATAATAGAGGACACGCTAAACCTCCGCGATACCCGCGTGTTCGACCCCAAATATGATGACAGCGGCAACCGGACATACGTCCTCAACAAGAAGGAGACGGCAATCGCTCGGCAAAAGCAGGAGCTGATCAAGCGCGAGTTTGTAGATTGGATATGGAAAGACCCCCGCCGCCGTGAGAAGCTGTGCCGCTACTACAACGATACATTTAATAATATCCGCACACGCGAATACGACGGTAGTCACATTCAGTTTATAGGCATGAACCCCGAAATTCAGCTCAGGCCGCACCAGAGAAACGCCGTTGCCCGAAACCTATACGGCGGCAACACGCTCTTCGCCCATTGCGTTGGCGCGGGCAAGACCTACACGATGGCCGCTGCCGCGATGGAAGTGAAGCGCCTTGGCCTGTGCAACAAGTCCATGTTCGTCGTGCCCAATCACCTGACGGAGCAGTGGGCGGCGGAGTTTTTGCAGCTATACCCGGCGGCAAATATTTTAGTTACCACAAAGAAGGATTTTGAGCGCAAAAACAGGAAAAAATTCTGTTCGCGCATCGCCACCAGCGACTATGACGCGGTAATCATCGGGCACAGCCAGTTTGAAAAACTGCCTATGTCGCTGGAGCGGCAGGCGGCGATGCTCCAGCGGCAGATTGATGAAATACTGCTCAGTATAAAAGACGCAAAAGCGAACAGAGCCGAAAATTTCACCGTCAAGCAGATGGAGAAAACCCGCAAAAACCTTGAGGTCAAGATGAAAAAACTCAATGACCAGAGCCGCAAGGACGACGTTGTTACTTTTGAGGAATTGGGCGTTGACAGGCTGTTTATTGACGAGAGCCATTTTTACAAGAATCTCTATTTATTTACGAAAATGCGAAATGTAGGCGGCATAGCGCAGACAGAAGCGCAGAAGTCCTCAGACCTGTTTGCCAAATGTCAATACCTTGACGAGCTGACGGGCAGGCGCGGCGTTTGCTTCGCCACGGGTACGCCTATTTCGAACAGCATGGTCGAGTTGTATACGATTCAGAGGTACTTGCAGTATCAGAAACTATTGGAGCTTGGACTGCAAAACTTCGACGCATGGGCGGCGACCTTCGGGGAAACGGTCACAGCAATCGAACTGGCTCCGCAGGGCAGCGGATTCAGAAGCAAGACGCGCTTTGCCAAATTCTACAACATTCCCGAACTGATGATGATATACCGCGAGGTTGCGGACATTCAGACCGCTGATATGCTCGACCTGCCCGTGCCGAAGGCCGTATATCACAACGTCGCCCTCAATCCCAGTGAACTTCAAAAAGAGATGGTCCAGGGCTTGGTGGAACGCGCCGAAAAAATTAAGAACTGTGAGGTTGAGCCGTCTGTTGACAATATGCTTATGATTACAAACGACGGGCGCAAGCTCGCCCTCGACCAAAGGCTCATGAACGACATGCTCCCCGACCACCCGGACAGTAAGGCGGCGGCCTGCTGCGATAATATTTTCAGGATATGGCGCGATTATGCCACTGATAAAGCTGCGCAGCTTGTGTTTTCCGATTTGTCTATCCCGAAGGGCGACGGTACGTTCAATGTTTATGAGGACATCCGCAAAAAACTGATTGCAAAAGGCATGCCCGAAGAAGAAATTGCCTTCATTCACGACGCGAACACCGACGCGAAGAAAAAGACTCTTTTTGGAAAGGTCAGAAGCGGCGAGGTGCGCGTACTGCTTGGCTCCACGTTTAAGATGGGGGCGGGAACGAATTGCCAAACGAGGCTGAAAGCGCTCCATCACATCGACTGCCCGTGGCGGCCAAGTGATCTGGAGCAGCGCGACGGCCGTATTATCCGGCAGTACAATATGTTCCCCGAAGCCGATATTTACCGCTACGTCACCAAAGAAACATTCGATGCCTACATGTATCAGATTATCGAGAATAAGCAGCGGTTTATCTCGCAGATTCAGACCTCTAAAACGCCGGTGCGCACAGCCGAGGACATTGACGATGCCGCGCTCAGCTACGCGGAGGTAAAGGCTATTGCGACGGGCAACCCGTATATAATCGAAAAAATGGGGCTTGAGGCCGACATTGCCGGGCTAAAGCTATACAAATCCGACTATCTGAGCAATAAATATGAGCTCGAGGACGCAATACTAAAAAAGTACCCGGCAGATATAAAAGCAGCTGAAATTCGTATCGAAAGGCTGAAAAAGGACATTAGAACAGTCTCAAATAACCCTCTCCCGACAGGCGAAAAAGCGTTTGTCGGGATTGTTGTTTCCGGCAAGATGTATACGGACAAGGGCGAAGGCGGCGGTGCGATTTTGGAAGCCTGCAAAACCCTCACGTCAGACGAAACCATACAGCTTGGCTGCTATCGCGGCTTTAATCTTGACCTCGCCTTCGACAATATCGAGCGCAAGTACAAGCTGACAATTCGCGGGGATTTAAGCTATGCCATTGAGCTTGGCAGCGACGCCCACGGCAACCTCACGCGCCTCGACAACGCGCTGGGCAGCTTTGCCGCTCGGCTGAATGATACGGAACAGGGCCTTGCCGAAAAGCGCAAACAGATGGAAAACGCAAAGTCGGAGCTTGCCCGCCCCTTCGAGCAGGAATCGGAACTTCAGGAAAAGCTGGAGCGGCTGGCACAGCTCGACACGCTCTTAAATCTTGATGAGCGCAGCGACGCTGAGCTTGTAGATGAAGCCCTGGACGAGGAGCTGGAAGTTATGGCGGTAAAGCAGTACGCAAGGTAAATAAAGGTTATTCCTCTGTTCCTGCCTTTTCCCTGCGGCGTTGCTTTTGCTCAGCTTTTTTCCTGCGGTTTTCGTCTATCTCATGCAGCCAGTCCTTTACGGAAGCTTTCCACGGCTCGCTTTTATTTGGAATATTCTTGATTAAGCTGCGTGGATTTAAACCTAATCTCTTGGCAAGATCTATGTCATCGTTGTTTAAGCGGCATTTGAGCTTTGCTTCCTGCCACTGCTGTTCACTGTATGCCATATCGGACACCTCCAGACCGCAAATATCATATCATAACCATTTTCAGAATTGTTATGGAAAGGATCAAAAATAATGGATATAAATGAAATCGAAATTACATTTTCGATCTATCAGCTAAAGCGTGGCGACGAATTTCGCGGCATCCGTTTTGAGCCGCTGTACCGGCTGGAAGCACAGGGCAGAACAGTATCTGCAGCGAATTATCAACGAGTATACGAAGGCCCTTTTGAGGACGGCTTAACCCTTGAAGATATTTACAGCCGGTTCAATACGCAGCGCCCGAAGGCCTTTCACGGTCATTCGCTGTAGGTCAGCGACGTTGTTGTATTAAAGCGCGGCGGCGAGGAAAAGGCTTTTTACTGCGATAGCGTTGGCTTTTCGGAGCTTCCCAATTTCAGATCGTCAGAAGCGGAGCAGGCATTGCCGGAGCCACCGAAAAAGCGGGATAAGGAAAGGTGAAGTAGATGGATACTAAAGAAAAACGCATGATTGAAAATTGGGAGGTAAAACAAGCCTTCCGAATCGGTTCAGCGGAAATTGTATTAGGCGAGGTCACGTCAAACCAAGAAACCCCGTTTGTTGTCTCAAACTGCAAAACATATTCGGAGCTAGGTTTTTGCGAATACTCAAACAGCATCGGCACCGACGACTATCTTGAAGCTGTGGAGGAATACACAAAACGGATAACGGCGGAGGCAGAGCATGTGCGTCAGGAGCGCCGAGAGCGCGGCGTTGATAACGCGCCCCTGACAATCAGAGCGTGTTCAGCGGCAGGGCACGATGTGGATATCACAAACAAACTCGTTATCATAAAGGCCGATGCCCTACGCGCGGAATTTCGCGGCGCAGACCATCAATACTTTCTTGCCGAAGGCGGCTTCGGCTGCAAGGCAAATTCTAGAGGCAACGCCGTTTACGGCAGGAATCTGTACACCGGCGAAAAAGCACGATGGGAGCGATATGATGTGCTCGGCGTGGCGGCCCCCGAAAAACTCCCCCCGTGGGCAAAAGAGCGCCTCAAACAGTTGCAGCCGGAAAAGCCCGCCGCTTCTCCTACCCGGACTAAACAGCGCGGGAAAAACCGGGACGCGCGATAAAATACAAGAAAATTGAATAAAGCAATTGAAGTAACCGGAAATGAATCGGTTACCTTTTTTAACGGAGGTGTAAACACGTTGCCATACTACGACAAAGAACAAATCGCCAGAGCGCGGGAGATGGACTTGCTCACTTACCTGCGGCGTTATGAGCCCCATGAGCTTATCCACGACGGCGGCGACAGTTATCGTACCCGTATCCATGACAGCTTAAAGCTCTCTAACGGCCTTTGGCAGTGGTGGTCACAGGGTATCGGCGGGCGTTCCGCACTTGACTATCTGACCAAGGTGCGGGGTGTTGATTTTACGGAGGCTGTTGGGATTATTCTGCAAGACATGCCCTTTTCTCCCCCGGCACAGTCACGTTCCCCGCCACAGAAAAATGAGCCGAAACCGTTTGTGCTGCCGGAGCGATACCCTAATCATAAGCGCGTATTCGCTTATCTGTACTCACGCGGCATCGACCCTGAAATCATTAACCACTGCTATAAGCGATGCAAATTATATCAAGAAGCCGCCCATCATAACGCCGTTTTCGTCGGCTTCAATGGCGACACGCCTGCAAGCGCGACCATGCGCAGCACTTTATCCGATTCCACATACATCTGTGACGTTGAAGGAAGCGACAAACGATACCCCTTTGGCTTCACGGGAAACACAGACAATGGCGCACTCGTTGTAACCGAGAGCGCCATTGACCTTTTATCATACTTAACGCTTTTAAAACAGGGCGGTCACGACTGGAGATTGGCAAACGGTATCGCCCTAGGCGGCGTGAGCAAACCAGGTCACTACACGCCGAAACTCCCTGCCGGGTTGGAGCAATATCTGAAAGACAATAAAGAAATACGCCGGATCGCACTATGTTTTGACAATGACGAAACGGGCGACGCGGCGGCGTACGCAATTGGGAATTTGCTTGAGGGCTACGATGTTACCTGTCGTCTACCGAGCACAGGCAAGGATTATAACGACCTGTTACGCCAGAACTCAGGCAAGACGGCAAAAATCAAAACGAGAGGAGGTCAGGCAAGATAATGCCATATTTTACGAACAGCCCTTATGAACGGCTGATGAGACAAGTCCCGCATATCCATACCACGGAGCCGACGGCAACGTTGTCGAAGGTCGTTCCATCAAAACCGGATGGCGGGAATGACAAAAACCGGCAGCAATCAAAAACCCCAAACGCCGTCTGGAAAGGGGAAAAAGATAATGATACAGAATCGTAATTTACATAGAGCGTTCCTGTATACGCGACGCATGGCGTCGCTTTTGCAAGCATCGCGTTTGTACTCCCGCTGTGAGTACAAACGCACTTGTTAGGGCTGCGCCCTAAAACCCCGTCAAGCGGTTGACATTTTGAGGAGGTTACATCGTGCGAACAAGAGACAAAAAGATAAACATATATCTCTCGGGAAAAGAGTATGAGCACTTGACGAGAGAAGCAAAAAAAGCGGGGCTGACAATCAGCGCGTTTATACGCTCACGGATTGCGTACATCAATATTAAACCCATTCCGCCCGAGCAGCTCGGCGCAATCCTCTCAGAGCTGTCGGCTATAGGCAACAACATCAATCAGCTTACCCGTCTCGCCAATTCCACGAAATCCGTCTCGCAATCGGACATCACCGAAGTTAAAACGCTCCTGTTTAAAATCATGCAACGCGTGAAATCAATCTGACCTATGGCCATCACAAAAATCAAGGCAATCAATTCCCGTCTGGATAATCACATTTCCTATGTCGCCAACGAAAAAAAGACACTGCTTGACGGTACGATAGAGTATGTAGTCAACCGCGATAAGACCGAGCAGCGGTTGTACGAATCTGTAATAAATTGCAGCTCCGCCGACAACGCCTACGCCGAAATGATATCTACCAAATCGCGATGGAGCAAAATCAGCGGAAGGCAGGGCTACCATATAATCCAGAGCTTTGCGCCCGGAGAGACTACGCCCGATGAAGCTCACAAAATTGGCGTGGAGCTTGTGCGGCGGCTGTTCGGCAACAAATACGAGGCGGTAATCGGAACGCACCTTAACACGGATAATCTGCACAACCATATAATCATAAATTCTGTGTCTTGCCTTGATGGGACGAAGTGCCACTTTGGAAAAGACGCTGTAACCCGTATCCGTGAAGTCTCCGACCGACTCTGCCGCGAGCATGATTTATTCGTCATCGTCAATCCCAAAGGACGCGGCAAGCCGTACTCCAAATACATGGCTGAAAAGCAGGGCAAACGCACATGGCGCGATGCGATCCGCGAGGACATCGACGAGGTAATTTCAGTGTGCCGCGCTCCAAGTCAGTTTTTCCCCTACCTCCGCAAGATGGGCTACGAGGTCAAGGACGACGTAAAATATATCGCCATACGCCCGCCGCAAAAGGAGCGTTTCGTCAGACTGAAATCGCTTGGCACGGAATACGAATGGCAGCGCATCAAAGACCGCATTTTTGAGCAAAAAACAGTCAAAGCTCTGCCGGAGCGGAAGCCTAAAAACTACCGCGCATATCATATGCACGGCACATTCCCCGAAAAAAAGATGAAAGGCTTTCGGGCATTGTATTTTCACTATTTATATAAAATGGGGATACTCCCAAAGAATCGGACGCCTGTGAAACGGGCGTCTTTTGCTTCACGGGAAGATTTATACAAGCTGGAGAAAATAAACGCCGAAACTAAGCTGCTGTGCAATCACAAAATTGATACTTCTGAGCAGCTTGCCGCCTATAAATCCTCAATCGAGGCGCGGATGGCGACCATTAACACGGAGCGGAAAGACCTGCATAACAAAGTCAAACGCGCAAAACGAAGCGGCGGGAACACTGAACACATAACAGTTGAAATATCGGATTTAAGCGGCCAGCTTGCGCTGCTGCGAAAGGAGGTGCGGCTGTGCGACGGCATTAAAGCACGGTTAGAGGAAATCCCGAAAAAATTACATCAGGCAAAACAGGAAGAAAAGGAGCTGATGAAAAATGAGTACAAACGCGGACGCGGCAGACCAGGTCGTTAGTATGTCGCTGCAAGGCGTAAAGGTCGTCGCGGAAATCACAGGTGCGGGCGCGAAAAATCTCGCCGCCTATCTTTACGCCCTAATGAAAGACCAAAAGAAAACGCGCGGCAAAACACGGCTGGAGGGCCTGCTCCGAAGCGGCAAGGAGCTAAAGGTCTTTTCCGTGAAAACGGAGGATTTGCCCACCTTTTCCAAAGAGGCCAAGCGCTACGGAATTCTGTACTGCGCCCTGCGGGATAAAAAGGATTTGGACGGTATGTGCGACATCATGGTACGCGCCGAGGATGCAAGCAAGATTAACCGCATCGTCGAGCGGTTCAATCTGGCGCACGTCGATACCGCCGCCATAAAGACCGAAATTGAGCAGTCCCGCGCCGAGAAGTCCGAGAAAGCAGAGATTCAGCGGGAAACACCAAGCGATGAAAAAATGGAATCCTTCCTTGATGAGCTTATGGGCGAAAAAAGGCAGGAGGAACAAAAGCCAAACCCTACGACGGCGGCTCCGGCAAAATCGGCTCAATCCGTGGATTCCTCACAGAGCAAAGACGGCGGTGCTGAGCGAAGTTCCCTGAGAGCGGAGCTGCGAAGTATTAAAGAGGAACAAAAGCTCAAAGCCGCTGAGCCGGAAGTAAAACAAAACATAAAAACCCCCGCCAATACCCATATCGACCCTCAAAACGGCAAGGGAAAACTAAAAGTAAAATCGAATAAGGAGAAAGTATTATGAGCAGCTATGATGACATTTTTGCAAATCGGCAAACCCCAAAGCAGACAGAGAACCAATCCTTCGTCTTCGCCCCGCAGGGTGAATCGGGTGCAGCGGTACGCAGCTTTGACAAGGACGCATGGGCCGAGAGTAAGCAGGCGGAGCGCGGAGAGGTCTATGAGATGATGGACGCGGCAACCGTAAAGACGTTATCGGACGGTAAGGATTTTTGCCGTTTTCTAGATACCATGAGCCGTTTTGACAGGTACAGCGCAGGAAATATTCTGCTTATTATGACGCAGAATCCCGACGCGACAAAGCTCCGTGATTTTGAGAGCTGGAAGGACAGCGGCGTTAATATCAAGAAAAATGAAAAAGGCATACGCATTCTTGAGCCGAGCAGCGAATATACGCGAGAGGACGGCACGACGGGCATAAGTTACAACATTAAGCGGGTTTTCGATATTTCCCAGACAACGGCAATCAAACCCGCAAGACAGCCCGCCAAAATCGATCCAAACGAACTTCGCAAAATTATCGAGTATCTGACGAAATCCTCGCCAGTCGCCGTGTCGATCAGCGATAATCTGCCTGACGGGATCGGCGCTGAGTACGTTCCCGATGACGGCGCTATTTACATACGCCGAGGCATGGACGGCGGCGACATTCTCCGCTCCCTGTCCAACGAAATTGCCCACGCCGGGCTTCATCTCCAGAACGGCGAAGATAATCGCGCTGAAGCGTCCTTCCCCGCATACTGCGCCTCCTACGCCATTTGCAAAAGAGCGGGCGTCGATGTCGGTTCCTTCAGCTTTGACAGGCTGCCGAATGAGTATGCCGGAATGGAACCGCAGGAGGGGCGCGCCGAACTCAGTCAAATCCGCAATCTCACCGCCGATATTATTGAAAAAATGGACGCGCAAAAAGAGTGGCAGCAGGAAAAGGCGAGAAATCAGCCGGAAAGGTAAGAGTGATGTATGTCGCAGACGGAAAAAAGAGTTGTGGAGGTTGACAAATACGAGTACGGCATTATAGTCAATGCCCTTAACGACAAGCGCACCGAGCTTATGAAAGAGGAACGCCCGACAGACGCGGTTGACGAGGTGATGCTAAAGGTTATAGACGCTCCTAAGAAAAGGCGGGGACGGCATAATGACGCGGCAAGATAGATTTTCCAAAACCAGCCTTATCCTGTACGCCCTCGGCACACTCCCCACCGCGTGGCTTGCGCTTTTGTTCGCGCCGCACCTTCACGGCGGCCTGCCTGAAATTTGCAAAAGCATATCTGCGGCAATGGAAAATCCGTTACATATTACATGGTGTGAGGACAGCCTGAAAACTGTCCTCATTTTCATTGCCGTATACGCGGCCGGTATCGGCATATATCTCTCCACCGCCAGAAACTACCGCCGACGCGAGGAACACGGCTCCGCTCGTTGGGGCAGCGCCGAAGCCGTCAGCCGGAAATACCGTGACAAAGCCTATGAAGCCAACAAGCTGATGACGCAGAATGTCCGCATAGGTCTTGACGGGCGCAGGCATCTTCGCAACCTGAACGTACTTATCTGTGGCGGCTCCGGCGCGGGCAAGACGCGATCATACGCAAAGCCCAATATCATGCAGGCAAACACCTCATTTGTCGTACTCGATCCCAAGGGCGAAATCCTGCGCGATACGGGGCATTTGCTTGAAGGAAAAGGCTATGACGTTCGTGTGCTCGACCTTATAAATATAGAGCTGTCTCATTGCTACAACCCTTTTGAGTACATACAGTCGGACAAGGACATCCCGGTTCTTGTAACAAATCTCTTCAAAAACACAACGCCGAAAGGCGCACAGACCACCGATCCGTTTTGGGATAACTCGGCTATGATGCTGCTTGAAGCGCTGATGTTCCTGCTGTGGTACGAGGCCCCGAAGGAGGAGCAGAATTTCGAGATGGTGATCGAGCTGATCGACGCAATCGAGGTTAGCGAGGACGATGAAAACTACATCAGCATTCTCGACATTCTGTTTCAGCGCATAGAGGATAAAAACCCAGCGCATATAGCCGTGGGCTACTATAACAAAGTTCGAAAAGGCGCGGCAAAAACCCTGAAAAGCATCCTTATAACTCTCATAACGAGGCTCGATAAGTTTAACCTGCCGCCCCTTGCCGCGCTTACCCGCACCGACGATATGAATTTTACGTCGGTCGGGGAAAAGAAAACGGCGCTGTTTGCCGTAATACCAGACAATGACAGCAGCTTCAATTTTCTTGTCGGTACGCTTTACACCCAGCTGTTCCAGACACTTATGTATCTGGCA
The DNA here is from genome assembly GCA_963663605.2 of uncultured Sporobacter sp. Lineage (GTDB taxonomy): Bacteria > Bacillota > Clostridia > Oscillospirales > Oscillospiraceae > Sporobacter. The sequence continues at coordinate 1,577,366 of CAXXVF010000002.1, forward strand.
GACCAAAAGTACGGCGGCAGGCTCCCCATTCACGTACACTTTGTGATGGACGAGTTTGCCAACGTCGCGCTCCCCGACGAGTTTGACAAGCTTCTTTCCACCATGCGCTCGCGGGAGATAAGCGTGTCGATTATTCTGCAAAATCTGGCTCAATTAAAGGCGCTGTTTGAAAAGCAATGGGAGAGCATTGCCGGCAATTGTGACGAATTTCTTTACCTGGGCGGCAACGAGCAGAGCACCCATAAATACGTTTCGGAGCTGCTCGGCAAGGAAACCCTGGACACCAACACTTACGGTCAGAGCCACGGGCGAAACGGCAATTATTCGACCAACTGGCAGCAGACCGGGCGTGAGCTCTTAGCGCCGGACGAGGTGCGTATGTTGGATAACCGCTACTCACTTTTGTTTATCCGCGGGGAGCATCCGATTAAAGATGAAAAGTATAATTTATTACGGCATCCCAACGTGGGGCTCACCGCGGACGGCGGCGCGAAGCCGTACAGTCACGGCGGCTTCGGCCTTGCGAAACTCTCAATAAAAACACATGCACCGGCAAATGAAGCGCCGGAGCCATCGAAACCGTCACAACACATCGACGCCTCGCGGTACATCGTTTTATCCGAGGAAGATGTTGAGGAAGCGTTAGAAAAAATAAGGAGGGAAACTCTATGAAATTATTACCTAAAGCAAGGCGCGTATTTTCTGTATACTGTGTTCTTGTGGTAATGCTCACTCTGCTCTGCGGTACGGCCTACGCCGCTGACGACCCCATCGCCGTTGTAAATAATCTGAGCGATTTCATCTTCGGCCTTATCCGCGCTGTCGGCATGATTCTCCTGGGCTTTGGCATCGTGCAGGTCGGCCTGTCGTTGAAATCACACGACCCCTCACAGAGAGCCAACGGATTTTTAACGCTTGCGGGCGGGATAATCATTACATTTACTAAGGAAATTCTATCGCTCATTACGGGAGGTTAAAAAATGTACGGCTATCCAATCAAAGAACAGGCGCATATCCACTCACTCGACGGCGGGCTTGCCGAAGCCACGATTTTGAAGAAAACCGGCGACAACCAGTATCTTGCCGAATACAACGGAGTACGCTGCACAGCGATTTTTAATCCGTTTGCAGGCAGGTTTTACGTCGATGACAAGTACGGAGTCGTCAAGGACAAGCCCAAAAACCGCGACGATTGCAGGTGATGCGTAAGAAGCGGAGCGTGTGCTGAGCTATCTGTCACACGCTCCACTGCAGGATTAATTGTTTATCTTTCTCTAAAAAACGGAGGTTGCTTTTTCGTATATCCTATCACGCAAATTTCCGAAACTTCACAACGAATGGAGGTGAAATACATTTGTCTGACAATTGGGTAGTACAAAACCTGCAAAATGCGCTGAACACCTGGAACAAATACCTGACCGAAATGTGGGGGCTTCTGACGCAATCGCCGGAAGAGTTTCGTGGCGGGGCGGTCTGGAGCGTCATGCGGGACATACACGGAGCATTGCAGGCAGTGGCGCTCGCCCTGCTTGTTTTATTTTTCGTCGTCGGCATCATGAAAAACTGTGGCAGCTTTGCGGAGGTCAAAAAGCCGGAAATGGCCGTAAAGCTGTTCGTGCGATTTGCTTTGGCCAAAGGCATTATTACCTACGGCTTGGAGCTTATGATGGCACTGTTCAAGATCGTGCAGGGCATAATCAGTACTATTATGACCTCGGCGGGCTTCGATTCCGCAACGGAAACAATACTTCCAGATGATATTGTTACGGCGATTGAAGATTGCGGTTTTTGGGAGAGCATACCCCTTTGGGCTGTCACACTCATAGGCTGTCTTGCCATTTGGGTAATGTCGCTGATTATGATCATGTCCGTATACGGGCGTTTCTTTAAACTGTATTTATACTCAGCGATTGCGACGATACCCTTATCGACCTTCGCGGGCGAGCCGAGCCAGAGCGTAGGCAAGGCGTTTCTAAAAAGCTATGCCGCCGTCTGCCTGGAGGGCGCGATTATCGTACTCGCCTGCATCATCTTTTCCGTGTTCGCCGCATCGCCGCCGACGGTGGACACATCCGCCGCGCCTGTCACAATGGTGTGGTCATACGTCGGCGAGCTGCTGTTTAACATGCTTGTTCTGGTAGGCACCGTAAAGCTGGCTGACCGCGTTGTGCGCGACATGTTAGGACTTTAGGAGGAAAACATAATGATAGAAGTAAAAATAAACAAGGAAATCCGGGATTATACGGAGGGCGTGTACTTCGGCCTGAACCTGCGGCAGTTGTTCTTTTCGGTTATCGCAATCGGCGTTGCGGTGACCGTATACTTTTTGCTGCGGGAACGGTTTGCGATCGGTACGCTCAGTTGGATTTGTATTCTGTGCGCCACGCCTTTTGCCGCAATCGGCTTTATTAAATATCACGGTATGAGCTGTGAAAAGCTTATACTGTCTTTCATTCGTACAGCAATACTTGTGCCAGGCGAACTGGCCTTGAAACCGGCAAATCTGTATTACGCAATGCTGAAAGACACAATACAAAAACGTGAAAAGGAGCAGATGAACGCCGATGTTTAGTTTATTCAACGGAGCGCGGGGCAAGGATAAGGAAGCCAATATAATACCCCGCAGCGTACAGCAGACTATTCCCATTCGGCGCATCTGGCCGGATGGGGTTTTTCTTTCCGGAAACAAACATACAAAGTGTTTCCGCTTCTCCGATATCAATTACGCACTGTCCGCAGACAACGACAAAAATGCCACTCTCGACGACTATGGCGCAGTTGTCAATTCTTTAGAGAGCGGCTGTAACGCCAAAATCACCGTAATCAACAGACGATGCTATTTGAGCGATATAAAGGACAACCTGCTTCTGGATTACGAGGGCGACGGCCTTGACCGCTACCGTGATGAATACAACGATATTCTGATTAACAAAGCCACGGGCAGCAGCAGTATAGTTCGTGAGCGTATATTAACTTTATCAGTCATGAAGCAGGATATTGACGCGGCGCGGGTGTATTTTAACCGTATCGGCGCGGAGCTTACGGCAAAATTCAAACGGCTTGGCTCCCGCTGCACGGAGCTTGAAGCTAACGCGAGGCTCAGGCTGTTGCATGAGTTTTATCGCAAGGGTGAAGAAGGTTTTTACAGCTTCAATATAAATGAAGCCGCGCGGCGCGGCCACGATTTCAGGGACTATATATGTCCCGACAGGTTCAGCTTCAAAATTAATCATTTTGAAATGGGCAACCGTTTCGGGCGCGTCATGTTCATAAAAGACTTCGCCAACAGAATCGGCGACGATTTCTTTGCCGAGCTCTCCGGCCTGGGCGCGAACATGATGCTCACAATCGACATCATGCCCGTATCCACGGAGGACGCAATCAAGGAGGCCGAAAAGCGGCTATTAGGTGTTGAAACCAACATAGCAAACTGGCAGCGCAAGCAAAATCAAAACAACAATTTTTCTGCCGTCATTCCCTACGATATGGACTTGCAGCGCGCCGAGGCGAGGGCCTTTATCGACGACATCGTAGCTCACGACCAGCGCATGTTTCTGTGTACGATTTTGATTATGCACACCGCCGATACCTTAGAGCAGCTCGATATTGACAGCGACGCGATTAAGGGCGCGGCGCGTCAGCGGCTCTGCCAGATTGCGGCGCTCAGCACACAGCAGCTCGACGGCATGAACGCGACGCTCCCCATCGGCGCGAGCAAGCTTGAGGCTCGCCGGACGCTGAACACGGAGAGCCTGACGATTTTCGCCCCGTTCTGCGCGCAGGAGATATCCATGCGGGGCGGTGTTTACTACGGGACAAACACCGTTTCAAATAACCTGATTATAGCGGACAGAAAGCAGCTTCAAAATGGTAATTCCATGATTTTCGGTGTGTCCGGTTCCGGCAAATCAGTCATGGCAAAGCAGGAAATTATTAAGCTCACGCTGTCCACAAACGACGATATAATCATAATAGACCCGGAACGCGAATACCCAAAACTTGTCGGCGCTCTCGGCGGCGAGGTCATAAACATATCGTCCACCAGCCCAAACCACATAAACGCGATGGACATAAACGCGGGCTACGGCGACAGCAAAAATCCGCTCATACTCAAAACAGAATTTCTCTTGACCCTCTGCGCCCAATTCATGAACCACCCGCCCACGGAGGGGCAGCGTTCAATCATCGACCGTTGCGCGGGTATCGTCTACCACCCGTATATCCAGAGCAGATACACAACCGATCCGCCAACACTTTTGGATTTTCATGAGGAATTGCTGCGCTTCAAAGAACCGGAGGCGGCAGATTTGGCTCTGGCGATTGAGATTTTCGCAAAAGGCAGCCTTTCCACCTTTGCCAAACGGACAAACTGCGACGTACATAACCGCCTTATCTGTTACGACATTCTCGACCTGGGGGATTCTCTCATGCCCGTGGGTATGCTTGTTGTTTTGGACAGCATCATTAACCGCATTACAAAAAACAGGGCGCAGGGCAAAAATACATTTATATTCATAGATGAAATCTATCTTCTCATGCGCCATCAATACAGCGCCAATTTTATACATGATTTATGGAAGCGCGTTCGAAAATACGGCGCGTTCTGCACCGGCATTACGCAGAATATAGGTGATATGCTCCAGTCACAGACCGCCCGGAATATGCTTTCAAACTCCGAGTTTCTTATAATGCTCAACCAAGCCACGCCCGACAGGGACGAGCTGACTTCGTTGCTTGGACTGTCGCCTAATCAGCTATCCCACATCACCGATGCGGAGGTAGGCCACGGCCTGCTGAAGGTGGGAAGCTCCATCGTGCCGTTTTCTAATAAATTCCCGAAGGATACGGAGCTGTATAGGCTGATTACGACAAAAATTGATGAGGTTGAGCGATGAAGCGTACACAGCAGCCGAACGCCGGTCAGCGAATGAAGCAGGCATATTTGCGTACAAAAAAGGCGGCGGCCGACACAAAAAACAGTGTCAGCCGCCATCATTATGAAAACGAGAACCAAAAGGACAGTGCTCACTCCCCGGCATTATATGCAGAGGATAAGATTAGCGAAACAAGCGAGACCATTGTCGGTAAAATGGCCCAGGCTGCCCGGTACGGCGGCAAAAAGCTCGCTCAAAAAACACGGCAAAGAACATATGAAAAAGCATGTAGTACGGCTCAGGACGGCGAAACCACCACTGATACGGCAAGCGAAGCGGCGAAGCCCTCAGCCGGTGCAGCCCGTGAGACGGCAAAGCCAAGCGCCAGCGCCGGGGAGTCAGAACAATCCAATTCGGGAGCTTCGAGCAAATCCCAAGAAGCCGCCCCGCGCACGAACAGATCAAGCGGCGAAACTCGCGGTTCCCGCACATCGCAGAGGACAGCATCACCGCGTACAAGAGCAACGGACAAAACCGCCCGTACAGACAGACAGCGCGTCGCCAAAAGCACCCGTGCAGCATCGCATAACCTGAAAACGGGAGCGCAAAACACGGCAAAAGCCACAACGAAAACGGCGCGAAAAACAGCATCAGTGGCGGCAAAAACAGCTAAAACCGCGGCGAGGACTGTAAAGACTTCTGCAAAGGCAGCTAAAAGGGCGGCGGAGGCTTCAAAGCTGGCGGCAAAAGCAGCGGTGGTTACGGCGAAGGCTGCCGCCAAAATCGCAATCTCTCTGGTAAAAGCAGTTGCCGCAACGGTCAAGGGGATTGCGGCGGCTATCACGGCGGGCGGCGGCGTAGTTGTACTTATTGTCATAATTGTCTTGCTTGTGGGCGCAGTTTTCGGCTCTGTGTTCGGCATATTCGCAACTGATAAGGGCTATAACGGAGCGCCCTCCACGCCGGAAGTCGTGACGCAGATTAACGGCGAACACGCGGACGCGGTAACGGCAATTATTGAAGATACATCCCACGACCGGCTTAAATTTGACGGCGGAGTGGGAGCGAACTGGACTGAGGTTTTAGCCGTCTATGCCGTCCTGGTGGCGACGGATATTGATAATCCGATGGAAGTCGCAACTCTTGACGACACAAAAATCAAAAAGCTCCGGGACGTGTTTTTCGATATGAACGTCATTAGTTATTCGACTTACGAGGTTGTTACAGGCTACGACGTGGAAACGGACACGGAGTATACCGAAACCGTTTTGTCCATTACCGTAACGGGAAAAACAGCCGAAGAAATGATTGAAGATTATGGCTTCAACAATGAGCAGGCCGAGCAACTGAGGGAATTGCTGAATCCAGAATACGCAGAGCTTTTCGCGCTGCTGATCGGCGGCAGTATCACTTTATCGGCGGCGGAAATTGCCGAAATCATGGCGACGCTCCCCGATAATTTTAGCGAGGAAAGACTGGAGGTTGTGCTTGCGGCCTACTCGCTTATCGGCAAGATCAATTACTTTTGGGGTGGCAAGTCTCTAGTTATAGGTTGGGACAGCCGCTGGGGAACGCCGACGCGGGTAACGGCTGACGGCAGCTCATCAACGGGCACTATACGCCCCTACGGGCTTGATTGCTCCGGATTTGCCGATTGGGTATTCTATAACGCCTACGACGGCGGATACATAATAGGTCACGGTGGCGGCGCCACATCTCAATTTTGCTATTGCGCACCCCTCGATTGGAGCGACGCGCAGCCGGGAGACCTTGCGTTTTATCCTGATTGCGAACACGTCGGCATAGTTGTACAAAATGAATCCGGAACGCTGACGGTCATCCACTGTGCCTCCAGCTACAATAATGTTGTCATGACACAGCACACCCAGGGCAGCGGCTTCAGCTTTGTCGGCAGGCCGCTTGTGTATGCGAAATAAGAACACCGCCGCAGGTTTGAAAGGACTTGCGGCGGCGTATACGAACGTAAATTACAAAATCCTGAGGGAAAAGCTTCTGCGGCGATGGAGCGTTTCAGTGAGTTGCCGGCGGGGATAACACCCACCGAAAATCGAATGACCGAATTTGCCGAACTTAAAACTTACATTGTCAGTTACTACAAAACCCGTGGTGTTTATCCGACATAAGCAAAACTGCGTCTCACATGAGGCGCAGTTTCTTGCTTATGATACCGATCTTTCCGGGTAAACGCCGGTCTCCAGTATTTGTTTCAAGTACATATTGTCCTCTTTCATGTCGTCCAGAATCAGCTGCCAGTTGGCCTTTTTCTTGGCAATCACGTTGAAGAGCAGCCAATTGAAGATTTTCCCGAAAAAGGTGTCCGGTTTGCCGAATTTTTCAATATGCGTAAAGAGGCATCCACCGGCCGCTTTTTCGCCGATAAAATAGATGTGTCCCAAGCCCGACATGGTCTCAAACATAATCTTAAAACCGTCGCCGCTTTTCTCATGCTGCTGAATAATGCCCGTGATATCATAGGGAACGCCCATGACCAGCTCCTTGAATTGGATTTTATCGCCGACAGCAAAACCGCCCGAGACCTTTTTGAAATAATCATGATATGGGCTCCACTTAACGAAGTTCTCGTCCAGGGCATTAAGCCAGCCGTACAATTCATCCAGCGGTACAGACAGTTCTACGGAATCCCTTAAAGTAATCATATCAACCGTCCTCATCCTATTTTGAGGTGAACCATCTTCACCATATTAAACACATCCGAAAATCGCATTTTGAGCTTTGTAGCCGACGATATTTTTGAATGAAGATCGGTCAAGCTATAATATTTCCGTTCCTCTATAACAGAAGTTCTGGCGGATAGCTTTTTTACCAGAGCTTTTGTGCTGTCAACCGAAAAGAACATTTCCGCGTCCTGCCTGCCCATCTTTTTCATATAGTGTCTGGAGCCTTTAATTCCCGAAGAAGAGACCGCGTCGAAAACCAGCTGCACTTGATCAAATCCGGCCAGATGCTCTATGAAATCGATGACCTGTTCCTCTTTGAAATAGTAGAACAGCCCCGCCGCGACGATCAAGACCGGCCCCTGCGCCGCCGCCTTCACTTCATCGATCCAAGCATAATCAAACATCGAATAAGGAAGATAGCGGTCACGCTCATTCTCGGGAAAAAATTCGCTTCGCAGCTTCAGAACATCGGGAAAATCAAGCTCAAACCACTGCGCTTTGCCGTTGTCGTTGCGGCCATACAGTGATTCCAGCCCGCAGCCTACATTAACAATCACGCCGTTTGGATTTTCTTCCAAAAAAGCCTGAACATAATAATCAACGTTTTTCGAACGGACGGCGCTGGCAAGCAGCGTGTATTCCGTTTGGCCAGACATTTCACGTGTCTTCTCCGGGAGCTGCTTCATGATGTCAAGGGCCTTTTTGTCGTACAGAATGTCAGGGCAATGCGTTGAGGCATAGATTCGTCCAAGCAGCGGGACATACAGGGTTTCAGATACGGTTGTCAATTCCGGCATAAGTATTTCCTTTCTAAAGTGCTCTGTTTAAATCTTTTATAAATTTCTTCTGAATTATCTTCGGCACATCCAGAACTGCAGCGGAAAAGCGGATGATAGCGTCGGTAAGCGCGTGGATGTCCTTCTGCTTGTCGCCTTTTTCAAACACATAGTCGTATATCATTTCACAAATCCCGCCTGTAACATACAGCGCGAGACGCTCGGCTTCCGCGTCCGAGACGCGAAGCCAGGGCAGACTGACTATTGCCGTTTCCCACATGCCCTCAATCTGTCTTGTAATTCGCTCCCGCAAGTCCAGAACAAACAGTCTGTTATTTATTCCGGCGCTTATGTCGATAGCCTTTTTGCTCTCCTCGAGCGTTTCAATGAAAACTGACATCATTCCAGCGATACGCTCTTCGGCTTTCATTGATTCATCATGCAGGAAACCTTCAAGCTTTTCTATGTATTCTTCGATGTAGCTCTCCATTACCGCATGGTAGATATCCTCTTTTGACGTGAAGTAATAGTAAAACACGCTGGGTGAAACAGATTTCTCCCCAACATTCTGTAAGATATCCTGGATGGATGTATTGTCATAGCCCTTCGAAAAAAACGATTGTTTCGCAGCGGCTATGAATTCGTGTTGCCGAATGCTCGGGTCTTTTTTGGGTCGTGCCATAAACATATCCTCGTTTATAGAATAACATTCTATAAACGAGGATATAACAAACTCTTCTCAATGTCAAGATAATACTTGAATAATAATGTAGCTATTCCGCAGCATCACCGGAAAGATTAATGTCATATACGTCGAACACATCTCCCGGCTTGGGCTTTAGTTCTGTTGACAAGAACTTTTCAATGTTGAAAGCGTTGCACGGGTCATAATCGGACAGGTATGTGTAGTTTGGGTGCTTTGTGATATCGTACTTGTAAGACAGGAAGGGACGGACGCGGCGAAGCTGGAGGATACATTTGCCGCCGTCATGATTGCTTTCAGGGAATTGATTGGAGAATTGCCTCATGAAAGGTCAGGAAGATTTTCATCTGATACAGCGATAAAACCCAATATCCCTTCGATTTGATCCGGACTTAAATCATTCAAATAAGCGATTATTTTATCACATAGGCCCCGGTGAAATTCTTTGTGGCTTTCATAGGCCACTTTCCCTTGTTCGGTCAGCCTGAAATAAACTTCCTTCTTATTGGTTTCTATCTTATATTTTTCTATGAGTTTTTTCTTCAGTAGTTTATCCGCTACCTGAGTTATAGCTCCGTTTGATATGTGCAGCTTATCGGATAACTGCGAGGCATTTATTTCGCTGTCGATTCCTATGGCGTCGATGAAGTGGATTTCAGATTGGTGCAACAGCTCAGAAGTTCCAAAGCTTCTGGGCTTTTTGTCGTTAGAATTGATCTTATATTGCAGGGCTGCCATTCTTTCCATTATCTTTTGATAATCATCCATTTTCACAGCTCCGTATTACAGATATATTTTGCTTTCCATCTGATCGATTTCTTCTTTTGTCGTATTGTGCATTTTCAGTTTGTTATCCCATGTGCCGGATATATCGTTCGTATGCAAAACCCTGTCCGGGCAGTTTGCGATGCATCTGAAGCAGGCTATACAGGAGGTGGGGTCTGCAATCCCTTTTTCGGCGTCCATGGCATTTGTCGGGCAGAGTTTTTCACACAACATGCACATGGAACAACTCCGGGAGTCCCTGCTCGGAAGCTGCGTTATCAATTGGAATCTGAAATTTTCGGCCATATCCAATTGTTCGGAAGGATACATAGGCTTATCAAAATCACAAATTGTATTCGGATCTTCGCCGGTAAATCTTTTCAGTGTTTTGTATGTGTATTCCTCCGCAGCTTCAAAGTCCTCTTGGTTTGGGCGTCCTTCGGCCGCCTGCCAGCCGCAGCGGTTGAATGTATGTACGCCCAGAAATTCAGCGGTAGACACAAGGATGAAGCTGCGTTTTTCCAGCAACTCCTTCATGTAATAATGGGCGGGGTCTTTTCCGAAACCGCCAAAGGTAAAAAATACCGAGCATTTCTTTCCGTCGCCGTCGAGTTTTTCAAGCCACCGCCTGCAAACGCGGGGCGCTCTTAATGAATAGATCGGAAATCCGAATATAACGGCATTATACTTACTGAGTGATATCTGTTCTAATCTGCTTTCGTGAGACGTGATATCAATTTTGGTAACGAAAATATCCTGATTTTCTACACAGTTTCCTATCGTATCCGCAATCTTCTTTGTGTTTTCGGTTGCGGAAAAATATATGAGTGCAATTTTTAAAGGATTCGGATTGCGCTTATCCACAGTCATCAATACAATCACTCCATTCTGTTTGTTTTAGTAACTAAAATATAATTTAAAAAAACTCTTTGTCAACAATTTTTAGTAGCTAAAACATTTGCGCTATGTTTTATTGCAAAATATCAGGCTGCGTGATGAAATAGATTAAACTTGACTAATGCTAAAATGGTAATGCTCACAAACGGTTTGCCGCGTCGCGCCCGAACTGACGGCTATTTGACGGTGTTGAAGCTCAGGCTCTTCGGCCTCGGGATTTCTTTGTAGTTGGCCATCTCATGACCTCCTGAATTAATTCACTTCGTTAAGAGCGTAAATTCGATTTTACAGCAGAAAAATCTGAGTTGTGGTGGGTGTCAAATCTAAGCGACGCGGGTGTCAATTTCGTGCAACGCTGCAAATCGGTGCCGCCGTATTCACTTTTGACCAAACGGAATTTCACCTTGTTATCCGACTTTTTCAAGGTCGATAGAGTATTTCATCGTTTGTCTCCCGTCCTATTCACAAAAATGTTATTACGACTTTTTATGCTGCTTTTGCTCACTGGTATGGCTTTTCAGTATTAGTCGAGATAACATTTTTGTCGGGATACCCGGTGCCTGGTATCAGCACGCTTATCTTCGCTACCGACATCAATTACTTTTTAGTATGGAGTAGTATTCTATACTCCCTAGGCAAAAGCCCAATATGCCGCTTGAACAGTTCTGAAAACCGTCCGGCATGGGCATAGCCGGTAATTCGGGCAATCTCTTTTACTTCTAAATCCGTGTTCATCAGCATTTGTTCTGCGTGACTGATACGTTTGTTTTGTATATATTCAGTGACAGTGCAGTGATAAGTTTCCCTAAAGGCGTATTTGAACTTCGTTGCGCCCATGCAGGCGATACGGGCCAACTGTTCCAGCCGGATATTCTTTGCGTAATGATCGTCGATGTATGCCGCAACAACCCGTAGCTTCTCCATATCATGCTCAGACACATTTTTAGGGGGCAGGGCTTTTTTGTGAAGATCCTGTCCCTTTGTTCTATCCACAATCAGGGAAACTGCCTCGGCAACCTTGCTTTCGTAATAGAGTTCTGCCGCTGTACCATTTCCCCGGTATGCTTCCAGTTGTCTAAGAAGCAACATCATTTCAGGAAAAGCAATTATTCCGTTAATGGCGGAAAACGCGGCCCCCGGATTTTCAAACTCACCCGGATATCGCGCGTTCAATATTTTCTCGTAATATGCCGGGAAAATGTTGATACCAACGGAGCGTATGGGAATATCTTTGTGGTATATTGCTTCATATTTTTCTCCGGATGCCGCATATCCGGTGATATTATTGCAGGAGATACGCCGGTATGGATTCAGCATTTCGCCCGATATGGAGGAGTAGCACATCACGCTCATGCAGACGAGATTATCAGATTCCATGAACTCATCTTCCCAAAAGGTAACATCCGCAACCGAAATATAAAACTGATCTTCCTTTGCGTAGTACCAGTAATAGCCTTTACCTTTGTGGGCCGGGACCTCGTAATAGGTTCCGTGGCGTTCAGACAGCCCCGCGTGAAAGTTAAGTTTTCTAAGCGACGGAAGTAACAATTCTTTTTGTAAATTCATATTCCTCTCCTGACTATCACGATCAGCCGAATCTTCGTCACGAAAGGCCGAACGTGCGCAATCCGTATTGACCGGAGTTTGGTGTTAAGGATAGACTGTTTCAAGTTAGTCATATCTAACCGCATTATAGCATTAAAACATTAGAACCACAAGGAGGAATAGTTATGTCCAACAAGGCAAACATCGAAAAGGCCAGAGGAAACCGCTGGAAAATGAAGGATTTCATTACGCTGGCCATATTCAATATCATCATTCTTGTCATACTGAACGTATCGGTCATGGTGGCTAATCTGCTCTTTACGCCAACCGGCGCTTTCTATGTCGGAGGCGTGTTGCCCGGCTTGGTGGGCGGTCCGTTCTATATGGTGATGGCCGACCGCATAGGCAAGCGCGGCGTCCTTTTTCTTTCCATGCTGCTGGCGGGCATTATGCTTGCGGCGATGGGCTTTGTATATTACCTGATTGCGCTTGCCGTGCTCGGGCTGATCGGGGAACTTGCCATGCTTGGAAAAAACAGCTATAGAAAGCCGTTGCGAAATATCATTGGATATTGCATTTATGCAATGTCCTTTGGGTTGATCGGCGTGCTCCCGCTCTTGTTCTTCCGTGAACAATATCTCACCGCAATGGGTGAAAAGAATCTTGAGCAGGCATTGTTATACGGTCAGCCTGGGCCTGTAGCTATAGCGCTCTTTGTTTTTATTGTCTGCTCTGTGGGAGGGGGATTGATTGGAATCCAGATCCTCAAGCGCCATGTAAAAAAGGCAAAGCTTATATGATCTATTTGGACCCACGCACTCATTTTGCGCTTGTGCTTTTGTCGGGTTGTGCATCGTTTCTCTACGAAGGAACAACGGCGTTGTATTTGCTATACCTGCTAAGTGCGGTCTTTTTGGCATTGTGCGGAAAGTCGTTGAGGGCGCTTAAATGCACGGCCGTTTTTATACTTATCCAAACCATACTGAGTCTTTCCTCCGCAGCACGAATCGGATCATTCGGGATCGTCCTTTTCCTGATTTGCCGGATGATGCCGCCTGCTTTGATGGGTATGGCGCTGTTGACCCGTTCTCACAGCGCTATTCTATGCGCCGGAGAGCGAATGCGCATACCTCGGCAAATCATGCTGATGGTATGCATCCTGCTGCGGTTTTTCCCCGTGCTGCTTTTAGAGATGCGGACAATCGGAAACGGAATACGTGCCAGGAGCATTTTGCCGCACTGGTACGATATCCTGTTGCACCCGGCCATGAGCTACGAATGCTTTGTTCTCCCGCTGATGATACGCGCATTAAAGCTGTCAGGTGAACTGGCCTGCGCCGCTGAAATGCGCGGAATAGAATCTTCGGCTAAACGAACAACGGTTCATCCCGTCGGTTTTCACTTGCGGGATATCCTGATCTTTACCCTTTTTAACTTTTACATTGCCGGTACTTTCATTATTGGAGGTACAGAATGGTTGAACTGAAAAACGTGAGCTTTACCTATGGCGAAGCGGAAAGTGATGTGCTGTACAATACCGGCGTGTATGATATCTCACTTAACATCGCCAGGGGGCGGTGCGTGGTATTGTGCGGACGCTCCGGTTCGGGAAAAAGCACACTTCTGCGATTGATCGGCGGCCTTGCGCCGGGGTTCTTTCCGGGGGAACTTGCCGGTGAGGTGCTTTTGGACGGAAAAGAAGCCGCCGGGCTTTCTTCGGATGAAAGAGCAAAAATGCTTGGCATGGTGTTTCAAGACCCGCGCAGCCAGTTTTTTATGGATAACGTATTGGATGAGCTGGCGTTCACCGCCGACAACCTGGGTATGCCGCCCAAGGAAACAAAAGCCCTTCTGGAAAGGCAGGCTGAAAAGCTGCATATTGCTCATCTGCTTGACCAGAATTTGAGCGACCTTTCCAGTGGACAGAAGCAGCGTGTTGCCATTGCGGCCGCGTCGTTATTGTTGCCGTCGGTCATGCTTTTGGACGAGCCGACAGCCAATCTGGATGAGAAATCAACAGCGGAGTTGCTGGATATTTTGACCCGGTTAAAAAACAGCGGCATCACTCTTATTGTCAGTGAGCACCGGCTGCAAACTTTCCTGCCGGTCGCGGATCAATACGTTTGTATGGATGCGGGCCGGATCGCACAGCTGTGGAGCCCTACAGAATTTCGAAGCCTGACCACGGAGCAGATACGCCCGTATGGGTTGCGGCATCCTCGAATGCAGATGGATTGCGCTTCGGTAAGCGAGTGTTCAAACGAAAACCTGTGCCTGGAATGCAGGAGCATCGGCTACCGCTACAGGAATGGGGATGGTATAGAAAACGTTACCCTGCGTTTCCCGCAAGGCAGCGTCACCGCTTTGACCGGAGAAAATGGAGCGGGGAAAACAACGCTATGCAAAGTCTTATGCGGTCTGATGCGACCGAAGCAGGGTACCGTTCTGCTTTGCGGCCGCAGGCAATCCCGCTCTGCTTTGCGTGTCACCAGCCATTTCGTTATGCAGGATGCGGACTATCAGCTTTACACCGACAGCGTGGGCAATGAACTGCTGCTCGGCAAAAAAGTGACGGAGGAGAGCAAAATGCGTGCCTTTGAGGCGCTGGATGCTTTTGGGCTGCGGGAAGTCAAGGATAGGCACCCCGCTTCGCTCTCCGGCGGGCAAAAACAGCGTGTCGTCCTTGCCGCTGCCTATTGTTCCGATGCGCAGTTGATCGTATTGGACGAGCCGACCAGCGGGCAGGACGGCGATAACCTCCTCAAAACAGCGGTTTGGATCAGGAAACTCGCACAGGAGGGGCGGACTGTTATTGTCATCACCCATGATAAACTGCTGGAATCACTGGTATGCGACCGTTGTGTGCAAATGGAAAAGGAAGAGGAGAATAATAGATGAAGAAAAAAGAAAATCAGGATAAACAGGGGATTTCCCGCCTGCTTGAAATAGCGGGTGAAAAAAAGGTGCTGCTATTCTTCTCCTGTGTTTTGTCGGTCGTCAGCAGCGTGTTTATGATGACGCCGTTTCTGGCTCTGTATAACATTCTGGCCGAATTGCTCTCCCACGCTGCGAATATCGCTGCCATGGATGCTGCGTTCTGCATTCAGTGGGCGGTTTACGGCATAGTCGGGCTGGCAATCAGCTATGTGTTTATGTATTTCGGCGGTATGGGTACGCATATTGCCGCCTACCGCATTCTATGCGGTATCCGCATCCGTATCACCAACCATATCGGAGAACTGCCGTTGGGATATTTCAACCGGAACGCCACAGGTAAAATAAAAAAAATCATCAATATGGATGTGGAGAAGATCGAGTTGTTCATTGCGCACCAATTGCCCGATTTGGTCAGCGCTGTGTCCATGCTCCTCCTGATGATAGCCATTATGCTTTCCATCGACTGGCGCTTGGCTCTTGCCTCCGTCATTCCCGCCATCATCGCGTTTTTTGCCCAGTACTCTATGATGATGGGCAAACGCTCCAGAGAGGAACTCGTTACTTACACCAACGCGTTGGAGAACATCGGCGCGTCCTCCGTGCAGTATGTGCGGGGTATGCCGTCCATCAAAATATTCGGGCAAACCGTCCGTTCGTTCCGCAAATTTTATGATACGATGATTGCCTTTCGGGATTCCTGCATCCGTTTCACCGACAACTTTCAAAATGGGTATGTTTCCTTTAAAGTGATTCTGACGGCTCTGGAGTGCTTTGTTTTTCCCATCGGGCTTATCCTCCTCAGCCGGGATGCGGGCGATATTGAGTTTGCATCCACCTTCATATTCTTCCTGATTTTTTCCGGGGCGCTTGCCGCGCCTATCCTGCGTATTTCGACGCTTGCCAATAACGTGAATGTTATCTCCGAAGGGGTACGGCGTATCGATGCCATCCTGAAGGAAACGCCCATTCCCGTGCCCGCTGATCCGCGAAAGCCAAACGGAAACGACATCGTATTTGAGGATGTATCTTTTTCATATGACGGAAAGAACGACGTGTTGAAACAGGTGAGCTTTACGGCCAAAACAGGAACCATCACCGCGCTGGTCGGCCCGTCCGGCTCAGGTAAATCCACCATCGCGCAGCTGATCCCCCGATTTTGGGATGTGGGAGAAGGCGCGATTTTAATCGGCGGCGTAGATATTCGCCATATGGAAGCGAGTGAATTGATGAACAGGGTTTCCTTTGTTTTTCAGGATACATATCTTTTTGAGGATACTCTTTACAACAACATTCTCGTCGGGAATCCGGCGGCAAGTCACGAAGAAGTCATGAATGCAGCTAAAGCCGCTCAATGCCACGAATTTGTTGAGGCCATGCCGCAGGGATATGAAACGCGTATCGGGGGTGGCAACGGAATCCATCTTTCAGGAGGCGAGGAACAGCGTGTCGCCGTGGCGCGTGCCATTTTGAAAAATGCACCGATTCTGGTGCTTGACGAGGCGACTGCCTACGCTGATCCGGAAAACGAGCATGAGATGCAAATTGCGCTGCAACACTTGATTCAGGAAAAAACAGTGCTGATTATCGCGCATCGCCTGTCCACCATACAAGGGGCGAATCAGATTTTGGTTATTGATGATGGACGAATCGTAGAACGGGGGACACACGGCAACTTGCTCGACAGGGATGGGCTTTACTGCCAAATGTGGCAGGCAGGGCTGTATTCGGCGTCATGGAAAGTAGAGAGGTAAACAGAGTATGCGTATTAAAAAGATTTATGAAATCATCAGCGCGGGCAATCCCCGCAAACTGGTTCGGCCGACCGTCTGTGCCGTAATATCCAATCTTTTGAACATCATCCCGTTTTGCTTCTTGGGATTGGCCGTTTTTTCAATCTACACATTTTATGCCGGGGAAACGGTAAATTTCCCTGTGACCCGGTTATGGACGCTGTGGGCGGGAATGCTTGCTGCCGTGGTTGTTATGTTCATCGGTCAGGTCATCGCCTACCGGACGGCTTACCGGGGCGCTTACATGGCGTCGGCGGAAGGACGCGCCAACCTTGCGGAGCACCTGCGCAAGCTGCCGCTTTCCTATTTTCTGCATAAGGACAGCGGTGAAGTGGGCGAAACCATGATGGGCAGTTTTGATATGATTGAGCAGGCCGCTTCGGGCATCCTTCCTCAGCTTTTGGCGGGAATTATCTCACCAGTGTTTGCCTTTCTGGGATTTCTGTTCTTCGATTGGCGTATGGCGCTTGCCATGTTCATATCCATGCCGGTTGCCTTTCTGCTGATCTGGGCTGTATCCGGCTGGGAAAAAAGGCTGGGACACAATACTTATAACGCCCGCGTGGCCGCCGGCAACAACACCCAGGAATATCTGGACGGCATGAAAGTCATTAAGGCGTACAATTTGCGCGGCGAGAATTTCTCGCGTCTTAAAAATAGCTTTATCACCCTGATGAAGGCCAATATTAAACAGGAGGGCGGGCTTGGGCCAATCTATCTGATCGCGGTGGCCATTATCAAAGCGGGAATTTCACTGATGACAGTCATGGGGATTTATCTGCTGCTGGGCGGCGCGTTTTCCGTGCCGTTTTTCGTGGTCTTCCTGCTGGTGGGAAACCATGTGTTTGAACCGCTGTCCGCCGCTATTATTCGTCTGCCGGAATTTCGCTTCGATTTGATCGGTGGGAAAAAGATATTGGAATTGTTGTCCGAACCTATGATGGAAGGTGTAAACGTCCCACCCAAAAACAGGCATGACATTGCATTCGAGCATGTGGGTTTTGCCTATGGGGATACGGACGTGCTCAAAGATGTATCGTTAGAACTGAAGCAAGGCGAGTTGACCGCAATCGTCGGGCCGTCGGGCGGCGGCAAAAGCACCATCCTGCGGCTTGCCGCACGCTTTTATGACCCGCAGAAAGGACGCGTCACCTTTGGCGGTGTGGACGAAGCAACGCTTGAACCTGAAAAGCTGATGAGAAGGATTTCCATGGTCTTTCAGGACGTGTACCTTTTTGAAGATACCATTGAAGCCAATATTCGCTATGGCCGTGAAAGCGCCACGAAAGAAGAAATTATAACAGCCGCGAAGGAAGCGCGCTGCCATGATTTTATTATGAAGCTGCCGAACGGATACGATACCATGGTCGGAGAAGGCGGCTCCACATTGTCCGGCGGTGAAAAGCAGCGCCTGTCCATCGCGCGGGCACTACTCAAAAACGCGCCTGTCGTATTTCTGGATGAGGCCACGGCCTCCCTCGATCCTGAAAATGAATGGGAGGTGCAGCAGGCCATTGGACGTCTTGTCAAAGGACGGACGGTCGTGATGATTGCGCATCGCCTGAAAACAGTTGTCAAGGCCGACAAAATAATCGTCCTGGAAGATGGACGTATGGTACAACAGGGAACGCATGACGAGCTTTTGAAAACAAACGGCTTGTACGCTCATTTGTGGGAATTGCAGCAGCAGACTGTTGGATGGAAAATTACAGGGTAATCTCCGACTATGATTTCAGAGTTGACACCTGCTACACCGACGTTTCTGGTATCCACATAGCATAGCTCTATTGCCGACAGGCGGATAAAAAAATGGACCGGCTCGGAACGGTGAGAATTATCCACTTCCGGACCGGTGCCGTGATCAGGAAGGTTCTGTTATGAAAACAACATCAATTAATTCAAAAGATAAAGAGAAACAATTTATACTAACCGGTGGACTGTGGCGGATCATGGTCAATCTGTCATGGCCCGCAGTGGTAGCTATGGTCCTGTATGGTATGAATACTGTATTAGACGCTTTGTTGGACGGTTTGTAGGTGAAACGGCTTTGGCGGGTGTTTCCGTGGCATATCCCCTGTCCCAGATAAGCATAGCATTCGGTTCCCTGATTGGTGTCGGCGCAGGCTCCGTTTTGAGCATCGCGCTAGGCGCTAAGGACAAACAGACGCAGGAACGGATGCTGGGAAACGTCAATTTTCTTTCCGTGATCGTCACCGTCATTTATATGGTGTTGGGATTGCTTTTTTCCACTCAACTGATTCGGGTAATGGGTGGTACGGGAGATGCTTTAGCATTCGGGGACCGCTATTTCAGGGTAACTGTTTATGGTGCATTTTTCTGGATATACGGCCTGGCGGGCAATATGATTATCCGTGCCGAGGGCCGGATGAAGACGGCGGCGGTGATGATGGGGGCAGGCGTTATTGTTAACGCAGTCGCCAACTATGTGCTGATTGTGCTGATTGATTTGGGTGTGGAAGGGGCTGCATGGGGAACGAATATCGGGATGCTGACTTATACTTTGCTTGGGTGGTTTTATTTTGGAAGCGGGCGCGCGTCATTTAAATCACGCCTTCTCGCGTTTTACAGGGATAAGGAAACCACAAAATCCATTCTGAGATTGGGCGCGTCATCCATGCTGATGGCCGTTATGAGCTTGATACAGGCGGTTGTTGTCTTTAACGCGCTTTCCAGATATGGAACCATATCAGATATCGCTTTTTACGGCGTGGTTTACCGCGTGTTCCAATTCCTGCTCACGCCGATTTTCGGACTGATGCGGGCACTCCAGCCGGTACTGGGTATCAATTACGGTGCAAAGCAGTACGAGCGCGTCATCCGTTCCTACAAAATTTTCGCAGTCACGGCCATGCTGCTAACGCTGCCCTTCTGGATACTCTCTCTGGCCGCGCCGGGATCGGTTCTGGGTTTGATGCTCAAAGATCAGGTGTTCACGGGGGTACAAATCACTTATTTCCGGGCATATATGGCAATTCTGCCGGTTATGTCATTCATTTTCATGGGGATGACGTTGTTCCCCTCAGTTGACAAGGGTAAGCCGGCGGCAATCATTGCAGTTGCCAGACAACTGATTTTTTATGTGCCTGTCATGCTGATTCTACCCAAATTGATCGGTGTGCCCGGCATTTACTACGGCTCTCTCGCCATTGATACGGTCATTGTGATTTGGACGATGCTTATGGTGAGAAAAGAGTTTAATACGCTCAGAAAAAGAGCTCTACAGGAAAGGCTCGCTTCTTAACTGTCAGGACATTCTTCACTTCATATCCACTGCGAGGCACCGACAGCTTTTCAAGGGAGGATTATCATGACAGTGCTTACCCACTCACAAGAACATTATATAATGTCTACTGAACAAAAGCGATTTTTCGAATACAGAAACTCGAGCCAAGCCAATCGAAGAGCACATGGAAAAGGGAATGCTGAATTTTCCTTAGATTCAGCACAACAACAGACATGGCTATGCTGTGAGAAATGGTTTCCTCCAATTTCGTCATGATCAAGCCCATACCACATTTGCGCTTTGCCAAACTGAAGCGGCGCTCGACTTCAATACGTTCGCATTCATCGCAATAATCCTGTTTCTTGTCACGGATATCATTCTTCTTCGGCCTACCCAATGCAGGACCGGAGAGCCGGATGTGATGTAACTTGCAATAAGCAAGGTTATCGCGGTTCCTGTAGATTTTATCCGCCAGGATTCGGCTCGGGTAGTGACCTGTGCGTTCATGATACCGTTCGGCCATATCCTGTAGGTTTGAAGATTCGTTGTATGCGTCAAAAGAGAGGACCTCGAGTCTTGCCCAGCCATCCGAAACGCTGATGTCCAGCTTTGCGCCGAATTCAACCGGCTTCCCCGCCTTGCCTCTAACAATGGGACGGATGAATGGCTGACTAAGGCTGACAATTCTGTTCTCTACGGAATGCGTCTTATGGTCATACATGAACTTTTGCTGTTCATAAACCTTCCGGATAGTATCCAGCCGGGCCGACAGTTTCGCGCCAAGGATTTTTCCGCCAGCCAGCATGGCGTCTATATGCGCGAGATCCCTTGAAAGATAGCCGAGCTGTTTTCTGAGTGCCTTTCGCACAAAGGATTTGGTACGCTTTCTGCTTCGTGCAAACTTGAGGTATTTCTTGTGCGCTTCTTTCCTGTAGGTGCGCGGCTTGACACCTTCTCCGGTGGTGAAAAGTTCGTCAATGATCTTCTCGGCAATCTCGCGGGCCTCGTTAAGCAGCGACGTGTCCTGCGGGTATCGGATATTTGACGGGGCACGGGTAGCATCGATGATCATTGTACCGCCATTGTCGGAATCATCATCGTCACGCTTCTTCTCTTCCTGCTTCGTAGGCTGTGCTTTTGTGATAATCATCTCGTTGATCTCGCCCAGCACCTCCGGCGTCAGCCGCTTACGGAAGTACACCATCAGTGATGGGTCAAACGGCGGCTTGCTGTCGTCATATTCCCTGTACCCACAGAAATATTGCAGATATGCCGTTTCCTGTATCTGTAACGCGGTCTCTTCATCCGAAAATCCGTACTCTGCCTGAATGATACAGGCTCCGAGCGCCAGTCGAAGCGGCTTGGCGACGTTACCTTTTCGGTTCGTGAAAAGCTTTGCATACCTCATCTCAATTTCTTCCCATGGTATGCTCTGAGCTTTCTTGATCCATCTGTTTTCGGGATTCAGTTTCATGCCTACTGCCTGACCGAAATCCGTCAGACTGAGTTGATTATCACTGAATTTGTACATCAGGCCTCACTCCAAATGCAAGCTTTTTCCCGCTATTTTAGCGTTTTTATTGCATCTATTCTACCATTTTTGTGGCCTATAGTCTTGTGATCTAATGACTTTTTGTATTATTCAGCAGACACTATATAAAGGCAATCTTTACGCTTTCCTCCGACGGTGAGGGCGCGCGCATATGTGATGTGGCGGAAAAGCTCGGCGTAAGCAGGCCGAGTGTCTGCACTGCGGTGAAAGTACTGGAGCGTATGGAATTGATAAAAAGAGGCGTCAGCCGACAGATCATCCTTACCCTAAAAGGTAAAAATCAGGCGTATCTGATTATGAACAAGCTTTCGATTATTCGCTGTTTTCTCATTGAGATACTCGGCATCGACGAAGATGCAGCAGAGCTGGACGCATGTGCCATAGAACATGTGTTAAGTAATGAAACCCTCTGCTCTATGTGCAGACAAACAGGCAGAGACATATGCTCAGAAGATTGTTATCTGAAAATCGAAACCGAACTCCGGCAGGCCTAAAATCCAATATAATAAATAAATATTGTTGGCAAACCTGTCTAAAGGCAGGGACGCAAAACTGAGGATCTAAGGCGCTTTTAAGCGCTATGATAGCCTGGTTGCAAAAAATGCGTCCTAAGTCTGTCTTCTTTACAGAATTAGGACGTATTTTTTGATTTTGATAAAATGGCCAGGACTAAACTCTACCCCAAAGTCGCTCAACAATCGTTCAAGCATTGTGTGATTATTTATCTTGACTTTCCAGCGCGGCTTTCACTGTTGCCTTGATAATTGCCAAAGACCGTTTATCGCAGTTGTAGAGCATACGAACGAGATCATCCATCTTGGAATCCTTGACCTGCTTATCAGGCCAGAAAATCAAGTCCGATGGAATTGCCAATTCACGTATAAGCTTAAAAAGAACATCAAAGCTCGGTTTCTTTCCCTCGTTTTCAATGCGGTATATGTATCGTTCGGTCTTATCAACCTTTTCCGCTAATGCTTCCACGGTGATATTGGCTTTCTGCCGTGCCGTTTTGATTACATCGCCAAGTTTGTCAGTATTATTCTGTACCATCAGTTCACCCCCCTCTATAATATTACTCATTTATGCCATGCTGGTAATGGCATGAGCGTTCATCTCTACATGAACTGACGGGCCTCTGCCATATGAACTGAGTATCTTCAAAATCCCGCCAATAAAAAAAACGAGGTCTTGACGGGGTCTAGAAACACGCCTATTCCCTCCAAGTCCGAGTTTTGGATTGGAGGGCTTTTTTATGTGTATTCGCGCTGTCTTGACATCCTGGCTGCCGCTGCTCTGCAGCGGCAGGGCGTGATGAAGCGGACATCCAGCTCCTACAATTCACTTTAATTGGTAGCCTGTCAAAAAAAGCCTTTTTTGTGATACAGGTTACTGCGGTCATTTTCATGAACTGTCAATCCATGAATTAGATGAAATAACAAACGCGCCCACATTTCGGCTTTACTTGCCGTTTTGCGGGCGCGTTTTCATATATGCGGACGAAGTGCCTACACATTGCCGAAGTCCGCCGCCTCCGTTCAGATTTCTCATTCCTGAAAATCTGAACGGAGGTACATAAGAATGTTCGAATACAAAAACATATTTGTACTCAACAAGAAAGACAAGGCCGCTATCGTGTACGAGGATGCGGATGGTCGTATCATACGGCTTACATGCGAGGTTTTTGCCAGTGAGGAAGAATTCCGGCGCTGGAAAGACTGGTCGGATAAAGATTATCACGGAGCCGAAAAGGAGCGCCATTTGCAGTCCGACAATACGCTTTCATTGGAAGCTCTGTCTGATGAAGCCGCAGCAGTGGGATCGGTCGAAGATAAATTCATAAACCGTCAGCACGAATGTGAGCGAGAGGAATTGCGCCGTCTGCTTATGACTGGCCTTGATACCTGCCTCACCGTTACACAGCGCAGGCGGTTATGGCTCTATTATGTAGATGGCTTAACTGTGGAGCAGATTGCCGACGCGGAAAATGTAGCACATCAGAATATATCTAAGACTATTGCACTTGCCAAAAAAAAGTTGAAAAAACTTTTGAGAAAATAGGGTGCAAAAACCCCGTTTTTCCCGCGATAAGTGAAAGGGGAAATTCTTACCCCCTTTAATGAACTTTGAAAATTGAATATACGGTATTGCAGGCACAAAACCCGCGTGGCCGGAAGGCCAGCGACATAAGGCGCGCCGCCAAGACGACCGCTCCAGGAGGTGATCCGGGACAAGCTGTCCGAGCGAGAAGCGTTGCCTTAGACCCGGTTTGGCACACTGGGCGCGATGACAGCGCGGGGGACAATGATACTTTCTCACGACCTCCTGAAGACTTGGGGGGAGCCCTGCGGTATTCGCCAGCCTTACAAGCGGCGGTATCGCGGAGTTATGACAGCTACGCCAGTAGCGGCCTGCACTATCCCCATCGCCGGGGCGCGTGGCAAATAGGCGACAATATAAAAAACCATTAAAATGCGGGACAGCCGCGCCGGAACGCTCCCCCACGGCTTTTTATAGCTAATGTGGAGACAGTAACTCTTCCTGCGCGGCTGTTTACCTTTCAAGTATAGGAGATAGCTATATGGACACGAAAATAAAACCTCTTAATATTGAAAGAGCGCAGCGAGAATCTTCTTTCACAATTGATGGGTATAACATATCGGCTACCTTTGCCGAAAATAGAAATCCAGCCGTCTCTGGCCAAATAAAACAGATTTTATTATCCTCGTTTACTAGCAATGCTTCCAATACCCACAAAGTGGACATGGCAAGGCGTGTGTGAGATAATATTACAGGCGATACTCGCCTGTGTACCTTGAAAAGTGAATAATCCTGCGTATTGATCTGCCATCTCACACAACAAATGAGAAAGGATAGATCGATACATGGAAAACAGAGTATATTGCTTATATCGCGTGTCTACAGATAAGCAGGTAGACTATGATAACAAAAATCAGGCAGACCTGCCTATGCAGAGAAAAGCTTGTCACCGTTTTGCTGAGGAAAAGGGCTGGACTATTATTCACGAGGAACAAGAAGAAGGCGTTTCCGGTCACAAAATCCGTGCAGAGCGGCGCGATAAACTGCAAATCATAAAGGAACATGCCAAGCAGGGTAAGTTTGATATTCTGCTTGTTTTTATGTTTGACCGCATCGGACGTATTGCTGATGAAACACCGTTCGTAGTAGAGTGGTTTGTCAAAAATGGTATTCGCGTCTGGAGTACACAGGAAGGTGAACAGCGGTTTGATAATCACACCGATAAACTCACAAATTACATACGCTTCTGGCAGGCTGACGGTGAAAGCGAAAAGACCTCTATTCGTACACGGACAAGCCTTGGACAGCTCGTTGAGGACGGCCACTATAAGGGCGGTAATGCTGCTTACGGGTATGACCTGGTAAAGAACGGTCGACTCAATAAAAAGAAGCATGAGCTGTATGACTTGGCCGTTAATGAAGATGAAGCCGCGGTTGTGCGTATCATTTTTGACAAGTATGTAAGTGAAGGTTACGGTGCACAGCGGATTGCAACCTACCTGAATGAATGTGGCTATCGAGCAAGGACAGGCAAGATGTGGCATCATGCAAGTATACGCGGCATCATTTGTAACCTGTCATATACCGGCATTCTCCGGAGCGGTGAAAGTCGTTCCCCGATCATGCCCCACTTGCAGATTATAAGTCCTGAGGTATTTCAGGAGGCACAGAAAATTCGTACTTCAAGAGCGAACTCAGTTGAAGAAAATCGCACCGTCCCTCTTAATACAAGAGGACAATCACTTCTTGCTGGCAACGTATTTTGTGGGCATTGCGGCTCACGCCTGACACTGACCACCAATGGAAAATACCGCAGGCGTCAAGACGGAACGATGGACACGACACAACGAGTGCGGTATGTTTGTTATGGGAAAACACGCAAGCAGACTGAGTGTGACGGTCAAACCGGATATACAATGCATATTCTTGACGATATCATCGAAAAGGTTGTGCACGGAATTTTTGAACGCATGAGGAACATCCAGAAAAGTGAGATTGTCAACGTCCGATACCGTGAAAAGATGAACGAACGCAAGAGCTTACTCAATACCACCCGAGTAGACTACACAAAAGCAGCCTCCGATCTTGAAGTGCTAAAGTCTGAAATTATTAAATCTATCAAGGGAGAAAGTGCGTTCTCCAAAGACATGCTGGCATCTTTGATTACCGAAGCCGAGGCCAAATGTACGGAACTGCAAAGACTTTACGAAAAAGCACAAGCTGACTACGATGAAGGACAAGCCATACTTACTGAGTTGAACACGCAATACGATGAAATTATAACTTGGTCGGAGATGTACGACACTGCCGGTTTCGAGGCTAAGAAAATGATCGTTAACTGCCTGATTAGCAGAGTAGAAGTTTATCGCGGTTACAAGCTGCACATAGACTTCAAAATAGACCTTGACCAATTCAGTTCAGGGCTGGATATTGCCGCATAAAAGCAAGAAACTCGCTTCTTTACAGAAACGAGTTTCTTGCTTTTGGTGGAGATAAGCGGGATCGAACCGCTGACCTCTTGAATGCCATTCAAGCGCTCTCCCAGCTGAGCTATACCCCCATATATTACCATTTATGGTATTTTTTAGTAGATGTTGTATTAAGTTGTTGAGATTTTGGATTGGGGGTGTGTAACCGCATTGCTCGCTCTCCCAGCTGAGCTATACCCCCGTATTCAGTTTTAACCGGCGTTGACGTCCGGCTTTAAAATTGCTGCGAAAGTTATGTTACCACAGCCGTGCCCCCTTGTCAATACCGGAAAAACGATCAGTAAAGCGGCTGCCGGGTGCCAAACGGCGGCTGTGAATAAGGCTTGTAGTTTTTAATACAATGTAATATAATATAAAAACTCTACATCATAAGTAGTCGGTTTTGCTTCATTTCTTGAGGAACGGAGTTGAGTTTATGATAATGATCCAGACGCAGCGGGGTTATATCCGAATCGCAAACGACGTGTTCACAATCCTCGCAGGTATCGCCGCCACCAACTGCTTCGGCGTAAAAGGTATGGCAGTCCGTTCCATGACAGACGGCCTAGTACATCTGCTGAAGCGGGAATCCATGGGCAGAGGCGTCCATATCACATATAATGAAAACGGAAGCATATCTATCGAACTTCATATTGCCGTCGACCAGGATGTCAATATCCCTGTCGTCTGTGAAAATATCATTGAAGAAGTCCGTTACAAAGTCGGTATGGCTACGGGCGTTGAGATTTTGAACGTTCATGTCTTTGTCGACTCAATGATTATTGGCTGAAACGAGGGGGAAGCTGTTTGACACACCAGATTACAGGCGACCTTTATAAATCCATGATTATAAACGGCGCTGCCGCTATCGATAACCACAAGGGCGAGATCAATGAACTGAACGTTTTCCCCGTCCCGGACGGAGATACGGGCACGAACATGAGCCTGACTATGGGCGCCGGCGCTACGGCAATGTCCGATGCCGCACCCGGTACGATCGGCCGGTCGTCCGATTTGACGGCCGGTGCGCTTTTGCGCGGGGCACGGGGAAATTCGGGCGTTATCCTGTCCCTTTTATTCCGAGGAATAGCACGTCATCTGAAGGACCTGGACACAGCCGATGCCAGCGATTTCGCCCATGCGCTGTCATACGGCGTCGATTCCGCCTATAAGGCCGTCATGAAACCCGCCGAAGGTACGATCCTGACCGTTTCGCGCATGGCCGCCAACGCGGCGGTATCCGAGTCCGAGCTAAGCGACGATATCGAGGCGGTGCTCGATCATGCGATCAAGGTCGGATATGAAGCGCTGGACAATACCATCAATCAAAATCCCGTCCTCAAACGTGCCGGGGTCATTGACGCCGGCGGAAAAGGATATTTATATATCTTGGAAGGAATGCTGAAAGCCCTGAAGGGCGAGATCTTAACTTACAGCCAAAAAACGGCGGCCGGCACCGGCAAAGCCGATTTCACCAGCTTCGACACAGAGGAAATCCGGTTTGCCTACTGCACGGAATTCATTGCCGGCCGAAAGACCGAAAAGGACGTCAATCATCTGCGCGATTTCCTCGACGAGCGGGGCGACAGCATCGTCGTCGTGGAAGACGACGAGATAATCAAGGTGCATGTCCACTCGAACGAGCCGGGCGTCATCCTCACGGAGGCTCTGACATACGGGCCGCTCATCACCGTTAAAGTGGAAAACATGAAAGAGCAGCATACCGAAAAACTGCTGGAAAACGAGGGCGAACAGCCTGTTCCCGTTGCAGCGGATAAATCGAATGAAAACGAACCGGCAGCACCAAAGGCGCAGCCCGGCGCGTATCCGCCGGACCCCGGCGTATCCGTGCCCGTGCAGACGGCATCAACGGATGATATACCGGAAAAAAAGATCGGCGTCGTGGCCGTCTGCGCCGGGGAAGGTATGTGCGACATTTTCCGTGATCTCGGTGTGGACAGCATCATCATCGGCGGGCAGACAATGAATCCGTCGACGGAAGACATCCTGAACAAGATAGAAGCCACGGCCGCACAGACCGTTTTTATCCTGCCGAATAACAAAAACATTATCATGGCGGCCCAGCAGTGCATGGGACTGACCGATAAAAAAGTCGTCGTCATACCATCCAAATCCATGCCGCAGGGCATATCCGCGATGATCGCATTAGACCCCAGTGCGTCCGTTGAGGAGAATGTCGAGCTTATGACCGAGGCCATCGGCCGCGTGCACACGGCGCAGATCACATATGCCGCCCGCAATTCCGAATATGACGGGCAAAGCATCCAAGCCGGCGACTATCTGGCACTCATTGAAGACAAACTGGTCGCCACGGGTAAAGATTCCAGCGCGCTTGTTGATACCGTCGCGATGACGCTCTCGTCCTATTCGCCTGAGTTCGTAACAGTCTTCTCAGGTGAGGACGTTGAAGCTGAAACAGTCGACGAAGTTCTCAAACATCTCAATAAAGCCATTCCGGAAGCGGAGTTCTCCGTTATCAGCGGAGGGCAGCCGGTCTATTACTTTTTGATATCGGCCGAGTAATGCGACAAAACCATGACCAAAGCCCCCGCAAAGCATCAAGCTTTGCGGGGACTTACTATTTTTGATATATGCGCTTTCCGTACTGACTATCGGCTAATTTTTCGTGACTATAAATCCCTTAGCCATATCCCTGATCTCATCGGCCGTGGGATATTCAAGATTCTCGTCGATTCGCGAATCCGCCACGACGAGCGCAACATAATACGGCATATCCTGTTTGCGGATAATCCTTTTATATTTCTGCATTGCCATCAGTCTTTCGATCGCGTAGTCACTGAGGTCCGGTGCGTTGCATATCTTGGAATAAAGCTCTTTGCATGTCAGAAAGGGTATAAGCGTTGTCGTCTCGTTTTCCTTCGGAAATACTTCCAGCATCAGCTTAACAAGCTTTTCCCGCTGCTGCGGCCCGTATGGAAACGCCCATTTGGCATATTCATCCTCTTCTTTTTGTGCCTGCGCTTTGCTTTTCCAAACAAAGAAATTAAACTCTCCAAGCGCCATGCGCCACTTCCCCCTTTTGTTTATTGCATCAGCTTTTTTTGATAATACCATATAAAAATAGCCTTTGCAACAACAACTGCTTAAATACAGATACCTGCATGCCGAAGGCGCTGCGTTGACAAATATGAATGTTTTTCATAATTACAGGAGATAAATTTTGTGTTGTTATTGCATAGAAAATAGTGTAAAATGAGATTGAACGAAGTAAATATATCGGGAGGCTTTGTATTATGAAAATAGGCAGATTGATACTTATCGCCATGATGGCGATCGTCGCCGCTGCGGCGGCGTTAGCCGCGATCTTTTATTTCAAAGATGAGATACTCGAAATCGTAGCGGATGTCAAAACAAAGATTGATCAGAAGAAAACCAAAATCTTTCGCAATAACGAATACACCGATTACGCAGACATCTAACCGTCGACGGACCGGGGGGCTTTAAAGCCCCCCGGTTTTGTTTTGACGGAGCTTTGGACTTTCCCGGCAAGTTCCATAGCAGCCGCTTGAACGCCGGACTTTTTAAAAAGCATAAACGCCGCAGAACAGGACAAACCTGTTCTGCGGCGCTTTCCAGGGAGGATTATCATGCCTGTAAACACATTTTCATATCCAGAAGAATCCTGGAATGTATCTGCGACACGCGCGATTCTGAAATCCGCAGTCTTTTGGCGATGCTCTTCATGGTCAGGCCTTCGTAGTAATGAAGCACAATGACCGTTTTTTTCCGTTCGGGCAGCGCGTTGATCATTTCTCTCAGTATTCCGGTCATAAGTTCGTTTTCTACGATTTGACAGGGATCGTTTTTATCGGATCCATAGCACTCTTCCATTTCTTTTTCGTATGGAAGGGCCTCAAAGTAAACAAGGTTGAACATACGCGTCTTCTGCCGGACCTTTTGGACAGACGCGGTTTTAACACCAAGATAAGCCGCGATCTCTCCATCGGTCGGTTGCCTGTTATGTGCCGACTCCAAAGCCTTGCTCGCTTCCTGGATATCCGTGATCTTTTTACGTAGACTGGACGGCGCCCAATCCTGCCTGCGCATGTAGTCGATGATCTCTCCGCGTATGCGCACCGCCGCGTATGTCTGAAACTTGATACCGTATGACCGGTCATACTTGTCCACGGCGTCAATGAGGCCCAGCACGCCGCAGCTCACCAACTCGTCTCTTTCATTGTGTCTGTACTGCGGCATCATCCGTTTTACAACACTGTTCACAATGTACAGATAATGAAATACAATCCTGTTTTTCACTTCCATGTCATGCGTTGAAAAGTATTGTTTCCAAAGCTCGTCCACATTCGTCAGTTGCTCAACCTCCATACCAACACCATCCCGCCTTTGGTTTCAGATGATCTCGTTTTTATACTGAAGATAAAAACATCCCGCTGATAAAATAATCAAATAATGTGAGCGTATTCGTGAATCACCGCCAGCATGTGCGTTCTTCTGTTTATTGGAGCACAACCATTATTTACGGCGGCCTCCGATTACAACATATTGCGGTATTATTTATACAGGATACACTAAATACTGTGAAAAATCAATACTATTCGCGATATTTATTGTTCTTTTGCATATACCGCCGGGCTTATCCGGCGCTTTCTTGGTGTACATTCCCTAAATAGCTGTAATTTTAGCGGCTCAAGCCAGATACGTTATCAACGGCGCCGGCCCTGCAATAACGTCTTTGCCGATGTAAACCGTCCCGTCTTCACGTATTTTCTGCCGCCAGCCCACAAGCGATATCCTGCCGGAACTTATTTCAATAGCCGTGATGCTCCACGGGTGAACGCAGCTGCCGTCGTTGAAATACCGCCCTTCACCGGGCTGTGGGAAAACGGGCCGATGCGTATGCCCGGCAATCAGCAGGATGTTTTTGCCCTCCGTCCAGCTTTTAAGCCTTATTTCTACTTTTTCTTTAACTTTATTGTTTTTGGCGGCGCTCTTCGGATCACTGAAACCGACGAGCTCCAGCGGCCGCCAGACATGACGAACCAAAAACCGCGCCAGCCGCCAGAGCCGGTCGTTGAAATAATCCGCCTGATGCCCGTGCAAAATGAATATTTTCAGGCCCGTCGGCCTGTGTTCCAATATAACGCCCTCTCGGATCACCATGCCAGGGAACAGCGTCATTTCCCGTTTTGGCGTCAATTTGTGATATGTATCCAGAAGCCGGGGTTTGAGCTTTTTTTCAATATCGTGGTTGCCGTAAAGCATTATAAGCCGTTTGCCCGCGTGAAACTGCTTAAGCATCGAGAAGATGTCGGCGTGCATCGACGATATCTCCCTGAAATTTTTGTTTTTCCAAAGCTCATCCCCGTCGCCGGCTTCGATATAGATATACCCCGCATCGTTGTA
This sequence comes from uncultured Sporobacter sp., assembly GCA_963663605.2. Lineage (GTDB taxonomy): Bacteria > Bacillota > Clostridia > Oscillospirales > Oscillospiraceae > Sporobacter. Next base: position 1,609,059 of record CAXXVF010000002.1, read on the forward strand.
CGACTGCAGCGCGGCATAACATACGTTTTGATTTTTCGCAAAATCATCCGCCAGACTGCCGCTGCCCCTGTGGCAATCGCTCATGATAGCAATTTTAGACCGGTCGCTGAATCTGAACCTCGGCGACGCAAGATACACCCGGTTTATCCTTTTATCATATGAGATCAACATAATCCCGCCCGATTTCAGCTTCTGGTGTCTATACTGTTTATAAACACGCTTTTCAAATAATGCCCGCCATATATAACGTGTGTTCAACCCATATGCATCGGGGGAGTCCGGACCGTTCTCCCCCGTCCGATTTCAATTCGTCAATCCATATATTGCCTGATCGTATCATGCTGGCTGAACAGCTCTCTCTGCCTGCCCATCTTCATCACAAGCGAATATAAAAGAGGTGAGCGCTCTTTGAGGAGCATAAGGATCTCATACATATTCCGCTTGCCTCTTGTCAGCCGCCTGTATTCCCGGACAAACCATTTGTTCTGATGCAGCGCAACGGCAGCGATAAAGCTCTTGCGCGTCCGGGGCTGTTTGCTGTGCGGCTTCGTGAATATGACCAGGACGGCGCCGCCGTGAATCCGGATCTCTTTGTTGCCGTATCCGAGATTTCTGAGGCTTGACACAAACGCGTCCCGCATGGCCGTATTTCTAAAAGCGATCGAGGCTTCCAGTTTAAGCGACGACGGTTTGGAATACACGCCAAGCTTGAAGCCTGTCAGCCACCAGTGTCTGGCCGCCCGGCGAAACAGCACCCGGCCGTCCTTTATGAGCGTATAGCTCATACTCAGATATTCTTCTTCCTCGGCACATTGATAAAATGTTCCGGTAAACACGCCCGGTATTTCAATATCCGTCCGGTTCGTATTGTAGACGCCGATCTCCGCGCCGGTCGTCATACCGTACTGCCCTTTCCACAGTTCGATCATCCAGCGCTTCCCGCCGTACTCAAAACAGACCGGTTCGCAGTCGATGACCATCCCAAGGGGCGCGGCCGATTCGTCGTAAAGCGTACAGTATCCGAATCGTTTCTGCCATGGGTTTTTAACCGAATAGAAAATATCCTGCCGCCAGTCATAACCGTAACCCGTGCCGGCAAGCATCTCCCGCAGTTCCTCGATCTGCACGGCGGTATAAATCACTTCTTTTTGAATCTCCGGAACAGGCTCCTTCAGCAGCTCTTTTGTCCGGTATTTGATGACAATGCTCAATATTAATATCCCCGCGGCGCCAAAAGCCGATGATACAAGCACCCAGAACAGCGGGCTGCCGTGGGTAACGACCAATAGAATAAACATATGCAGCGCTCCAATATTCAAGTCTGTATCATCATATTCAAAAGCCCCGGCATATGACAAAGACAGGCGATAAAAAACATCCTTTCGCCGCCGCGAAAGGATGTTTTCTTACTATTAAAAAAGCTGCTTTCAGCAGCTTCTTCGATAAGCTGATATAAATAAACGTTCAGTCTATACGGCTTTCATTCAGTTCCGACGCAAGCATAAAGAGTCCGTCTTTGACCTCCGGCCGCTCAAAGCTCGCTATGTTGTCGGAATCGTCGGCAAAAATCGTCCCGACAGGTTTGGCGTTCATATCCGAAAGCAGTACTTTGGCTGTTTCTATACCCTTTGTCAGCATGCCCTGCCCGCCGCGGACAACAATGATACCGCCGCGCTTTTTCTTCGGAACGGGCTGCTCGTGCCGGAGGTATTTAGCGCACCAATATGTCTGCAAGCGGCTTAAGACAGCCAGAAGCTGTCCGGAAAGCTCCCCAAAATACGTCGGGGAGGCGATAACGATGTTGTCACTTTCCTGAATGTAGTTATAAATCTCCTGCATGGCGTCTTTTACGGCACAGCCGGGATTCTTCCAGCAGTACCGGCAGTCGATGCATGGCTTCACGCCGCAGTCGTAGGCCCGAACAATCTTGACCTCGCCGTCGAGCCCGCCGGCAAGCGCATCCACGAGCGTGGACGTATTCCCTTTTTTTCTCGGCGAACCGTTGAAAATCAGCGTTTTCATGTTGACCCTCCCTGTGCCGGCGCGCTGTCCGTGTCCAAACAGTTTTCTTTATTATATCATTGTTCAACAAAGAAAACCATACGCCGTCACGGCGTATGGTTTCAGGCAGCTCATCAGCGGTTATTTCTTCACAACGGGGATCCATATTTCGCTTTTATAATCGGGTGAATTGAGATCACCTTCAGGATAAAGCTCAAAATCCGGTGTCCTTGCGTGATCATAGCCGGATGATGGAAGCCACTCGGAATAGATACGCCGGTTCACATCCTGAATCGCCTTCGGCATAGCGCCGGTTACGTCAAATATGGCCCAGGTAGATACCGGGATATCCATTTCAATCATACCGGCCGGGCAGGCTTTTGATGTCGGCGCGGCTATCCAGTAGTAAAACTTGTCGCCGTCAAACTCCGTGCAGATACCCAAACAGCCGTTGGGCTCGCCTTCAATCAGACTGCAGACAGCTTGTGTCGTTCCGTCCGAATTGCATCTGTTCCACATCTTCGGGATCGCCTCAAAGGATTCCTCCACAACGGCCGAAAACTGCTCTTTCACCCCGACGACCCTGAAGGCCTGTCTCTCCTCGATCCTGTACTTCATCGCAACCACTCCTTTTAGTGATAAGGTGAAGGTGATGCGCGGGTACGCTTTCAGGGCGGCGCCCTGCACGCGCGCTTTTGACGGCGTGATGCCGTGCATGGCGGCAAACGCGCGTGTAAACGCGTCGGCGGACGTGTACCCGTACTTGACGGCAATGTCGATGACCTTGCTGTTTATATCCTGCAGCTCGAGCGCCGCCTGCGTCAGCCGCCGACGCCTTATATACTCCGACAGCGGCACATCTGTCAGCGAAACAAAGGACCTTTGGAAATGATACTGCGAACAGCAGGCCGTTCTGGCAACGGCGGCATAGTCGATCTCGCCGTCCAGATTGTCTTCGATGTAGTTTAACGCGGCGTTCATACCGTCTAAAAGCGTCAGCGCGTTCCTCCCCTTTCACAAAAAGGATAGCAGGTTATAGCACGGTCTTCCCGATATTTATTGCAAGAAACTGCAGGGTCGCTTTATACGGAGAGGATTTCCCGGACGATTGCGTCGATATGTATCTGCGCGGTGTTTAAAAGCACCGTGTCCAGGTCGCCCGGCTTAATGGCCAGCGGAAGTTCCGTGCAGCCGAGCAGCAGTGCGTCCGCCCCGCAGTCCCGGATCAGTTTTTTGGAGATATCCAGAAGCTCCGCTCGTTCCTCTTCGAGTACGACGCCGCTTTCAAGGTTCGGGAATATGATCCGGTTGACCGCTTCCTGATCCCGCGCATCCGGTACGAACGCTTCGATCCCCTGCTTTTCCAGCGCGTCGGTGTAAAGCCCGCTCGACATTGTGAACAGCGTGCCAAGCACGGCAACGCGGCGGCAGCCCAAACGAACAGCCGCCCTGCATGTCTCTTCAACAATGCTGATGAGCGAAAGCTTTGAGCGCGTTTGTACCGCGTCGAATACGATATGCGGCGTATTGGAGGCCATCCCCGCAAAGTCCGCGCCCGCCGCGGCCAGCTCGTCCACGGCGCCGGTAAGCAGCGCCGTCAGCTTGTCCGAGTCCTCGTCCCCGACATACCCGATCATTTCCGTTATGTTGATACTGTTGATTACGATTCGGGGATTGTCCTCCCCTTGAGACAACTTCCGGACGCCTTTAATGATGCCGTCGTAATAATCCAGCGTCGAGGCGGGTCCGATCCCGCCTACAATACCAACTTTTTTCATTTCTCACAGCTTCCTTTCGTCAAGTCTTTCATAAATTTACCACAATAGTGTCACAATGGCAACGCTAATAAGACCTTTCCAAAGCGCAACAGCCGTCACAGGCGGACGCCCGTTATATGCAGGAACCGGATTTTTTTATATGTATACGCGGACAAAAGTTTGTTATCGCAGTCGTACGTGTGCGCGGCAACGAGGATCGTGTCCGGCTTAGGCGGTATGCCGGTTTCGACGATGACCGGTGTATGTGAAAATCTATAGCCGTCGAACGACAGCTGGACAATATCGCCCGGTTTCGTTTCCTCCGCTGCGGCTTCAACGGCGAACGGCCCGGCCCCACCCTTGCTCCTGAGCAGGAAATCATACAGATACGAAACGCCGGTCCAGGACGGCGACTTGTCGTTGGCGTTATTATAGTACCAGCCGTAAAGGGCCTTGAAATTCATCACGCGCGCGCCCTCATATATGCACTGGGACGCAAAATTTGTACAGTCGCCGCCCAGCTTGTCGTAATTGTAGTACGCCGGATTTCTCGAATATGCCCATGTATGCGCGTACCGGACGGCTGCGGCCCGGCCGTAATCTTCCATTTTTGCCATGCTTTATCCATCCTTTGAATCATATGTCACATTCTATGCAACCCGACACGGTATTCCACTTTTTGCTTGTCATAACGCCGCCGTTCGTTTACAATAGTCTGTAAATGGAGGTGGCGCAGTTGCATACGCAGGAAGACATACAGGTCATAGCGCGTTATTTCTCGGCCTGGGAACACTTAGACCAGACGGAGCGTGCCGAGCTGCTCGAAAACACGACGCTCATGTGCTATCCGAAAGGAACGTGCATCCACAACGGGGAAAACGACTGCCGGGGCATGCTGATCATCAAAAAAGGCATGCTCAGGACGTATATGCTCTCGGAAAGCGGGAAAGAGATCACGCTGTACCGGCTCTCGGAAGGCGAGCTGTGCGTACTTTCCGCCTCCTGTGTGCTTTCGGCCATAACCTTCGAGGTGCAGATTGAAGCCGAAGAGGACTCGGAAGTGCTGTTTACCAGCTCGCTGTTTTTCCAGACGCTTTTAGAGCGGAACATATATGTCGAGTGCTTTGCGTATAAAACAGCTACCGACCGGTTTTCGGACGTCATGTGGGCCATGCAGCAAATTTTGTTTATGAGCATGGATAAAAGGCTCGCCGTTTTCCTTTGGGATGAACTTTTGAAGGCAGACAACGACACCGTCCGCTTCACTCATGAACAGGTCGCAAAAAACATCGGAACAGCGCGCGAAGTCGTCAGCCGCATGCTGAAATATTTTGTATCCGAGGGCATTGCCGAGCTCTCGCGCGGCGGCATACGGATCATCGACAAGCAGAAACTGAGAAAACTGACGCAATAGCCCGAATGTATATCCGTTAAACGTAAATAAATAAATAAGAGCACATTGCGGAACAAGGCTATAGCCTTGTTCCGCAATGTGCTTTATACGTATATTCCCCTGCCTAAAAGGCCCTATATGCTTTTTAGCGGTTTCTTTGCAGCGCGCATACGGCGCAGTTTAAACTTCGAGCATCCGAAGGATATCCTCTTTCGGCCTGGCCCCGACGGTGGTGTTGACTACTTTACCGTCCTTTACGACAGCCAGCGTCGGAATGCTCATGACTCTGAACGCCTGTGCAAGCTCCGGCTGTTCATCCACATTGACCTTGCCGACTTTTACGGTTTCGACCTCCGTAGCCACCTCGTCCACGATCGGCGAAACCATCCTGCACGGTCCGCACCAGGATGCCCAGAAATCCAGAAGCACCGGCTTTTCCGACTGAATGACTTCTTGTTCAAAGTTATCTTTTGTTATCGTCAGCGTTGACATTATACATCGCTCCTTTTTCAAATATTATAGCCTTATTATACCCGTTTTTACCGGGAATTCTGTGAGTTAATCACAAACGGCGGATAATGCGGGGCTATTAATGCAAGGTTTTCGTGCCCGCGTTGTTTTTCGCCTTTTTACGGGCAGAATAAATCCCGAACGGAAAGGAGCGCGAGATGAAAGCAACGATTGACAAAACGGGCTGCATCAGCTGTGGCCTGTGCATCAACATCTGTCCGGAGGTCTTCCGTTTTGACGCGGTCGGTCTGGCGGAAGCTTATACGGAAATCACGGCGGAAACACAGGCGCAAGCAGCGCAGGCACGCGATGACTGCCCTGTCTCCGTCATTTCCATCGAGGATTAATCACAGAGAGCTTTGGGTTGAGGTTTTTTTAAGTTGTGCTGCTGGAACCGCAGTGCGAGAACCTTATTTGTTGAAAAAGCCGCGAAGACGGCTTTTTCAACAGCCCGTGCCGCCTTGGGCAGCTGTTTTTATGTTCCACATCCCGACGATGCTGAATAAATTGTATAAGGCAGACGGAGGTGATGCTATTGACTACGAGAGAACTGTTCGCCAGAATGATCCGATGCGAAGCCGAGGGCGAAGGCGAGGCGGGCATGAAGGCCGTTGCGACCGTTATCATGAACCGAGTTCATGTGGCCTACGGCGAATATCTCAGAACGGGACAGGGCGACCTGCGCAGGGTGCTTTCGCAGATGTGTCAGTTCACCTGTTACAAAACGACCGTCAGCGGCTCGCCGAACCCGCAGAATGTCTGGTCGATGACGCCGCTGCGGGAGCATTATGAAGTCGCCGACTGGGCGCTGGGCGGCAGCATTTACCCGCAGGTAGGCAACCTGTCGCTGTGGTACATGAACCCGTTCAATCCGGTCTGTCCGGATCCGTTCCCGTATAACGGAACGGGTTATTGGTATACGCGGGTACGCCTGCACTGCTTTTATAATCCCACGGCGGCCTATGCTAAAACATAATTTTTTAAAGGTGGTTTGCTATGAACACGAACAATCTCAACTGGTCTGACAACCGCGTCGTCGGCAGCGCCGGTGCGGCTCAAAACAAACCGTACAAGGAAGCCCCAATGCGCCCGTACAGCGATCCCATACCGTCCGGGTATCCTGGGTATCAGGTGATGCCGGACTACCAGCAGCAGGGCGCCCCCCAGTCTACATATCAGCAGCGTACGCCAACATCTTCGGAAGCCGGTACCGAGGGTACGGTGACCCGAAACGACGCTTACGCGCCGAATCCTGTTCTCAATGTCCCGGGGCCGCCGTCCGTCATGGATCCCGGTTACATACCCGGATACCTGAGAACGCAGATCGGCAAAAAAGTACGTGCCGAATTCGTCTTCGACAATCTCTTTCTGGACAAAACCGGCATCCTGAAAGAGGTCGGCTATAACTATTTTGTTCTGGAAGACCTGGGCACAAAAGCCATGGTCATGTGCGATCTGTACTCGGCCAGATTCGTAACGTCCGTCTAAGCGGGCGCCGGATTCAAATTTTCAGATCATCAAGCGTTCAGCCAACAGGAAAGCATCCCGGAAAAGGCGGTATAGCGAAAGCTATACCGCCCTTTTTGTATGCCGGAGGGACCATTAGGAAAAAACGACTTTCCGGAGGTTCAACAGGCACGGGAATTTAACCGCAATATTCAATTGACGCAGCCATTGCTGTTTGATATATTGTTTATAATTGTATCAGGCGCGCCTATAGAAAAGGCGCGGCATTAAGCCCGAAGTATATATCCTGAGGCACGCTCTGATCACACCCGACAAAAGCCTTGAATACAGAATGCTTTAGTACGGTTCGTCCCTCCCGGAGCCTTTATCCCGGAGCCGCGTTTTACCGCACAGAAATTGGAGGCAAAAATGAATAATTCATGCAGACAATGCGGGCGTCCGCTGATTGAAGGCTCCGCATTTTGCAAATACTGCGGCGCCCGGGTTGAACCGATGAAGCAGGCAGTGCATGTGCCTACAGGCAGCCGCTGCCTGTCTTGCGGGGCATATGTCAAAGCCGGCGAACCGTACTGCCCGGTTTGCGGCAGACCGAGCGCAGGTCCAGGTTATCCGGCTGCAAGCCAGCCCCGGCGGCGCGCATCCCATACGCCGTTGTATCTTTCCCTCACCGCATTCATATTGGCCGTCGTTCTCACGCTGGGATTATGGCGGCCGGGATTTTTATGGGCGCTGAAGGCGCAAAACGCGAGCGGCAGCACTGTAATCTCCGGAGAGGATTCAGACCTGGCAGAACTGCTCGCGGGCGAAGCCGTCTACAATCCCTCCGAGATTCCCGTTTCCGGGACCCCCGCCTTAACCGTCTCGCCGGCAGACGGCATAACGGTATCGGCGGAGGAAAACGCGCTCGACAAGGAACGTACCTTCACGGCCGACCCTTTGACGGAGAGCGAGATGGGCAAGCTGTTTATCGACCGTTCAACCGGCGATTGGGCGCCCGTATACGCCTTTGAATTTGACGCCGGGCTGGAAGACGACGAACGGCTGCCCGGCGAACTGACAATAAAGCTGGACCTCGACGAACTCGGCATCGACGAGGAACTGCTGCCCTACCTGAGCGTTATGCGGTTCGGCGACGACGGTACGGTCATGCAGCTGCCGACCTCCGTGACGGATGACGGGATATCCTTTACTACAAGGCAAAACTGCATTCTGTCCGCTGTTATAACCGGTCTTTCAATCGGCATACCGGTCATGGCCTACATCGAAAGAGGCCAGGACGGCTTGGACAAGCTGTATCCCAACGAGATTTTTTACGAGGCCGTTTACCCCGAGCTGCAAAAAGCCAACGCACAATATCGCGTGGCATACCCGCAATCCATGGCACGGACGGACTCTCCGGAACTGAAAGCTTTGGACGACAGGATGCGTGCCGTGATCGAGAAATACGGCCTGGATCCCGACAGGCCGTTGGTGGAATCGGCGCTGGAGATCGCCGAGTACAACGCAACAAACCCTGAATTTGAGAATGTCGACACTTATTCAGCGGCTTACCGTCTTATGGAGTATGTCTACACCGATCCCGAATACATCAGTGTAAAGGCGACTTTCAACGATCCCCAGTGGCAGCTGCGCAATCTCTGGCCGGATTCTGTGGCAAATGTCGTCAACCGCCTTGCCAGGGCGGACGCGTACCTGTTCGGAGAGAGAGACTTCAGGGTTCCCACGCATGTTATCGACGTTCTCGTCCTGGACCGCTGGCCGCACGGCGCTGAAATGCTTGGCGTATCCAAGAACCTGTATACATCTTCGCCGTATATCCATTTCAACGCTTCAAAAACGTCCGACCTGCAGAATCTGCTGGTCACAACGACTCATGAGCTCTTCCATGTGGTGCAAAGCGGCTACGTGTATTTTGACAGCGGCAATTACACACCCTTCTGGGAGGCAACGGCGGTCCTGCTTGAGAAAGAAGCCTTCGACTATTATGTGGCCAACCAGATGATCGGCGGCGGACAGACGACCCTCCTGACGGACAGGAACATGTGGGAGTTGTACGACAATCCGCTCATGATGCCGTCCAAGTGGGAGAACGTCTCGAATACGATGCAGTATATGCAGGATCAGGGTTATGTCGCGTCCCACTGGATCGAATTTTTAAAGATGCGCTACTATAACAGCGATGATTTTATGAAGCAGTTGATGGAGCGCTTCGCGGCAACCTACAGCACGCTTGACTCCGATGTCCACAAGGCGCTCATGAATCAGACCTCCTCCGACAAAACGACCTACTGCAGCGACTTCAGGCTGTTCTGTATCCAGAATTTCAGTAATTTCAACGGCCGGAGCGCCTATGCCGTGCCGAAACCGGCGTCGGTCACGCTGAGCGCGGACGACCCGTATGTAAAGCTGGAAATGCCGTATCAGGCGTTTTCGTCACGTATCCAGGACATACAGATACAAAACACCGATGCTAACGGAGACGCACAGACCTATAAAGTCCTGGTGGAAGGCGAGGCGCCCGGCTCTGTCGAGCCAGCCGTCCGTTTTTATCAGAGCAGCACCTATAAAGCCCAGCTTACGGGAGACGGCATGCTCCTTCTGCCGGAGAGCACCGGGAAATCCCTGACGATCCACGAGATCGAGGACTACTTCATGACTACGCCGGGGGCGACGGTCGGCACGGGGTATACATATGAGCTTCACCTGATGCTGCCGCCGGCGGCCCCTACAGTCGAGATAGACACCGAGAAAGACTTAATGCGCTTGACGCCCCAGGGCTTCAGCCTGAGCGACGACCTCAGCGCCGGCTATGACGTTGTTGTTATCAACCCCGAAGGCGATGAATTCCACTTCCCGCAGGATGTCGACACGGACGAGGCGGAAATTCCGCTCGACGAACTTGAATCGGACAAAAAAGACGCGGAAACGGATGCGGATAAATACACCATTTATCTCATCGAAAAAGTGGAGTTCCCCGACGGAAGCCTGCACTATGGACCGGACGGCGAAAAATTTGAGCAGGACGACGAACTGCGCTTCGAGGATATCCTCGGCACTTACGACATGACGCAATCCGTATCCGGATTTGGGAGCGATGTGCTTGACGATGTCGTCGGGCAGATGGAAGGCGTCGAGGGACTGGAGGAATATATGGAGCAGTATAACCAGTATATGGGCAACGTAGACGGAGAATATGCCGGCACCATGGTTATAAAAGAATATCAGCCCGGCACTCAGATTGCCGATATCAGCTTCTATTACCCCGAATACGAGGAAGCAACAACAACATACCGCGGGACCTGGGACAACGGCGTGCTCCATATTGAATCGGTCACTGACGCCCTCAGCGGGAACTGGGACCTGACCTTCAGGAAAGAAAGCGGAACAGTCACCTGTGCGGGAACGCTGGGTTCTGACAGTGACGTTGCTGCGTACAACATTTCATTTGCAGCTGTTAAACAGGACTAGCGGAGGGTGAATATGTATAACAAATATTGCATGAACTGTGGAGCATCATTACCGGAGAACGCACTGTTCTGTCCGGTCTGCGGAAGTAAAAAAGAGGCCGTACCGGGGACGGAACAAGCGGACGGTACGGAAATCCCCCCTGCCGCGCCGGCCACCGATCCGGTATATTCGAACACGCCGCCAAAGGCTCCCGAGCCGGTATATACGAATGCGCCGCCAAACACCCCGACGCCTACTTCACAGCAAACAGGCGGCGGCTATACGCCGCACGGCCAAACGTCCGCGCCCGGCAATCCGGGTTCACCGCCCATGCCGCCCGCCGGAGGGTACACATACGCAAGTTACGCAGGCAATATGAACACCGGGAAAACTGCTCCAAAAAAAGAGGGGCGCGGTTTGCTCGTCGGCGGCATCATCGGACTCGTTGCCCTGGCTGTGGCCATCGCCGCCGTTGTCCTGATATTCGGCGAGCCACCCGCGCACCTTGGGGGCAGCGCCGGTTCTTCAATTCAGGCGGCCGCAGACCAATCTCAGGACCCGGGCACGAATGCAAATACAGCGCAGTCCATGGATACGGCCGCGCAGCCGGCGGATACGGATATCAAAAAAGACGCGACGCTTTATAATATTTGCGGGCTCTGGGAAGGCGAGATGCGTTTTACGCGTATGGACGGCTTTGACCAGCTTCCGGCCGACGAGGTTCCCGAAAACATGGATGAAATGATCGCTGAAATTCTGGCCGGCCCTGCCCCGATGGTTCTTGAAATTGAGGAGGACGGAAGCTGGGAGTTCGATATTGATATCGTGACGGGCATGATGTTTGACAGCGATGATGGCTACAACGACGACACCGGCTTAAATCCCCTGCAGCTGACAGGGCTTAATAACGGCGTTTTCGACATCTCTTTCAACGAGGAAATGGAAGAGGGCACGGCGTCCTTTGCGTTCAGCGGCACGGTGCACGAAAACAGCGACGGGCTGTACATGGACGGAATAATATGTGTCAGCATGCTGATGGACGGCGTGACCGTCGTTGAGGAAGGCACTTATACGGTGACGCTCTCCGAGCCCGCGCATGTCGACGCATACGATGAAGAAGAAGAGCCCGGGGAGGAGCCGTCAGCCGACGCCTTCAGTCCCGGCACGGACACGTCAACCGGTACGGATGCGTCAAGCAGCACGGATACATCAACCGGCACGGATGCGTCAACCGCCACAGAATTATCCACATCGGAGCGTCCCGATCTCGGTGATTTTCTCTGGTATCTGGAGGGCGTGTATTACGACGGCATTCCGGACAACGCAGCATATATCAACGAGTTTTCAAACCTGACCGGCGGCTGGAAAGCGGTATTTTATTACGACCCCGAATTTACCGTCGATGCTTTCGGGTATGATTTCATGAATATCGTGATCGACGGCAGCGCCGAAAACACATCCGTCACCTTGGACTGGTATCTTTACTATGGGGACTCGGAAGAGTGGGACAAAACCGACCTTAATGACTCCGTTCTCACCGGGACATATGGAGCAGACGGCATCACTGCCGGTTCTCCCGGATTTATGATTTATATAACGGATTTTTATTCCCTGAACGGGAAGCAGTACGCAGTCGGCTATTTGAACCTGCAAAGCGGCGAGCCGTCGTTTGTCGCACTGGTCAGGCCGTAAATCAATCCGGCCATATGCATCCTGTATTCGCAGTCAGATTCGTGACATTAATCCGGCCGGATGGCCTTAGTATTAAAAAATCCCCTGGATCCTTAGCGATCAGGGGATTTCTGCTTTTTTTCTTTATTTGCTGTAGTTGATACGGGACTGCTTATAAAGCTCTTCCCGGTAAGCCGGCGTCATGTTCTGGTTGCCGTAATGGTTGAAGAAGGACGGCTTGTCCTGTCGGCAGAACTTGTCGGCATATTCTCTGGCCATCTCCCGCTGCTTCTCCTCCGGCGTCGTCTCGGGATCAAACAGATCGGGTATAACGCCGATAAGGATCTGGTCACCGTAAAGTTCGTAAATCTTCTGCGTGTCGTTCATGGCCTGTCCGCCCCAGGCGTCCCAGCCGGCCTTGATCATGTTCGGCACCTGCTTCATAAGCTGGCCGCAGCTGTGCAGCTCGCAGAACTTGCCTTTCGAGTGCAGGAAATCCGTAACGCGTTTCATATAGGGCACAATCATTTCCTCGGCCGTTGCCGGTGAGAAAAACGTCTCCTTCTGGCTGCCCCAGTCGTCATGGATATAGAAACCGTCAACCGCCGGGAAATAGGTGATATATTTATCGAAAATGCGAATATACAGATCCGCAAGCTGATCAAAGAACGCATGGACGGCATCCTGCTGATCCTCATCTATGAGCGCCATGATCGCGCCCTCAAAGTCCATAAACGAGATGAGCCGCTCGTAAAAGCCCGTCTGGAACCATGCCATATTGAAGGCATCCGACGCCAGATGCGTGTCGTTGTTTTCCTTGGCACAGCCCTCCCAGTCCCAATTGTCGATATCGGGCCAGACGATCTTGTCTTTTATCTCGTTGGCGTCCTCGATAAAGGGTTTTCCCGGCCGCACCATCGAACCGCCGACCTGCGGGACGTATTCCCACTCGATACCAAACATATCGGGGCCGCCGCCGGTGTTGGGATCAAACGGCTGCGCTTCAAACACAAAGGCGCGCGCGACGTTGTCCGGCAGAATCCTCGGCGTAAATACGCGCTGATCCACCATGCCGAGTATCTGCCAATACGGTTTCCTCTGAAAAGCGCCTATGACCGCTTCCTTTGCCGTAACGGGCGTCTTAAACAGCTTGATACTGGGCATCATCGGGTTTTCCGGCACCTCGCCAACAACCTCTAACTCTTTTTCATCAAATTTCGGTATAGCCACTAAAAAAGTCCTCCTGGTTTATTTGCTTTATTTGCTGTAGTAATTGATACGGGATTGCTTATAAAGCTCTTCCCTGTAAGCCTTTGTGAGATAGTTGCCGGCATACAGATTAAAAAACGACGGTTTCCCCTGGCGGCAGTATTTATCGGCGTATTCCCTGGCTAATTCTCTCTGCTTGTCTTCCGGGGTCGTCTCCGGATCGAACGGCTCGGGCACAACGCCGACAATGATCTGATCGCCGTACAGCTCATGGATCTTCTGCGTGTCGTTCATAAGCTGCGGGAACCATGAATCCCAACCGGCCTTGATCATGTTCGGCACCTGCTTCATAAGCTGACCGCAGCTGTGCAGCTCGCAGAACTTGCCTTTCGAGTGCAGGTAATCCGTGACCCTTTTCATGTAGGGCACGATCATCTCTTCAGCAGTCGCCGGCGAAAAGAACGTCTCCTTCTGGCTTCCCCAATCGTCGTGGATGCAAAATGCATCGATCCCGGGGAAGTATTCAAGGTACTTTTCAAAGATCCGGATATACAGATCAGACAGCTTGTCAAAGAACGCGTGGACGGCATCCGTCTGATCCTCATCGATCATCGCTACGACTGCACCCTCAAAATCCATGAACGAGATAAGCCTTTCGTACCAGCCGTTTAGAAACCAGCAGATGTTATAGTTCGGGGTGGACAGGTATTCGACGTTGGCCTTGGCGCAGCCCTCCCAGTCCCATGTGTCAATGTCGGGCCATTGGACTTTGTCCTTTATTTCGTTGGCATCGTCGATAAACGGCTTGCCTGGACGCACCATAGACCCGCCGACCTGCGGGATAAACTCCCATTCAATGCCGAACATGTCCGTACCGCCCGTCTGCGGCGTATTCGTCCCGTCAAAGACAAACGCACGCGCGATATTATCCGGGTTGCACTTCGGAGAAAACATCATCATCTCCATGGATGTGATCTGCCAGATCGGCTTCTTAGCGTATAAGGCAGCGTACGCCTCTTTTGGCGTCACCGGGAAATTGTAGATGTCGACATCGGGATTGCCGAACATGCCCGGCATTGTCGCCACTACATCAAGCTCTTTGGTATCGAATTCGGGTATCGCCATCGTGAACCTCCCTGTGATTATGAGGGATTTCCTCATTTATCGTTGTTTTTTAATTATACCGATGCATAAAATAAAAAGCAAACCCATCTGGCATGTATTTTTGGTACTTTCATTCTGTATTTTTAAGAATATTTTTAGATAAGTCCGCAAGTGAAAACGTATCCGTCCGTATAAAACGACACAGCGGAACAATACTAACAAAATCAAACGGCTTTACCGGGTTTTTCCGCTTGGGAAACCGGTTTAAACGACCTGGAAAGGATTTGTAGCAAATGGAATCCATGCTGTGCAGCGTTTCGGGCATACAAAACAAAGCAAATAAAACCGAGATCAAAAACGCGCTTAAGAAGATCGAAGGCGTCAATCTGGTCGGCGTGAACCTCACAAGCGGCACCGTCAAGATCGACTACAACGCGCCGGCGACGGAAAACACGATCAAAGCCCGTATCGAGGATTCGGGATTTAAGATCGTTTACGAGTGAAGCGGTGTTACAAATAAAAAACGCGGGAGGTGCTCCTCCCGCGTTTTTTTATGTATACTTACAAAACAGATCCTGCTTCCTCTTTAGTCTAGCATCCATCTGTAATTCTCCAGAACTTCACTCCCACTCGATCGTGGCGGGCGGCTTGCCGGTGATGTCGTAGACGACGCGGGAGATGCCGCGTACCTCGCCGACGATGCGCGAGGCGGTGCGCGCGAGGATCGTGTGCGATATGGGCACGACCTGACACGTCATGAAGTCCGTCGTTTTGACGGCGCGGAGGGCAATGGTGTAACCGTGCGTACGGAAATCGCCCATGACGCCGACGGAGCGCGTGTCGGTTAAAACGGCGAAATACTGATCCGGTTTTTTCCGGGAGCGTTTCATCTCATGGCGGAAAATGGCGTCGGCCTCGCGCAGCATGTCGAGCTTTTCCTTCGTGATGTCGCCGATGACGCGCACGGCGAGTCCCGGACCGGGGAACGGCTGGCGCTCGACGAGCGCTTTCGGCAGGCCGAGCTGGCGGCCGAGCGCGCGCACTTCATCCTTGAACAGGCCGCGCAGCGGCTCGACAAGGCCGGTAAAGCGCATGTCCTCCGGCAGGCCGCCGACGTTATGATGGCTTTTGATGACGGCGGAATTGACGCCGGATTCGACGACATCGGGGTAGATCGTCCCCTGCGCCAGGTACTTGGCGTCGCCGAGCTTTTTCGCCTCGTCCTCAAAGACGCGGACGAATTCGCCGCCGATGATCTTACGTTTTTGCTCCGGGTCTTTGACGCCTTCCAGAAGCTTTAAAAACCGCTCTTCGGCGTTAACGCGGATAAAGTGCAGGTCGCGGCCGGAAAACGCCGCTTCGACCTCGTCGCCCTCGTTTTTGCGCATGAGCCCGTGGTCGACGAAAATGCAGTGGAGCTGGCCGGGGATGGCCTTGGCCAAGAGCGCCGCGCAAACGGAGGAGTCGACGCCGCCGGAAAGGCCCAAAAGGACATGTTCCGAACCGACCTGCTGCCTGACATCGCGGATCATCCGCACTTCGTAATCGTGTATATCATAGTCGCCGGCAGCGGCGCAGACCTCGTACAGGAAATTACGGAGCATCTGTGTGCCGTTCGGCGTGTTTTCGACTTCGGGGTGAAACTGCGTGCCGTAGAACTTCCGCGCCGCGTCGGCGACGGCGGCGTTCGGGCAGTCGGCCGTGTGCGCTATGGACATGAAGCCCGCCGGCAGGACCTGCACCTGATCGGTATGGCTCATGAGCCCGATCTGATTTTTCTCAAGTCCTTTAAAAAGCGGTGCGGATGTGTCCACCGTCACCTTCGTCCGTCCGTATTCGCTGACGGCGCATGACCCGACTTCGCCGCCCAGTTCGTACGTCATCAATTGAAGGCCGTAGCAGATGCCGAGGATGGGAATGCCCAGCTCAAACAGTTTCGGGTCGCACTTCGGCGAAGCGTCGTCGTAAACGCTGTCCGGGCCGCCGGTCAGGATGATGCCGATGGGGTCGAGCGCCTTGATGTCTTCCGGCTTCATAGTGCCGGGCTTGATGACGGAGGCGACCTTGCACTCCCGGACGCGGCGCGCGATGAGTTCTTTATACTGTCCGCCGAAATCCAGGACGATGACGAGCTGGTTGTCCATTAACCTCACTGCCCTTTCTGCATAACGAATCTGAGATAGCTTTTAATCATTACATGCTATCAATAAGCGGCAATGCTGTCAATAGTTATTACGCACGTAAATATGACATATTTAAGCGGCCTGCCGGCTGTAAATACCTTGAAATAATCGCGCAGCCGTTATATGATGACATCACTCATAAACAGATTGGAGCTGAAAGGATGCGCAACTTATCCTGCTAACGTTAATACGGCGCCATACGGCCATACGGGCGGCATAATAAGCCGCTTGGTTTGACGCGCCACGCAGGAAAGTTACAATCTTTTCAAAAACGCTCCGCATCACATCCATGCCGCACGGCGGAATGGACTTCTGTGATTTTTGCGGGCTGCAGGAAAAGCCTTTCCTGCAGCCCGTTAATTATTACAGGAGGATATAAAATGCCTTTGATCAGTGTTACAAACCTGACCTTCTCTTATGGGGGCAGTTATGACAATATTTTTGAAAACGTCGGCTTTCAGCTCGACACGGACTGGAAGCTCGGCTTTACCGGCCGCAACGGCCGGGGAAAAACGACCTTTCTCAATCTGCTTCTCGGAAAATACCCGTACGGCGGCGCGATAACGTCGCCCGTGGATTTTGAGTACTCTCCATATGACGTCCCGGATAAAACCCTTGACACTGCCGGGGTACTGGCCAAGCTCCTGCCCGGCTGTGAGGACTGGCGGATTCAGCGGGAATTAGGCCTGCTCGACATATCGGAAACAGTGCTGCAGCGTCCGTTTGACACCCTTTCCAACGGGGAACAGACGAAAATCCTTCTCGCCGCGCTCTTTTTAAAAGACAACCGGTTTCTTTTAATCGACGAGCCGACGAACCATCTGGATCTAGGGGCACGGCGGGTCGTCGGCGATTACCTGAACACGAAAAAGGGCTTCATTCTCGTATCGCACGACCGCGCTTTTTTGGACAGCTGCATTGATCACATCCTCTGTATAAACCGGACGAATATCGAGATACAAAAGGGGAATTTCTCCACCTGGCGTCATAACAAACAGCTTCAGGATAATTTCGAGCTGGCTGAAAACGAGAAGCTTATTAAGGATATCCGGCAACTGCGGGAAGCGGCAAGACGTACGGCAAGTTGGTCCGATCGTGCTGAAAACAGAAAAATCGGCTTTGACCCTGTTAAAACGGAAAAAAGTAAAAACCGCCGTCCGACGGAAGGTGCGAAATCAAAAAAAATGATGTCCCGTGCCAAAACGCTTCAGTCGCGGCAGCAGACAGCCATTAAAGAAAAATCAAAGCTCCTCAAAAACATCGAAACGTCCGAACCGCTGAAGATCGCGCCTTTGAAATACCATTCAGACCGCCTCGCCGACCTCGAAAACGTCAGCATCAGCTATGACGGCGCAGCCGTCTGCTCCGGCGTTACCTTTTCCATCCGGCGGGGCGATAAAATCGCCCTGCGCGGGAAAAACGGCTCGGGCAAATCCAGCATCCTCAAGCTGCTGTGCGGAGAAGCGGTCCCGTATACGGGCACGCTCCGGCTCGGCAGCCGGCTGACGATCTCCTATATACCTCAGGACACGTCCGGACTCAGCGGCAGCCTCAAGGACTACGCCGCAGCTTACGGAATCGACGAAAGCCTGTTCAAGGCCATATTGCGCAAGCTCGATTTTTCCAGGGTACAGTTTGAAAAGGATATGGAAAACTTCAGCGACGGGCAGAAAAAGAAAACGCTCATCGCACGCAGCCTCAGCCAGCAGGCTCATTTGTATATCTGGGACGAACCGCTCAATTTCATCGACGTCCTGTCCCGGATGCAGATCAAAACACTTTTGACATCGTACGCGCCGACGCTCCTGTTCGTGGAGCACGACCGGGCGTTCTGCGAAAATATCGCAACGAAGACGGTATATTTATAGCCCTCATGCCCAATCCGCGGGTTATGTTTATTCAAATGAGAACGCGCAGAAATAAAGCGCGCAAACAGTTGACCTTTAGCTGCCGTTGTGGTATACTCCTTTTACCTGTCGGCAGATGGGTTTATTTTGTGTGCTTAAAAACACGCCCGCATACATGAAACCGTTATGCTGCCAATCTAAAACAGGGGGGCAAATTTGGAGGTGCCGATATGCGCGTCAAGGTTGTGCTCAGATGCAACGAATGCAAACAGCGTAACTACAACACAACGAAAAACAAGAAGAATACCCCGGATAAGCTGGAAATGAACAAATACTGCCGCTTCTGCCGCAAACACACTGTCCACAGCGAAACGAAGTAGCCGTAAATTGACCGGAAAGGACGTGTTTTAATGTCAGAAGATAAGCTTGACCAGCCGAACGTAAAAGTCCCCGAAGGCAAAAACAAAGGCAAAAAGGACAAGAAGAAGCGCAAGAAAAGTATTATCAAGTGGTTCCGCGAACTGAAAAGCGAGCTGAAGAAGGTCGTCTGGCCGACACCGAAGCAAATCATGAACAACACGATCATCGTTCTTGTCATCATGGCGATTTCCAGCGTTGCCATATGGCTCGTCGATCAGGCCGGCGGATATATTGTCAACACGCTTATCGCGCTCGGGAGTTAAGGACCATTATGTCAGACGAAGCGAAATGGTATGTCGTCCACACATACAGCGGCTATGAGAACGCCGTAGCGGCAACGATCGAAAAAGCCGCCGAAAACAGAAAAATGCAGGATCTGATTCTCGAGATCAAGATCCCGATGGAAACTGTCACGGAAGTCACAGACTCCCAGACCAAAACCGTCGAGCGGAAAGTCTTTCCCGGATACGTGCTCATTAAAATGATCATGACCGACGAAAGCTGGCATCTGGTGCGAAACGTCCGCGGCGTGACCGGTTTCGTCGGATCGGCCAACAAGGCCGTCCCGTTAACAGAGGAAGAGATCCAGTCCCTCGGCATCGAGAAGCATGAGATCGTCGTGGGATACGAGATCGGCAGCACCGTCAAAGTTACAGACGGACCGCTTGCTGGTTTTCTCGGCACCGTCGACGAGATCGAGACGGACAAGTCCCGCGTGCGCGTCATCGTGTCCATGTTCGGGCGCGAAACGCCCGTCGATCTGGATTTCGATCAGGTCGAGGCCGTCAAATAACACAGAAAACAACGTTAAACCGTTTTGCCGGCAAATGCCGAAATCGGCATGAGATAACCGGCAAGTGGGAGGAGCAGCACCGCTCCGCCAAGACACGGCGGCAGCCGCCGCGTGTCACCACATTTTATTCAGGAGGTGCTCATAAGTGGCACAAAAAGTAACAGGAATCATCAAGCTTCAGATTCCCGCCGGCAAAGCGACGCCGGCGCCACCCGTCGGTCCGGCGCTCGGCCAGCACGGCGTTAATATCGGCTTATTCACAAAGGAATTCAACGAGCGCACAAAAAATGACATGGGCATGACGATCCCCGTCGTTATCACCGTCTATGCCGACAGAAGCTTTTCCTTCATCACGAAGACGCCCCCCGTTCCAAACCTTTTGAAGAAGGCCTGCAACATCGAAAAGGGCTCGGGCGTCCCCCAGCGCGACAAGGTGGCCACGGTCTCAAAAGAAGAGGTCCGCAAGATCGCCGAAATCAAAATGCCCGACTTAAACGCCGCGAGCATCGAAGCCGCCATGAGCATGGTGGCAGGCACCGCGCGCAGCATGGGCATCGTCGTAACGGAGGAATAGGCTATGTTCAGAGGAAAAAATTATAAAGAGAGCGTAAAGCTCATTGACAAAACGCAGGCTTACGAAGCGCCTGATGCTTTTGATCTCGTGATCAAAACATCGAAAGCCAAATTCGACGAGACCGTCGAGCTGCATATCAAGCTCGGTGTCGACTCCCGCCACGCCGACCAGCAGGTCCGCGGCGCGATCGTCCTTCCGCACGGGACGGGCAAGACCCGAAAGGTCCTCGTCTTCTGTAAGGAAGAGCGCCAGCAGGAAGCGCTGGACGCCGGCGCGGATTTTGTCGGCGCTCAGGATATGGTCGAGAGGATCCAGAAAGAGAATTTCTTCGATTACGACGTCGTCGTCGCCACGCCCGACATGATGGGCGTCGTCGGCCGCCTCGGTAAGCTCCTCGGCCCGAAAGGCCTCATGCCGACGCCGAAGGCCGGCACGGTCACGCCGAACCTTGCGCAGGCAATTAATGAAATCAAGGCAGGTAAGATCGAGTACCGTCTGGACAAGACGAACATCATCCACTGCCCCATCGGCAAGGTCTCTTTCGGCGTTGACAAGCTCGTCGACAACTACAACACGCTGATCACCGCCGTCATCAAGGCCAAACCGGCCGCCGCAAAGGGTCAATACATCAAAAGCTGCGTCACAGCTTCCACGATGGGCCCCGGCGTCAAGATCAACGCGCTGAAGCAGATTTAAAACACCGGAAAAACGCCGGGAGGTACTGGGTACCTCCCGGTTTTTTATTTTCTTTCGCTTCAATGTGACAAAAAAGAAATATTGCCTTTTACGTTTTTTTCTATACTTGTCTTTCAAATAATGGTATTATGATCTTACTATATTTCACTTCAGCCGGGGTACATATATGCAACTGATCGAAATAATCAAAGCCGTTATACTGGGCATCATCGAAGGCATCACCGAATGGCTTCCGATCAGCAGCACCGGCCACATGCTGCTGCTGGACGAATTTTTAAAACTCAATATGTCCGAAAATTTCAAGAATATGTTTCTCGTCGTCATCCAGCTCGGGGCGATTTTTGCCGTCGTCGTACTTTTCTGGAACAAGCTCATCCCGTTCGGCAGGCAAAAAACGCCGGAGAGCCGCAAAGAGACGTTTTCTCTGTGGGGGAAGATTATCGTATCCTGTATCCCCGCGGCCGTCGTCGGGCTTTTATTCAACGACAAGATCGAGGAGCTTTTTTATCACAGCTCAACTGCTTCCGTCATAACGATTGCCGCCGCGCTGATATTTTACGGCGTTATCTTCATCATCCTTGAAAACAAAAATAGAAACCGCGTCGTCAAAGTCGACAGCATGCCGGCGATCACATACAAAACGGCGATTTTCATCGGGCTGTTCCAGCTGCTGTCGCTGATTCCGGGTACGTCGCGCTCCGGCTCGACCATCATCGGCGCAATGCTTTTGGGCACGTCACGGACGGTCGCCGCCGAGTTCACGTTCGTTTTGTCCATACCCGTTATGTTCGGCGCGAGCCTTTTGAAGCTGTATAAATTCGGGCTTCATTTTACGACGCTCGAGGCCGTCGTGCTGCTGACCGGCATGCTCGTCGCGTTCGCCGTGTCCATGCTTGCAATCCGCTTTTTGATGAACTATGTTAAAAAGCACGACTTCAAGATTTTCGGCTGGTACCGCATCGCTCTGGGCACGATTGTGATCGGGTATTTTTTGCTCAAGTAACGCTTTCAGATGAAAAAACACCGCCATCCGGCGGTGTTTCTTTCGATAGTTTACATCAGCGCGTCATCGTAAACGGCGCGGGCACCGCCGACGAACTTGGGACGCGTGCGCGCGGCGTTTAAGGGCGCTTTGCCGATGTGCGTCACAGTAAGCCGAAGCGGAACGGCCACCTTTTTCAAATGCATACCGATGAGGGTGTTCCCGATGTCGAGCCCGGCGTCGGCGCGTACCGCCTCAACGGCAACGGGGTCTTCCAAACCGCCGTATACAGCCGCCGCGAAAGCGCCGCCCGCTTCCGGCCTCGGAACGGCGTTGACGATCTCAAAACCCGCCGAAGCGGCGCGTTCCATAATAACGGCCCTGTTGAGATGCTCACAGCACTGTGCTGCCAGAAAAACGCCTTTTTCATTCAGCACCTCGGAGATTCCCTCAAAAACGGCCTGGCCGATTTCCGGGGTCGACAGGCTCCCGACTTTTTGCCCCATGATCTCGCTCGTGCTGCATCCGACAATCACGAGTTGGCCGGGCTTGATCTTTGTTATCCCGCACAGCTCGCGCGCTGCTTCGCGGGCCTGATTTTTGATTTCCTCGGACAAAGACATAAAACGCACCCTTTCGGAAAACATTGATTGAGTTATTTGATAGTATTATAACCGGGACTGTCGGTTTTGTCGACAGCCCCGGCTTTTTTGTCTTTATATATATTAAGGCAGGTAAAAAGCGCCGCTTTGTTTCAGTGGCTTCCGGTCGACCCGAAGCCGCCTTCGCCCCGGCTCGTCTCGCTGAGCATTTCCGAAACGGCAAAGTCGCACGTTACGACCGGCGTGACGACAAGCTGCGCGATCCGCTCGCCGGGCATGACCGTCCGCGTTTCGGGCCCGTGGTTGAGGATCGACACGAGCACCTCCCCGCGGTAGTCGCTGTCGATGACGCCGACCTTATTGGCCGGCGCGAGCCCCTTCTTCGTAGCCAGCCCGCTTCGGGCAAAGACGAGCCCGGCGTGGTTTTCGGGAATCTCGACGGACAGGCCGGTCGGTATGACGACCGTTTCCCCCGGCGCGACCGTAACCGCGTCGTCAAGGCAGGCGTACAGGTCCGCGCCCGCCGAAAACGGCGAACCGTATGTCGGCACAGCGGCGTCCGGGCGCAGTTTTTTTACTTTGAT
The DNA here is from genome assembly GCA_963663605.2 of uncultured Sporobacter sp. Lineage (GTDB taxonomy): Bacteria > Bacillota > Clostridia > Oscillospirales > Oscillospiraceae > Sporobacter. The sequence continues at coordinate 1,632,299 of CAXXVF010000002.1, forward strand.
CGTGGCTTTCATCTCTCTTTACCCCACTTTATCTGAGCCGCCGATTAAATGCGGCTCTGTTTTAACTGTTTCCGCTATTAGGCTTCAATAAATTCCGTAATGAATCGCTCGAGCATCGTCGCGACCTGCGTGCGCGTGGCCAGCCCGCCGGGGTCGAGCTTCCCGTCCGAACCGGTGATGAGACCCTGTTCGACAGCCCAGCGCATACCCGTCTGAGCGTAGGACGACACGCTTTCTATATCCGAATAAGATGACAGGTCCTGTCCAAGAAGACCCGTATCAAGCCCTTCAAACTGCGCGTACCGGTACAGCATCACGGCGATCTGCTCGCGCGTGATATCCTGATACTGGCCGAACGTGCCGTCGTCATAGCCGTTTACGATCCCGTTTTCCGTCGCCCACACGATATATCCGGACGACCAGCCGTCGTTCACGACATCGGGAAACCCCGTGTCCTGCTCCTGGTCGACCCGGGCGTCCGACAGGCGGCCGATGACGGTCACGAACATCGCCCGGTTCATTGCCGCATCCGGAGCAAAGTCGGACTCCGTGACCCCGTTGACGAGCTTTTTGCCCGAGGCGAACATGACCGCGTCGTAATACCAGTCTTCCGGCATCACATCTGAAAACCCGTATACCACAAAGTATCCGGGCGCAAATCTCAAAACGGTGGGCATCCCGTTTTCGTAATAGCGCTCTATCTGAACGGTGTGGCGCACGCCGGCTCCGGTCGAGTCGATGATGATCTCACCGCTGGCGTCGGTCTTGTACGTCATACCGTCCCACGTGACAACTGCCCCGACCACAGGGTTTGTCGTCACGACCGTCCGTCCGGCGGTATCCGTAACGGCGTCGTCGCTCGTAAACCGGACAACGCCCTCTGAAAGCATACGGCTGAGATCCATCTGGGGATTCTGCATAAGCGCTGCGTCGCCGTAATACAATACGATCTCGTCGCCATCGGCAACGGTTGTTTGACTTAAAATATCCACGGCAGCATCGCCGTTGACGCATATCATCCACCGATCATTAAAAAGGCCGCCGATACTGTTTTCCGCCAAACCGTCCACTGCCGTGACGCGGTCTTCTTCAACTGTTAAAGCAGGCGCGTCCGGGTCGTTTTGACTGACTGTGACAACGTCCCTGAGCGTTGCCGTCTGCGTATAGTCGACAGCAAGGGCGTTGTTATCGTACAGGTTCCCGCTCCCTCCCTCTATCCTGAAACTCACCGTCATGCTGTCTGTCCCGGCAGCCTGAGCAAACGCCCCAAGCCCGACAGCCAGTACAATAATCATAAGTATAAGCGCACTGCGTTTCATCGTAACCTCCTGTTATCCGTGACGGAAGACGATCATCTGCCGTACCGCACACCAAATGAGACCTCTAACCCCTCGATTATTCGTTCAGGCTCCAATCTGCGTCTGGTATTACAGGAGATATTATATCGGATGGATACACAATTGTAAACAATTGTTTTCGTTTTGTAATTATTACATAAAAAAGCGAATGACGTCTTGTCATCCGCTTATCGTTTTTTGTCGATTGCGGTCAAAGAAAAAATCGCTATGATTTAGTGTTGTCCCGGTTACGCACCGCCTTCGGCAAAAAACTTTATATTAAAGGTTATAATCTTCCCTAGGCGTAAATCTGGTTTTCTGTATACGGAACGCATAAGGTTTTACGTGTTGAGTGATATATTATCCATGCCGTTTTGTTCGAACTCTTCAATATACGCGTCGATACGGCGCGTCAGTTCGCTGAAATTGTCGGGACCGATCGGTTCGAAATCCATATCCCGCCGGGCCAGTTCCTCGGCCAGGATCTCAAAAAACACGGTATCCTCGTAATCCGCGATCGCCTCGTGGATGCCGCCGTTTTCAAAAGCTGCCGACGGCATGACGCGGCCTTCATTGATTTCGAAAAGCGTTTTCATGCCCACCCGGGCGCAATAGGCAAAAAGGCGGCTTTCTACATGGTCATAATCTTCAAACCGGTCGGAACCGCGGGTCGAATTGAGGATCCAATTCCCGATATACACCATATCCAGAAGACGCCTGAATTCTTTCTCAGTCAGTTCGATTTTCATATTGGCCCTCCTAACTATGGACAGCCGGCGGCGGCGCCGCCTTGACCCTGTCGGATTTGCCCAACAGACAACGGACATGCATCCGTTTTCATATTGGGTTTATATAGTATAGCAAACTGTTTATGAAAATTCTACTCATATTCTGAAATTTGACTTGTTTTATTTTTCATAATAGCATATCATATATGGGACTTTTTATCTGCCGGCTGCCATACGCGCCGGACGCAGGCCGGACGCCGCCTTACAATGGCCATTATGTCCCGGGAGCCGGCCGCGTAAACCGGCATCCTGTAAAGCGTCAAACAGCGTATCCGGCCCAGATGGATTTGAATGGATAATAATTATGAAGAATGTTTTAATTTCAATAAAAAGCTTCCAGGCCGCCCAGGATACGGACGAAGAGAGCTTCGAGCTCGTTACGGACGGTGAATATTCCCTAAATGGCGACATAGCCATGTTCAGCTACATGGAAAGTGAATTGACGGGCTTCGCCGGAAAAAAGACCTCCTTCGTCATCGAACCCAACCGCGTCATATTGAACCGGGCCGGCGGGACGGGGGGCGAAATGATTTTCAGCGAAGGCAAGAAGCATCATTTCGTCTATGAAACGGCGTACGGCTCGCTCACGATGGGTATTGATACCCAGAGCATCAAAAAAGACATGGATGAAAACGGCGGCGACCTTGAGATCCATTATGTCGTCGACGTTGATAACGTGGTGATGAGCCGCAATGCGTTTAAGATAAATGTAAAATAAGGTGGATTGAAAACGTGGCAAATCTGATCGAATCAGCCAAACAGCAGATCGACGAGCTGATCCGGACAGCTTATGAAAAAGCTTCGTCCGGCGGCGCGCTGCCGGGCGGCTGCGCCCTTGACGGCGCGGCTGAAATTCCAAAAGACCAGTCAAACGGGGACTATGCGGCAACGCATGCCCTCGCCGCTGCGCGCGCCATGAAAATGTCTCCGAAGAAGATCGCAGAGGCGTTTATTAGCCATATGACGCTCGATGACAGCTATTTTAAAAGCGTTGAGACCGCCGGTCCCGGCTTCATTAATTTCTCTTTATCGGACAAGTGGTTCGAAGAGGTTCTGAAAGCTGTTGAGGCGGAAGGCGGCGATTACGGCCGTTCGGATTTCGGCGGCGGCGCGCGCGTCATGGTCGAGTTCGTTTCGGCAAATCCGACGGGTCCCATGACGATCGGCAACGCGCGGGGCGGCGTTTTGGGCGACACCCTGGCGGCCGTTTTGGATATGGCGGGGTACGACGTCAGCCGCGAGTTTTACGTCAATGACGCGGGCAACCAGGTCGAGCTGTTCGGGAAGTCGATAGAAGCGCGGTATCTGCAGCTGTGCCTGGGCGAAGACGCCGCGGCGTTTCCCGAAAACGGCTACCACGGCGACGACATCAGAGAGCTTGCGCAGATGATACATGCGCGCGACGGGGACAAGTTCGTCTCGACGGACTCGGACGTGCGTGTCAGGGAATTTATCGCCTTCGGTCTAAAGCACAATATCGCGCTCATGCAGAAGCATCTGGAGCGCTACCGCATCCGCTTTGACCGCTGGTTTTTGGAAAGCGAACTCCACGAGAGCGGCTATGTCGCCGAAACGGTAAAGCTGCTTTCGGATAACGGCTTCACATATGAAAAGGACGGAGCCATCTGGCTTAAAAACACCGAGTTGGGCGCGGACAAGGATGAAGTACTCCTCCGCTCGAACGGATATTATACCTATTACGCCGTCGACATCGCCTACCACCGCAACAAATTCGTCGAGCGCGGCTTTGACCGCGTCATCGACATCTGGGGCGCCGACCATCACGGCCACGCTATACGCTTCAAGGCGACGATGACGTCCCCGGCGCTCGGCATCGACTCCAACCGTCTGGATTTTGTCATTATGCAGATGGTGCGCCTCGTCCGGGACGGAGAGACGGTCAAGGTCTCCAAACGGACGGGCAAGGCCATCACGCTCAACGATCTGCTCGACGAGATATCCGTCGACGCCTGCCGGTTCTTCTTCAACGCCAAGCCGGATACGCATCTGGAATTCGACCTTGGGCTGGCCGTCCGGCAGGACAGCGAGAACCCCGTTTATTATGTCCAATACGCGCACGCGCGCATCATGAGCCTCATCGCAGCGCTCGCTGAAACCGGGCATGACGTCAAATCTGTCAGTGAGATTGACGTCTCCCTGCTGACAGATCCTACGGAACGCGAACTCATCAAGCAGCTGTCGCTCTTAACGGAGGAAATCCGGCTCGCCGCGCGCGATTATGACCCGTCGCGTATCAACCGCTATGCGATTGATCTGGCCGCCCGCTTCCACCGGTTTTACAACGCCTGCCGTATAAAAGACGCGCCGGAAGACCTTCTTGCCGCCCGACTAAAGCTCGCAGACAGCGTCCGCGCCGTCATCAAAAACGCTCTTAATATCCTCGGCGTAACGGCGCCCGAAAAGATGTAATCCATACGATAAAAAAAAAGACAAAGCCTTCCGGCGAAAACCGGAAGGCTTTTAAGCTGTCAATAACTATTGTCTCCTATTATGTCGGCAAAGGTATCTCCATTACCTTTGTTGGCAGCTTCATTTCAATAATGCCGGGGATATTTGGCCTCGAACACCTGGTCGTTCGAGCACAGATAGATGATGCCCTCAATAAACCCGACGAGCGCCGGGATACCCGTCCAGCAAAACAGCAGGTATAAAACCCCCATGCCGATGCGGCCGAGATAAAACTTATGTACGCCGATGCCTCCGAGAAAAATCGCGAGTAAGCCGGCAACAAGTTTGCTCTTGCCCGAATGATACTGCTGCTGGACAGGCGGCCGATAACCCGGACCCTGCGGCGGATACGGCCCTCCGTACGGGCCTTGCTGCTGGTATGGCCCTCCGTACGGGCCCTGCGGCGGCGGGGTATATGATCCGGCGTACGGCCCCGCCTGCGGCGGCGGCGTCCTCGGCTGCGGGGGCGGCTTATAAGCCGGCTTGCTGGCAAATACGCCTCCGCAGAATTTACATGACTGCGCGCGTGCGTCTATCGGCGCTCCGCATTGCGGGCATGTTTTGACTTCTCCTGCTGACATATCGGTCTACTCCTTTATTGACAGGTATCGTTTTTTAAACGAGTATAAGCTTTTCGCGATCCATGATCATCGTCTTTGTTTCTTTGAGAAGCATTATAACTGCTTCCCTGCCGGCGTCGCCTTCCGCCGCGGCTTTTGAGATTATGAGGTTGAGCTTCGCGGCGATCTGCGTCTCCATGTTGATGACGGCCGGTTTGGACGATCTCCCGAAAGGCGTAGAGGCGCTCAGCCGCTCTTCCATTTCTCTGAACACGGCCAGAACGGTTTTACCGCCGTCCGCGCTGCCGGCCGTCATTTCAGCAAGGCTTCTTTTAAGGGCCAGCATGAGCATGCTGATATCAAGCGTCATCGCTTTTTCGGTTGCTCTGCGCGCAACGTCGCGCTGGTTATTGCTGCCGCTGATGAAAAGGCCTGCGAGCACGGCGATATAGACGAGTGTCAGGATCAAATAAATGATCAGATAAGTCTTCGGTATAATAAACAGATATGTAAAACCCGTAAAAACCATGACCGCCAGATAATAGACGGCGGTTAAAATCGTTGCCGATACGGAAATACCGACGCCAAAGGCCGCACGCAGCGGGGATGCGGCCAATATGACAATATTGAGGCATATGAGCGCTATCAAAACCGCGGTGATCGCGGCCGGGAAAACGGCGAGGTTTAAAAGCGTCCAGAATGAGAAGGCCAGCAAAAAGGTTATAACGTCGATAATCAGGGCGATCAGGACTTTAAAGACCATCCGTACTGCGGAACCGCTATTCATCTTTTAACCCTCCAGTTTTGTTCCGCAGTTTCTGCAGAACTTGGCATTCGGCTCGTTTTCTTCACCGCATTTTTCACATTTGTTTGTCTGGGTCTGGGTCAGGGCCGCGCCGCAGGAAATGCAGAATTTTGAGCCGGCCTGATTTTCGTATTCGCAGTCCGGGCACTTGACGCCCTCCTGCGTGACTCTGGCACCGCACGCGGCACAGAAAACGGCCGACGCGGGATTGACCGCGTTGCATTCCGGACAGGTCTTTTGATTGCCTGCGGGCGCGGCCGTCGTTATATTAGACGTCAGGCCGCCCATAGCGCCGCCCATACTGACGCCGAGCCCGAGCCCCATGCCCGCGCCGGTAAAGGCGCCGGCCGTCCCGCCTTCGTTGGCCGCGGCGAGATCCATGGTGTCAAACGACCGTTTTGTGACATATCGCTGATCCCCGATGATGTCAAACGAGGCTTTTTCGCCGAGGATCCTGTTGATCTCATCAAAGTCCTCGTCGGGGAAATTGATCGACTGGATGAAAAAGTTTACAACCTTTAGCCCGAAGCGGTCAAATTCCTCGCCGATCTCTTCCTGACAGTAGTCGGAGATCGTTTCCAGGGAAGCCGAAATCTCAAGCGCCGAAACTTTGTTCTTGATGATCGCCTGCGCAATGAGCGTTTTGACCTTCATGATCAGTATGCCTTTGAAATAATTGAGCATCTTGCCGTAATTCACGACGTCTCTCTGCCGCATGGCGCCGATCAGTTCTGTCAATAAAACGCGGTAATCGGCGACCTTCATGCCGATCTGGCCGAACGCGCGTACGCGCAGCTTGATATGGTACTTGGGATCAATGAGCTGGATTGGGTCGATGGTCCCCCATGTAATATCAAGCTTTGATGTTTTGTTTATGAAGTATATCTCTGCCGTAAACGGCGTTTTTCCGCCGAACGGCATGTTTATAAATTTGGCCAGAAGTGGGATATTGGCTGTGGACAGCGTATATGTACCTGCGGTGAAGTAGTCCAGCGCCTGTCCGCCTTTGACAAAAACGGCTACCTGTCCCTCTCCGACAATCAGCTGCGAACCTGTGACGAACGCTTCCCCGGGATATCGATACACGAGCCATTCGGCGTTATTGAGCATCCCGTCCCATTTTATCCGGTCAATCAGTGCCATCAGCCACAACTCCTCACGGTCAAGATAAATACAATTTGATGAATAATCCTCCATTCGAGTATACATTCGCCAATAGATAATTGTCAACAAATTGATTGGCTCCGTCAGACTAAAACCGTTAATAACCGTCACGGGCGGTTTCACCTTAAGCGATAAAATACCCCCGGATTGAACTTCAATCCGGGGGCAGCATAAGAATCTGTTTGGAAGTTATGCGGCTCCCTGAACGGGGACGAACAGCTCGTTGGCAAGAGATGTCAGCGTGTCAACATTGGCGTTCGTGCTCATATAGACGGCGTACATCAGACCGGGTGCGGCATCGTACCAGAGACAGATGCCCGACCCGCTGTCGTTGTAGTACACCTCGCCGCTGCCGTAATTGATCTGGACGCTTTCCGTCTTCGCCCAGTCCTTATAAGCACCGGAGATATCCGTAAACGAAGCAGTCGCCTGGAGGCGGTACACGACGTCGAAACCGTCGAGTGTGAAGTCTGCCTGGGCTATCGATGCCTCGCCCACGTCCACGATGTAGTAGACGACATCCTCGGCACGGTCAGGTATGGCAAACGACAATCCGAGCGTATCCATGATCTCCTGCGCGGACGATTCGCGCAGCGGATTGGGCACACTGCTTTCTTCCACTGTATACGCGGCCTGGATGCTGTAATGATAGGCCGAAGCGTCCGACGGAACGATCTCGACCGCCAGCGTCTCCTGTACAGTCCCGTCATTGAGGACGATATCAAACTGCAGGCTGGCGGAATGCGAGCCGTCTGCCGCGCTGCTCGACAGGCTCAGGGCGACGGTTTTGAGCACGAACGTCAACCCGGCGCCGTCGGCGCCTATAAACGTGTATGTGCCGACCGTGTCGTCATAGGATATAAGTTCCGCGTGGACCCCGGCGATTTCCGGTATTGTATCGGTCGCGAAAGCGTCCGTGAAAAAACTCTTCACGGTATCTTCCGTTACGACAAGATTGCCGTTTTCCAAGGCCATGCCGTCTCTGACGGGCTCATAATCATTGACCAGGTGATACACGGTCGTCCACTCAAAGCCGGCGTCGGCCGGGTCGTCCTCAACATAGAACAAGCCCTCGGAATCCATGTCCATGGCAGCCCAAACGGCGGAAAACAGAAGCGGCTGGAGCGCGTCAAGCGCGCTGTCGGTGTTTTCATAGGCGCTGAAAAAATTATCCTCGGCGCCGCCGAAAACAAGCTCGTTGCTATTCATAAACGCAAACGCTTGTTCGGCGTCCTGCGACGGTTCGGGGCTCTCTTCCGCATCGGTCGCCTCTGCTGAGGGCTCGGCTTCCTCCGACGGTTCGGCTTCCTCCGGTGACACTGCCGACGAAGCCGCGGCGGCCGGCGACGACGTCTCTTGTACTTTGGCCGTCTGCGAGCAGGCGCTCAGCGCCAGCGTCAGCAGCAGGATCAGGATCATGATCATACTTATTCTTCTTTTCATCGTTTTCCTCACTTTCAATTTTTCTATGTAACCGTGCAGCCGTCCGAATACGCTGCGCATTTATTAACCAATCATGTAATTATTGGTTTTATTCCTGTAGTATACCAGTCAAAAGAATAAAAAGGAAGCGCCGATTGGAAATCGGCGCTTCCTCATATTCTTATACTAAAGTGTTCTTTCTTCCGCCGGGGCGGGTTCTCCTGCATTTGCTTCTGCGGGTTTGAGCGCTTCCGGCCCGGCAGTCTTTTCTTCTCTGGTTTTTCCGAGGAATTCGGGAAGCTCCATTCCGGCCATGTTGAACAGTTCGCTCATCGGCGGTATGGATTTCATAAGGCCGGATATGAAGTTTGCCGTGCTGGAGGCGCCGTCCTTTCCGCCCATGCCGTCCCAAACCGTGACCTTGTCGATCTTCAGGTTCTTGACAGCCTCAACCTGGATTTTGACCAGCTCTTCAAGCTTATCGGCAACCATGAGGCGTATGGCGTCGCCGGCATTGCCGCCGGCGGCTTTGACGACCTCTGAAAGACCGCTGGCCTGCCGCGTGAGCATTTCCTGAAGACCGCGTCCTTCGGCCTCCATTTTGGCGAAAATCGCGTCGGCCTCGCCGCGCGCTTTGCGGCGCAGCTGCTCCGCTTCCGCTTCGGCGGCAATTTCAAGCTGCCGTTTGTCGATTTCGGCTTTTATGAGCACATCGGCTTCAAGTGTTGCTTTTTCACGCGCGGCGCGGGCCTGTTCGGCCGCCTGCTCTGCCGCGTATGCCTCATGCAGCGCTTTCGCGTCGGCGATCTTTTCGGCAGAGACGGCGCGGCGCTGGGCTTCGGCCTCAAGTTCACGCCTGGTGGCGTCGGAGTCGGCAATCTGCGCCTTGGCGGTGTTTTCGCCCTTGATGGCCTCGGAATCCGCTATGGAAACCTGGATACGCTGCTCGCGGACGGCGTTGGCCTCGCCGATGGCGCCGGAACGGTTGGCTTCGGCAACGGATTTTTTCGCGTCGTTGATGGCTTTGGCCGCTGCTTCCTTGCCCAAGGCAATGATGTAGCCGGATTCGTCGCTGATATCCGTCACGTTGACGTTGATGAGCCTCAGGCCGATCTTTTTCAGCTCCGTCTCCACGTTGCTGGAAATGGCCTCCAGGAACTTATCCCTGTCGGTGTTGATCTCCTCGATGTCCATCGTGGCGATCACAAGCCGCAGCTGTCCGAAAATGATATCCTGCGCCAGCGCCTGGATCTCGCTGAGCTTCAGGCCTAAAAGGCGCTCGGCGGCATTCTGCATGACGCCCGCTTCGGTCGAGATGCCGACCGTGAACCGCGACGGCACGTCGATGCGGATATTCTGGCGGGACAATGCGTTTGTCAGGTCCACGCTGATGGACAGCGGCGTCAGATCCATGTACTCATAAGCCTGGAAAATCGGCCAGATGAAGGCCGCGCCGCCGTGAATACAGCGGGCAGAGCGGCTGCTGCCGTCGGAATTGTTCCCGACCTTACCGTAAATGACCATAATCTTGTCGGAGGGACATTTGCGGTAGCGCGAAAAGATAATGATAAGCGTCGTGATAAATACCAGCGCGACAATGACGAAATAGATAACTGTTTCCATTGATTCACCTCAAATTTCAATTTTTTCTTCAACATGCGGGGTAACGATCAGGGTATCCGCATCCTCCAGGCCGACCACTTTGACAAGCGCCCCGGCCTTGAGATCAAAGGGCGCGTCCGAAACGGCGTCGCATTCGGTGAAGCGCCCCTGAAACGTTACAAGGACTTTACCGAAGCCTCTTTTGCCGCCGGGAACGGTAATATAGACCTTTGCGGTTTTACCGACGGCATATTTCAGCGAGACGTTGCCCGCCGACTGAAGTTTTGACGCCCATTTGAACAGCAGCGCGATACCGTACAGGGCCACGGCCCCGGCGATCAGCGCGGCGGTTACGGACAAAAACGGCGAAGCCACAATCCCGGCCACGACGACGCCGGCCCAGCCGCCGACAGTAAAGAACGCTACGATCCCCCGGATACTGAACAATGCCAGCCCGTCGGACACGCCGTCATAAAGGCCGTCCCCGGCATCCGCGTCGCCCAGGTCCATACCACCGGCATCCATGTCTCCGGTGTCCATGCCGCCCGCGTCCATATCGTGATCTCCGATCCCAAACAGGACCAGTACGGTCTGAATAATCAGGATAAGCGTGGCCGGCGCCGCGAAACAGGCAAATACCCGCTGCAGCGCGGACAGCGACTCCCACCATAAAGCCATAACATCACTCCTCTCACTATTTTCTTATATAAACCAGTTCGGGGCTCGGCGTGCTCAGCGCAGCGCGCCGGACCCCGTCACCTGATGGTTTCCAGCAGACTTTCTGCCCCAAGCTTGATTTGAGCGCTTTCATAAGCGAGGATAATCACCTCAAGCGCTTTGCGCAGCCGTACCGTCGAACCGGGAATTACCTCATTGTAGTCGCCCGTACAGTCGACGATCAGTTTTCTGAGATTGTCTTTGCTGCCCAGTCCGCACGCTTCACAGCGCTCAATGATGCAGCAGATGGTTTCGTACAGGACCGATTCGGGGATGATATCGTCCGACCGGTCCTCAACGCGTCCGTTGATATAGGACATTAAAAACGCGATCTGTTCCAGTTTCAGGGTGTCTCGAAGCATATTGATGATGAGGATCCGCGCGACCTGATCGATGTTGTACCGTTTTCCGACCGGCGAAGACACCCAGCCGCGCTTGATCCAGTTCTGCAGCGCCGGAGCGTCGAGGCCCGTGATCTCCCGTATCTGCGAGAGCATCAGGCCGGACGTCACCGAAAATATCCCGGTCAGAAATCCGGAACCGGCCGGCCCCGTCCCGTTCTCTGCCGGAAGCACCGTGCCCGGAATGGTCATAGCAGCACCTTCTCCCCTGTTTCTCAGATTATGGATATATCCTATCATACGTTCACCTGAATGTCAATAGGGTTTTTATGAATTTATTAAGCATTTGTTTGAGTTTTATATGCGTTATGGAAAATCCTTTCTCGCGGCGCAAAAATGAACCCGCAGTCAGTGACGGCAGGTTCATTCCCATTGTTTTTTGTTTGATATTCAATTTATTTGCCGGTCCAGCCCCGTATAAGCGCCGACGGTATTTTATAACTTGCTCATAAGGCGCAGATAAAACGCAACGGTTTTTATAATTTTATCCGTTGGGATACGTTCATTGTTGCCGTGGATCAATTTACGCTCTTCCCCGCTGAGCACCATGGCGGAAAAGCGATAGACTTTGTCGGAGATGCGGCAGTAATGCCTGGAATCCGAGCAGGCGACCATAAGATACGGAGAGACGAGAACGCCCGGCCACGTCTGACGTATCGAGGTTTTGACCTTCTCCCAGAACGTGCACGACGTATCCGAATAAGCCGAAGGCGGGTTTCCATCTATCACGCGCACTTTAATATCGCTGTTTTTGATCGTACCTTCAAGACGCTTTGCCGCTTCCGCCGGCGTTTCGGTCAAAAGCCGCAGGTTGGCGCCTGCGCTGACCTGCGGCGGCAGGACGTTCCACGCGTCGCCGCCCTTCATCTTTGTAAACGCGCAGGTCGTGCGCATCAGGGCGTTCAGTTCGCCGCCGCGTTTTTTGGCAATGAGGCCCAAAAGCGGTTTGAAACACCAGAGATTCGCGAAAATCAGCCGCAGCCCAAACCCCGCGCGGCGGCCGAGCGTATCGAACATCTCCGCAGCCGGCGGCGTGAGCGCCATGGGAAACGGATCGTTTTCAATGGCGGCGACGGCCTGCGCGATAACGCCGACGGGCGTATGCGCCGGGGGCGCGGAAGCATGCCCCCCGTCACTTTCTAAAGACAGCTCGATATCGGTCATACCCTTTTCGCCGGTGCCGACAAGCGCGCAGGGATCGGAAACGCCCGGAAAAACGCCGCTGACGATCGCCCCGCCTTCATCAAGGACACTCGGCGTTATGCCCTGCGCCTTAAACCAGTCGACCATGGCGGGCGCCGTCGGACCGCTTGTCTCCTCATCGCCCGAAAAAGCGAAATACATATCATTTTCCGGTATAAATCCCTGCTCCAACAGGGTTTGGGCCGCCTCCATCACGCCGCAAAGCGTTCCCTTCGTGTCCAGCGTACCGCGGCCCCAAAGCAACCCGTCCTCGATGACCGCATCAAAAGGCGGTTTTTCCCAGAGTGATTCGACAACGGGCACGACATCGTAATGCGCCATGAAGACGGTCGGTTCGTCCGCCCGCCTGCCCTTCAGGTGATACAGCACGCCGGTTTGGCCGATGCGGTGCTTTTCGCAGGCTGCCGCTACGCGCGGATAACGTTCGTCCAGTAGAAGCCGGAATTTTTCAAACTCACCGTTTTCCTGCAGGGAAGTATCTTTATAGGATACCGTCCGGCATTTTATCATTTGGGCAAGAGACTCGATCGCATGCCCGGCGTCAACGTCCACGGGCAGCTCGCTGATTTCCGGTTCCGCTTTCGGTTTATAAGCTGCGGCCCGGACGATAATAAACACAAGGAATACTGCGATCAAAGCGGGGACGATCAGCCACCACATAAAATCATCTCCTATAAAAGGTTCTTTTTATACAGCACGCGCGAAACGCCGATGGTGATTAAAGCGCCGACGGGAACAAGAATACCGACGGAGCTTGCCAGCGACGGCACGCATATAAACAGCACGATCATAAAAATAAGCGGCGCCAATGCAATCTTCAGGTTTTTCGCCACGTAGACAACTGCCAGCGCGCCGAACAGCGCAGGAAGGATATTGTCGAACGCGGGCTGCAGGAGCTCGGACTCAAGGAAGGGGCGAATCCGCGACAGCAGCAGAACGCCGAGCGCAATGATGACCGTCGTTACGATCGACGAGATCGCGATGGCGATGGTCGAGATGACCTCCGCCTCATCCGTGCCCTGTTTCACACCGGCGGCTTCCAGCGCGTTTAAAACGCACGGGACCTTCAGGTTCGTCAGATTCCCTGTCATGAAGCCCAGATACGAGCCGCCCGTACCAAGCATCGGCACATACGTCAGCACTTCAATGGTACCGACCGTCCAGAAGATCGGCACGACCCCGACAAGCCCGCGCAGGACGTCCGTCATGGCCGGCCACGCGTCATATCGGATACAAATGGAAGTCGGTATAAGCAATAGCAGAAGCAGTCCGAGAGACATCCATATCCGCCCTGTTCTGTGTACACTATTGCGATAATCCATATTGACAGCTCCCTTCTAAACCACTGAATAAATGAGATTGCTGATCGGTATGGAGAGCGCCATGCCCCCGAGCATGGAAATCGGCAGCGCGTAATCCTCCATCCACTTCCATTTCAGGACCTTGACAAATAGTGCGCACACACCCATCAACACGGCCGAAACCAGCATAATAAACACGGGAATCCATCCGGTAAGGCCTTCATTTACTTTGGCGAACATCATTCCAAGGAAGGCCGAGATCATTCCTAAAAACAGGCTCGCCATGAAGATATCTCCCCATCGGGTGTCCTTTGTGCGTATCCGCATAACGCCGCTTTCGATCCTTTTGCCGATGAGGGGGACGAGAACCGGGCTTATAATAATGCCGATCGTCATAACCCACGCAATGGCGGTAAAGGCCTTCGCGTCTGCAATGAGGCTGCCGAGCCCGAGGCCCAGCGCGCTTGACGCCGAAGCCGCTGCGGCCGTTTCATAGGTGAGCGCGCCGATGATGCTCAGGCGCAGCCACGGGAACGGAAAGCCCAGGGATTTTGACAGCGCGATCACGCCGAGCAGGATTGCAAAAGCAGGCGCGATCGTAAAAACGGCGCTGGAGCCTATGGTTTTTTTCAGTACGGAAGTATCCATGCCAATGGCCTTTGCGCGTTTAAGCGCTTTGACCAGAAAGAAAACGGATTCCGCAATAACGAAGGTAATGACGACGGCGACGATGGCATAAAGAAACCCGCTGTTTGGATTGAACATCCGATATTGACCCCCTATCTCTTTTTCCGACTTAAATTTTAAAAATCAAGACAATATTATACCTTTTTCTTCTGCTTTTCAAAGTTTTTCAGGCATTGGTATATACTCGGTCTTGATTTACCTGACTTTGATGATTTACAATTATCAATCGACCCACAGAACTGCCCGTAGTCTCATATACTTATGTGTATATTATAAATAAATTCGCTTCGCAGCAATTATCGTCACGCCGCCGTCGCTGCACTTTTTAAGTAACGCCTATATGAACAATGCCCACTACTATGATCTAAAGCAGTGAGCATTGTTTGACGCAAATTGAAATACTTGGTTTTTGCATCATGCCTTTATTTCTTGAAATCTTTAAAACAGGCTGCGCAAACTTTTTTGCCTTTATAATCCTCAACTCCATCCGTTTTGCTGCAGAAAATACACGCCGGTTCATATTTCACAAGAACGACTGTTGAACCATCGACATATATCTCCATGGGATCTTTTTCTGCTATATCCATGACGCGGCGAAGCTCTTTCGGCAAGACAATTCTTCCTAATTCATCAACTTTTCTTACAATACCGGTTGACTTCATTTTGAATCTCCTTCCGTTTATATATTTCTGAGATACTAGTTTTATTTTCTCAGATTTTATTACTGGTAACTAATGTACTTCCATCTTAAATTTACCAGATATTCCATCAATATTCTGTGATTTTCGTCACACAACGCAAATTTCTTTTTCAGGCTTAAATTCCGCTTTAAAACAGCATAACAAATACCAAAAACCCTTGTAATCATTGCGATTACAAGGGTTTTATTGGAGCTGGTAGTCAGACTCGAACTGACGACCTGCGCATTACGAATGCGCTGCTCTACCGGCTGAGCTACACCAGCGTCTTTATGCTTTTTTACTCAGGTGAACGTTATTATACAGCAAACCGGCCACGCTTGTCAATCCAAAAAAACGCTAAAATCAGCAGTATATACGGAGCGCGAGCCGGCTAAAAAGATCAAAATACAAAATGGCGTTTAAACGGCGGGATCGGCTCTTTGCCGTCCCGCCGTTTGCAGTGTTTATCAGCAGCTTTTATCGTATAACGGCGCCGAGTTCGGAATCTAAAAGCTCCAGGATTTTCTTTGTCGTCTCGTCGGCGTCGGTATCGGTCAGCGTTGCGTCGTCGGCTCGAAGCCGCAGCGAGAACGCAACGCTCTTTTTGCCCTCGGGCACCTGGGCGCCCGTGTATATATCAAAAAGCGACACTTCGCGCAGGAGCTTCCCGCCGCCGCGCCGGATGCAGTTTGTGAGCGACGCGACCGTGACGGATTTGTCACAGACGACGGCGATATCACGCGAAACGGCCGGGAACCGGGGCAGCGGGACATACCGTCCCTCCGGGGCGCGGCAGCCGAGTATACGTCCGAAATCGAGTTCTACCGTGTACGCCTCGCCGATATCGTAATTTTCGGCAATTTTTGGATGGACCTGCCCGAGGACACCGATGATCGTTTCACCGGAACGGATTACGGCGCAGCGGCCCGGGTGGTAAGACGGGTTTTCACGATCCGCCTCGTAGGAAACATCCGGTACGCGCAGCGCGCCGAGCAGCGCTTCGGCGCAGCCCTTTACGGCAAAGAAATCGGTATCGCCGTACGCGCCGAGCGTGATGACGACGCGCTCGTCCGGCAGCGTTTCTCCGTTCGGGCGGTAGACCTTTGCCATCTCGTACAGCCGGACGTTTTGGTTGCGGTAGCTGACGTTTCGGGCCAGCGTGTCGAGCATCGACGGCAGAGACGTCGTGCGCATGACGCTTGTATCCTCACCGAGCGGATTCAATATGACCGTTGATTTTCTCAGCGGAGAATCCGCATCCAGTCCGATTTTGCCGTAGGCGGACGGGCTGATGAACGAGTAGGTATAGATCTCGGAGTAGCCCGTCCCCCGCAGGACAGCGCCGACACGGCGCTCAAGCGATTGTTTCTCCGTGAGGCCGCCCATGACTGCCCGCCCGCCGAACATGGTCGGCTCGATGACGTTGTATCCGTAAAAGCGCGCTACTTCCTCGGCCAGGTCAGAATAATGCTCAACGTCGCTCCGCCAGGACGGGACGGTGACGGTCTCGCCGTCGACCCCGAAGCCCAGCGACCGGAGCGTCGTTTTCATAAAATCAGTGGGGATCTGCGCGCCGAGCAGGCGGTTTATTCTCTCCGGCTCAAGCTGCAGCGTACGCGGGACGAACTTTTTGGCCGTGACGTCGATGACGCCGTCAATGACCTCGCCCGCTCCGAGCAATTCGACAAGCTCGCAGGCGCGGTCAACGGCCGCGAGCGTGTTTTCCGGGTCAAGCCCCTTTTCAAAGCGGGAAGACGCGTCCGTGCGCATGCCGAGAGCGATGGCCGTCTTCCGGATGGAAATACCGTTGAAATTGGCCGACTCAAAGACTGCGAGCTTCGTGTCTTCAGTGATCTCGCTGTTTTCACCGCCCATGACGCCCGCGACGCCGACCGGTTTTTCAGTATCCGCGATGACGAGCATGTCGGCCGTCAGGGCGCGCGGCGTCCCGTCGAGCGTGTGGATCGTCTCGTCCGGCTTTGCGGTACGCACGACGATCTTCCTGCCGTCAATGCAAGCGTAGTCGAACGCGTGCATCGGCTGGCCGTATTCAAGCATGACATAGTTCGTTATATCGACGATGTTGTTGATGGGACGCACGCCGGCGGCGCGCAGACGCTGGCGCATCCACTTCGGCGACGGCTCGATTTTGATGTTTTTGACCATGCGCGCCGTATAGCGCGGACAGAGCTCCGCGTTTTCGATCTCGATGGCGAGGTGTTCCCGGATATCGCCGCCGCTGCCCTTGACTCTGGGCTCCGGAATTTTAAGTTCAGTCCCGAACGTGACGGCGCTCTCGCGCGCGAGGCCTATGACGGACAGGCAGTCCGGCCGGTTGTTCGTGATCTCGAATTCGACGATGCTGTCGTCGGCCCCGATGACCGGGCGGATATCGTCGCCGGGCTTACAATCCTCATCCTGCAGGATGAAGATGCCGTCCTCCAAAGCATACGGAAAATCGTGCAGGTCCAGATTCAGCTCGTTGATCGAGCAGAGCATGCCGTTTGAAACAAGGCCGCGCAGCTTGCCCTTCGTTATTTTTACGCCGCCCGGCAGGGTCGATTTGTGCAGCGCCACAGGCGTTAAGTCCCCGGCCCGGACGTTCTGCGCGCCGGTGACGATCTGAACGGGTTCTTCCCTTCCGACGTCGACCTGACAAACCCACAGATGGTCGCTGTCCGGGTGGCGCTCAATCTCCGTTACGCGCCCGACGACAACGTTTTTTATCTCCTCGGACGGCTCATGCGTCAGCTCCACCTTCGAGCCGGAGAGCGTCATTTTATCGGCGTACTCCTTGGAATCCGCCTTGATATCCGTATAGGCCGAAAGCCATTTACGCGATAGGTTCATAATCAGTTACCCCCTAAAATTGGCTTAAGAAGCGCATGTCGTTTTCGAACAGCAGGCGCATGTCGTCAATATCAAACCGCAGCATCGTCATGCGCTCAAGGCCGATGCCGAACGCGAAGCCGGAATATTCGTCCGGATCGATCCCGCAGCCGGCCAGCACCTTCGGGTGCACCATGCCGGCGCCCAGAAGCTCGATCCAGCCCTCGCCCTTGCAGACGCGGCAGCCCGCGCCCTTGCAGACGAAGCATTCAACGTCGACTTCGCAGGAAGGCTCCGTGAACGGGAAATGGTGCGGACGGAAACGCGTCTGCGTCCCCTCGCCGTAAAGCTTCCCGACAAGCGCGTTGAGCGTACCTTTTAGGTCGCCCAGCGTAATGCCCCGGTCGACGACGAGGCCCTCGATCTGGTGGAACATCGGCGAATGCGTGGCGTCGACTTCGTCCTTGCGGTAAACGCGTCCGGGAGAAATAATGCGGACGGGCGGCTTTTGTGTCTCCATAACGCGTATCTGCACCGGCGACGTCTGGCACCTTAGGTGGACGGTTTCGTCCTCCGTTGTATAAAACGTGTCGTGCCACTCGCGGACAGTGTGCCCGACCGGAATGTTGAGCTTGTCAAAATCGTATACGGACAGCTCCACCTCGGGGCCTTCGGCAACGGAAAAGCCCATGCCGACAAAGATATCCGTCGCCTCTTCCAGGACGATCGTCATCGGATGGCGGCGGCCGATCACGGCATGTTTGCCGGGGATCGTGACGTCCACCGCTTCCGTAACGAGCCGCGCGGCCAGTTCCTTTTCGGCAATAAAGGCCGCGCGCGCTTCGATGGCGCGCTCCAAATCGGCCCGTACCTGATTGGCCAGCTGCCCGATCACGGGGCGTTCTTCGGCGCTGAGTTTCCCCATCTGCTTGAGGATCGCCGTGATTTCGCCTTTTTTGCCGAGGAATTTAACGCGCGCCTCTTCAAGCGCCGCTTTATCGGCGGCGTTTTCCACGACGGCAAGCGCTTTCTTCTCCAGTTGTTCCAATTGTTCTTTCATATAAATCCTCTCTTTCGGATAGTGTTCTATGATTTAGCTTTCCCCGGGGGAAAAGGCATGGGGCGCAGCCCCATACACTCAAGGACGGCGGGATGGGCGGGAAAACAAAAAATCTCCCGTCCCAATAAGGGACGAAAGACATATTTCTTCCGCGGTACCACCCGGATTCGGCCCATTATGAGGCCGCACTCTTTGCCGTCTTAACGCGACGGGACGCCGGGGATTAGCCGGAGCTCACGGGCGAACCAAATGCTATTTACGCAGGGCGCTTTCAGCCGGCGGCCGCCCCTCTCTTTGGCGCTTTTTCGCACTATTTTCCCGATCAGTGCCGTATGCTTTATTATTATCCATTACATATATCATATTATTTTGAATTTGGCAACAAAAAATTGACTAAAACAGTAAATTGAACTATAATGAGGCAGATTACAAAACGTATAAACAGGAGGCGGCGGCTTAATGAAACTGCTTTATTCGCAGCAGATGCGCGAGATGGACCGGTATACCATCGACGTGCTGGGCGTGCCGTCCACGCTCCTGATGACGAACGCCGCCGAGCACGTAGCGAAAGCTGCTTTGGAAGCTTTGGAGGACGGCGGCACCGCCGTCGTATTCTGCGGCTCGGGCAACAACGGCGGCGACGGCGTCGCGGCAGCCGCGTACCTCATTAAAAAGGGCATGACCGTACGCGCCATCCTGACCGGCCGCCGTGAAAAAATGACGGCAGATACCGCTGAAATGGAACGACGCTTGAACGAACTGGGCGGCATTCTTGAGGATTTCCAGGACGCTGCCGATATAGAACACGCCGTAAATCACTGCGACGTCGTCATCGACGCAATGTTCGGCATCGGGCTCAATTCAAATCTGCGCGGGAACGCGCTGGAAGCCGTCCGGCTCATCAACGCCTCGGGCGCGCGCGTTATCTCGGCCGATATCCCCAGCGGTGTCGAGACCGATACGGGGATGATCCTCGGCGACGCCGTCAAAGCGGACGTGACCGTCACATTTGCGCAGCCGAAGGTCGGGCATTTCACAGAACCCGGCTGCGTCTGCTGCGGCGACATGCGCGTCGTTGACATCGGCATACCGCCGGACCTCATCGAAAACGTACAAATAGACTGTCAGGCCGTCATGCCGGGCGACATAACGCTGCCTCGGCGGCGGCGCGACACGCACAAGGGCGATTACGGACGCGCGCTCATCGTAGCGGGCAGCGTCGGTTATTCGGGCGCGCCTGTTTTGGCCGCACGCGCGGCGACGTCGGCGGGCGCGGGTCTCGTGTCTCTCGGCGTGCCGGAGGCCATCTATACGATCGCCGCCGTCAAATGCACCGAGGAGATGGCCTTCCCGCTGCCGTGCTCCGATTCGGGCGCGCTTTCCGGACCGGCGCTTGACGTCATCCTCGAGCGGCTCAAAACATGCGATGTCTGCCTCGTTGGTCCGGGTCTCGGCCGGTCCGAAGCAGTCGGGCGGATCGTATGCGAACTTGTGCGGCAGTCACGTATTCCACTCGTTTTGGACGCCGATGGCATAAACGCCCTGGGCGGGAATATAGATATACTGGACGAGGCCGGATGTCCCGTCATCCTCACCCCCCACCCCGGCGAGTTCAGGCGTCTCGGCGGCGACCTTTCATCAGATCGGGTAAGCGCCGCGCGGGCTTTCGCATCATCGCACGGGTGCATTCTGGTGCTCAAAGGGCACCGCACCGTCACGGCCCTGCCGGACGGCACGGCATACATCAACACGACGGGCGGTCCGGCCATGGCCAAGGGCGGATCGGGCGACGTGCTGGCCGGCATGATCACAGCGCTCGCCGGTCAGAAATTCCCGTTGAAAGACGCGGTGCTGGCCGCCGTTTACCTGCATGGCTCAGCGGGCGACATCTGCGCTGAACGACTGGGGGAATACGCCGTCACCGCCTCCGATATTATCCGGGCCCTGCCCGAAGCCATGAAAAAAGTAACCGAACATTGAGGTGAAAAAGCGTTGAGGCAAGTGAAAACACTTGCACTGATGATAACGCTGATATCGCTTTTGACGCTGTGCTCCTGCCGCGCTTCGAAAAACAGCGGCGAGGAACTGGCCCTGGATATCAGAACGATGCTCCTTGGCGCCGACCAATACGACATAACGGCCCGCGTAAAAGCCGACTACGGCGAGCGCGTCTATGAATTCACCTTCCGGTATACCGGCAACGCGCAGGAAGGAACGCTTGAGATTATTGAGCCCAAGGCCCTCGCGGGCCTGAAGGCGAAGGTCTCCGTTTCGGGCGGAACGCTCGAATTCGACGGCGCGGTGCTGGACACGGGCGCTTTGACGAAGGACGGCCTGTCCCCGGCCCGATGCATACCCATGCTTTTATCCCAATGGCAAAGCGGATACATATCCGGCTGCAACTTTGAAAAACTCGGCGAGAGTGAGACGCTGGCCGTAACGACCGATATCTCAGCAGGCGTTTCCCAGCGGACATGGTTTCATACCCAAACGCTCCTGCCGTTAAAGGCGGAGCTGTATGAAGGCGGCGTTATGGTCCTTGACTGCCGGTTTGAAAACATCGTTATCGATTAAACGCGAAGGAAACCCATTATGCACAACCTGCAAATGAGAACCTGGGCTGAAATCAGCCTGCCGAACATCGCATACAATTACAAAGCCATGAAAGCGCGGCTGGATAACGGCACGCGCTTTATGGGCGTTGTCAAAGCCGACGCGTACGGCCACGGCGCGCTCCGGGTGGCAGGCCTGCTCACGGAGCTGGGCTGCCCTTATCTGAGCGTTGCCTGCATCGACGAAGCGCTCGCATTGCGCGGGGGCGGCATTACGCTGCCGATCCTCGTAATGGGCTACACGCCGCCCGAACTGACGCTTAAGCTCATTGAAAATAACCTTACGCAGACCGTCTTCAGCGCCCAACTGGCCAGAGCATACTCAGAGTGCGCCGCGTCTTTCGGCAAGCGGCTGACGGCACACCTGAAGATCGACACCGGAATGGGCCGCCTGGGATTCTCCTGCGGATGCAGGCATGACACCGAAGCGGAGACGCTCGACGTCATCGCGCTGCCGGGACTTTCGTTCGAGGGTGTTTTTACGCATTTCGCCGTTGCCGACACATACGGAGATCCGTTCACCAAGCAGCAGTTCAACGATTTCCGCGCGCTTGTCGGACGTCTGGAAAAAAAATCCGGCATCCGATTCAAAATAAAGCATTGCGCCAACAGCGGCGCGATGATAAACTATGATTGGAGTTATTTCGACATGGTACGGCCCGGCCTTTCACTGTACGGGCATTACCCCGGCAGGGAAACAGGCGGCCTGGGTTTAAAACCCGCCATGGAACTCAAAACGCGCATCGCACAGATAAAGGATTATAAAGCCGGCGACACCGTCAGTTACGGCCGCGTCTTCACGGTTCCTGAGAAAATGCGTCTGGCCGTCATCACCATCGGATACGCCGACGGTCTCTTCCGGATCCTGTCCGGCAATACGGACGTTCTCGTGAGGGGACGCCGTGCGCGCCAGGTCGGCCGCATCTGCATGGATATGTGCATGATAGACGTGAGCGACATCCCGGAAGCCAAAGCCGGCGACGTCGTCACGATATTCGGGCGCGACGGCGAGGGCTTCATCCCGGTCGAAGAACCGGCCGGAAAAGCCTGCACAATCTCGTACGAGTTATTGTGCGCCGTTTCCTCCCGTGTGCCGCGCGTGTATCTCCCTTAACAAACCGCCTGCCCCGTCATATACTGTTAACGGGAGTAGTCCCGTCATACGTCGCTTTTTTTATATGCCATAGCAGCGGTTGTATATTTTGTTTTGCTTTGTGAAAGAATTATAGGTGCCCGGTTACATACTGACGCTTCAAAAACAGCGGTAACCGCGGCGACTATACTTCGTCGGAGAGTGAAGCTGTGTGTTAAGTGGAGTAAAAAGAGGAGACATCTATTACGCCGACCTCAGCCCGGTAGTGGGCAGCGAGCAGGGCGGTCTGAGGCCTGTACTCATCGTGCAAAACGATACGGGTAACAAGCACAGCCCGACCGTAATCGCCGCGGCGATTACATCTCAGATAAACAAAGCGCGCCTGCCGACCCACATCGAACTGGAGGCGAGAAGCTACGGGCTTTCAAAAGACTCAGTAGTGCTTTTGGAACAGATCCGCACAATCGACAAGCGGAGACTTAAAGAGCACATGGGTTCGCTGGACGAACGGCTGATGAATCAAGTGGATAGCGCCATCGCCGTCAGCTTTGGACTTGGCTGATATTTAAAGGGCGCCCCGCGCATGTTCCGGCGCGGGGCCCCCGAATTGTTTTTTTATTGGACAAGCGGGAGACGGTAAACATCCGAACTGCACCGGTTTTGACGGGCGGATATTCAGCCGCCCCTAATAAACGTGTATAAATTCCCGGCATCTATACGGAGGATACATAATGAAGCTTAAAAAGAAACTGCTAATCGCCCTTCTGGCTGTCGTCGCCGTGGCATTTATATCGGGCGTGAGCATACTGGCCGCGTCCACATTGGGCACGTCGTCGGATCCGCTTATAACGCTCAGTTATCTTACGGGCCAGCTTAAACCGCAGATAATGGCCGAGGTCAGCGCCGACATAGACGAAATGAAGTCTTCGCTTTCGGCGGACCTCGACGCAACGGTCAGCAGCTTTAAAGCCGATATAGACGCGCAGTCGGGCGGAACATCCGGCGGTGAATCCGCCAGCTTTACGCTCGTGACGCTCAGCCGGGATCAGACCGTCAGATGCAGTGTCGGTACGGAAATCCTGCTTCGGATCGGCACGGCTGCGGCTGTCGGGAGCACTCCGGCAATGGTCGATTCAACGACCGGCACGACGCTTACCGAAGGAAATGCCGTTGAAACCAACCATATGTATATGGTGACCATACAGGGCAACGGGCTCAAAGCGACGTCCGGAACGGTCAAATTCCTCATCCGCGGCGCTTACACCATCAGCTGACACACAAAACATATACACGTACTCTCCTGCATATTCTTATGCAGGAGAGTACTTTTTTTGAAGCAATAAGCGTAAACGTTTCAATAAACGTACAATTTTTCGCCGCTGCCGGGCAACCGAAAATGATGGGAACCTACCTCCCGCACGGGGGTGATCCTGTTCTTCCATTAAAGGATGGATAAGAACGGAAAAGCAGCATGAAATCATTATTTTTTGCGCGCAGCGCATGGGAGGTTATTTGCCATGTCATATCAAACAGGTGAGTTCCCGGTTTTGTCCGGCGGGCAAAACGTCGGCAGCGTGTCGGTCTCGCAAAACGGTCTGATGACGGTTTTTGACAGCGGCTGCGATTATGAAAGTCCCGACGTGCTCCGGCTCGCCGCCGTCTGCGACGGCCGCTATGTCGCCCTGGGCGTGATGATGCCGGATAAAGCGGGTGCGCTTCGCCTGAAAAAAAGTTATTCAAAAAACGGCTTGGCCGAAATCGGATTTTCCGGGCCTGTTTCATATCATCTGGTCCGGCAGGGCGATGTATTTAAAGAGAATGCCACTAGCCCTAAACCTGCTGAAAACCGGACATCGACGCCCACAGCCGTACGGCCTGTCCGGAGGCCGAGCGCGTCTTCTCACGATATGAAGCCCGAATCGCAGCCGGCCGAAGAGCAGCGCGCGCCGTCATTTACGCTGCCGGCGGCACACGCTCAAATGCAGCCGCTTCATCGAACACAGCCGCAAATGCAGCCGCAATCCCCGGTGCAGACTCCGGCTGAAAAACAGCTTCAGGCGACCGAGGAAAAAATAACGCCGGCGACGCCGGGATCCGAACAACACGCTTCAGACAAAGTGAAAGAGGAGGAGGCGCCTTCCGATTTAAAACCTACCGGCGTAGACGGCTGGGTGCCGGCGGACGATCCGCGCGCTTTGTTCCGCGACGGCGAGTTCGCGGAGATCTGCCGCGACGTAAAGAACGCGCTTACGAAACAGTCGGGCGACACGGTGCTGCTTGCCGTTCCGGTATCGCCGGATGAACCATTCACCATGATGCCGGTGTTCTGCTTTGGCGATTCGGGTAAGATCGGCGGACGGGATTATATTATATTCAAAATCAAAAATGGTAAATTATCGCTTTAATATAAAAGCAAATTGAAATCCCGGGATGAACCCGGCCTTTTCCTGCCGCCTCGTCCGGCATTGGAATTCGTGCGCGCATTTGTTCCGTTTTAATTTGCATCCGGAGCAAAAAGAATACTTCAGCCCACAGCGTGTCATAATATGACCGGAGTTTATCGGCAAAGGGCCGGTAAGCTCCGGTATAATTATCTGTTTTGATAATCTATACGAACGGAAAAACGGCGGAAACCGCCGAAAACAGGAGGTACTAATTTGGCAAATCTCACTTCAAAAGAGCTGTCCGCCATTGAAGATCAGGCCGGCCAGGAACAAACGCTTGTTAAAAAATACCAGGCGATGGCAAGTATGTGCAGCGACACGAAGATCCAGCAGTGTCTTAATGATTATGCGGGCAAGCATCAGCAGCATTTCAATTCGCTGGTGACATTTCTGCAATAACTGGAGGGAAACCGATGAATATGACAACCAATCAGGTCTTGACGGACAAGGAAATCCTCAGCGATTCACTCATCAGTGAAAAGCACATGACCGACAGTTATAATTCCTTCGCCGGAGAATGCGTCAATCAGCAGCTGCGCAGCACGATGCTGAGCATCCTCAACGACGTGCATACGATCCAGGCGGATATTTTCTCTACCATGCAGTCAAACGGCTGGTATCAGGTAGAAGCGGCCGAGCAGCAGAAGATCCAAAACGCGCGTCAGAAGCTTCAGTCCTCTTAAGGGACCGATAAAACAAAAAGCTGCGTCTCATTTTTACGACGCAGCTTTTTTGAAGCGTTTTTACACTGCCAGGCAGCCGTGTGAAAACGCTTTTGGCTAATTCCACATGTTTGTGATGTTGTCTATCATTTCGCCGGCTGCTTTGAGCGCTTTCCCGGCGACGCTTTTGTTGTTCTTTCCCCTCGGAGAGAACACCATCCCGATGGCCGCGCCGGTCATTACGCCGACGGCCACCCCTTTTACAAATCCGCTTCTTGTCATCATCTGCATACTTGGTAAACCCCATTCCGCCGCTGCGCCCCGGCAAGTATTTTTTTCGTTTCCCTTACCGGCGCAGCAAGCAATGATAAGGGTCAAATAACTCCTGATGTTCAGGATTTATTTGATTGAAGGCCAATGCAAAACCGCGTTTTTCGCCGGATGTAGTATGCGCTTGCCAAAAAATTTTTATTCCTATATAATGCAATAAAGCCAGTCTGGCGCGTCAGGGATGCGCTCTGCGGAGGACTTTTTATGCTTTTGATAACGAACGGGCTGATCGTCGCCCCCGACTCAAATCAGCCTTGCAAAGCCGATATTTTCATTAAGGACGGCAAGATCGCACCGCCCTGCGGCCTTCCGGCGGACTTAAGCGGCGTAAACATAGTAGACGCCGCAGGATGTATCGTCGCGCCCGGGCTTGTGGACATGCATGTGCATTTTCGCGATCCCGGTTTTCTTTATAAAGAGGATGTATATTCCGGCGCGAAGGCGGCGGCGGCCGGCGGCGTTACGACGGCTGCGTGTATGCCGAACACGTCGCCCGTATTGGACAGCCCGGAAACGCTCGCATCTCTTTTCGCGCGCGTAAAAACGGCCGATATCAATGTTTTACCGTACGGCGCGGTGACCGCCGGGCAAAAGGGCGAAGCGCTGACGGACGCCCGGGCACTCAAAGCCTCTGGCGCAGTCGGTCTGTCCGACGACGGCATGCCGGTCATGAGCGCCGCGATATTGCGGATGGCCATGAAAAAAGCCAAGGAAGCGGGCCTTATAATAATCAGCCATTGTGAGGACGCCGATCTGGTGCGCGATTATGCCGTTAATGAAGGTGCTGTTTCCGTAAAGCTTGGCATTCCCGGACGTCCCGCCGTCGCCGAGGACCTGATGGTCATGCGCGACGCGATGCTCGCCCGGGACACCGGCGCACATGTACACATCGCGCACGTGAGTACGGCGGGCGCTGTGGACATCATCCGCAGGGCAAAAGCCGACGGCATCCGCATCACGGCGGAAACCTGCCCGCATTACTTTACGCTGACGGAGGACGCCGTTCTTTCACAGGGCGCGATGGCGCGGGTCAATCCCCCGCTGCGCACACAAAAAGACGTCGACGCCGTCATGGAAGGCCTTGAAGACGGAACGATCGACGCGATCGTAACCGACCACGCCCCGCATTCCGCCGAGGAAAAGGCGCTCCCGCTCGAAAAAGCGCCGAGCGGCATATCGGGTCTTGAGACTTCTCTCGCTCTGGCGCTGACTGCGTTCTACCACACAGGGAGGCTCCCGATGGAACGGATCCTCAGGCTTATGTCGACAAAGCCGGCCGACATCCTCGGCATTCAAAAAGGGCGCATACGCGTCGGGGACGACGCCGATATC
The DNA here is from genome assembly GCA_963663605.2 of uncultured Sporobacter sp. Classification (GTDB taxonomy): domain Bacteria; phylum Bacillota; class Clostridia; order Oscillospirales; family Oscillospiraceae; genus Sporobacter. The sequence goes on from CAXXVF010000002.1 coordinate 1,659,797, forward strand.
GTCATCTTCAACCCCGATGAGGAATGGACGGTCGACCCCGAGTCGTTCCGGTCAAAGGGACATAACACCCCGTTTGGAGGCAGGACGCTCAGGGGAAAAGTCAAATGCACGATCCGGGGCGGAAAAATCGTTTATTTGGAGGAAAACACGCATGTCGTTTGATATACTGCAGGAAAAAATACTGAAACTTCAAAATCCGACCGTCGTCGGGCTTGATCCGAGACCGGAATTCATACCGGAACATATCATGCAGCGTCATCTGAGGCAAAAGGGCGAAACGCTCGACGCCGCGGCGGACGCCTTTTTCGAATTCAATAAAGGGCTTATCGACGCACTTTGCGACATCGTCCCCGCCGTCAAGCCGCAGTCGGCCTTTTATGAGCTTTTAGGCCCCGCGGGCGTCTCGGCGCTCAAAAAAACCTCAGACTACGCACGGTCAAAAGGCCTCTTTGTCATCGGTGACGTCAAGCGCGGCGATATCGGTTCAACCGCCGAGGCGTACAGCGAGGCGTATCTCGGCAGCGTCCGGATCGGGAACACGGCACCGGAGCCCTTCGGGTTCGACGCCGTCACCGTCAACGCCTATCTCGGCTCCGACGGCGTTCTGCCGTTTTTGGAGACATCCAGAAGAGCGGACAAAGCAATCTTCGTGCTGGTAAAAACGTCCAATCCGTCAGGCGCTGAGTTCCAGGACCTTGCTATCGGCGAGCAAAAACTCTACACCGTCATGGGCGACCTGATGGCGGAACTGGCGGCGGATACCGTCGGACAATACGGCTATTCCCGCGTCGGCGCGGTCGTCGGCGCAACGTATCCCGAGGAGCTTAAGTTCCTGCGGGACAGGCTCAAAACGACGTTTTTCCTCGTTCCCGGCTACGGTGCGCAGGGCGGCGGCGCACAGGACGTTGCCGGCGCGTTTGATAAAAGCGGGCGCGGCGCCGTCATCAATTCCTCCAGAGCGATCATCTGCGCGTGGAAAAAGACCGGCCGCGGCGGGCAGGATTACCAGGAAGCCGCGCGAAACGCCGCGCTCGACATGCGCAGCGACCTGCGCTCCGTTACAGATTTCTGCTGAGGCGGCGGAGGTATCACCATGTACAGGGTGCTCATTGTCGAAGACGACTACGCCATCGCGCACGCCATAGAAAAACACCTTGAGTCCTGGGGGCTGAAAGCGGCCTGCGTCACGGACTTCAGCGATGTGCTGGCCGAATTCGCGGCCTTTGACCCGCAGCTCGTACTGCTCGACATCAAGCTGCCTTTTTATAACGGATACCACTGGTGCCGCCAGATCCGCACCGTCTCAAAGACGCCCGTTATATTTATTTCGTCTGCTGCGGAAAAGATGAATATCGTCATGGCGATGAATATGGGCGGCGACGACTTCATCGCCAAGCCGTTCGACCTGGAGGTTTTGACCGCTAAAGTGCAGGCGCTTTTACGCCGCACGTATGATTTCGCCGGGCAGACACGGTTGATGGAGTGCCGGGGCGCCGTCCTGAACACGGCCGACGCGACGCTTACGTACGACGGCAAAAAGATCGACCTGACCAAAAACGAATACAAGATCCTGGAGCTGCTTATGTCTTCACGGGGCAAAACGGTCGGCCGGGACGCCATCATGGCGCGCCTGTGGGAAAACGACAGCTTTGTGGATGAAAACGCGCTGACGGTCGGCGTGACGCGGCTGCGCAGGAAGCTGGAGTCATATGGCCTTACGGATTACATCGTGACTAAAAAAGGGCTGGGGTATCAGGTCGGCTAGCATTAATACTAAACATCGCCGGGCGGAAAGGAGCCTGCATGCTATTTGGTTATCTGCGCCGCCATATTAAAATAATCGTTCTTCTGCTATTGTTTGCCGGGGTTTTCGCCGTCGTTTTTTCTCTGTACGAGCTGCCGGTGGAAGCTGTTTTATACGCGGCCGTTCTGTGCGCCGTCATCGGCCTCGTTCTGTTTTTTATCAGCTATTTCAGGCACGTATCGCGGCACCGCGCGCTTTCGGAAATGGCGCGGCGTATCTGCCTGAGCGTCGACGGCCTGCCAGTCCCACGCGGCCAGCTGGAAGCGGATTATCAGGCGCTTATTATTACGCTGTTTGAAGAAATGGCACGCATCCGCTCCGACGCGGATATCACAAACGGCGAAATGCTCGATTATTTTACGCTCTGGGTGCATCAGATCAAGACGCCGATCGCCGCCATGCGCCTTCTGCTCCAGACGGAAGAAGGCGGACAGAATATGGCGCTGTCAGCCGAACTGCTGAAAATCGAGCAGTACGTCGATATGGCGCTCCAGTATCTGCGCCTGGACAGCAGCACGACCGATTTTGTCATCAAAACCTGCAATCTGGATGAGATCATCCGTCAGTCCGTGCGGAAATACGCCGGCCTTTTCATACTCAAAAAAATTCAGCTTGATTTCCGCGAAACGCACCTTAAGGTCCTGACCGACGAGAAATGGCTGTGCTTTATCATCGAACAGCTTTTAGGAAACGCGCTTAAATACACGCATGCCGGTACCGTAACGATCCGCGCCGACAACCTGACACTCACCGTGGAGGACACGGGCGTCGGGATCAAGCCGGAGGACCTTCCGCGGATTTTCGACAAGGGCTTTACCGGATTAAACGGCCGGGAAAATAAAAAATCGACCGGCCTCGGCCTGTACCTGACAAAACGCGCGGCGGACATGCTGGGGCACACGATCACGGTCGAATCGACGGTACACCGGGGCACGCGCGTAACGATCGGCCTGGTGCCGGCAGGCCCTATATTGGAATAACAGCTAACGGCGGGCAAACGCCCGCCTTTTTTATTGACGACGGCGTCGTCTGCGTGCAATCGCAATTTCCGGCTTCGGGGCATATAACATAGCGGGGGTGAAATATATGTATTGCGGATATAACAGATACCGCTATATCGAACGCGGATATGAATGCTGCCGCAGTTATAATCCGGGCTATGCCCGATACCGCTCGGGCTGTTCCGGATCCTGCTGCCGCAGCTATTATCGCGCGTTCTGCCGCCGCGGCATCTGCTGAACCCAACGGCTCGCTGCAAACCGCGGGCCGTACATACAGGGCGCCGGCGCTTGTGCAACCACGCCAGGCAGGCGCAACCTTTCAAAAATGTAATAAATACGCGGCAAACTGTAAGGCAAAGCTATGGAATAGCTTTTAACGCTTTGATATACTTCTGGCAAAGAATATCAGTCGGAGGTAAACTTATGACACTTCTTGAAGTTAAAAACTTAAAGAAAATATATACAACACGATTCGGCGGGAACAAGGTGCAGGCGCTTTCCAATGTGACCTTTTCCGTCGAGCAGGGCGAATACGTTGCCATCATGGGCGAGTCCGGCTCCGGCAAGACAACGCTCTTAAATATCATCGCGTCGCTGGACAAGCCGACCAGCGGCGACATCCTTCTCGGCGGCAAAAGCCTCCTCACGATAACCGAAAAGGAGATCTCCGCCTTCCGGCGCGACAACCTCGGCTTCGTCTTTCAGGATTTTAACCTGCTGGACACGTTTTCCGTCAAAGACAATATCTTTCTGCCTTTGGTGCTTGCAGGGCGGCATCACAGCGAAATGGCGGATAAACTCTCTCCGATCGCCGGAAAGCTCGGCATTGCCGATATCCTGTCGAAGTACCCGTACGAGATCTCCGGCGGTCAGAAACAGCGCGCCGCCGTTGCGCGGGCGATCATTACAGACCCCAAACTCATACTGGCCGACGAGCCGACCGGCGCGCTCGATTCGCGGGCTGCCGAAAGCCTCATGCGCCTGTTCGGCGAACTGAACCGCGACGGTCATACCATTCTGATGGTCACTCATTCGATCAAGGCGGCCAGCCACGCCGGACGCGTCCTGTTCCTCAGAGACGGCGTTTTATTCCATCAGCTTTATAAAGGCGAGCTGTCCGCAGAACAGATGTATGTGCGGATAGCGGATACGCTGACACTTCTTGCGTCAGGCGGTGTTCAGAATGCGTAGGTTCTTTTACGCGCGGCTGGCGGCAGTCGGCATCCGGAAAAACGCCAAGATTTATCTTCCGTATATCCTGACGAGCATTTTTACAGTCGCGATGTTTTACATCATGCTTTATCTCACGATGAACAAGGGCCTGGGGGAAATGCCCGGCGCAAGCACCCTGCAGGCGATCATGACGCTTGGATCAATCGTCATCGGCATCTTCTCAATCATCATTTTACTGTATACGAACAGCTTCCTCATGAAGCGGCGCAAAAAAGAGATCGGCCTGTACAATGTTCTCGGCATGGGAAAACGGCACATCGCGCGGGTCATGCTGTTTGAAACGGTATATACGGCGCTGACCGCATTGATTTCAGGTCTGGCCGCAGGCATTGCGCTCAGCAAGCTTATGCTGCTGCTGCTCATCAGGCTCCTTGCGTTCGAGGTCCCTTTCGGATTTGAAATCACACCGATGGCCGTCATCATCACGCTGGTGTTTTTTGCGGGTATATTTTTCATAACGCTGCTCTTAAATCTGGGGCGCGTACATCTTGCAAAGCCGATCGAGCTGCTCTACGGCGGCAACGTCGGCGAAAAGGAACCGAAAACAAAATGGCTCCTTGCAATCGTCGGCTTTATCGGACTGGCGGCGGCGTATATCATCGCCAACACCGTTGCCGACCCCGTCGCCGCGCTGGGCTGGTTTTTCATTGCCGTTATCCTCGTAATCGGAAGCACCTACTGCCTGTTCATCGCCGGAAGCATCGCGCTTTTAAAAATCCTGCGCAGCAATAAAAACTATTATTACAGGACCCGGCACTTTACCGCCGTATCCGGCATGATCTACCGCATGAAGCAAAACGCAGCGGGGCTGGCCGGTATCTGTATCCTCGCGACAATGGTGCTCGTCATGATATCCACGACCGTTTCGCTGTATGCCGGTTTCGAGGAAATCCTCCGGTATCGTTTCCCTCGGAATATCGAAGTCAAAACGACGGATGTCAGCCGGGAACAGAGCGATGCGCTTCGCAGCGCTGCCGACGCGTATATCACGGATTCCGGCATTGCCGCAAAAGGAACCATTTCATTTATGTATGCCCGCCGCTCGCTGCACCTCGACGGGACGCAGCTAAGGACGGATGCACTAAACGGCGGCAATACCATCGTTTATTTCATCCCTCTCGAGGACTATAACCGTATTCAAAATACCGGCGAAACGCTTTTGCCGGATGAACTGCTGTTTTATTCGCCGGATATGACCTATAAAAGTTCCGGGCTTTCAGTCGGGGATATTGAATTTTCAGTCAAATCCGTCGTGTATGATTTTGAGATCGCTGATTCACGGATGGACAAGACCGATGATATCATTTATCTGGTATTGGCGGATGAGGACGCTGTAATCAAAACGTTCAGCGCGCTCTCCGGAGACAATTACGAGTGGCCCGGATTCTACTATTATTATGGTTTCGATCTTTCGGGAGCCGCTGATGCGCGGCAATCCTTCGCCTCATGGGAACTTGGCGCCGCGCTCCCTGTATTGACCGGCGACAACGGCAAGGAGATGCCGGTCTACGTGTCGAGCGCGGCGGAAAGCCGCGGCGATTTCCTGTCGATCTACGGTGGGCTGTTCTTTCTGGGGTTGTTTTTAGGCGCGCTGTTCATCATGGCGACCGTTATCATCATGTACTACAAACAGATCACGGAGGGGTACGACGACAAAAACCGCTTTGAGATCATGCAGAAGGTCGGCCTCAGCCGCGCCGAGATCAGAGCCACGATCCGAAGCCAGGTGCTCACCGTCTTCTTCCTGCCGCTCATTGCGGCCGGCATCCATATAATCGCAGCATTTAAAATGATCACAAAAATCCTGTACCTGCTCAATCTGACGAACGTTCCCCTGTTCGCGTGGTGTACGCTTGCCACATTCGGCTGCTTTGCCGTCGTATACGCCGCCGTCTATACCCTGACGGCACGGACGTACTACACGATCGTCAGCTGAAAAGCATTTAACAACCAAAAGCCCCGCGCCGTATGGCGCGGGGCTCAGCTTTATTCATTCGGGTTCGTCCAGAAGAGCCCTGCATTTTTCATCAAACGCGTCCATGATCTCCCTGGCCGTATCCTCGCGGAGCAGCCCGGTCATCGACGGCGTTTCAAAAAACCGCTTCGGCAGCTTGACCTCGCCGAGTTTGAAACCGAGCTTTTCCTTGATGCGCAGCTTTGTCCTATATATCCGAAGCGCGATTTTGTCGAGTTCCTCGTTTGTGTACGGCCGCCCGACGCAGCCGAGAATCCGGATGATTTTATCCCGGTCGTAGACCTTGCGCGCAAACAGGCAGATGACAAGTGCGTTGAGCAGGCAGCGCTCCACCTCTTCCTTAAAGAGATAATCAACAAGCTCTGAAACGCTGAAGGGCTTCGACTGGTCAAAGGAATACCCGCCGTTGCACAGATGGGAATGCCGCGCACCGACAGCCGCGCCGGTCAGGGCGCCGTAGCCCGTATGATAGCCCGGCATCTCATTGCCGGCTATCTGCATGGCGAAATCGCTGCCGCCGTATTTGGCGGACGCATAGCGGACGCCTTTGGCCAGATCGGCGTAAAAGCCGTTTTTAATGTTGGCCAGGTATTCCACGGCCTTGATATAATTCTCGGTATCGCCGAAGCTGACCGGCACGATCGTCTGCTCCTCGGTGACGATGCCATTATCGAGCGCCTCCGTCATCCACGCCAGCGCAACGCCGCAGCTCATCGCATCCAGGCCCATTTCCTCGACGGCCTCAATGAGCCAAAGTACCTCGTCGCTTGTTTTGATGCCCAAAAACGTCCCCAGCGCGTAGATGAGCTCGTAGTCGTACCCGACCGAAACGGATTCGTATTCGTAACCATGGTCGAATTCCCGGCGAAACTGGCCGATGTGGATGCAGCCGACCGGGCAGCCGGTACACGCCATTTTACGAACGAGGTTTTTCTGCGCAAACGCCTCGCCGGACAGCTTGTCGATATGCTCCGTCGATGTTGCCGTAAGGTTTTCGACCGGCAGGCCGCCGCCGTCGTTGAGCGCAATCAGATTAATGGGCGTGCCCACATCGTGGTACTTGGCCATGATCTCCGTGCTTGTGACGGTTTTATGCAGCTGCGAATACAGCGCGATATAATTCTTAAAGTCGGGGATCGGGATACTCCGGTCACCTGCTATCTGCAGCGCCTTAAGGTTCTTGCTGCCGAACACGGCGCCGAGGCCGAGCCGGCCGAAATGGCGGTACGTATCGACACAAACGCTTGCAAAACGGCACAGATTTTCGCCTGCGGGGCCGATACGGATGATTGAGCGCTTCCCGCTGAACGCCTCCCGTTGGCGGATATACTGTCCGACGGCGTCGGATGTCATACCCCAGAACGCCCGCGCGTCCTTGATCTCAGCCAGCTTATCGCGGATGGAGATATATGACGGCCGCTCGGACTTCCCCGTGATGATGATCGCATCGTAGCCGGCCAGCAGCATCGTCAGCGCCAAACGGCCGCCCGCATACGACTCCCCAAGTTCACCGGTCAGCGGAGATATGAAAAGCGTAGCCGTCTTGGTGATGACCGGAAAAATGGTGGATGCCGCGCCGATAGCGAAAACAATCGGCTGCTCGGGTGAGAGCGGCGGCCGGTCGGCATGCATATATTCCTCCAACAGCTTCACGCCGATTCCGACGCCGCCCAGATAAGCCGTAAGATCCTCCCTTTTGTATATCCGGACCATCCCGCTTGTCAGATCGACATGTAAAATCCTGATAAAACGCTCGTTAATCATCTCCGGATTCCTCCATCACAAGGCAGCCATGGGGACAAAAGCGCGTACATATACCACAATGTCTGCAGATAATCGGGCGGTGCTTCTCCTCGTCGAAGTTTACAGCGCCGGCAATACATGCGCTCTGACATTTACGGCAGCCGATGCACAGGTCTTCCTTCAGGATGACGCCGCCGCCCGGACGGTTTACAAGCGCGCCGGACGGGCATGCCTCCGCGCAGGCACGCACGCCCGTGCAGGCCAAACAGACCGTCGCCTGAAACCCGCTGGACAGGCCGCCTTTTGTGGCGACCCTGATCGCGCTTTTTGAAATGGAATGGTCATGCTGGTTAATAGCGGCGCATGTGAGCATACACGTAAAACATCCGATACATTTCTTCATGCCGGACGCTTTCATGACCTTAGCCATTTTCCTCCCTCCTTATCAAAACAGGCGATCCCGTTTTATCTATATCTATTATAATTCTTTCAGCCGCGCGTTGTAATACCGCGACCCGACAAATTACGGCCAAAAGACGTCCTTTTTGCGTGAAACGCCCCGTATACGCAAGCAGCCGCTTCTGCACTCTTATTTATTTGCGTATGTTTGCTTTATGTCGCATTGTAAATTTTACATTGGTTGTATATACTGTCGATATCAAATACAGGGACGGTGGGATTAATGCATAACGATATCCTTACAATCGGGAGATTTACAATCCACGGCTACGGACTGATGATCGGCATCGGCGTCTTGTGCGCCGTTTTGGTGGCGCAGCTGCGTGCAAAGAAAAAAGGACTGAGTACGGATACGCTGTACAGCATCGTGCTGCTGGCGCTGATATTCGGTTTTTTGGGCGCAAAGCTCCTCTTTTGCATTGTTGAGCTTCAATCCATTATCCAAAATCCCCGTCTGATCTTGTCGGGCGACGGCTTTGTCCTGTACGGCGGCATCGCCGGCGGTATTGCCGCGATCATGATCTACTGCCGGGTCAAAAAGCTCAGCTTCCTTCGGTATTTTGACCTTGCCGCGCCTTCCATCGCGCTGGCGCAGGGGTTCGGACGGATCGGTTGTTTTTTAGCCGGCTGCTGCTACGGGCGCGAGACGGACTCGTCTTTCTGCATTGTGTTTAGCAACTCACAATACGCGCCGAACGGCGTAAAACTCATCCCGACACAGCTCATTTCGAGCGCCGGCGATTTCCTGATCGCGCTCATCCTGCTTCTGTACGCGCGCGGGGACAGAAAACGCGGGAAAACAGGCGGCCTGTACCTGATGTTATACAGCGTCGGCCGGTTTGGCGTTGAGTTTTTGCGGGCCGATTACAGGGGTGCCGTCGGCCCGCTTTCCACATCTCAGTTTATTTCGGTCTTCATCCTCCTGCTCGGCATTCTGCTGTTTTTTACAAACCTGTTCGCCAGAGATAAAACAGCTCCGTCAGAAGGTGCGGATATGCCGGACGTCGGCGATGAAACGAAAGAGGAACCCTCCGGGTCCGAATCGGAAAACGAGGACGGCGCGGTTGAAAATCGCGTCGGGGAAGAAAGCGGTGAGCCGGACGATCCGGATGGCGCGGAATAATAAAAGTATTCGTCAGGTTATGAAGTCATACCGGATTTGTATATGCTCACGGCGCCGTTTTGGTTGTGTTTTCAGTCGTTTCGTCGTAAAATAATCTGGAGGAGATTGGATGTTATCCTTCAAGCCGGATAAAGGTTAACTTTTTAGTTAAGCCGCCTTTCGTATAACAACTTTTATAATACCGGGCGCATCTCCTATTTATCAAGTAAATAAATAATGGTTATATACAGGAGGCAACAAAATGTACCAATTCAAAACAGCGACAGAACGCATATGGAAAATGCGCGATCGCATCCGGGACCGCGTCATCCGCTGTGACGCGGAACGCGCCGTCATCATAACGCAGGCCAGCAAAAAATACGAGAACATCGTCCCAATTATAAAGCGGCCTCTGATGTTCAAGGAAATCGCACAAAAGATTACAACACATGTCGACGACGAAGAACTCATCGTCGGCGGCAGAGGCCCTTATTTTTTTTCCAGCCCCGCCTATCCCGAATGGGGCGCCATGAGCGACTGGATTTCAGACGCCATCCGCAGCGGCGAATGGACCATGCGTGCGGACGGCCTGTATCACAATCCCGATAATGAAGAGATTAGAATCAGCATCAGCGAAGAGGACTGCGCCGCCCTCGAGGAAATCTATCCCTATTGGGAGAATAAAAAAGTCGGCACCGTTGCCGACGCCTGGCAGCCCGAAGGCTACGACGAACTGCTCCGCCTTTCCGTCAGCGAATACGGAGACCGGAGCGGCATGGGCCTCATCGGCTTGTCCGCCGGGCATCTGATCGCCGGCTACCCCAAGATCCTGAAAATCGGCTACAAGGCCCTCTGGCAGGAGGCCACCGACTGGCTGGAGGCACATCGCGGCAACCTCATGGGCGACGACGTAAACAAATATATGTTCTACAAATCCGCTCAGATCTCCTGCGAATCCGCAATGATCTTCGTCAAACGTTACGCGGATGCCGTTGCGGAAAGAGCCGCTGCGTGCACCGAACCGAAACGAAAAGCCGAACTTGAAATGATGGCAGACGGGCTTTTTAATCTCTCGGAAAACCCCGCCAGAAGCTTCTGGGAAGCCTGTCAGGGCGTCATCATGTATCAGCTTCTGATCACTTTGGAAACTATAATCCCTTCCCCCTCGCTCGGGCGCTTTGACCAGTACACCTGGCCTTACCTGGAAAAAGACCTTGCCGAAGGCAAGCTGACCATGGACGGGGCGCAGGAAATCGTCGACGCGTTTTTCCTCAAAGCCAACTGCTTCTACGGCGCCGCCCCCGCCCAGATCGTTACGATCACCGGCATCGGCAATACCTATCAGCATACGACCCTCGGCGGCGTCGACCCCAAAACCGGCGCGGACGCGACGAACCCCGTGACATACATGGCGCTTGAGACGGTCGGTCGGCTTAAACTTCACGATCCGACGATTTCCCTTCGGTTTAACAAAAACAGCCCGGATAAGCTCTGGGACTGCGCCATCGCGACCTCCAAGCTCGTCGGCGGCCTGCCCCTGTATCAAAACGACGAAGTCATCATCCCGACCATTATGAAAGAGCGCGGCTTCTCTCTGGAGGATGCCCGCGACTACGGCATCATCGGCTGCCAGGAGATCGTCGGCTGCGGCAGGGATTTCCCTGCCGGCAACGGCATTTTCCCGCCGCACGCCACCGTCATGTGGGGCACAATCTTCAACATGGCCATCAACAACGGCATCAATCCATTCAACGGAGAACAGGCCTCCCTCACAACGGATTACCTGTATAATATGACGTCCATCGAAGAGGTACGCGACGCCGTGGAAAAACTCGGCCGCTATATCCAGAAGCTTTACATCACGATAAACAACTACGCGGAATACATCAGCTATTATCATCTGACCCAGCCCATGCTTTCCATTTCGATGGAAGGCTGTATGGAAAAAGGCATGGACTGCACCGACGGCGGCTGCAAATACAACGGCTACGGCGGGACGGCAACCGGTCTTGCCACGCTGGCCGACAGCCTGTCCACAATCAAGTACATGTGCTTTGACAAGAAGCTTATCACGACAAAAGAGCTGTACGACGCGTGGCTGGCCAACTGGGAGGGCTATGAGCCGCTCCGCCAGAAAATTCTCAACGAAGTGCCGCACTACGGTAACGCCGACCCGTATGTCGACGGGGAGCTCAAATGGTGCGTCGACCTGTACTACAAGATATGCAGCGAGTGTTACAGCGTCCGCGCAAAGAAATACGGGGCCGGTCTTTACGGGGCGTCCGACCATATCGCGCAGGGCTGGTCTACCTTTGCAACGCCCGACGGGCGGCGTACCGGCGAACCGCTCGCAGACGCGATGTCCCCGGCGCAGTCACGGGACTCCAACGGCCCGACGGCCGTGTTCGCCTCCTCGTGCTGCTTTGATCACGAGCAGTTTTCAGGCGGTATCGCGTTGAATCTGAGGATGCACCCGACTGTTTTGAGCCGCGACGACGGTATTACAAAACTGCGTGATATGACGAAGGCGTACTTTGAAAGCGGCGGCATGGAAGTCCAGTACAACGTCGTCGACACGGAAACGCTCCGCGCCGCGCAGGCAGACCCGACGGAATACCGCGACCTTGTCGTGCGCATCGCCGGCTACTCGGCCTACTTCGTCGAGCTCGGCCGTGACCTGCAAAACGACATCATCGCGCGGCACGAGAATGTGATATAAGGCTTAACGCAGAAAAGCGCCCGCCATCCGGCGGGCGCTTTTCAACATGCCTATCCGCATCGTAAAGCGCGCTTACATCCCCCATCCGGTGTTAACCTTTTGTTGCTTCGATTCCGTTTTTACAATATAATAAACTGGCAAAGGAGGATTAATAATGAAAAAGTTTATTTTAATAACCGTTGTTTTGACGATCGCGCTGTTATTGAGTGCCTGCGGTCTTATCTTCAACACGATACAGCCGTCAAGTCCCGTCACCGACAACAGCCAATCTGCCGGCGCAGTTACTTCAGATCATGACACGGACGCCGCATCTCCGTCTCCAGATCCGTCTTCATCTCCGTCTCCAGATCCGTCTCCGTCTTCGGTCCCGTATGGCGGGACGGGCATGGAATTGAACGCTCCGTCCGATGGATCGGACGAGGCGTCCGCCGAACCGTCCGCGTCTGAAGCGGTTACAGCTGAACCTGAAACGCAGACGCCCCTGACGCAGGAGGAGCTCGATTATTTCACGGATTATTTCAGCGAATACGGGAACAACGGATTCCTGCTTTCCGATTACGACGCCGTCGCCGATGTCGACTTTTTTGAATTGTTCTATGTCGGGGCCGGAATCGAGGGCGTTTTCGACAGTATACCGCAGGAGGAAGTCGACGCATACCTTGCGGCCATCGGCAATGATGGGGTGTACCTCTCTCTGATGAAATTGACCCAGCAGCAGGTGACCGATTTCCTCTATGAAAAAACCGGGAAAGTATTTCCCCCTACAAATGAACTCGACGGGTGGATCTATCTGGAGCAGTACGACGCGTTTTATACGGAGGTCAGTGATACGAACTACAATTTCCTCATCTGCGGCAGCGGCTACAAAACATCAAGCGGCCTGTACGTCATCCATTTCATAGCCGAAGAAGGTTATGGACAACTTGTCGCAAGCTGCACGGCGACGCTGTACAAAGACGGCGACCGCTATTTGATCGTTTCAAACGAGCTTGTCACCAGCTATTGATACTGATATTCAATAGAAAGCTTTTATTAATGCATCAAGCGCCCTCTTAAAACAGAGGGCGCTTTACTTTTATTCTTTATCAGTTATATCATGCCGATATCGATCGCGGCGAAGAAGCCGGAATGCACGGCCCCGTCGACCTTGCCGACCTTTTTGCAGTCGCCGACTTCGTAGACGAAGGGGGCTTTGTCGTACAGGTCGAAATAGAGCTGGTCGCAGGGTTTCATACCGACGGCGTATAAGACGGTGTCGCCCTCGGCGGTATATTCCTTCCCGTCTTTTTCATAGAGCACGCCGCCGCTTGTCACTTCCTTGCATTTGGCGCCGGTGATAACATTGAGCCCCAGCTCTTCTACCTTGCGGATCAGGCCGGCCCTGTAACAAAAGCCCGATTCTACGGCATATTCGTCCATCATCTCCAGCACGGTAACGTCTTTGCCGGTATTTTTAAGGTGCAGTCCGGCCTCGATACCGACGAGACCGCCGCCGATCATGACGATCCGGTCGCCCTTTATGTTTTCGGGTTTGAAATAGATGTCGGTGGCGTGGCAAGCGTTTTCAACGCCCTTAATAAAGCCCGGTACGATCGGCTCGCTGCCGGTGGCGACGATAATGCTGTCGGGATGATATTCCATAACGACTTCGTCGTTTACTTCGGTGTTCAGAAGGATCTTGACGTTCATTGATTTGACCCGGCGCACGAGATATTCCTTGTACTTGCGCAGGTCGTGCTTGAGGCTGTCCGTTTCGGTAAACCGCAGAAGGCCGCCGAGCGCACCGGTCTTCTCACACAGGATGACTTCGTGTCCGCGCCGGGCCGCCGTCACGGCAGCCTGCATACCGGCCGGACCGCCGCCCGCTATCAAAACACGTTTCCTGAAATTAGCCTGCGTCTGTGTGTCGGCGAACCCGAGCCGCGCTTCCCGGCCGATGAGCGGGTTGACGCTGCAGATGAAGTGGCGGTCCCTGTTGTCGCTGTCGGTGCAGTTGAGGCAGCGTACGCAGGGCGTGATTTCATCTGAAAGGCCGGATGCCGCCTTTTTCGGGAAATACGGATCGGCAATGAGCCCGCGGGACATCGAGACGCCGTCGGCCTTGCCGGAGGCGATGATCTGTTCGGCCTGGTCGGGATATAAGACCGAACCGAGTGTAAAAATCGGAATCTTGACCTTCCCGGACTTCTTAATGGCCTCGGCATACGGAAGATTAAGTGCCAGCGGCCTGTAAGTGGAGGCCATCATGTTTGTAATGCCGTCCGAGCTGATCTCAGCGACGTCTACGTATTCCTGCGCCTTAGCCAGAAATTCGATGATGTCGTCGACGGTGTAGCCGTCCGGGTCGTTTTCCGAGCCGGACAGGCGAATCATAACGACCTTTTTAGGGCCGACGCGGTCACGTATTTCTTTGAGTATCATAAGCGGAAAACGCATCCGGTTTTCCAGACTGCCGCCATATTCGTCGGTACGTTTATTTATGATGGGCGACAGGAACTGGTTGAATATCCAGCCGTGCGCGGCATGGACCAAAACGGTATCGAATCCCGCGCCGTACCAGTATTCGGCGGCGTCGGCATAGGACTTGGCGACATTCTCCATGTCCGATATGTCCATAGCCTGGACTTTGACGCCCATCATCGTCACCGTCTCCACGGGACCTTTGATGGGGACATTGTTGAATTCGGGGCGTGCGTTCTGACCGCCGTGCGTCAGCTCCACGCTGGCCAGCGCGCCGTGCTCACGGATGGCCTGCGCCATCTCTGCATACAGGGGCTGATTGTCCCGCGTCCATGTCGTCCAGGGCGTGTGGTTGCCGCCGTCGCAGACGGCGACTTCGCCGAGCGTAACGATCCCCGCGCCGCCCCGGGCCTTATGCTCCAGATAGCTGATGTAATACTGCGTCGGCCGGCCGTCCACCGTATGGAAAAGCATGTTCGGCGGCGACATGATCCTGTTTTTAAAGGTCAGATGTTTGACTTTCAGGGGTTTAAACAGGTTGGGATATTGCTGTGTATACATTAGACCACCCTTTCGATTCAACTTTGGATATTAAAATTATAGACTAATGATACTATATCGGTACGCTCAATGTCAATTGATTTAGGACTGTTTGCAGAGTTTTGTCACCGGTTTTCATCGCCGTCTTTCAACACAACGACAGTCCCCTCTTCATGACGCTTTTTCAGGATATGCCGTGCCTTTCGGTTTTCGACGGTATCAAAAACGATGGAGAAGTCGTAATCCTCGGGGTACAGTTCGCTTGCCGGCACATGCAGCTTGATGCGCTTATGGTTAACGAGCTTCTTGACGCCCTTGACCTGCACGCCGATCTCGCCCCGGGCATCCGTCGTCTTATAGACGAGGCCGATCTCCTTTGCGGGGTAAACGATGACGCTGTCGCCGATATTGAAGCTCTCACTGCGGGTATCGGTTTCGGGCCGCTGCTTCTGCCGTATAATCCGCGCCGGTTGTTCTGATTCCTTCGCGGGCGGCGCGGACGGTACGTCTGCAGCGCAAAAAAAGGCGGCATCCCGTTTGGTGGTGCCGGAAGCCCGGCGGGCGTGCTCAAGTATGTTTTCGGGCATACCCAGACGCTGGGCGATATACAGCGCGCAGCTTTCACCCGCCGCGCCCAATTCCAGCCGGTAAAGCGGCATCAGGCTCTTCCGGTCAAAGGCCATGCGGGCGTTTACAAGTCCCTTTTTATTGGCCGCGTATTCCGTAACTTCGGGATAATGCGTCGTCACTGCGAACAGGCAGTTCTTTGCGTACAGCTCTTCCAAAACCGCGATTGCCAGCCCCATCCCCTCCGCCGGGTCGGTGCCGGAACCAAGCTCGTCGAGAAGCACCAGCGATTCCGGCCCGGTCCTGCCGAGTATTTCAATGATATTTTTCATATGGGACGAGAAGGTGGACAGGTTTTCGGATATGCTCTGCCCGTCGCCGATATCGCACAGGACCTCCGCGCGCATGCAGATCACGCTGCACGCGTCCGCCGGCACATGCATGCCGCTTTGCGCCATAAGCGTCAGCAGTCCGACTGTTTTGATCGAGACCGTTTTGCCGCCGGTGTTGGGCCCGGTGATCACAACGCCCTGCACGCCGTCTTCAAACTCAAAATCTAGCGGCACGGCCGCCTCCGGATCGATGAGCGGATGGCGCGCGTTAACGACGCGCAGTTTCCGGCCGGTATCAAGCGTTACGGGCGACGCCTTCATCTGTATGCTCAGCTTGCCTTTGGCGAAAATGAAATCCAGCGTTTCGACCGCTTCCATATTCAGCTTGAGCAGTGGAACGTTCTCGCCGATCGTCGCCGTTAGTTCATATAATACGCGCCGGACTTCACAGTCCTCCTCGACCTCGAGCGCTGCAAGCTCGCCTCTTAGTTTCCGGACGGAATCCGGTTCGATAAAGCACGTAGACCCGGTTTTGGACATATCGACAAGCGTGCCGGACACGTTGTTTTTGAATTCCCGCCGCACCGGGAGCGTGAAGTGCCCGTTTCTCCGTGAAACAAAGCTCTCCGAGAACCAGCTTTTATTCTTCCGAAGCAGCGCGTCGAGCTTCCGCCGGATCTCGTCGGCCGTCCAGTTCATTTTCCGTCGGATACCCGAAAGCGCCGGCGACGCTTTGTCGTCAACAGCTCCATTGACAATCCGCCGCCCGATTTCTTCCTCAAGCTCGGGAAGCAGCCGGATGCTTCCGCCGAAGCCCGCCACGTCCGTACCGGTCGTCTCGGCCTTTTTAAGGTACTGTTTCAGACGCCGGCAGGACGCCAAAAACGTCGCCGCATGTTCGATCTGCTCCGGCAGGAGCATCGCGTCTGCCTCAATCAGCGTAAGGACCTTGCGCAGATTTTCCACGGGCTGCAGCGGCGGCGCGCCGCTTGTCTCGATGATGTGCCGCGCCTCGGTCGTCTCATCCAGCCACCGCCGCGCCTCCGCCTCGTCCAGCGACGGACGCAGCTTCAGGCAGCGGGCCTTAACGCTTTCCGACAAGGCATTACCGGAAAGCATTTGAAGTATATTGTCAAACTCAAGTGTTTTAAACGTATTCATGTCGATCTCCCTTGTTTATACTATAAAACGGCCCGCCGGGACATACCACAGCGCCGGAACGATGATGCGCGATAATGCGCATCAAATTCCGGCGGGCTTCCCAAGCGGGCCGTTTCATAACAGGTTTCGTATCGGTTTCAGGGCGCGGCCAAACTAATCGGCATCTTAAGGAAGCGCCGCCTGCCGCCTGGAAAAATGCAAAACGCGGCAAGCACACCTTGCCGCGTAAAAACCGTATACAGTATTGAAGCAGTCTGTAGGTATGTCCGTCAAAAGGCAACGCAAACAGCAGGGGTTGACCCCGCCCGATGAGCGCCTTCTGTCATTGTATTCAGTTAATAATCACCGAAACAGACAATACCGACATCAATACAACACCTTTCTTTACAGATCTTAATTTATTTTAAGAGTTTTTTGCTGATTTGTCAACACGTTATGGTATAATACTGATAACCTAAATAATTCTGTAACAAAAATTAATGCACAGAAATCTATAAAAAACGAAGTAAACTCAATAATAAAACGAAAGGAGAACCGTATATGGTCTATGTGCTTTTAGGCGCTGGTTTTGAGGAGATGGAAGCGGTCGCGCCCGTCGACGTGATGCGCCGGGCCGGCATCGACGTGCAGTACGCAGGTATCGGCGGCGACCTGATAACCGGCGGCAGCGGCATCACGCTCAAGGCCGACATTCGCGTCGAGGATATGAATCTGGGCAATATGGAGATGATCGTCCTGCCGGGCGGCATCGGCGGCGTGAAAAGTATCGCCGCGAACGAATCCGCCGTAAAGGCTATACGGTATGCCGCAGACAACGGCCGGTATATAGCGGCCATTTGCGCTGCGCCGGCGCTTTTGGGAAAGCTGGGCCTTTTGGAGGGTGCGCGTGCCGTATGCTATCCCGGTATGGAGGCCGGTATGACCGGCGCGGTTCCCGCCGGAAACGTCAAAACCGTCCGTGACAGACGGTTCATTACGGGACAGGCGCCGGGCGCTGCTATCGATTTCGGCCTGAAGCTCGTCGAGGTCTTAAAAGGCGCCGCGGCGGCGGAGAAAGTCAACAACGCTGTCTATTATAAATGACAGTGCTGCCCGGGCATTTATAACGTCTGAATTTGCCGTACCGGCATCTGCCTGGTACGGCGTTTTGTTTTGTTGGCGGGCTGTTATGTGCACGGCTGCATTATTACTTTGAGCATAGCTAAAATAGCGGCTAAAGCACGGTAATCCGATACAGTGTATCCTTTATTTGCATTTGACGCCCTTTACATTTATTTGATACCGTAGGATTCAGTCGAAACAAACTGAAAGAGGGATAATTTGAAACGATTTGTGAAATTCTTTATAGTCGCTGCGGTTCTGCTGCTGACACTTTGGCAGACGGCTGCGGGTTCTGCAGCCGCTCAATACGCCCCGCAGGCGGACGCACTTAATCAGATGCACTTGTTTTTAGGTACCGGAAACGGTTATGAACTGGATCGGCCGCCGACCCGCGCGGAAGCCGCTGTTATGCTAATCCGTCTGATCGGCAAAGAGGCCGAGGTTCAGTCGGGCAGCTTTAGCCATCCGTTTGAGGACGTACCGGTCTGGGCCGACCGTTATGTCGGTTACCTGTACGAAAACGGACTGACCAAGGGCACATCGTCAACCACGTTCAGCGCTCAGATAAATTGTACATATCAAATGTACGCCGTCTTTATGCTGCGCACACTCGGGTATACGGAGGATAACGGCGATTTCAGCTATCCCTCTGCGCTCAGCTTCGCGCAAAACGTCGGTTTGATAAGCCGGGCAGAAGACAGCGGTGCTTTTCTTCGTGACGATATGGTCGCCGTATCCTATTCCGCACTGTTTACCCTGCGGCACGGCAGCAGCGAAATCCTGCTGTACAAGCTGATATCGGACGGCGCCGTCGACCCGGACTCGGCCGGACCGCTCTTAGCCCGCTACGAGATGTATTGCAGCTACTTAAACGATTGCGCGTCGTCGCAGCTCGACGTATCGAGTAAAACGCATACACACATGGACAGCGAGATTATGATCGCCGATGAAACGATGTCCATCAACGAGAACCGGGAGACCACAGTGGTTGTTGACGGGGAGGCGGTCCGCATGCAGGAAATTTATTCGATTTTCGACGCGTACAACACCTATTCGGAAGCCACGTACTATTATGAGGACGGGTGGCTTTATATCCACTCCGGATCCGATTGGGTTAAAATGCCGGCACAGATGACAACAGACGATTATACTGCTCAGGTCAACATTGTCCCCGGCCCATTTTACCAGATCACCGATATCGGCAAATCCGCAATGGCGGACGAAACAGTTTATAGCATATCGTATGCACCCGAGGCATTCGGTTTTGTAATGCACGCGGATACCGCCGGACCCGGCGATCTGTTTGATGGCGGAGATTTCACCGTCACCGGACTGACGGAGCAGCTCGTTTTTAAGAGCGGTCTTTTAGATACGCAAACAGTAACATACTCGGCAAACGGCAATATCACCATTGATGCCGTAACATATCCGGTCCGTATCACGCTCGTTTACAAATTCACCATTCTGGATACGGGCAATGACGTCACGCTGGTCACACCCAACAATCTGGATCAATACAGTGAAATCGCGCAGGCCCAATAATTCCCCAAAACAAAAAGCCCGCACAAAATGCAGGCTTCAGACCGCCGGAAGGCGGTCTTTTTTTTATGTTCATATATCCTTGTATACTTTTTTGACATATTTCGACGTGGTTGTGGACAGCAGGCCCTGATATTTAAGACGGAATGTGATGACGTCGCCTACGGCGATTTTTTCCGCGCCGTCCGTGACGTCGACAATCAGGTGATCGCTGCTGGCGCCGAGAATGTAGTACGACGGATTAACCGGTTCAAGCCCCTCTATGTTGACATCCTGACGGCCGATCGCCACAATTGCCCGTTTTCTGTTTCCTTTGTCCTCAAATACCGGTTTCTGCCCGAAAGAATCGTGCCCGGACGTGCCGATCGGCACCGACGGCTTAACTTTCAGCTCGATCACTTCTGTTTTCAGGAGAAAAGCATCCTGATGGAGCCACGGGATGGCGTAACTGTGCGTCGTGTCCGTCCCAAGAAGAATGCCTTCGCCTACCCGCAGCTGGTTGATGCCCGCCGGCATGACGCCGTCGTCTACAAGCTTTAAGGAGGACGTCCCTCCGCCGGATACAATCTCGAGCCTGATGCCGACTTTTGATTCGATTTCTTTCCGGATCTCCAGCAGGAGATTCAAGTTGCTGATGCTCGGCAGAATGCCGCCGTAGCAGCCCATGTTCGTGCCGATCCCGCAGACGGAGACCCCTTTGAGCATTGAAGCTTTTTTTGCCAGTTCCAAAGCTTCTTCCGGCAGTACGCCTTCTCTCAGGTCGCCGACATCCACCATCAAAATGATCTTATGCGTGATGCCCCTTTTGCGGGAACACTCGGCCAGCCGCTCAATGACGGCAAATTCGGAATTGACGCTGTAGTCGGCATAGGTTATGACCTTTTCTACGGCGCTGAGTTTCGGCAGCCGCAGCAGCGTCATACTGTTGGCAAAATGCCGCTTGCGAAGTGACAGGATGTTTTCCAACCGCGAGTCGGCCAAACTGTCCGTTCCGCCGCGGATCATCGCGGTAACGATGCGCGGAAGCGCTGAAAAACCTTTCGTGACGCCCAGCACCTGAATGCCGGAAGGACGGCACTTATCCACTATCCTTCTGGCGTTGTCTTCGATCTTGCTCAAGTTGATCTCCAGGTAAGTCCCTTTCATTAAGGCGCGACCTCCTTATCAGGCATACGCGAAACAGGCACAGCGGCCCTTTATCATTTTTTATCCAGCCGCTTGCGTAAAACATATCTCCAGTACCCGCCGTACATCCGCTTTTTATCCACCGTTTCAAAGCCGTTTGACCGCAGATTTCTCAAGCTTACGATGTTGTCCGGAGAGACTGTCGCGTATGCCTTGTCCGCGCCGAGTAAAACAGCGATAACGTCCTTGATCCGGATGAAATACCGCTGCAGCCCGCAGCCTACGCAACGGGGGCTGACGAACGTCGTATCATATGTCACGCTCGACCGGGCCGCTTCCGCCGTATCGTCGAACAGGCAACCTAAGTTCCGGGGGCTTTGCCTGTTTGTAACCATAAGCGTAAACGCAGACAGTTCCTCACCCGAAAACGCCCCGATGCAAAAGTCTTTGTCAAGCGACTCCACCAGTTCCTCTTTTGTCGTTTGGACGAACGTAACCTTGTCCGATATGCTTTCATAAACATTCCGCTGCAGTCTGAGAATATCTTCATACCGGTCCTGCCGGCAAAGCCTGATATCAAGCGTTATGCAGCCGTCCCTGTTGTCAATAACGGCCGCGCCCGGCCCGGAAAGCGCTTTGTTTAGTATCCTTGTTTTTTCACTGCGGGCCGAAAAACCACCGACAGGGTCATAAACCAACGGCATCAGCGCCGCCTCCCATATCAAATAACTTACTGTATGCGCGTATAAGAAGAGTGGGAAACCGGCATAGACCTTCCCACTCAGAAATCATCTGTTTTAAACGGCAAATGTCAGAAACCTGACGAAACGACAATAAGATTATACCATCGCGAACCGACAAAATCAATAAACATAACATGCCATAAACCATAAATTATGCAGGAAATTCCATGCAGCCAAATCGCTAATATACTTTCTGTATAATCCGAATAAAGCCCGGAACGTGCCGGAAGCGCAAGGAAAATTGCAGCACAAGGCGGCTGCCTTGTGCTGCAATTTCTTGTTTTATCGCTTTTCCTGACGCATCCCGATCAGCAAGTGCGCCGCCGGGAACGTTTGTTGCGCCTGCGGCATTTATCAGAACATTTCCGCCGAGGCCTTGCCGATCTCTTCCATGACGGCTTCATAAACACCCGGATAGATGCTCCCGGGATCGCCCATTGTCGTGCAGGGAATGTAATGTTTCTTCCCGTACTCCTTGCAGGCTTTGAAGACTTCCTCGTGAATGACTTCGGGCGTCCAGCCCTCGCGGTCCACCTTACCGTTGTCAATGCCGCCCATGATCGTAAGCTTGTCGCCGTATTTTTTGATGATCTCGGGTATGTTGTTGGTGGACATGCAGCCCTGCCATACGTCCATGCCCATCTCGATCATATACGGCACCAGATTCTCGCCGTAGGAGTCGGAGTGGTGGACGATGCACCTCACCCCATGGTCCTTGTAATAACCGTAGATCTTTTTATAGGCCGGCAGGAGGAATTCCTCAAACATAGCCGGGGATACAAAGGACGATGTCTGGCTGCCCCAGTCGTCGTGATGGAACAGCGCATCGGGTTTAAGGTATTTACAGACCTGCTCGGCAAGCCGGACTTCCCAGTCGGCAATCATGTCGATGATCTCGTGCATCTCATCGGGGTTTGTGTAAAACGCGGTCAGGCAGTTGGTAATCTCAAGCAGGTAATGGCTCTGCTCGAAAACGCCGGGCGCGATGAACGGCGCTACGAAATATTCGTTCCGGTCAATCTGCTCAACCTCAGCGATAACCGGCTCCCAAGCCGATTCCGGCAGATCGAGACTCGGTGGGGTAACGTAGTCGCGCCAGTTATCAATGTCCTTGATGACGATATGCTCCGCGTCATGTACCGGGAAAGGGCCCGGCGCGTTCTCCGGAAAGGCAATCGTGACGCCCCAGTTGTTTACGATTGGCGGGCCGCCTTTGACAGCCTGGGAATTAGACCTCGAATACGGGGTCAGCACGAGCGCAAGCGCTTCATAGCCTTTGACGAATCGGTCGGGATTCCCGCCTTTCATGGTCTCCACCATGTTTTGTCTTTTTGTGAGCATGATTTCCTCCTATATCCTCTTATATTGTTGTTCAATCCTGTTGATTGATATTCTTATAATCCTTGAAAAGCGTTTCAGGGGCTGTTTTGACGATTTTTTCCATCGTCCAGCCTTCCGGATCAAACATCGTTGCCTCAAACGCCGGATTGGCCCATCTGCCGATGAAACCGCCCATAGTCATAAATACGGAGCCTGTGATGTCTGCCGCCTCGTCGGAGGCCAGATACGCGATGAATGGGGCAAAGGGCTCCGGCCCCTCCGATTCTTCGTATTTGACGAACGGTTCGCCGTCTTTTGTAGCATGCTCGTCCTCATCGGT
Source organism: uncultured Sporobacter sp. (assembly GCA_963663605.2). Taxonomy (GTDB): domain Bacteria; phylum Bacillota; class Clostridia; order Oscillospirales; family Oscillospiraceae; genus Sporobacter. Next base: position 1,683,061 of record CAXXVF010000002.1, read on the forward strand.
CACCTTATCAAAAAGCTCGGCGTCGACGGCCGCTCTTGTTTTTGCCCCAGGCGCGAAAACGTTGCAGGTGATACCGTCATCCGCCAATTCTGTGGCCAGCCCCCAGGTCATACCGACAACGCCGGCGTTGGCCGCGCAGTATTCGCACTGGCGGAGCGGACCGCCCGTCCACGCGGGAGACGAACAGTTGATGATGCGTCCCCAGCCCTTTTTCTTCATATGGGGAACGGCAAAGTGGATAACGTTGAAATAACCCTTCGGCTTGACTCCGGTAACCTTGTCCCAAAGCTCCTCGGTAATCTTCTCGACCGGCGCAAAGCCGAAAGCGCCCGCAACATTGACGACAATGTCGGCCGAGCCGTACGTTTCGACGGCCGTGTCGACGATTTTCTTCGCCGTATCAAAATCGGAAACGTCTCCGAAAAACGCAGTCGCTTCACCGCCTGAAATCCGGATGGCAGCGGCTGTCGTCTCAGCGTCGCCGATATATTTCTCGATTTCCTCGTTGTACCACTTAAGCAGCTCCGGCGTCAGTCTCGCCAGTTTTTCCTCGTCGAGCTGGTTGGCCACATTCTTCTTCAAAGGGCCGCGGTTGTTCGTTATGACTTTAGCGCCTTCGTTGGCCAAGGCTATCGCGACGGCACGTCCGATCCCCTGTCCGGAGCCCGTGACAATCGCGACTTTGCCGTTTAATAAACTGCCCATCTGTATACCTCCATATTCTGTTTATATACCGTTGCTTAATACATACTATATATAAATACATGCCTATTATCAAGTAATAGTTACGCAAAAAAGAAAGTCATATAATTGGATGCATATTAAACCGATACAGCGGATTTCTTTGCGCAAAGGTCATTTTTATCAAATTATCTATTTTTTGACAATTGATTGCCCTTTTAACAATAATATGCTAAAATTATGTAGATAAAATATCACTTTATTTGTGGTATTTAACATAATATTGAAGGAATCATCAAAGCCATCTCGTGTGTAAGACTATGCTCATTTAATCCTGCGCTTCAATTTGTAACGGAAGGTGATGGATATGGCCCGGTCTGTCAGGCAACCCCAGAACAATGAAGAGGCACAAACGCAGCCTGCGCTGAAACTCATTGAAAGTGAACGCCGCCTTTTGCATTTGATCGATAACGCAAAACTTGGCATGGTCATGATTGATCAAATGCATAAAGTCGTGGAGACCAACCAGCGTTTTGCCGATATGCTGGGATACTCCAGGGACGAGGTCATGAATCTTCACACCTGGGATTGGGAGGCTGTTACACCCAAGCAGGAAATCAAAGAGACTTACAGCGATTTGTCACAAATCGATTTTTCCATAGAAACGAAACACCGCCGAAAAGACGGGAGCCTTTTTGACGTTGAAGTGAGCGGCATCGGCGTCAAACTCAGCAATGCTCCCGGAGACAACGCGATCCTCTGTTTTTGCAACGATATCAGCGAAAGGAAGAAAGCGGAACGAAAACTGTCGGAAAGTGAAAAGAAATTTAAAAGCTTTGTCGAAAACGCGGCAGATATTATATTCACAGTTAACACGAAGTGTGAAGTAGAGTACATATCTCCCAACTGCGAAAAAATCATAGGTTATTCGTCTGACAAACTGACCGGTAAAAGCTTTCTCAAACTCTTCGAGTCCGAAGGCAGGCTGTCTTTTTTATCAGATATTAAGGCGGCTTTTAAAGGCGAGATACGTCCGGGTTATGAATATAAAATCCAAAATAAAGACAATGGCTTCGAATGGTTCAGCATCAAGTTGTCCGTTATTGACGATTCCGCAACCGGCAAGCCTCTTTTGATCTGTAATACAAGAAATATCAACGAACGGATAGAAAACGAAAAAAAGCTTGAATACCTAAGTATGCACGACCAATTGACAGGCATTTACAACAGATTGTTTTTTTACGAGCAGCTGCAGCGTATGGATCAGCAGAACTTATACCCTTTATCCGTTTTGACTTTTGATCTGGATGAATTGAAATCGATCAATGATAATCACGGACATTTAACCGGAGATGAGGTCCTGATTCAATGCGCACAGATGGTCGGCACATCGCTAAGGAAAAACGATGTGTTTGCCCGTGTCGGCGGAGATGAGTTTTCTGTTATACTGCCGACGACAAGCGAAGAGGATGCAGATGTTCTCGCCCAAAGGATCATCAAGTTAATAGCACGGAACAACAAAAATACACATCTGCCCCCGATAAGCATTTCTATGGGCATCTCTACAAAAGTTGAGCCGTCCGTCCCTATTAAAATCATTCTGTCAACAGCTGACAAACGAATGTATCAGGAAAAGCGGAACAAAAAAGCAGGCGCAGCCGAACACAGGATTACCGGTCAATCCCAATCCAGATAATGCAGATCTCCCCGGCTTTCCAATCCACAAAAATCCTGCTGCCGAAGTGCCTCATACAGTATGATGGCCGCCGCGTTGGACAGATTGACAGATCGCGTACCTTCTAACATAGGTATCCGTACGCAATACGCTTCATTATTTTTCAATATACTTTCCGGTATGCCGGCGGTTTCCTTGCCAAACATAATATAGTCATCCTGATCGTATATTATATCACTGTACTTTTTTCTTGCCTTTGTCGTTGCCATAATGACCTTTGGCGCGTTGTTTTTTTCTATAAAATCCTGATAGCTTTCATATACGTATAAATCTATATCTTTCCAGTAATCCAGCCCCGCCCGTTTTACTTGTTTTTCATCCAAACTAAACCCAAGCGGTTTTATCAGGTGCAAAGACGTGTTCGTCGCTACGCACGTGCGTCCGATGTTACCGGTATTGTATGGTATTTCAGGTTCCAATAATACAATATTCATTTCATTACCCCTTTTGGTTTGTTATTATATAGCCGACAGTCTGAAATCCCGCCTGAAACAGGCGGGATTTAGTTTCTGTCTGCAGTTTATTGGAAAGGTAGTCCCGCTCCCCAACAGCGCGGTTTAGAAATATCGTCTCGCGCCGACATATATTTCAACAAAATAATCAAGCGTCATATCATGGATGCAGACGGGACTGTTTTCGTTATTTTCGGCAACGAACTGCCCGTCGCCTATATAGATCCCCACATAAGAAGCGCTTCTGTCTTCATTGTACGTAAAAAACACCAGATCACCCGGAAGAAGGTCTTCCGGTTCCACCGCCGTTCCCGATGCAAACATATCTGCCGTTTTCCTCGGCAGGGTTATCCCGTTTTCTTTGAAGCAGTAATATACAAAACCTGAATTATCAAAAGTGTCCGGCCCCGCAGCCCCCCACTCATATTCCGCGCCTATAAGGGATTCGGCAAGCGCGACGATGCTGCCCGCTGTTGAAGTTTCTTCGTCGTCGCCGTTGGACGCGGCCGGCTCTTCGGCCGTCTCTCCGTCATCATCGCCCTGAACGGGGATATAGAGCTCTTCAGCCAGCAAAAGCAGATTATCACGGGATGCGCCGGAATCCACGGCCAGGGAATACATCAGGCCCGGAGCGTAATCATACCACAGCGCGATGCCCTGCTCGCCTTCCAGCCAATACAGCTCGGCTTCGTTGCCTCCTACCATAGCCGTATCTTCGCCGGTCCATTCGTAATACATCCCGGAAATATCTAAAAGCCCGTCCGTCGGCACCCCAGTACCGCAGATACGGCATGTACAATCCACACCGTTTAGCGTAAAGGTCATTTCTGCTATATCGCAGCTATCCGTTTCAATAATATAATACGCAACATCTTGTGAGCCCGCAGGTTTGATGAAGGATACGCCTGTGCGTTCCATTACCTCTAATGCTGTAGCCTCGACGACAGGATTCGGGACGCCTATTGCCGGATCAACATCTTCGGCGCCGTTTTCGTCAGCTGCCTCGTCAACGCTACCGTCTACGTTGTCCGCCGCGGCTGAATCGGCAGGATCTTGCTGCCCGCCGCCGTCCGTGTTGTCCGAGGCATTCGTATCGGAAGGATCTTGCTGCGCACCTCCGTTTGTATTGTCCGCCGCTGCCGTATCGGAAGAAACTTGCTGCTCGATGCCGATACCGCCGCAGGCATAAAGGGAAAATATCAGGATCAGCGCCGCTATAAGAATCGCAATCTTATTCATGTTTATTTTCATTTTTCTTTTTGCCTCCGTATAGATTATCAATAAGCTGTAGCTTTAATCGTTCTGCCTATGTAATTATTCAACTTAAATTCACAAATTTCAACGCCTTAGCATTTACCCATGGTGCTTTTCATATTTTAGCACAAAATACACATGTCGTAAAATGTCAATTTATAAAACCCGCCTCATTGTGCGAGTCGGGTTTTATCGTTTCAGCAGTTGTTCTTAACGGGTTGCTAATCGCTTGCATTTTCCACTTTGAATATATAGTCACACTTTAATTGATTACCATCCGATTCATCTTCTACCCAGCTCCAGTGCCCGATCCATGTCTCTTCATCCATGAGTATAACGGCGCAGTAATCATTGTTATCGCCAATCCTGTCGGCAGGATATATGATTTTGGACGTATATCCGGAAATATCGACCTCAGGCACGGCTGATCTGCTGTTGAGCAATTTGATCGTATCATCAAGCGCAATGCCTCTGGATTGCGACAGCCTGTAAGTAGCGTCGCAGATCACATCGTCATCCGCCGGATTACAAACGGCAAATACGTCGTCATACGCATTGAAAACCACATTTCTGGCGGCGTTTAAAAAATTCTCCGAATCGTCCGAAACAGAAGGAGAAAGGTATATGATATCACTTGGTGAAAACTCCCCGTAAAGAATACCATATTCCGGCGCGGTTCCTTCGGCGGGAATAATGAACTGGAGCGGCTCTTCAAAGCTTGTAATGTAAATGCTGACAAGCGTATCCTCTTTACCGGCCGGCACCGATTCATCTAAATCTATGCCATACATAACTTGAAAAACAGTACTGCCTTGAGACGTAGAACCCCAGTAATTTTTGTTAATAGTGTCTATTGGATATTCCGTTGCCCCGTCCGTCCATGTGTATACATATTTATTTTGCAAATCTCTAAAGTATGCGTCTCGTTCTTCTCGCCCCTTCGGCATATCATCCCATTCAAAATCCGTGTGCTCTTTGACCTCTATATTGCCGGTTATCTTTCCATCATAGTAGACAAAGTTGTTTGAAATCTCAGCTGTTACTTCCCCGTTTTCAATTTCTGACATGACAAAATACAAGCCGTTGCGGTAAACCGCGTCACTTCTCAAGGGGCTGAGCTTATTTGAGTTGATTAAATTTGCCAGCAGATACACAGCGGCAGCAGCCAGCGCAGTAACCGCGACAGCGATTATCCAAAACGCCGGTTTTTTAAGTACATCTTTTATGCGCCTTTTATCCATCCGTTCCTCCTGCCCAAAAGTACTATATAAACATATCACAATTACCATTATATATCAAATTTCACAGGGAAAAACCTGTGCGTCTATATACAGCAAACCCGACTCATTGCGAGTCGGGCTTTTTTGCTTCAGCTACATATGTTTAGCGCACATAAAATTAATACAATTGACTCTCATTTCAGGCGGCAAATCTTTTTTTCAAACTATCTCAGTCCCAGTCTTTCCCCATAGTTTTCAATGACATAGTCCAGATCTTTGTCTCCGCGTCCGGAACAGTTTACAAGTATTGCGCCTGTGCCCATCTCTTTGGCCAGTTTCATAGCATAGGCAACCGCATGCGCACTTTCCAGGGCAGGAATGATCCCCTCCAGCTTTGACAGTTTTGAAAATGCATCGATGGCTTCATCGTCGCTGGCCGTCATGTATTTTACGCGGCCTAATTCCTTAAGGTACGCATGCTCAGGACCGACCGACGGATAATCCAATCCCGACGCGATCGAATAGACAGGCGCCGGTTCACCTTTTTCGTCTTTTAGCATGATCGAATTAAATCCATGCATAACACCTTCACTGCCGTAGGTCAGGCTGGCTGCATGCTCACCCATTTTTGTGCCTATGCCAAGCGGCTCGACACCATACAGCTCAACAGGGTCATTCAGGAACGCCGTCATGATACCGGCTGCATTTGAACCGCCGCCAACACAGGCCACAACAGCATCCGGCAATTCCCCTGTCATGCCCAAATATTGTTCTCTCGCCTCAACCCCAACAACGGATTGGAATTCACGCACCATCATCGGGAACGGATGCGGGCCGACAACGGACCCGATACAGTAGATCGTATCGTCAAATTCATTCATATATGCTTTGAAGGCCGCATCTACAGCTTCTTTCAATGTCTTCAACCCATGAGATACGGGAACAACACGTGTGCCTAACAGCTTCATACGCGCTACGTTAGGCGCTTGCTTTGCAATGTCGACTTCTCCCATGTAGATATCGCACTCAAGACCAAAGTAAGCGGCAGCAGTTGCCAAAGCCACACCATGCTGGCCTGCCCCCGTTTCGGCAATGATCTTCTTTTTGCCTAAATATTTCGCCAGTAGTCCTTCGCCCATACAGTGGTTGAGTTTATGCGCCCCGGTATGATTCAAGTCTTCGCGTTTTAAATATATCTGGCAATTCCCGATAGAGTTCGACAATCTTTCGCAATGACAGACCGGTGTCGGACGTCCCTGGAATTCTTTTCTGATCCTTCTGAGCTCATGGATAAACTTTGAACTTTTGCATATTGCCTGATATGCAGTTGAGATTCTTTTAAATTCTTCAACAAGCTGTGGAGGAATGTACGCGCCGCCATAAGTGCCGAAATAACCTTCCTTGTTCGGAGTCGTTTTCTGATAAACAGCAAAATCTACATTTTTTGATAACATAATTGATCTCCTTTATCAATATCTTTATCCCAGTAATTCGATAAAAGCTTCTTTATACTATAGCAGACTATCGACAATATTAACAGATTTTTTTGTCAAATTACCTCTGAGCAAGAAGCAGCCCGTCAGCAAGGCCGTCTGCGCGGACACAGAAAAGCAACCAATCAACAAGCCGTATTTGCATCCTTCCCTACATAACGCAATACAACGAAACCCGCCTCAAATGAGGCGGGTTTCGTTGTATCAACATGTTTTCTGTGGTGGACGATAACGGACTTGAACCGCTGACCCTCCGCACGTCAAGCGGATGCTCTACCAGCTGAGCTAATCGTCCGTGTCAGCGAAAAGTATTTTACAATGACCCCAGGGTTTTGTCAACCTTTTTATTATCCGGCTTACTCAAAAATGCGGCGTTAAGACAGGAAGCATAAGAAGCTTCCTGTCCTTTACGTGTCTGTTAGGCGTCCGGCTGGGCGCGCATGACGTCGATATACTCGTCATACGTCATCTTCCGGTCGATGATCGTTCCGTCGCCTGTAAATTCAATGATGCGGTTGGCCACCGTCTGGATGATCTGATGGTCATGCGTCGTGAAGATGATATTGCTCTTAAAATCGCTCATGCCGTTGTTGAGCGCGGCGATGCTTTCCAGATCGAGATGATTCGTCGGCTGATCAAACATCAGAACGTTCGCGCCCGACAGCATCATTTTCGAAAGCATGCACCGGACCTTCTCGCCACCCGAAAGCACCTTGACGTCCTTGTAGACGTCGTCGCCGGTGAAAAGCATCCGTCCTAAAAATGTCCGCAGGTAGCTCTCCCGCTTGTCCTCGGAAAACTGGCGCATCCAGTCCATTATGTTCAGGTCGCTGTCGTTGAAATACTCCGAGTTGTCCTTGGGAAAATACGCCTGCGTCGTGGAAACGCCCCATTTTATAGTCCCCTCGTCCGGCTCGATTTCTTCAGCGAGGACTTTGAACATCGTCGTGATGGCGATCTCGTTGCCGCCGATAAATGCGATCTTGTCGTCGCGCCCCATTATAAAGCTGATATTGTCGAGCACCTTGACGCCGTCAATCGTCACGGATACGCCGTCTACGGTCAGGCGGTCCTTGCCCGGCTCGCGGTCCATTTTAAAGCCGACCCAGGGATAGCGGCGGCTAGAGGCCGGTATCTCCTCCGGCGTCAGCTTATCGAGCAGCTTGCGGCGCGACGTCGCCTGGCGGGATTTTGATTTATTGGCTGAGAACCGGCGGATAAATTCCTCCAGTTCGCGGATTTTGTCGGCACTTTTTTTGTTTTTTTCCTTGAGGAGCTTCTGCATCAGCTGGCTGGCGTCATACCAGAAATCGTAGTTGCCGACGTACATCCTGATCTTGCCGAAGTCGATATCGACGATGTGCGTGCACACGGTGTTGAGGAAAAAACGGTCGTGCGAAACGACAATGACCGTTCCCTCGTAGTCAAGCAGGAAATCCTCCAGCCAGACAACGCTGTTGACGTCCAGATTGTTCGTCGGCTCGTCAAGGAGGATGATATCCGGCGCGCCGAAAAGCGCCTGTGCCAGAAGCACCTTGACCTTCTGGCGCGGCTCCATATCCCGCATCAGATTCTCGTGGCTAGACGTCGGTATGCCCAGCCCCTGCAGAAGCTGCGAGGCGTTGGATTCCGCCTCCCAGCCGCCGAGCTCGGCGTACTCCTCTTCAAGCTCAGCCGCACGGATACCGTCCGCGTCTGAAAAATCATCTTTTAAATACAGCGCGTCCTTTTCCTGTCCGCAGGCGTAGAGGCGCTCATTGCCCATTATGACGGTGTCAATGACCGTTACATCGTCATACATGTTCTGATCCTGCTTCAGGACGGACATCCGGACGTCCTTTTTGATCTCGACGCTGCCGGTCGTCTGTTCAAGCTCGCCGGCAAGTATCTTCAAAAAGGTGGATTTCCCGGAACCGTTTGCCCCGATTACGCCGTAACAGTTACCGGCTGTAAACTGAAGGTCTACGCGGGAAAAGAGCGCGGTTCCGCCGTATTGCAAACTGAGATTGTTGACTGTGATCATAAGTTCATTCTTCCGTTTCTTTGTATTTGCGCGGGAGCATCTCCCTTTAGACTGTTTTCGCTTCTTCCGCTGCCCGCCTACCCATTTCATAGGCTTTTTTCAGATCCTGCGGAAAGATTTCCTCATGCCGCTTCAGCTTCTCCTCAACATTGAACATACTTGCGTCGTATTTGCTGTAATCGTCGAACTGGAGCGTATCATTGGCCTCGATCAGCTCGGCAGGCCCGATAAATCTGTTCATTATATTCGTCAGGCTCTCGTTGAGCGATTTGTGGAAATTCTCCTGTGGCGCGTTCGTCGTGAAAATGATCTTAACGGGCATACGCTTTGGGTTTCGGATCATATGCTCTTTATTATACATCAGTCCGGCAAAACACAGCCGCTCCAAAAACGCGCGGAGGTCTGCCGTGACGTCCCCAAAATAGACCGGCGAGCCGATGATCAAAGCATCGGAATCCCAGACGTCTTCGAGTACGGACGTAAGGTCGTCCCGCATGGCGCATTTGCCGTAGCTCGGCCCGCCCAGGCGTTTGCAGGCAAAGCAGCTGGTGCAGCCTTTGAAACTGAGGTCGATGAGGTGGACCAGCTTCGTATCGGCGCCGGCGTCCCGGCTTCCGGTCAGCGCACTTTCAAGCATTTGTGCCGTATTCCATGTTTTGCGCGGGCTTCCGTTGATCGCTGTAACTTTCATGACGGCCTCCTTTGAAATCAGTCATTTCAATATCGCCATTATATCAAAACAACGGATAAAAGGAAACGCAACTTTTTCAACAGCTTTTTAAAAAAATTGTTATTTTATGTCAAATTGTCGACAAAACACCGGAATGAACATGGACTTTGACGCTTTAAGCATATATAATTTACTAAAAATCAACGGAAAGGCCGATGAATGATGAAAAAAATCCGGATCGGCACACTGATGATATGCCTCTGCTTATCATTCTCCCTCGTACATACGGCCGCCGCGGCTTACGATGAAACCGAGCAGCCCGCAGAGCAGCCTTCCCAGCAGCCCGCAGCCGTTGATCCGCTCCTGGAGCAGTACGCGGCGGAGCTGTCCGGATATACGGCGCTTCCCTATTACATAGGCGAAAACGCCGCCCGCTATATCGACTTCAAAATGCTGTATCCCGACTGCTCTTGGGAAACGATCATTACGGACGTCAACATAGGGCTGGACAACGATTATTATACGAATGCCGCCGAGATCGAAAACCCCGGCAGCACCGACGTGCTCGTCAATAAGTATAACTACCTGCCGAGAGATTTCGTTCCGGACGACCTCGAAAAGATCAATTCAGCCTACTGCTTTAAAACGGAGATGCTCACGCATGACGCGCGCGTCGCGTTTGAGAAGATGTGCGCGGACGCGTGGGCCCTTGGCTATACCCTTTATGTCACGTCCTCCTACAGGAGCTACGACCGCCAGCTTGAACTTTACAAAACATACGGAATCCCGGACGTCACAACGGCGCGTCCCGGGCACAGCGAGCACCAGACGGGACTGGCTGTTGACGTTATACACGCCGCCGTCGCGTCAAACAGTGGTCTGACAGAAACCGCCGTATACAAGTGGTATTCCGATAACGCTCATAAATACGGGTTCATCATCCGTTATCAGGACCAATGGCGCTTCCAGACGGGATGCGCCGGCGAGCCCTGGCATCTGAGATATCTCGGCGCGGAGCTGGCAACGTCCGTTAAAAGCAGCTACCTGTCGTTTGACGAGTATTATACCAGATATATAGGCGTTCCCGAAAGAACGGACGGCGAAGGCGCGGACGACGCCGTCGGCATCACGGCGGCAGCCAACGTCGCGGCCGGCGAAGCATCCTGCAGCCTGTCGGCATTTCATGTCCTTGACGATATCTATTTCAAGCTTCGGGACATCGCCATCATCCTGAGCGGGACGGCGTTTGCGTTCGACGTGGCCTGGAACGCGGAAACAAAACAGATCAGCCTTCTTGTCGGAACAGCCTATTCATCGCAGCCGATGCTCAATTACCCGGAATCGGGCCGGATTGAGCATATGACGGCGACTACGCCGCCGCTTCTGGTCGGAGAAGAGATGTTTGAACTCGGCGCATTGATGGTCTATGGGTCGAATTACTACACGCTGGAAGCCCTCGGCGCGCTGCTCGGCTTCACCGCAACGGAAGACGCGTCGGGCCTTTTGATGATCCAGCCAGCGTCTGTTGACGACGCGGCGGCGCCAACAGACGCCATGTAATGCGAACGCTACGCACTATAAACAATTCAAGGGGCTGTAGCAAAACGAAAAATGCTGCAGCCCCCGATTTGTGTGTGTTCAGCTTTATGCTTTTATCAGATCCAGTACTAAAAATACGATACCGACGAGTGCAACGAGCCCTCCGAAAACAAACGACAATACCAACGTCTTCTTTTCCACGGAAGCATCCTCGCGGGCTTTCCGGCGCTGGGAAAACGCGTATAATATAAAGCCGATGCCGATCACCAGCGTACCGACGTACGTCCTGGCAACATTCAAAAAGTCCAGGATAACCAGCGCGCTGCCCATAAGCACCACAACCGTACTCAAATTCCTGAGCTTTACAGATGCCGGCATGTTACTAAAACCCTGTCCGACGGACGTACCGCATGACGGGCATGTTTTATCCGACGAGTCGATATCTTTGCCGCATTTGGGGCATTTTGCCGACATAGCCGCATCTCCTTTGTCTGAACAATTATAGGTTATTATAGCATTGCCAGCGACTCTTTACAAATAAAAAAGCGGCCTGCAAGAAACAAGACGGGATATGTACAAGCGGCGCGCCCCGTCAAAAGATTGAAAAAAACATCGAATCATATTATGATGGTCTTATTTTCAGAAGATAAACCGCCAACAATAAACATCAGAAGCGATGCTATGACAGAAAAGGAGTATTTAGTATGTCTGAACACGGTCTTATGAATCCCTTCAGCACAAAATTCTTTGTAGAGGATGCGCAGCTTTATTTTAAGTGCCCTACATGCCCCGATGCGTGTTCTGTTTATCTGGAGCAAATCGACCCGATCGGCGGTGTTTTAGTGGTTTGTCCGGGCTGCGGGAATATCGCTCATGTACCCGGCTGTTACCGGACGCAGCCCGAATCGCCCGGATTTGATATTACAGGCGGCGTCCTGATGCCTATCAAGGAGTTTACCGATTGGTTTTTGTCGCACCCGCTCATCGCATCTATGAAATCTAAACGCGCCTATACGCATCTTTACGACTATGGACTCTGGGCTTTGTGCCCGGCATGCGGCTACCGATATTCTCCGACTGTGCTGGCATACAATCTTCCTTTTATGAAGATACGGGATGCCTCCGGGTCGGTTCTGCTGACTAAAACGGAGGAATCCGCAACAGAAACATCGTCGCTTCAGGCCGGCTGCTGTCCGTCCTGCGGCCATCAGGAAATCACCGCAATCGTGTCGGACATCCCGGACTATGTGCGTAAAGCATTTTCCGCCAACCGGAAAAAATAAAACCGATAACCGCGTTCTTTTTAATGCGGTTATCGGCACTGCTGCTGACCCGGCGGCCTCGTTTATATTCAGGCCGGGGCAAAAGGAGAAATCTATGTCAATGCACCGAAAAAGGAACAAAAATCTCGGCCTTCCGGAACTCGTTGCCATTGCTCTGGGCGGCATGGTCGGCGGCGGGATATTCACAATTCTTGGCGTATCCGTATCCATGATCGGTGCGCTTACGCCCCTCGCTATCTTCATCGGCGGGCTGATGGCGCTTTTGGCCGCCTATTCTTACGTCAAGCTTGGTACGTTCTATATGGACGAAGGCGCAACCTTTTCCATCATCCAGAAGACCTATCCAAAATCGCATTTTGCACCGTCGATCATCGGATGGTTCGTAATCTTCGGCTATATCAGCACGATTGCACTGTATTCGTATACCTTTTCGTCATATCTCATAAGCGGATTCGGACTGGCCGGGAACACGCTTGTCCACAAGGCCGTCGCCGTCGGCATTATCGCCGTCTTCACAGCCGTGAACGTCTGGAGCGTCAGCGGCATGGGAAAACTCGAAGACATCATGGTCTATACTAAAATCGTCATCCTCGTCGCCATTTCGGCGGCGCTCATGAAATTCGGTGCGCCGAATTTCAGCGAACTTGTATCCGGTTTGTCTGTCGACATCAAAAATACAGCATTCTTGAATGTTCTGATCGTGTCTTCCATTACATTTGTGGCTTATGAGGGCTTCCAGCTCGTGATCAACGCAATATCCGAAATGAAACGTCCGCAAAAAAACATAGCGCGCGGCATCTACACGGCTATCGCGCTGGCTATCCTTCTGTACCTGCTCATCTCGACAGGCGCTCTGATGGCTATACCGGCCGAGGATATTATCAACAATAAGGAATACGCGCTGGCCGCAGGTGCAGGGACCGTTATGGGAAACCTCGGCAGCACGCTCGTAATCATCGGCGCCGTCCTGGCCACGAGCAGCGCTGCGAGCGGTACGCTTTTCGGCGCGTCGCGGCAGGTCGCTGTAATCGCCGAAAGCGGCTACATGCCGCGCAGGCTGTCCGTGCGCAAAAACAACATCCCCATTAACGCCGTCTTCTTGATGGCCTGTCTTTCCAGCATATTGGTATTGGCCGGCGGGTTGGAACTGATATTGGAGTTCGGGAGCATTACATTTTTACTTGTGTCTCTTTTGATTGCCGCCGCTAATCTGAAAATGCGAAGCCAAACAAAATCGTCCCTGTTTCTCTGCGTCGCGGCGGTCGTCTTATTATCCGCCGGCGGCGTTTTGATCCTTTATTTCGAATTTACCAACGAATTTAAACAGATGCTTGCCATCATAGCGCTTTATATCCTGCTGTCCGCTGCGGCGTACCTGTACGCAAAGCGGCGGAAAAAGGCATTCCCGAAAATCTGACACAAAAACCCCCTTTATGCTCCGGCTGAGCATAAAGGGGGTTTGTATAACTTAACCGTATTTTAGATATGAAAACCGTCTGTGCAAGGGCCGCCTTATACATTGCCGGTAAGTTTTTATGCTCTACAAATACTTTTTACCTCCATGTTTATTGGCATACATAGCATCATCCGCTCTCGTTACGACTTCATTTTGATCATTATCGGTCATGGAAAACTCCGATATACCGTATGAATAATCCGCTATTTCCACAATTTTATGCAGTTTTTCAATAACAGGTTTTTTGATTCTCCTCATCTGGATTTCCATATCCTTATGATCTGTATCCGGAGAAATCAAAATAAACTCATCCCCGCCGGTCCTGCCAAGGACGTCCGTTTCCCGAATCACTTTACGTGTTTCCATTGCGAAAGCTTTAAGAATCATATCACCTTTGCTGTGTCCGTAGATGTCGTTGATATACTTGAAATGATCCATATCAATTACAGCCACAGAAAAAGTTGCAGATGATCTTTTTGACCTTTTGTATTCCCGCAGCAGTGTTTCTTCAATTTTTCGCCTGTTATAAACTGCTGTCAATATATCCATTTCAGCATAATACAGCAGTTTTTGCTGGTAGCAGAGCAATTCAAGATCATTTTCAATAGACGCTCTGAATTCCCGGAGCAGTTCTTTATATTCTTCATTGTAGGCGTTGGGGTTTGAATCAAGCACGCAGATAGTACCGAAATACTCCTTGTCCGGCCATCTGATCGGCAGCCCGCAATATGAAATCATGTTGAGTTTGACATCTGGATTGTCTTTCCACGTTTTCTGTTTCAGCGAGTCGTCGACAAGAAGCTCGTTCCCTGTACCAATAACGGTTTCACAATACAGACCGTTTCCCAGCGAATCTTCAGCGCCTTCTTTATATGGATTTTCTGAACCGCCGCTGCGTAAATAGACTTTCATGGTTTCTTCGGTTATCTGCATTATCAGCGCGGACGGAACCGCTATTATCTTAGCGATCAGATTAATTATTTTCTGCCATTTATTGATGATTGTTTCATTGATCGGCGGTTTGTTTTGGCTTGTGATGGTTACCGTTTTTAATACGCCCTGGTCCCTCATAAATACTGTTGTATTACCCATCCGATTACGCCCTTTTCTTTTATATAGTAACGCGCTGTTTATAGCGCGCTGTTTTTGTATATATTTAACATATTTCTATGTATATAATAATACAATACTGGTTATAATCGCGCAATAGTTATCACAAAATTTATTCTTATATTTAGTCACTTGACATAAAGGACAGATTTCTCTCGAAATCTGTCCTTTATTTTTGAGATTAAGACTGCGGACATAATATTTGAAAGTTTTACTTTTCTCCTTATCAAATAAATGTCTCTATTATGCCGCTTCCGCCAGAACCCAGACCGCATACAGCTTTAGACTGTTGTTCAATTTCAGCCATGTGCCCGGCTCATATGAAGTACCGCTGCCGTCGGGCTCTGTGTTCCATCCGTCAAACTCGTAGCCGGCTTTGGTCACTTGTCCGAAGAAATTAATGGGGACAATCTTAACTGAAATGCCCTTGCTGTATTTCATTAGTAGATGGTAAACTACTTCCTTTGGTAATTCTTCTAAATCTACGCCATTTAAGTCATAGGCAAGGTATACAGAAGGACAATAAAGCGGACTGTCACCACCGCCGCCTGGTTCCTCGTTATTACCGTGCCAAGAATTCCACCAGTCTACATAGGTATCCCAATCCCAGCCACAATAATAATGTTTAAACATCCACCCAATCCAAAACGCAGGGTCGCCACCGCTTGGGTCATCGATAGCAGCTGCACTAATTGCGCCGAACGGCAGCATCGCGAAGATCAGTACCAGCGTCACGAGCAAAGCTATAATACGTTTTTTATGTTTTTTCACCGTAGAATTCTCCCTTCATTTTTTTCATCCATATTTTTACTGTAATTATAAAATATGTCAATACTTGGTAATTATTATTTTACATTCCGAAGCTGTGCTTATTGAAATGAATCCCGTAATAGCAAAAAGCCCTTGCAATCTCAATGATTACAAGGGCTTTTATTGGTGACCCGTCGGAGATTCGAACTCCGGACACCCTGCTTAAAAGTAATGATGATTTTGATTTGACAGACTGGTATGCTGTTAGTGTAGAGAGTACTACACTAAACTGACATTTTTAAACAAACAGTGCACCGGCACTGATGAAATCCATATCCTTGCACTTTAAAATACCTTCACGGTAATTCAGAACTACTTTAAGCTTCAAAACCTATCTTAAGTTGCTAATTTAATAGAAACTATAATCGCTAGTGCATCTGTCACTTTTACCAATACTAAGCTAAATATTGCCATTAGGCATATCTAGTCAATTTACAACCTTACATCCTTTAGAATTGTATCAATAACATCATCATCATCATCTGATCTATCTGGATATACCATAGTATTCTTGTCAAGTTTACAATTGTAATATTCATAACATATTGGATGCATAACATATTGAGAATCACTCAATAGAAGCAACTGATCAGGATTACCTATTTTGTATTCGAAATTAGCTGTAATAATACATATGCGTTCTTTATTATTAAATGGATACGTATTTTCGTTTACAATGTTCAGTCTGTTTATTTCACCAACTAAACCGCTTTCAAGTAAGATTCGGGAAAAATCTTCTTTTAAGTATGAATTGAATAACCCATTTTCAGATAATTCATTTGTTGTTTGATCTTGCATGGATTCATTCAATGAATTTTGGATTGCGGCCTTTTGTTTATCTTTTATGTCATTTCCGGTGAAGATAAATATGGATTCTTTTAGTAACATAGCGCAAGCTTTATATATTGAAGGATACGAACTCGCATACATACTTAATGCTGACTTTATCATGTATCCTTGTGTTGAGTGTATGACAGTAGAAATAGTTGATGGATTATTTTTTAAATAGTTAACATCGTTATTTCGGATAATCTCATATATTAAGGCATTAAATAAATGCATTGCTTCTCGTGGCTTTTTTAGAGAGTGCCTAAGGCAATATGGTATTGTATCGAACCAATAAGATAGACTTGTTTCGCATGAACGAGGAAATATATTGTCTAGCAAATCACGCGCATTACTATATGCTGTTTTGATCCGGCTTCCCTCCTTTTCATCTGTGTAAAAATCATCTAATCTATAGTTAGCAATGAAATGCAAAAAATCATATAGTAATTTTCTGCCTTCCAGTTCATTTTTTAAAATACCTCTTGAACAGCTGATATAGAACCTTAATGCAAGCATTTCAACGAGCTCTTTATATTTCCACCTTATTACAACAGTGTTAAGCTGTTCTTTCCCTGGTAGTCTTTGTAGTACTCGGTTATAAATTTCAGCAGGAAGCGCTAACTTTACGCAAATATTATTTGTGGGGTGATTATAGAAGTTGAAACAAGATTCTATAATACCTTTTATAATCAGCATTAGCTCAGGATTATTTATGTCATATTCATTAAGGGAATCAATAAGAACAAGGATTTTATATTCAGATTTCTTCAGAAAAGAACGAAACTGATCAAGAGCTTTGGAATAATCAGCAGTCCTAAAAATAGCTGATAATGCTGAAATTGTATCAACTGCACCATTAACAATATCATTGCCAGTCTTAATATATTTTGTAATTTCAAAACATTTATTGACTATACCTGAAAAACCTTTTAATTCAAATAGCCCATTTTTATTTAAGTAATCCACTACAATATTTAGATCATCTTTATTGTTTGTTTGATCAATACAAATGTTTCGCATAACGAATGTATTAATAATCGCTGTTATAGATTCCTTTACATTATTTGCAATTAAATAACTCTTGCTCGTAAAAATATCTGCGCAAGATACAAGTCTAGAAACCAATCCATAAATATCAATTCTGTAGGCTGTTGAAAAACCTAAACTTGTAAGCTTTCCACTAGTTATTTGTGCTTCAACAAAACGAAGTATTGATGTTTTTCCTGTACCAGTTCTACCTAGAAGAATTAATGAAGAGTCACGCAAAAATTCTCGATAAGCGTTCGTATGCAGAAACATTTTTTTGACGAGTTCCTTGTCTTCTGCTTCCCATTCACGTTCAGCAGTTTGTGAACCTATATAAAAAGGGATATTTGGTTTACCGTCAGGCAACATAGTTAACGGTTTTAAGTTTTCTTTATCTATGTTATATTTACCATCAGAACTAATAAAGTCAAGTTTTCGTGACATGGCACAAACTTCCTTTCTGTTAAAATTGGTTATTCTTTACACATTATATCATATATGTTAATATTATCAATATTTAATCATTAATAACATATGAGTCATTCGTGTGCTGTACATTATCGTATGAACTCGAGGTATGCAGAGCACCCTCTTTGTCAATGGGCGCTGCTGCGGGGTGGAGATTGTCGGCGTATACGGTCGCCAACAATACAACCCGTACCCATTGACAACGCACCAGAAATACAATAGGAAAGAGGTGAAACACATGAGTGTTTCACCTCTTAACCACTTTAGATATTGTTAAATTTTGTTGTATTATATAAATTTATGGAATATAATTAAGATGGGGTGAGAATATGGATATACAATATAAATACTGGAGGACAATGATTGATATTAAAACTGCTATTTATTACTTAGATATTTATGCAGATCGTTCATACAGATGGGAAAGGAGAATAAGTGTTTATTCTGCAATAGCGTCATGTGCGAGTATAGGTGGATGGGCATTATGGGAAAAATTCAATTATATTTGGGCGATTGTTATTGCTATATCCCAAGTAATTAATGCCATTAGACCCCATTTCCCTTTCAGTAAAAGACTCGAAATAATTAAACCATTTGAAGATGAATTACAAACTCTATTCAATGAAGCTGATTATAATTGGTTTAGTGTCTCAAATGGTTCTCTTTCTAGTAAAGAAATTAATGATTTGATATCATCAATTAACTTAAAATATACTGAGAGTAAAAAGAGAAATCTAAAAACATGTGATCTTTTAGAAAATGAGAAAATATTAAATATAGCCGCAAAGAAAGCAGAAAACTATTTTAACTCTTTATATAATAAAGAAAGGAGAGTACTTCAGAATGCCTGATAAACCAACCCCATCACAGCCTTCACCTCCAAATCCAACACCTCCTGCTCCCCCTGCTCCAAAGCCAGCACCTCCTGCACCTCCTGCGCCAAAACCAGCGCCTCCTGCGCCAAAACCACAAACGCCATCGCAGCCTAGTCCAGGAGAACATAGAAATTATGATATCCCTCCATCGCCAGCCAATCCACCAATGCCCCCAGTAAAGCCTCCAAAAGATTAATACGCAGTAGTTTATAGAAGATTAATATATTTAACATATATAGTTTTAGGGTGCCCGCATAAATTGCAGGCACCCTAAAACTATATATGCATTTGTTTGAATTAGTAATCTATTTCATTCTCCCTTAATGCTTTTTCCAAACGAGCAACACGCACCGCAAGATCATCATCATATTGATCAGTGTCTTCACCTACAAAAGTACGGACAGTATCTATGCGTCCCATTAAAAAGTCAACGGAAACTTCAAAAATCTCGGCTAGACGTAGCAGACTATCAGCAGGCGGTGTTGCTCGTGCGTTTTCATATCCTGAGTATGTGAAAACATTAAGGTCTGCTAGGTCAGCTACGTTCTTCTGCATTAATCTACGTGATAAACGCATTTCTTTAAGACGATGTGCAATTGTATTTCTCAATTCTTCGGCACTTGGCGGCTCTGAATAATTGGACTTAATAATATTCAAGTTACGCACCTCCGTGCCGTTATAATATCACATGCTAAATTTATTTGTCAACAGCCGCTGTTAATAAATCACTTGACAAGCTGTCATGGTGCTGTTATTATATTACTGTCATTGTTATATTGTTCATATTATACTCAGATAATCCCTGCGGAAACCTGCCGGTATCGGTGCCGGGGGGGAACCGTCTGCGGTGGGGCCCCGGGGGAAGGTGCCGGGAGGTGTAGCAGGGATTACGATGCTCAATGATTCTATTAGCAAGACAATAAATTAAAGACTGTCAGCGTAGAACATCTTGGCGGACGTTACGCTGACAGCCCCGAACACATAGCCACCGGAGGGTGGTATCTGCGTCATGTTTATTATACCGCAGATGCGCCGCTTTCATCAAGGCTATATGAAATTATGAAAGGAGATAAAATGGCAAACCAAAAGAATCTGGCGCAATCCGCGAGTCTGCCTATACTTGATTATAGGCACAGATTTACGTCACGGTATCGAAAAAGCAGGTGTTTTTATGCTTGACCTAAAGGCAAAAAGCCGTGATGACGTATTTGTTAACTGCAAAATTGAGCATTTCCCGGGTCACAAACAGCTTGTGATCGCAGATACCCCGATCTTTAAATACCCGGCTTGGGAAGCGAGAGAGAAGCACATAGGCACTTCAAAACCCCAATGTCCGAATAACGAACCGCTCGGACGAAGTATCAACAGGGCACGAAAGCGCGTGCACGATATTGCTTTACTCAATGATTTTCAGTATTTTGTAACTTTAACTTTAAACAGAAAGCTAATTGAACGGGAAAATCCAAGAATAGTTGCACGAATTCTTAAAACATATTTATCAAATAAAGTTAAACGAAATAATCTGTCATACCTAATTGTGCCTGAGCTTCATGCAGACAGAAAAGGCATACATATGCATGGTTTAGTCTCAGGAAACATAAAGCTCGTAGATAGTTGCAAAAAAACAAAAGACGGAAAAAGTATATATAACATGCCTGAATGGACTTATGGATTTAGTACATGCATACTACTTGACGGTGACCAAGAAGCAATAGCACGGTATATAGCAAAATACATCAGTAAAGATTTCCGTAAAATTTTTGGCAATTTCTATTATGCTGGCGGTGGCGTTAAGCGAATACCTCCTGCAACATATAAGAACGTCGACTATGATGCTTTTGAAGTCAATCCCTACTATGTGCAGGAATTAGGAGTAAACTTCAAATACGTCACAATCAAGGAGGTGTAAAGCGATGTTACTAAAAAACGCATTAGATGATTTTTGCATAGAACAGCAGTTCTGGGGCAATTCATATAAAACACAACTATATTACAGCGGCAGTATCGGCGTTTTCGTGCGTTATCAGGGCGAAGATACAGACTTAAACGACATAGGACTGCCAACGCTCAGAAACTACTATACAGAGCTTGTAAATCGTAATTTAAGCAGTAATACCATACAGACATACATCCGTGCACTACGCACCTTTTTGACGTGGTGCTACGAGCAGGATTATATGGACAAAAATCTTCCTGATAAATTCAGACTGCCAAAAGCAAAGCGGAAAGAGATCGACGTATTAACTGACACAGAAGTCAAAACCCTTTTTTCGGTATTCAATACCAAATACAT
Source organism: uncultured Sporobacter sp. (assembly GCA_963663605.2). Classification (GTDB taxonomy): domain Bacteria; phylum Bacillota; class Clostridia; order Oscillospirales; family Oscillospiraceae; genus Sporobacter. The sequence goes on from CAXXVF010000002.1 coordinate 1,704,277, forward strand.
AATACACCTGAGAAACTATTGTATGTGCGCACTCATGGTTGACAGTGGAACAGGAATTGCACGTATAAGGGCACATCTCCTGCGCCATACCTTTGCAACACGATACCTCGAAAACGGCGGCGATATGTATGCGTTACAGCAGATATTAGGTCATACATCGCTTGAAATGGTCAAGCGGTATGTCCACACTACACACAAAAAAATCGTTCCTAAATTCTCAGAATACAGCCCGCTTGATAATCTGCGATGCTGAGAAAAAGCGCATAAACAAAGAGCTTGCAAATGATTGCAAGCTCTTGCTTTTTTGGTGACCCGTCGGAGATTCGAACTCCGGACACCCTGCTTAAAAGGCAGGTGCTCTGCCGACTGAGCTAACGGGTCATAACTGGGATGGCAGGGATCGAACCTGCGAATGCCAGAGTCAAAGTCTGGTGCCTTACCGCTTGGCTACATCCCATCATCGGGTACTCTGGCTTTTTTCAAGAGAAAAACGCGGCGCAACGCCTTAGTCTTCAGCAGCTTCCTTTCTGAAAAAGCTGAAAATATGGGGTGGGTAAAGGGATTTGAACCCTCGACCCCCGGAACCACAATCCGGTGCTCTAACCAACTGAGCTATACCCACCATATCGGGAATGGCTGCCATTCCCTGCCGGTAAACGCGATTTGAACAGTGTTTACTTCAACGCTCGATGGCACGCCAAAAGGGATTCGAACCCCTGACCTACTGCTTAGAAGGCAGTTGCTCTATCCAACTGAGCTATTGGCGCATATTCAAAAAAAATACCGGCTTCAGGCAAAAGATGGAGCGGGTGATGGGAATCGAACCCACGCGGCCAGCTTGGAAGGCTGGAATTCTACCATTGAACTACACCCGCGTATTCCATCGGACTCAAAGCCAATTTCGCCTTACAGCCATAGTATAGCACTGATCTGCCGAAACGACGGCTTAAAAATAATAGCATCCGAGTTCTAAATTGTCAACATCTTTTTATCGCAATAAGCGCAGCTTTCGCGATCATTCTCTTTCGAGAGGACGGGCAGGTAATCTTCTTTTTGCGTGATGCATCTGGGATTATGGCACCTTATGCCTTTGCTCACCTTGTACTTTTCAGGCGGATGGCGTTCAAAATGCGTCAGTTTCAGAAGCAGCGCCATCCGGATAAACATACCGTAACGCGCCTGCTCAAAATAGACGGCGCGCGGGTCATCGTCCACGTCACGCGATATCTCGTCAACGCGCGGCAGCGGATGCATGACGAGGCAATCTTTTTTTGCCATTTGCAGTTTGCGCCGGTTGAGCACGTAGACGCTCTTGAGCCGCTCAAAATCATCAGGGTTGTTAAACCGCTCGCGCTGGATACGCGTCATATATAAGACGTCCAGCTGCGGCAGCGTCGATTCCAGGCTCGTGACCTCGATATATTTCTGTTTTTGCCCTTTCAGATACGCCAGCATATAGTCCGGGATCGACAGCTCGCGCGGCGAAATAAGGTAATAGTTGATATTCGGAAATTTGGCCAGCGCCATGACAAGCGAATGAACGGTCCGGCCGTTTAGAAGGTCGCCGCATATGCCGATATTGAGGTCTCCGATCTTACCGCGTTTTTCGCAGATCGTCGTTAAGTCCGCCAGCGTCTGTGTTGGATGAAAATGGCCGCCGTCTCCGGCATTGATAATGGGAACTTCCGAATACAGCGATGCGGCCATGGCCGTGCCTTCGCGCGGGCTGCGTATGACGATCGTATCGGCATAGGAACTCATCATTCGCACGGTATCCGCTAAAGACTCGCCCTTAGCAGTCGATGTCGCATTCGGTTCCGAAAAGCCGAACACACTGCCGCCGAGGCGCATCATTGCAGCCTGAAAGGAAAAGTTCGTCCGTGTGCTCGGCTCGTAAAAAAGCGTCGCCAAAACCTTGCCGCTGCTCGATAAACTGAAATCGGCGGGCTTAGCCATGATGTCACGGCAAAGCGCGTACAGCTCGTCCCACCACTCAACCGATATATCTTCGATGCTGATGAGATGACGTGCGGTCATAAGCATCAACTCCTTTTGACCATCCTTATAAGTATACCACATCAAAGACGGCAGTACAACAACGACATCTTATATATGCCGCCCTATATACTGGGATCGCAGGGCGGAGGTCAACATCCCGTCTTGCGGAAACGGTCAGCGGTCAACCCAGAAAGGATTGGACTGCGCCTTCGGATGGTCCAGATTCAGTCTGTCAAGGGCGTGGCGCAGATAGGCGTTGAAAAATTCCGAATCATGGCTTCCGTGGCCTTCTTCGTACATATGCGGTATGCCCAGCGCATTGAGGTGCCCGTCTAATCGGCGGCTTTCGTATACGAGCATATCGTTGTACCCGCAGGCAATATAAATATCCGGGAATTTCCCGCCTGTTTCATGCAGACTGTTAACCAGCCAGTGCAGGTCCATGTCGCTTTCGGCAGCTTTGTCCAGATCGCCGAAGACCGATTCATAAAAGCCGCGCGTGGCACCGACCGGATTCGGATCATCCGTGGCGGTCTTGAACTCCTGCATGATAATCGCCGGACTGACGGCGATAACGTGCCCGAAAACGTCGCTGTATTTCAGGCCATTGCGAAGCGCACCGTACCCGCCCATGGAAACGCCTCCGATGATGGTGTCTTCCGGCTTGTCGGACAACGGGAACATGCATCGCGTAAATTCCACAAGCTCACGGCCGATGAACGCACCGTACAGATCGCGCCGCTTCATATCGTCGACGTAAAAATGATTCTCAGCGTCCGGCATGACAAACGCCAGACCGTACTTGGACGACAGGTCGCCGAGCTCGGAATTTAAAAACCAGTCCATACAGCTGCCCGTATAGCCGTGCAGGATATAGAATGTCTTGAGCGGAAGCTCGGCGGGCGCATACAGCGGCGACATCTGGTCGGCCGGCAGGATAGCGTTGAACTGCACCGTTCGCTTTAAGCACAGCGACGTGAAATTCGCCTGGATAAGCGCCATTTACATCTCCCCCTCTCCGGCCGGTTCGTATTCGACCCAGAACGGGTTCGGAAGGATCACCGGCTCGTCGGGAACGGCATGGCACAGCCCCCGGTACAGATACGCGTTCCAGAACTGCCAGTCATGCGTGCCCGGCCCCTCCTCATAGATGTGCGGAAAGCCGATGGATTCAAGATGCCTGCGGAATCCGCGGCTTTCAGGAGCGAGCATGTCGTTGTACCCGCAGGCCATGTACAGGTCCGGCAGCACGCGCCCCGAATCCATAAGCGTTTTGGCAAGCAGCTCCAGATTCCGGTCCGTTTTATATATGTTTGTCAAATCGCCGTGCAGCGCTTCAAAAAATCCGGGATGCAGGCCCAATTCAGGCGGCTCCTTAGAGGCGTCCGTAACGCGCTCAAGCCCGATAGGCGCGCTCAGGGCAATGGCATGGCCAAATACCTCGCTGTACTTAAACGCGTTGTAGAGCGTGCCGTAGCCGCCCATGGACAAGCCGCCGATTATGGTGTCCTCCCGCTTGTCCGACAGCGGGAAAATTTTCCGGGTAAAATCGACCAGTTCACGGCCGATGAATTCACTGCCCCGTATGCCCGATTTCGGCTGATCGACATAATAACCGTTGTTGCCGGACATCATAACGATCACTAAATTAAACTGCTGGGACAGCTCATCTACACGCGCGCCTAAAAGCCAGTCTGTATAGTTGCCGAAATATCCGTGGAGGAGATAGAGCGTCCGGTATTTTTCCGGCCTGACGATCATATCCGGCGGTCCTATCAAATCGGATGGAACCAACACGCTAAGCGGCACCGACCGCGACAGACATTCGGAAAAAAAGCTTACCTGAAACCATGCCATACCCACAGATTCCTTTCATTCAGTTTAAATCGCCCAGCCTGAGCTTCCTTTATCGGAACGCCGGCCGGCTATGCAATATCGCACCGCTCTGTAAGCGTCCGATATAAATTCTACCAAAAATTATAATCGGTTTTTGAACAAAACACAAGCCGCTAAATCGCGGATTTTGTATTTTTTACTATAATTTGCATTAGAAAACACAATATATATGAAATCCATGCCTATCCGAGCCTGTGGCTGCATACAGAAGGCCGGAAGCTCTCGCGCCAAACGGCACAAGAGCTTCCGGCCTATATGGTAGAAATTTAAGAGGATCAGTAAGCTATTATGACCCGCACCTTTCCGCCGGTGGACAGCGTCCGGTCGTAATAGACCGTCATGTTGTCTGAAACGGCGCGCGCGGTGTCAAGCGTCGTCCAGGTGTCCGTTCTATCCATGTAAACCTGCACATCGTCGGAAACCTGAATCAGCCCTTTTCCGGTGGAGACATAAAACGTCCCGTCTGTGCTCTCCTCGAAGTAGTCCCGGCCGACGCCGTATATGGCCGTGAGCGTTACATAACCGGCCAGTTTTCCTTCACCTGTCACGGCGACGCCGGCCAGGCAACCGGTATAAAGCCCTGTTGTGCCGATTACCGCTTCGGTCGTTCCGCTTGAATTTGTGACGCTTGTGGTTGGATTCGTTGCCGACATACTGCCGGATGTCTGCGTCACGGTGCCGTTTTTAATGAATCCGTATGTATACGCGTCACCTGTGACATCGCCCAGCACCAACAGGTTGATTTTACCTGACCAGTCAAATGCGGCGAACAGGATATCCGAGGCAGGGACGATGTTGGACGGTATGTCCGACAATGTAATTTCCGCAGTTTTGTCGCCGGCGCAGTCAAAGACCTTTATCGTGTTTGAAAGGGTATAATTGCCTAACATACCTGTCGAGATATTCAAATACGAGTAGCTTTTCTCCGAAATGGCCCCCAGATTGAGATATCCGATTTCGCTGGAAACAACGTAAACAAGCTGCCCTTCAATGAAGTCGGCATCATTGCTGTCGATGCTCCCGGTTACCGTGATGCCGTTTAACAGCTCAACTGCAGCGGATGAAGAAGATATACTTTTTACAACGCCGTAATTGATGTTGGTTTTATAAACGGACACAACATCGGCTACTTTGTTTTCCGAAGTTAGAAGAAGCATGATCGTATCGCCGATGTCATACGCCATGGCGGATGCAACTGCACTGTCCAACAGCGTAAATTCTTTCCCGAGCACCGTCACAGTATCCGGTGCGCTCGCGTTGGGGTCGGCGCTTTCATAGCGGCCTGTGATATGCTTCCGGGTAACGTTATATGCGTTATAATCGGCGTCATACTCGATGACATCACATTTGATAATATCATCGGGTGTCGCTTCGGTGCCGTTTATATAAACGCTCGCAGTCGCCGGCAGCGAATATGTATCGCTTGTCACAACGATGATCGATTCAGCCGCGGAAGACGATGACGTGACCATAACATATGCGGCTGTTCCGCCTTCGGTGTAATACGCAGAAATACGCATCCCGCTCGTTATATCGGTCCATAAAGAGGCGTAGCTTGCAGTTGACCCGTCAAAGTAGAGAACGGGAGACCCGGTCATCGATATTTCCATGCCGTTGGTGCATTCTATGTAACCGGCCTCGGCGCTTTTGACCGTGGAAACAACCGTCGTTCCGCTCGTAGCCGGCACAAAAGTCAGCGCTTTTCCCGCAGAATTCAGAATAAGCGAGCCGTACAGACCGACGAGCGTGTCCGGCACTTCATTGACCGGAAGATACGTGGCGCTTGCAGTTCCCGCGACTTCAACGGCGCCTGACACGCCCGTATCGGTCTCGGCGTTGGCCGACATTAAAAACACGTTTTTAATAACGGTCGCGCCGGAGATTGTTTCCATGAATGTTTGCGTCGAATTGTTCATTTCAATATTGAGCATATTGACGAACAGGATTGCCATCTCGCCTTTTGTTATTGTATCGTCGGCACTCAGCGAAACGCCGTCCGTCAGGCCGATTTCATCCGCCTTATTTATATGACCGTAAGGCCAGTTCGAACCGACGTCACTGTCCGCATATCCCAGCATACGCACAAGTACCGTCACAACTTCTTTATATGTTATGACATTATCCGGCTTGAATGTCCCGTCGGCGTAACCGGACATGATCCCGGCATAACGGACCGCAACATTGACGTATCCGGCCTCCCAGTCCGATGAAAGGACATCCGGGAAGATTGTATATCCGGAATATTGGCTGACCTTGGCGGACAACCCCAGCGCGACGACTGCGATCTTGCAGAACTGCGCCCGCGTCAGCGTGTTATTAAGTCCGAGAGAACCGCTCCCGTCACCTTCGATCGCACCCATCATATTCATAACCGCCGCCGCTTGAGCCGTTTCATCCTGTGACGCGGCGGACGCCTGCGGCGTCACATACACAAGACCGGAAAGGCATATTGCCGCCGCCAGCAGTAATGTAAGGATTTTTTTCATTTCTCTGTCTCCCTTGCTTATGATTCGTTCCCTATTCCGCTCGTAATGCTTCAACAGGCGCTAAAGCCGAGGCCTTTATAGCCGGATACAGGCCGAACCCGATGCCGATGCCGATCGAGAAGAAAAACGAAGCGAGCACCATAAACGTATTCGGAACCAGTATCATATCATACATGGCTTTTCCGACGATGACCGTAATAATAAATCCCAGTATAATGCCGATGATCCCGCCCAGCGCCGACAACACACCGGATTCGATAAGAAACTGCGTGATGATCGCACGGCGGTTGGCGCCGATAGCCTTTCGGATACCGATTTCACGCGTGCGTTCCGTTACGGTGACAAGCATGATATTCATGATGCCGATGCCGCCAACCAATAAAGCAATGCCGGCGACAGCACCAAGTACGAGCGAGATGGAAGCCGCCTCCTCCTCACTCTCCTCCAGCTCCGTGTTTTCATTCGTCAGCGAATACGTACCGGTGTAATCGTCAATCTCGCTTTCTAAAAAAGAGTCGAGGCTGTCGTACAGCGTATCCATGACGGTTGCATCCGCCGCTTTTACGGTATAGCCGGAAACGGTAACATACCCCAACACCTCGGCGTTGAGCGTATACGGCATAACAATCATATCATCCATAGAAGATTCTGTCGAGCCGTCTTTCTCATAGTAAACGCCTACAACTTCCAGCGGGAAGCCGTTAAAGTAAAGCGTTTCGCCGATTGGGTCGTTATAGCCGAACATTGTCTCTGCAACATAGCTGCCAATGACGCACACGTGATTGGCGCCGGCGATATCCATGTACGCAAGATCGCGTCCCTCGTTGATATCAAAGTTATTGCATATGGAAAACTGTTCGTTGCCCAAGTATACGGAGGACGTATCAAGCGACTCGCTCCGGTATGAAAGCGTGCCTGAGGTTTCGATGGAGGGGGTAACGCCGGTCGCCATGTCACTGATATCATTGAGGACATAGCTGTTTAGCTCCTCTGTCAGCTTCTCGGAATCGTAAAACTGGTATACTGAAGCAGATACCGTAATTTTATTGACGCCCATTTTTTCGTAATATTCCGTTATATCTGCATTGTATCCCTGCATGACGGATACAAGGGCGATGACGGCGGTGACGCCGATAATGATCCCCAGCATTGTCAGAAATGAACGGACCTTATTTGTCTTGATCGTTGCAAGCGCCATTCGAAAGGACTGCGCCAGGTTCATTCGCTCAATTCCTCCTTTGGACCGTCACTGATGATCAATCCGTCTTTCAGCCGTACAATCCTGTTGGCGCTTCTGGAAATGGCCATATCGTGCGTAATCAGGATAATCGTGCTGCCGCTTTTATTGAGTTCTGCCAGAATATCCATGATCTGCACGCCTGTCTTCGAGTCAAGCGCTCCGGTCGGCTCGTCGGCCATCAGGATCGGCGCTTTTGTTGCTATGGCTCTGGCAATGGCCACGCGCTGCTGCTGACCGCCGGACATTTCAGACGGGCGGTGCTCATGCCGCTCCCAAAGTCCAACCCGCTCGAGCGCTTCCTGAACAGCATCTCTTCTCTTTGAGGTTGCAACTCCCTGATAGATGAGCGGCAGCTCGACATTTTCAAAGGCATTGAGCGTCGGGATCAGGTTATATCCCTGGAAAACGAATCCGACCTTCAGGCTGCGGATCTTTGACAGGTCGTTATCCGACAGTTCCTTGACGTTGACGTCATCGAGATAATAATCTCCTCTTGTCGGCGTATCCAGACAGCCCAGAATGTTCATCAGCGTCGATTTGCCGGAGCCGGAGGTGCCGATTATTGAAACATATTCGCCGTAATCAATTTCAAAGTTGACACCGTTTAACGCCCGTACCTCGCTCTCTTGTCCTTCGGCATATATTTTGTAGACGTCTTGTACTTTAATAAGCATTTCAGGTCCCTCGCTTAACCCATGGGGCCGCCGCCCATGCCACCGGGCATTCCGCCGCCGCCCTGCATGCCCGAGAAGTCTCCGCCGGGCATCGGGAACTCGCTATCCTGGGATTCGGACGTTTTATCGCTGCCGGATACACTGCTTCCGGTCGAGACATACTGTTCAAAGACCGTCACGTCTTCTTCAACGTTGCCGCTTGTGATTTCCACATAATTGTTGCTGGAGAGACCCGTCTCGACAACGACCGCGTAGAAACCGTCCGGAACGATACCCTCATCCAGTTCAACAGCATCTTCCGGCGGTGTATCGGACTCGATAAACAGGCATGTGCCGGCCGTTGTCTGCTTGACACCTGCCACAGGCGCCAAAACAACGTCTTCGGCCTGCGCCGCCGTGATCGAATAGGACACATACACACCGGAAGAAAGTGCGCCTTCACTCTCGATCGTTACGGTTATCGGAAAGTACGCCACACCGTTTGAAGATGTCGCCTCAAGGCTGACTTCGGTTATCGTCCCAACATATGTCTGATCGGATGTCGCACCCGATTTTGTTATTGCAACTTCCATACCCAGTTCGATATATTCATTTTGGATTTCGTTGATATCCGCTTCGATCTCCATAGTATCCGTATTGTAAATGGCCATGCTCGAGGTGCCGGCTGTAACTTCGTCCCCCGCTTCTATGCGGACAAAAATAACCGTCCCGGCCACTTCGGCCGTCGCTGAGCAATCCGCCATATTCTCATTGAGTTCATCGAGGCCCAGATTTGCCGAGTCGATCTTTTTCTCCAGTGTTTCAACCTGGTTTTCATAACTGTCGTTGTCGATAACTGCAAGCAGATCGCCTGAGGAAACTCTCAGAGAATCGTCTAAATTATATAATGTAATCTCGCCGCTTGCGCCTGCTGTAATTGTTTTTGTCTGATAGTATTCAAGCGTCCCGGAATCAGCCGGGCTCATCACTAGACCTGCCGATGTGATTGTCGCCGTTACATCAAGTCCTTCTGTAAGGATGCCGGGATTATCGATGGCAATCGTGACCTTAAAGCACTCCGCACCTTCCGCTGTTATGTAACTGACATCTTTTATATCCGCAACAGACCCTGTCAGCGTCGTCATATATACCGGTATGGAAACTTCCGCGGCCATTCCTTCTGTGATATAATCTTTATATGCCGTGCTGAAATAAAGATCCGCAAGCATTTTACTGTCATTGACGAGCGTAGCAATCGCTGTATTTGCGCTGACTTCGTCCTCGTCATTAACAGATACATTCAGCAGCTTTCCTGAAAACGGCGCGTTGACCGTCAGGTTCCCGATGCTTTCGTATAGTTCATCAAGCTGATCTTCATAATCCGCGATCGTCGCCTCCAGATCAGCAACATCTTCCTCAATGCTGTCCCCGTCGATTGTATAAAGCAGGTCGCCTACCTCAACGGTATCGCCCTGACTGACATATACCTCGTCAACTATACCTTCAACGGGAACCGCCAGCATTTGAAACGAAGTCGGAGACGTCACGGCGGAACCCTCAATGACGGTAGTGATCGAATCCCGTACAGTCGTGCCCGTTACGATCTCGATAGGCTCCTCATAGAAAAAAAGCCTATAGATGCCATACCCGCCGCCGGCAAGTATCAAAACAATAATAGCAAGTAGTATGATCGTGCGCAGCTTGGTTTTTTTCTTCTTAAATTGAGGCTTATCTTTGTTTTTCCGCTGTTTTTTTTCTTTATGCTTTTGCTTTTTGCCAGCGGCTTTTTCCGCACCCTGTTTGTTTACGGTTTCGGCTTCAGGATTATTGCCCATTTGTTTGTTTCCCCCTGTCGTGCTGGATATGCTGTATCGGAATCGTATCCGTTTTGGCTTAAAATAACCTGAAAAATAATCCAAGTTTTGCTAAAATTCTTTTATTTACCGGCTCTTTCGCATCTTTTAAGCCCCGCTTAAGCTTGAGCGTTTATAATGATTACCTCAAAGCTTCTGTTTCAACAGCAGCCAATGCATAACGAACACCCTGAAGAAGCGTTCTGTAAAAGGAGGCCTCGACATGAGAATACTGGTCATTGAAGACGAGGTCCGGCTCGCCAACACGCTGGCGGATATCATTACGGGCGGCAACGATATCGCGGATGTCTCCTATGACGGCGAAAGCGGACTGGACAATGCCCTCAGCGGCATATATGACGCAATCGTTTTGGACGTCATGCTTCCAAAAATCGATGGTTTTGAAATACTCCGCCGTCTGCGCAGCGCAAAAGTCCATACACCTGTTTTAATGCTTACGGCCAAATCAAATCTTGAAGACCGCGTCATGGGACTCGATTCCGGCGCGGACTACTACCTGACCAAACCGTTTGAAGTCGCGGAGTTTTCCGCCTGCCTGCGGTCCATCCTGCGGCGCCGGAGCGAGATTGTTCCCGATGTCATAAGTTACGGTGACCTGACGCTTCAGCCCGCCACCTGTGAGCTCAAATGCGGCGGGAACTCGGTACGCCTCAGCTTCAAGGAACTGGCCATCATGCAGCTGCTCATATTAAACGGCGAAACCATCCTGTCCAAGGAATCCATACTGCTTAAAGTCTGGGGCTACGACTCCGACGCGGACGACAACAATGTCGAGGCTTACATGTCTTTCCTGCGTAAGAAACTGGCGTTTTTAAAATCAAAGGTGGCCGTCTCCGTCGTTCGCCGGGTCGGCTATCATCTGGAGGTGACGGACGGTTGATTTTAAAACTTCGGCGGAAATTCATCCTTGTCATCATGTCCGTCGTGACGGTCCTCATGATCTCGGCATTTGTCGGCATTTTAATTTTCACGTCCCGAAACATGCAGCAGCAAACAGCGTTCGCCCTTGACAGCGCTCTTAAAAGCATTAGTATGATATCGCCGGACGGCGATAAACCCGGCGACCGGCGCATGCCCGCGCTCACCGTTATAACCGACGAGAACGGGACGATCATTTCACAGACAAACCAGATATTCAACCTGCCGGACAGTGATGTTGCCGACATAATAAAACAGGCTCTGGAAACCGGCGATGAATCCGGTATACTCCGGGACTACAGCCTTCGCTTCATGATACGGGAAACGCCGTTCGGCGAAACGCATCTTGCATTTGTGGACATTTCAACGGACAAAAGCATCATTGAAGACCTGCTGCTTTCTTCCGCGCTGATCGGCCTTTCTGCGCTGCTTGTCTTTTTCGGCGTAAGCGTCCTGCTCGCGCGCTGGATCGTGCGGCCGGTGGAAAAAGCCTGGAACAGCCAGCGTCAGTTCGTCGCCGACGCCTCGCATGAGCTTAAAACGCCGCTCACGGTCGTATTGTCCAATGTTGAAATGCTTTCCGGCGACGCGCGAATACAGGATAAGAAAACCCTGCTGAGACTCGAAAACATCCTGGAGGAAGCCCGGCATATGAAGCTGCTTGTTGACGACCTGCTGCAGCTTGCCCGTTCCGACAGTATCGAGAACACAGTCATACCTGAAAAGGTCGATTTCAGCACGCTTGTGAACAATGCCGTTTTGATTTTTGAACCGATATTGTACGACGCCGGCAAACGCTTTGAATACAGCCTGGAAAACGGCTTGTTTGTCAGCGGCGGCCCTATTCGGCTGCGCCGCCTGACGGAGATCATCCTGGACAACGCCTGTAAGTATTCAACGCCCAAAAGCCTCATTTCGGTCGTCCTGAAAAGAAGTATCGGCAAAAACGAAGTCTGCTTTGAAGTCACAAACGACAGCGAAACCATCCCAAAGGAAGAACTGCCGCTTGTTTTTGAGCGCTTCTACCGCCGGGACAAGGCCAGAAGCAGCGGCGGTTACGGACTTGGCCTGTCCATCGCCATAAACATCGTACGCGAGCACGGCGGAAAAATCTTCGCAAAAAGCGACTCCGGACAAACAACTTTTACCGTACTGTTTCCCTCCGTCCGGTGAGCGTTTTATAAAAAACACGCCGGCCTCTGCCGGCGTGTTTTTTATTTATAGCACCTTGCTGATCTTATACATGGATTCGAGCACAAGAAACTGCGTACGGAACAAGTCGTCGATCGTCCAGTAACTCAGCCCTGCCATGCTGTAATCGCGGATCAGCCGCAGACGGGCCTGAATGCTTCGCGCGTCGTCGAACCAGACCTCGTGTTTTTTCCTTTCCCTGTCATAGTAATTGAAAAAAGGCGCCTGCGATTTCTCGTCATACCGTATGACCGCACCGACATCCGACGCCAACTGCACGGCTTCCGTGTTCGATACAGGATCGGCCGCGCTGCCCCTGACAAACGGCAGCGTCCAGTCGTATCCGTAATTGGGCATCCCCATAAGTATCTTTTCGGGCGGGATGGCGGAAACGGCGTAATCAAGCACACGCCGCACCTGGTCGATTGGCGCCACGGCCATGGCGGGACCGTATAAATACCCCCATTCATACGTCATAATGATGACATAGTCCACAATTTCTCCATGCGCCGGGTAATCGTGCGCTTCGTACAGCGTCCCTGTCTGCGTTGCGGAAATCTTCGGCGCGATCGCCGTCATGACGACATAGCCCTGTGCGTGCAGCATTTGCACGGCCCGACGCAAAAATTGGTTATAGCTGTCCCGGTCAAACGGATAAATGTATTCAAAATCAAAAATGACGCCATAGTAGTCCCGCTGCCGCATCGCCGCCGTGATATTCGTCAAAAACGTGTCCTGCGCGGCTTCGTCCGTCAAGACAGCGTGCGCAATATCGCTTGAAAACCCACCGCCCGGCTGGATATTCGTCACGCTCATGAGCGCGGCCACATTTTGGGCTTGAGCGGCGGTTCGCGCCGCTTCGTCGTTAATTGGCGTGATACCGCCGGTCGTGTCGGCCTGCCAGGAAAACACGCTTATGTATGTAAGGTACGGCAGTGTTTCGTCTATGGTCGCCGGCGAAGTTCTGACGGTAAACCCGTTTACCTGGGCGCTGCCAAGCATTTCGTCCGGGAACGGAATGACGACGGTCTGGCCCGGGTATAATCTTGAACGGTTCGTCAGCGACGGGTTAGCCGACAGGAGCGCGTCGACGCTCGTATTATACGATCGCGCGATTGTATACAGGCTGTCGCCCGGCCGCACCCGATATTCCACGCGCGTCACGGGTATAAAGAGCGACTGTCCTTCTACCAGCTTCAGCGGGTCCGATATCTGGTTGTCGTAAATCAGCGCGTCGACTGTAACGCCGTATTTATTCGCGATAGCGTAAAGCGAGTCGCCCGGCTTCACAACGTAAATTGTCAAAATGATCATCCTTTCTGGCTACCTTCTTAAGGCTGTTTCGGTCTTATACTGTTCTTCCATTAAAAAAAGGCATCTTTGCGGTTAATTTTCCGCCCTGCCGCGTTTAAGTCGTCGGCGCGCGTCAGCCCGCTCTCCTCCTCGGCTTTGCAGGGCAAAAAAACTTCTTCACAAATCTTATCCATCCCTTATTGGAAGAACAGCATTATAAACCATATTCTATGATATTCCTTAACTTCCGGTATGGATGCTTGGTCCACGTTTTGGTTGAATATCCCGGCCGTTTATTTTATACTTTTTAAGCAGGTATAATTAAACAGACAAAAGGAGCTCCGTCATGATACGCGACAAATACACGCTCATATCTCAGCTGCTCATTATGCAGAAAGACCCGGCCGCTTCCGGCCGGGAGGTACGTGTGCGCGGCTGGCTGCGGACGAATCGCAATAACGGACATATCGGCTTTATCCAGCTCAATGACGGGTCCGCTTTTTCGAGCTGCCAGATCGTCTATGATATGGACGCGGATGCCGGTCTTAAAGCATCATCCAAACACCCCACCGGCTCGGCTGTCGAGGTGACGGGCATTTTTGTGCTGACGCCGGAAGCCAAACAGCCGTTTGAGATCCGGGCCCGGGAAATCGTGCTTTTAGGCGGCTGCGACGCTGATTTCCCGATGCAGAAAAAACGGCATTCGCTGGAGTTTCTTCGGGAGGTCCCCCACTTGAGACCGCGGACCAATACCTTCTCGGCCATCTTCCGGGTCCGCTCGGCCGTATCGGCCGCAATCCACGACTATCTTCAGTCAAACGGGTTTATTTATATCGCGGCGCCGATCATAACGGGAAACGACGCCGAAGGCGCCGGCGAGGTGTTTTCGGTCACGACACGCCCGGACGACTGCGACTGGGCAAAGGATTTCTTCGGAAAACACGCGTGTCTGACCGTCTCCGGCCAGCTGCACGCCGAGCCGTTCGCGCTTGGCTTCGATAAGGTCTACACCTTCGGTCCGACGTTCAGGGCCGAAAATTCCAATACGACCACGCATATGAGCGAGTTCTGGATGATCGAGCCCGAGATGGCCTTTTGCGACCTTGAGGACGATATGGCCGTCATGGAAGCGCTCATCCGGCACTGTATCCGGACGGTTCTGGAAAAGTGCCGGGCGGAGCTTACGTTTTTCAACGACTACGTCGACCGCGATCACACGCTGCTCACACGGCTTAATACGGTCGCTGAAACAGGCTTTAAGACGATAACTTACACGGATGCAGTCCGGCAGCTTGAAAAGTCAACTGCGTCGTTTCAATACCCCGTTTCATGGGGCGCGGACCTGAAAACGGAGCACGAGCGGTATATCTGCGAGCAAATCGCCGGCGGACCGGTATTTATCACGGATTACCCCAAGCAGATCAAGGCGTTTTACATGCGGTTAAATGACGACGGAGAAACGGTCGCTGCGTGTGATCTGCTCGTACCCGGCGTCGGGGAACTCATCGGCGGTTCGCAGCGGGAAGAGCGTTACGACCGTCTCGTCGGACGCATGGAGGAAATGGATATCCCCCGAGACGCCCTTAAATGGTATACGGACCTCCGCCGGTTCGGCAGCGTCAAGCACGCCGGATTCGGCGTCGGGCTTGAGCGGTTTATCATGTATCTGACCGGCATCGCAAATATCCGGGACACCATCCCGTACCCAAGGACCCCCGGAAACTTAACATTTTAGGCGACGCCCGGCGCTTGCCTGCAACAGGAGAAAAATATGGAACAAAGCAAGATCGACAAAATCAATGAATTGGCACGGAAATCAAAAACCTGCGGTCTGACGGAGGATGAAAAAGCGCTGCAGAAAGCGCTTCGTCAGGAATATGTCGCAGCGGTTCGCGGATCATTGGAAAGCACGCTTGACAACACATATATCATGCACCCGGACGGCACAAAGGAGAAGCTCAAGCGTAAAGACTGAAGATTTTATAACTCTAAAACCGCGCGGCATACTGCCGCGCATTTTCAGTTTTAGACATAGGTCTTCGTACACGTCCAGGCGTCCAATCGCCGAGCGATTTAATTTTCGCCGGCGACGGCGAGTTGTCTGGTCTCGTCGGCGAAAATTGTTTGATTTCAAGGCTTTGAAGAATTCATTTCCGAAAAGCCTTACTTTGCGAGGTCCGCAGACCGAGAACCTTTATTTGTATACAAAGGCATCCTCTGATGCCTTTGTATACAGTGAAAACCGCGCGGCATACTGCCGCGCGGTTTCAGTTTGTCGATAAAAATGTGATGCTGTTTACGCCTATTCAGCGCTCGCCTTCAGCGCCCGGATCCTGCCCCTTTCACGGAAGAAGTCGAGCGTCAGGGCCGCGATAAGCAAAATGCCCTGAGCGATAATCTGCCAATAGGAACCGAGTCCGATAACAACAAGACCGTTTGTAAAGGTGTTGAGCAGCATGAGGCCGATAAAGGCGCCGCCCATACCGCCGCCGCCGCCCATAAACGAAATGCCGCCGAGGACGGCCGCCGTGATGGCGGACAGCTCGGAACCCAACACGGCATTTGGAGACGCCATATGCATACGCGCCGTCATCATGGAGCCGGCCAGGCAGGCAATCGCCGAATTGTTTATAAACAGAACAAGGTGGGTCTTTTTGGGATCGATACCGGCCAGACGCGCCGCGTTGCGGTTGCCGCCGCACATATATACCCTTCTGCCAAACTTAGTGCTTGTCAGGATAAAACCGTAAACGATATACAAAACCAGCATTATGAAAAATGGCATCGGGATGATGCCCAATACATTTGTGGAGCCGAGCGCCCAGAAATTCTGGTTGCTGACGGCAATGTTCTGCGCATTCGTGAAAACGAGCCCGAGTCCCTGCAGCGCCGTCATCATCGCCAATGATGAAATGAAAGACATGAAATTAAGTACGTTGACGAAAAACGCGTTGATCAAGCCGATAACGCAGCCGAAGAGAAGTGTTATAATAAGCGCCGGAAACCACGGCATACCTGTTTGAAGCAAAAACGCTATAATAACGCCGCCCATCATGCCGGTCGCGCCGGACGACAGGTCGATTTGTCCGCTGAGGAGCAGACAGCCCATGCCGATGGCGATTGTACCGGTCAAACTGGCTGCGTTGAGAATATTCCGGATGTTATCGTCTGATAAGTAGTTTTTATTGATGAGCCAGAAGCCCACAATAATCACCGCCATTACGATAATCAGTGTAAAACCTTTCGAGTTGGTAAGTTTTTTAATCCCAGATTGATTGTCCATGGCTTCCTCCCTTATTCATGCATAGCGAGTTCAAGAACACGCTCTTCTGTTGCCTCTTGACGTGCAACCTTACCTGTAATGCGTCCGTTGTACATTACGATAATGTTGTCACTGACATTCAACACTTCCGTCAGTTCCGATGATATGAAGATAACGCCGATGCCCTGCTTGGCAAAATCGCACACCATCTGGTATACTTCCGCTTTCGTACCGACGTCTATGCCTTTCGTCGGCTCGTCCAGTATCAGTATCTTCGTTACCATCTTGTCCGACGTCCAACGCCCCAGTATCACCTTCTGCTGGTTCCCGCCCGAAAGCTCAAATACCAGCTTGTCCACCGTCGGCGTCTTGATCGAATATTTCTTCACCGCGTCGATCGTCAGCTCCGTCTCGGCTTTCTCGTCCAGGAACAACCCCTTCTTTACCTTCTCCAATACCGGCATCGATATGTTGTCCCGGATCGACCGGCCCAATACCAGTCCCTGATCTTTTCGATCCTCAGGACACAGCGCTATGCCATGGTCTATCGCGTCCTTCGGCGACTTGAAATGTACCGGCTCCCCTTCCATCCTGATCTCGCCCGATATGATCGGATCCGCTCCGAATATCGCCCGCATCACTTCCGTACGCCCCGCGCCTACCAGTCCGGCAAATCCCAATACCTCGCCTTTCCGCAGCTGGAAGCTTACGTCGTGTATGTCGTCCGTCTTCAGATTCTTTACCTCAAGCAAAACGTCCCCCATCTTGTCGTTCCGCTTTAAGTTGGCATACGTGTCCCCTATGTCCCGTCCGACCATCGCCGTGATGAGCTCTTTCTCGCTCGTCTCCGACGTCTTGAACGTCTTTACCATCCGTCCGTCTTTCAACACAACAATGTCGTCCGTTACCTGAAATATCTCCGCCATCCGGTGCGATACATACAGTATAACCTTACCCCGTTCCTTAAGCTGCTTTATCAGCTGGAACAGTATCTTTATCTCCGTATCCGTAAGCGGCGCCGTCGGCTCGTCAAACGCTATGATGTCCGAGTCCCGCCGGTACGCTTTCATGATCTCTACCATCTGCTGGTACGCTACCGATAAACGTCCCACTATATCCGTCGGCTTGATCGGCAGCCCAAATATGTCGATGATCTCCTGCGTCCGCTTCCGCAGCTCCGCTTTGTTGATTATCCCCAGCTTGCTCGTCGGCAGATCTTCCAGAAATATGTTCTCCATAACATTCAGCGACGCCACCAGCTGACGCTCCTGATAGATTACGCTGATACTCGCACTTATTGCCTGATATGGTGATGTAAATTTCTGTTCTTCTCCGTTTATGCTCACATATCCTTCGTCAGGCTGTAGATCTCCGCTCAGTATCTTTAACAACGTGCTCTTTCCCGCGCCGTTCTCTCCCAACAGCGCGCATACCTGGCCTCCCTCTACTCGGAAGCTTACATCCTTCAGCGCCTGTACGCCCGGAAATGCTTTTCCCAGATTGTTGAATTCGACATACTGTTGTTCCACCAGCTCACCTCCTGTTTTTTGCTCTCGCTTTCTTGGGCTTCTCCTGTCCCGGATCCTTTTTGTCCGCTACCCTGGCGACCCCCTTCTTCCCTCTTCCTATATCAATTAATTATTCTTCTCTTTTTCTTTCTTTTCGGCAGCCCGTCCGCCCGTTTCCCTGCGGCCTGCCGCCCTTGCTTGTGCTTGACCCTATAATTATCTCTCAATCTCCTCAACTGTCAATCTTATCCCCTACTTTGTCACTTTTCTGAAGTTGACAATACTTCTTGGCAACCTTGCTCCTCTAAGTGCTTTGCGCCTTTAAATGCAATAACTGCACGCCCGTTTTTGTTCATTATGAACAAATGCGGACGCGCAGTCTTAACGAAACGCGCTATTTTAGGTCCCGGCGTTCGAACCTGTTATCAAAATCGCAGCTTACGGCGGCAAATCGTACACAGCTTTTAACTTTGAGTGTCAATGCGTGTGTCATGCAGCCAGTATTTGAATCTCGCCGCTGACAGCCGTCAGTCCGATCTGTTTTGCCGGACGGGCGTAATTTGCAATGATTTCGGAGGCTATCCTGTCTTCGATCTCCCGCTGGATCAGGCGGCGGAGGTTCCGCGCGCCGTACGTATAGGAGAAGGATTTTTTTGTCAGATATTCGATCAGGCTGTCGTCATATTTGAGTTCCAGTTTCTTGTCCGCCATAGCTTCACGCAGCTCTTCGAGCATAAGCCGGGCTATTTTCTTGAAATCTTCTTCGGACAGATGGTTGAAATAAACGATCTCGTCCACGCGGTTTATAAATTCCGGACGGAGGAAATCGTTTAAGGCTTTGAGCGCTTTTTCTTTCCCCTGTTCGTTGATCGTACGGTTGAAACCGACGGCGCCGTCTTTTTTGTCTGAGCCGGCGTTCGTCGTCATAATGATGATCGTATTTTCGAAATTGACCGTGCGGCCGTGGGCATCCGTAATGTGCCCGTCGTCCAGAATCTGCAAAAGGATGTTGAGGACGTCGGGATGCGCTTTTTCGATTTCGTCAAAGAGGACGACGCTGTATGGCTTCCGGCGGATTTTCTCCGTCAGCTGACCCGCTTCGTCATAACCGACATATCCCGGCGGCGAACCGATAATGCGTGAAACGGAGTGCTTCTCCATAAACTCCGACATATCGAGCCGTATAAGGGCTTCGGGCGAGTCGAACAGGTCCTGTGAAAGGCGTTTTACGAGCTCGGTTTTACCGACGCCGGTCGAGCCTATGAATATGAATGAAACCGGTTTATGTTTGCCGGATATGCCGACGCGGTTACGCCGTATGGCGGCGCATACCTTTTCGACCGCCTCGTCCTGTCCGATGATATGCGTTTTAAGCCGCTTGTCGAGTTCGCTGAGACGCTTGTATTCGTCCTCGCGTATGCTGGAAGCTGGTATTTTCGTCCAAAGCTCGATCACACGGGCCAGATTATCGATGGTGAGTTCCGGCGGAGGATCTTTTTCAAGCTGCGCAAGCTCTTCCGAGACCTGTATATCCCGGCTTCTGATCTCTGCCAGGCGCGCGTAATCATCGCCGCTTACGGCAGATGACAGCAGCATTTCCCGCTCTTTCATGAGGTCGGCTTTTTCCTTGCGGATCGTGTCCATCCGCGTGATCTGCGCGCTCTTTAAATTCATGTCGGAACAGGCTTCGTCAATGAGGTCTATGGCTTTATCCGGTAAAAACCGGTCCGTAATATACCGTTCGGATAAAATGACCGCCTGCCGGGCAGCCTCCTCGGTAATCGTAACGCCGTGGAATTTCTCATAATAATGCTTGACGCCCATAATGATATCGATCGTCTCCGAAATGGACGGTTCACTGACCGTTACGGGCTGGAAACGGCGTTCGAGCGCCGAATCCTTCTCGATATGTTTGCGGTACTCGGTAAACGTCGTGGCGCCGATGACCTGTATTTCGCCGCGCGACAGCGCGGGCTTTAATATATTGGCCGCGTTCATGGAGCCTTCGGCGTCGCCCGCCCCGACGAGGTTATGCACTTCGTCAATGACAAGAATGATATTCTGCTGCGCTTTAATCTCTTCGATGAGACCCCGCATGCGGCCTTCAAACTGGCCCCTGAACTGCGTTCCGGCAACAAGAGACGTTAAATCCAGAAGGTAGACCTCTTTATCCCGCAGCTTAAACGGGACGTTCCCGTCGGTGATGCGCTGGGCCAGCCCCTCCGCGATTGCCGTTTTGCCGACGCCCGGCTCTCCGATGAGGCAAGGGTTATTTTTTTGCCTTCTGTTTAAAATCTGAATAACACGCTCGGTCTCCACTTCCCGTCCGATCATCTGGTCGAGCTTGCCTTCCCGCGCGCGCTGGGTCAGAGACAGGCAGTAATTCTCAAGATATTTGCGTTTTTTTGTATTCGGGGCGCCGGATGGGGCATCCTTCGGTTCCCGTCCAGGGCGCTGAAATTCGCTTTGGGACGGCGCGTCCTCCGAGCTGTTGAAAAGCCTGTTCAAGAATGGAAATGTAGCGGTTTTGCCTTCTTCCTCCGTGTTTTCCACTTCGGCCAGGCTCTCAATACCGCCCATCGCCTCCACCATTTCGTCCGTAAGATTATCGAGATCTTCATCCGAAAGACCCAGTTTTTTTATTATATCCTCAACCGGCTTAATATTCAGTTCTTTGGCGCACTTGAGGCATAAACCCTCGTTGGTCGACTCGCCGTTTTCGATCTTCGTGATGAAGATCACAGCGGGATTTTTTTTACATCGTGCACATATTGTTGGTCGCATTTATATTACCTCTTTAAATTCAGCTTGATTCCGGGCAGTCATATCCATGACTTAAGTATTTCCGTTAAATTCGTCCGTTTCCTGAGTGACGCCTATAAATGTCTTTATATAACTGACGAGCGCCATCATCATGAGCGCGATGGCCGCAGATATCATAATCGTGGCAGTTTTCTCGGGTATGTTTCGAAATAACATCAGTGTAACACATACGATGAAAAAGACAACAGTGGAAGTCTTTCCAAAAATGTTGGCCGGCGGTATAATCCCGCCCTGTTTTTTTCGGATGACAACGCCGCCGCCGATCATAATCAATTCCTTACCCAACGCCAGAGCAACCGCCCATACGGGTATGACCCCATCAATCGTGATACAGGTCAAAACGGTCAGCGTCATAAGCTTGTCGCCGAGGGGATCCAATATCTTTCCCAGGTTTGACGTCAGATTATATTTTCTTGCAATATGGCCGTCCAGGAAATCCGTAACTGAAGCCAACGCATATACGACCGCCGCATAAATCTTAACGCTTCCGCTCTCGCAGAAATATACCACCACAAAAACGGGTACAAGACCTATGCGTATGGAGGATAATATGTTTGGAAGATTCTTCACGGCAATCACCTACTGTACTATACGGCTTAAATCCCAAGAATATTTGCAATCGGGTTATTATTGATCAGATATTTGAGTAAAACGGTCTTTTCAACCGTATCGGCCGAAAGCAGCCCGAGATAACGGATTATGACTCCTATTGCCAGAATAATCAGAAGACCCCTTAAAAGGCCCATAACCAATCCGATAATCCTGTCGACCGTTTCGATGCCTGGAAGTGAAAACGCCAGATTGACGACATTGCCGATAACGGCAAAGACAATTGCAATCAAAATAAATGATATCCCGAAAACCGCAATATAAGCCAGCACGTCGCAAAGTTTCTGCGTTAAGTTGTTGGACATCTGCTGGCCGACGCTGTCAATTTCACTTTCGACTTTACCGGCAATCTGCTCGGAAGCTTCTTCCGAAATACCAATCCCTCTAAGGGCTTTATAACTGATATCGTAAACGTTTGTACCGGAATCTGCCTGCGCATCTTTTATGTCATTGGCATCGATATCCGTTTCGTCATTTATTTCTTCATCTGTCGGCACGCCCGTGCCGCCGTCCACACTTTCATCCGGGTCTTCATCGCTCATAACGCCCGTGATGGATTTGTCGACGATACCGCCTACAAACGGTTCCAGCATACTGGTGAATTCACCGGAATACGTTTTGGCAATCAGGTTGGCGCCGTAAATGGCAATGATTATAGCCAGCACGCCGAATACCCCGCGAATAAAACCGTTCCGAAAGCCCCTCCATGCACTGAAAGCAACAATTAAGACCAATACAATGTCTATTGCCGTACTCAACGTTCGTTTGCTCCTTTCAGGCCGGATTTCAATCAGCAACGGGTTTTTTGACCGCCGCGGAATGTGCCGTGACGCACAGCGCGGTGCCGTCGGATCGCATGATCGTCTCGACCGCTCCGGCCGTATCGTCAAATTCGGCGCATTCGTTAAGGTTTTTATCGTATATGACAAGTCCGTCGCTATAAAGCACGGCCAAATAATCACCGTCAGCCGAAACCGACAATACCTTCCGCTCTGTCGTGAACGTCCCGAGCGTATCGCCGGATCGGTCAAGCGTCACGATGCTGCCCTGGTCCCCTACCAGATAGTCTTTGAGGACAAGGGCGGTAAAGTCCTGACTGTCAATGGAATACCCGGCCAGGTATTTGCCGGTGTAGTCGATGAGCGTATCGCAGCCGCCGTCTTCCAACCGGATTACGACGAGCCTTTCCTCAGCTACCGCAAGGACGCTGTCCCCGTTTATGTACGCAATCTCCGTGACAAGTTCTCCGGATAGCGTCGAGGATGCTTTTTCGTCCTCACTGTCAAGCTCGTAGAACACAATTTTGCTGCCGTCTTCAGTGAGTGTCAAAACCGCCAGTTCCTTGTTGTTCGGCGAGACCTCTGCCGACAGCGTATACCCTTTTGCCGAGTGCCATTGGTACTCTTCGCCGCCTTTGGCGTTATAAACCGTGACAAGCCCCTTGAGCCCGCTCTTCTGCGTACACAGCGCAAGCCAGCCGTCCGAATTCAGACGTGCGGATATGATCTTCCCGGGCGCCGTTATGCTTTCTATTACGCCGGCCCGGTCAAATAGCTTCAGGCAATAGCCGCCCAAATCATAAACCGCTCCGTTTTCCCCGCCTGTGACGATCGTCGGGACAGTAAGCTGCAGCGTCTCTTTAAATACGGTCTCGCCGCTGCGGTCAATAACCTGCAATCCGGCCGTCGAGGCCACCGCAAGACCGCCGTTGAAAGCGGCTGAATCCACATCGGAACCTGTTTCAAACAGAAATTCCGTCACTGTCGCCTTTTCATCCGCGCCGGCAAACAGGCGCTTGAGCCCGTCGATATCCAGCTTCCAGTTATTCGTAATCAAAACCGCGGCGGCAACAGAAATGACGGCCAGCCCAATGACCGACATCAAAATCTTTAAGCCTCTTCTTTTGCGTCGTTTCTTTTTTATCCTTTTGAGCGATTCGACCGTCGCCATAAACCTGCCCCTGAAGATTTAAAATATTCCGGCTGCTTTTTCCAAAGTCTGCAGCGCACCATTTGTTCAACCTATAATGAGTTTAACATTTTTAATGATAAAAAGATAGAATATTTACGTAAAATTAACTTTTTGGAATAATTTCATCCGTTCGACATCATTTCACCGACCGGCCCGTCGTACCATATGCGCGTCAGATACAGGCCGCACGGCGGGACGGTCGGCCCAAAAAGATTCCGCTCGCCTGTTTGAAGCATCTGCGGAATATCTTCAGCCTTAAATTTGCCTTCGGAAGCGTAAATAAGCGTACCTGCCATCGCACGCGCCATATTGTACAAAAAGCCGTCGGCGCAGACGCGCAGCTTGATCAGGGGCGCTTTTTTCTCGACCTCGTACCAATAGACCGTCCGCACGGTCGTCTTCGTATGCGTCCCGACGGAGCGCACCCCCCTGAAGTCATGCCTGCCGACAAACTGCGCCGCAGCATCGGCCATAATGCCGGCATCCAGCGGCGCCGGATAAAAATACGCGCGGCTCATCAAAAACGGGTCGCGGATGCGCGCATTATATATTTTATAAGTATATTCCTTTTTTACGCATGACAGTATCGCATTAAAGTCCTCAGGGGCGTCTATGGCCGCTACGGCGGCAATGTCCGGCGGCAGCAGGGCGTTTAATGCAAGCGGCAGCCGGTCGGCCGGTATGCGGGAATCGGTTTTGAAGCTGGCGCAGTAGCGTTCGGCGTGCACGCCCGCGTCCGTCCGTCCGCAGCCAACCGCTTTAATCCCATGTCCGCATATCTTCGAGAGCGCGCGGTTGACCGTCGCCGCGACCGTAACGTCTTCTTTCTGCTCCTGCCATCCATGGTACTTCGTGCCGTCATACCGGAGGTGAAGGGCAATATTCCTCATGTTGTGTTCCTTCCACCGCCTTTACAGCCCGAATATTCTGAGTACGATGACGGCCGCAAGGACTACAGCGCCCAATATCAGCGCAGTGAAGTCCCGTCTGTGCATTTTTAGCTGCTTGATACGCGTACGGCCCTCACCGCCGTGATAACAGCGGCTTTCCATAGCCACCGCCAGCTCGTCGGCGCGCCGGAACGCGCTGATGAAAAGCGGCACCAATATCGGTAGCATCGCTTTGGCCCGCCGGATAAGGTTGCCCGACTCAAAGTCGGCGCCGCGCGCTTTCTGTGCACTGATGATTTTGTCGGTCTCCTCAATAAGCGTCGGGATAAACCTTAGCGCGATGCTCATCATCATCGCCAGCTCATGCACCGGCACCCGTATCTTTTTAAGCGGGTTCATGAGATTTTCCAGCCCGTCCGTCAACGCGATCGGCGATGTAGTATACGTTAAAAGAAACGTCCCCGTAATCAGCATGATGAGCCGGATGATCATCGTCACGGCAAGCGTTAATCCCTCATATGTCACCGTGATGATCCAGAAGGAAAACGCAGGCGTCCCTTTTGTGAACAGCATATTGAGCACAAAGGTGAAAATAATGATATAGATGAGCGGCCGGATGCTTTTGAGTATGGTCTTCATATTGATTTTGGACAACAGTATGCTTGTCACTAAAACCGCGAACATCAGGCCGTAGGAAAAATAGCCCTTGGCTGTGAAGAGCGCAACAATATATACGAGCGTCAGCGTGAGCTTCGTGCGCGGATCGAGCCGGTGCACGATCGATTCACCCGGGAAAAACTGGCCGAGCGTGATATCTTTAATCATGGCCGCGCCCTCCCCTGATCCGGATCAGGTCCTGCCTCAGCTGCCCGACGGTGTAGATGTCTTCTTTTACGGGAAGGCCGAGAGACCGGAGCCGGTTTGCCACCATCGTGACCTTCGGCACAGTCAGACCAATATCCATGAGCTCCTCGCTTCTCGAAAACACCTCGGCGGGCGTGCCTTCCATAACGATATCGCCGCCGTTGAAAACAAGGAGGCGGTCGACCGTGCGCGCAATGTCTTCCATGCTGTGCGTGACCATGATGACGGTCGAATCCGTCGAGCGTTTATACTGCATTATGTTGCTGATAATCTCGTCGCGCCCCTGCGGATCGAGTCCGGCCGTCGGCTCATCCAGAATCAAAACCTCAGGCAGCATGGCGATGACGCCCGCGATGGCAACGCGCCGTTTCTGTCCGCCCGAGAGCTCAAACGGCGATTTATCGAGGAGTGTCTCCGAAAGCCCCACAAATCCCGCCGCCTCCCGGACGCGTTCATCGATCTCGCTTTCGGACAGCTTCATGTTTTTCGGCCCGAACGCTATGTCCTTGAAAACCGTTTCCTCAAACAGCTGGTACTCGGGGTATTGAAAAACGAGCCCGACCTTGAAGCGGATGTCACGCGTGCGTTCTTTCGCACCGTAAATATCCTGCCCGTTATACAGGATCCTGCCGGAGGTCGGCTTCAAAAGCCCGTTGAGATGCTGGATAAACGTCGATTTTCCCGAGCCGGTCTGACCGATAATGCCAAGGCTCTCGCCCTTATAAACCTCGAAATCTATATCACGAATCGCGACATGCTCGAACGGCGTGTCCACACTGTATATATGCGTCAGTTTTTCTGTTTTAATAAGCGGCTCCAACGTATTACCATCCTTTTTTGACGGTGCATCTCGCCGGTGCGGCGATGACGCCCATGAAAGCCCTGCTGCGTTAAACGAGCGCGGCGTAAATCTCCTGTGCGCATTCCTCAACAGACAGCGCGTCGAGCCTGAGGCGCATACCGTCGGCGTTCAGCTCATACAGAAGGCCCACCGTTTCCGGCACGTCCAGCCCCGCCTTGCGCAGCGCCTCTACTTTACAGAAAACGTCACGCGGCTCTCCGTCCATAACGACCTGCCCTTCGGACATGACGACGAGCCGGTCGGCGTCGATTGCCTCTTCCATGTGGTGTGTGATCAGAACGACCGTCACCCGGCCGCTGTCCCGCAGTTCTTTGATGATCCGCACAATGCTCTCGCGCCCGGCGGGGTCAAGCATGGCCGTCGGTTCGTCGAATACGATGCACGACGGCTCCATGGCTAAAACGCCCGCGATGGCAATACGCTGCTTCTGTCCGCCGGACAGAAGGTGCGGCGCATGCTCGCGGTATTCGTACATGCCCACCGTTTTGAGCGCCTCGTCGACGCGGCGGCGGATGTCTTCGGGCGGAATGCCGAGGTTTTCCGGGGCGAAGGCGACGTCCTCTTCCACAACATTGGCAACAATCTGGTTGTCCGGATTCTGGAACACCATGCCGACGCGGCGGCGGATCTCGAGCAGGAGCTCTTCATCGGCCGTATCCATCCCGCCGACAAGGACGCGGCCGCCCATCGGAAGCAGTATCGCATTGAAATGCTTGGCAAGCGTCGTTTTCCCGGAACCGTTGCGCCCCAGTATCGCAATGAACGTACCCGCCTCAATCTCCAGGTTCAAGTCCTGAAGGACGATCTTCGGCAATTCCCCTTCGACCGTCTTGTAAGCGTATCGCAGGTCTTCCGTCTTTATGATCTTTTCCGGGCTTTCAGTATTCATCCTTCACCTCTCCCATCGGCACGTCGCGCCGCAGGGCAGATTGAGACCGCTGGATACAACGGGAAGCCCCAGTTCGCTGCTTTCGGATCGGCCGCCGAAGGCGCGTGTAAATACCGTTTCGGATATATAGGTCAGCGTCGAAGCGGAAAGCCCCGTCGTATAAGAATTTATCACCGCAAAAACCGGATCGTCCGAAAGGACGCGCGCGCAGAGACTGACGAACCTGAACAGGTCGTTTTCCAGCTTCCACACTTCACCCGACGGGCCCCTGCCGTAAGACGGCGGGTCCATGATGACGGCGTCGTACCGGCGCCCGCGGCGGATTTCCCGCTCAATAAATTTGACGCAGTCGTCCACGATCCAGCGCACCGGTTTATCCTCAAGGCCGGACGAACGGAGGTTCTCGCGCGCCCAGCTCACCATGCCGCGCGCAGCGTCGACATGGCAGACGCTGGCGCCTGCGGCGGCGGCCGCGGCCGTCGCGCCGCCGGTATACGCAAAGAGGTTCAAAACATTGACCGGCCGGTTTGCGGCGCGTATTTTCCGTTCAATATAGTCCCAGTTGACGGCCTGTTCGGGGAACAGGCCCGTATGCTTGAAATTCATGGGCTTTACATTGAATGTAAGCTTACCGTATTTAATCCGCCAGCTTTCCGGCAGATTATTGTTATGCCATTTGCCGCCGCCGGACGATGAGCGGGCATAGCGCGCGTGGGGATCTGACCAGCCGGGATGCTTCTTCGGCGTTTCCCAGATCACCTGCGGGTCGGGCCGCACAAGCAGATAGCGGCCCCACCGCTCCAGCTTCTCGCCGCCGGAACAGTCGAGCAGTTCATAGTCTGTCCACTTATCGGAAAGCCACATCGCTTTATCTCCCGAAAATCGCAATAATTTAGCAACGGTTACAAATTAATGTATTATATCACCCGGCTTCTTTTACGTCAATTGGCTGGCGAAGCGGGCGGACGTTAATAATCTGTGAAATTATCTCTTGACATATGCGCGGAGATATCATATCATAAAATGCAACAATCGAATACATAAACCTTTGAGCAAGAATAGTACAAAAATATCGGGTGTATCCAGAGAGCCGCCGGTTGGTGTGAATGCGGCAGCACAGATTTTTTGAAATGGCCTTGCGAGGGCGGCTTGAAACCGTAAAGGGAGTAGACGCCGACGGGAACCCTGTCCGTTATCAGTAGGGTGCATATGATGGTATGCAAAACGAGAGGATGATTTTATATCGTCAATTTGGGTGGTACCGCAGAAGTTTAAGCTTTTGTCCCATTGTGGGGCAGAAGTTTTTTATTTTGCCCGGTACCGCTTTTTATTTTTTAGAAAGGCGTTTTCATCCCATCAATGAAAATGTGTGAAAAGCCATGATGACACCAAGCTGCGAAACGATTGTGGAGCTCGCGAAAACCTACAACACGATACCTGTCTGCCGTGAGATCTACGCCGATGTGACGACGCCCATCCTGCTGCTTCGAAAGCTGGCCGCGAAAAGCAAACGCTTTTATCTGCTGGAAAGCGTCGAGGGCGGGGAAAAATGGGGCCGCTATTCATTCCTGGGGTACGATCCCGTCCTGCGCGTGACGTGCAGGGACGGCCTTGTAACGATCGAGGGCGCACAGCTGAAAACCGTTAAGACGGATAAGCCGCTCACCGTCCTTCGGGAACTCCTGTCCGAATACCGCGCGCCGCGCATCCCGGACCTGCCGCCGTTCACGGGCGGCTTCGTCGGGCACTTCGGATATGCCATGTACGGATATACCGAGCCGGTTTTGAACCTCAGCAAAAGCGCGCTGAACGACTACGACCTGATGCTCTTTGACAAGGTCATCGCCTACGACCACCTCAAGCAGAAAATCAGCGTCATTGTCAACATGAACACCGGGCGTCTTATGGAAAGCTACGGTCAGGCCGTCGCGGAAATCGAGGCCATCGTCCGGATGATCAAAGAAGCGCCGCCCGCACCGCCCGCTAAAAGCGCGGCCGGTGGGTTCACCTGCAACGTGACCGAAGACGCGTACTGCCAAATGGTCGAAAAGACGAAGGAATACATTGTCGACGGCGATATCTTTCAGGCCGTTATTTCCCGCCGGTTTGAAAGCCCATTTGACGGCAGCCTCCTGGACGCCTACCGCGTCCTGCGGACGACGAACCCGTCGCCGTATATGGTCTTTATGCATATCGACGGCCTGGAGATCATGAGCACGTCGCCCGAAACGCTTGTCCGGCTTCAAAAAGGCCGGCTCGCCACGTTTCCCGTCGCGGGCTCACGCCCGCGCGGCGCTACGGACGCTGCCGACAAGGCACTGGAGGAAGATCTGCTCCGCGACGAGAAGGAACTGTCCGAACACAACATGCTCGTAGATCTGGCGCGAAACGATCTGGGCAGGATATCAAAATTCAATACCGTTCATGTCATGGACTATATGATGATCCACCGGTATTCAAAGATCATGCACATCGCGTCCCGCGTGGAGAGCGATATCAAAGACGACTGCGACGCGCTGGACGCCATCGAGGCGATCCTGCCGGCCGGGACGCTATCGGGCGCGCCGAAGATACGCGCCTGCGAGATCATCGAGGAGATCGAAGGCTCGCCGCGCGGCATCTACGGCGGCGCGCTCGGCTATCTGGACTTTACCGGCAATATGGACACATGCATCGCTATCCGCATGGCTGTTAAAAAGGACGGGAAGGTCAGCGTACAGGCCGGCGGCGGCATCGTCGCGGACAGCGTCCCGAAGCTGGAGTACGGTGAAGCCGGCAACAAGGCCAAAGCGGTCATAAACGCGATACTGAACGCGGGCGAGGTGAACGACTGATGATTTTGATAATCGACAACTACGACAGCTTCACGTATAACCTGGTGCAGCTCGTCGGCGGCCTGAATACCGATATCCGGGTCGTCCGCAACGACGCTATGACCACGGAGGAACTTGAAAACCTCCACCCGTTGCATATCATCCTCTCACCGGGGCCGGGATATCCTAAGGATGCCGGCGTCTGCGAGGACGTGATCTCAAGGTTAAGCGGAAAAGTGCCGATATTGGGCGTCTGCCTCGGCCATCAGGCCATCTGTGAGACGTTCGGGGCGAATATCACCCATGCCGGGAAGCTGATGCACGGCAAAAAGAGCACGATTTCAATCGATACAAAAAGCCCCCTCTTTAAGGGACTGCCCGATAAGATCGACGCCGCGCGCTACCATTCGCTGATCGCCGGCCGCACTACGATTCCCGAGTCGCTGCGTATCGTCGCGGAGGACGCGTCGGGCGAGGTCATGGCTGTAAAGCATCGGGATTTCGACGTTTACGGCCTGCAGTTCCACCCGGAATCGATCCTGACGCCGCACGGGGAGATCATTATCAAAAACTTTTTGACTACAGGAGGCGGAAACGATGATTAAAGACGCGATCCGGACGGCCGCAGAAGGCCGGGATCTGACTTTTAATATGGCGAAGCAAGCCATGGACGAGATCATGCGCGGGGACGCCGCCCCTGCCCAGATCGCCGCGTTTTTGACGGCGCTGCGCATGAAGGGCGAGACCGTCGACGAGATCACCGCGTGCGCGTCCGTTATGCGCGCGCACTGCGCAAAGCTCGATACGGCACGGGACGTTATGGACATCGTCGGCACGGGCGGGGACGAATCGTACAGTTTCAACATCTCGACGGTCGCCGCGTTCGTCGTCGCGGCCGGCGGCGTGCCGGTCGCCAAGCACGGCAACCGCAGCGTCTCCAGCAAATGCGGCGCGGCGGATTTCCTCGAGGCACTCGGGGCAAATATAAACCTGACGGCGGAGCAGAGCGCCCGCGTGCTGGAAAAGGCCGGCATGTGCTTCATGTTCGCGCTGAACCACCACGCAAGCATGAAGTACGCAGCGCCCGTCCGCAAAGAGATCGGTATACGCACGATTTTCAATATTCTCGGCCCGCTTTCCAATCCGGCGTCCGCGCCCCTGATGCTTCTGGGCGTCTATGACGAGAAGCTGGTCGCGCCGCTGGCGCAGGTGCTCAGCAACATGGGTGTCGGGCGGGCGCTCGTCGTCCACGGCGACGACGGACTCGACGAGATATCCCTCGGCACGACGACGACGGCCTGCGAGGTCGATAACGGCGCGCTGACGGACTCCAGGCTCGACCCGCGCGATTACGGCCTGAACCTCTGCGCGCGCGATGCGCTCGTCGGCGGCGACCCGGCGGAAAACGCCCGGATCGCCCGCGAAATCTTCAGCGGAGAGAAAAGCGCCAAACGCGACGCCGTCGTTTTAAACGCCGGAGCCGCCTTATATATCGCCGGGAAAGCGTCAAGCGTTTCCGAAGGCATCACGCTGGCATCGGAGCTTATCGACAGCGGCAGGGCCGAAGAAAAAATGCAGGCGTTCGTCGGCGCGACAAAAGAGGTGTGAGATGATACTCGATCATATCGCCGCCGCGACGAAAAAGCGGGTCGAAGCGTCAAAAGCCCAGGTGCCTCCGGAAAGAATACAGCGGCTGGCGCTTGAAGCAAAACGCGGAGATTCCCCGTTTGAAGCAGCGCTCAGCAAAACCGGACTGTCGTTCATCTGCGAAGTCAAAAAGGCATCGCCGTCCAAAGGCGTCATCGTCGGCGATTTCCCCTATGTCGAGATCGCCAAAGCATATGAGGCGGCCGGCGCCGACGCCGTCTCCGTATTGACGGAACCGGAGTTTTTCCTGGGAAGCACTGATTATCTCACGGATATCCGCGCAAGTATAAATCTGCCCCTTTTGCGCAAGGACTTTATTGTCGACGCGTACCAGCTGTACGAGTCCAAAATCATCGGGGCCGACGCGGTGCTGTTAATCTGCGCGCTGCTTGACGAACCGGCCTTAAAACAATATCTGGATATATGCCGCGAACTGGGCCTGTCGGCGCTCGTCGAGGCGCATGACGAACCCGAAGTGGAAAAAGCCGTTTCGGCCGGGGCGCGGGTCGTCGGCGTCAACAACAGGGATCTTCGGACATTCAATGTGGATTTGAACAATTGCATCCGGCTGCGTCCGCTTGTCCCGGAAGACACCCTGTTCGTCGCGGAGAGCGGCATAAAAGCGCCGCAGGACGTTGCTTCGCTCAAAAAAGCCGGCGTCGACGCCGTTTTGATCGGCGAAACGCTTATGAAAAGCCCGGACAAAAAGGCGGCGTTCGACGCGCTGAAAGGCGCCGCCTTATGAACGTCAAAATCTGCGGGCTGACGCGCATGGCGGATATCGACGCCGTCAACGGCGCTTTGCCGGACTTCATCGGCTTTGTGTTCGCCGACAGCCGGCGAAAAGTCGGATTTGAGGACGCGTCGGCACTGAAGCAGCAGCTTAATCCGCGCATCCGCGCCGTCGGGGTTTTCGTGGACGCCGAGCCGGACGATATCGTTCGGCTGCGCCGAAGCGGCGTGATTGATCTCGTCCAGCTGCACGGCGGCGAGGATGCCGATTATATCAAAAAACTGAAAGCTGCCGCAGACTGCCCGGTCATCAAAGCCGTGCGCGTGCGGAGCGCACAGCAGGTGCTGGCGGCTGAGACGCTGCCGTGCGACTATCTGCTGCTGGACACGTACCGTAAGAACGTGCACGGCGGCACCGGCGAAAATTTTGATTACGCACTGATACCCGAACTGAAGAAGCCTTTTTTTCTCGCGGGCGGACTGAACGCGGGAAATATAAAAAAGGCCGCCGCGCTGGCACAAAAGCCCTTCTGCCTGGATATCAGCAGCGGTGTGGAGACAAACGGCGCAAAGGACGCGCTGAAGATTCGGGAGATCGTTAAAATCGTAAGGGAGGAATGCTGAGTGAACGGACGGTTCGGCGTTCACGGCGGGCAGTATGTGCCCGAAACGCTGATGAATGCGCTCATTGAGGTCGACAAGGCCTATGAATACTACAAAAACGACGCGGATTTCGTGGAGGCGCTTCAAAGCCTCCTTCAAAACTACGCGGGACGCCCTTCGCGCTTATACTTTGCCGAACGCATGACAAATGATCTCGGCGGCGCAAAGATTTACCTCAAGCGCGAGGATCTCAATCACACGGGCTCGCATAAGA
This sequence comes from uncultured Sporobacter sp., assembly GCA_963663605.2. Lineage (GTDB taxonomy): Bacteria > Bacillota > Clostridia > Oscillospirales > Oscillospiraceae > Sporobacter. The sequence continues at coordinate 1,737,573 of CAXXVF010000002.1, forward strand.
TCAACAACGTTTTAGGTCAGGCCCTGCTGGCCAAGAAGATGGGTAAAACGCGCGTCATCGCAGAGACGGGCGCGGGCCAGCACGGCGTGGCGACCGCGACGGCGGCGGCGCTTATGGACCTGGAATGCGATATCTATATGGGCGAAGAGGACACGGTGCGCCAGGCCTTGAACGTCTACCGGATGGAGCTTCTGGGCGCTACGGTGCATCCCGTTTCAAGCGGAACGAAAACGCTCAAGGACGCCGTCAACGAGGCAATGCGCGCGTGGACGTCGCGAATGGACGATACGCATTACGTCTTCGGGTCCGTCATGGGGCCGCATCCCTTCCCCACCATCGTCCGCGATTTCCAGAGCGTCGTCGGCAAAGAGGTCCGCGCGCAGATGCTTGAAGCGGAAGGGCGGCTGCCGGACGTGCTTTTAGCCTGCGTCGGCGGCGGCAGCAACGCAATCGGATTGTTTTACGACTTTATCGGCGACACGTCCGTTGAGCTTATCGGCTGCGAAGCCGCAGGCCGGGGCGCGGAAACGCCGGAGACGGCAGCAACGATCGCCACCGGCCGGCCCGGTATCTTCCACGGTATGAAGAGTTATTTCTGTCAGGACGAATTCGGGCAGATCGCGCCGGTCTATTCGATCTCCGCGGGGCTCGATTATCCGGGCATCGGCCCGGAGCACGCGCATCTGCACGATACGGGCCGCGCCCGCTACGTGCCGGTGACGGACGATGAGGCCGTCGACACGTTTGAATATTTGTCAAGGCTCGAGGGCATCATCCCCGCCGTTGAAAGCGCGCACGCCGTAGCCTACGCGCGCGTTATTGCGCCCACGCTCGGCAAAGACAAGATCATCGTCATAAACCTCTCCGGACGCGGAGACAAGGATGTGGCCGCCATCGCGCGGTATAAGGGGGTGAACCTGCATGAGTAGACTGGAAAAAGCATTTGGGAACGGCAAAGCGTTCATCCCCTTCGTTACGGCGGGCGATCCGGATCTTGAGACGACGGAAAAGCTCGTTTTAGCAATGGCGGAGGCGGGCGCGGACCTCATCGAGCTCGGCATCCCGTTTTCAGATCCCGTTGCGGAAGGCGTCGTCATCCAGCGCGCCGACGAGCGCGCGCTCCGCGCCGGTACGACGACCGACAAGATCTTTGACACCGTCCGGCGCATCCGCAAAAAAACGGACGTGCCGCTGGCCTTTATGACATACTTAAATCCGATTTTCGCTTACGGCGCGGATACATTTATGAAAAACTGCCGTGACAGCGGAATCGACGCGGTCATCGTACCCGACATGCCGTTTGAGGAAAAAGGCGAGCTCTCGCCGCAGGCCAGGCTGTACGGCATCCCGCTCATATCGCTCATCGCCCCGACGTCCAACGCGCGCATCGGTGAAATCGCAGGCGCAGCCGAAGGATTCGTCTACGTCGTCTCGTCGCTCGGCGTCACGGGCGTCCGCAGCGAGATCGTTACGGATCTGGGCGAGATGATCCGGCTTGTCAAGACGATTAAGGACATTCCGTGCGCCGTCGGTTTCGGCATCTCGACGCCGGAGCAGGCCGCACGTATCGCCGGCGTCGCCGACGGCGTCATCGTCGGCAGTGCCATCGTCAGGCTCGTCGAGCAGTACGGCAAAGAATCCACAGGTCCTGTCGGCGATTATGTGCGCGAGATGAAGCGCGCCGTTATGCAAAAGTGAGGTTTAACTATGGTTTTTGTATTAAAAAAGAACGCGACGCAAGAGAATATCGGCACGTTTGTCGAAAAAGTAGAAGCGACCGGCTGCTCGACCTTTTTGAGCACCGGCACCGAGCACACGGTCGTGTGCCTTATCGGGAACACCGCTAAAATCGACGTCGACTTTTTCGTCCAGACAAACGACATCGTCGAATACGGGCGGCGCGTTACGGAGACGTACAAGGCGGTCAACCGGACGGTCCATCCCGACGACACATTGATAAAAGTCGGGGATGTGACGATCGGCGAGGGCTATTTCCAGGTGATCTCCGGTCCCTGTTCCGTCGAGAGCGCGGAACAGATTATAGGGATCGCGGAGTCTGTCAGGGAAAGCGGCGCGACGCTCCTGCGCGGCGGCGCTTTCAAGCCGCGCACCTCGCCGTACTCGTTTCAGGGGCACGGTGAGAAGGGGCTTGAATATCTGCTGGACGCCAAGCGCCGAACAGGCCTGCCGATCGTCACGGAAGTCATGAATCAGACACAGCTGCCGCTGTTTGACGACGTCGACGTTATCCAGATCGGCACGCGCAATATGCAGAATTACGACCTGTTGAGAGAAGTTGGACGTCTTAAAAAGCCCGTCGTTTTAAAACGCGGCTTTTGCAGCACGATCGATGAATTTTTGATGAGCGCCGAGTACATCGTTTCGGAAGGCAATCCGAACATCATCCTGTGCGAGCGGGGCATCCGGACATTTGAAACAATGACGCGCAACACGCTCGACCTCTCCGCTGTCCCGCTTTTAAAGCAAAAATCCCATCTGCCCGTCATTGTCGACCCGAGCCACGCCTCGGGGCTTCGGAGCCTTGTACCCGCTTTGGCAAAAGCGGCCGTTGCCGTCGGGGCCGACGGGCTGATGATCGAGACGCACAACGACCCGGCAAGCGCCTTATCCGACGGTGCGCAGTCTTTGGACCTCGACCAATTCCGCACGCTTTGCGCCGATATCCGCCGCCGCGCCGAATTTGAGGGCAAGGCCGCCGGATAAAACAATTTACTTTTTACAATATTATGGTAAAATACCTGCATGTGCAGGTATTTTACTTTAGGAGGCGCGTATGCTCTTCATCGATCACGTAACAAAAAAATACGGCAAAACGGTTGCCAATGACGACATCAGTTTCGCCGTGGAAGGCGGTCAGATCGCCGTCCTGCTCGGGCCGAACGGCGCGGGCAAATCCACCATCATTAAATGCATCGCCGGTCTGCTCCGTTTTGACGGGTCAATAACCATCAAAGGACATCCGAATAAATCCATCGAGGCCAAACGCTGTCTCGGATATATCCCGGAAATGCCCGCGATCTACGACCTGCTGACGGTCTCCGAGCATCTTGAATTCATACGGCGGGCTTATAAAATCGAGGACGACGGTTACGGGCGGCAACTCCTGGAGCGGTTTGAGCTTTGGGACAAGAAAGACAAGCTCGGCAAAGCGCTCTCAAAAGGCATGCTGCAGAAGCTCTCCATATGCTGTGCGCTCGTCCACCGACCGAAGGCGGTCATCTTTGACGAGCCGATGGTGGGGCTCGACCCGCACGCCATCAAGGAACTCAAGCGTGTTTTTCAGGAGCTCAAAGCCGGCGGCACGGCCATTTTGATCAGCACCCATATGATCGACAGCGTGGAGAACACCTGGGATATCGCCCATATCATGATAAACGGGCGCTTTGCCGCCACTAAGCGCAATACAGCCGAGGAACTGCGGTCTCAAAGCCTTGAGGAACTGTTTTTCCTTGTGACGGAGCGCGATAATGACAGCGAGGTGAACGGCGTATGAGCCTGCCGCTGCCTTATCTTCTCATCACGAAATTTAAAAATCAGGTCAAAAGCTTTTTCAAAAGCCCCGGTAAAATAATCTATCTGCTGGTCATTATTGCGCTCATCGGTGTGAACATGTTCAGCGGGCGGAAAATGGATGCGCAGCCGGACCGGGTCATCCGGGATATCAGTGAGCTGACGGCCATTGTCACGGTATTTTATTCCATCATGTTCACGCTTCTGGCGTCGAAAGGCTTCAAGACCGGCGCGAGCATGTTTTCAATGGCGGATGTCAACTTTGTTTTCCCGGCGCCGTTTCGCCAGCGGAACGTCCTGTTTTACGGTCTGTTCCAGCAGATGGGCACGTCGCTCCTGCTTGGGCTGTTCCTTTTGTTCCAGTACAGCTGGATGCATAACGTTTACAACATCACGCTGCCGATGCTGCTGGTCATACTATTGGGATATGCTGTCACCGTTTTTTTCGGCCAGATCACCGCAATGGTGCTCTACACCTTTACGAGCGCCGATGATAGAAGACGGATCGTTTTCAAGGCGGTCTTTTACGCTCTGGCGGGATGTTTTCTCCTGTATATCGTCATTTCCGGTTTAGCCGACAAAGTGCAGTTTTTGTCCCGTGCCGCCGCCGCCGTAGGCAGCGCCGTCACATGGTTTTTCCCCGTCTCCGGCTGGACCGGGCACGCCGTTGCGGGCGTTTTCACAGGCAACGCGGGCCATTTATTGCTCGGCACGGTGATTTGCGCGGCATATCTTGTTTTTCTTGTCGGGCTCATGACCTACACCAAGCAGGACTATTATGAGGACGTTTTAAAAAGCACCGAGATCATGCAGTCGGCCATTACGGCGCGCAAGGAAGGCCGGGTCGGCGAAGCCGCACCGCAGAACGTCAAGGTCGGGAAAACCGGTCTGGGCCGAGGCCGGGGCGCGGACACCCTGTTTTACAAGCACCGGCTGGAAAACAGGCGCGCGCGCGTATTCATCATGGACACGATGAGCCTCATCTTTGCCGCCGTTATCATCGCTCTCGCTTTTTTTATGAAGAACGCCGGCCTTGCGGCGGTATTCATATCAGCAACATGCATGCAGGTTTTCTCTTCCGCTCTGGGCCGTTTCAATAAAGAACTGACAAAACCGTTTATCTATCTCATACCGGAACCGCCGCTGAAAAAAATGCTTTACGCCCTGGCGGAGGCCGTACCGTCCTCCGTAACGGAAGCGGTTGTTATCTTTGTGCCCGTCGCCTTTATTCTCGGGCTGACACCCCTTGAAGGGGGCCTGTGCATTATCGTGCGTTTGTCGTTCGAAATGCTTTTCATTGCGGGGAACATCGCCGTGGAACGGCTGTGGGGCGGCAGTTCCTCCAGAACGATCGTCATGTTCTTATATTTCACCGTACTCATTGTCATGGCCGTTCCCGGGATCGTTTTAGCCGTTATCCTGACGCCGCTCGGCCTCTTCACAAGTGAAAACGTGACGATCCTGCTGTCTCTGACGGTCGTTAATGTCCCCGTTTCACTTCTCGTGTTCTTCCTATGCAGAAACATGCTGCAGTTTGCCGAACTCAATCAGAAATGATTTTATATACTATACCGTCGGAAAGGAGTGCTTTCGGATGAAGGCTGTTTTGCCGCTCTGCGTTGTCATGGCTCCATGCAAGGTCTGAACGGACGGATTTGCATGGAGCGGTAGTACCGGATAACCGGTACAATCCGTCCGCGGTCAGGCTTTGCATGATTTGGATTTCAATTCAAATTAAGGAGCAAAGTCATGATCAAACTGAATACTCTTAAAAGAATGCGCAGCTTCCTGCTGCTTTGGTGCGCGCAGGCAATCTCACTGCTTGGCAGCGAGATGACAAATTTCGCCCTGACGATCCATATCTACGGTCAGGAAGGGACCGCATCGAGCGTCGCCCTGCTGAAAGTCTTTTACTTTCTGCCGTCCATTCTGCTCTGCTTTGCAGCAGGCGCGCTGGCCGACCGATGGGATAAGAAAAAGGTGATGCTGTCTGGCATATTGTCCGGCGCGCTGGCTACGCTTTCCATGCTGCTGCTTAGCGCGCTGGGAGCGCTTGAAACGCACTACTTATATGCCATTAATTTTACCGTCAGCTTTGTAAACGCTTTTATGAATCCGGCGGTCTATGTGGCGATCACACTCTTATCGCCAAAGGATCAGTATGTGCGCGCGAGCGGGCTGCAGCTTTTTTCCGTCGCGCTTGCGAAAGTCATTGCGCCGGTGCTGTCGGCAGGCGTCATGCGTCTGGGCGGGATAAAAAGCGTCTTCGTGCTGGATATTGTGTCCTTCGCCGCCGCATTCTATATTATACTTTTCTTTGTTAAAATACCCGAGATTCCGGGCGGTGCTCAGGACGCTAAAGAACCGTTTCTAAAAAGCAGTCTGTCCGGCCTGTTGTTTTTGAAAGAACACAAAGCCGTCCTGAAATGTATCTTGTTTCTGTCACTCATCAATCTGCTGGCAAATTTGGGCGGCGACAGCAGTATGATGCCCTCCATGGTGCTCGCACGCACGGATGGTAACGAGCTGATGCTCAGCGCCGTCACGTCAGCGGCCGGTATCGGCGCGCTAATCGGCAGTATAACCGTTACGGCAGCGCGCGGGGCCAAAAGCAAAAGCCGTATCATGTTTTTGTCCTGCGGCGCTTCGTTTCTTATCTGCGATTTTTCGTATGCTTTGGGTCAAAGCGCAATAGTCTGGGCAGCGGGGGCGCTGGCGGGGAATTTTCTTGTGCCGTTCATATCGGCAAACAACGCGGCCATCATGCGGTCCAATGTGCCGGTTTCGCTGCAGGGACGCATTTTCGCCCTGCGTGATACGATTCAATTCTTTCCGATCCCAATCGGACTGTATTTAGGCGGATTTTTAGCCGATCATTTGTTTGAGCCGTTTATGCTGACGGAGTCACCGCTTCAAAACATTCTCTCTATGCTCGTCGGCACCGGCAAAGGCTCGGGCATGGCCGTCATCATGCTGATGACCGGCATCGCCGGTTTTACCGCCGGTCTCATCAGCAGCCGGAATCCTGTATATCGTCAGCTGGATTGAGCAAAAAGCAGCGCCGCAAAAAGCTAAACGTTTTGCGGCGTTGTTTTTGACCTGTGCATGGCGGCGCGCGTCTTGAAATACGCACCGCCTGCTGATATAGTACCTATACCTGAACATTGAAATGGAGAAATCATCATGTCGGCTTCACAGTCACGCAATAAACTCATTGAGGGAAACGCGCGGTACGTCTCGGGCAGGCACGGCGCTTCCGATATCGGCGCGTCACGGCGGCGCGAGCTTGCCGTGAACGGTCAAAAACCCTTCGCGGTCATTGTGTGCTGCAGTGATTCGCGCGTGCCGCCGGAGCTGATCTTCGATCAGGGGCTCGGCGAGCTGTTCGTCATACGCACGGCGGGCAACGTTGTGGACAATGTGGCGCTCGGCAGCATCGAGTACGGCGCGGAGCATCTGCAAGTTCCGCTCATCGTCGTGCTCGGGCACGAGAACTGCGGCGCGGTCAAGGCCACCGTAGACGGCGGCGAGGCACATGGATACGTCGTATCCATCGTCGATAAAATCAGCCCGTCGCTCGACAGGGTGCGAGGTGCTGCGGACCTGTATGCGGCCTGCGAGGACGAGAACATCCGAAGCGTTGTCGGAGAGATTAAAAGCAATAAGATAATCGCGGAACTTATCCGCGATGGCAGGACCGAAGTCGTCGGTGCAAAGTATGGGATCGAAGACGGCAGGGTCACATTCCTCAATCCGGTATAAACAAGATAATCATCCGAAGAAGCGTTCATCTCCGTCATGAACGCTTCTTTTTTGTTGCCTTTTTTAAACGGCGCTGTCTGACGGTATCGGTTAACGAAAACGCATTATACCGGTTTCATCCGTTTAATTTTTTAAGAAATTATGGGGATGATAAAGCTGATCTTATACTGTTCTTCCAATAGAAGATGTCTATATTTTAATGGAGGAACAGTATTAAACCGGAGGACTCGTTATGCATGAAATGATCAACAAGGTCGCCGTCATCGGGGCGGGCGCGGTCGGATGCAGCTACGCGTACGCAATGGTCAATCAGGCCGTGGCGGAAGAGATCGTCCTGCTCGATGTTAACCAGCGAAAAGCCGAAGGCGAAGCCATGGACTTAAACCACGGCGTGCCTTTTTCCCCTTCGCGCACGGTCATACGAAGCGGAACATATGAAGACACGAAAAACGCAGACCTCGCCGTCATCTCGGCGGGCCTGCCGCAAAAGCCGGGCGAAACGCGGCTGGAGCTTCTGGACAAAAACATCAAAGTCTTTAAATCCATCGTCAGAAACCTGCTGGACGCCGGATTTGACGGGATCATCCTCGCCGCGTCCAATCCGGTCGATGTCCTGACGTACGCAGCGTACAGGGAATCCGGTTTCCCGAGCGCCCGGGTCATCGGGTCCGGCACGGTGCTCGACAGCGCCAGATTCAAATATATGCTCGGCGCGTACCTCGGGGTCGACGCCAGAAACGTACACGCGATCATCATCGGGGAACACGGCGACACGGAGCTGCCGGTATGGTCGCAGGCGTCCGTCGGGGTGGAAAACCTGGATAAGGTGCTCCGGCGGCGTAACAATCCGAAAGACAAAGAAGAACTCCAGAACATTTTCAACAACGTGCGCGGCGCGGCGTATGAGATCATCGAGCGTAAAGGCGCGACATACTATGCCATCGGCCTGTGCCTGACGCGGATCACCAAAGCGATCTTCAACAACGAAAACAGCATCCTGCCTGTCTCCTGTTATCTAAACGGCCAGTACGGACAGTCCAATATCTATATGGGCGTTCCGGCCGTCGTGAGCCGCGGCGGCATCAAGGAAATCATCGAGATCGACCTCGATGCAAACGAAGAGCGGCAGTTTGATCATTCAGCCGCCGTTTTGCGGGAATCGGTCAAATCTATAGGGGTGGCCGCGCGTCTTTAAGACAGACCGGGTAAAAAACACAGCCTGAAAAGGCTGTGTTTTTGCTTGGCTGATTTCGAGACAGTATCGGTTATACGTTTAAATATCTACGTCCCACAGCTTTTTTACTGACATCCCGCCGGATCATGCGGACACCTCCCCCGGTCTTGCCGGTATCGTACGCTCTGCCTTCCGGCGCGCGCGCACAAGCATCAGCGTCGCGGCGGCGACCGTGAGCACATCGGCAACCGGATACGCTATCCAGATACCGTTAAGGCCCCATAAGGCCGGAAACACAAGCAGCAGCGGCAATATGAAGATCACTTGGCGGAATAAAGAGATGATCATGGACGGCACAGGCTTACCGACCGACATGAAATAGAAGTACGCGATCAGCTGCCATCCGATTAAAGGCGTCATCATCAGGCTTATCTGCAGCGCGGATGCCCCGCCGGTTATAACGGCCGTATCGTCGGTGAAAAGCCTCAAAACGCCTTCCGGCATGAATAGTATGAACGCCAACATAACGGTGCCGAGCGCAAACGCATACATATACGCGATTCCGACCGCCTGTCTGACGCGTTTCTGGTCACCCCTGCCGCAGTTGTAGCCGACAATCGGCTGAAAGCCCTGGGCAACGCCCATAAGCGGCATTGTTACGAAAACGAGTATACGGGCAAGCACCCCGAAAACGGCCATATCCGTCTCGGTCCCGTATTGTTTTAAAAGCAGGTTCATAACAACCGCCAGCACAGAGAAACCGATTTGATTGAGAAACGCCCCAATCCCGAGCGTATTGATCGTCAGGAGCAGCTTCCCGCTGAACTTCCATCCGCCTGCGCGTATGTCGACAGCGCTTTTTCCCGCAAGGTAGTAGCGCGTCAGCAGTACCGTTGTGACAAAACGCGCCGCGACGGTGCCCCAGGCCGCGCCCGCCGTGCCCAGCTTGAATACAAAAATAAACAGCGCGTCAAACCCGATATTGAGTACCGAACCTAAAAACATGCCGAACGCCGCCAGTTTGGCGTTGCCCTCCGAGCGGATGGCGTTAAGTTCCAGAAAGCTGAGGAAGATGAGAACAAACCCCGGAATGATCACCGAGTAGTACGCATCCGCTTCCGCTGTCGTTTCTGCCGTGGCCCCCATAAAGGCAAGCACGCCGGGTTTAAAGATCATCAGTACGGCAGAAACAATGATACCAAGCAGAACTGCAAACATGACCGCGTTTTTAACGGCAAACGATGCGCCGTCCTTGTCGCCCTCTCCCAGCTTGCGCGATACGACGGACGCCGTACCGACGCCGAGCATTGTTGCCAATGCCACCGCCAGCATCTGAAGCGGGAATACCGCCGCCAGTCCACCGAGCGCCGACGCGCCGACCGCCAGCCCGACGAAAGCCGCGTCCACCAGATAATACAGTCCGTTGACCACCATTGCAATTACCATCGGCGCCGCCATTTTTAACAGAAGCTTCGGCACCGGCATCGTGCCCAGCATCTCTGCGCTTTTTTTATCCTGTTTTTTCATTGCGTTACCTCCCTGTAATCAAAATTATTACCGAACATATGTTCAGTTTTAAGGCAAAAAATTTTAGAAACTGTTAACGCCGTAAAAATACTGCTGCGCCACGAGGTTAAGCATCTGGGCGGCCCAGGCTTCGCCCTTCCAGTGACGGGCTATCTCCAATACGCTCTCGGTAAAATTGCTGGCCAGAATGTGGAAGATGAAATCGTCCATATCCTCATATTTGCCGCTAAGCTTTTCTTCGAGTCCTGCTTTTATATGATTTGTGGTCATCTCTATGATTTCCTGTTTGAAGCTTTCATAAGGCGTACCAGCACTCTTGTCGCTCAGGATCAAAAACTCCTTTCGGTGTGTTTTGAAAAGCCCCAAAAGCTCGGAGACCTCTTCAAAAAGAGATTGCTCACCGCGCGGCGTTTTTTTCTTTGTTTCTTCCGTGTCCAAAAGTGTACCGAGCATCATACGCACCGGCAAAACGACTTTGTCAAACAGCGTCAGCTTACTGTCGTAATACGAGTAGACAAGTCCGACCGGTATGCCGGCCCCGTCTGCAATGCCGCGCATCGTCGCACCCTTGAATCCGTCTGAATAAAACGCGTCGCGGGCTGCGTCCAATATGCGCTGTGCAGTCTCTTCTTTCAGGACCTGTACCATAAAGGCGCCTCCTCAAAACCGAACTTCAGTTCAATATTAAACCCGGAGAAAGAAATTGTCAAGCGTTTTTTTGATTTTTTTCTCAGAAGCCTTAAACTGGTTGTGAAACCCGTAAATATGAGGCCTCTCACGTTTAATAACGATAGATTGTTTACCGTTTAAACGTCCAAACGCCGAGCGATTTAATTTCAATGCTTTGAGGAATTCATTTCCGAAAAGCATTACTTTGCGAGCACCTCAGTGCGAGAACTCCATTTTGTCGGCAAAGGTATCTTCGATACCTTTGCCGACAGTCTGAGGCCTCCCGAAATGGGAGGCCTCTTCTAAATCCAGTTTGTTTATATTTCTCAGTCGCGGCTGTCCGTGACAAGTTCTTTAAACGATGTCGCCAGACCCGCGAGACCCTGAATCTCAGACGGAATGATGATTTTCGTGGCTTTTCCATCGGCCGCTTTCGTAAATGCATCGAGCGCCTTCAGCTTAACGGCTTCTTCCGACGGTTTGGAGGCATTGATGAGCTTGACACCCTCCGCAATGGCATTTTGCACCTTTAAAATTGCTTCGGATTCACCTTCCGCTTCAAGAATCTTGGCCTGTTTAACGGCGTCCGCGCGCAGTATGGCCGATTCCTTCTCGCCTTCCGCCACGAGGATGGCCGACCGCTTCTCGCCTTCCGCGCGCAAAATGGCTTCGCGGCGTTCGCGCTCGGCCTTCATCTGCCGTTCCATCGCGTTCTGGATCTCCTTGGGCGGCAGAATGTTTTTGAGTTCCACGCGGTTGATCTTGATGCCCCACGGGTCGGTCGCTTCATCGAGGATGATGCGCATGCGGTTGTTGATGATATCACGGCTCGTCAGGGTCTCGTCGAGCTCGAGATCGCCGATGATATTACGCAAAGTTGTTGCCGACAGGTTTTCGATCGCCACAAGCGGGTATTCCACGCCGTAAGTATACAGCTTGGGATCGGTAATCTCGAAATACAAAACCGTATCAATCTGCATCGTTACGTTATCTTTCGTGATGACCGGCTGTGGCGGGAAATCCACTACCTGCTCCTTGAGCGATACGACTCTTGCCACCCGTTCAATAAACGGGATTTTGAAGTGCAGTCCGACGCCCCACGTAGAGGAGTACACGCCGAGACGCTCAACGACGAACGCTTTGGCCTGTTGGACAATACGGATGTTTTTTACGAGTATAATGAATATAATGAATGCCAGCGCGATCAGTGCAACTATGGTAATCGGGTTTCCACTCATGAAGATTCCTCCTTATTTGTATTCATATTTATACGGTCACGTCGCCCGGGATGTCTTTTCGCTGTCCGTGGTTACCTTGTCGGTCAAAGTCTTAACAATGAGTTTCACGCCTTCGATCGATTCGGGGCGCACTTTCTCACCTTCGGCGATATTTTCGCCCGTCAGTGAACGCGCCGTCCATATCTTTCCGCCGATGGAAACAGCGCCGGTACCTTTGATGTTGTCAATTTCTTTTGTGACGATACCGATCATGCCCAGCATACGGTCAGCGTTTGTCGGGTGGCGTCTGGCATTCAGATATTTTTTGGCCAGCGGGCGCGTGAAGTAGAGCGTGACGGCGGAAACTACAATGAACAAAGCAATCTGGACCCCAAGCGGTGCGCCTATAAGCGCGCTGATGAGCGCCACAAAAGCCCCGAATGCGAAGAAGATGGATGCCAATCCGACCGTTACCGCTTCCAGGATTAAAAACACAACGAAAGCTATAAGCCAGGATAATACTTCATAATCCATCTCATGTTTCACCCCTTTGAAAGAATGTGGTTTCTTCTCTATTATAGTATACCATTATTACGTCTATATCAATGAAAATAAAATTTTAGCAGGCTGTGCAGAGCAAAAAAAGATCCTCCGCACATAGCTCAGGCCGGACTGACGTGCCGACCCGACAGGCTTATGCCCCGGAGAATCTCATTCGTTATTTTCTTTATCCGTTCGGCCTCAGGCCGTTTTTTTAGCCTTATGCGTAGAAGCTGTGGTTCCCGATCGTCATCGTGAACGGTCTGTTCCGTTCGGCCCAACAGCCCAAATAGCTCTGAGAGAAATACAGGCTGTCGCCGGCTGTGTTCCCGCCGTCAAGGGCAATTTTTGCCGCTATAACGCATTGTTCGGTGGGCGTCTGGTAGATTGCGCCGGAATACGCGGGGGTAAACTGGACGCCGTACCGGCGGTCAAAAATAACGTTATAGACCGTGCTGGGAAACTGGGGAGATACGATTCTGTTCATAATGACGCTGCCTACGGCGATTTGCCCGCTAAAGCTCTCGCCGCGTGCTTCCGCACTGATGATCCGTGACATCCAATACAGATCGGTCTCGTCATAAAAATCGCAGCCCGGCTCGATCGCGCCGGAACCTTTTGTAACATAAACGGCTTGTTCTTCATTGCTCCAGGCTACAGAGGCGTCAAAGGCCTCCGCCAGTACGCGTACCGGCACCATCATACTGTCGCTATAAAGAATACAGCCGAATGGTACAAACAGGTATCGGTCGTTCGCCACCAGATAAATACTGGCTTCGGTGGCCGTGATCGTGAGATCGGGGGCGTAAACTGTTGCGGTGCCGTTATACCAGGTCGCGTTTTCGGCACCCATTGCCATTGAAAAGCCGCGCAGGGGCACATATGTCGTGTCGTTATAAATGAACGACGTTCCTACATCAGCCGGCTCCCCGTCGATATAGACCGGGATGTTCTCCGGCTGGCTGTCGGTATCCGAACCGGTCGCTATCGCCAACGGCATGAGCGTCGCCAGCAGGACCAGGACAAGAAGTCCCGACATGAGAATTCGCTTTTTCATTACTATAGTACTTTCCTTTCGTTCACACCGGGCATCCGTATGATGGTGCACAGATCCCGGTTCCCGCGCTTTCGGCTGACCGCCTCGGCGCCGGGGGTAGTATATATGCAAACGGGATTTTAAATTTCGGCTTCAGCGGCGTCATAGCTGTCGCGGCGCTGAAAGCTGAGATCCCGGTATTGCCGGTTTTAATTGCGCACAGTCTCCTAGAGGCTTATTATATTGACATCGCCGCTTTTGGAGAAGTATTCCGCCTCTCTTAAGTGGCATGTGAAGAGCAAGACCTGCCTTGTACGGGCGCATTCTTTCAGATAGCCGAGCGCAAGATAAGCACGTTTGTCGTCAAAATTGCTCAGGGTATCGTCAAGTATCAGTGGGCAGGCATTGACTTCCGGGAGTATAAGCTCACAGACCGCCAGCCTGAGGGCAAGGTAAATCTGATCGGCCGTGCCGGCGCTCAGGGACAGAACGCTCCGGTTGACCGTGTCGTCTTTCGTTTGTGCGGAGGCTAAAAGCGTCTTGTCAAAGACAAGATTTTCATACCGCCCGTCCGTCAGCCGCTGCATGACCCGCCCGGCAGTCTCGCCCAAAAGCGGCGAAAACCGCGACTGCAGCTCTCTGCTTGCAGCTTTGAGCGTATCGACGGCAAGTGACAATGCGTCATATTGGGCCGTCTGTTTACCGAGCTCTTCTTCTGCCGATTTCTTTTCACTGCCCAGTATAACCGGGTCGCCCATGGCACGGATCTCACCGAGCGCCATGTTATAACGGTTCGTCATGTCTTCCAGCCGTGATGTGACTCCGGCCAGTTCTGTGCCGATCTCCTTTTCATCCCGAACGGATTGGCAGACATCCGAATCATCACCGGCGTCAGGTTCCGGTTCCTTCAGCGTTTTCAAAACGCCCTCGGACGCCTTCATTTCCGCTTCTGATAACGACAGCTTCTGCATAAGTTTCTCGATTCGGGCCAGTTCCCTTCCGGCGCTTTCCGGTTCGTCAAACAGTCCGGCCGCTTCAAGCTTTGCAGTCAGTCCGTTGCGGACCGCGCGGTAGTTCTCAGCGGCTGAAAAGACGGATTTTTCGGCCGAACGGTATGTGCTTTCGGTCTCTTCAAGCTCATCGAGCAGCACACGGTAGGCCTCATACTGCCGCTTCAAGGCTTCGGCGGAATCGGCGCCGCAGCCCGACAGCAGACCATCAAGTCTTGAAAGCAGGCTCCTGTGCCGCAGTATTCGCCGGAGCAAAAGCAGAACGCAGACAAGCGCAAGCGCCGCGGCATACAGCCGATAATCCGGAAGCAGCGCCGCCAATGCGATAAAAGCGGCGGTCAGCAGGAGCAGGATCAAAGAGACGGCGTGCCTGAAAGTATATTTGCGGATATCGCGTTCTACAGCGCGGGCTTCGTCGACATCACGCGACGCTTCACGCCCGGAAAATGCCGAAGCGGCTTTCTGTGCAAGCAGTTTGTCATAGACCGCTTTTATATCCGACATGTGTTTTTGTTCGCTTTGCCGCAGCGCGCCGAGCGATTCCAGCGCTTTGAGATCGCCGCGGATCGCTGCCAGCTCGTCCGCCGTAGGCGCGCGGCCGTTTTTCGTCAGTTCCTTATATATGGCATCGCGTCCTGCTTTGACGCGTTCGTATTCCAGGCGCGCGCGCTCTTTATTGCGGAACGATTCGTACCGCCGGCTTTGACGCAATTCCCCGGAAAGCTCATCCCGGCGGCGCTCCAAACGCTCCTTTTCCTGCCGCATCGAGGCGGCTTCATCCAGGGCGGTCTCTATGTCTGAAAGCCTTTTGGCGATCAGGACGCGTTTTTCCTCAAGCGCCGGGATCGCGCCGTTTTTATTAAAACGGCGTTTGCGGAGCCATGTGCGCAGCCGCGCATCCGTTTCTGTATAGGATACGGTCTCGTCTCCCGTGGATACGAGAGACGTGATGCGTTTTTCAAGCTCCGGCGTCTGGCTAACTTTGACGCCGGCCTGCGAAATAAACGCGCTGCGTTCGAAGACTTCTTCGCTCGCGCCGGTCAGCGTCTCGCCCGCGGTGTCGGGGTACAGCGCCGAAAACGGTTCTCCTGTCCCGGTCAGGACCGCCGAGAAATCCTTCATCGGGACTCTTCCGTCCGAGATCCGCTGGATCGTGACGGCGACGCCGTCTGTTTCGATATCCATCGAACCCTCCATCGGCGCGCCGCCCCAGGGGCGGTAGCGCGTTTTGGCCGATAAGTAGCCCGCTTTATCCCGCTCGGAGGTGCGGATACCGTAAAGCATCGCCTTGATAAACGCGCACCAGGTGGATTTGCCCGTTTCGTTCGGCGCCTGAATAATATTCAGCCCGTCTTTTAGCGTCAGTGTTTCGTTTGTGAGTCTGCCGAAGGAAGCGCACAGCCGTTTTATGATCATGCCCCACACTCCTCTTCGTTATTAAAAGCGGCCAGTCCGAAGCGGACGGCACGGATGATCGTTTCTTTGTTTTTGTCGTCGGAAGCGTCGTATTTTTCTTTCATAAGCCGCAGGAAGACGCCGCGCAGCGTATCGTCCCCGATTTCAGCCCATATGTCGCGGGGCGGCCGCGTCTGATCCAAAACGGTGAGATGGAAAAACCGCCCCGCCAGCTGATCCTGTAAAAAAGGGGCATCCGCTTCGCCGCCGAACGCACCGGTGAGGATTATACGGTATATGTCGCGTTCCGTATTCTGCGGCAAAGACGCCGCAACGGCGTCCAGCGCGTTATGGGCATCAGACAGGTCGACCGTATGAATTTTGTACGCGCGTCCGCCGAGCGGCCGGAATTGCAGATCGCAAACCGATTTGCCGACCGTCCCTGTTATAAGGCCCTTTTCGCCCGTCTCGTCAAAGCCCCTGCCCTCCGGGCACCCCGGATAGGCATAGCTAGTTTTTCCGGCTTGTTTTAAGCCGCTGAATGAATGTATATGGCCCAGCGCCAGATAGTCCAGACCGGATGACGCGATGTCAGCCTCTCGTATGTGATTGTAATCATCTCCGCCCGTATCGCCGTGGAGGACCATGATATCAATGAGGTCGCTGTCCGGCGTTTTGAATCCCGGAAGCAGCGGCCTGCTGTACTGATCATTGAATCCCGCGCCCCAGACACGGCAGCTTAAACGCTCGAGCGTTACGCACGATATCTGCGGCGACTTGAATATATGGACATTATCGGGGAAATTGCCGTATGCATACGGCGATTTGAGACAGTAGTAATCGTGATTGCCGGGTGCGATGAAGATTTCCGCATTCATCTTGGAGAACGCGCGGTATAAGACCTCCTGCGTCTCATAGTATGAAGTCGAGCTGTCCAGAAGGTCGCCTGAAAGCAGCACAAGTCCGATCTGCTCGTCGTTGACCAAAGCCGCGATCCGTTCAAGAAGACCGCGCTGCTCCCGGCGCCGGATGCGCGCTTTCTCTTCCGGCAGCGCCTCGAACGGGGAATCCATATGAAAATCAGCAGCATGGAGTATTTTTACGGACATGACGCCACCGCCCCCGAAGGTAACAATTAGTTACAGATTTTCGTATACTCCGCGTTATTATAAAACAAATGATTACAAAAAGAAACGTCTGCTTCTAAAGTTTGGTAATTATGACTTGAATAATTTCATTTTGGCCTATATACGACAAGCTGTTTTTGTGCGATTTGTATAATACCACTTGATGTTAAATTGAATTTATGTTTATTTTATTCGCCGCGATTGGGCAGGTTAACGAGCGGATATGTCATGATAATGACTTAGATAACAGCAAAAGCGGCGCTTTTGCGCCACTTTTGCCGTTGATTTGTTATTTATTTGTCTAGCGATATTACTCGGATTTTGCTGGAAATGTTTGCTTATAAATGCTACAATGACCGCATAACTTGGCTTTTGCCTTTCCACATAAAAATAAAACAAAAGGAACGCTGTCGGGCCGGAAGTCAAACATCGGGTTTATGACTTTAAAATATGAGTTTAAAGGAGCTGGGCTTTATGCAAAAGGACTTGAGAATCCACATCACCCCGAAGGACTATTTTGCGGATATCGATGAAATCCCGGATGGGAGCGAACCGCGTGCCAGAAGCCGTTATTTTGTTGCGCCATCCGGCCCTTACGGCATCAACGAAGCCTGCGAAGCCAACTACTACACCGGCAACAAGGTGCCCTATCATGAACACGCCGTCGGTTATGAGACGTTTCTGGTGGACGGCGGCCGGCTTGCGGTCCATACGCGGGGCAAGAGAGCCGTCGCCGAAAAAGGCGATATCGTACATATCCAGCCGTATATACCGCACGCGATCACCGCGCTGGAGGATAAAAGCATCTGGCGAGCTTTTCATCAGGGTATATACATGATGCAGGGTATGATCGAAGAACGTTTCCTGCGCGATATGCATCCGGATATTTTTTTCAGCGCCGATTTCAAAAAAGCAACCGACGATTGGCACAAAACCGTCTGGTTTGACTATCAATACCCGGAAGACGCGCAAGTCCCCGCCGGCGAGGTCAGTGAGATCCGTCCGTTTGAATTCAGCCTGGCCGACTATGCCTTCAACGGATTCCACCTCAAACTGAAGGTGGGACGGTGGGAAACAAACGGCGTAAAAGAGGTCTGGCAATTCATCATGGAAAAAAACTGCCGGCTTGAATGGGAGCCCACCTGTATCTTCGATCAGCTGTACGACGTATTCAGCGGCAGCGTCGAGGTCCGGCTCGACGGGATGGAGCCGTTTGTAGCCAGGGAGCGGGATTTGCTTCACATACCGAAGTTTTTAGCCGGCAGCATCACGGCGCGCGAAGACACGGTTTTATTTGACTGCGGCTGCCAGGGCTTTCTGCTCCGACTCATGGACGAACTGAATTTTTACTCAGCGCAACAGCCGGAAAAGCTTGCGGACGATCATTTTATGCATCAACTCATGAAAAAGCACAACTGCCATGTGTTTTTTAAACAGCCGTAACAACCGGCTTTTGTTATAAAAAAAGACTATCCTGTGCAGGATAGTCTTTTTTTAGTATTTCTCAGCTGTTATGCGTCCGGGTCCAACTTCTTCGTATCCCCTGTGTCGTCAGATGCACCGGTAAGTACATCCGGCACTTCTTTGACGGCCTTCTTGCCTTTTTTGCTGGCAAGGATCGTCACGAACAGTATCAGAAGCAAAAGGATGCCTTCGACAGTCTGGGAGTATTGGGTCTCAGACAGTCCTATGAGGGCCAGTCCGTTGACAATGATCGTTATGGAGAAAGACCCGAGAAGGACCTTATAGAACTTGGCCGAGGTGCCGCCGGTGACGAGAACGCCGCCGAGGAAAATAGCCATCGCGACCTTCATCTCGAAGAAAACGCCCATCTGCTGGCTCGTTCCGCCGACCGTGGTGAGTGAAAACAGCGTGCCGAATCCGACCATAAGGCCGGAAAGCGCGAACGCAACAACTTTCATAAGCGATACCGGAACGCCGACGAATTTGGCGGTTGTCTCATTCTCGCCGATGGCCCTGCTGTATTTGCCAATTTTGGTGAATTCAAAAATATATGCCATGACAATTATAATCAAGACGAAAACCGGGTATCTGATATAGGATTCGCCAAGCACGGTCATGGATTCCGGGATATACTGCACCCCGATGATCGTCTGGATGTAGTTTACTATTCCGCGAACACCGATGAGCATCGCAATGGTCAGCATGAAGGACGGGACCTTGAATCTGCTGACAACAATGCCGTTAAATATCCCGATGATGAGGGCTACGATCAGCGCTATAGGGACAAGCAGTATGCCGCCCGCAGCATTTGAAACCCATGTAGCCACGACGCCCGCCAGCGCAAGGTTCACGCCGACGGAGAGGTCGATACTGCCCTGCGCCACAACAAAAAGCGCACCGCAGCCGACGACGATCGTGATAAGTGACTGTTCCAGCAGCGTATTCAGATTAAATGCGGAAAGCATCTTCCCGCCACTGGCAATTGCAAAGAATATAAATATCACAAAGAACGCGATGAAGGGAACGACATCCTGCCAGTTTATCTTAAGTTTCTTCATATCATCACCCCTATGACGGACTGCTCCGTAAACTCTTCATCCCTGCGGATAGTTTTAGTCATCCGGCCGTCTTTCATCACGATCAGCCTGTCGGCCATACCGAGGACTTCCGTCAGTTCGTCGGATATCAGGATAATAGCAATTCCGTTTTTCTTCGCTTCTTTCATTATTGAATAGATATAAGCCTTGACGCCGACGTCAACGCCCCGCGTCGGGCAATCCAAAATCAAAAGCTTGAGGTCTTTGGCCAGCCAGCGCCCGAGATTGACCTTTTGTTTGTTGCCTCCTGAAAGCGCGTCCATCCTTTGATTGGTGTCCGTGCATTTGACCGAAAGCTTCTGCGTCATATCGGCAGCCAGCTTTTTTAGTTTTTTAGGCGAGATGAAACCGATTCCACCCTGCAGTTCCGTGAGGGACGGCAAAGCCAGATTGTCCAGTATGCTCGCATGTATCATGAGCGCTTCACTATCCCTGTCTTTAGGGACATAGGCCATATTGTTTTTGAGCGATTTTGTCGCTTTTTTTACAGCAAGGTTTTTGGCCTTCAGATTTATGGTGCCTGTGTCCGGTTTTACCAGACCGTACACCGCTTTCCCCACCATGTGGATACCGGAATCGCTCAGGCCGCAAAATCCGAGGATCTCACCCTTATGCACCTCAAAGGAAACGTCTATGACTCTGTTTTCGACCGTGAGGTTTGAAACGCTCAGGACGACTTCATCCGTGTAATCCGGCTTCATGTCTGCGCGGTAATAATCACCGCTGATCTCGCGCCCGACCATCATCCGTTTGATTTCCTCCGATGTTGTATCGGCCGAAACAACATCACCGACCACCTCTCCGTCCCGGAGGACGGTTATGGAATCCGTGATTTTGATGAGCTCATCCACGTCGTGCGTGATAACGATGACGGACCGGCCCATCGATTTAAGCTTTTCAAGCAGTTCATAGAGCTTTTTACGATTATTCATTGACAGCGATTGTGTGATCTCGTCGAGCAGCAGTATATCCGGATCCACGGACAGCGCCCGCGCCAGCTCGATCATTTTCCGTGTTTCGATCATCATGCCGTCCGTTAACTTATTAAGCGGCACCTTGGGCAAATCCCATTTTTCAAACTGTTCAGCCGCTGCTTTATTCAGGGCTTTGAGGCTGACGACGCCGTTTTTTGTAAACTGGCCGGTCCTCCCCAGGAACACGTTGACGCCGGCAGGCAGGCTGCCGACAACGCCAAGCTCCTGCATGACCATGGAAATACCGCTGTTATTGGCGTCGATCGGGCTGTGGGGGTCATATTCCTTGCAGCCCAGAAGCATCGTACCGGTATCTTTGTGGTACAGTCCCGCAATCTGTGATATCAGGGTGGATTTGCCCGAACCATTTTCTCCAATAAGACCTTTAATTTCGCCTTTTTTCACGCTGAAATCGATATCCTTATTGGCGTGCGTCGGGCCGAAATACTTATTGAGTTTTTTGATTTCAAGAATGGTTTCGCTCATTTCACAACCCCCTTATGGCCTCTTTGGCCGATGATGCCGAATACGATCAGGAAAGCGCCCAAAAAAGCTTCCTGCAGCGTCCCGGAGGGTATACCCAATATGGTCAGCAAGTTGAAGATTGCGTATATGATGATTGCGCAGACCGGCACCGCAATGATGATATTGAGCCGCTTCTGCAAAATCTGCGCCAACAGGACGATCGCGAGCGGCTGAAAAACCACATATATACTTGTAAGTCCCGTTTTAACCGTCGTCCGCCCCGCGACACTTTCCTGAACGATTCCGGCTATCCCGATAAAAATACCGCATATCACGCCGACCCACAGGAGCGTTTTGAGAATATTGATGCCAAGCGCCTTGGCCACGTCCTTATTGCCGCCAAGAGCCCGGATGTTCAGACCAACGGACGTCCGGTTGTAAATGATGTACGCTGCAACAAATCCGACGGCGAGGAGTATGATGCTGTACGGCAGTTTCCCCAAAATTCGGAGGCTTTTATCCATTTCCGCATAGATGAGATCCTCCGTCACTTTGTTGACCTTAAGGAAAACGGCGACAGCTTCATAAATCATCGCCAGGCTGATACCGGCGATCCAAGACGGTATCTTCGTAAACGCGAAGACATTAAAGTTTATGAATACTAAAAGCGTTCCTACAATCAGTCCGCCAAGTATGACGCCCGGATATCCATACCAGTTTCCGAAGATACAGGTGGCAAAAGAACCAAGCACCATAATCGCACCGACCGACAGGTCCGTATAGCCGCAGGCGAATAAAAAGCATATCCCCCATGCGATAAAAGTGGGCCATACAATATGTGAAATAATGACCGTTATGTTCGTCCACTCAAGGAATCTTCCGCCTGCGACAAAATTGAAAATAATCGCGACGACTATGATGGCAGCAACCAGAATCAGAAAAAACACAAGCGGATTTTGTTGCTTTTCTTTAGCCGGATCTTTATTTGATGCTAACGTCTGCATAAACTGGACACCTCTTTTTCTGCAAATATTAATCTATTTGCGACACTGTTTTAAAAACAGGCGCTGTTAGCCCCTCATCAAACCTCTTACCTCTTATTGTTATAAGGATAATGCCGTTTACCCGGAACAGCCTGCCGCAGGGGCAGGCTGTTCCGGTTGCTTTAATTTATATCGGTCAAATATAAATCCCGCACTGCTTAATTACTTAAATTTATCGTCGGTTCGATTACATACCGTTCGCTTCGAGGATCGCCTCGAGCGTCAGGCCGTTCTCCATCAGATCCAGATATGTCTCATAAGTGACATCCTGATTAAATCTCCAGCAGAGGCTCTCGAGCATACCCACTGTAACGGGCTGCACGCCATCGGTGGTGAAGACGGACATATATGCGTCGACATTGTCCTTATTGACCGCAAACGGATGTGTCTGCAGATGCGGCGCTTTGCCGTTTTCGTCAAGGATCGGGTGGCCGTCCAGATAGTTCTGAAGGAGCGTAGGCGCAATCAGCGAGGCCAGCATGATGCCGTCGTTGCCCGCTTTGATAGTGCCGTCTTTGATATACTCAGCCGATGTCTTATCGACGCATGACATATAAACGTTGATGCCGCCGGTCAGGCCAAGCTTATCGATCGCGGAAAGAGAACCGGGGATATAGTCGCCAACCATGGCGTACAGGCATTCGGCCTCCTTATAAGCCGAGAGCATATCCTCAGCTTTTGTCGGGCACTCGGATGCGTCGGTGCAGCGGGCTTCCGACAAAATCGTTCCGCCGCCCGCTTCAAATGCCTGCCTGAAGCCTTCGGACCGCTGATCCATGTTGTTGTCGCCGATATTGCCGCCGATGATAACAGCCGTTGTGCAGCCGTCGTCAATCGCCATCTGGGCAACTTCCATACCATCGGTGACCATGTCGGCATCAATACAGCCTACATAATAGGGATTGTTGTCCTGAAGCTTCACACGGTCAGGTTCTTCGCCGATGAACGTAAACAGAACGAACGGGACTTTAGCATCCATGCAGATGTCGCCCATCTGAAGCAGGTTCGTCACGCCGGCTGCCTGCAGCGCAATACCGTTTACGCCGGCTGCGCAGAAGTTTTGAACATTGGCTGTTTCTTTATCGGGCGTGAAGTCGTCGCTCGCTCTCATGGTAGTGTTGCCAAGTGATGTCAGAGCATATTCGGCATTATCACCGAAAGCGTCCAGGATCGGAACGCCGGAGCCCCATGTGTTAACGCCTATATTATAAGACGCTGTCGGTACTTCTTCACCCTGCTCTGTCTCGGCAGGCGCCGCTTCGCCGGATTCGGAAGGCGCTGCTTCAGTCGAAGCCGCAGGAGATTCTTCAGCCGGCGTTGTCTTCTCGGCACAGCCGGTTATGACTAACGCAAAAATCAGAATCAACGCGAAAATCGGAGCCAGTTTTCTTAGGTTACCTTTTGACATTTTTCATTCCTCCAAAAAATAAATAGTTGCAATCATGCGTAGGGTAGCAAGACTGCACTTTTCCATCCCAACAATAATAGCACATAACTACACGTAAAAAAAGTACCAAATATTCTATATTAATGAGTTTTGTATATACTAAATTAATTAATTTTGTATATACTAACATAACAAACTTTTTTACTTTTGTATTCTGCCATAAAGCCATTCATCCGGGACAGTCTGCTTTCTATGCAGGCTGTCCCGGCTTCAGGTGTTTTTGTCAAGATAAAATGCAAAAGATAATAATCAGGTTTGCCTGCTGAGATTAGTCAACCGGATCCAACCCGTGTGCTTCCAGGAGGGCATTCAGTGTCAGACCGCTGTCTATCATATCCATAAACGTCTGATAGGTAACGTCCGGATTGTATCTCCAGCAAAGGCTCTTTAACATGTCATCGCTGATCGGTTTAACGCCTTCCGTGTTGAAAATGGACATGTAGGCGTCAATATTGTCTTGATTAACGATAAAACCTTTTGTCTGCAGATGCGGCGGATTGCCGTTCTCATCAAGAATCGGGTGTCCGTCCAAATAGTTCTGTAGGAGCGTCGGGGCAAGCAGCGCGCCTAAAACGATTCCATCGGTACCGCCTTTGATGGTGCCGTCTTTGATATAAGCGCCTGAAGTCTCGTCGACGCAGGACATATAGACGCTGATGCTGCCGGTCAGTCCAAGCTTATCGATCGCGGACATCGCGCCGGGCACATAGTCGCCGACCATGGCATACAGGCATTCGGCATCTTTATAAGCTGAGAGCATGTCCTCTGCTTTTGTCGGGCACTCGGAAGCGTCGGTGCAGCGTGCTTCTGCTAAAACCGTGCCGCCGTTTGCCTCAAAGTATTCCGTAAAGCCCTGTGAACTCTGATCCATCTGATTGTCGCCGATGTTGCCGCCGATGATGACCGCCGTTTTGCAGCCATCCGCGATGGCCATGGTGGCCGCAGTCTGGCCGTCTAAGATTTTATCAGCTTCAGCACAGCCGACATAGTAAGGATTGGACTCAATGAGCTTATCACGGTCGGCTTCAGCGCCGATGAACGTATATAGGACAAACGGAACTTTTGCATTCATGCAGATATCGCCCATTTGTATCAGGTTCATAACGCCGGCAGGCTGCATGCATATGCCGTTAACACCGGCCGCACAGAAGTTCTGGATGTTGGCCGTCTCTTTATCGGGTGTGAAATCGTCGCTTGCTCTAAGGGTAGTATTGCCAAACAACTGCGTGGTGTATTCGGCGTTGTCGCCGAAAGCATCAAGCATTGGAACGCCGGAGCCCCAAGTGTTGACGCCTATGTAATAGGTTTCTGTGGGAGCCGCTTCTTCCGGTTGCGTTTCATCCGCTTCTGTTCCCGCTTCTGTTCCCGCTTCTGTTCCCGCTTCTGTTTCTGCCGGAGCTGCTTCGGCGGATGATGCCGCAGGTGTTTCATCTGTCGTCGTTGTCTTCTCGGCACAGCCCGTGAAGACCATCGCGAAGATTAAAATCAGTGCGAAAATCGGAGCCAGCTTTCTAAGGTTGCCTCTAAACATTTTTTACATTCCTCCATTTATTTATATAACTATCAGATAAATAGTTTACCCCTTTTTGAAAAGAAAAGGTTATAAGCGGTATTGCCATTTCCGCCGTGTATAATACTTCAGCGGAATATGCCGCGTTGGAACGCTTATAATAGGACTCCTTGATATACTCCTTGTATACTTTTAAAAGGCCGGTCAAAGCCTGCCCATCGTTGCCCAATATAATTTTTTGGTATATTTATTGTACATAATTCCTGAATTGTTCCGCCTAGCCTGCATTTGCCTCGTACAGTTTACATCATTGATTTTAAAAAATCAAGAAATTATTAACATTATGAATAACATACCGTTAAGGCGGCATTTATGGGTATGTAATTAAGTTTATTTGTATCTGAAAAAGACTCTCCATTTACTTCATGTCACTTATTGACAACGTTAGGTTCAGTACTTATAATAAGATTCGCAGTGCCGACAAACTTAAATTTAGTACTTTTGATGAATGTATAGGCTTGTCTGAATGCGCATCCGGTATTATATGGTAATCAACGGGCCGACAGTAAGTTTTACACTGTAAAATAAAACATTGCGCAAACGGTGTGCAATATCATATCAGAAAAGAACTTTATAATATAACTGGAGGTAAAAAATGAAAGAGTACGATGTCTATATTCATGAAGGTCTCCGCATGATGCAATCTGTGATGAGAGAGTTTACCGAAAGGTTCATCATGCCCGTCCGGCAGAAACTCGACGATGACCATGACCACAAGATTGCACATGGTATCCTTCAGGAATTAGTCAACACTGATTTTTACAGGTCACCTTTCGCGGAGGATATCGGCGGTCTCGGTCTCGGCATATCCGCCATGGCCGCTGCTCTGGGCTCCGAGGAAATGGGCCGCGGAGACGGCGGTATTGCTGTCAGTGCGGGCTGCAGCGTATGGCCATTCATGTCGGCGCTATGGGCGGATAATCGTACTATCCTCGAAAATTTCGGCAGGCAGATATGCGGGGATGAACTGAAGCTGGGCTGCCTGAGCATGACAGAGCCTAATGCCGGCTGTGATGTCGAAAACGAATCCATGCACGGTAAAAAAATCAAGACCATCGCCAAACAAGTCGGCGACGAATGGGTCATCAACGGTCAGAAAATGTGGGCGACCAACAGCGGCATCGCAGATTTCTACTGTGTACTGTGTACCACCGATCCTAACGCCGGCGAAGACGGCGTCGCCCTTATTTTCGTTCCGAAAGATACGCCGGGACTCACATTCGGCGCCTTTGAAAACAAAGCCGGCATGGCATCCGACCGCAACTGCGCCATGTATCTTGATGACGTTAGGGTACCGCTTGAATACCGCGTCGGGGGACCGGGCAAGGATTATGAGCTGCTCACGCGAAGCCTTACCATCGCGCGCATTAACAGCGCAGGTCAGGCCGTCGGCAATGCCCAGGCAATTTTTGATACGGTTTTAAAGTACACCGGCGAACGCGTTGTCGCGGGCAAGCCCATTCGTCAGCATTCCATCGCCGCCGGCATGCTTGCCGACATGGCAATCGGCATAGAAACGGCAAGAAGCGCTTACATAATCGCCGCCCACGTCTTCGATAATCCGGATAAATTTGGCCCGCAGAGCTCCCATTACACCATGTCGAAAGCCAACATCGCCAAGGTATATTCTACGGATGTCCAGGTCATGGTGGCAAACAAAGCAATGGAACTCATGGGCTCATATGGATACGTCCGGGATTACGACGTTGAAAAATACTGGCGTGACGGCAAAATAATACAGATGTGGATGGGCGGCGCTCAGGTTGGCCGTTTTGATATCATGAGAGGCTATTATGATGTAAACCTGTAAGACAAATAAAGCAACTAATATAATCAGTAATTAAAATTAATATAACGGAGGAACGCAAAATGCCAAAACAGATCATTATGTACAATCGAGCCGACGGCGTCACAAAAGAGGACTATCAAAAATATGTTGACGATAAAAAAGGACCCTTTTTTGTCAACCTCCCCGCGGTGAAAGCCTATACGCTTATGGAAATAGTAAGTGAGAACAGCCCTTTTCAATATGTGGCTTTCGTTGATACAGACAACCCGGCAGAGCTGCAAAAATCTACGCAGTCACCGGCTTTTGGGGAATTTCTTAAAGAATGGACGCCGAAAGTCAAGGATATTACGATGATGTTCGGTATGGAAGCATTCCAGGGAAGCAAATAACCGCGAGGAAGACAAACACAGCATGGTATGTTTTCAGCACATTTCATGAGCGCGATTTGCCGGCGGGGCTTTCATTGAGCTCTGTCGGCATCATCCTGTTTGCTCTGATGCCATAAATCAGCTGCTGCGCGAACGCATGCCATTTTATATTACGGCTTTGAAAGGAAAACAGTTATGATAGAATCCATCAGCAGCATGAAGCATGCTTTTGACTTAAGCGGTAAAAATGCACTGATTACGGGTGGCAACAGAGGGCTCGGCTTCGGGATCGCCTCCGCCATGGCGCAGAGCGGCGCCAATATTGCCATTTTGTGCCGGGACAGCGCGAAAGCGGCAGAAGCGCTTGAGAAGCTTCACGCTTTTGGCGGGAAGTACGAGAGCTTTTCCTGTGATATAACCGACAGGCAAAGCGTTAAAACGGCCGTTGCTCAGGCAGCCGCTTCCTTTGGAAATATAGATGTTCTGGTCAACAACGCAGGTGTTTCCTGCTTCAACGAATTACTTGACATGGATGAAGAGCTGACCGACTGGTACAACGTTTTAAACACAGACCTTAACGGAACGGTCCACATGACCTACGAAGTCGGCAAATTGATGCGCGACGCGGGAAAAGGCGGCTCAATCATCAACATAACTTCAGCCGCGGCATTTATCGTCAATAAAACGCAGCCGATGAGCCCCTACAGCAGCGCCAAGGCCGCAGCGAACCATTTCACGCATTGCATGGCGGTGGAACTGGGCAAATACAATATCCGCGTCAACGCAATCGCGCCCGGTTTTACGAATTCGGAACTTTCGAAATTTATCCCCGAAGACCAGTATTCCTACATAGTCAATCAAACGCCGACCCGTCGATTCGGCGAGCCGATCGAGGTTGGTGCGATGGCGGTTTACCTGGCATCCCCCGCGGCCGCGCAGGTCACCGGTACCGTTCAGGTTATCGATGGCGGTTACATCCTCTCCTGCTAGCTAATGCCGCCGGCCAGTCAGGTTTCTTCAGCGCTTTAAAATTGCAGATTTATTAGAAATAGGGAGGAACACAAAATGGAAGTCATCGTTAACAAGCACGGTGAAGGAAAATTGTCTACAAAGGTTTTTTTCAGCGACGAGAACGCCATATGCGTTGCGTCGGTGATCATTATGGGTCAAAAGGAATGCATCCTTATCGACTGCCAGTGGACGCTGGCCAACGCCCACCGCGTAATCGCGGAGGTCATTGAAACGGGTCTTGAACTGAAAGCCATTTTCGTGACCCACGCACACCCCGACCACTACTGGGGTCTGGGGCTCATGGAGCAGGCCTTCCCCAATGCGAAAATCTATATGACGCCGGATGACTACAGAATATATCAGCACCAGTATCAGCCCAAACTGGACGAGTGGGAAGGCGTCATCGGTAAAAACAACCTCTGCCGTAAGCAGGCGGAAAACGTGCTCCTGTTCACAGAGGACGCTTTCGAGCTCGATGGTGAGCGCATTGAGATCATGACCGAGGTTATGGGCGATATCAAATGGAACGCGGTCGTTTGGATCCCGAGCATCAAAACGCTGTACGCCGGCGATATCCTTTTCAACCAGACGCATCCGTTCACCTGCGAGGTCACGCCGGAGCAGCGGCTGGAATGGATTAAATCCATCGACAGACTGTCGGAAATGGGCGCGGACGTCGTCATTCCCGGCCATAAAAAACCCGGTATTCCGCTCGACGACAGTACCTTTAAATTTATAAAGGATTATCTGCTTGCAACAAATGAAGAAATCGCCAACACAACCACTCCGGGCGAATTCTTCTACAATATGGCCAGGCGGTTCCCGCATGCCAATCTCGTCTGGTTCAGCGACGAAATGAACGCGGAAGTCTATAAAGGCGGCCGCGACTGGGACTGGAGCGAGGATTAAGCCTGCTTCTTCCCGAACACGCCTTTTCTGTCTACAAAAAACACAAAGCCGGCAACCCGAAAAAGGTCGCCGGCTTTGTGCTGATAGTATACGCGCCGCGCGGTGTATTAGGCCTTTATGACTGACAATATTTGTGTTATTATGTATTCTGCTGTTATATTGAAGCCCGCGCATGCCGCCATTAAAGGCGGCTGCCGCCCGGTATCCGGAGAATTGTTTATGAAGACAGCCGTTATCTATTTGTTTACCGGCACGGGAAATACGCGCTGCGCAGCCGATCAGATTGCCGCCGCGCTCTGCGCGCGCGGGGTAACGGCGACCGTGTGGGAAGCGCGGATCCCTTACGGCCGCGTACCGGACCCGAACGCGTTCGACATCGCCTTGTTCGGATATCCGATCCATGCGTTCAACACGCCGAGGTTTTTCCTCCGGTTTGTGAAGACGCTGCCGGGTGTCAGGCACATGCCGGCGTTTATATTCAAGACGTCCGGGGAGCCGTTCAAAGCCAATAACGCGTCAAGCTGGCCGCTTGTGCGGATTTTGAGGAGAAAAGGCTTCGTCCCTGTGTCGGATTATCATCTTCTGATGCCTTACAACATCGTATTCCGTTATAACGACGCGCTGGCCAAGCAGATGTACTTACATACGAGAGACATGGCCTTGTTTATAGCCGACCGGATCGTTTCCGGACGGACGCAAACCCTCCGTTATCATCCGCTAAGCGTCCTCCTGACGCTTCTTTTTCGGCTGCAGTGGTTCGGCGCGCGGCTCAACGGTCCGCTCATCCATGTCAAAAAAACGCTCTGTACCGGATGCGGGCTGTGTGTCAAGCTGTGTCCCGCGCAGAACATACAAATGCGCGCCGGACGCCCGCGCTTCGGGCGCCGCTGTACGATGTGCATGCGTTGCGCATTTATTTGCCCGAAAGACGCCGTCCGCCCCGGGTTTTTAAGCGCCTGGCGCGTCAACGGCGCGTATCCGTTTGAACGGCTGGCCGAGGACGCGGGTATCCCCGATACATATATAAATGAAAACACGAAAGGCTATTTCCGGCTGTTCCTGCCGTATTACAAACGGACATACGCGGAAATCCGCGCCGTTGAAGAAAAAACAAACGGAAACGCTATAAAATCATAGAAACGCCGCCTCTTTGTTTTCAGAGGCGGCGTTTTGCTTTTTGTGAGCCTTAAATCTGCTTTATCCTGTCGGCTACGATCTCGGCAAGACGTTTGTCGGCGCCAAGCGTCTTCCCCATTGTGATTTTAATATCCGGATGCTGCTTTTTAAACTCGGCAATCTCTCCCGGGATATCCTCCTTGATATGAACGCCCTCAAATAAGAAGTACGGGACAACCTTAATATCATCCGCACCGCGGCCGATTAGGTTCAAAAGGCCTTTTTCAAGGTTTTTTTCACGAAACTGGAGATATGCCTCTTCAATCATGTCGTTTTGAAGCGCTGCTTTCACATACTGCGTAATCTGACGCATCGTCTGTTCGGTGTCGCCCTCCCGACTCCCATGGGCTAAAAGCAAAATACCGGTCATTTACAAATCTCCTTATTTAATAATTTCTCTTAAAAAACGATTCAGCCGCCTGCAGCGTCGCATCGACCTGGGCGTCCGTATGCGCGTTGGATAAAAATACGGCTTCAAACTGAGACGGCGCAAAATACACGCCCCGGCCGAGCATATGGCGGAAATACGCCGCGTAAGCTTCTGAAGAGGATTTCCCGGCCTGTTGGTAATTGTTCACGTGCGCATCCGTGAAAAACAGGCATCCGAGCGCGCCGATCCGGTTTATGAAACACGGCGCGCCGTTTTGTTTGAGCAGGTCCTCAAGCCCGCCGAACAGGCGTTCAGACATCGAATCCAGACGGCTGTATATATCCGGATGGTCCCGCAGAAAGCGCAGCTGCGCGATGCCGGCCGCCATGGCGATCGGGTTGCCGCTGAGGGTCCCCGCCTGATAGACATCGCCGAGCGGCGCCACGCGTTCCATCAGGTCCCTTCTGCCGCCGTACGCGCCGACCGGCATACCGCCGCCGATGATCTTCCCGAAGGTCGTAAGGTCCGGCTTTACGCCCAGGCGCTCCTGCGCGCCGCCGGGCCCGAGTCGAAAGCCGGTAATCACTTCGTCGAATATCAAAAGCGCACCCGTTTTGTCGCACAGCGCCCTTAAATCCTCGAGAAAGCCTTCCTCCGGCAGCACAACGCCCATATTGGCCGCTACCGGTTCGATGATCACCGCGGCGATATTATTCTCGTTTTTCTCAAAAAGCGTACGGACCGTACCGATATCGTTATACGGCGCCGTCAGCGTGTCTTTTGCGCAGCCTTCCGTGACGCCGGCGCTTGCGCTGACGCCGGCTGTCATAAGTCCGGAGCCGGCGGAGACGAGCATGGCGTCGCAGTGGCCGTGATAACAGCCTTCAAATTTGACGATTTTGTCGCGCCCCGTCGCCCCGCGCGCAAGCCGCACGGCGCTCATGACGGCCTCCGTCCCGGAATTGACCATGCGCACCATGTCCACGGACGGGACAAGCGAACAGATAAGCTCGGCCATGACGACCTCGTTTTCAGTCGCCGCGCCGAAGCTGAGGCCTTTTTCGGCCGCCTTGACGACCGCCTCCCGGATGACCGGGTGATTGTGGCCCAGGATCATCGGCCCCCAGGACCCGACGTAGTCGATATAACGCTTCCCGTCGGCATCCGTCAGGACGGCCCCGTCGCCGCTTTGTATAAAGCGCGGCGTACCGCCCACCGACAGGAAGGCGCGCACGGGGCTGTTGACACCGCCCGGCAGGACCTCTTTGGCCCGTTCAAACAGCTTCTCGGAAAGGTTCATCCGATCCTCCCTTCCCGTATAAATCCCGCGATTTCGGGCGCGTAATACGTGATGAGCATATCCGCGCCGGCTCGGAAGACCGCCGTCGCCGTTTCACAGACGACCCCGGCTTCATCGATCCAGCCGGCACGGGACGCGGCCTTGATCATGGCATACTCCCCGCTGACGCTGTAGGCGGCCAGCGGAACATCGAAGCTCTCGGAAACCGTCTGTATAACGTCTAGATACGAAACAGCCGGTTTGACCATCAGGATATCCGCCCCCTCGCCGATATCCAGCGCGGCCTCTTTGAGGGCCTCTTTTTTATTATGGTAATCCATCTGATAGCTTTTACGGTCGCCGAACGACGGCGCGGAACCTGCCGCGTCCCGAAACGGCCCGTAAAACGACGAACAGTATTTGACAGCATAACTCATGATCGGTATAGCGGGATATCCGCTTTCATCCAGCGTTTTCCGAATCGCACCCACCCGGCCGTCCATCATGTCCGACGGCGCGACCATGTCCGCGCCGGCCCGGACATGCGACAGCGCTGTTTTAGTAAGAAGCGGGAGCGTCCGGTCGTTGTCGACGGTGTTGCCGATAACAACGCCGCAATGTCCGTGGCTCGTGTATTCACACAGGCAGACGTCCGTTATGCAGTACAGCGCCGGATATCTGTCCTTCAGCGCATAGAGCGCCCACTGCACAATACCGTCTTCCCGATACGCGCCTGTGGCGGCTTCATCCTTTTCATCCGGTATCCCGAACAGCATGACCTTGTTTACGCCGGATGCCAGAAGCCGGTCAACAATGACGGGCAGGCGGTCGATGCTGTAGCGGTACTGTCCCGGCATGGACGCAATCTCCTGCGTGATTGCTTCGCCCTCTTTAACGAACAGAGGATAGATAAGCGATTTGCCGGACATCCGCGTTTCCCGCACCATATCCCTGAGCGTCTGATCCCCTCTGAGCCTTCTCGGCCTTTGTATGTTATCCATAAACCCGCCCTCTTTATCTTTCCGTCGTATGCAGCTGAATGATCTTTTCTGTCAGGCTGTCTATTGTGATCTCCTCGGAAACGGCGGCATGCATGCCGTGTTTTCTCGCTTCGGCCGCCGTCTGTTCCCCGATGCATACGGCTTTGATCCGGGAATAGTCCGCCGCCCCCGTTATGCCGATAAAGCCGCGGACCGTGGACGCGCTCGTAAACGCCACATAGGTCTCAACCGTATCTTCAAACAGCAGCTCCGGCTTTATCAAGTCATTAGTTTCTAAAACCGTATCGTAGACCGGTATATCGTCATACGGGATGCCGTGCCTGTCCAGCAGCTCCGTAAGCTCCTTCGAGCCGATTCTTGCCCGGGGTATGAGCAGTCTCTCTCCGGGCTTTACGACCTCCGCAAGCGCCGTCCCCAGATGGACGGAGTCGTACGTCCGGGGTACGCAGTCAGAAAGCAGGCCGCGTTTGTTGAGCGCCATTTCTGTCGCAGATCCGATAGCAGCGATTTTTATACCGTCAAGTGTACGGATATCCGTCCCGCTCTCAAAGAGCTTATTGAAAAACACGTCCACGCCGGCCTGACTCGTGAAGACAACCCAGCCATACGTTTTCAGCTTCCGGATCGCGTCGGTCAGCCCCGCATTTTCCCCAATCGCAACAGTCTCAATAGCGGGAAGCTCCAGGACCTCCGCGCCGAGCTCCCGCAGGCGGGCCGACAATCTGGAAGCAAGCTTCCTGGGCCGTGTCACGACGACCCGCGCGCCGCCGAGCGGCCGCTTTCCCGTCCAGCTGAACGTATCGGACAAGCTGCAAACGCGCCCGATAATAATGATAGCCGGCGTTTTGATCTGCTGACGCTTAGTCTCATCCGCCAGCCGCTCCAAAGTGCTCACAACGCGCCTTTGCGCGGCCGTCGTGCCTTTTTCCAATACGGCCGCCGGCATATCCGGGCGCATCCCGGCATTGAGCAAACCGGCACATATGTGTCCAAGCGCCCCCAGACCCATCAGGAATATCAGCGTCCCGTCCAACTTCACGAGCGCGTCGAAATCGACATCCGGTTTATCCGCGTCTTTTTTATGGCCGGTGATGACATGGACAGACGAGCAAAAATCCCTGTGCGTCACAGGAATACCGGCATATGCCGGTACGGCGAACGCCGACGTGACGCCGGGCACGACTTCAAACGGTATCCGATGTTCCGCCAGAAGCTCAAGTTCCTCGCCGCCGCGTCCGAACACAAACGGATCGCCGCCTTTTAGACGCACGACTTTTTTGCCGTTTTGCGCTTCATTAAGAAGCGTCCGGTTGATCTGATCCTGCTGCATGACGGCATGGCCCGCCCGTTTACCGACGTTTATCAGCTTTACGCCCGGTGGGATCATGCCAAGGATCGCGTCCCCTACAAGGCTGTCGTATAAGATAACGTCGGCGTTTTGAATAAGGCCTTTCGCTTTGAGCGTCAGAAGACCGGCGTCGGACGGTCCTGCGCCGACCAGCCATACTTTTCCCGTTGGCATAATCGTCTCCTTTATACTAAAACCGCTAATTCTTCCATCAGAACATCGGCCAGCTTCCGGCCGAGCGTTTCGGCATCCGAAACGGGCATATCCATCGTGCCTCTTATGTGGCGCTTCGTCTTTTCGTCATAATGCAGACCTATAAGGCGTACGGACTGCCCGATGATTTTGGCGTATGCCGCGATGGGGGACGAGCACCCGCCGTCCAGCCGCCGGACAAACGCGCGTTCCGTCAGCGCCGCCGCCCGGGCGTCCGGGTCATCCGCGCAGTGCAGAAACGACAAATCTTCCCCCGCACGCCCCTGCACGGCCAGGATGCCCTGCCCGGCTGCGGGGATCATTTCCCGCTCTGTGAAAACTTTTGAGACGCGCCCTTCAAGTCCCATCCGGTTGAGACCGGCACAGGCAAGCACTGTCGCTGCGTATTCGCCGCTGTCGACCTTAGAAAGCCGAAGCAGGACGTTTCCCCGGATGCCCTTTACCGTAATGTTCTTATAAAGCTGCTCAAGCTGCAGCTTCCGGCGCGCACTCGAGCAGCCGAACGGTTTGGATAAATCGGGGCTTTGGGCGCCTTTCGGCAGTACGAGCGCGTCGTACGGGTTTTCACGCTTTGTAAAACTGACGATCGGAAGATCGTCCGGCGTCAGCATCGGCATGTCCTTTAAGCTATGTACGGCTATATCGATGGTTTTGCTCCGGAGTCCGATGTCGAGCTCTTTTACGAACAGTCCTTTCCCGCCCACCGTATCAAGACTCTTGTCAAGGATGATATCCCCGCTCGTCTTCATCGTAACGATCTCAAATTCTATATCCGGGTGATGCCTTTTGATCTCTTCTATAACGAGTTTCGTTTGCCTGACTGCAAGCGCACTCTCCCGGCTGCCGACTCTTATAATCTTTTTCATGCTTCTTCCTTCGATCTTATAAACGCTCTGATATCGGTTGATATTTTTTTCGTCTGACGGTGATCCTCGCCGGTGCCGCATATGCCGATAACGCCGCCGGGATACGGCACAACGGCCGGGAAATAAAACGTGCACTCTTCCTTGCAGTCGGCAACGCTGCAGTACAGGCCTTTCCCGCCGGCGTCTTCAGCGACTTTATGATTAAGGGCACGGTCGTCCGTGGCCGCTATGACAAGAAACGCATTTTCAATATCCGACGCTTCATAGGATTTGCTTTTCAGGCACAGGACTTTCTCATCATACAGTTGCCGGACCCCTTCATGCGCCTCGGGCGCGACGACCGTGATATGGCAGTTAAACGACAAAAGCGCTGAAATACGCCGGAAGGCTACGGCGCCCGCTCCGACGACAACCACTTCCCTGCCGCTCAGATCGATATAAAGCGGGAATCTCAGCGGATATTCTTCGTCTTTTCTCCCGGTTTTTTCCGCATCCAATTCGTCGACGCAGCTTAAAAACAGCCGGCTGTCCGTATTTTTATGGAGGGAAAGCAGGATTTTTTCCACTACTTTTGAAACGGCGTCTCCGGCCGCCTCGTGGACAAGCTGCCGGGCGTCTTCGTCCAGCCGGCAGTTTTTTAGATGGTATTTGATGCGCGCCTGCACGTCTTCGGAAGCCACGGCGCCGATTTCGCTGACAAGCGGCATCAGTCTGCGGACGCTGTACCAGCGTTCAAACGCCTTTATCTCGTCTTTGACGATAGCTTGGGCTTGCAGTAAGCCGGTATTATCCTTCCTGTCGACAAGGCTGCCGCCCAGATGGTCTATATCATAAAGATCTATGTTCTCAAGGTTCGCTATTTCCGGGTCGATATCGCGCGGAACAGCCAGATCAAACAGGGTTTTCTCGCCGCTGCAGCCAAGTTGTTTTACCGTATCAAAGCTCAGCGTAAAGTGCGGGCTTCGCGTGGCGCTGATGACTGCCCGTACCTTCGGGTACAGCTCATACCGGTCTTCGTATCGAATGACGCTGCAGCCGGATGGGATAACGGCGTTGCCCGATTTGAACTGCCGCAGCGTCATCGTTACGCTGCAGCCTTCGGCAACGAGCCCCTTAACAGCAAGCCGCCCGATCTCTCCGCTTCCGATGACAAGGCACCCAAGCCCCTCAAGGCAGCCGAAGCGCTCTTTCAGCAGCCGGATTGTCGTGCCCGCGACCGACCGGTCGACTGCATCCAGGCGCACGCTGGTTTTGACCTTCTTAGCCGATGTCACGGCATAGCGGAAAAGCGCGTGTAAAACCGCGTCGGCAGCGCCGCATTCATGCGCGAAGGCAATGGACTCCTTGACCTGCGACAGTATCTGCTCTTCCCCAAAAATCATGGACTTCAGGCCGCAGGCCAGTTCAAAAAGGTGCCGGACAGCTTCGTCTCCCTGCCTGTTAACGAAATAGTCCGCCTGATCGCCGGCGTCGATTTGCAGCGCTCGGCACAGCATTTCAAACGGGCCCTTTTCCGGCGGCGCG
This sequence comes from uncultured Sporobacter sp., assembly GCA_963663605.2. Taxonomy (GTDB): domain Bacteria; phylum Bacillota; class Clostridia; order Oscillospirales; family Oscillospiraceae; genus Sporobacter. The sequence continues at coordinate 1,774,475 of CAXXVF010000002.1, forward strand.
TCGCAGCTAATCCACAGTTCCATACGGTTGCAGGTGCTTACAATAACGCAGCCCGAAACGCCCGGATATGTACGGATTTCTTTCAACGCGGCGACCTGCGCCGTCTGCGTCAGCGCAAAGCGCTCTCTGTGTTTTATATCGGCTTTGTTGAAGTCAATGCCTGTCATAAATAGATTCATAAAGCTTCTCCAGAGGTTTAATCGCTTATACGGGCCTTCGTCAATGCGCGTTCTTGATGACGATAACGGAAAAGTAGCCGGCCGACGCATCGGCGTCCCCCAGGCTGTTATATACCCGTTCCGATTCAAGGCCGCAGTTTTCAATCATTTTCGCGTTTTGACTCAGGCCGGCCCCGATGAGCTCCGCCCGGACGTCCGGAAAGGCCTTCCCGCACTTCATCAGGACTTTCGTGCCTTTCAGCTTCAGATGGGCCTTTAGGTCCTCGTAGGAACCCGGTATGATATGCAGCGCCTCGGACGTCTCGACAAGGCCGTCGCCCAGCCGCGCCGAAACGGCGCAGAAAGACGGCACGCCGGGTATGATTTCGGCCTGGCAACCATTTTCTTTAACGATTCGGTGTACATAGATATATGTAGAGTAAACGGACGGATCTCCCAGCGTCAGAAAAGCCACGTCATCGCCGTTTTTTAAAGATTCAATGATTTTATCCGCTGCGCGGATATGGGACAGACGCAGAAGCGCCGTGTCACGCGTCATGGGCATATCCAGCTCGACAATCTGTTTGTCCATAAGCGACGGCACCGCGCGCCGGGCGATATTCAGCGCCATCCGTTCGCCGTCCCCGGATCTCGGCACCGCAATCACACTGCAGCGCTCAATGATCCGCACGGCTTTCACCGTGATCAGTTCCGGGTCGCCCGGCCCGATCCCGACCCCAAATAATGTACCGTCCATGTCTTCTTCTCCTTTGGCAATGAAGCGTTATCCCCGTAATAAAACCAAAACAAAAAACGCACCCTTCATAAGAAAGGTGCATTAAATCCGGCCCGTTTGTTTTGCCCATAGAAATAACCCCCCCTTATACTTCGTAAGGTCTGGTTCATTCAAATCCGGCCCAGTATCCTGACTTATGCGTCGTCGCTCGGGCCGCCTTCCCGGTTTCCCAGTGGCGGTGTGGCCGTCGCTCGGCAAATACAGTTGCGAGACAGTGTGGGATTTTCACCCAGCTTCCTGCTGTCGAATCTGTTGTTATTAAATTTTAGCACTATTATTATACATTATGCGCGAAAACAGTCAAGGCGTTTTTGTTCCGGCGGTTTTAAAAACCCCTTGCGCAGCACTGTCTCTATTGACAAATCGGCGCGTAAAACATAAAATAAGGCAAAAATATTCGCAGCGCTCCGGGAAGATGGGTGCAAGTCCCACGCGGAGCCGCCGCTGTAAGAGCTGAGCTTTATTTCACGATGTCACTGTGTATTGCATGGGAAGGCGAAATAACGCGATGACGCTTAAGCCAGAATACCTGCGCTGCGAATCATGGAGATACCGATCAAATCACCCGTCGGCGTCTCCTGAGCACACAGGCTGACGGGACTTTTGGCTGGTGTGATTAACGCAAGGGCTACCTTTGCGTTTTTCGCCTCTCCGTTTGCCGGAGAGGCCTTATTGTTTTTGGGGATACTGTCGGATTTGCCCGTCGGCGTCCCGGCATATACGGAGGTGGCGCGGTGCCGTTTGAACATTACATACAAAAAGGCACGCAGCGTCTCCGTCTGGGGTTTACAACGGGGACCTGCGCCGCGCTGGCTTCGAAAGCCGCCGCGATTATGCTTCTGACCGGCCAGCCGATCGACACGGTCGAAATCGTCACTCCGAAAGGACTCACGGTCAATGTCCCTGTATTAAGTATAACGCGCGGTACGGACACGGTCCGCTGCGCTGTTCAAAAAGACGCCGGGGACGATCCCGACATCACGGACGGTGCGCTTGTCTGTGCCGAGGTGTCGAAAACCGCCCGGCCGGGCATTACCGTGGACGGCGGCGCCGGCATCGGCCGCGTGACGCGGCCGGGGCTCGACCAGCCTGTCGGCGCAGCCGCTATTAACCGGGTGCCGCGTGAAATGATCGCAGCCGCGGCACAGGCGGTCTGCGACGGCGCGTTTTTCGAAGGCGGCCTGTCTGTCGTCATCAGCGTTCCCGAAGGGGAACGGCTGGCAAAAAAAACGTTCAATCCCAAGCTCGGCATCGAGGGCGGTATATCCATTCTCGGTACGACCGGCATCGTCGAGCCGATGAGCACACAGGCGCTCATCGACACCATCGGGGTGGAGATTCGCGCGCGCGCCGCCGGCGGTCACAAAAGCCTCGTGCTGACGCCCGGCAACTACGGCAGCCAATTCCTCGCGGCGCACCCGTACTTAAAAAACGCCCCGACTGTAAAATGCTCTAATTTTATCGGCGACGCGCTTGATTTTGCCGTCTGCTACGGATTTACAAATATCCTTCTTGTCTCGCATATCGGTAAGCTCGTCAAACTGGCCGGAGGCATCATGAACACGCATTCCTCCGTCGCCGACTGCCGGATGGAGATTATCGCTTCGCACGCAGCCCTATGTGGTGCGGACAGGCAGACCGTTTATGAATTGATGCGCGCCGTGTCTACAGATTCCTGTATCCAAGCCCTTGATCATCAGGGCTTACGGGACCCCGTTATTACTTCCCTGCTTAAAAAAATCCAGGAACATCTGTCACGCCGCGCAGGAAACGGCATAGACATCGGCGCCGTCATGTTCAGCTTGGTCTACGGCGTCCTCGGGCAGACGGAAACGGCGGCAAACTTAATTGCAGGGCTTAAAAACAGATACGGAGGCATTTAAATGGTTTACTTTGTGGGCGCCGGAAGCGGCGCGGCCGACCTTATAACGGTGCGGGGCGCTGAACGTCTCAAGCAGGCCGATGTCATCATATACGCCGGAAGCCTCGTCAATCCCGCTCTCCTTGAGTACGCAAAAGACGGCTGCAGTATTCACGACAGCGCGCGTCTGACGCTTGAGCAGGTGCTGAAACTCATACAGGAAGCCGAAGCCGCAGGCAAAATGACTGTCCGGCTGCACACGGGCGACCCGTGCCTTTACGGCGCGGTCCGCGAGCAGATGGACGCGCTCGACAGGCTTGGCATTTCATATGAAAGCGTTCCAGGCGTGTCAAGCTTCTGCGGCGCAGCGGCTGCCCTGAACGCAGAATACACGCTGCCCGGCGTCAGCCAAAGCGTCGTCATCACCCGCATGGCCGGGCGCACACCCGTCCCGGAGCGCGAGCGCATACGGTATTTTGCCGAACACGGCTGTACCATGGTCATTTTTTTAAGTTCCGGGCTGACGGCGAACCTGCAGGAAGAGCTGCTGTCCGGCGGGTATGACGCGGACACGCCAGCTGCAATTGTCTATAAAGCCACCTGGCCGGACGAAAAAACATTCCTATGCACGGTAGCAACCCTCCATGAAACGGCCGTTTCAAACAATATCCAAAACACGGCGCTCATTCTCATCGGCCGATTTCTAGGCCGGGATTACGAAAGATCAAAGCTGTACGACCCCGATTTCACGACCGGCTTCAGAAAGGGGCGGAAAACATGAATGTCGGTATCATCTCATTCACCGCCGCAGGTTTTGAACTCGGCCGGAAGCTTGGTGAGATACTTAATTCAAACGGTCATACGTCCTCCTGTATCCGCTGCGGCAAGAACTCGCTGCGTACATGGACGAGCGATCATTTCCAGACCGACGACGCGTTGGTATTCGTAGGCGCGTCCGGCATCGCGGTGCGGGCCGTCGCGCCGCTCGTCAAGTCAAAGGTCTCCGATCCCGCCGTCATTGTGCTTGACGAGCGCGGAAAATTTGTCATACCGATCCTTTCCGGACATATCGGCGGGGCCAACCGGCTGGCGCAGGATATTTCAAAGATGATCAGCTGTATCCCGGTCATCACAACGGCCACCGACTGCAACAACGTATTCGCGGTCGATAAATGGGCGAGCGAGAACAATATCAGCATTATGAACCCGGAAAAAATCAAATGGGTATCCGCACATCTTCTGGCAGGCGAGTGCGTTTATGTCAAAAGCTTTTTCCCAATAGACGGAAGCCTGCCGGAGGGCCTCATCATCACGGATGACGAATACGACGTCATCCTGACGGTCCGCAGCCGGGGCCGTAAGGATGCGCTGCGGCTTGTGCCGCAGATATTGACGCTCGGCGTTGGCTGCCAGAAGGGCGTCACGGCCGATGAACTGGACGAAGCGTTCGATTTGATCCTCAGAAAGGCCAGCTGCCTTAAGGAAGCGGTTTGCGGGGTATGCAGCATCGACATAAAATCCGAAGAACAGGGCCTTCTGGCGTTTTGCGCCCGGCACGGGCTGCCGTTTGAGACATATTCAGCCGAGCAGCTCGGTGCTGTCAAAGGGAAATTCTCTTCATCGGAGTTTGTCCGTAAAACGACCGGCGTAGGCAATGTGTGTGAGCGCAGCGCGGTACTTGGCAGCGGCGGTTCCCTGTATGTTAAGAAAAATGCCGGAAAAGGCATTACCATGGCATTTGCAATAGCGCCTTATAAGGTGCGGTTTTTGGAGGAATGATGGGTAAACTTTTTGTTGTTGGGATCGGTCCGGGACGCTTTGACGGCATGACCGGCGAGGCCGTCCGCGCCCTTGAGGCATCGGATCTGATTTGCGGATATACAAAATACACGGCGCTGGTACGTCCGTATTTCCCGCAAAAAACGTATATTGAGACGGGCATGCACAGCGAGGTCGAGCGCTGCAGAGCGGCACTTGAGGCGTCACGGGACCAAAACGTTTCAATGATCTGCAGCGGCGATGCCGGCGTGTACGGTATGGCCGGTCTGATCTACGAACTGGCAGCCGGCGGCGAAGCGCCCGATATCGCGGTCGTTCCCGGCGTCACGGCGGCTCAGAGCGGGGCGGCTTTGCTCGGCGCGCCGCTTATGCAGGATTACGCTGTCATTTCGCTGTCCGACCTGCTCGTTTCCTGGGAAACGATCGAAAAGCGCCTGCGGGGCGCGGCCGCCGGCGACTTCGCCGTCGTCCTGTACAACCCCTCCAGCCATAAACGGGCCCGGCACTTAAAGCGTGCCTGTGACATCGTTTTGGAATACCGGGATGAAAACACCGTCTGCGGCATCGTGCACAACATCGGCCGGGAGGGCGAATCCAGCCGGATCATATCCCTGGGCACGCTTCGCGAAACAACGGTTGATATGTTTACGACCGTCTTCATCGGCAGCGCCGCCACCCGCGATATCGGCGGCAAAATGGTGACGCCGCGCGGCTATAAGGGAACATCATGAAAAGGCTCCTCGTCTTCGGCGGGACGAGCGACGCGCGCGCGCTTCTGGACGCGCTGAAAGAGCTCCGATGCGCCGTTACGGTTTGCGTGGCAAGCGAGTACGGGAAAATGATGCTGCCGGATAATTGTCCCAGACTTTCCGCAGTCGTCGGAAGGCTGGACGCCGGGCAGATCGAAGCCTTGATTGAGGGCGGAAGTTATTCGTTGGTCGTTGACGCAACGCACCCTTACGCCGCCGAGGTCACGGAAAATATCCGAAAGGCCGTTTCAAAAACCGGCGTTTCGTATTACCGGCTGGTCCGCGAGCGCAGCGATTTATCCGGCGTGGCCGTCGTCTCGTCCTCTGCGGAAGCTGCGGCGCTTATTGACAGCCGCGTAGGGAACGTGCTGCTGGCCACCGGCAGCAAGGAATTGTCTGCTTACACTGACGTCAAGGATTACGCCCAGCGGCTTTTCCCCAGGGTCCTGCCGGCTGCGGAGTCTATCGAGGCCTGCCGGGAACTTGGGTATAAATCCAGCCATATCATTGCGGTACAGGGACCCTTTTCAAAAGAACTCAACATCGCGCTGATGCGCCACTTCGATATTCAGACGATGGTGACGAAAGACAGCGGAATACGGGGCGGCTTCCCGGAGAAGCTTGAAGCCGCGCGCGCGCTGGGCGTCGGAATTATCGTGATCGGGCGGCCGCCCGAAGACGGGCTGTCGCAGCCGGAGATCATCCGGGAAATCAAAAAGCTGCTTGGAGGCTGAATAATGAGTATATGTATCGTCGGCACGGGCATGGGCAGTCCCGGCACGCTGACTGCCGAGGCCCTTAAAGCGATTGAAAAGGCGGATGCCGTTATCGGCGCCGACAGACTCATTTCTTCGCTTCCCGATTCGTGCCGCGCGGCAAAGCACGTGTGCGTAGACCCCGACGAAATCAAAGGCCACATCTCGCGGCATCCGGATAAATCGGTATGTGTTTTGATGAGCGGCGATACGGGATTTTACAGCGGGACGAAACGGCTGCTGGAAAAAATCGGCGCCGCCGATGTGCGCGTTTTGCCCGGGATATCCAGCATCCAGTATTTCGCAGCCCTGTTGAAACGGCCCTGGCAGGACTGGAAGCTTGTCAGTGCGCACGGCAAAAATGTCGGCGCCGCCGGCATCGTGCGTGAAAACAGCGAAACATTTTTCCTGACCGGCGGCGATCTGGGCGTCCGGGCCATATGCGCACAGCTGACCGCAGCCGGTCTCGGCGGGCTTTCCGTGACCGTCGGAGAAAACCTGGGCGGCGATAATGAGCGTATCAAAACATCACCGGCGGACATGCTGACGCGGTCAGGCTCTGACGAGCTGGCCGTTATGCTCGTCGACAATCCGCAGCCCGGAAGGCTTGTATCCTGCGGCTTTCCGGACGACGCGTTCATCCGCGGCGCAACGCCTATGACAAAAAGCGAGGTGCGCAGCGTCATCCTGTCAAAGCTGCGGCTTTGCGGCACCGACGTTGTCTATGACGTTGGCGCGGGCACAGGCTCCGTGTCGGTTGAATCGGCACTTCTTGCCCGGAAGGGCCGGGTCTATTCTTTTGAACGGACTGAGGAAGGCCGCCGGCTGATCGGGGAGAATGCCGATAAATTCGGCGTTCCTAACATCCGGGTCGTCTCCGGCGAAGCGCCTGCGTCATTTGCCGATCTGCCCGCCCCGGACGCATCGTTCATCGGCGGCAGCGGCGGCAGCCTTAAAAAAATACTGGATACTTTACTTGCAAAAAATCCGCATATGCGTTTTGTAATCAGCGCCGTGGCGCTGGAAACGCTTTCTGAGGCAGCCGGATTGCTAAAAAACCTGCCCGTTTGTCACACGGAGATCGTGCAGGTCGCCGTCAGTCGGGCAAGGTTTCTGGGCGATTATCATCTGATGACGGCGTGCAACCCGGTTTATATACTCAGCGCCGAAGGCCGCCCGGTCAACAACACATAACAGCGTGAAAGGGGAACGACACTTTGGACTGGCATACGCTCGCTCCGATGGACATAGAAAAACGAAGCTTTGAAATCATCACCCGCGAACTGGGCGAACTGGCTGTTTCACCGGAGCATGCATCCGTCGTGAAACGCGTCGTCCATACGACGGCCGATTTCGATTACGCAAAAAACCTGTTCTTTTCCGGGACCGCCGTTCAGGGCGGCAAGGAAGCCCTCAAAGGCGGGGCGCATATCGTGACCGACACGAAAATGGCGCGCGCAGGCATCAACAAAACGCTGCTTGCCAAACTCGGCGGAACCGTACATTGCTTTATATCCGACGCCGACGTCGCCGCAGCGGCTAAAGCGCGCGGGATCACGCGGGCAGCCGTCAGCATGGAAAAAGCATGTACGCTCGACGCGCCGCTGATTGTTGCCGTCGGGAACGCGCCGACAGCGCTGCTTCGACTGAACGAACTGATCGCGGAAGGCCGTATAGCGCCGGAGCTCATAATTGGCGTGCCCGTCGGTTTCGTCAACGTCGTGGAAAGCAAAGAGATCATCAAGGCCTCGGGCATACCCTGTATCATCGCCGAGGGCCGAAAAGGCGGCAGCAATGTCGCCGCCGCAATCTGCAACGCGCTTTTGTACGACCTCGCACCGCGCGACTGAGCGTTACTCGACAAAGGCATCTCCGATGCCTTTGTCGACAAGCTGAAACGGGGCCATATATCTTTTCTGATATATGGCCCCGTATATTTTTGATTTAATGCCGATGATTGTTAAAAAACCAATTACAGCCCTGCCGCGGCGTCGGCGATCGTCTTGCCGAACTGCTCCTCGAAATAAGCGGACAGTTTGCCTACCTCGTCCTTCGTCGTTTCATTGGCGCCGTCGTAGCGGCCGCTGTCTTTTGTGCTCTGCGTCTTGTCTTCATGCTCGTCGCTTTCGATGCGGGCAAGCTCGTCCGCCGTCAGGTCATAGTAATAGTAGAAGCCGGTTCCCATCATGGAAACGTAGTAGTACTTCTCTACCGTATTGTCGGCTGTATTGAACGTCCAGTACTCGACCGTTTCGTTGCCGTCCAAATCCGTCTTGACGAAATTGACGGTCTGGGCGCTTGTATCGACGGTGATTTTAAGACCGCTCTGCTCAAAGGGGCTGTTTTCGAGGTCGAGGCAGACGAGCAGTCCGTTTTCTTCCGCAAACTGCAGCGCGGTGCTTTCTTCGGGTGCCGCCGGTTCTTCGACGGCTTCTTCAGCGGAAGGCGCCTGGGACGGCTCGGCCGCCTCGGCGTATGCCGGAGCGGCGCTCTCGGGCACTTCCTCGGACGGCTGATCCGCCTCGGCGGATGTATTCGCGCAGCCCGCGAGCGATATTGCAATAAGCACGGCAAGCGCGATCCATAATATTTTCTTCATTTTCAATCTCCTTTTTATCAACTGATTTTAATTAAGTCCTTGACATTGGACGTAATTTCATTTTTGGAAATGCTGTCAAGCTTGATGTACCGGCTGTCCATGCGTTTGGACAGCTCTTTGGCAAAACCGAATTCGATCATGCTGTTTTCCGTATCTATGACGAGACTGGACGCGCAGAGCTTCCGGACGCTTTCAGCCGCGTCCATGGCGTCGCCGAGCGGATCGTCCGAAACAAACGGCACATTGGCCTTGCCATCGGAAACAAGGACAAGGTATAAAAGCGCGTCGCTGTCCCGCAGTTTTTCGGCTTTCAGCAGCCGGCATGCCTGCGTCAGTCCGGCCGCCAGCGGCGTTTTCCCGCCCGTCGGCAGGCTGCGCAGCTGCTTCTCGGCAAGATCGACGCTTCGCGTTATATTGAGCAGCACTTCCCCGCCACCGCCTCTGAACGCAACGATCCCGACGCGGTCCCGCTTCTGATACGCCTCGTCGAGAAGGGACATGACGGCGCCCTTGACCGCGCGCATCCGGCGCTTGGCGCCCATGGAACCGCTCGCGTCGACAACAAACAGAATCGTGACGCCGGTCCTTTTTTCCCGAACTTTTTCGCGGATGTCGCCCGGCGCGACCTTTATGGCCATTCCGTTTTCCGCACGGTTTTTCTGATAACAGGCCGCCGCCCGGATGGTGGCGTCCACGGCAATGTCGCATGGTTTATCGCGCGGCAGCCGGCAACGGACATATCTGCCCGAGCGGGCGTCTGTTTTGATCTTGTTCCTTTTGCCGCTGCCCGCCATTATGTTCTTACATCTGAAATCGGTATTGATGGAAAGCTCCGGCTTTTCGCCGATGTCCTCCGTTTTTTCCTCTTCGTCTGCGTTTCGCTTATCCTGCGATGTGTTCGGCATGCTTTGACTGGCCGGATCAGGCTCGCGGTCTTTTTGCTCTCGTTCGCTGTTCTCCCCGGCGTCGGTTTCCGTTTGGGGAGGCGGCAGCGGCGGCTGACGCAGCCGGTGCGGAAGGACAAAGCCTGCCGCGCGCGTTATGTCTTCGTCCGTCAGATTCAAGCGCCCGTGAAACGCCGCCAGAGCTCTGGCCGTTTCGGCAAGCGTTATTTCGCAGCGGTGGCCGGCGCAGTTGCCGTTACTGGAAATATCGGCAAAAAGGCTGTACTGCTCCGGCGTTATCCGGACGTCTTTGAGCATTGCCGCGGATTTCCCGATACGGCGGCACAGCTTTTGGTCCGCTTCCCGGTACGCGGCAATAAACCGCTCCGGGTCTTCCTCATATTCCAGCCGCCGCCGCATGATCTCCGCACGCGCTGAGATGTCTTTTTCGCCTCCGGCTTCGACATAAAGCCCGAATTTGTCCAGCAGGTGCGGTTTTAAAAGCCCTTCCTCGGGATTCATGGAGCCGACGAGCGCGAACCGGCACGGATGCGAAAACGAAATGCCCTCGCGCTCAACGACGTTTTGCCCCAGCGATGAAACCGTCAGTAATATGTTCACGATATGCCCGCTGATCAGATTGACCTCGTCAATATAGAGGATATTCTTATCGGCATCGTACAGCAGTCCCTTTTCAAACTCTTTTTTGCCGCATTTGACGGCGGCTTCGATGCTGATACTCCCCGTCAGCCGGTCCTCCGTAATCCCAAGCGGAATGTTGACGACATCGACGCCGCTTTGAAGCTGGGACAAACCTCGCACCAGCGTTGATTTGGCGGTGCCTTTTTCACCGGATATGAGCACCCCGCCGATACGCGGGTTAACAACGTTCAAAACGAGTGCCAGCTTGATGTCTTCCTGGCCCGTAACGGCCGAAAAGGGAAAATAATTGTTCTTATTCATGCAGCTCAAACGCTTCTATCATTTCCGAGATGTCCGTCAGGTCGAGCCCCGCCTCCTCAAACGGACGCTTTCGCATCCGATGCGGCAGCGCCAGGCACGCGGCGATCCCGATATCCTCTTTTATTATTTTTTCACGGCCGCAAAAAGCGGCGTTCGTGACGGCGGTCTTGAGCATGGTGATATCGGCCCGGTGACCGTCGACGTCCAGCGATACGGATATCTCCGCGATCAGGCGAAGCACGCCGTCGGAGTACTTAACGTTCGGGAGCAGCTTTTTTGCCCGCTCGATTTGAGCGCCTAATTGCTCCTGCTGCGCATCGAACCCGCGCGCAAACCCCTCGGGATCGTCCTCATACGCCACGCGCCGCTTGACGACCTCGATGCGCTGATCGACGACGTCCTCGGCTTTGATATTGACAACGAGCCCGAAACGGTCCAACAGCTGCGGCCGCAGGTCGCCCTCTTCCGGATTCATCGTGCCGACCAGCACAAAACGCGCCGGATGCGTATATGAAATGCCCTCGCGCTCGATGGAATTGACGCCCATGGCGGCCGAATCGAGCAGAACGTCCACCAGATGGTCGTCGAGCAGGTTGATTTCATCCACGTAGAGGATATTCCGATTGGCCTGCGCCAAAATCCCCGGCTCAAACTTTTTTTCACCGTGCTTGATGGCGTGTTCTATGTCTATCGTACCGACGACCCGGTCCTCCGTGGCGCTGACGGGCAGGTTGACGACCCGCATCCTTCTGCGGGCAACCGTACGCTCACCGGTCTTTTCCCGGCACGCGTCGCACCAGAAGCTGTCGTCATCCGGGTCGCAGGCAAAGACGCATCCCTCAATCTCCCGGCGAACGGGCAGCACGTCGGCAAGCGCCCGGACAGCCGTTGATTTTGCGGTGCCCTTTTCGCCCCGGATCAAAACGCCGCCCAGCTTCGGATTGAGCATATTCAGTATGAGCGCGCGCTTCATTTCCTCCTGGCCGACGATCGCGGCAAACGGATAGGCCACTTGTTTTTGCATTACAGCATTTCCTCCAGATTCTCTTCCAGCTCCAGATAAGCCTTCTTTATTTCAGCGATCTGATCCTCGGTCGCGTCCCAGTAACCGCGGTTATAATACTCCATCATCTGCTCCAGGATATCCATGTAGGCGTGCGCGTTGTTTTCGGCCATACGCCTGCGCATTTCAGGGTCTTCCACGTAAAGGCTGTGCAGATCGTTATAGATCCACTGCTCCACGCTGCCGGTCGTCGCGGCAAGCCCCATCACGTTTTCAAACCGCTCGGCGATTTTCTGCGCGCCGTGATACTGGTGTTCCAGCAGCCCGTCGATCCATTTCGGATTCAAAACGCGCGTCCGAATGCCTCTGTTTATCGCTTTGTCCACCGTTTCGGTAATCACCCGGTCGCCGGTGGTGTCCGTTATGTACATAGCGGCTTTTTTGCCCCTCACCATCTCAACGGATTTCGACAGGCCGCCGAAAAACTCGTAGTAATGATCCAGGTCCGTTATCTCGTATTCCTGATTGTCGCGTATCTGCGATACGATATCCACGCTTTTTAAGTTGCTTTCATAAAGGCCGTCGACGTCTCTGCCGTGGAACGAACGGTTGTAGACGTATCTCAGGCTGGTTAAAAACTGGCTGCCGATCTGTTCTTCTTTTTCCCATGCTTTTGTCTCTATGATGGACGTGATCCCGGTGCCGTACTCACCTTCCTTCGGCCCGAACACCCTTGAAACGGCCAGCTTTTCGGCTTCGTCTTCTTCATACCCTTCGTCGATGAGCATGGCGAATATCTTTTTCGCGTGGGCCTTGAAGAAGTTCTCGCCGTCCGTTTCATCCGATTCATACAGATGATGCAAAACATCGTCCAGACTGTCCAGGAGGTTCGGGAACATGTCCCGGAAAAAGCCGCAGATGTTGACGGTCACGTCGATTCTCGGCCGCCCCAGTTCCCCAATCGGGATGACCTCAAACTTCGGGTCCCAGATGTTGCCCTTCTTGTTCATCTTCACGCCCAGATACCCGAGTATTTGCGAGAACGTTTCGCCCTGGGTCCGGGACGTCTCGAGCCCCCAGAGGATAACGGCCGCCGACTCGGGATAGGCGCCGTTTTCTTCTTCGTACGTCCTGAGCGTATTTTCAGCTATTTTGAAGCCGCGTTCATACGCCGTGGGGGACGGTACAAACCGCTGGTCGAATTGGATGAGGTTCGTGCCGGTCGGCAGAACGTCGGGATTTCTGTAGATGTCTCCCGCCGTTTTGACCGGGGTATACCCACCGTCCAGCGCGTGGATCAGCCCATCCAGTTCGTGATTTTTAATGATTTTTTCATAGACGCATTGGCCGTATCGGAGCGTTGCTTCATATTGCTCCCGACAGGCTGCCGGAAGCGTGCCGCTTTCAAAATAAGCATCAAAGACCGCGTCGGCTTCCTCGTCGTATTTACCGGCCGATTTGAAATCTTTTTGTTCTTCCAGCGTTTCTATATCGGCACCGTCGGCCTGCGCGGCTATAGCGCGCAGGGATGAGACGTCGTTTCTGCTGTAGCGCAAAATGCCTTTTATGTACGCTTTTGCCTCATCTGCCGTATAATTTTCGCCATAGGCGTGCAGCCCTTTCGGTATGAGGCTCTTGTTCATCTGGTATAGTTCCGCTTCCAGCGCGTCAAGCTCTTCCGGCAGATTCAGCTCCTGCGCGAGCTTTTCGATGTTGCCGAGAACATCGCGCACCGACGCCGGGGAAACGGCCAGCGCGTGGTGGTAATCATCGGTCAAAGCCGACAGCTTCGCATAGTCCCCATACAGCCTTCCGGGGACAAAAACCGGCGGCTGGTAGCTAATGATCTGCGCGTGCGAGCGACGCTTGGCGATGGTCGCCTCCGACGGATTGCCGCAGTAATACAGATACAGATGCGGCAAATCCCCGATCAGCATATCGGGATAACAGCCGCCGCTCATTCCGCATTCCTTGCCTTTTAAAAATTCCAGCGTTCCGTGGGTGCCGACGTGTATGACGGCGTCGGCTTCAAACGTATCTCTCAGATAGCTGTAAAAGGCGACATACTGGTGATGGGGCGGCAGGGTCTTATCGTGATACAGCTTGTCCTGCTCCTCGTGGACGCCGCGCGAGGGCTGCAGCCCGACCAGCACATTGCCGAAAACAGCGGCGGGTATCTGGAAATCTCCGTCTTCGCCCGTCATGATCGAGCCGCCGGGCGGCCCCCACGTATCGATAAACAGCTGCTTTTCTGCCAGTTCATCGAAGGTTTTCAGATATTGTTTCAGCGGATAGCGGAGCATTATTTCGTCATCGCTGTCATACCGGCCCGAATTGACAAGCTTTCCGGCCGTGAAGTTGCTCATCAGCTCTTCTTTTGAAACGGTGCGCGTACCGTAACCGTGTTCGGTCAGCGCGGCCAGTATGTTTTCAACAGACCGAAAGGTATCCAGAAAAGCGCCGCCGAACAGGTTGGCCTCACCGGGCGGGTAGTTGTAGCAAATGATGGCGATCTTCTTGTCCGATACCGGTTTTCTGGAAAGCGCAATATATTTTTCGGCCTTGTCCCGCAGCCGGTTCAGACGCTCTTCGATGATCTCTATTTCGTCCGTTACGACATCGTATTTTTCATTGTATCGCGGCGTGCTTTTGGCCCCTACGGGGATCGTTTCGAGCGCGCCGTCAAACTCCGGCAGCATAACGGATATGAGCACTTCGGCCGGTGTACTGCCCTGTATGGAATCCTTCCATTCACTGATCGTTCTTCTCGACATAAACATAGGGTGCAGATACGGCGCGTCGGCCTCACTCAAAAGGCTCGTCCCGGCCTCTGCATTGCCGCCCATCGGCCCGGCACTCAGCCGGAAGGACATGGTGTTGACGATCAAATCCGGTTTGTTGGGAAGTGTATTCAATACGAGCGTATTGACCTTGCTGCTTTCCAGCGCCGCCGTTCCGCCGACGGCGACCGGAATAACATTGGCAAATTCCAATAGCTTCTTATGGATAACAGACATTGCCTTTGAATAGTCCATGGGGTAAATGTGTCCGTAAAAAAGCAGCGCGACGACCGGCTTGTCTTTGTCATACGGAAAAGCTTCCATAAATTCACCGGACGTTTCAAAATACCGCATCGTTTCAGGATCACATAAAACAACCTCGGGGACTTCGCGGGCCTCACGGGGCTTCGGCAGATTTTTAACGCCGCCGTAATCCCTCAGGATCAAAAGCAGCATGTTGTATATGTTTTCAGTGTCGGCGACAAAGAAATACTTACAGAGCTGGCTGTAGTTCTTCATGTCGCGCATCTTTCCCGGCATGACCTTGCCCATGGCTTCGGCCATATTCTGCATCTTCTTCATGGCCGCCATATCGGGCTTTTTATCCGGGTTTTTCGACTGCATGGACGCTGCGGTAAACGCCCCGAGCCTTAAGTACTGACGGGCCGAATTACCGTACGGCACGATATTGCCCGAACATTTTTCCAGCCCGTCACAGACGGCTTTTATGGTTGATACGGGGCTGCCCATCAGGTCGACGAATACAAAATCGCTTTCGGCAATATCGTCGGTCAATCGCTTGTTCTTTTTAGCAGCGTATTCGGAAACGGCATAATAGATTTTCAGCTCCAGCGCGTCCGGAACCAGCGTGTTTACCGCCTCTTCGGCCCGGATCATGCACTGGATGGCCGGTGACGAAACCGATATGAATGTCATTTTCATGATTTCACGACCTTTTTTGCATAAAAAACCGGTTTATTCGTATCGGCGTCGGTTATGATATCCGCTTCGACCCTGAAAACATCCTCCAGTACGCCGTCTCCGACCACCTGCCACGGGTCGCCCTGTTTGTAAATGCCCCTATCCTTTATGACGATGAGCTCGTCGGAAAACCGTGCGGCATGGTTCATATCGTGCAGGACCATAACGATGGTGATGCCGTCCTCCCGGTTGAGACGGGAAACGAGTTCCATAATCTCAAGCTGATGGGATATGTCCAGATACGTCGTCGGCTCGTCCAGCAGCAGGACCTCCGGTTTTTGCGCAACGGCCATGGCCAGCCACGCACGCTGGCGCTCACCGCCCGACAACGTGTTGATTTTCCTGTGCTGCAGCTCGGTCATGCCCGTTTTCTCAAGCGCCCAGTCCACAATATCGTTGTCGCCGCCCGCCTGGCCTTCCCACCATTTTTTATGGGCAAACCGTCCGTAGCTGACGAGCGTTTTGACGGTGACGTCGCTCATGGTCGTATTGTTCTGCCCCAGCACCGCCATCTTCTGCGCGACGAGCTTCGTTCGGGTCTTGAAGATGTTCTGTTTATTGAGCAGCACTTGGCCGCGGTCCGGCTTCAGATTCCGGCTCATGGCGCGCAGCAGCGTCGTTTTGCCGCAGCCGTTGGGGCCTATGATGGAATATATCTTGCCTTTTTGTATCTCGAGGTTAATATCCTCCAGAATGAGCGTCTCTTTGTATGCAACGCGGAGGTTGCATACCGTTATGATCATATCGTCCATATAAACCCTACTTTCTGAGAAGATAGAGGAAGAACGGGACGCCCAGCACCGCCATGACGATGCCGACAGGTATCTCCGTGGGACTGAAAACCGTCCGTGCGAACGTATCGCTGAACATGACGAGCGCCGCCCCCAAAAGCGCCGTCGACGGGAACAGGAACCGGTAATCGTTGCCGGAGATCAGCCGGATACTGTGCGGCACGATCAGCCCGACGAAGCCCAGAAGGCCGACGACGCTGACGGCGCTCGCGGCCAAAAACGCGGCCAGCGCGGTAAAACCAAGGCGCGTTACTTCCACGTTGAGCCCGAGCCCGCGGGCAACGTCGTCCCCAAGGACGAGGATGTTCATCTTATTGGATAAAAAGAAAACCAAAACAAGCCCGATGATCGTGTACGGCAGGATCGTCGCCACTTCCGGCCAGCTTCTTGACGACAGGCTGCCGTTCATAAACGTCAGCGCGCCGTGCACCCGGTCGCTGAAAAAGACGAGCGTTGCCGATATCCCGGCACTGAAAAAGGCCGATACGGCGACGCCGGCCAGGATGATCCGGGTCGGCTCGATGCCGCCCTTCCACGCCAGCGAATAGATGATGACGGCGGCAAGCAGCGCGCCGAAGAAGGCAGCGATCGGAACAAAGTTCTGATACTGCGGCAAAATGACGAGAATGAAAATACCGAAAAGGCCGGCGCCGCTGCTGATGCCGATGATGCTCGGGTCGGCCAGCGGATTTTTCATGACGCCCTGCAGGATCGCGCCCGACAAGGCCAGATTGATGCCGACGAGCCCCGCCAGTATCATACGCGGCAGGCGGATGTTCCAGACGACCATGCCCTCGGTCGTCGTATGGTCGCCGAAAATAGACGAAATCACCTGCTGTACGGTGATGCTCATTGTCCCGACGATATTCCCGACGAAAAAACCGGCTACGACAGCGGCGAATAAAACGATCATAACGATGAATTTGTATCTGGGCGTTTCCCGGAAAGAGCGTTTTTCCATCATCCGAGTTCTCCGGTTAATTCTCCGTAGATCTCAGGATAAATGCCCTTGGCCATGTACGTAATCGCGTCCACGTAATACGGCCCGGCATTGTAAAGAAAATATTGCTGCGGCAGATAGATCACGCGGCCTTCGGAAATCGCTTCAACGGAGCTCCACGCCGGGTTGGACGCAAACTGCTCCTCAACGGTCGCGCGCGCTTCTTCATTTGAGGAAATCATCGTCGTGACCAGCACGTAATCCGGGTCCTGTTCGACGATGTACTCAATATCAAGGGGCGTCGTCTCCGAGCCGATCGTATCGGGCGGGAGGTTTGAGGCAATATTATCAAGCTCCAGTATTGCGGCAATGTCCCCGGCTATGCTGTTGTCCAGCTTGACAGCGAGAGATTTGGACGTCACGTACAGGATAACAACGGACGGTTGCGTATCCGGCAGCTGCTCCACAACGGCGTCTCTGCCTGCTGCAAGCTCCGATATGCGCTGCTCCGCCAGTTCGTTTTGCTCCAGGATCTTCCCGAACGCCCTGTATGTATCCATAACATCTTTGAGGCTTCTTATGTGCGTAATGATGACGTCAAAACCCATATCTCGCAGCGACGCGGCCACTGTATTCTGCGTCCCCAGCTGCGCAATGATCAGATCCGGCCGCTGCTCCACAACAGCCTCAGTATTGAGCGCGTACACCTGTCCCACGGTCGGCAGGGCACAGATCTCTTCCTCGTAGCCTTCCGTCAGACGTATATTGGCGCTGACGTCGGAGGTGCAGATCGACTTGCCTCCGAGGTCATACCAAATGTTCATCGGCGTACCCGAAAGAACGGCGACTTTTTGCGGCGCCGTTTCAATCGTTGTTTCATAGCCGAGCGCATCCGTCACGGTCAGCGGATAGCCGTCGCCCGAGACGGTTATGAGGGTCTCCTCATCTTCGGAAGCGTCCGGGGTTTGCGCGGCAGCCGTATCGGACGCGGCGGCTTCACCGGATACAGCCGTTTCATCGGACACAGCAGCATCTGTATTTTGCGCTTCACTGCCTGATGTTGTGCCGCATCCGGACAGAATCAGCAGGCAGATTAGAAATACGGCAATGATTCTTTTTTTCATTTCAAACTCCCATTTCAAATTTAAATAAAAAAAGACAGCCTTGCGGCTGTCTTTAAAAACAAGGATACCAGAACAAGTACAGATTAACCTGTTCAATCGTTGCTCAAAACGTCCCGATACACCGCAGTTCATTTTGAAAGAACAACGAGCAGGTCTCCTGACTTAAGTTCATCGCATAAGACGCCTTCTCAGGCTTTCACCCAATGGCCTAATGCCTTATGCTCCCTAACACAGTGACGGGTTCGTATCGGATTTTCACCAATTTCCCTTTTAATTCCCGAAAGGAAACTCATGTTCTGCCAATTATTCAGTTTTCGACATTTTTACTACATATCTTTATAATACTATTCTTGTTTCTTGTCAAGTATATGTGCGATGCGATTGAACGTATTTAGCCGGTGCTCGTATGATATGAAGCGGCTTTTGCCTGGGAATATAACGCTTTGCACGGAAGCCGCACGGCTCATACGGGCGCGTCGTCGTATGCTTTCATCGCCGCAACCAGGCAGTCCGCGACGCCGTTGACGCCGGCCACCATAAGCGACATCAAAACAGCGCCGCGCATTTCGTCACGGGTCACGCCCGCTTTTTTGGCAAATGCCGCGTGCGCCGCCACGGAACCCACCGCGCCCCGGCTGGCCTGAAGGGCGATGTATACCAGCTGGAATGTTTTCGCGTCCAGTCCGCCGCTGTTTTGAAGCGTGTCCCCCAAGTTAAAAAAAGCCTGCATCGTTTCAGGGGATTCCTTCCCCCATAATTCCATAAATTCAGGTCCCGCCATACCGATGATTCCTCCTTATTATTTAAGTACCTGTCGCGTTGCTTCTAAGTATAATTTTAAGTCAACAAACGGCAAATATCAAGTGCGCACGCGCCAATATTTTGACGGCTCCCCCTACCCGATGTATAATGACATAAGTCCGTTAAGGGAGTATGAATAATGCAGCTACTGAATATTATCGCCGCCCCGCTTGTCGGCGGAATTGTCGGCTACGTTACAAACTATATAGCGATAAAAATGCTTTTCCGGCCGGCAAAGCCCGTCATGATCGGGCGCTTCCGCGTACCGTTCACGCCTGGTATCGTGCCGAAACGAAAGGACAAGCTGGCTGAGATTCTGGGGCGTTCGATCGTCGAGAAATTCTTTAATGCCGACGATCTTGAGATCGTTTTCATGTCCGATGATTTGAAAAACGCCTTCGCCGACAGTCTCATGGACCTGATAAACGATCCGGCTACGACGCTGTGCTTTCTGAAAAAGGAATCCGGGGAACATGATCCGATTCTGGAAAAAGCAAAAGACGAGCTGTGCATCCGGATACAGGCCGCGCTGCTTCGGGCGGACCTGCCCGAACGCATTATTCGCGAGGGCCGGAAAAACACTCATAAGCGTTCAGGGGCGTCGTCGCTGAAAAAAGCGCTGCTCAGCGAGACGGTCTCAACCATTTCACAGCCGCTTTCCGAGCGGATAGAGAACTATATCGTTGAACGTGGCCGTTTGATTATCCGGCCTGTCATCGACGAGGAATTTGAAGCGCTTTCATGTGAGCCGGTTTCAAATATCTTAAGCGAGATAATCCCGGATAAGGCGCAGCAAAGGCAGCGCATTCTTCATATTTATGAAAGCTTCATGTGCACGCATGTGCGCTCCATCGTAGAAAGCATCGATGTCGGCGGCATGATCACCGAAAAAATAAAGCAGATGCAGCCGGAGGACGTCGAAAGTCTCGTTGTATCGGTTGTCAGCCGGGAACTGAAATATGTCGTGCTTTTTGGCGCACTGATCGGCATGCTGATCGGAACGATTAATATCTTTATTTAGCCTCAAATATCGCCAAAACAGCAACGATGGCTCCTTTGCGGAGCCATCGTTTTATTATTTAACAATCCTTTTTGCAGCTTTGAGTATCCGGGCCGTAAAATCGTCCCCTTCATGCGCTTGGGCATCATAGCCGCTATTGTCCGCGTCCGATAAATCCTTGTATTTATCCTCTTTAGCAAGCTTCTTGTACCCATAGTACGCGCCCGCGCCGATCAGGGCAGCCGCCGCGAGTTTGCCGAATACGCCCGATCTGCGCTGTACAAGCTCCAAACTATAACTTTTCATATAAAATACCTCCAAATATTCCCGGCATATCTGCCCGTAATCCTATTGAATATCTATTTTTTAATGGAAGAACAGTATTATATCTCACGGTCGGACAGCGATTTAGCCAGCGTGACGAGCGCTTCTTTTTCCGGGCTGTTCGGGAAATCCCCGAGCGCAGCCACCGCCGCGGCGCTTCTCCTGCAGACCATTGTTTTCGTATATTCCAGGGCGTCTGTCGTTTCGACATAGTCTGTAAGCGACTGTATTTCTTCGGGGTTTTTATTTCGCTTTTCCAGCAGCAGGCGTATTGGATCCGGGACGCCTTTTTCAAGCAGATAGATAACCGGCAGAGTAAAAACGCCGCTTTTTATATCCTGCCCCGTCTTTTTCCCAAAACCCGACCGGGCTGAAAAATCAAGCAGGTCGTCGCACAGCTGAAAGGCGATGCCAAGGTTTTCACCGTATTCTTTAAGACGCGCCGCGTCATCTTCTTCCATTCCGCCGGCGAGTGCGCCGGTATAGCAGCTGGCCGCAATCAGCGCGGCTGTCTTTTTATATATCTGAGAAAAATACGCCTGCCGCGTCTGTTTGTCCGGGTCGTGGCGGATCGTCAGCTGCTGAAGCTCCCCGATACACATCTGTGTCGAGACATTTACAAGCTCTTCGTTGATCCCGGTGCCCTTATAATACCGAAGGCGCTGCATTGCCTTTGCCAGCAGGAAATCCCCGCACTGGACCGCCGTTTCGTTGCCGCTTGTCTCGTTGATCGTAGCCTGCCCGCGCCGCAGCGTTCCGCCGTCCACAACGTCATCGTGGATCAGCGAGGCCGTATGCATCAGTTCCAGCATACACATCAGCGGTAGAATCTCGCGTTCACGGCCGCCGCTCATCCGGTAACACAGATACGCCAATACGGGCCTGAGCCTTTTACCGCCCGAGGACAGAATCCGGCGCAGCTCCGACTGCATGGACATATTATGCATCTCAAACGGCAACAGCCGCTTTTCCATCGCGAAAAGCGCTGCCTGAATCTGTCCAAGCAGCTTCTTATCAGGCGCTTTCTTTGAAATCATGCAATTTATTGAGGTTGTATTCATGATGCGCGCACCGCCAAACTTCTGACAAAAGATATATAGTCTGCCCTGCCGCCTTGTGTCTGCGTATCTTCCGACAGGTATTCGGAAAAAGCGTCAATCAGCTCAACGCTGTCTATCGGAATGAGATATCTTGAAAACTGGCTGAAAAACCAGTCCCCGAGGAGCGTGGCCCGTTCGGCAAACTGATCGGCCATGCCATGGAGCTTGCGGTAGAGGAAAAAACACTGGCAGGCCGCCGCCAGTTCCGTTTTATGCGGCCCACGGTAAACATCCGCGATCACATCGGCAACCAGATAGCGCTCCGGCTCCGACAGTACCGGCAAACGATTTTGCGTCCACAAAAGATACCCTTCCGCCAGATAAATATCCAATTGGGTTTTTAAGTCTGACGTCATAACTGCTTCTCCTCCTTCCCTGTTCTTTTCAAAATATAAAACATCCGCACAGGGGCTGTCGTTTCTTCCTTACTGCTTTTTAACAAAAACGCCGGTGATTCCATATTTATTATATTACGGCTCCTGCAATAAAGGAAATCAATAATATTTGTTGCGGCTATAAAAATATATTATAGACATGTTTAAAAAAATAGATTATAATCAATGCGATTGCAATAAAGCAATTTAATTGCTATTATATATGCGGGGTGAATTGAATATGGATACACTGCAGTTGAAGCTTTTTGAGTCATTGGCCAGAACAAAAAACTTTTCCCGCACGGCGCAGCTTTTTTATATTACACAGCCGGCCGTCAGCCACCATATAAAAGCGCTTGAAAATTCGCTGGGCGTCAAGCTCGTCCGGCGATCCAGCCACGCGGTCTCCCTGACGGAGGAAGGCGCCGAATTTTTGACGCATGTCAAGAAGATACTGGATATTGCCTCCAATGCCGAAAACCGTATCCAGAACATGGCGGAAGGCCGCTGGGGTCATATACGGCTTTGCGCGCTGTCGTCAACGACCAATCAGTTGTGCGAATGCCTCAGAGAACTCTACAAGCAATATCCTTCCATCCAGGTGGATGTCGATCTGCTGGAAGGCAGCGAAATGATAAGCGCCCTGCAAAAAGGCGATTACGACTTTTATTTCACTGCCCAGCATATGTTTACCGGGCCGAACGAATACGGCTCTTCCGTAATCTGTAAAGACCGGCTGAGGCTGTTTGTAAACATCAGCATGCTCCATAAAATCAATCTGAACGATTGGTCGACTATTGAGAAGATGCCCTTTGTTTCCGTGCCGAAGTCCGACGCAAGGCTGTCCGATCAGATAAATTTCATCTGTAAAAACCGGGGCATAAAGCCGCATATCATAAATTATTACAACCGGGCCGAATCCGTCGTACTCTCAGTCAACGCCGGCATCGGCATCGCGATACTGCCCGGCGAACTCGGCACGCTGTATCAGCGTCCCAACATCGTCACGCTGCCAATTGAGGGCGATGATGCGGAACTTATAACGGTTTTCGCATGGAAACTTGATAATCAATCAACTGCCTGCAACATTTTTAAGGACATCGTGCTGACCGTAATTCCAAAGGATTCGATCCTTAGGAGTTCTGATGAAACGTAGCATTTTATATTGGCTGCGGGCCGTCCGGGTCCCTACGCTGACCGCCGCCGTGATCCCGGTGGCGCTCGGCAGTTTACTGGCTTTCAAGGCCGGCGCGCTTGATCTCGTGGGCGCGCTTCTGGCAACCCTGGTTATGACTTTTTTTCAGATAACTGCGAATCTCATCAACGATGTCGATGACTTCAGAAACAAAGTCGACACGCCGGAATCGCTCGGTTCCAGCCGCGTCATTGTGGACGGACTGCTGACGCCGAAGCAGCTCGAAGCCGGCGCGAAAGTCTTTTTTTGCAGTGGAATTGCCATAGGCCTATACCTCTCGGTCATCGGCGGCATTGTTATCCTTCTGCTCGGCCTGCTGGGCGCAGCCGGGGCATTTTTTTACACAAGAAAACCCTTTGCCTTTAAGTACAAGGGATATGGCGTTCCGATCATTTTTATGATGTTCGGGCCGCTGCCGGCATTCGGCGCGTTCTATCTTTCAGCAGGCGCCTTCAGCTGGACGCCCATCCTTCTGTCAATCCCGGTCGGCCTGTTGACGACAGCTATCCTTCATGCCAACGACACGCGCGACATTGACCATGACGATAAAGCCGGCATTAAAACATTTGCAATGGCCATCGGCCGTAAAAATGCCGTCCGCTTCTATTTGGTTTTAGTTATTTCTTCTTTTCTCTTCGTCTTGCTCTTTATCGCACTTGGACAGCTGCCTACTTGGAGCGCGCTTGTTTTCCTGTCTGCTCCGCTCGCCTTAAGCCTAATAAAAAGTATAAGAACACCGAAAAAAATACGCGCAATAGACCATAAAACCGCAATGCTTCAACTCGTATTCGGCGTGCTGCTGCTGGTTTCTATTATTATTTAACAAATCATGTATATGTAAAAAATCACCCATATTGGGTGGTTTTTTTATCGGCGTTTTCTAGGCCGCCTGGGCATAGCTTCTCATCTGTATGCTCACACATCTTTTTTATAGGCGGGCACCTGCGTCTGTGTATCGTAGATCGGATTGGCAACGTGCAGGCGGAAAACCCTCATGAAGTCCTCGTCTGGCGTCTCGTCGGGGAACGCTCTCGTAACAGCGGAGGCGCGGGACTCCCAGCCCGGTTTCCACTCTGCGTGAGTCAGAATGAACAGGTCGCCGCGCTTGATCCCGCGAATAACGCGTGCGCCGGCCTCATCGGGTGACCGCTCCATTTTCGAAAAGTCGACTTTCTGATCAAAATCGATCGTCTTTTGCAGCGTGGACGGATCGATAGGCGCGAAGGGTGCACCCAGCTGCTTTTCCCGAAGCGCGTTTGTCGACGCGCCGAGGTTTGTCTGGAAAGGCCCCGGACAGAACACGCCGGCACCGACGTTTGTACCCTGCAGGTCGATAGCCAGCGTCTCCATGATCGCGATGACGGCGCGCTTCGTGGAGTTGTACAGCACCATCCCCGGCACGGGGATGAGTCCGTTTTTCGAAGCAGTGCTGACGACATGTCCGCCCTCACCGTGTTTAAGGATGCGGGGTACGATCGTCTTAATACCGTTTAATATGCTCTTATAATTAATGTCTATAAAAAAGTCCATGTCCTCGTAGCTGGTTTCCCATATTCTTCCTTCCCGGTACCCGATGCCGGCATTGTTGACCAGCACATGTATATTCCCGAAAACGGCCTCCGCTTCGTCGGCCGCCTTAACAAACGCCTCACGGTCTGTCACGTCCAGTTGAATTCCGCATACCGGCCAGCCGTTTTCCTGAAAGAGCGGCAGCGCCTCGTCAATGGCCTCCTGTCGGAAATCGGCGATTACAACATTCATGCCTTCTTTAGCGCAGGCTTTGGCAATACCCAACCCCAGACCGCTAGCGCCGCCCGTAACAAATGCGGTTTTGCCTTTTAAATGTTCCATATGAATCTCCTTGTTATGTAAATATTTGAGATAATTATAGCATTTTGCAGCAGTCCGCGCACTATTGTTTTGCAACTCCGGCGTTTTGTCCGAATAATGTCCACTGAACAAATGTGCCCGATTATTTCACCGCCGCATTTGTTTCCGGTCGGCAAAAAAGCCTTGAACCGTATTCAGAACGGATCAAGGCTTTTCCAGTTAAATTACAGGACTGCGTCATTGAGCTGCAAGCTCGGGATACGCATATTGGTGTTACTCCATCGTACCGACATTATCCGGAACAATGAGCTGTGCTTGGGTTTTGGCCTGGATATCCGCTGCCGTTACGCCTTCGGCCAGCTCTTTGAGTACGATGCCTTCTTTTGTCATTTCCATCACGCCCAATTCGGTCACAATAAAGTCGACCGCATTGACCGCCGTTAAGGGAAGCGTACATTCTTTCAAAATCTTCGGGTCGCCGGTCTTGGTCGTGTGCTCCATGGCGATTATAACCTTTTTGGCGCCGGTCACAAGATCCATCGCTCCGCCCATGCCGGGTACGAGCTTTCCGGGTACGATCCAGTTGGCAAGGTTGCCCTTTTCGTCGACCTCCAAGGCGCCAAGGACAGTCGCATCCACATGTCCGCCTCTGATCAGGGCAAAGCTTGTGGCGCTGTCAAAGCAAGCGCCGCCGGGCAGGATCGTTACCGGCATACCGCCGGCGTTGACAACATCCTTATCTTCCGTGCCGGGCTCCGGGCTGGGACCGATACCGGTGAATCCGTTTTCCGACTGCAGCAGAATATTTATTCCGTCCGGGATAAAGTTTGCCACCATGGTAGGCATGCCTATCCCGAGGTTTACAAGGTCGCCGTCCTCAAAGAATTTTGCAACTCTTTTAACAATACGTTCGCGTGTATCAGACATATTATTCTCCTCCTTTAAGCCTTGACAATCATATCGACAAGAGGGCCCGGCGTAGTAACTTCATCCGGATCCAGCTCACCGACCTCGACAATTTCCTCAGCTTCCACGATGACAAGCTCAGCTGCCATGGCCATCAAAGGATTAAAGTTTTGCGCCGCTTTTCTGTAAACCAGATTGCCGCTTTTATCAGCTTTCCATGCTTTCAAAAGCGCGATGTCTGCTTTGATAGGCAATTCCAGTAAAAATGAATTGCCGTTAATATCCAATACTTGTTTGCCTTCTTCGACAATCGTCCCCACGCCTGTCGGCGTCAAGACACCGCCGAGTCCGGCGCCTGCGGCTCTGATCCGTTCCGCAAGCGTACCCTGCGGCGACAGTTCCACTTCTGTTTCTCCGGCAGTCATCTGACGGCCGGTTTCTTTATTTGTACCAATATGGGAAACGATCGCTTTCCCTATTTGTTTGCTCATAATAAGCTTGCCGATTCCCCGATCCGGGAAACCGGTGTCGTTGCCTATGACGGTAAGATTTTTGACCCCTTTTTCCACAAGTCCGTCCACGAGCGCTTCCGGCGTACCAACAGCCAAAAATCCACCGATCATAACAGACTGATTGTCCTGGATTTTCGACAAGGCTTCTTCCATAGTAAATACTTTACTCATTATGCTCCTCTCCGTTTTCCTGCAATCTAATATTTAGCAAACAGCATCGTCATCGTTAAAAAGCCGTTGCTTTGCCCTCAAACTGGTTAAGTATTGATCATGCAAACCATAATCCACGCCCCGCCTGCTAACAGACGGGACGTGGAGCATACCGCATTATTTTACGCCCATGTGACCGGAAATGACCATTTTCTGAACTTCGCTTGTACCCTCATAGATCTCGGTGATCTTAGCGTCACGCATGAAGCGCTCGAACGGATACTCGCGAATATATCCGTAGCCGCCGATCAGCTGCAGGCAGCGGCGGGTAACGTCGCTGGCAGTCTCCGAGGCGAACAGCTTTGCCATGGCGGCAAGGTCGCTGTACGGCTCATGGTCCTGCTTGGCCTGGGCCGCACGGTAGATCAGCAGGCGGGAAGCCTCGACCTTTGTTTTCATATCGGCAAGCTCGAACTGGGTGTTCTGGAACTGGCTTATACGTTTGCCGAACTGAACGCGCTCGGTTACGTACTTAACGCACTCTCTGATTGCGCCTTCGGCGATACCGAGCGCCTGTGCCGCGATGCCTATACGGCCGCCGTCAAGCGTCATCATCGCGATCTTGAACCCTTTATTCAATTCACCGAGTAGATTTTCCTTCGGCACGATCATGTCTTCAAAAATCAGCTCTGTTGTGGAGCTGCCGCGGATACCCATTTTCTTCTCGTGCGCGCCGACGCTGAAGCCCGGGAAATCCTTCTCAACAATGAACGCCGAAATCCCCTTGTTGCCCTTTTCCTTGTCGGTCATGGCAAAAATGACGAAGGTCTCGGCAACGCCGCCGTTAGTGATAAAGACCTTGGTACCGTTGATAAGCCAGTGGTCGCCCTTGTCGACTGCTGTCGTCTTCTGCATGGCGGCATCCGTACCGGCGCCGGGCTCCGTCAAACCGAAAGCGCCCATTTTTTCGCCGGCCGCAAGCGGCGTCAGATATTTCTTTTTCTGCTCGTCGGTGCCGAACTCACTGATCGGCCATGTGCACAGGGAACAGTGGGCCGAGAGGGTGACGCTCGTGCTCGCGCAGTATTTTGCCAGCTCCTCGCAGGCCGCTATATAGGTCACGTAGCTCAGGCCGCACCCGCCGTACTCTTCGGGGAACGGGATGCCCATCATGCCCATTTCCGCAAGCATGGCTACCTTTTCCTCCGGATAACGCTCCTGCTCGTCAAGCTCCGCCGCTATCGGCTCGAGCTCCTTTATGCAGAAGTCCTCCAGCATTGAGATGATGTCCTGCTCATCAGGTGTGAACTTGAAATCCATAACAGTGTCATTTCCCTTTCAATATAAAATAGTATCCGTAATCAGATGATCATACACATTTGCTTTCTTCGCGTCCATTTATACGGTGAAAACAGCTTTGCACGCCGTTATTTTTTTATTATAAACCTTGGAACTATACCAATGTCAATTGTTTTATGTATTTTCTAATTGCTATTGATGATAATTATAGTATCCAAGGTATCCGACGCTTTGCCCGGGTTGAATTGTTTATTTTTTCACGAGCGAACCTTGAATCGCGATTAACTTACGCGTCTTATAATAAAAGTAATTGGCATTTTGTCAAGCGTTTTTAATAATAATACTGTATTTTTTACAATTCATAAGGTATAATTTATGATATTTTATTCCTATACATACATATTTTGCACCATATTTCATGGCGCGCCGGAAACATCCGAAGCCTCCGGAATTACATAGGCTTAATTGGCCGCAAACAGCCGTAACAATCAATATCACTAACTTTCCAATATTTAGTATGCCGACTTTGTGAAAACCGACATGGGCAAATATTTGAATTTTTATAGCTTGGTGTTAAAATAAGTAGAACCGTTTTAAATCAAGTCGGCCGACATTTTGTATAACTTACTGTAATAAGGGGATCAGAAATGAAAATCAATAAGGTATGGGCAGTTTACTTCAGTGCAACGGGAACCACAAAAAAAGTTGTTGAATTTATTGCGGATAAAATTGCTGCGGCAATCGGCGCGGAATACGGCGCAAAGGATTTTACTTTGCCGGATGCAAGAGTTGAGGCATTAAGTTTTAGCTGTGACGAGCTTGTTGTATTCGGAACACCGGTGTATGCCGGCCGCGTTCCAAACGTTCTACTCAAATACCTGACGAAAACCGAGGGGAACGGCGCATTGGCCGTGCCGGTCGTCCTGTTCGGCAACAGAAATTATGACGATGCCCTGATCGAGCTCAGAGACATCCTGGAAAAGGGCGGATTACATACGGTAGCCGCCGCCGCCTTCGTGGGAGAACATGCTTTTTCTTATTCTCTCGCGAAAGGGCGGCCGGACAACGCCGATATGGAATATGCTCGGATCCTTGCTGGCGAAATCGCCGACAAGGTGGACGCCCTCTCTGATACAAAGGCGCTGAAGCCTGTGCACGTTAAAGGTACGCCGGAACCATACAGCGGTTATTTCCAGCCGCGCGACCGCAGCGGAAATCCCATCGACATACGGAAGGTAAAACCCCTGACAAAGAATACGTGCACGAACTGTCTGCTTTGTGCAGAAGTCTGCCCTATGGGTTCAATCCGCTTTGATAACGTAAAGGAGCTTACAGGCATCTGTATCAAATGCGGCGCATGTATCAAGAAATGCCCGGTTGGAGCCAAATATTTCGAGGATGAGGGTTTTCTTTTCCACAAACAAGATCTTGAAGAAAGATTGACCAGACGGGCTGAAACGGAGAAATTCGTATAAAAGCATTAATTAAGCAATCGCGCGCAACTTGTAAATATAAGAAGAAGCATCCTCTGTCTTCGGCAGAGGATGCTTCTTTTTCTTCCCGGACCGTTTTATCCGTTGTTTTTACTTATGTTGGTGCCTGCGTCCATGAATATAATAATAGAGAACGATACCGGCCAGCGCTATGGGCATACCGAGCATATAGATGCCGCTATATCCGATATGCGGGGCCAAAACACCACCGATGACGGGCCCGACTGTAAGACCAGCGTCGAGAAAGATGTAAAAAGTTGAGTTTGCCATACCAAGGCGTTCGGGCGATGCGTATTTCACGCCGATCGAGAGCGTGACGGACAAAACGGCGCCCATGCCCGCCCCGTCAAAAAAGGCGGCAATGAGAAGTATCGCGCCGTTTTGGGCAAGGCCTGTCAAAAGCATGCCGACAGAAAAGACCGCAAGCCCTGCGTACATCATGGGATTTTCTCCGTGCCGGTCGAAAACGCGCCCCGTAACGGGCCTGGTGAAAAGGATCCCGGCCGCGTAAAGGATGAAGAAATATGCGGCGGCGCTTTCAAGCCCGGCGCCTCTTGATGACACAGGCAGAAAAGCCACAATAAAACCGTATGTTGCGTAGGCTATGCCGCATATCAACGCCACAGGCAGTACTTTCGTGTCTATGATGCCGGCCAGGCCTTTGGCCGGTTTTGCGACGGCGCCCGCTTCCGGAAGATTAGCGTTTTTCAGCTTAATGAAAGGAATGAGGCAAACGGCCAGCACTGCAACAATAACTGTCAAAGTATACAGCGTTGTGTACCCTCCCGTTCGTGTAAGCATTGCAGCCAGAAAAGGTCCCGCCGCGGTTGCAAGCGTCGTACTCAGGCTGAAATAGCCCATGCCGACGCCGCTCTTGTTTTTAGGGATCAGCACGGAACCCACGGTAAAAACTGATGTGCTGGCAATACCGACGCACATTCCGTGGATGATCCGCACAGCGAGCAGTAACCCGATACTGTAGGTAAAGAAGTAGCATATGCAAAGCACGGCGCTTGTACCCAGCCCGATCGTTAAACTCCGGATACAGCCCACACGGAAGATCACTCTGCCGACGATTATCCGCGAAACAATTGCAGAGAGCACGAAGACGCTGGTAGCAATACCGGCCAGAGCGGCGGAGGCGTTGAAGGCGCTGATTGCATAGCCCGACGTAGTCACCATAAACAGGTAGAAATTCATGGCGATCAGGAAACTTACCACCCAGGCAACAATATAATCTTTAGAGACCCAGCTTTCTTTATTCATGCGCCATTTCTCTTTTCAGTATTGTTTAAGCATATTTATTGATTTTAACAGACCGGAAAGCTTATTGTAAACAGTTTTATGCGTCGATGCGCCATACAGCGACGGCCCTTGAATTCATCACGCTTGTTATCACGCTTAACGCCGGTAATTTCATACTGTTTTTACCCATTTATCTACCATGTTTGCGTTACTTATTACATAATATTATTAATTTATTATACTTATTTGTTAAAATTACATTTATCTTCGTATGCATTTGATGATTATTTCGTCTAATTTACCACTATCTTTCTATGCTTCAAGGGAATATGATATCGATGTAGAAAAAAAGTTCAGTAATTCAGCAATACTTATCACTTTATTTTGAAGCCGCCGAGGACGCTGATGGAATCATTCACGTTTGGGTATCTTCGGTTGCGATTTAGAAAGGACGACCAAAAGTGCTTAATTGGTTTGAGGCGGAAGAGCATTTAAAAGTATGTGAGAAGGAGTATGCCACAATTGATTCCGCAGGATATTCAGTTCTTATCTTTGTCATCTCCCCTTTGCGCGACCGATTGAACAAGGGTGAGCGCACGGAAAACTTATGGAATGAAATCATGGATATCCAGCTTTTAGCGTCGTGACTAAAGGCGGCGGCAGATCATCATGGGTTTCCCGCCGTATATAAAGCCATAGTATAAGCCCCTTATATTACAAGATATAAGGGGCTTTTTTATGTCCGGTGAAACCGGCGTTTTCTCCGCTGTTCAGCCTGAACACAACGTGCAGGGCGGCGCGGACGGCAGCGCTTTTCATCGCAGCTGTTGCGCTCAGGGCTTCTTTGTCGCAACCCGGGCAAACTCCGCGTTTCAAGCCATAGCGTCGGTTTAGCTCAGGTTTGGATTTGTAAGCGCCGGTTCCTTACCCAGCTTCTTCATGCCGAAATATAACCATATGCCGGTTAACACAGTTGAAAACACATCAGCGAAGGGCGCGGCATACAGCAGGCCATCGATGCCCCAGATCCTTGAAAAGATAAATATTGCGGGTATGAGTAATATAATTTGCCTGGACAATGTTAAAAACATTGCGGATTTATAGCGTCCTATGGCCTGGAAAAAGTTGGACGCCACCACTTGAAAGCCGACTACCGGCAAAAACATCATCCATCTCAATATTGCGTTTTTTCCGAAGTTTAACAGCTCCGGTTCTTGATTAAACAACGAAACCATCTGTACCGGGAACAATCTGACGAAAATATACCCGAATGCAACAACAACAGTCGCCGCGATGATCGCCAACTTAACCGTTTCTTTAATACGGGCATATTTCCTTGCGCCAAAATTGAAGCTGATAATCGGCTGTGCGCCCTGATTAATACCGATTACCGGCATGAGCAGAAGCATTTGCATGCTGTTGATAATGCCCATTGCAGACATGGCTATATCTCCGCCATATACAATCAGGCTCCTGTTGAGCACCATATTCAAAACACTGTTGGCAAGCTGCAATAAAGAACTCGGAAGGCCCAACGAAGCAATCTTTGAGACAATGGACAGCTTAAGCTTCATATAGTTAAGCTGAAGCTTGTTCCGGCTGCGTTTGCCGATAAAGTACAGGACAACCCATACGGCAGATAGGGATTGAGAAAGGATGGTCGCCAGCGCCGCCCCGGTCATTCCCATTTTAAATGTAAAAATAAAAATGGGATCCAATACCGTGTTGGTGCCGGCGCCTATTATCATTGTCAGCATGGCAATGGTCGGATTTCCGTCGGCGCGGATAAAATTGTTGAGGCCCATACCGACTACCATAAATATAGCGCCGAAAAAAAGCACCCGCATATATTCCATGGCGTAAGGCAGAATGGCTTCGCTGGCGCCGAATAATAAAAGGATTGGCTTGAGGAAAATCTGTCCCAGTATCATGAAGACAGCGCCTACAATCATCAGCATGACAAAAGCGTTGCCGAGAACATTTTCCGCTTCATCTTTCTTCTGTTCACCCAATCGTATGGAAAACAGGGTGGCTCCGCCGATACCGAATAACATGCCCATAGACATGAGTATTATCATAATCGGAAAAACAAGGGTGATTCCTCCGATGCCGTTTGAACCCATATCCGGGCTGTTGCCAATGTAGATCCTGTCAACAATATTATATATCGTGTTTACCAGCATGCCCACCGTTGCTGGTATGGAAAACTGTATAAGCAGTCTCGAAATTTTCCGACTGCCTAAAGGATTGTTATTCTCCATTCAATACTCCAATGCTTAGTTGTGTTTTTCTTCATCATACCAGAAAAACAATATGCTGTCACTTCAATGACACATAATTATTTTACGTCTTTACAGCCCTTAAATCAGCAGCCGTACCAGTTCCCATCGTATTCCGCAAATGTTATAAAGCTCCGCAGGCAAGTATGCTTATACTCTGCCTGCGGAGCTTCCCTGGTTTCTATTTAAATATCCGGGTGTATTAATCCGCACGAACCGGGTGATAGTCATTGCGCCAGGTTACAGAGGAAACAAGGTACGGGATTGCGGAATGCGTTTCAGATACTATTGTGCAGGTGTCAAGGTCAAAGACAAATGCCTGCTGAAAAATGAGGCAGTTTTTGTCCGCAGGATTCTGATTGCCGCCAAACACGAGATTGCCGAGCGAATAAGCGATTTGCTTTCCTTTATAGGTCTCCGTTTCCTGAACGACGTGGGGGTGATGCCCGATCACAAGATCCGCGCCCTGGTCGATACAATAGTGCGCTATGGCCCTCTGCGTGGCGTTGCTGTGATAGGTGCGCTCGATCCCCCAATGGTAATTAAAAACGACGAGGTCGGCACCCGCAGCCCGCAGGCTCTCGATCGCGTTGTCGATAAATTCTTTCTGGGCCGTGTTAAATGCCCAGCCGACATTTGACGCAAAGCCTATTTTAACGCCCTTCACCGTAACAATCGGCAGTTGGTCATAGCCCGACACCGCAACGTATGGCGCGAGGTTCTGCAGGGTGTCCTGATAACCCTGCTGGAGGTAATCCATCGAGTGGTTGTTCGCAACGGTCACAACGTCAATGCTGCCGGCCGGCAGTATCTTCGCATACTCCGGCCGGCCCTTGAAAACAAAGGTTTTCACAGCGGACCTTGTGGCATTTGTAAGGGTGCCCTCAAAGTTTACCATGGTAAGGTCGTCATTGAAAAACTCTTCGATTCCGGAGAAGAAATAGTCCGCCCCCATACGGTCATACATCTCGTCAAAGGACCCATAGTAGGAAAAATCCTTTCCGCGCCCAAAGGTGCAATCCCCGCCGAAAGTCATTACAACCTGAACCTGGTTATAACCGGGGGCATCCCGCCAGTCGGAACAGACGTCTTCAATTGTCTTTGAATCATGCATACGCAAAAGCGTCAGGATCGCCTGCTCTATTGTAAAATTGCCCTCCGGATTAAAAAGGCCTCCCGCCCCGCCCATAAGGGCTGTTCCGCTGCTGTCTGTTCGTCCTGAGACGAACTTGACCGCCTCGAGCGCCCAGCGCGGAATTTCATATGTATCGGTGAAGCTCATTGGCGCTTCATTTGCCTCCGTTACGTCCAAAGCAGCCATGCACCGCTGGAGAACGGCGGCGGCCTGGGCACGCGTGACCATGTCGTCCGGCCGGAAAAGTCCGTCGGAACCTTTCATGATGTCAAGCTTCAGGGCAAGTTCCGCATAAAGGTTTTTTGTATCCGGGAAGCTGCCGCTGTCAAGCTCCGGCAGCTCTGCCTCGCTTAGTGTTTCGGAATACTCCGCAGGGGGTTCATCGCCGGCTGAATCGGCAGCATCGGGCGTCGGCTCCGCTACAGTGTCGGCCCTATAAACAAGGCCGAACGCATCGGCAAGCGCAAAGGCGTTCAGATCCTTTTCAGCGGCAACAAAATCTACCGCCAGCCGGGCAAGCTGCAAACGCGTGATATCCTGAGCGTAATCTTCTCCCAAATCAAAGGCCTCGTTAAGCAGTCCTGCCTCATAAGCCGCTAAAACACCTTCACGCGCCCAGGGGCTTATGGTTTTTTCCTTTATGTAGGACGTTTCTGCGGCGCGGGCCGAAAAAGAAACGGCAAGCAGGCTAACACAGATTGCCATGAGAAGCGTAAACGCAGGTCGTTTTTTATTTTTCATCCGGCTTTCTCCCCACAAGATTTTTAAAAAAGACGTCATAAATTGCATTCATTTATAGTTACTATAATACTATTAGTACTTTTTGTAAACGTTAATTCCTAAAACAACGTATTCTCCTGCGTACTCTGCAAACAAGGATAACAGCTGTGAAGACGGGGCGGCACTACTTCATTATATATACACTTGAATCCGATAAAATAAAACAAAATGTATAAAGAAATACCGTCTGCCGAGGCCGGGACCCTGGCAGACGGTTGTTGTTGGCAGGCAAAGACATTGATTAATAATTTTTCTTTATTTCCTGAACATAGTTTGAAAAAAGCACTTTACACGCTTTCAGGTTCGTTGTGTCGTATATGATGCCGAGCTCGGTATATCCCAGCTCCGGCAACGGCAGAACCGCAAGCTCATCATTGCCTTTAAACATATGTGTTTCATCCAAAAGCGTTATGCCGCGCTGCATTTCCACCCATAGTATAATCATGCTTTCATCGGCGACAGTACTGTACTTTGGTGTAAATCCGTACTTTTCACATATGCTTGATACTTCCCTGATGTAGAGATTCTGATATGTGGTGAAAAGAAATATTTCGTTTTTAAAGTCGGTAAAAGACAACGCCTCGATATCCTTATTTGCCAGGGGGTGGTTTTTATGAACGACGAGGTTTTTTTTCGCATAGCAAACAACCTCGTAGGAAAATGCCGAATTATCTGAAAAATCACAGGTCGCGCCATAAATAAAATCTATTTTATGCTCGAGTATCAAGTTGTGCAGCTCGCCAAGACTATATGTACGCAGATCTATACGGATATCCGGATAATCTTTTTCAAATTCCTTCAGGATCCTTATCATGTTTTGATGCAATATGACCCCGGACAGCGCCGCGATCTTAATTACCCCTGTATAGCCTGACTGAATAGCATGAACCTCTTCAATCAAAGCGTCATAATTATTAATCATGCTCTTTAATCCGCCTGCGAATGCTTTGCCGGCAGGCGTGAGCGAAACCATTCTTTTGTTTCTGTCGAACAGTTTGATTCCCAGGTTGTTTTCCAACTGTGAAATCTGACGGCTAAGCACAGACTCAGATTTGTATAACTGATCGGCAGCTTTTGTATAACTAAGCGTTTCGGCAAGCACAAGAAAGTACTTATAAAGTGACGTATCCATATGCAGCTACTCTCCTACCCATGCTTTCTATGTTAATTATTACATTTATCATGATGTTTTGTCAAATTGATTTTGCATATTTTGCACAAGGTAATGCATGAACGGTCATGTACATAATATGGTATCCGCTCTATAATTTAGTATTAGCAGCATTAATTACGCTGACAATATATTTCGTTATTTTTTTCTTTTATTTTGTTATATATTTCAAATACAGGATTTGTGGAGGAAAAGTATGCCGTTAAACCATTATCCGCACGTCTACCAACCAATCCAGGTCGGTAATATGACCATGAAAAACCGCATCCAGTATTCTTCAATCGTGACCAATCACGCGGGGCTCCGCTCCGGCAGTGTCACGAACGAACTGCTGGAATTCGTAGGCGTTCAGGCAAAAACCGGCGCCGGCCTCGTGACGATCGGCTCCACGCCCGTCAACTTCAAGGAGGGACTTCTTCGGATGCCTGTCCGTAACGTCCGATGACGACCTGCCCGGCCTGTGCCTGTTGACCGAGGAAGTGCACCGGTACGGCTGCAATCTCTCCGCAGAGCTCATCCACGCCGGACAATGGGCCGGCGGTACGCTGCCCGAGGGGGAGAAGGCCTTGGTGCCGTCCGTCCTCCCTGAGTATCACGACCCAAAGAGATTCCGTGAGATCGGCCGCACGGAGATGCTCAGCGTCATTGACGATTTTGTCGCCTGCCTGAAGCGCTGCATGCTAGCAGAGTTCGACATGGCCATGATCCACTACGCCCACGGCAATTTGATGTCCGGCTTTTTGTCTACCTTATGTTTCCTGCGGACTGATCATAGACCAGAAGAACAGCTTCTACTGCATGCCGCCGTATTATCATCCGAAGGGCGCAAACGTTCCTCTTGCAAGACAAGTGAAGCAGTGCCCCGACATCCATATCCCGGTCAGTGTCGTCGGCGGGATCGTGACAGCCGAGCAGGCGGATAAGATCATTGACGAAGGCAGCGCGGATATGGTCGCTATTGCCAGAGCGCTTTTGAGCGATCCCGATATGCTGAATAAATCATACCGTGGCGAACCGGAGAAAGCCACACCGTGTCTGAGATGCTGGAACTGTATCGGCGGCGTGGGCAGCCATATCCATTGCGCCGTAAATCCACGGCTGGGCCGAAATTATCGCTATTCCAGGCCATGGCCCGCTCAGGAAAAGAAAAAAGTCGTTGTTGTCGGCGGCGGCGTTGCCGGGACACAAGCTGCGCGCACTTTGACGGAAAAAGGCCACAGCGTTGTGCTGTTTGAGAAAACCGATAAGCTTGGCGGACTTCTCAACGACGTCAATAAACTGTCGTTCAAAGACGATCTGCTCAGTTACACGAACTGGCTTATCCGGACAACAATGGAATGCGGCGCTGATATACGTCTGGGGACAGAGGCAACGCCCGAAAAGGTTATGGCGGAAAAACCGGATGCGATTATCGTTGCCTTAGGTTCCGTACCGTCCACCCCCTCAATCCCCGGCATGGACGGAGATAACGTATACAGCGTCCTCGATGTGGATTCGGGACGAAAAAAAGTCTCCGGCAAGGTCGTCGTGTGCGGCGCCGGCCTCAGCGGGCTTGAATCCGCTCTTCCGCTCGGAATGGAAGGCTGCGATGTTACGGTCGTAGATATGATTCCTCAAGAGGATTTCGGCGCAGATGCCAACATCTGCCTGAAAGGGATGCTGCTCAAGCTGCTTGCCGATTATGGGGTAAAACAGATTGGCGACCATGTTGTCCGGGAAATTGGAGACGACTATGTTATAATCGAAGGAGAAGACTGGAAATGTAAAACGCTTGAGGCCGATTATGTCGTGAATGCTCTCGGCATGCTTCCGAATCCGGAAAAAAATGCATTTTACGAGTTGACGCCGTATGTATACTATGTTGGCAACTGCGACACTGTAAAAGGCATCATGAACGCAAACTACACCGCTTATGATTGTTCCTGCAACATCTGAATCTAAAAAAGGAAGCCGCCTGCAGAAGGATTTACTGTCCTGTGCAGGCGGTTTTATCTTTCATCAAAAAACTATCGGTCTTATTCTACGCTCTGTGCCTTGTAGATCTTGCAGAGCAGCGCACGCATCGGCCAGCCGCCCGTGACAGGGTCTAGCAGCTCCGGGTCGTCGGCAGGCGTCAGCACGTTGCAGTTGGACTCCCACAGGCCGCCGAGCCAGGGCTCACGGTGCGGGAGTTCCGGATACCACCAGTGGCTCTGTACGTTGACGACGCGCGGGTCGATCTCGTCGGCCACGCGGGCACGCTGGCGGATGACGCCCTTCGGCGTTTCAACATAGACCCAGTCGCCGTCTTCGATCCCGTGTTTCGCGGCCGTCTCCGGATGGATATCCATGATCGGCCAGGGGTACTGTTCACGCGTACCGAGTCCGGGCTGACGGTTCTCCGAATGGAACATCGGCCGGAAATTGCCGCCCGTGATGAGGATATACGGGTACTCCTTACAGAGCTCGGGCGTTGAATACGGACTGATCGGCGGTTCCTCAAAGTACGGCAGCGGGTCGTAGCCAAGTTTTTCAAGCACGTTGGAATATAGCTCAACCTTGCCCGAGATCGTGGCGAATCCGGTAAGCTTGCCCGTGCGCGGATTGATCTTGTCATATGTCCAGCGCTCGTCGCTCTTGACCATATGGACCTTTGTCGCGGCCTCCTTGAATGTGAGGCCGACCGGCGCCAGCCGGTAATCCGCCAATTCCGCCTCGCTGTTCCACGGGAAATGTTCGCCGAAGCCGAGCCGCTCGGCAAGGCCCTTCCACAGCAGGAGTTCCTCGCGGCGCTCGCCGACCGGTTCGACAGCCGCTTCCGCGACCTTCATTGTCGGCGAGAAATCCTCGTGCGTCTCGCACATCGGCTTTTCAAGCTTGCTTGCGGCCGGCAGCACATAGTCGGCCAGCATCGCCGTCGGCGTCATGACGAGCTCGCTCACGACGGACAGCTCGAGGTTCGGACTTTTAAGCGCCTTATAAATAAGCTTCGTGTCGCTGGCATTCAACAGCGGATTGCTGCCCCATACGATGCTTGCCGTGACCGGGTACGGGTCGCGGTCAATGATCGCCTTCCAGATGAGCGGCTGCACCGATAGAAAATTATGCGCGCTCTGCGGGAACGGCGTCCCGTAAGCCTCCTCGTAAATCGGCGCCATAAGCTCATAGCCCGGCCATGTCATAAGCTTGAAACGGTCCGCTCCAATCTGTTTCTTACGCTGCTCGACCGGCAGCGCCTCCGTCATCTGCAGCATCGAATCACGGATGGCATACTTGCCGCCGATGATCGGTCCCGGGCCTTCCGCCGTCTCTGCGCCGCCGACCTTCAGGTTGCCCGTCAGCGCCCGCAGGCAGACGCGCGCCTGCTCGACGCGGATCGCGTTGCGCCCGAGCATGTCGGTCGATGACGCGTCCTTCAATTCAGCGGGGAAATTCGCTGCATACATGCGCGCGGATTCAATAACGAGGTCCTTTGGGACCCATGTAATCTCGCTGACTTTCTCCGGGGTATACTCCGCCGCGCGCGCCTTGAGCTCCTCAAACCCATATGTCCAGTTTTCGACAAATTCTTTGTCGTACAGCTCTTCCTGAATGATAATATTGATCCATCCCAAAAGCAGCGCCGTGTCGGTTCCGGGCCGTATACGCAGCCACAGATCCACATCGTCGCCCATTTTGGTTTTCCTTGGGTCGATAAGGATAATTTTAACCTTGCCTTCGTCGTGCAGCTTCTTCATACGCCGCCAAGCCAGCGGCGCCGTCTGGCTCATCTCGTTGCCGTGAATGACGGCGCACTTCGGGTCGATCCCGTGCCGCCCGCCCTGAGCCGTACCTAAAAGCGCCATCGAAAGCGCAGCCGTGTTGCAGTGGCAGATCGTCCCGGCACAGCCGATATTGGACGGGTTGCCGAAAAGGTTTAAAAATCGCGTACGCATGCAGTAAATGTCGCTGCGGTATGTACCCTCGGTAACTGAGAGCGTTTCGGGCCCGTATTTATCCTTCAGCTCCTTAAGCTTCGCCGCAATCTCATCGAGCGCCTGATCCCAGGATATCTCCTCCCATTGGCCTTCGCCGCGTTCGCCGACGCGTTTGAGCGGTTTTTTGATCTGATAATCGCTGTACAGCCATTTCATGTGGTAGGGCATCCGGTCCGGGCAGCCTTTGTTCGGGGACGGATAGTCCGGATTCGGCCGCAGCCGGACGAGCTTGCCGTCCTCGCGCTCCGCTATGAGTCCGCAATACATTTTGCATCCCGGCGAAGCCCAGCATACAATCTGTCTTTCATCTTTCGCCATTTCTCTTCCTTCCTTTCTCCTTGCCCGAGCGCCTATCGGTCAGCCGCGCGGCTTTTTGTCTTATTTTTTAATCATAGGGTACACATTTTGAAATGTCAACACATTAGGTTTTGTCGCATATTTATTATTTATATGCCGTGTACAACCGAATTGCATAAAGAACGGTTCATAAATTGTTAAAAATTTTTTCACTAGTTTTATAATATATGTCGAATTTTTGTAATATTTATTGATTTCATCTCATTGATAGTGTAGATTTAAAATGTTAATTTTTTTTATGAGGGGGTGTTTTGCCGAAAGCTTTTTTACGCATTTTTTCATATGAAGGATATCTGAAGAATAATTTTATGGAGGAAAGTTTAATGAAGAAAAGACTGTTGTGCTGTGTAATGATTTTAGTTATCTTGATGTCGCTTACGCTCGTCGGATGTTCAAAGACCGAAACAGAAACCGCCGCAGCCAATACAGAATCCGCCGGCGAATCCGCCGGCGAGGTCGCTGATGAATCCGCTGGCGAGGCCGCTGACGAATCCACTGCTGAAAAGATCAGCGTGAAGTTCCGTATGCTGACGGATGAAAAAGTCTCAACTCCGGCAGGCTCGCTGATTGAAGCGTTTGCCAAGGAAGTCAACGAGAAATCAGACGGCCAGATCGAGATTGAAGTATATTATGAAGGTCAGCTCTACAAAAACGACCAGTATTACGAAGCGTTTGCCACCGGCAGCATAGATCTCGCTTACGCTCAGTTCGGCAAAGGCTGGCCCAAAATCATTCCCGAAATGACCATTTTGAGCAGCGCCGTATTCACGGATGAAGATCACGCTCTCAACGCTCTCAACGGCGAGCTTGGCGAATATCTTGGCGCCCTTCTCGAAACTAAGGGCAAGGTCAAGGTCCTCGGCTGGTCCGGCGCAGGCTGCGTTGACTGTATGCTCAATACCGCCCATGAGATAACAAAACCGGAAGACCTGGAAGGCCTCAAACTGCGTGTTCCCAACGCCGGCCAGATGGCACAGGTCGAAGCGTTTGGCGGCGCCGGCGTTCCCATGTCCGCAACCGATATGTACATGGCTGTTCAGCAGGGCACTGTTGACGGCGTATACTCCACCTCTCCCGGCGGTGGCATGACCGTTAAACTTGCCGAGATCGTCCCGTATTTCACCCGCGTCGCGGTCACAGGCACGGCGGTTGAGCACGGCATCGTCATGAACATAAATTCATTCAACAATCTCCCCGCAGACCTGCAGCAGCTGATGATTGAGCTCTCAACAACATACGGCAAGCAGATACTTGATGATACCAAGGCCGCCGGCGACGGCGCATGGGATGTCATCAGAGATTTGGGCGCCGAGGTTTATGTCGTCCCCGAAGATGAAGTTGCCAGCTGGAGAGCTGTTTGGGAACCTGTCAGAGATCAGGTCCTTAAAGAAGTTCTTGAGCAGGATGTAATCGACGAAATGCTGGCAATGGTCGAAGCGGCGAAGTAAAAATGTTATCAATCGCTGAGTAAAATCGAGAGCAAGGCAGCGCGCTGTCTCCAGTCGTTGCCTTGCTCCGCACCATATATTCTCACAAATTTTCTTCGCCTTTATAACATCTTTAGAAATAGGTGATAACCATGGAATCCATCCAGAACCCTGAGAAAAAAATCTCACCCGTATCTTTCTTCGGCCGGATTGGCAAAGCAATTGACCTGGCAACGAGCGGGCTAAGTTTCTTTGGCGGAGCCTTATTATTTATTGCCGGATTTTTGATCACTTTCGAAATCATCATGCGTTACGTATTTAACTCGCCGACACACTGGACGGACGAGATCAGTACGCTTTTCGTTTTGACTGCGGCATTTACAGCCATAAGTTTTGGTCTCAAGGAAAAAAGCCACGTACATATGGAATTTGTCGTGGAAAAGCTCCCCAAGCTGACGCAGACCTTTTTTGAGACCATCAGTTATGTGATTCTGTTCATCTTCACAGCCGCGTATTCCGTCGTCGCCTTTGGCATGACCATGGAAAGCCTCGATCTGATCGAGAAGTCCCCCATGGTCAACATCATTATGTGGCCTATCAAGGCTATCATTTTCATAGCTTTCGTCGTTTTAAGTCTTCAGGCGCTGCGGATGATGTGTTCAAATATCCACAGCCTTATGAAAACGCTGGCCGAGACGAAGGAAAAACTCACGCATGCGGTCGTTTCCTCGGTCATATTCGTTGCGGCCGTGATCGGCGCCGTTCTTTTCTGCCTGAATGTCAACATGATCGGCGGAATATTCCTTGTACTTGCAGTACTTCTGTGCGGCGGCGTACCCATCGGATTCACGCTGGCAATCTGCAGCGCGATCGGTTCGATCGGGATCCTGGGGCTGGAAATTGGTTTTAGTTCCATTCCCCATCTCTTCTTTATGACTTGGGATTCCTCTTCGATCACGGCTCTGCCGCTCTTCGTGTTTTTAGGGTACATTCTGCACAAGACAGGCTTGGCCGACGACTTGTTTGTATTCGCGCGCGCCTGGCTTGGCACCATTCCCGGCGGTTTAGCCGTTGCGACGCTGTTTGTATGCATGGTATTCGCCGCCGTGTCCGGTTCCAGCATGGCCAACGCCGTCACGGTAGGACTTGTTGCGTATCCTGCCTTGACCCGTTACAAATACGATGAGGATATGTCTGCCGGACTGATTGCCGTCGGCGGAACGCTGGGCGTTTTAATCCCGCCGAGCACGGCATTTATCATGATCGGCATCATGACCGACGAATCCATCGGAGAGCTGTTCATGGCCGGCGTCATTCCCGGCGTGATTGCGACGGTTCTGCTATCGATCACCGTCGTCATTCTCTGTAAAGTGAGCGGGAAATATGAAAAACTGCCGCCTGTTCCCTTTAAGGAAAAGATGCGGGCCACTAAAAAGGCGTCCGGCATCCTGGTCCTTCCGGTGATCATGCTCGGCGGTATTTATTCCGGCATCTTCACCGCGAATGAAGCGGCTGCCGTCTCGGTTGTATACACCCTGATATACGGATTTGCAAGCAAACGGAT
Source organism: uncultured Sporobacter sp. (assembly GCA_963663605.2). Lineage (GTDB taxonomy): Bacteria > Bacillota > Clostridia > Oscillospirales > Oscillospiraceae > Sporobacter. The sequence continues at coordinate 1,817,536 of CAXXVF010000002.1, forward strand.
CGTGCCCAAAAATATCTTCACCATGATTTCCGATTCAACCCGGACGGTTGCTATGGTCGCGGTGCTGGTCGCTTCGGGACAAGCGCTTGCTAATGTAATGGCAATGCTGCGCGTTCCCCAAATCACGACCGAATTCATCGTGAATTCCAACTTCCCCGGATGGGCGGTCATTTTGGGAACCTTATTCGTAATGTTCCTGCTCGACGTCTTCCTCGACGCGGGCTCTATCACGATCCTGGCGATCCCACTCTTTGCGCCGGTCCTTGTTGCGCTCGGATACGACCTCACCTGGTACGCCGTTATCTTCGTCCTCTGGTGTGAAGTCGGACTGATTACGCCGCCCGTAGGCATGAACGCTTTCGTGGTGCAGCAGATCACCGGTGTCGACTTGATGCGCATTTTGAAAGGATCGCTGCCGTTCCTGCTGATCCTAGTAATCACAATAATCCTGGTAGCGGCCTTCCCCGAACTGGCCACCTGGCTGCCAGATATGATGCATCACTAACGCTTTAATGTAAATCATCTCTCGCTGCACGAGATGCGCAAACCGTCTGAGAAGCCGTGTCATCATCAAGAAACAGCAGGGGGCTGTAGCAAAACGTAAATTGCTACAGCCCCCTCTTATTGAATTCCCGTTGACCCGGCGGTTGGCTTATAAGCCTTCTTGTTCAAGCAGCCCGCGGTATATACGCTCATCCGCCGTGGTGAATACGTTGAAAACCACACGTTTTATCGTTTTATTTATATTCAGGAAATCCTCAACAGTACGAACCGCTGTCTCTGCCGCCTCATTCTGCGGAAAACGGAACACGCCGGTTGAAATACAGCAGAACGCGATACTCTCACACCCGTTTTCAACAGCCAGTTTCAAACAGGAGCTATAACAGGACGCCAGCAAATCGCAGTCTTGTTCTGTCAGAGGATGATCGATGATAGGGCCGACCGTATGCAGCACATATTTTGCCGGCAGATTGTATCCGGGCGTGATTTTTGCCTGCCCGGTCGGCTCATTGTGCCCCTGTTTTGTCATGATCTCATGGCAGTGCAGCCTTAACTGAACGCCGCTGAATGTGTGTATACAGTTATCGATGCAGGCGTGGCAAGGCTGCCAGCATCCTTCCATACGGCTGTTCGCGGCATTGACAATAGCGTCGGCCTGCAGTGTTGTAATGTCGCCTCTCCAGACGACAAGCCTTGGATCGGAGGCTGTCGCCGGCAGCGCAGCGGCATCAACGACACCGATCTCCGCAATCAGTTCAGATAAATATGCATCCTGTACTTTCAGAAAATCTTCACCGACCGGCATTGCCGGCCGAACATTCATCAAAGCGCGCAGCAGCCGCTGCTGTTCGTTCTGTTCGTCCGGTATTTCTATACGCTCATAATTCGGGCTTTCCGCTAAAAGCCTTTCGATCAGATACAGTCTTCTTGCGTCCTGCGTCATAATGACTCCTTTCCGGCGACAGATGCGCACATCACCGTTTTCTCACATCGGCCCTTTTATTCCGGCATACAGCCGCTCAATAACATCTTTAGCGTCGTATGGCATAGACGTCGCTTTGCCGATCAGCTCATCAGGAGTCACGGAATAGCCGCCATGACCGGGCCATTCACTGTATTCTTTGTTGATACGGAACAAATGCGCATTATCGTGGATATAGGTCAGGCGTTCAAACGGCCAACGGATTACAACCGGCGTATTGAATCCTACGCCCAGCTCAATGATACAAAGTTTCTTTTCATTCGTGCTCTCGAGCCAGTCGACATAGCGCTTCTGCTCTTTTTTATACCCTTCAAAAGCCCGGAATGCCGTATACAGCGGCGCGCCGCAGTATGGACAGTACGGTATGGCGCTCTCGTCAGAGATCATAAATGTCTCAGTGTCTATCAGCGGAAGCAGTCTGTCAATGTGCGGTTTTATCTCCCAGGTCTCTCTTGTGCAGCGTCCCGTACATCTCAGCCTGTCGTAGCTGCCCTGCGCTTCAAAAACGCGGTCCATTGAGAAGCCGGTCCGCATAAACTGCCGGTCACAGTTTGAGGTAACGGCAAAGTAATCCTTATCCTCTATAAGCTTAAGCAGTTTTTTATAAAGCTCCGCCGGGGGGAAAACATGACGGACAAAATTTATATGCCTGATCAGGTAAGCCCATTCTCTTGCCTGCGGCCAGCCGTCGTTTTCATGCTGGAAAAGCTCATACGGATAGCGATAACCCATAGCCGCCATTTCCGGCTGAAACTTCTTGAACAGATCTTCGTCCAAATAGCTCAGTCCGGCCGCAGCCGTGAGGCCGGCGCCGGCGCCTATAAGGACTTTGTCTGAAGCATCCAGCCACGCCTTCAGCTTCTCTGTGGATTCTTCCAATCCCGCTTTGTTCGCTGCATTCTTATTTGACATAGTATCCTCCGAATTTCAGCCGCTGGTAAATCGTTTAACCTCTGATAAATATTTTACTATACGTGTAAAGAACAGCGTTAAAAGCAGGCGGACCTTATAGCGCAATGAAGCGGCATCATCCTTATATTATAGTAAGTCGTTTCAAGGCGCGCTGCTTTCTCCTTTTTTTGTAGACATAAAGAAGAAACACATTATATAGGCTGCGTTTCTTCTTTAGATAAAACAAATGTGTGTCGGCCATAATTGAAATAACATATATTAATCCTTTAAAAAGGTTAAATTTTAACTGTATCACCGGCCAATCCTGATAAAGCGGCATGGACAGCCGCAACCGGCACAAACAGTATACTGCATACGAGCATCCCAAGCTCATACGGCAGGCTGCTTCTTTTATCCGGTTTGCCTTTTAATCTTTTGAAAAAGGAACTCCATGGGATTCCGTAAGTATTGCCCATCATCATAACCCGCACTGCTCCCAGTATACCTAGAGCCTTGGGGCGGCCGTAGGTTTTATTAACCTGATCCCATGCCGCCTGGGACGGCTTCCCTCTGGTATCGGCATAATGCTGTGCAAACATGACGGCCGGCAGCTCTTCGGGCGGCACATCCCCGCTGAGTCCGGCCAGCAGGTTTTGAATCTCTTTATCATTCAGGCCCGCTTCAAGCGCCATTTTCGTATGTGCGTATGAACAGATATCACAACCGTTGACCTCAGTAACGGCAAGCATAATGCGTTCAATGAATTTCTGTTCCAGGAATCCTTTCTTTTTCGCTCTTGATAACTGCGGAATCGTCAGAAAAGCCATATATAATATGATATAGGCTTCCGCAATTGAATATAAAGGCCTGCCCGGTGTTTTCATTTTTCTTCTCCTGTATTTGACCTGCGTAAAACATACGCAGGGTTATCAAAGTTTATCTGCTAATGCACATTTATATAAGTGTATTATATAACATTTCGGATCTTTATTCTGTAATTATGTCACATCAGTTTACGGCATAAATCAGCGCTTACCGCCATACCCAAAAACACCCTGAAACAAATGTTTCAGGGTGTTATACGTTTCTCTTTTACCTGTTGTCGTTTTGATGCCTGTTAAATAATACAAACCTTTTTACGACAGGAGAACCGAGTCCGTTTCCTCCTGTACGCCGGCAACGTCCGCAAACTTCTTCAGTAAATCGTCTTTTTTGAGATTTTTCTTTTCCTCGCCCGATATATCGAGAATGATACGGCCTGCATTCATCATCAAGAGCCGTTTCCCGTGGCGGATTGCGTCCGTCATATTATGGGTTATCATCATGGTAGTGAGATTGTGTTCCGTGACGATCTTATCGGTAATTTCCAGGACCTTGGCCGCCGTGGCCGGGTCCAGCGCCGCCGTGTGTTCGTCAAGCAGCAGAAGCTTCGGCTTTTGAAGCGTTGCCATCAGGAGTGTCAGGGCCTGACGCTGCCCTCCGGAAAGAAGCCCCACCTTGACGGTCATCCGTTCCTCAAGCCCAAGTCCGAGTATTTTAAGTTCCTCGTGATAACGTTCGCGTTCCGACCTGGTGACGCCCCAGCGCAGCGTACGCTTACGCCCGCGGCGCAGGGCCAGCGCCAGGTTCTCCTCAATGCTCATATTGGCGGCCGTACCCATCATGGGATCTTGAAAAACACGGCCGATATAAGCTGAGCGTTTGTAATCCGGCATTGCGGTCACATTGACGTCATTAATGCAAATCGTACCCTCGTCAACGGGCCACACGCCGGCGATTGCATTGAGCATGGTGGACTTGCCCGCCCCGTTTCCGCCGATAACGGTAACAAAGTCTCCTTCGTTCATCACGAGGTCAATAGCGCTGATGGCCTTTTTCTCGTTGATCGTCCCAATATTAAACGTCTTGCTGACAGACTTAAGTTCAAGCATTTTTACTGACCCCCCTCTTTCCGGCCAAACCAAAGGAATTTTTTGATTTTGCCCTGAGATACGGAACGGCAAGGAAGATCGCCACGATCACAGCGGTGAGCATTTTCAGCAGATCGGTCGGCATCTTCAGCCACATAACAAGTCCTATAACAAGATAGTAGATCACGCCGCCCAGCACGACAAAAACAAGCTTTATGGCGAAATTCATGCGTTTGCCAACAATGGCGTCGCCAAGAACCTCTCCGATAATGACGGCGGCGAGCCCAATGACGATTGCGCCCGCGCCCATCTTGATATCTGCAAAGCCCTGATACTGGGACATAAGCCCGCCGGACAGCGCAACAAGCCCGTTTGACAGGCTCAAGGCAAGTACCTTCATGACGTTGATATTGATGCCCTGCGCCTTCGACATCTGCGGGTTGCTGCCGGTTGAACGGATCGCACTGCCCTGCTCGGTACCGAAGTACCAGTATAAAATGCAGATGAGTACCGCCATAAAAATAAGCGTTGTAACAATAGCGCTTCCGACATTGCGCAGCGAGACGATTAAATTGTATTTATCGACGTTGACAGCTTTGTTGGCGCCGTTGAGCACCAGCAGATTGACCGACCAGAGAGAAATCTGTGTCAGAATACCGGCGAGTATGCCGGGAATGCCGAAAATCGTATGCAGAATTCCGGTAATCAGCCCGGCAATAAGTCCCGCGATCACCGCGATCAGAAGCGCCAACGGTGTCGGGACGCCGGCCAGTATGAGGACGACCGTTACCGCGCCGCCTGTCGCGAAGCTGCCGTCAACCGTCAGGTCCGGAAAGTCCAGCAATCGGAAAGTAATATACACACCTAAAGCCATAATCCCCCAGATGATCCCTTGGGCGATGTTGCCCGGCAGGGAGTTAAGAAAATTCATAGGGTTCAGTGACGAAAAATATGCCAGTATATCCATAGCTGATTCCTTTCTTCTTGACGCGCCGCCACTTTGCGATCCACTCAAGTAAACACCGACTAAATCGCCCTCCCTGCTTTGAAGCGCGACTTAGCCAGTGTTTTACCCGAAGTGATGCCGGGAATTATTCCGTCAAATTATTCTTCTACTGCGATAGCTACATACTCGTCGGACAGCGTGATGCCAAGCGCCTCACTGATTGTCGTATTGTACATCTTTGTGAACTTGGGTGCAAACTGTACTTCCATTGTAGCAGGATCTGCGCTATTTGCAAGGATTTCATATGCCATTTCACCGGTTGTATAGCCCAAATCATAGTAACTGATAGAAAGCGTGGCAACGCCGCAGCCCTCGCAGATACCCTGTTCACCGGCATAGATCGGTACGCCGGCCGGCAGGCAGACATTATTAATAATCTCTGTATTGGATGCGACCGTGTTGTCGGTAGGCAGGTAGATGACGTCGGATTCATTCGCCGCCGTCGTTACAACCGTCTGCAGATCATTGGAGTCTGAGAAGGTATAAGTCTTGCAGGTGTAACCCATCTCGGTGAGATAACCGGTGATAACCTCATCCTGATATTTTGAGTTCGGCTCCGCCGAGCAGTAGAGAACGCCGATGTTCGTGGCATCGGGGAATATCTCCTTAATGCTTGCAGCCTGCTGGTCCAGGGGGGCCAGGTCGGAAGTACCGGAGACGTTCGTGCCGGTTGTGCCGGTCCAGTTGTCTATGCCAAGTGCCGTACCGTAGTCCGTAATCGATGTGCCAAGAACGGGAATCTGGTTTGTAGACGTCTGGGCCGCCTGGAGTGCCGGTGTGGCGTTGGCCATGATGAGGTCAACGTTGGACGATACGAACTGGTTGCAGATGGTGGCGCAGGTCGGTCCATCGCCGTTGGCGTTTTGCTCATCGAAGGTGACCTTGTCGCCGAGCTTCTCGGTCAGGGCATCTCTGAAGCCCTGCGTCGCGGCATCAAGCGCGGGATGCTGGACAAGCTGGCAGATGCCGACTGTATAGTTTTCATCCGCCGCGGATTCGTCAGGCTCGGCGTCCGTCGAATCGCCGGTTTCTGCCGCTGCGGATTCGCTGGAAGCTTCAGCTTCCGGCGAAGCGCTCTCAGAAGCGTCGTTTGAAGCTGTTGTGCCGCACGCTGCCATAGAAAGCACCAGCATGACAGCAAATAAAAGTGCAGTAATTTTTTTCATTTTTTTCTCCTCTTAATAATAACATTGTTTTCTATATAAAAACAGCGGCCCGCCTTTCCAGACGAGCAGCCGGATATGTTAAGGGCGGCGTTGGGCTTTATCGTTCTGATAAGGCTCGTATATTTTGTTTTATATGGGCAATCAGGGCGTCAAGGACATATATATTTCGGCTCGTTTCCTCTCCGACGCCGAAGGCGGATATAATCCGGACATTGATGCTGCACATGATAAAATCCCCCCCATTGGCAATTAATTATTAATATAGTATAGTGCTTTAAATTGCTGATAACAACTGTGACAATGCCCAAAATATCGTTTGCAGATTCGTAATCTTTTAATCTCGTTTTGTAAAATCTGCTGTATCAATACAAAAACAACGCTATATCGGCAAATATGCTGGAATCCGGTATCGCCGGTCCTTATTTCTGCCCTACCCCCGATGGGAATATAACCTCGGCGATATCCCGCTCGATAAAAAGTAATATATAAAAAAACAGAGCGGGTTCAGCTTCCGGCTGACCCGCTCAATTTTTATAATTCCGGATAAATCCGGTTTAAATTTGCTTTTCGGTAATTACTTATCCCTCGTCGAGGCTGTGCTTTGGTTTAAAATTGGGATCGTTGCTCAAAACGCGGAAGTGAGAAATCCGGATACGGCTGAACTTGCCGTTTTCATCAAAGTCATAGACGCAGAACTGGTTGACCGCAAAATACTCTCCGCGCTTCATGGGGCTGCCATGAAATTCCGTGTCGTTCATGCAATGAAACTCCGTTTCAAATTCGACGATCATGTTCTTCTCATCGCTGAGAAAGATGCCAAGGTCCAAAAACTCCTTGAAATTCTTATGCAGGGCTTTATAGTTTTCGATGAACTCCGCGGGACCGCGGACGATCTGCGGCGTCTGAGGGCCCAGCTTAAAATGATCCATGTACTCCACAGTGCAGTTCGGACTGAAATAAGAGACAACGTTTTCATACTGCTTGGTGTTGAAGTACCCCTCATAAACCAGGAATTCCTCTCTGGTCATAATAGGTTTACCCATAAATTTCCCTCCTGATATTATAAATGTTTATTGCTTACGCAGAATCTGCCGGGCACTGGCCGTGCAACAATGATTTATCTTAATTGACATTATAATCCAAAGACGGCGGTTGTGTCAAAATAAAGCTGATTTAAAACCGGGGGAACGGTTCGGCAGTCATTCCAATAACGATAATAGCTGTGACCCGAAGCCGAAACGCATCCCCCCGTCAGGTATTTTTAACTTCCTATAGCCCTTTACAGACTTTTTTCAAATACGCTCTCTTTCTTATCTGTGTATATATCCTTATTATTTATACTGGGCTTCATAAGCATCGGCATTGGCAAGGCATTCTTTGTAGTTGTCGATGGTAACCACCTCAGGCGCCAAAACGAGGTTGGCGTATGTTTCGCCTTCACCTGTCCACTCGGGCCATAGTGTTTCCGGCGTGGCTCTGCCGTCCATCATCGCGATAAGTCCGCAGATCATCGGCTCCGTTTGGTAGATAGGCGATGTGAAAAGAGACATAACCCAGGTATTGCCTGTATAGCCGCCGTCCCATTCGCCCATCAGCGTGGCAGCGTCGACATTGGCAACAAGCGTGCAGTCGCCTTTGGTCAGGCTCTCTGCGGCACGGGCCGCGCCCTGAGCCAATGTTTCCATGCAGCTTGTTACAAACCAGTGTTCTATATCCGGATGCGCCGACATAATCGCGGCGACCTTGTCGTAGCCTACATCGGGCGCGATGCCAAGTCCTGAGACATCAACCGTAAAGTTATTCGACTCCGCAAGTTCAGGATACAGCTCGACAAACTTATCCTGCGCGCCGATACCGCGGCTTCTCAGGTCGGGCATATCCGAGGAGTAAATAGTGATGAAACCCAGTGTGGAAGTGTCGATCGTTCCCCAGTAATTCGAATAATTGTCATTGAGCCATTGTGTAAGTGTCCCGCCCATTGCATAAGCGTCGAGCGTGACCCCAGGCCACAGCATTTGGCCTTCTTCACCCACACAGGGGTTGAGCGCCGTGATCCAGTTCAACTCCAATTCAGTACAGATATCGTTTACACGGCTCGATATGGAATTGTCAAAGTCAAGCAAAAATCCGTCAACATTCTGCGCGGCATACGTTTGCAGCTGAACCAAGAATACGTCCAGTTCGGCTTGAGCGTTATACGACTCATAATCAAAGTTCATGATTTCGCCCCATGATTCAAACTGATCGCTAAGCGATGCGTTAATGGGCACCCACTGGCAGACCATATAGACAATCTTATATGGATCCCGGGCAAAATGATCGACTTCATCGGGATGCATTCCGATCGTTCCCGCTTCAGCCGCGGCATCTTCACCGGTTTCTTCCGGCGCCTCAGCAGCACTGGGCTCTGCCGAGGTTTGGGCGCTTTCCTGGGGCGCTTCCGAACTTTCTGCCGTTGTGGTTTTCTCCGCGCAGGCGAACAGGGAAAATACCATTAACAGCGTCATGGCAAGTGCTAATATTCTTTTCATATTCTTCTCCTCCTGTTTATTCCGCATCATTATAATGTATAATAATGCTAAATTAAGCGTATATGAGTTGACACTGTAAATCAAATAATGTTTAATTGAAATAGATGCCATAATAATTCCGATTCGTAATAAAAGTAATTTTCCGCCTTATCTTTTATCTTACGAAAACAGCTTTCAGGAGACTTGGGTGTTTTTGATAATGCTAAAGTAAATACAAACTATATCAGAGGGTGAGAAATTGTATAACATTACTTTTCAGCAGCTTGAATTTTTCTTCACCGTCGCGGAAACAAAATACTTTTATAAAGCAGCGGAAGCCTTATTTGTATCACAGCCGGATATCAGCAAATGGATCAGTCGGCTTGAGAATGAGGTCGGCGTCAAGCTGTTTAAAAGAACATATTACGGCGTAACGCTGACACCTCAGGGCAGCTATCTGTATTCAAAATGCTACCCCCTTTACAACCGGTTCTGCCGAGTCATTGAAAACACAAAAAATATCAACGACAACGTCAACGAATACATCCGGGTCGGCTGCCTGAATTCCTATGGCGGCATCAATACGATGAATAACTATGTCCGGAGGTTTCAGGACATGCATCCTGAAGTCGTCGTATATGAGGAGCTTTATGAATACAATGAGCTCAATCAGCTGCTGCTTTCCGGAAAAGTCGATGTCACTTTCACTACGTCTTTTGCGGTAAACGGTCTTTCGAACATAACATGCAAAAATATAGCGCGGACGGATTTATTCATTGCACTGCCAATAACGCATCCGCTTGCGTCTGAGGAAAATGTGCAGCTTGGTCAACTCATCGACGAGACATTCTGTATATTGGCGCCGGAAATCGTTCAAAGCGGAACGGACCGGCTGTTGGACATGTGTATAAAGCATGGTTTTTATCCAAAAAACGTCCGGTATGTCCCCAATATTTCGACGCTTGTCCTGCTGCTCAAACAGGGGGTCGGCGTCACGGTCTGCGGAAAAATCGCAGAAGACCCGGAAATTAAAATGTACCCGATAGAGGAACTGAATGAGACTACATATGAAGTGCTGGCCTGGCGAACAAACGAGCTGTCGCGAGCGGCGCAGGAATTTGTCGATATGGTCAGAGACTAAAACACAGCCGTTTTTAAAGGCCATGGACAAAAAATGTGGGTACGTAAAAAGGACTTCGAAATCATATGATTTCGTAGTCCTTTTTTTGTTTGTGACACTTATGTCAGTATTTTTTCCCAAGATCTCTGGCAATGAAAAAGGCTGAGCTCGTTGCCTGATAGATATTCCTCGCTGCAACGCAGTCGCCGATTTGATAAAACTCCGGCGCACATAACCGCAGCGCCAGCGCTTCGTCCCACAGCGGCTTTTGTCCGACGGCATAGGCGACCGTGTCGGCTTCAAACAGCATCGTGCCGGACGTTCCGAGGGGCGGATACTGCCTCAAGGCAAAAGGCATGGGGTTTTTTGGCGGGAGCGGCGCGCCGGTAAACGCACCGACGACCCCTTTCTCATTGATTTCGACAACTTTCGTTGCAACGGAGATTTTAATACCGTACTTCTCGATTTCCCCGCTCAGCGACAAGCCCTGCAGATTGTTGCCGCCGTCGTTGAGTTCGGGCATCATTTCGATAACCGTGACCGCTCGCCCCTGCATACCCATAAACACCGCAAGCTCGAGGCCGACAAGCCCGCCGCCGATCACAACGACATTTTGGCCTGCCTTTTCCGGGTGCATATAGAGCGCGTGGGCGCCGAACACATTCGGCCGGTCCCAGCCCTTGATAAAAGCAGGGACGACCGGGCGCGCACCTACGGCGGCGATAATCACGTCGGGCTTGATTTTCTCAGCCAGCTCCGGCGTTACCTCGGTGTTCAGCCGGACGTCAACGTTTGTTTTTGACAGCATATATACCTGATGGTCAAGATATTTGGACAGCCGTGCTTTGAACGGGACAAGCTCCTCACAGCGCAGCGCGCCGCCAAGCCTGCCGGTTTTCTCGCACAGGATGACTTCGTGCCCGCGTTCGGCGCAGGTAAGCGCCGCCTGCATACCGCCGATACCGCCGCCTGCTATGAGAACTTTCTTTAAAATCTTCGGCGGCCTTTCATGCTTGATCTCGTGTTCGTTCCCGATCTCGGGATTGATGGCGCAGCGGTAATTTGCGCGTTTCATATGGTGCGCGTAGCAATAAAGGCACCGCATACACTGGTTGATCTCATCTTCTTTCCCGAGCATGGCCTTGATCGGGATATCCGGATCTGCGATCAGTCCGCGTGCAACTTCTACAACATCAGCCTTGCCGGTCCCGATGATTTCTTCCATCAATTCCGGATCGGCAAGCGCGCCGACCGTGGCGACAGGTGTTTTTACATACTTTTTGATCTCGGCGGCATATTTGACGTTCACACCGTCGGGCTGGAACATGCTGGGCGACATGACTGTCAGCGCGAACGGCACCTCGTGGTTGCCGGCCGACACATGGATAAGATCACAATGGCCGTCAAGCTGCTTGGCGATCTCGACCCCCTCCGAAACATCGTAGCCGCCTTCGTAGCATTCCGAACCGCTCATGCGGACTTCCAGCGTGACGCCGGGGCATTTCTGCCGGATTCTGTCGCAGACCGCAACGGCAAACCGCGCGCGGTTTTCGATCAGCCTGCCGCCCCATCGGTCGGCGCGGGTGTTGCCCGAGGGTGAGAGAAACTGCGACAGCTGCCAGCCGTGCCCCGCGTGCAAAACGATCCTTCCGAAACCGCCGAGATGCGCGCGAACCGCCGCGTCGGCGTAATCCTCAATGTTTTTTAGGATCATTTCCTCCGTCATTTCAAAAATCTCGATACCCGCCGCATCGGTCATATGTACGGGGCCGAAAAGCTTCCCGCCAAGTTCGGCGGAGTAATGTGCGCAATTGCCGCTGTGTTCGATTTCTATGGCGGGAACAGCACCATGGCGCGCAATAGCGGAGGATATCTGCTCCAGCGCGGGGACGGTAGACTTCAGGTCCAGCCTCAGCTGGTTTGAGCGCGCGATTCCGTCGGCCGCGACCGCCGCGTCGCCTACGCAGACGGAAGAAGCCCCGCCAAGCGCTTTGCGTTCGTAGTAGCAGGCGGCTTCGTCGACCGGCTGCTCCTTATAGCCTGTCGGAGAGTAGAATATCCTGTTTTTATACAGTGTTTTTCCTAGAATAATCGGCTCAAAAAGATTCGGATATTTACAAAGCATGTTCCTTTCACGGGGTATTGCCCCGGCTCCTTTCTAAAATCCATAGTAGGTCTGCAGCTGATTTTACATCACGCCAACGTCAAACGCGGCAAAAAACCCGGAATGGACCGCCCCGTCAACTTTGCCGGACTTCAGGCAGTCACCGATGTGCTGGACGACCGGCGCCTTATCGTAGAGGTCGAAATAGGGCTGCTCATTAGGCTTCATGCCGACCGCGTAAAAAACTGTCCCGCCTTTGGCCAGGCAGTCCTTACCGTCTTTAACGTATTTCACGCCCGCGTCCGTCACTTCGGTGCATTTGGCGCCGGTTATGATCTCAAGTCCCAGCTTTTCCAGCCTGCGCACCATTCCGGCGCGATAGGCCATTGTCGTTTCAGGCGCGTATACGTCCTGCATCTCGAGAACGGTGACTTTTTTGCCGATGTTTTTAAGATGCATACCGGCCTCAACGCCGACCAGACCGCCGCCGATGATAACAATATCGTCGCCGACCGCTTCCTCCGGTCCGAAATACGCTTCAATCACATGGCGCGCATGCTCGATTCCAGGTATTTTCGGGACAATCGGCTTCGCGCCGGTAGCCACAATAATGTGATCGGGCTTCAGCTGTTCAAGCAGCTCAGGTGTGGCTTCCGTATTCAGCAACACCCGGACGGCCGCTTTCTCGACCTGGCGCATCATATACGCCTTAAACCGGTACAGATCGCGCTTGAGACTGTCCCTGTCCGTAAACTTAAGCATACCGCCCAGCGCGTCTTTCTTCTCACAGAGGATGACCTCATGCCCGCGCTGAGAGGCGGTGACTGCCGCCTGCATGCCCGCCGGGCCGCCGCCGACTATAAGAACCCGTTTTTGAAACTTTGCCTTACCCGCGTCGTCACCGAATCCAAGCCGCGATTCCCGGCTGACAAGCGGATTGACGCTGCAAACAAAGTGCCGCTTTAAATTATCCGTCTCCGTGCAGCTGAGACAGCGCAGGCAAGGGCGTATGTCATCTGTTTTCCCGCACTGCGCTTTGAGCGGCAGATACGGATCGGCAATCAGGGCGCGGGACATGGATACACCGTCGGCTTTGCCGGACGCGATAATCTCCTCCGCCTGATCCGGATCCAGAATCGAGCCAAGGGCAAATACCGGGATTTGCACCTTGCCGGATTTCTTGATCGTCTCCGCCAAATCAACATTTTGTCCCCACGGGTCGAATGTGTTGGCGAAAAAATTCTCCAGCCCTTCCACGCTCACTTCCACTAAATCCACGTATTCCTGCGCTTTGGACACGAACTCCGCCATGTCGTTTGCGTCAAAGCCTCTCGGGTCGCGCTCGGAACCGCTGATTCGGAGCATGATTGTCCTCTTTGGGCCGACGCGTTCACGTACCTTCTTGAGTGTCATGAGCGGGAACCGCATCCTGTTTTCAAGAGAACCGCCATATTCGTCCGTGCGGTGATTGGCGATTGCAGATAGAAATTGGGCAAACAGCCAGCCGTGCCCAAAGTGTATTAAAACCGTGTCGAATCCGGCGTGGAACCAGTATTCCGCCGCGCTTGCGTGCGCCTCCGCCACCATCTCCATGTCGGAGACGTTCATCGCACGGACGTGCGCGCCGTGGGTGTTCACCATTTCACAAGGGCCGTAAAGTCCTCCCTTATTATACTGGGGTTTGCCCTTTTGTCCGGCATGCGTAAGCTCCACGCTGGCAATTGCATTATGTTCATGGATTGATGCGGCGAGTTCCGACCACTCGGTCATGTATTCAAAATCCATAACGGGACCCGGGGTGTGATAGCCGCCGTCACACACGGCGCATTCGCCCAGATTTACAATTCCCGCGCCGCCTCTGGCCTTTTGCTCGATATACCCTATGTAATAATCATCCGGTTTCCCGCTTGCCGCTCGGAACAGCATATTCGGGGCGGACATGATCCGGTTTTTAAGCGTCAGTTCCCTTACCTTCAGCGGTCTGAATAAATTCGGATATGATTTCGTATACAATACCCTTCCTCCTTTGATATGTTTTTTTCTGTTCTTACGTAAACAGCTGTAGTCATATAAATAATTATAAGCTAAATAACCGCATCGTCAATGTGTGTTTGTTTATTAATTAATGCATTATTTTTATCAACCGTCACAATAAAAAGCGTTGCCCTTATGCTTTCATTGTGCTATAATTTGGCTGTTGGCTGTGCCACCAAATAAATACTATCGGAGCGTTTCATGGATCATAATTTTAAGAGAATCGAAATAAAAAGCCTCCGGGCACAGGCCTCGCATGAAATCGAACGAAGAATATTTTCCGGCGAGCTGAAACCAGGCGACCGGCTTCCGCCCGAACGGGAGCTTGCCGCGGCCATGGGCATCAGCCGCGCGGTATTGAACTTTTCTATTAAGGACCTCGAAGCCAAAGGCTTTGTCCGGATCGTGCCGCGTCACGGCGCGTATATCAATGACTATAAACAAAACAGTACGCCGCTGATGCTTATGTCCCTCATTGAGCACAGCATGGAAAGCGTCGATGATACTCTTTTTGGCGATATGCTTGATACAAGGAGATTGCTGGAGCGCGAATGTACGCGTCTTGCGGTCGGGCGTTTAACGCAGGAAGAGCTGACTGCTCTGCGCGGCTGTCTGGACGAGATGGCCGGCTGCCAAGCAGCGGATTGTTTTGCGCAGGCCAACTATCGGTTTCACGATGTGCTGACGACGGCCTCCGGGAATATCGTCTTCGCTATGATCCTCCATTCTTTCCAGGACGCTATCCGTTGGTATCTGTCTGCCCACTTTACTGCCGGGGAAAACCGCCGCGTCTCTGTTGCGCAGCATGAGCAGCTGCTGAACGCACTGACAAGCGGAGACATCGACGGGGCGGACGCCGCGATTCTCGCCATCTTTTCGGAGGGTATCGGCAAACTCAGAGAACGGTTCAAACATTGAAACAAACCGCGGCGGCCTGCGGATTCCAGCCGCGGAATTAATAATAAGGAGGTCAGGTATGGAAACGAGACGGTTCAGCGATCGCTACGACGCGATCATCGTCGGAGCGGGCAACGGCGGTCTGGCGGCGGGCGTCGTTCTTGCAAAAAACGGCTTGAAGCCGCTGGTTCTCGAAAAGCACAGTTCCCCGGGAGGGTTTGCCTCAAGCTTTGTTCGCGGACGGTTCGAGTTTGAAGCGGCGCTGCATGTGCTCGCGGACTACGGCCCGGAAGACGGCCGCGGCAATCTCGGCCGTTTCTTCGATGAGCTGGGGCTGGACGTGGATTTTGTCGAAGCGCCGGAAGCCTATCGGCTTATCACGACACACGATCCCGATGGGAACCTGGATGTCACGATGCCGATGGGCGTCGATGCCTACATAGCCAAGATGGAAGAATACGTGCCGGGTTCGCGCGCGACCTTGTCTAAATATCTTGCGCTGTGTAAAGAGGTCTATGAAGCGCTGCAGTTTTTAGGCAAAAACAAGGGCAAGGTGGACAGGAAAGTACTGCTCAGGGACTATGGCAATTTTGTGCGCACCTGCGCGGCCACGCAGCAGCAGGTGCTCGACGCTTTGAAGATGCCGAAAAAGGCGCAGCGCATATTAAACGCCTACTGGACTTATCTGGCTACGGATATGGAACGTATCAACTTTACTATTTTCGGCGTCATGATATATGCGCTGCTGGAAAAAGGCGCGTATATCCCGAAACTGCGCTCACATGAGATCTCTATGGCACTCGAGCAAAAGATACGGGAGTTCGGCGGCACGGTGGCATGCAACTGCGAGGTCGAACACATTTTGGTCGAAAACGGCTGCGTTACAGGCGTGAAGACTGTTCAGGGCGAAACCATCGAAACTTCACAGGTGATCGCGAACGTATCCGAGCATACGGCATATTCAAAACTCCTGTATCCGGCAGACGAAATCCCGCCGCGCTGCTATCAGCTTGCCAATGCGCGCTCTATGGGTCCGAGTTCGCTCGTCGTCTATCTGGGGCTGAACAAAAGCGCCGAAGAGCTGGGCATCACGGAATACGAATACCTCATCTACGACAGCATGGATACCGTAGATGTCGGCCGCGCGTTTGATTCGCGCGGGCGCACAAAGGCGCAGGCTACGGCCTGCCTGAATCTGGCCGTTCCGGACTGCTCCCCTCCCGGCACCTGCATCATATCCTTCACCGTCCTCAACGAAGGAGACCGCTGGGCGGACGTTACGCCGGAAACGTACCATGCGGAAAAAGAACGCATAGCAGAAGAGATCCTTGACGAATTCAAATGCGCCACAGGCATCGACCTGCTCCCGTATATCGAGGAAATCGAGATTGCCACACCGGCGACATTTGCAAACATTAACGGCAAATACAACGGCAGTATCTACGGTTATGAAAGCGTCGTCTGGGACTCACTGATTCCCAAGACCATGACCATAAGGGACGAAGACGAGCATCCGATTCGAGGGCTTCATTTTGTAGGCGGTTTCGCACGCCGGTCACAGGGTTTTTCAAGTTCGTATATGACGGGCAGCGTGGCGGGCCGGATAGCGGCGGCCGAATGGAAGGAGGCGCAAAGCAATGGCTGAAAAATTAAAGGTCAAGGTCAAACCCCTGGCGTTTTTAGACCTTCTGGCGTTTAAAAACCTGATTCCTATACGTAAAAAAAAGTTCGATGGAGCTTCGGCCGATCGGCCGGACTCCAAACCCGTTGTCAACAAGCTGGCCAAGCGCCTGCATCCCGTGCGCCAGTATCTGACGATCACCGAAGTCACGGAGGAAACGCCGGATGTGCGCAGCTACAAGCTGGCGCCCGATTCAGAGCGCGGCACGAACGCGCTTGCCGTTTTCCGCGCCGGTCAGTATCTGTCTGTTAAGCTGGATGTAGACGGCGAACACATCACACGCCCGTATTCCATCGCTTCTTCCCCCAAGGAAGCGCTGGACGGTTCTTATACCCTGACCGTTAAGCGCTCCGCGTTCGCGACCGACTATATATGGGAACACTGGAAGGCCGGCGCCAAGGTGGAAACCTCCGGTCCCGAAGGGTACTTCTACTATACGCGGCTGCGCGATATGCCGCAGCTTGCGGGCATCGCGGGCGGCAGCGGGATCACGCCGTTTATCAGTATGCTGCGTGATTTCGGGGAATCCGGGTGGCCTGTGGAATTCACGCTGTTTTACGGCTGCAATGAAATCGCCGACATCGTCCGGCGCAGGGAGCTGGACGCGCTTGCCGAAAACAGCGGCGGCAAGCTCCGCGTTGTATATGTCATCGCCGACCAGCCACCAGAAGCGGGCATGGAAACGGGATTTATAACGAAGGAACTCATTCAAAAATACGTCGATCCCATATCGTGCAGCTTTTTCATATGCGGTCCGCAGGCGATGTATGCGTTTGTCAACAAGGAACTTTCATCCTTTTCGCTTCCGGTCAAACAAATACGCTTCGAGGTATTTGGCGAGGCAAAAAACGTCGCCGTCATGGAGGGATATCCGCAAAACGTGCCCGAAAGCTTTACGATTACGGCAACAATGCGGGGCGAAACCAAGGAGATACCGGCGCTTGCACGCGAATCCGTACTCACGGCGCTGGAGCGGGCAAAGCTGTCGCCGCCCTCCAAATGCCGCAGCGGACAATGCGGCTTCTGCCGGACCCGTCTCATATCGGGCGATGTGTACATCCCTTCCGAATCCGACGGCCGGCGCGGCGCGGACAAAAAGTTCGGCGTTATCCATGCATGCTCGTCTTATCCGCTCACGGACCTGACCATAGAAGTACCCTGTGACGAGCTGTAATACTTAATTATTCGCTTTTATGAAATCTAAGGCCGCGTCAATAAAACAATTATTGACGCGGCCTTATTTTGACAGTATTCCATATTAAAACAAACGGAAAAGCGCCGTAAATCCGATTAAATCTGTACAATGACAAAATAATCCGTTATAATAAGCTTTAATGTACAAGCGCATGTAATATTTTTACTGGGAGGTTAAAATATGGCTGATCAACTAAAAGGAAAAGTTGCATTGATCACTGGCGGCGGCACCGGCCTTGGCGCCGATTTCACCAAAAGGTTCGTCGCGGAAGGGGCAAAGGTCGTCATTACCGGACGGCGTAAAGAGCCGCTGGAAAAAGTAGCCGAAGGTCTGCCTGCGGGTTCTGTTTTGGTGGTCCAGGGCGACGTATCCAAGCCGGACCAGGCACAGGCCATGGTCGACGCGACCGTCAAGTTTGGTGGAAAGATCGATATCCTTGTTAATAACGCCGGCATTGATCCGCCGGGGACGGTCGTTGAGATCCCCATCGAGCAGTGGCAGAAGATCATTGATATCAACCTAACCGGACCGTTTCTGATGATGCGGGCCGCGATCCCCGCTATGATCAAAAACGGCGGCGGCTCGATCGTCAATATATCTTCCCTTGCCGGCCTGCGCTGCATCCCGGCCATGCCCGCATACACGTCCTCAAAATCAGGCCTCATCGGTTTATCACAGGCGACCGCCCTTGATTACGGCGCTCAGAAGATCCGCGTAAACGTCGTATGCCCGGGGCCGATCCGCACGGAAATGCTGGAGCACGCCATGGCGGATATGGCCAAAGCGCTTGACTCAGACGTCGCCGGCGCGCTGAATGAAATGACGAAGTTTATTCCGCTGCACAGGCCCGCAACGCCGGATGAAGTCTCCGGAGCGGTCGTTTTCCTGGCCAGCGACGATTCCTCGTTTGTAACAGGTTCAACGATCGTCGTAGACGGCGGCGCCTGTATCGTCGACCCGTGCGGCTCAGCCGTATCGACTGTCGGTATGAACTGGGGCGGCGGGAAATAAAGCAAACCGCTCCGTTTTGTCTCCGTTTATATATAACACCTGCAAAAACCGGAAATCACACGGTGTGATTTCCGGTTTTTTACGTGCGCCGGAAAACTTAAAAAGCGACGGTGGTTTACATAAATTTGTTTTCGCGGCAATTCTGTTTTGTTTTTATTTCTCTTTATCTCACACCCGCAATTTTAGTTATGAATTTTCCAGCACGTCATGTTTCATATTTATATAGTTTCAGGACTTTATATTTTTAATTTTAAATAAATATGAGTAATTGATTATTTGCTATTTCATTTGTCGATTTATCCGCCGATAGGCGCCGCATGTCCGCCAAGGCGCCGGTTTTCTGTAGATGTTACATAAAAAACACGCGATCGCGGGGGGCTTTTTTTCAGGTTCGATGTATTGTGACGCTCCCGGCCTTCGCGTATACTTAGAGCATAATCAAATTGAAAACACCGACAAAACAAAGGGGTTTGCACAGCATCGCTGCGCGAGCCCTTTTAATTTTTTAGCGAGATGGAGGTCACGTTATGAGACAGGTTGCTATATACGGCAAGGGCGGTATCGGAAAATCAACGACAACCCAGAACCTGAACGCCGGGCTGGGTGAAATGGGAAAAAACATTATGATCGTCGGCTGCGATCCAAAGGCAGACTCAACACGGCTGATTCTGGGCGGTCTGGCGCAGCAGACCGTTTTGGATACGCTCCGCGAGGAAGGCGACGATATTGAGCTGGACCTCGTCTTGAAAGAAGGCTTTTCCGGCATCAAGTGCGTTGAATCCGGCGGACCGGAGCCGGGCGTCGGCTGCGCCGGCCGCGGTATCATCACCTCGATCAACCTGCTCGAGCGGCTCGGTGCCTATGAAGCAGACCTTGATTACGTCTTCTACGACGTTCTGGGCGACGTTGTCTGCGGCGGGTTTGCCATGCCGATCCGCGAGGGCAAAGCGCAGGAGATTTACATTGTCTGCTCCGGCGAGATGATGGCGATGTACGCCGCCAACAACATCTCCAAGGGTATCATGAAGTTTGCCAACACCGGCGGCGTCCGTCTGGGCGGCCTCATCTGCAACTCGCGTAAAGTCGACGGCGAGGCCGAGCTCATCGAAGCGTTCGCCAAAGAGCTGGGGACACAGATGATTCATTTTGTTCCGCGTGACAACATGGTTCAAAAGGCCGAGATCAACAGAAAGACCGTTATTGAATACGCTCCCGATTGTGATCAGGCCGGCGAATACCGCGAGCTGGCCAGAAAAATCGATGGCAACGACATGTTTGTTATCCCCAAGCCCTTAAAGCAGGAACGTCTGGAAGAGATTTTAATGGAACACGGCATCCTTGATATTTAATGGTTTCCAAGTAAGGAACAAGACAAATAAAGGAGAATTGACATGTTATTAGTAAGAGCTATCATCCGCCCCGAAAAAACGGGCGTCGTCATGTCGGAGCTCATCGCCGCGGGCTTCCCTGCCCTCACCAAAATGGACGTATACGGGCGCGGCAAACAAAAGGGCATCACCGTTGGCGAGGTCCATTACGATGAAATCCCGAAAGAGATGCTTATGATCGTCTGCAACGACGAGGATAAAGACGACGTCATCCGGGTCATCCTGCGGTACGCGAAAACCGGCGAGGGCACGTTTGGCGACGGGCGCATATTCATCTCGCCGGTCGAGGAGGCCTATACCGTCAGCACCGGTAAAAATGGCCTGTAGGGAGAATGTGATATGAAAGAAATTATGACGATCATCCGCATGAATATGGTCAATCCCACGAAGAAAGCTCTGGCAAGCGCGGGTTTCCCCGCCTTCTCCTGCCGGAAATGCCTTGGCCGGGGCAAAAAAAGCATTGACGCGGCCTTGGCGGAATCCATTTTACAGGCAGGCCAGCAGCCTGACAAACCGGTCGCGGAACATCTGACGGAATATTCACGCCTCATCGCAAAGCGTCTGTTTACCATCATCGTAGACGACGATCAGATCGATGAAGCGGTGAAAATCATCATCGATACCAATCAAACAGGCAATCCCGGAGACGGAAAGATATTCGTTCTGTCAATAATGGAAGCCTATACGGTCAGGACCGGGGAATCCAACGCAGACGCGTATTGACACCCCTTTTGGTCCAACAAGCGATTTCGGCACGCCGCCCGCCGCTTATGGGCGGCAGCCGCGGCAGAAGCAGAATTGTCATACCCAGCCGCGGTCTACGGAGATGACTATGAACGAACGAGAACGAATGCTGGATATATACTCATCCCGCGTTTATAAAAACAGGAAACAGCATGTTACCCAGATTGAAGGCGATCCGGCCGAGAATTCAATCATTGCAAATACGCGGACGGTCCCCGGCATCATCACAAACCGCGGATGCTGCTATGCCGGATGTAAGGGCGTCGTCATCGGCCCCATCAAAGACGCACTGATTATCACGCACGGGCCGATCGGCTGCGGGTATTACAGCTGGGGCACACGGCGTAATAAGGCCATCGCGGAGGAAGGTGGGCAAAACTTTCTGGCCTACTGCTTCTCCACCGATATGCAGGAACCGGATATCGTATTCGGCGGCGAAAAGAAGCTTGAAAAAGCCATCGACGAAGCCATGGAGATATTCAGCCCCAAAGCTATCATGATCTGTTCGACCTGCCCGATCGGACTTATCGGCGACGATGTGGAGGCCGTTGCGCGCCGAACGGAAGAAAAATACGGCATCAAATGCCTCGGCTTTTCCTGCGAAGGCTATAAAGGCGTTTCTCAGTCGGGCGGCCACCACATCGCCAATAACGGTCTGATGAAGCATGTCGTCGGCACGGGTGATAAAAAACCCACGGCTAAATATTCGCTCAATGTCCTCGGCGAATACAACATCGGCGGCGACGGCTGGGAAGAAGAACGCGTATTAAAGCGTATCGGCTACGAAATCGTTTCTGTATTCACCGGAAACGGTGCGGTCGAGACCATGCAAAACGCCCATCTGGCGAATTTGAACCTTGTCATGTGCCACCGCTCAATCAACTATGTGGCGGAAATGATGAATACGAAATATGGCACCGACTGGCTTAAAGTCAATTTTATCGGCGTTGACTCTACGATCAAATCCCTGCGGGACATCGCCAAATACTTCGGAGATCCCGAGCTCATCGCGCGCACGGAAGAGGTCATTCAGGACGAACTGGCAGATATCGTCGATGATATGGAATACTACAAAAGCCGGCTGAAGGGCAAAACGGCGGGCATCTTCGTCGGCGGCTCACGCGCACACCACTACCAGGCGCTTTTACAGAATTTGGGTATGGAGACGACCATTGCCGGTTACGAATTCGCGCACCGCGACGACTACGAGGGGCGTCGCGTCATCCCAAATATCAAGCAAGACGCCGACAGTAAAAACATCGAAGAACTCACCGTCCAACCAGATCCGAAGCTTTTCAAAGAACATCTTACTGAAGAGCAGCGGGAAGCGCTCAGCAAAGAAATCCCGGTTGAGCAGTACGAGGGCATGATGCCCGAAATGAAGCAGGGCCACTTGATCATTGACGACTACAATCAAATAGAGACAGAGCTCGCCATTAAAATGATGAAACCTGATATCTTTTTCTCCGGCATCAAGGACAAATACATCATTCAAAAGGGCGGCACACCGTCACGGCAGATGCATTCGTACGACTACGCCGGGCCGTATGCCGGCTTCAAGGGCGCCGTCAATTTCGCAAAAGACGTCACTATGGCCATTTATACAAATGCCTGGGGATTCGTCGTTCCGCCCTGGAAGTCGGAACCGGTTCTCGAAGGCGTAATCGGAGGTGCGCAGTAATGCTGGACTTAACACCAAAAACACTGTCGGAACGCAAAGCGCTGCGGGTCAATCCCTGCAAAACCTGCCAGCCGGTCGGCGCGATGTATGCCGCGCTCGGCGTATATAAATGCATGCCGCACAGCCACGGCAGCCAGGGCTGCGCGTCTTATCACCGTACGCTTCTCTCCCGTCATTACAAAGATCCTGCGATGGCGTCAACGAGCTCCTTTACGGAAGGCGCCTCCGTTTTCGGCGGCGGCAGCAACCTGAAAACAGCCGTTAAAAACGTTTTTGACATCTACGACCCGGATATCATCGCCGTACATACAACGTGCCTGTCCGAGACGATCGGCGACGATGTGGGCTCTTACATCATGGAAATGGATATCCCGGAGGGCAAGCTGGTCGTACACACGAACACGCCGAGCTATTCCGGCTCCCACATCAACGGCTTTTTCAACATGATGTGCGGCTTTATCAATTATCTGACCGAAAAGACTGGTACGTCCAATGGCAAAACAGCCATATTTCCCGGCTTTGTCAATCCCGGAGATATGCGGGAGCTTAAGCGTCTGGCCGCACTTATGAATGTCCCGATCACGATGTTCCCCGATACGAGCGGCGTGCTCGACGCCCCGATGACAGGCCGCTTTGAAATGTATCCCAAGGGCGGCACTACCATTCCGGAAATTAAAGGGCTTGGCGACTGCAATGGAATCATCGCGCTCGGTACAATATCGAGCACCGAACCGGCAGAGCTTATGAAAAAGAAGTTTAAGACCCCTTATAAGCTGCTGCCGCTGCCAATGGGTATAGAGGCGACCGACCGCTTCATCATAGAACTGGCCAAAATCTCCAAAAATGAGGTGCCGTATGCGCTGGAGGAACAGCGCGGCCAGCTGGTCGACATCCTGCTCGACACCCATGCATACACCTATGAGAAAAAAGCAGCCATCTTCGGCGATCCCGATATCGTCGTCGGGCTCACGGCCATGTGCCTGGAAATGGGTATGATCCCCAAGTATGTTATTACCGGCACACCGAAAGCGGATTTCACGCGCGAGGTCAACGCACTTTTAGATAACTACAGCGTTGAAGGCACCGTCGTAAAGGCCAATGCCGACCTGCTCGAGCTGCACCAGCTCATTAAAAATGAACCGGTAGACCTGCTCATCGGCAACAGCTACGGCAAGTCGATTGCCAAAGCCGAAGATATCCCCTTCGTCCGCGCCGGCTTCCCGATTTTAGACCGTTATGTGCATTCCTACATGCCGCTTGTCGGTTACTTCGGCATAATGCGTATGACGGAGCTCATAACGAACAAGCTCATGGACCGGCAGGATGATACCTGCAGCGACGAAGACCTTGAAATGGTCATGTAATTAATCCGCCCGCCGCCCATAGGTGTATGTGCTTGGCACATGTCCCATTTTCCGCAGAAATATCCGCATCAATAAAGGAGGCGTCATCATGGTCAGGAACACAAGCATACTGGAAGAACGCAAACAATCCATCATCGACCGCGCCGGCTTTTGCCAGGGCGACGGCAAGGGCATCAGCTGCGACACATCGAGCGTCTCCGGGGCCGTAAGCCAGCGCGCCTGCGTTTTCAGCGGCGCTCGGGTCGTTTTAAACCCGATCACCGACGCATACCACATCATCCACGGGCCAATCGGATGCTCCAGCTACACCTGGGATATCCGGGGCAGCCTCACGAGCGGGTCGGATGTCTTCCGCACGAGCTACTCGACCGACCTGCGTGAGACCGACGTCATCTTCGGCGGCGAAAAAAAGCTCGCCGCCGCCATCGACGAACTGGTCGAAAAGACGTCCGCGAAGCTGATATTTGTTTACGCCACATGCATCGTCGGCGTCATCGGGGACGATATCGAGGCGATCTGTAAAAAGGCGGAGGAAAAGTACGGCATCCGAGTGATAGCGGTCAAAGCCTCCGGCTTCTCCGGAACAAAATCGCAGGGCTACAAGCTGGCCTGCGATGCCATCATGCACTTGATTATGCCGTTTAAGGATATCCCAAAAGTCAAAGGCATCAATTTCCTCGGAGATTACAACCTCGCAGGAGAGATGTGGCTCTTTAAAAACTACATGAAGAAAATCGGCATTAATGTCGTAGCCACGGCAACAGGCGATGCCAGCTACGAATCCTTGATTAAAATGCCCTCGGCGCAGCTCAATATCGTTCAATGCGCCGGCTCCTCGTCGTATCTGGCCTCCCGCATGGAAGAAGAGATGGGCATCCCGTTTATTAAAGTCAGCTTTTTCGGCGCGGAGGATACTTCCGCTTCGATCCTCCGGATCGCACAGGCGCTCGGCGACGAGCAGGCCATACAAAAAGCGCTCGCGTTTACAGCGGTCGAGTCCATCAAAGCGGAAGCTTTTCTCGAAAATTACCGTCCGCGCTTTGCCGGCAAAAAAGCCGCTATTTATGTCGGCGGCGGTTTTAAGGCCATATCGCTCATCAAGCAGTTTAACGAAATGGGCATCGAAATCGTCACAGAAGAAGGAACGGTCTTCGGCGGTAAAGAAAACCTTATAAAAGGCCTGGAGAATCTCATCAAGCTGTACGATCCCGAGGTCATCGGCGTGTCGACCTCCTGCCTGGCCGAAACGATCGGCGAGGACGTCGACGCGATCATTAAAGAATTTTATACCCGCAATAAAAACGCCGGTGTAACCGTCGTCAATGTCTCGTCCGCAGGCTACGGCGGCACGCAGTACGAGGGCTGGAACAAAGCGCTGTGGTCGATCGTCTCGCAGGTCGAAATGGACCCGACGCCGAACGGATGCGTAAACATCATAACGCCCATGCTTTCCCCTGCCGACTGCCGGCAGCTGAAAAGCGTTCTTGCCGGCATGGGCCTGGATTTTATCCTCCTGCCGGACCTGTCGGACAATTTAGACGGCGTATACGTCCGGAAATATGAACGGCTCAAGGGCGGCGGCACGTCGCTTGAAGATATAAAGAAAATGGCGGGCGCCGTTCATACCATCGAGCTTTCGCTTTTTAACGACGAAAAATACTCGCCCGCCAAGCTTCTCAGCGAACGTTACGGAGTCCCCTATACTAAAATGGCGCTGCCCGTCGGCATACGCGATACGGACGCCTTTATAGAAAAACTCGTTTCCCTGGGCGGGCTCATAACAGACGAACTCATTAAAGAGCGCGGACGGTATTTAGATGCGATGATCGACGCGCACAAATACTGCGCACAGGGTCGGGCGGCGATATTCGGAGAGCCGGATTTCGTCTATTCCATGACACGGCTGTGCTGCGAAACCGGCACGGTGCCCGGCGGCGTCTTTACCGGCAGCGTCTGCCAGCCTCTTAAAAATGCGCTTAATGAGGACGTCCGCAGCGCGGCGGACAATCTGTTCGCCGGGGAAACCGTTATTTTGGACGACTGCGATTTTGACCGGATAGAACACGAGGCAAAACGCCTCGGCGTCAACGTTCTCATCGGCAGCTCCGACGGCCGCCGGATGGCCCACCGGCTGGGTCTTGAAATCATCCGCTGCGCCTTCCCGATCCACGACCGGGTCGGCGGCCAGCGCATCAAAACGCTTCTATACAGCGGCTCGCTGGACATTTTGGATCAGCTGGCGAACGTCCTTCTCGGCAATAAAGAAGAATCCTTCCGCGACGAGATATATGACCGGTATATTGACGGCAGCGAAAAGCCGTCCGAAGACAAAAAGCCGGGTATTTTAAATCTTCAGGACATTACAGCAAAGACGGAAAAGCACCCCTGCTTCAACTGCAGCGGCGGTAAATACGCACGCATCCATCTCCCCGTAGCGCCTGCGTGCAACATCCAGTGCAACTACTGCGTACGCAAATACGACTGCCCGAACGAGAGCCGCCCCGGCGTCACAACGGCCGTCTTATCCCCTGAGGAAGCTTACGAGAGATACCTTCAGGAAAAAAGCAAAGTGGATAACCTCACCGTTGTCGGCATCGCCGGCCCGGGCGACGCGCTGGCTAATTTCAGCGAAACAAAAAAGACGCTCAGGCTCATAAAGGAATCAGACCCGAACGTCACCTTTTGCCTTTCCACAAACGGTCTGATGCTGCCGCTGTACGCGCAGGAGCTCATTGATCTCGGCGTCTCGCACGTCACCGTCACGGTCAACGCCGTAGATCCGAAGATCGGCGCGAATATCTATAAGCATATCAACTATCTTGGTACGAAGTACACCGGCATCGAGGCCGCGTCCATCCTGCTGGCCAATCAGCTTTCCGGCATCCGGTACTTAACCTCCAGAGGGATCATATGCAAGGTCAACACCGTTATGCTAAAAGGCATCAACGCGCATCATATCGATCAAAAAGGTCCGCGACCTCGGCGCGTATATATCAAACATCATGCAGCTGATCCCCGTAAAAGGCTCCGCGTTTGAAAATCTTGAACTCGTCAGCAACAAAGAAATCATGGCGATCCGCAAAAAATGCGAGCCGGAGCTGCGGCAGATGTATAATTGCCGTCAGTGCCGCGCCGACGCAGTCGGCACACTGGACAACGACCGGTCTATCGAATACACATGCGCCGGCGCAAAGAAAGAAAAACCACAGCGGCAAAAAGAGCACAAAAAATATGCCGTCGCATCTAAAAGCGGCATGCTGGTCGACCAGCATTTCGGAAAGGCCACAGAGTTTTTTATCTACGAAAGCAACGGCGAGACCGTCCGCTTTGTTGAAAAACGGCTTGTCAGCAATTACTGCAGCAATGCCTCCGAATGCGGCGGCGATGCAAAATCAAGTATCGAAACGATCCTTTCGGCCCTTTCGGATTGCCAGGCCGTTCTGGCCCTTCGAACCGGAGATGCCCCTTCCCGAAAACTGGAAAGCAGCGGCATCCGTGTCATATCCACATATGACCGGATAGAGGATGCCATCCTGAAGGCCGCCAACTAACGGCAATGCAGCAATTTATATCCAACAAAGGAGTAAACAATATGGTCAGCCCAAAATATCATATTTTCATCTGCACAAGCTGCCGGGCCAACGGCGTACAGAAAGGCTTCTGCCATCAGAAAGACAGCGTCAAGATCATTGAGAAGTTTATGGAAGAGATCGAAGACCGCGATTTATCCGGCGACTGCATGGTGACGAACACAGGCTGCTTCGGCATCTGCAGCCGCGGACCGATCGCCGTCGTGTACCCCGAAGGCGTATGGTACGGCAATCTGACCCCGGAAGCGGTCGAGGAGATCATGGACAGTCATATCGAAGGCGGTACGGTCTGCGATAAGTATCAGATCTGATCTGTTTGAGCGACATAATGAGAGAGGAGGAAAGCCGATGATCCGCATAACCGATATAACGCTCAGCTGTCTTGAGGCTTTCCATCCCTCGGCCACCCATCTCAAACAGCTGTACGCGCTTTTAGAACGTATCGGTTCCGATTTCATTGAAATACCTGTTGCCGTATATAATAGCATCAGGCCCGCTTCACCGGACAGGCTTATCCTGCGGATAACAACCCCCGCAGAAGCGGTAAATTACCCTGAAATCAGCCGCTTCATATGCCGGCAGAGCGGTCTTGAGGCATCCGCCGGCATTATGACGGAAATCCGGGTCAACGATATCAAAGAACTGACTTTTATAGGACGGAATACCGCGCCGAACGACGTACGGGTTATGGGGCTCGACGATATCCTTTGTCACGATTACCAAAAAGCATTTGCGAGAATCCGGAAAAATCTGAAAGGCAGCGTTCAGTTCTGCCCGGAAAACGCCTTTTACTGCGCAAGTGCGGCCGCGCTTGAATGGGTATCCGCCGGCGGAACCGATATCGCCGCATCATTCGGCGGGATCGGCGGAAAGGCCGCTTTGGAGGAAGTCTTGTTGGCGCTGCGTGTTATCCGGCGCTACAAACCAAATGCGTCTTATGAGGTCTTCCCGGAAACTGCCGCCGTATTGGAGGACATCCTGCAAGAAAAATTTGAAGCCCGAAAAGCGGTCATAGGGCGCGGCGTTTTCGACGTTGAGTCCGGCATCCATATTGACGGCATCATGAAAAAGCCGAAAATGTACGAGCCTTTTTCTCCGGAACTTGTAGGGCGCAGCAGAAAGCTCGTCGTCGGTAAACACTCCGGCAGAAAGTCCATCGCGGCAAAACTCACCGAGATGGGGTTTTTGACCGGGAACTTTGACATATCGCGGATCCTGAGCCAAGTGCGCTCAAAGAGCGTCAGCAAACAGTCCAGCCTGACGGACGAAGAATTCTTTAAAATTGCAGAAAAATACCGGTTATAAAGGATGCTTATGAAACCTGTCAAACACATTGTCGATACGACCATGCGGGACGGCGAACAAAGTCCCGGCATCGCCATGACCAAAGAGCAGAAAATCCAAATCGCCCGATTACTGGACAGCGCCGGCATCTATCAGATAGAGGCCGGTATTCCTGCCGTAAGCAGCTATGAAATGGACACGATCACAAGTATCGTTGAAAGTGTTAAATATGCTAAAATCTCCGTATGGAACCGGCTTGTCACGGCCGACATCGAAAAATCCGTCGCCTGCCGGCCGGATATCATCCATATCAGCGCGCCTGTTCCTTATGTCCTGATATACTCCAAGCTGAACAAAAACAAGACCTGGATGTCAAAAAAACTAATGGGCTGTGTGGAATATGCCGCCGCGCGCGGGTTTGAGGTAACCGTCGGTTTTGAAGACGCGTCCCGCGCCGATATCACCTTTATGACGAAGCTTGCGCGCCAACTCAAGGAGCAGGGCGTCTCCCGGATACGATTTGCCGACACTGTCGGCGTATTGTCCCCTGCCCGGACATACGAAGCCATAAAGGAGATCATCGACTATGCTGGCATCGAGGTAGAAATGCACGCGCACAACGACCTGGGCATGGCGGTCGCCAACACCGTCATGGGCGCAAAGGCAGGCGCGGACTATCTGGATACGACGATCTGCGGCCTTGGCGAGCGCGCCGGCAACTGTGATTTCTGCAAACTGGTTTACGCCGCGTACAATCTTTTTGATTTGGGCGTGACCCAGACCCGGGCCGACGCGGTACAAAACGAGATCTCCGGAATATTGGCAATAAACTGAATGAAAAACGCCTAAGCTGTAAAAACGCGGCTTTAAATAACACGAACGAAAGGCCCCCGATTAAAAAATCGGGGGCCTTTCGGCATTTTCAGCCGGCCATGTATGTTTTTTAGGCAGCACGCGCAACAGGCGCGCTGTTTGCCGTAATTTTTTCAGTGCTTGCCGTATGTCCTGACGGTATCCACCATCGCCTCAACGTTTTCCGGTTTGGCATAATCGATACCGCAGGCGGTCGAGAAGATATACCCGCCGCCGACCGCGCAGCCGTCAATGAGTCTTTTCACTTCGTCGACGACCTGCTGTTTTGTTCCGAAATCCAGAAGATTTGTTGAAAAACCGCCGGTTATGCAGGCTGTATCTCCCAGTATTTTTTTGGCGTTGAGCATGTCCACTTTCTCAAAATGATACAAAACCTTACCTTTCGGGACTTCCTTCAGGCATTCAAGACGGCTGTCATAACCGCCTTCCGTATATATATACGGGACCAGGCCGTTTTCGATGATGGTGTTGATGATAACCTGAAGATCGACCCAATAAAACTTCCTGTATTGCTCCGGGTTCATAAAGGTATCCATGCCCTTGTGCAGCGGCATGAAAACATGCATGCCCGGCATGACCGTGCCCAGCCACTTGATGTAATCTTTTGTTTTTTCCAGATCCTCACGGCAATACTGGAGGACAAGATCCTCGCGCATCATCATATCCATCATGCCGTCGAGTGTGCCGCGCAGCGAATCGCTGTAATTATCATACGGTACGCCTGCCAGCGCCCTTGCCAGCACGGGGTAGCCTTTGGCTTCAATATCCGTGTCAAGCTGCTGTGACAGTTTCATGACAGCGTCGTTCATCTCATTGATCTTCCAAAGGGTTTCTATCATCTTTTTATTTTCCGGCGTACAAAGCGTCTGGGCAACGCCTAGATGTCCGCCGAACGTCATATTAACGGCCAGATTCCAATTGGCCATCGGCTCGAGAAGCCCTGTTGTCCGAGCCATGGCTTTTGTAATGAACCAGCCCGTCCGGTCACGCATAAATTCTTCAAACTCGTCTTCTTCCAGAATGGGAAACTCGATAAATTGATGGATGGAGTTTTTGTCAATGATATCACCCGGCATACCTGCCCAGCGCATAGTCTTGGGACGCGCAAGCTCCAGTATGGGGCCGCATCCTGCATTCACATAGGAATGACCGATCATATAGTCGGGCTCATAATCGTCCAGGAATTTGTAAATACTTTCACGTGTTTTTGAAAAATCGGTATCATACAGGATTTCCGCCATCGTATATCCGGCTTGGATATACGGATAGCATTGGGCAATTGGGATAAGCGGTACCGTATCCGGTTCTTTAAGTGCGATGCTGTCATTGATCCGTTTGAGTCTCTGCGCGTAAAGTTCTCTGTTTGAAGCCATGTCACCACTCCTATTTTATTTTAAATTAATAAAACTGCGACTTTTACCAATTTAAGTTTACCGGTTGGTTTTCCCTTACAACTAATTGACTTCAGTCTAGCAAAATTTTGGCCGAAACACAATTAAAATTCATTGAAAAAAAGTCCGGCATGGCAATATATTATTCGGTTGTTATAATATAGAGCGCCCGATCCTGAAAGCAACAAAAAAAGATTGACTGTCTATTCAGAATGGGAACGAGAATGATATCGGCAAATATGTGTAAGCAGTGTATTCAATAAAATAATGCATCTAAAAAAAACTTGCGAATATTGTGTGTATAAGGAACGTTCTACATTATGTCTTTCTGACATTTAGGTTTTAAAAAGCGTTAAAATGAACCGATACCCTTTTATAAAAAAGCGTTGTCCCGCTCGTCTTGATATACAAATTTGACATACCAAACAGGGCCTTGCGCTGTTGACAATGACCAAACGGAGAAATATATTTATAATAATGGGATTGTGCTGTTTATACATGCTGTCGGATGTAATCTATAGTCATTTTATGTATTATTACGGCACAATCTGTAAGAACGTGAAAGCCTAATTTATAAAGGAGGACAAAAATGAAGAAGACAATTGCAATCATTCTTGCGCTGCTGCTCATCACGGCGTGCCTGGCGGGCTGTGGCAGCAAAACAGAGGAAACGGCGGCCGACAACGGCGGAGATACACTGTCCCTGACCGGAAAAGACATCTTTACCGAGCCGGTCCTGATCGCATGGATCCCCATGAGCACAGCCGGCCAGATCAACACCATCGTACAGCAGGCTGCCGACGAAATCATGGCAACATACGGCACCGTTGAGATCAATTTCTTCGACTGCGGTTTCGATCCCAACACACAGATCACACTCGTTAACGAATGCATCACCCAAAATTATGACGCGATCGTCATGGAGTGCGCCGACTCTACCGCTTTAGGTCCTGTTGTTGCCGAAGCTGAGGAGGCGGGCGTCAACATCATCACGGTCAATCTGGGCTGCGAAACTGTACATACGATGCATGTCAAGTGCGACAGTTATTCCGGCGGCTGGGTCTCCGCTGAAGCCATGATGCAGATGCTCGGCGGCAAGGGCGATATCCTTCTGCTCGATGTTCCCGCTGAGCAGGCCGTATCCACCACATTCTGCAAAGGCTTCGAGGACTATGTCGTTGAAAACAATCCCGATGCCAACATCCTTGAGTATGTAAACCTCTCCGGCAACGCGCAGGAAGATGCGTATAACGTAATGCGCGACATGCTGACGAAGTATGACAAGATCGACGCCGTTTACGCGCCGGACGACAACTACGGCCTCGGTATACTCCAGGCCATTCAGGAAGCCGGACGCGAAGACGAGGGCATTATTGTATGGGGCACCGACCTGCAGCCCGGCGGCATCGACGCCATCTTAGCCGGCGATTTGGACGGCAGCTGCTGGTCAGACAGATATTCCGGCCTGTATGCCGCATTCACCAGCGCGCTTTACTTCTCCGAAGCCGGCATCACGGCCAACAGCCTCGGCTACACGCAGACACCGGCCACATACGTTCGTTTCCTTGCCGTTACGCCGGACAATATCAACGAACTGCTCCCGCTGACCCGCTGGCCGGGTTATTGATCAGCGCCCAAACGCTTGACACTTTGATGCTATAAATGTAATCTGTAAAATATACTGTGTTTGTTAGCGGGGCCCTTTATAACACAGGGCCCCGCTAACTCTTTTTTACCGACATCCTTTTAAGGGAGGGTAACTTAAAATGTACAGCAAAAATGCCCGAAGGTTTGTTTCGGTTGCGCTGATCATTCTCCTTGGTCTTGTTTTCGCATTTACGTCGGATTCGTTCTTTTCAAGCCGAAACCTGATACAGCTGCTCAGAGAAACATCCTATGCGGGCCTCGTTGCCTGCGGAATCGTTTTTGTCATGGTCGGCGGCGGCATCGACCTGTCGGCAGGCGGTATTATTTGCCTGATCGGCATCGTCGTAGCACGTTTTTCGCAGACATTGTGGATGCCCGGAATCGTAGTGATCCTCTTCGGTTTGCTGGCCGGAGCCGCATGCGGTCTGTTTAACGGCATCGTAGTTACGAAGCTGCATATGACGGAGTTCGTCACAACGCTAGCGTCCGGGGCGGTTTTCTCGGGCATGGCGCTTCTGCTGCAGTTCCGCGATGGAAGCAGGATGATATCCGTTACGCTGAAAAACGACGGATTCCTTGCATTCGGCAAAACAGTGGGCGGCATCTATTGGATCATAATCGTTTGGCTTGTTCTCACGGTCGTCATGCAGTTTGTGATGAGCCGCACGAAATTCGG
The DNA here is from genome assembly GCA_963663605.2 of uncultured Sporobacter sp. Lineage (GTDB taxonomy): Bacteria > Bacillota > Clostridia > Oscillospirales > Oscillospiraceae > Sporobacter. The sequence goes on from CAXXVF010000002.1 coordinate 1,851,182, forward strand.
GCTGCATGTTATGGCCGGAGGCTCTCACTCCAAATCGGCCGAGATGTCCGGGGTCAACACGAAGCGGGTCAAGATTCTCACTTTTATGATAAGCGGCGCCCTTGCTGGATTGGCCGCGACAATGATCGTAGCATACCAGACCGGCACGAACCAATCTCTCGGAAACATGATGGAATTCAACGCTATAGCGGCCTGTATAGTGGGCGGCGTCATGCTGGGAGGCGGCAAAGGCGACCCGATCTCGGCTTTTTTAGGTGCGCTTTTAATGACGCTTATCACGAACGGCCTTTATAAGCTGGGCCTCACCACAGGCGGCACGTACGCAATGCAGGGCTTAGTCATACTGATTGCTATGAGCTTTGACGCGCAAATCAACCGCATATCCCTCAAGCGGCTTGAACTGCGCGGCCGTCTCTGATAAGGGGAGGGAGCTAAATGTCTGATAATAACGTACTTATATATGCCAAAGGCATTTGTAAACAATTTAATGGTATCGAGGTCCTGAAAAAAGTCGACCTCGAGGTAACCAGCGGCGAAGTCCACGCCCTTATGGGCGAGAACGGCGCCGGCAAGTCCACAATAATCAAGATAATAACCGGCGTCTATACAAAAGACGACGGAGAGATATTCGCAGATGGCGAGCTGGTGGAAATAAACTCCAGACAAGACGCCCGCGCGCTCGGTATCTCCGTCATATACCAGGAACTGAGCCTCATACCGGCACTTACGGTGACGGACAATATATTCCTGGGGCAGGAACTTTCGAATAAGGGCGTATTGTCGAAAAAGAAGATGAACGCGGCGGTTAAAGCTCTCATTGACAAATACGAGTTCGACCTCAAGCCGACGGATTATGTTGAAAGCCTCGGTATGGCAAAACGCCAGATGGTGGAGATCCTCAAGGCCCTTTCCTCCAACGCGCGTCTTATCATCATGGATGAGCCCACCGCTTCGCTTTCAGCGGCCGAGACGGAAAAACTGTTCGATACGATAGAAGGCCTCAAGAAGAAAGGCGCCGCGATTCTCTACATATCGCACAGGCTCGAGGAAGTTTACCGCATTGCAGACAGGCTCACCGTTATGCGCGACGGTGAGAATGTAGGCGTTTTGAAGAAAGACGAAATTACTGCCGCAACCGTCACAAAGATGATGATCGGCAGGGAAATTCGGCGGATTTCCGACCGCAGCGAACCAACGATCAACAAAGACATGTGTCTTGAGGTCAAGGAGCTGTCTTATAAAAGGATTTTGTCAGGCGTAAATTTCAAGGCCTACGGCGGAGAGGTCCTCGGTATCGGCGGTCTGGTCGGTTCCGGCAGGACGGAACTGATCAAATGCATCTACGGCGCATTAAACCCCGACTCAGGTGCGATCACCCTAAATGGCAACCCCATCAGGAAAACGGTTGGCAAAAACATAAAAAACGGCTTCGGACTTGTTCCTGAAGACAGGCGCCGGGAAGGCTTCGTTCCCGTTTTATCCGTTGAAAAGAATGTAACTGCCGCCAGTTACGATATGCTGTCCAAATGCGGCATTGTGAGCCGGAAAGGCGAAATCGCCCACGCGGAAAAAGCCATCAAGGATTATGATGTCCGTCCACGGCTCCGGCGACTGCCCGTCAGCAATCTCTCCGGCGGAAACCAGCAAAAGGTCGTGCTCGGCAGATGGCTGTCACGGGATTTGAAAGTACTCCTGCTAGACGAGCCTACGGCAGGCGTTGACGTCGGCGTCAAGGAGGACCTTTACAATTACGTATGGGACCTCGCCAAATCCGGCGCAATCGTTATAATGGTCTCATCCGACCTCGAAGAGCTGACATACGTTTCCGACAGGATACTCGTCATGCATGACGGTAGTTTCTTTGAGGAATTCTCACGCAAAAAAGCTACGCAGGAGGACATACTGCTGGCGTCGTCAGGCGTTCACACGGAGGAGGGCAAGGCTTTATGAAAAAGATCGAAAAGTTCCTGGGGAACCCCTGGGGCCAAAGAGCTACCATCCTGATCGTCGTTTTCATCGTCATGGCAATATTCGCCCAAAGGTTTTTCCTTCCTGAAAATTTTAAAAGCATACTCATCTCCATAAGCCTGTATGGCGTTATGGCCTGCGGCATGCTGTTCGTCATCCTTGTCGGCGGCATCGACCTGTGTGTCGGTTCCACGGCTGCCATGGCCAGTTGCTTCATGCTGAAAATCTTAACGGCCAACGGCAATTCCACATATGGACTCATCTTGGGGTTCGCCGTTGCAATGGGGCTGTGTGTCCTGCTGGGTCTCTTCCACGGTATTCAGGCGGCATACTTCGGCCTGCCGGCGTTCGTTGTTACGATCGCAACGCAGTATGCGATATACGGCTTGATGCTGGACTTTACAGAAGGCAGCTTCATTTACAACAAGGTCACAGACGACCTGTTCTATCAGGTAGCAAGCGGCAAGCTTCTAGGCATCCCGATGACCGTCGTATGGTTTATCATTGCGGTCATCGTCAGCGCGCTTCTTTTAGGATATACGACTTTCGGCAGACGCTGCTACCTCGTTGGGGGAAATCCCGACGCGGCTAAACTGCTGGGTATCAACACCAAAAAATATACGGTCATCTCATATGTCATCAGCAGCATTACCGCCGGCTTCACCGGCATTGTGCTGGCGTCATTGAACATGTCGGCCTACGCTGCCACCGCCAAGGGATATGAGGGCAAGGTACTCATGGCCATGGTAGTCGGCGGGATAAATCTCCTGGGCGGTGAAGGCGGTATACCGGGAGCTGTGTTCGGCGCGCTGTTCGTAGGAATTATCAACAACGCCCTCATCCTGCTCGATGTCTCTACAGACTATCAGGGCTTTGTACAGGGCATCGTGATTTTGGCCGCGATAGCGCTGAACATATACACATCGCGCAAAGCGCAGGGCTTGACGAAGCAGCGCAAATCGGTCAGGCGCAAGGAACAGGAGCTCGTCGGCATGAAAGACCGCTGACTCGCAGAAAACCTCATGAAGTTTCAGGACTGAAATTTGCCGTTAAAAGACCCGGAAAGGAAAGCGTGCGCCATTGTGACGCGCGCGGCTGAATACATAAATGAATAATTTCAAATATCCAAATCTGTTTACCCCGGTAATACTGCGGGGGACCATGTTCAAAAACCGGATTTTCGCATCCCCAACAGGTTATCAGGACATGGACCGGGACGGGATCGTACCTCCGGAAGCCGCTCTTTATTACGAGCGCAAGGCAATCGGCGGCGCAGCATGCGTCGCGGTCGGCGAGTGCAACGTAGACAGCAAGTTCGGCGTTGGCGCAAGTTATGCCATCCGTCTGGACGACCCGCATGCGCACCACGGACTGTTCCGCATAACCGACGCCGTGCGCAGGCAGGGCGCCGTCTGCACGGCCGAACTGCAGCACGCCGGCAACTGCGCAAACAGGTACCCGGGCGGTTCCGGCATTGCCTACGGGCCTGTCAGCGGCGAAGTGAACGGGCGTCCGTTTCAGGAGATGCCCGAGGACATCATTTGGTACATCGTTGACAAATATGCCAAAGGCGCCGCCTTTGCCAAAGCCTGCGGCTTCGGTATGGTGACGCTTCACGGCGGGCACGGCTGGCTCATATCGCAGTTTCTCTCCCCGTCTTTGAATACCAGAAAAGATAAATGGGGCGGCCCGGACATTGAAAACCGCTCCCGTATCGCGATAGAGATCCTTAAAGCGATCCGTAAAGCCGTCGGCCCAAGATTTCCAATCGAGCTGCGCATAAGCGGCAGCGAATGTTACGACGGCGGCTACGGTATTGAGGAAGGCATAAAATTTGCCGCACAGGTAGAGGAACATATCGACCTGCTCCATGTCTCGGCAGGCAGTCATGAAGTCATGGACGTATTCACCGTGACCCATCCGAGCATGTTTTTACCCGACGGCGTCAACGTCAAGTACGCGGCCGAGATCAAAAAACACGTGAAGTGCGCGGTGGCAACCGTCGGCGCGCTCGGCGATCCGGAGCTGATGGAGGAGATTGTCGCCTCCGGTCAGGCGGATGTGGTTGAAATCGCCCGCGGACTCATTGCCGACCCCGATTTGCCGCGTAAAATTCGAACGGGCAAACAGGACGACATCAATAAGTGCCTCAAGTGCCTCAACTGTTTTTCGACCCTGGTGGAAAACGGCCAGTTCCATTGCGCCATAAACCCGGAAACAGGCCGTGAATCCGAGGTGACTTATGCCATCCCGCACGCCGAGAAAAAGAAAGTGCTCATAGCAGGCGGCGGTGTCGCCGGTATGCAGGCCGCCCTGACATGCGCCAAGCGCGGTCACGAAGTCATCCTGTGCGAGAAATCCCCCCGGCTCGGCGGGGCATTGCGCTGCGAGGAGCAGGTGCCGTTCAAGGAAAAACTGGATTATTATCTCAACCGGCAGGCCAGAAAAGTTAAAGAAGCCGGCGTCGATATCCGGCTGAATACCGAGGTAACACCGGAATATGCAAAATCAGCCGGGGCGGACGTCGTCATTGCCGCTTTGGGCGCGCGTCCGGTAAAACCGCCCATTCCCGGTATAGACGGCAAAAACGTAATCGCCGCCGAGGATGCATATGTAAACCCCGAAAAAGTCGGCAAATCGGCCGTCATTCTGGGCGCCGGACTGGTCGGCGTGGAACTGGCCATATACCTTTCGATGCTTGGAAGAAAAGTTGCCATCGTGGAGATGCTGGGCGAAATAAGTCACGGCGGCAACGATTTACATGTAAGGGCACTGGACGTGGAAATAAAGAAATACGGCATCGCCATGAACTTCAACACAAGGGCGACGGAGATAACGGATAAAGGCGTCGTCGGCGCATCACAAGACGGCGAAAAGCTGTTTGAGGCGGACACGGTCATTTACGCAGTCGGTCAAAGCCCGCTTCATAAGGAAACAGCTGCCCTTTGTCTCTCCGCGCCCGATTTTTATCCGATCGGAGACTGCGTCCTTCCGAAAAATATCATGAATGCGACCAGCATGGCTTTTTCGGTTGCAAGAAGTATAGGCAGGAAGGCTATATGAAGTAGCGCCGAAATCATTGTGCGGTGGTGAGACTATGACCGATATAACCCTGCAGCAGATTGAAATATTCCTGACGGTGGCCGAACAGCTCAACCTGTCCGAAGCCGCCAAAGACCTTTTTATTAATCAGTCGGCCGTCAGCAGATGGATACAGCGCCTGGAGAGCAGTCTCAATACAAGGCTGTTCGTGCGGAATAACCGAGGCGTCGAACTGACGCCCGACGGAGAATTTCTGTATGCTGAACTCAAGCCCATTTACAGCAGACTTTCAACGACGCTGCACAGCATCCGTTCGCTTTACGATATGCCCGACAACATAATCCGCATCGGCTGCCTCGACAGCGACGAGGTCATGGAGATGCTGCGGAATCTTGTCAATCGATTCGAGGCAAGCCACCCGGACGTGCTTGTGAAGATTGAACCGTGTAATTTCAAGGACCTGCGGGAAAACCTTGTCCTCGGCACTATTGACTGTGCCATTACGTATTATCTTGGCTTTGGAGAATACCACACTGTAAACTCAAAAAAAATTGAGAAATTGGGTTCTTTTTTTGCCATATCCGCACATCACCCGCTGGCCTCATCCGACAAGCTGCAGACCGAACTGCTGGGAAACGAAAAGTTGTTCCTGCTCACGCTGGCGGAGATGAGAGGCCCGGAGGACCGGGCGTTCAATCTATGCCAGGCCAACGGTTTCACACCCAAAGAGATCGTCTATCTCCCCAGCGTTCTCGCTATAGAAGTAGCTGTAAGAAGCATGCGGGGGATCAGCATCAACGGGCCGAATTTCGGCCGGCGGTTTCAAAACGAGATAAAACTGTATGAAATCAACGACGTCAAGCCGAATCAGTACATGATCGTGGCATGGCGCAAGGGCGGATGCAATGATACCACGAAGAAATTTGTCGATTCCATCCCGGACATTACCGATTAAAAAGAGTACGCGTATGACCGGCGCAGAAGAACCGGCACAAGGTTCACTGCGCCGGATAATAAAAGCTTCAGCAGGAGGAAAAAGTTATGTCAAGTTTAAAGTATTTTTCATTTAACCGTTCCGACGATCCAATGGTTACGAATGTCGAGCCGAAGGATGCCATCGTACCCATCGTGCACCTCGACGGTGATGTCGTGGAAAACACGATGTTTTACCAGGCCAACTGGCTTAAGAAACCGTTTGAACAGAAAGGCATGTATAAGCTCGATTCCGACAGATTAATGATCTTCATCGGGTCGGATCCGGCAGATCACGAAAACCTTAAAGCCGAAATTGAGTTTTGGATAGAAAACGACAAGCTTACGCTGACACAAACATGCATCGTTTTCGTGCCGAAGGGCGCGGCGCACGGCCGTATGACGGCAAAAAACGTGACAAAACCCGTCATCCAATACAGCTGTATAATGAATTCCAGCTATTGCAACGAGGAACCCGCCGAGGCAACGGCACCCGCCGGAACATACGCGGGCAACGTCGTAGAAAAATATGCCCCTGTCGACGGATTCCTGCCGGCGGCGCCGGAAGGATTTCTCACCAGGCTTTTATGGATTGACGGCGTCAAGCTGAAGGGCGCCCCTTATATGGAGGCAGTTTGGTTCCATACTAAAAACGAAACGGGACCGGAAAACCATTTCCATGATTTTGATGAAATTATCGGCTTTTTGGGCTCCGACCCCGAACACCCGGAAAAACTCGACGGCGAACTCACGATCCTGATTGACGATGAAACGATCCGCTTTACCGAGAGCTGCGTTTTGTATATTCCACGGGGCGTAACGCACAGCCCGATCCTCGTCCCGAAACTCGACAGCTCAATCGTTCATTTCTCCGGCGGAAACGGCGGAGATTACGCCAGAAGAGATGACGAGCATGAGGATACATTCAGGACATAATCTCAACTGTTACAGAGTTTATGTGGTATAATGACTTGAACATCCAGATATTATTTTGAAAGGACAAATTTATATGTACTTTAAAACGACTCCCATTTCTGACATGAAAAACGCTTATGATGTCTCCGGTAAAAACGTCGTCGTCACGGGCGGCAACCGCGGCATCGGCCGCGGTATCGTACAGGCTTTTGCAGAATCGGGCGCCAATGTCGTAATCCTTTGCCGGAATATTGAAAGCGGAAAAAAAGCTGTCTCGGAGATCGAGAAGCTCGGCGGCAAATATAACGCCTTTCAGTGCAACGTCGGCGATATAGACAGTGTTAAGGCCGCCGCTGCGGAGGTTTTCAAGTTCTTTGACACTGTCGATGTGCTTGTAAACAATGCAGGCGTGGCAACGACAACCCCGTTTTTAAGCGAAGACGGCCTGAAAGAATGGCACCGTGTCATTGACATAGATCTGCATGGCCCGGCAAATGTCGTCCACGAGATCGCGCCAAAAATGGTTGACGCCGGCAAAGGCGGCACCATTATCAACATTACGTCTGTCGGCGGCCAGCGTGTTTCCGGCTCCAAGGATCATCACAACGCGCCGTACAACGCGTCCAAGGCCGGATTGGACATTTTCTCGCGGTATCTCGCAGTTGTCCTCGGAGACCACGGTATCCGGGTCAATTCGATCGCTCCCGGCCCCATCCACTCGGATCTGGACAAGGACCTTCCGCCCAGCTTTATTGAAGAAATAGAGAAAGATCTCCCCTCCCATCGCTTCGGAGAACCCATCGAACTCGGCACTCTGTGCGTTTACATGGCCTCTCCTGCCGGCGCCATGGTCACGGGCGTCAACTGGGCGTTTGACGGAGGCCTTCTCTGCATTAACTGATCGGCGTCATATTCGTTGGCACCAATTATTTAAAAAACTACCGGGGCTGTCACAAAGGCAGCCCCGCTTTTTTTCCAAAATATATTGCAGATGCTTCCAACCGGAATGTATAATGGTATGGTGATATCCGATATCCGCGCAATACATAAAGGATACCAAGGAGCCGATGTAAAATGAAAAAATGGTTTTGCATGATCCTCATGATAGCGCTTATAACCGGTACGACGGCGTGTGTTTCATCCGAGTCCGGATCGGATGAATCCCCCGCTCCGGATATGTCCGCAACGTCCGAAATATCACCGACACCCGATATTTCTCCGGCATCCGGTATCTCCGCCGGGGAAGAAGCCATAGCGGGCGCGTCTACGGCCGACGAGCTGCGTACTCTTATTGCTTCATACATTCAGGATGAAAATTATACGGCAGCTTTACACGCGGCCGATAAGCTGCTGGAGCTGGACCCTTCTGACGAAAGTGCTTACGCCGCGAAAGCCGAGCTGTGCATCCTGACGATCAAAAACGGGTATGACGCACTCAACAGCCTGCTGGCCGAGGCGGTCGGCAAGGTAAGCGATCCTACCGGCTATAAAGAGCAGATCCGGCAGATGTACGACGGGGCCGGGCTCGAGCTCGTAATTCCCTTCGTGTCCGACTATACCTCGCCGGATGAGGTCAACACGGTCGGGACCTCCGCCGGAAACCTGTCATGCTGCGTCATTGAGCCGGACTTTTCTTCATTGCAGTACGGCGTTTTCGCAACGCAGGGTGAATGGATTTATTTTTCGGAACACAACGAAGCTTACGCGCTTTATAAAATGCGCCTTGACAGCCGGGAAAGGCAGCTGGTCTGCGCGGACGGGGCCGCCAATCTGAATATCATCGGCGACTGGATTTATTTCAGCAACGTCGGCGACAACAATACGCTTTACAAGATACGCACCGACGGCAGCATGAAAACAAAACTGGCCGACGACAGGTGCGATTCGCTGTGCGTATCGGGCGATTGGATTTTCTACTTAAATGCCGATGACGGGGATACGGTCTATCGCATCCGCACCGACGGCAGCGAACGCGAGCCGTTTTTCAAACAGGCTGGCACTCTTTTCATCGACGGCGACTGGCTGTACTTCACCGCTCCCGATGAGGGGAGCGTCATGCGGATACGCCTGGACGGGACGGATGATCAGCTCCTGCTCGAAGGACAATGGTATACGCTCATCTGCATCCATAACGGCTGGCTTTACTACAGAACGGACGTAAACGGCCTGATAATCATGCGCATGTCCCCGGACGGGAGTACCGAACCCGAAGAGGTATGGCGGTATGACGCCAAAATCAACTTTTTCACGTTTACAAACGACAGGATGATCGTTTCGGTACGTTCATTGAGCAACGTTGAAAGTATATTGGTGCTCGACCTGGATACAATGGAACAGCTGCTTAAGATCGATGCCGCAACGGATTGCATATGTACCGCCGGCGGGGACGATGTGTTTTTTGTCGACGCCTCAGATTTTTCATGGTATAAACTCATGTGGGACAGCGGCGCCGCTGAAAGAGCATATTGATTTTTGATTATTACGTAATAACATGAAGGCTGCTATACCTCAACAAAGGATAACGAGCGACAAGCAATGACAGATAACCGGAAAAAGACAAAACAGACAGCAGACACGCCCGCAGCGCTCCCGGCGGCTTTGCCGCGGCTTCTGCTTGAATGGTATGATCATGCCGCCCGGGTGCTTCCTTGGCGGAAAGACCATGACCCATATCATATTTGGGTCTCTGAAATCATGCTTCAGCAGACGGGCGTGGAATTCGTCATCAATTACTACGTCCGGTTTCTCGAAGCATTTCCAACAGTCAAAGCGCTGGCCTCAGCAGACGAACAGGAGGTATTGAAACTCTGGGAAGGGCTCGGTTATTATACGCGTGCCAAAAATCTTAAAAAAGCTGCCGAAATCATTATCCGCGTCTACGGCGGATACTTCCCGGAGACATATAAAGATATCCTGAAGCTCCCCGGCATCGGCCCTTATACGGCCGGCGCAATTGCTTCTATCTGCTTTGAACAGCCCGTTCCGGCCGTTGACGGCAATGTGGAACGCGTTATTTCCAGAATAGCCGGACTATATACAGCGGAAAAAAATATACTGAAAAAACAGGTCACGGTAATGCTGTCGGATATATATCCGGACAAAAGGCGCGGCGACTTAACACAGAGCCTGATGGAGCTCGGGGCGTTGGTCTGCGTTCCGAACGGCGCGGCGAAATGTGGTAACTGCCCCGTTTCAGAACACTGCATGGCTTTAAAGACGGACGCCGTTTCCCTGTTGCCGGTCCGGCAAAATAAACCTGTTAAAAAACGTATTAAGATCACCGTGTTTTTGCTGGTATGCGGCGAAAACCTTGCTATACGGCATAGAAATAAAGGCGGCCTTTTGTCCGGCCTGTGGGAATTGCCCAATGTCGAGGGGCATCTCACCGAAAACACCGCCCTTGAAACAGCCGCATACTGGGGAACGCGCCCGTCAGCCGTCGGCGGTTTCATCCGCCGAAAACATGTTTTTACGCATATCATATGGGATATACTCTGTTATACCGTTCAATGCGCCGAGCAGCCGCCGGGTTTCACCTGGACAGACAGGCGTTCTTTGGCTGATTTGTATCCCATCCCAACGGCTTTCAGAAAGCTTTTATAACGACAAAATCAACGCCGCCCAACGCATTTCAATGCGTTTTGGGCGGCGTTTTCATTTTTTATTATCAAGTGCTTTCTTGAAATAGCTTCTCTAGATACTCTATAAAGTCGGCGACGGCTCCGTTTTCGCTCCTTCCGACAACGATATCGGCGGCCAGCTTAATGTCTTCCGGCGCGCCTTCCGGAACGGCGCCGACGGCCGCCGTCCCTATCAGTTCAAGATCATTGTAATAGTCGCCTATAGCCATTATCCGGTCATGGGCGATCCCCAGCATATCGGCTAAGACCTTAACTGTGGCGCCTTTTGAGATGCCTTCGGGCAGCAGCTCAAAATAAACCGGTGCAGAGGTGGCAAAAACCAATCCCTTATGCTCCAGCCACTCCATATGCGCGCGCGCCTGCAGTATCCGCTCGCTGTCGCCGCAGAACAACACTTTATTGCTGTCCGGCAGTATTTCGTCCGCGTCTTTGTCCGCGGCATCGATACCCTGAAAAGCAATATGCTCTTTTGTATATTTATTTTTATTCATGCAGTAAACGCTGCCGCCGGAATATACTTCAATACCGATGTCGGGAAACAGCCTTTTGACCTCTTTGGTAATTACTGTATACGTATCCGGCAGGTTTTTGCTCCATAAAAGCGTTTTTGTGGAGAAATCATAAATGCCGCCGCCGTTATAGACGATAGACGGCGCATTTGTCACCACTGCCGACGCAAACCGCTCAGTGCCCAGCACGGAACGTCCCGTCGCAAACGAAAAGCGCCCGCCTTTTTCGATAAACCGCTCAATTGCGCGGCTATTCCGTTGGGGTATGTTTCCTTCGTCCGTAACAAGCGTACCGTCAAGATCCGAAACTAAAAGCACACCGAAGAAAGGCAATCCATTCATAAATTGACTCCATTTCAATAGTTCCTGTAACGTTGTGTTGATATTCGGTATTATATCATAAGAAAATACATAAGAATAATTATTTACATTGAGCTGCAAACTGCTAAAATCTATATTGGGTACATTATGCTTATATGTAATTATATGGAGGTATTAGCAATGACTTGTCAAACATATGATGAAGCAACAAATACTGCCACTTACCCCTCACGATCAGCAGATTCAATCAAATGCCCTGTTTGTAACAAGCCACAGATGTCAAACAGAAACAGTTGTTTCAGCTGCGGCTGCAAATTCGTATACGAAGACGAGCAAGGCAGCGCAAAAACGGAGACGACGGTATGAATCACCCCCCTGCGGCAGTTTTTCGCCGCAGGTTTTTTTTTGCCGCAATTACGAATCTTATAAGCCGTGATATTCCGAAGGAATTAAGAGTTTTCACCATTTCAACCTCTAATCTTTGACACTTCCTACATTGCGTTAAATCGCTGACATGTTATAGAATAATTTTAGTAACAGTTGAATGAGACTAATAATGCTTCGTCCGAAACCTTCAAAATAGAAAAGAATCTGAGCGTTTAAATCTTAAACGGATTCTATGCGTTGCTTTCCCATGTTTTATATTAAGGACTGATTAATATAGAGACGCTGCTATACATTGAGATCAACTGCTTTTCGCTGGGCATACTGGTGCTGATTTTTGCCAATATATATTACCGTGCCGACCGTTTGCCGCTTGACCTAAAGCTTTTTATCGGGCTTCTTTCGGCAGTGGCTCTGATTCTCGTTGCAGACGCACTCATGTGGGCTTTGGACGGCTTGGCGGGAACACTGCTTGGTATCGTCACCGTATTTTACTATATTCTCAGCTCGGCAATATGCCTTTTGTGGTATCTCTATGTTGAGTATTACATCCACCGGGATACGTCTCGCCTGAAAAAAAGACTGTTTCCGATGCTGATCCCGACAGTTATTATCCTTGTCTTTTCCCTTATGAGCCTTTTTGGAGACTTCCTTTTTTACATTGACGGCGATAATGTCTACCACCGCGGCAGATTGTTTTTTCTGATGGTAGCCAGCTCGCTTTTTTATATAATCTATACGATTATTATAACGATCCGATGCCGCAAGTTCATAAGAAAGCAGGATATAATCCCGTTAAACATTTTCATGATTCCGCCTGCTGTAGGGGCTGTTCTCCAGTCAATGTATTTCGGTCTTTCACTCATATGGCCGCTCACGACGCTTTCAATGCTCAACATATTCATCCGGCTCCAGAACAAACAGCTTTTTACAGATCCCCTGACCGGGCTGTTTAACAGAAGACAGCTCGAAAGATATATGAGAAATACAGTACAAAGCAACAATTCCGGTATTTTAGGCGGCCTGATGATTGATTTGAATTCTTTCAAAAAAATAAATGACATTTATGGCCACGACGCCGGCGATCAGGCGCTCATCGACACCTCCGAGATACTTAAGAAAACATTCAGAAAAAACGACTTCATAGCACGTTACGGCGGCGACGAATTTATCGTTGTGATCGATATTGATCAAAAAAGCGACTTGAAAAAAGCTGTTGAACGCCTAAATGACAATGTCGCGCAGTTCAACAACAGAAAAACGGCGTTCTATACAATCAGCCTGAGTATTGGTTATGACTTCTATTTTGATAAATCAACGTATGACGTCCGGGGTTTTATCAAACACCTCGATAAGCTGATGTACGAAAACAAACATAATAACACAGCGCAAAACCGCATTGCGGACAAAACTATAGACGGATATCTTAATGGAAAGGAGCACGCGGACAATTAATCCGCGCAGCTGAAATGATGAGTGATTTTAAATACCCGCATTTGTTCGAACCGATCAAACTGGCCGGCACCCTGTTTCGAAACCGCCTTTTTGCCTCCCCTACCGGTTTTCAGGACATAAAAAACGACGGCATACTGACGGAAGGAGCCGCTGCTTATTACGAGCGTAAAGCCCTCGGTGGCGTGGCTTCGGTCGCGTCCTGCGAAGGTATCGTTGACGGCGAACTGGGAAAAGGGGGCGACTACCATGTTTGTCTGGATAATCCTTTTACACTGCATTCGCTCGCGCGTGTCGCGCATGCCGTAAAGCGCCACGGCGCCGTTGCCTCACAGGAGCTTCAGCACACCGGCATGTACGCCAACCGCAGCCTGTCTGTCTGGGGCGGGGCGTCAAAAGGTATTGCATATGGACCTGTTGAATTTGATCTGGACGGCAGGACCGTCCTTCCGATGACGGAGGAGATCATTGAACGCACAATCAACAAGTTCGCCGATGCCGCCGCATTTGCCAAACAATGCGGCTTTGGCATGGTGACCATACACGCTGGACACGGCTGGCTTCTGCACCAGTTTTTATCCCCGGATCTCAATACGAGAAAAGATAAATGGGGCGGCGCACCTATCGAAAACCGCGCCCGTATCACCGTGGCTATATGCGACGCCATCCGCAAAAAAGTCGGGCCCAAATTCCCCATCGAGATCCGTATCAGCGGCAGCGAATGTTATGCCGGCGGCTACGGGATCGACGAAGGCGTGGCTTTCGCTAAAATGCTGGACGGACACGTCGACCTCATCCATGTCTCCGCAGGCAGCCATGAAGTGGAGGAAGTATTCGCCGTTACACATCCGAGCATGTTCCTGCCCGACGGCGTCAACGTCAAATACGCTGCGGAGATAAAAAAACGCGTCAAAACACCGGTAGCAACAATCGGCGCGCTGGGCGATCCCGATTTGATGGAAGAGATCATAGCTTCCGGCCAGGCCGATGTCGTCGAAATGGCGCGCGCGCTCATCTGCGACCCCGACCTTCCGCTCAAGATCCGTACTGGGCGCACGGACGAGATCCGGAAATGCATGCGCTGCCTGGCCTGCTTCTCGAGCGAATTGGAAAACGGCCAGGACTATTGCGCTATAAATCCGGAAGCCGGACGCGACCTTGAAATGAAGTATGAAATCCCCAAAGCCGTAGCTTCCAAGAAAGTGCTGATCGCCGGCGGGGGAATCGCCGGTATGCAGGCGGCGCTGACCTGCCACGAACGCGGACACGAGGTCATCCTGTGTGAAAAGAGCGGCCGTCTCGGCGGGACGCTTCGATGCGAGGAGAAGGTTCCGTTCAAACAAAAGCTGGACGATTACTTGAATGGTCAGGCAAAAGCCATTGAAAAAGCGGGTATTGATCTTCGGCTCAATACGGAAGTCACACCGGAATACGCCGAAAGCATTGGCGCGGACGTCATAATTTCAGCGCTCGGCGCCCGGCCCGTCAAGCCGCCCATCCCGGGCATCGACGGTAAGAATGTCCTCGCGGCGGAAGACGCCTATGTCCATCCCGAAAAGGCGGGTGAAAAGGTCGCCATCTTAGGCGGCGGGCTAGTCGGCATAGAACTCGGCCTTTACCTCGCTATGCTCGGCAGGAAAGTCACCGTCATAGAAATGCTGGACAAAATATCAGACGGCGGCAACTTCCTGCACGTTCTCGGGCTAAAAGTGGAAATGAAAAAGCAGAAGCTGGATCTCAATTTGAACACGAAGGCCAAAGAAATTAACGACAAAGGCGTCCTGTGTGAAACTTCAGACGGTGAAAAACTCTTCGAGGCCGACACGGTCATCTATGCCGTCGGGCAGCGTCCGCAGCAGGACGAGGCGGCTTCTCTGCGATTCTTCGCGCCGGAATTCTATCAGATCGGCGACTGCGTCGCGCCGCTCAACATCATGAACGCAACGGGAACCGCTTTTACCATCGCCCGAGATATCGGCCGGTTTTAAAATCGGAAACAAGCCGCTCACTTATAGAAAAAGCAGAAAGACAAAATGTCTTTCTGCTTTTTTTGATAGCGCAGCTATTTCAGATTCTCCGGTCCAAACCCAAGCGGCAGGATATCACCGAGCTTATAAACCTTAATGTCCTCCGGGCCGCTTCCCACTATGACGTCAAAGGACCCCCCGGTGCAAAACTCCATCATCACCTGCCGGCACACACCGCATGGCGCAACCCCGGTTCCGGGCATATCGCCTTCTTTTCCGCCGGCAATGGCGATGGCTTTGAAATCCTGTTTGCCGTCCGAAACCGCCTTGAAAAATGCCACCCGCTCGGCGCAGACCGTCGGGGTAAACGCCGCATTTTCGATATTACTCCCCGTATAAACGCTGCCGTCCGAGCACAGCAGCGCCGCACCCACCGTAAAATGCGAATACGGCGCGTAGGATTGTTTGCGCGCTTTGGCCGCTGTTTCAAAAAGCTTTACGTATTCCACTCAGCGCGCCTCCTCTTCTTTAAGTATCCGGACAAGCCGGCTCGTCCCAAGCCGCGCGCATCCGAGCCGGATATATTCCGCCGCGTCCTCAAAAGTCGCGATACCACCGGAAGCTTTCACTTTGACGCCGGGCCCGATATGCCGCGCTAAAAGTCCGACATCCTCTAAGGTCGCGCCGCCGCCTGCAAAACCGGTCGAGGTTTTGATGTAATCCGTACCGGCTTCCGTCACGATCCGGCACATCGTTATCATTTCTTCGTCCGTCAACAGGCACGTCTCAATGATCACTTTCAGGATCCGGCCGCCGCACGCCTCTTTGACGGCGCGGATCTCACCTTCAACAGTATTCAAATCGCCCTCTTTCAAGGCGCCGATGTTGATGACCATGTCGATCTCGTCCGCACCGTTTTCGGCGGCATCCCGCGTTTCAACCACCTTGACGTCCGTCGTGCTGTAGCCGTTCGGAAAGCCGATCACCGTGCAAACCTTCATCCGGTCGCCGACGAACGCTTTGGCACGTTTAACAAACGACGGCGGGATACACACGCTGGCCGTTTTGTACCTCATGGCATCCTCGCAGAGCTGACGGATCTGCGCCCATGTACTGTCCGGTTTTAAGAGCGTATGGTCTACTTTTTTTATAATATTCTGTCTGTTCATGTCACGGTCTCCGATCATACGAAATTGGTCACGGCCACACTTATTATACCTTTTCGTATCACTTAAAACAATCAAATTACCAGTCTTTTAAAGAGTGTCTCATTAACAGCGGGCGAAAAGCGGCGGTTTCGGACACAACGATTGTGATTAAGAAAGAATATGGTATAATACCTGTAGTTAATCCCGTCCTCAAGAAGTTGCCGCGCCGGACGGCGCGTTATGAAAGGATCGATACCATGAAGAGAAAAATCAAGACGATCGTTATCCTCGTTATCATTTTCCTCGCTATCATTTTCGTGTCCTCCCCCAATCTCAATCCGATTTACGGCGACGGCCTTGCTTTTTGGAGCTTTGCCATCTCGGTTTTTTCCCTGGCTCTGCTGATTTTCGGTTCGAAAGAAAAAACCATTGTCTATCAGCAGGACGGTACAATCAAATACTCCGCTCCCAAAAAAGGCCGCGTTTATCTGATCATCGCCGCCGCGCCGTGGGCCGTCCTGATTCTTTTGGGTATCTATTCCAGCGTCCTGTTCCACGTAAATACGTATAAAAACCAGATGCCGGAATCCGAGGTGCGCGAGTTTTCTTCCGACGTTCAGCCGATTGACGTCAGCCAGCTCCCGGTCGTAGATACGGAACTGGCGGCGCTTCTGGCCGATAAGAAGCTCGGCGAGGAACCCGCGCTGGGTTCTCAGGTGACCCTGGGCGACCCGACGATCCAAAAAATAAACGGCAAGCTTGTCTGGGCCGTCCCGCTTGAGCACTCCGGCTTTTTTAAATGGATTTCCCGTACGGAAGGCACACCCGGCTATATTCTTGTGTCCGCAACAGACCCCAGAGACGTCACATATGTGCGGGAATTTTTGATCAAATACCAGCCGAACGCTTATTTCTTTGACAAGCTTGAACGGCACGTTCGCTTATCGGGCGGATTTTTCAAAGGAATTACGGACTACTCCTTTGAGATCAACGACGACGGCATCCCGTTTTGGGTCATCACAACGTATAAGAACCTGACCGGAATCGCGCTCCCTGAAGCGGACGGCGTTATAATCATCAACGCCACAACCGGTGAAGCCACGCGTTATGGTATGAATAATGTACCCGAATGGGTCGACCGCGTACAGCCTATCGATTTCGTCATGACGCAGATCGACAACCGCGGCAAATATATCCACGGCCTGTTCAACTTCTCCAACAGGGATAAATACCAGACGTCCAAAGGCTCCGCCATCGTTTACAACAACGACCGGTGTTACCTTTACACCGGGCTGACCAGCGTCGGCGCGGATGAAAGCACCATTGGATTCATGCTCGTGGACATGGTCACGAAAGCGCCATACCTGTACCAGATCAGCGGTGCGACGGAGTACGCCGCCCAGCAGTCGGCCGAGGGTAAAGTCCAGCATCTCAATTATGAAGCCTCATTCCCGCTCATCACGAATGTCGACGGCAAGGCCGCTTACTTCATGACGCTCAAGGACTACGGCGGCCTTATCAAACAATACGCCTTTGTCTCCGTAACGGATTATACGAGCGTCGGCACCGGCGAAAACATCACGGACGCCATCTCCAATTTCCGTTCCGTCATCAGTTATACCGGCGGCAGCTCTTCCATCAACACGAGCGGCGAACAGGAAACGCTCCGGGGCGAGATCGAACGCATCTCTTCCGAGATCTCCGGCGGCAACACCGTCTACTATATCATTCTTGCTGAAAAGCCCGACAAGATATTCACGGCTGTGGCTGATTTGAGCCCCGAACTCTCTTTGTCAAGAGAAGGTGACAGCGTCAAAGTGACGTACACGAATATCGACAGCGCCGTCATCGACATCGCAACTTTTGACAATCGCGAGTATACGCAAGAATAAACGATACAAAATCAGACAAAAGCTGCCGCCCGGATGGGCGGCAGCTTTGTGTTTACAGAAAAATTCCTAGTCGTCCTTTCGCGTCGTGCGAAAGGTTTTGCGCCGGACATGGCGAGTCTTGCTGGCCTGGTCGGCGCAAAACATAAGATTACAAGGCTTTCGGGAATTCATTTCTCGAAAGCCTTTCTTTGCGAGCCCCGCAGGGCGAGAACCCTTGTTTATCGAAAAGGTATCGTAGATACCTTTTCGACAGCCTAAAATACGTCGTAGCCATTGATGGTCGTTCCCTGGGCCAAAGCACGGCCGACCAGATGCCCGAAGGTGATGCTGCGCCCGTGACTCGTACCCGGCACCGTGACGGGATAGGAGTTTGAGAAGAAGTCCCCCTGCGCGTTGCCGACGGCGAAAAGGCCGCCGATCGGTTCGTCTTCTTCGGTAAGCACCTGTGAATTCCGGTCAACGTGCAGTCCGTGCGGCAGGCTGAGAAGCCAGGACGTTATTTTAAACGCATAAAACGGGCCGGTCTTTACCGGGCTTAAAAATCGTTCCGGCACGGCAAAATCCTCGTCGACGCCCTTTTCACACCATGCGTTATACCGCTCTGCCGAGAAGCACAGGTTTTCCGCCGGCATCCCCAGTTTTGACGCCAGCTCTTCGAGCGTTTCGCCTTTGACGTATTCCCCGGAAGTTACGCTTTGCTCGACACGTTCTTCCAGACCGCCCTGCATCTGCCGGGCTTTGACCGGTTCCTGCTTAACAAGGTGTTTCCTGTAGTCCGAATCCCAGATCGCGTACATTACGTTGCCCGGCGCGTTCATCCGTGCATTCGTAACGGCCGGTTCGTAGGCCATTTCGCTGGCAAACCGGAATCCGTCCCTGTTCACCGTAAGCCAGCTGGTATTCATCCCGGGATTCAAGGCCGAGAAATTGACCGGATGGATGATCGGCGCGGGATAACACCGCGTAACGGCGGCGCCGGCCCACATGCCCATAACAAGCCCGTCCCCCATATTGCCGCCCCGGGGGAAATTCTCGTTCTTGTCGGCCCGGAGCGTCACCGGGCACCAACAGCGCTTCATTTCCTCATTGTCCGTAATGCCGCCCGTTGCCATGATAACGCCCTTACGGGCGTTTATTTTTCTGTAGCCGTCTTTGTCGCTGACAATGACGCCCGTTACATTCGGCCCGTCCGTCACGAGCCGCTCCGCTTTTGTTTTGAATCTGAAATCAGCGCCGTAGGACAGTGCCGAACGGTACACCATCTCTACAAAGTAAGCGGCGTTCCATTTGGTTTTTTTAAATGGACTGCCCTCTTTCACATCAAACAGGTGCGCGCTTTGAAACTGCTTGTATTTATCTTCAAGATTGTTCCAATCAGAGCGTGCCGTCATTTCATCGTTGAGCGTAACTTCAAGCCCGTTTTGAAGCGCCATATCTATGTAGTAATCGAGTATTTCTCCGCTTTTTTCCGTAAAAGTCCGTATCAGATAGTAATTTGCCTGCTGCTGGCCCCACTCGTAAATCAACCGCGCGGCCAGCGCTTTGTCGATCTCCACTCCCGCTGCCTTCTGTATCTTTGTGCCGATTGCGCCGATGTCTGTCCCGTGCGCAGTGAATGTGGCAAACTTTTCGCAGCAGATAACGGATGCGCCCGCGCTTGAAGCCGCCTGTACTGCCGTACAGCCGGCAACCCCCGCTCCCACTACGACGATATCACAGGTTTCCTCACTGATAATGTTCCGGATTTCTTCCGGTTTTGTAAGCCACGGATGTGTGGCGGCCGGGTTTGTCATTTTGATTTTTCTCCCATAGTTTTATTATCGTGCTTTATCATGACAATGCTTCTGTATACCAGTCGACAGCCAGCTTGATCCCGTCGGTAAAGCTGTATCTTGGCTCGTATCCAAGCATGTCTTTTGCCTTTTTTATATCGGCGCAGCTGTCATGAATATCGCCTTTACGCGCCGGCATGAAAACCGGTTTTATATCGACGCCGAGCGCTCTCTTCAGCGCGTCATAAATATCGATCAGATATTCACGGCCGCCGCAGGCAATATTGAAAACCTCGCCGGAGGCCTCTTTCGGAGCAGCGCAGGCTTTGAGGTTGGCGTCAATGACGTTTTCGACATATGTAAAATCCCTGCTCTGGCGGCCGTCGCCATATATGACGGGCTGTTCGTTCCGGAGCATCTGCCCTATGAATTTTGGTATGACCGCCGCATACGCGCCGTTAGGGTCCTGGCGTTTCCCGAAAACATTGAAATACCGCAGTCCGTATGTCTCCATCCCGTATAAGGAGGCATAAAGCCTACCGTATTCCTCGCAGGTCTTTTTGGTCAACGCATACGGCGAAAGGAGATTGCCCTCCCGCCCTTCTACCTTCGGAAGGCTCGGTTCATCTCCGTAGACGGAGGAACTGGATGCGTATACGAACTTTTTCACGCCGCTCTGCCTTGCCGCTTCCAGCATGTTCAGCGTCCCTTTAATATTGATCTCTTCATATGCACGGGGCATTTCAACGCTCCTGGGCACGCTGCCCCACGCCGCCTGATGAAGGATAAAATCCGCGCCCTGCGCGGCTTCCATGCACGTATCGAAAGACCGGATATCTCCCTGTATAAACGTATAATCCGGATTGCCCGCAAACGCTTCGGCGTTTTCTTTTTTGCCGGTGGACAAATCGTCAAGGCTTCTTACCGTATAACCCATATTTAAGAGCGCCTCACACAGGTTTGAACCGATAAAGCCCGCGCCGCCCGTCACCAGAAAAACGCAGCCGTCCGGAAATTTAAGCTCGGTATAGTCCATATCACAAACTCCAGTAACAGTAGCCCGCCGCCTCGTAAGCATCCCTGTCCAGCAGGCCTTTGATGTCGATAATGACTTTTTTCTTGTTCGGTACGGCCTTATACATGCGGTCAAAATCCGCCGCGGTCATCGCCCTGAACGCGTCATGCGCGACAGCCAGCAGGACTGCGTCGGCCTCACGGATATCTTCAAGCGGCGTAAACGTCACTCCATACAGGTTTTGCGCCTCCTCTATATCCGCCGACGGATCTGAGATTACAGGCATTATGCCATATTCACGCAGTTCTTCCACGATATCTATTACTTTTGTATTGCGCGTATCCGGCACATTTTCCTTGAATGTAAACCCCAAAACGGCGACAACGGCCTTTTTGATCGGAATGTCGGCGCGCAGCAGCGTTTTGACCGTATTTTCAGCGACATATTTGCCCATATCGTCGTTGATCCTGCGGCCTGATAAAATGACCTGGGAATGGTAGCCCGTCTGCTCGGCCTTATATGTAAGATAATACGGGTCGACGCCAATGCAGTGTCCGCCGACCAGCCCGGGATAAAACGGCAGGAAATTCCATTTCGTGCCGGCCGCTTTGAGCACCTGATACGTGTCGATGCCGATTTTATTGAATATGATCGACAGCTCGTTCATAAAGGCGATATTGACGTCGCGCTGGCTGTTTTCAATGACTTTGGCCGCTTCGGCAACGCGGATGCTCTCGGCCCGGTAGATGCCCGCCTTTGCAACAAGCTCATATACTCTAGCGACTGTGTCCAGCGTCTCTTCATCAATGCCGGAGACGATCTTTACAATCGTCTCAAGGCGGTGGACCTTATCCCCGGGGTTGATGCGCTCGGGCGAATATCCAACTTTAAAATCATCGGGACACGAAAGCCCCGATTCCTCTTCAAGAATCGGGATACATATCTCTTCCGTAAGGCCCGGATAAACCGTTGATTCATAAACGACGACCGAGCCTTTTGCCAGATTTCTGCCGATGGCTTTGCTCGATGCGATAACAGCTTTTAAATCCGGCGTTTTATCCGCATTGATCGGAGTCGGCACGGCAACGATATGAAACTGCGCGTTTTTCAGCTGCTTTTCATCGGACGTAAAATACACCGACGTGTTTTTGATAACATCGTTTCCGACCTCTTTTGTCGGGTCTATTCCGGCTTGATACTGCGCGATCTTTATTTCATTGACGTCAAACCCAATCACACGGACCTTTTGCGCAAAAGCCGCTGCGATCGGCATCCCGACGTATCCCAGCCCGACGACTGAAACACACGTTTCACGCCGGACAATTTTTTCATACAAACGCATAGCCCGCCTCACTCTTTCACCGCATCTTTTTTTCATGAGCGCCGCTTAAACCTCAATAAATCATACCATAACGGGCCTACGAATGCAACGAACCGGCGATGCGTTATCCGCCTGATTGCTCTAAATAAACAGGATACTTTTAAACGCCGCCAACGGCTTTTAAAACAGCGGCCTTTAAGTCGCCGACCGGTATCGTGATGGAGGATTTGAGGTCCTCCGCAACGGCATACCCCCGGTCGTCAACGGCGATCCCCTCAACTTCGGCAGGCTTTTTACCCGTCACGTATTGGGCAAACGATTCGGCCTGCTCAAACCACTCCTTATCGATCCCGGATGCTTCTTTCAGCCCATATGCCTCTTTAAGCTCATTGTTAGTCTTCGGTTCGGCGGTCAGATCCGTTGTGATCTTGCCCTTGCCGGTAAAGCTGACACCGCTTTCGGATGCGTCTATCAGGCAGCTTGAAATCTTACCGCCGGCGTCCCTTGTAACAGCGGCATACGCAGTATCGACCTGCGCCAGCCCTTCCTTGCTGTTCGTGGCCCCGGCCGACTTGTTCATTGCCTGCACGGCGCCTATGCTGAGCTTGTCCGATTCTGCGGCCCCGCCTTCTTTGGCTTCCATGGCCGCCTTTTCGATACATTTAACGAAATTGCCGATCGAGATTTTAACAGAAGCTTTGAGATCGGGCTCGATAGGATAATTTTCTTCATCCACCTTAATGTTTTTCACTTCCTCCGCGGTCATGCCTTTGACGTACTGGGCAAACGCGGCGGCCTGATCAAACCAGGATTCACCGAGTTCGTTATTAGTCTTTATTTTCGTATCGGCCGGCGTCAGCAGTTTGCCCGTCTTATCAAAATAAATTTTTGCCTGCACTGCGTCTATAGCGCAGCCCATTATTTTGCCGTCTTGATTGACCGTGACCGCCGCCACCGTCGAATCGATTTCCGCAAGTCCGTCTGTTGTGTCCGTGGCTTCGGCGGATTTTGCAAGCGTCGTCAGAACAGCCATACCCGTTTTGGCCGAGCCCGCCGATGTCGACGGCGACTCGGACGGGGTTGATGAGCCGGACGGCGACGAAGACGGTGAAGACGACGCGGACGAAGACGGGGATGATGAACCCGACGGAGATTCCGAGCCGGACGGCGACGGTTCCGGGCTGGATTTACAGCCGGAAATAAACGCGACGGAAAATACCGCGATCAATGCCAAAATCAATAACTTTTTCATACTCTCTCATCCTTTTGATGCAGTCTTGTAGCACATTATAGAGATTACCGTTTTTGACCGTTTTTATGAAACGATCTGTTATTTTTGCGGGGCTGCGAATCAAAAAGACGGCAGTTATCTTGTTTTGTTATTGCGTACGTTTCAGCCGTATATATTGCCATTATAGGTTTTATTTAATCGCCGCCGGCCGGTATTTTAGCAGATGTGCAGAGAAAAATAAAAACGTAATCGGAGGTATCAACATGTCTGTAAAAATTGGCATAAACGGCTTCGGAAGGATCGGACGACTTGTTTTCAGGGCCGGTCTTGACCGTGAAGGTATAGAATTCAAAGCAATTAACGACCCGTTTCTCGACAGCGACTATATGGTTTATCTGCTCAAACATGACTCTGCGCACGGGAAGCTTAATCATATGGTCGAATCAAAAGCCGGCTATCTCATCGTTGACGGAAAAAACTACTCCGTGTTCAGGGAAAAAGAGCCGGGAAATATCCCCTGGGGCTCGGCAGGGGCTGAATATATAGTCGAATCCACGGGCGTTTTTACGAGATTGGGCGCGGCCCGCCCGCATTTCAACGGCAATATTAAAAAAGTTATCATTTCCGCCCCTTCTATTGACGCGCCGATGTTTGTTATGGGCGTCAACCATCACGCTTACACAAGCGACATGGATATCGTTTCAAACGCCTCATGCACAACTAACTGTCTGGCGCCGCTGGCGAAAGTGATCAACGACCGCTTCGGTATTTCCGAGGGGCTGATGACAACGGTGCACGCGGCGACCGCCACGCAGAAAACTGTTGACGGGCCATCAAAAAAAGACTGGCGTGCCGGCCGTTCCATAATCGGCAATATCATTCCCGCGTCGACGGGCGCGGCGAAAGCTGTCGGCAAGGTCATTCCTCAATTGGCCGGGAAACTCACGGGCATCTCCATGCGCGTGCCGATCATCGACGTGTCCGTTGTAGATATGACGGCAAGACTTTCTTCCCCCGCCGAATATGCGGATATCTGTACGGAGCTCAGACGCGCCTCGCTCGGCGAGTTCGAAGGCATCATCCGGTATGTGGACGAAGACGTCGTATCCACGGATTTTATCGGCGATACGCACACATGTATTTTCGACGCCCGAGCCGGCCTGTCCCTCAATGACCGCTTTGTAAAGCTCATCGCATGGTACGACAACGAGATCGGCTATTCCAACAAGGTGCTCGACCTCATCGCGCATATGCACGCGGTAGACACACGATTTACGAACATGGCGGACCACAGGGAAAAAACAGGCGCTTTCGCGCAGTAAAAAGGTTAAACGTAAAGGCGGCTTAATAAGCCGCCTTTATGCATATCACTAACAGTTTCCCTTCCTGCCTATACTTCTTGCAACCGAAAAAGCCATGCTGGTCGCATTCATGATATTTTTCGGAAGGACGCAGTCTCCGATCGGATAAAAATCGGGCGCGGAGAGACAAAGGGCAGCTGTTTCCTTATGAAGCGGGCTTTGACCGACTGCGTAAATGACCGTGTCCGCCTCAAACAGCTTTTCGCCGTCTTGTGATGCGCCGACGACGCCTTTATCCGTTATCTCCGTCGCCCTTGTGTTGAAGTTCATGGCGATGCCGTATTTCTTTATTTCCACGTCCAGTGCCCTTACATGTAAATCGTTGCCGCCGTGACTTATCTCGCCCAGCATCTCCACGATGGCAACTTTTCTTTTAAGTATCGAAAGGTATATGGCCAGTTCCACGCCGACCAGTCCGGCGCCCAGAATGACGGCCGATTTGCCGACTTTATCCGGGTTTATATATGCATCCTCGGCAGCAACTACATTTTTACCGTCTATACCGGGGATAGGCGGTTTTACCGGACGCGCGCCCAAAGCGGCAATGACAACGTCCGCCTCTGCTGATTTGGCATATTCCGGCGTTACCTCGGTATTTAGCCGGATATAGACGCCGGCTTCTTCAACTTTTCGGGCCTGCCGGTTGAGATAGTAATCCAGTTTTTCCTTGAACGGCACCTGCTCCTCGCAGCGCAATGCCCCGCCGAGCCGGGGGAATTTCTCGCACAGGATGACTTCGTGACCGCGCTCGGCGCAGGTCAGGGCGGCCTGCATACCGGCGACACCGCCGCCTGCTATGAGCACTTTTTTTTCTCGGCGTGCGGGATGGCATAAGTCACCTCGGATTCACGGCCTGTTTCTGGGTTTATGGCGCAATGGAACTGGCCGTTTTCCACCAGGGTCGAAAAACAGTTGAGGCACTTGAGGCACTTATTGATGTCGTCCTGTTTGCCCGTTCGAATTTTTCGCGGCAAATCGGGGTCGGCAATGAGTCCGCGGGCGATTTCAACCACATCCGCCTGACCGGAGGCGACAATCTCCTCCATCAGCTCCGGATCGCCGAGCGCGCCGACGGTTGCCACCGCGCACTTCACGTGTTTTTTGATCTCGGCCGCGTACTTGACGTTGACGCCGTCGGGTAAAAACATGCTCGGATGGGTCACGGTGAATACGTCCATGACTTCATGACTGCCTGCCGAGACATGGAGCAGGTCGATATGTTCCTCTACCTGCGCGGCAAATTTAATGCCTTCCTCAATACCGTAGCCGCCGTCGTAACATTCGCTGCCGCTTATGCGCATCTCGATCGGAAATTTTGGGCCGACGGCTTTACGAATCGCTTTAAGGATCTCTATCGCGATGCGGGAGCGGTTTTCAATGCCCGGGCCGCCCCATTTATCTTTTCTGGTATTCAAAGACGGGGAGAGAAACTGCGATATGAGCCAGCCGTGTCCGCCGTGAAGCGTCACCATACCGAAGCCGCAGGCTTTGGCAAAGGCAGCGCCTTTGGCATATTTGTCAACGATGTACCAAATGATGTCCTCGGGCATCTCCTGAAACGGACGCCCGTTCACTTCGCCGTCGACAGGCCCGTAGGCAATGCCGGAACCGCCCGGGTACCTGTTTGCGCAGTTGCCGGCGTGCTGCAGTTCGGCCGTGCAGACGGCGCCCTGCCTGCGCACGGCGTCGGTTATGCGGAACAGTCCGTGGTGCGCATGCGGGTCGTCCAGACGGATGGCGTAACTTGCGCCAACGCCGAACTTGCTGTCTACGTTGCACTCGCCGACCGCGACGCATGCTGCGCCGCCGATAGCCTTGCGCTCGTAATAAAGAGCGGCTTCCGGAGGTACGATCCCGTCCCGGTCCATGTCCTGATAACCTGTCGGGGATGCGAAAATCCGGTTTTTGAACATGGTCCCCCGCAGTATTACCGGGGTAAACAGATTTGGATATTTGAATTCTCCCATCGCAAAATATATCACGCAGATTGCGTGGCTGCTCCTTCCAAATATGAATCGTTTTATTTAATATGGAGACCTGGAGGCCGGGTTATCTCCGGCCTCCATTCAGTGTTTATTGTTATAGGTTTTAGCTGGTCGCCATGCCGGCCGACAGTGTTTCAAAGCTGAAGTCGGTAAGCCATTGCTGATAAGTGTCCCGCGTGATCATCGTCCCCGGCAGATCGATACAGGCATAACTGTCGCCTTCGCGGACCCATTCAGGCCAGATCGACTCTTGAGTAGCCCTTCCTTCAAGGATAGCAACGACGCAGGCCGCCATGTGCCCAGATAGTTCAGCTGTTGAAATTGCGCAGCCTGCAACATAGACACTGCCTTCGTAACCGGTCCCCATCTCGGCAATAAAGGCATCGGCCTGGTCGCTGGCTACCAGCACGACGTCTTCCTTGCTCAGGCTCTCAACGGCGCGTGTTGCGCCTACGGCCCAGTCATCTACGCAAGCGACGACGAACCATCTTTCTATTTCGCTGTTCGCTGTCATGGTGGCTGCCGTCAAGTCTGTTGCGGCAATGTTAGAGAAACCGTTGGGATGCGATAGAAGGTCGCAGATATAGACATTGTCGGCCGCTTCCGGGAATTCCGCAACGAAAGTATCCTGAACGCCCGGTACACGCGCGTGGATGCCTTCGACAGCGGAAAAGTCAATGATGATGAGGCCAAGAGCACTTACGTCGATCGGGTCGGTCCAATAGTTTGCATAATTATCGGCGAGCCATTTCATCGTCATGGCGCCGTTGCCGTATTCGTCCTGATTGACACTCGGGGCTATGATGTGTCCTTCTTCATCGGCGAACGCCGTGGGACCGCCGACATATGCCACACCAAGTTCCTCGCACACCTCATGAACGCGCGACATCAGCGAGATATCCATACCACAAATAAAGCCGTCGGCACCCTGTCCTGCCTGTGTGTACATCTCATTGATGTATGCGTCGTAGTCCTGATTGGCGTTGAAAATATTGATTTTGTAGTTTAGGACCGCACCCCAGTTTTCCAGGTTGTCATTGATCATCTGTACATAGGTTGCTGCCGTGTTGAGCGAAAGTGATACCACTTTGTAAGGGTCTCTGTTGAAGTGATCCACATTGTCTGTGACATAGCCAATTGTGCTCTCCTCGCCTGGCTGTGAATCCTCACCCGGCGCGGCCGACTCGGTCGGAGCCGCACTTTCGGGCGCCGCAGAAGACGGAGTTGCCGATTCGGCCGCCGGCGAGTTCGCCGGCTCATTGTTCCCGCAGGAAATCAACGTCAACGCCAGAATCAGTACTAAAACCATCGCTGTCACTTTTTTCATTTTATATCCTCCTATATAATATTTTCCTCCCTGATTATATGGGTTCGCGCATCACGGAGGTTATCTTAGACTAAATGAACTGCATTTAATCAAAGTATAATTTAGTTTTTTTATGCCTGTCAATCATCCCCGCTCTTCCGCTATGCTCTTTAATCATACCAGATGCTATATGATCCGCTTATACCAAAACATAAACTGCGGTATAAAGAACACAGATAAGTTCTTTACACCGCAGAATGTAATTATTAGTCTTTTATATTGGTCTGCTACTCCTCATCAATCCATTTAATAGTTGCAAGAAATTCTTTCGTCAATGGTGAACAGCCGTTTTTCCTCCACGCCGCTATGACATACTGTTCGCGGTATGGTTTAACAACATGATACAGCTTAATACTGGATCCAAAACGGTCACACATATTCGTACCGCCTATCGAGAATCCCCTTCCGTTTTTTACGGCCAGATCAAGCGAGAAATAGTTAGGCATATACACAATCTCTCCAGGTATAAAACCGATTTTCTTACACGTTTCAAGTGCTCTGGCCTCTGCGTCTTTCATTTCAGCAATATAAAGCAGAAATAGCGTCTGATCTTCCAGCTGCTTTACAGGTATTTCAACACTGTCAGCCAGTGGGCTGTTGGCCGCAACAGAAATATAGGTGTCTAGTTTCTTTATTTTCTTTTCTTGTATATTCAAGTATTCACCAAAACCAAGCATATACGATACAATGCAGTCAATCTTGCCGCATACAAGCGCTTCCCGGAGATCTTTAAAGCAAAAAAACTCGATCTTTATGAGTGTATCCGGAGAAACTCTTTCAAAATCTCTTGCGGCGGCCTTAAGTGTATTAAAAACCTCGGAGGACTCCATGCATCCAATGCGAAGGATATTTTCTTTGGTATCAAAAACCTTACGCATATTTAAAATTGTTACGCCGAGTTTTTCATATATCGGCTTCAGTTCGGTATACAGAAATTCTCCGTTTTCCGTCAGCTCAACACCTCTGTTGGTACGGACAAAAAGTTTCTTGTTCAGATGCGTTTCCAACCGCTTTATCCATCTGCTGACCGCCGACTGGTTAATAAACAGATCTTTGGCGGCTTCGGACAGGTTGAGCTGCTCCGCCACCGTGAGAAAAACCTCTATCTGCTGCAACGTAATTTCGTTCACCTGGTTATCCTCCTGTATCGCTATAGGAAAGATAGTGATCTCTGATTAATTACAAATATTCCGTTAAAGCATCTGTTCGCTTCTGGTGATCACGTCTTCCTGAATCTCCGGAGACAGCTGAATAAAGTAGGCGCTGAACCCGCCGATACGGACAATGAGATCCTTATGCTCCAGTGGCTTGACCTTTGCATCCTTAAGCTCTTCTGTGTCTGTAATGTTATATTGGATATGCGTTCCGCCGTTTGAGAAGAACGTGTTGGTAAACATCACGAGTTTTTCCCGGGTCTCCGAGCTGCCCAGTATTGCCGAGGAAAACTTCTGATTGAGCACTTGCGCATAGGAATCATCAAAACCCGCTTTCAATACGGAACGGATAACGGCCGTTGGGCCGTTTTTATCCATGCCGCGCATCGGCGACGCCGCGCCGTCGTCAAGCGGCTCGAAAGCTTTTCTGCCGTCCGGGAGCGCTCCAACGCCTAGTCCGCCGTAGTAATGCCAGGCAAGACCTTCCCGCGCCACGATATAGTTTTTAAACGGTGAATTGTCATAGCTTGTAATAACGCCTGCGGTAAACGCGCTGACTTCCTTCGCCATCAAATCGACTTCATCGATGTCATTGCCGAATTTGGGCTGGCCGAGGCACATCTGGCGGATCTCCTCGCCTCTCACGCCCGCAAAATCCGAATCAAGCGCGTTTAGCAGTTCATCCATCGTCAGCTTTTTATCATCGAATACCAGCTTCTTGACAGCGATAAGAGAATCGGCGGTATCAATAACGGCTCTGTCCGAGATCCCGAACATTGAATAGTCGGGGTGCGGAATCAGAACATCCTGCCCGATTTCCATGCTGGCCGGCAGTCCCAGCGTTGAAATAAGCGGCAGCCGTACATACTTGGACTGCACGTTTCGTGCGATGGCCGCCAGCCGGAATATCCTGTTTATAAAAAATACGTGCTGCGCCTTGAACGCATCGAACAATTCCTCAAACGTCTTGAAATCCCTGGGGTCTCCTGTTTCCGGTCCGAGCTTTTTCCCTGTGACGGACCTTCCGTTGTGAAGCGCTATATCCAAAATGGCAGCCAGGTTGTACCCCGCGATGCCTTCCGCACCGTAATGCTCGGCCCGTGACGGCAGGCACGGATACACACAGCCCAGACCCGACCATTCGCACGCTTCCTCATAGGGAATACCGTCGTCCATATAATGCCTGATCATGACATCGTCATTCTGGAACAGCGGAATACCGCCTTTTGTTTTTAAGTTCGTTTCGACAGCTTTCATCATCAGCCAGTTCGGCGTCTGGCTGTTCCAGCGGATGCCGACGGTCGGAGATGACAGCTGCAGAAGGCCTACCATGTGCAGGAACAGATAGCTCAGCTCGTTGGCGCCGTCCGTCTTATCCTGCGTCATGCCGCCCAGCAGAACATTGTTGATTCCGAAGTTGACCTGATGCGACTGCCTTTGGGACTCGTTTGTTACGAAAATCTGTGTTCCCCATCTCCCGATAAGCTCCGCTAAAAGTTCGCCCGCTCTGTCGATGGTTATCGTCTTATTGTTTATATCGTTAATAAAATATGGGTAAAGATATTGGTCGCCCCGGCCCCACTGTGCATTATTGTGCATCGGGTGCTCTAAAAGCTTGCAGACATTGACGATCGCCATGGCCTGCAGCGCTTCCTGGAATGTCCGCGCCGGATTCTCCGGTACATACTCTAAGATCTCCGCCGTATTCAGGAGTTCTTGTTTTCGGTCAGCGTCCGTCTCTTTTTCAGCCATCTGCCGGGCCAGTGCGGCATACCTGTGCGCATGGTCAATGACGGCCTGACAAACGATAATTGCGGCCTGCCAGAAAAAGAGCTTGTCGACATTGCTGTCCTGTGCTTCCTTAAACGCTTCTATACGGCGTCGGGCGTCTTTTGTGAATCCAGCCAGACCTTCCGTCAATATCTTCTTCCACGCAAAAACGGATGTAACCTGCCCGAATATGCCGCTGTCGAGCGTCGGGTCTTTCACCTTGGCATCCGTCAGGTCTTTAGGCCATGGGCCGTATATGGCCTCCCATGCCTTGGTGGTCATTTCAGGCGCCGTTTTTCCCGCGAACTCCTGAGAACTTTCCCTTAAAATCTTCAGGCTCTCCGGGTCCAGACCGGCGTTGGCATTGAGTGTCAGATTGATTTCGCCGTCTTCGTCCCAAAGGTCCGGGATATAGTCGCCGCAGACATCAATCGTCGTACAGGTCCCGATGACGTACGGCGTTGGCCGGCCGACGATCACATCATAATCGTGGATAGCGATGTCTATATTGTCCAGAATATTTTTAAGAAGCTTAGCCCTGCGGAGCTCGATATCTTCCCCTGTTGTGGCCCGCCAGGACTGTACCGTATATTTCTCCCGGTCGGCGCAGAGCCTCCATGGCGCCGCCCGCATGGCTTTTTTCCACGCAAGGATACGATCGGACAGTTCCACTTCGTCTATTTGTTTGAACAGATCCTTATTTACATTTATCTGATTCATAATGGCACTCCCTTTAAGATTTACTAAATTATTTCGATATAGTGCAATCCACGCCGTGTTCGATATACGCCTTCCTAACAGCTTCGACCGCCTCCGGCGGCATAACCTCCAGATCGCGCATAACATATGGGATATCCAGCGCTTTATATTTGCTGTCACCCATCCGGTGATACGGCATGAGCTGTACGCGCGGCGGCGCCGGCAGCCCTCTTACAAATTCTGATGTGCGCGCTATATTGCCCGGATCATCGTTTACGCCGGGTATCAGCGGAATCCGAAACAGGATATCCGCGCCGTTTTCAGCGGCTATCGCGGCGTTTTTCAGGATCAATTCATTCGATTGCCCTGTATACTTCATATGGATATCCGGGTCCATGTGCTTCAAATCAAACAACAGGCAATCCGTTAACGGGAGCAGCATTAAAAGATTTTCGGAAGGGGCGAAGCCGGCTGTTTCAATACATGTATGTATCCCTTCGTTTTTACATAAGGTAAATAACTCCTTGACAAACGGCGCCTGAAGCAACGGTTCGCCGCCCGAGGCCGTAACGCCGCCGCCACTGGTATCGTAAAACATCTTGTCGCGGCGAACCGCGTCAAAAACTTCCTCCACGCTCATCTTCGTACCGTAACGCGTGAGCGCGTCATACGCGCAGGAGTCCGCGCACAGGCCGCAGGCCGTACATTTACTGTAGTCAATCCGATGCTTCGTATCGTCATCTGAAATCGCGTTTTCCGGGCAGACCGTCAGGCATTTACCGCAGTGTGTACACAGGTTCTTAATAAATCCAACCTGGACCTGCGGCGGTATACATTCCGGATTCGCGCACCAAAGGCATGCCAGTCCGCATCCTTTGAAAAAAACGACTGTCCGGATCCCCGGCCCGTCATGTATGGAATAACCCTGGATATTTGTTATGATTGTTTTCATACTGCACCTTTACCCTTTTTTTAAGCATACCACATTATTTTAAACTTATATAGACTATGATTTCCGCTAATATCCCCTTGCTTTTCGCCCGATTCCGGTGGTATTATGCCAACAAGAAGAAGCATTTGTAACAGATGACAAGGAGGGCTGTTAATGGATAAGCCTTACATGGCTTCACCGGAAAATACGTTTATAGATGTAAGCACAGATTCATCCGGGAGTGATAAGCAGTCAAAACGGTTTATGGAATTAAAACGGTCGCTTGATATGCAGTCGCTGCTTGTCGAGCGTCTTATCGACGGAAACGGACTCGACGATCTGACCTGCGTTCTGGCTGATTTCACGAAGTGCTGCGTTTTCGTTGAAGATTCCCATCCTTCGATTTTATCCATCGGTTTTCCCAAAAATATGCCTCCGGAACAAGAAACACTGATCCGGTCGTATTTAGCAACAGGCAACTCCTCTTTTAACAATAACTCTGCTTTTAAGAACATGGGCCCGGGACGGCCGGCCTTTTTTACAGACGATTATAACGGTTTGCCGGTTTATCATCTTGTAACCGGCATCCGCACCGACGGCGAACGCATAGGCAAGCTGTCCATGGTCCGGTTGGGAAAAGAATTCTCAGACAATGACGTTAATATAATAAAGAATGCGGCCGGCCTTTTTGCGGTTTCACTGATGCAGGATAAAAAAATAGCAGAGATCGAACTCCGGCTTAAGGGTAATTTCATTGAGGATTTGATTTCAACACATTATTCCGACCCGGATTCAATAATGAGCCGGGCTCGGGCGCTTGATTATAATATCACTACGCCGCACAGGGTGCTTGTTGCGGAGATAGAGAATATGAAACAGGTCATGATCCATATGGATCGCAAACCTAAGAATATCTCAGATTTCTGGATGGAACTTATAAAAAGCATTCAAAACCAATTGAATCAGTCTTCCAACGGAATGGTTATTCATCATAATAACGAAATTATCATTCTTGTCCAGCTCGAGACTGGCAGTCCGTCAATCGGTGGACTTAAGGCCCTGTCTGAAGAAATCATACAGCTCGTTTTAGCACAGCTGGGCGCAAAGATGTTTATCGGTATCGGAAGCCCTTGTCATGAACTGCAGGATTTTGCAAAATCATATCTGTCGGCAAAAAAATCTCTTGAAATCGGAACGTATATGATAACGGAGGGACAAGTCCGTTCCTTTGAGCAGTTTTCAGTTCACGCACTTTTTCTCAGTACGCTGAAACCGGCTGAATTGTATAATTATGCGCGCAGTCATCTGGGCGCTCTCCTGGATTATGACGAAAGGCATCATACCGAACTTGTTAAAACGCTTCAGGAATTTTTGTATCTCAGAAATAATGTTGAAAGGACGGCCAGAACTATCAATATGTCGGTCAGCGGGCTGAAATACAGACTGCGGAAAATAGAAAAGATCGTAGGACTTGAACTCCAGGATTATAAAACCAGTTTCGATCTGCAGCTGGCTCTGATTATACTGCAGCTTTTCGGTGAATACAAAATCAGAAATCCCGAGGAACATTAACCGGTTAACAAAAGGTATATATAGAAATAAGGGGCTCGAGTAAACATACTCAAACCCCTTTAACAGTGTATTACAGCTGCAGTTGCTTCCGTTATAAACAGCTTTTTATGGACTCACGCGATCCCTTCTTCTTTATGTTTAACAACGGTATCGACTAAATCCCGGGCCGTCATGCCGTTTTGTTTCAGGTATTCGTTTAATTGCTTCAGTTCCAGTTGTTCCAGTTCTGCCTGAAGCGATGCCATTTGCGCTTTTAGCGACTTGATAACAGCCTCATGCTTGGCAATTTGAGCATTAACGGATTCAATTTCTTCCGGAATATTGCGTTCACGCTTAACGCCGCGCGGCATAAAAATCCCTCCTTTTCAATTTAGGGAAAGTATACCGCGCTTCGGTAATTTTTTTTGTCGAAATCGCAGATGACAAAAAAAGATTACTTAATGTATCGCATCCCAAGGATATCCGGAGCAGCGATAAATCAAGTAATGCTTAAGAGTTGTACATTCAGCACACCGGGCTGGAATTTTTTGCGTTATTTTATATGGAGCTTCTTATCCCGTCAAACTTTTCAATAACCGTATCGAAGTCATCAATGATGATTTTAATGAACATATCGACGACCGTTTCATCAAACTGTGTCCCGGCTCCTTTGATCAGCTGATCTTTTGCGTTTTCTAGTTTCAGTTTGGATCTGTAATGTCTTGTCGACGTCATCGCATCAAACGCGTCCGCGACGGACAGTATCCGGCCAAGGAACGGGATCTCTTCTCCTTTCAGCCCAAGCGGATAGCCGTTGCCGTCAAACCATTCATGATGGCATTTGACGAGCGGGACGGCATCTTCGAACATGGACACGGCCGATAGGATATGCGCGCCTTTCATGGGATGCTGTTTGATGATGTCATATTCCTGATTGTTCAAACGGTCGGTTTTTTTCAAAATCTCATCAGAGGTGCCGATCTTGCCGATGTCATGAAAGATACCGCCCAATCTGAGTGTTTCCAATTCCTGTTCGGAAATCCCAAACCCTTTGCCGACTTCACAGGCAAAAAAGGCAACTCTGTCGGAATGGCCGCGCGTATATTCGTCCTTTGCGTCAACGGTCAGCCTTAATGCCTCAATCGTGTCAATATATGTTTTCCTCAATTCGTCATATGTCTTGTTGAGTTCTTCGTTCTTAATATTGACCATAGAATGCAGGAAAGCGTTGCTGATTGCCGATGCCGATTGGACCGAATAAATCTCTAAAAGTTTAAGCGCATCTTCGTACATATTGCTTTCGATATAGATAATGCCGTTTGTCTGTTCAAATTCATTAATCAGCGGTAATATGATGCCGCCCTTTACTTTTTCGGTTTTCTTTATTGTCCGCACGTAGCCGATATTCTCAATAAATTCCGTATCAAGCATCGGCATAAATTCCTCAATTGTCTTATTATATCGGCCGACACCCCTGAAAATACTGTTATGATTACTGTTTAAGTCTGCCATGTTGTCCACCAGTATAAACGCGTTTTTACTGTTGACAAGCGTCATTACTCCTATAAGTATACCCTCGAGTATGTTGCCGATCGGCTGCAGCTGATAGATTTCTGGCACAGCCTCCAGAATTTTATTTAGTCCGTCCGTATAACGCATGATTGTTTTCTTCTGAATGATTGATTTTATGGCGGATTCAACGAGTAAGATCAACTGATCAAATTTGTCGTTCTTCTCACAGTACCCCTGGATATCAAGTGCTTTGATCGTTTCAAGCGGCGGCGCCATATCCTTATGGCCGGTCAACAAAAGAATGTAAAGATCGTTGTTGAACTCCCTGATTTTTTCCACAACTTTATCTCCGTTGATCGGGGACATCATATAGTCCAAAATAAGCATGTCATAATTTTTCTCTTTGATCCGCTCGATCGCGTCATAGGGAGACGTCACGCCTTCAAACCCATAGCCGTTTCTTTTAAGTACAACAGACAGAGAATCAATAATCCCGATCTCATCGTCCAGTGCCAGAATATTATATTCAGGCACAAAATCCTTTTTCCTTTTCCGCATTTTTCTCCTCCGTTATAATGCCGGTATCTTGATATGAAATGTCGTCCCCTTGCCGCGGGCCGATTCAAACCACATTTCTCCTCCAAAACGTCCTGTAATTGTTGAGTACGACATATAAAGTCCGAGTCCCGTTCCGTTTTTTGCCTTTGTTGTAATCATTTCCTTAAATAATTTATCTTTAACGGCTTTCGTCATTCCGCTGGCACGATCCCTGACCTCAAACAGGATCATCTGTTCCTGCCTTGATATGATGAATTCCACAACGCCTCTGCGGCCTTCATAAGCTTCAATACTGTTTATGATAAGGTTATTGATGACCTGTATAAGACTGTTGAGTTCGCCTTTTACGATTGTGTTTATATCAATGCCGCACTGGACATCAAGACTGCAGGAATACCGTTTCAGCTCGTGGTTCATGAGTATATCTACCCGCTTTACGAGCTCCTTGACGGAAAAGCTGCCTGTCGTCGAGGCTGTCAGCTGGACGGCCTGATCTTTGACGGTCGAGATGATATCCGACATATATGCGGCGTAATCCTTCATTTTTACGATCCAGCCGCGCATTTCGCCGGCGATTTCATGATGGTCCTCCACAGTGACCTCGCTGTCATCTACCGCTTCTTCATATTCATCGATCAGATCGGACAGTCCTTCAAGGCCGCCGGCGACCGACATGATCGGTGTCTTCAGGTTGTGCGCGATCCCGCCGACAAGCTGCCCCAGAGAAGCAAGATGCTCGCTCTCGATAAGCATGTACTGGGTCTTGGCTATAAGTTCGGCGTCCTTTTTCTGCTCCGTGATATCCTTGAACAAAATGATGGTACATATAATCGTGCCGGCAGACTGGACAGGTGTTATCTCAACTATAAAATACCTGTTATAGCTCTCTTTTT
The DNA here is from genome assembly GCA_963663605.2 of uncultured Sporobacter sp. Taxonomy (GTDB): domain Bacteria; phylum Bacillota; class Clostridia; order Oscillospirales; family Oscillospiraceae; genus Sporobacter. The sequence continues at coordinate 1,888,512 of CAXXVF010000002.1, forward strand.
CAATATGTATTTCAAAATTATTCACTTTTTGCTTTTTGACGGACTCCTGGAGGTTATCCAGGATTGCTTTAGAATACTCCGATGAGGCATCCAGAATCTCTTCAATTTTTTCTTTTCTTCTAAATTCCAGTATCCCGCTGAACGTATCTGTAAATGGTTTATTGTAATCCGTCAATTCCAACTGATCGTTCAATACAAGATAACTGTCCGAAATATGATCAACAACTGTCTGGAGTGCCACAGGCATGATATTAAAAAGTTCATACCTGAATATGGCTATGAGAAAACACAACCCTGTGATCGAGAAGGAAATGGCATCGTAGTATTTGGGAAATGTATAAATGTTCGTAAAATATGCCGTATCAACGGCAATCGGGACAGCTGCCCCGATTATCATTAAAATAGATTGCTTTGAGAAAAAGCCTGAATTCTTAATCGATGATTTTAATAAAAGAAATAAAGCCAAAACAAGGAATCCAGCATTGAAGAAATTGCTTAAATATCCTACCGGCCCAAGTATACGCGCATCATTTACAGCAGCATAGTTTTTATAAAAGAGTTGGTGAAACTCATTAGTCCATATAAACAAACTCACAACTATTGGTATGATAAACAACAGTTTTAGCTTGTTGCTAAGTTTTGTACTTGACTTGAAATAAGTATAGCCAACGAAAAATAAAATATCGGCAAACAGATTGTTACTGTGTCTATGCTTTTTACAAGAATGAGGTTGGTTATATCATTTAGTTTTATTATATATTGCTGTATAAGAGATAATAAGCACCATAGAAATAAATCTAATATAGCAAAAAGGAAACAATAATGAAGCACTTTTTTATTTCTGAACCGAATAATAAATAGCAGTAATATTAATGTAAGTGCAGTGGATATATGTAGAAATATGAAAGCAATATCCATTAAATCATCTTCTTCCTATTGTTATAACAACACATGATCATATGTCTATTAAGTAATCGACAAGTTGATCAGAATGCGTAGTAATGAAGAAGTGCTTCGCGTTTTTTAAAACTAAAAGCTGGACATTCTCAACGTATCTTTTCCATAAAAGAAATTTTTTATGATAGTGTCTTGTTGCGATGTCTTTATCTCCAACTACAAGGTAAAGTGGTGTACTTATTTTATCAGTTTTGCTCGTACCCAAATGATAAAAATACCGGTTATAATCCAGTTTTGCATACCTTAAAACTCGACGCATATGTTGTAAATAGTCTTTATTATCTAGCATGTCCTCTGACAATCCTGCTGTCTTCAGAAAACGCCTAATACTATTATCGGTATAAAATCCCACAGGCTTATTAAACCATCCATATAATTTTATATGTCTAGGTGCAAAAATCGCTCCAATAAATAAAGCTTTTATGTTGACACCCATTTTTTCAAGTATTCGTGCTGTTTCTATTGTTAACGCACTACCTGCACAGTGACCATAAAGTATAACTTCACCTGAAATATTCTCTTGTATCTCCGTTGCAAGCAGCTTAGCCACTTCTTCTGTCCGTTTGAGTTCTTCAGGTGTGCCGTAATCATAACCCGGTATATTAACAGAGTAAATATTTAGATTTGCCTTTTTATCAGATATAGATTCACTTATTCGGGTATAAGATATAGGACTTCCCCCGCCAAACGGTATGCATATAACACTAATATTTGATGATGCATAATTTCTTGACATGTCGACAAGCAATCCAGCTTTTTTATTATTTGTTAAGAGTTTCTCCGCTATTAGTCTGATGGTGGGATACGAATAGAAATCCACAAGCTTTATACCAAGCTTTAACTTTGTAACTATTTTTACTGCGTTTAATGAATCTCCACCCAATTCGAAAAAATTATCGTCTATACCAACAGCGGATATTTCTAACACTTCAGACCATACTTCAGCTATCGTCTTCTCCATCTTATTCCTTGGCAGAATCCGATTACTTTTTGAAATCGCTTCATGTGGTTTAGGCAATTTAGATTTATCGATCTTCTTATTCCTGCTAAGCGGGAAAGAATCGATTCTGACAAAGAAAGCCGGAACCATATAAAACGGTAAACTTTGTCTCATATGTGTTTGTATATCTTTTAATGTCAATTCAAACCCGGCTTTATAATAAGCACAAAGTTTCTTATCACCTATACTTGTTTCTATGACAACAACGACCGCTTCCTCTATATCCTTGTGCTTAAGCAAAACACTTTCAATTTCTCCAAGTTCAATTCTAAAGCCTCGTATTTTGACCTGATTATCTATCCTGCCGATGTAATTCAAGTCCCCTGTAGGTAACCATCGTGCAATATCTCCTGTTTTGTACATTGTACTTTCCTTGGTATAGGAATTATCTAAAAACCGCTTTTCCGTCAATTGTGAATTATTGATGTATCCTCTGCTCACTCCATTACCAGTAATATATAGCTCCCCCGGAACTCCTATTGGAACTAAATTTAGGTTCTTATCCAAAATATATATGTTTGTTAACGGATTAACTGGGCCGATATTTATCAAATCGGTATCGAAATCCATCGCATCTTTAAGCCACTTCTTTGTCACAAATATAGTTGTTTCTGTCGGACCGTAAATGTTAATAAACTCCGTATCTGGATATTTATCTTTAATTGGAATCAAAAACCTCGGTTTAAGCACTTCTCCTCCGATAATTATATATCGTAGGCATAGCGCTTCATTCTTTGATTGCACTTCTGTATCAACAAGGTTATACATGGAGTGTGGTGTTTGACATAGTACTGTTACTTTGTTTTTTATCAGAATATTAACAAGTATCATTAAATCTTTAGTTGCCTCTTGAGGAACAATAACAAGCTTTCCACCCCTCAGCAATGCACCATATATCTCCAGCGCTGAAAAATCAAAACAATATGAATGAAATTGTGTCCATACATCATTTATTGACACATCAAAGAAGAATCGGTTGTTAAATAGCAATCCAACCAAATTCCTATGCTCCATCATTACGCCCTTAGGCTTTCCCGTTGAGCCGGACGTATATATGATATATGCTAAATCAGACGATTGATTTATAAGTGCTAAATTCGAATACTCAGAACTATATGTCGACTCAATATCCACATACAGAATATTTCCACTAAAATCTAAGTCAAATCCCGTAGTTGTTACTAACAATTTAGAGTTACTGTTGGTAAGCATATGAAGCTTTCGTTCCACCGGGTAATCAGGATCTATCGGCATATACGCTCCGCCGGATTTTAATATCCCCATAATGGATATGATCATCTCAAACGACCGGTCAATGATGATGCCGACAACGTCATCCGGCCCAACACCGTTAGCCCGCAGGGTATGGGCCAGCCGGTCGGCTTTTTCGTTGAGCTGCTTATATGTCATGGTCTCGTCATTGAAGACGAGCGCTATGTTGTCGGGCGTTTTTTCAGCTTGCTCTTCAAAAATCTGATGTATGGTCTTGTCTTTCGGAAATTCCGCCGCCGTGTCGTTGAATTCCACCAGCAATTGATGCCGCTCCTTCTCCGACAGGATATCGACATCTTTAAGTTTTTTCGACGGGTGTTCGGTAATGTCAGCTATTATATTGATAAAATGGTTCGATAACCTTTTGATTGTCTCTTCATTAAACAGATCGGTGCAATATTCAATACCGTATTCAATAGTTTTGCCTTTATCTACAGCTTCAAATGTCAGGTCAAACTTTGCTGTTTGGTTATTACACATAAAAGGCTCTATTGAAAAACCCAACGCTCCTAATTCCGATAGATCGGCGTTTTGCAGCGCAAACATGGTGCTGAAAATCGGATTGCGGCTGGCATCACGTTTAACTCCAATCTTTTCAACAAGTTCTTCAAAGGGATATTCCTGATTATCGAATATGTTCAAGAGCTCTTCTTTTAGCTCTGATAAGAAAACCTCAAATACCTTGCTGGCTTCAGGGAAGCTCCTGACTGCAAGCGTATTGACAAACATACCGATGATATTGCGAAGGTCTTCATGCCGGCGCCCCTCCACGGGTATACCGACAATGATATCTTCCTGCCCCGAATACCGGAAAAGCAGAATGTTATATACTGCAAACAGCAGCATGAACAGTGTGGTTCCCGTTTTTTGGGATAATTCCTTAACCTTGTTTGTCAACTGTTCATCGATTGCAAAGTTCAGCCGATTCCCTTTATAACTCTGGACAGCCGGTCGAGGAAAATCCAACGGTAAATTGAGAATAGGTAATTCCCCTGAGAACATATCCAGCCAAAAAACTTCCTGGCGCTTTATATCTTCCGATTGCAGCAGCTTGTTATGCCAAGCCGAATAGTCTTTATACTGTACACTTAGTTCAGGCAACTGTTCGCCATTATACAAATGAACAAACTCTCTGACCAGAATGGCAATAGACGTACCGTCGGATATGATGTGGTGCATATCAAATAATAAAACATGTTTCATCGCTGAAAAACTCACAAGCTGACATCTGATAAGCGGGGCCTGGCTTAAATCAAACGGTTTTACGAATGAGCGGATAATTCCTTCATCCAGGTATTTTCCTTTCAACACCTTGTGTTCCAGATCGAAATCAGCCGAGGTATGAACAATTTGTACCGGCTCGCCGTTCCTCCATTCAAAGCTTGTACGCAAAGACTCATGTCTTCTTACAATCTCGTGAAAAGCCTGCTTGATCTTATCAGCATTGATCTCACCGCTGATATTTAAACCACCGGGCTGGTTGTAACTGATGCCGCCGTTAATCCTGTTGAGCAGATACTGTCGTTTTTGAGCCGATGATACCGGATAGTACTCAGCAATATCTGCTTTTATAATCGGCTCATAGTATGTTTTTGTTAAGCTCGAAATATATTCGCCGAGTTCCTGGATTGTTGAATACCGGAACAAATCGCGGGGGGAAATCTCACAGTTTAAAGCTTTCTTCACAAGAGCCTGGACTTTTAACGCGTTTAAAGAATCGCCGCCGATGTAAAAAAAATTATCTGAAACGCTTATGTGATGTATTCCCAGTACCTTTTCCCATATTTTGATCAGTTCAATTTCTATTGCGTTTTTAGGAATAACAAAATCGCTTCTGTTAATCTCTTCGTTCGGTTCCGGTAATGCTTTTATATCTATTTTTCCATTTTTGTTCAGCGGGAAACTCTCCATCCTGACGAAAAAAGATGGAATCATATAGTTCGGCAGCTTGGCTGATATTTTATCCTTTATCTCTGCTGCCGACATTATTGATTTTGATTTATAATACGCGCAAAGATTTTTGTCTCCGGTTTCAGATTCACGAACCGTGACTATCACCTCATCAGCACCAGCTTGCTTGATAATTGCGTTTTCGATTTCTCCCAGTTCTATCCTGTAGCCTCGAATTTTTACTTGGCTGTCCGTCCTTCCAAGATAGATTAATTCACCTTTTGGCATTATTCTTGCAAGGTCTCCCGTTTTATATATAATTTCCCCGGGAGCAAAAGGATTTTCCACATATTTTTCCGAAGTCAGTTCGGGATTGTTAATGTATCCTCGGCTCACGCAGTTTCCCGAAATGCATAATTCACCAGCAATACCTATTGGTACCAGATTCATATTCCCGTCTGTTATATAGACTTTTGTCAACGGGTTTACGAAGCCGATATTACTGAGCTCAGTAGTGAATTCTTCAGGCTTCTCCAGTCGTTTATGCGTGACAAACATTGTTGTTTCGGTGGGCCCATATAAATTATGAAACGCGATATTCGGATATTTATCTTTGAGGGGTTTTAAATGACTCGGACTCAGCGCTTCACCGCCCAAGCAAATGTGTCGTAAAGACAGGTCTTTTTGCTCGGATTGCATTTCCATATCTATCAAACTATACATGCAGCGCGGTGTCTGAGTAATAACCGTCACTTTTTCTTTTTTTATTAGTTCCAAAAAGACATATAAGTCGGTTGTAACTTCAGGTTTTATGATGATGAGTTTTGCGCCGAAGAGCAGTGCGCCGAACAACTCCCATGAAGCCATGTCAAAGCAGTATGAATGGAAAACTGTAAAAACATCATACATATTGAAGTCAAAACCGAATCTGTCGTTAAAATACAACCCAACGACGTTCCTGTGCTCGATCATGACACCCTTCGGCCGTCCCGTCGAACCGGACGTATATATGATATACAAAAGGTCGGACGGTTTGTTTACGTTTTCCGGATTTGAATCGTCGGGCGCGAAGCTGGTTTCATCTTCAAGATCAATAATTAAACCATTGTACGAGATATCGCTCAGGCAAGACCGTTTCGTAACCAGTGCTTTCGCTCCGCTGTTTTCCAGCATGTAGGCTTTGCGTTCCATAGGACACCCCGGGTCTATGGGCATATACGCCCCGCCGGATTTCAATATCCCCAAAATGGATATGATCATCTCAAACGACCGCTCAATGATGATCCCGACAACGTCGTCCGGCCCAACACCGTTAGCCCGCAGGGTATGAGCCAGCCGGTTGGCTTTTTCGTTGAGCTGCTTATATGTCATAGTCTCGTCATTGAAGACGAGCGCGATGTTGTCGGGCGTTTTTTCAGCTTGCTCTTCAAAAATCTGATGTATGGTCTTGTCTTTCGGAAATTCCGCCGCCGTGTCGTTGAATTCACGGAGAATCGTATGTTTTTCCTTTTCCGAAATCATCTCCAGCTTGGAGATACATCTTGCGGGATTATCCAAAGCATGCCAGAGGAGTCTGAGAATATGCTGATGGATAAATTCGATCTCTTTGACCAAAAAAACATCCGTCAAAAAATCATAATCAATGATGAGGTCACCGTTATCTTCCCGGTCGTTTATGCTGATAACGAGCGATTCGATCTGGTAGCCTGAATAAAGCCATTTTGCGATATATTCTTCTTCTGATTCATTTTTGTGAAATTTGGAATTCTGGTAGCTGAGGACTATATCAAACAGTCTGTTGGAAAATTTATGTCGTTTTTTCAGATCCCGGATCAAATAGTTATACGGATATTTCTGATGTTTCAGGACCTCCGTGTTTTCTTTGAGCATAACTTTAGCGAAAGATGTAAAATCCATCGTATCATCCAAAGTGACCCTAACCGGCGCCGCTACACTGACAAACATGCCCGTTGTCTGCTTATCTTTTGAATTGATTCTGTTAAGGACGGTCGTCCCCAGCACCATATCGCGAAAGCCCGCTACACGGTTGATATAAATAGTCAGCGCCGCCATAAAAAGCGTAAAAACAGAAAGGTTGTTTTCCTTGCTGAATTCCCTGAGTTTATTTGAGAACTTAGCGGGCGTAATCATTGTTTTTCTTTTTGCGCGGATTGAAGTTTCACCTTGTTTTTGAGGTTTCAGAACAGTCATTTCCGGCAATGTTTCAAATTTCTCATTCCAGTACCTGGCATCCTTTTCGAATCTTGTCGATTTTTCATATGCTTCTTCCTGCCGGATATGATCAATATAGGATGGGTATGGCATTTCATCAACAGGCTGACCTCTCTTAAGCTTCGAATATAAGTCAACAACCTGCCTTCCTAAAAGACCCATTGTCCAGGCGTCTGAAATCAGGTGGTGCATCTTCATATAAAAACCGCCCTCTTCGTCGCTGATCTTGAAAAGGGCGCAGTAATACAACGGATTATCTATGATATCAAAAGGTTCTTTTGTTTTTTCCTCATCCCAGGAGAAAAGCGCTTTAAGGCCTCCGCTCTTGCTGAAATCAAAAAAGTCAACCTTGAACACGCTGAATTGCTCTATATACTGTGAAGCAACGCCGTCTTTTTCAACAATATGTATTCTCATAGAATCATTTGTTTTTACGAAAATATTTAAAGACTTTTCTAACGCCGCATAGTCAACATTGCCTTTAAAACGCAAATTTCCGGCAACTACATTTATGCTCGTACCGGGATGCGCATTTTCCAAAAACCATATGGATTTTTGCGATTCTGTCAACTTGTGAAAAACGTACTCTGACATTGTCAAATACTCCTGTTAATAAATTCAGGATCCGGCAAACAGTATTGCCGCCATGTGTTGATCAGTTCCATCTCTGTTATGCTTACTATGTCAATTTCTGAAAAATCTGTTTCAGAACAAACTGAGACTACATAATCGCCTAAATGCCGTGTGGAAATTTTCTGCGCTGAACAGTCCGTAACATCAACCGATTTCAGATCGTCAGGCAGACCGATTCCTTCGAACTTTATTGCAGCTTCCTTTTTTGTCCACAATTCATAAAAGCGACGATATTGGTTCGTTTCTCCCTCGGCGAGCCATAATAATTCTTTTTCGGAAAATATATCTTTCGCCAAACGCAAATCTGTTTCCCTGATTTTCTCGACATCAATACCGACCGGACGATCCGACAGCGCTATGGCAACTGCGTTTCTGGTATGAGATAGACTAAACTCAATGTGCGGGGTACAGGCGAAATACGGTTTGCCTGTCTTCCCCGCCATAATTACAATATCGTTATAATTTATACCACAAGCCTTTAAAATAAGGATCCTGAGAAGAATGTCCGCATAAACACCGATTTTCCTGTCAATATCATACCGGTATTTTTTCAGCTTCTCTTGTTTTTCAGGAGGGATTGTTTCAATCATCCTGTTTAAGCTTTTTGCGCAGCATGAAGTATCCACTTCAAGAAAATAAAGCTCTTTCATCCTTGTGCCCCGAATTATCACTACAGCTCAAACATTATTTGGTAATTCACATTTAGTTTATTGTATCATCGTTTACGCCTGTTTTCAAGTTATTTCAACAAAAAACAACAATATATTGTATGCACAGAAGGGTCCATTATCACCAATTGTATCTCTGTTTTACGCTTTCGCCAGCGGTCGTTTGATCCGTTATAAACGGCGATAACAAAACGCTTCCAATCTTTCTATATTTCTCCAGGCCGCCGGCACCTATAATTTTTATTTGCAAAAAACCATTTTTACTAATATGAACAGTCAGTATCAAAGATCAAGCATAAGTATGACTCAACTATAAACAGCAGCGCAAGTAAAAATCCTGCACTGCTGCATTTGTAGACAAACCATCGTCTCTCGTATTAAACGTCCAATCGCCGTGCGATTTAAATTTTTCCGACGACGGCGAGTTGCCTGGTCTCGTCGGTGAAAATTGTGTAATTTAAATGCTTTGAGGGATTCATTTCCGAAAAGCATTACTTTGCGAGCACCTCAGTGCGAGAACTCTGTTTTGTCGACAAAGGTATCTCCGATACCTTTGTCGACAGACTAAGCAGCGCAAGTAAAAATCTTGCACTGCTGCATCTGTGCTGTTTTTCCAAACCGCCGTTTTACGCTTAAAGAATATTTCAGCCGTTCAAAACGACTTTAATCCGCAGGTTGCCGGTTGGTTTTTAAAAACTCATCCGGCTTCAGGTTATAATATGCAATATCTAAACGCTTGCCGCTGCAGTTGAGCTTGCTGATACATGTGTTCTTCAGTATTGTCTTGCCTGTGCCGATCTCCCCGCCCGACAGATGCAACAACACGGCATTTATGGACGCCCCGTGGGAAACTACAATGATATGCTTATGTACCGCTTGTCTGATGTATCGGCACAAAACGCTCATGAATCTGTCGATCAGCATATCGAGCGGCTCAGCGCAGGGATCCTCGTTTCCGTCCAGAAACGCCTGCCGCTCTTCAAGCGTCAACCCCGACAGTTTACCGAAATCTCTTTCCGTTAAACCCTGTTCGACGGCTACCGGAAAAACCCCGAGGTGCGCGGCGATAATGTCCGCTGTTTTCTTGGCGCGCTTGAGCGGACTTGACAGGATACAGTCGACCGGAACGTTTGAAAAAACGCCGGCACATTCGAGCGACTGCCTGAGGCCCGTCTTGTTGAGCTCAATATCCTCAATGCCCTGCAGCCTGTTTTGCAGGTTCCAATCTGTTTGACCGTGCCTGACGAGATAAATGACCATGTTTTTCCCTCATTTTCGAATGTCTCGTAGTATATCACAGATTTCAGCAGGAAAAAAGTATTCACCCTTGTTTTATGGTTCCGGCAGCGTCGTCAGGCGTTGTAAATCAGGTGAAAAAATGTTACTATTTATTCGTATTCAGATCATCAGGAGGTTTTCAGTTGCTTCATGTCAAAACGCCCGAAGAAGCCCTCGAAATTATACACGAGGCTTTCGGGGGTATCAAACCACATCCGGTCAGTGTCCCTATCCGCGACGCGCTTGGGAGAACATTGGCGGAAAATGTCACATCGGATGAATATGTTCCGGATTTCACCCGCTCAACCGTAGACGGCTTTGCCGTATTTGCCCGCGATACTTTCGGCTCATCGGAAAGCATACCGGCAATTCTGCAGCTTGACGGCGAGATCATCATGGGCGAAGACGCCCCGGGCCCTCTTCGGAAGGACGCATGCATGTCTGTCCCAACAGGCGGCAGTGTGCCGGACGGCGCCGATGCCGTCGTCATGCTCGAATATACAGAGGATTACGGCGACGGAACGATCGGGATCGTATCGCCGGCAGCACCCGGCGACAATCTTATATTCCGAGGCGATGATGTCTCTCCCGGAGACACTTTATTCTCATCCGGCCACGTCCTGACGCCGCACGATATCGGGTCGCTCGCCGCCTTGGGTATTGCCGGTGTCAAAGTCAGTCAAATGCCCGTCGTCGGTATCATATCTACGGGCGACGAAGTTGTAGACTTCACCGCCACGCCGGCCAAAGGACAGGTCCGGGATGTCAATTCCGTCATGCTGGAAGCCTTTATTACCGAGACCGGCGGGCAAGCCAAAATTTTCGGTATTATAAAGGATAATGAAGATGCGCTTTCGGCCATGATTTCCCGCGCCGTTTCAGAGTGTGATGTCGTCCTTATTTCCGGAGGCAGCTCCGCCGGCGCCAAAGACGCAACAGCCGGGATCATAGAAAACAAAGGCCGCCTGTTATTGCACGGCATCGCGATGAAGCCCGGCAAACCTACCATTCTGGGCATCATTGACGGAAAACCCGTTTTCGGTCTGCCCGGGCATCCTGTCGCCGCGTACATCGTATCCCAACTGTTCGTACGGACTCTGCTTGAGCTTATAACCGGTCGCCGGGCCGACCGCCTTCATATTACCGCCCGTCTGGTTGAAGCCGTACCCTCCAACCACGGACGGGCAGAGTATATGGGCGTCGTGCTCGAAAAGGACGGGGAAACGCTGACAGCCTGCCCGGTTCACGGGAAATCGGGCCTGATTACAAGTCTTTCTAATTCCGACGGATATATCTGTATTCCAAGAGACTGCGAGGGCTTTCCAAAAGGATCGGAAGTCTTAGTGATGCCATGGAACCGCTAGATAACCAAAGGGGGGCAAATACAACATGGGATTTAGATATTTAACAAACATACCGCTTGCAAAAGCGAAAAAAGACTATTTGGCACTTCTTACAAAAAACGGCCTTGCGCCTTCAATAGAAAAAATACGTTCAGCCGGCTCGGCGGGCCGGGTCACGGCAGAGGCTGTTTACGCACGCATCAGCGCACCGCATTATAACGCGTGCGCGATGGACGGCATTGCGCTCGACGCGCATATTACCTACGGAGCAAGCGAAACGACACCCGTCTTTTTAACATCAGCTCAATTCTTTCCCGTAGATACGGGCGATCCGCTTCCGCCCGGCTGTGACACTGTTGTAATGATCGAAGATGTCATTGAGACCGAGGAAGGCGCCCGCCTTCACAAGGCTGCCGCGCCATGGCAACACATCCGCCAGATCGGCGAGGATATCTGTGCCGGCGAAATGCTGTTGCCGTCATATTCCGTGATCTCACCTTCTGCAGTCGGCGCACTGATTGCCGGCGGCGTGACGGAATTGAACGTTATTAAAAAACCGGTCGTCGGCATCATCCCGACAGGGGACGAGATCATTCCGCCGTCAGACAATCCGCAGGAAGGGGAAATTTTAGAGTTTAACTCCTCCATTTTCACCGCGATGCTTCGCGAATGGGGCGCCGACGTCATCACCTTTCCAATCGTGAAAGACGATTTGGAGCTTATCAAGAACGCCATCGCCGATGCGCTCGTTCACTGCGACGCCGTGATATTAAACGCCGGTTCATCGGCGGGCAGCGAGGATTACAGCACCGAGGTTATCAGCGAGATCGGCAGCGTCCTGTATCACGGTCTGGCCATCAAACCTGGAAAACCCGCCATTTTGGGGCATCAGGGGCCAAAGCCCATTTTGGGCGTGCCCGGCTACCCGGTATCCGGTATTATCGTCATCGATGAACTCTTCCGTCCGATCATCGAACTGCTCGCGCACAGGAAAACGAAGCAGCCCGTCTGGGAAAACGCCGTACTGTCCAAAGCGGTCATATCCTCTTTAAAATATCAGGAGTTTGTCCGTGTCCGGCTGGGTTACGTCGGGGACCGGCTCATCGCGTCGCCGCTATCCCGAGGCAGCGGCGTCGTCAGTTCCTTTATGAAAGCCGACGGCATCCTGGAAGTGCCGCAGGGACTCGAAGGGTATGAAAGCGGTGCGGCTGTTAAAATCCGTCTGCTGCGTCCCGCCGACGAGCTCTTTAATTGTCTCGTTGTGATCGGGAGCCACGACCCCTTGATGGACGAGATATCCGACATCATGCGGTGCCGCTGGGAAGACGGTTCCATGAGCTCGACGCATGTCGGCAGCATGGGCGGCATCATGGCTGTACGGCGCGGCGAGACGCACGCGGCCGGCACGCATCTCCTCGACGAGAAAACCGGTCTGTACAACACCGCTTTTATTAAAAAATACTTTCCGAACGGCGGCGTGCGCCTTGTGGAGTGCGTCAAACGCTCTCAGGGCCTGATCCTGGCCTCAGGAAATCCTAAAAATATCAGCGGCTTCAGGGATCTGCTCAAGCCCAACATGCGTTATGTCAACCGGCAGAAGGGTTCCGGAACACGCGTCCTGTGCGATTATCTATGCAAAAAAGACGGTATCGATACCGCACGGGTTTACGGTTATGACCGCGAGGAATTCACCCACACTGCCATCGCGGCCCTCGTCGCTTCCGATTCAGCGGACGCCGGACTCGGCATATATTCAGCCGCGAAGCTATACGGACTTGATTTCCTGCCTGTCTGCGACGAGCAATATGATCTGCTGATACCCGACTACGCCTGGGATACGGACATGGTGCAGCGGCTTCTGGAAACGCTTAAAAGCCCGGAATTCGCAGCGCGGCTTGAAACGCTCGGCGGCTATACGCTGGATAATCCGGGGACCGTTCGCGAAAGGTTCTGATTATGGAAACCTTTGACGTTATTGTGATCGGCGGCGGGCTGATGGGCTGTTTTTCCGCGCGCGGGCTGGCACGTTACCATCTGAAAACGGCGCTTTTAGAGGCGCGGGAGGATCTGTGCACGGGCATCAGCCGCGCGAACACCGCCATCGTCTATAGCGGAATCGATACAAAGCCCGGCACACTCAAGAGCATTATGTGTGTTCGGGCCGTCCAATCCTTTGATACGCTTTGCGCCGATCTCGGCGTACGATATTCCCCCTGTGGTTCCGTCATGATCTGCTTCGGGCCAAAAGGTGAGGAGACGCTGCGCAAGAAGCTGGCGCAGGGCCGTCAAAACGGCGTGCACGGGCTGAAACTCCTGTCCGGGAGCGAGGTGCTGGCGCTTGAGCCGAACATCAGCGGAAACGTCCGGTTGGGGCTGTATGCCCCGCAGGCCGGAACGGTCATCCCGTGGGAGCTGGGTCTGGCCGCTGCGGAAAACGCCGTCAAAAACGGCGTGTCGTTATATTTGAATACGAAGGTAAACGAAATCTCGCATTATAAGAGCGGCTATAAAGTATCAGCAGGCGGTAAAACTTTTTACACGCGCGGCATCATCAACTGCGCGGGGCTTTACGCCGACGAGATCCTTGAGAAAGCCCAGAGGCCGTCCGTTAGGTTGTCGGCCAAAGCCGGGGATTATTTTGTGCTGGACACAAAAACCGCCGGCTTTATCGGCCATGTCATCTTCCACGAGCCGGAGGAAAAAGGCAAGGGGCTTACGCTCGTTCCGACAGTCGACGGCAACATCCTTGTCGGCCCTACAAGACGCCCGGCCGACAAGAAAAACGGCTTTAAAACGTCGCAAGACGATTTAAACCAGCTCCGAACGCTTGTTGGGGATGTTATACCCGGCCTTCCCATGGAACATATCATCCGTTCTTTCAGTTCGCTCCGTCCGAACCCCTTTTACGTCTGTTATGACCCGGAATCCGGCGGATACGTCCGTGAAGAAAGAAGCATTTCGAGCTTTGTCGTCCACGAATCCGAAGAAAGCCCGGCGTTTTTAAGCCTTATCGGCATTAAAACACCGGGCATTACCTGCTCGGACGAACTTGGCCGTCATGTTTCGGACCGGATGGCATTGCTTTTGGACGCCGGAGAAAATCCGGCGTTCGACCCGGTCCGTCCGGCGCCGCTGAGGCTGACGGAACTGTCCTTTGATGAACGCACGCGCCTTATTGAAAAAAAACCGGCCTATGGGCGGATCGTCTGCCGGTGCCGCGGGATATCGGAGGGCGAGATCGTCGACAGTATCCGCGCTTATCCCGGCGCTGTGACCGTTGACGGCGTAAAACGGCGGACGGGAGCAAATTCCGGCCGCTGTCAGGGCGGTTACTGTACGCAGCGGATCATAGAAATTCTTTCCCGGGAGTTAAACGTCAACCCGGCAGACATCAGCAAGGACGGGCCCGGCTCTTACATGATCGGCGGTGAAACGCATGACGCAGTTTGATATTCTTATCATCGGCGGGGGACCGGCCGGCATGGCTGCGGCGCTTGCCGGGAAGGAAAGCGGAAGCGGCGTACTTTTAGCCGAACGTTCGGATTCGCTCGGCGGCATCCTCAATCAATGCGTCCACAGCGGTTTTGGTCTTTTAACCTTCGGCGAGGAATTGACCGGACAGCAGTATGCCGCCCGGTTCGTTGAAAAAGTCCGGCAGGCGGACGTTGACGTGCTGACCGACACGACCGTTATCCGCCTTGAGCCTGACGGTACCGTGCTGTTAAGCGGTGAAAAATGCGGCTTACTAAAAGTCCGGCCAAAAGCCGTGATCCTGTCTACCGGATGCCGCGAACGCCCCATCGGCGCACTTCCGGTCGCCGGTACGCGCCCGTCCGGCATTTTTACGGCCGGAACGGCGCAGAAGATGGTCAATATCGGCGGATATGACATTGGCAACCGGTTTCTCATTCTCGGTTCCGGCGATGTCGGCATGATTATGGCCCGGCAGTTCAAACAGCTCGGAAAAGACGTTTTAGCCGTCATAGAGCAGGCGCCCGTATGCGGCGGACTTGAACGCAACCGCAGAAACTGCCTTGAAGCTTATAACATTCCCCTGTACACACGAAAAACAATTACCGAAATCCACGGAACCGGAAGGATCAAAGGCGTGACGGTTCTGGATTTATCAACCGGCCGCGAGGAATACGTGTCCTGCGACACGCTGATCACTTCGGTCGGCCTTATTCCAGAACGGGAACTGTCGGAAGATGCGTCCGGTCCGGGCGGCAGGCTCCCCGACTGGCTGTTTTTATGCGGCAACGCCTGTTATGTTCACGACCTGGTCGATGACGTGACCGTCGAAGGTGAAGCGGTCGGGCGGCGCGCGGCTCGGTTTGTTCAAACGGGCTGTTTATTGGAAGAGGATTTATCCGAGGAAGGCGTGGAGCCGGCGGAAACGGACGGCATCTTCTGTATTGCCTGCCCGAAGGCTTGTCCGCTCAAAAAAACGGCAGACGGCTATGCGGGCGCCGTATGCGGCCGGAAAGACCCCGTCCCGTCCAACGGAAAAACGTCGTGAGCCGCTGTAACGGCACACGACGTTTTTATTTTACCAACCGAAATCGTTAAACCGCTTCCGGCCTGTCGTCCGGATACAGGTCGCGAATGACGTTTTCAAGCCCTCCGATATGCTTGAGCGCCTCTAATTTCGGCACGCCGTCGCTGACATTCCAGCCAAGCGCGCTGTAGAAATTATCGGTAAGCTTCTCGGTATCTACCGTAACGCCTGTGTTCGGTCCTTCCTTAAGCGGCGGGTCGCCGACAATACGGCCGGATATTTCATGGTCTTTCCTGCGGAGACCTTCCCGGAGATTTATGGCGTGCCGCATGGTGAATGAGCGCAGACCCAGCCTTTTCACGTCATCTTCGCTGTAATCGAAACCCGTGATGGCCGCGAGGTATTTTGCAACCGCTCCGGGCGGAAGTCCGAAATCGCCGAACACGCAGAACCCGGCTGCGTTGGTGATCTCCGCGCCAACCACACCGGCAACATCGCGCTCTCCGGTGTCCGCATAATTGTATTTGACTTCCGGCGGCTCATTTCCGTATTGAATACCGAGGCCGCCCTTGACATGCCGCCCCGGCGTGGGATCATATTTATAGGTGCGTGCCAGTCCCGGCGAAAACGTCGGATCGTGCTGAGGTATCTCGATCCCGCCGGCGACGACGAGCGCTTCAAAACCCTTGCCGAAATGCCGGGCCACGGCAAGCGAACCGTTGGACAGCGCTTCCCCGACGCCTTCGCGCATACAGATCTTTTTTGTCATCTGGACGATCGCGTCGGCATTTCCCCATTTAAGGTCAATTCCGTCGAGCTCTTCCTGTGTGAAGACACCGTTTGAGTAGTTTTCCATGCACCATGCGACCGTCCCGCCCATGGAGATCGTATCGAAACCATACTCATTGCATAGCCTGTTGCATTCGTTGACCGCTTCCGCGCTGCTGTTTAAAAGCTGGCTGCCGAACATGCCCTGTGTCTCATATTCGGGACGGGCCGTCTCCTCCCGGGGCCATTTCCCCTCTCCGATGGAATAAATCGCGCCGCATCCGATGGAACAGGAATTGCAGGCGTATTTCTTCTTTTTAAACCGCAGATCCATCCCCTGAGAGCCTACAGGCTTGATCTGTTCTTCCGTCAAATCGCCGGACGAGCCGGCCCAGTTTTTTACCGAGGCATCTCCGCCATAGACAGAAGACTCGTACGAGCCGCCGGTGCCATGGTTTTTAAACATGTTGTAGACCGGGGCAACCGGGCCTTCTTTTTCCCACGTGACCGTCTCTTTGTTAAGCGCTATCAGCGCTCCTTTATCCTTTGTTTCTATTTCAACTTTGCCGCGAACGACAAGCGCCTTAAGTTTTTTTGATCCCATAACGGCGCCGCTGCCGCCTCTTCCGGCAGCACGGTGCGTATCGTTCATGACAGCGGCCATAGAACAAAGAGCCTCGCCGGCGGGCCCGATCTGGGCTATCCCGACGTGTTTGTCATCCAGCTCTTCTTTGATAATCCGTTCTGCTTCGGATACGGTTTTTCCCCAGATACCCGACGCATCGCGCAGCTCCGCTTTCCCGTTATCAATAAAAATGTAGACCGGTTTTTTACTGATACCTTTGACAAAAACACCGTCATAGCCGGATTTTTTCAACAATGGTCCGAAGTTGCCGCCGGAATTGGCATCATTCCAGCCGCCCGTGACGGGAGATTTGCTGACGACCGTATATCGGCCTCCAAGAAGCGTGCCCGTTCCATTTGTGGGACCAGTGACAAAGCCGATCATACTCTCTTCGGAAAAAACATCCGTATGCGCAAGCATTTCATCATATAATATCTTCGCTCCCAGCGATGGCCCGCCAAAAAAGTTTTTTGCTGTTGCCTCGTCCAGCTCCCTGACTTCGGTCCTGCCCGCAGTCAGATCAACAAAAAGTAATTTACCTGTGTATCCGAACATGGTTACATTCCTTTCTTAATTAACTTGAGACTCTTAGCGGGGCAATTCCCTCGTCCAGGATTTGTCCCGCTGCGTATGCAGTTTTATGCTAACATTATACGCCGCTAATTTCACTGGTTTTTAGAATATACCAATCGGACTTATTTGTTTAAAATACATTAAAAGACGTACCTTCACGGATGAAGGCACGTCTTTTTTACTCATATCAGCCGGCTATCCCTGCTGATCAAATATCATCGGTATCTCTTCCCACTGCCCGCTGAGCAAATCCAGTTCCAACAGTCTGTTTTTTAATATCCCCGGGCGGTCGAGCAGAAGCTTAACGGCTTCCGCCGATTCCACGGCGGCGACCGCCGCTGCCGTAAAGCTGAGATTCCCTGCTAAATATCCGGCCCCATCGTCCCAGAGAAAACCGGCGTCATCTCCCGGAAACAAAACAAAAACACGCCCGCGCCAGCCGGAAATGGCGCCGCTCACAAGCGGAATGCCGTTATCTCCCGCGGCTTTGGACAGCACCTTTCTGGCCGGGCCGTTGTCCAGCGCGTCTATAGCTACATCGTGACCGGCCAGCAGCGCCCCCGCATTCGCCGCGTCGATTTTTTTACAAATTGGCGTAACGGTTATAGCGGGATTTACGACCTTCAGCCGCGCTCGCGCGCACAAGGGTTTTTCCCTGCCGAGCGTCTCATCCGTAGCCAGAAGCTGTCGGTTTAAGTTGGACTGTGAAAAAACGTCGCCGTCAACAACCGTCAGCTGTCCCACGCCAATGCGTCCCAGATATTCGATCACATATCCGCCCAGTCCTCCGCAGCCGGCAATTAAGGCGCGTTTAGTCCCTAAAAGCGCCTGCTCTTCCGGAGATATGGCCGGTGCGTTTCGCTCATAACGTCTCATAAAACCTCCCGGAAAGACCAAGGAGCCAGGTTAATGGCTCCTTGCAATATGTTATTTCATCCACCCAGGATTTTATATAAAACCCGGACGAAATCACCTTCCTGCAAAACCGTTTCCCAGGACGCCGGCCGGTTATTGACCAGAAATACAAAGCAGTTTGTTATACCTTCAGCCAGTGTCATCCCGACCTCTTCCTGCGCTGCTTTCAAAAGCGCTTCTACGGTCGCGCCCTCCGGCACCTCATACGTTCCGTTGCGCATATCGCCGACAAGGTCTCTGACGCTAAATTTGATTTCTACTTTCATGCCCTGTTATCCTGCCTCTTTATACAAATCTTTGATGACACATTCAAGTCCGCCGATTTCCTCTAAAAACGCTTTGGACGGTACGCCCGTTTCGACGTCCCAGCCCAGCGCCTCAAAGAAATTGTCCGCCATCAGTTCGTTGTCGACGGTGATGCCGGCCAGAGGACCGCTTTCCATAGCCGGCTTGCCAACAAGACGGCCGGATATTGTGTAGTCCTTCCGGCGCATACCTTCCCTGAGATTGAACGCATCCCTTATCGTGAATGCGCGCAGGCCCAGCTTCGTCCAATCCTCCGGCGTGAAGCCATATCCGGTGGCCGCGTCCATATACCTGTACTTTACGTCCGGACCGAGCAAAAAACCGGCAAAGCTGCAAAAACCCGAAAGATTGTTGAATTCCCATTCCTCAAGCCCCGCTTTGTCGCGCTCGCCTGTGTTGGAATAATCATATTTAACCTCCGGCGGCTGATGCCCGTAGGGCACGCCGAGCCCGCCCTTGACGTGCCGCCCCGGCGTCGGGTCGTACTGGTACGTCCGCGCAAGCCCCGGATTATACCGCGAACCGTGCATGGGAAACTCAATTCCGCTGGCCGTCGTAAGGCACTCGTGTCCCTTTCCAAAATGATCGGCCGCGGCGCGCGACGCTCCGTTCAGCGGTATGCCAACCCCTTCGTAATCGCAGATACGCTTGGTCATCGCTATGATAGCGTCGCCATTGCCCCATTTGAGGTCGATTCCGTCAAGTTCGTCCTGCGTGAAGATTCCTTTATTATAACATTCCATGAGCCAGGCAAGCGTACCGCCGAAGGAGATCGTATCATATCCATATTCGTTGCAGTACCAGTTGCAGATATTAACGGTGTCGGAATCTCCGCACAGCAGCATGCTGCCGAACGATCCAAGCGTTTCATATTCAGGACGGCTCGTATGGATATCGTATTCCTCGTTTTTCACATGATAATACGCACCGCACTGGACGGGACAGGCGTGGCAGCCCTGTTTCCCCGTCTTGTATTTCGGATCCATAACGACACCCATGAGATTCTGGACTTCCTCTTCCGTTAAGTCGTCGGGCGTGCCGTACCAATTCTTGATGCCGGCATCGGAGAGATAGACGCTCGAGTCATAGTCCGATGTCGTACCGGTCACCCGGAACTTGCCGACAGGCACAGCGCCTCTTCCCTTGGCATGGTCGTTCCACTCTTTATTGATGTTTACGATTTCCGTCATATCGCTTACGGGAACATCCTGCTCGCCCCGGCAGGCAACGCCTTTGAGCATCTTTGAACCGATGACTGCGCCGGTGCCGCCCCGGGCGGCCGCACGATGGCAGTCGCCGATGACGCCCGCCATGTTTGACAGATGTTCGCCCCCCTGACCGATCAGCGCCGTCGAGATGTTCTTGTCGCCCAGCTCCTCCTTGATGGCGGCGTCTGTTTCCGAAGTCGACTTGCCCCAAAGGTGCGACGCGTCACGGATCTCCGCTTTCCCGTTATCAAGCAGTATATAGACCGGGCTTTCAGAAATGCCCTTGACAAAAACGGCGTCAAAACCCGCACGGCGCATATACGGCCCGAATTTACCGCCGCCTGAAGCGTCGTTCCAGCCGCCTGTCACAGGCGACTTGCTGACGACGGAAAAACGCCCGCCCATAAACGCTTTCGTTGAATTCGCCGGACCTGATACAAAGCCGACAACACTTTCCGGCGCGAATACCGGCGTGTTGGCCGGCATCAGCTCATATAAATACCGGGCGCCGAGCGCGCTGCCTCCGAGAAAGTCTCTGGCCCATTTCGGCTCCAGGTCACGTATTTCAATTGTCTTGTCCGATAAGTCGGCAATAACAACTTTCCCCGCATAACCGTTCATGTTTAATACCTGCCATTTCACTGAAAATTCATAGTCTAATACATCTATACATCAATACGATATCACATCATCCGGTTTGTTGCAATATTTAAACAACTACATGTATCATCGGTAATTTGGATATATAAACAAAACAGGGCCGCGCAAACGCACGGCCCTGTTCTCTGTTATGTGAAAGAGTTATGCGCCCAGAACTACGACAGCAACCAGCTTGGCGGCTTGTACTCTTGTGATTTCGCCCGCCGGGATCAGCATTCCGTTTCCGAATCCGCTGATGTACTCGTTGCCGATTGCCCAAGCCATCGCCTCAGCCGCCCAATCGCTCACCTGCGCGCCGTCTTTAAAGGCACCGATGTCGCCGGGCGCATTCGTATCCATTGAGAACGCCTGAGCATACCGGTAAAGCATCGTTACGACTTGCTCTCTTGTCAGGACATCGTCCGGACCGAACAGGTCCTCACCATACCCGAAGACGATTTCTTTGCCGGCGGCCCATGCAGCGTATGGGCTGCATGCATCGGTGTCGGCAATATCCGCAAAGACCGACTCGGTGTATTTGCCTGCGTTAATGCCTCTGGCTTTTCCGAGGATCGTGACAAACGCGCCGCGCGTCAAAGAGGTATCCGGATCAAAGGTCGTTTCTCCGGTCCCCGTCATGCAGCCGTTTGCGATAACGGCCGCCACATAATCCTCCGCCCATGCGGGCACGTCCGTAAATCCCGTCTGTTCCGGTTCGGTTTCTTCCGGCTCAGCGCCCGTTTCCGGTTCGCTAACGGGCTCGGCGCCCGTCACGGCCGTGAAGGTGAAAACGATATCCTGGCCGAGGACTTTACTTGAGTTGTTGCCCTGAATGTCCTTACCGAACACCAGTGCATATGTTCCGTCCGTCAGGGTCCCCGCGGCAATGGAAATGCTGATGCCGTCGGCGCCGCCGCTGACATAATCCGGCTGGGCGGCGACATCGCCGCCATAGCTGTCACAGACGGTAATCTGCGGCATATTTGTTTCAACAAACAGTGTTTCATCAAAATTGTTCATGCCCGAAGTCATCGTAAACCGAAAGACGATGTCTGCCGTGGGATCGAGTTCCGTATTGATCGTGTTGCTGAAATACCCGTCTGCCTCCACTGTGTTATCCGTTATATCGGACGGGCTGAGCATCGTCAGCATATTTCCGCCGGTCCCCTGCGCGCTGTATGGCGCGGCGACGGCCGCTATGGCGCCCATGGACACGATCAGCGCAAAGCACAGTAAAAGTGTCAACGCTTTTCCAATTCTTTTCATTTGTTCTTCTCCTTAGTTAATCTTTTAAGTTTATTTTTTACTTCTTTTTATTGCGTATGATGAGGACCGCGCTGCCTGCCGCGACCACGGCGGCGCCCGCCGCCAGGTAAATCACCCAGGAATTATTTGAATCCCCGGCGTTTTCCGGAGCGTTTCCGCCGTCAGCCGGTTCCGGAGCGTCCTCCGCGGCCGCCGGACTCTCGGCCACGTCTGTTGATTGTTCGGGCGTCTGTGAAACAGATGCCGCGGTATCTTCCGGCGTATCCGACAGCTCAGGCGCCGGAGGCTCAGAAGGCGTCGGCGCTGCCGATGTTGGCGGTGAAGAAGTCTCTGCAGCGGACGGTTCCGGCAATTCCGACGGCTCCGGCTCATTTACCGGTTCCTCGGACGGCACGGGTGTTGATGACGGCGATGGCTCAGCCGATGGTGACGGCGTCGGCTCAGGTACACCCGCCGTCGTAAACGTCAGGCCGACATCCTGTCCTAACTGCGCGCCGCTCTTGGATGTCAGATTCCCGGAAATCGTGAGTACATAGACTGCTTCCGGCATCAGTTCGTCCTGCGGTTTGATCCCGATGATACGCTTGATGGACGGGTCGACCTGATCGTCGCCCATAAGCACGCTGACTGCAACATTTCCGCCGGAGCTGTCGGCGAGACTGAAGCAGGTCATGTTATTGTCCCGAACCGTCATGTTTACGACATTTTTGTTGAATGTCAAGGTAATGGTTACATCGGCAGGCACATCCGTACTCCCGTCCTGGACGGAACTCGATGCGAGCATCAGCGGATCGGAACTGCCGCCGCCGCTTCCGTCTCCGTCTCCTTCAGCGCGTACGGATATCGGCAGCACGGCAATCAGTAAAAACAGTATTAAAAGTGCCAGAGGTTTTTTCATTCGTCAATTACACCTTTCATGCAGGTAAAGCTCTCCTGGGTCCAGCGTCGGTAACGGCAGTTGAAGCAGCTGAGCGGTTCATCGCTGACGCACTCCTCCTCGCAGTCTTCCGTAAAATAATCGCATTTCTTCGCAGCGGCCAGGGCCCGCTCCGTATCATATTTTCCGTAAAGAAACTTGCCTTTTTCTCGAATTGCATAACGCATTCAGTCCACGATTCCTTTCAGCTCCTGTATGCTGTATACGCGCCATTTCGCGTTCCCGCTTTTATCTTTGGCCAGATACATAGCGGGCGTATGATCCCAGAAAATCGCTTTCGTCGGACAGCAAAGCCGCACGGTATCCGATACATCGATCGGGCGCTGATCCTTGTCCATAGCTGTTGACAAGTAAAACATTTCACACAGCTGCCCTACGGTTACCGCCTGATTTTCGACCGGCGGCTTCAGTTTTCCCTTCAATTTGCCGTCATGCCCCGACAGCCGAAGGCCGCAGCCGGCCAAAGCACCAATAATACCCTCGCCCGTACCGCCGTGCTCGGAGAGGAAAACCGCCTGCCTGTGCAGGTCCGCCACATCCAGCGCGTCACGCTTCTTGAGGACCATCGCTTTTGCAGCCTGCCCGAACCGAATAAGCCTTTTTTTGTATCGTATCCTGTCCAGATCAACAATGCAAAGGCCGGGATCGGATCCGTCGGCACAGGATACGTTCATGAACGCCCGACAGAAGTCGACCGTCTCATAAAGGTTCTCAACTTCCACTTCACAGCACATTGCGCTGTTATGCGATGTATAGGGTATGTCCTCATGTACATAAAGCTGGTGCCGCGTAATGAAGCTTCCGGCAGCTAGATTTTTTTCGTTCAGAGCGGCTATTAAGTTTTCAAGAACTTCGCCGGTCCCGATGCTGTCGATGTTGTCGGTATCGTCAACACCAATCAAAATCCGCATTTGAATTCATTCCTTTATCATTCATTTGGCGACGATGTTTTTGGCGTTCGGACACCGTAGCCTGAGATAATATCATCGGCTTCAACATCCGAAATATCGTAACTAAAAAACTCTTTGTAATAATCCGTCATTTCTGAAAGTACATCGATATCAAACCGCTCCGGGTAAAGGCGTTCCGCAAGCCAAAGGATCGCGAGCGGCGTCTCAACGCTTGTCGGATGGCCCCAGCGGGACAAGCCGATCGGCATCTGGAATACGTTTTGATCACGAACGGCGCGCAGTCCCTGCCATTTACTGTCGGTCAATATATAATCGGCGACGCCGCTTTCATTGCATATAATGATATCCGGGTCCCAGCTGTAAATCTGTTCAAGCGTTGCGTACGCTTTGTCCTCGCTCATATTAAGCTGGGAGTCAAGCGAGACATTTATGACATTCATAAGCGATATCCAGTCGGCGCACAAGCTGCCGGGATAATCCGTCCGGACGGCCTCATTGACGGAATGATAAAGCTTTATATCACTGCCAGCCTGGAATTGAGAGACTTTGCTTGAGACAAGGTCGATGCACGACTGGTAATATGCCACATATCTCTCCGCCATAGACTCGTTTTGCAGCGCACGGCCCAAAAGGGACACAACCGCCATCTGGTCGGCCATGCTGGAATAGCTTACAACGATATACGGGATGCCCAGCGTATCCAGCTTTGCCTTTTCATCCGTATTTTGATACGATTCGATACCGACGATCATAAGGTCCGTGCTTTTTTCAAGGATCGTTTCCGCATTGAGCGACCCGCTGTTTTTCACAACAACGGAAGTTTCAAGCGCCGGGCAAATGGACTGGAGCAGCAGGTTCCTGCTGACCGCCTTGATCGTCGTCGGCATTTTCTCCCCATATCCAAGCATAACGACGACAGGCGCGGCGTAAGCGTCAAGTACGCAAATGCTCTGCGGATTGTCCGGGACGGCAACCTCCCGGCCCGCCATATCCGTTATTATGATCCCGCCGCTATTGTCCGGCGAGGTTTTTGCGCAGGACGATAAAACCAGAAATGCGCATAAGATGATTAAAAAAATTTTAGGGATTCTATGTTTCATGCTATATCCTTTATGCCGTTTCAAGCAGCATGACCGTTGAGACGGTATTGCCGTTTTCATCCGTATCTTTTAAAATCTTCGCTTTTACGCCGTAGACATCGTAGATGTTTTCGGCCGTAATGACATCCTCCGGTTTCCCGAAACATGCGATACCGCCACGGCTCATCATGGCCGCTTTGACATTCAGTCCTCTGGCGCTGAAATAAAACGCGTGGTCCGGCGTATGCGTAGCTATTATGACGCTTATATCTTCTGAGGCGCACAGGTCGGCAACCGTTTCCAAAAACAAAAGCTCGTTTTTAAAATCAAGATGGGCTGTCGGTTCATCCATTAAAAGCAGCGGCGTCTTCTGCCCCAGGGCTCTGGCAAGAAGCACCATCTTGATTTCGCCGCCGGAAAGCGTATTGTAGGGCCTGTCGGCAAATTTTCCGACGCCGATACGCCTTATAGCTTCGTCGCATATCCATTCGTCTTCTTTTGACGGTCTTTTAAACGCACCCGTATAGGCCGTACGCCCCATAAGCACCATTTCCCGCACCGTATATGGGAACGTCGCATCGTGGATTTGCGGCACATAGGCGATTTTCTGCGCAATTTCATAGCGTCTCATTTCTTCCGCCGGACGGCCGCACAGTCGGATCATACCGCTTTTCGGTCTTTTAAGCGCCATGATGTTATCTAAAAGCGTCGTCTTTCCGCATCCGTTCGGCCCCATAAGGCAGATGATCTCCGCTTCCGACGCAGCAAGGTTGACATGGCTGAAAACGTTTTGCGATCCGTAGGAGAAGGAAAGATCGCTGACTTCAATGATCCTGCTCATCGCCAGCCGCCTCCTTTTGTTTTCTTTAAAAGATAAACGAAAAACGGTGTGCCGACGATGGCCGTCAGCAGCCCGATCGGTATTTCGGCCGTACTGATGTTCCGGGCGATGATATCGATCAGGACCAGAAAAGACGCGCCGAACGCAATGCTCATCGGTATCAGTTTATCGTTGTCGTTTCCAATCAGCATCCGGCAGATATGCGGTATAACAAGGCCAATCCATCCAATAACGCCGCTGATACAGACGGCCGCCGCCGTGGAGAGCGTTGCCGCTGCGATGATGATTCCTTTGTAAGCCTTTACGTTTACGCCCAGCGCGGCAGCTTCTTTGTCTCCCATGGACAGCACGTTTATTTTCCAGCGCAGCAAAAAAATGATCGTTATCCCCGCCGTCATTGGGATAAGCGCAATGAAGTGCGTGTAATTGACGTTGGCAAAACTGCCCATGAGCCAGAATGTTATGGCAGGAAGCTGGGAATAGGCATCCGCCGCAAATTTCATGATAGAGGTCAGCGCACCGAAAAAAGCAGATACGACGACGCCGCCTAAAATCAGCATGATGTTCGGCGTCGTACCGTAGATCCTGCCGGACAAATAACTGAGCAGCACTGCAACAACCGCAAACAGGAACGAAAAAACATATGTAGAAAACCCAATCCCGAACACAACGATGCTGAGCGCCGCACCGAATCCGGCGCCATTTGAAACGCCCAGAATACCGGAGTTGACGAGCGGGTTTCTGAACACGCCCTGAAACGCCGCACCGCTGACAGCCAGTGATGCGCCCGCAAAGGCTGCAGCCAGTGTTCTCGGCAGCCTGAGCTGCCAAATGATGCTGTACTTCTCGGGCGAGGAAGCGGAGGCGTTAAAAAGCGTTCCGGCGACATCGGAGATACTCATCGGGTATCTGCCGATAAAGAGACTGAGCAGAATAAACAGCAACGGTAGAACCGCCAGGCCGACATACCATACGGCATTAAACCGGTTCGTTTTCGTCATGCAGGCCTCCAACAAACAAAACCGATTCAGCGCGAGCAAACCGGAGCGTGTTTATACAATCAACTTCGGGCGGCAGTATGAACACGCTTAAACTGCAAAAACCCCCCTCGATAACCAAAACAAACGCAAAACCAAGTGCGGTAAAGGGTATACTTCTCCCACAGCTGTTTTACGTGTTCCTGATTCCCGAGAGAGGCTCGTCCACCGCCCTGACAAGAAATGCTTAACTGTTTACCGGGGCGACGCGACGCCCCGTGTAAAATGCTATTCACTTTATTCTGTCCTTATAGATTATTAAAAACCGGATGTTTTGTCAAGCCACCAAATTTTACGGGCAGCTTATGATGCCCTCCGCCCATAAGCAAGCCCCGCATGTAGGCTTTGGATTGCCCAGGCAGTCCGTTTTGTTATCGTCTCTTTTTTCACAACCGCCGCAGTTGACACAGGGAGAAAATTCAAAATTTTTAACACGGCTGCGAAATGCCGCGTATTCTTCATTGTTCCAGATGTCCGTAAGGCTTTCGCTGCGTACGTTCCCGAACGAATGGTGGTAAATGATCCTTTTGTTTTTTTCCAGATAAGTAATGCCGCTGTGTAAAAGCGCCATACACGGGCTGACATCCCCGTCATGCCGGACAAAAGAAGTCCCCTCCTCGATGAACTTGCAGTATTTCCTGCGCCGCATGAGGGAATTGCCGTTAAACTCAACATTGCTGTCTGAGCTTAAAATCTCCAAAACGCTTTCCTTGACGCCCGGCAGCTGCATATCCATCATCGGCAGGCTGACCTTTGGGTGCGCGCCGTCTCTCTCCTGGGCCATGAAGCCTGAGCTGACGATCCTGTTATACAGGCTTTCCTCGAGCGACTGCTCATCTGTGGGAATAACGTTTGAAATGTTGACATCGCTGACCTGATGTCTGATGGCAAACTGCGCCAGCCGACCCAACTGATCAATGCTGCTTTTCATAGCTACAAAGGCAATGCCGAGCTCCGGCTCGTCATCTATCCTCAAAAACCGTTCCAGGTTGAATTTTGTTATGTTTTGCGTAATCAGCGAAAAATTAC
This sequence comes from uncultured Sporobacter sp., assembly GCA_963663605.2. Lineage (GTDB taxonomy): Bacteria > Bacillota > Clostridia > Oscillospirales > Oscillospiraceae > Sporobacter. The sequence goes on from CAXXVF010000002.1 coordinate 1,916,417, forward strand.
TATTTTGCCTTATCGCCTCATACCCTTCCGTTTCAAAGGAGTCGATTGAAATCCAGAGCCGTTTCAGGCCGGCGTCTAAAAGCGCGGCCGACATTTCCCGCGTCAAGAGCGTACCGTTGGTCAGAAGCTCCACGCGTTTATTCTTTGAGGCGGCCGCTTTGACCATACGTACGATGTTCTTATGAAATAGCGGTTCACCCATACCGCCGAAGAAAACCGTTTCCACTTCGTCTGGCATCGTCGTCATCGTGTTTTCAAATACTTCATCGTCCATATCGGCAAACGCTTCGTCGATCCATGTCTTCCTGAAACACATGGTGCAATTCAGATTGCATTTTGATGTTGGTTCAATATACAGTTTTTTAAGCTCATCTGACATTATCTAAAACCCGCGCCTTTCAGTAAATCGCTAACTAATATAGGATATCATAAACGATATTTAGAAACAAGGCGCACAAAATCGTATGACGATACAGAATCCTTCTTGATTTTTCATATTTATTTATATATTTATTTCACTCATATTATTGTATAATAGTACAAATTACTAATTGCTTTATTATAACTTTCACTGTTTTCACCGAGAAAGGATGGTTTTATACAATGCATGGCTATAACGGTAAGATCCTTATAGTGGACTTAACCGATCGCACATGTACAGTGCGTGATTTAGACCCCAAATGGGCACGTTATTACATCGGCGGCGCCACTTTGGGCGCACGGTACCTGTACGAACTGATGCCCGCAAAAACACCTGTTTTCGCACCGGAAAGTGTCATCGGTTTCATTTGCGGCCCTACAAACGGTACAAAAGCGCTGCTCGGCGCCAGAGTATCCGTCGTTTGCAAATCGCCCGTCAACGATTTCTGGAACGATTCAAACTGCGGCGGCACGTTTGGTCCTCATCTCCGCAAATCGGGATATGACGGTGTATTTTTTATGGGAAAATCCGAAACGCCCATTTACGTACTTATTGATGACGGCAAAGTGGAATTTAAGAGTGCCGAACATCTATGGGGCAAAAAGACCTCTGAAGTGGAAGATATGATCCGTGAAGAGCAAGGCAATGATCTGAGCATCATGCAGATCGGTACGGCCGGCGAACACCTGTCGTATATGGCCGCCATCATCAATGAAAAACACCGCGCGGCCGGACGCGGCGGCTGCGGCGCGGTCATGGGTTCAAAAAATCTCAAAGCGCTCGTCTGCAAAGGCTCCGCTAAAGTAACGATCTACGACGACGCCGCTCTCGTCGCCTGCAACAAAGAATGCATCGCGCACGGCAGCGCAGGCGGAATGGGCGCAGGTGTTGTGGCTCAGTTTAAGACCACCGGCACCTCGGAAGAGTACGCTTCCTGCGTCATGCTGGCCGACGCCCCGATAAAGAACTGGGGCGGCGTTCCGGACGACATGACCGAGCAGGAGATGGAAAATCTCACCGGTATGGTAATGGACCCGCTTTTCAAGGTCGGCAAAGCGGGCTGCCACAGCTGCTATATAAAATGCAGCGCCGACTACAAGGTCGACAAGGGCAAATATCATTTGGAGCACGCCGCCCGCCCCGAATATGAATCCTTGGGCTCGTTCGGAAGCATGCTTTTAAACGGGGATCCGGCCACAGCCGTCATCCTCAATCACCTGTGCAACGAATACGGCTATGATACAATTTCTTTCGGATGTACAATCGCCTGGATCATGGACTGCTATAACGCGGGCATTTTTACGCTCGAGGAAATGGACGGCATCGACCTCAAGTGGGGGGATTCCGACGCCATTCTAGCCATCGCGGAAGAGATATGCGACTATAAAGGCATCGGCGTTGCTTTAAACCTCGCCTCGCAGGGCGCAGCAAGGAAACTTGGAAAAGGCGAGGAGTGTCTCGTAACAGCCAGCGGTATCGAGCTGCCGATGCACGGTTCGCGCTTTAATCCGGGGCTCGCGCGCATCTTCCAGTATGACCCGACGCCGGGGCGTCACATTAAGGGCGGACGCGGCGTTCCGTTCGGCTCGAGTCCTCCGGAGGTTAAATATAACTTTGAGGACACCGGCAAAAATGACGCCGCAGGGCTTTTGGAGTGGGAATTCATCAACTGCGCGGGCGTCTGCGGATTCGGGAACTTCCTTTTGGCGCCGATGATCGCCGTCAAAATGGTCGAGGCCATCACCGGTTTCCATTATACCGAAGAACAGCTGACACAGTTTGCCTACCGCAGCTTTACGCTGCGCCACGCCTTCAATCTCCGCGAGGGCTATCGCCGGAAGGACTTTAAAATCAGCGGGCGCGCCGTCGGCAAGCCGCCGCTCAAATCCGGCCCGTTAAAAGACGTCACCGTCGACAACGAGAAGCTCGGCGACAACTTCTACGGCTACCTCGGCTGGGACATCGAAACGGCCATTCCGCCGAAAGAGTTCCTGGAGGGCCTCGGCGGACTCGACTGCGTGATCGCCGACCTGTATCCCAACACGCCGGAATCCGCATAATACAAAATCCATACAATAAACGCCCGCAGGCAAAGGCCTGCGGGCAATTATTGTCATAGCGGATTGCGGTCAGCTGATTGTCCTCATAAAATCAGAATGGCTTCCGTCTTTATTTATATAGTAGACTTCAATATGGTCGGTTGGACCGCTTGAATCATTGCCTGTTTCAAAATAGACGACAATTGTTCCGATAATGGTATCCGTATCGCCGGAACCTTCATGCGCATAGTCTGAATCATAGGTTAAAAACACAGCCGGGCGATATCCGTCGCCGGGTTCATTCGGTAAATTTTTATCTAAAACAGACATTTTCCCGCTGTACGGATTTTTAAGACTAACGTTGTTTTCATACGATCCGTCATTGATGACTTCCAGCTCATACTCAATGTAATTATTAAGCGACGATTCAGCGTCTCCGTGACCATCAACATATGAAGACCAGCTTCCGTACCAATCGCTTTTACCGAAGTCTATCGCGTATATCTGGACCATATCCGCGAGTCCCGCGGCGTTGTTTTCAAGCACGGCTTTTTTTGATTTTTCGATATACTTCAGATATGACGGGACAATAATAGCGGTTATAACGGCAAGGATGGCAACAGCGATAATAAGCTCCACCAAGGAAAAACCTTTGTTGCCGTTTGTTTTATTTCTCTGTTTTACCGGCATCATTGCAGTATTCCTTTCCGCATAAGGTATCTTTGATGCTTTTGACTACAGTTTGAAACCGCGCCGAGGCGCGTTTTCTTTTATGCTTAACTGTTAATAACTGAATATAACGGTTTCCGTCCAGGAATAGTTCTGGTAGATATCGACCAGCATGTAGCATTCGAGCACAGGGTCGTCGCCAACATCCTCATACGACACGGCCGGGAGCGTTTCGCCTATGACCATCGTGTCTCCGAAATAATAGACATCGTCGTAGTCGCCGTCATAGGTGTAGTAGTCGCAGACAAAGTCGACAATGTCGCCCGGTTCAAACTGGTCGAGGCCCTTCCCGAGCGTACCGGCGCCGCCGAACTCCGAGTAATTGTCAAGCGTTCGGTATCCGGTAATATAGCCGTCCGGGTAGGTGTTGCTCCATTCGAGTATGATCTCGATATAGGTTGTATCGTTGAGGATCGCCGGAACATATCCCATATAAATGACGTCGTCTTCCGTTTCTATGGTCGATTCGGCGTAGTAGCAGACGACCTGCCCGCCGATTGCGACCCACGTATTGTCGGCTCCGTAGTTTAAAATCAAATTTCCGTAATCATCCAATTCCCAGTACTGATCGCTGCCGAGGTCGATATAACCATACCCGTCGTCCAACAGTATCTGCATTTCGACGTCGGTCAAAAGCTCCCAGTCCTCGTCCGTCATCGGCAGATACCAATACTCGTTGGCATCGTCCCAGAATATCTCAAGCTCCGCATAATCGATATTATCATAGGTATAGCTCTCAACGGCGCTGTCGTCATACCAGTCATAATCCGAATAATCCGCCTGCGCATCTTCCTCGCCCGTCATATTCTCCATCAGCGACCGGCTGGTGGAATTGAGCTGGCCGCCAGCCAGAATGTTGACAAACGTATCGTAGAAATCATATACCGAATCGCCGAAGCCGAATTCAGAGAACATATCCTTTGCATAGCCGTAGACCGATAAATCCGTATAAGGGAAGTATAGCGAGAGGCCGTATGCACCGCTCCTGAGGTTGCTGCTGGCGTATTTTACCGCACTTGAAAGCGCCTGTTCCAAATCGTCTTTGCCTTCCAGCCCGGACTGTTCGGCAAAGTCTATGATATCGATCAGGTCGTAGTCATACCCTTCGGCAAACGCTTTCGTGTACGCGACCGCCGTGGAAATCTCTTTGAATTCTTCGTTATAAAGCGCGTCGGTCGCGTTGGACATATAAGCGCACAGCGTTTCGTAAACATACGGTATCTCGCGCAGCGCGATGACGGACAACGTCGTGTCGCCTCCCTGCTCGCCGGGCATGGGCGCATTGTGTTCTATGAAGGAGTCCACGATGACCTCTCCCAGCGCTACGGTGTCGATGGAGGTGTTGTCTCCCAGTGCGTCAAGCCACGGCGTATAATCCCAGCCATAAGCCGGTTCCGTCTCCTCGGAGGCTATCATATAGTCGGCAAAAGGCTCGAGCATGTAAGCCGTTTCAATTGTGCCCATAAGGCACGCGTCAAACCCGACAAAATCGAACTTCAGTCCGACCGCATTCAGTGCCCTGGCTATTTCATTTATGTAGATAACGCCGCTGGGATTCATCTCATCATAGCCGTAGCCGTACAGCGAACCTCCGCCATGGTCCCAGAGTATGAGTCCGTAACGGTTGGCGGGATAGTTCTGTGCCGAAAACTCTATGAAATCGGCGAGCTCGCTGGTATCCAGCATGCTTGCCGCGCCGAGGTCTTCCAGCAAAACGAGTTCCCCGTCCTCGACAATCCAGCGCTGCACCTCGCCGTCCGATATGTACGAAGCGTCCCAATCGGAGCAGCCGCCCGTCTCAACAACTACATTGACATTATCGCCGATATCGGCGGCCAGTATCTCATTGATATCCAATGTGCTGCATCCATACATGGATTCCAGATCCGCACCGCAAATATAAATCATTACGGTGAAGATATCCTCACCGCCGCCGAGGAGCTGCGTATAGTTATGCCTGAAACCGTCATCCGCCACACCCGTTATCTCCGGCTCCGGGGTGTCCGGGGTATCCGGAGCGGTCGGCACCTCATCGGCATCCGGGTCGTCAGCCAGAACAACATTGCTGCTGGCGCCGGGATCATTGTTATTTTTCAGGTTATTTAAACTGGACAGAATAACAATCGGCGTCACAAACAGCGCGATACCTAAAAGGACAATGGCGATAATCAGTCCCGTCTTTGATTTCTTAGGCGGCCTTGGACCGGGTACGGGGGGCTGATAACCAGATCCCATTCCCGGCGGCGCATACCCGCCGCCCTGCTGATAAGGCGGATAGGGCGCGTTCCCTGCATTTGAGGAATATGTGTTGTTTTCAGGCGGTATGTAAGCGTTTTGAGGCGGCGCCGAACGCGGCGCCTCCGGAGCCAGCGGCACACCGCATGAACGGCAGAATTTCGAATTTACAGGATTAATATTGCCGCACTTAGAACAAAACATGTTTTTCTCCTTTACAAATACACAAAGTCGGAAAACAGGCGTCAATCCTGCTTTTATGCTATTTTACAATTCTTTTCGACCAAATTCAAGCCTACGGCTTAAATACATAAGAATACCAGATGCGTATTTTCGCCGGGCGGTTTATAAAATCATTGAACAAAACGGCTCCCTGCCATTATATTCTCTTATTATTTTTATGTGCCTGTCTGTTTGCCGATATTGTGAAAAAAACAAGCGGCGGAAAAATCCGCCGCTTTAGACTGTCGAAAAGCCGCCTTCGCGGCTTTCACGACAAAGAAGGTTCTCGGACTGCGGTCCTCGCAAAGTTAGGCTTTTCGGGCATCGGTCAAAGCATCAGGGCTGTCCCGGCGTTTGGGCTATAAAGCGGTCATACAGGATCTGGGTCGTCAAAAAGCCCATAAACAGCATGCAGTCGCGTTCATTCGGCTCATCCTTTTTCAAGACGGCACTTAAAAAACGTCCGGCGGCCGTTTCGTTGAAAACGCCGAATTGTTTCATACAGCTGTCGCTCATTACATAGCTCGTATATTCATCTTTCATGATCTCACGGATATTTATCGGCGCGCGGTACGGAAACTTCTTTCTTTTCGTGATGGCCTCCGGCACGTATTTGCACGCCAGCTTCTTAACGATATACTTCTCATTAAGACCTCTGATTTTTATTGAATCCGGCAGTTTGGACGCAAAGTCGGCAATATCATAATCCAAAAACGGGTATCGGCATTCAACGCCCTGCCCCATGGAAACACGGTCCCCCTGAGACGATAGCAGATAACCCGAAAAAAGCGTTGCTGTTTCCAGATACTGCGCGCGCCGGACCGGCGTCCAGTCATAAAAATCATCCGACAGCAGCTCCCGGATGACCGCATGACCGTCGTCTGCCGTCATCTCGGCACGGTACGGCTGAGAAAAAAACTGGAGACTGAACCTGCCGAGCTTCCATCTAGCCAAATGCGAACTGAGCGGCGAAGCCGCGTCCGCGTTGTTATAGAAAAAAGACAGGCTCCCGGCCGTCTGGGCGGACAGGCCCTTGACAAAGTTGTTGACGCGTTTATATAAAAGCGCTCTGTTCGTATCTTCCGGCGAACGTGCGCAGAACGCGCGTATCTTGGCTTCCCGGAACAGATCGTAACCGCCGAAAAGTTCATCCGAGCCCTCGCCGGACAAGACGACCTTCATGTGATTTTCCCGGACGAGCCCGGCCAGTACGTACATCGGAAAAGCGCCCGACCGCAGCAACGGGACCTCCGTATGATATATGACGTCTCCTATAACCGAGGCCAGTTTTTTCTGTGAAAACCGTACGCTGCGGTGATTGGTGCCGAGCTGACGTACCAGTACATCCTGATACGCCGATTCGTCAAAGTACGGATCATCAAACGTAATTGAAAACGAGTTGAGCCGCTCACCGGTCGTTTTTGCCGCAACGCTCGTGATGAGGGCCGAATCCAGCCCGCCGCTTATATAAAAAGAGACCGGGACATCGGCGATCATGCGGTTTTGGACCGAGGCGATGAGCCGGGATTCAAGCTGGGCGGTATAATCGGAAATGTCCGGCTGTCTGCCGCCGGGATTATCCGGACTTATAAAGGAATACCGCCAATATGCTTTGATATCCTTCCTGCCGTTTTCATATTCCAGGAAGCTGCCGGGCGGCAGCTGACACACATCCTGAAAGACGCTCTCGTCCCCGACGGTCGTCCAGAATGTAAAGACATGCCTGAGCGCGTCGGGATTAAACGCCGCGCGCACGATCCCGCTTTTAAAAACAGCCTTGGCTTCAGAGGCAAAGCAAAAGCTTTTTCCCTTATGACAGTAATAAAGCGGCTTCTCCCCGAACCGGTCGCGGGCCAGTATCAGTTTCTTTTTCTTTTTATCCCATATGGCTATGGCAAACTGTCCGTTGAGTTTTATGAACATTTCAAGGCCGTATTCCTCATAAAGATGCGGCAGTATGGCCGTATCGGAATTGTTGCCGATTATATGCCCTTTTTGTTCAAGCTGTTTTCGAAGCATTTTAAAGTTGAATATCTCGCCGTTAAAGATAACGACTACGCCGCCGTCTTCGCTCGTCGCCGGCTGGCGGCCGTTTTGGGGATCTAAAATGGCAAGCCGCGCATGCGCAAGCCCGATGGTCTCGTCCGAATAATACCCCGTTTCATCCGGCCCTCTGTAGGCGATGCTGCCGATCATGCCGCGCAGGATATCCCCGTATTCCGTTTTGCCCCCGTCAATCAAGCCGACAATACCGCACATAATGAATCCTTTCCGGTAGTACGTCTTATATTAAGCGTCTCGTTTGCGCAGAACGCTTCTCATGATCTTTCCGCTGGTCGTCCTCGGAAGCGCGTCTGTAAACTCAATGATCTGCGGCCGCTTGAACGCCGGCAGGTTCTTTTTTATATACGCCTGCACATCTTCCCGGGCCAGCCGGCCGTCCCCCGGCACAATAAAGGCCTTTATCTGCGGCTGTTCTTCCTGCCGGACCGCGACGACAGCCGATTCCAAAACGCCCGTGCAGCCGTTTATCACGCCTTCGATCTCAACCGGACTGATCCGATGGCCCAGAAATTTAATCAAATCATCTTTTCTGCCTTTGATATAGTAATAACCGTCCTCGTCGGAAACCGCAAGGTCCCCCGTGTACAGCCATCCGTCCTTTAAGACCCTTTCAGTCTCTTCCGGGTTGTTCCAATAGCCATTCATGATATTTTCGCCATAAGCTGTCATCTCACCAACGACACCGGGCGGCGCTTCTTTACCGTCTTCCGTGGCCACCCGGAGCGTTACCCCGGGTATGCCCCTGCCGACCGAGCCCGATTTAACAAACAGTTTGTCCGGCTCAAGATAGCTCAGGCGGGCCGACGCTTCCGTCTGCCCGTACATCACATACACATCCAGATGCGGCGCCATGTCTTTGAGCTTTTTTATATCGTCCATATTTGTGCTCTCACCGGCAAATGTTATATAACGCAGATGTTTCAAATGCTCCGGCTTCAGATTTGACTGTTTGAGCAGTATGTTGAGATACGAGCCGACGGTGGAAAAGCCCGTCGCACGGCTTTCATACAGCTGCCCTATAACCTTGATCGGAAAAGAAACCCTGTTTTCAATGACAATGGACGCGCCGGCCATCGTATGCGTCTGCAGCAGCGAGTTGCCGTAGGAATAGCAAAAATTAATAACGCCCAGCAGCGAATCGGTTTCTTTAAGCTTCAGATAAGAAACGATGGACGACGTGTTGGCCGTTATATTCTTATGCGTGAGCGTAACGCCTTTCGGCATTTTCGTCGTACCGGAGGTGTACAAAATAAGCGCGGGCTGCTCTTCGCTGACTACGGGGTCCGGCGGCGGTGTGCCGTCCGGGCCTACCGTCTCAAGCGTTTTTATATCAAGGATTTTAGTGTTATCCGCCGCTTTGCCACCGCTGAGACGTTTCCCGAAAACGGGATTTGTGATAAGCAGGACGGGCGTCGTTTCCGCAGCAATATACTCTATAACGTCAATCGTCAGGTTTTTATTTACAGGTACAACAATGCCGCCCTTTTTAAGCACGGCATAAAACGCTGTTATGTAATCAACACTATTATCAAGATATATAAGCACCCGGTCTCCGGCCTTTAAACCGTACTCGGAAAAACATTCGCTGAGTGCGCATGCTTTTTTATACGCCTCGGAATATGTATATGTGCAATCCCTGTCGGTGATATAAATTCTGTCCGGATATTTTTCGGCGCTTTCCCGTAAGAATGAAAAAATGTTGCCCATATAAACCTCTGCGCGTCATGCGTCAAATTCGGCATACTTGTTCAGCTCGCCGCGCACGGCGTCGATAACAGACTGTTCACCGGATTTGGCCAGCTTCTTCAGCCCCTCTTCCCGGCTTAAATAACCTTCGCGGACTAATCCCGCAATTTCAAGGCAATACGGATTAAAGCCGTAATCTTTCATGTGGATGTAGTTGGCGTACGAATTGAGCAGGCAATTGGTGCTGTTGACGTCCGTGTCCTGTGGTTTTTCCCAGCCCAGGGAACGGATCGTTTCATATATAATATCTTCATTATATATATCGAACACGAGCGGATAAGCAAGCGACGGGATTTTTTCCGCATGTTCTTTGAGCCACTCGGGTTCAATGAAATATTTCCGATAATCTTCGCCAAGGTTTTTGATGATCGGCTCCGAAAGCTGTTTCTGATTGGCCAGGATCATCCTGTAATCCAGCTTGATGACCGGCGATTTTACAGGCGCCTGCCCCGGCGTCCACCCAAAACAGATATATGGGATCTCGCGTAAAACCGCTTCCCTGTAAACCGCCGTTTTGACAAAACCGATGCAGGATGTGCAAATCGAGCTTGCCCGTTCCAACGCCTTTTTGGGAAATATCTCCCGTGTCGCCGCCAGATGAAAAATCTGGGCCAGTTTATTGAAAGAAGGTTTGACCGTAATGCTGTCTACGTCGAGCTCGGACGTTACCGTGTGGATATTGCGCTTGCACTGCTCCGTCAAAAAACCGTTGTCGAATGTGACCGCCAGAACGGACACGTTGAAGTGCCGCCTGAGTTTATAAAGCGTATAAGTGCTGTCTTTCCCGCCGCTGTAAGCCAGCAGAACCTGATAAGGCCGATTTGCGTATGCCTCAAAGGCCTCACGAAGCTGTTTCTCCGCTTCCTCGGCATTATACGCCAGAACAGTTCCGCGCTCCTGGTGCTGTCGGCAATAATTACACAAGCCGTCCTCACCGATGCGCACGCTGAAAACATGGTCGTTTAACGTGCAGTTATTGCATTCTTTCAATGTGTCAGCCCCTTAAAGCCCAGGTCCCCCAAGCCGTTTCATGATATAACGGCTGATGCCCTCGACGGAATCGAAATTCTCGGGCAGGATCTCTTCATCCGGCACTTTGATATCAAATTCACTTTCAATAAAAGCAATGATTTCCAAAATCCCTAAAGAGTCTAATATCCCATGCTCCAATAGCGATGCGTCGTCTGAAAACTCCTCTTCCCCATACCCGAATAAATAGTGTTCCTGTAAAAACTCCCGAATGGGATTAGATATATTTTTCAATGTTTCATCTTTCATCAGTTAAAGCCTCGTTTATCCTTTACTACCCGAACTGCTGATATCTTCCTGATATTGCCGCTCCAGATCTAAAAGGCTGCGGCTTCTGGTCTTTATGGGTCTGGCCGGAATACCGCTGCAGATTTTCCACTCGGGAAGACGGCGGGTCACAAGACTCATCGCGCCCACGGCCGCGCCCTCGCCGATTTCCACATTGGGCAGAATTGCGGATGATGTGCCGACAATCGCATATTTGTTTATGGTCACCTTCCCGCAAATAATATTCAGGTATTCATCCGGCACCGTCGGATTCGTCATGTATTCACCGGAGTAATCGTCGGATATGGAATAAATCGTCACACGGCCGGACAGTCCCGAATAATCGTGCATGACGATCCCTGCGCCGCCGGTTCCTCCGATCAGCATGCAGTAAGGTGCGATATGCACATGGTTATGTATCGTTATGTCTCCGGAAAGAAAAACAAAATCGTCGATCCGGACATGATCGCCGATGCTGATCCGCTCGGGTGCATATATGCTCGTTTTCCTGCTGATCAGCACATCTTCCCCATAGGCTTTGAGACCCAACTGATCCAGTTCTTCACGTTTATAAAAAGAATCCATAGCGCCCCCCAAACAAACCGCTTTTTTGGCATTTTATAACCGTTGCAAACGAAACAAACAATCATTTCTCTGCCATAAATATGTCATACTTATTTACATAAATACAAAGGTATTATACAATATCAGAAATTAATAAACAACTATTTATTAATATTGAGACAATTATTGGACAGGTGATATTTCAGGATGGATATATTAGGTTTTTTTAATCAGATTATGGACAGCACCATATTCAGCTGGGTCATACTCCCGATACTGATTTTTATCTCCAGGATATTCGACGTTTCGATTGGAACGATACGGATTATCTTTGTATCCCGGGGAAAAAAGCTGTTATCGCCTCTTCTGGGCTTTTTTGAGGTGTCCATCTGGCTTCTGGCCATGAGCCAGGTCATGCAAAATCTTGACAATGCCGTATGTTTTATCGCTTATGCCGGCGGCTTTGCCATGGGCAATTTTGTCGGCATCTATATTGAGGAAAAATTGGCCATGGGCACCTTGATCATCCGGATATTTTTACCGAAAGACACCTGCGAAATGAAAGACAGGCTCTATGCGGCAGGGTTTGGCGTGACCCGGATCAACGCTCACGGAAGAAACGGCGACGTGGAGATTCTCTTTTCCGTTATAAAGCGAAAGGATCTGGATAAAGCAGTGAAAATCATTGAAGCGTGCCAGGCAAATGCGTTTTATTCCGTTGAAGACGCCAAATCGGTCAAATTGGGCGTCTTCCCCGCTGTAAAACGTACGCCTCTGTCGATGTTTACCATAAAACGTCGGGTAAGGAAAGGAAAATAATTATAGCTACCGTCCCGAAGATAACGGCAGCACGCAACACGGCTTGTCTGTTTGTCAATTAACCTGTTTAGGTGTTGACAAATACAAGGACGATATGATAACCTAAATATACAAAAATATAATTTCAAGTGCCGCCTGAAGCGCAAAGCTTTAGGTGGAGAATAGAGAATCGGGTGAAAATCCCGAGCGGTACCGCCGCTGTAAGCGCTTAAGAGCTGCGTTCGTCGACGAAAGTCGGTCACTGGGAAACTGGGAAGGCAGAACGTGTTCTGTTGGAGTTTGACTCCGCAAGCGCAAGCCAGAAGAACTGCTTGAAAGTGGACTTGCGTCCAGGTCAGGACGCAGTCTTATTATGATAACGCAGGAAAACGGCTGTGATAATCATGCAGATTGTCACAGCCGTTTATTATATTCCTGAAACGAAAGTGTTTCCTGCTTTCGTTTTTCCCTCAAAGCATCCTGCGGATGATATCGGGCCATCATCCGCAGGATTGCGAAAAAAGCCGGGATTCTTACACATGACCGTATATGCCGACAATCCCTGCCAAGCCACCAGCAATCTCCATCTTCGTTTGGCCCGCCGGTTTGTTTACTGCACCTTTTGTGTTTGACATACACCTCTCCTGTGATGCGCCCGGGCGGTTTTGCGACTGCCGCCCGGGCCAATTACAAAACACGGCATTCGATGCTGAAAAAGAATCCGTCCGGCTTGATCCGGGCGGATTACTTTTTTGTTTTGCGTTAAACGTGTCCGTTGCGCCGGTTTCCTCAGGACTCGTGTAAAATCATATTTTATCATGTAAACCTATCCATAGATGATGCATTATTTACCACCTTATGGTATCATTGAAAAAAAAACGAACTAAAAAAAAGCATTGGAGGATTATCGAATGGTTTCCCGATCCATCCGCCTTTGATTGTCAATGTATTCAACTCATAGTTGGTTGTAAACACGCCGAGTTCTTTATATTTGATGCTGCATACCTGCACGCCATTGAGTACAAACTTGAATCGCGCTGCCAAACCAACCGTTGAAAACAACCGCTCGAAAACGATCTTGCAAGGTCTTGATAATACTCTGCCGCCGCCAACGCCACTTTGATAAAAACAACGACAATGCCCTTGTGGAGATTATTTATTACAATAAATGTTTTTATTCTATTGAAGTGAAAACAGAAAGATTTACGTAAAAATAGGCAAGTTAGACAGCGGAATATTATAGCAATTTAATGAAATTGGAGTCGTTAAATGAATATTACAACAGATAACAATGCACAGTTTTGGGACAGCGTTGCAAAACCATGTTCCAATTATGAAAGAAGAAGCAGTTATGCTGTTGAGTTTCTCCGGAAAAGCTGTATTCTGGAGGGCGAATCGGTGTTTGATATGGGATGCGGTTCCGGCACGCTTTGTATACCGCTTGCGGATGACGGACACAAGGTCTTTTGCGCCGATTTCTCGGAAAAAATGCTTCAATCAGTGAGAGAGACTATAAGAGATGAAGGAATCACGCTCATAGAAACCTGCAAACTCTCGTGGCAAGAAAACTGGGATGAAAGAGACCTTCCTATCTGTGATCTTGCATTTGCAAGCAGATGTATGTTTGATGCGGACCCATTCGATGCAGTAAAAAAGCTTTCAAAATATGCAAAGCGGAAGGTGTGTATTACGCTTCCTGTTAATTCAGCGATGTTCAAAAATCCGAATACGAAATATGAGGTGGGCGAGCAGGAAGACAGAGTGAAATATCTCCTTGACGTACTGAACGCTGCATTTACCCTGGGGTTCAGACCTGAAGTGTCTTATATGGCTCCAAATGACGGGGTAAAAGGTTGGGCCTTTATTTGTTGGGAGAAATCTTAGGGACAATGATGTGTGCTGCCCATTATGTTTATATAATGTAATAACAAAAAGAACATTTTTTAGTCTTTGTTTAGAACTCTTAGCATGAAGCAAATTATAATATAAAAAGATACACCCGGTTCTTTATTATGAACCGGGTGTATCTGTATTCCCCATACAAAATGGGTCTTGATGGTGGAGCTGGATCGCTGTTTTTGTTCCCCATTTTACTTTTATTAATTAAAGTCAGGAGGGATACACCTTGACCTCTCGGATGTAAACCGAACGCGCTCGCAAGTGGACCGGTTTTAGCACAATTCAAACTAGAAACAATGGTTTGAAAATGCTAAAACCAGCTCATTTCCTTTGCTTTTAGCACTTCTTTAGTAAACTCAATCAAGAAGAAGTACCAAGGCGTGAAAAAGATACGATTATAACGGTTACCGCGTGAGAACATACTCTCATTTTTGATGCGGGTTGTAAACCGCGCGCGGTGCATAACTTACTGAAGAACAGGCACGCAACTTTTCAACCATTCATTTCCTTTTATTTTTTCACTAATTATTTTAACTTCTATACCATAAGCATCCTTAAGGTTCTCCTCATTTACAACATCTTCCGCTTTCCCAACAGTAAGAGATGAATCCCGTTTGAGCAAGCCGACATCCGATGAACACAGCAATGCATGATCGGGGAAATGCGTTGTCATAATAACCGCCATCCCGTCCGCTACCAAATTATTAATCTGTGATAAAACGCGGGTCTGATTCCCGAAATCCAGATTGGATGTCGGCTCATCCAAAATCAATATTTTGGAATTTTGAGCAAGTGCGCGAGCAATCAGTACCATTTGCCGTTCACCGCCGCTGATTTCAGTATAAATTCTGTCTCTGAATTCACTGATGCCTAATCGGTCCAATGCGCGTTCAGCTTCCATCATATCCGCTTTCCCCGGTGATGCAAACATTCCTAAATGGGCAACTCTGCTCATAACAACTACATCAATAACGGTAAAGGGAAACGGCGGCGTATGTACTTGCGGTACATAACCGATAATCTGTGCCGTTTTTTTAATTGGCCATGAGCTAATACTTTCACCATCTATCAGAATATCGCCGGACTGCAGCTTCAGAAATCCCAACATGCTTTTGAAAAGTGTTGTTTTCCCAACCCCGTTTGGGCCGAGAAGACATAGAATTTCTCCCGACTTGATTATAACGGATATATCACGTAAGATACATTTATCTCCATAGCCGCAATCTGCATGTTTTACTTCAAAAATCATACCCATCCCTTCTTCCCTTTTAATAACAGGCTTAGAAAGAACGGCGCTCCACACACAGCAGTCAAAACACTCAGCGGAATTTCGACAGCAAAAAGGCATCTGGATACATCGTCAATTATGAGCAAAAAGACAGCTCCAAGCAATAATGTAACCGGTAACAGCGTTTTATAATTAGGCCCAACAATCATTCTTGCCAAATGTGGAATAACCAATCCGATCCAGCCTACCATTCCGCTGGAAGCAACCGAGGCAGAAGTGACTAACGTTGCACATACAATAAATATTAACCTAAGTTTTTTTGTGTTGATTCCAAAACCTCTTGCCTCTTCATCGCCAAACGCCAACAAATTTATTCTGTATCTAAGCATAAATATCGGGATAAGTCCAACAGCAACCGGAATAACCAACATCGGCAGGTCGTCAAGCATAACCTTATTCAATCCGCCCATCAGCCAATAGGTTATTTCCGGTAATTTGCTGTTTGGATCTGCTACATATTTGATAATTGTTAGAAACGCCTGGAAGAGCGCCGAAACCACCATTCCTGTCAAAACCAGGGATATTGTGGACACATTCCCTCGGCTTACGGCACGCCCGACAATATATGTAATTGCTACTGCCCCAACCCCACATAAAAACGCAATCAGCTGTACCTCAAACATATTCATATCAAGAAGCAATGCTAAGGCAACGCCAAAAGCAGCGCCCGCCGACGCGCCCAACAAATCAGGCGATACCATCGGATTTTTGAACAGCCCCTGATATGATGCTCCAGCGCCGGACAAGGCCGCACCTATAACAATGGCGGCAATAATGCGCGGCAGACGCACAGTAATCAGTACGGTTTCAGAAACATTTGGATATTCCAGTCCAATTCCAAAAACCTTACTTGCTATGACAGCTATGATATCATGAATATTCAAACAATATCGTCCAATTGCAATTGATATAACTGCGGTTACAATCAAAAGCAATATTAATAGCAGCAAAATTATAGCTATGCTTTTTATGTTTGTTGAGTTTTTAATTTTCGTGACATTCCCTCCCGCTTTTCCATTACGCACCAATCTTCTTTCTATCATACTCTGCCTTCCGGCCCTTTGTTTCTATTAATCAACAGCAACAATATGATTCATTCACGTTTGACGCTTCATCATTATTCACGGCTATATGCAAGGTGCAGGAATCATACACACTTGGTATTTCATGATTGACAATTACGGTAAAACCGTTTTCAACGAATAACTTATTAAATTCCTCGATATGGCACAACGGATGCCCCGATGTTTGAACCGCCCGGTCAAGCTCCCTTGCCCCGCTTTTTAAAAGACTACAGCCGTCACCGCAGAACCAGTGGTTAGAAACCAAAATACCACCGGGATTTATAATACCTTTTATTTTTTTAAAAAACTCAGGCAGCTGCCGCCGGAATTTATAAAACATATGAGAGATAAGTACAATATCATATTTCCCTCCAATGGCATCACTCATTGCATTCCCGCTTTGGGTATGTATACGGTCTTTCATTTGATAGTCTTTAATAAATTCTTCGGTAATTCCGGTCACAAACGGCTTGTCGAATACTACACCGGACAACTGAGGATTAGCCTGACAAAGCGCAATCGAATAAAGGCCGTGTCCTCCACCGATATCAATGAACGAACGGGCATCGGCAAATCTCTCCCAAGACATAATCTCCTTAACAACAGACTGAACTTCACCTCGCAGAGAACGCTGTGCCAGTCCTTTTAGAAAATCTGCTCCCGGTCCAACTGAAAAACCAGGTGATGTAATTTCTTTTTGAGTTAAATAATCGGGCAGCTTTGTCCATTGAGTTCCTTCTCCGGAAGAGTTTACAAACCAATTCCCCTGATAGGTCGGTCTGGATGAAACCAGCAAACTTGACGCCAAAGGCAAATTCGAATACACATCAGCATCAGCACCGGCATCTTTTGAAATTAGTTTCATATCGACTAAAGTCTGCAAGAAACCTCGAATAAACATTCCGTTTATTCCCACACCTACTACAATTTCTTCTTTGTCGGCAACGCCATTTTCTTCCAACCAATCAAAAAATTTTAGTTCAATCGCCGCTTTGACAACCTGATATGATTTGTATCCATCAATTATTTCATTAACGGTTTCAAGCGATTCCGGCATTTTTATATCAATAATATTCATTACTTAACTCCTATAAATTAAAATCTTTTCATTAACTTTTATGTTTACCAGTAATCATTGAAACAACCAAGTGATTCCGGAAAAGACCGTCCTAAAAAGACGGCCTTCCCTAATATTAGCAAGTTAAAATATGTATTTGCAAGTAATCAGCCTATAGGATTTAAAAATGCTTCAATTTCTTCATCAGATATTGAATAACCATAAAATGTCTGGTAATAATCCTTTATCTCACTCTCAAGATCTATATCGCTGTAGTAATCAGTATAAATTGTTTTAGCCAGCCACATAAATCCGAGAATAGCTTCCGGTGACGGCCTGTCCCACCACATACATCCTACAGGGCACTGATAAATCTCATCATTCTGTATTGCACTGACATCCTGCAGTTGTTCATTATTCTTAATATCCTCCGTAGGAATATAAGAGCCTTCATTTGCGCTTGCAATAATCACATCCGGATTCCATGATATTATCTGCTCAACCGAAACATCCTTGGTATCTCCTATTTCTGCAGCAGCATTTTCAGCTCCTACTACCGTAACAAAACTGTCCCCCCAACTGCCGTTACCATTGGTATGCGTAACAGCTCCGAGCATATAGTAAACATTTTTCACTTCATCCGCAGGTATTTGTGCAGATCGTTCTTCAAATATCGCCAGCTTTTCGTTCCACAAGTCTACTAGATCCGCCGCTTTTTCTTGCTCACCAAGGATTTCGCCCATCATTGTGAATTCTTTAGTTATTGTCGCAAGCGTCGCTTTTCCAGTCAAAACTGAAACTGTTGGAATCCCTGTAGCTGCAATGCTTTCATTACCACTAGGTCCTACAATAACAAGGTCGGGATCAAGCTTGATTATCTCTTCAACATTCGCATTGGAAAAAGCACCGACGTCTGGCACATCATTGAAATAAGGAAACATTGTGTATAGCGTTGAGAACAAGCATTTTCCCGGCTGCGCGACAATTTTATCAGCCGCTCCCAATACTGAAATTTCCTGACTCACCCCGCCGCAAACCGTTACTACAATTTTATTGACTTCCACAGGAATCGTCACGGTATTGCCAGACATATCCGTAATTGTACGTGTGGTCGCTGTTTCTGCTTCTGTTTCTGCTTCTGTTTCTGCTTGCGTACTTTCTTCTTGTGCGATTTCTTCTTGTGCGCTTTCCGTTTGAGTACTTTCTACTTCAGCACTCTCTGCTGTGGTAGTTTCTGTTTGCGATCCGCATCCACTCAGCATCACGAATAACAGGCCGAGAAGCAATACTCCCAAAATTCCTTTTCTTTTAATCATGTTTACCATTCTTCATTTCGCTCCTTTTTATAAATAAATATTGACACATTTTCACGTCACAATTGTTTTTAATTCTCCTCGTTTCTTAAACAATCCACGCCAGGCCGAAATTGGCTTATGTAGTCATCTAACATCAAATCATTATTTGCTATTTTTCTTTTAATAGCGTTTGCAGCTATAACATAATACATTTTGGGTTAAAACCGTTATTTACCTTATACACCACAAAACCGCTTTCCTTTTTTGGAATAAAATAACTCCACTCTTCTGAAAAGAGTGGAGTTATACACATAAATACTACACAAAACAGCGCACTTGCAAAAGTACGATGCAACTCCTTTTCAGAACGTGAAGGCCAATCCGTTTCCAAATTGACCCCGTGAACGGCTGATGCCATTCAGGCTTATACATCATGAATCCAACGATTTTTAGATATTAAGCTCGGAGAAAATAATTATTAAATTTTCTTTAAAATAAATATACTTATTTTAGTATAATTATTTTGATCAAAAAGTCAAGCATGTTTTTGCGCTGTTTTTGCGCAAATTCGTTTTACTTATATAAAGTATTTGTTTCGCATTTTTGCTTTCTTTCTTTTTGTTTTTCTTAAAAACAATAAAATTTAAACACTGCACAAAGCAAAAGCTCAACATAATTCCGTAATTTATTATTGACATATATCTTCAAATTCGATATTATTTCTGTAGTAAATAATATCGCTTCGAGGTTTTTCGGCTAAGGGCAACTATGCCGTGAACCCTGAGTTTAACTCACAGGGTAGAAAAGGAAACTTTTTTGCCTCCCATAATGCAGGATTAACCATCTTGCAAGGAAAGAAGCCTGCAAATAACTCGCAACAAGAACTTTATCCATTTGACCAAATGTATCAAGTGGTTTTTGTCTTTTGCGAGAAACAGATGCTGTCATATTTGGTAGTAATATGTTTTCGGGGGCTTGCAAATAGTAAGCCCCCGATTTTTCTATTTTAAAGCGAGAGGGTTTGTGCTTATGATTCGAATCGCCATATACGGAAAAGGAGGAATCGGAAAATCAACAACCACGTCTAATCTTGCTGCAGCGTTGAGCCTCATGGGCTACAAAGTTATGCAGATTGGATGTGATCCTAAAGCAGATTCCACCAGGATGCTGACAAATGGCAAACAAATTCCAACGGTTTTAGAATTGATTCGTAATAAAAAGAATGGAATCCAACTGGAGGATATTGTTTTCCCCGGATACAACGGCATACTTTGCATAGAAGCCGGAGGTCCAACACCAGGCATCGGATGCGCAGGGAGAGGCATAATCACGGCATTTGATAAGCTTGCTGAATTGCAGGCATACAAAATCCACCAACCAGATATAGTCCTGTATGATGTTTTGGGTGATGTGGTTTGCGGCGGTTTTGCCATGCCTCTGCGAGGCGAATATTCGGATATCGTATATATTGTTACATCCGGCGAAATGATGTCTATGTATGCAGCCAGAAACATTGCTCAGGCACTGAAAAATTTTGAGCGCCGAAACTATGCACACTTAGGCGGTTTAATTTTAAACCGGAGAAATGTTGATAATGAATTGGAGCAAGTCGAGTCTCTTGCCGCCGAGCTTCACAGCAGAATCATTTCAACAATTCCGCGATCTGGGGATGTTCAGAAGGGTGAAGAGCATGGCAAAACGGTAATGGAACTATTACCGGCATCAGAAATAGCTGAATATTACCGCAATCTCGCCTGTCAGATTCTTGAGGTACGAGTATGAGTACAGATGCAAACAGCACGATTACTTACTATGTTCCGCAAAACAATCGAAAAAAGACGGTTTTGCGTGTTCCTGAATGCCACAATTTACATATCTGTCCCTCGTCATGCGGACGACGCCATGCGATACGGGCATTAAAAAACGGCGAAAAGCATTTGGTATCTTTTCTGTATATTTCCGAAGACGACGCCATTTCGGGAAGCTATGAAAAAAACATCAGCGAAGCAATCAGCGAACTTTTATCTGTTCTTGATCCAAAACCCAAAGTTTTCTTGCTATATTTCAATTGTATTGATGACTTCCTCGGAACGGATGAAAATGCCTTACTGCTTTCCCTCTCCGAACGTTTTCCATCCCTATGCTTTGGGGCATCTCATATTAATCCTGTAGCTGTTGATGAGAAAACTACACCGGGAATGCAGATTCACAACCAACTTTACACGTTTCTTAAACCATCTCCCAACCGAGATAACGGAATCAATTTCATCGGTCATTATTCTTCAATTGATCAAAATTGTGAACTCTATTCTGTTCTTTCGGATTGGGGCATTTATCCAATCCGGCAATTGTTTGATCTTAAAAGCTTTACCGAATATCAGCAAATGGCAAACAGCCGACTTAATCTTATACTAATGCCGATGGGAAAACTTGCAGCCCATAATATGACGGAAAAGCTGAATATACCCAGTTTCTTCAACCCTGTATCCTATAGCATTGATGAGGTTCTTCAAAATTACCGTTCTCTCGCGGAGTTACTGGGAAAACCATGTCCGGATTTCAGCCGGGAAATTGATCAGACACGCCGTACGATTCAGGAAACCCTGAAGGTCGCCGGTGACACTGCGGTTATTGCGGGCTCTGGAACCATGAGGCCGTTCGCTTTGGCTAAAGCAATGATTCAATATGGGTTTCGTGTGGTTGCAGTCTTTGCCCATCCGTTAAAAGACGATGATGCCAATGAACGAGATTGGCTATTTAAGCATTTCCCTAAAATCCCGGTGATAGAAAAAACTGGCCATAAGGCCATAACCGGGTACGGTATCGATGGCGAATGTATTGCGCTAGGCCACGACTCCTCATTCCTATTGCAGGCAAAATATCCTGTTGAAATGTTCTCAGACGAATCTTTTTATGGGTTTTATGGAATACGGAAACTGATGAATTTAATCTGCAAAGCATTTGAAATGCCGAATCAATTATAATCTTTTTTGGGGGAGGAATTTTATAATAATGGATCAACTTTCAATTTATCTTCCACCTTTCGCAGGAGATTATTCAGGTGTTTGTTCAGCACTCTTTGAGCTGAACTGCCTTATTATCATTGATGATGCATCCTGTTGTACACGAAATTATACTAATTTTGATGAGCCGCGCTGGTCACAGAAAAAAAAGACCACATTTTGTTCAAAGCTAAAAACGATTGAAGCAGTCCTCGGCGACGAAGAACGACTGATCAAGCAGACAATTGAGGCCGCCGAAGCAATAAGTCCGGAATTCATCGCGCTTCTAGGCAGCCCGGTTCCTGCCATAATCGGAAGGGATATGTCTGGAATCGCACGGGAGATTGAAACACTCAGTGGTATTCCAACGCTTGGATTTGATACAACCGGGTTTTCATATTACAACAAAGGCATATCCGCTGCTCTTTTGCAGCTTATTAAACGCTTTGGAAACCTGGAAAGCAAACCAGTAGACCACTGTATTAATATTTTGGGTATGACACCCCTGGATTTATCCGCGAACGAAAACGCCAAGCAGATTATCGAAACGCTCGAAAAAAGCGGTTTTAATATAGGCTGCAGTTTTTTCATGCACACTGGAATGAATCAGGTTTATAAGGCACATGAAGCAAACGTTAACTTAGTAGTAACCCAGTCTGGGTTGGCAGCGGCTAAATATATGTATGAACAATTTGAAATTCCGTATGTTGCCGCTATGCCGCTAGGCATTGAATACAGCAATATAGTTGTGAATGCTCTTAAGCAAACGGAATTGGATAAAATCTGCAAAGTTTCAATCTACAACCCTTCACCCGACCGTACCCCGGACACGCTTATTATCGGAGATCAAATAATCTCGAACTCAATCAGAACAGTTATGTATCAAATGGGTTATCAAGGCGGAATAAATGTAGCCAGTTTTTTTGCCTTGGAACCGGAACTATCGGATCAAGGTGATCTATTTTTGCCAAGCGAGAAACAATTGATTGATCTCTTAAAAAAAGGCAGCTATAAAAACCTGATTGCCGACCCTGTAATCACTCAAATGCCCGCAGCCTCTTCTCTTGTCAGTCATGTCCTTCCGCATCCCGCTGTGTCCAGTCAGCTTCATTGGGATCAGGTTCCATTATTCGTCGGAGATAGTTTTGATAAAACCCTTCAGCACTGGAGCAGGTAATTCATCTCATCTGACAATTCATAGTGAAAGGAAAATACATAGAGCATGAAATATAACTTGGATCAAGCAATAACTCGTACCGAAGCCTTGGAACTATTAAAAGAGAGATGGGATGTCTCGTTAAATACAGAATATATTCCATTGCAGCAAGCATTAGGGCGCGTTACCGCGCAAGACCTCTATGCCGAGCACAACCTGCCGGTTTATAGAGTATCTTCATTTGACGGTATTGCAGTACATTCAAAAGATTTTGAGCATGGCATTCCGGATACATCCAAATGGATTAAGGGTCGGGACTATACGCCTGCGGATACCGGGGATGATTTCCCTGACGGGTTTGATACCATCATCGCAGCTGAAGATATCAATTACGACCCGCAAGGCGCGCTGCATTTATCCGAAAACTTAAATTTTTCAAAAGGTAATGCGGTACGCGCACCGGGCACTATGGTCAAACAGGGTGAACTTCTAGTTGCGAAACGGACAAAACTTACTCCTGAACTAATCACAGCATTGGCTATCGGCGGAGTACGTATGGTACCCGTCGTACAAATACTCCGAGTCGCATTCCTGCCCACCGGTAACGAACTAGTATCCACTGGGATCCGGCCCGAACGTGGTCAATATGTTGAGGCCAACGGGTTAATGCTCGCCTCATTTTTGAAGGAATGGGGAGCAAATACGGTGTGTTTTCCGATTACAAAAGACAATAAAAAACATTTGAATGATAGTTTGGACGAGGCTATTCGCTCCTCAAATTTGGTCATAATAAACGGCGGTACATCCCGCGGTGAAGAAGATTTCAATGCTTCTCTCCTTAAGGAAAAGGCTGACTTTTTCCGGCACGGAGTCAAAGCAATGCCCGGTCGTCCCGTTGCTATCTCCATTATACATGGAAAACCTGTAATCAATGTCCCCGGCCCTGTTATGGCCGCTTGGCTAGCAGCCGACTGGCTGCTTTCAGGTCTGGTTCATCACTACTATGGTCTTCCAGCACCAATAAGACAAAAAGTATGGGCAAAGCTGGAATCTCCAATTACTAAAAGACCTCCGGTCGAATTTTTGTCTCGCGTGGAGCTATCCAAAACCGAAAACGGTTTCACGGCAAAACCCATTCCCTTCAGCGCCAGCATTCCATATTCTCTCCGCGAAATGGATGGTCTCCTGACTGTCCCAATAGGAATCTCAGGATATGATGCAGGAGATGAAGTTGAAGTCGAACTGCTGAAAGGCCATGAATTGATTTAAGCCGGAATTCCGGATTTGTCTTGCATATTTACTCATACTCACCTTTATATCCATGTTTTTTTTCAACAATTGCATAATGATTTAATGTTAAGCAAGGCGGCCGGACTGTAATACATTTTTTGGAAAAAGAAGTACTAAAGGATGTAAATGCATGTGTCAATATAATTGGTGAATGCACTAAGTTATTACGCCGGCAACTAACAGTAGGGATTATCGACACTCACATTTGCTACCATAAACGAGCCGCGGGGAATCGAACAGTTCTCTGAAAATTCCTGGTGATTACTTCCAGCTTTCATAACATCACCAAAATTAGTATAGCAAGCAAAAGGTATCAATTGACAGCTGTATTATTTTAGAGTCTCAACTATTTCTGTGAACTATTTAGTTTTGGGCAATCAAGTGAAGTCTCCGATACATTTTTGCATATTTTAGATATTTGCAGAACTGAACTTGAAAAGAATGGATATATGAAGTATGTCGAACCTGAGTTTGATGAACTATATTTAAAAGGAAGAGAACTTAAATTAATTGAGAAAATCAGGAATATTGCGTGTTCATATTATACGGTTCCAAGAAAATATGATGGGATTAATTCGAATTCAATTTCGGAAGTTGTGAGTCAACTTATACAATACAACTCATTTTTTGATACAACTGACGGAGACAAATACTTCTGTCATAAATTTCTCGAAGAGGTAGAAACGAAGTACAGTCATGAGATAATGTCAGATAATGACTTAAAAAGTTAAAAAGTATGCTCGATTTGAGAGAAAGCTTAGACTTTGCATTTACAAGCGTGCCAATGAGGATTTATAACATTGAAAGGCGCCAGTATATTTTGAGGATTAGTCTTATGCTAAGAAAAATGGAAGAGAATAAGAAATACACCACGATTTTTGAACACTAGGGCGATTGCTAACTTGATAGATTTGGTGGAACTGGGGCGGGATTTGCGTTGCCCGTTTTGTTTTAGTTCTGTCAAAATTTAGTTTTGACCATTTGTTTTTTTCTCAATAAAGGATTTTTTCATAGAGCTTTCCATCAACCGCCCAACGCACGCTCAGAACCTTACTTTGCCGTCTAAATGCCACATAAAGTGAAAATCAAATGCGATACGCTTGATTATTCCGATGCTTTGAAATTATAGACCGGCATAATGCGGTCGATGATTTCCGCTGTAGGCCCGATCTGCGAGAGGATTTCGTCCATACTCTTGTATGCCATCGGCGACTCGTCAAGCGTATCCGGCACAACGGAGGTCGTGAAGATGCCCTGCATTTCCGCCATAAACGCCTCCATGGAAAGGCGTTTAAAGGCTTCTTTTCGGCTCATGAGCCGACCGGCGCCGTGCGGAGCTGAACAATTCCAGTCCTCGTTTCCTTTTCCGACACAGATCAGGCTGCCGTCACGCATGTTGATGGGAATCAGCAGCTTTTCTCCGGCTTCGGCGGATACGGCGCCCTTCCGTAGAATCATCGCGTCCGTATCGATATAGTTGTGGATGGTTGTAAATTCTTCTATGGGGGTAAAGCCCATACCACCCAGAATAACATCCGCCATCGCTTTGCGATTTAACACGGCAAAACGCTGGATGATTCTCATATCGTGGATGTAGTCGTCGAACAGCCGCCCCTGCACATAAGCCAGGTCCTTAGGCATGGGCGTCAGCATCGCTCGCCGCTTCTTCAGTTCCTTGATCGTGCTGTGTATTTCTTTGGTGTTGCCCTCCGACTTCATGCGGGCGATGGTTTCGTCGATCTGGAACCGCGCGTTGCCGCAGAGTGCCCGAAACCCCTCATCCTGATAGTACTTTGCCACTTCGTTTCCGATATGTCGGCTACCCGAGTGCACGACAAGGTAGACAGAACCGTCAGAGCCCCTGTCGACCTCTATAAAGTGGTTTCCGCCTCCGAGCGTGCCGATGCTGCACCTCGCGCGGGCTAAATTGACATAGGGAGTACACCTGAGCTCAGTAAGATCGATTTCCTCATTTAGCGGATGATGGTTAACGCGTACTTCGCGCCCGCTGGGGATTTTTGCACGAATCAGTGCGTCAAGCTTTTCAAAGTCGATTTCCCGATCAGCTAGGCGCACCGTTTCCATTCCGCAGCCGATATCGACGCCCACCATGCCCGGCACCACTTTATCCGTTATCGTCATAGTGGTGCCGATGGTGCAGCCCATTCCGGCGTGCACGTCGGGCATGATGCGTATCCTGCTTCCTGCGAAGGCCGCCTGGTCGCAGACAGCCTTTATTTGTCCCGCCGCCGTCTTCTCCAGCTCGCTGGTGTAACAGACGGCAGTATTATGTAATCCTTCAATCTGTATCATGATCGTATCCTTTATCACGCGGTTATACTCGCGTATCTTTCGGCTTCAAGCGTCGCGAGCATGAACGCCATCGGCGTAAGCAAACCGGCTTTCAGCATGCTGAATATGCGGGGGCTTGCTCCCGACACCAACGCCACATCCTGCTCGTTCATGATTACGGGCTGCTTACGGATACGGCTTGCCACGTTCCAGAATACAACGCGCGGCAGCTTATACCCCTTCTTCTCAAATGCCGTTTTCGCGTTTTCAAAGTTTGAAACCCCGGCGTTCTCCATGCAGGCGTCAAACTCCATGTCGGAGATTATGTAGAGCGAATCGGGCATCTGACGCTGAGGCAATCGATATTTTACGGCTGTATTCAGGATCAGCTCGAACACCTTTCGGAGATCTGTATTGGCCACCTCGTTAAAGGATGTACAATACTTGAGCTTTTCATAAATGTCCTTGCCCTTGATCTCGACCAGCTGCGGGCTGCGGGAAAAGGTTATGAAGTGGTTTTTGAACACGCCGGTGTTCCGCTCGGCAAAGTACACGCCAAGGGACATGGCTACCGAGGCCGGCAGGGGTTCTCCGCCGCCGTACATGGAGCCGGAACCGTCCACGACGGCGAGCGCATTTTCGCCGTTTGTGAAGTCCTCCTGCGCTGTCCATGTAAGATCGATGCCGCGGCGCTCCTCTTCGGAAACGCTGTTTTTGAAGAACGGCGCAACAATCTCATACGGGAGAAGCGTACCGACATTGATTGCGGCTTCACCCTTGGCAACGCTGTAAAGGAAAGCATTGTACCTCTCCCTGTCGTTGCGCGTAAATGCCTTGCGGTACTTAAACATCGCCTTCGAGGGCTGCTTCGAGTAATCGAAGGTATAGTCGCGCTCGCGCAGGTTGTTCTCCAGAATGGCGATCTGCGCGCGCAGGCGGCTCAGCGCCTGGCGGTACTCCTTATCGTTCAGGCCGAAAGCACGTGCGAGCCGTTTTCCGGTCTTTACGGTATCCGCGCTCGAGGCATTGACGGAGGGCAGCCATTTGCCCAGCAGAGAAACGCTGCCGCCCTCCGAGAGCGCCGTCAAATCTTCTTCGAATTGCCTCTTCAAATAGCTTATCGCCTCGTCCGCGCAGCGGGTATCCAGCATCGCAAAAAGGTCGTCGAACCGGCCATACTCAGCCACGTATTCGATGTTCTTTTTTGCCGACTGCTCATATGTATCGCCGATGTGCTTTAACAGCACGCGGAATACGCGCCTCTCGCCGAGCCCGCCTCTTATATCGCGGCCGAAAAACAGGATTTTCATGGCCATATCAGCGTTTTCCGCGTATGCCCTGTTAAATCGGGCCGTGATCTCCGCATCGCTCTCCCGGCGCAGGGCCCCGATGGTCGCGAAAAGATCAAGGCAATCGCTCAGGGTCGTCGCGTATGTAGCGGCGCCGTTTTCCGTATAGGCCTTATTTGCTTCTCTCTTCAGGAATTCCAACATGAAAATCCCTCCTTCAATAAAATACAAGGCGCATTGCCGGTATGCTGCCGGCCCGGTTTACCTCAA
Organism: uncultured Sporobacter sp.; assembly: GCA_963663605.2. Taxonomy (GTDB): domain Bacteria; phylum Bacillota; class Clostridia; order Oscillospirales; family Oscillospiraceae; genus Sporobacter. The sequence goes on from CAXXVF010000002.1 coordinate 1,944,433, forward strand.
GGGCTGGACGGTGCCGCTGGAGCAGATATTTGCTGCCTGCGCCTTTAGTTTTACAAGACGCCGTTTTTCAGACGCGGGAATTTCACCAGCACAGCCTGCTTGTTAGGCAGGCGTCCCTGTGGGACTATTCTGGGTTTCAAGACCTTTTATTGCTGCAGGCGTCTTTATTACAAGATCCGATCCTGCTTATAAGGCAGGCCCATGCTTTCCATGGAACACCCTTGCGGATGCTTGCTGTTGGGATCTTTTTTATGACAAGGCACCACTGAAACGGGACTCGAACCCGCATTCTGCGATTATAAGTCGCATGCTTTACCAAAGAAGCTATTCATGGTTGCTGTTGGTGCCTTAATTCCCAAAGCACAATCTACTAGTACGGTTAACAGTCGTATGTAACGATTGCTGTTTGTGCTTTCGTGATATGAGAATAGCAAATTCTCCCTAAAAAATCATGGAAAAAAAGTTGCGAACTCTTTTCAGAGTCCGCAGCTTGTCTGTTTTTCAAGTCTTTCTCGTATCTTGTCAATAAAGCTCTCCGGCGATATGACGCGCAGCATAGGCCCGAACGATAACACACGTATGAGCAGCTCAGTCATATCCTCTCTCTCATACCGGAGCGTGATGCGGTACTGATTGTAATTCAGCCGTTCCGTCCGTTTTTCCAAATCCGAAAAGTGCAGCATCGCTCGCTCAAGCGCATTGCGCTCATCGGTCAATTCAAGAACCAGCGTTTCGGCACGCGGTTTTGGAGGCTGGTACTCATATTGGGAATATGCCTCAAGCAGTTCGCAGGACTTTATCCTTGCCAGATTTACGGTGAGCGCGTTCCTGGGTGACGCGGTTATAAGGCGGAATTTGTCATCCTTCGGCGAATATTCCAACCGGTAAGGTATACATATCCACGAATGCCTTGTCCCCATATGCCCTTTAAACCGGATATGCAGCTTTTTCCCTTCGCGCAAGGCTGTAAGTATCGTTTGGAAATGTTCTATATATTGAGGATCATCGTACGGATCACCGTCCGAATAGCGGTCAAAAAACACGAGCGTGTCCTGCGAATACAAAAGTTCGACATCCTCAAGGCCCTCTGCGGGAATAGAAAACAGCTTTATGCGAGGATCGGTCAAAAGCGCCTTAAGCCAGCGTTTTTGTAAGATCGTCAGGGGCATTGTCGGTGAATGCTTTACCGGTGTTCGGAGAGAATCGCTCAGCAGCGGCCATTTCTTGCTTTTCAATAAGGCCGGGATCGTTAGTATGCTCTCGGCGAACGCCTTCTTCCGTACGATGTCGGGCAAACGCCTGTCAGTAAGCGTACCGGCAACAGCCTCTTTCAGCACGGCGGCGACGACGTTGAAGTAACTGCCGTATACTTCATTGAACAGCATCGGCTTCCCCTCCGTATATCTGACGCATAGCCGTCAGGTCGGCATAAAATGTATCGGTTACATGCTGATTGCTGCACCTGAGTTCCGCTATACGCCCGATAAACGTACGAATCCACGGCAGCATTTCCGTTGCGTCGTAGACGTCAGCGGCAAACTTATATGTATGATCGTCTATCGCTTCAATGGTCCCGCCGCGCTTCTCCCGCTCCAACCGAGAAAGTATGTACCCCTCGCCGTCATCGACATGGACCGTCATTTCAATGTGGTCAAGGGAATAGTCAACGCCGGTTGAAACGCCCCAAAGGTTTTCGGCGAATTTGTCACAATAACCGGCGTATTTCTCGCAGTGTTTCTCAACAGCCCCGAGCTTTACGGCTTTGATGTTGTCCAACCTGAAAAACATAGGTCTGCGAAAGCGGTACGAATAGGCGAAAAGATATTGCCTGCCTGTTTGGGTGCTCACATATATTTTTGCCGGGAATAGGGTGTGCTGCCGCAGATCGCTGTTGCGCGGGCTTCGCACATAAAGTTCAACGCAGCGTTTTTCATTCATAGCTTCAAGCAGCACGCAAAGTATTTGGCTGTCCAGCGCGTGCAGGATATATCGATGCTTGAACCCGAAATAATCCGGCGCCTCCTCATATTTATCAAGGAGATAAGAGCCGATAACCCCCAAAGGATCGGCTTCAGAGAAAAACGCGACGGCATCCATCCACCCGCTGAGATCAACGAAGGACTCCGACCTTCTATACGCCAACACTCTGCCGAATTTTTCGCTCTTCAAAAGGCCGATATCTTCATACTCTTTCAGCTTATTTCGTATTGTCGATTCATCAATCTCATACGTGCTATCGAAGCGGTATAGATAGTCAGTCGCGATGCGCTCGGCTATAACGCGAGCTTGCAACGCCTTGCCGTTAGAGAGAAGATCGAGAATATAAAAATGGAGAATGATATCGTTATCCGTGAAGCTCTTAGCTTTGAAAGCCTTATATAACGGGTTATGCGGGATCGCGCGGCTGTCAACGGAGAGAAAAACGTTTTTTCCGTTGGCGTCTTGTCGAAAGGACATATACTCTCCCATCCAGCTTTCGACGCGCCGCCTCTCGTTGTCGTAACTGCGTGAGCTTTTAGCGTCATATTCTTCGCGGCTCTTGAACCCGTATATGAGGAAATCACGCATATAATCGCGTATGCGTTCGAAGTTTTTAACAAGTTCACTGTAAGCCATACGATTATCTCCGCTTATTAATCCTTGATACACATCATCAGCGGGAATATTCTCTTTCAGGCGTGCATATTCCGGAACGGCGTCTGGAGGTTTTTATTTTAGTACCTTCATGCAACAATAACCTTCTTGTTATGACAATGCCTTCAGAATCATAATCCGCATATTTTTAAGTTTCAACTCGTCAGTAAAGCTCCGAATTGAGAATGCCTTTAATTGGATATTACCATATATAAAACGTTTAGTCCACTTCATTGGGCTTGCTGGCCTTTTAATCTGTTTTAATGTCTACCGGGCATTGAAAATTAGATGCTTTTTTTACATAATGTTTACCTAGCATTTAAGTTATAATATATAGTGACATAGTTCAAATAAAAATCCCTATATCTTGCGATACAGGGATTTTGATGGTGGGTCTGGGGGGGGGGGGGGGGGGGTTGTGTTCACCATTTTGCTAATTATAGTCAGGAGGGATTCAAATATTAGTTACATCGTCCGACATAATTATTTTTAGACGGATATAGTTGTTTTTTTAGTAGGGTCCTAGTTTTGTAGAAGCCAATAACGAACAGGACCAAAACTTAAGCGGTATTTTATCCATCTGCATCATATGGAAACATGACAGGCAACGCTCACTTAAGACCAAGCTGGATCAAGTACTTGTTACACAGGCAGAAGCTGATTGATGTTGAAGGAATTCATTTTTTAAAGAATAACCCTACCCCGAAGCATAAACTGGACTAAATTCAATACTTCGGGGTGTGGCTCATATGGAGTTGGCGTAGGGTGGGTATTTCACAGATAGGCTAACTCCATCCCGATGATATCTATTTTCGCCCGGCTAGCGCCTCGTCCAGAGGTTTACCGGCGGCAGCACGATATTTGTTGTCCAGAGTATTCACATTGGCGGGCTTGAAGAGCAAGGCCAGAATAACGCTAATCACCCCGCTGATCCCGACAAAGATAAAGGTTGCGGAGGGATCGGGGAACCCTTTGGAAAAGAGCAGCATGGCCACGACCATCGGTCCGAAAGCAGAAAGCAGGCTAGCCACAGGATTTACGCGGGCAAAAACACTAGGAAAATCCTCAATGCGCCAGTACTGCACGGCACCGGAAACCGTGAAATTGGATGCTGCGCCCATGAAAACGGCAAGGCAGGCCAGCGCAATCAGCATAGTCGGGAAGCTACCGATCAGGCCAAAAACACCAGAAACGACCATCAGTGTCGTCGCTATGATAAGGGCTCTTTTGGTACCGAGTTTCGTGTCAATCATGCCGAGTACCCAGCTACCGAGACAGGCTACAACGGCAATACCGAGCATGATCATACCGAACTCCTTTGAATTGGACGCGTAGCCATAAGAGCCGATGATGGAAACAGTCTGTGTCATCATGCCGATGGAGGTCATGAGCAGCAAGCCCATGGGGATGGTTAAGCACCAGAACGAACCGCTCCTGAAGGTGTTGCCCAGCGTCCAAACGGTGGTCTTCTTGTTCTCGATCTCCCTTTCCATCATGGCTTTGGCGACTTCGGGTGTTAAGCTCTTGTCGTTGTCTCGATAAGCGCCGACCTGCTCGGGATAATCCTTAACGAAGATGCCGCCTATGAGCAGCCCGACACATCCGAGAATGAAATACGGCAGATAACCGCCGGCAACATCGGGCCTGCCAATTGTTTCCATCTTTGAGAACACGCTTGTGGCGAAGGCGGAGAGCAGCGCGTTTCCGATCGGGAACGCAAAGGTCACAATACCCATCACCGTGCCTTTTCTGCGCGGGAACCACTGACCGACCAGAATACCAATCGTAAAGGTGCACCAGATCGTGACGATAAAACACTCAAGGAAGTAAGAAACATGCCATAGCGTCAGCATCGTAGGCGGAATGAGCATAACGCCCAGCGCAAAAACCATTGATATAACGCCTAAAATTATGCCCAAGACTTTGATGTTCTTAACTTTACCTATGTTGCGTGAAAGAATGAGCTGCGTTGCGATGCCTAGGACCTGAGCGATCGTGTAGATCGTTGAGACTGTCTGCTGTCCGCCGTACATATCAGCCAGCGCGTTCATAGGCCAATTAGTAAATGCAACAAATGTCAGGAAAGCAATGAACTGATAGATAATTAACATCCACCCGCGAAAACCAAAATTAATGTTTTTCTTTTGCATAAGCTATCTCCTTTTCTTTATTTGCGCTACTATCCGAGGTTATGGATTTACATAAGCTCGAACAGTTACGTCCTTTGCGGTATGCTTAGAATTTCTCTGGCTTCTGCCGATGTCGCCGTTTCACAGCCGAATTCCTCAATGACATGTCTGGCTCGCACGACGAACAGCATGTTGCTCGCGGCAAGGACGCCTTTTTTATACATGATGTTGTCCTCCATGCCGACGCGTATATTCCCGCCCAGCGCAACCGCCGCGTACAGGATTTCCATAGCGCCCGCGCCGACGCCGAACGCCGACCAGGTCGAGCCCGGCGCAACCGCGTCCATCGTTTCTTTCATGAACACGAGGTTTTTCACCGACGCTTTGATTCCGCCAGCCACGCCCATACAGAACTGGAAATGACACGGCGTTTTCAATATTCCCTTCTTGATGTAATATCCGGCGTTGTAGATCATGCCGGGATCGAACACCTCGATTTCCGGCTTGACGCCCGCTTCCTGCATCATCATGCCAAGCTTTTCGAGAAACTGCGGATTGTTCTCAAAGACGGCGTTGTGCTGCCAGTTCATCGTTCCGCAGTCATACGACGCCATTTCCGGCTTCAATTCGTAAAATGGCCGCAGCCGGTCCTCCTCCTTCAGATTCACGCCGCCCGAGGTCGTGATATTGAGGATGATGTCGCAGTCCTTATGCGCCCGGACCAGCCGGACCGTCTCCTCGAACTTCTCAAAGACCATCGCCGCCTTGCCCGCGTCGTCGCGGCAGTGGATGTGCGCGACCGCAGCGCCTTCTTTCCAGCAGTTGTAGATCTCTTCGGCGATCTCATGCGGCTCGATGGGCACGTTGGGCGTGTTCTCCTTCGTCGGCCACGCGCCTGTTGTTGCAACGGTAATTATACGCTTATTTTTCAGTGCTTCCATACCGGCAACCTCAGATACAGCCGCCGTAGGTGTAGGTCCGGTCGGGCACATCATTCAGGTCGTCCTCGTCGATCTCGGCCACGCAGCGCGCCATAGAACCGTCGCCCATGTACCAACGCAGCGGGAAGCAGTAGAAACGGAACCGCTTGCCCGACACCTTATCCAGATCGCCGCCCAGATTCTCGACGCCGACAATGCCGTGGCCCAGCATCTGCTTATGGCAGGGTTCCCATGTGCCCCAGCAGCCGATCGCTTCCAGATCGCCGAATTTTTCGTCGTAAGCTTTCTTACCGTGGATTTCTATGTACAATTCCTTATCGAATTCGGCATATGCTTCTTCACCGAACAATTCGATGTACTCTTCAGTAATCGGCTTTCCGGACGCTCCTACCAGGTTCATACGGGTCATGCCATTGTTGCCCATTGCGGTGTGGAGTGGGTGATCCAACGCCTGACTGTCCATAGCCACGCACTTGACCTTATGCTCAACGAACCATTTCCCCGCCTCGACGCCGGTACCGCAGGAATAATGATAATATTCTTTGCTGTCGTCAAATTTGCGGTGCATACCCGTATTCAGGCAAAGAATCATGCCCTCCAGCTCGCCCGGTTTGATACCGACTTTTTCGCACGCGGCTTCAAGATTCTTCGGGCCGATCAGTCCCCAGCGCTCGATTTCGATCGGCAGGCAGACGGCGTCGCCTGTGTAGGCGTCGACGGGCATCTCATGGGTATAGCGCGCTCTTTTGCCGTCAAACTCGATCTCCATAACGTGACGCGGCGCGTCGCAGTGCGTACCCGTGTGCTGAACGCACGTGATCTTCTGCGTCAGCACACCGCCTTTCGCCATAGTATGATTATTATCAATCACCGGCTTGTCAAAATACGGCCAGCGGGGAATTTCCGCACTAAAAGGATGTGTCAAATCAATAAATACTTTTTTGCCCATAATTATTTCCTCCTGTATTAAGACTTCGATTTGTCATACAGCATTTTAATCAGATACGTATTGAGTCCGTCCCTGACCGCCTGCATCTCCGCAGGCGTCCAGCTGCGCAGCCCCTTCCCTGTTTTGAAACCGAGATTGCCGCCGCTGCGAAGGTCTTCCAATAACGGCGATGGCCGTCCGGAAGATTCCAGGTGCTGCAGTATGTAGTCGTGGATATTGTAAGTCAGGTCCAAGCCCACCATATCCGCATTTTCCAGCGGGCCAAGCTGCGGCAGCCGAAGGCCGAAGGAATACTTGACCGCCTCGTCCACCGTCTCCGCATCCGCGATGCCGTTTTCGACAATCGATATAGCTTCCCGCCACAAGGCGTGCTGCATCCGGTTTGCGATAAAGCCGGGCACGTCTTTCCGGCACAGGACAGGCTTTTTGCCCGCCGACTTTAAAAGCGCCATCACCGTCCGGGCTGTCTCGTCGCTCGTGGCGTCGGACTTTACGACTTCCACAAGCGGGATCAGGTGTGCCGGATTCCAGAAGTGGGTCCCTGCAAAACGCTCGCGGCAGCGAAGCTCTGCGCTGATCTCTGACGGGCTCATGACAGATGTGTTCGTGCAGAAGATCGCTTCCGGAGAACACAAAGCCTCCAGCTTTTTAAACGTCTCGCGCTTGACCGCCATATCCTCGAATACGGCTTCGATGACAATATCCGCGTCTTTTACGGGCCTGCTGTTCATATCCGTCGTAAAGACAATGCGCTCCAGCCGGTCCTCAAGCTCTGATGCGGTGATTACGCCATGCTCGACAAGCTGCCTGGCGTTATTGCGGATGCCCGTCCGGATGTCCTGATCGGCGATGTCCGTCACCGCGACGGTGATGCCCGGGTTGGCCGTCAGGACAAAGGCAATGTTCTTGCCCATCATCCCCGCGCCGACAACGAGCGCTCTTTTAATTTCTTTCATAGTACGCCCCTTTTTTGTTTCGGCGTCAGTTGCCCCAGTATCCGCCGTCGGCCGCATAGTTGGACGCCGTAAAGAAGTCCGACGCCTCCGAGGCGAGGAATATGGCCATGCCGATAAAGTCCGCCGGCTCGCCCAAGCGGCCGATTGGCAGGCGCTTGAGGAAATTCTGGTAGACGTTGTCGTCGTGGAACATCCATTCCGTCAGATCCGAGCGGAAGACCGTCGGGTTAAAGCTGTTGACCTGAATGTTGTACTGCCCGAGGTCGCACGCCAGCGACTGAACCATCAGGTCCACCGCACCCTTTGACGTCGAATAGCCGGTGTAGCCTTTCATGCCCATCTTGCTGCGCGCCGAGGACGTGATGACGAGTTTGCCGCCCTTCCCCTGCTTAACCATCTGCTCGGCCACGTATTTCGACAGGAGATAGACGCTCTTCGTATTGGCGTCCATGACCCGCTGCCATTCGGCCAGAGACTGTTCCAGAACGACCTTAGCCGCATTGAACCCGTGGCAGGCGCACAGAATATTGATCTCGCCGTATGTATCAACGGCGAATTTGACGATCTTCATAACGTCGTCCTCGTCTGTTGGGTCCGCAGCGATGTATGCGCAGTCGCATCCTGCAGTTTTCATATCTTCGGCAACCTTCTGCAGCTTTGTTTCGTTGCGTGCCGTCAGGACCACCTTCGCTCCCGCCAGGCCGTATCCGGCCGCGACGACGCTTCCCAGCGCGCCCGACGCGCCCGTCACTATCGCGGCTTTATCCCTTATTGAAAACAGATTATCCACATAGTTTTTACTGACCATTAGTTACTCCTTTCCGGCTTGACCGGCCATTTTTCGTACGGCACGTCTTCCGTACTGAGCACCATTTCGCCGTCCTTGTTTTGCACGATTATCCACTTCAGCCATCCGTTGTTGTCCATTTCCGGATAATCCTCTCGGAGAAACCAACCTCTCGACTCCTTGCGCATATCGGCGGCTTTGAACTGCATTTCAGCTGACAACACCATGGCTTCTGCTTCATGGCAGGCAAGTAGATCATGGAAGTCAACGGCCTTCATCATTTTTGATAGCTCCTTGGCCTTTTCAACATAACGCATCGCGATGGCAATGCGGTGCGCGCTCATATAAACCGACTGTTCGACAGGGCCGATAGCTTTTTGAACAAATCGGATCACATCCTTGGCTTCACAGCCATCCGTCCGCTCAAGCGGTGCGTAAATACGTTCGGCGGCAGCCAATATCTGCTTTTCGTCTGCCAAAGGTTTCTCAATCCGAGCTGTTTCCACAGCGCATTGTGCACAGACAATCCCGGCAAAAACAGCATTTAATATACCTGAACCACGGTTTCTTCCCGGTGGCGCGGGTACGGCGCCGGGGGCTGCGGAACCACAGTAGCTGACATCGCCAATTGCAAAAAGGCCGGATATCGTCGTTTGCATATCATGGCCCACCTTAACAGGCGACTGCTCACCAATGAGCATCGGGCAAACTATCATATCCTGATCTACTCTGGCTGTACTCTCCGCGTTCAACTTCCAGAACCGCTGCCCGTACGGGCGGTCCCACACGCCAGCCAGACCCCCGCCGGGGCCTTCTTCTCTTTTGATAATAATCGGCCCCATGTTGGCTGCAATCTGGTTATACCATTCCGAAATTGCCGTACTGCTGATATCCGGCTCGGGGCTCGTACGGAAGTTTTTCGTGATGTGCTCGCCGTTTTTGTTGTACATAAAATTCTCGCCGAAAACAACCTCTTGGTGGCTACGAACCTTGACAAGCTGTGCAAAATTACCAAACTCGGGATTGCGCATCTCGGCACCCGCCCGATAGGCCGCCGCGATGCCATCGCCCCGGCCACTGCTCCACATTGATCCAATCCTGTAGTTCTGACTTCCCGTCGCCAGCACAACGGCCTTAGCATTAAATGTATAGAATGTTCCGTCCAGGATGCTGTAACCGACGGCACCGGCTATATAACCGTCTGATGTCAACAGGTCAGCCACTGTGACCTTGTCTATTATTTTCACGCCTTTTTTTTCGGCTGTCTGCCGCACTTTGAGCGTAATGTCGAGATCAACGCCGATCATAGCCGTCATGGGGCCCGTCGGGATAACCTGATAGCTTCCGTCCTCCCGTTTTGGAAGCCTCGCGCCCCATTCTACCAGCTTATCTAGCATCTGATGGTTCATAGAGACATACTTTTTCATTAGATCCTGATCACCCAGGAAGCATCCGATCGCGTTTACGTGATAGGCTGCAAAATCCTCCGGATTCATGCGGTCCAGCTCAAAATATTGCAGGACACCGCCGCCCTTGTTGGCTTTCCCTGAATACCCGGACGTTTGCTTCTCCACAAGCAGGACATCTAAATCCGGATTGATTTCTTTAATCGAAACCGCCGCCGTCAATCCGGCAATGCCTCCTCCGATAATAAGCACATCGGCGCTGTAATTCTCACGACCATATTTCAGTTCCATTGTTTCAATCCCCCTTAGAGATAACTGTCAAATGTCTGCAGAAGCTTCTCGCTATCATAGTCCGGCAGAACTTCGATGCAATTTTTCTTACAGACGGATGCACAGTAAAAACAATGCTCACAGTCTTCAATGTACTTGAAAATGGGCTGTTTTTTCTCCGCATCCCAACGGATCACATCGACAAAACATGCCTTGTAGCATAATTTGCAGCCGATGCAGTTTTCCGGATTATAGTGTATCTGATGCCTGGTGTCGATCATGCTCGCACGCTCCTTTAAAAATTATCCCGCTCCTCGGGAAAGATTTTCGGCAGCAGGGCCGCCAGATTTGTAAATTCCTTGATGTTGTGCAGGTTCAGCGCGCGCAGCGGAAACTCCGGGAAACTGACGCCGTCCGGAAGGACCTTGATAAGCTTGCCCTTCTGGACACCGCAGCCCATCCAGAACCGTGTGCGCAGCTCCACACCGCCCTCAATCTCGCGGACGAAGTGGCACATGATCGTGCCGGGCTTGCCGTCCGGCCCAAGGCCGTGGGCGCACACGATAGTCGCGCAGGCGCTCGTTCCGATTTTGGATACGTCGAAGCCGAGGTCACCCGGGTTCTTGAAGTTGATGATAATATTCTCCGGCCCTGTACCGACATCCTCGTAGACGAGGTGCGTGGTGTCCCAGTACCGCTCTTTGTAAGACAGCATCGGATTTCTGCCCTTTTCTTTTTGCTGGGACTCGGCGCGGTAATGATCGTACGGATCCCAGATCGTATAGCGGAGATTATCCAGGCCGTGCCATGCAAACCACCAATCGAACATCTCGGCGGTCACGCCCGGCATCTTGACGAGGTTTGAGATATATCCCGTGCCGTCCGGCATGACGCAGTAGCCGATCTCCTCTTCGAAATAACCCGGATCAAACAGGCGGTTGCGCTCTGATGCCGGAAGCGCTTTGGACGGGTCCATAGGCCCCCTGAGCACTTTTTCATAATGCTCCGGCGGCGCTTCGACCATATCTGCCAGATAATATTTAAAATATGATTTTTTCTTGTCCTCTTCCGTAACGGGTACTTTCTGATGTTCCTGCATAAAAACGATTCCTTTCCGAAAAATTAAGCCCCGATCACTTTGTACATAATGACCGAGGCTTATAAAAAATATTAACTTGTATAGGCATATCTGTAAAATTCATTTATTCTATGAGCTCATAACTTGACACGAACAGCGGGATGCACGGATTGATATTCGAGCTGTTCCAAGCAATGACAAGATCAAGCGCTTTAAGCTCAGGCAGGCGCACCATCGTGATGCGGCTATTGAATACCGCAATATTATTGACGCTGCCGATGGCCACGCCTTTTCCTGATTCTATATAAAGTGTTTGGTCATTGATGTCTGCTGCTTCGAGTACTTTCGGCTTAAATCCAGCCTTTTCACATTCCAGCTTTAGCATTGCATTGAGGCTGGGCGACTCACTGGCGGAAACATTAACAAAGGTCTCCTCACGGAAATCGGCCAGCGAGAGCCCCTCCCGGTTTGCCAAGGGATGGCTGGCGTTTAAAATCAGCACCGATTCCATGCTGTAAAGCGCCCAGTAATCGAGCCACTGCTTTTCCATCACGTCGATCTTCAGCGAAAAGGATAAATCAATGGTTTTGTTATACAGCCACTGTATCAGCTCACTGTGGCTGCCGCGGCGCAGCAGCAGGTCCACGTTGGGATTCCTTTCCTGAAAGCGGTCGAATAAAACCAATGTTCTTTCGTCAATTCTGTCGGCGCCAATAAGGCCAATGCGCAGGGTGCCGGATTTCCCCCGATGAATACTCTGTGCTTTTTGCAGCAGATTCTCAAACTGATCCCGAAGGTTCTTCATACCATCATACATAACAGCGCCGGCCGGCGTCAGCTGCGTGTCCTTACGCTTATTATTGCGGATAAACAGCTCAATGCCCCATTCCTGCTCCAGCGTCGAGATGTTATGGCTGAACGCCGGCTGGGATATGAACAGCTCTGTAGCGCTCTGCGTAAAATTCAGACAATTCGCCGCCTTTATAAAGCACTCTATTTGGGTTGTGTTCATAGCTTTTACCTCGTGTTATATTATGACTTTTATCAGATATACTCTGATTAATAATTATCATGCCTCAGACAAATAGTCGACTCCATCCCGATTGGCGGGGAAGCTTTTATTTTATTGAATATATAAGCGTAAATAGCACAAATACCGATGGTAAATGAGGCTCCTACAGCGAAATAAAATCGCTCTAAAATAAATTATATCATTTGCAATGGAGAAAAGACAAATGAGTTTTGGGTCGGAGCATTCACTATGAGTCATACATGCTAAAATCCGTAATGTTTGCGGGGACGAAACCGTTTGGATGTTTATAAATAACTGAAAAAAATATACTGTATATTCATAAACGAGTAAAGGAGCCATCATGGCTCCTTTACTCGTTCTCATATCTCATTATATCGCTCAGATCACACTCTAAAAAATCGCAGATGCGGGCCAGAACATTCAGGTCAACGCGGGCGACTTTACTTTTGCAGTAATTGTTGAGCTGCGTCCGTTGGACCCGAGCCCCTGCTACAATTTTGTTTTTGCTGATCGGCCTCGGGCCGGTCTTATTTCTTTCTACATATTCTTCCAGCGTAATTAAGATACAACCGTTAGGTCCTATATTATCTGCTTTCATAACATCACCAAAATTAGTATAGCAAGTGAAAGGTATTAATTTACAGCTGTATTATTTTAGGAGTCGCCTTTGCGATGGGCGTTCTTTTTCTATTTTTATACTTAATTGGGTTAACGAGACTATGTCTTCTGTTTTCCGGCGGCGCTTTTCTATTTGCGCTGCTTTCCTTTATCTCAAATGCGCGTTTCAGGCAGAACCGAGAAAACAAAAAGATTTACGTAAAAATAGGCAAATTAGACAAAGGGATATTATAGCAATTATCGGAAGTTGAGGTGTATTACATTGAAACGAGGACAGTATCAGTTCAGATATATGGTTTTAATACCGTTTCCTCTTGGACTGTATCCCTTTTGAAAAGGAGGCAAAAAATTGCGTATAGTTGCTTTAGAAGTACAAAACTTCCGTGGAATTAAGCACGGCAAGATTCCATTTCCTGTTAAACGTGTACTTTGCCTTGTCGGAACAGGCGATTCAACGAAATCGACTTTGTTTGAGGCTATTCGATGGGATTTGCTGCAAGGCTGGATAATCAATGCCACTGATTCTGATTTTTATCATTGCGATGCCGCAAAACCAATAATAATTAGAGGATCATACACAGAACTACCTAAATCTCTGCTTTCTGAAGAAAAATATGGTTATTTCCTTCGTAGCGGGAAAGCCGTAGTAGAAAATTTGGATAAAGAATATAACCCTGCTGTGATTGGTAGAAGTTTTTACAACTAATTTGCTATGGAGGCTTTTTATGGAGCCTCTACACTGAACTCAAAGACATTCTAAAAAGAAATATTTAACTTCGCTTAATGTTTATACAATGCAATAACAAAAAGAACATTTTTCTATCTTTATTTAGAACGCTTAGCATGAACATATCATAATACAAAAAGATACACCCTGCTCATTGCTATGAACCGGGTGTATTTGTATTGCCCACACAAAATGGGTCTTGATGAAAATAGAGGCCGATTTTGATACAAAATGCACACGGTGCTAACCGTTTGTTAAAATGTACAGGAATAGTTAAAATGTGCACACTGATCATTTTATACGACTTTGAATGTAATACGTCGCATCATCATTTGCCAGTTTTGGGGCAGTCCCTTATTACACAAAATTCATACAATCTAAATCGGATGGGGATTTTTCTTTTTATGTCGTATGGTTTATGTATATACTATAATTGCACCGTCTGTGTATTCGTTCCAACAATCATCAATAGTGTCCTTTTTGGGGGTTAGGAAAATACGGGCTCTCATTCCCGACAAACGTAAGGACTTTCTTGGAATACTGCTTAATCCGCATAAGCAAAACGTCATGGATGGGCAGTAATCGCTCCTTATCAAACTTTGCGTCGTTTATGCGTATTACGCCCTGTTCAAGGTCAACATCACGGACTTTTAGATTAATTGCTTCCGATACTCTCATTCCGCAAGCATACAGCATACGGAAAATCAGTGCCGTCACATAACTCCGTGTGAGGTTTGGAGTTAGAGTGTTGTCACAAGCGGTAAAAAATCGGGATAATTCCTCATTGGTAAATATGTGCGGAACAAATTTCGTCGGCAGAGATCTGTATTTAGGGTATACTCTCTGGACAGTCATGGTCGAAAAAGGAATCGTTCACCAGAACGGGAATATCACTTTTGTTTTTTATAACGGCGCAGAGATTACAGTATAAAGTTCGATTACAGTAAAAGCCTCGCTGCCATAATGGAAGCAAGGCTCTCACGTTATTTGTAAAATTCAATTCACACAAAATTATCCGGTGTGCCCATAAGACTTATGATAACGTATATGTAAAGTCGTCAACTGTATCCGCATCAAACTTTGTCCCGTTGTCATTTCCACGGAAAAGCGTGTTGACCGTAAACTCTGTCGTTCCCTCATAAATTGCTAACGGTAATCTAATCAGTAACATCCCGTCTTCATATTTATAAGCAGCTATTCCATAGTAGTCTCCGTTTCCTTCCGAATCGGCATATATCGTATCATTGTAAGTCACAGAAAAATATGAAGGCATGTCAATCGTTGCAAAACCGTAATACGCTCCGCCTCTAATCATCGTCGTTGAGTCGATGTGTCCTTCGTCTGACACTTCAAACGCAAAATATAAAAAATCATCATCATTTGCTACAAAAACTCTTTTTATATCATACGTTTCAGCATCACCGGTGTCGTCTAAAATCGGGTCGGTATCTGAAAAATCAAACCACAAATCAACGTCTTGAGACGTTTATTCCGATCCTTCTTCAGCTTCCACATTCGCATTCGGAGATTCTTCTGGTTGTTCAGATTCGGTCATGGCTCCACAGGCTGCAACAGAGAGAAGAAAAACAACAATAAATAAGGTGAAGTATACTCTTTTCATTGCTTTCATTTACTCCTTCTTTTTTATAAAATTGATTATATCATAATTTTACCAGACTGGGAACTAAAACAAAACTGGCAGAACCCCTGAAAACGGAGCCAATTGTATGTAGCGTGAGCCATGGTACAGGTTCTCGAGTTCTATACAAAATCAAATACTCCTATAGGAATACTACAACTCTGTTATCTTTTCTACTGTTACCAAGGAATAATTAAAATGTGCACACGGTAGCCCAATAAATGCACACGGTAGCTACCTTTCGTTAAAAGGTTTATACCGATAAAACAGGAACGGGCTCTGTTGCAGTGATTCAAACACTGCTGCAGAGCGTGTTATCGTTAAATAGTATTCGTAAAACCTTGCAAACACTCATTTTTTCAATAAAATACTAAACGCCTATCCCGATACGCATTGTATCAGAATAGGCGTTTAGTTATGGTGGAGCTGGGGGGAGTTGAACCCCCGTCCGAAAGCACTTTGACGCAAACTTCTCCGGGCGCAGACGGTTATTTCGGGCTGACGCCCCTTTCCCTTACTATAGCGCAAGCCGTCACGCGGCTATAGTTCGGTAGCTTCATTGTTCATGGTGCGCGCAAAGCTTAGCGCACGCACGGTCTCCACTAAATGACGCCCAGATCCGGCTCGTGGACCTTCCGGACAGGACGGGCAGCCTTAAGCGGCTACCAGTTGTTTTTGGTTGTTGTTCTTTAATTTATAAAGATGCCGTTTTTAGGAGGGCGACGCCTCCGCCCGCTACTCACGCCTCCACACCCCCGTCGAAACCGGTACAGCCCCATATAAAACGGGGCGGTGCGCTGCGTTCCTGTCCGGAGGAGGCCGAGCGGGCGCTCCTCCGGACAGTATATTAGCATTATAGCAAAAATTCTTTCTGAATTGGTGACGAAAGTTTAAACTTTTTCAGGCTCCGGATAATCGGCGCCGGCGGTGTCGACCGTGACGGACGCAAGCTTCTGCTCGGCAACGGGCTTGTCGTTATAGTCCGTCTTGGTAGCGGCAATGGCGTCCACAACGTCCAGGCCGTCAGTGACCTTGCCGAACGCGGCGTACTGTCCGTCCAAATGCGGGGCGTCCTTGTGCATGATAAAAAACTGGCTGCCGGCCGAGTTGGGGCTCTGCGAGCGTGCCATGGATAAAACGCCGCGCGAATGCTTTAAATCGTTGTCAAAACCATTTGCCTTGAATTCCCCTTTAATGCTGTAGCCCGGGTTGCCGTAGCCCTGGCCCAGAGGGCAGCCGCCCTGCAGCATAAAACCGGGGATAACGCGATGGAAAATCAGTCCGTTGTAAAAGCCTTGCTTGATAAGGGAAATGAAGTTGTTCACGGTATTGGGCGCGATGTCGGGGTAAAGCTCGGCGGTTATAACCCCGCCGTTTTCCATAGTGAATGTTACAGTCGGATTTGCCACTTGTTATATATTCCTTTCCTTGATCGTTCTGTTTATTTCACGCGTCGCGTCCCGCTCGGCTACCGCGTCGCGTTTGTCATGAAGCTTTTTGCCTTTGCACAGTCCCAGTTCCAGTTTGACATTCGAGTCCCTGAAATATACGGAAAGCGGAATGAGCGCGAGGCCCTCCTGCTTGATCCGGCCGTATAATTTCATGATCTCTCGTTTGTGCATCAGAAGCCGGCGGGCACGGACCGGGTCACGGTTAAAGATGTTGCCCTTTTCGTACGGACTGATATGCATGCCGCGCACGAAAAGCTCTCCGCCTTTGACGTTACAATACGCGTCCTTTAAATTGATGTTGCCCTGCCGGATGGACTTGACTTCCGTGCCGAACAGTTCAATGCCGGCCTCGAACTTTTCGATCACGAAGTAGTCATGATACGCTTTTTTGTTCCGCGTGACCAGCTTAACGCCGAGAGCCTTTGGCGACACGTCAAACCCACCTTTCCGTCAAACCGAAAGCAGCCTTTTCCGGTGCGGATCGGGAACTGCCTAACATTTCTATTATAACATAAATGTCAAGGTATTATAAGGGTTAAACCGCCCAGCACACTGCTCTTCACATGTTTTTCAGACGCCGTCCGGTTCATGCAGAAAACACCAGAAATCCAGACCGCAGCCCGGTATAACATCCTGATGGATAAGCTCAAAACCCGCTTTCTCGTAATATGCGACGTTGCGCTGCTGATGCGTTTCAAGATAGACAGGAACAGCCTCCTCATCGCTCTTCTTCAAAAAAGACTGAAGCAGCGCCTTACCGGCGCCTGTCCGCTGTTTTGCCGGCTCGACCGCAAGCCCCCAGATATAGTAATGAGGACGGCCGGCCAGAAGTTTTTCCTGCGTGTCGGCGATATAGTCCTCGCACGCCATATGACTGTGATAATGGCGTAGGCCCATTACAAGCGGCACGGGCAGAAATCCGCACCGGACATATTCCCGCTCATTAAGCCGCGTATGGCCGGGCAGAAGGGCAAACAGGACCCCGGAAGCGTCTGCCGTGATATAGGCCTCCCCAAAGGTTTGCGCGGTATTGAGGACCTTGTCCATAAACCACGGCAAAACGCGCTTGCGTCTTTTCAGGTCCGGAAAATGGCAAACGATTGACGGATAATCGAAAAACGCGGCGGCAACAACGCCGGCCGCGCGTTTTTTAAGCTCCGGCGTCAGCTTCATGATCTCCATTGTATCACCTTGCACCCTTATTCAAATTCGACGGGCAGACGTATTCCGTCGGTCTTATTGCCATAAATTACTATACTACCAGCAAGGCGCCGTATCAAGAAAAAAATAAGGGCCGCCTTATGAAGACAGCCCGTTGCCCCATATTAATTATACACGCTTACTTAAACGCACTGCAAAGCCGGTCAAGCGCATACGGCCCCGCAATGACCTTGCCGTGCTCGGACAGGTAAACCGAGAATGACGACGGACGGCTGAGCGCGGCGCCGTATTCCCATAACACATACGGCGGGCTTTCCCCGTTTAATGGATAGATTATCAGGATATAATTCTCACCCAAATATGTAAGATACGATATGATTCCGGGCGGACAGGACAGCGCTGCGGAAATGAGCGGTTCAATACCCGAAAAAGCGAAATAATACGGACTGTCTGAATGCTGAAGGGCAAACAGCAAAAGGGAATCCCGGCCTGGATACAGTTCAAAACAGACGCGTTCCCAGCTTTGGTCATAGGTGGCGCCGAGCGCCGAACGCAGAATGCCTGTTGCCTGAGCCGTCGTAATATCACGGGGAGATGCCGGCAGCCGTTTCATGTCGTCACCTTTTAAATATATAACCACCTTGCCCTCGCCAATCAACTGGACTTCCATGCTCATTCCTCCTTGGTAAAACAGTTGTGGCGCGAATACGCCACACTAAGCCATATTAAAATAATAACGCCGCTTCTTGCCGGATACCAGTCAAAAAAACTGGAAACTGTCCGCCCGCCGTTATATAAGTATGGTATGCATCTGAATCTCTTGCAAATACAGCTTAGTGTGATATGCTTCTATGGTAGGGGTGATCCTTTGAAAATAGCTATGATTATACTGGCTGCCGGTTATTCCGAACGCATGGGCGTTTTGAAACCGCTGCTGCCGGTCGGCGGACAAAGCGCGCTGCATCGCGCCGTCGGCCTGGGCAAAACGGAAAAAGTGCATGTGATATCCGTCGTCACGGGCCACCGCCGCGAGGATATCGAGACCGAGCTTTACAAATGCCGGGCAAAAAACATCCGTCATATCTATAACGCCAGATTTTCCGAGGGTATGTTTTCTTCCGTAAAGGCCGGCGTCCATTCCCTGCCGAACGACATCGACGCTTTTCTTCTTCTCCCGGTTGACTGCTGCGCCGTAAACCCGGATACGATTGAGAAAGTCATTGCGGCTTTTGTCCTTTCCGAGGGCAAATCCGTCGTCTATCCAGTCTGCGGCGGGCGGCGCGGGCATCCGCCGCTCATTCCGCGCGCGTTCACCGAAAGCATTAAGCACTACGACGGCGAAGGCGGCATGCGCGGTTTTTTAGCGCTATATCCTTTTGACGAGGTCGAGGTGGACGACCCCGGAATCCTGCTGGATATGGACACGCCTTCTGATTACAGTGCGCTTCTTAAGCACCTGGAGCTGTCTGTCTATCCCGACAGGGATACGTGCCGTCATCTGATGGAAAAATACGAGATGCCCGAAAGAATCGTCAAACACAGCCATCTCGTCGAAGAACTCGCCCTTAAAACAGCCGGCCTTCTGTCTCAAAAAGGCGCAGTGGTAAACACGGAGCTCTTGGCTTCCGCCTGTCTGCTCCATGATATCGCGCGCGCAAAACCGAATCACGCCGATGCCGGCGCTAAACTGCTGCTTGAGGACGGCTGGCCTGAAACGGCCATACTGGTCGCTTGGCATATGGATCTGCCGGATGATTTTAAACCGGCGCCGGACGCGCTGTCGATTTTATATCTCAGCGACAAACTGGCCAGAAAGGACAAGCCCATACCCCTTGAAGATACGCTTAACGGCCTTGAAAAGCGATTCAAGGGCAATCCGGACGCCCTTATGAACGCCCGGAAGAGAATGGCGCGCGCCCAGTCGATATTGGATCTTTTTAAGCGGCAGTACGGCATAAAAACAAAAGATATACTGCAGGGTTTTTAACATAATATTCATGATTTTGGATAAATTATTTTGTGTTATTTCTAACGATTATCAAGAGATAATTTAGATATTCAATAGTCAAGATGCACATATCCGTATGCGGGTAATCTGTATTTTGCGCGCGATTTGTTTATAATTACTTATTTGTAGCTTGCTATTTGTGCAATAATACATATGCAAATCATCCATGTTATAAGCACCGATGCCATTTACTTTTAGCATCCCATCTGATAAAATCACTAACGTATAAAACCGTTCGGTTAAAGACCCCTCACCGTCAAACGGCCGGTGCCAGCCGATACGGACAGAATATAAATGAATGAGAGGAATTGGCTATGGTAACACGTGTAAATCTGATAATCAACGGCGTTCCAAGACCTGTTGTCTGCGATCCCGAAAAGGACAACCTCGCCGTCGTCATCCGGAGGATGGGCCTTACAGGAACGAAAGTCGGCTGCGGCACGGGCGTTTGCGGCGCGTGCTCGATCATTCTCAACGGTGAAGTTATCCGCTCCTGCACAAAAAAAATGAAAAATGTCCCCGAATACAGCGAGATCCTGACAATCGAGGGTATCGGCACACCGCAGCATCTGCATCCGCTTCAGCAGGCATGGATTACGTACGGCGGCGTTCAGTGCGGCTTTTGCACACCGGGCTTTATCGTTTCTGCTTACGGCCTGCTCCAGAAAAACTTAAGCCCCACCCGCGAGGACGTCCGCGAATGGTTCCGTGCGCACCGCAACATCTGCCGCTGCACCGGGTACAAGCCGCTGGTCGATTCCGTTATGGCTGCGGCCAAAGTCATGCGCGGCGAGGCAACGATGGCGGATATCACCTATGATTTCGAAGGTGAGAAAGACATCTACGGTTCGTATCATCCGCGTCCGACTGCGCTCGGAAAGGTCTGCGGCCTTACCGATTACGGCGACGACCTCAAACTCAAAATGCCCGAGGGCACGGCATATCTCGCCGTTGTCATCTCCGAGGTCGCGCACGCAAATGTAATCAGCATCGATACGGACGAAGCCGAGAAAATGCCCGGCGTCATAAAGGTCCTCACGGCCAAAGACGTCAAAGGCACCAACAATCTGGACGCTCCTCCCCTCGTGCCGCGAGTAAAGGGTAAAGGCATCGCGCCGTTCCCGGTCATCGCCGATAAAAAGATCAATAAGCGCGGTGACTGCCTTGCTATCGTCGCTGCCGACAGCGAGGAGCACGCCCGTGAAGCTGCAAAAAAAGTCAAACAAAACCTCGAAGTCCTGCCCGCGTATATGACATTCCCCGAAGCGGTCATGCCCAACGCAATCCAGCTGCATGAAACGCTGCCCAACTTCTATATGGAGCAGCCTGTATACAAAGGCGCGGACACGGCCGAGATCTTGGAATCGGCGGAATTTGTCGCCGAGGGAAGCTTCCACTCTCAGCATGAGCCGCATCTGCCCATCGAACCCGACGTTGTTCAGGGATATATCGGCGCAGACGGCATGCTGACGCTGCAATGCAAATCCCAGGGTATCGGAGAAGACAGAGAAAGTATATCCAATGCCTGCGGCATTCCAATGGACGAGCTTCGGATCATCATGAATCCTGTCGGCGGTTCCTTTGGGTATTCCGTCAGCTCAAACACCTTCGCAATCGTCGCAACAGCCGTACAGAATCTCAGCATGCCCTGCTCGCTCACATTGAAATATGATGAGTTTAACCATATGACCGGCAAGCGCTCCGCCACGTTCACCAACGGCCGGATCGCCTGCGACAAGGACGGCAAGATCACCGCCGCCGAGTACGATATCGGCCTCGACCACGGCGCTTACGGCACGATGGGCAACAAAATATTCAACAACCTTGTTTCAGTCGGTTTCCACGGCTATAACATCCCGAATTTCAAAGCGCTCGGCCGCGGCGCTTCCACAAACAATGCGTTCTGCGCGGCTTACCGCGGCTTCGGCGCGCCCCAGGTCTATACCGCGACCGAGGCGCTCATCGATATGATCGCCGAAAAGGCCGGTATGGATCCCTGGGAATTCCGTTATAAAAATGCCGCAAGGCCCGGCGATTTGACCATCAACAGCAGGCCGTATCACGAATATGTCTATCCCGATCTGCTTGATAAGGCCAAGCCGTATTACGACCAGTACAAAGCGGAAGCCGAAGCTGCCAAAAAAGAGGGCCGGCATGTCGGCGTCGGTATGAGCATGGGCGGCTTCATATACACCATCGGCATGTTCGACCAGTCGGAAATAGCCCTTGAGATCAACCCGGACGGCACGTTCACCCACTTTAACACTTGGGAGGATATCGGACAGGGCGCAGATATCGGCGCGCTGACCCACGCCGTGAAGGCCCTTGAGCCGCTCGGCGTCAAAGCAGACCAGGTCAAGCTGGTCATGAACGACAGCAAGCTTTGCCCGGATACGGGTGTTGCCGCCGCCAGCCGCAGCCACTACATGGCCGGCAACGCGACGCTCGACGCCGCCGAAAAGCTCATGGACGCCATGCGCAAAGAAGACGGCTCCTACCGCACCTACGACGAGATGGTCGCGGAGGGCATCCCGACAAAATATATCGGCCACTACGACCAGTTCAATATCGGCCTACCGCCCGGACTTGACCCCAACACCGGCGAAGGCGAAAAAAACCCCGGTTATATGTACTGCGTAAACGTCTCGCTGGTCGAGGTCGACGTAAACACCGGCAAAACGAAAGTGCTCCGCTACACCTGCGTTTCCGACGTCGGCGTCATCGGCAACAAGCTGTCTGTCGAAGGGCAGGCCTACGGCGGGCTGTCGCACAGTATCGGATTTGCGCTCAGCGAAGATTACAACGCCGAAAACAAGCACGGCAACATGGCCGGCTGCGGCATCCCGACGATTGACGTGATCCCGGATGACATCACGCTGGTCTTCCAGGAAACGCCGCGCGCAAACGGACCGCACGGCTCCGGCGGCTGCTCCGAGTGCTATCAGTCCTCCGGACATATGGCTGTCATCAACGCTATCAACAACGCCTGCGGCGTTCGTGTATATGACCTGCCCGCAACGCCGGATAAGGTCAAGGCGGGCTGGGAAGCCGTACAGCGCGGCGAGGATCTGACGCCGCCGAAGTATTATCTCGGCACCGACTTTGAGGAAGAGCTCGAGCTCATCAAGGCCAACCCCTTATAAGCGGCGCAGTCTGTTAAAAATCCAACGCATCTGAACATGGGGCGGGGTGGGCGCACTCCGCCCTATGTCCAATATCAAAGCGAAGCCGCAACAGAGCACGCATGCCGCCTTCCGGCTGACGAGAAGTATCACCCAAGTATAAATCGAAAGATCGGATAAATATGAAGATTGAAGAAGCAACCGCATATGTAAAAGACTGTTTCAACGGGGAGCCGGCCTCCTGCGCGTGCGCCTGCCCGTTCGGTCTCGATATCCGTTCCTTTATGGAAAAGGTCGAGAAAGGCCGGTGGCTGCCGTCGTATAAAATGCTTCGGAACACAACGGTTTTTCCCGGGATCGTCAGCAGGCTTTGCCCTCAGCCGTGCCGGGATAACTGCCAGCGGACGTCTGTCGGTGACGCGCCTCTTGCCGTGCGCGACCTTGAAGCCGCTTGTGTCAAATATACAAAAAGCCGCAAGCCGGAAATTTTTGTTATACCGCCCAAAACACAGCGCATCGCCGTTATCGGCGCCGGACCCGCCGGATTGTCGTGCGCTTTGAATCTGGCGCAGAAGAAATTCCAGGTGACGGTCTTTGAAAAAGAATCGGGCTGGGGCGGGGCTTTGCGCGCGCACCCTGATTTTAATGTGTTCGATGAAGATATTGCCCTGCAGTTTTCCGCTGTCGATACCGATTTTCAATATAATACGGAAATCAAATCTCTGCGCGAGGCAGACGGGTATGATGCCGTGTATATCGCGACGGGCGAAAACGGAGAGACATTCGGGCTCGCGGACAGCTGGAATTCGGAATTCCTGACTACTTCCGATCCAAAGGTCTTCATGGGCGGCGCCGTCTGCGGCATGCCGCTTATGGAATCTATCGCACAGGGCCCCAAAGTATCAAAAACTATGGAGACGTTTTTCCAGACCGGCAAATCTCCTAAACCCGGGGCGAACGCGGGAAAACCGGGCTGCGTGCATTACCTTAACCACGACGGCGCTGAAAACAAGCCGCTTGTTTTGATGTCCGACCCCGACGGTTATACCGAAGAAGAGGCAAAAGCCGAAGCGTCCCGATGCTTTAAGTGCGACTGCGAAACCTGCAAAGAAAACTGTGAAATGATCGCGTGGTTTAGAAAAATGCCGCACAAGCTCGGCCTCGAGGTGTATACGGATATGCAGGCCGGTTCAACAATCTCCAAACGCACGCTTACGCGGGAGACCTATTCCTGCAACATCTGCGGTAAATGCAAATCCGTCTGTCCGGTCGAAGTGGACATCGGGTCGCTTTTGCAGTTTTCACGCGAGAACCGGTTCGACGCCGGTAAGAACATCCCCGCTTTTCATGATTTCTGGATGCGGGAATTTGATTTTCACACTACCGAAGCTTTTTTCGCATCGCCGCCAAAAGGCAAAAAAACCTGCGATTACGCTTTCTTCCCCGGCTGTCAGCTCGGCGCCGCGGAACCGGATCACGTTTTGAAGTCTTTTAACTATCTGAGCGGGAAGCTGGACGCGGGTATTGTGCTCGGCTGCTGCGGCGCGCCGGCCTATTGGGCAGGAGACAAAAAGCTTCTTTTTGAAAACGTCGAACGCATCCGTACTATATGGGAGGACATGGGCCGTCCAATATTTGTCTTCGCCTGCGCATACTGCGAAAACGTTTTCCGACTGCTTATGCCTGAAATTAAGCTCATGAGCCTGTATACGCTGATGGCGGAAGATGAAGCGATCGTTCCGGCCCGCCTTTATGAAGAAGCTGCCGTATTCGACCCATGTACCGCCCGTGACGACGCAACCATGCAGGAAAGCGTCCGTGTCCTGGCGAAACGGGCCGGCGTGTCAACGGAGGAGCTGTCTGATCCAAACCGGTGCTGCGGATACGGCGGGCATATGCGCCTGGCCAACCCGGCGCTTTACGACCAGATAACGGAGCACCGCTGTGATGCCAGTGATAAACCTTATATCGTATACTGCGCCAACTGCCGGGAAGTCTTCCGGCAAAAAGACAAAGCATGCGCGCATATTCTCGATATGGCGTTTGATATCGCTCCCGGCAAGCGCACGCCCAGCCTGCAGTCCAAAAAGGAAAACGCTCTGGAGGTCAAGAAACAGCTCATGAAAAACATTACCGGGAAAGATTTCACCCCCGAGCCCCACGAATGGGACGACATGAAACTCGTCATCGGCGACGTTCTGGCGGAAGCGCTCGACCGGAAACTGATCATCGAGGACGATCTGAAAGAGGCCATATGGCTGGCCGAACGCTCCGGCGAGAAATTTATCAGCGAAGACGGTGTCGTCCAGTGCAGCATGGTGAAATCGGTTTTGACCTATTGGGTCCAGTATAAAGAGATTTCGTCCGGGACATACGAAATCTTAAACGCCTACAGCCACAGAATGAAATTCAACAGGGAGGATTAACGCCTTGGAGTCAAACACGTCCTGGAAATGCGCAAAATGCGACAAAGAACTTGTCGTCAAGAAGACGCTGTTTTCATACCTCGGGCACACATTCTCCCACGAGGTCCTAAGATGCCCGAAATGCGGCAACGTCTTCATACCACAGGAACTGGCCGAAGGCCGGATGGCCGAAGTCGAAACACAGATGGAAGACAAATAATCAAGAGGCCGAGGAAACACGCATGAAAAAAACAATCCGCCGCACCATACGCAAGCCGGTACGGCAGACTCTGAGTGTATGCCCCGTCTGCCTCAAGCAGCTGCCGGCAGAGATTTTCAGAAGCGGACAAAACTATTATCTTGAAAAAAACTGCCCCGAGCACGGACGTTTTTCCGCCGTCGTCTGGCGCGGGGACACGCCGGCCTTTGAAACGTGGGGCGGTGTTCTGCCGGAGACGGACCCGGTGTCAAAGGACTGCCCGCATGCGTGCGGCCTGTGCGCCTCTCACCTTCGTAAAACCTGCTGCGTTTTACTGGAAGTCACGCCCCGCTGCAACTTAAACTGTCCCGTCTGCTATGCAGACAGCGGCGGCACGGAAGACGAGCCGTCCGTCGATACGCTTTATGGGCAGTTTAAAAAACTCGTTCGGGCCGGCAATACGTTCGTACAGCTTTCAGGCGGCGAGCCGACCGTTCGCGACGACTTGCCGGAAATCGTGGCGGCCGCTAATAAAGCCGGCTGCGAAAACATACAGCTCAATACGAACGGCCTGCGCCTCGGCGAGGATGCAGCCTATATGAAAGCGCTTAAAGACGCCGGCCTGTCTTTTGTATTTTTGCAGTTTGACGGCACGGAAGACGCCATCTATGAAACGATCCGGGGGAAACCGCTTGTCGAGAAGAAAAAAGCCGCTGTCGAAGCCTGCGGCAAGAACCGCGTCGGCGTGACGCTCGTGCCGACGGTCATCCCCGGCGTCAACGATCACAACATCGGTGAAATCATTAAATTCGGCCTGAAGCGCTCTCCGGACGTCCGGGGTGTCCATTTCCAGCCCGTGAGTTATTTCGGGCGGTATCCGAAAGCGCCAAAAGATGAAGACCGCATCACGCTGCCGGAGATTTTACGTGCCGTCCAGTCCCAGACGGACGGCCTGATACAAATCACTGATTTTGCCCCGTCATGCTGCGATCATCCGCGCTGCACGTTCCACGGAGATTTCGTCGTACTGCCGGATTCCCTCATAAAACTCACAACGCAAAGCAATACGGCTGCGTGCAGCTGCGGTGAGAACGATACGGCACATCTGAAAAACCGGAATTTCGTATCCCGCCGGTGGAAACGGATTGACGCGTACGCGGAGGATGCGCCCGGGGCAGACTATCAGGATATGGAGACTTTTTTAAAAAGAGTCCGCACGCACGGCTTCACTATTACGGCAATGGCCTTTCAGGACGCTTATACCCTCGATCTCGAACGCCTTCGGCGGTGCAGCCTGCATGTATACAGGGACGGGCGGACAATTCCTTTTTGCGCTTGTTATCTGACGTCCGGCCTGAAGGGGGAATAAGCGGCGGTGGAAAACATTTATGAATGCGAAGTATTCTCCCGCCTGCAGGACCATTCCATGCACCCCGGCGGGCTCCGTCTGACAGACCGCGCTTTACGGCTGGCCGAGCTCACTAATGGCATGGCAGTCGCCGACGTCGGCTGCGGCGCGGGCGCCACGGCCGCTTATCTCGCCGGCAGGTATGGGTTTAAAATGATCGGGCTGGATATTTCGGAGCAGCTCATCCGTATCGGGCTGAAAAGAAGCCCCGACCTGCGCTTTATCCGCTGGGACTGTGAAACGCTGCCCTTCGAGCCGGAAAGCCTGGACGCCATTCTTTTCGAGTGCGCGCTTTCGGTCATCGGCTGCAGCGGGAAAACGCTGGATGAATGCGTAAAGGCGCTCAAAAAAAACGGGACGCTTATTATCTCTGACCTGTTTACGAAACCTGCCGGTGCGGGTATGGCTTCCGGCCTCCCCACGCCTTCAAAATTTGAAAAGCGGCTTGAAAAAAACGGATTCCGTATCGCTGTCAGCGAGGACCACACCCCGGCGCTCGTCACCTATGCGGCCGAACTGAAAGGCCGGCTCGAAAAAACCTGTAGTACCGGACAGTTTTTAAGCTCGCAGTTTGGCAATGGATTCAAGCTGTCCGATTACTGCTATTATTTGATCATTGCCAGAAAAGATATAAAAGCACGCATATGAAGAAAACGCCTTTGGAAAAGTGGATAGCGGATAAAACCGGCGCAGGCGGGCAGCTTGATATGGCGAAGCTGCGGGCATACCAGTTTGGTAAATTCCGTGAAACGCTCGCATATGTAAAGAACTACAGCCGCTTTTATAAAAAACGGCTGTCTGAACATGACCCCGGCGCGATAAAAGGCTTTGACGACATCACCCGGCTGCCTTTTACGTATCCGGACGATATCGCCGAACGTACAAACGATTTCCTGTGCGTGTCTCCCAGAGAAATCGACCGGATCGTCACGCTTAATACCTCCGGTACGACGGGCCGGCCGAAACGCGTTTTTTTTACGGAAGACGACCAGGAACTCACGATCGACTTCTTCCATCACGGTATGACAACGTTTACACGGCGGGGCGACCGGGTGATGATCTGCATGCCCGGCAATACGGAAGGCAGCGTCGGCGATCTTTTAAAAAAAGGGCTCGCCCGTTTCGGATGCGAAAGCGTCGTCTATGGCCCGGTAAAAGACGAAACACACGCGCTCAATACGCTTATAGGCGAAAATATAACCGGCATCGTCGGGATACCGTCGCAGATTTTGGCTATGGCGCGCCTGAGTGAAAACGAAGTGACAGCACCGACGCTTAAAAGTGTTTTGCTGAGCGCCGACTACGTTTCGGAAGCAGCGGCCGAAGCGATTGGGAAAGCTTGGAACGTACGGGTTTACGGCCATTACGGCATGACGGAAACGGGGCTCGGCGGCGGCGTGGAATGCGATGCTAAAAGCGGCTATCACCTGCGGGAGGCCGATCTCCTGTTCGAGATCGTTGACCCGGCAAGCGGACGATCCGTACCGGACGGCACATACGGCGAGGTCGTTTTTTCCACCCTGACGCGGCGTGGCATGCCGCTCATCCGCTATCGGACGGGCGATCGGGCGCGGCTTATGACAAAGCCCTGCCCCTGCGGAACGGTCCTCAGACGCTTAGACCGCGTCACGGGCAGGATCGCGGAAGCCGTCACGCTGTCGGACGGGAACACGCTGTCCGTTGCGCAGCTCGACGAGGCAATACTTAAAGAACCGTCGGTCGTTAAATATTCTGCCCAGCTGCATGCATCAAACGGCAGGGACAGCCTGCGTATCACCGTCCGGCCGAACCGCGCGCCGTTTCACGCGGATGAATTGTCCGGGCTGCTGCGGTCGGAGCTTCCGCACCTGTTTTTAAGCGGCCGCCTGCTTTTAGAGATCACCGAAGGCGACATCGGATATTTTACAACCGGAACGCTCAAGCGAAAGATAACGGACTTAAGAGCCGCGGATTGAATCGGCAGTCATCGCCTGTGCGATTATCCGCCGCCTCTTTGACAAACTCATAAACGAAGGTCGGGAAACAATGAAAAAGATAGCTGAAGCGGCTATAGAGCAGCTCAACAAAGAAAGCAGTTTTGCGCTGGCCATTATCCTTAAAAGCAGCGGTTCGACGCCCAGAGAAGCGGGCGCGGCTATGCTCATCCGCCAGGATGGTTCCATTGCTGGCTCGGTCGGCGGTGGCGTCATGGAAGCGCATATCCAGCGGGCGGCCGCCCGCATCATCAAAGACGGCGTATCGGAGTTAACCGAATACGTTTTGGAACAGGACGACGCGGCATCCATCGGCGCGGTCTGCGGCGGGCGCGCGACGATACTTATCGATTTCTTCGACGGCGGCGATCCCGGGTGTCTTCCCTATTTTGAACAGCTGCTCAACGCGGCCTGCTCGGACGAACGCTCGTATATCGCCGCGGTGATCCCTCATTCAGGCAAGCTGGCGTCGCGTAACCACTGCCTGGTTTCCGGCGGCGAGCTTTTCGGAGCGGATGGTTTCGACGCGGGCGTCGTCTCCTGGCTCAAAGACGCCGATTGCTGCCGTACGGCGTTTAACAAGCTCGATGCGTACGATGTATACCTTTTCCCCATAGGCACGGACGGTACGGCCTATATCTTCGGGGCGGGTCACTGCGGCCAGAAACTGGCGCATATCCTGTACACGGTCGGCTTCGTCACAGTCGTCATAGACGACCGCGACGCGTTCGCCAACAAAACCCGTATTCCGGAAGCCGACGAGCTCATCGTGCCGGAATCGATTGAAAAGCCCTTCGATACGATTGAATTCGGGTCCGACAGCTATATCGTCATCGTCACGCGCGGACATATGCATGACGAGATCGTCCTCAAACGGGCTTTAAGGACAAACGCCGGGTATATCGGCATGATCGGCAGCAAAAAAAAGCGCGAGACCATCTTCAGCCATCTGCTGGACGACGGCTATACGCAGGAAGATATAAACAGAGTCTATTCCCCGATCGGCATCGACATCGGCGCGGAAACGCCGGAAGAGATCGCCGTGAGCATCTCAGCCGAGCTTATCAAAGTCCGTGCCGGGAAAAGAGCATAACGATCCCAATACATGGTTTGTATACCCGGGGATATGTAATCCCCGGGATCTTTCTTTGCTTCGTGATACCTGCCGTCCCGAATTCTTTTCACGCGGGGGCGGATGTGGTATACTTATAATGATTTATTATTTATAAACAGAGGTATTGCAATGAGTACGTGCGAAAAATATGACGTCGCTATAATCGGCTGCGGGATCGCCGGGATCTACGCCGCGTATGAGCTTGTTAGGCTTATCCCGGCGCTGCGGGTGATCGTCCTGGAGCAGGGCGCTGACATCCATAACAGGAGCTGCCCTATCGTGGCGCATAAAACAAAGGAATGCCTGTCGTGCAAGACCTGCGCGATCATGCGCGGCTTCGGCGGCGCGGGCGCCTATTCCGACGGCAAATATAACTTCACGACCGAGTTCGGCGGCTGGCTCAAGGATTACCGCCCGGAACAGGAGATCATGGAGCTCATTAACTATGTCGATTCCGTAAATGTCCGTTTCGGGGCGACGGAAGCCGTCTATTCCACCGAAAGCGAAGACGCGCTTAAGCTGGAAAAAAGGGCTTTGGAAAACGACCTGCACCTGCTTGGCGCTAAAGTCAAGCATCTCGGCACGGAAAACAACCTCCAGATACTCAAAAATATATTCGCCTACATGAAAGATAAAGTGGTTTTGCGTTTCGGAACGGCTGTTTCGCATATCCGGGCGGCGGACGGTTACCAGCTTGAGACGACCGGCGGCGATGTCTCCTGCCGGCATCTGATCGCGGCGCCGGGCCGATCCGGGGCGGAATGGTTTTCCGAAGAGTGCCGGAAGCTCGGTCTTGGCCTCATCAACAATCAGGTCGATATAGGGGTCCGTGTCGAACTGCCGGCCAAGGTCTTCGAACATATCACGGACGCCGTGTATGAATCGAAACTCATATACCGGACGAAGCAATACGGGGACACGGTACGCACGTTCTGCATGAATCCGTACGGCCATGTCGTGACTGAAAACGTCGACGGGCTTATGACCGTCAACGGGCACAGCTACTCTGACCCCGCGCTCCGCAGCGAGAATACCAATTTCGCGCTTTTGGTCTCGAACCGTTTCACAGAACCGTTTAAAGAGCCGTATAAATACGGCAAGCATATCGCTTCGCTTTCCAATATGCTCAGCGGCGGCGTTTTGATACAGCGCTTCGGCGACCTTTTAAAGGGCACGCGCACTAACGAACACCGGCTGTCGAAGAGCTTTGTCAAGCCGACGCTCACCGCTACGCCCGGCGACCTGAGCCTTGTGCTGCCCAAACGCCATATGGACAATATCATTGAGATGCTATTTGCGCTCGACAAGGTCGCGCCGGGCACGGCCAATTACGATACGCTCCTGTACGGCGTGGAAGTCAAATTCTACTCGTCACGTCCGCAGCTTACCGAGTCGCTTGAAACGAACCTGCCGGATTTTTACGCCATCGGCGACGGCGCCGGCGTAACACGCGGGCTAGCGCAGGCGGCCGCCAGCGGCGTCATCGCCGCGCGGGCCATCCATGAAAAGATGAAAACAAACACCTAGCAGTATCGCCCGCCGGAGGCGGGCGATACTCGTCATAAAAGGTTACTGCCAAAACAAGGAGCTGTAAATGCTTACAGCTCCTTGTTTACTGCAGTCAGATCGTTTTCCCGGAAGATCCCGGGGATAATGAAGCTCTCAAGCTCGGCAAGCAAAGCGTCATACTCCGAAGCATACTCCGGCGAACAGGCTGCATCGTTTGAATACTCATAAGAATAGATATAGTTTAAGTCTTTTGCGAAATGAACCGCGTCGGTTCCCGCCTCTTCGCACGCCGCCCTGTAATCGTCAAAC
This sequence comes from uncultured Sporobacter sp., assembly GCA_963663605.2. Taxonomy (GTDB): domain Bacteria; phylum Bacillota; class Clostridia; order Oscillospirales; family Oscillospiraceae; genus Sporobacter. The sequence goes on from CAXXVF010000002.1 coordinate 1,976,259, forward strand.
GCATCAGTCGTGTGCCGTACGATGCGGAACAGCAGACCGCCGCGGGAGTAGTGCGCTTCCATAACAACGTCCGTATCAAGCCACCCGCCCGACAGCATCACTCTATTGGTATAGTCCAGCGGCAGCGGGACAGCAAGACCCAGATTTCGATAGATACAGCTCTGTATGCCGTCCAGATCAACCGATGACGCGTCGATTTCAATAAGTTTGTATATATGCCATATCCTGTTTCCGCCGTCGGCGAGCCAAACCTCATCGTCCATGTGAAAAAGCCGATGCATCCTATTGGATGAGCCGCCTTCATAAAGCGTAAACTGTATGCACTGGCTGTATTCCGAGATATCCGGCATATTGAAGCTCTGCGCGATGTCGTCAAAATGCGCGTTAAACGACGTCTCGTCCACAATCGTCTCTTCATAGACGACGGGCCTTATGGTCAGGATTCCTCCCCGGTCCAACGTCATGAAAAAATCCTCAGACAAAATGTAGGTCGGCATATTCTCCTTGGCGTATAAGAAGGAACTCACCGGGTTTGCGTAAACATTTTTTTCAAAGGCGTAAATCCCGTAGGGTTGTGCTGTGATTGGCGTCAGCGTTTCTTGTGATGCATCGGGCGCGGCTTCAGGAATCGTATCCGTCGGCACCCCCTGCGATGATTCAATTACGTTTTCCGCCTGCTCCGCGTTCCCGTTCGGGTTGACGGCGCACGAGACAATAACGGCCAGACATAAAACAGCCGACAGAAACGAGATCCAGACGCGTGGTTTCTTAAACCGCAGGATGTTTTTGATTCGCCCCTTGACAAGCGACTCCCCGAATGCAAGCGGGCTTGCGCCGGGAAAACGCCTGTTTACGGCAAACGACAAGAGCGACGCGCTGTATTCGGCTTTAATCTCATCTTCCGCCAGGGATAACACCTTCTCGTCGCAGCTCATTTCCATGTCCTTTGTCATCAGAATAAACGCAAGCCATACGAGCGGATTGAACCAGTGGATACAGAGAATCAGGAAAGCCGCCAATTTTATAAACGGGTCCCTTCTTTTTATATGGCACCTTTCATGGTGCAGGATATAGGTTTTTTCCCGCTCGGTCAGACCAAAGGGAATAAAGATTTTCGGCCTTAAAAATCCCAGAACAAACGGCGATCGGATATTGTCGGCTTCAAAGACGCCGTCTGTTAGTATGACGGCGGCAGCCGTGCGTTTTTTAAGCTTCAGATAAGATACCAAACTGCAAATTAAAAGCACCGTCAGGCCGGCCAGCCATACAATCGAGCCGACCAGTACCCAGGACTGTATCGAATTGACGCCTGACGCTTCCGCCGCTGCGGGGAGTCCCTCGCTGATAAGCGTGTTGGCGGCCGGAATACCTACCGTTATCTCCGGTGTCACCATATGCCCGATATCCGAGGGAATATAGTGCAGAGCCGCGTTCCCAGCGCTCTGTGCCTTTGTCATATTAAATACGCCCGCGTTGAAAATGCTGACAACGGAAGATAAGGACACGGGGCATAAAAGCCTGAACCCGGCAACGCTCCACAAAAGATAAGAATACTTCTTTGGTGCTTTTTTTAGCAGCAAACGCACAAGGAGCACGGCGGCAATCACATAGCAGGCCGTGACGCTCATATTCAAAATGCTTAAAAACAGCTCCTGCATGTCAGTCCTCCCCGCTCCGGTGCGTATCGATCAGCCGTTTAAGCTCCTCCGCATCGCGCTCCGAGATCGTTTTACCGCCTAAAAACGCGGTGAGAAACGCCGGCAGCGACCCGTCAAACGTCCGCTCTACAAAGTATTCGCTTTCTTTTGCCTGAACCTTTTCCTTTTTGTACAGCGACGCAACGACGGCGTCCTCGTTCTTCACAAATCCTTTTTCGCCCATCTTACGTAAAACTGTATATGTCGTGGATTTTTTCCATCCCAGCCTTTCCGCGCACAGCGTCACAAGACGGCCCGACGAGACCGGCTCGTTTTCCCATACCACCGACATGAACCGGTAATCACTCTGGCAAAGCATGATATTTTCCATTCAAACGCCTCCGCTTGGTTTATATCTATAGATCACAATGTGAGTTTACAACTATAAACCCGTATTGTCAACTATTTTACTTGCATATGTTAAAGATGCATCTTTGAAACATAAATGCCAATCATCCTGTACCGTCAACATGTATACAATAATTACTAATTTCTAACCAGCTTTTCTGGTTTAATCGCAGTATTTGGAATACCACACAATAACCGGACCGTAATTTTGCATATTTTGACCATTTCAATACGATAATGAGCATTGACGCACTGTCGCAACACGTTATAATATTATCATTGATTAATGCTATATGCCTGAAGGATGGAGGAGGACGCGATGCTGGACGTCTGTCTGCCCGGTACAGGCGGTATGATGCCGCTTCCGGAGCGGTGGCTGAGCTGCTGTTGGATCGAATATCAGGGCAAAGCCCTTCTCATAGACTGCGGCGAGGGTACGCAGATTGCCCTGAAAAAAGCCGGTTTGAAACTCAGCCGGCTGGAAATCCTATTAATCACGCACTTTCACGCCGATCATATCGCCGGCCTCCCTGGGCTTTTGCTGACGCTCGGCAACAACAGCAGAAAAACGCCTCTGACAATCATCGGGCCGGTCGGCCTGAAATCTGTCGTCTCGGCGCTTACGGTCATTGCCCCTGTTCCTTATCCTGTGGAATTGATTGAAATAAAAAACGATGCGCAAGGGTATCTTGAAGATGAGGAAATAACGATCTCCTATCTGCCACTGGCGCATCGCATCACGTGCCTCGGTTATCGCGTTTCCCTGAAGCGTAAACCCATTTTCAATCCCCAAAAAGCCGGCCTTCTGGGTATCCCCCAAAAAATGTATAAGCTCCTTCACGCCGGACAGACTGTCAAATTGGACGACGGCCGGATAATAAAACCGGAAATGGTTTTGGACGGCATGCGCGGACCGATTTCCGTCTGTTTTATAACGGACTCGGCGATAACGGATGCGATGACGGACTTCGCACGCGGCGCCGACCTTTTGATCTGTGAAGGCATGTACGGCGACGACGAAATGCGCGCCAAGATGGACGAAAAGGGACATATGCTTTTCAGCGACAGCGCCTGTCTTGCAAAAAACGCCGGTGTCGGGCGGCTATGGCTGACGCATTACAGCCCCGCAATGAAAAACCCGCAGGACTTCACTAAAAATACCCAGACGATTTTTCCAGATGCCGTCCTGGGTTTTGACGGGATAAAAACGACGCTGAAATAATTGGTACGCACCAGCAGAAGAGAGGTTATTATGAACAGTAATATCCGGAAAATAACTTACGCGGCCATTGCGGCCGCAATCATATTCGTTGTGACGCGCATAATCTATTTTCCTATCGGTTTGTCCGGCGCTTATATCAATTTCGGGGACATTGCGATCTATTTCACAGCATACTTGTTGGGAGGGCCGATAGCCGCCGCCGCATCCGCCGTCGGCAGCGCGCTCTCCGACCTGACACTCGGCTATGCCATATATGTGCCTGCGACTTTTATCATAAAAGGCCTTATGGCGCTCGCAGCCGGACTGATAATGAAAAACGATAAATTTTGGTTTTACGTGACGGCATGCGTAAGCGGCGGGGCAATCATGACGCTCGGCTATGCCCTGTTTGAAACGTGCGTATTCGGATTTGCCGTTGCCGTAGGCAACGCGCTCTTCAACCTGATTCAATGGAGCGGCTGCGTTGTCATAGCGGCTTTGCTCTATCCTGTTGCGAGAAGAATCAAAATGACTTCATATTTCCAATCGCTGTAATATGATGCGGTCCGGTGTGTCGGATAATGGTTATATTACAAGTTATGGCCGGCCGCACTTCATTTATTTTGTCATATATTCTATATTATTAACATTCTTTTGATTATTTGAAGTTTTCTGTTGATTAGTATTCATATTTATGTTAAAGTATATCAAGAAACCTTTCTTGATAAGGGCAACGGCGCCGGACCATTATGGTTTGGCGCCTTTACTGTTCAACCTGGCAGGGCGCCGATGTCGAACCGGCGTCGTTTATGCCAATTTAATCAGCTTACTTCTCCCACCCTCTCTTTTTACTAAAGGAGCATGGCCCTGCCGAAAGGCAGGGCCATGCTCTGTTAATAGCCCGGATGTAAAGCTATTGTGCAACTTCCTATTAAGCAGAAAGCAGCAACAGCGTCCTGCAGGATATAAAAATAAATATTCTAAATGCAGTAATTATTCAGTAATAATTCCCATACGTACAACGAAAATGAATTTATCTATTGACCATTATTCAGCTTAATGTTATAGTAATAAAAAAATAATGTTTTGCAATGACGCTGGAGGCAAAGACGCCGAATCTGGATGATTCTGCGTCTTTTTTTATTATATATTTTATTTTAATTTAGTAATGAAGAGGGGCTATTATGGAATCAGCAGTTATTATGGATACCATTTGGGTATTGGTAGCCGGATCACTTGTATTCTTTATGAATCTTGGATTCGGATGTGTGGAAAGCGGTTTTGCGCGCCAAAAAAACGCCGTAAACATCCTGTCAAAAAACTTCATCGTCTTTGCAGTGTCGTCACTCGGCTTCCTGCTTTTGGGATGGGGTCTTATGTTCGGGGATGGAAACGGTTTTGTCGGCACGCAGGGCCTGTTTTTTGTTGGGGGCGCTGATAACTCTCCGGCAGTAGGAGAAGCATATCAGGGCGTTTACAGTGCGATTAACTGGACCGGCATACCGTTATGGACAAAATTCTTTTTCCAGCTGGTGTTCTGCGGAACGGCCGCCACGATCGTTTCGGGCGCCGTCGCTGAACGCGTCAAGTATATATCTTTTATTTTGTTCTCATTTATACTGACGCTTTTGATTTATCCGATCATAGGCCACTGGATCTGGGGCGGCGGTTTCCTCGCAGGATTGGGGATGCTCGACTTTGCCGGCGGCACGGTCGTTCACTCGGTCGGCGGCTGGGCGGCACTGGCCGGCGTCATCGTTCTCGGCCCGAGAATCGGCAAATACGCAAAAGACGGAAAAATCAACCCGATACCCGGCCACAATATGAGTTTGGCAACCATCGGCGCGTTCGTCCTCTGGCTCGGCTGGTTTGGATTTAATCCCGGCTCTACGATGGCCGCCGAACCGCTGTCTATTTCGCATATTTTTATTACGACGAACACCGCCGGTATCATGGGCATCCTGACCGCCACGGCAACAGCCTGGATCATTATAGGGAAACCGGATCTGGGCATGTCGATCAACGGTCTTCTGGCAGGGCTTGTCGCCATCACGCCTGCCTGCGCTTTTGTCAGCGTACCGAGCTCGCTGCTGATCGGCGCGCTTGCCGGTATCATCGTTGTACTGTCCGTCTTGTTCTTTGACCGCAGAAAAATCGACGATCCCGTCGGCGCTCTTTCCGTCCATCTGGTCAACGGCGTGTTCGGTACACTTTGCGTCGGCTTGTTCGCACAGAATGGTATCGGTAATGTTGAATCCGCCAACGGCCTGTTCTTTGGCGGCGGCTTCGCGCTGCTCGGCAGTCAGGCGCTGGGCGTCGTCTGCGTGGGTGGATTCGTCTTCGGCGCATCCATTCTGGTATGGCTGGCGATCAAGGCTACGATCGGACTGCGGGTCAGCGTCAGAGAAGAGATCGAGGGCCTCGATATCGGCGAGCACGGCAACCAGGCGTATCCCGATTTTGTCACGGTCGATTACACAAGCGCTGCGGAATATGCCGCACTTGAAGATATCGCTCCGGCCGTAGTCACCGGAACCGTGCCGATAGAACAGGCTGTACCGGTGAAAGAAATACCCGCAACGGGCGTTAAGCTTACAAAGATTGAACTCATTATCAAGCAGAATAAATTTGAAGAGCTCAAAAGCGCAATGGATAAAATCGGCATAACGGGCATGACTGTAACGAATGTTCTCGGCTACGGTATTCAGGGCGGCATTACAGGCTTCTACCGCGGCGTCGGGTTCGAAACCCACTTGCTGCCGAAAGTCAAAGTTGAAATCGTTGTCAGTAAAGTTCCCGTACAGACAGTTGTTGAAACAGCAAAGAAAGTCCTTTACACAGGCCATATCGGCGACGGTAAGATCTTCATATACAATGTTGAAAACGTAATCAAGATCCGCACCGGCGAACAGGGCTTCGACGCACTTCAGGATGTGGAATGATCGTGACAAGATGTATCAATAATTCCGGCGTCATGTTATGAACCGTTCTGCGGAAACTGACTAAAAAACAAAATGTAGAATAGTATGAATTATTTCGGCCAGACGAGCTTTTGCTCGTCTGGCCAATTTATTGTCATACGTACGCCTATACAGAAGTCCTCATTTAATCCGTACAAGATGCCGCGCATAAGCCAATGGTCTGCGCGGCTTAGCGTCTTACAAGGATAACTGCATTCTGTATGCCCGCCATATTTCTTTACTTATCCTATCTGCAAAATCCCCCCTGTTGTAGTGTCTGTCCTACAACAGGGGGGCATTCGCTCAATATCCGATTTCCATGGAATAGTCCAATATGACATCGGGGGATTTTAGTTTTATGTTCTATGCTATCTTTGCCGGCTCTTCAGGTCTTTTCTTTTTTACACCGTTTATCTTGTTTTCAAACTTATGTGTATAGACAAGCTTTAAAAGAATCGGCGTGAGGATAGCCGTCACCATAACAAAGAGTATTGTCGCCACAAAAACCTCCTGAGATATAACGCCGGTAACAAGGCCCATATCTGCCGTAATGATCGCCACCTCGCCTCTCGGCGCCATACCCACGCCGATCTGGAGTGCTTCACTGTTTTTAAGCTTGAACAGCTTTGCGCCGGCGCCGCAGCCAACGACTTTACCGATGATACCGGCTGCAATCATCACAACCGCAAGGAGAATAACGCCGATACTCATACCCTCCCGCGTGGCCGTCAAACCGACGCTGGCAAAGAATATGGGGGATAAAAACCCTGATGATATAATCTTAACTCGGTGCTTGAAGTACTCTTTTCTATTTATCTGTGATATAACAAGACCGAAAACGTAAGCGCCGATAATGGCCGCGATGCCGACCTCTTCGGCAAGAAAGCCGGAAAGAATCGCACCGCAAATCGCAAACGTCAAAACAGCGCGCGTGGGCTGTATGTTTTTTAAGAATCTGTTGATAATCTTCGGTAAAAATATGACAGTCAGAACGGCCGCAACACAGAATCCGACGATTCCGATAATGGTCGTAACAAGCGAATGTTCGCCGCCGCTGTTGGTGTACGCAATAAGTACCGACAACAATATAAGCCCAACAATATCATCAATGACCGCCGCGCCGAGGATATTGACCCCCGTTCGAGACCGCAGCTTTCCAAGCTCGTTGAGCGTTGCTACCGTGATGCTCACGCTTGTGGCCGTCAAGATAACACCTATGAATATATTCTCTATCAAACCGTTAAAAAATAAAAGCGTGGTGACTGTTCCCAGCGCAAGCGGTATCAGTACGCCCAGAATCGCAATTGTGAAAGCGGACGGTCCCGCTTTTTTAAACTGTTCGACATCCGTTTCAATACCGGCAAAAAACATGAGCATAAGAACGCCGATATTTGCCAGCATTTCAATACTTTCATCTTTCTGGACCAGATTAAAAACGATCGGTCCCAACACAATGCCGGCAACCAGCGCGCCGAGCACTTCCGGCATTTTAAACTTCCGACTTATGATCCCCAAGATTTTAGCAGCAGCAAGAATAATAACGATTTTAACCAATATGTTATCCAATTTCCTTTTTTACACCTCTGATTGATTTGCTGATCGCTTTGCGTTAGCAATAATTTGATTTTTGTTTTTTGTTGATTTTGTATTTTTTACATGTTTTCAGTAAATATACTGTCCGTACATTTGATTTCGCGCTGCCGCCGTACTGCTGATTAATATCCTGCTGCACTTCCATATTAAAAAAAGCAAATCCCTGCCGTATAGCAGGGCTTCGCCTCTTTGCGATTCGCCTCTTTGCGAACGGTATAAAGAGAACGAACGCTTTCGCTTTCGTTCTCTTTTCTTTGTGTTGGCATTTACCTATCTTTCCGGGCCGTCTCCAGCCAAGTATTGTCGGCACAAGTGAGCTTAACTTCCGTGTTCGGAATGGGAACGGGTGGACCCTCACCGTTATGGACACCAACTATGTAATCGGTATTTCAAACCGAATACTACACCATTATGCTTTCTTTGTCAAGGAACGTTTTCAAGGAGTTTTTGCTTAAATAAAATGACCCGTAGGAGAGTCGAACTCCTGTTTGCGGCGTGAGAGGCCGCCGTCTTGACCACTTGACCAACGGGCCGTGCGTCGTCGCAAACTTCGCTTCATTTCTTCCGCCTTACGGCGAAAATCCATTCCGCTTCGTTGCTCCTCCTTTTCGATTCAAACCCGTTTCACTGGGCTTTGAATCGAGACGCGCGTGGGTTTTAATTACCCATTGGGGTGTATCACACCCCAATGGTGTGGTACACCTTCAGGGACTCGAACCCTGGACACCCTGATTAAGAGTCAGGTGCTCTACCAGCTGAGCTAAAGGTGCTCATTTACATAACCATATATGCATCTCTGCACCTTCAAAACCGAACAATGACTTCCTGTAACGTCCCTCAAGGCTTTTGCCTGCATTTTTAGGTCAAGCCCTCGGGTTATTAGTATCGGTCAGCTAAACACGTTACCGTGCGTACACCTCCGACCTATCTACGATGTAGTCTACATCGACCCTTACTCCATAATGGATGGGAGAACTTATCTTAGGGAGAGTTTCACGCTTAGATGCTTTCAGCGTTTATCTCGTCCATACTTAGCTACCCAGCTATGCCGTTGGCACGACAACTGGTGCACCAGAGGTATGTCCATCCCGGTCCTCTCGTACTAAGGACAGCTCCCTTCAATTCTCCTGCGCCCGCAACAGATAGGGACCGAACTGTCTCACGACGTTCTGAACCCAGCTCGCGTGCCGCTTTAATTGGCGAACAGCCAAACCCTTGGGACCGAATTCAGCCCCAGGATGCGACGAGCCGACATCGAGGTGCCAAACCTCCCCGTCGCTGTGGACGCTTGGGGGAGATCAGCCTGTTATCCCCAGGGTAGCTTTTATCCGTTGAGCGACGGCATTTCCACGCACATACCGCCGGATCACTAACTCCAACTTTCGTTACTGCTCGACCCGTCGGTCTCGCAGTTAGGCTCGCTTATGCGTTTGCACTCAATGCACGATTTCCGTCCGTGCTGAGCGAACCTTTGAGCGCCTCCGTTACTCTTTTGGAGGCGACCGCCCCAGTCAAACTGCCCACCTAACAGTGTCCCCCGACCGGATTCACGGCCGCAGGTTAGAAACCCAGCAATACAAGGGTGGTATTCCAAGGGCGCCTCCACTCAAGCTAACGCCCGAGCTTCCTAGGCTCCCACCTATCCTATACATGCATTACCAAATTCCAGTATTAAGCTACAGTAAAGCTCCATGGGGTCTTTCCGTCTAGTTGCGGGTAACCGGCTTCTTCACCGGTACAACAATTTCGCCGGGCGGGCTGTCGAGACAGTGCCCAAATCGTTACGCCATTCGTGCGGGTCAGAACTTACCTGACAAGGAATTTCGCTACCTTAGGACCGTTATAGTTACGGCCGCCGTTTACCGGGGCTTCAATTCAAAGCTTCGCTTGCGCTAACCTCTCCTCTTAACCTTCCGGCACCGGGCAGGCGTCAGCCCCTATACGTCATCTTTCGATTTAGCAGAGACCTGTGTTTTTGGTAAACAGTCGCTTGGGCCTTTTCACTGCGGCCTGATTTCTCAGGCTCCCCTTATCCCGAAGTTACGGGGTCAACTTGCCGAGTTCCTTGACAACCCTTCTCCCGTTGGCCTTAGGATTCTCTCCTCATCTACCTGTGTCGGTTTGCGGTACGGGCACCTCAGATATACCTCACACCTTTTCTCGCCACAGAGCATCGCCGACTTCCCTACTGATGTTCGGTCCCTTACGCCCCGGTCAACCAACGCCGGGGTTCGGCTATCTCCATGTGTCAGTGTGCTTAAATCTTTCGGTGGTTACGGAATTTCAACCGTATGTGCATCGACTACGCCTCTCGGCCTCGCCTTAGCTCCCGACTTACCTTGGGCGGACGAACCTTCCCCAAGAAACCTTAGATTTTCGGCCATTATGATTCCCACATAATTCTCGCTACTCATTCCGGCATTCTCACTCGTATACAGTCCACATGTGCTTACGCTCATACTTCACCCCATATACGACGCTCCCCTACCCCGTAAACGCACATTTCATCCTGTTCTCTCAACAGGCCTGCTATCAAAGAATCTTTTCTAATCCTTCGATCAGTAGGTTGTTTAATGTCGGATGCCTTCGGCTTCCTCCATGAAACAACAGGATCAAATGTGCGCTTACAGCCCAAGCTTCGGTTATATGCTTAGCCCCGTTAAATTTTCCGCGCAGAGTCACTCGACCAGTGAGCTATTACGCACTCTTTCAATGAGTGGCTGCCTCTAAGCCAACATCCTGGTTGTTTTCGCAACTCCACATCGTTTTCCACTTAGCATATATTTGGGACCTTAGCTGTGGGTCTGGGCTGTTTCCCTCTTGACAATGAAACTTATCTCACACTGTCTGACTGCTGTTCATCAATTATGCGGCATTCAGAGTTTGATAGAGTTCAGTAACCTCGTCGGCCCTTAGCTCATTCAGTGCTTTACCTCCGCTAATCTAAAACAACGCTAGCCCTAAAGCTATTTCGGGGAGAACCAGCTATCTCCGAGTTCGATTGGAATTTCTCCGCTATCCACAAGTCATCCGCCACCATTGCAACGGGGGTCGGTTCGGCCCTCCATGGAGTTTTACCTCCACTTCAGCCTGCTCATGGATAGGTCACCCGGTTTCGGGTCTATTACATGCAACTTCATGCGCCCTGTTAAGACTCGGTTTCCCTTCGCCTCCGGTACTGAGTACCTTAAGCTCGCTGCATACAATAACTCGCCGGACCATTCTACAAAAGGTACGAGATCACACTTTAACGTGCTCTCTCTGCTTGTAAGCACAAGGTTTCAGGTACTATTTCACTCCCCTCCCGGGGTGCTTTTCACCTTTCCCTCACGGTACTGCTTCTCTATCGGTCATCAGGTAGTATTTAGGCTTGGATGGTGGTCCACCCACGTTCCCACCGGGTTTCACGTGTCCGGCGGTACTCTGGATCCTCACTAACAGAA